>CAWBTU010000001.1:0-16272 GCA_963791805.1 uncultured Clostridiaceae bacterium
AAAGTAGGGTAATTCTTCACTAAACTTTGATTTATTAATATAAGTGGTTATTTTCTCCAAATTTCAATTACCTCCTAGGTACTTATTTTTATACTTATGTAAAAATAAGCAAATATGTGAATGAACTGCAAAAAAGTACGACTTTGAAGGTCGCACTATTATGCATAATATATTTTTTAAATTTCTTCCGTTATAATATTTAAATTATTGGGGACGAGCAAAATTTCATATTTGATAAACAAAGGAGAGGAACAATCGTAGCGTTATTTTACATATTATTTGGTTTTTTTGAAATGTTAAGAATGCATCAATTAGCTTCTCATATCAAAATCTTATATTTGTTTATGTTTGGTTAAGTATTTGAAAATATAGTTAGCATCATGTTTCCTAATTCTTGAATAAACAAAGCTTCCTGTTAGGGTTGCTGTAGTTGTCGCGCATATGATATCTCCCATAGTGTCATTTAAACTTCCGTTCTGCATATTAGAACCATGTAATTTGTCAGAAGCAAACTCAAATATTTCCCAACTACCAGCAATAGAAAGAGAAAAAAACAAACAAAATAAAACAACTGTAATGGGACTAATTTGAATATTTTTCTCGTTTCTGTTAATTTGCTTGAATATTGTCAGACCTATAAAGAAAAACAGTATACCCGAAAAAGAATGTAGCAATTTATCGTATAATGGAATTATGTGATAAAAGTTAAACTCGTAAGTTAAGAACATGGCCATAAAAATAAATGTTATTATTGAAATCTCTAAAATTGGATGTAGCTCAAGGCCAGTTATTTTAATAAATAACTTAAAACCTATCAATATCAAGGCCACAATAACAGGCTGCAGGGTTTTATGAACATTTCCATTAATAAGATAGTAAATAAAAGATATAGCAACCACCAAATATAAGAATAGCTCAAAATAAGTGATAAAATTAAAGTATACATGTTTTTTATGTAAGGATATATTTTTAATACTCAATTTTGTACCTCCAATAAAATGAATCACACTATTTATTCTATATCTATAATTTGTAAATTACAACTTATATAAATTTTTTAATAAAATAAATAGATATACTAATGCCAGAGCATTCTGGATAAATAGATAGTATAAAAATAGTATTCCTTTTGTATATTGGCATAAAATTGTGAGGACAAAATTCAACTGATTAAGTAAAAAAACAAAAAAATAATGGTTGTGAAGAAAAAAACAATATAAGGCTTAAAAAAAAGTGGTTGACAATTACATATTACAAGTGTAATATGTAATTGTGTATTACACTTGTAATAGGAGAATGAATGATGTTAAAAATACCACAAATATCTGATTCAGAATGGCAAGTTATGAAGATAATTTGGGCAAATGAGCTATCTACAGCAAAGGAAGTAGTAGAAACTCTTTCGAAAACTACAAGTTGGAAACCGATGACGATTAGAACTTTAATAAATCGTTTAGTAACAAAAGGAGTTTTAGATTACAAAATAGATGAACTAGATAAAAAGACATATCACTATTTTCCTATAGTGTCAGAAAGTGAATGTGTGAAAGAAGAAAGTAGATCTTTTCTTAAGCGTGTTTTTGGTGGCTCTGTAAATGTTATGATGGCAAATTTTCTAGACGTATGTGAATTATCTGAAGAACAAATTGATGAACTCAAAGATATTCTTGATAAACGAAAAACATAGGAGGTGAACTTAGTATGTGGTTTTCATCTGCTTTTAAATTGGTACTATATTCAACCATGCTTGGAAGCATAGTAGCTTTGTTCATCCTTATGTTTAAGATGTTAATTGGAAATAAGTTAGGAGTGCGTTGGAACTATTGGGTTTGGGTACTACTTTTAATTAGACTTCTAATACCCTATGCACCTCAAACTTCTTTGAGTATGTTTAATATTTTAAACTTTAGTAACAGCGCAAATTCACAAATAAAGCAGCTTCCAGAATCATTTTTTTCGAAAACAACATCTGAATTAAATAAGACAAAGCCTGAAATCAATACTTCTAAAGTTTCACAAAATGGACAGTTACAAACTGATATAGAAAGTCAAGATAGTACCAATAAAGTAGCTCCATCAAATAGAACTACTGGTGGAGAAACATTTTTATTTAAACTATTGTCCATTATATGGCTTTTAGGAGTACTAATATTGCTAACATTTGCCATTTTCAAAACTATGATTTTTTATTATAAGCTTATAAATCAAAAGTCAGATATTAACGAAGAATATACCCAAGCACTAATTAGATGTAAGGAAAAAATGGGCATTAAAACTAAAGTATCCATACTAAAGACAAACTTAGTAAAATCACCAGCGCTATTTGGTAGTATAAAGCCTAAATTATTATTACCTATTAGTATTGGAGAGCAAGTTTCTATGGAAGAGTTAGAATTTATCATTCTACATGAACTGGCTCATTTGAAACGTAAAGATATTAGTGTAAGTTATATAATAAATGCTTTACGAATAGTACACTGGTTCAATCCTATTTTATGGTATTCATTTTATAGGATGCATGAAGATAGCGAATTAGCTTGTGATGCGTTAGCATTATCTTATATTGATTCTAAGGATTGTGTAGGGTATGGAAAAACTATAATAAAATTGTTAGAGGTCTATAAAAAGTCTAATGGAATACACGGAATGGAAGGTATTGTCAGTAATAAATCTCAAATTAAAAGGAGGATAACAATGATTTCATTATTTAAGAAAACCTCATTTAAGGTGTCGGTAATATCTATGGCTGTAATAGTTGGAATGGGCGGAGTAATGCTGACTAATTCAAAAGCCAGCACTATCCCATCTAGTAATAAAAAGCAAGTAACTGAAAATACAAATGTGGCTAAAGTAGCGTCTACTGAAGAAAAATTAGCGAAAGACACTACCTCTCCTAATGCAGGTACTAGTAATGAGGAAAAAAAGCAAGGTTCTATTACCGCAGTGAGTGATAGTAAGGTTGTTGCAGATACTACCCAAACAAAACAAAATATTAGTAACAAAGCACTTCCAAGTAATGGTGAAACAGGAAAGAATTCAAACTCTACTTTTGGCACTATCAAGAGTATTGATAAAAACTCAAGGACAATTGGATTTGATGATTTAGAGCTAATAACTGCTGACAAAACAGAAAGAATGAAAGAAATAGGGATTACCGATAAGGATTTTTCAAATTGGTATCTTTATAATGCATCAAAGGAAATAAAGTACTATAAAATAAAAGACAGTGCTTTAATAACTATTTATGATAAGGACTATAATAAAATATCAACAGATATAAATGGACTTTATAATCAATTTGTAAGTGGGTATGAGAATCATTATGATATAAAAATGCAAGGGAATTATATCGTTGAAATAGTTCAAAAAATATTAAATGAATGAACCAATGTATATTATTATTCAATAAAATAAAGCTAATTAAGAACATCTAGAAGATTCAGTTCATGTTGTAATATGCTCATAAAGTATATTGAAAACAGGAAAATGAAACTCATTAGGAGCTATAACTAATCTCTTACTAAAAGTAGTAATGGAAATTAGTGAACTATTAACAAAGATTAAGGACTGCTGATTTTGCAGTCCTTTTTTACAGCTTTCCCAGGTATTTCGGATATAAATTTAACTATTCATGTAATAACCTGTTCTTGATGAAACTAAAACATAAGTCTTTATATAATAGCTCTTTCAAGTCAAGTCAATTTGAATTGGTGCATTTAGCGTAATATATTTGTAAGAATTCATTAATAATTTAACCATATTTCTTTAACTTTCCTAAAGTATTATAGAATTATGGAGCTGAAAGAAAATAATAAAGTAAAGATTATTATTTTTTAAGACTGACAATGAAAGGGTGTGTTTGTATGTGGCTTAAAAAGCTAAAGAAGAAAAAGCTTCAATGTTTTCTAATTGGGGTGCTACTATTTTTATCCTCACTAATTTTTTCTAGTAGTTTATCTATGGTAACCTCTATTAATAATTATGTTAAGCATTATTACTCAAATGATAAATTTTATAATCTAATTTGTTATAATGCAAATGAAAGTTCTAGAGCAGATGTGATTGATTGGTGTAGAAGCAATGAAGAGATTAATGATGCAAAAGCAATTCAGGTCTATACTTCTGGAAACGACCTTTATCATAATGGTAAGAACTTAAAGCTTTCAATGTATGATATTGAAGCTTTAGAAGACTTTGAAAATCTACCTTTTGGATTAACAAAGATTAATTCGATAAATAAGGACAGTTGTCCTAAAGAAGGTGAAGTTTGGATCACTCAATTAATGGCAGATAGCAACAAGATTAAACTTGGAGACAATCTTAACTTTAAAACAAAGACTAAAGATGTGACTTTGAAGGTAACCTCCTTAATTAATGACTCCCTTCAGCCTTCTTCAATGAACAGTCTAGCAATTGTTTATGTTAATAAGAATAATCTACAGGATTTCACGGGCTTTACAAAATCCTCTATAATTTGTATAGATGTTAAAAATAATGCAAAGGTTAATTCTGTAGAAAAAGATTTAACTGCAGCTTTTCAAGTTGGCGGATTTGTAATTAATAAAAATACTTTGATTTCAATTTCAGTAATGGTTTCTTCAATTATGGGTGGTATTTCGGCCTTAGCTTCCTTACTCATTTTTATTGTTACAGTTTTGTTTATACGATTTATCATCTGGGACAATATTCTAAAAGAGTACAAATCCATTGGAATATACAAAGCCCTAGGCTTTACTAAAGGTGAGATACATAAACTTTATATTATAGGGTATTCTCTAATTGCTTTTGTGGGGAGTGGCCTTGGAGCAATCTTTAGTACACCGGTGCTTAACTTTACAGCTTCCAAGGTTATAAAGTACATAGGTGATTTTCATGGTGCTAAAGTTAATTTTACAGTTATTTTAGGTACAATAATTTTATTTTCTGGTACGGTAATTATTAATTTGTATTTTGTTGTTAGAAAAACTAACAAGATTACTCCAGTTGAGGCTATTAGGACAGGTGTGACCTCTTCAAGAAAAAAACTTACAAAATCAGTAATTAAGGACTCATCTTCACCTATAGCCTTAGCTATAAACGATATTTTTAAATATAAAAAACTTACAGTCTATATAACCTTGACCTTAACCCTAGCCCTATCTTTAGTTTTATTTTTCGGGAATTTTAATGTTACTATATCAAAAATGAAGGAAAATACATCTATTTGGATGGGACTTCCTAAAAGCAATGTAACAATAAGTTCTTCAAGAAACAATAATAATATGGAACCTATAAAAGAAGCTTTAAAGGAAGTTAAGACAGATACTCGAGTTAAAAATTACGTTTATGGTTCTATGGTTTTAACAGGTAAAATGAATATGGTGTTAGATACTAAAAAGTATCCAATAAAATCTACTTTGTATGGTGTAATGGCTATGAATTCCTACAATAGTGACTTAGAATTTTCTATTATTCATGGGCACAATCCTAAAAACTCTAAGGAAGTAGCCGTTTCCTCGAAAATTTTACAGGATGCGGGGTTATCAGTAGGAGACTATATTGAACTAACTATAAATAATAAAAAAGCTAATTACTTGATATCAGGTTCCTTTAATTCCATGAACAGTATGGGCTATTGTATAAGAATATTAAATGCAGTTGTAGAAAAAGAATTTCCTGAATTTACAGGAAGTGAAATTTATATAAATCTTAAATCTGGTGCTGATAAAAAAACCTTCAAAAAAGAAATAAATGAGAAATATTCTATTCTTGATGCAAGTGATATTCAACCTGAGGGAAAATTAACATTAGATCCAATTGCTAGTATGTTACTACCAATTACAAATTTCTTAATTATTGTATTTATAGCCTTCAGTTCAATAGTAATATTAAATATTATCTTAATGAACATTAGAGATAATAGAAAAAGCCATGGGATAATGAAGGCACTGGGCTTTACCTTTAAAGACATAAGAAATCGATATCTTTATAGAATATTGATATTAACTGCATTAAGCATTATACTAGCTTCTGCACTAAATATAATTTTTGGCAAGAAAGTTTTTGCTTTAGCCTTAGGTTTAGATGCGTTACTAATATCACCAATAACAATGATAGCCTTAATAATTGCTATGACACTTTTAATAATAATAATTACATTTATATGCTGCAGAGTTATAAAAAATACAAAACCAACTGAATTAATAGAGGAGTGATTTTATGAAATCTTCAGTTATAAAAGTAAATAATCTTTGTAAATCCTTTGTCACAGGGAAAACTGCCCTTAATGTGATAAAAAATTTAAATCTAGATATCTATGAAGGTGATTTTACTGTAATTATGGGAAGCTCAGGTTCTGGTAAGTCCACATTATTATATACCTTAAGTGGAATGGATTCTCCCACTAGTGGTACTGTAGAGCTTCTTGGTCACAATATTACTTCAATGAAGGAGTCGGACATGTCGTCTATAAGAAAAAATGATATATCCTTTGTCTTTCAAAGTATAAATTTGCTACCAGATATAACTATTTTTGAAAATGTAGCTTACTGTGGTTATGGAGTAAATAAAAATAAAAAGGAAGTTAATGAGAAAAGCAGAAGGCTTCTTGAAAGCCTTGGACTAAAGGATGCTAAGGATAAATACCCTTCAGAAGTTTCTGGTGGTATGCAGCAAAGGGTAGCACTTGCAAGAGCTATAATCACCTCTCCTAAAATATTATTTGGAGATGAGCCTACTGGAGCATTAAACTCCACAGCAGGGGAAGAAGTTCTCGATATTTTATCAGATTTAAATACCAAAGGACAAACAATTGTTATGGTTACTCATGACTTAAAAGCTGCCTCTCGAGCTTCAAGACTTATATATCTTAAAGATGGTAGAATCGACGGTGAGCTTGCTTTAGACAAGTTCTCTAAGGCAGATTATGAAAATAGAGAGGTTCTAATATTTGAATTTTTAAAGGAGAGAGGGTGGTAACACTCTCTTTTCATCATTTTTATGCTAATATATATTTATAAAGCATTTGGAGGTATATTATGGCCAATGAAAAAATTCTTATTGTTGAAGATGATATAGATATTAGAAATATATTAAATGATTATTTAACCAGTGAAGGTTTTATAGTTAATTGCTGTAATGATGGAGGACAGGCAGTGTCTGTTTTTAATTCCTTTAATCCAGATATTATTGTTTTGGATATTATGCTTCCTGAGGTGGACGGCATCGAAATCTGCAGAATCATTAGGAGTAATTCTCTTGTACCTATAATAATGCTTTCTGCTAGAAGTGGAGATATTGATAAAATTTTATCCTTAGGGGTTGGAGCTGATGATTATATTACTAAACCTTTTTCTCCTATGGAGATAATAGCTAGAATTAAAGCTCATCTCAGAAGATATAAAACCTTTTCAATTCCATTAAAAGATGTTGATACTCTAAAGAAGTATACCTCTGAAAAAAAAGAATTTGGACAGTTAGTTGTAGATACTAAAAGCTATAAAGTAACTTATAAAGATAAAGAAATCCACCTAACTTCTAGAGAATTCGAAATAATAGATTTTTTATCTGGGTATCCAGGTCAAGTATTCTCAAAGGAACAGCTTTATGATAATGTTTGGGGTTTAAGCGGCTTTGGAGATTTAAATACAATTGCTGTTTATGTAAACCGAATTCGCGAGAAATTTTCTCTGCACAATCTAAACTTTATTAAAACTGTATGGGGAGTTGGCTACAAATGGGAGGATGGCTCTGATGAATAAGCAAAGTATATCCCTTAGAATAAAAGCTATTTCTTTAGCTATTATTATATTAGTCACTTTTGTTCTGATTTACACATCCTTTCTTATATATCACAAAAACAACTATTATCCTACCGTTAATAAAGGTAGGCTTCTTACTTATTCAACAAAAATTAATTTGGAAGAAGCTTTAGAAAAAAATGATTCTATAGTGGATTTTAAAAGTTCCTTTTCCTATGCGGTTATAGATTTAAATGGAAAGGTTTTATACTCTGATCTTTCTGAATATAGTAATGGCAGTATAGCTAGTTTAAACGACAATTTGGAATATGACGGCAAAGCTTCAGTAAAGCATCCAGGCTATATCAAGTATATAGCGCCACTAGTTATTAAGAATACCCAGGTGGGTACAGCAATTTTCTTAATCCCAAAGAAAGATATGTTAACCTCGTCACCTAACTTCACTACATTTATAAATTTGATTCCTATAGGAATTGCATTGATAATAATAGTTATACTGGCAATTATTGCTGATATTTTTTTGAAAAAGGATGTACTAGCACCCTTAGCCTCTCTTCATGAAAGTTGCCGCAGAATTTTAAAAGGAGACTTTTCCTATGAAATTCAATATGATTATGATACAGAAATTGGTTTATTTTCACATGACTTTGAAGCAATGAGAGATGAACTTAAATTTTCAAAAGAAAAGGAACAATTCATTAAGGTTAATGAAAAGGAGCTTTTAGCTTGCTTGTCTCATGATATTAAAACTCCTTTAACTGCTATTCATGGATATGTATCCGGGATTAAGGATGGTATTGTTAAAGACAAGGAGGGCATTGAAAACTATTGTACAATAATATTAAATAGAGTAAAAATGTTAACTAAGCTTCTAGAGGATATATTAGAGCATTCAAAGGCAGAGCTGAACAAAATGGATATATCCTTAGTTGAATTTTATAGTGAAGATTTCTTTAAAGATATAATAGAGGATTTATCTGTGGAAATAAAAAGTAAAGGTCTGAATTTTGTGGGTCCTGATAAAATACCTAATTTGCTATTGAACGGTGATAAAAAAAGACTTTCACAGGTAATGTACAATTTAGTTTCAAATAGCATAAAGTATTCAAAAGAAAAGGGTACAATCTCTATATATTTTGAAAGCATTCATGATTATCTCAAGGTATATATTAAAGACACAGGTATTGGTATTTCTTCAGCAGATATTCCATATATTTTTAATAAATTCTACAGAGCAGAAAAATCCAGAAATCAAAGCATTCCTGGGTCTGGTCTTGGTTTGTCTATTTCTAAATATATTGTGGAGGCTCATGGTGGTTTTATTAGCTGTATTGAGTCTTCATCTGATGGGACAACTATTTGCTTTGCACTTCCATTGCAGTTAGTATAAAGTTCGGTTTCTAGCTAACACTCTTGTAGGTTGCCCATAAGTTTTAAAATAATATCTAAGGTAAAAGCGCTTACTTGTGAAAATAGTAGGTGCTTTTACTTTATAAGATAGCTATGGATTACTTTCATCAATTGTAAGTAGATTATTCAATGCTTCCTTCTCATAATTAACCTCAGAACAAGTTCTTATTCCTAATCTTCTAAAAACAGGTACTGGTGGACACCAACCTTGAAGAGCATGTTGTAATAGAAATCCGCCTACTGCTCCTGAAAGAAAAAACCATTTTTTATTTACTGTAAACCCAAGTATGGTACTTAAAGTTACAATAGATGCTGCATTAGCTTCAAGTAACCTTTCAATATCCCATTCTTTGTCCAGATCTTCTATTCTAGATATAATTTCTTTAGCATCTTTACCAGTATAATTTGCAATACTTTCTAAAGTTTTTTTTCTAATTTTCTTATTAATATTTTTATTGGTATGCAGTTCTACTCTCATAGTAGTATCTGGAAAATCAAAAATCATAAAATACCTCCTATAATACATATTTTTATATTAATTACTTATAGTTATTATGTACAAAAATAAAGAAATAATTAAAGGAATAATTCATAAGGTAAAGGAGATAATAAATTATGAGAACAAGCTAGGAATTTTAGATGTACAACAAAGGTTAATATTATTATATATTGCATTACAGGGTAGTTTGTCTTTGAAGCTATCTCAAAACCATAAGAAAGGAGCAAATCACAAATGTCAACTTTAAAAAGTATACCTATAAAGGATACAGATAGCCCAGTTGTAAAAAGAATTAAACAAAAGCTTAATGCTTCCGCAGGAATAGCTACAATACCACTGTATAGTGGAGAGAAATGCGATATATGGTTTGAAGAAGGAGGTAGAGGTCTTCTATCATCCAAAATACCACCATCAAATCAGCTTGTATGGCAAGTTTTCGACGCTGCAGTTCAGGTTGTAATAGATAACGGGGGTAAAGCCAAAAGGAAACGCACAGTCTGGTGCTAGATTAGGTAGTCCCAAGTTGATGTTAAATTCAGTTGAGGGTTATATTGCTCATAAAGTACATGGAGTACAAGAGAATGAAACTGCATTTGGAGCTGGTTTTGTTATTTGTGCTGTTCTTGATTGGGCTGAGGTTTGTAATAATAATAAAGAATATCTTTCAATTCGGCCAACATTTTTAGAGGAATACGAAAAATTGATGATAGAGGTGTAATTTTAAATATATTACAGAATTATCACCAAAAGAGTCGGAAGTTTTTGAAAGAGACAGGTCCCTGTAATAATAAAGTCTTTAAATCGTTATAAATCTTACTTTCGCATATCTTGCTAGGGGTGGTTAATACTAACAACAAGCAAGAAATTTATTGCATGTTGAAATAAGACTGCAAGATTAAAAATCTATTCATTACATTTTAATCACTTTTTACTACAATTTAGTAAATTAAATAGAATTTATTCCGATATAATAATTAAGTAAATAATAAGTATAGTATTAGGAGGAATACATATGAAGATTTCTAGTTCATTAAGTATAAATTGTACTTCTAACGTAAATGCAGGAAAAGCAGAAAACTCTAATGAAGTAAAGAAAAAGAAAACTTCACTTTTGGGGGAAAATGTAAAGAGAAATAGCGCATTGGAGGAATTATTAAAGCAAAAACAAAATTTAATAGACAGTAAAAATGCTCTTGTGGATGAGACTTTGAAAAGTGGCAAGGACCCATCTTCTATAAAGGATAGAGTGCATAGCATCGAAATTCAAATTAAAGAAATTGATGCACAAATAAGCAAAGTTCAGGTAGAAGAGCAAAATAAGGCTCTTGGCACAGATGAGAAAAGTAAGAAAACCGAAAAGTCAAAAGAAAAGTCAAAAAATAATTCTTCTAATAGTACGGAAGCAGTAAATGCTGGGGATCAGATGGACAGCCTATTGATGCTTTCTGGAAATCTAGCAAAAGTTCACGTTTTATCTTCTGAAAAAAAGTCTATGGATGGAGAAACAAGAGTTTTGAAGAGTGAAATAAAATTAGATAGAAGTAGAGGGGTAAATCCCATTAGAAAAGAAGAACGAGTTGTAGAAATACAGAATCAAATTGAAAAAATCACTAAAAACATGGGTGATAACTTAAGTACTATAAACAATGGCGTTAAGACTGTTAGAGAAGGTAGTACTTATAGTGAGGCAATTGATAAAAATCAAGATAACTTGTCTCCAGAACAGATACAAGTTTCTCAAAATATTCAAGTATATAATGATAACTTGCCTGAAAATGCTAAACAAGATGGAGAGAAAGTGAATGCTACAGCTTAAAAAGGCAATTGCATTAATCACAAATCATCATGTTATAATAAAGCTGAGGTGGTACTATGCTGAAAATAGCTGTTTGTGAAAATGAACAAAATCAAAGACAAGCCTTGGTGAAAATGTTGAAAAAATTTTTAAATGAGAAGCATTATAGCATATCTGAGTTTAGTAGTGGAGAAGAGTTGCTGCTTAGTATAATAAAATTTGATATGTACTTTTTAGATATTCAGATGAATAAGATTACGGGAATTCAGGCTGCTAAAAAAATAAGGTTGATAAATGAAAGTGGAGTTATTATATTTATAACAGGTTTTAAAGAATATGTATTTGAAGCGTTTGATGTGAGAGCCTTTCATTATATTTTAAAACCGGTTCAAGAAGAAAAGTTAAAAGAAATATTACAATCTGCTTTAGCACAGTTTGAAAAGAATGATAAATTTATTATTGCAAGAACCATGAGGAATTTAAGTAAGATTTTTATTAAAGATATACTCTACATAGAAGCCGAACAAAGAAAATTAAAAGTACATACTTCTTATGATATAATTGAATATTATTATAAAATATCTGACATGGAACAGGAACTTCAAGGATATCATTTTTTCAGATGTCATAAAAGCTATATTGTAAATTTAAAATATGTTAAAAGCTTTGATAGTAACTCCATTATTTTAAAAAACTCTGAAAATATATATTTATCAAAATATAAATTGGCAGAGTTTTCAAGAGAATTTATGTACTATTTAAAAAATGAGGAGCAGTAACTATGGAAAAGCAACAAATGTTTCAAATTGCTAGTATTTTATCAGGGTACTGTACATACCCCTTGCAATATGCAATTGAATACTATTTTTATAAAAGGTTTTTAGGTTTTAAAAGTAAATTGTGGAAATATATTTTAAGTGCAGTATTAATAACAGGGATTGATTTTTGGAGTATGAAAATTGAAGACGGAATACTCAGAGTCATTATACTTAATCTTGTTTGGTTTATTATTATTTGTATTTTATGTAATGGAAATTTTTTCATAAAACTTTATGCTGTTGTTGTGACGGAGACAATACTACTACTAATTAGCTTGAGTTTTTTAACCTTTGATTTTGGCCTAATTCCTATTGTGAGCAATATGAATATATTGTTTCGTGAAAACGTAATAATCTATTTTATAAAAAATGTGATTTTTGATAGCATACGTTATTTAGTGCTATTTTTATTTTTAAAAAGCATTTGTAAGTTCTTAAATTTAAAAGAAAAATCAGTAAATATATATCAGAGTTTATATTTATTGATTCCTTGCTTAGCAAGTTATAGCTTAGCAATTATTTTTTTTATGATTCAAACTATTAAAATTCAAGATAAGCAATATTATTTGCCCTACCTATTTCCTAAAATTTATTATGTGTTGCCCTTTGTGTGCTTTACATTGCTATTTTCCTTACTCATTATGGCTTATACCTTTAAAAAAATGCTAGAAGGGGAGGAAGAGAAACAAAGCAACATAATTATGGAACAACAATTTAAGCTGCAGTTAGAACATAGCACAAATATAGCACAGTTGTACAATGGTATAAGAAGTGTAATCCATGATGTAAATAATCACCTTGCTTGTTTAAAAGCTTTAGCTGAAGACAATAGTGTTGAAGAAATGAAAAGATATCTAAATAATATAGGAGAAACTGTCAGTAAATTAGATATTAGAATCAAAACAGGGAACTCCATATCTGATGCAGTAATAAATGAAAAATATAATGTTGCACGACATGAGGGAATAGAATTAATATGTGATTTTATGCTCCCTAAAGAAAGTTTGCTTGAGCCTATAGATTTATGCATAATTTTAGGTAATTCTTTAGATAATGCAATAGAAGCTTGCAGAAAAATTACAGACCACAATATTGCCAAAGTAATTACTGTAAAATCTTATATCAGAGATATTTATTTGATTATTGAAATTTCCAATACTACTACCGGAAAACTTCAATATAGTGGGAATCAAATTATCAGTACCAAACTGGACAAATGTACTCATGGTTTTGGAATTCCTAATATTGAAATGGCTATTAAAAAGTATAATGGAATTATTGATATAGTGGAAGAAAAAAACAAGTTTTGTATGAATATTATGCTAAATAAAAGAGAATCGTCATTTTAAAATGGTGGTTCTCTTTCATATAGACATTTTTCATAAATCAATAAAAACACAATCAGATTGAAAATTCTGACAATAACTATTTTATGCTGGTTTATCATATAACAATCGAGTATAATACTAAATATAGTAGACATTTTAATTATACTTTTTATGTGTAACAGAACTTAGAATTAAAAGTTTACAAATGAATATGGAGGGGATTACAGATGAAAAGTATTAAAAGCAGGTTGGTTTTATTTTTCTCAGCAATTTTATTTTTAGTAAGTGCTTCAATAGGCGGTATTTGCTATATTGATGCATCCAATTCATTAACAGATAATGTTTTATTTGATTTGCAGAAGGTGGGTAAAGAGGCAGCTCTCATTATAGAAAGCAGAAATGAAGCTGAGTTTAGAGTGTTAGAAGAAACTGCATCAAGAACAAGAGTTTCAAATCCTCAGAATCCGCAAAAGGACAGAGTTGCAGCAATTGGTGAAGGTATCGAACGTAATAAATATTTAAGAATAGCAATTGTAGATATGAATGGAAATGCAGAGTACAGCAATGGTACAAGCTCAGATTTAAAAGATAGAGACTACATACAAAAGGCATTAAAAGGGGAACGGAGTATATCAGATGTAATCGTTAGTAAAGTAGATGGTTCTTTAGTAATTGGTTATGCAGTGCCGATTAAATATAATGGTGCTGTAGTAGGAGCATTACTAGCCATTAAAGATGGTACTTTTTTAAGTGGAATTTTAAAAGATATTAACGTAGGGGGAACAAGTTATTCATATGTTATTAATGAAAAAGGTATAGTAGTGGGTCATAAAGATATAAATCTAGTAAAAGAGCAATATGATTCATTAGGAGCAAGTAAAAAAGATCCTAAATTAAATAAATTAACTAAATTAACGGAAAATATGATAAAAAGAGAAGAGGGCAAAGGTAGATACTATTTTAAAGGTGAAAATAAACTTATGGGGTACGCACCTATTAAAGCTACACCATGGACGATGGCAGTAACATCACCTCAATCAGAAAGTTTAGCTAGGTTAGATAGTTTGAGAAATTCTATTTTATTTGCAACTATTATTATTTTATCGATAGGTATTGGAATGGCACTGTTAATAGGTAAACAAATTTCAAATCCTATAATAAAAACAACAAACTTTGCAAAACAAATAGCTCAAGGAGACTTTACAGGAAAATTACCAGAAGAATTACTAAAGAAAAAAGATGAAACAGGTCAATTAGCAAATGCATTTAGTGTTTTAACTGAAAGCATTAGAAAATTAATTAGTGAAGTCATTCAAGCAGCTGAACAAGTAACTGCATCATCAGAGGAACTTACTGCAACTGCTAATCAAACAGCAATGGCTTCTGAGGAAGTGGCAAAGACTGTTGTAGAAATTGCACAAGGAGCAAGCGACCAAGCAAGAGATACAGAGGATGGATCTAATAAAGTAACTGAACTAGGAGGAATAATAGAAAAAGATCAAGGGTATATGGAAGAAGTAAATATAGCGTCTAGTGAAGTTGGAAAACTTATAGAAGAAGGACTAAAGGTAATTTTTAATTTAACTGACAAAACTAAAGAAAGCAATGCTGCAGTTAAAGAAGTTTATGAGGGAATAGTAAAGACAAGCAAAAGTTCTGAACGTATAGGCGAAGCAAGTAGCATGATTGCATCAATAGCAGGACAAACTAATTTGTTAGCACTTAATGCTGCCATTGAAGCTGCAAGAGCTGGGGAACAAGGAAAGGGCTTTGCAGTTGTTGCTGATGAAATTAGAAAATTAGCTGAAAAGTCCACAGAATCTACAAAAATTATTGATCAAGTTGTAAAAGAACTTCAAGAAAACGCTAAAATTTCAGTAAAAACCATGGAAAATGTTAATGTAATTATTAATGAACAAGAGCAAAGTGTAGAAGTCACAGGAAATAAGTATAAAGACATTTCTGATGCAATTTCTAAATCTGAAGAAGCAATAAGTAAGTTATACATTTCAGGAAAAGGAATGGAAGAACAAAAAAATAAAATCATGGCAATATTAGAAAATTTATCAGCAATTGCGCAGGAGAACGCAGCTGGAACTGAAGAAGCCTCTGCTTCTATAGAAGAGCAATCTGCATCAATTAATGAAATTGCAAATGCAAGTCAAAGCTTAGTTAATTTAGCTGAAGAACTACAAGTTGTAATTTCAAAATTCAAGGTATAAATGCACCACTGAGGTGAAAATTTTTCCAAGAAGAAGCTATAAAAAGGTAGCCTAATTTAAGGTTACCTTTTTATATAGTAGGTTTATTTTCAAGAGGTATACTAAGATAAATTTCAAAATTAATTTTGTCATTTTCACTAGAGGCTGTTATGGTGCCATTATGTAGTTCTATGATTTCTTTTGCTATTGCAAGCCCCAAGCCTGCACCGCCTGTTTTTGTGGCACGAGAAGTATCTAATCGGTAAAACTGCTCAAAGATACGATTTAGCTTATCCTCTGATATAGTATTCCCGCTATTACTGAAACACATATATACACCTTCAGTTTTTTGTTTAGCAGCAATTTCAATTGTACTGTCTTCAAAGCTATAATTCACAGCATTTCGAATTAGATTGTCAAAAACACGTTCCATTTTAGTTACATCACATTTTATTTGAATATCTGGGTCAAGATATAAGCTA
>CAWBTU010000002.1:0-18898 GCA_963791805.1 uncultured Clostridiaceae bacterium
AATACTTTCACATGCACTTGGTGCAACTTTGTACATTCCAGCAACAAGAGAAAAATTAATCAAAGACGTTCTATCCACCACTTCTCATACAGTAGTAATATGTTTGGAAGACTCTGTACCTACGAATTTATTGGAAGAGGCAGAAAATAATCTATTTAGTCTTTTTGAAAGAATTGAAAATGAAAGCAAGGATAATAAAAGCTTTTTAGATTTATTACCATTAATTTTTATTAGAGTGAGGAATATAGAACAGCTTCAGAGAATACTAGAAAAATCAAAGCTTATAGGACTCTGCGGATTTGTGTTACCTAAATTTAAATCAGTAGATGGAAGGGGCTATTTAGAGATAATTTCAAAGCATAACAAGTTATATAATAAAAACTTATATGCAATGCCTATACTTGAAACTGCTGAGATTATTTTTAAGGAAACAAGGATTAATGAATTACTTAATATAAAGAGAGTTCTAGATGAATATAAAGGAATAGTTTTAGTGGTTCGAATAGGAGGAACTGATTTTTCTGGGATTTACAGCCTTAGAAGAAATAAAGAAGTTACAATATATGATGTTAGTGTAATTAGAGATTGTATTACTGATATTATCAATGTCTTTAAAAGAGATGGTTATGTTATTTCAGCTGCAGTTAATGAATACTTTGATCATAATTCTGAAGTTCTTATTAAAGAAGCCTTACTTGATAAGGCAAATGGATTCTTGGGAAAAACTGTAATACATCCCAAACAAGTAAAGCTTATAAATTCTTTAATGGTCGTTTCTAAGGAAGAATTCTTGGATGCAGAAGCTATTTTAAAATCGGATATAGATGGAGTTATTAGAAGTGCTTATTTAAACAAGATGAACGAAGTTAAACCTCACTTAAATTGGGCAAAAGAGGTTATGTTACTTTCTAAAATAACGGGGGTATTAAATGATGGAAGAGACTTTAGAAATCTACTCTAGTAATGAGAAAAGTTTTAGGATTGATAAAAATCTTGATGTTTTAGTAGATATAAAGAAGAATAAGTACAATATTCCCAGCGAATTTCTTTTTAAGATGGCTGCAAGAAAGAACTTAAAAAGAGAATTTCTTTTTGTAAGCAAAGTTATAGGCAAACATTTGCCAATGCATCCACAAGCGCTAAATATTATTGGAGGATTACTTGCTAGAAGTTGGGTAGAGGAAAGAGAAAATACTTATTTTCAGGACACTGAAGTTTTAGTTAAAGCTATTAATTACCTTCAAGAAAAGGAATTTGGAGAGCAAATTGACGAAAGTCAGTTAGCTGAAGCAATAGGCGCTTTAAAGAAACCAATTGAACTGAAAAATAAGACTTTGTTTATTGGATTTGCAGAAACAGCAACAGGAATTTCCCATGCAGTTTTTAATAGTTGCTCAAATGCGACTTTTATTCATACTACAAGAGAAAACATAGAAAGCGTTAAGCCTAGTGTATTATTTGAAGAAGAACATTCCCATGCTGTAGAGCAGCAACTTTATCCCCTGAATCCAAGTATATTTGAGGAATTTGATGATATTGTGTTAATAGATGATGAGCTTACAACAGGGAAAACTGCATTGAATCTTATTAATAAGATAAAAGGAAAATACTTTGGTGTTATAGCAATACTTGATTGGAGAGAACGTGAACAAGAACTTTTGTATGAGGACAATAATGGTAAAAATATAAAAGTATGTTCTTTAATAAAGGGAACTATTAAACATGAGAAAAAAGGAGAATTGGATTTCGCTGACAAGATTGAGGACTTATATTATAAAGATCCAATTAACTTTAAAGATATTAGATTTAGAAGTGGAAATTACGTTGAAGGATATCTTATGGAAACAGGAAGATTTGGATGTTCATCAAATATGCATAGAGACTTTTTAAAAGAAGTAAGTAAAATTGCAGTTGATTTGAAAAAACATAGAGTTGATGGAAATTGCCTTTGTGTTGGAACTGAAGAGTTTATTTATATTCCATGTGTAATTAGTAGTGAAATGGGAAAAAATATATACTTTCAATCAACCACAAGAAGCCCAATTTACGCAAAAAATATTTCTCATTATGGGATAAATAGAAAAATTGCTTTCAAATCCCACGAAGATATTGATATACAAAAATACTTGTACAATATACCTTCAGATTATTACAACCAAGTATTCATGTTTTCAGAGAAGCCTTTAGAAGAAAGCAAAAGAAAAGAATTTGCATATATTTTTAGCAATTATAATATAAGAAATGTGGTTTTTGTAAGTTTCGAAAACAGCCAGGAGGTAGGAAAAAGAATATGAATGAACTGATTTTATCAGGAAGTTATTTGCCAGAGGATGTTATTTTTCTATTGAAGAATATTAATGGATTGATAGTTGAAAAAAATAACGAAGTTAGAGAAAAGGCTGTCCAAGGTGGAACTCACTATTCAGAAATGCTACCTATTGAATATCAGCCCACCCAAGAATATATGAATATTTTTTTTGAGACATTGGAGCAAAGTAAAACCAAACTTGCCCAACTTACAGCCGTGCTTAGTGATGAAATTATTAAAAAAAGAGGCAAGGACCTTGTTTTAGTTTCCTTAGCACGTGCAGGTACTCCAATTGGGATTTTAATAAAAAGATATATAAAGCATAAATATAATATTGATGTACCACATTATAGTATTTCCATAATACGAGATATAGGAATAGATACTAATGCACTTAATTATATAGTAAAGGAGCACCCAACTGCTCAATTACAGTTTATAGATGGATGGACTGGAAAAGGTGTTATTCAAAATACTCTTTTCGATGCATGTGAGAAATTCTATAAAGATTTTAATGTTAAGCTAAATCCTGATTTGGCAGTTTTATCAGATCCTGCATATAGTACAACCACCTATTCAACTAGAGAAGATTTTTTAATACCAAGTGCTTGTCTTAATTCAACAGTTTCAGGATTAATAAGTAGAACGGTTTATAATAAAAATATAATAACTAAAGATGATTTTCATGGTGCAAAATATTATACCGAATGGGAAGCTTCCGATGTTTCTAGATTTTTTATTGATGAAGTAACAAATGAGTTTGATAAAATAAATGAAAAGTATGAACACCTTGTGGATATTGCAAATAATAAGGGATTAAAAGATGTTGAAAAAATACAGGCTATTTTCAATATAGATAATATTAATCTTATTAAACCTGGAGTTGGAGAAACTACTAGAGTTTTATTACGAAGAGTACCTTGGAGGATTTTAGTAGATTCCTTGGATAATTCTAACTTGAGGCATATATATAAACTTGCTGAAGATAGAGGTGTTCCAGTAGAGGTGTTTAAAGATATGTCCTATTCCTGTTGTGGAATAATAAAACCAAAAGGAGCAGTTGAAATATAATGATTTTTGCATCAGATTTAGATAGAACACTTATTTATTCAAAATCTTTTATTAAAGATGAAATGAAAGATATTTTTCCTGTAGAAAGAAAAGATGAAATTGATTTATCATATATGAGCGAGAAATCCATGGGACTACTAAGTTTATTAAGTAAGAAGATAACCTTTGTGCCAGTTACCAGTAGATCGTTAGAGCAATATAGAAGGATTTTTTATATTAAGGATAACTTAACATATAAGTATGCAATTGTGGCCAATGGAGGAATACTACTTAAAGATGATAAAATTGATTTGACCTGGAAAGCTAATATAGATAGACAAATGTCAGAAATAGTTCCTCCAGAGGAGTTTCTGTTGAAATTAGATGCTTTCTTAAAAAATCCTGAAGTGAATTCTTTCAGATGCTGTGATAAGCTATTTATTTATATTGTTCTAAAAACAGAATATATTGAAGAAGGATATGTAGAAAATTTAGAAGTGCTTTGTAATGAATATGGATATGGAACAGTTAAAAACAATAGAAAAATTTATATAATACCGTTTTTCATTAATAAATGGGCGCCACTTAAATATATTATGGAGATGGAACAGGACAACGAAGTTTTTTCAGCCGGTGATTCAATTCTAGATCTACCAATGCTAAGAAACTCAACAAAAGGCTTTGTTCCAGCACATGGTGAGCTCAATAATGATTATAAAAATGTATTCACAGAAAACAAAAACCTACAATGTACAAAAGAAAATGGTATATACGCAAGTGAAGAGTTCCTAAGTATTATAAATAAAATGATAGTTTAAAGTTACAGATATTTTGCCCAAGAAAACCCGGGACACCCTTCACCTGCGAAGCCCAGCTATTAAGAGAAGGGTGTGCCGCCGCCTGCCAAAGACAAAAATTAAAGTTAAAGATAATTTATAAATAAACAAAAAGGAACACCAGGATGATCTCTTTAGAAGAAAGCATCATAGTGTTCTTTAAATTTTTATAAGTTAAAGTTGAAAATCTGCGGGATTTAAACCAAGAATATTGCACATTTCCTTAACTAATTGCATTTCATTTTTATCGAAATCTCCATCTGCAGCACCAATAGAACAACAAACAGCTATAAGAGTTCTAGCAGCATCTGGGTGCTTTTTTAATTTTGATATTGGCTTAATAGCTTCTGCCTTACCAACATTGAAGTCGAACTCGAACATTTGAGCATAGTGGTTAAAACGATCTAATACATCAGTCATTTTAAATACCTTTAATGATTCATTTATATTTATAAAGCCAACCATCTTCTGTTTCTCTGAAGAATCAATAGTTCCATCTGCCGCAGCAATCAAAGCGCATCCAGCAGCTACCGCTTCCATAAAATCCTTGTTAGCAAATTTTTTAACCCCAGAAACTGTATTATTTTTTTGTTCAATTAACCAATCTTTTAATCCCATAATTATTAATCCTCCTGATTTTTGCTTTTATTTTGTGTATCTTCCAATAAGATCTTTTAATGAGCCGTCATTAGTACCTTCACCTATAGCGGAGAACTTCCAATCAGAATTGTATCTATAAATTTCACCAGTAATTAGCGAAGTTTTACCTGCATAGCTCTCGGATAGATTATATTTTAATAATTCTGAATTACCCGTAGCATTTACTATACGAATAAATGCATTTTGGATTTGGCCAAAATCTTGATTTCTGTTGATACAATCGTAAATATTAACTACAAACACTAATTTATCTATATCTGCTGGAATTTTTGATAAATCTACAAGTATTTGCTCATCATCGCCATCACCATCACCAGTTCTATTATCACCAGTATGAGTTACACTACCGCAACTACTCTTTAAATGTCCAAAATAGATTACATTCTCTATACTTGTAATTTTGCCATCTTTAGTTAACATTAAAACTGAAGCATCACAATCAATGTCTTCAGCCTTTTTTGTTGAGTGTAATTTACTTAATAGACCCTTTGGAGCAGGTGGTGCTACAGCATCCCAACCAAGTCCAACTAATATTTTTGTTAGTCCGTTACTTCCTTTAGTTAAGTCAACACGTTGACCTTTTTGAAGATTTACTGACATAAGAAATTCCTCCTAAATTACTACATATGTATTATTATTTTAAACATTTACTCCGAAATTTAAACAAAGAGCTCTAAGTCCACCTTGAAAACCGCTACCTATAGCATTAAATTTCCATTCGGAACCATATCTATAAAGCTCGCCTACAACTACAGCAGTCTCTACACTAAAATCTTCACCTAAATCATATCTGATTATTTCTTCATCGGTATCTTCGTTACATAGCCTAATAAAGGCATTAGAAATCTGACCAAAGTTCTGGACTCTGGCCTCAGAATCAAAAATAGTAACTGTGAATGCAATTTTTTGAATGTTTTGAGGAACTTTGTTTAGGTCTACTTTAATCTGCTCATCATCGCCATCACCTTCACCAGTAAGGTTATCTCCTAAGTGATTTACAGACCCTGAAGAATGCTTTAGATTATTATAAAAAACAAAATCAGCATCGTCTAATACCTTTCCATTATCACCAAGAAGAAAAGCAGCAGCATCTAAGTCAAATTGGTTTCCACCATCATATTTATTAGTATCCCAGCCTAATCCTGCGATTACTCGTATAAGATTAGGATTGCTTTTAGTTAAATCAACCTTTTGTCCCTTTTGCAAACTAATAGTCATTATAAACGCCTTCTTTTTATAATTTTAAATTAATTAAATATTTATTCCGAAGCTTTTGCAAAGCGCACCTAGACCGCCTTGGAACCCGCTTCCAATTGCATTGAATTTCCACTCTGAGCCATTTCTATATAATTCTGCAACAACTACAGCTGTCTCAATACTAAAGTCCTCTCCTAGGTCATATCTAATTAACTCTTCGCCAGTTTCTTCATTGCATATTCTAATAAATGCATTGGAAACTTGACCAAAATTTTGTTTTCTTGCTTCTGCATCATTGATTGTAACAGTGAAATCAATCTTTGTTACACTTTGTGGAACTAAACTTAAATCTACTTTTAATTGTTCATCATCCCCATCACCTTGACCAGTTAAGTTATCTCCTAAATGGACAACTGAATTAGAGGCGTGCTTAAGGTTATTATAAAAAATAAAATCGCCATCGTCATTTACCTTTCCAGTATCTCCAAGTAGGAAAGCTGCTGAATCTAGGTCGAAATCAGAACCACCATCATATTTGTTTGTGTCCCATCCAAGTCCTATGAGCACTTTTTTAAGACCAGGATTAGTTTTAGTTAGATCAACCTTTTGTCCTTTTTGCAAACTAACTCCCATTTTAAATCCTCGCTTTCATTAGGCATGTAAAATAAAATTATACTAGCATGCAGCTAGTTATTTTATAATATGCCTTAAATATATTTAAAATTAAATATAGAAAAATCTATATTCAACCTTAATTTTACTATAAACTGAATGTAACGTCATTATAATTGTAGGAATTATTTGTTAACATTGTATTAATTATTGCCCAAAAGTTGAAAATATTTCATTATAAAATAAGAAATAGTACATATTGCTTGCTATTTGGTCAATTTTCAGTAAAATTAATTATATGCGTAAATATTTTTAAGAGGTGATTTTTTATGAAGTTTTTCAATGTTAATGCTGAAGAAGCTCTAGAGGAGCTTAAAGTAGACAGTGAAAATGGTTTATATAGCTCTGATGTTAAGGAAAGGTTAGAGAAATACGGTAAAAATGAATTTACTCCTCCAGAGGAAGGCTCTTTACTTCAAGATATAATCGAATCAATAAAAGAACCGATGATGATTATATTATTAATTGCTGCTGTGGTGAGTGTTTTAATAGGTGAATGGCAGGATGCAGTTGGAATAGTTTGTGCCGTAATTGTTGGAATAGCAATAGGCATTTTTACTGAAGGCCAATCGGCAAAGGCTGCTGAGGCTCTTTCAAAAATGACCGAGGACATTGCGGTTAAAGCATTAAGGAATGGAAATGTTGTTCAACTTAGCAAATCTGAATTAGTTCCTGGAGACATAATTATTATTGAAACTGGGGATATGATACCAGCTGATGGAAAGCTTATTGAAAGTGTGGACCTTAAAATTAGAGAAGATATGCTAACTGGAGAATCAGAAGATGTTAGCAAGCGTCATGATGTGCTTATTCTTATGGAAACTCTAAAAAAAGGTGATAAGGAAATAATACAAGATCCCATACATGCTAAACAAATCAATATGGTTTTCGGGGGTACTTTTGTAGCATACGGTAAGGGTAAATTTGTTGTTACTGCAACAGGAGATAGTTCTGAAATGGGCAAAATTGCACAGAACCTTTGCAAGAATGATATTGAAACTCCACTTCAGAGCAAACTAGGTAAACTTGGAGGGGCAATTTCAAAAGTGTCAAGCGTCATTGCATTAGCGTTATTTATTGTCATGGTCATAAAAATGGTGATGAAAAATACTATAGATGCAGATTTTTCTGGTTTCTTCCCTTTCTTAGACTCAATGGCACCAATTAAAACCTCCTTTGTTGTGTGTATTGCATTGATTGTTGCTGCAGTACCTGAGGGATTACCTACAATGATAAACATGACATTGGCAATTACTATGCAGAAGATGGCAAAAATAAATGCATTGGTTAGGAAGAAAGAGGCTTGTGAGACAATAGGCTCTGTTAGCGTAATATGTTCAGATAAAACAGGTACTCTTACTCAAAACAGAATGTCAGTTGAAAAAGTATATTTAAATAATAAGTTTGTAGAATATGAAGAAGGTAAGAGCCACAATCATTTTGTTGATAACTGCTTACTGAATTCTACTGCCGATATAGAAAAAAATAGTGATGGAATAAAATATTTAGGAAATGCTACAGAGTGTGCTTTGCTTGTATATAATGAAGAACAGGATTATTTAAAGCATAGAAAATCTAAAAATATTATTCACCAAGTTCCTTTCTCCTCACAAAGAAAAAGGATGTCTACAGTTGTAAATAATGAAGATGAATATATAGTATATTCTAAAGGTGCTCCAGAAATAATATTAGAGCTTTGCAACTATGAATTAGTTGATGGAAATATAATTGAGCTTACTGAGGAAAGTAGAAATACTAAATCACTTGAGATTGAAAAACTTCAGAAGGATGCAAGCCGTGTAATTGCTTTTGCGCATAGATTAATAGAAGCGGAAGTTGCTTTGACAGCAGAAGAAAATTATCATATTTTAGAAAATGGGCTTATTTTTGAAGGCTTTGTAGGAATAAAAGATCCACTTAGAACCGACGTTAAAGATGCTATAGAGGTTGCAGAGGGAGCGGGTGTAGAAACTAAAATGCTCACAGGTGACAATATAAATACTGCAGTATCTATTGGTAGGGAACTAGGGTTACTTAAAAATAATAAGATCGCTGTTGAAGCTTCTTATATTGATGTTTTAACTGATGAAGAACTTCAAAAGGAGATTAAGAACATTGCAATAGTTGCTCGTTCAAAACCTGATACAAAATTAAGAATAGTTCAGGCTCTTCAAGCTAATAATGAAGTAGTAGCAGTAACTGGTGATGGTATAAATGACGCCCCAGCGCTAAATAGAGCAGATGTTGGTATAGCTATGGGAATAGCTGGTACTGAAGTAAGCAAAAATGCTGCGGATATACTTTTGACTGATGATAACTTTAGTACAATAGTTCAAGGGATTAAGTGGGGTAGAGGAATATATAGTAATTTCCAAAGGTTTATTCAATTCCAAATTACTGTAAACATTATTGCTTTTTTAACAGCAATTTTATCTGTGCTCTTAGATTTCCGTATGCCATTTACTACAATTCAATTACTATGGGTCAATATTATTATGGATGGACCACCTGCATTATCTTTAGGATTAGAGCCAGTTAGAAATGCCGGTTTGAAGAAGAAGCCTATAAATAGAAATGCAAATATTATTACAAAAGCTATGATGATAAGTATGCTATTAAATGCTGCATACGTTACATCTATACTAATAATACAAATGAAGTTTAATATTTTAGGTGTTGATAAACACAACGAACTGATAAGTAAATCTACTAATGAAGTTTTGGCGTCCGAGATGGGTACTGTATTATTTGTTCTATTTGCCTTCAGTGCATTGTTCAATGCGTTTAACTGTAGGGAATTTGGATTTGATAGTATTTTTACTCATTTTACAGAAAATAAAATTGCAATTGAAATAATTTCAGCAACTGCTATAGCTCAAATTGTCATCACTCAGTTTCTTTCAGGGTTCTTTAATTCAGTACAATTGAGTGTAGAAATGTGGATTAAAGTTATAGGTTTAGCTGCAATGGTTATTGTAGTTAATGAATTGGTAAAATTTGTTGGGAGAATATTTCATAAGGATAAGATGAATGAGGAAGTGGAGATATGAAGAATAGTAAGGCTAATAATAGAAGAGCATATATTATGCTTGCACCTGCAATTGTAATCATCATGGCAGTTGTAGTATACCCTTTACTAAGATCCCTGTGGTTTAGTATGTTTGATGTAAAATTAAATCAATCTATAGGTAAAGCTAGTTTTGTTGGATTAGATAATTATACATATTATTTTGAAGCTAAATATAATAGTTTCTGGCATTCCATTGCGTTCACATCGATTTTTACATTTATTACTTTAGTTATAGAAGTAGTGATTGGAATTTTAATCGCCGTAATTATTAACAAAAGTATTAATAAAATGAATGTGGTTAAAGGAGCGTTACTCCTTCCTTTTGCTATTCCAGTTGCAGTTTCTGCGTTAATGTGGAAATTTCTATTTGATGCGGATGCAGGGTTATTATCAAATTTGTTTGAAAAGCTTCATTTGATAAATCATGCAAATGTGATGCTTACAACTAACGGTGGATTAACCTTTGCCGCTATTTTTGCAGATGCTTGGAAAACTACTCCAATATTAATACTCCTATTTTTGATAGGACTATATCATATAGATAAAAGTATCTATGATGTAGCTGATATGGAGGGGGTAAGTAAGACAACTAGGTTCTTTAAAATAACCTTACCTTTATTAAAACCTACAATTTTAATTGCGGTACTTATAAAAATTATTGATGGATTCAGAACCTTCGACCTTATATATCTATTGACAGGTGGAACAAAGAACACAGATACAATTTCTACGCTTACACACAGTACAATTTTTTCAGAAGGCCAGTTAGGGAGAGGTTCTGCATTAGCAGTAGTAACTTTTCTATTAATTACAATAATTAGTTTAATATACATTAAGCTAATAGGCTCAGATATATTATTGGGAAAAGAACAGGGGTGTAGTAATGAAAAATAAAAAATCCTCTAATATAAAAATCTACAGTTTTATAGTTTTGATTTTATTTGTAATTATCTTGCCTTTTTTCAGTGAAATAATGGCTTCAATTAAAACTTCCAGTGATATTAGTAAGCCATTTAAATTGATACCAAGTAAATTTATTAGTACGTCCTACTCTAACATTTTCGACAATACACCTAGTGATAGTTCATTTAGTAAATTTTTATTTAATAGTTTTGCAATTTCAAGTATCATTACAATACTATCAATAGCTATAGCCTTCTACGCAGCTTATGCACTTGCTAGAATAGATTTTAAAGGCAAAAAAATTGTAACAGGGTTCTTTATTGCAATGCTTATAGTTCCACCAATTTCTATTATTTCGCCTTTATATACTTTGGTAAAGGATATGGGGATCAAAAATACATATTTAGCATTAATAATTCCATATCTTAGTTTTACACTGCCTTTAGCGGTGTTAAGTTTAACTATACTATTCAAAAGAATACCCTGTGATTTAGAAGAGGCTGCAATTGTTGATGGTGCTTCTATGAATCAGGCTATAATGAAAATTTTTCTGCCTCTAGCAGCGCCAGCTATTCTTATTACGTCAATTATGGTTTTCGTTGTGTCTTGGGGTGAATATTTATTTGCAATGACAATTAATACTAGAAATATTAGCAAGACAGCTACAGCGGCAATTACAAATCAAGCTAGCTTTGGTGAAATTGCAGCAGCTGCAACAGTAATAATAATACCCATCATTCTATTAGTGCTAATATTTCAAAAGCATATATTTTCTGAAGCTATTGATGATTCAAAAGGGAGTAGAACATCATAAGTTATTGACTTAAATTCACTAGAATGATATTATTTAAGTATAAATAAAATAAATCTTCAGGGCAGGGTGAAATTCCCTACCGGCGGTATAGCCCGCGAACCGTAACTGGTTGATTCGGTGAAACTCCGAGGCCGACAGTAAAGTCTGGATGGAAGAAGGTAAAAAACAGTGTAATTGTTGCCCTGACTTTTTAGTCGGGGCTTTTTGTTTTATTAAACCAATTACAATGCAATTACCCTTGGGGAGACAAATTTGGAGGGTATTAAAATGAAAAATGTATCAAAATCAACAAATTCAATGGTTAAACTAGCTTTATTATCAGCTATAGCTCTAGTGTTATCTTATATACAATTTCCTATCTTGCCGGCTTTCGCTTTTCTAAAGATTGATTTGGGAGATATTCCAGCACTTATAGGAGCATTTGCTTTTGGACCCTTATTTGGAATAGCAGTAGAAGGCATAAAAAATTTACTCATATTTGTTTTCAATCCATCAGGAACTGGAGGAATTGGAGAATTAGCTAACTTTATAATTGGAGCATCTTTTGTTGGAACGGCGGGATTCTTATATGGAAGAAACAAAACCAAAAAAAGTGCAATAATCTCTTTATTGGTTTCAATAGCAGTAATGGGAGTTGTTGGAGTCTTAGCGAATTACTTTATTCTTATTCCGTTGTATCAAAAATTTATGGCAATTAATATACCTAATTATTTAGTATATGGAATTATACCATTTAACTTAATTAAAGGCTTAATAATTTCTGTAGTCACTATGCTTATATATAAAAGAGTATCGGCATTAATTCATGCAGAAGATATGAATAACAAAATGCTAGTAGACACAAAAAAGTCCTCATAAAAATCATTTTTGGAAAAAAGTATATTAAATAGACTACCTTTACATTAATTCATATAGATAGTAATATATAATTAATGAGAGGCAATTAATATGGAGAGAAAGTTATATAAATCTAGCACAGATAAAATTATAGATGGTGTTTGTGGAGGTTTTGCTGAGTATTTCGGATTAGATTCGACGTTAATTAGAATTGCATGGGCTGCACTAACTTTATTTAGTTGTGGTACAGGTATTATATTATATCTCATATGTTTATTTATAATGCCATTGAGGCCATTTGATTAAATTTATTAATTGGATGCTTAAAGATTGTCCAGATAAGCTTGCTTATCTGGATTTTTTATATCTAAAAATAAAGGAGATAATGTTAAATCACAATAAATTTCCCGAGAAATTATGAGCATTATCACCAAAATAATTCAGAATGATTAGTAAAAGTTTAGAATTTGTAACTAAGTATGAGAAAATCAAAAATAATATTGACGAAGAATCATATTCGCAGTCTATCTATAAGGAGAGGGGCGCATTAATCCTTATAAGAATAATAGAGCTTATGAAGCAGTAATTTTTTTGATTTCAAATTCGTAATCATATGAGTTAAAATTGGTTCTCTAATTAGATATAGCTATTAGAAATTTTATCTATAGCACTAAATGACAATTAAATATATAATAGGAATGTGAACAAAAAACAAGGAGTGAAGACAATGATAGATGGATTTAAAATTAGGTTAGCAGAAGAGAGAGACACAGGAACTATTTTGTACTTTATTAAGGCTTTGGCAGAATACGAAAAAATGAGTGATGATGTAGTTGCAACAGAAGAAATATTGAGAGATTCTCTTTTTGTTAAAAAAGGTGCAGAAGTTGTAATTGGTGAGCTTCAAGGTAAGCCAGTTTGTTTTGCTTTGTTTTTTCATAATTTTTCTACCTTTTTAGGTAGAGCAGGTATATATCTTGAAGATCTTTTTGTATTGCCAGAAGCGAGAGGAAATGGAATTGGAAAAACTATGCTTTCATATTTGGCAAACCTGGCAATAGAGAGAAATTGTGGTAGATTAGAATGGAGCTGTCTAGATTGGAATGAACCTTCCATTAAGTTTTATAAGAAGCAGGGCGCGTGCGCAATGGATGAATGGACTGTTTATAGAGTCTGTGATGAGGCACTTTCTAGGTTAGCAATGGAGGCAAAAGGGAGTTTGCAGTAAAATAGCAGGTGCATCTTTATATACATAAAGAAAATATACTTAGTTGGAGGACAAATTATGCTTTGGATAATACTGATTGGAATTATAGTTATAATAGATCAAGTAGTTAAGTACATAATAATACAGAATGTTGAAATAGGATCTTTAGTTACAGTAATCGATAAGTTTTTTTACATAACACATATTAAAAATACAGGAGCTGCGTGGAGTATACTACAGGGAAAGCGGATTTTCTTTGTAGTAGTTACCTTTTTGGCATGCCTCTTAATAGGATATTATTTATATAAAGCAGAACACAAACTACTTAAATTAGCTTTATCCTTAATTTTTGCAGGTGCAATGGGAAATCTTATTGATAGAGTAGTTAAAGGTAGTGTTACTGATTTTCTTGAATTTCATTTTGGGTCATATATATTTCCAGTTTTCAATATTGCAGATATGTCAGTAGTAATTGGTACCTGTTTACTTGCATTCTATATGTTTTTTATTTATAAAGAATAAATATGAGGTTTTATTATGAATGCCATAAATTTTGAAAGAATAAATTTGAAAAACCAAGAACAAAGAGAACAAGTTCAAGGTTTTTTGAAAAAATTCAATCTTATACTTGAAGAAAATGTTGACTATACAATTGTATATAAGGAAAAAGGGATAATAAAAGCAACTGCATCTAAAACCAGAAGTGTTTTTAAATGTTTTGCAGTTTCAGAAGAGTTAAGGGGCACTGGAATTACTGCACTGCTATTATCAAATCTTCTTGATAGACTTTTTGAAGAGGGCATGAACCATAGTTTTATCTTTACGAAACCTGAATATATAAAAGTGTTCTCCTCATTAAATTATAAACTTGTACATGAGGTAAGTGATGCGGCACTTTTAGAAAATGGTACATACAATATTGAAGGTGTTATAAAAAATATTGAAAAGGATTTTGCTATTAACCTTGAAACTAAGAAAAGTGCAATAATTTTAAGTAGCGATGGGCTAACTAGTGAAGCTATAAAACTAATTGAAAAAATTGCAGAGGGAAGCGAAGAGGTATTAATATTTATTGCTGATGAAGATATAGTAAACATGGAATTGTTAAAGGATGAAGTTGATAAAAAATTTAAAAACTTAAAAAATGTTAAGGTGATTTTTGGAGTTGAGTACATATTATCAGTTAATGTTTTTCCAAAATATTTTATTAGGGATAATGATGTTTTGATTAGAGCGTTTAGTGAACTAAGGATAGGCATTTTTAAGAAATATTTTTGTAACAGCTTTAATATTGATAAAATATATATTTGCGAGGAGAATTCAATTGGAATATTTAGCTGAAGCCATTTTATTAGAACGAGAAGAGCGGGTTAAATTTCAAGAAAAGTTAATTAAGCGTTTTAATAGGCCATTAGTAACGGTGAGAGTAAATTATCCAGGAAATAATAAAGAAACGGATGTTTCCTTAAGTATAGTTAAAATAATAGATGCGGTCTTAGTAAAAAAGTTTAAGGAAAAGCTAATTTTTAAACTTTTTAAAATCACATGTGAAGGACCAATTGTTATTATGATAATAGAAGATGAAGCTAAGCGGATTAAAGAAGTTACTATAGATATTGAAGAGAAGCATATACTTGGTAGATGCGTAGACATAGATGTGTATGATGAAAATGGAATTGGACTTAGCAGAGAAACACTTGGAAAAAAAACAAGAAAATGCTTCATCTGTGATGAGGATGCAAAGATATGTGTAAGAGATCAGAAACATACATTTTGGGAGGTAAGTTCCTTCATACTTAATAAATATGGGGAATATAAAAAAAGTGTTAATGGATAAACAATATATATTTTATGAAGAAGCAATTCAAATTGCAAGTATAGCAAATAAAGCAATGTTATATGAAGTAGCTTGCTATCCATCACCAGGGTTAGTATCGCCTGTGTGCACTGGTGCACATAAGGATATGAATTTCTTTACGTTTATAGATAGTAGTTCTGCAATATTCAAGTACTTAATGATTTTTGCTCAAAAGGGTTTTACTGAAAATAGTCCAAAGGATATTTTTTGTGAAATTAGAGAGATTGGAATTAAATGTGAAGCTGAAATGCTAAGAGAAACAAGAGGGATTAACACTCATAAAGGCATGATATTTCTTATGGGAATAAGCTGCGCAGCAGTTGCAAAGGCTATGTATGAAAAAAGGCCTTTTAAAGAAATTAATTGCATAATTAAAGAGATGGTTGAAGGTATTTCTGAAAGAGAACTAGTAGATAAAGAACTAAAGAATAAGCTTTCACATGGAGAAGAAATATATGAAAAATATGGCTCCAAAGGCATAAGAGGAGAAGTGGAAAAGGGAATACCAATAGTGTTTGACTTCGCACTTGATTTTTATAAACAGAACATAAAATTAAATACAAATGACAGGATGGTAAAAACTTTAATTGGAATAATACAATTTTGTGATGATTCCAATATTATTTATAGGCATTCAATTGAGGTTTTACATGAGGTTCAACAAAAATCAATAGAAATATTAGAATTATCGAAAAATGATACTAAGCTTTATGTTGAAGAAGTGGATAAACTTAATCAGGAATTTATTAGAAGGAATATCAGCCCTGGTGGGAGTGCAGATTTGCTAGGAATAACCATGTTTTTTTATTATATTGAGAAATATATGGCGAAAAATAAACTTAAAAATAGTTAGTAAATAAGGGAATGTAAGTTATTTTGTATAAACAACTTACATTCCCTTTAAATTTTATTGTGATTCAATTTCTGGTTCTGGATGGATTACAACATAGGATTCTCCTGGTAAAACAGCTTTTATCTCTTCTTCTATTCTATCGCATAAAGTATGTGCCTCAACTAGTGAAGTATCCACATGAACATGTACATGAACATCTATTTCTCTTGTAGGTCCACTTTTTCTTGTTCTTAGATTGTGATAAGTGATTACTTGAGCGTGAGCTTCAATGATTTCAGTTATCTTGGTAAGATCTTCATCAGGTAATCGTGAATCTACTAAATCATTTAAAGATTTTTTGATTAAATCTATTGAAGTTTTTATTATTAATATTGCAACAAATAGGGCGGTTAATGGATCTACAATCTTCCAATTGGTGATTTTTAAAAGTATTAAACCCCCAAACACACCTAATGAAGTAAAAACATCTGTAAGGAGATGCATTGCATCAGCCTCTAAGGCTATTGAATCAGTTTTTTTAGCTATTTTTAATAGCACCATTGAAATAATAAAGTTAACTATAGAAGCAACTAGCATAACGAAAATTCCAGCATAGACATTATCTACTTTGCCACCATCAACTATTTTTTTAATAGCCTCAAATATTATAAGTATGGCAGCAATTAATATTAGTAGTGCCTCTACAAAACCAGAAACATTTTCATATTTACCATGGCCAAAAGGATGTTCATCATCTCTTGCTTTAGAAGCCTCTCTTATAGAAAAAAAAGCAATCAGACTAGCTAATAAATCTATAGAAGAATGGATGGCTTCTGAAATAACACTGACTGAACCCATTAAAACTCCTGCAATTAATTTGAAAATTATAAGTATAGAATTAGAAAAAATAGATAACAAGGCAGCTTTTTGCTTATTCATTATATCAATTACCTTCCTTTTATATTCAATTGATAATATTTAATAGAACAATTATAGCTTAGATACAATCATAATTCAATCTTTATTAGCAATGACAATATAGATTTAAATTCTCAATTGAGAAATGTATTTAATTAACTTTGTTTATCAATAAAGATCAACTAATTAAATATATTTTGTTATTCATACTCTTTTACTTATTATCTAATTTATTGTTTGTATTTTCAATAGTATTTGTTACGCTTTAGATGGATAGAAACTTCTTTTAAACTCTTAGTGAATTTAAATATGCATCTGTATAGAAGTATTGAGATGTAATGGTATGTGTTCCACCTGTTTGCTAATTATACTACCTATATTATCGAAAGATGACATAAAGGTGATATATTTTTCTTTAGGTATTCTAAATTTAATATTTGCACTTCCACTTTTAAGGGTGTTTATATTAGAATTCTGCACATATCCACTTAATTCATTGAATTTGTAAAGGAAAGAAAAAAAGACTCCTATACCTAAAAAATAAAGGTAATAGAAATCTTTCCTTTTAAGCAATTAGCTTAATACTTTAGCAATATTTTCAGAAATGGTTTTAATATCTTCTCTTCCATCAACTCTTGATAATGCATCAGCTCTAGTATAATAATCTATCAAAGGAAGAGTTTGGTTGTCATAAACATGTAATCTTTTCTTAACAGTTTCTTCAATATCATCATTTCGTTGAATTAAACTTCCGCCACAACAATCACATTTACTTGCTTCCTTTGGTGGTTTAGCTTTAATATGGTAGCTTACACCACAATCAGAACATAATCTTCTTCCTGTATTTCTTTCAATAACAAATTCATTAGGTACATCAATTAGCAAAACAGCATCTAAAGCTGTATCTTTGCTTTCTAAAAACTTACCAAGCTCTTCGGCTTGAAAGACAGTTCTTGGAAAGCCATCTAGTAAAAAGCCTTTTTTGCAATCAGCTTGGCTTAGTCTGTCTTTTACAATTTCTAAGGTTAATTCATCTGGAACTAAAAGTCCTTTATCTATGTAACCCTTTACTTTCACTCCCAGTGGTGTTTTTTCAGCTATGTTCATTCTAAAGATATCTCCAGTAGATATATGAGGTATGCTATACTTTTGGCTAATAAACTTCGCTTGCGTGCCTTTTCCAGCCCCAGGGGGACCTAACAAAATCATTCTCAATTCATAAACCTCCCAAATTTAAAAAAATAATATTTTTAACAATATAATATTTATAATATGCACTTTTCAGTTTATATAGTACATATTATATATTATATAGCATACACTATATAATTAAAAGTACTAAATAAAAGTTTTATTAGTATATTATATAATGCATATATCATATTATATTGCAAAAACTTGAAAATAGGAGGCTTGAGGGTTGTTAATTATTTATCTATTACATCGCAAATACTTTTAAAAACAGTTTGAATATCTTGTCTACCATCCACTATAGATAAAGAATGATTAATAGTATAGTAATCTATTAAAGGATGTGTTTGTTTATCATATACATTTAGTCTTTCTTTAACGGTCTCCTCTATATCATCATTTCTTTGTATGAGTCTTCCAGCACAAAAATCACATTTATTATCTGTTTTTGGAGGATTAAATTTTATATGATAGCTTGCTCCACATGCGGAACATATTCGTCTTCCTATATTTCTATCTAGTATAAATTCTTTAGGAACGTCAAT
>CAWBTU010000003.1:0-1119702 GCA_963791805.1 uncultured Clostridiaceae bacterium
AGTGGAAACCACCGCCAAACCGCTTCCTTTGACAAGCCAGGCCCAACCCGAACCAAATCGAGTTGTGGCCGCTTTTTCAAATTCGGCCTTGAAGTTGTCGACGAAACTAAAAGACGTGTCCAGGGCTTTGGCGAGCGCACCTTTTGGAGAACCGCCTGCTTTCGAAGCAGTGATTGCCCAGAACATGAATGGTTCCACGTGCCGCCACCATTATTGCGCACAACTATGCGAATATCTTCGGGGACTGCGTTCAAATCTTTTATAAGTGCTTCAACGGACTTACTGGCGAGTTCGGGATGCTTCTCGATCGCACCGTTCAGGTTTGCGACATAAGCCGCATGGTGTTTATCGTGGTGGATCGTCATTGTAAATCGATATAAGGTTCTACGACCCGTTCCACCGTATACGGAAGTTTTGGAAGTTCGATACGACTCATCGATTCTCTGAAGAGATAATCTCTGACCTCTATTTTTTTGAACATGAAACTGGGTAGAATCTCTCATACAGATACTGTATCCAAACCTGTGAAAATCGGTGGGGTCCTGCCTGCGCTTTTACTCTGACATTCTCTGCTTCAATCCAACGTATTCTGTTCACTATCCGGGATTAATCAGGTATTCTATTTTACTTGCGGATTGTTGAAAGAGAGTAATCTGATCCTCTCACTTCCGATGTCCACCGCTAATCATCAAAAATCAGGAAAGATTCACAAGACTTATCTTATCTGATATATGACCTGTGTATCACCGAGGAATCGTTTATGGAATTTAAGTATGTTCAGACAACATGTCCGGTATCCGGTACCGGCTGTTCGTTCAACCTTGTGGTTAAGGACGGAAAAGTGCTGGGGACTGTCACCCGTACACCGTTCACCGGTGAATGAGGGGAAAGTCTGTCCGAAGGGACTGTATGCCCACGAGTTCATTAATTCACCTGATCGCCTCAACGAAGCCCCTGATTAAGAAGACGTATAATCCCACCAATCACCGCTAAACCCTAATTTTGCACCATTCGTTGGGATATGGATGCGGTATTCCCAAGGGTTCCAATAGCATAACTTCAGATAACATCCAGGAAAAAGTGGGAGAGCCGCAGTTTTTGGGTGAGAGTTTTCCAGGTTCATCCAAAGCGAAGGCGAATTGCAGGGGTTGTCGAAGGGATAGCACTAACCATCGCAGTCGGCGGCCTATCCCAATGAAAGAGCAGTAGAAGCCAAGAGCTTTGGCTAGAAGCCAGAAGCTAGGAGCTAAAAGCTATCATGCGCAAGCCGATTAAGTACGTAGAGAAAGCAGCCGTCACTGCCGCCAAGGGCGCTTGGGTTGTATTCGACCGTTTGAACCGCATCAACCCCAACCCGTCGCCTACGCCGAAGTGGTCCGACAAGCCGCTGCTCAAATCGTACGAGAAGTCCAAGCCCCCGCTTGGCTGGCCTCGCTCCACAGATTCGCTCTGCCCGAAGTGTGTCCCGGAAATCCGCCAGCAGATTCTCGACGGCCATCTGCCGCACGAAGTCCTCATGAACGAGAAGGTCGGCGAGATCAAGGCGCAGATTGTCGAGCGCGACGGCAAGATCCTGATGGTCAAGGACTGCCCCAAGCACGGGCACTTCGAGGACCTGATGTCGATCGACACGGAATTTTCGAAGCACCTCGAAGATGTGTTCCCCGGCCGCGACATCCGCGCGCACAATGACGAGCACCTGCATCATCACGGATCGTCGACGGTGAAGTATGGCCGCGGCGCCGTGCTCACAATTGACCTGACCAATCGCTGCAACATGATGTGCGATCCCTGCTTCATGGACGCGAATCAGGTCGGCTTCGTCCACGAACTGACGTGGGAAGAAATCAAGACCATGCTCGACAACGCCATTACCATCAAGCCGCGCCGGCAGATGAGCGTGCAGTTTTCCGGTGGCGAGCCGACGTTGTCGCCGTATTTCCTCGACGCAGTTCGCTATGCGCGCCAGGTGGGATACAACTCCGTGCAGGCCGCGACCAACGGAATCGAGTTCGCGAAAAGCTTTGAATTCGCCCAGCAGGCTGTCGAAGCCGGCATGCGCTATGCGTATCTGCAATTCGACGGCATCGGCAACGCGGCGAACGCGCACCGTGCCGTCGGCAACCTGTTCGACGTAAAGCTGAAGGCGATCGAGAACCTGCACAAGGCGGGATGCGAAATCGTCCCGGTCATTACCATCGTCAACGGCATCAACAACGAGCAGGTCGGACGCATCGTCAAGTTCGCACTCGACAATCCGAAGACGATCAGCTTCCTGTCGTTCCAGCCCGTTTCGTTTACTGGACGCGACGAAGCCGTCACTGACGAGCGCCGTCAGGCGCAACGTTACACACTGAGCCACCTGGCGCACGACGTGAAGAATCAGACCGGACTGGGCGAGCCGTCGCGCGACTGGTTCCCCATCAGCTTCCTCGGGACGTTCTCCGACTGGGCCGACCTGATGCACTCCCAGGACGCCAACGACAACTGGGGCCAGCTCAGTTGCGGTTGCCATCCGAATTGCGGGACTGGGATGGCGGTGATGATCGACAAGGAAACTAAGGAAGCTGTGCCGGTTACGGCGTTCTTGCACGGGGATCAGCTTGCCAAGGACATCGCGAAGGTGAACGATGCCGCGCGCGGAAAATTCTTGACTGCGGTTGGAATGGCGCTGTGCCTGATGAAGAACTACGATCCGTTCCAGGCGCCTACGCACTTCAAATTGATGGATTTGCTGAGCAAGTTCGACAAGAACTACAACGTAACCGGACGCAACTACGGCAAGGTCGGTGCGGACCGCTCGATCGATGACGTGATGAAGCGCCGCAAGGACCGTTGGAACTTCCTGTTCATCGCGGGCATGTGGTTCCAGGATCTGTTCAACTACGACTTCCGGCGGACGGAGCAGTGCATCATTCCGTACGCGACGCAGGAAGGCGAGATTTCCTTCTGCGCCTACAACACGGGCGTGGGATGGCGGAACATCATCGAGAAGATGCACATGACGGCCACACTCACTAAGTGGTACGAGGAGCATGGGCGCCATGAGATCTTTGCCGGCGGCAAGAAAGTGAAGATGGAAGAAAATGCCAGCGATTATCTCAAGCTGCGCGATGAGATCGTCACTAACGAACTGCAGCGGGACTTGGATAAGCTGGGCATCGCCAAGACAGCGCGCGAAGAGAAGAAGCGGGCGCGGGATGCGAAGGCTGCCGGTGAGGCGCGTGGGCCGCAGAAGAATGACGAGGCTTACAACGCGCGCATGGCGGCGCTTTACCGCGAAGTCGTCCTGAAGGAGAAGCCGGTGCAATCGCAGGACGGATTCATTCCGCTGGGTGCGTTGGCGAAGCCGAACGGAAATGGCAACGGGAACGGCGCTGCGGAAGAGAAGCCGGAACTCGCCGAACCGGTGGCGGGAGACTGAAACTGCTAGCTTTTAGCTCCTATAGCTTCTACCTTGAAACTGACGGGCCGCCTTTGGGCGGCCCGATTCATATGCGGCAGAGCCGGTTGCGATCGACAATCAAATTTCAGGTCAAAATCTCCTGTCCTCGCCGCACAGATGGCGCACACGCACGCGAAAGCGGGGCCCTCTAAAGTTTCCTGTGTTTTCCACTTTCGGGCAATTACCTCCGTAACGTTTAACCCCTTACTGTTTCGCTTTACCCTTGAGATGCAAACTTGTGTTCTCCAGGAGCTAGTTATCTCTGGCACAAATACATCGCAGGGAGCGCGTGCGGCTTCGGCGCGGGCATTTGTTCACAGCCTCAACATTCTGATCAAGTACGCTCGGATGTATGGCTATGAGCACAAGCGCACCGAAGCGCAGTTCGAAACCACGTGGAACGAGTTGCAGACGGCGCTGCCTGCGGGCGGAGACGCCGGCTTTCTGCTGGGCGTTTCCGACAACAAGCTGCTGCTCGATGGAATTCCGCTGGAAACGGGGCAGGCGGAGAAGAGCTTCGCGACGCTGCTGACGACGGCCGGATTGGCGAGCCTGCACTTTTCCAAAGATGTGACGGAGGAAGATTTCGTGCGACTGGTGCGCGCGTTCACGGTGGCCGGGTCGAAGGCGACCGACGTGGCCAAGCAGATTAAAGACGCGCTCGGTGCGGGCAAGCAGAACAGCACGATCAAGATCAATGAAGTGAAGTTTGTGGCGGCCGATCCTTTGACTGGAGATGTGAGCATTGCGGCGCAGATCGCGGCGCAGACGCTGGGGCCTGAGTTCCGGCAGTGGTTGAACGATCCGCAGAAGCTGCTGCAGTTGATTGCGGCGGCCGAGGGCGCGACGTCCGGGGGAGGAAAAGGCTCGGGTGACGGGGTGCCGATGGTTCCACTGGGCAGCGTGCCCAACATGCCGCAGGGAAAGGGCGGCGGCACCGCTGGCGGAGGCGGCGCGGGCGGCTGGTTTGGCGGAGGTGGCGGACCTGCTACAGGAAATGGCGGTGGAACAGGTGCTGGGGGGGGAACCGGCACGGGAACCGGCGTAGCTCCAGTGTGGACCGGGGGAATGGTTCCGCTGCAGGAGCAGGAAGTGATTCAGGCGATCCGTCTGCTGACGCGGTTTGGGCAGGTGCAGCAGGATCCGAATGTCAAAGAAGAAGATCTGCAGAAGGATATCTCGGAGGCCGATCCGAACACGCGCTTGAACCTGCAGCAACTGCTGGGGAGCCTGGCAGCGCAGGCGGCGGCAAGCCAGGAGGAAGACACTCCGCTGCTGATGAAGGCGGCCGAGCACATGGCGATTCGCTTCGCGCTGGAGCGTTACCAGAAGGGCGAGGTGAAGGTGAACGCGGTGCACCAGATGATGGAGCACATGAGCCGGCAGATGGACTCGCTGCGCCAGATTCTGAAGCTGCAGGAAGAAAAGATGAGCAAGGCCGGGATTCTGGTCGAGTCGCACGCCGACATCCTGGACCGGATGTTCTGGGCTGAAGTTCCGGAAGCGGGCAAGAAGAGCGTGCTGCTGTCGCACGAAGCTCCCTGCGTGCCGCCGCGAAACCTGCGGCAGTTTGTCGAAGTGCTGCTTGATCGCGACGACAAGCAGACTGCGGCCGACATCCTGAACAATTATTCGAGTTGCCTGAGCGCGAAAGACACGGAGCCGCGGCGGAGAACGGCAATCGGCCTCAGCCAGTTGGCGGACTTGTACGCGCGCCTTGGCGGACAGCCGATGGCGCAGGCCGTCCGTAAACTGAGCGAGCAGATCATCGCCGAGAAAGATGCGGAGCTCCAGAGCTTGTACGGCGCGGCGTTTGTGCGGCTGAGCCAGGAATCCAGCGCAGCGAAGAATTATGCGGCGGTGAATGAAGTGTGCGCCGGGATGGAGTTGATCAGCGTGGAGCGTCCGGTGCTGATCAGCGATCTGCGTCCACGGGTGGGCGTGGAAAACCGGCTACCGGAATACATTGAAGAGGCGCTCCAACTGGAGCCGATTCCTGCGGATCTGATCTCGGTATTGCGCCGGACCAGCCAGTCGGGATCGGAACACCTCGCCGACCGCTTCTTCCGCTGCATGCGGCGCGATGAGTGCGATCGCATGATCGAACTGGTGAAGGAGTTGGGGTCGCCAATCTTGACTCAGTTGCGCGAGATCTTGCGCACCGGTCAGCCACGCCAGGCTTCGGGCGCAGTGGGATTGGTCAGCCGCCTGGACGTGGGAACGTTGCTGGAATTGCTGCCCGCTCGGCTGCCGGAGTGGAACCGCTTCTATCACGACGTGGTGGTGCGGCAGATCGCGTATGGCGCGGCGGCGGACCGCGGGCGCACGCTCCTGGAACTGGCGGAAGTTCTGGATCCGGTCGTGTTGCCGGAGGCGGTGGACGAAATTGGAATGAGCAGCGATAGGACGTCGGTGTCGCCGCTGATTGCCATGGCCAAGCCGGGCGATGCGGCTTCGCGCTCTCCATTTGTCCAGCTCAAGGCGATTGAATCGCTGGGACGGTTGAGAGATGCGGAGGCTGTCTCGGTCCTGCGGGAGATTCTGGAATCGAAGAAGACCTTTGGCTGGATGCATCATCGGGAATTGCGGATCGCGGCGGCGCAGGCGTTGTCGAAAACCGATCCGCGGTACAGTTCGCAGGTGCTTTCCGACAGCGGGCTTGAGCCTTCCGAACTGGCGATTGCGCCGCTCGATATGGCTCCAGCGTGTCCCTGGGTACGGCAGCGTCGCTACGAACGGCTGGTGCTGGCCAAGACGGTAGTCGGAACCCTGGGCAGTTCGTGGGGCAAGTCTAGGATCTTGATCCGCGAGCTGAGCCTGGGCGGCGGCATGGGAACGAAGGAAGATAACCTCCGTATTGGCAGCGAAGCGGAGCTGGAAATTTCGCTGGGCATGCGGTCGAAGATTCGCGCGCATGTACTCTTGCGGCGGGCGCGCGTGAATGAAGTGGGATTTGAGATTGTGAGTACGGATCTGGAGAGCCGGTACCGGCTGCGGCGGCTGCTGGTGGAGGCGTTGAATCACGCTCCGCAGAACCGAGGGCGGGAGTGGGGTGGGGAACGGAAGGTCTAAAGCGGCAGTTGGCCATTAGCCTTTCGCTCAAACACAAAAGCCTCTGCCGGCAGCAGAGGCTTTCGCGTTTTTATCGGAAATTTATCTTCTCGGCACTACTTCACTTTCAGGAAGATGATCGCCAGAGTGTAGAGGGCCAGCGACTCGATCAGCACCAGGCCGAGAATCAGGGCGAACTGGATTCCGGGGCGGGCTGCTGGGTTGCGGGCCAGAGACTCGGTGGCGGCTGCGACGGCTTTGCCTTGGGCCAGGCCGCAGACAGCGGAAGCGATCGCCATGGAGAATCCGGCGGTGATGGCGATCCAGTGGGTGTCGCTGGCGGCGCCGCCTTGCGCGAAGGCAGGCAGGGCGAAGCACAGGGCGGACAGGGCCATGAAGATACGGCTGAGTTGACGCATAGTGTTGCTCCTTTTATTAAGTTGCTGCCAGTGGGTGGTTGACGCCATACCTTGCAGGCGCCCTCACGCTGGAAGCGAGTCAGTACTCAGTATTCAGTACTCAGTACCCAGTGGAGGCCACCGGGATGAACCAAGTGCTGACGACAGAGGACTGGCTGTCATTCGACTTCCTAACCGCTCAAAACCGAGTACTGAGTACCGGGTACTGAGTACTTGTTCTAGTGCTCTTCCGCGACCGCTCCGGAGACGTAGATGATCGCCAGCAGCATGAACACGTACGCCTGCAGGAGCGCAACCACGATGTGGAGTCCCATGAACAGGATGGGCACGCCAATCGGGATCATGGAAAAGAAAACCAGGGTGATCAGATCGCCGGCAAACATGTTGGCCCAGAGACGAACCGTGAGCGAGAGCAAACGGGCGAAGTGGCTGACCAGTTCGATCGGGAGCATCAGAGCCGCGAGCGCGATGCGGGCAATCAGCGGCATGCCCTCCATCGGCGGGCCGAAAAAGTGCAGGAGATATTTGATGCCCGCATGCTTGAATCCCTGCGTGTGATAGTAAATGAAAGCGCAGATGGCGCAGCCCAGGGGCACGAAGGGGACGCCAGTCGGCGAATCGAACCCTGGGATCAAGCCGATCAGATTACAGGTCAGGATGAAGATAAACAAAATCGCGAAGAAAGGAATGTAGGGCTCTACGTGATGGCCGATGATCTCGTGGCTCTGGCCGACGACGAATCCTTCGATGCCTTCGAAGGCGTGCTGCAGGGCTCCCGGAGATTCGACGGAGAGCCGTGAGCGAAGCAGAAAGAATACAACGAGCAGGAAGATGAAGACCAGCAGCTCCATCGAGAAGGCATTCGTAATGGGGGCAGCGGGGTACTTCGGCTCGATGTGGAGCATCCGCAGGAACGCGGTCACGGGACCGGCGAAGAGGTGATTCAGAATTTCTGTGAACCAGAGTTGTTCGGGCATGTAAACAGCTTCTCGCTGCTAGCTCCTGGCCTTGTCGTGGTGATTTCGGTTTCCTGCTAGATTCCCCGCCTCATTCCTGCGTACAGTTCGTAGGCCGCTTCGCAGGCGATGGCCCCCACAGGCAGGAACAGGCCCGCGAACAGACCTCTGAGGCTCGCGGGAAAACTGGTTAATATAGCATACGCGGCGGCTCCTAACAATATGTAGCGAAAGAGGAAACGGGCGACAGTCCCTTTCCCGGACTGGGGTTTACCCGTGTTGGTGACGCGGTCGGCGAGGCCCGAGACTCCGCTTTTGAGCCAGTGGAAGTTGAGGAAGGCGATGGTGCATCCGAGGAGGAAGCCGAGGGCGGCGCGATAACCGAATTTCCACGCGGCCGCGACGGTGAGGGTGGGGCCGAGAATCAGCATGAAGTTACGGATGCGGGTCAGGGCGCGGGCGTAGAAGGCGTCGGAGGTACTCGATTCGGGCGGCACGATCCCGGCGGAATTCGGTTCGTCGTCGGTCATGATGCGCAGAGCAGCATGTGTCGAGTGGCGTGGAAGAGCGGCCCTTCAAGGGCCGCGTTGAGGCACTACAAACATCCCGGGCTTTAGCCCCTGTTTTCCGTCGTGCGAGGTTCCTTGCCAAACGACTTTATTTCGTATCGCGGGAGACGGTGCGGATCAGTTCGATCAGGCCTCCGGCAGTTCCGAGAAGAAGGCCGACTACGCTGATCCAGGCCACGTGCAACCATCGGTCCAGCAGCGACCCTAAAAGCCATCCTGCCACGGTGCCCGCCGGCAGCATGAAAGCCAGCTGGCTGTAGCGTCCGACCTGGACCCAGGGGCTTTTCTTGTTGTCGGGATTGGGATTGTCCGGCGGCATCGGATTGAACTGAACCGAAAACGATTCTACGCCAAACGTGCGATTCCGATACTGAACACACTGATTCAAACCTCCCATGGTCCAGCCATTGGAGAGCTGCGGATTGATTTTGGAAAGAATTGATCCGGGGCGGCTGGCCTTCGGCCTAGCCGGACAGCCGAGGTGGCTGTCTCCACATGGGTTTTGATCGTGGCTAGAGAGACGTTGCGAGCAACGTCTCTACGATCAGTGAACCAGCTTGGCGACGTTTGGATGCTGTGCGATGCCCAGCGCCCAGTTCACGATCTCGATGAAGCGGTTGGGCAGGATGCCGATGTAGAGCGTGGCCAGTCCCGTGAGAGCCAGGGCGGCGCGCATGGCGTAGCTGACGGGGAGCTTTTCTTCGCCCTTTTCTGGCTGGCGCATGAACATGGCATTGGCGATCTTCAGGTAGTAGTAGAGCCCGAAGACGGAGTAGAGCACGCCGAGCGCGGCCAGCACGTAGTGGCCGGTTGACATCAGGCTGAGGAAGATGAAGTATTTGCCCCAAAATCCGGCGAGCGGCGGAATTCCGGCGAGCGAGAGCATGAAGACCAGCATGAGGACGGCTTCGACCGGGGCGCGGGAGTAGAGGCCGTTGAGGTCGTCGAGTTCGTCTCCGATCACGTTGCGGTGGCGCAGCGAGGTGATTACGGCGAAAGCGCCGAGGTTCATGAAGGTGTAGACGAGCAGATAAATCAGGATGCCTTTGATGCCGTCGGGGCTGAGTTCGGTGGCGGTGCCCGCAATCAGGCCGAGCAGCATGTACCCGACGTGGGCGATCGATGAGTAGGCGAGCAGGCGCTTGGTATTGGTCTGCGTGAGCGCCGCGAAATTAGCGCCGGTCATGGTGGCGACGGAGACAAAGACCAGCAGCGGTACCCAGATGGAGCGCAAGGGCATGAGTCCGACGACGAGGATGCGCAGGAGCATGGCCCATCCGGCGGCCTTGACGGCGACGGACATGAATCCGGTGATCGAGGTGGGCGCGCCTTCGTATGCATCCGGCGCCCATTGATGGAAGGGGATGGCGGCTATCTTGAACAGCAGGCCGGTGATGGTCGTGACCAGCGCAATGATGGCCACTGGCTTATATTGCGGGTCGAGGATGCGGTGCATCAGTTCCTGATGAATCACCGCGAGGTTCGTGCTTCCCGACAAGCCGTAGAGCAGCGAGAGTCCGTAGGCGAAGATGCCGGAGGAGAACGCGCCGAGCAGCAAGTATTTCAGCGCGGCTTCGTTGGAGCGGCGGTCGCGGCGCAGGAATCCTACGAGAACGTAGGTGGAGATGGCCATCAGTTCTAGGCCGATGAAGATGAGGACGATGTCGAATCCGGCGGCCATGCACATCATGCCGGCGACCGAGAGCAGCATCAGCGCATAGTATTCGCCGTGATTTTCGTGCTCGGTCTCGAGATAACGCACCGACATGAGGATGGCGATGGCCGTGGCCGCAAGAAAGAGATAGAAGAAGTAGAGGGCAAAGCGGTCGACCAGCATGGTGCGCAGCAGGCCAAAGGAGCCGGGCGAGTCGGCCATCCAGAGCTGGATTTTGTAGACGCCGGCGGCGGAGAAGAGAATGCCGATGAAGGCGGTGACGGCGTTGGCCCACTTCATCTCCTGCGGCAGCATGAAGTCGATCAGAAGGATGCCGAGCGCGAACAGCGTCAGCAGCGTGATCGGCAGCGCGAGAAGATAATCGGTCCAGGCCACTAGTGGGTCCCCTTTGCGGATGCGGCTGGGATGGGCACAGCGACTGCGGCTTGCGCCGGGGTTACGAGTGCCGGCGGTTGCGCGGCGGCGTTCACCGGGGCGCCCGGTTGCGGGTAGTCTGGACGAACGATCGCAATGGTGTGATTCACCGGCTGCTCGAGGATCTGGAGAAACGGCTTGGGATAAAGGCCGATCCAGAATGCCATGATGAGGAGCGGAACGAATGTTGCCACTTCGCGCGGCGTCAGGTCGTGCAGCTTTTCATTCTTCGGATTGGTGACCGTGCCGAAGAACACCCGCTGATAGAGCCAGAGCAGATACGCGGCGGCGAGGACGACTCCGGGGACGGCCCAGGCGCGCCCAGCGCCAGTTTTCCATGAACGTGCCTTGCAGGATCGTGAACTCGCCGATGAAGCCGTTGAGCAGCGGGAGTCCCATCGACGAGAGGAACATGATCATGGTGATCGTCGCGTAAACGGGCATCACGTTCGAGATGCCGCCGTATTCGGAGATCTCGCGCGTGTGGCGGCGCTCGTAGAGGATGCCGACGATCAAGAACAGCGCGCCGGTGGAGATGCCGTGATTGATCTGCTGGAGGACCGAGCCGCTGAGGCCGAGCGGCGTCAGCACGAAAATTCCCAGCGTGCAGAAGCCCAGGTGGCTGACTGAGGAATAGGCCACCAGCTTCTTCATGTCCTTCTGCATCAGCGAAACGAGCGCGCCGTAGAGGATCCCCACGATAGAGAGAAAGATCATCCAGCCGCGAACGGTCATGTGCATGAACGTGGCCGGGTTCGAGAGCACGTTGGGGAAGAAGGGAAGCGAGAAGCGGATGAAGCCGTAGGTTCCCATCTTCAGCAGGACGCCCGCCAGAATCACGGAGCCCGCCGTGGGCGCTTCCACGTGGGCGTCGGGGAGCCAGGTGTGGAAGGGGAACATCGGCACTTTGATGGCGAAGGCGAAGAAGAAACTGAGGAACAGCAGCGTTGCAGCGTAGGGACCGTAGTCGGAGTAAATCTTGGGCGCGGTTTGATAAAGCGCTTCGAGGCTGAAGGTGTAGATCTGCGTCACGCTGTGATGGTGGAAGTAGAGGAACAGGATGCCCAGCAGCATCAGCACCGAACCGGCCAGCGTATAAAGGAAGAATTTAATGGCGGCGTAGAGTTTGCGCGGGCCTCCCCAAATGCCGATGAGCAGGTACATCGGGACGAGCATGGCTTCCCAGAAGACGAAGAAGAGGAAGAAATCCAGCGCCATGAAGACGCCGAGCATGCCCGTCTGCAGCACGAGGAACCAGATGTAGTACTCCTTCACGCGGTTCTCGATGGCGGTCCATGACGACATGATCGAGATCCAGCCCAGCAGCGTGGTCAGCATGATGAGCAGGAACGAGATGCCGTCGATGCCGAGTACGTAGCCGGCGCCAATGGAGGGGATCCAGTTGTTGGCCGAGCCCTCCACAAACTTGAAGCCGGGCTCAAAGCGCTGCGCCCAGAACCACGGCACCAGCGGCAGCGAGACCAGGAATCCGCCGAGCGCGAAGATATTGCCGATCCAGCGGATGGCGTCCTTGTTCTCTTTGGGGACGAACAGGAGCAGGATCGCGCCCACCAGCGGCGTGAAGAGGATGATGGAGAGTATGTGTGCTTGCATAATGAGCTTCTAGCCGCTAGCTTCTAGCTTGTGCTACTCGGCTTCTGGGATTTTGCTAGAAGCTAGTAGCTAGCAGCTAGAAGCTGCCGTTTAGTGATACACGTAATAAAACACGAAGCCTACCAGCCCTGCGGTCATGACCAGTGCATACCACTGCACCAGGCCCCATTCGAACAAGCGAGCGGGATAGCTGAGCATGCGCGCCAGGATCGCGGGGCCGTTGACGCCGATGCCGTCAATGATCCAGGTATCCCACCACTTCGAAATCGTCGCGGTGAGGCGGGTGAGCCAACCGGCGGCGTTGACTGCGCCGTCGACTATGTTGGCGTCGAACCACGAACTAGCTTCGCCCAGGCCCATGGCGCCCAGGCGCACTTTGCCCAGTTTTCGGCGGCCGGTGAAGACGTAGTCGTAACCTTCGTCCACGTAGTACTTGTTCAGCAGCGTGTTGTAGACCGGAGTCGCAGCGGCCGCAATCGGCTCGGCGTAATTCCTGTCGGCATTCTTGTAGAAGCGCGAGGCTGCGAACCATCCTCCAAAGGCGACCGCTACCGAGAGGAGCATCAGCCCCCACTCGGTGGCGCGGCTACCTTCTTCAGCGGGCGCTTCCGACGCCTCCACATGATTGGCGAACACAGGCTCCAGGAATTTCTCGAAATGGTTTGAACCGCCCATGCTCGGAGACACGCCAAGGTAGCCCGCGGTGATTGAGAAGAATGCGAGGATCACTAGCGGCACCGTCATCGACTTTGGCGATTCGTGGATGTGATGCTCGACTTCGTGGCTGGTAACGCGCGACGGACTCCAGAACGTCAGGTAGATCAGGCGGAACATGTAGAAGGCGGTCATCAGCGCGGTGGCAAAGCCGATCACCCAGAGATAGGGGCTGCACTTCCAAGCCTGCCAGAGAATTTCGTCTTTGGAGAAGAAGCCTGCCAGGCCGGGGATTCCGGCAATCGCCAGCGTCGCGATGAACATGGTGCGGAAGGTGATCGGGATTTTTTCCGACAGCGCGCCCATGTTGCGCATGTCCTGCTCGCCGCTCATGGCGTGAATCACCGATCCAGCACCGAGGAAGAGCAGAGCTTTGAAGAAGGCGTGGGTGAAGACGTGGAAGACGCCGGCAGCGAAGGCTCCGACACCTAGGGCGAGGAACATGTAGCCGAGTTGCGAAACCGTCGAGTAGGCGAGTACGCGCTTGATGTCGTTCTGCACGAGTCCGATCGAAGCGGCGAAGATGGCGGTGAGCGCTCCGATGATCGCGACGGTCTTCATCGAAGTCGGTGCGAGCACGAAGAGGGCGTTCGAGCGCGCCACCATGTAGACGCCTGCTGTCACCATCGTTGCGGCGTGGATCAGGGCGCTGACTGGCGTCGGGCCTTCCATCGCGTCAGGCAACCACACATAAAGAGGCAGTTGCGCAGACTTGCCGCAGGCTCCGACGAACAGAAGCAGCGTAGCCGCGGTGATGATGGGATCGCCGATCGCAAAGTGTCCGGAGCGGGCTGCAGCGTTGACGTCGATGTAGCGCAACGAACCCATATACCATGCGATGAAGAACATGCCAAGGATGAATCCCGCGTCGCCGATGCGGTTGACGATGAACGCCTTGTTCGCGGCATCGCTCGCCGACTTGCGCTGGAAATAGAAACCGATCAACAGATACGAGCACAGGCCCACGCCTTCCCAGCCGACAAACATGAGTGCGTAGTTGTTGGCGAGGATGAGTGTGAGCATGGAGAACATGAAGAGGTTGAGATATCCGAAGAAGCGGTAGTAGCCGCCTTCATGTCCCATGTAGCCAATGGAATAGATATGGATCAGCATGCCGACGCCGGTGACGAACAGGAGCCAGATGCTGGAGAGTGGGTCGAGCAGGAATCCGGCGTCGGCCTGGAAGTTGGCTTGCGTGCCGTCGTGTGTGACGTAATTTGTGTGGCCGGTGTCGGTGCCGAGCCAGGTGTAGAGAATCTTCTGGTAGGGCTGGTGATTGTTTGCGTCAGCCCATGCGTTGTATTGCAGCACCGCGCCGCAGGCCATGATGAAGGCAAGGACAACCACGCCCACGCACACGGCGCTGACCGTCTGCTTGGCCAGCCTGCGGCCAAAGAAGAACATGATCGCCGCGCCCAGGGCGGGCAGTAGCGGGATGAGGTAGATGTGGTCGAGAAACATTCGCTCTCAGTTCTTGAGCTCTTAGCTCTTAGCCTTTAGCTCTTAGCGCAAACCCGTGGGGGGTGGGCTAAGAGCTAAAAGCTAATGGCTAAAAGCTGCCTTTCTACCACTTCAACAAATTCACTTCATCCACATTGACCGTCTCTTTGTTGCGAAAGAAGGCGATCAGAATTCCCAGTCCGACGGCGGCTTCGGCGGCGGCGTCGGTGATGACAAAAATGGCGAACACCTGGCCATGCAGGGCCGAGGCTCCGTGAATGCTCTGCCAGTAACGCGAGAACGCGACCAGGTTCAGGTTGACGGCGTTCAGAATTAACTCGATCGACATCAGGATGATGACGACGTTGCGGCGCGTGAGCACACCGATTACTCCGAGCAGGAACAGCGCAGCGCCCAGGACCAGGTAGTGCAATGTCGAGATGTGGAACAGGGTATCCATTTGAGCTTCTAGCTTCTACTTCTAGCCGCTAGCTAAAGCTAGGAGCTAGCAGCCAGAAGCTGTTGTTTCAAATCCTCTTCTTGGCCATCACAACCGCCCCGATGATCGCCACCAGCAACAGGAGCGACGCGATCTCAAAGGCGAACATGTACATTCCGGCGCGGCGGTCAAACAGCAAGTTTGCGATCAACTGCGTGTTCTGGCTCTCTCCGTAGGCTGTGCGGCCCTCGATGAATAGGGTCGTCCCTCTTACGGTTTTCGTGTAAACGGTGATGAAAAGCCCGCCGAGGGCTGCGGCAGCGACGATGCCAACCAGCCATTGCTTGTTAAACTGCCGCTCTTTCTGCTGCCGCTCAATCGAGATCAGCATGATTACAAACAGGAACAGCACCATGATGCCGCCCGCATAAAGAATGATCTGCACGCCAGCTACAAATGGAGCGTAGAGCATCAGGTACAGCGCGGCCTGGGCGAGAAGCGTGCTGATCAGCGCAATCGCGGAGTGGACGGCATTCTTGCGAGTGATGACTAGGATGCCGCCGATGAGCATGATCGCGGAGAGCAGATAGAAGAAGAAGGGCGTTGCGACCGGAGGATTCATGGGCGGAACCCTCCCGTCAGGCCAGCCCAGAGCTCGGCGCGCATCGCCACCAGAGCCGTCACGATCAACAGCGCCAGCCCGGTCGGCAATAGCACTTTCCATCCTACTTTCATGAGCTGGTCGAATCGATAACGCGGGAACGTGCCACGATACCAGATATAGAGGTACATGAACCCCGCAACCTTCGCGGAAAACCAAAAGATGTCCTGAACACGCACGCGCACGCCGGGAATGAACAGGATCAAGCCAATTAGAGCGAGAAAAGCACCAAATCCGGCGAGGCCAATAGTTTGAACCCTGAACAGCGGATGCTTGGGCATGTGGGCGGTGCTGTAGAAGCACATGCCGGCGAGGAACAGGAAAGTAATTCCGGGGAAAAGCGAGAACACCAGGTCCCATGTGGGACCGGTGAGCGCATTGGGGAACGGGCGCAGCCAGCCGCCGAGCCACAGTGTCACTGCGATCGACGAAACAGCAATCATCGCCGAATATTCGGCCAGGAAAAACAAAGACCAGCGGAAGCCGCTGTACTCGGTGTGAAATCCGGCGGTGAGTTCGGATTCAGCTTCGGGTAGGTCAAACGGGGCGCGGTTGGTTTCGGCGACCATGGCGATGGCGAAGATGGCGAACGCGATGATGCCGAGCGGGAAGAATTTGAATAGGAACCATTCGCCCTGCGCCTGCTGCGCCTGAACGATCCCGATCATGCTCAGAGTGCCCGTGCCCTCGGTGTTAAGGCTGGTCATCATGATGGCCGAGACCACAGCCAGACCCATTGCGACTTCATACGAGACCATCTGGGCGCTCGATCGGAGCGCTCCGATCAGCGGATAGTGCGAGTTCGAGGCCCATCCGGCAGTGACGATGCCAAGCACGCTGAGCGACGACACCCCCAGCATGAACAGGATGCCGATATTCATATCGGTGATCGCGTGCGTAGGACCGAACGGGACGACGACGAAGACCGTAAAGGCCGCGAGCACGACGATGAACGGGGCGATCCAGAAGACCGTGGCGTCGGCCTCGGCGGGGATGATGTCCTCTTTCAGCAGGAGCTTCAGCGCGTCGGCAATGGGCTGCAGCAGTCCGTGCGGCCCCACGCGCATGGGCCCGAGGCGCACCTGCATGTGCGCGAGAATCTTCCGCTCCAGCCAGTTCATCGCGATAACGGCGACGGACAATCCGACGAAGACTAGCAGGATGTACACCGTCGCCCAGAACCAGTTTCCGGCCACGCCGGGCGTCTCCGTTTTATTTGCAAGGTAAGACTGGATGTACTGGAGGAAGTCGTGCATCAGCGGTCCACCTCGCCGAGAACGATGTCGAGCGTGCCGATGACGGCAATCACGTCGGCGACAAGCTGGCCGCGGCACATCAGGTCAAGCGCTTGCAGATTGACGAAGCTCGGCGGGCGCACGCGCACGCGGTAGGGCTGCGTCGATCCGTCGCTGACGATGAAGTATCCCAGCTCCCCTTTCGGCGCCTCAATCGAGTGATAGACTTCGCCGACCGGAGGCTTCATTACCTTGGGTACTTTCGCCATAATCGGACCTTCGGGGATGCCTTCAACGGCTTGCTCGATGATGCGCAGCGCCTGGCGCATCTCGATCATGCGCACAATGTACCGGTCATACGTGTCGCCGTTTGCGCCGGTGGGAATTTCGAAATCGAAATTCTTGTAATTGGCGTAGGGCAGGGCTTTGCGGATATCCCATTTCACCCCGCTGGCGCGCAGCACCGGCCCGGTCACGCCGAGCGCGATGGCATCTTTGGCCGAGATCGTACCCACGTTCTTGGTGCGTTCCAGCCAGATGCGGTTCGTGGTCAGCAGTTCTTCGTACTCGTCGATCTTCGGCCTCACGAATGAGACGAAATTTCTGACGTCGTTCTCGAACCCGTCGTACGCTTCGTACTGCAGGCCGCCGATGCGGAAGGCATGTGTGGTCAGCCGGGCGCCGCAATATTTCTCGAAAATCTTGAGAATCTCTTCCCGGTCGCGGAAGGTGTAGAAGAGCGGTGTAATCGCGCCGATGTCGAGCGCGTGCGTGCCCAGCCAGAGCTGGTGGCTTGCGATGCGGTTCAGCTCAGTGAGAATGACGCGAATGTATTGTGCGCGCGGCGGCGCTTCCACGCTCAGAAGTTTTTCGACCGCCTCGCAGTATCCCAGGCCGTTCGAGACCGCGGCAACATAATCCATGCGGTCGACGTAGGGATTGAACATCGTGTAGGTGCGGTTCTCGGCAATTTTTTCGACGCCCCGGTGCAGGTATCCGATGACGCACTCGAGGCCCATGACCTTCTCGCCGTCGAGCCGGAGGATCACGCGCAGCACGCCATGCGTCGCGGGATGCTGCGGACCCATGTTGATGACGAGCTCGTTGGCGTCGAGAAACGTCTTGTCGGGCGTTTCGAGGTCGAGCGGCGAGAGTGAGCGGGGGGCGGTCATCGGATCGGGGTTTGGTCGTTAGGTCTCAGGTCCTCGCTACTGTCCGCTTTCTATACCCAGGTTGATTTGTACCCATTCGTTGTCCTGCTGCAGTGCCGTAGTCCTTGCGCAGCGGGAATCCCTTCCAGCCATCGGGTAATAGGATGCGTTTCAGGTCAGGATGGCCGTCGAACTTGATGCCGAACATATCGAAAACTTCGCGCTCGAGCCAGTTGGCCGTCGCCCAGATGGGAACGGAACTGGCGATGCTTTCGCCATCGGCAATTTGCGTTTTCACGCGGATGCGCTCGTTGCGCGGAAACGAATAGAGCACCCACACCACATCGAACTGTTTCTCGCGCTTGGGGTAGTGCACTGCGGTGATGTCCACGCAGTAATCGAACTGTTCTTCGTTGCGGAGAATCGCAGGATTTCCGGAATCAACGAGCGATCCACCACCATGTAGTTCTGGCCAAGGTGCGTCAGAGGCTCGATCCCGGAGCCGTATTCGCGCTTCAGCTTCGCGACCATGGGCGAGTCCCAGGGAGTGGGTACTGGAGCTGCAGGCTTCGGAGGTGCGGCGGCTGGCTTAGCGGGCGCAGCGGGTTTTGCAGGTGCGGCGGCGGCCGGTTTCGATGGAGTTGAGGTTTCTGAGGGTGGAGAAGGCTTCGCGGGAGTGGTTTTCGTTTCCGATTGAACCGATCCGGGGGGTATGGATTTCACTCCACCCGGAGTTGCGGGCTGATCCGCCGTCGGTTTCGGTTCGCTTTCCGGCGGCGGTGTCGAGGGAGATTTAATTTCGTCCGGCATAGGGCGACGGCTCAAAACTCCGGCGCAGAGTGCGTTCGGGAAGAACGTTAACTTTTATCAGCTTGAAGGGATGGTGTCAAACTTGCGCGGAGCGGGAAATTGTAAAACTTTACTGGCGGATGCGCGTGGATTCTAACGTTGAGAAACAGTGGCGAAAATTCCTAGTGGTGCCCCAAGCGACGGTACGGTGAAAGGGATCCTTCGACCACGTTGGCGTTCGCTTCGCTCGCGACAACTCCGCTCAGGATGACAGGCGGAACTCGGAGAAGGAACAGAAATCTATCTACCCTGCGCTTGCGACTGGTAGGTCTCGATCAAATCGCGGATGCGCTGCGCGTCTTTCTTGCGATGGCCGTGGCTGGTGATGGGATCGGTCCCGCCGGTGGATTCGATCACGATCTCGGACCAGAAGACTCCGGTCGAGATGTGCACCGAGGCAACCTTCGAGATCGGAATGCTCTCCTCATTGCTCCCGAACAGCTTTCCCTTGGTGCGGATCACGCGCTGAGGGCTCACCACGATTCTCGTCGGAAACAAGAAATTGCCTTGCGTCCAGCGCGAGGCCGAGAAGGTTTCGGCGGGAGAGGAATCCATCGGGTTGACGGGATCAGTGGCCATAGTTATTGAGTCGTTGAGTGATTGAGTCGTTTACGGCACCTCGCGCCTGGCAACTGAGCCCAAATGACGAAATGACTCGATCGCTAATGATTCAATGACGCGCTCTTTACACCCATTCCAGCGCGCCTTTTTTCCAGACCCAGATGTAGCCGACGATCAGGATGACGAGGAAGATCAGGATCTCCAGCAGTCCGAACACGCCGAATGCTTTGAACCTCACGGCCCAGGGGAAAAGGAAAATTGTTTCCACATCGAAGACCACGAACAGAATCGCGATGATGTAATAGCGGACGGTGTAGCGTCCGCGGGCGCTGTCGATGGGGTCGATGCCGCACTCGTATGGCATCAGCTTGGTTTTGTTCGGATTTTCCGGGCGGACCAGCTTGGCCAGCAGCAACGTGATCGGGAGCAGCGTGCCGACGATAGCGATGAAGATAAAGATGGGGACGTAGTTTTGCGGCATAGCGTGGCTCAGTTCAGCAGGTCATCGTAGCGCAGAGCATCGGCGACTTCAAGCTCCCGGCGTCAATGTGGGGACAGCCGCCCTCGGCTGTCCGTCGAGCGAAGCTCGACTTTCTTAATACGGGTCCCGGGTTCTCGGACCCGGACAAGCCGAGCAATACTCGGCCGCACCCTTCTGTCTTCCCACGTTCTGAACGATCTCAGGCGAAGCCATTCCGCGTCAGCGGCAGTTCCCGAACTCGTTTCCCCGTGGCCGCGTAGATCGCGTTGCACAACGCCGGAGCAAACGGGGGGACGCCAGGCTCTCCCACGCCCGCCGGCGGAGCGGTACTCTCGACAATCTGCACGTCAACATGAAGGGGAGCGTCATTCATCCGTGCCACGGGGTAATCGTGGTAATTGGATTGGTCAATCGCGCCATTCGTCGCGGTGATTTCTCCCGTTCGCGCGAGGCTGGTGCCGAACACGGCCGCGCCTTGGAATTGCGAACGCAGCATGTCAGGGTTGGCTACGATGCCCGCATCGACAGCCGTGTAGACGTTCGGAATGCGCACGCTGCCCGAATTGTCGACTTCGACCTCGACCACCGTTGCGACATAGGTAAGGAAGCTGCGGTGCACCGCAATGCCCATGCCCCATCCGTTGCCGGGTTTCTTTTTGCCCCAGTTCGCTTTTGCCGCGGCCAGCTCGGCGACGTGCCGCAGGCGTCCGGTCTCGTACGGATATTTCTGCACCAGCTCCGGAGGCCCTACCGTCCCCGCCTCGATGGCGCGGTTCGAGCCGATCAGCGCGATCAAGTAGTCGTAGGGATCGCGGTTGGCCGCGTAGGCCAGTTCGTTCACGAACGACTGCACACCGAATGCGTGATAAATGTTCGCGACCGAGCGCAACCAGCCAATACGCACGTGAGCGACCGCCTGTCCATTCTCGCTGCGGAAGTTCGGCAGATCGAAAGGAAGCACGTTCCATCCCATGCCCATTTCGCCGGCCCCGCCGTAAACCTCGTTCTGGTTGAATGTCGATCCGATCGGCGGAAACACCGACCGCTGCAGCCACGCCTTCGGTTTGCCCGAGTCGTCGAGCGCGGCTTTCAAATACATCGCGGCGACCGAGTGGTAGTAGTCGAACTTGATGTCGTCTTCGCGGCTCCAGACAACTTTGACGGGCTTGCCGGTTTTTTTCGAGAGAACGGCCGCTTCGACGGCGTAGTCGGGCTTGGATTTGCGGCCGAAGCCTCCGCCCAGGAACGTTACATGGCAGACGATATCTTCTTTCTTCAGGCCCAGAGCATGCGCGACTTGCTCCCGCACTCCGACCGGATTCTGCGTAGGCGACCAGACGGTCACCTTGTCGCCTTGTACATCGGCGACAGCAACAGGCGGCTCCATGGAGGCGTGCGCCAGGTGCGGGGCGTAATATTCAGCTTCGATGATTTTGCCGCCCTTGGCGAATTCCGCGTCCGGATCGCCAGTCGTGTGCACGACTTTCCCGGGCTTGCGCGCGGTCTCCTGCAACTGCTTCTTAAATTCAGTCGACGTATAGGAGGCGTTGGCGCCGTTGTCCCAATCGATTTTGAGTTTGTCGCGGCCTTTGAAGGCCGACCACGTATTGTCGGCAATGACGGCGACTCCGCCCAGCGGTTGAAACGCATGTGGAGGAGTGAACGGATCGATGGGGACCGTCTTTTTCACGCCCTTCACTTTCAGCGTCGCGGAATCGTCCACCGACTTAACTTTCCCGCCGAGAACCGGCGGGTGGTCAATTTGATAAAAGCCCGCTTTCTTATATAATGCAATGGCTTTCTCAGATTTTTTCAAAGTATCTAACCTTAATACCTTGAAACCATTACTTCGAGCATATTGTATTCCAAAATATAATAATAGTTTACCATATCCATTGCCTTGTTCTTCTGGCAAAACATATAATCTTTTTACCTCTCCAATTTTATTTTCTTCATCTAACATTTTAAGCGCATTAGTACCAATTATTTTACCATCAGCTTTTAATATCCAAAACCCACCACCTTTTTTTGATAGGTCGCCTTCTATATTTATTAAATCATTATGTCTACCATTAGGTTCATATTTAAATCCTCTTGTACTAATAACAATTTCAAAAAATTCTTGAATATTAGTGTAATCCTCAGAAGAATAGCTGATACATTCCATTCTAATACCTCACTAAATAAACTATTTTCTTAAATTTCAGCGTTATCTCTCATTTCAATTTCAGTGCCTTCTGGAGCTTTAATTTTAAGCAAATAACTATTTTCAACCTTATATATTTCTTCTCCGTTTTTAACTTTAAAATTAGTATAGCCTAATCCTTTAATTCTTTCATATTCTTCTTTAACATCATCTACTAAGAAACATATATGAACTATCCCCTCATTTGAGGAGCTCCATTTACTTAATTTTTCATCTTTTTTATTAGTTTGTAGTTCTATCATAAATGTATCTAGCTTTAACCATGTATTATAGTCTCTAGTATGAAAATCAGGAGTTTCTTTTACTAATTCAAATCCCAAGATTTTAGTGTAAAACTCTAAAGACTCCTTATATGTTTCTGTTTGAATACATATGTGATGTATAATTCTATTATTCATTATTAAGCCTCCAAATGCTATTTTTCTAATTAACCAGCTTAGCCTTTCTTGGTACAGTGAACTTATTCTTAACATCAAATATTAGGCTGTTACCATACTCGGATTCAATTCATCAATAATAAAATAGTTGAAGTTAGTCTTTCTTGGTATAGTGAATTTTCTCTTAACATAAAATATTAGGCTGTTACCATACTCGTTCTTCTATATTTAAATAATTGCTTGTACATATATTAATAAAACATAACTTATTTTCCTGTATTGTCTTTCACAATAGCATTTAATCGTTCTATTTCATTTTTGTTTTTAAAGATCCTATATGGTATTATTATAGCTTCATTTCTTGAAATAAATATGTAAATACCATTTCTGCTTTTTTCAACTTTAACAACCTCTGACCATGTTAATTTTGCATCTCCCATTTCTGATTTAGAAAATATTCCAGTGTTATCAATTGTATATTTTTGAACATGCCTTAATAAGTCATCTGCTCTAAATACCTTCTTAGATTTAAAAATAATGCTAATAAAATACACAAAAATAAATATAACTGATACGCCTAAGCTAATAGCTACGCATGTTGCTATTTTCGAATTTGTGTCACTTATATCAACTATATTTCCAAAAAATAAAATAGAGAAAAGCAACACAAAATAAATTAGTGCGACTTTCAGAACTTTTATTCTGTTAACATAAAGATTATAGTTTCTATAATCTTTCATTTCTAGAATTAAGGAAAATTTCAATTTTTCATTTTCATTTTTCAATATTATTCATCCTTTCGCCTCAGCTTAACTGATACTAAATATAAAATAAGGTTCGAATCCCTTCTGTTTCGTTTACATGTTAGTATTTTATTTCTATTCAGTTTGTCTTCTTACTATTCTTTGCCTCATACATTAATTTGTCCACATGATTAATATATTCATCCGCCTTCAGTTTAATATTATAATCATAAAGATCATAACCATAGCTATATTCTAATTCATATGGGCTATTAGAATTAATGTTGAAAATATCCAATTCATCAGAAATTTTGCTCATTACATATTCTACTTGGCTATTTGACTCAACATTTAGAAATAGAACAAATTCATCTCCGCCATAACGAGTAATAGAATCTTCTCCTTTAAGCACATAGTTTACGACTTTAACAAAATTTATTAAAGCTTTATCGCCTTCGCTATGTCCATAAGTATCATTAATTATCTTGAAGTTATCTAAATCAATAAAAACAATAGAAAAACTTTTCTCATTATTTCCTTCTATTCTATCATTTAAGTATGTATGCAATTTTTCGCGACACCAAGCCCCAGTAAGACTATCTACTTGCATCATTTGTTGTTGAAGATAAAGAAACAAAATGATAATTGTATATGCAGCACAACTCCAAGCTAGTAATATTCCATAAAAAAGTGCCTGAATTATACCTGCAATAATAGGAACTGCTCCTAATAAAAGTAGCGACAAAAACTCTACTTTTTTTAGTTTTTTTCTATTCCAATAAACATTTATGATATTACAAACAACATAAAAATAAGTTGCACTTAAAGGGATTAAAAACAGAGTTCCACGTTCATAAACATTATCATTAGTAATATAAAATGTAGCTTTTGTAATTGGGCTACTTAATATTAAGATAATACTTATCACTAAAGGTAAGCTAAAAATCCTATTCCTTTTTAAATTCACTTCTTTCTCATTGTTTATCCATATATCTACAAAAATATACCATAAATACGTAAATAATGGGCCTAATATGAATAGTATTGTATGCAGTACTACCGTAATTGGTATCAACCACAAATAAGGCTGCTTATTTATTATACAGGTTATAGTTTCTATACTAAGCTGCCCAGTGTTTACTAAAAATAAACCAATAAAGAATCTATTCTTTATATCTTTTCTATCAAGTCGATTTACTATGTTCAATAAAAATATGATTGATACAATAATTGCTACTACATTATTATCAATTCTCAACGCTAAATTCATTATTATTCTCCATCCCAGCAAATTTATGTCTTATTATCTATTTTAACACAAATTATTAAATGGTTCTCTAACTTATTTAATACTAATTTAAGCATTTTATTGTTTTAAGCATTTCGTCCTTTCTCCTATGTTATTACCTAATAATTTAATTACGATTTCTATGTTTACAACAACAAATGCTAATAAAAGACTATAAAAGTAATTGAAGACAGATCTATTTGTTTAAGATCCATCCTCTAGGTTATTAGTAATTTACTGTTTTGCATTTTCATTTGTTTGTCTCATATACTCAACAATAAGTTCATCTAAGCACTGGCTTACAACTAGTTTTTCATTATCTCCCCGCGTTTCATTAGATCTACAACATAATTCATTTAGAACATCTCTTAAATCATTAATGCATTCTTCAAGTTTGATTGCTTTTAAATCTCTAACTATCATTATTTCCATACAATCACTCCTTAAAATAGTCTAATGGCTTATTTAATTTTCTATACGCTAGCTATACTTTTATTTCTTCCGCTCTCTTTTGCTGCATATAAATTTTTATCAACCCGAGCTATTAGTTCATCTAAACTTAAATTCTGGTCTTTAATTCCGTATACCCCAAAACTGGATGTAATATGAATGCTTGTACCTTCATAACAAAAAACAGTTTCTTCAACTAACTTTCTTATTTTCTCTGCAACTATGAAGGCGTCTTGGCAGTCCGTATTTGTTAAGACTATTAAAAACTCCTCTCCTCCATACCTCCCTAACCAATCCATATTTGACCTAATTGATTTTGTCATAAGATCAGCGAATTGAATTAATATTTTGTCCCCCATCAAATGTCCATAAGTATCATTAACATTTTTAAATAAATCAATGTCTGCCATAATTATTGACAATGGTTTGCCTTCATTTATGCTCTTATTTATTTCAACAGGAAGTCTTTCATTAATATATCTTCTATTAAAAATTCCTGTTAAACCATCTTTAATTGCTTTTTCACTCATTTCCTTGATTAATTCTTCGATATTGGTGCTTTTATTATTTTTATTATCAACAACTATGCCTTTTGTGGTTATATCTTTTAGCATTTCAATAATATATACACTATCATTGAAGTCTATTGGTGTAGCCGTCATTAAATATGTTTTTCCTTCATCATGTTGAATTTTTACGAAGGTATCATTATTTAAATAAGCTCTCATAGAAATGCAGTTGTCACAAGATATCCTCTTTCTCCAAAAATCAAAACAAGTACCTTCTATTTCTTCTTGGCTATCTTCGTTAATGATTATTGTTTTCTTGTTTACTGGATCTACAATTCTTATAGTATCATATAAATTTTTAAATATAGATAATCTTTCTTTTACATGTTCCATTAAGTTCATTAATGATTTCCACCTTTTTAATGATTCACTTTAATTAATTACATCTAAAAGCAAAAAAATGCTGATTATCTATACATTTACATGTCACTTAATTAAATTGTATAACTTAGATTATAGCAGGTAAACAGATAAAATGCTACATATTTACATGAATTGTAAAAATTTTTAATGCTACTAATTAAATTTTTGTACAAAGAAAGGTTAAGAAATATGTTTACCATATCTCTTAACCTTGAATTTTATACTATAGTGTTAAAACCATATATTATATGCAAATCCAGCAACTAAAGCACCACATATTGGAGCCACTACTGGAATCCATGCATACCACCAATTTGAACCTTGTTTATCTTTGATTGGAAGTATAGCATGAGCTATTCTTGGTCCTAAGTCTCTTGCAGGGTTAATTGCGTAACCAGTAGGTCCACCTAAAGTTAACCCTATTACTAAGATTATACCAGCTACAGCAAAGCCTCCTAAGCCAGGCGCCATATTTGTTTGCCCAATACCTAAAATTGCAAAAACTAATACAAAGGTACCTATAAACTCTGAAATAAAATTAAATGGAGTATTCTTTATTGCTGGTGCAGTACAAAATACTGCTCTCTTTGCATCTGCATCGTCAGTAGCATCAAAATGAGGTTTGTAATGTAAATAAACTAAAATTGCTCCAACAATCGCTCCACCCAGCTGACAAGCTATATATCCAGCTACTTTCTTTGACGCAAACCCTTGAGTTACTGCCAAAGATATTGTCAAGGCTGGATTAAATTGTGCACCTGATGTTGGTCCAAAAATGAAAGCTGGTATTGCAACTGCAAATGCCCAACCAAATGCTATTACAATTAATCCTCCATTATGACCTCCAGTTTTGTTAAGTACTACATTTGCAACTACTCCATCACCAAGTAGAATTAATAGTGCAGTACCTAGAAATTCGGCTAAATAAATTGACATAAAACATCCTCCCTTAAAATAACTTTTGTTTTTTTAATATTTTAATATTTTAATATTAGTCTTTTGGTTTTTCTTAACGTTATCTTGTGCATTCTTTAAAATATAATACAACAAATTTAGATTATTCTGCCCAGTTCTTGATCTTTTAACAGCTTCATGCCACCCATCTAAAAGCTGTTTGCTCTTCTTTCATTAGACATATTTGGCTTAAAAGTCTTCGATATAGCCCAGTTCTTCCTAATCTTCTTTGATCTTTCCAATATCCAACAGCAAGTCCAGCAAAATATGCAGCACCAAGTGCTGTCGTTTCAATAACCTTAGGTCTGTCAACCTTTACATTCAAAATATCAGATTGAAACTGCATTAAAAAATTATTTGCACAAGCTCCTCCATCAACTTTTAAAGCCTTAAGTTCTATTCCAGAATCCTCTTCCATGGCTTTCAGGACATCATAAGTCTGATATGCAATTGATTCAAGTGCAGCTCTTATTAAATGTTCTTTCTTCGTTCCTCTTGTTAGTCCAACTATAGTTCCTCTTGCATATGGATCCCAGTATGGTGCACCAAGTCCTACAAATGCAGGTACAAGATATACACCATTTGTATCTTCAACTTTATCTGCATATTCTTCTGACTGCAGGTGAAGTTTTAATCATTCTCATTTCATCCCTGAGCCATTGAATTGCAGCTCCTGCAACAAATATACTTCCTTCAAGAGCATATTCAACTTTTCCGTTTATGCCCCACGCTATAGTTGTAAGAAGTCCATTCTTTGATTCTACTGCTTTTTCTCCAGTATTCATCAGAAGGAAGCATCCTGTTCCGTATGTATTTTTTGCTGTGCCTGCATCAAAACAGGTTTGACCAAACAATGCTGCCTGCTGATCTCCTGCAACTCCTGCAATTGGAATCTCACCGCCAAAGACAGATTCTCGTATCTTCCGTAAACACAACTCGAGGGTTTAACTTCTGGAAGCATTGACTTTGGTATTTCAAGAGTTTTAAAATTTCATCATCCCATTTCAGCTCATGTATGTTAAAGAGCATGGTTCTTGAAGCATTTGAATAGTCTGTTACATGCACTTTTCCTTTTGTAAGGTTCCATATAAGCCATGTATCTACGTTTCCAAAATAACAGATTGCCCTTTTTCAGCTTCTTCTCTTGCATGAGGCAACATTATCAAGTATCCATTTTATCTTTGTACCTGAAAAATAAGCATCTAAGATAAGTCCTGTTTTCTTCTTTAATTAAATCAGTAACGCCCTGTGCTTTCAGTTCATCACAGATATGGGCAGTCCTTCTGCACTGCCACACAATAGCATTATAAATAGGTTTTCCTGTCCTTTTGTCCCATACTATTGTTGTTTCTCTTTGATTAGTTATTCCAATAGCAGCAATATCTTTACTTGTAACATTTATTTTTGCCATAGCTTCTACTGCAACTCCAAATTGTGTTGACCATATTTCCATCGGATCATGTTCCACCCAGCCATTTTGGGAGAATATCTGCCTGAATTCCTTCTGCACCATGCTTACTATCTTGCCTTTACTATCAAACAAAATACATCTTGAACTATTTCTCTTCCAGTACAGTGTATCTTGTTACCTGGATTCCACTCTTGAATATACCTTCCAGTACTCCCATCATTTTTCACATAATCTCCACAGTTTTTCCAGCATTCTTTCCAAAGATCAGGTTCTGGTTAAGATAATGTACATGCAATACATTTCCACAAGCGAATATACCCTCTATATTAGTCTCCATGGATTCGTTTACCATTGGTCCACCAGTTCCTCAGTCATCATTCAACTTCAGCTTTTGGATCGTTCCATTTTCTGGAAGTAATACGACAGAAAGTAACAAAAGTATGCACAAGGAATACATTCTTTCAGTTCCAGGAATAACTTTTCTGTTTTCATCTACCTTCACAATGACTCTTCCTTCAAGTCTATCTTTTTTTATATTTTTATAACAGTATGGCTTAACTTTAAAGGTATATTATAATCATCAAGGCATTGAACAACATTTCTCTTTAATCCACTTGAATATGGTTTCAAAAGTCGGCCTACTGCCTTTACTTTAGCACCTTCGAAAGTCATTCTTCTAGCCATCATTAAACCAATGTCTCCTGAGCCGAGAATAACAACTTCTTTTCCTGGCATATAACCTTCTATGTTAACAAATTTCTGAGCGCATCCTGCGGTAAACACACCTGAGCATCTACTACCAGGTATATTTATAGCACCACGTGGTCCTTCTCTGCAACCCATTGCCAGTATTATTGATTTTGCTTTTATTTCATAATTCCATCCTCATTAACTGCTGTGATGACCTTGTCTTGTGTAATATTAAGCACTGTAGTATTCAGTTTGTATGGGATTTTATATTCATTTACTTTATCGATCAATCTTCCTGCATATTCAGGTCCTGTAAGCTCTTCTTTGAAGTGTGTAGTCCAAAGCCGTTATGAATACATTGATTCAATATTCCCCCAAGCTCTTTTTTTCTTTCCAATATCAAAATGCTTTGTATTCCTTCCGTCCCTTGCAGCTATAGCTGCAGCTACAGCCAGCAGGTCCTCCTCCGATTATTACTTATCAATTTGTTCCATTTTTAACCCTCCTATAATATTCTTAACCATTTTTAAAGATTTTCTTTGTTCTTGCCAACTAACAATTTAGATCCTCTTCCAAATTTAGTAATTTCCGTTGGAGGTATATTTAGCTCCTTGCATAAAATATCTACAACCCTTGATGTACAAAAACCTGCTTGACATCTTCCCATACCAGCTCTTGTTCTCTTTTTAACTCCATCAACAGTTTTAGCTCCAAGTGGTCTTCTGATTGCATCTAATATTTCACCTTCAGTAATAACTTCGCACCTACATACTATTCTTCCATACTCAGGCTTCTCTTTAATAATGTTATTTCTTTCTTCATTATTTAGTTCCCTAAATTTAACTGTGCCTTTTCTCTCAGCTATAAAGTTATTTTTAAGTTCTGGTTTTAAATTATCTACTACTATAGAGGCAACCATTTCTGCTATTGCAGGTGCTGAGGTTAATCCTGGTGACTCTATACCTGCAACATTTATAAATCCAGGTGAACTTTTAGACTCACCAATTATGAAATCTCCTTTTTCAGTCCCTGCCCTTAAGCCAGTAAAGGAAGTGATTATCTGTCCCATTGGAATATTATTAATGCTTAATTTTGCTCGGGCTATAATATCGTCTAGACCCTCTTTAGTAGTATCTAAGTCCTCTTTATCTTCTATATTTATTGCATTAGGTCCTATAAGTAAATTACCATCTACTGTAGGAGTAACTAATACACCTTTTCCCATTTTTGTTGGCAGTTGAAATATAGTTTTAGTAACTGTTTTTCCAACAGCCTTATCAAACAAACAATATTCACCTCTTCGTGGCATAATATTGAATTTTTCATCTGAAACTAAATTGTTCATTACATCTGAATAAAGTCCAGCTGCATTAATAACTATCTTACTCTCAATATATTTATCATCTGCCATTAATAATTTGAAGCCATTATCTATCTTTGTAATGTTTTTTATTTCAGCCCCAAGATTAAATTCAACACCATTTGCGTAAGCGTTTTCAGCCATAGCGATACTCATTTCGTATGGGCAAACTATACCTCCGGTGGGGGCAAGTAAGGCTGCTACTACTTCTTTAGAAATACTAGGCTCCATTTTTCTAACTTCGTCACCACTTAGAATTTCAATGTTAGGTACACCATTATTTTCACCTTGGATTTTTAGCAATTCTAAATCTTTTATGTTAGCCTCATCAAAACATAGCACCAATGATCCATTTCTTTTAAATGGAAAATCTAACTCCTTCGATAATTTGTCAAACATAGCGTTTCCCTTAACGTTTAGCTTTGCTTTTATAGAATTTGGCTTTGCATCGAATCCTGCATGTACAATTGCGCTATTAGCTTTAGTTGTTCCTGAAGCTAAGTCAACTTCCTTGTCTACTACAATTACATGCATATTATACTTACTAAGCTCTCTAGCAATAGATGATCCTACAACCCCTGCTCCTATAATTGATACATCATACATTGAATACTCCTCCTAGTTTTTATAAAATTTTATCCTTAATTTAGAGTGCAAAAAAACCACAACTAAAGCTTAAAATTTAAATTTTAACACTCTAATTGTGGCTCTCATAATCTCAGCCATAACTATTTATTGATTTCAGTATACTATACCTTTTTAAATTAATCAACAATATTTCTTTATGCATATATGATAAATTTAGTTCAATACTATCATTAATTATTTAAAACTAATTACCAATAACCTCTGAACAAATATTGGAAAACTCTATACTAATTTTTTCTTTATTCGTTTAATATATATTTTTTTCTTTATATTTTTATATTTGAATAAATTTAATAATACTAAGTATGCATAACTATAAACTTCTATTATTTTATGTTTTTTCATTAATATACGATTATTTCCTACTAAATAATACCTAAAATAATTAAAACTTTAATTTAAAATCAAAAAAAATAGTGCTATAATCATATTACAATACTAATTTTATAAAGGAGGCTACATTCAATGAGTACTAAACAAACTGATAAAAGAATACTTGTAATTGACGATTCAGTTAGCATAAGAAATTATATAAAACTAATATTAGAAGCGGAAAATTATATTATAACTCTTGCAGAGAATGGCGCAGAAGGCGTCAAAGCTTATAGAGAAGGTATCTTTGATTTAGTTATTACTGATGTTTATATGCCTATAATTAGTGGATTAGAATTAGTTGTCAAGTTAAAAGAAGAATTTCCAGATGCAAAAATAATTGTTTTGTCTGATGGTGGAAAAGAACATTTCGATGATAATTTAAATGTCTGTGAAGCTCTCGGGGCTTCTTCATTCTTAAGTAAATCTAAAATAAATGAAGAATTAATTTCTTTAGTAAAATCCACTTTAGAAGAATAGTATCTTCAAATCATATTTGTACAATTTGCAATCAAATAAATTAATTTTAAATGTAAAATTAAAGGAACAACTGGATAGTTTCTAGAAATCGAAACTGATCTGTTGTTCCTTTATGTTTTAATTAAAAATGTACCGGGTTATCTGAATCAAATCTTCTAGATATAAAATTAATAATTCATATTCTATCTAAGATAGAAATATATACTAACAAACATTATATTCATTAAAATGCAAACATAATCAGCAACCTTAAACTTAATTTTCTTATAAACTCTATATTCTCCAGTAAATCCTCTACATTCCATTGCCCCATACATTTCTTCTGACATTTCCTTTGACTTCAAAAACATAGTTCCTACAATACCAGAAAGTGAAGAATTCTTATTCGTACTTTTCCCTACAGATCTAATTTTCAATGCATAAATCATATTTAAAGAAAAATCGCCCAAAACTAGAATATATTTAATAGTAGTATCTAATACGAAAATAAACATATCTGGAATATGAAATATCTTCAAATTTCCTATAAGATCATTCCATTGTGTTGTAGCAGCAAGAATATTAACAGTAGTAACAGAAGCTAACACCTTTAAAGTAATCATTACAGTATTATTTCCATATCCCATAAACACTGATGGCAATAGAATAATGAAAGTAAAAACTGTTACAACCAAACTAACTTTAAGAATACTTTTGATTTCTTCTGTGCTAAGGAAATTAATAACTACAAGCAAGCATACAATTGTAAGATATACAAATGCAGCATTTTGGCTTAATGAAAGAAAGATAATAAGTATCATTGTAGATATAAATTTAAGCAATGAATTAACTCCTATAATATTTCTTCTATATTCAGTTTGTTTTCTAAATTTTGAAAGCACCTTTAGCAAAGACAAGATGCTCTTATTTATAAAAGCATCCTTATCCTTTAAAGGGATATATTCATCTTTTAACAAAAGCCATTCTGGCATCTGAAACTTCCTCTCTTAATCGTATTTAACTCTATGTATCTCGCTGTCCTTTTACACTTGTTGACATACTAAATACTATCATAATTGTGGCTACTCCTGCAACTCCTTATGCTATAGTCTAATAAATGGATTTAAACAGCACTTCACCCTGTTTTTCGAATTTACTTTTTACATTTCGTTCAATATAATTTACAATACAATCTACTCCATATCCTGTTCTTGAAGAAACTTTAAAGATTTCTGCATTAGGGTTTATTTTCTTTGAATCAGTTTCTACCTTTTTGTCATCAAAATTGAAATGCTCAATCATATCATACTTGTTTAGTATAAGTGCATTTGCTGTAGAAAAAAGCAAAGGATACTTTTCAATTTTATCATCCCCCTCAGGAATGCTTAGTACAGCAATTTTAAAATCTTCACCTAAATCATACTCCGCAGGACAAACAAGGTTTCCAATATTCTCAATTAGAATTATATCTATTTCCTCCAAATCAAAAAAACGAATTATATCCTTAATTGACTTTGCTTCAATATGGCAGTCACTTTCTGTATTTAATTGTACAACTGGTATATTTAGTGAATCTATTTTTTCTGCATCTACTTTACCTGCTATATCCCCTTCAACCACTGCAAAATTATATTTATATTTTAAATTTTCTATTAATTCAATTATAAAACTTGTTTTACCTGCTCCAGGAGATCCCATAACATTAATCAAATACACATTTTTGCTTTTTAATAATGCTTTGATTTCATTGCTACAATCCTCATTCTGTTCTAGTATCTGTCTTACCACCTTAATATCCATATCTTTGCCTCCAAAACATTAAATGTTTATAATCTACTTTACAATATTCATTTCATAATGCAAAATAGTAAATATAAATATATTTTAACATATAATCTTGTTTATAGATGCAAAAAACATTTATAAATATGCGATTCATTTTTATGGAGGCATTAATATGAAAATTGCTGTAATAGATGCTCAAGGTGCAGGCTTTGGACAAGCTGTAATTAAAAAAATACGAAAAGAGATACATGGAAATATAGATATTATTGCTTTAGGCACAAACGTAGAAGCCACTTCTAACATGGTGAGATCAGGTGCTAACGTTGGTATAAGTGGCGAAAGAGGTATTTGTTCGTTTTTAAAAAAGAATGAACTTCAAGCTATTATTGCTCCAATCAGTATCATTTGTGATGGCGGTATTAATAGCGAAATCTCATCTTTAATTCCCCACGCAATTTTTCGTTCAAATTGTACTAAATATATTTTGCCGCTTCAAAAAAACGGAATTTACATACCTGGTACTCGCGATCTTCATATAAGGGGAATGGTAGAAGAAATAATACTAGATATACAAATGAAGCAACTTCCTTAAACTCCTAGGATAAAACACTTTTTTTGTGAAACACTAACTTTAAAAAGGAGTGTTATCTATGAAATGGGAGTACAACGTAATTAAGTCTGAAGAAATCTTACAATCAAATGACATAACTAAATCACAAAGGGTCCTCAATAAATATGGTGATGACGGCTGGGAGCTTGTAGGCCCTCTACAACAAGCACAAAAAAATGATGGTTGGATAACAGGTTCTGATAGTGACTTTGCAGTCTTCAAAAGAGTAATACAATCTTAAAATATCATAAAATGGCGTTAATCATGATAATATGATTAACGCCATTTTATGTATTGTGCAAAACTAAAAAACACTTATTTTATTCTTTTACTTATTTAGGCTAGTAATCACTTTTTCTCCTATTTTGTACCCCCAAATACATTTTTGATTACAACCTGATTTATACACTTTATCATTGCTTTGTGACAGTTTAGTTTCAATATTATAACTATTTTGTAAACATGCAATCTTTTAATTGATTATTTATGGCAAATAATGTAAAATATATTTAAGTAACCAAAAATGTATCTTTATATAGTTCAATGGATGTTTTTCTGTATTTCCATTGGATTTTGATAAACTTAATTAGAAGGAGTAATAAGTAATGGATAATATCAAGTATTATACTATAGGTGAAGTATGTGAATATCTAAGTAATAAAGGTTTCAAAGAATTCTATGCCCATAATCTACGATATTTAGAAAAAGTTTTGGAAGACGTTTTTGAAATTAGAAGAGATGTGCATCTAAATAGAGTTTATGTAAAAGAAGATATTGAGAAAATAGAAACTATTTTAAACTTGAGAGAGCAAGGATTGAATTATACTGCTATCCGAAATGTATTAGTAAATTCAAATACAGTTGAAGCAGAAATTGCAATGAGCGAAACCCAACAAGGTTCAATTGAAGAAGTTTTTGAGAATAACAAAATTCTCATTCAAAATGAAAATATAGATAAATTTAAAGAGATAATGACTGAAATTACTAATAATAGCATATCTACTATTATTGTCCCTAAACTAGAAGACTTTATTCTAGATATATCAAATTTACAAAAACAAAATATTGAATTAAAGCTTGCGTTAGAAGTGCAACAGGACGAACATTTTAGAAGGGTTGATGAAAAACTAACTAAATGGAGAGAAGAAAGTAAGAATAAAAAGAGTGAAAAAAAGAAGTCATGGTTTAAGAAGGCTATTTCTTAAACTAATAGTTGTTATAAATTCCAAAAGCAGCCAAACTACTGGTTGCTTTAGAATTCATAATTACTATTTTACTCTTCTAAGTATTACTTCCTTATGTCTTAACACTTCTGCTTCAATCTTATTCAACAGTTCTGTATTGCTTCTTGACCTTCCATAAGCTTTAATTTGTTATCTTTTCATTATAAAATTTACATATTACTGGCCTGCCTTTTAAATACTAGTGAATAACTGTATAATTGGGGCATCCATCCTTCACCGATATTGGGTGGATAAAAAATACTTACAAGTTCCCAACCTTCTTTACCGTAATTATTAAGTTCTTCTTGTAATTTTGAAGGTTCTTTTAAATTAGATATGGTTTCAAATTTAACTACTTTATATTCCCATTCCATAATAAATTCACTCCATTCATTTATTTAAGTAGCTATTTTCAAATTATCTGATTATACACATATGTAAATAAAAGTTTAACCACCTTATTTGCTAAACAATTAACCTTTTATTAAATTCTTATATACCTTTAATTGATTATAATAATATAGTATGTTTACCTATGTTTTTTGTTAATTGTGAGGACTAATTTTATTTTCATGGTACGTTCATTAATATAAAAAAACTGTCACATCTAAAAATCACTTTTTAGTTTGAGACAGTTTTTTTATTCCCTAATTTATTATATTAATTAATTATCCGTCCTTAAATCCTCTACAATTATACCTGTATTTATTTTCCTCATTGGTATTATGCTTGATATTAATGCAACAAATATTGAACCAAATGTTGCTATAAATATGTTTTTCCAAGGCATAGACCATGGAACTTCTCTTATTCCTATCAATAGATTGTATAATTTACAGTAACACAGGGTTCCAAGGATTGATCCATACACAGCCGCAATAATTCCATAGAGTGATCCTTCAAGTAGTATCATTTTCTTAATTGAATACTCTGTCATTCCTACAGCTTTTAGAACTGCAAATTCTTTAGTTCTAAGCAATAGATTTGTGCTTATTGTATTAGAAATATTTAAACATCCAATTACTGTTATTACACCAATAAATCCATAAAGGAATATGCTAATGGCCATATTATCATTTCTATTCCGCCTGTCCATTTTGTCATAATCAGTATAGCTGTAACTTGAATTATTATTTTGCACTTTTTTTAAATAATCGGTAATTTCAGTGTGAGATATTCCTGATTTTGCTGAGATAAATACATTATGATAATTATCATGCCCTGTTACTTTCTCAAATACTTCAGGGGTAGTTATTAATTCTATACACTCATTTTCATTATATTTATTTTCTAAAATGCCTTTATCTGCTATTCCCATTATTTTAACTTTTTTATATGTTTTTTTATCTGCGTCACCGATTTCTATATTTATTTCATCCCCAACTTTAAATTTTGTTATATCTAGTACAACGCTCTTTCCATTATTAGCTTGTATATCTATAGTTTGTACTAATATTACACCATTCTCCTTATTTAGAGCATCTTTATTTATTGCACCCGATTTTAGATTTTTCTTAACTGCTTCAAGTCCATCATCTCCAAAGGAACTAATACTATTATTATGAATGGTTAATTCATTTTCTTTTTCAACCATAAAACTTGATTTTCTAAGATTATAATACCTATGATTAATTTTATCCTTTGGTATTGAAAATCTAAAGTACTCACAATAATCCTTATAGACTTTATCAACTGATTTGATATTTTTTATTTCATTATATACTGAATCCTCAATGGTTGGTGACCTATCAACACTATAGGTGTAATTTCTTCCATCATCGGCTACACCTGCTCTAAATCCATAATCAACAAAGCTTCCAAATACTATAAATAGTATTATACTGATTATCATTGAAAGCACTGTTATCCTAAACCTTTTTTTATTTCTTCTTAGATTTCTATTTGCGAATTGCCCCTCAATTCCAAAGATTGCTTTGATAATTCTAGATTTTTTCACCTTTTTAATATTTCCAACTTTAACAGCTCCAGAATTTTTTACTGCATCAAGTGGTGAGACCCTTCCTGCTTGTATTGCAGGTCCAGCAGCTGAAATAAATATAGTAAACAAACCTATTAAGCCACTTAAAACTAATACTAAAGGCGAAATAACTAACTTTACGTCATTGAGAAAATCTAGGCTAAAATAGCTAAACACATATAATATGAGTTGAATTACTACAGTTCCAAAAAACAAACCCAACGGAATACCTATTAAGCTTAAAATCAATGCCTCTTTAAGTATTATCTTTTTTATTTGACTTGGCGAAGCACCAACACACCTTAGTATTCCAAATTGAGAGATTCTTTCAAGCACAGAGATATTAAATGTATTATAGATTACAGCTACGCTAGATATTACAATCAAAGAAATAATAAATGCTAAAATTAAAAATATACTTGAATTTATATTTTTATGAGCGCTATTACCATATAGTCTTAACAAACTATTATTATATTGAATGCTTTCCTTTGAACCTTGAAAGGTTCTTGTTTCTTCATTTCCTATGCTTGTACTTGAAACTCCTATGTTTTTAGCGATTTTTCTAGCTTTGCTTCCTATATTCTTCGTGGAGTTCATTTTAGTAAAAACTGAATATCTTTTATCTACATTAATATTTTTATTATCATCAAAGGTGATTGCTTGAAAAATAAAGTCGTTTGATGAAAAATAACCTTCCTCTTCAATAAATCCTACAACCTTATACTCTTTTTCTTGGGTTTTTTCAAAAAATTCATCTTTTCTAGCACCATAGTAATCAACTTCTTTTCCAGTTTCCGAACTGTTTCTTATGCCCAGGTCCAAATTGATTTTATCCTCTAACTTTGGTTTTTTCTCAAAGAAATCCAAACTTCTAGGATTAATAATTATTTCATTAGAGTTTTCAGGAAATCTACCTTCCTTTAATTTTATATTAAACATTTTTAAAGCATTTAGGTCATAACTTTTAACATCTAAGTATCTGTAAGGTGCGGCACTTTGATTCTCTTTTTTTTCTTTTTCACTGGTTTTGCTTATAATTGCAAAACTATATCTACTTATAACTCCAGAACTTTCAACCTGGGCATCATTTTTAACCCTATTTACTGACTCGCCTTTAATATTGTCAAAGGAAATATGATAATCTCCAGAATTTATTTTTTCTTGCCTTATAGCCTTACCTCTATAACTCATAAACATAGTTCCTATAGAAGTAATTAATGCCACAGAAAGAATAATGCCAACTATGGTAAGTATTGTTCTCTTCTTCTGAGCCTTAAGATACTTAAATGTGATTTCAGAATAACTTATCATCCTCTCATCACCTCATCTTTAACAATAGCACCATCTTCTAAAGTTATAACTCTATCTGCCTGTGATGCAATATTTAAATCATGAGTAATTACTATCAAGGTTTGATTGTATTTTTTAGCTGAAAGCTTTAAAAGTTCTAGAATTTCTTTGCTGTTTTTACTATCTAAGTTACCCGTAGGTTCATCAGCTAGAATTATTGATGGTTTGTATACCAGTGCTCTACCTATAGAAACTCTCTGTTGCTGTCCTCCAGATAATTCTGAGGGAAGATGCTTTCGTCTATCTTGAAGTCCTAAGGTCGTCAGAATTTCTTCAAAATAATTTTCATCTTCTTTTTTATTGTCTAGTAGCAAAGGGAGCTTAACATTTTCCTCTGCTGTTAATACTGGAATCAAATTGTAGAATTGAAAAATGAATCCCACCTTTCTTCTTCTGAAAACAGCCAATTTCTTTTCATTTAATGAATATACATCCTGTCCATCTACAATCACTTTGCCTGAAGTAGGTCTATCAACGCCTCCTAGCAAATGAAGCAATGTACTTTTTCCTGATCCACTGGATCCAACCACAGCTACAAATTCACCTTGATTAATTGATATATTTATATTTTTTAATGCTTCTACCTTTGTATCACCTTTTCCGTATTGTTTACACAAATCTATAGTTTTTAAAATTTCCATCTATATCCTCCCGCAAATTTAATCTATACTTATATTTTAATAGTAAAAGCTTACTGGAAGATTACTTTCTATCTTACTAAATAGTAATGTTAGGTTTATTGCTTAGTAAAGTTAATAGTAAATCGCGTTCCTTGTCCAATTTTGCTTTCCACTGAGATACTTCCATTTTGAGACTCAATAATTAACTTTGAAAGAGCCAATCCTATACCAATGCTATCTGGTTTTAGAGTATTTACACCTTTGTAGAACCGCCTAAATATATATGGAAGTTCTTCTTTAGGTATACCTTCTCCATTATCCTCAATTGTAATAGTACTTAATAGTGGAGTTTCAAAACTACTTACTTTTATATTTCCATATATACTAGTATGTTCTATACAGTTTTTTAATATATTACTAAAGGCTTCTGCCATCCATTCATTATCACCACTAAAGTATGTTTCTGTATTATTTGAAATATCTATATTAATTCTTTTCTCTTTAGCCTTATCCCATAGCGGCTCCATTGATTTATGGATAGTATCTTTGATGCATACTCTTTTTATCTTTAAGTCTATAGCTCCTGCTTCAAGTCTTGCCATTTTAAGCAAATTCCTTATTAGCCACTCCATTCTATTAAGTTGAGATCTATTCTTTTCTAGAAAATCTTTTTGGATTTCTGGCTCCATGGATGGGTTTTCTAGTAAAATATCATTGATTGCATAAAGCGAGGAAAGAGGGGTTTTAAGTTGATGTGAGATATCTGAAATAATATTCTTCAAAAACACTTTATCTTCTTTTAGACTTTCCATGCTAAATTTCAATCTATTGGCCATATTATTAAAATTATGTCCAAGAATCGCAAAATCTCCTTCTTCCTCTTCTGAAAGGATAGTATTAAAGTTTCCTTCAACAACACTTTCAGAAGCTAAAGAAATAGTTCTAGCCTTACCATATATTTTTAAATATTCAAAATAAATTAAAATTAGCATTGGAATTATATATACTAAAATAAGGATTGACATTTTAGCTTGAAAACTAGGTCCTACATTCTTTAATAAGGGTTGAGAAGATAACGAAAGTTTTTTATGATAATTATAATTGTTAAGTACTTCCTTACCCTTAGCAACTTCCTTTGAGTTCGCAGGCTTTGTAACACTCCTTACAATATCATCTTCTAATTCAGGATGTTTACTTAAGACTTGTCCAACCATGGAAGTGTTTTGGTCTACCACCTTATTATTTAATATATTAATCTCATGATGAACAAATAAAAACATTATACCAAAGAAAACTAAATGCATTATAATTAATTTAGCTCCAGTAGACTTTAATTCTGGATTCCTGAAATATGAACTCAAATTATCCCCTCCTTACATCGCAATTCCAGCTATATCCTAAACCTCTGCTTGTCACTACAAACTTTGGCTGGGCAGGATTGTCTTCTATTTTTTCTCTCAACCTACGAATATAAACAGAAAGAGAATTATCGTCAATAAATGCCCCTTCAATGTCCCATAAACTTTCAAGAATACTATTTCTGCTTAATACCTGGTTAGGATTATTCATAAAATTTAAAAGTAACCTATATTCTAATGCAGTAACTACTACATCTTCATTGTTCTTTTTAACCTTCCCTTGAAGCGTATATAGAACAATCTTTCCTGAAGTTAAAATATCGCTCTCCTGGTTTACAAAACTATTTCGTCTTATTGCTGCATTTATCCTTGAGATAAGTTCTCTTATTCTAAAAGGTTTAGTTATATAGTCATCTGCTCCTAAATCTAGTCCTGTGACAATGTTCATTTCTTCATCACAGGCAGTTAAGAATATTATTGGTATATTGGATATTTTTCTGATTTCATTACATAGGTCGAAACCAGTTCCATCTGGTAACTTAACATCAAGAAGAATTAAATCAAAGTTCTGCTCATAATAAAATTTTCTTGCTTCAGCTATTTTAGCTGCTCTTACCACATTAAATCCATCATTTTTCAAGGTATACTCTATGCTATACGAAAGAACACTGTCATCTTCTACTAATAATATGCTACTCATAATTATCTCCCCTAATTTGTTGTATAATAAATTATATCATATTAATAATCCCCTCTTCCTTCAGTACCAACTGTAAATTTTACATTTGCTTTTATATCAGAATCACATACTATGGCATTCCAATCCGCTCCACTGCCCCTTCCATATTTTGCAACAGCATTTCTTCCTAAATCTAACACATCCACTTTATACTCATATTTAATTTTATTTATAGAATCATTACATTGTTTTTCTATATTCTTTTTCATATCCTCTTCATATTTTTTTAATTCTTTTGCATCACTAGTTACATCTTTATATAGACCATTTGAAACTAATTCACCTTCTATGTCTAAATTTATTATAAATCTATACTTATTCCCTTCTTTATAGCATTTAACCTTTCTTTTTGATGTGGCATAGCAACTGATATATTTTTCTGAATCCTTTTGTAATGTAAGAATTCCTTTAACATTGCTTTCTTTTAAAATATTTATCATTTTAGCCTCATTTATATTTGACTTTGCTACCATTTTATACCCTTTAAAAATAGCTAACCCTGTAGTTTCTATGCCTTTATCTTTTATTGTGATATATGGTAATAGAACATTTCTTCCTTCTGCATCCATCCTAACTATGATATCCATAATGGAATACTGTAGTGGAAAAAAATTATATTGTTTTAAATTTTTAATCATTCCCTCAATAAATTCTGAAGAACTCAGATATCCTTTTTCTTTGTACTTTAAAATATCCTCGGCTTTTCCTTCACATATGGCACATAATGCTCTATCATTTATTTCAGGGTTATTAATCAATATATCAATAAAATTTTTTAAACCATGCCTAGCTGCTGCCTCACTAAATATAGTGATTCTGTTAAGACCTATTAAAGACTTCTTACCAGCTTCTAATTGTCTATTTTCTCTAGTCTCTGGTATACTTTTTCCTTTTCCATGGATTACATAACTTGATATATTATTTTCTTCAAATGAGTATACTGATATTGGAACACTAAAAGTTGTATTGTCAGAATTACTTTCTATATCATTCCCCATACCTACTGGTATTTCTAAATTTTCAACTAACTCTCCCCTTTCGCCAATAAATGTTATTAATAAAATTAATATCATAGATATCATTATATATAATTTAATTCTGTTCATTTATATCACCTTTTTTAAAAATAATTAAAAAGCATATTGAAGAGACATATATTAGATTAAATATTACATACATAGGTATTACTTTATCTATAAAATCGGCTCTTGTAGTTGGGTTATGATACAGACTAGTTAACCATAGTATTATCGGGTATAAAACTAAACAAAAGGTTGGTGCAGAGATTTTTTTTATTTGTTGGTTTAAGCTATATGAAACGGCAAAGTAATGAGTTGCTGCGCATTTTAGTGCTATAAAAGCCCATAAAGATATAAATATAAATCTAAAATTATTTATTATTGGTATGCGTATACTATCACTTAATGATAAAACTGGCCATAAATACTTCGGTGAAATTTCAATACCCAAATAATAAATAGTTAATAATGTAAACCAGGTATAAATAAACCCTGAAATAGCAGTACTCCACATTCCGCACTTCATTATTTTTTTGTTATCCTGCAAAAAAGGATAAATCAAAAAAATAAGTTCCATACCGGAATATGCCAAGGCTGTTTCTTTTGAAGCTTTAAAAATACTTGATAAACCTGAACTAAATACTGGCTCTAGATTTAAGATATTACCATAAACTAAAGATCCAATAGGAATAAACACTAACATAATTGTTAAATAGAAAACTACTTCATTTAACCTTCCCAGAGCTTTCATGCCCTTATATGCAATATAAGCTACTACAACTAAAATAGCCATTAATGCTTGGTAATTTTTCAAGAAAAAAATTGCATATGTCCTAAACATAAAAATAAATGCAGAAAGCGCTACCGTATCTATAAACAGAAAAAAAAGAATAAATATATAATTAAAAATGTTTCCTAAAAATCTCCCAAAGCACTTTTTGCTTAATACTAAAATATTATCTTTCGGAAATTTCTTACATATATAATTTGCTAAAATAAACATATATATAGGATATACTGCTCCCAATATGCACCCTATCCAACCATCTTGTTTAGCTGCTTTTATAACAACATTAGGTAAGGATATAACTGTAGAACCAACCATCGCTGAAACCAATGTGAATGTAAATTGGCTTGGAGTTAAAAATATATTTTCATCTTTTTTCATTTTTTTCTCCTAAAATCACTTTGTCTTATATCGTCATTATGAGGTATTACATCAGGTCTTTTATTCATCTTCCATATAGGCGCTCTAATAAAAATATCTTTCATGTCGCTTTTATGAAATGAAAAGTAAGGTACACCTAAATTTTCTAAAGAGCAAAGATAGGATAATATAAAGAACCATCCAATAATTATTCCTAAAATACCAATCCAGTTTGTCATAATTAGCATAATATAAGATATTAATCTTATTGAAATAGACATTTGGTAATTAGGAATTACAAATGAGGCAACTGTTGTAATTCCTGCAACAAGTAATGTGGTAGAACTTACAACTTTTGCATTAAGTGCAGCATCTCCAACAATAATACCACCTACAACACTTAAAGTCTGACCTATTTTAGTAGGTAGCCTAAATCCACCTTCACGTAAAAACTCTATGGTTAATTGCATCGCTAATAAGGACATAAATGGAGTTAATGCTATACCCTTACGGGATTTTATCAGTGACTCAACGTACTCAATAGGTATTAACTCTGAATTAAATTTAATAAAGGTTATATAAATTGAAGGGACTGTTATCACAATAAATACAGCCAAAAGTCTTACCATTCTTGTAAAAGTTGCTACAACTGTTCTTCCATAATAGTCCTCTGATGTTTGAAAAAACTCAGCGAATACTGTGGGGTAAGTAGTAACATACGGTGTACCATCTAATAAAAAAGCTATTCTCCCTTCCATCAACGCAGCCTGTATTACATCCGGTCTTTCCGATCCAATAACTTGAGGAAAAATACTATATGGATGTTCTTCAACACTTTGTTCAATAAAACTATTCACTGAAACCGAATCTAAATCTATTTTGTTAATTTTATCTTTTAACTTTTTTAGCAGTTCCTCGTCCACTATATCCTTTATATACATAATTTCTAAATCAGTCTGAGTTCTTCTACCTAATACAAATTTTTCAGTTTCTAAATTTTTATCTTTTATTTTTCTTTTTAACAAACTAATATTTATTTCTAGATTCTCAACAAAGCCCTCTCTAGGACCCCTCAGAGAAAGATCATTTATAGGTTCTGAAATGGATCTATAGAGACCTCCAGTAGTATCTACTACAATTAAATCATTGCATCCATCTACTACTATCACTGTTTTACCTCTTTTAATACTGTCTGCTACCTTATTAAAATCTGTTTCTATATTTGTATTACTAACAGTAATATATTTCTTGTATATATATTCTGCATTGTTTTTCATAAATGTTAGGTCCTCATCAATGTGTAGCATTAATGGATTCAAAATATCTCTATCTATTACATCCATATTAGCTAACCCATTCATATATATAATAGTAACCTCTGTGTATTTATTTTTTCCAACTATCAAGTTCCTTGTGACTAACTCATTCTCACTTCTAAGCAGGTTCTTAATATTGTAAACAATATTACTTATACCTTCTTGCTTACCATACATTAAATCACCTCTAAATTAACAATATGTGCATACTTTTCCCTAGTATTATAAAAATATACTTTATCTACTACAGAAAAAAGTTTCCTGAAAGATTCCTTTATGGATAAATCTCTTAGGGTAAGTGTTGCAAATGCTGATTTTAATGCAGTTAAATTAGGACTTCCTATAATCATTCATGAAATAGAGATCAATACTATAGAACATAAAAATTTTATTGACTTGTAGTTTAACATTTTATAGTAACATTAGTTTTTACACATCATATATTGTAAATGTAGTAATACTTTTAGGAGAAATAGTGATGTTTCAATGCCCATATAATGAATATTCTTCTCTTTACAGGGAAAAGCCCACCAAATCCCATATCCGTATATTACATGCTTCTCCCAATACACCCGCAGTAGATGTGTATCTTAACAACAGATTAGTTATTCAAAGACTTCATTATAGAGGTTTTTCAAATTATTTACCTACAGCGTCCGGAAGTTACAGTGTTAAGGTATTTCCAGCTGGAAGACGAGATAAACCTCTTATAAACACCAACTTAAATATTCCAGCAAAATCAATACTAACTTTAGCGGCCATCGGAACTATGCAAAATATAAGTTTACTTCCGATAGTAGATCCAAAATTTTTACGAACTCCTAGCAAAACCTATGTAAGATTTGCTCAAATATCACCAAATACACCAAATGTTGACTTAACTATTTCTGGGGCTGGTAAAGTATTTAATAATGTTGGATATACAAAAGTAACTAATTATATTCCTTTAAATGCTGGAGTTCATACCTTTGATGTTAATGAGTCTCAAAGCGGACGAAGGATTCTCCATGTACCTAATATCCGACTGCTTCCAAATAGAGTTTACACTTTCTATTCAGTTGGTCTTGCTGGAAAAACTCCTCCGCTACAAGCTTTAGTTCCACTAGATGGAAGTACGTATATTAAAGTTTAAGTAATTTATGCTCAAAAAAGTAGCCCTATACAGGCTACTTTCTTATAATAATATATAATTTTCATTCTTTAATTCATATATATCTTCATTAATAATAGTTACTACTAATACTCTACACTTCTCAAAAACAGTCCTTTTGCTTGGGCTATTGGCCTAGCTTCCCAGCGTTTTTCTTCACTTAATATTCTTTCTACATCTATTGATTTTAAGTTTCCTTTGCCAACCTCTATAAGGGTTCCTGTAATAATTCTTACCATGTTCAGTAAAAATCCATTTCCATTAACTTCTATTTCTATCATACCCTTATTTTCAGTTATATTAATGTAGTTTATAGTTCTAACTGTTGGTTTAGTATTAGGCTTTAAGCTTGTAAAACTCTGAAAATCATGAGTACCAATTAAGCACCTAGCAGCTTCTATCATTTCATTTAGATTAAGCTTTTCTTCAACATGATAAACGTACTTTCTATCAAATACATTTCTATATCTATTATTATTTATTTTATAGACATAAGTTTTTGATTTAACATTATATCTTGCATGAAATCTTTCAGATGCATCAACCATTTGCTTTACTACTATGTCTTCAGGTAAATATTCATATAAATAATCTAACATATCATCTATAGTTAAATTGCAGGCAGTCTGAAAATTTGCAATGTAATTCTCTGCGTGTACACCTGAATCAGTTCTTCCACAGCCTATTACCTGAACTTCTTCTCCTGTCATTTTAGATAAAACAGCTTCTATTTTGCCCTGCACTGTAATTTCAACATCTTTCTGTTTTTGCCAACCTTTGTACTTTGTTCCTTCATATTCTATAGTCATTTTTAAGTTTCTCATTTAGTTCCACCTTTTTCTTATTTTATCAGTAGGTGCTTCTTTTACCCCTATTGAACAATTTAATTATAGCATTATATATTATGTTTGAATACTAACTAGACTCTCTTTATCTTATACGCACTGTAGTAGATTCTACTTTTTCAGTTTATTTACATCAATATGTATGCTATCATAAATGAATAGTGAGATAGGGAGAAGGAGTGAAAAAAGTGTTAAAGTCATTACTTAAAGTGAATTATTTAGATAAAATAAAGCTCCTATTCAAAAGTATAATTAGTGATAATAGAAAAAAACGTAATTTTATATTTATAATTTTATTACTGTTTGTTTCAATCCTCAGTTTCTATTTTGTAACCAACAATGAAGGTTTTTATAGCAAACCAATTGCAAAAATAACTTCGATTACTGAAAAAAAAGAAAACCAGACGGATGGTGCAAATGGTTCAGTAGAAAAAATTAAAATCCAACATATAAAAGCAAAAATTATAAATGGCAAACTAAAAGGTAAAGAGCTACAATTTGATAACACTACTTCTTTTTCTCAAATTAATGATCTGAATTTGAAGGTGAAGGATGAAATTTTTGTATCATTTACACAAGGTTCTAATAATGAGATAACTGATGTGAAACTGCTTGATCTTAAAAGAGACAAGTACCTAGTCTATGTTACTATTTTGTTTGCAATGCTAATATTATTGATTGGTGGTTATAAAGGTTTCAAGTCTTTGACTAGCGTAGTAATTAATATTTTAATATTTTCTGCTACCATTGAATTGTTCATAAGTGGATTTAACTTAATATTTATTTCCGTTGCTGCTAGCATATTATTTATTATTACATCTATCTCGTTAGTTGGAGGAATAAATAAAAAAACACTATCCGCAATAATTGGAACATTTGCAGCAACTATTATCTCCATGCTAATTGCTATAGTTGTAATCGAATCAAATCATTGGAATGGTATTCATTTTGAAGAAATGAACTTTCTAACCCATCCGCCTAGACCAATTTTCTTGATTGAAATTTTGATAGGTACTTTAGGAGCAATTATAGATATTGCCATATCTATTTCTTCTGCAATAAATGAACTATATGATACAAATCCTAATATTGAAAAGAAAGTACTAATTAGTTCAGGGAAATCGATTGGAAAAGATATTATGGGGACTATGTCAAACACATTAGTTTTTGCATATATAAGTGGAAGTATACCAATGATATTGCTTCTATTAAGAAATGGCTTCTCTTTTTCCTACCTTATAAATATTAGTCTTTCTCTTGAAATTGCTCGTGCACTTACTGGAAGTATAGGAATAGTGCTAAGTATACCTATTACTATTTATGTTTCAGTTCTACTCCTTAAGAATAATAAGATTGGAGATTTATCATCATGAATATATGCCTAGTGTTATTCTTTATTCTTTTTATAGTTATGATAGCCGTTGGAGGTACGAGAGGTTTAAAATCTTTTTTAACTTTAGTTTTTAACTTTATAATATTATTTATTATGTTTATATTAATCTTATTTAAAATTGATCCAATTAAAGTCACTATTTTCGGTTGCATTATTATTAGTTATGTTACTTTATTTTTCATAAATGGCTACAATGTAAAAACATACTCCTCTTTATTATCTGTTACTATTGTTGTTTTAATAACTATGCTACTAACATATAAGCTAGGAAATAATGCTCGAATACAAGGTTTTAGTAACGAAGAAATAGATAGTATTCAAACTCTTTCACTTTTTGTGCAAATAAATTTCGCCAAAATAGTTATATGTCAAATTTTGATAGGCCTGTTAGGTGCAATTATAGATGTATCTATATCTATATCTTCTTCCATGAACGAACTATATAAAAGTGATTTACTAATATCCCAAAAAAGTTTATTTAAATCTGGTATGAATATTGGCAAAGATATTTTAGGAACAATGACAAACACATTGCTATTTGCATTTATTGGTGAATTCATGGCTTTAATAATATTTTTCAATGAGTCCCATTACTCATTAGCTGATACTCTAAACGCAAAAGTATTTTGTTCCGAAGTTTTTCAGATTTTGTGTAGTGGTATTGGTATAATCCTTATTATACCTGTCACCGCATTCATTACTTCAAAGTTTTTATTGTTTAAATCCCATTCAAAACAAATTGTTTAATATAGTCCATTGTAAATGAGACCAGTATAGCCATCCATCAAGTGCTATACTGGTCTTTTATATTTTATCCCAATATTACTTTCAAATATTAGTCGGGGGTAGATATTGGTTTAATGGAACTATATTGGTAAAATCTATAAAGAATTTTGATAAAAACACGAAATATATATTGATAGAAAGGGATGTCTATCATTGACGTAAGCAAGGAGGTAACTATGGTTATTAATCATAATATAAATGCCATGATGGCATGCAGATATATGAGTATTCATTCAGCTTTGGTTGGGAACGCAATGCAAAGAATTTCCTCAGGCTTTAGGATAAATAGCGCCGCAGATGATCCTGCTGGTCTTTGCATATCCGAAGGTATGAGGGCACAAATTCGAGGACTTCAGCAGGCTTCAAGAAATGCACAAGATGGTATTTCAGCTATTCAAGTTGCAGATGGAGCTTTAAATGAAACTCATTCCATGTTGCAAAGACTTAGGGAACTTGCAGTACAAGCTGCTAATGGTACATATACATCTGGAGATAGGAAAAGCATACAAATTGAGATTGATCAGCTTACTTCTGGAATTAATCGAATAGCTACAGATACAGAGTTTAATACTATAAAACTGTTAGATTCCAGTGTTTATAAATATGATGGTGTTAATTCTGAGCTTAAACTTCAGATTGGAGCTAATGCTAATCAAACTATGGGCATAAAATTGGCTGATATGAGATCAAATGCACTTAATATTAGTGGCACTTCTGGTACTAGCACTACTTCAAAGGATGGCACGACTACTGGAATATTTTCTAGCACTAAAAGTAGTGATGCCGCAAGCTACGCATTAGATGTTTCCACACCTGAGAATGCCAATGCTGCAATAAAAATTTATGATGATGCTATTAATCAAGTGTCTTCAGCTAGGTCTAGTTTAGGCGCCACTTCAAATGTATTGAATTATAGAATAGAGTACTTAGACAACACCTCTGAAATTTTAACTTCAGCAGAATCTAGAATCAGAGATGCTGATATAGCAAAGGAAATGATGACGTATGCAAAGGAAAATCTTCTTACTCAAGTATGTCAAGCAATGCTTGCTAAAGCAAATCATGAATCAGATAGCATTATAGAATTACTTAAATCCTTATAGTCTGCATTAATTTTATATTATATAGTAATCACAAGATAAATAGTAAAGTAACTTGACAACACAGACATTTTGTTTATTCAGATATCTATTTTAAATATATGTTTTTTTGTTAAGTAAACAAGAATCAGTAATGTAGGTAAAACCAAACCAAATGTAAAAATATATGGCAGCCAAACTTGAGTATCCCATTTCATTTCATATATAACATTGGTATAAATAAAATTTGAAAATACAGCCATAATTAGCCCCGAGGGCAAAATTATTTTTTTATGGTCATTTAGCTTTAATAGTTTTGCTAAGCCTAAAGTTCCTGCATAAAGAAAAATCACTGTATTATTAAAAATAGTAAGCAACCAAACAATAACAATCAAACCTTCCAATCTTGTGAATATTATACCAACATTAATTTCTTTTGTGAGTAAAAAAACAGGAAATCGAGAAATTGAGGTAATTGTACTTCCCAAAACTAAATTGCACATCATAATTGAAACAAATGTAATTGACATTCCTATCAAATATCCAGTGAATATTGACTTTTTTGCAGCTTTTATGTCTTCAACATTCACTGGATATATCATATTCAAAAGAATTGTTGGAAACGTTGTAAACGAAAGCAGATGCAATGTACCTTTTAACACTGGTACAGCACCATTCTCTAATACTGGTAATATATTATTACCATTCATATTAGGAGCAACCAAAAGCATAGTTAATGTAAACATACCAACTATCACATAAAAAAATATCTCAGAAGCACGTGCCATTGCTTCTATTCCATAGAGTAATGCAATAACAACTACAATAGAAAATAATATATTTATAGCATATGTAGGAGTTTCAGGCATATATTGGGTTGTGAAAAAATCGCCAACATACCATACAAATTGCGGTGCACCAATAAAACACATGAAAATTAAATTAGCGGCAATAAACCCACCAAGCCACTTGCCAAGTAATAGTTGAATAACCTCAACATATGTCTTATCTGGAAATAACTCTCCTAGATAGGTATTAATCCAAATTACAATCAGTCCAACTAGCATTCCAACTATTGCAGAAATCCATGCATCCTGTTTGGCTAGTGAAGTAATGCTTGAGGCAATAATAATAGTTGATGCTCCACATACAAACAATACGGTTATAGCCATCAGTTGATGGCTAGTTATTTTTATCTTATTCATACTCTATACCTCATGTTGTTAATTCTTTTATCATATCTGCAAATGGAGAATACATCCACATTATAAGATCCGAAGGGTTAGGTATTTCCACATTAAAACTTCTAAGTATTGCAATTACTGTACCTAATCCAAGCAATACTACAAATACACATAATTCTTTATAGAGTTTATCTTTTAGCATTTTGGGTATTTCAATAATACATAATACAGTGCCGAAAGCTAATACCGCTAAAATAGATACTATAGCCATTCTACTTATTCTCCTTAATAAAAAACTATTTTGTGATTTGTCCTAACTGATTTGTTTTAACTTCAACCGTTATATTCACTTTAAGGTCTGCAAATTCATTGTTCCAATCATCTTTCATTCTTCTCCATAGCTTAGGATATTTTCTGTGTATTACCTCCCCAAAACCAAAAATATCAGTTTTAAATTCACTTTGTGCTGTATCCACTGCATTCTCACATATTTGTTTAATTTTTTTTTCACCTAATTCATTTACTATTTTTATGTTTTCTTCCTTGGAAACATCAAACTCTCCTTCCACCGAACCAATATTTTGTTCTAAGTTGATTTCCACATTAATTACAGGTTTATCATTTATTAATGAAGCCTTCATAACTGATTTAGCTTTTATAACTGCAGTAGAAATTTTTACCTTATCACCATAATTTACATATCCTGCTGTACTTTCTACATTCCCAATCATATAATTGTATCCCTTACTTTCATCTTCCTTTAACCAGCCTACAAGTTTATCTTTCTTAAAAACTCCTAGAAAACTATATTTTAGTTTTTTTATTTCATCGCTTTTCTTTAGTGCATCCGTAGAGTTTGAATTGATTTCACCTTGAGTAATTTCAATTCCTGTAAGAACCGGATTTTTGCCATCTGAAATCATATCGTTCATCAGTTCTATAATCCGTATGGATTTTGTAGGAGCCCAAAATTTCTCAGATATTTCAAGTGAATCATGCATTTCTATTCCAGGTATTGATTCTAAAGGAGTTAATGTACTTAGAACTTTATTTGCAGTTGTCCCTTTAGCTACTACAAAATAAAAATCAGTACGATATTCATGACCTCGTTCAAAAAAATCAACGATACCTTGTATTCCCTCTCTTGCAACCGCTTCTCCCAATATGACCATTCTTAGATGCGAATTATATATTCTTCTGGAACATTTGGTTTCTAATTTTCTTTCTATCTCAAGTAAATCCTTTCCTGTGTCAGAATATAATACGACTGGTGCTTCATTGGTTGCTTTTTTTGAAGCTATTGCTTTCGGATTTACAATTTGCTCTGTAAGTAAATAACCATTTTCTGTTTTATCAACACCCATGCATACAGTAATTGCAAGATTATTTATTTCATGACTACTCCAGCATCCAGTCAAAAATATAAATGGCAGTACACTAAAAATGACCCATATCTTTTTTAACTTCATAGCATCACCTTAATTCCGGTTTTTCTTTTTCACTAGAGGTTACAGGATTTTGTTCATCCACTCTTACTTCATCATTTCCACTAATACCTATAGGTCTATATTTCATTTTCCATAGAGGAAATCTAAAAATGGTATCTTTGCTTCCACCTTTTGTTTTAGGTGCAATAGGTGTCAAATATGGTACATTTATTGATTTTATTTTACTCAAGTGAAGTATCAAGACAATTAAGCCCATAAATATGCCGTATAGTCCAAGCATTCCTGCCAAAAACATTAAAGCAAACCTTATTAACCTTATAGCATTTGACATTTCATAATTAGGTATGGCAAAGCTTGATATGGCTGTAATTGAAACAACAATGACCATACCCGCTGATATAACACCAGCTTCTACTGCTGCCTGACCAAGAACTAAAGCACCTACTATGGAAATAGCAGGTCCTATGGGTCTGGGCATTCTTATTCCAGCTTCCCTTAATATTTCAAATGTTAATTCCATAGTCAGCGCTTCCATTAAAGCCGGAAAAGGAACCCCTTCTCGCTGTGATGCTATACTGATAAGTAATTGGGTAGCAATTATTTCCTGGTGAAACGTTGTTACTGCTACATAAGTTGCTGGTACTAAAAGTGTGAGAAAAAAAGCAAATATCCTAAAAAAACGCGTCACTGAAGCTACAATGTAGTGATGATAGTAGTCTTCACTTACTTGAAAGAACTCAACCATGAGTGCAGGCGCCGTTAATACATAAGGTGTACCATCAACTAAAATCGCTACCTTACCTTCAAGTAAAGCTGCAACAACAGAATCAGGTTTTTCAGAATTTAAGAAAGTGGGGAATATAGAATGCCTGTCATCTTTAATTAATTCTTCAATATATCCACCTTCTAGTATACCGTCTATTTCTATTTTACCAATCCTAGTTCTTATTTCCTGCACAATTTCATCTTTTGCTACTTTGTGAATATACATTAAACTAATTGTCGTTTTAGTTATGCTGCCTACAGATAGATTTTCCACTCTTAAAGCTTTGTTTTTTATTCTTTTCCTAATAAGTAGAATATTGCTATTTATTTTTTCAGTAAATCCTTCCTTTGGTCCTCTTATTATAGTTTGTGAAGTAGGCTCAGCAATAGTTCTTCCTTCATCGGAATATGTCACTACCGTAAAAAACTTATTGCTGCCTTCAATTAGAAACACAGTATTACCTGATAACAAATCAGAGTAAAGAGTCTCATAATCAAACCCTTCTTTTGAATCCCTTAATCCAGAAAAACAGTTCATTAATGCATCAAAATTCATATCAGCTTTTGCGTTACCGCATTCAGATTTCAATTTAGCCAGTTCTAATGATAAACTGTTTATAATACTTTTATCTACCAAATTTTTAATATATATATTCGCGCAAATTAAATCCTTATTATTATCAAATATGAAATAATTAACTTCAAGGTCACTACTATGACCAAAATCATTTTTTATCTTGGTTATATTCTTATTAATATCTGTACTTATACTTATAATAGGATCAATTTCATTTATTTGATTATTCTCCTCAGTCATTTTCTTTAGAAATTTCATCCAATATAATCTCCTTACTGTTGTACAGCACTTTTCAGTAGTATCTTTACCAATAGAACATAAAATATTCATTGTATTAAAGAAGCGTTTATGCTCAAACTTAAAGCCTGAACGCTCTTTGCAATGCTTCCTTTTCATGAGCTATTAATAAAATTATAGTTACCTCTTTCTCAAAGACTGATTCTCATAAAAAAAGAACCATCGTTCTAAACTTTAGTTCTTAATTGCTAATATTATTGATGATTATTAAAGCTTTTCTATCAAGCTTTACAATACACTTCTATATCATTCCCCTCACTATCCTTAAATTCTAACACCCAGTTTCCCTTAATTTTTGTAAGAGGAAAAACTATCTCTGCATTTAATGTCTTCAATTTTTTAGTTAACTTGCCTATATCATTCACTTTAAAACTAGGTAAACAATTATCTCCCCAAGTCACATTTTCATTCACTTTGCTATTATTGAAAAGGCAAAACCTAAATCCATTGATATTAAAAACACTAAAAATATCATCCTTATTGTCAACCTTTTGTTCAAAAAATTCTTCGTAAAAATTAATTGCTCTATCCATATCTTTCACGCAAATGTATAAAGAGTTTAAGGTTAATTCAATTCCCACTTTAAATCGCCTCCGATAATAGCTTTAGCACCTTCGTATTTATCTTTCATCTATTTCAAAAATTAAGTCCCCTTATATCTTTCAATATATCTCTTTGTATAAGGACAGATTTCAATACACTTGCCACATATAGACATCTCAATTCCAATGTTTTGATTCAAAAGTTCTCTTGCTTTCTTTCTACATTTAAAAGCATCTAATAATTCCTCTCTATCTGAATTAATATTCCATAATGCACCAGTAATTGCTGTTCCAGGACAATTAGTCACGCACTTATTGCAATCTCCGCACTTAGATTCATTAATTGGAATATCAGTGCTAAGTGGCATATCTGTCAACACTGTGGAGATACGAAGGGCAGCTCCATATTCAGTAGTAATTAACAGGGCACTCTTCCCAATCCAACCTAATCCTGCTCTTGTTGCAACGGTTTTGTGCGGCAATGTGGTTTCTAAATTATTATTACTAGTTACAAAAGTAGACGTTTGTCCTATGGCGTTGTATCCTTTTTTATTTATATATTTCACACATTCTATACCAATATCATCAAGAGTTTTATTTATTTGGTTATATTCTTCATAGTACTCCTTTGTAGGTCCGCCACTAATGCCCTCTATGATTTCAGGTTTTATTCTAATTCCAAATACAATTCCATATTTCATATTATTACATGATGAAACACTAATAGAACTTAAATCAGCAAATCCAACTAATGATGCTCCAAGGTTTTTTATATACTCTTTTAAATTATTTTCATCCATATATATTCTCCTCTATTTATTTCTTATTTTAAATCTTCTTGAAAACAAGATTCATAACTTTCAATTAAATTAACCATTATATAATCAAAAATAAAACAAAAAACTCCACAGAATCACTGAAAAGTGACTCCGTAGAGTTTTATCTACGTGTAGGAATTGTCCCTGTACCGCTTATAATAGATACACTCACTAAATATAAATATATTTTACATTGATATACCGCTTATGTCAATTATTACTTATTTGTTCTTTGAGCACTATAGTGGTGTAGCTCAATCTTTATTATTAATGCATACTCTCTATATTTTATTTATAGCTATACATCATTTATAACATTTAAAATATCCGATATTTCTTTAATTACATACTCATAAGAATCCACTTCACCAAATCCATAACTAGCAAATACAAAAGGAATACCCGCTAATTTTGCAGCATTACGATCACTTTGTGTATCTCCCACATATATAGATTTCTCAAGATTATTTCTCTTCATAACCCTCTTAATATTTTCACCCTTTGATAAGCCTGTGTTTCCTGCACATTCAATATCTATAAAATGCTTTTCCAAGCAATGATAAGCTAGAAATGCCTCTATGTAGCCACTCTGGCAGTTGCTGACTATAACAAGTTTGTATTTTTCAGAAAGTATTTTTAAGGTTTCTTCTAAGTTCCTATAAAGATTTCCACCTTCCTTTCTTACTAAATCACATTCAATAGTACAGCATCTTTCCATTACTTTCTTCTGAACTTCAATATCTATATCAGGAAAAAATGTTGCTCCTATTTGTGGAATTTGCATTCCCATTACGCTTTTTAGTTCTTCTTTTGTGATTTGTTTGTTTACTTCCTTATATTCACTTAGGCCCATGTTCCAGGATTTAAGAACTACATCAGTTGAATCCCATAGTGTTCCATCTAAATCAAAAATTATACTATCTATGTTCATTTTTGTATATCCTCCTTCTAGTTTGGTTATACTATTATTGTAGTATGAAAGCAAGACACTTCCTAAAAAAAGGAAGTGTCTCTAGTTGTCTTAAACTAATTATATTATTATAATATATATTCTCTATTTTTATTCTACTGTAACAGATTTAGCCAAATTTCTAGGCTTGTCAACATCACAATTTTTCTGTACTGCTGTATAGTATGAGAATAACTGCAATGGTATTACTGAAAGTACTGGTGCAAGTAATTGATTAATCCTTGGTAAGTAGAATGTAGTATCTACAGTCTTCTCGATTTCTGTATTTCCTTCAAAAGTAAATGCAAGAACATTAGCTCCTCTTGTCTTAACTTCTTTTATATTACTTACCATTTTATCAAACAATTCCTCTTGAGTAGCAAGTGCTATTACAACAGTTCCTTTTTCTATTAAAGCTATTGGACCGTGCTTTAATTCTCCAGCCGCATAGGACTCTGAATGAATGTATGATATTTCCTTAAGCTTTAAAGAACCTTCCATTGAAACAGCGTAATCTAGTCCTCTACCTAGGAAAAACATATCTTTATGCATGTATGTGTATGAAGCAAATCTCTGGATTACTTCCTTTTCCTGCAATACTAATTCTGCTTTTTCAGGAAGTTCTAACATATCTTTCTTAATTTCTTCAATTTCTTCTTTTGATATAGTTCCTTTATTTTCTGCAAAGAATAATGCTATTATATACATTGCAATTAATTGAGTTACGTAAGCCTTTGTAGATGCAACTGCAATTTCAGGACCTGCCCAAGTGTAGAGAACGTCATCTGCTTCCCTAGAAACAGAACTACCAACTACATTTGTTACTGCAAGAACTCTAGCTTTTTTTGATTTTGCAAGTCTAAGTGCTGCTAAAGTATCTGCTGTTTCTCCTGACTGACTAATAACTATCATTAGAGTTCTTTCATTTAATATTGGATCTCTATATCTGAATTCTGAAGCAATATCTAGCTCAACTGCCACTCTGGCTAATTTTTCTATTACATATTTCCCCACTACTCCAGCATGGTATGCTGTCCCGCAGGCAATTATATAAATCTTGTCTATATTTTCAAGTTGTTCTTTTGTGATTGTAATTTTATCTAGTGTAATATCTTTACCTAGAGTTATTCTAGAAGTCATTGTATCTTTTATCGCCTTTGGCTGTTCATGGATTTCTTTAAGCATAAAGTCTTCATATCCACCTTTTTCAGCAGCATCAGCGTTCCAAGTTACATGATATACTTCCTTATTAACAACTTCCTTATCTTCATTTAAAAGAGTAACTCCATCTTGAGTCAATACTGCAAATTCATTATCATCTAATAAATATACATCTCTTGTGTGGTTCAAAACTGCAGGTATATCAGAAGCGATAAAGAATTCATCCTCTCCAACACCTACTATTAATGGACTATCTTTTCTAACTGCAACGATTTTATCAGGCTCTACAGAACAAATTACGCCGATTGCATAACTTCCTTCCATTCTAGATACCGCCTTCATTACTGCTTCTACTAAATCTCCATTATAGTAATAATCAATAAGATGTGGAATAACTTCTGTGTCAGTTTCTGAAGCAAACATATAACCCTTTTTGATTAATCTCTCTCTAAGGGCATTAAAATTCTCAATTATTCCATTGTGAACAACACTGATTGTACCTTCTTCATTTGTATGAGGATGTGAATTGATATAATTAGGCTCACCGTGGGTTGCCCATCTTGTATGGCCAATACCAATTTTACCAACCATGGGATGTACCTTAAGTTTATCCTCTAAGTTCACTAATCTTCCTTTGCATTTTGTAACTGTAATACTACCTTCATCTAAAATAGCAATTCCTGCTGAGTCATATCCTCGATATTCAAGCTTTGATAACCCCTCCACAAGTATTGGTGAAGCGTCTCTTTTTCCTATAAAACCAACTATTCCGCACATATTAATATCTTCCTTTCTTGTTTTGCGCAAAAGGTTATTAAGGTAGTTAATTCTTAAAACTACCCTTCTTGCGCTGTATTTATTAAGGCTTTAACACCTGACTGAGATTGTGCCCTAAATTACTTTAGGGTTTTATCAGTCTTTAACGGTAGTGCGATACCGTGGGGCACCCGCCGAAGATTCGATACTCCCCATCCTCGTCAACTTAAGACAAAGTCTTAAGCTCTGGCGCTTAAAATTTTTAATTAGAACTTATTTTCTCTTATCCATGTAACACCCCCTGAACATAATACTTAGTACATTATAATATATATTATATTTATACGCAACTTTATACAAAACTGCTACAAATTTAAAATTTAAAACCCTGCTTTTAGCAGGGTTTCATCAATATGTTAATTTGCTTTTTTTTCTATTAACTTAGCTAGAGCGTGGGCCATATCGTCAAGTTCACTTTGGATTTCTCCTTCAAGCATAACTCTTACAAGTGGTTCAGTCCCTGATGGTCTAATAAGTACTCTTCCACAACCATTTAACTTCTTCTCCATTTTTACTATTTCTTCAATTATTTCAGTATCCTTTACATGAATATCCATTTTATCTCTTGGCACTTTAGCATTTACTAAAACTTGAGGAAGTTGCTTCATCATTGAAGCAAGCTCTGAAAGTGGTTTGCCGCTCTTTTTTATAACTGAAGCTAATTGAAGTCCAGTAACTAGTCCATCTCCAGTTGTGTTATATTCAAGGAATATTATATGTCCTGACTGCTCTCCACCAAGTTTATAATTTTCTTTTACCATTTCTTCAAGCACATATCTATCTCCAACACTTGTTTTAACAGTAGATATACCTTCTTTGTCTAAAGACAAGAATAGTCCCATATTACTCATTACAGTTGTTACAACAACATCCTTGTTGAGTCTACCTTCTTCCTTCATTGCCTTTGCGCAAATAGCCATTATAAAATCCCCATCAATAAGATTTCCTTTTTCATCTACAGCTAGACATCTATCTGCATCTCCATCAAAAGCGATTCCTAAGTCACAGCCTTTTCTTACTACATAATCCATTAATTCTTCTGGGTGTGTAGATCCGCAATTTTGATTAATATTTATGCCATCAGGGTCATTGTTAATTACTACTACTTCAGCTTTTAAATGTCTAAAAGTATCAACTGCAGTCTCATATGCAGCACCATTGGCACAATCTAGAGCTATTTTCAAACCTTTAAAGTCAACTCCCACAGTTGATATAGCAAATTCCTCATATTCTTCAATTGCATTAGGTTCAACAATTTTTCTTCCTATCTCTGAAGCTATTGGCATAGGCATATTTATAAAATTGTTTTCTATTATTTCTTGAATTGTATCTTCTAATTCATCTGATAATTTATAGCCCTTATTATCAAAAAATTTAATTCCATTATACTCAACCGGATTATGAGAAGCTGAAATAACTACTCCAGCATCAGCCTTATATTTTCTTGTTAAATATGCAACGGCAGGGGTGGGAACTACTCCAACGCAAATAGCGTGAGCTCCTACAGAGAGGATTCCAGCTACCAAAGCACTTTCAAGCATATCACCTGATATTCTTGTATCCATACCAACAAGTATCTTTGGTTTATGTGTCCCTTCAGTTAAAACATAAGCTGCTGCCCTTCCTAATCTATATGCTATACTCGCAGTTAATTCACTGTTTGCAATACCTCTAACTCCATCAGTTCCAAACATTCTACTCATAAAATTTCCCTCACTTCTTAATTATAAAAGTTAATACGCACTACTAATTATATTATAATACTCCTATTATAACAATAGTGTGCTTGATTTTACACTAAATTCCTTCTATCATTGTAATTTTAATTAATAAATATGTAGAATTTTTTACTTCTTTTATTTATAATAGAACATGAAACAAAGGAGATGTTTACAGTGAAAATACTTAAAATTGGTTTATGTATGCTATTATCAATTATTCTTATATGTTCAGCAATTGTGTTTCAATTATTAATTTCTTTTAAACACGATTCACTTTCCGAAAAGTTTTATATACAAAAATGCGAAAAAAGTAAAATTTATGATAAATATGAAAAATCCATAGAAAACACATTTTCAAAGTATGCCGTACAAAACAAACTTCCAAGTAGTGCCTCAAACGACATTATTTCTAGCCTTTGGGTTCAAGAACAATTTGAAACTGTTATAAAAGGCATTACTTCATTTATGAAAAATGATACTAATTCTCTTCCAATAATAGACACAAAAACTCCCACTGATAATTTTAATGCTAATGTTGCAGCAAAACTAAATGCTAGAAATATTAATATAGATAGTTCAATACTTGGTGAAGAAAAAGAGTTTTATAAAAGCTATGATATTATTCCTTTTACCCAAAGCTGGAATAAAATTAACGGTGATTCTTTTAAAAGTGATTTGAAAGACTATAGATCATATCTACCTTATATTAGTATTGCTTGCTATTTTTCTGGATTTCTAATTATTGTTTGCGTTTTATTACTATTTTTAGTAATAAAAAACCTTTCAAAATGGAAATTATGGGCTGGTTATTCATTGATAATAGGTGGGTTAATTCCATCAATTTCAGCTTTTATAATTTCAAATTCTAATAAGGTACAAGATTACTTAAATACAAACTTAAATATATCAAAAGATTCTATTTATCCCCACAATGCCAGTATAAGCTTAGTAGCTGATATTATTAATAGCCTTTTAATGGGTATAACAAAGTACAGCGGAGTGCTCGTATTTATCGGAATAACTATTATAGTAATAGTATCCTTATCTGATTCAAAAAAAGACAATGTATCTTGGTATAAGCATAAGCCTTTAAAGTTTAAATAAAAAACTGTCTCTTGTAGAAAATAATTTCTACATTGAGACAGTTTTTTTAATTTCTATTAACAGTTTTTATTCATATACCTTAGCAGATTCTTCACCTTTAAGAACGCTTAATCCGCCTTGTGTCAGTGCAAGAAGTTCATCTTCTCCTGCATATACGACAACTTCAGAAATAAATGAAACTCTTTCTTTTATGTAATTAACTATTGATTTACTATATGCAACTCCACCTGTTAAAATTATTGCATCAACTTTACCTGAAAGTACAGCCGCACATTGACCAATATCTTTTGCAACTTGATATGCCATAGCATCTCGGATTAACTCCGCTTCTTTGTCTCCTGCAATTGCATCCTCATCAACTTTTTTCACATCATTTGAATTCAAATGTGCAACAATTCCACCTTTACCGTTAATCTTTTTTCTAATTTCATCTAAAGTGTATTCACCACTAAAACATAATCTTGCTAAACCACCACTTGGAATACTTCCTGCTCTTTCTGGTGAGAATGGACCTTCTCCATCAAGTGCATTGTTTACATCAACAATTTTGCCCTTAAGATGAGCTCCTACTGATATTCCTCCACCCAAATGTGCAACAATTACATTAACATCTTCATACTTTTTATTTCTTTCCTTTGCAAATCTCTTAGCGACAGCCTTCTGATTTAATGCATGAAAAATACTTTTTCTCTCTAATTCTGGCAATCCAGATATTCTTGCAACTGGTGCTAATTCATCAACTACAACTGGATCAACAATAAATGCTGGTTTATTAATTTCATTTGCAATTTCATTTGCAATTATTCCTCCAAGATTTGAAGCATGCTGTCCTTGAATACCAATTTTTAAATCTTCAAGCATTTTTTCATTAACTGCATAAGTTCCACCTGGAATTGGTTTCAAAAGTCCACCTCTTCCAATTACTGCATCAAGAGTTTTTATGTCAAAATCCTTTTCTTTTAAAACATCTAAAATTACTTTCTTTCTAAATTGAAATTGAGCGTAAATATTTTCATATTTTCCTATTTCTTCTGCACTATGTCTTAATGTTTCAACTAGAATTGGAGTTTCATCCTCATATACTCCTATTTTAGTCGAAGTTGATCCTGGATTAATTATTAATAATTTATATGACACAATAAATTCCTCCTAATATTTCTATTTCTTTTTATTAGCAACCAATGCTGCTAGTGCAATAGAATACATTTTAGTTTCATAAGAATCTGCTCTAGAAGTTAATACAACTGGCGCAGAAGTTCCTACCATAACACATCCATTTTTAGCATCTGTAGTATACGTAATAGTTTTATACATTATATTTCCTGCATCAATATTTGGAAGTAAAAGTATATCTGCTTGTCCTCCCACTGGTCCGCTAATCTTTTTATGTTTACACGCTTCCATTGATAACGCTGCATCTATAGATAATGGTCCATCAACTATACAATTTTTAATCTGTCCTCTATCACTCATCTTTGAAAGCATTGCAGCATCAAGAGTTGCTTGCATATTAGGGTTAACTACCTCAACAGCACAAACTGGTGCTACTTTTGGAACTTCTACACCAACAGCTCTAGCTACTTGAACCGCGTTATTTAAGATATCAATTTTGTCTTTTAATTCAGGATACATATTAAATGCCACATCAGTTAAGAAAATCAGTCTATCATATCCAGATATTTCAAATACCGCAACGTGTGACATCAATTTTCCTGTTCTTAATCCTACTTCTTTATTTAATACTGCTCTAAGAAAAGATGATGTATCAATTAAGCCTTTCATTACCATATCTGCTTTTCCACTAGATACTACCTCAATTGCTTTTAGAGCAGCTTTATTAATATCTGGTTCATTAATAATCTCAAAATCATCAGGGTTCATTCCAATTTTTAATGCTATTGAAACAATTTCTTCCTTATCCCCAACAAGTATTGCATCAGCAATTCCCTGAGATTTTGCAGCCTTAACTGCTTCTAGTACAGGCTCGTCCTGTGCTACAGCAACAGCTATTTTTTTCATTTCTTGTTCTTTTACTTTTTTTACAATCTCGTCAAAACTTTTTATCATTTAGATAAACCTCCTAAAAATAAATACTTGTAATAAAATATTCCCCACACTTCATAAAAGTGTTAGTTAATATTATAACAAACTTTTACAGCATTATTGTTATTTTCAGAAAATTCAAATTTTAGGTGCAAAATCGTTCATTACACTCTCTGCGCACCTCAATCCATCTACTGCAGCCGAAATTATACCTCCTGCATATCCTGCACCTTCTCCTGCAGGATATAATCCTTTTAATGCCAAACTTTCAAATTTTTCATTTCTTGCAATCTGCACAGGAGCAGAAGTTCTTGTTTCAATTCCAGTAATCAAAGCCCCTGATGATGCGAATCCTTTAATCTTTTTATCAAAAGTAGTAAGCCCTTCTTTTAGAGAATTAACTACATAATCTGGTAGGCAGCTCCTCATATCTCTAAATTCACATCCTGGTGCGTAGCTAGGCTTAACTTCGCCAAATTTTTCACTAATTCGATCTTCTAAAAAATCTTCTACCAGTTGAATAGGAGCAATATACCCTCCACCTCCTAAGTCAAAAGCAAGCTTTTCATAGTGCCTTTGAAATTCCATTCCAGCTAGGGGTGAATTTCCGTGAAAATCCGATGGATTGACTGTAACAACAATGGCAGAGTTTGAATTTCTAAAATTTCTTTTGTAATTACTCATACCATTGATAACTAGCATTCCTTCTTCAGAAGCTGCTGCAACTACTTCGCCTCCAGGACACATACAAAAGGAATAAACTGATCGTTTGTTAGATTCACAGGTATGAGTTAGTCTATAGGAGGCAGCACTTAGTTTGGGATGAGTAGAGTATTTTCCATATTGGTTTTCATCTATTAATGTTTTCAAATGTTCTACTCTTACCCCAATAGCAAAAGCTTTAGCTTTCATAGTAATTTGTTTATCCATAAGCATCTTATAAGTATCTCTAGAGCTATGTCCCATTGCTAATATTAAATTTTCGCAAGGTATCTGCTCTCCATTTATGACTGCAGCTCTTAAGCTACCATTCTTAATAACTAAATCTTCAAGTTTTGAGTTAAATCTTACTTCCCCTCCAAGTTCAATAATCCGCTTTCTAATATTAATCACAACGCCCTTTAAAATATCCGTACCTATATGTGGCATTCCCATATAAAGTATTTCCTTTGGTGCTCCTGCCTTAACTAACTCTTCAAGTACATAATCACATCTACTATCCTTAATTCTTGTAGTAAGCTTCCCATCAGAAAAAGTTCCTGCACCACCTTCTCCAAATTGAACATTACTTTCTAGGTTTAACTTCCCAGTTTGCCAAAAATTATTGACAGTTTTAGTACGTTCTTCAACTTGTTCACCTCGTTCAATAATAATTGGCTTATATCCATTTTGCGCTAGAATAAGGCCGGCAAATAATCCTGCCGGCCCCATTCCTACTATTAATGGTCTATTAGTCATAGGTACATTTCCAAATTTAATTTTAGATGTAGTCTGCACTCTTTCTATAAAAATATCCTTGTCCCTACTTTTAAAAACCTTTTTTTCTTCATTCTTGCAAGTAAGTTCAATTGCATAGTTCAATTTTATGTTTTCTTTTTTTCTTGCATCTATAGATTCTCGTATAATCTTCATATTACAAATTTCTTCAGGTTTAATACTTAACCGTTTAGCCACTTTAAGCTTTAAATTACTTTTAGGTTCATCTATATCAAGCAATACATTATTGATTCTAATAGACATAATCTAATTATTCCTCCTACTGCTTTTTAATAATAGCTACTTTCACTGTATCAGGAGCTTGAGATACTATTGTAATTCCAGGAGGTAACTTTGTAACTACTTTTAAAGAGTAACTTGTTCCTTCACCTAGATTATTTAAATCCACTGAACAATCTATATCTCCATCTTTAAGGTTACTGATTACACTTTCATCCCCTGATATCACCAATGAAGCTGTGGTTTTATCTAATGTAGCATTTAAATTATTCCCCAAATTATTAATTTTTATAGCTTGGGATATATTCTTCTGTGCACTTTTACTTACAACTACTTTGACATCTATAAGTCCATTACTATTTATTAACTTAACACCATCAGGTAACACTAGACTAAGTTGTACATCTTTATTACCACTAATGGTATCTAAAGCTAATGGTGCCGTGTCTAAAGAAGCAATACTATTATTGGCACTATTCTCATCAAAAGCTATCTCTACCTTGTCTTGAGTTGGAGTAATAGATTTCAATGTATAGTCCTTGCCTAAAGTGCCCTTTGTCTGTACATTAACCCCAACAGATTTAACCTTTTTAATTACAGTAACTGCATCACATTTCACAGGGTTTATAGTCACATTATTTACAGTTGAATCTGATCCATCCACTGCTCTTAGATTAACAGAACTACTTGTGTTTAAATTTAATCCTTCAAAGTTTATAGTTGCCATGGCGCTAACTACTTGATTTACATATCTTGCAGCTCCAGTTACTAGAACCGTGGTAGGATTGAAAGAGGTTGGATACGCATAATATCCAGTTTTAACCTTTCCTTTAACTTCAGACTTTATTGGAACTGTTTTTTCTATATAATCATCTGTTCTAACATTTATATAAAGCATATCACTGTTTGAAATTTGAATGCTACTAGGCTTTTTTGCAATATAAACTGGGATTTTATTTATTCCTCCCTTTTTTAATGCATAGTTATTTAAATCTGCAACAAGTTTAAAATCACTACTTGATATTTTATCTATAGCTACTGTGCTACCAGTTAATGAAAGTGTTACAGTATACTTTTCTTCTGGAATCAACACAAGTTTTTCTTGAGATAATGCTTCAGTATTTGTTATTTCAACATTAATATCTCTTTTAACTGACTTAGTAGGGTTTATGAAATTATAAACATACAACCATAATACAAAAGAAGCTAAAAGACAAGCTACTCTGATTAAATGTTGCCGCGCTTTTTGTTTATCCATAATTTCACCCTTTCTTTAAATGTCAGCTTTTTTGTTTGCCTACTTTTTATTATTCTTATCAATATATCTTTAAGTTTTTCTTTAGTATAATTTCTTGTAAGTCTGCCATTTACAGTTAAAGATATTACTCCAGTTTCTTCAGAAACAACAATTGTAAGTGCATCAGAAATTTCTGAAATACCTATTGCAGCTCTATGTCTAGTACCTAAATTTTTATTTAAGTCATTATCATCAGTAAGTGGCAAAAAACATCCTGCTGCAACTATTCTTTCATTTCTTATTATTGTTGCACCATCATGAAGTGGAGTATTTACTACAAATATGTTCTCTAAAAGTGCTGAAGAAATAATTGAATCAATCCTTGTACCAGTATTTATAACATCTTCCACCCCAGTAAGTTGTTCAATTACAATTAGCGCACCTGTTTTAGTCCTCGAAAGGTTATCTACAGAATTGGTTACTTCTGTTATTACCTCATTAATCTTTTTATCATCTTCCATTATATGTCTCTCTAAAAATGCACTTCTACCAATATGTTCAAGCGCTTTCCTAATTTCAGGTGTAAAAATAATTACAAAAGACAAAACTCCTATAGTAATTGTCTCATTTAGTATCCAGTTTAGCATAGTTAATTGCAAAAGCTTACTAATAGGAATAAGTAAAACTATTAGTAAAATACCCTTTAATAGTTGCTGTGCCCTTGTTTTATTAATCAACATGTAAATTTTGTAAAATATGTATGCAACCACAGATATGTCTAAAATAGACCATACCGTCAAGTTTTTCACAGTATTAATTAATGCACTAAGTATATCCATAGCTTCACCTCTTCATAAAATACATACTTACAATTATACACTAAAATAACTCTTTATAGTACTACAAGCGCTATTTTAATAAAATATTAATAACCTAGTTGGTAATAATAAAGTCGAGGGGTGATTTCATGAAAAAGGATGATGATAATATTTTAGCTAATATAGTATCTGGTGTCAGAGATGAATTAAATATAGCGGCAAACGAAGTAAATATTTCAGTTTTAGAAGGTGTTGTTGAATTATCTGGTTTTGTTGATGTACTTGCTGAAAAACAGGATGTTGGCAGAATAGCTTCTGAGACTAAAGGAGTTAAGAAAGTAGTTAATGATTTGACTATAGCTATGGATAAGGACATCTCAGACAAAGAAATTCAGAATTCTGTAAATGAAATTTTAAATTTAACTCTGATTAAAGGTGAGCCCATAGCAGTAGGTGCTAAAGTCCACGACGGAACTGTCATTCTTGAAGGTAAAGTTGAAAACCAAAGTGAAAGGAAATCAGCATTAAGGGAAGCATCAAAAGCTTTTGGGGCAAAAAATATTGTTAATCATATTGAGGTTACTCCCAAAAATACTAAAGTAGACATTCAAAACAAACTGTATGAAGCTATCTCAGATTCTACTGTAAACACAGCTAATGTTACAAGCGAGGTTCATAATGGAAAGATAGTCTTTGATGGGTTTGTTAAAAACAAAAAAGAAGTTGAGGCTTTAACAAATATTGCTGAAGGAATTGAAGGTGTTAATAAAGTTATTAGTCACCTTGAAGAGAAACCAAAAACAAACTTTTAAAAATCAACAACACTAATTATCTTTTATATTTAGTGTACCCAATCCTTAACTTAACCTAAAACTTTTTTCCTAAGATAGTTCGGGACACTCTTCGACTTCGAAGATTTTTCTATTAACAAAAGAGTGTCCTGCATCTAGGAAATCCAAATAAGTGCTACTTAATTGTAATTTTATTATTATAACTGAATAAAATAATATATAGAAGCATGCAAGTTATTTTAAGGATGTGAGTTATTTGGAGTACACATGGAAAAATTTTATTAAAAAAAATATACTAGCTGTTATTTTAGTTGTCATAGTTTCTCTTATAGTAGTGATATTCTTAGCAGGATATCTCTATATTCATAATAACTCATATAATTCCTATTCTAAAAGCTTAAATAAGTGTATTAAAACTATAAATACCTCTAATGCAACTGCTGCTACTCTTTTATATGGACAATCTATAGACACAGAAAAATCCAAAAGGACACTTCCTAAAATTATAGATATCCTACAAAAAACTGAGGTGAAAATTAAAGCATTACCAGCTAGAAATCAATATAAATCTTATCAAGCCTCATTAACACAGGGTATAAATAGTAATATTAATATTTATACTCAACTTCTAAGTATACTAAGCAATCCTGAAGCATTTGACATAGGTGGTTCTCGAGATAATCTTAAACATTTGAAAGATACTACTATTAACTTTTATTCACAAGCAAGTGCTGGAAACATTGATATAAGTCTGCCCCAAAACTCCATAAAGTATATTGATAGTTCCATTTATTACGTTGAGCAATTGGTCAAATTAAAGAACAATCAAGATATTAATTATAGTGAAACCTTAGATTTCACTTATGCGGTAGATGCTATTTTTAAAAGATTCCTCGTTATCAAAACTGACTTTGGAAACATAGTTTATACTGCCCGCTCAGGACAGCGAAGTTATGATGAAATACTCAAAGTATTAGATACTAATAAAAATAGTATTATGGATATAAAAATTGATTACGATAAAATTTCAGTTCCACCTAACTCTGATACAATACGCCCAATAGTTATTTATAATTCTTTAGAAACTACGCTAAATGATTATAGTTCATATATTGATTCCTTTACATACGCATTAACAGCTGAAAAATGCAAAGTTTCAACAAATAAAAATATAAATAAAAATGTACTAGACAAACTTTATATAGAGTCTAATTTAAAACTTGCAACTGTTACAAATGATTACAACAATTTTGTTCAAATATATAATACTTATAAAAATCCAAAATAGTTTAATCACCTAAAATGGTATATTTTTTTTATATTAGGATACAATAGCAATAACCTAAGTTTTAAGAACGCGGGGAAACCATTTTTTGGGGTGAATCGTATTTTACGTAGGTTATACCTTTACCGAACCCGTCAGCTAACCCCGTAGGTAAAAGGAGGATTTTTGTGAAAAAAGTAAATATAGCTTTATTAGTTATGTGTTTTTTTATAGGATTTTCACCTCATGTAGTAAAAGCAGAAATTGCACCTAGAATCGAGGCTACGGACCTATATAAAGAAAAAATAGCTAGCGTGGAGGTTTTTGATCAATCCCCAAGTGAACTTTATGTTACAGATGATGAAGTATACTTAATGGCGCAAACTGTATTTGCAGAAAGTCGTTCAGAGTCTTTTCAAGGTAAAGTCGCCGTTGCTTCTGTAATACTTAATAGGGTTAAAAACCCAAACTTTCCCCATTCTATAGAAGGTGTAATAAAACAAAAAAATGCTTTTTCTTGTGTGAAAGATGGAAGAATTTATGTAATACCTGATGAGAGCTGTTATGCAGCAGTTCTATCAGCACTAAAAGGTAACGATCCAACCTCTGAGGCTGTATTTTATTACAATCCTAAAACAGCAACCTCCGTTTGGATGAAAAATATTTCTAAAAAGAATGCAACGACTATTGGAAACCATGTTTTTTTTGCAACAAAATGATTTAAAAAATAAAACGAACTAGAAAATTTCTAGTTCGTTAATCTTTTTTTATTTATGCATATCCAAGTATTTAACAGCATTTAAAGCTGCAATTTGGCCTTCTCCAGCAGATTTCATGAATTGATATGGCTTACCTATACAATCTCCTGCTGCAAAGCATCCAGGAATATTTGTACTTAAATCTCTATTTACAAATATATGTTCATCTTCTATTTTTATACCCGGAACAAGCTGACCTGGGGAAACACTTTCCTTCATAACAAATATTCCATCAGTGTTAATTTCCCTTTCACGTAAAACAAGTTTTTCCACTAGAGCTTCACCTCTTACTTCAAGTGGCTTATCCTTTACTACTTCAATATTATTAGATAAAGAATACTCACCTTCGTATAATGGAACATAATATAGTTTTCCTGCAAGTTCACTAACATAATTTGCTTCTTCTTCAGCCTCTCTATTATGGCCAATAATTGTTACGATTTTCCCCTTGTAAAGTGGAGCATCGCAAGTGGCACAATAGCCGACTCCACGACCTAAAAATTCTTCTTCTCCCTTTAAAGGTTTTGTATATTCCATACCAGTAGCTAAAATTAAAACCTTTGCTTCGTAACTTTTATCATTAACCATAAGAACAAAATAATCCCCCATGGCATAAATAGCATTTACTCTCTCATAGGTAATTTCTATATTTAAAGCATCTATATGTTCTTTGAATTTATCCTTTAATTCGCTGCCAGTAGCATCTGGAAAGCCAAGATAATTGTGCACTTTAGGTGCTTTTACTAGTTTGTTGCTCAAGTCCCGGCTGCCAAACAGAAGAATATTTTTATTCCTAACTTTTGAATTAATTGCAGCAGATAAGCCTGCTGGACCACTTCCAACTATAGCAATATCAAATCTTTTCTCCAATTAAGTTACCACCTTTTTAATTAAATGTTACTTCCTATCAAAGCCATAATCTCTTGCTTTGGTCTAAAACCAACTAATTTATTTGCTATTACACCACCTTTAAAAACAAGTAGTGTTGGAATAGACGATACACTGTAAGTTTGAGAAGTAACTGGGTTCTCATCTACGTTTAATTTCACAAAAGTCACCTTTTCACCTAACTCTTTTTCTATATCTTCAATAACTGGCCCTAACATTTTGCAAGGTCCACACCAAGGTGCCCAAAAATCCACAACTACTGGTTTAGTAGAATTAATTACCTCTTCATTAAAGTTTTTATCATTTATTTCTTTTACCATAACTTTCTCCTCCTAACATACCCTTATGGGGTATTTCATATTATAATTTTACACTGTTAATTAGCATTAGTCAATATGTAATCCAAATTAGTTAATAATTATTATTGATTCCATTCTCTCTATATACATAAAATAATTTTGTCCTAATTTTATAATTTAATACTATAAAAATTGTTTGTAGAAATGTGCTATCTATATCATTGCAGTGGAAATTTGCGCTAGACTTTCTACAAAATTGTACTCTTTAAAACTAAATTCTTTAACTCTTAGAGGCACTGAAAGATACAATATGCCCTTTAATACTCCATTATTTAGTAATGGAATAGTAATAATAGAGTGCCATTCAGGTAATCCTGTCAATGAATCATGATTACCAGGGTTTTCCCAATCTATGCAGCATATACCCTCTTTTGTTTCAATAGCATTACTAATAATATCCTTATTATAAAATTCAATATCCGTCCAGTTTTCACTAAAGATCTTTCTAGAATATTTTTTAGAAATTTCATTGTTCTCTATTAACAGTAACGAACCATTTTGAGCTTCAGTAATTTCAATTATTCGCCCAATTAATTTATAAATTTTATTTTCAATTGGTGCTTCTACTTTTATAAGATTAATTAATTCCACCATAACAGAAACATTTCTATAATCTTGAACTGTATTTCCGATTAGTATACCAGTCAGCTTATTAGTAACATTGGCTTTTTTTGAAAAACCCTCTTCCCATAACTGACATCTATTTCTTCCTGTTTCCTTTGCTACATATAGTGCTTGGTCTGCCTTTTCAATAAGTTCTTGCTGTATTTCACCATGTTCTGGATAAGAGACTATTCCCATACTAGCCGTAACAGGCCGCTTTTCACCAAGTATTTTTGAGTTATCAATTTGTACTCTTAAATTTTCAGCGAAAATTATTGCGTCCTCCAATGCCATTTCTGGCAAAATAATTACAAACTCTTCCCCACCAAATCTTCCACAGAAACTTGGTTCCACCAAATTATCTAGTACTATTTTGCAAACATTTTTCAATACTGTATCCCCTGTTTGATGTCCTAAGCTATCATTTATAGATTTAAAATTGTCTAAATCTAACATAATAAGTGAAAAAACTTCATGGTTCAAACTTGCATTTTCAATTACTATTTCGGTAGCGTCTTCCATAGCTTTTTTTGTATAAGTTCCAGTTAACCTATCAATGGAAGAATTTATCCTTAATTGATATTTATCGATTAGAATTCCTATAAGACTATTTAACGTCATGCATTTTTCCATTGTTTCTTTATTAAAATCATTTATAATTTTTTGACTTTCTAAATACAAATAACCAAGTAATGTACTTCCAGAAAGAATAGGGATACATATTATGGCCATTTGATTATTAGAAAGCATATCAAGTGATGTTATTAATACAGGACTTTTTTCAGTTCTCACTCTATCTAATATAAATTTACACTCAGTAGTAATCTCTTTGTCATAATTAGGGGAATAAATTTTAAACCCATCATCGTGATTATCTATTATTAGTAATGTTTTTGTTGCTAAGGTCAATTTTGCAACATAGTTACAAATTAATATAAAATTGTTTTTACAATCTGAGTCAAGATTCAGAAGTAAGTCTTCTACACTCTTAATGTTGACTGGCAACTTTGAATAGTATATTTTTCTTGAAGTTTGAATCAGTTCTTTATCGGTAAAAATATCATTAAGTTCTCTATATGTAAATAGACTATGTAATTCCTTTAATGTGCTAATATTAAAGCATTTATCTTTTTCTTTTATACAGATAAGTCTGTTAAAAGGTAAAATTGCATTTTGTTTCTGGAAATACTTTAATTGTTCTTCTTCTGGTATCTCGAGTATAATTAATTTTGCAATTTCACAAGCTTCAAAATAATAATTTACTGCATAAAGCCTATTTTTATTATAATAATATTCACCCATGTTATATAGAACTTTGCATTTTAGCTCTAGCATTTTTTCTTCATTGCAAAGCTTTAGTGCCTCCGTAAAAAACTCCATTTTCTTAATTCCTTTAGTAAACATTCCCTTTAAATATAGCCTTTTTGCATCAACTCTTTTAACTATGTCAGAATGTATTAATAATTCAGCTTTTTTCAAATACTGTGCAGAATAACTTTTGATACCTTTATCCATTAATAATATAGCTAAATCCAACATTGCATCTATTTTCCCTGGCATAAAGGTTAATTTCTTAATAATTCTATCAATTTCCTTTATATTAAGATCAATATTCTCAATGTTATCTTCTTTAAGAAGGCGAATTTGTTGGTATAGAAGCTTTGCATCAAGGGCAGCCTTAGTTTCCACATCACCATAGGATAAAATTAATTTTCTAGCGAAATTTTCTGCTTTATCAAATTCTCCTAGGTCAAAGTAAACATAAGAAATTGAATAATAATATTTTTGGAATCCAATTTTTAAATTTGGATATTCATCAATTTGAAATAATTGAAGCTGCCAATATTTATATAGTTCTTTATAGTATCCTAGTTTTACACATACAATATTAAGACAACTGTAACAGAAAAATATATATTTTTCATTTTCAGTTTTTAATGCCATCAGAAGAGCTTCTTTAAAATAAAGATATGATTGGTTATAATCTAGCAGATTAAAGTAAGCATCTCCAATATTAATTAACGCAAGTGTTTGTTGAATAATCAAACTATTTTCCTTACTTATCTCTTTAATGATTGAGTAACATTCAATAGCTTTATTATAATTTTGATAAAAGTCACTATATATTAGTCCGATATTGTTTAATGATTGAGTTATGCCTGACATCAGATTTATCTTTTCAAAGTACATAATACTTTCTTCATAACACTTTAATGCCTCTTCATCCCTAGAATTTTGAAAATGCAAATTTCCTAAGGTTTGCAAAAACATGCCCTTTTGTTTGAAATATTTATCATTACATAATTCTAAAGCTTTTATTAATACTTTGTTAGCCTCTTCATAATTTTGATAATATATTAAAAGTTCTATTTTATTTCTTACTGAGTCCAGATATTCCTCCATGTACAAATTATTAATTTCAGAAAAGTTGTTTTTTAGTATATCCTCAACTTTATTTAAATAAAATTCACTATTTTTTATATCATTTTTCAAAAAATAGATTGATGATATTTTATTCAAAATACCAACAAGCAGTTTGCCTTCATTTAGTTCCGTAGCATTCTTTTCAGCTATCTGATAGTATGTAATTGAATTAGAATAATTACCATCATCAAAACAGACCTCTGCAAGCCTTACAATTAGCATTAGCTTAGTAACATCAATATGGGTATTATCAAATATTGATATTGCTTTCTTAAGATTTTTTATCTCTTCTAATCTATTTTTAAGATTTTTCATTATATCTGCATTAGCTAAGCAATATTTTATGATACTTTCTTTCTCTCCATATTTCTCTAGATGATAAATTAACTCCTCACTACTTATTCTCCCTGAAGAGTAAAATGTTTTTAGTATTTCTGCAGCCTTTTTGTGCATATTTAATCTGTTTTCTTCTTCTAATCTAGTGTATATAAGATTTTTTAATACTGTGCTAGTAAAATCATAAGCATATCCAAAATCCTCAATTTTTTCTAGAATCACACCTTTATTAATTAAGAATTTAAGGATATCTTCTTGTTTGCCAAAGCTAGATATTTTAAATTCTTTTATAATTGCAGCTGGAACTGCTGAATTAAAAACTGATAAAATATTTAGCAATTCAATAGCACTATTATCAAATCCCTTTACTTGATATAAAACTGCTTGCTCCATATTTAATGGAAGTGGCAACTCTTCAAAAGAATAATCAGACTCCCAATTTCCTTGACTATTTATATATATGGTTTTTTTTGCTAAGAGGTTTTTCATTATTTCTTGGGTAAATTGTGGATTTCCAAAAGTTTTAGAATAAATTTTATCACTAAACACTCTGCTTACGGTTGGTTGAAAAAGGAACTTTCTTATCATTTCGTGTGATTCATCTATTGTAAGCTCTCTTAATGGAATATCAATAACTAACCTATTTTTTTTATTTTTATTAAAAAAGTCGCTTAACACCTTGTTTTTATTGTAACTATCAGAAAAAGTAAAAATAAACAGACCTTTTTTAGGTTTTCTATTAACAACATATTGAATAAAATTTGATGTGAATTCATCAACTAAATGTATGTCATCAATTATAAACACCGTTGTACGGCCTTTCATACATTCAGAGATAAAGCTTGCAATTCTATTCATCAATCTATATCTTTCCATATCTCCACTTAGAGACTCTGAAGGTATAATGAATTTATTTTCTCCTATTTCCGGAACAAATTTTATTAGTTCATTTTCATATCTGCTTAATATTTCTTTGTCACACTCGCTTATAAGCAATTTTAAAATATCACTTAAGGGCTTGTTCGTATCTTGCTGAGTCTTATTTGAGGAAAAGCTATAAAACACATCCGCATTTTGAAATGAAAGTTCATGTTTCAGTTTATGAAGAAACCTACTCTTACCAATACCTACTTCACCGTGAATAAAAATTAGCTTCCCTTCATCCTTACTTTCCAAAATAGAATTATAAGTTCGCATAACTGTATCAACTTCATATTCTCTACCAATCATTTTTATATTCATATGAAGCTTCTCAAGATCTTCTTTAATATGTGGTAAAAAATTTGAATCCAATATTCTGTTAATATCATTAACAACATCATTAATACTTTGATGACGCTCTATAGCATCAATAGATGTCATCTTCTCAATAACTTCTATTAATTTGCAAAATATTAAATTACCATTACCACTGGATGCTTTTAATAATTTTATTTCAAAATTAATATTCATTTCAATAGGCATTTTTTTCATCAAGAAAGTTAGTAGCATTACCCCTAATGAATAAATATCAGAAGCTATACTTGGTAGCCCACCGTTTATTATTTCAGGAGCCTGAAAATACATATACTTTGGAACAAAGGTCCAGTAATCACTTTTTTCAATAATAGCTGTTATTATGTCTTTGATTTTAAAAGTATCTTTTTCAAGTGAAATCAGTATATTCTCTGGGTTCAAAGAATTATAAACGAACCCTGCTTTGTGAAGGTAGTTAAGATTTTGACATAAGCCAATAAAAAGAGATATTAGTTTTGTCTCTGTAAGTGAATTAACAAATAAAGAAATATTACCATCATTTTCGAAAGGTTCGTTTGTATAATATATTCTATTTATCTCAGATTTTCTTTTATTATCAATAGAAAAAATATTTTCATAATTATATAATTTTATAATATTGGAGCTTCCAATATTCCTGATTGTAGTGAACTCCTTCAAAAAGTAATGTTGCAAATCCTTGGGAAAATTTTCAGAATTTATTATATTTAAATTGACCAGCTTATTTCCATTTACAATATCAAAAGCTGAAAAGGAAGATATTAATGCATTATGCGTTATATTCTTAATTATTCTATATCTATTGTTAACTAAGTACATTTTTTCACTTCCTCAAAAAACATAAATTAGTGTACTAAACCCTAATACAAAACTTAATTTGACAATATACTCTTTATGTTGGAATTATAATAAATAGAATCTGAAAAATTATCTTCTATTATGCTTGCATAATGCTTAGACTTGCTCATGTCAATGCTTTTATTTAACATTGCTAAACTATATAAAACTGTATCCTCGTAATTTCCACTAGGGAAAGTGCTATTATACTCCTCATAATACTTTATAGCATCCGCTGTATTTCCAAGACTTTCATAGGAACTTCCTAAAAAGAATAAGCCATGTTCAAAAAGTTCCCCTTTACCCAAAAAATAAACCTTATAGAAATAGTCTGCAGCTAATTTAAAATCTCGATTTTTAGAATAGTCCCTACCTTGGGTATAAAAATATTGTGCAGCATTATTCTTTAAAAACAACTTACCATTATCTAAAAGTTCTTTCGCAGTTGCATCAATACTTTTGTCTTTCCATTGTATTATTTCACTGAATACATTATCATAATTTGAATCAGCTATATCTTTTTTTATCTGTTCATAAGGGAATTTCTCTGTACTATTAGCAGCATTATTTTCAGTTTTTGCTACAGGTGGCGTTGTGGTTTGTGGTGTAGTAGTTTTAGGTGTAGTAGTTTCTACCTTTGGTTTCTTATTTGTTGCACTGCTCTCAGGCTTCTTAACTACTGTGCTAATTTTTTTGCTAGAAGGTTTGTTTACTTGTGTAGTATAGTATGTTAATCCACTACCAAATAATAAAAGCACTACAATCATTGCAATAAGCAAATTGTAATTATGCTTTTTCTCTATAATTCCATACTGAGTTAACATTTTAATATTTTCTAGTGCCATTTTATTTTTCTTATCAATATTTAAAACCTTTTCAAGATAAGCCCATGCTTTGTCAAACTCTGCCTGTTTTATTAGGCAAGATGCTATATGATTGCTAACATTAATAACGTTAAAATCACTTACTTCACATTTTCTCAAAAGTTCTAATGCCTCATTAATCTTAATTTGATTTATTAATTGAATGGCTTCAGCGTAAACTGAAAGAAGTTCATCATCATTTCTAGTATTCTCTATATATTTTTGAGAAACTACATCTTTATTTATTCTTACGTTGAAATCCCATAATTCTCTTGCATTTTCTAAGTCTCCTTTAAAGTAAAAAAGGACGCCTTTTAAGCTAGCTGCTGCCTTATACTTTTTATTTTCAGCAACACTAGCCCCACACAAATTTATGGCTTCGTCAATATAACCATTATGATATTTTACAAGTGCTTTTTTATAATATTTAGTTGCCTTATCCATAGAACCCCCTAGTAATTATCCTTTATAATAGCATATATGATTTTACACCATATTTCAACAAATTTTCTGTATAGATTTTACAAAAAAGTCCTCCACAATATATTATGGAGAACTTTCATCATCTAACCTCTTTTATCTCTGATATTTTCCATGAGGAATCTATACTTTCCTTCGCCAAAATAATCATAATATCATTCTTACCTTGTTTAACTTTTGTATACTTGCCTTCTTTTAATTTATAATCTACTTCAGCAAGAAATGCTTTGTGCTCATATGCATCTTTAGTATTGTCATTAATAGTGTAGTTTTCAGCCATTATTTTTAATGACTTAATATTCATCTTTCTAATTCCATATAAATATTCTTGATAGTTTATTGTTTTGTCAGCAATTTGTTTTTGAGATATTAGTTTCAATGCTACCTCTAATCTATTATTATTAATGTTTTCTTGATACTCATAAATCAAGCTAGCTTCCTTAGGAAGTTTTCCTAAATTTTGCATCATTGATTTGATACTATTAGAAGAAATTACTATTTTATCTGTATGAAACTTCAATTGGCTAGAATCTTCAAAAACAATAATATCCGCCATAACTTCACCACTTTGAATTGTAAAATCTTTTACCTTTTGAAGTTCGCCTGGATTGTACAAAAGTTTTGCTACTCCTGTATTAACATTAAAGGAATATATGCTTCCACCTTGGTCTGAATTTTGAGTTCCAATTAGTACAAGCAAGTTTTCTTCATTTGGCACCCATTCTAAGTACATTGGTGTATTCTTTTGCACTTGATTTTCCAGTATACTAAAACTCCACAACTTAGCGCTATTGCTTTCCTTAAAGTATATTTTACGAACTCCTGAACCTACATCCAAATTCTTCTCCTCTATACATGCACTATACTGTCCACTAGTAGATGTTTTCCATGGGTTTAAAGGATAACTACTTTGAGAGCTATTTTCTTCTGCTTTATTAAAATCTATTTCTGTTTGAGGATCTACTGATTTTGTAAATCCCCCCTCATTAAGCAAATTGAAATTGTCAACATTTGATTTTACTGCTACACTTTTTGTATTTGCTATACCTAAATCACTAGATCTTCTTTGTTCACTGTTTATGTTTGTAGAATTTCTATTGCTTGAGCATATTTTGTAAAAATAAGCTGATCCAAGAAATATAAATAAAAAGCATGCTACAACCGCTATATATTGCTTTTTATATATGTTTAAATTGGAGTACATCTTTAAAAAAGCATTTCTTTTGTATTTTCCCTTGTCAATATTGTTTAGAATCTCCATTCTGGAGCTATTGAAGTCTATATCTTTTACGCTAAAAAAATCTATAAAATCTTTATTCATTTTCATTTCGTCTTCATAAAAATCACTGCAGCTTTTACAACTTGTTTTATGCTTTTCCATATCTTTTAAAGCATCATCTGTTAGGCTGTTTTCATTATAATACAAATTTTTGTTGCGAAATGTGTTGCAATTCATGAACTGCACCTCTTTTCATCAATTGAAATATACTCTCTATATTTTTCTCTTATCTTGTAATATCTTCTTTTCACTGTTGCCTCATTTAAATTCAAAATTGTGGCAATTTCATAAAAAGTTATCTCCTGTGAATATCTAAGCACTAGAATTTCCCTATCAATGCTCTCCAACTTCGAAATAAATCCTTCGATTTGTGTTTTAGTTTCTAGATACTCTGCACTATTTTCTGGAGATATTTCTATTGATTTTATATCCTTCACATCCTCAATATTAGCTTCATATACTCTTTTATATTTCCGCATAAAGTCAATACATTTGTTTCGAGCAATTTGAAAAAGCCAACTAGAAAATTTATACTTCCTATTGTATGTATATAACTTGTTGTATACATTAATAAAAACCTCTTGAGTAATATCTTCCGCTGCCTCTTTATCTTTAATCATATTATAAATAAATTTCAAGACGGGAAACTCATATTTATTTACTAATATATTAAAGCTATCCATGTTGCCTTTTAAAACTTGCTCCACAAGCTTTATATCTTCATCCAATACATTTCCCCCTTGAAAATTAACCTTCTGTATACTTGTATTACGAGTATAATTATCAAAAGTTATTGTTTTTTAGTTTTATTTTAGTACTGCTTGAAATTCCGCACTATCACTAACATTACTAAAATCCGGTTCTTTTTTAGCATCGTCTTTTACAATCTGATTGTCTTCAGGCGTACCCATTGTAGTTGCAATTGTAAGATTTTTTACAGCTTTTTCCACATCACCTTTTCTGCCATAAATGCTGGCAAGACCATAGTAGCTCCATACATATTTTTCAACTTCAAGTGCATTGTTATATGCAATAATAGCATCATCATATTTTCCATATAGTTCATAGGCTAGTGCCTTGCAAAACCTTCCATATCCATAGTCTGCTTTCATTTCTAATGATTTATCTATGTTTTCCATACCCTCTGTATATTTACCTTGAGGTTTTGAATAGCATAGTGCTATACCCTTCAGTGCATATGCCTGATAGTAATTAGGATCCTTAGCAATAATTTCATTCATTATTTCAATACATTCATCGCAATTTTCTTCTTTATTAAAAAAAACTGCACCTTTTTGCCACTGCTCAGCTAATGCTTTCTTTTCCTGATCTTCAACACTAACTTTTGATGAATCAGTATTTACACTTTCACTTTTTATTACTGTACTTCCAAGACTCTTACTTACATTATTTGATGTTTTTTTATTTTTACTTACTATATTAAAATTAAAATTGTCCTTTGTATTATAGGCAATACTACCTATTCCTATAATTGCTGCAACTATAAAGATAATAATTTTGGCCTTTAATGAAATTTTTTCAATCATATGTCCTCCACATTTATCACTTCTTTTATTATTATAAGTAATTATACCCTATTATAATATTTTAATAAATAATTTGCTTTTGGATTACAATATATATACACGCTTTCATATCTAAAAAATATGTTATATAATTATCCATATAGTAAAAATAATTTGAACTTGTTTCGCTAAAATAATACAAAGCAATAATTTTTTAATTTGAGGAGGGTATTTATGGATATGAAATCACTTCCAAGAGTTGCATATTTTTGCATGGAATACGGTTTACATTCAGATTTCAAAACCTATGCTGGAGGACTTGGAATATTAGCTGGAGATTATTTAAAAGGTGCTAAAGACATGGGAGTTCCTTTAATCGGTATTGGATTAAAGTGGAAGCAGGGTTATGGAGAGCAAGTTATAGGAATAGATGGGCAAGCTTATGATGCTTATCATAATTATAAGTATGATTTCTTAGAAGATACTGGTGTAAAAGTATCAGTTCAAATTAGAAAAGTTGATGTAATCTGTAAAATTTGGAAGTGCGAGAATTTTGGTAATAATCCTATCTACCTATTAGATACTGATATACCAGAAAACTCAGAAACATGGATTACTGGTCAGCTTTATGGATGGTTTGGCGAAGAAAGAATAGCACAAGAAATAGTACTTGGTATAGGTGGTGTAAAAGCACTTAGAGCGCTTGAAATCCCTGTGGATGTATATCATTTTAATGAAGGGCACGCTGATTTAGCTGCCATAGAATTAATAAGAGAGAAAATGACTTCTGGATACACCTTTGAGGAGGCCTGGAGACTTACTAGAGATGAAGTAGTGTTTACTACCCATACTCCTATTGTACAAGGGAATGAATCTCATTCAATTGAAAAGTTAGAATTTATGGGTGCTTTTAATGGTTTAACAAAAGCTGAAATGATTAGATTAGGTGGATCTCCTTTTAATATGACTATTGCCGGCCTAAGACTTTCAAGAAAATCAAATGCAGTTGCCGAGCTGCATGCAGAAACAGCTAATAAAATGTGGAAGTGCATTTCTGGTAGAAGTGGAATAATTGGAATAACAAATGCTATACATAAACCTACTTGGGTTGATGAAAGGATTACTACTACTTTTAAACAAAAGGGTGACCTTTGGGCAACTCATAAAGAGATAAAAAAAGAGCTTATTGATTTTATAAAGGACAGAGTTGGTGTAACTTTAGATGCTGATAAATTACTTATTGGTTTTTCAAGAAGGGCCGCTCCTTATAAACGAAGCGATCTTATTTTTAGGAAACCTGAATTAATTGATCCACTGCTTAAAAGTGGAAAAGTTCAAATCGTGTTTTCTGGTAAAGCTCATCCTTTAGATGATGCTGGAAAAGATATTGTAGCTAACTTAGTTAGCATGATGAAAAAGTATCCTAATTCAGTAGTATTCTTAGAAAACTATGACATGAATATAGGAAAGATGCTTACCCGTGGTTCTGATATTTGGCTAAATAACCCAAGAAGACCTTTAGAAGCAAGTGGCACATCTGGAATGAAAGCTGCTATGAATGGCGTACTTAATTGTTCAATACTAGATGGATGGTGGCCTGAAGCCTGCAAAGATGGCATTAATGGTTGGCAATTTGGTGATGGCTTAGGTTGCAATGAAGATGCTGACACTTTAAATGACCTGGATAAATTAGATAAACATGATTGCGATGCTTTATATGACACATTGATAAATAGAGTAATTCCAACTTACTATGATAATAATGCTAAGTGGGTTGAAATGATGAAGGAAAGTATAGAAAGTTGTTCGGAATTCTTTGGAGTAGAAAGAATGTTGAAGGAATATTATGAGAAGCTTTATATGAAATAATATATAATAAAGGAACAACATGATTTTTATGCTAAGAGATTGTTCGTTGCGCATAGAAATCATGTTGTTCCTTAGCGTTAATATATATTTTAATTTTAAAAAAGTTACTATAATTATGATAATCAATAATTCTATTTAAAATCTTTAAACAATTGACTTGCTTGAACGCCTTTGTTGTTTTGGTATTTGCCACTGGAATAGATATCATATTCACCGTCTAGACTATGATAATAGATTTGACATAGTTCAACTCCTGCGTAAATTCTTATGGGCTGGACGCAGAAGATTTCTAGGGTCCAAAAGCCGCAAAAGCCAATATCTCCGAAGCCTGCTGTAACATGAATAAAGAGTCCTAGTCTTCCGATTGAGGATCTTCCCTCAAGCATTGGTACATATCTATCTGTTCTTGTGTATTCAATAGTTCTTCCAAGATATAGCCTTCCAGTTTCTAAAATTAACCCTTCTTCAGGAATAACAATTTTTTTTACCTTATTATCATTTTTCATATCCAAAACATCTTCATCATAAGTAAGTAGTTCATCATGTAATCTCAAATTATAACTGTTGGGATTTAATTGCTTTTCATTGAAAGGTTCAATAATTATATCTTTTCCTATTTTGTTCTTTATTTCTCTTCCTGAAAGAATCATCTTAGCATCCCTCTTTTCATAATACTTATAACATTAGTATACCTGTTAAATTTTTTATTAGCAAAAAATTTAGGTTTGAAATATGATGAATTCATAGCTTTATATATGTAATGTAATACAAGGAACAACATCATATTTTCTGCTAAGAGATTGTTCGCTATACATTGAAAGACTAAGCTGGATAATTTACAAATTACTATCCACTCAAAACTCGCTGACGCTCAAACATTTCGTGGACTTAACGCAATTTATAAATTATCCAGCTAAGTCTTTCTAATGCTCGCTCAGACAATCTCTACGCAGAAAATATGATGTTGCTCCTTAGCGTTAATGTATATATTAAGGTATCAATTTGTAGTAGGGAAGTTCTTTGTATTGTTTAGTAGTCTTGATTATTTATTTTTTTGATTTTTATATGAAACCTAGCAAAGCCTTGATATGACTATAACTTCTTATCTTTTTAAAAAGATATCTTGAAAAGAAGTTTTCTTGTAATCTTTTTATCTTGCTTTTAAGATATCTTATTGTTTAGTTTTGGTAGGAGTGGTACACTCTTCCATTAAGAGTAACACCTTTGAAGCTGAAGGGTGTTCCAGGTTATCTTAAGCAACTTTATACGTATGATACAAGATATTGCATTTTTCAAGTGGTTTTTATAAGTAGTTTGATAAAAAAAATCGTCAATTTAATTCTTCATACAAAATTAAATTGACGATTAGTTAAATTATTTAATTAAGGCTTGAGCTTTATTAACTACGTTGTTAACTGTAAAGCCAAATTCTTGGAATAGTATTTCTGCTTTTGCTGATGCACCGAAGTGATCAATAGAAATTACTTCTCCATCTAGGCCAACATACTTGTGCCAACCGAAGGAAGATGCTGCTTCTACTGCAACTCTTGCTCTTACGGCATTTGGTAATACTGATTCTTTATATTCTGCACTCTGTGCTTCAAATAATTCAAAGGAAGGCATGCTTACTACTCTTGCATCAATTCCTTTTGACTTTAATTCATCAGCTGCTTTAAATATAAGTTCCACTTCTGATCCAGAAGCAAGTAAAATCACATCTGGTACTGCTTTTTCAGAGTTCTTAAGAATATAACCACCCTTAAGTGCTTCCTTACCTGAACCTTCATATAAAGGTAGTGTTTGTCTTGTCAATACAAGTGATACTGGACCCTTAGCTTCAGCCATAGCAAGATACCATCCTGCAGCTGTTTCTTTAGAATCAGCTGGTCTAAATACTATCATATTAGGGATAGTTCTTAATGCTGCTAATTGTTCAATTGGTTCATGAGTTGGTCCATCTTCTCCAACTCCAATACTGTCATGAGTTAGTACATAAGCTATTGGCAATTTCATTATTGATGAAAGTCTCATAGCGCCTTTCATGTAATCACTGAATACAAAGAAAGTTGCTACAAAAACTTTTAATCCACCATGAAGATATATTCCATTAGCTATTGCAGCCATTGCATGCTCTCTTACTCCAAAGTGCAAGTTTGCTCCTGCTCTATTTTCAGCTGAGAAATCTCCCATGTCTTTCATATAAGTCTTGTTTGATGGTGCTAAGTCTGCTGAACCACCTATTAAGTTTGGAACTAGCTTTGTTAATCTATTTATTAATATACCTGAAGATTCTCTAGTTGCCATTGGCTTCTCAAAGCTCCAGAAACTTTCATCTTCTAAAATATTTTTAGCGATTTTACCGCTGAACCAAAGTTCCCATTCCTTAGCAAGTTCAGGATAAGCTGCTTTGTATCCTTCAAACATTTTGTTCCAAGTATCTTCTTTAGTTGCTGCTGTTTTTTGGAATTCTAGCATGCTTTCTTTTACTTCTTCTGGAACAGTAAATGGTTCAAAATTCCATCCTATATTTTCTTTCAAAGCAATTATATTTTCAGCTCCAAGAGGCTCTCCATGTGCTGATGCCTTTCCTTGCTTTGCAGGACAACCAAATCCAATTACATTTTTAACTATTATTATAGTTGGTTTTTTATCTTCCTTTTTAGCTGCTTCTATTGCAGAATTTACAGCTGCAACATCATTTCCATCGCTTACTTTAATAACCTGCCATCCATATGCTTCATAACGTTTAGCAACATCTTCTCTAAAGGCAATATCTGTATCTCCTTCAATAGAAATATTATTTGAATCATAAAGTACTATTAACTTTCCAAGTCCTAAAGTTCCTGCTAGTGAAGAAGCTTCTCCCGAAATTCCTTCCATCAAGCAACCATCTCCAACAATACTATAAGTATAATGGTCGATTACTTTAAAATCTGGTTTGTTAAATTTCTCCGCAAGATAGCTTTCTGATATAGCCATACCTACTGCATTACAGATTCCTTGACCAAGAGGTCCTGTTGTAGTTTCAACACCATCAGTATGGTTATACTCAGGGTGACCTGGCGTTTTACTTCCAAACTGTCTAAAGTTCTTTATATCTTCAATACTTACATCATAGCCAAATACACTAAGCAATGAATATATAAGCATTGATCCATGTCCAGCTGAAAGAACGAATCTATCTCTATCTTCCCACTTAGAATTTTTTGGATTATGCTTCATTTGTTTAGCCCATAAAGTATATGCCATTGCTGCACTGCCAAGTGGCAATCCTGGGTGACCTGATTTTGCTTTTTCTATAGCCTCAGCTGAAAGAACTCGTAAGGTGTTAATAGTCAAATTATCTCTATCCATAAATTAAAAGCCTCCTAATTATTTCTTAAATGCGTCGTCCCAATCTTTCATGAATCTTTCGATACCGCTATCAGTTAATGGGTGTTTTAGTAGTTGCTTTAAAACGCTACCAGGAACTGTAGCAATATGAGCTCCTGCTCTTGCTGCATCTACTACATGAAGTGGATTTCTTATACTTGCAGCTATAATTTCTGTATCAATACCATGAATTTCAAAAATATCTACAATTGTTTCAATTAGTTCCATTGAATTTGTTGCTATATCATCAAGTCTTCCTAGGAATGGACTAACATAAGTTGCTCCAGCTCTTGCTGCAAGTAATGCCTGACCTGCTGAAAATATAAGAGTAACATTAGTTTTAATTCCTTCTTTTGATAAAACCTTTACTGCTTTAAGTCCTGCCTCAGTTATTGGAACCTTAACCACCATATTCTTGTGGATTTTAGCTATTTCTCTTCCCTCTTTTATCATTCCTTCAGCATCTAAGCTTATTACTTCTCCACTAATTGGTCCATCTACTATAGATGTAATCTCTTTTATTACCTCATTGAAGTCTCTACCTTCTTTTGCTATTAATGAAGGATTTGTTGTAACTCCACAAATTATACCCATATCATTAGCTTGCTTGATTTCTTCTACATTTGCCGTATCAATAAATAATTTCAATTGTACGTCCTCCTTTAAATTTATTATCATTTTTAAAGCAGAAGCGGTTAAAACTTCTGCTTTACTTATTGAGAATACTTCATATTATTTTTTATTCACTCATCACTTAACAAAGTTAAATATCAGAGTATTTACCTTATATAATTATACCTTATGAGCAAAATTAGTCAATAATTATCACAATTAAGGGTAAAATAAAGAGCACCAATCGGTGCTCTCATTATGCTAAACGTTAAATAACATATCAGTATAAGTAGGTAGTGGCCAGAATTCTGCATCTACTATTGTTTCAAGCTTGTCAGCATCTATTCTTAGAATATTCATTTGCTCAAACACACTAAATCTGTAGAAAGAAGCTGCTTCATAAGCATCTCCTTCTAAAGTTTCAGCTTTATCTAACATTTTCTCTAATTCAATAATATTCTTCTTTAAAGAAGCAGCTAATCCTGAACATTCAACTAGCAATTCTGCTTGAATTGATACATCTGCACTTGTACTAGCAGCCTTTATAGTGTTTATTGACTCAGCAAGCTTTGTTTCAAACTTTATAACTGAAGGTAATATCTGTCTCTTAGCAATTTCAAGTGTAGTTAATGCTTCAATATTTATAGTTTTAACGTAATTCTCAAGAGTAATTTCATAACGAGAATGCATTTCAACTCTACTTAATACGTTATGTTTTTCCATAACTTTTAAATTCTTTTCAGTAATTAAAGATTTAGTTGACTCAACTGTAGTCTTTATGTTTGGAAGTCCTCTCTTTTCAGCTTCAACTAACCATTCTTCTGAATAACCGTTTCCATTAAATATTACTCTCTTGTTGTTCTTTACTATTTCTACGATTATCATTTGAATTTCTGCATCTTTATCTGTAGCCTTTTCAAGTCTGTCAGCAATTCCACTTAAAACTTCAGCTACTATTGTGTTTAGAACAAAATTAGGACCAGCAATTGAAGCTGAAGATGGTACCATTCTAAACTCGAATTTATTTCCAGTAAATGCAAATGGCGAAGTTCTATTTCTATCAGTTGCATCCTTTGGAAGATCCGGCATAGTTACAACTCCTAGCTTTAAATCCTTTGAGAATTTAGAACTAGTTGCGCCGCCATTTTCAATTTGCTCAAGAATATCTGTTAATTGATCCCCCAAGAATATTGATATTATTGCTGGTGGAGCTTCATTAGCACCTAAACGATGATCATTTCCTGAATTAGCAGCAGATAATCTTAAAAAGTCTGAATATTCATCTACGGCTTTTATTACTGCACAAAGGAATAATAAAAATTGTTCATTGTCATGTGGTGAACTTCCTGGCTCAAGAAGGTTCATTCCATCATCTGTAGCCATTGACCAGTTGTTATGTTTACCGGATCCATTAATGCCTGCAAATGGTTTTTCATGAAGTAAACATACAAGGTCATGCTTTAATGCAACCTTTTTCATCATTTCCATTGTAAGTTGATTATGATCTGTAGCAACATTAGTTGTAGTAAAGATTGGAGCTAACTCATGCTGTGCAGGAGCAACTTCATTATGCTTAGTTTTAGCAGCGATTCCAAGCTTCCAAAGCTCTTGATCTAAATCTTTCATATAATCAGAAATTCTTCCTTTTAATGAACCGAAATAATGATCTTCTAGTTCTTGTCCCTTTGAAGGTTTTGCTCCAAATAAAGTTCTACCAGTTAATATAAGATCTTTACGCTGATCGTACATTTTTTTATCAATTAAAAAGTATTCTTGTTCTGGACCTACTGTTGTAATAACTCTTTTAGAAGTAGTATTTCCCAGTGTTTTTAAAACACGCATTGCTTGATTTGAAATTGCTTCCATAGATCTAAGTAATGGAGTCTTTTTATCAAGTGCTTCTCCGTTATATGAACAGAAAGCAGTTGGTATACATAAGGAATCATCCTTAATAAATGCTGGTGAAGTGCAATCCCATGCAGTATATCCTCTAGCCTCAAAAGTTGCTCTAAGCCCACCTGAAGGGAAAGATGATGCGTCAGGCTCGCCTTTAATTAATTCTTTACCTGAGAATTCAAGCATTACAGTTCCGTCAGAATTCGGATTGATAAATGCATCGTGCTTTTCTGCAGTGATACCAGTCATTGGTTGGAACCAATGAGTAAAATGTGTAGCACCCTTTTCTATTGCCCAGTCTTTCATTACAGATGCAACAACATCTGCCACCTCTGGTTCAAGTGCTAATCCGCCTTCTATAGTTCTTCTCAAAGCTTTATATGTAGCTTTTGGAAGGCGTGCTTTCATAACTGAATCATTAAATACATTTGAACCAAAAATCTCGTTTAAATTACTCATGTTATTTCCTCCTTATATTTAAAGTGATTATTATACTAAATAACCTTATTCTAATAAATATAATACATTATCAAAAAAAATCAATATTTCTTATGAAGTATTAATAATTTTAATGAATAAATGTAACATTCTCAAAATAGTTGATATATAAACACTACTTGTTAAAATATTCCTTTCACCGTTTTTTTATTCTTCATTCTAATTTTAAATAGTTACATATTACAACATGGTATTGATTAATTATTAATAATAAACAAAAAATCATCTATTTCATTATTGATTTTTAAGTATTTTTATTATCTTTATATAAAATCTATTGATTTATTATTATATTCATTATATAATAGCACTAATCTAATTTAGAAAGATTCAATGATGGGGAGATTAAATACAATGTTAATTCTTAGCGAGTTAGGGATAGTGAAAGCCTAGTATGATGCATGTATTGAAAAACACCCTTGAGATGTTAACCGAAATTTTTAAAGTAGGCTTAACCGGTTGTCAACCGATAAAATGACTAGGTATAATTGCAATTTGTACCAATATGAGAGAGCATTAGCTAATTAGGGTGGCACCGCGGATTATCCGTTCCTATACGAAAGTATAGGAACGGTTTTTTTATATATTAAAGGAGGGTTAATCATGAAAAGAACTTATATTTCTGATATAAAAAACAACAATGAAGCTACAATTCAGGTAAATGGTTGGATACACAAAATTCATAACCTTGGCAAAATAACATTTCTTCACCTAAGGGATAAAACTGGAATCCTACAACTTGTAATCGATAAAAAGTTGGAAGAAAGCTTAAGACTTGAAATGTGTATTGAAGTAACTGGGGTTAAGGTTGAGAACCCAAAGGCTCCTAATGGAGTAGAACTACTTGTGAGTGAAATAAAAGTATTAGGTAAAGCTTATTATGAAACTCTACCTTTTGAAATTAATAATCAAAAAGTAACTGCTACACTAGAAACTCAGTTAGATTATAGAAGCATTAGCTTAAGAAGACCTAAAACAAGAGCTGTGTTTAAAATTCAAGAGGAGATTGTTGATGCCTTTAGAGATTATTTAAAAGGTATGAACTTCTCTGAAATTCATACTCCAAAAATTATTTCTTCTAGTACTGAAGGTGGCTCTGAAATGTTTACTGTAACCTATTTTAATAAAAGAGCATTTCTAGCTCAAAGCCCTCAATTTTACAAACAGATGATGGTAGGTGCAGGGTTTGAAAGAGTATTTGAAGTTGGGGCAGCTTACAGGGCTGAACTTCATAATACTTGGAGGCATTTAAATGAATATATTAGTCTAGACGTTGAAATGGGCTTTATTGAAGATGAAAATGATCTTATGGACTTAGAAGAAGGTTTTATAAATTATTTGTTTGCTCATTTGAATAAAACATGTGCCAGCGAACTTGCCATGCATAATAAGACTCTTCCAGAAGGTATAAAAATTCCAAGAATGCCTTTAAGTGAGGCTCAAGAATTGCTATTTGAAAAATATGATAAAAGATCGCCTATTGGGAATATAGATGCTGAAGGAGAAGTTATTCTTTCAAAATATATTAAAGAAACTTACAACAGTGACTTTGTTTTCTTAACAAAGTACCCAGTATCTAAAAGACCAATGTACACGATGCAAGATGATGAAAATCCAGAAATGACGAAGAGCTTCGACTTAATATATAAAGGCTTGGAAATTACTACTGGTGGTCAGAGAATCCATGATTATGAAGTTTTAAAAGCAAACATACTTAAGTTTGGTTTAAAACCAGAGGATTTTGGCTTCTACCTAGATAGTTTTAGATATGGTATGCCTCCACATGGTGGGCTAGCTATTGGCTTAGAAAGATTGACAATGAAAATACTAGATTTAGAAAATATTAGAGAAGCAACTTTCCTTCCAAGAGATATTAAGAGATTGGAGCCGTAAGAAACGCATAAAAAATAGTAACTGACAATTCAAAGTTATATATTTATGCGTTTCAGAGGTGAGAAGTGAGATGTCAGAGGTCAGAATTTTATAGATGTTTTAAGATTATAAGGAGGTATAAAAATGAAAATTACTATTGAAAATGTTAATTATATTGCGAAATTGTCTAAATTGAGTTTTACTGAAGAGCAGGCTGAAAAAATGGCTAAGGAATTTGAAAGCATTTTAACTCACTTTGAATCTATCGACAAACTTGACTTAAGTGATGTTCATCTTGATATTTATAACGAAAACTTAAAATCAGTTTTAAGAAAAGATGAAATGGCTGTGTTTGAAGATAAGAAAAAACTCTTTCAAAATGTAAAGTCTATGAGGGATACCTCAATTCAAGTTCCAAAAATTATTGAATAGGTGGTGGCAACATGAAAATAGAGACTATGACCGCTGATGAAATCCGAAGCGGAATAATTAATAAGAGCTTCACTGCTTTAGAAGTAGTAACTTCCCTCTTTGAAAGAATAGGTAAAGTTGAATCAAAGGTGGATGGCTATTTAACCCTTTGTGAGGAAGAAGCTAAAAAACAAGCTAAAAGAATAGATGAAAAAATTGCTAAGGGAGAGGCTGTTGGAAAACTAGCTGGTATACCTATCGCAATTAAGGACAATATTTGTACCGATGGTATAAAAACCACTTGTGCTTCTAAAATACTAAATGATTTTATTCCTCCGTATGATGCTACAGTTGTGAAAAAATTAAAAGAAGCAGATGCTATTATAATAGGAAAAACAAATATGGATGAATTTGCAATGGGTTCATCTACTGAAAATTCAAGCTTTAAGAAGACTAAAAACCCATGGGATTTAGACAGAGTACCTGGTGGTTCATCAGGTGGTTCAGGCGCAGTTGTTGGTGCTGGAATGTCACCACTATCTTTAGGTTCTGATACAGGTGGTTCAATCCGTCAACCTGCAGCTTTCTGTGGAGTAGTAGGTTTAAAGCCAACCTATGGTCTTGTTTCAAGGTTTGGTCTAATTGCTTTTGGTTCTTCTTTGGATCAAATAGGTCCTTTTTCTAAAACAGTAAAGGACTGTGCTCTAACTTTAGAGGTAATCCAAGGAGAAGATAAATTAGATAGTACTTCTGTAAAGCAATCCTTTACAGAAGATTACTTAAGCACTATAGAAAATGGTGTTAAGGGAATGAAAATTGGTGTCCCTTCTGAATTTTTTCAATCTGGTTTAGATGAAGAAATTGCTGCTTCTATAAAAAATAGTATAGAAAAATTTAAAGAAATGGGAGCTATTGTAGAAGAAATATCTCTTCCTATTACTGAAGCAGGCCTTTCTGCCTACTACATAATATCTTCTGCTGAAGCTAGCTCTAACCTAGCAAGATTTGATGGAATAAGATATGGCTATCGTACAGCTGAGTTTGAAGGAATAGATGAGCTTATAGAAAAAACTAGAACTGAGGCTTTCGGTGATGAAGTTAAAAGAAGAATTATGCTTGGAACTTATGCCCTTTCTTCAGGATACTATGATGCATACTACAATAGAGCACAAAAGCTAAGAAAATTAATAAAAGAGCAATTTAAAAAAGCTTTTGAAACTTATGATGTTATTCTAAGCCCAACTTCACCTGTATTACCCTTTAAAATTGGTGAAAAAAGTAATGATCCAGTAGAAATGTATCTAGCAGATATATATACAATAAATATTAATTTAGCAGGAATCCCTGCCGTTTCAGTGCCTTGTGGCTTTAGTGAAAGTGGTCTTCCCATTGGCATTCAGATTATTGGTGACCATTATGAAGAAGAAAAAATTCTAAGAGCTGCATACGCGCTAGAACAAGAATTGAAGCTTACAGACAAAATGCCTGAGCTTTAGGAGAGGAGAAGATAATATGAGTTTTGAAACCGTTATTGGCCTTGAAATACACGCTGAACTAAATACTAATTCTAAAATATTCTGTTCCTGTTCCACTGAGTTTGGTGCTAAACCAAATGCTAACACATGTCCTATTTGTTTAGGGCTACCAGGAACCTTGCCTGTAATTAATGAAGAAGTTATTAACTTAGCAATAAAAGCTGGAACTTCATTAAATTGTGAAATCAACAAACTTAATAAAATGGATCGTAAAAACTATTTTTATCCAGATCTACCTAAGGCATACCAGACTTCACAATTTGACCTTCCTATTTGCAAAGGCGGACATGTAGAAATTGAAGTAGATGGTGTTAAGAAAAAAATAAGATTGAACAGAATCCATATTGAAGAGGATGCTGCAAAGCTTCTTCATCTAGAGCATGAACCTGTTTCCTTAATTGATTATAACCGTGTTGGCGTACCACTGATTGAAATTGTAACTGAACCAGATATGCGTTCACCGGAAGAAGCTGTTTTATTCCTTAAAAGTGTTAAATCTGTTCTAGAATATGGTGAGATTTCTGATTGTCGTATGGAACAAGGTTCCTTTAGATGTGACGCTAATATTTCTATCAGGCGTGCTGGTACAGATGTTTTAAATACAAAGGTTGAGATTAAAAACATAAACTCTTTCAAGGAGGTTCAAAAAGCCTTAGAAAAAGAAGATAAACGTCAAAGAGAACTATACGCCTTTGGTGAAGAACATAAGATTAAACAGGAAACTAGACGTTTTGATACCGCCAAGGGTAAAACTGTTCCAATGAGATCAAAAGAAGACGCTCATGACTATAGATATTTCCCAGAGCCTGACTTAGTTCCTATTATTATAAGTGATGCTCAAATTAAAGATTTAAAGGATTCTCTTCCAGAAATGCCTGCTGAAAAGAAAGAAAGGTTTACAAAGAACTATGGACTTTCAGAGGCTGAAATTGCGATACTAATAGATGATAAAGCCTTATCACAATATTATGAAGCAGTTGTTGCTTTAGGTGCAAATCCAAAGGTAGTTGTTAACTGGATTCAAGGTGATATATTGAAGCTTTTGAGAGAAAAAGAACTTGAAGCTATAGATATTCCCGTAGCACCAAAAGCACTAAATGATCTTATTCAAATTATTGCTGATGGTAAAATCAGTATTACTGTTGGAAAAGAAGTTTTTGGTGAAATGTTTAATACTGGTAAAAGTGCTACTGAGATAATTGAAGCAAAGGGCTTATCTCAAATTAGTGATACTAGTGAATTAGAAAGAATAGTTGTAGATATAATAGAAAGCAATCCAGACTCAATTAGAGATATTGCTGCTGGCAAAAAGCAAGCAGCAGGCTTCTTAATGGGCCAATTGATGAAAGCTACTAAAGGAAAAGCTAATCCTCAGGTGGCTAAGGAAATTATGGATGCTAAGCTTAAAGAGAAATTAGGATAAAATTAATGGTGTCTCAAAATAAAAGTAATTTTTATTTTGAGACACCTTTTTTATAAACACGATATACTATTTAAATGTAATTAGATTGATTTGACTTTTACCAGGGTATTTTCTCTCAGCATTTCTAATTTCATAAAAATCCTTACAGGAAAAGAACTCTATACTTTTACTATCGTTACTCCATTTTATATCAGCATAATTTGTAAATGCTACATTTTTACATAAGCATATTCTATCGCTAAAGCTATTACCATTAATTTTTAATCCATAAATATTGCACTCTTCATTCTTACTACCATTACTGTCCTCACATAGTATTACTTTTGTTTCATCTGGAGACACGGAAAAATAATTGTACTTTACGTTCTTTGATTTCTTACTAGAAGAATTAGGATTATAAAATTTTTTAGACATAACATCATAGATACTTATTCCAGTACCCTCCTTTAAACTATAAAGTATTATTTTCTTACCGTTATCTAAAACGCTATAATGAGAAAGATTATAGTTATTAGTGTCTTTTGGGCCTTTTACTGGAAAGAATAGCATAGTATCTAATTCTGCATTCTCAGAGTTAATTTTATATATCCCAACACCCATCTCCACAGATTGACCATCTTTATCCTGCCTCTTAGTCGCATTAAAATAAATATCTTTTCCATCTTGACTATAAAGATTACTATCATTAACATCATAATCTGTACTAGGTAATTTTACTTCTTTTTCGGTACCCGCCTTTATATTATATATTTTAAATTTAGTCTCTGCTCTTAAGTACTTTATCAAAACATTTCCGTCTTTAGACCATTCACCATAATCGCCGTAATAGGTTTTAGATGGAGACGTATCAGATAAAATATTATCATGGTATTGACCATAGACAGTATTGATATCGCCCTTCAAATCATATATATTTAATTTTCCATCTTTATAATAGTCTAATTCCGATTCAACATTTTGCGTAATAGCTTTTACATTATATGTTCTAATATTTAAAGGTTTTTTTTCTAATGAGGAAAGATTTAACTTAAAAACATACCCAGCCCTATCATAGTTAGGTTCATTTCCGTCACTATTATTAAGTTCTCTGTTGTACTTATTTTTATATTCATCTGCACTAAGTCCAATTCCAACTACTATTTCATTATTATCTGAAAATCCAAAGTTCTTAGATATTCCTTCGATATTTCCATATTGTTTTTTACTTATCACCTGTAAGGGTTTATTATCCTTAAAAACTAGCTCGGAACTATCTTTACATACTACTTGTGACTTTTCTTTACTCTTATCTGATTGATGGGTAACTAGCACTCCAATAGATAAACATCCTCCTATAATAACTATAGGAATACACACTTTTAATAAGCTTATTTTGATTTTCTTTTTCAATTTAATTCCTCCCACAATTTATTTCTTAAATAAAACAATAGGCTATATATCTATCCATTACTTAATCAATTTGTTGCCAATTTGTAAAAAGAGGAATTATTATCTTTACCCTTGTTCCAATGTTAGTTTTACTTTCTATATTAATGCTCCCCTGATATTTATCAATGATAGCTTTAGCTATGGTAAGTCCAAGTCCAGCACTACCTATTTCTTTAAAACTATGATTATTATTTGCCCTGTAAAAAGGCTCAAATAGCATATCTAAATCATGTCCACTTATGCCCTTACCTCTATCTTCAATTGTAATAGTACATTTCTCATCTTCTTTATATAAGCACACTTTTATTGCCGATTTTACATTCCCATACTTTATTGAATTGTCTATTATATTTATTAAAAGTCTAATTATTTCTTCTCTATTAGCTAGTATATATATATTGGGTTCAATGTACTTTTCAATAATCATTTCATATTTTTTAGCCTTAATACTCATATCATCACATACTGAACTCACCAATTCCAACATATCAAGTTCTTCTATATCAATATAATCAATATCTGATTCAATTTTTGACTTTTCAATAAGCTCTATTATCATATTATGAAGTCTATCCGACTGAAACTTAACTTTATTTGCAGCTTTATTAATTAATTCATTTTCTCCATTTTCATCTAAAATCATTTGAGAATACCCTGAAATTATTGTCAAGGGTGTTTTCATTTCATGGGTAACGTTATTGAAAAAAGTTTTACGATGCCCTAAGAGTTTTATAAGATTATCTCTATCTTTTTCAATAGTATCTATTTGCTCTTTAATAATATTCTTCATTTTGGTAAAGCTATCTCCCAGTTCACCAACTTCATCTCTAGATGTTATTTTCAACTCCACATTAAAATTTCCTTTAGCTATTTCTTTGGTATTTTTATTTAGATTTATAATAGGAGTACTAATTTTTCTAATTAGCAATAAAGCAACAATAAATATACTCACAAATACTATGAATATAACTATTTCCATATTTCTTAGAAGATCATAATTGGATTGGAATAAGTCAGAATAATCAATACTGTAATTCAAAAAACCCATCTCTATATCATCTATGTATATCGGTTGTACAAACTCTACAACCTCATTGTTCTTTTTGCCTAAAATTTTATATTTTGATACATCCTCAGTATTAACTTTGTTTAATTTGTTATTAACCGTCCCCTTATCTGAATCAAAAATCTCTTCTCCATTAGAATTAAAAAGGATTACGCTATTGTTCAATTTCAATACTATTGCATCTGATATTTGTGATATGTGGTTTTGAAAATCTTCTTGCTTAATCTCAATTTTGTTTAACATCATATACTGCTTCAAATAAATATTTAGATCTTTTTGAGAGCTTAGTAATTCTTTATGGATAACTTGTCTATTATTATTCATAACTATTTTATTCATGGAATAGCTCATGAAAACGTAACTCAAGCCGAAAATAATCAGTAACCCAATTGCAAATTTGTATCTTATAGAGTATTTCATTACAATATTCTCCTTTATTTAAGTCATCTTATATCCAACTCCGAAAACGGTTTCAATAATAGATGTTTCATCCATTTCTCCTAGCTTTTTTCTTAGCCTTTGAACATGTACATCTACGGTTCTACTTTCACCTTCAAAATCGTAGCCCCAGACTTTTTCCAGGAGCATGTCTCGTGTTAATACTATCTTTCTATTTTGAGCTAGTATCAACAGCAATTCGAATTCCTTTCGCTTAAACTTTAGAGGAATATTTCCTTTAAATACTTCTCTACTTTTTTCATTAATTCTTATATCATTTGAAAGTTCTATAATCTCCTGGTTACTTTCTTCATTCAGGCTGTCCATTCTTCTCATACAAACTTTTATCCTTGCCATTACTTCTCTTATATCAAAAGGTTTGGTAATATAATCATCTGCACCAAGCTCTAGTCCTAATATTTTATCTATCATGTCATTTTTAGCTGTTAGAATTATAATTGGAACTTTACATCTCATGGATGTAGCTTTACAAACCTCAAAGCCACTTATATCAGGAAGCATCAAATCTAGGATTAGCAAATCTATTTTTTCTTTTTTCATTATACTTAACCCTTTATTTCCATTATCAGCCTCTATAACATTATATCCTTCTTTTTTTATGTAATGAGCTAATATATCTCTTATATCCTCTTCGTCTTCAATAATAAGTATAGTTTTATTCATCATGGATATCCCCTTAAATTCAAAATCACTACTCAGTATACTGTTCTATTTTCCACAAATGACTTCTTATTTCCTTTTCAATAACTAATTTTATAATGAAAGTATTGCCAAATTATAAACAAATTCATCTTTGAATCATTTTCCAGTGTAAAATAAAAGACTATTAACAATTTGCATTGTTAATAGTCTTAAACATCAAAATAATTAGCTTAGTTATATTTAACGAACATACTATATGGAACAAATATTATTTTGTTTTCATTGGTTCTAAGATCTTCATGAACTTATCTTTGAAAGAAGCTGGTGCTTTTTCTCCAATAACAGAAATTATCATGTCTTCAGTAACAACTGTAACGTCGTTATCTTCTACATAATCGTCAATTTTATCAGTAATGCTTCCTCTGAATAATTTTGGCACTGCATCAAGTACTGCCTCTACCATCTTTCTAGAATTACCTTCCCATGTGAACTTATCAAAATCCATTGTTATATTCCTCCTCTAAATTAAAAAAACTTGTTTTGTCGTTTTAAATTTACGACTAAAATTCATTAAGTAAAGCTAAATCTCAGTAGAAAACCTACTAAGAATAACCTAACAACATTGTAGTATTTCTTGAAAAAACCAAGTTATACTACTTCTGAAATTACTCTTACTTTTTAAAATTGAGTATGTCCATTAAATAAAAAATCAACTTAATATTATTATAATTCCAAAATATTCATATGTCAACTCATTATTCGAATTAATTGGTTATATTTACCAATTGAAAAATGTTCAAGTTGCTCCTCCACCATGTTAATGCATTGGTATCACTACGTTTGCTGTTATTACATATAGTGCTTTCTTTTTAAAATTCCAGATGAAAACGTTATCTATTATTTTGTGAAATGCTATAAAAAATGAAATTGATTCTCCTGAATATTGTTCAAACTTAAAAGTATTTTTCTATGAGGTACTTTGAATACTGTGTACATTTTTCAATACTAGAAAAATTCATAATTTCTCCTGCATAATAAGTATTATTACTTCCTTGTATTCCGTCAAGTTTATCATAAAATCCATCCAATAGTACTTCTGAATCAACATGTGGAAAATGTCTCCAATTAATGTTTATATACGATCCTTTTATCTTCACGCCCATTTGAATTAAATCTTCTTCTACTCTCGCTTTTATAGTTTCATTGCTTAGTTCTGGACTAGCTAATGCATAAACATTAATTAGATCATTACTACCCCTATCTCCCCACCTATAGTACCATACCATTACGTGGCCTAATCTTTCTTTACGTATATTTTCCAACATATATCCGGTTACTTGTGGAAGTCCTTCAACTTTGTAAGAAAAAACCCTAAAGTCTTGATACTTTATTTTATTAAATAGCTGCTTTTCCATTTTTGTTGAGTCCATATATTTCAAGGTATCATCCAGTGGTGATGTAATGATAATTTTATCAAAATGAAGTGTTTCACGTGTTGTTTGCACCTCAACATCTTCTTTACGCTCTATTCTTATAACCCTTGAGGTAAGTCTAACGTCGTCAAGACAATCTGCAATTCTTTCAAGCATCTCTTGAATTCCCTCTGTCCATGTTATAAGGTGAGTTATTTCAACAAATGCAGTTAATGTTTCGTATTCTAAAAATTTTAGAACATACGCTGTAGGAACATCCTCTAAGTATCCAAAACCAAAAGCTGTAAAAGCTGGCGCAAACACGCTTTTCATTACAGATAGATCTCTATCATCACACCATTTTGAAAAAGGTTGACATAGATCTTCTGTTAAATTTTTAAAACCCGGCTCTTGTAATATTTCATATTTTTTTAATTCCTCTGGAAGTCTCATATACTGGGATCTAAAGTCTCTTATATCCTCTTTTTGTATCTGTTGCATTATCCTTCCATTGTTATCAAAAAAACCTTTGTATAAGAGAGGTCCATTGTTTTTCATTCCAAGTTCCTTCATAAGCTCAACAATATGCTTATGGGATGGTACACCCATCATCGTACCCATCTCATAAGTCTTACCTCTGTACTTAATGCTGTAACACTTCCCACCAATTCGGCTATTTCCCTCTAAAAGAGTTACATTTGTATATCCCTTTTTTTGAAGACAGTAGGCTGCTGTAAGTCCTGAAATTCCTCCTCCAACAACACAAATCCTTTCATCTAGGTTACTCATTTTTTTCACCTGCCCTAAATATTACTTGTTTTTATATAAAACCAAAGTGGTAAAGGTTTATCACCCTCAAGCTGTCTATAAATAACCTCAATTGGAGGCTTGCCCTTATGCACTCCTTCATCGATACTTCGTTCATAATTATAGTATCTAATATATTTATTTAAACCATTCTCTAACTCATCTAATGATGAATAGGTATCGTTCCTTAATACTTCATCATAGAATTCTTCCTGCAAAATAGAAATAAATCTATCCATAGCTCCAAATATATTTTTATTTTTAGCGGGAAATGACATATGCTTAATCTTGTTCATTTTCAAAAATTCATCATATTTATGCATCCCTCTATCCCAATTCGTAGTATATTCCTTGCTATTGTTTGTTATCAAATTGCTAATTTTTATATCAAAAACTCTAATCATAGGTATAATGCTCATTTCCATTAAGTCAATTGCATTCATAGAGCTTTTACTTGTATAAACTTTAGCAAATGCAAAATTTGAGAACAAATCCAAAAGCACTATCTGGTATACACTCCCAATTTGTCCGATCTTTCCTATATAGCTAGTAGTCTGAATAACTGCATATCCAGGTTGTACCTGTCCTATATCTTCCATCTTTAAGTCTGATTTCTTGGCTTCAGACTGAACCTCATTTTTGATGCTTCGTGCTCTAGAATATGCCTTTCTTTCTTCTTTACAGTTAAGTTTGTGTCTCTTTAGAACATTATATATTCCTGTTTCCCCAACTACTATACCTTTAGATTTTAATTCATAATAAATTCTTTTCGGTCCATCTTCAGGGTGTTTTAAGACATGCTTTAATATTAATCCTTCAATTTCTTTACTTACCTTATTAGGCATATCAGGCTTTTCTCTTGTTTTTTCTTTAAGTCCTTCTAACCCTGATTTTCGATATTCATTATACCATCTATAATAAATAGTTCGTGAAATGCCAAATGTTTTGCAGGTTTCTGTAACGTTATTTGTCTTTAATGCATGTCGAATAATATAGTATTTGTTTGCCGCATTTAATCTTTCAATATCCATATCTCATATCTCCAATGAAACATATTTTTACATAAAAATTTATATTATTTTCAAGATATTTTCTAATATTATCATATCAAATTGAGGTTCTTATGTAAATGATTACATGGATAAATGTCTGTAATGCTAATGTTTAAGACTTTTTAGTAGGTTTAAAGTTTAATGATGAAATTATTTTATAACTTTAAAGACTCTTGTCCATATAATAATTGATTGATATACTATAAAAAAGCATCAATTTAATTTGGAGGTATATTATGAAAAAAGAATTTTCTTTTCAAGATAAGCATGGAAACAATATACAGGTTTACAATTGGATGCCTGACGGTAATATTAAAGCCATTGTACAAATTGCTCATGGAATGGCTGAATATGCAGAAAGATATGAAGGTTTAGCAGAATCACTTAATAAATCAGGATATGGAGTATATATTAACGATACACTAGGGCACGGAAAATCAATCAAAACTCAGGACGATTTAGGTCATCTTCCACCAAATGGATTTAATATTGCTGTAGAAGACATTCACCAACTTCACGAGATAATAAAAAAAGAAAATGAAGATTTACCAATTTTTATTTTTGGTCATAGTATGGGTTCATTACTAACTCAGTCTTATATAAGTAAATATGGTAATGAAGTGGATGGTTGTATACTTTCAGGAACAGCAGGAAAGCAATTTCTTACAAGCATAGGTGGAGTTGTAGCTAAAATTTCTAAAACTATACACGGTGAAAGAAAAAGAAGTCCTTTCTTAGATAAGCTTTCTTTTGGTAACTTCAATAACAATTTTAAACCCAATAGGACAAATTTTGATTGGCTAAGTAGTGATAACGATGAAGTAGACAAATACATTTCAAGTCCACTTTGTGGGTTTGTATGCACAAATGGTTTTTATTATGAATTAACTTCATCTGTAAATAAACTTCATGATAGAAATGTAGTTAAAAATATTCCAAAAGAACTTCCAATTTACATCTTTTGTGGCGATAAGGATCCTGTTGGAGGTCAGACTAAAAATGTGCTTAAATTGATTGACATGTATAAGGGAATTGGCATACAAGATTTAGAGTATGTGTTTTATAAAGATGGACGACATGAAATGTTAAATGAGACAAACAAAGCAGAAGTAATCGATGATTTAATTAATTGGCTTGAAAAAAGAATAACTAAATAAATGAATAAAGAATGGTCTCGTGATATAAATTTTTATCACGAGACCATTCTTTATTCATTTATAATTTTAAATATGTTAATTATTGCTAACCGTCTCAGGTTCATAAGCTAAATTGTTATTAACCGTCCCCACTTCAAAAATGTAAACTATTCCATTATCCATAATATAAAACTTTCTTATATCCTCAATATCCAAGGATGCTTTATAAAAAATAGGTTTCTCTATTTCATCTGCAATTTTGATCAAATCATCCATAGTTGCAACACTAATAATTAAATCATTTTCATTTATATAATCTTGATTTATTGCAACTAGTCTTTCCTCATAATTTTTTAATATCTTTTTCACTTTTTTATTAGTTGGTTTTTCATCATCTTTTTCTATAGTTATTAAAAATATTGCTACAAGTGCCATTATTCCAATTATAATAAAAAAACTGGAAAATCCTATTCCCTTTTTATAATTGGTGGAGACAATTTTTTTTGTTTTATCTATTTGTCCCTTTTTATCCTGATTTAAGTTTCCTGCGATTTGAAAAAATTTTTCATTAAGTGGGATTTCCATTTTAGGTGATAGTTGTTCAGAAATTAACCCATCCTTTGTTTTGCCATTAATACTGATATTCCATACTATTGAAAGCTTACCAGTAAAATTTATTCCTAGATTTTTATTGGCTTGCTGAATTAAATCATTATAATCATTTATTTTTATTGGTAATTCATTTTTAATCTCACTGGTTTTATCGTTTATTGCAAAATCTGTTTTCGGCTGAAGAATAAATTCTTTGCTCCAAATACTTTTACTATCTTTTTCACTACTTGTAAATCCCTCTACTTTAGCTATTATCTCATAGTGTCCTTTTATATTAGCTTCCTTATTAGCCGAAAAATTATACCTCATAACTGTATTAATATTATCAATGTATTCAGTAATATAGGTATTACCTTGACCAATCACTTTTTCTTCAATCAATGGGTTTGGAACAATGTATACATTATAGCCTACATTCGCTTGATGACTATATGTATAAACTGCTTGCTTTTTTTCTACATATTTGTTTTTGCTAATTGCTTTAAGTAAAAGAATACTTCCTATTAGGATTATCACACTGAAAAAGAATATCAATATTTTTCTTAGATTCTTGTCGATATAAATTAAACTCATCCAACCACTCCTAATTTATTTAATCAATTAACTATATATAATCTTATAATGTAATTTATTTGCTATTATACATAATTTATTATTTTTTACCAGCATATTGAAACTATTTTAAAACAAAATAATTCGCAGTTAATTTGAATATAAGTACTCCGAAATATACCTATGAGGTTAACAAATACCGCATATTTTAATAATAATTTTGTTTTATACGAGAACAGATATTTAGAAATAATCTAGATATCCTTTTTGATTCAAATAGTCTTTTGCAAACTAAATATAATTTTTTTATACTACTAAAGTTCTATGTCTTATATAACTTTAGTAGCACAAAAAAGTAAACTTTAGAGGGAATCTAAGCTTAAAGTATGGAGCTATACTTTATATTATAAACAAACAAAATTTAAGCAAAGAAGGAGATTATATTTATGAAAAAATCAAAGGTTTTAGCAGCTGCTTTAATAGGAGCAGTAGTTTCAATGGGTGCAGGTTATGCAGCTTGGAATGATACTCTCAACATTACTAGTACAGTTTCAACAGGTACTTTAGATGTAGACTTTGTTACTCAATCTGGTGCCCCTATTTTCCAAGACAGTAATGCTTTAGCAGGAAAAGATGGTGCAACAGGAACTGTAGTTGCTGATGAAAATAGTGCAACTATTACGCTTCAAAATTTATATCCAGGTGCAATTGCAACTATAACACTCCCAATTAAGAACAATGGAACTATACCTGCTAAAGACGGTAGTTTTCATTTTGATGGCCAACCCGATTGGCTAAAAGTCAGTCCTAATCCTGCTGACCAAGCTTCAGCAATAAATCCAGGAGATACAAAAAATGTTGTATTTACTGTGACGGTAGACCCTGATGCAGGAAACGCTATCCAAAATTTAAAAGGTGCTAATGCTGTAACATTTAAAGCAACTGCTACTTATGATCAGTTCAATAACTAGTAATAATTTTTTTATAGCAGGGGAGTTCCCTGCTATAAAATAAGTAAATGAGGTAACATGTATGAAAAAATCAAAAATAATAGCTAGTGCCCTAATAGTAGCAACTGTAGCTATGGGAACTGGATATGCAGCTTGGAATGATACTCTTAATATCAATAGTACCGCTAGTACTGGAAATCTTAATGTAGAGTTTCTTACTGCAAATTCAAGTTATCCTTTAGAGCTACATCCATATGCTTTTAACTTAGAGCTTGCAAACCCTGGATATTTAGAGAAAGGTCTTTCATTTAATAAAGATGAAGTAAATGTTACTTTAAACAATTTATATCCCGGAACAGGTATGCTTTATGCTGCTCAATTCAAGAATAAAGGAAGTATCCCTGTTATAATCGAAAAAGTTGAAGTACAGATTCCTAATGATCCGTTTTCAAATCTAATGAAAAATAATTTGATAGTCGTAGGTGGATTTGTTCAAACAGGTTCTTCGAATACACATGGCATTGGAATGTTCCCAGAAATCAAATTTTTTAAGCCACTGCCAAAAGAAAAAAATTATCAACTAAAAGACCTTCAAGCAAACTTAAATACAATGTTACAAGGTAGAAAGATGATGCCCGGGGATGTTATTAGTTTAGATCTTCCTGACCAGGCTAGTAAAGATGCCGTAGCTGACCTGTTAACTAGTGAACAAATAGAAGGCTTTAATCCTAATGATTCAGAAAAAAATTGCATAATAATGGGATTGCCAAAAGGTGTGGGAAATGAACTTATGTCTAAAAATTTAACTACAGATCAGTATGAGAAAAAATCATTAAGTTTTAAAATTATATTTCACTTTAAACAATTCAATAATTAGTTTTGAATAAATGTGGATTTGCATTTTATACACTTCAGAAAACAAATACTGAAAATAGGATAAAAGAGTGTACGTCTAGACTATCAATCTTTTATCCTATTACATATTAAATCTTAAAATTCAACCTTTTCCTTTGGCACTTTATTACTTCTATCCTTTATTAATAAAGTAGGCCACCCTACTTTAGGTACAACCTTTATTACCTTTCCTTTTATCATATCTATACTTACCAGGTCACTATCAGGAACGGTATTGTTATCACCCTTTGTTTGATACTTCACTCCATCCTTTTCCTTTTTAATGTCTATAATTCTGTGAAATATAAATATATTATCCTTCTTATACTGAACTACATCTCCTACTTTTACTTCTGAGTTTTTTGATTTTCTTATAACCACCATATCTCCAGGATGAATCATTGGCTTCATACTTCCTGTAGCCACCACCTTTGGATATAATGGAAAAACTCCAACACAAAACCATATCATTGCCACTGAAAATACTGCTGTTAATATCCATCCTCCAGGCTTTTCATGCTCCTCATCCTTTTTCTTTAACTTCTTAGATTTTTTCAGATAAATGTATTGTAGAAACATTAAACTAAATACAGGAGAGAGTATTCCAATGGCAGCATTAGCTATCCAATTTAAATTTGGAAGAATTGGACTTATATATTGGACTCCCTGCACTATTCCAATATAAAATATAGAAAGATATGCACCGCTTAAATATACAAGATAATTAGCAAAAATGCATAAAGATAGTTGAACTAATACGGTTTCACCAATAAACTGCATTATTCCAATGTTACTTGTTAAATTAAACACTCTATTTAAGGATACATTAATCAATGTAAAGACAATTGTGACTGACACCAACTTAATAGAAGAAGGTTTTCTTCCCCCATTGTTTACAATATAACTTCTTACAAATTCTTTACCTATGAGAACTGAGAAAAATAAAAAATAATTCTGCGCAATTCCTTTTAAACCGGAACTATAAGGACTTTTTCCAAAACCTAAAAATACCCCGGCAAAAAAATTAACTAAAATATAAAACCCAGCAAGATATAATACCCACTCTTTAAGAAAATTTTTATATTTAACTTTGGCGCTAGGCTTAACCTTAGGTAATTTAAATACAATGAATATTACTAAAATGTATATCAACGGCTTTACATAGTAAATAAATACAGCGCTTCTGCTAAAAACAAAAATAGATAAATTTTCAACCAGATATATAGCTATAATTAACATAGCAAGTAACATATTTTGCAACCATCTTTTGTTCATTATATATTAGCTCCTCCCTGAATACTGCTAATATAGTACATTACCTGTGAACGCTGGGTGAGATTTAACTTAGCTAAAATACTGCTAACGTGTTTTTTTACTGTACTTTCTGAAATAAATAAGTTCTGTGAAATTTCCTTATTACTTAAACCTTTACAAAGTTCTAAAAGAACATTCTTCTCTCGCAATGTCAGTTCCTCTATTAGCTGATTATTTTTGCTTCTATTTTTATAACAAACTATGGAGGGGTCATAATACTTTTTACCCCTCATAACACTGTTCATAGCATAGGTAATATCTTCTACAAAGGCATCCTTCAAGATGTATCCATCTATCTCCATATCCTCTCCTCGTAAAAAATCCCCTTCAGACATAAACGAAGTTAATATTAAGAATTTTGCCTCTTTATTAATTTGTTTGCCTTTTGAAATTACGTCTAACCCACTTTCACTTCCTAAGTTTAAATCCACAATTACTAATTCTATTTTTTCTTTACTTAAAATATCAAATGTTTCCTTTGAATTTGCAGCTTCATATACAACATAAGAAGTTTCTTCTAGCTCCAGCATGGACTTAATTCCCTTCCTCACCATAGGATGGTCATCAATAATTAAAATTTTCATGTAATTTCCCCCCTTTGAGATTTGTTAGTGTAATTAGGTATGGCCACATTTATAGAAGTTCCCTTTATACTATTGCTTTCAATATCAATATTTCCCCCAAGTAAATTTACTAAATTAAATATATTATTAATCCCTAGTCCCCCTTCTTTATTCTTCAACTCAGCTCCTACTTCAAACCCTATACCATCATCTGATATTATTAACTCATTTGTTTCTTGAAGTATATTAAGCTTAATAACTATTGAATTACATTTACTATGACGTACCGCATTATTTGTGCCTTCACAGATTATCCTATAAATTGCTTTTTTAGTACTTATGCTCATGTGATTTTGATTTCCATATATCTTAAAGTTAATTCTTATATTGCGAATTTTAGAAATATCTCTAACATAATTCTCAATATCGTTAACAAATGAGTTTTCAGCATTTTTATCCCAACTTAATCCGTAAATTGTTTCCCTTAACTCTTGAATTGATTTCATTAAAATGGTTCTAGCTTCATCCAAATCATTTATTACTTCAGAATTTTTAGAACCATCTAATTTTTTTTTTATATTGTGTATAGAACAAGATGCAGCAAATAATTTCTGTGATACACTATCATGGATTTCATTGGCAATTCTATTTTTCTCATCAGAGATAACTAAGTTTTTATTTACCTCTTCTAGATTCATTCTTTCAAACACCATTGAACTGAGTTCAGCTAAAAATTTTGCATGATCTTTATACTGCTTAAGTATAATATCATTTTTTTCATCAGGAATCGTAAATCCTAAAACTCCGAATTCCTTTTGAGAAGAATTGATTAACGCACATATACATCTTTTGTCTTCTACAATAAAGTAAATTAATTTATCTTTTTTAATTTCTTCAGTTTTTTCTTTCATGATCTCTTCAACTTTATATTTTCTAGGATCTTCGCCACAATATTCAAGTATACTAGTATCCTCACCTAAACATAGACTTAAAAATACATTATCAGTCTTTAATATTTCTCTGGTATGGTGCACAACAATTCTTGCTACCTTTTTTCTATCATTTTCATTTATTAAATAGTTAACAGTTTTATATAAAGACATCATATTATTCATATCATCTTTAATCCTAGAATGCGCACTATTTACTTCCTCATAGGCTAATAATAAATTCTGTCTTTCTGCCGTTAGTTTTTTTAATAATAAAAATAATCCATTTGTAACTACAGTTATGAGTATATAAGCCAAAATAAAATTATTTTCATTATTGACGGATTCTTTAATGCTTAAAAGCTTGTTATCAAATACTAAGGACGGAACTTCTAAAGAAAATAATATATAAAAAGCTAAATTTGAAATACAATAATATATATTCAAGTAACTTATGGTTATGAGAATTGTATTAAATGAATACCAAATATAGGGGCTACTTAACCCTCCGGTAGGAATAAGAATTCCAATATTACCTATCACCTCAATAACCACTAGACACTTTATTATTGTTTTATTATCTCTGTTTTGAATATAAAGGTTGTTCATTAAAATTGAGGAAATTACTAAACAAACAATTACTATCACTTTAAGTTTGGTAGGATATCCATTACCTCCTACCACATAAAAAATACTTGAAATAAATAGTGAAAAATACCTATATAAATATATAATAATTGCATCATCTTTATATTTTTTATCTCTTAATACAGTTTTAATCAAAACACATGCCAAGTTAATTGCCTCCAAAAAATACTCTAATTCTAATAACCTTTCTAGTTTTTTTAATTTCTGGGTCGCTTTTAAAATTCTTAATTCGCAATTGTTTTTTGCAAAAAAAAACACTCAGTGTATTTACTGAATGGAGTGGGTTCACTACTCGCTCACTACATTCTAAGTGACCAGCTCCAGAATGTAGTTCATCGCTTCCATTTTCTTTGTAATTATTTATCATTACTTTTAAAGTATAATATTGTTTACATTTTTTGTAAACAATATTGTGTCTGCTTTTTTCTTCCTATTCATTTAAAATATTTGCTAATTTATCGTAATTGTACACATAAACCATATTTATCGTTTATTAACTTATATGGTTTGTTAAAAGTTTTGTTCTTTTATAAAGAAAATTTGCAACTTAAACGTTTCTTATAAAAAAATAAGAAAGCAGGCTACCTACTTTCTTATTGAAAACCATTAATAAAATATACATTAAAGGTCGCACGAAGTTGCTTTACTTTATCCTTTAGAATTTTACTAATAGTAAGTTTAATTATTGTCCATTCTATATTTTGATTTTTATGAGCTTTTCCTTATATTATAAAGCTCTATTATGCTAATTGTTATTAACCGTCCCTACTTATAAATTAAAATAGTATTTAAAATTTTCTCTATATCTTGTACGGTTTGTTGGTTTCTATTTGAATAATCTTCTACTTGGATTTTATCGATTTTGTGTATATCAAAATATTTTGCGTCTTTATTTCCAAAGTATAGTCCACATACACTGGCAACTGGATTCATCATATTGTTTTCGGTTAAGGTTATTCCTGTAGAATTTGTTCCATCTAGTAACTCAAATAGTTTTACTTTTTCTGCATGGTCTCTTAATGAGGGATATCCGAAGGCTGGTCTTATGCCTCTATATAGTCCTTTTAAAATAGCTTGCATTTCTAGATTTTCATCTTTAGAATATCCCCAATAATTTTTTCTTACCTCTTGATGTAATAGCTCTGCAAAAGCTTCTGCTAATCTGTCTGCAATTATTTTAATCATGATTGCACCATAATCATCCCCAGCTTCTTTAAGTTTTGTCTCGTATTCTTTAACACCTACACCTGCAGTTACTATAAAACCACCTATATAATCTTCTAGCCCTGTACTTTTAGGTGCAACAAAGTCTGAAAGTGACTTGTAAATATTATCTTTAGAATGCTCTTGTTGTCTTAACATGTTAAAGGTGGTTGTTCCTCCGTTGTGATAAACTTCTATATTATCATCTACAGAATTTGCTGGGAAAATACCGATTACTGCATTTGCTTTAAGTATTTCTTGTTTTTCCAGAATATCTAACATTTCATTGGCATCATTAAATAGTTTCTTTGCTTCTTCACCATACTTTATATCTTCCATAATTTTAGGATATATCATTGGCATATCCCAGGCTATGAAGAAAAATGACCAATCGATATATTTTCTAATTTCACTAATGGAATACTCTTTAAATTCTTTAATTCCAATAAAATTAGGTGTTTCAATATTATCTTTGTTCCAATCTAAGGATAATTTATTTTTTCTTGCTTCTTCTAAGGATACTAGTTTTCTGTTAATCTTTGAATAATTTTCTCGTACAGCTTTATATTCTTCCTGTACTTCCTTGATATATTGTTCTTTAGTATTAATATTAACAAGCTGCTTTGCAACTTCAACAGCTTTTGATGCATCCATACTTTGAACTACGCCATTTGAATATTTAGGTGCGATTTTTAATGCTGTATGAATTTTAGATGTTGTTGCTCCACCAATCATAAGCGGAATCCTAAAGCCTTGTTTTTCCATTTCTTCGGCAACATTACACATTTCATCCAAGGAAGGAGTTATTAGCCCACTAAGGGCTATTATGTCTGCATTCTCTCTTTTTGCAGTTTCTAGGATTACTTCGCAAGGCACCATTACTCCTAAATCAATAACTTCAAAATTGTTACAGGAAAGAACTACTGATACTATGTTTTTACCAATATCGTGAACATCACCTTTAACAGTTGCAAAAACTATCTTACCAGCACTTAAGCTACCACTGCCACTTTTTTCTGCTTCAATGTAGGGCAACAAGAAACTCACTGCTTTTTTCATTACTCTAGCGCTTTTTACAACCTGTGGTAAAAACATTTTACCTTCTCCAAATAATTCCCCAACTACCTTCATTCCATCCATTAAAGGTCCTTCTATAACTTCTAATGCTCTTTGATATTGTACTCTAGTTTCTTCAACATCAACTTCAATAAAATCCGTTATTCCTTTAATTAGAGAATGTTTTAATCTTTCTTTGGAGGATTGTTCTCTCCAGGCTAATTTGTTTTCAACTTTAGCTCCATCTACGTTTTTATATTCCTCTGCAAATTCTAATAATTGTTCTGCTGCATCAGATGTTTTGTTTAGAACCACTGCTTCTACTTTTTCAAGTAACTCTTTATCTATTTCATCATATATTTGAATCATGCCAGGGTTGACAATACCCATATCCATTCCAGCTTCAATAGCATGATATAAAAATACAGAGTGCATTGCTTCTCTTATAGTATTATTTCCTCTAAAAGAAAAAGATAAATTGCTAACTCCTCCACTTATCTTTGCATATGAGAGATTTTCTTTAATCCATTTAGTAGCATTTATATAATCTACTGCATAGTTATTATGTTCTTCTATACCAGTTGCTATAGCCAATATATTAGGGTCAAATATAATATTATAAGGATCAAATTTAACTTTCTCTACCAATAAATCATAGGCTCTTTTACAAATTGCTGTCTTTCTTTCAAAGGTGTCAGCCTGACCCTTTTCATCGAAAGCCATTACAACTACCCCTGCACCATATTTTTTTATTACTTTTGCTTGCCTTATAAATTCATCTTCTCCGACCTTTAAACTTATTGAGTTTACTATAGCTTTTCCTTGTATTGCTTTTAATCCGATTTCTAAAACTTCAAACTTTGATGAATCTATCATCACAGGTACCTTTGAAATTTCAGGTTCGCTTGCTAAAAGCTTTAAAAACACATCCATCTCAATCTTGGCGTCAAGCATGGCATCATCAAAATTAATATCTATAATCTGTGCTCCATTTTCCACTTGATCCTTTGCAACAGATAAAGCTTCTTCATACTTTTTCTCTCTTATCAGTTTTGCAAATTTTGCAGATCCAGCTACATTGGTCCTCTCACCTATGTTAACAAAATTATTTTGTTTATTTACCTTTATTGCTTCAAGACCACAGTAAGTAGTCTCTTTATCCACACATGGTATTATTCTTGGATTTATGCCTGCTACAGCCTCACATATAGCTTTTATATGTGCAGGTGTTGTTCCACAACAACCACCTACAATATTTAAGTTTCCATCTAATGCTAACTCTTTTATTAAAGCCGATGTTTCTTCAGGAAGTTCATCATAGCCACCTAAGGAGTTAGGAAGTCCAGCATTAGGATAAAAGCTAATGTATTTTTCCTCGGATTTTGATAAGTATTTAATGAAAGGAATCAATTCCTTAGCACCAAAAGAGCAGTTTAACCCTATTCCAAGAATACTGTCATCTCTCATTGTTTCAGCAAAAGCTTCTAAGGTTTGGCCGGATAGAATTCTTCCACTTTTGTCAGCAATAGTACCAGACATTATAATAGGTAGTGATATACCCTTTTCTTCAAATACATTTTGAGCAGCAAACAATGCACCCCTGGCATTTAATGAATCAAATATTGTCTCAATAATTATTAGATCTACTCCGCCATCTACAAGCCCTCTTATTTGTTCACTATAAGCTAAAACCAACTCGTCGTAGCTAATATTTCTAGCACCAGGATTTTCAACATCTGGTGATAATGATGCGGTTCTATTGGTTGGTCCTATTGAACCAGCTACAAAGCGCGGTTTGTTTGGATTTATCTTACTAAAAATGTCTGCCTGTTCTCTTGCTAACTTTGCACCTTTAATGTTTAGTTCATATGCCTTATCATCCATATCATAGTCTTTTTGAGATATTCGCGTAGAGTTAAAGGTATTAGTTTCTATAATATCTGCTCCCGCCTCTAAATACATTCTGTGAATATCTTTTATTACTTCTGGTTTAGTTATATTTAAAAGGTCATTATTTCCCTTTTGATTTTTACTACTATTAAATTCTCCTAGAAAGTCTTCTTCACTTAAGTTAAAACCTTGAATGCAAGTCCCCATTGCACCATCTAGAACAAGAATTCTTTCATTTAAATATTTTTCGATTTTATAGTCCATAACTAAGCCCCCTAACCTTCGAGTTAAACTCGACACATATTTGTTTATTAAATAGATTAAACATATTATTATCATTTTGCAAGTAAAAATTAATTATTCATGCCTAAGACCTGTTCAATATAGAAAATATATTATATAATCTTCTAGGAACATTTTTTTAACGTAGGAGGAAAACATGGAACAATACAAAAAAGACTTTATCGAATTTATGTTAGACTGTGATGTATTAACTTTTGGAGATTTCATAACAAAGAGCGGAAGAAAAACTCCCTTTTTTATAAACACTGGAAATTACAAGACAGGAAGAGAGCTTAGTAAATTAGGTGAATTTTATGCACATGCTATTAAAGAAAATTTAGGAACTGATTTTGATATTTTATTTGGGCCAGCATATAAGGGTATCCCTTTAAGTGTTACTACTTCAATATCACTGAGCAATTTATACGGGGTTGATGTTGCATATTGCTCAAACAGAAAAGAAATAAAAGATCATGGTGACACTGGAATACTTCTTGGAAGTAAATTAAAGACTGGTGATAGAATAATTATTATAGAAGATGTAACTACAGCAGGCACATCAATTAATGAAACTATGCCAATATTGCAAGCACAAGGTGAAGTTGATGTTAAAGGCCTTATTATTTCAGTAGACAGAATGGAAAGAGGTCAAGGCTCAAAATCTGCACTTACTGAGATTCACGAAAAATATGGAATAACAACTTGTGCCATAGTAACTATGTCTGAAGTTGTTGAACATTTGCATAATCGCAAAATAAAGGGTAAAGTTGTACTCGATAATGAAATAAAAGAGAGAATAGATGAATATTATAGTATTTACGGTGTAAAGTAGATAATTATAAAGCTAGGACCATCCTAGCTTTTTTAAATATTAGATTTTTCTTGAATTTTATGATACAATACCATAGTATGTCTATAGGAAGTGGAGGAATATTAAACAGTGATTAATGTAAGTAATGTAAGTTTAGGATTTGCAGGGCGAAAGCTTTTCGAAAATGTAAACATAAAATTTACTCCAGGCAATTGTTATGGAGTTATTGGCGCAAACGGTGCAGGAAAGAGTACGTTTTTAAAAATTTTATCTGGTGAAATAGAGCCAAATACAGGGGACGTTAGTGTAGCCTCTGGTATTAGAATGTCTGTTTTGAAACAGGATCACTACCAATATGATGATAATAAAGTTTTAGAAACCGTATTAATGGGAAATCCAAGACTTTTTGAAATCATGAAAGAAAAAGATGAAATCTATGCAAAAGTAGATTTTACAGATGAAGACGGAATAAAGGCTTCAGAATTAGAAGGTGAATTTGCTGAAATTAATGGTTGGGAAGCAGAATCAGAAGCTTCTTCACTATTACAAGGTTTAGGAATTAAAACAGATTTACATGATAAAAAGATGTCAGAACTAGTAGGTTCCGAAAAAATAAAAGTTCTTCTTGCACAAGCTGTTTTCGGGAAACCCGGCGTATTAATACTAGACGAACCGACTAACCATCTTGATTTAAAAGCGACTAATTGGTTAGAAGATTTTTTAATAGATTTCGAAGGAACTGTAATTGTAGTTTCCCATGATAGACATTTCTTAAATAAAGTTTGCACATACATGGCGGATGTTGATTTTGGAAAAATTAAATTATATGTTGGAAATTACGATTTTTGGTATGAATCAAGTCAACTTGCTCAACAAATGCTTAAAGATCAAAACAAGAAAAATGAAGAAAAAATTAAAGAATTACAAGAATTCATTCAAAGATTTAGCGCAAATGCTTCTAAATCTAAGCAAGCAACTTCACGTAAAAAACTTTTAGATAAAATTACAATAGATGATATTCAACCATCAACTAGAAGATATCCTTTTGTAGGTTTTAAACCTGAAAGAGAAGTTGGAAATGATATTCTTACTGTAAATGGCTTAAGCAAAAGCATTGATGGCATAAAAGTATTAGACAATGTTAGTTTTACAGTTTTAAAAGGTGATAAAATCGCTTTTGTAGGAGAAGACGAAATTGCAACTTCTACTCTATTTAAAATTTTATCTGGAGAAATGGAACCAGATAGTGGAGAATTTAAGTGGGGGGTAACAATCACAAAAGCATATTTTCCTAAAGATAATGCTGAATTTTTCAATGATATTCAGTTAAACTTGGTAGATTGGTTAAGACAATTCTCTGAAGAAAAATCAGAATCATATTTAAGAGGTTTTCTAGGAAGAATGCTTTTCTCTGGTGAAGAAGCTCTTAAAGAGGCCAATGTACTTTCCGGTGGAGAAAGAGTTAGATGCATGCTTTCAAAAATGATGTTAAGCAGTGCAAATGTTTTAATCCTAGATCAACCAACAAACCATCTTGATCTTGAGTCAATCACTGCATTAAATAATGGATTGAAAGAATTTAAGAGCAATATATTATTTACAACACATGATCATCAATTTATTCAAACAATTGCAAACAGAATAATAGAAATTACTCCTTCAGGACTAATTGATAAAGTTATGTCTTTTGATGAGTATTTAGAAACAGTATAGTTTTTACTTTATATGAGCCAGCTGCTAATAAATAGCAGCTGGCTTTTTTATTTTTACTATTATCAAAATTCGTCGTTTTATGTATGCTATTCATAAAATATTTCATTACTTTATAATTATATGGCATAATTATTATCAATTGCTTAACTATTCAATAAAATTTTACTGTATTTTGAATTTTGTATTGCATAACTATGATATTAAAAGTATAATTATGTAACAATGAATTAAAAATTTAAAGGGGACGATTTTTATGAAAAAGGCTTTATACCTAATGCTATCGCTCATTATGATCGTAGCATTATTTGCTGGATGTGGGGATTCAGATAGTTCAAGTTCTTCTAAATCACCTTCAGAAAACACTAAGGATATTATTTCTTCAGTTAAGAAGAATGATACATTGGCAGCTGCACTACCAAGTTCAAATAAAAGTACGATTTCTATCGGTGTAGATGACTCTTATCCACCTATGGAATATAGAGATGCTAAATTTAAGCTTATAGGGTTTGATGTTGACTTTGCCGAAGCAATTGGTAAAAAACTAGGTGCTGAAATCAAATGGGTTCCAATCTCATTCGATGGAATTATACCCGCATTAAACACAAATAGATTTGATATGATTATATCTGCAATGAGCATAAATGATGACAGAAAAAAAATAGTTACATTTAGCGAACCATATATCAAGGGTGGTCCTGTTATAATAACCAAAAAGAGTAATAGCTCAATTAAATCTTCTGATGACTTTAAGGGTAAAGTAGTAGGCGTTCAATCAGGCAGTACTGGAGCTGATGCCACTGCTGAAGTAAAAGGAATTAAAGAAATTAAAAAGTACGAAAAAATCACTCAAGCACTTGAAGATTTAAGTGCAGGAAGAGTCGTTGCAGTTGTTGCAGACGATCAAGTTGGAACATACTATGTGGGACTAGACTCAAATAAATATAAAGTAGTTGGTAAAATGAGTGAAGAACCAATGGGAATTGCTTTTAGAAAGTCCGATACAGCTTTGAGTAGCACAGTTCAAAAGGCAATTGATGAATTAAAATCAGAAGGTACATTATCTAAATTGTCACAAGAATGGTTTAAATCCGATTATTACAAATAAAATATAAATTGTTTTACCCTTGTATTTTATTTATAAAATGCAAGGGTAATGTTCTGAAAAAAGGGGGGACAAAGTTTGGATTTTAATTTTATTTTAGACGAGCTTCCATACTTACTTAAAGGATGTGTAATGACTATTCAGCTTACAGTTATTACCTTAATACTAGGAACATTTTTAGCGATAATAATAACATTTCTCAAAATATCAAAAATGAAAATCTTAAACTTTATTGCTACATTATATACTTGGGTTTTTAGAGGAACACCTTTATTGTTACAATTATACTTTTTTTACTATGCATTACCCAAAATGGGTCTTACTCTACAGCCTTTTACAGCTGCAATTTTGTCACTTACTCTAAATTGTGCTGCATACATGTCTGAAATCATACGTGGTGGAATTATTGCCATTGATAAAGGTCAATTTGAAGCTTCCAAAGCTTTAGGTTTTACTTATATTCAAACTATGGTAAAAATAGTACTTCCGCAAACAGTACGAATTATTATACCTCCTGTAGGAAACGAATTTATAGCAATACTGAAAGATACTTCTCTTGTATCAATAATTTCAATGGTAGAACTTATGAGAAAATCAACCTTGATTGCTTCTTCAACCTTTAAACCAACAGAAATGTATTTTAGTGCGGGATGTCTATATCTTTTATTGACAACTGTATTTACAACTGGATTTTCACTACTAGAAAAAAAATTATCTAGATACTCATAAAAGGAGGTGCTAAAAATGTACATGATCGAAGCTAAAAATATAACTAAAAAATTTGACGACTTAGTGGTTTTTGAAGATATTAGCGTAAACGTTAAAAAAGGAGAGGTATTGGTTATTATAGGACCCTCCGGCTCAGGAAAAAGTACCTTCTTAAGATGTCTGAATCACTTAGAAGAAATTAATGGCGGAACCATAGTAATCGAAGATGAAGTCATGGATTACAAAAATAAAAAAAGCCTAAGAAATATAATCCTAAAAATGGGGATGGTATTTCAAAACTTCAATCTCTTTCCTCATAAAACAGCGCTTGAAAATGTAATGATTGCACCTCTGAACGTGAAAAAAGAGGATACTAAAGTAGTAAAAGCAAGAGCTGAAATGCTATTAGCTAAAGTTGGACTTGCAGACAAAATGGATTCTTATCCAGCAAAACTATCTGGAGGTCAAAAGCAAAGAGTTGCAATCGCAAGAGCCCTTGCAATGAACCCTGATATAATGCTATTCGATGAGCCAACCTCAGCACTAGATCCAGAGCTAGTAGGCGAAGTACTAAATGTTATGAAGGACCTAGCCAACGAAGGAATGACAATGGTAGTTGTAACCCATGAAATGGGCTTCGCTCGCGACGTTGCAGACTCAGTAATTTTCATGGACGGAGGCAAAATCGTCGAAGAAGACATCCCAGAACGAATCTTCACAAACCCAAAAGAAGAACGAACAAAAGCCTTTTTGGAAAAAGTTTTGTAGGGACGGTTAACATTATTTAATTGCTTTAACATTTGAATATATGTTAATATTCAACTTTTCAATTTATTCTACGCTAAAATTTTACGAGTGTATTGATTATAGTGATAATCAATATGCTCGTCCTACTTTATTGTATTTTTCTAAGAAATCTAATTGATTTCTATTTTTGAGTTAAATCCCATATTGTTTAATAAAATCATCTACAATTTCTTTATAGAAAAGATTTTCGCTAATAGTTTTGATTCCAATATTAGATAATTTAGATACCCGTCCTTCAGTTATATTTCCTAACGTTCTACAAACATCAATGCATCTAAAATTGCATAAACTTCTCATTAATATTACTGCAATAGCTCTAGCCTTTGTCATATTTCTATTATACTTAAGATTTAGCTGAATAGAATCTACTCCTATTTTTTTAGAAATAAAATCAATTACTTCATCTACCTCTATATTTCTGACCTTTATAGTTTTGCCGCTGTCGTATAATGTCTTTTCTTGTTCAAATTTCATTTCTTCTTTTATATTATCAATATCTATTTCACTCATTATCTGATTGTAATATTTTTTAAATTCTAATTGACTTATATGAAAAATATTGCTTACGCTTTCAAAATCAACTAAATTGTATGAATCTTTCACCATATTGGTATACAATGATAGACTTGAAAACTCATATGTCTCAGGATGAAATTCGTAACCTTTAATATCTTTGGGGTTATTATGAATATATGCTAATAACGCAAGTAAATATCTTTCATTCTTTACTATTTTACTTTTGAACCGATCTTGGAATAAATGTCCATGCCTTTTATATTTCCAATTATATTTTTGGGCATATGAAAAATTGATACCATGCATTACTTTAGAAATATCTGCACCGTTTGCATCAATTATAAAATGAGCATGATTACTCATAAGGCAATACGCATAAACCTTAATCCCATATAGAATTTGGTATTCTCGCATTTTCCCCAAATAGTTCTTTTTATCATCGCTATCTGGAAATAAATCTATCTCGCTTATACTTCTAACCATGATATGAAATATTGATTTATTTGTCTTTATTCTTGCACATCTTGGCATAAAAACACCCCTCTTATAGTCTTCTCATAATTCTTGACTATAAAAGGGGTGTTTATTCATTTTAGTTTAATTGTTGTTAACCGTCCCTAATGAAAAGTTCTTTTTACCACTTCAAGTTGTTGGTTTCTGCTTAATCTATTGAAATGAACAGCGTAGCCTGAAACTCTTATTGTAAAATTAGGGTACTTTTCTGGGTGATCCATTGCATCTAAAAGGGTTTCTCTATCTAAAACATTAATATTTAAATGATGCGCTTCTTGAACAAAATAGCCGTCTAATATACCTGAGAGGTTATCTATTCTAGTTGAATTATCTTTTCCTAAGTTATTTGGAATAATTGAAAGTGTGTTTGAAACACCATCTTCACAAATATCCTTATATGGAATTTTAGCCACTGAATTTAGTGAGGCAAGCATTCCACTTTTTTCTCTTCCATGCATTGGGTTTGCACCTGGAGCAAATGGTTCTCCGCTTTTTCTTCCATCTGGAGTCGCTCCAGTTTTCTTGCCATATACAACATTTGAGGTAATTGTTAATATTGACAATGTATGCTTTGCATTCCTATAAGCTTCATGCTTCTTTAGTAATTTTGAAAATTTCGTAACTAAATCTACAGCAATTTCATCTACCCTATCATCATCGTTTCCGTACATTGGAAACTCACCTTGAATTTCAAAATCTATTGCTAACCCGTTTTCTACTATTGGTTTTACTTTTGCATATTTTATAGCACTTAAAGAATCTGCTGCAACTGACAATCCTGCAATTCCAAATGCCATAAGCCTCTCAACTTGAGTATCATGAAAAGCCATCTGAGATGCTTCATAAGCATATTTATCGTGCATATAATGTATTGTGTTAACTGTGTTTACATAAAGTTCTGCTACATATTCAAGCACCTTGTTATAGCTCTCCATTACTTTTTCAAACTCTAAGTATTCCCCTTCTACCTTAGTAATACCAGGTACTACTAAAATACCTTTTTTCTCATCGATTCCACCATTAATAGCATACAAAAGAGCTTTGGCTATATTACATCTAGCTCCGAAGAATTGCATTTGCTTGCCCAGCTTCATAGCTGATACACAACATGCAATTGCGTAATCGTCTCCGTAGATAGGTCGCATTACATCATCATTTTCATATTGAATAGAGCTTGTATCTATTGACATTTTACAACAATATTTTTTGAAATTATCTGGTAGTTTTTGAGACCAAAGCACTGTCATATTTGGTTCTGGTGCTGGACCTAAATTAGTCAATGTATGAAGAAATCTAAAAGAATTTTTTGTAACTAAAGTTCTTCCGTCTTCTCCAGTTCCTCCTATACTTTCAGTCACCCAATTAGGATCTCCAGCAAATAACTCATTATACTCCGGAGTTCTCAGATGTCTTACCATTCTAAGTTTTAACACAAGTTGATCCATTAATTCTTGAGCTTCAAGTTCTGTTAATAATCCATTTTTCAAATCCCTCTCTATATAAATATCAAGGAATGTTGATATTCTACCTAAAGACATTGCAGCACCGTTATTCTCTTTAATTGCTGATAGGTAACCGAAATATGTGAACTGAACAGCTTCTTTAGCATTTTGTGCTGGCTGAGAAACATCATAGCCATAAGATAGTGCCATTTCTTTAATCTTAGTTAATGCTCTTATTTGTTCACTAACTTCTTCCCTAAGTCTGAAAGTGTCTTCTATAGATGAACCTTTTACACTGCTTAAATCTTCTTTTTTCTTTTCTTGTAGAAAATCTATTCCATATAAAGCAACTCTTCTATAGTCTCCAATAATTCTTCCTCTTCCATATGCATCAGGTAATCCTGTTATAAGTCCTGTTTTTCTAGCAAGTCTTGTTTCATTTGTATATGCGTCAAAAACACCTTGATTATGTGTTTTTCTATAGTTATTAAATATCTCTTTTATTTTAGGATTTGCTTCAAATCCATAATCTTTTAAAGCTTCTTCAACCATTCTTTCTCCACCGTAAGGATTAATCATCCTTTTTAATGGAGCATCAGTTTGAAAACCAACTATAGTTTCATTATCCTTATCTAAATATCCTGGTTTAAAACTATTAATACCCGCAATATTTTCTGTATCTACATCAATTATTCCTTTAGCAATTTCCTCTTCGATAAGCTTTTGGCTTTTGTCAAAGAGTATCTTAGTCTTATCAGTAATATCTGATAAAAATGCGTCATCTCCACAATAAGGAGAATAATTTTTTTGAATAAAGTCCCTTACATCTATCTCCTCTGTCCAATTACCATTTTCAAACCCATTCCATTGATTCTTTATCATAATATCCCTCCTGAATAGCTTAAATAACCCCGGAGGGCAACAAAAAGACCCCCTGGACTTATTGCCCAGGCGGTCGGCTAAACTAAAAATCGTACTCCCTGTGGTAACTCCACTTCCGCCAGTAATACGACTCATTTTTATTGAATTTATGTATTGATTATATCATACAGTGGAATCATGGTCAAGGGACGGTTATGAACTTTTGATCCTTTATAAAATTCACAAAATAAAAACTGCTATCAAACCAAGTTTGTTAGCAGTTTCTATCTTCATTAAATAATTAATTCTCATCTGATTTTATTTTATTTACAATTTCTTCAACTGTCATGGATGCTATATCATATGCAATTTGACATGTTCCTACCTTTTCGTGACCACCACCACCATAATGCAGCATCAATTTGCCAACATTAGTCTTAGCAGTCCTATTTAAAATACTATATCCGCATGCAATAGAAACATTTTGCTTAGCTTTTCCATCTACTATCCATAAAGATATATTCTGCTCAGGGTATAAACTGTATATTAAAAACCTATTTCCAGTATAGATTGGTGACACATCTCTCAAATCTGTAATTATTACATTTCCATCAATTCTTGTATGATCCTTTATCATTTCTGTAAATAATACATTTTGTTCGTAGTACATGTCTATTCTTTCTTTTATATCTGGATTAAGTAAAAGCTCTTCTATTGGCAAATTCCTGTAATTAATAATTATTTCTTCCATCAATTGATAATTGCTTATTCTGAAGTCTCTAAATCTTCCGAGTCCAGTTCGAGGATCAGAAATAAATCCTATCAAAAACCACCTCTTAGGATCAAGTATTTCTTCTATTGTTAAATTTCCTGAATCCACTTTATCAACTGTCATTATTAGTTCTTCAAATCCATGGAATCTTTCGTCTCCACCATAGAAATCATAGATTATTCTAGCTGCACTTGGTGCAATCCTGCTTTCTCCTTTTACATCTTGAGTCCAACCAACCCTGTCTTTTTCACTAGCATGATGATCAAACCACATTCCACAACCTTTTACATAAGGTACATTTGCAAGAACATCTCCTTCATTTGCTTCAAATAGTCCATCTTGTAAATCCTTTGGATGTACAAACTTCCAGCTATCAATTATACCTACTTCTCGAAGCAACATTCCACATACTAATCCATCAAAATCAGATCTTGTAATTAATCTCATATTAATCCCTCCAAAAGTGCTCTCTTAATCTTATGCTCACTGCTCATAAAAAAATTGTATATTATTTTTGTCTAAATTGCTATACAACTTTCGCTTTTTTAGTGGTTTTATTCAAAAATCAATAACAATATTATAGCTAATTGTTATTAACCGTCCCTATCGTTTCTATCTTTTTTAACTTTTATCATCGCAAAAGCAATTGCATTAGCCATAAACCCCTCTATTTATTTTCCTTTTTCTTTCTCTAATTTATTAGAATTCTCTATCTAATTACTGATACTGCTCATTTTCAAATTTGTGCTCATATATTTCTAATCTATCTTCTATGAATTCATCTCATATACGAAATCTATAACTTGTGTTCATTTCTGTATTTTTATCCTTGTTTTACTATTTGGACTGAATCTGTTGGATAAATTCTTCAACAAGCTTTGTATCCACTTTGTCTATCTATAGTAATCTGGCTTTAGTTGATTATTGATTTTCTTTTTCTGAAGTAAGCGTACAAAAAGAAAACCTATAGGAATTACTTCCTATAGGTTAATTTCCAAAATTTAAATTATCTTTGGAATCCTCTGTTGTTCTGTTGCTTCTTAGCTCTTCTACAATCTGCACATCTCTGTGGTTCGTTCTCGAAACCCTTTTCCTTATAGAATGCTTGCTCTCCCTCAGTGAAAACAAACTCTTTTCCGCAATCTTTACATGTTAAAGTCTTATCTGCCATTTAAACATTTCTCCTTTTTATTTATATTAAGATTTAAAAACAGATCTACTTTATACGCCTAAAAAGGTAATGTTTTAATCGTATTAAATCTTGCATTGTGTAGTTGATAACTCACAACGTACCTAATGATAACATATTAACAATTAAATTGCAATGCTTTATTATCTAATATTTTGTATTTTTTTTAATTAAAAAATTAAAAAAGCTTATGACTATTGAGAACATTACAATTTACTTTTTTTGTATTTCGCCAATGATTAATTATTGCTCTCGAAATGGATTTTTAATGTATGCATTCTTGTCTTTAAACTTCAAAAAAGTACTACTTATCGGTTACTCCACCGGATTTAAGCCTACCACCGCGAGCCTTACTGGTCTTGCCAATATCCTTTTGCGCTCTCTGAGTTCCACTTTGAGATGCACTTTTATTTTTTTTCTCTTCAATAATTTTTTTCATCATTTCAATCGTTTTATCTGACATATTATTCCTCCTATCTATTGTCAAAATTTAATTGCTTAATTAGTTTCCACTCTTTATTTGTTATTATAACATATCTTTGTGTTCATGCTTGAATAAAATGTGCAAAAATTGTAGAATATGCGAACTTCCTTGCATGTTTGAAAATTCTTAATTAGTATATACTTAAATAAATAAGCACTATGAATTTACTTTAGAAAGAAGGGGTAATGTGGAAAATCAAGTATTACTCTTAGAAGGACTTCAGAAGTCTATTAAAGGAAAAGATATTATTAAAGGTATCGGATTTGCAATAGGTGAAGGAGAGGTTCTTGGGTTTCTTGGTCCTAACGGAGCTGGTAAATCTACAACACTCCGAATGATTGTAGGTCTCTCAAAACCTACCTCGGGTAAAATTGAAATTTGTGGCTTTTCACTTTCAAGTAATTATGTTAAAGCAATGTCTCTAGTTGGAAGTATTATTGAAGGACCTGATTTATACAACTATATGAGTGGAATGGATAACCTAAAAATGCTTGCTGATATGAGCATAGGTGTTTCAAAAAAGGATATTTCTGACGCTGTGGAACTTGTGGGTATGCAAAATAGAATAAATGACAAAGTTGGAACTTACTCACTAGGTATGAAACAAAGATTAGGTCTTGCTCAAGCTCTTATTCATCATCCTAAATTACTTGTTTTAGACGAACCTACTAATGGATTAGATCCATCAGGAATAAATGAATTTAGGCAAATAATTAAATCCCTTGCATCAAAGGAAAAAGTATCTGTACTTATATCAAGTCACCTCATTTCTGAGGTTGAACTTATGTGTGATAAGGTGGCAATAATTAAGGAGGGTACTATACTAAAATGCTCACCAGTTTCAGAGCTTCTTAATAGCCAAGAAGTTTTTTGGGTGTTAAGCGACAACGAAAAAGGATTAGAGGTTTTAAGTCACCTATGGGATATTCACGGATTAATTAAGAACAACAAAATAGAGGCCAATATTGATTTATCAAAGCTTACAGATATAAATGAATCTTTTTTAAGAGAAGGATTGAAATTGAAATTTGTGGACAATAAACATAAAACATTAGAAGATTTATTTCTAAATATTACCGAGGATACAAAAATCATTTAGAAGGGAGTCTGCTAAATTGATAAAATTAGTACGAAATGAAGTTTTGAAGATGTTGTTAAAGAAGAAAATGATACTTATTACTGGAATTCTACTAGTTTTAATATTTCTTTTTGCATATGGTCAAAACTTTCAATATAAACATACAGTAAGCAAGTATACAAAAACTACTGGTCAAACTCAAAGCGATGACTGGAAACCCCTAGTTAGGCAACAAATATCAGATTTAAAAAGCAAACTCAATAACACTACCATACCTGATTCAAGAAAAAACTCCATAAATATTCAAATAGAGCAATACCAATACTACCTAAATCATAACTTAAATCCAATTACACCAAGCGCTGGAAAGTTCTCAGTAAACTTCGCTCAGCAGTCTGTTTTTATGTTTCTTCCTCTTCTTATTACAATTCTTGCAGGAGATAGCGTTTCTGGTGAATTCTCTACAAAAACAATAAAAGTACTTTTAACTAGAGCTGTACCAAGATGGAAAATACTCTTAAGCAAATATTTAGCACTGCTAATTCTATTCTCAATAGTAGTATTGGAGACCATGATACTATCAGTTGTTATTTCTGGAATAATGTTTAATAATTGGGGCTTTAACGAACCAGTTGCAACTGGCTTTAAAGCAATATCAGGCAAACTTGATGCTTCAGATGTGGTCAGAGTATTCCAATGGCAATATATAATATTAGTGTATTCTCTAGATTGGTTTGTTTGTATGGCTGTGGGAACTATATCATTTATGGTTTCAGTATTGGTAAAAAACACATCTACCTCAATGGGCATTATGATGGCATCCTTAATTGGAGGCGGTTTCTTACAATTTTTCTTATCAGATTGGGCACTTGTTAAATATTTTTTCGTAAGCAATTTAAACCTGCCTCAATATCTTACAGGTTCTTACCAACCAATCAGTGGTATGACTTTTGCTTTCTCTACTATAATCCTATGTATTTGGTCAATTGCTGCGTTAATTATCAGCTTCTACGTTTTTACTAAAAAAGATGTTCTAGTCTAAAGGGGGTTGCGATATGTTCAAAAAAATAAGCTGGAATATACTATTATTTATATCTGGATTAATTAGCTTAATATTTTTAGTAGGTTTTTGTTTCGCTTTTGCTATAACAACAAATTCGCCCTCAAAAAAATCCGAAGTAGCCCCAACTAAAAGTCAGAAGTCAGAAGTATCGAATTCTGCTTTTTATAATATTTTAGTCATGGGCGACTCACTGGCAAAAGGAACAGGAGACGAAAAAGGCAGAGGATTTGCAATAGACTTTTCTAATTCCTGGAGTGCTAAAACCCATAAAGAAATTAAGATTAACAACCTAGCTGTTAATGGTGATGTGTCTTCAGACTTACTCAAAATTATTGAACAGGAGCAAACACTATCTTACATAAAGAGTTCCAATATAATATTTCTTTCAATTGGAGGAAATGAAATTAATCGTTTAAGCAAAGACAATGTTTCTTTCCAAACCTCTAATATTAAGAGCATCGAAGATACCTATTTAAAAAATCTAAAGAATATCTTCAAAATAATTAGAACTCAAAATAGTAAATGTCTAATTATTTTTATTGGTCTATACAATCCTTTTGGTAATGCGATTACACCAGAAAAAATAAATTTCCTAAATGATTGGAATTATCAAACTCAACAACTTATTTCTCTTGATTCCAGTTCTTTATTTATTCCAACCTATGATCTATTTAAATATAATATTGATAATTATCTTTCTATAGATAACTTCCATCCTAATAGTTTAGGATATCAAGCCATCTCAGATAGGATAATTGATTCTTTAAAAAACTATGAAGTCACAAATTAGCTTTTAAAAAGCATGGGATTCTTGAATAATCTGATATAATGAGTTATAAAAACAAGCATTAAGCTTATCTTTCTAACTCATTATCCTTAAAAACTCCTATTTGCACTTCTCCTGAGGCTGTTACGTTAATAGCCTTACCTTGTCTTAAATCATTTTCCCATTGTCCAGTGTACTTTTCTCCATCTACTCTGGTATGAATACCTTCGCCATGTCTTAAATCCTGCTTCCATTCGCCTACATAAAATTCTCCATCGCTCCAAGTATATATACCCTGTCCATTTTTTTCTCCATTTTCCCAATTACCAACATAGCTTTCTCCATCTGGCCAAGTATAAATACCATACCCATTTTTCTCGTCTGATGCCCACTGGCCAATATATTTTTCTCCACTTACCCAAGTATGAATACCATATCCATGCATTTTATTATTTTTCCATTGTCCTTCATAGCGGCTACCATCTGCATATAAATATATACCCTGTCCATGCATCATCCCATCTTTTCTTTCTCCTTCATAAACTCCTCCATGGATGTGCTCTTTAGGTGCATTAATAGTAGTAATTATTTTTATTTTATCTAAATTTTCTTGCTTTATGCTTAGTTTTTTCATTTTGATCTCCCTTATCATTTATTAAGATATTTTTATATTTTATTTTCTTCACATTTGTATTATAACATTGTTGTTAGGGTCTTTAGAAGTACTATTAAATTACGATAATTAAAGTAAGAAAGGAAGTGACAAATCATGAAAGAAGTAGCATTTAGAAGTATTTTCCCCGGAAACAATATTCCTATAATTCCAGTTTCAGTAACTACACCAACTTTAATAGAAAAACTCTCTGTAGAAATATCATCTGTGATAAAAAATGTAGATTCTGCTAAGTTCACAGATAAAATAAAAGAGCTAGAATTCAAAATTTTAGTAAAAGAGGATCCCGTGAATGCTCTTCTTCAAGAGCTTAAAGAAGTTAGCGATGCTAATAAAAAAGGTATGAACTCATAGAAAATTGTCTTTGAGTCTAAAGATATAATATCACGTATAACCTCAATGCAACATATGTGTCTACAAGTTACATATATGTTGTATTTTTTTGTATTTATTAATTATTTCCTAGGTTTATCCTTTTACTCCTAGCTCAATAGTATATATTCATTAGAAAATAGTTAATTATTAACTGAGTATTTATCAGACATAGATTAGTGTAAATTTTATTTCTCCAAAAAATAAAAAAAACTTGGTCTCTCCAAGTTCTCTTTATATATAAATAAGGGGGTCTTATCTTCTACACTCTTATCTTATCTCTTATTTGTGACAAGCACATATCAACTTTGAAAACTATTTGTGAACAAATTCATTATTATCACTTTAAACTGATAAAACAATATTTATTAGTTATGGCAATTTTCCATCCTTTTGTGGAACTTGAAAAATATAAAAAGTAATACATATATATTTTTTTACGCATTATAGACTAATATATTTATTTATAATACTATTAATATAAATAGCTAGAATGGAGGTGTTTTAAATGAATAGATGTCCATGGCCAGGCAAAGATGAATTATACATTAAATACCATGATGAGGAATGGGGTGTTCCTGTTCATGATGATAAAAAGCATTTTGAATTTTTAGTGTTAGAATCTGCTCAAGCAGGTTTAAGTTGGCTAACTATACTTAGAAAAAGAGAAAATTACAGAAAACTATATGATGATTTTGATGTACTTAAGGTTTCTGAGTACTCAGAAGACAAAATAAATGATTTAATGCAAAATCCAGGTATTGTAAGAAACAAGAAGAAAATAGAAGCTTCAATAAATAACGCAAAATTATTTATTGAAATCCAGAAAGAATTTGGCAGCTTCGATAATTATATTTGGGGATTTGTTGATAATAAGCCAATACAAAATTCCTTTGATGATATTTCTATGGTGCCTGCTACCTCAGAGCTATCTGATAGAGTGAGTAAAGATTTGAAAAACAGAGGTTTCAAATTTTTAGGTACTACTATTGTCTACGCCCACCTTCAAGCTACTGGTATTATTAATGACCATTTAATAAGTTGTTTTAGAAATAAAGAAGTGAAGAAATAGCCTAAACTATTATCTCCACTCCTTCTTCTGTAACTAAAATTGTATGTTCCCATTGAGCTGATAAAGAACCATCTTTTGTAACTACCGTCCAATCATCCTCAAGTACTTCACATGCATATCCACCAACATTTATCATTGGTTCAATAGTAAATGTCATTCCAGGCACAAGTAACATTCCTTTGCCTTTACGCGCAAAATGATCTACATGGGGATCCTCGTGAAAATCCACGCCAACTCCATGACCACCTAAATCTCTAACAATAGAGTAGCCCTGTTCATTACAATATTCTTCTATTGCAACTCCAATAGCATGAAGTCCGCCAAAGGGTTTAACTGCTTCTATGCCTAACCTCAAGCTTTCCTTTGCCGCTTCCACAAGCTTAGTTGCCTCCTCAGTAGCCTCTCCGATAATATACATTCTGCTTGCATCTGAATAATAACCATCTAATATTGTAGTTACATCCACATTAATAATATCTCCATCTTTTAGAATAGTATCATCCGGTATTCCATGACAAATAACATTATTTATTGATGTACAAACGCTTTTAGGAAATCCTTGATAATTTAATGGTGCTGCAATACCACCATTCTCAGTTGTAAAATCACTAACCCATTTATTGATTTCATTTGTAGTTATTCCTGCACAAATTTTTTCTCCCACCATATCAAGTATTCTGCAAGTAAGCTTACCGCTATTCCTAATACCTTCAATCTGTTCAGGGGTTTTTATGATACTAAAAGGAGGGATTACATATCCCTGTTCTTCATATTTATATAGTTTATTATCCTCTTCTATGTGGCACTTTTTGTACTTTTTTCCACTTCCACACCAACATTCATCATTTCTATTTGGTCTTTTCACAATAGACATCTCCAATCTATTTATTTTTTTCTGTTAAATTATTATACCATAGTAAAAAGTCACAATAAATATTTATTAAATTATTACAAAACATCCGAACATTCTTCACAAAAATACATATATAATACGCAATTACATTGACATATTCATAATTTATCTTTAAAATTAATTTGTAATGTAAAAAATTTTCTATAGTAATAAAGGAGCAGTGGACTGATGAATTCCTATTCAACTAAAAGAATTCCCTTTGGACAATTAGGCGTAATTGCATTAGAAAGTTGTGCTGATTTAGGGAATAATATTAATTATCATTTAATGCAAAAAAAAGAACAGCCTATAAACGATGAATGTAATGAAGATACCTATTTAATACCTGTACAAGAAGTAAGGTTCTCAAACGGAGAAGGGAAAATCAAATTAGAAGATACTGCAAGAGGAAAAGATATATATATTCTATGTGACGTCAGCAATTATAGTTGCACTTATGATATGTATGGCTTTAAGAACCACAAAGGACCAGATGAACATTTTCAGGATATAAAAAGAGTATTATCTGCTATTAGTGGTAAAGCTAGAAGAATTACAGTTATAATGCCTCTTCTCTATGCAAGCAGACAGCATAGAAGAAAAGGAAGAGAATCTTTAGACTGTGCCATAGCCTTGCAAGAGTTAGAAAGACTAGGAGTTCAGAATATAATTACATTTGATGTACATGATCCAAACGTTCAAAATGCTATCCCTCTGATTTCCTTTGACAATATATATCCAACATACGAGATTATTAAAGCATTTATAGAAAATGAAAAAGAACTAATTCTAGACAAGTCTAAAATGCTAGTGGTTAGTCCTGATACAGGTGCTATGGATAGAGCAATATACTATGCTGGCATATTAGGATTAGATGTCGGGCTTTTTTATAAAAGACGTGATCACTCTAGGATTGTAAAAGGTACAAATCCAATTGTCCAACATGAATATATCGGTAGAGATATTGAAGGACAAGACGTTCTTATTATCGACGATATGATTGCAACTGGCGAATCAATATTTGATATTGCAAAAGAACTTAAAGTTCGTAAAGCTAAAAACATATATATTGCAGCAACTTTTGCACTTTTTACTGATGGCATAGAAAAGTTTGATGCATATTATAAGAGTGGTTTGTTCAAGAAAATCTACTCTACAAATTTAGCATATGTTCCTGAAGTAGCAAAATCAGCCGAATGGTTTCATCCCGTTGATATGTCCTGTTTCATAGCAAACTTAATTGATAATTTAAACAATGACGAATCAATTAGTCCATTGTTAGCCCAAAAAGAGGGCATTGAGTTACTTTTAAAAGAGTTTAATTTATAATATTAAAATTGTTCAGTTAGATTAACAAATGAAAGCGAGGAATTGAAATGAAGCTTCTACGTTTAATAGGCGGAATTGTAGTGTTTTTTTGGCTTTTAGGATTACTTCTTCATTTTGCTGGAAAACTAATTAATTTATTACTTGTCGTAGCCGTTATAGTCTTTTTATATGATTTCTTTTTTAATAGAAAATAACAAGGGGGAAAGCCGGATAGGCTTTCCCTTATTTTTTCTATATTTATTATTCATAAGGAAGTGTTTTGATGTCTAATCTACCAAAAAAACAATACTTGTATACCTCAAATTATTCTGAGGATGAAGAATCCTTAAGCAAAATGGAAATAAAATATCTGTTTAATATATATCCCCATCAAAAGTATTTTTTTTCTGATATTCATGTAGATCCTTCAAGAAGTCCGTTTATTAAAAAATGTATAGATATTATCTACACTGGCGACTCTATGCAATGCATTCTTGATAAAATCCAATCTGATAAATTGTTCGGATTAAATTACAAGGTTGTTTATGTAGATAATACTATTGAAGAAATGGGCTTTCACCAAAGAAGGAATATAGAACGTGCAATTGGCCTATGCATATTAGGCGAAGCTGATTTCAAGAATCCTCAAACCACATATGGTATAACAAACCTAGAAAATCAATGGATCTTTGGTAAGTGCGAGTCAAATACATCTGATTGGCTATCACATAATAAAAAACCATTTTCATATTGCAATGCCCTTAAAGTTAATGTTTCAAGAGCTCTAGTTAATATAGCCGTGGGAAACAATTTAATTTCAAAGGTCATAGACCCATGCTGTGGTATAGGAACTGTTTTAATTGAAGCTCTTTCTTTAGGTATCGATATTAAAGGGTATGAACTAAATCCCTATATTGGTGAAAATGCTAAAAAAAATCTCAAGTTCTTCGGATATACTGATATTGTGACAGTTGATAATATGACTAATATAAAAGATAAATTTGATGTAGCAATAGTTGACCTTCCATATGGTCTATCCACACAAATTTCTACTGAAGATCAGTTAGCTATTATATTGGGAACCAGAAAAATAGCTAATAAAATGGTTCTTATTACTTTAGAAGATATGGAGCGAGAAGTTCTTTCTGCTGGATTCAATATTGAGGACAGATGTACCATATCTAAAGGAACCTTTAAAAGGCATATTTTCATATGCCTATAAAGTTTATTTTCTATAGCTAATTCTTTCAATACTAAGCTTAAATTTTCTTTTTCACCTTATATCCCTCTGCTATAGCTTCCATAATATTTCTTGGTTTCTTAGCATCACCTATAATTGAATAAGGAATACTATTTTCCACAAGATAATCTACAAGTTCTCCACTATTAGATTTGTAGCCTGCTGCTAATATAATAGTGTCCGCTGGTAGATTCTGTTCACCTTGACTATCAACTATTGAAATACTTCTATTACTAACAGCTACTACTTTAGTATCTGGCATCATTTTAATACCAAGTTCCTTTAGCTCATTTAAAAGTATCCATTTGGAACCACCTAGGTCTTTGCCTATCTTTTTCTGCATTTCTACAACAGTAATATCTATTGGATTTATTACGTTATTCTTCAATTCTTTACTTAAAAACGTATTGATAAAATCCATTGACGCATTATCTAAATATGCTTGCTGCGCAATAAAATGTGCAGTTTCTAGTCCAACTGAGGACCCCCCTATTATAAAGGTTTTTCCTTTCCTTATTTTTTCAAGAATATTTTTTTCTGCACAAAGTACATCCTCTGCAGTATAAAAGTTAGCAGACTGAATACCTTCAATATTAGGTATTATTGGTATACTTCCTGTTGCTACTACTACATAATCAGGGTCAATCCTCTTGATATATTCCCCATTGGCATTAGTATTAAGCTTTAAAGTGATTTTAAGCTCATATAATTCTTCTTTCATAGTGTCAATGAATTTTGCAATTCCTTGTTTGTGTGGAGGTATTGCTGCTATAGAAAGCGCTCCTCCTATTTCATTGTCCTTGGTGCAAAGTATTACATCATGACCATCAAGTGCTGCGCTCTTAGCAGCTTGCATTCCTGCTGGACCTGCTCCGATTACAAGTACTTTCTTATTAGTATCATTTTTTTTCACATTTTGACCTTCATAACCAACTTCAGGATTGTAAGCACACCTAGCATCCATACCTTTTAATACATTTTCAATGCAACCTCTATTACAAGCAACACATCTCCTATATTTCTTACCATCTCGAACCTTATTAGCAAATTCAGCATCTGTTAAGAAACCACGTGCAACACCAACAAAGTCTGCTAAACCTCTTTGAAGAATTTTTTCTGCAACCTCGCCATTATTTATTCTATTACTTGCTATAACAGGTATATCAACAACTCTTTTTATTGCTTCAGCAAGCACAGCATATCCACCTTCTGGTACATGTGAAGTAATTTGCGGAACCGGTGATTCATGCCATCCTCCAGTAACATTTATAGCATCAATTAATCCTGGTTTTAAAGAACTACAAAACTCCTGCATAAAATCTACGCCATAACCCCCAGGCATCATATCACTTCCTGAAATACGTAATATCACAGGGTAATCTTGTCCAACTCTTTCCCTTACTTCTTCAATGACTTCCTTTGGGAATCTCATTCTATTCTCTTTTGAACCACCATACTCATCCGTTCTTAAATTAGTTAAAGGTGATAAAAATTGAGTTAGTAGGTATCCTGCACTACAGCTTACTTCTACTCCATCTACTCCCGCTTTTTTACATCTAACAGCTGCATCACCAAAGTCTTTTATTGTTGCTTTTATGTCTTCCATGGTCATTTCCCTTGGTGTTTCTTTGTAAATTGGAGATGGAACTGGAGATGGTGCTAATGGGTCCTTACCTCCCAAAATAAATGAAACTCCATTTCTTCCACAGTGAAATAACTGAACAAATAATTTTGTATCATATTCTTGTACTGCTCCAGCTAAAGCTGAAAGTCCCTTTATGTATTTATCTTCGCTTGCAAAATGCATATTAGGAGGGCCTGCCATTTCATTAATAGCCGCAACAATTACAATTGCGCCTGCTCCACCTTTAGCTCTTGCTCTATAAAATTCTATGCCCTTTTGAGATACTTCCTTGTCTTCTGAGTACCCAAGATGCATAGCTGACATTATTATTCTGTTTTTAATCTCTAATTTGTTTATCTTATTAGGTGTAAATAAAATTTTATTACTCATTTTACTCCTTCTTTCCTTCTTATCCCATATATCTTGTTCTGTATATCATAAGCATGTCAACTTTTATCTTTTGCAGGGGAGAAACACTTCTCTTTATAGATAAACTTCAAAGGCAAAGAGTTTGCCCAGTATTCTTTAACAAATTTCTCCACATCTTATTATATAAAATTCAACTCTAAGAAACAATATGCTATTTTCTTCATAGAAATAGTCCTTCTTATTGCAACTACATATCTCTCATTACAAAATATCATATTGTTCCTTTGTTTTATTTGATTATATCTGTATTATAATTTTTCATTTTTATCTTCTGCAGGCGGAGGGACTCTCTTCTCTTAATAGATAGCCTTCCAAGTTGAAGAGTGTCCCGAGTTTTCTTGGGCGATTTTCTTTTAATCTAAATACCCTAGAAATTATTCTCCACTTTTTAAGGATTCAACCATATCAATATTTTTAATTCTTTTATACATAACCACATTTACTAACCCTGCAAATATTATTGTAAGCACTGCAGAGTAAATAAAACTAGGTAGCTTTATGGAACGCACAAACATAACCATTTCTATTTCTGAAGTTATAACTACATATCTATGAAGTCCAAGCCCTAATACTAGTCCAAATAAAGTTCCAAGTATAGATAAAATCATATTCTCTCTAAAAATATATTCGGCAACTTCTTTATCATAGAAGCCTAATACCTTTATTGTAGCAAGTTCACGTATTCTTTCATTAATATTTATTGAGGTTAAATTAAACATTACAACAAAGGCAAGTGCAGCTGCGGAAATTATTAATACCCAGATTACTGAATTCATACCGTTCATACTTTTCCTAAAATCATCACTAATGCTAGTTGTGAAGCTAACATAATTTACTGTCTTTTTTTTCATCAAATCTGTAGATAATGAATCTTCTGCTGCTCTACTTTTATTATTTATTATAGAAATAAATCCATTATATTGGGTAGGTTCCTTAAACAATTGTTGATAATATTTAGGGGACATATACACGTAGTGACCTACATATTGTTCCGTAACATCACTTACCTTAGCCCGAACAACTTTTTCGCCTAAAGTTATGTTAATACTATCGCCTTTACTAGCATGTAAGAATTTCGATAGCTTCTTTGTTATTATAACCCCATTATCGGACATATTAACTTGACCAGCTTCTGATTTTAAATGAATAAAACTATTCAAGGCTAGATTGTTTTCTGGAACCATCAAATACACTGTTCCAATTTTGCTTTTATTGTTTACATATATAGGTTTTTGTGTCATTACCAATGATTTATTAATTTCTTTATAGCCTTCAATTTGCTTTTTAAAATTTTCAATTTCTTTAGTATCTGAAGTTGGCTGACTAAAAAAAGCCATCATATTATAAGAATAAATTTCATTAAATTGCTTATCCGTAATAGACAATATAGAATTTCTAAGACCAAAACCAGTCAATAATAAAGCTGTACACCCTGCTATTCCTATTATGGTCATAAAGAATCTCTTTTTGTACCTTAAAATATTTCTAGCTGTAACCTTTTTAGTAAAGGACATTCGTTTCCATACAAAGCTTATTCGTTCAAGAAAAATTCGTTTTCCTGCTTTTGGTGCTTTAGGTCTCATAAGCTCTGCTGGTACTGCAACTAGTTCTTTTATGCATGCAAATATAGCTGCTAAGGTAGTACATACAACTGCCACAATTGTAGATGTAATAGCAAGATTAGAATTAAAGGGTGCTGTAATAGGTGGCAGGTTATACATTATTCTGTACGCATTAAAGATAACTGTAGGGAAAAGCTTAAAGCCTATTAAAGCCCCAACAATACTTCCTCCAATACTTGCCCACAAAGAATATAAAAAATACTCTGAGATAATTATACGCTTACTATATCCTAATGCCTTAAGTGATCCAATTTGAGTCCTTTGCTCTTCTACCATCCTAGTCATGCTAGTTAAACAAACAAGGGTAGCAATAATAAAGAAAAATAAAGGAAATACCGTACCTATGGCTCCTATTCTGTCAGAATTGCTCTTGTATCCGCTAATGCTATTATTATCATCGGTATCTTGAACAATCCAACCTTGAGGATTGTTAAGCTTACCAAGGTTTTGAATTTTTTCTTTAAAGGGCATAATTATATCTTTGTACTCGCTAAAAAAAATATTTTTATTTTTTGCACCATCAATTTGCACTAATAATTCACCATAAACTTTATTTCTATCAATGCCTGGTGCTGGTGGAATTGATAGTTCTACTGAAGATTTTTCTCCTATTTGAAAAAACGCAACTGTTCTTCCATTACCTAAAGAATTCTTTCCTCTATCGTAATTGTTTATAAATCTTGGACTATTTGTTGTACCTACTATTTTAAACTTTTTAGTTCCAAAAGACGTTTTAAGTTCAACTGACTCTCCTATCTTAACATGTTGGCTTTTTAAATATTCCTTTTCAGTAACACATTCATCCTCATCTCTAGGCAATCTTCCTTCAACAAGAATAAGCTTGTTTACATTCTGACCTCCTATTTTGTAGGAATTTACTACCACGGGTTTTCCGCTATCTTTATATATTGCCATAGCATCAAAATTATACCCTGAGGTTACAGCCTTAACTCCCTTTATTTTTTTTATATTTTCTATATCTTTATCACTAAAACCCCTATAAGACAAAATGCTTAAGTCAGCAAAGTTATTGTCTTTTAAATATTTATTTCCTGTTATAAGCATGTCTGGACTTGTGGCTCTAACTCCTGCAAAAAACGCTACCCCAATTGCTACAATAATGAAAATAGAAAAAAATCTTGATTTTGATTTTTTTATTTCTCTTAATAGATTTTTATTAAAAGCCTTCTTTCTCATCACCATTCAATCCTCTCTACTGGGATTGGATTTTCGTTTATAGTAATACTACTAACCTTACCATTTTTGACTTTAATAACTTTATCAGCCATTGGTGCAATAGCCAAATTATGAGTAATAACTACTACTGTCATTCCAGAATCCCTGCAGGTGTCCTGTAATAATTTTAATATTGATTTTCCAGTATTATAGTCTAAAGCTCCTGTTGGTTCATCGCATAATAATAACTTAGGATTTTTTGCTAAGGCTCTTGCTATAGAAACTCTTTGCTGTTCACCGCCTGATAATTGAGCTGGAAAATTATTTCTACGATCACTTAATCCAACCTGTTCTAATACCGTCTCTGGGTCAAGAGGATTTTCACATATTTGAGTAGCTAATTCTACGTTTTCAATTGCAGTAAGATTTTGAACTAGGTTGTAGAATTGAAAAACAAATCCTATATCATGCCTTCTATATGAGGTTAATTGTTTTGAAGAATATTTGCTTATTTCATTACCATCAACTATTATTTGTCCACCGCTTGAAAAGTCCATTCCTCCAAGTATATTTAAAACTGTACTTTTACCCGCTCCACTTGGTCCTGCAACTACAACAAATTCCCCTTTATCAATTGATAATGAAATCCCGTCTAAGGCCTTGATCTCAACTTCACCCATTTTATAATTTTTCATGACATCTACAAGTTCTATATATTTATCCAATTAATATCGACTCCCTCTACAACGTTTTCTCAGCCATTGTTAATATTAATATTTATATTTCATGTATCTATTGCATCGCTATGAATATTTGATTTCCAAGTATCGATATTTATGTTCTGTTTTACTATGCTAATTATATCATTGTTCGCTTCAAATTAATTTATTTATAAGTTATTTTGCTTCTTATGTTTACAATGCTTTTGATAATATTATAATTAATATAAATAAATTCTATAAAAATCAAACAAAAATTTGGAGGTGTATTCCTATGCCCAAAAAATACGTTAAAGTCTTAATTTTTGTAGAAGATGGTTTTGTAGATTTAGAATTATGGTGTATTCGCAGTTTCTGATTTTGGTTTTAAAGATATTAAAATAGAAGATTACGATGCTCTTCTAGTTCCTGGTGGCTAGGCTCCTGATAAAATAAGAATATATCCAGATGCCCTACAAATGGTTGGATATATGAATGAACATAATAAACCAATAGGCCAGATTTATCATGCTGGCTGGGCTTTGATTTCAGCTAATATACTTTCAGGGAAAAATGTTACAAGTACTCCAAGAATTAAGGACGATATGCAAAACGCTAGAGCAACTTGGATTGATGAGGCTGGTGTTGTTGATACAACATAATTTCAAGTCGAAAACCTGATGAGCTTCCTGAATATATGAAAGCTTATATTGAAGTTTTGAAGAAATGTTTAAAATGATAAATAAAAAAATCTAGCTATATTCGCTAGATTTTTTTACTTAGTCTTACATTATCATTACTTTTGAATAAGAGCAGAACACTCTTCTGTTATTAATGTAACTTCGAAGTTGAAGAGTGTCCCGTGTTATCATACGCAAGTATGCATTTAAAATACAGATTTGTTTTCTAACAATGCTAGTATTTCCTTACTCTCTTCTTATTATCAGGTAAATCTAATGCTATAGTACCACCTGGATTCATTATATTATTAGGATCAAAATGCTTCTTTAATGCTCTGAAAACTTCTATTTGATTTTTACCTAATTGATCTTCAAGCCATGGAGCAGTCATTTTTCCAATTCCATGATGATGGCTCATAGCAGCTCCATACTTTTGAATGTTATCTAATATACCATACTGATAATCTAAGTATTCATCTATTTCATTAATTTTAGCTATAAATATAAAATATAAGTTTGCCCCTTGTGGATATACATGAGACATATGTGTCATACAAATAGTATTGGGTCTACTTTTACAATACTTTCTTACACCTTCATGTACTGCTTGCATACTTTCCCAAGTAACTGAACACTCTAAAGTATCAGTCATAATTCCATAGTCTTGAAGGTCTTCTCTCATGTAAGGGTCTTTAAATCTTCCCTTTTCCCAACCTTTTGTTACAAAACCAGTTGTATACATGGCACCATACTGTTTACATATTTTATGAACCTTCTTCTTTACAACCTTTGTAAAAGCAGCTTCTCCATCTGTGAATCCTAAGAACATACACCTTTCACCAGGTTTATATCCCTTCATAGCCATCATTTTATCTATTATAGTACCTTCTACTCCATATAATTTAAGAGCAATATCTGTTTCTTCTGGATCAGATAATCTAAATACAGAAGGATATCCGAATTGTCCTTGCATTATTTCTCGTGCAGCTTCTCTAGCTGTTTCCCAATCTTTAAAAATGTAACTGAATTTTCTTTGATTTTCAGGCATATATCTGAAAATCTTTAAAGTGCAGGAAACTAAAACTCCATATGCACCTTCACTTCCCATCATTATTTCATCAATTGATGGACCAGTTGCAGCTGCTGCGAATTCCTCAGTTTTAATTATTCCGGCAGGTGTCACATACTCCTGACAAATTACCATATCCGCAATGTTACCAAAATATGTTGAATTCTGTCCTGCTCCTCTTGTTACTACCCATCCACCTACAGCTGAAAATTCAAAGGATTGTGGGAAATGTCCACAGGTATAAGCTCTCTTTGCATTAAAAAGCTTTTGAGCTGAATTTAATGTTTCCTCAAGTTTAGGACCTGACATACCAGCCTCTACAGTTATTGTCTGATTCTTTTCATTAAATTTAATTACTTTATTCATGTGAACTCTCATATCAAGAGATACTCCACCAAGCATACATTCAACTCCTCGTGTAACAGAGGAACCTCCACCGTAAATGTACACTGCTATTTTTTGTTCATTACAATAGTTAACTATGTTTATAATATCATCTTTAGTCCTTGGATGAAGTACTATATCAGGCACATTTTCCACAATACCTTCTCTAAGCCTCATTAAATCTATCATGGTTTTTCCATAAGCAATTTGAAGTCTTGAATACTCATCTTGTTTTACATTTTCTTCACCTAAGATGCTAATAAACTTTTGAACCTGCTCTTTTGTAAGTTTGATAGACTTGTCATAGTTAACCTTTTCTAGTCCCATCTTTTCAGTCTTTTTAAAGTCCTCATCTGTCATATTAAAAGTCTTTTTCATTAAAGCATATAGTCTATCATTTGGGTGCTTAAACTCTTTTGGATCACCCCATTTTAATATTGATCTATAAGAGCCTTCTGGTGGAGCTTCCTCACACCACTTAGGTACAAATTGGTTTTTTTTCTTTGCCATGTTTTTTCCTCCTTATTATATCTCTGGATATTTTGTTATATCTTGAATTTCCTTATAAAGTCCCTGCAACTTAGGGTATATATTTTTATACACTTTATTATATAATTTATCATATATTACTGCATTGTCCTTGTTAGGCTGAAAAGTATCGCTATACCTAACCATATTATTAACAGCTTCCTCATAGGAATCATATACTCCTAATCCAACAAAGCCTACTATGGCTGCACCAAGTCCTGAACTTTCATAGGTTTCGCCTTTATAAACAGGTCTATTAAACATATCTGCGGTTATTTGGCATATAGCATCACTCTGAGAACCTCCACCAGAAACCATTATTTTCTTAACTTTCACTTTTGTTTTAGCTTCAATTTGTTCTACACCTTCAATAAGTCCATAGTTAATTCCTTCAATAATTGATCTATAAATATGAGCCCTTGTATGAACATCTCCAAATCCAATTATTGCTCCCTTAGCTTCTGGTATCTTTAACCCTGCTCCCCAAAATGGTTGAAGCATTAGACCTTGGGAACCTGGAGGAACTTCATTTAATCTCTCATTTAGAATACTTTCCGCTGAAACTCCTCTTTCTTCAGCTTCTACAACTTCTCTTATACCAAACTCTTTTTTAAACCAACTAATCATCCAATATCCTCTGAATATTTCTACCTCAGGGTTATAGCATCCAGGCATTACTGCAGGATAGGCTGGCATAAATTTTATTGGTTCAATATATTTCTTTGAAGTAGTTTGAACTGTAGCAGTAGTACCAAAACTTAGACTTGCACTATCTGTTCCAATACATCCAGTTCCCAAAGTCTCACAGCCCTTGTCTGAGCCAGCTGCAATAAATGGAATTCCCTCTGGAATACCTGTAATTTCTGAAACTTCTTTAGTAATTTGTCCAATTATTTTGCCCGGTTCAACTAGCTCTGGAAGTTTTTCTTTACCTATTCCAAAGAGTCCCCATTTAATGTTATCTTCAGATTCAATCCAACATTTGTTCTTATAATCAAAGGGTACATGTCCAATTTGACTTGCAATTGAGTCTACCATCTTTCCTGTTAATTTATAAGTTAAATATCCTGAAAGCAATAAATATTTATATGTTTCATTCCAAATTGTAGGTTGGTTTTCTCTTATCCAATTACATTTGCTCTTCTTTCTTGTAATATCAGAAGCTCTTTTCATACCAATTGCTGAAAATACAACCTTATGTTTAAATTTAAGAGGCTCAGCACAAGTAGCCATCCTTTGATCAAGCCATATAATAGCTGGCCTTAAAGTCTTACCTGACTTGTCTACATTAATGCCTGTATCTCTTTGGGTTGTAAGGGTAACTCCCATTATTTCTGCCCACTCATTTGGTAAATCAGCTTGTAATCCTTTACAAGCCTTACATGTGCTATCCCAATACACCTCTGGATCCTGTTCAGCCCAGCCTGGAAATTGTGAATAGTATGGTTCAAACTCTATCTTATTCTTCCCTATTAGTTCTCCTTTTTTGTCGTAAATCAGAGCCCTAACACTTTGAGTACCACAATCTATAGCTAAAACATATTCCTTGCTCATATCTGCTTCACCTCTAATAATTCGTACATATCTGAAGTTGCAATAATATTAACTCCAGTATTTAAAACATCCTCAATAACAATATCACCACTATGAATAGGATGATTAAGCTCTACCTTGTTTATTTCCTTCATTACAGGAAATATATCACTAAGATTAATGTCTTTATCTGTTCTAACTGGCAATCTTGGCAGTTCCTTATATATTGTTTTCACGGTAGAACAAATACTTCTCTTAGGACAAATCATTTCATTTACAACATATTCTTTTCCCCTAATACATTGGTTCCCAGAAATCTTATACCCTTCGCCTTCAGGCTCTACATCCATCTCGCAACCGTTAGGGCAAACTATACAGGTTATCTGCTTCACTCTAATCCCCCCTTAACGTCACCTACTCATTATAAGTTTAATATTATACATTAACTCTTCTTCATTAATTAGTTCACTTAAATCTAGTTCTATTCTCTCCATTTCAGGTGGTTTTAATTTCATATAAGTTCTAGAGAATATAGAATTATTATTGTACATAAGTTTTACACTTACCTTATTCTCATTTTTTTTGCTTCTAAAATAAATAGTAACTTTTTTATTACTTAGTATTCTGCTTATTCTTTGAGGAACTACATATAAAAAATCTTCATTTGAGGCTTCAATATTAATGTATTCATCTTTATCTTTAATGTAGGAGTACTCTGCAGCAGCTACACCAGCTAGTGCTCCGCTTTCAGAAACATAATCCACTAAATCATTTACATGAAGAGCATTTCCACAGGAAAAAACTCCCTCAACACTTGTCATAAAGTTTTCATCTATTTTAGGTCCTTTAGTACTATTGTCCATAGTTATTTCTAAACTCTCTGCTAACTCATTTTCTGGTATTAATCCTACAGAAAGTATTACTCCATCACATTCAACTATTTCCTCAGTGCCAGCGATAGGTTGCATTTTTTCATCAACTTTTGAAATTTCAACTGCCTTAACTCTATCTGCTCCAATAATTTTAGTAATAGTATGTGATAAATGCAAAGGAATTGAATAATCTTCAAGACATTGAGCTATATTTCTGCTTAACCCTGATGGACTATTTTTTGCTTCATATACGCCAAGTACTTCTGAGCCTTCTAAAGTTAGTCTTCGTGCCATAATTAGTCCTATGTCACCACTTCCTAAAATAACACACTTTTTACAAGGCAAATATCCTAATACATTAACAAAATATTGTGCTGTACCTGCTGTTAAAACTCCAGCTGGTCTTGTTCCTGTTATTAGAACCTGTTTAGCTGTTCTTTCCCTGCATCCACTGGCAAGAATAATAGTTTTTGAAATTATCTCAAATACACCTTGCTCAGAATTTACTAGAAATATTTTAAAGCCTTCTTCAATTTTCTCTATTTTTGTTACAAAGGTAGAAGTTAGTAAAGGAATATTTCTGTTTTTAACTTCTTTAATGTATCTGCCTGCGTACTCTGGACCACTTAGTTTTTCCTTAAATGTTATAAGACCAAACCCATCATGGATACATTGTTTTAATATTCCGCCAGGTCTGCTTTCTCTCTCTACAATTAAAGTATTTGCTCCTTTATCAAAAGCAGATACTCCTGCTGCAAGTCCTGCCGGTCCAGCTCCTATTATAACAACATCATACTTACTATTATTAAGCTTCTCCTCCATGAATTTCACCTCCTGGCACCTTAGTCTGCTCTACAAGTATCTCTGATCCAATACCCTTCTTTGTGATATTGCACATATCTTTAGCTTTTTCTTCTGCAATAACTTCCATTACAAGAGGTAGACAGAATCCACCTTGACACCTTCCGCCACCAGTTCTTACTCTTCTTTTAACTCCATCTGCAGTATCTACTGGAATAGGAGAATTTAGTGCGTCTACAATTTCACCTTTGCTTATTTCCTCACACCTACAAAGGATAATTCCATAATCAGGTCTTTTCTTAATTAATCTGCTTCTTTCTTCTAAATCCATAGTAGCCAATTGAGGTATGGACTTTCTAAAAGGATTCCAGTTATTTTTCATGGTTATTTTCATCTGCTTTTTCAAAATACCTAAAGTGATTTTCTCTATTTCTAGAGAGATTGCTGGAGCAGATGCTACACCTGGTGACTGAATTCCCGCTGCATACACAAGATTATCAACATATTCGGATTTTTCTATAATAAAATCCTCTTCATATGTAGCTGCTCTTGTTCCAGCACAATAAGTAATGATATCTGAAGGCTTGAACTTTGGAATAATCGGTAACTGCTTTTCAATAATCTTGTCCAAGTTTTCTTTATTAGTAGTGTAATCTTCTTTATAGGGCTGTTCATAAGCATCTGGTCCTAAAAGTACATTACCCTCTGTTGTCTTAACAACTCCACCACCTTTAGTGTCACCTTTAGCTAAACTTAATGAAGGTTTAGCAACTACTCCATTAATATACTTGCCTACTTTTTTATCTAGGAAGATGATTTCTCCCTTTCTAGGGTGTATTGTGAAAAATTGATCTCCAGCCATATTTGCTATTTCATCTGCAAATACACCAGCTGCATTAATTACTAATTGGGGATAAATTTCACCTCTATTAGTAGTAACTGAATGTATTTTTTCCTTTTCTTTTTCAATTGATAAAACCACTGTGTTAAGTGATACTTCTACACCATTTTCCACTGCATTTTCAGCATATGCGATTGTAGTTTTGTATGGAGAAAGGATACCTGTTGAAGCAAAATGCAATGCTCCTACTATATTATCCATAATATTAGGCTCTAATTTTCTGACCTCATCACCAGATAAGAAACTCATACCTTTGACTCCATTAAGTTTTGCCCTTGCTTTAACTAATGGATATCCAAACTTTACCCACTTTTTATCAAAAAGAATATTTGATCCACATCTTTCAAAGGGAAAATCAAGTTCCTTTGCTACTTGTGTATATAACTCATTACCCTTAACATTAAAAAAGGCCCTTTTGGATCCTGGTTTTGGCTCAACTCCAGGGTGAACCATTCCGTCATTTCTTGAAGAAGTATTCATTGCTAGGTCACATTCTTTATCTAATAGCAACACTGAAATATTCCATTTAGATAATTCTCTAGCAATAGAACAACCAATAATACCTCCTCCAATTATTAATACATCAACCTTTTTGTTTTGAAGTGCATTATCAACCAAAGTAGGTTTTTTCATTGCTGGTAAAATTAATCCTTCTACCTCCAACTTGTTTACTACACCCTTGTAGCCTCTTTTAGCTGCAAGTTTTCCGGCTTTAATCACATCGTCCCAGTCTTTAACAACACCCTCAAGCTCTATTGAAGAGTGCCATTCTTTACAAAATATTTCTTGCCCAATTTGATTTCTTAGAAGCTTTTCAGTTTTTACTATTTTACTCATAACTTCACCTCTTATTAGGATGTTCGGACATCTTAACCTCATTATATATAATATGATTAGATTTTGCAAGAGATACTAAAATAATTGGATATTAAAAAAGTCTCAAAATAATTTAAAAGACCTTACAATCTTAAATCTATTTTGAGACCTTCATTATTTATATGTTATCGAGAGTTAATGTGTAGATATTTCCTAGAATTATAAAGTTTAAATAATATGCAGGTTCTTTGTTATCCTCAATAAAAATCCATCTCTCTAAATCTAATACAAGAGTATTTTCATCAATGTTTAAAATATTTTGTTCTTCTTTAGTTGGAACTCTTGATACTATTACCTGCTCTACTTTCCTAATAGTTACTTTTAGTTCTTCTAATATAATTTTTGCTATAGAACCACTTAAATCAAAATTATTTTCTATGGCTTTAAATTCTTCAGAAAAATAGGATTTTTCTATAGCAATGGGCGTATTCTCTGCATATCTAATTCTTTTAAGATAGCAACAAGGTTTTGGAGTTTGCCATTTTAGCTTTGACAAAAACTTTTTATCTGGATTAATCATAGCTTTTTCTTCTACCACATTGTGAGGAAGCACCCCTTTGTCCTTAAGATAATAGGTTAAGCTAATCAGTGGTTCAAATCCTAATGAGGACTGCTTTTTTGCAACAAAGGTGCCTATTCCATGTTTCTTATATAGATATCCCTCGTTAACTAAATGAGATAATGATTCTCTAACAGTGGCTCTTCCAACACCATACTCCTCCATTAAAGCCTTCTCCGTTGGAATCTGACATTCTACTCCCCACATTTCACTTTTTATCTTTTCTATTAAATCATCCTTTAGTTGGATATATAAAGGTATGTGCTTTTTTCTATCAATCATAATTTTTATCCTCATCTCACTTAGATTTATTATTCTTTTTTCAACTTGTTTGACTCTAATTATACAAAACCTTTTTGTACTAATGCAATTATTTCAAAAAAATTTAATTTCAAATATCTTTGAACAAACAAAGCAAAAATGATAAAATGTATAGTGTTATAAACAAAATCAATTTTTCAGGAGATATTTATGATTGCAAATTTAAAAATTTTTGACTACTCGTTAGTTTATATACTACTATATTTTTCACTATATTCCTTTTTAGGTTGGTGCTTAGAAACAACTTTTGCTACTTATAGAGCTAAACATTTCGTTAATAGAGGCTTTCTATTTGGACCCTTCTGCCCCATGTATGGCTTTACTGCCGTATCAATAATAATGCTAGCTGAAAATATAGATGGAAATTATATAAAGCTTTATATAGTATGTTTCTTAGGAGCTTCAATAATTGAATATATTACTGGATTTGTCCTTGAAGCACTTTTTGATACAAAATGGTGGGATTATAGCAACAGACCTCTTAATCTTAAAGGAAGAATTTGCTTATTGTTTTCTTTCTATTGGGGATTAGTTGGTGTATTTTTAATAAAAATTTTGCAACCAATTTTGAGCACCTTTATGACAAGCCTTATAGATTCAAATGCGTCATATATACTATTTTATCTACTAATCATTTATTTTGCACTTGACGCTATTATGACTTTGAATACTTTACTAGAGCTTAAGCGACTATTTATACAACTTGAAGATATTTCTACAGAAATAAAAAGTACCATACTAAATCTTAAAGAAATTGCATACGATAAAGTAACTTTAGTTGGGAATAAATCAAAGGATAGAATTGCTGAATCTGATTTCTTCTCGAGAGACTTTTGGAATAAGAGAGAAGTCATTGATAATATACCTAAGGAACTTAAAGAAAGATATGATTCTATTGTTAATAGAATTGCTTCACGTTATTCTAGACTTTTTAATGCCTTTCCTCATCTTAGTTCCAAAAAACTTAGGAAATCAATTGTTGAAATCCGAGAAAAAATAAAATTGAAGGTAAGGTAATTTTATGGAGGTTCCACACTTTTTAAAAATATTTAGTTACATGTATCATTTAAATAGAAGAAATTTTAATGTCTATAACAAGCCAGTTCTAACTCCACAAAATGATGCAATAGTAAATAATTCTATTCATTGGGTTGGACATGCAACTACTGTTATAAATTTAGAAGGAAAAATTCTAGTTACTGATCCTATGATTGGCAATTTGGGGTTTATCAAAAGACTAGTAAAGCCTTCACTAGATTTAAAAGAAATAAGCATCGATTACTTACTTATAACCCACGGGCATATGGATCATTTAAATAATAATGCTCTGAAAGATATCGACAAAAATGCTATTGTTATTGTTCCACGAGGCTTGAAAACTAGACTTAAGATGAAAGGTTTTAAAAACATCATAGTATTAAGACCTGGGGAAAGCTACAAGGACTCCAACATACAGTTAAAGTGTATTAAAGCTGAACATAAGGGTAATAGATATCCTGGATTAGGTTTCAAGGACTGTAATTCCTACTTTATTACTAGATGTGACAAAAGTATTCTTTTATCAGCTGATACTGCCTATACTAACGCATATAATGGAATCAAAGCAGATGTGGCAATTATGCCTGTAGGAAACTATAAGCCAGATGACTTTTTAAAAATGCACTGTTCCCCTGAACAAAGCTTTGATATGTTTAAAATGATGGACTGTAACTTAATGATCCCAATTCATTACAAAACATATATTCTTGCTCAAGATGAAGATTTAGAAACCGTAGCAATCTTGAATAGGATAAATGATGGATCAATAAAAATAATAGAAATTGGTGAAACAGTGGTACTTAATTAATAAACTAATGCCTGCTAAATTTTTTAGCAGGCATTTTCTATTTTTATTTTATTTCTAACCCATCTATATCTATTTCATTTAGCAAATCTTTTAATTTAATCAATTCCTCTTTATTTAATGTAATTCCCTTTCCCATTTTCTCATGAGTCTCATCCCATTCACGAATATCAACCTTTGCCGGTTTATTATTCCATGCTATAACATTAACTTCTCTTTTCATTCCTTTTGAACTTTCAGAAAGAACTCCTAAATTCTTCATAATATCAAATTTAAAATCAGCCATTACAAAACACTCCTTATTTCTTCCAACGATTTAATACTATTTATTATATCATAAGTGATCTTCAAAAATAGAATCCTTAATCTCAAATTTAATATTTATTCATATCATATATTAAGAGGTGATGCAAAATGTACCGAATTGATATTGATACAAAAGGACTAGTTTTAAAGTTATATAGGAATGGTATTTTTATTAAGAAATATCCAGTTGCTGTTGGAAAGCCTTCCACACCTACACCTTTAGGTCATTGGAAAGTTATTAATAAAGGGCTATGGGGAAAACAATTTGGAGGACATTTCATGCAACTTAACATACCTTATGGAATATATGGAATACATGGCACGGATGCACCTTGGTCTATAACACATTCAGTAAGTCATGGATGTATAAGAATGTATAGCTATGATGCCAAAGAATTATATGGAATAATTTCTAAAGGTACACCAGTTAATATCTACTAAGGCTTTATATAATTATAGCTCCTCCAGAATTCTCCATTCATATTGATAATATTAAGAATATGTGAATAGGGTATTTTAAAAGTTGGAAAACCTGCTGCGAAAGGTGCAATTTCATAGGGATAAAAGTAAAGAAACAAGGCATCTTCTTTTACATAAAAAGGTTGATTTGCTTTTATTCCTATATAACTATTAGGAAATATATACGAATATTGTGACTCAGTTTTGATTTGCTTTCCTACAATATCACTTAAAATTTTTACATAGCTACTGTTTTCTTTAAATAAATCCTTTAATTCATAAAATCTCCCATTAACTATATTAATACAAGGATATACCTTGCTCGGCATCCCATGTGCTGCCCCAAAATGATATTCGTAGCCATTTAATTGCAAGACAAGCAAATCCTTTTTGAAAAACTCTATAGAAAAATTTCCTGTATAGTTGTAATCTAGTTGAACATTTTCATTTATTCCTTTTACTTTTGATAACATTGCTAGTTTACTATTAACACTTTTCAATATAACTTCCTTTGTTATACCCTGAACTTGTGGATAATATACTAAATAGTCCTTATTAGGTCTAAACCGCTCCTCTTTAACACTATAGTACTTATTCAATGGAATTACAGAGTTTTGTTTCCAAACAAGATTTCCAGATTGATCAAAATATGATACTCTCTGATCTACATATGCCTTCACTAAAGTTCCTTGAATTTCAACATTTCCACTACCGTCAATAATAGGAAGTCGTTTTACTCCTCTTCCAATAATATCAATGAAAAAAGTATAATAATTATTATAGGCTGAAGCTAGTCCATTCATATATACAGAAACGTCGTTGTACATGAAATCAATAAAAAAGAACCCGTTTATATCTGCAACTGAATACTTAGATCCCATGTATGGCCTTTTATTATCAATAGCTTTACCAACTGCAACTCGATTTTCCCCTAATAATTTTATATCATTATAGTGGGGAGCTATAACAAAATCACCTTTTCTATTTATAAGTCCAATTTCATTAATAAAGCTGTCTGACATATTTACTATAGCCCTTCCTTTACTAAAGGCCCCAGCCATGATATACCTTTCTGGAATAGCAATGTTCCCTTTTTCATCTATATATCCAAATTTACCTCCAACTTTTTTTTGAAAAGCTAACAGTCCATCTCCCAAGTCTCCAACATAAGCATAATAAAAAGTATTTATTCTTTCACCATGAGTTTCTATCAATGCAAATTCATTTTGTTTAATTTTCACTACTGCTTTTCCCTTTTTAAAGTCACCTGCAGTTTCATATATAGCAGGAATTACCTCCTTTCCATTAGTATCCAAATAACCATATAAGGAATTTCCTTGCTTATCACTTCTTGAGAATAAAGCTCTTTTTTCAATATAGTTACCGATAAAGCTATATGATTTTTGAGTAACCACTCTTCCATCTTCATTAATAACGCTAAAACCTTTTTCATCAATTACAACTGCAAGTCCTTCTGAAAATTCATAAATACTACTGTATTTAGGTTCTACAATATAGTTTCCCTTGACATCGATAATTCCATAAGAATCTTTTATACCAACGATAGCAACAGCGTTGCTTTGGAAACCTAAAGCAGAATCATACCTAACTTTAAGTATTATCTCTCCTTTGTTATTTATATATACCCATTTAACTCCGTAAACAGTGTTAATAGATGCTGGATATAAGTTAATTTCATATCCTTTCATAACAGCTTTCTCCTATTTTAGATTTTACAATTAGTATATGAATTTTTTACAGTTCGGTTAATTCCATGGCAGTTGCTAATAAATACCTACATAGAAATTTAAATCATAGGCAACCATATATCTTATAGAGGTGATGAGCATAATGAAAAAATTAATTATATCCTTTACACTTGTATGTCTATTCTTTAATCCTAGTTATTTAATAAAAGCATCAACTGAAAAAAAGTTTTCAATTGATGAGGCTACTGCAGTGTACTCTACGACTATGAAGCAGGATTTGCTTTGCTTAATGATGTCCTATCCTGAATATATTTCCCATGTTGAAAATAATGAAAATGGAAATGTATACTTGGTTCTTAAATCTGGAAAGAAGCTATTATACGATGATAAAAAAATAAAAAGTCCTTCTGAAAAGCTTTCTAACCCAGATTTACAGGATATGTTAGAACAAATTTATCCACTATCACCTATAACAAATGTAATGGAGGAAAATTTTGATCCAGGGCGTTCACGTGTTTATGAGTTACTTAAAGAAACTTATGGATCATCAAAGCAATCTATAGAAGGCAATCTAAAAAATGTAAATTGGGGCTATGGATCTTGTCAGTTTAATGGCAATAACAATGCGGCTCTTAGCTTGTATTCTGTTATGAAAGAGCTAGTAACTCTTTCTCAAAGGAACAATCAGATTAAGAATTGTGTGTTTCCCTGTAGTGGCACTTTCAACTACCGAATAATTGCTGGTACAAATCAATTAAGTCCTCATTCCTTTGGAATTGCAATTGATCTTGCTGTTAGTAAAAAAGACTATTGGAAATGGTCTTCTAAATCTGATGGAAATAAACGATTAAGTACTTATCCTCCTGAAATTGTAGAAACCTTTGAGAGAAACAATTTCATATGGGGCGGTAAATGGGGGCATTTTGATATTATGCACTTTGAATATCGACCAGAAATTATTATGAAATCCAAATACTTTAAAGACAAACCTGATTCTAAAAATCAATGGTATGATGGTTTACCTTTAGATAATGTTTTAATGAAGTCTACAATCGATAAAATTAATGAAGCATTAAAATAATAGGAGCATTAATTATGAAACTTTTGAGAAGTAAAATACTGATATTAATACTATTGTTTTCATTCATAAATATAGTGTTTACAAAAGGAATATGTGCTGATAACATTCCCGATGAGGAAATAACTAATTATGTAAAACAAATTTTTGAGAACAGAAACAGAGCAATTCTAAGTAGCGACACTGAATTGCTACATTCTACTTACGACACTGACACAAAATTAGGCACTTGGGCTTATGAATATGAAATAAGAAAAATGAAATATATTCATAATTGGGAAGAAAAGCAGGGCGTAAAGTTTACTGAAATCCTTCCAACCATTTCTATTAGAAGAATAAAGCAAAGTGACAATAATATTTCAATAAATCTAATATGTTCAACTGAATATAAATATGTTTATGAAGGTCATCCAGAAGCGGTAAACAGCTCAAGAATTGGCACTTATCATAACTTAAAACTAATCAATAAAGATGGTATATGGATAATTTCAAAAGAGTGGTATAAGGACCCTTTTGGTGATTCTTTAAACTTAGATAATATAAAAGCTGATTCCATAAAGGAATATATACTAGGTCAAAACGTCAGGGATTTTTCAAGTTTGAATCAACGAAGAATAAATGCTGTAAAGTATGCAGATGAGTTTTGTGGTGCTGCAAGTGAAGAAAAATATGGCTTTAAATATAATAAAAAGTATAGAGACTATAATCCTCAAGGAGGAGATTGTGCAAATTTCGCATCACAAATTCTCCATGAAGGTGCAAAGTATAAAAAGAATTCCTCTTGGAATTATGATAAAAATGGAGCAACTAGATCTTGGTTAAATGCAGATGGATTCAAAATATATATGACTAATAGTGGAAGAGCATCTGTTATATCCCACGGCAGTTACGAAAAAGTATATAAAGCAAGTTTCTCTTTATTACCTGGAGATTTTGTTGCCTACGAAAGGAACGGTGATATTACACATATTTCTGTTGTAACAGGAGCTGATTCCAAGGGTTATTCTTTAGTAAGTTGTCATAATTCAGATAGAAACAAAGTTCCTTGGGATCTTGGTTGGAGTAATAAAAATATTAGATTTTGGTTAATACGCGTAAATTATTAGAATTGTCAACCGACTATCCAGTAAATAAATGATATAATAAAACATAGAATTTATTTACTGGAGGTCAAAAATGAGTAATTTATTTGATTCATTAACTATAAAAAATTATAAAATAAAAAATAGAATTGTTGTTCCACCGATGGTTTGTTTTGGATATACATCTGATAATGGACATATTACAAAATCTAATATAGATCATTATACTGCTCTTGCTAAAGGCGGAGCTGGCGTTATAGTTGTTGAAGCTCATGCAGTTGAAAAGGATGGCAGAGTTGCTTCTTATACTCAACCAGGTATATGGTGTGATTTACATATCGAGGGTTTAAAAAGCATAGCAGATATTTGTCACCAAAATGAGGTATTAGGCCTGGTTCAACTTCATCATGCAGGACTTAAAACTCCAAAAGATGTTACTAATTTAGTCATTGGGCCTTCTGATTATGATAAAGATGGAATACATGCGGTTTCCATGACTCTAAGTGATATAAAAAGAATTCAAGAATCCTTTCTAAAAGCAGCTGTCCGAGTAAAAAAAGCTGGATTTCATGGGATAGAATTGCACGGAGCTCATGGATACCTTATTGATCAATTTATGTCTCCTGTTACAAATCATCGAACTGATGAATATGGTGGAAATATTGAAAATAGAATGAGATTTGGTTTAGAAATCGTTGAAATGATTAAAAAGGAATTAGGTAAAGATTTCATCATAGGCTATAGAATGGGTGGAAATGCCCCTAATCTTGAAGAAGGCATCATTATTGCAAAAGCCCTTGAAGCTGCAGGAATTGATTTACTTCATGTTTCTGCAGGAATAATAGATGAAGTTGTTCCTGAAGTTCCAAAAGATTTTCCGTATAATTGGATAGTTTATATTGGAACAGAAATCAAAAAAGTTGTAAAGATACCTGTAATTGTTGTAAACAGCATTAGAATTCCTCAGCAGGCTTCATTTTTAATAGAAAATAACTTAGCTGATTTTGTAGCTATCGGTAGAGGACATCTTGTAGATCCTGAATGGTCAAACAAGGCCTATATGAACAAGAATCCTCTTAAATGTTTTAATTGTCCAAAATGTTTATGGTTTAAAGATAGTAGAAATTGTCCTGGTAAAAAGAAATAAACACAAAATTAGGAAAGCTAGTAGCTTTTGATTTTATAAATCATTAGCTACTAGTTTTTCACTTTCTTCAACCTGCCTAATACTGTACAAATATAGCATAGCCATAAACCCAATAGCTACACATGATAGCACAAATACTAATGGCCACACTGCTTTTATTCCAGCAAAGTCTATATACATACCAATTATCGAAGTTCCTATAGCACTCCCTAATGCATAGCTTAAATTACTTACCGCACTAAACCTTGCCCTAAAATTTTGAGGACTATTATTTGCAATAAACACTCCAGAGTTTGTTGCAGTTAGTATCTCTCCAACTGTCCAAAATACTGTAGATAAAATAAATAAAGGAAAGGAGTTTATAAAGCTTATCATACCAAAGCCTATAGCATAAAAAACACCAGCGGCTATTATATTAATAAGCGGATCAAACTTCTTAGTTACTTGTACTAAAAAGAAGGATAAGAATATTACTGTAAGGGCATTAACACTCATTAAAATTCCAAAAACACTTGGACCATTTTTATTAAATATATTATTTAACATCATGGGAAGTGCAAATTTATGTTGAGTATATACAATGCTATATATAATATTAATTATCAAAAACACTAAAATCTGAGTTCTTCTAAACAAAACTTTAATTAGACTTCCTTCTTCATGTTTTTCATGAAAGCTATTCTCTCTTAGGGTTTCTTTTGTAGGCTTTGTTTCTTTAATAAATTTATAAAAAATTCCTACTGCAATAAAGGAGGTAAATGCATCTCCTATAAAGAGGAGTGGAAGCAAATTGTTAAACAAGAAACCTGCAACAAGTGGTCCAAGTGCAACACCAATATTAATGCCCATATAAGTTAACGAAGATCCCGCTTGTCTTCTTTCTGGTGGTAATACATCTGCCATTATTGCAGACATAGAAGGTCTAACAAATCCATTAAAAAATGAGGAAGCTATTAATAGTACTACTATTAATGAAGAATTACTTATAAAACCACAAATTAAAATGCAACACGCTGCCAATGTTTGTCCAAACATATATGATTTTTTTCTACTTATTTTATCTGCAACTCTTCCGCCAATAAAGGAAGCCGGTATTGAAATTAATGAGGCCGTCATAACTATAATACCTGTTTGGCCAAAAGAAAACCCTAATTTTTCTGTAAGCAATAGTGTTAGAAATGGTATTACAAATTCTCCAAATTTATTGACTATTTGCACCCAAAACAAAACATATACGCTTCTGGGAAGTCCTTTGTAGTTGTCTAAAATCTTCATAAATGATGCCACCTCCTTTTAATTCTTAAATTTCATACTACCATACATCCTACTTAATATTCAATATTATTATTTATTTCATTCTATTTCCAAATATGGTATTGACATTTATATCAAAATCCATTAATATGTAAAAATAGCCAATAATTATATTAGGAGGTAGTAAAATGAAAACTATTAGACATCAACAATCAGTCTGGATAAAACAATCCATGTGCAGAAATAAATACTACAGTCCTACCTTGCGTAATTTAATTTGAGGTTTTTAACTTAATCTGTTGAAACTAAAGGTTATGGACTGTCTTTGCCCATGACCTTTTTATATGTACTATAATAGATACTAAGTTTACTCATTCAAGTATTCTTATATTCTATTTTGTGAATGTAAAAACCATGGGGAAAACCATGGTTTTTTATTTGCATTTAATTAATAAAATACATATGAAATTTCCATATGTAAGAGATCTCTGCGCAGTTATATGTAAACTATTATCAAATTTATAAAATTAAGTATTTTATAAATAAAATCAATAAACATTGGAGGAATGAAAAAATGGAAAATATAAATTCTATAGCAAAAAAGGTGCATGAATTTACTGAAAAATCGAAACTAAAAAAGCTAATACGTAAGTTTCAAAATTTTATAGGTATAAACCCTAAATCATCAGTAAACCCCAAATCAAATGAAAAGGATGAGAAAATACCTGCAGTAATTGAATTAAACAAACAAAATGGATGTAATAATCCTCAATCTTACATGAAATATTTACACAGTCAAGAAGTTTGGGAGGATATTGATGTGAAGGTTATTTTAAAAAATTATTCTAACGCTTCTAAAAATGATTTTGATAATTACTCAAAATAGTAGAAGTATATCCTTACTACCTAAAAAATCTCTAAAGTTATCACTTTAGAGATTTCTTGAAATAAGCAAACCCGTAACATAAACTACTAAGAAATAAGGAAATACCTGAAAATATCAAGGCTATCATTAAATAAGCCAATAAGTGAACGTTATATCTAGTAATCTTTGTTATATACTTAGTTGAATCCATATTAAAAAACCTAAACACTAAATTTATGATAATCAAAAGTACAAGAAGTGAAAGAAATCCATCCTTAGCACCTATCATATCTGCTTTACTTAAAGCTACATGTGAAGAAATACATATTGCCAAAATAATAAAAATCCAAAAAAGAGGGTTTGATAAATTATCAATAGAGAATATACTACTAATCAAAGTACCTACCGCATCAAATGTTACCTTTATTGAATTTCCATTTAGTTTGTCATCATCTATCCCTTGAACAACAACATTCTTAAACACATTAAACGAGTGAGGTAGCAACAAATAAATTCCAATTATTAAAGAAGCTATTCCACTAAATATGGGACCTAGTCCTATAAATAAATTTCCTATTCTTTCATACAAGCTATTTTGATTATAGCTGTGCTGAACATATCCTAAAATTTCACTTTCATTGTTAATGTTTAAAAGTTTTATCTTAGTTATCCTATGTTTAAAAACTACACACATTACCGCATGGCCTATTTCATGTATGGGTGTTCCTAGCCAAGCTGTAAAATATATACCCTTTCTGCCCATAGCCCTTTGTATAAACTCATTTGAAAGTCTTTCAAGTAAACCAAGTATTAGTCCAATAAATATTATTAATCCTGTCAAATAAATCATTTCTATTATACTTATTTTCAATACCGTAAATAACATATTTATCATATTTATACCTCAAGAGATTTCTAAAATTAATCTTTTTTAGTATATCATATACTTTCGTGTTTTTACTAGTTCTTTACAGCTACATGGTCAAAGCATAAGTTTCTATAGTTAGTTAAATATCTTGCTCAGCACAATGATATTTTCTAGCAGTTTTCCACGTCTTACCATATAAAGAATGGGAATCATCATTAGGTTTAACCCCTCTTTCCTCTTCCCTAATCATAGCTCTAGAAATCAAAGTGTATTTCTTAAAAGTTTCTTTATCAACATACTTATCTACTATATCCTTTGCCATTAACTCATTTCTTTTTTTATTTACTGCTCTATCAAATTTATTCATTTTGTCAGTCCCCTTATCTATTTTAAATGTATATAAGTATTATTATCTTTCTTTCCTTAAATTATCCAAATTAAAAGATATAAGACAATCTAACAAATTAAACACACTGAATATTTTGTATGATACCGGATTTAATGATATAATCAGTTCATCGTCATTTCATTATGACTAAATAAAAATGTAAAGTGAGTGTATAAATGAGAAATGTAAAATTGGAAAAATTAATAACTAAATTAGATAATGATATTGCAGCTATGAATATAGCTAAGAAATATTTATCAAATGTTGAAGAAATCAATTCTGTTAGAGATGAATTGAACAACAAAAGACAACTTCTTGCAAATGAATTGTATGCTGATGACCACATCTGCTATTTTGAATGTCGCGACATTATTATAGAAATGTTGAATAAAAAATTAGAACAAAAAGAACAATTGGAATTACTTGAAATACTAAGAGACAAATTTGGAAGACAAGCTCCAAATGCTAGTAAAAAAAGTAGTGGCCTTAATGCATGGCTTAAAGAACTTAACATTGAATACACTTGGGTTAAAAATGAAGAATCTGATTGGGACACTTTAATTATAACTGGATTCGGATTATACCAATAAGATAAAATAGGTAAGGCCATGCTTTAGTAACATTTAGCTTGGTCTTTATTTTATATTACTTAATGCTATAATTTACATATAACTTATTACTTCTTCACTCTGATGTAGATTACAAAAACATAATACAATGGAGGTTTTGTAAATGTTAAATATAGGTTCTCATTTATCAGTTTCAAAAGGGTTTAATCATATGGGCGAAGAAGCTCTTAGTATCGGTGCAAATACTTTTCAGTTTTTTACGCGTAATCCAAGAGGGGGTAAAGCAAAGGATATAGATGGTAAAGATCTATCCTCTTTACTTGAACTTGCTAAGGATAACAATTTTGCACCGCTTCTTGCTCATGCCCCTTATACTCTAAATGCTTGTTCTGCAGATGAAAAAACAAGAGAGTTTGCACTTCAAGTAATGGCAGACGATTTATCACGAGTAGAACAACTCCCTAACAGTTATTATAATTTTCATCCTGGAAGCCACGTCAATCAAGGCTTAGAAATTGGAATCGACTACATAGTAGATATGCTAAATACTATTTTAATGCCTAATCAGACTACTATTGTTCTGCTTGAAACAATGGCTGGAAAAGGAAGTGAAGTGGGTAGTCGCTTTGAAGAACTAAAACAAATTATAGATAGAGTGGAGCTTTCAAACAAAATGGGCGTTTGTTTAGATACTTGCCATGTTTATGATAGTGGCTACGATATTGTAAGTAATTTAGACGGAGTTCTCGAAGAATTCGATAAAATTATCGGACTCAATAGACTTTATGCTATCCATTTAAATGATACTAAGAATCCTTTTAATAGTCATAAAGATCGTCACGAAAAAATTGGCGAAGGCGCTATTGGATTAGAGGCTATAACAAAAATTATCAATCACCCTAAGCTTAGAAATCTTCCCTTCTTTCTCGAGACGCCAAATGAAGTTCCTGGATATGCAGAAGAAATCAAACTGCTGAAAAGTCTATATCAGGAATAAAAGTGATAACTATTCCAGTTGGTGCATGTTGAACTGCAAGTAATGAAATCACACTAAATAATAAAATCACTATAGCAACTTAGATTCTAAATGCCATAGTGATTAATTATTTAACTAGGAACTATCTTATTAGTCTTATAATTTCTCAATAAATGTATCTATTAGGTCTACTAGTTCTCCGATTTCAGGTTTACTCAACTGACCATTTGCGCCTACTGATTCACCTTTATGTCTTAAATCATCAGTAATTAATGATGAGAAAATTATTACTGGCAGTTTCCTTAACAATGAATCTTCTTTTATTCTTCTTGTCAAAGTAAGTCCATCCATTTGTGGCATTTCGATGTCTGTAATAACTAATTGAACATCTTCTATAAACTTATCTTTCTTAACATTTAGTAGTCCTTGTAAATAATCTAAAGCTTGTTTCCCATCATCAAAAATTAGTAAATTTTCAAAACCAGCCTTTAAAAGAGTATCTTTTAAAAGTTTCCTTATTAATGGAGAATCGTCAGCTAGAACAATCCTGATATGGGATCTATCTCTATATTGAACATTAACAATCCTATCTTCACTTATTCCTGTGCTTGGACTAATATCTGTTACTATTTTTTCAAAATCTAACAGCATTATTATTCTATTTTCTAAAATAATATTTCCTATAACTAAAGAATTCACTGATATCTCATCTGGCTTTAAAATTTGCTCCCATTTAATTCGTTTAACTCCAACTATTGAATCAATTGAAAATGCAACTTTAACTTTATTAAACTCACAAACTACTATTGTATCACTCTCACCATTACTTTTATTTTTTTCTAATACATAGGTTAAATCAATTAACGTAATAATTTCATTTCTGCTAAGAATAAGTCCCGCAATAGCTGGATTTGATTCTGGTAATTTAGTTACTGAAACTGACTCAAGCTTCAAAACTTCTTTAACTTTTATAATATTAATTGCATAATTCCTATTGTTAACTACAAACTCAAGTAATTCAACTTCACCAGTTCCCGATTCTAATAATATGTTACTACCCATAACTTCATCCCCTTGTATTTATTTTTTATAAATTAAAGTGATCTGAACCAATCTTATGATAACCCTTATATTTGATTAAAGATTATATAAAAAAAGCGTTCTTTTATGTTATTAAAATCTGCTAAAACAATAAAAACATATAAAAAACACTAAATTTCTATGATTTGACTTATTTAACGCAACCATAACACTTATGCAGTAAATAGTCCTACTTTAAATTATACATAACAAAACGGAATTGTTCAATTGATTCATGAAAATTTTATTAACATTTTTATCTCATATTCTTTTGGGTATAATAAGCCACTGCTACAGTACCTGGACCAACATGTAAACCTATTACAGGACCTAATGCACAAACACTAATATTTATATCTATTTTCTCCCCAATAGCTTTTGCAAGTTCCTCCGCTTCATCATAACAGTTTATATGATGAACCACAATTTCACTTAGCCCATATTCTTCTACATCTTTTAGAACTTTTTCTATCATAGTAATAACAGCCTTTTTCTTTGTTCTAACTTTTGTATATACGGTGGTGATTCCATTCTCAACAGTTAGAATAGGTATTATTTTTAGTATGCTGCCAACTAATGCACTTGCGCCTCCCATTCTCCCACCTTTTCTCAAATATTTAAGGCTATCAGGTATAAATAAAAATCTACTTCTATTTATATTTTCCAGTGCTAACCTTTTAACTTGATTTAAAGAATCTCCACTTTGGGCTGCTCTAGCAGCTACGATAACTGCAAATCCTAGTTGCATACTGTTAGAACGAGAATCTAATATTTCTATATTTGCCTTTGGATAATTTTCTAAAATCATATTCTTTACAATATTTCCTGTTGAAAAAGTTCCACTCATTTCAGACGATAAAAATATGCAAAGAAGGTCATCACCTTGTTTTATGACATTCTCCATTTGTGAATAAAGTTCTTCAATAGAAGGTTGTGATGATGTTGGAATTCCATTTTCCTCCATTGTTTTATAGAATGTTTCATTAACTAGATCAATTTCTTTAAAACTTTCATTTCCAAATATCACATTTAAGGATACTGTTTTTATATCTAAATTATTTGTAATTACCTTATCAATATAACTTGTACTATCAGTTAAAATCTTTACCGCCATAATATTATCCCCTTAATTACATTTTTTTATCACCAGTTGTTATCAATTAAACTAATCCATAAATAGTCTATTTTATTTTATCCACATATAAATAATCAATACCACTTTTTTTCATTATTTCCTATAATAATGTCAACCCTATTTTTCTTATATCACAAAAAAAACTAGCAATACTGAATTATTACTAGATTCTTAGAATAAGCTATTGAAGTTATTTATTACACCTAATATTGAGACAACTACATCATTATTATCCTGTCCTGTATTTTTATCAACATATAAATAATTGCAGTTACTTGAACCCCAAAATATCATTTTATCACCTCTCGTGTTAAAGTATAGCATATATAAATTCAGTTGTATCGATTTTGTTACGTAAACTTAACATAGCCTTAATATAATCTTAATCTATTAGTAGTAGTATAATAATATAACAAATAAGTTTTAGGAGGTGAGATATGAAAAATCTAAATATTTGCATAGACATTGATGGAACAATAACTGATCCTTACTTTTGGATTGAAAAGGCATCCCAGCATTTTGGGAAAGACATAAAACCAAATGAATTTACAGAATATGAATTCCACAAAGTACTAAAAGTTACACCTGAAGAATATAATCTATTCTATGAAGAAACCAAGTTTTTATTTCATTCAAAAGAAAGATTACAATTAAATTCTAAAGAAGTAATTAATAAATTTTATGAATCTAATAATATTTACTTTGTTACAGCAAGAGATAAATCCCTTGAGATGATAACAGCTTCTTATTTAAAAAACAATGATATTAAATTTGATGGACTATATGTTCTAGGGACTCCCCACAAAGCAGAACAAGCTAAGAAATTAAAATGCGACATTTTCATAGAAGATAGTTTAAGTAATGCACTTAATCTCTCAGAAGCAGGCTTTAAAGTTCTATTAGTAGATGCACCCTACAATCAAAGTGAACTAACCCCTAATATTCAAAGAGTATATAACTGGTTTGATGTGCTTTATGAAATAAATAATATAATTTTTACTAATAAAGCAGTGTAATTTTTACTAAAACTAAATAGTTAGTTTGCCAAACATGTTGAGCTTTAGTGAAGTTGCATGTTTTTTTGTTTTTGTAAAACATTTTTTAAATGTTTTTTTTGATATCAAATTCGCTTATATTGCCAATGTAACGCATAAGTTACAGATAAAGTAATAAGTACAGCATGTAGTTTTGATAACTATGTGTTGTATTGTTTCAGTTTATGATGTAATATATAGATAATGATATAATTTCTTTTACATAATAGGGCATAATACTAATTAATATGGAGGCTAAGTATGGATAAAAAAGATAGCTATGTAGTTGTAACTTATGGTGATTCAATTACAAAGGGAGTAGTTTACGATAATGAAAGATCAAAATATTTGAATTTGAAGGATAATTTTACCAGCATAGTTAGCAGTAAAATTAATGGAACCGTATATAATGTAGGAAAGTTTGGTAGTACTATCGTTCGTGGTATTAATAAAACCTATAAAGATGTAATTAAAAAAACTCCAGATATAGTGCTTATAGAATTTGGAGGTAATGATTGTGACTATAATTGGGAGGAAGTTGCTCAAAATCCTAATATAGAACATAAACCCAATACTGATATCTCAACTTTTAGTGAGACTCTTCGTAATATGATCGCTTCATTAAAAAAAGAAAATATTGTACCTGCTTTAATGACCTTACCTCCATTAGATCCTATTAAATATTTCAATTGGATTGGAAAGGGAGATCCATTAGCAGAAAAAAATATTTTACAGTGGCTTGGTTGCAAAGAAAAGCTTTACACCTGGCATAACTCATATAATCAAGCTATTTCGCAAATAGCAAAAGAAACACAAACTATACTAATTGATGTTAGAACTGAGTTTCTAAAATATACAAATTACAGTCAGTTTCTATGTTTAGATGGAATCCATCCAAACACTGAAGGTCATTCTTTAATTGCAAAGATTCTTTTAAGATTTTTAGAGGAGAACTATACTTTTCTATTGCAAAAAAATCTAGTAATGTGAAATTACTAGATTTTTTTATAATTTATTGTGTTTAAGCTGCTACATCCCTTTTAATAAACCCTAAGAACGATATTATATTAAAAATAACAAAATATATTATAAGTACTATAATGGAGAAGGACATGGTCATACCATCAATAAGTGGTGTACCATTCAAATACTGACTTAAATCAGTGTTTGCAAACAAAATATACTTTGTCCATGTAAAGTGTTGCGCAAGTATCATTGTTATTGTAGCTCCTATAGTCAATAGGAATACTCCAATTCCAATTGCGATTCCACTATTACGAAATACTGTAGAAATCATAAATGCCAATGTAACCATCATAACTAAATCTATGCACTTAATTCCAAATACTCCAATAGTATGTGCTACCATATTTACTTCAGTAATGTGGCCATTTGCATATTTTATAAAGGGTTCATTTACGCCTTTAAATCCAAACAATATGCCTCCAAGTAGAAATGAAGTTACAAATAACACTATTAGCATAAACAATGCATACCCCAATACTGTTATGTATTTTGATAATAGGATTTTCCACCGTTTAGAAGGACGAATAAGCAATAACTTAATTGTTCCACCAGAAAATTCATTTGCAACTATTCCACTTCCGATTATAATTGTAAAAAGAGAAATTAAAGCAATTACGTCTGCAGCGCCACTTACAAATCCCCATAAAGATTTATTCTCTACTGGTTTAATATTATTATTAATTCTATATTCATTAACCTTAATTTTGTTTTTGTATATAGTTCGTACATTTGATGCTTTAGTATCATTCACTGTTTTTTGATAATCTATATTATCTTGAGTCAGTTGTTGTTTCCAATGAGTATTGTTGTCACTACCAGAATCGAATTTAAATACTAGTCCTACAGCAATTACTATTGCTACTAATATTCCTACCATTACCCATGTACTTATACGATGAGCAATTTTCATACTTTCATTTTTAATTAGGTTAATCATATTATGCAATTTCGTTCCCCCCTGTCATTTCTAAGAATTTATCTTCTAGGCTCTGTTGAACCTTACGAACTCCATAAATCTGTATGCCATCATCTACAAGTTTTGAAACTAACTCAGGAATGTTTTCTACTTTTTCAAGTATTTCTATTTCTTTTTCATTAATTACTGGTTTATATTCACTATTTAAACCCTTTAAAAGTGCTTCAGCCTTTTTAATAGGTTCAACTTGAAAAGCAATTACTGATTCTTCTTTATCTTCAACAAGCTCTCTTACAGTTTCAATTCTTACTAGTTTCCCGTTTTGTATTATAGCCACTCTATCACACATTAGCTCCATTTCCGTAAGGAGATGACTGGAAACTAAAACTGCAATATTCTGTTCTGCTGCTAAAGACCTTAAGTGTGCTCTAAGTTCGTGAATCCCTGAAGGATCTAATCCATTAGTAGGTTCATCTAGTACTAATAGCGAAGGTTCATTTAGTAAAGCCTGCGCAAGACCTAACCTTTGACGCATACCTAATGAATAAGTTTTCACCTTATCATTTATTCTCTTATCAAGTCCAACAATCTTAATAACTTCATCAATTCTCTCTTTCTTTAAGTCTGGGTACATTCTCAAATAATGAAGCAAATTTTGATACCCTGTCAAATGCTTATATAAATCAGGATTTTCTACAATTCCTCCTACATGCGCTATGGCTTTTTCAAAATCGGTCTTAACACTATACCCGTTAATAAAAATTTCACCTTCAGTAATTGAAATCAGACCTAAAAGCATCCTTATTGTTGTAGTTTTTCCTGCTCCATTTGGTCCTAAAAATCCAAATACCTCTCCTGGCCTAACATCAAAGCTAAGACCATCAATAATTACTTTTTTACCTATTTTCTTTTTTACATTTTTGATTTGAACTATAGGTTTTGTTTCCATTTTAATGCCTCCTAATTGTTTTAATATATATATCAAGAACCATACCTTATTAAAGAGCACTTGTACTTTAATCATAGATTTTCAATAAATCTAATTAACTCTAAGCTCTTATAATTAAATTATACTTTTGCTTAATTTAATTAACCATGACTTTAGCCTTACTATATAGGTAAGTTAACTTACAGATATGAAATATACTAATTTAATATTTATTCTTGTTATTCTTACTTTTCTATAGTATAGATCAACATATCTTCAAGACTGAGGCCAAGTTCTTCAATAAATAAAGCTCCGTTCTCATTTAGTTTATTTATTAACTCTTCACTGTAGTCGCTAGTAATAACATTATAGCTTCTACCAACTTTAGTTATATTAATGAACTCACTCCAATCTTCAAAATTTTCTGGTGCATTTTCTTTGAAAATTATTTGAAGCTTCTTCATAGAAGTTTTAAGATTATCCATTGAATTTTCTTTTATTACTTCTCCATCATTCAAGAAAACAATATGATCACATATACTCTCAAGATCATTTAAATTATGAGAAGATATTAGAACAGTGGTTCCATTTTCACATACTTCCTCTAAAACAAGGTTTAAGAATTTTCTTTTAACTATTGGGTCAAGGCCTGAAGTTGGCTCATCTAATACTAAAAGTTCTGGCTTAAGACTTAGTGCAAGCATAAAAGAAACCCTTGCAGCATTACCCTTTGATAATCTTGATAATTTTTGGTTCATAGGTATTTTAAATATCTCGTTGGTTTTGTTAAATTTATTTTCATCAAAATTACTATAAGCAAATTTGTAGTACCTAACTATGTCTTTAATTTTACTTGAGTTAAAAGAATCATTTCTATCGCCTACATATCCAATAATCTCTTTCATCTTGAAATTATCTCTGATATTTTCACCTTTTATTTTAACTTCGCCAGCATCAGGAGCATAAAGATCAACTATAGTTCTAAGTAGTGTAGATTTTCCAGCACCATTTGGTCCTATGAGTCCTACTATAGTTCCCTTTTTAACAGATATACTTGTATTCTTTATAGCTTCCTTCCCGGGAAACTTCTTTGAAAGTTTTTCAATTTCAAGCATACTATGTTAACCTCCTTCTGTTTACGATTCTGCCAATCAATCTGTACACAATTATTGTTAGGGTAGACCACACAATGTCAAGTATAAGCAGTACTATTTGAGCTGTATTGTCTGAGTCTTCAAAATTGAACATGGTTGCGGATCCATTAAAAATGTAACATATAAATGCAATAAATAGAGATAAGAAAACTGTGAAAAAGGCTACAATTAACATTGAAAAAATAAACCTAACTATTTTTTCAACAAAGCTAAACATGAATAATCCTGATATATTCTCAGCCTGTATTCTTCTGTTCAGTAATACACATATATAAAAAATTAGTAATGAAGATAAAATAAATACTACAGTGTACCACGAATAGAAGCTAGTACTCTGAAACCCACCCATTATATAACTTAAGATATCATAACTAAAGTCAATAATATGCTTCATAATAGTTTTTAAAAAAGGTATCTTGCTACTTACTACTTGCTGAATAGCTAGAAATTCTAGCGATCCTATCATAGCAATTAGAATTGAAAATACACCTGCAGCAATACTCTTTCCAAAAAGCATTTGCAATAAATGTATAACCATAACAATCATGGTTAGTACTATAAACAAAACAAGAAGTCTGAAGATTAGGTTAGAAATTAAATATGATGCACTCCTTGAAAACAAGCTTTTATTGGTATAAATAAGTATTGATGATATAAAGCCATATATTATTATAGGAACTGTATAACTTGCTATGTGGGCAAAAATTCTTGAAAGAATTATTGAATCTCTACTAATGGGCTGTGTGAATAAAAACGAATATTTGCTTTCCTTATTATTGTAGGAATAAAATACTGTTACTATGCAAATAACAATTATCATAAAATATGGAATGCCATGTTTCAAAACTGTTGACCCGTCTCGCCCTCCGTTGTTCCTAAGATCCTTTATTCCGATTATAAACATTAATATAGGCATAAGTAGCATAAATGACTGTGCAAGCATTGAAACAACAATATTCTTTCTTTCATCATAAAGTATTGCTAAACTGAAATACTTTTTATTCATTTAATTCGCTCCCCTCCTTGCTATCACCAATAAGTTCTTCATATAACTCATTTAACATCTTACTAATATCTTCTTTTTGGAAACCCATATAATGAGCATCCATTAAAACTTTTTTAAATTCATCTTTTAACTTTGCCATTTTTTCTTCCTCCATTTTTGGTTTATAATTAATGGATACAAAAGTTCCTTTTCCTCTTAAAGTCTCAATTATCTTCATTCTTTCAAGTTCTCCATAAGCTTTACTTACTGTATTAGGGTTTGTAGTTAGCATTCCTGCTAATTCTCTAACAGAAGGCAATTTGTCTCCTGGCACAAGTATACCTTTAATTATGCTTTCCTTAGCTGAATTAATAATTTGCTCATATATTGGAGTACTGTTTCTTGGATCAATCGTAAAAATAATAATCACCTCCAGTATCATTTGTACTAAGTGTACTACTTTATGTGGTACACTTATATTATAGTATCATTATTTTATTTTTGTCAACACATTTTTTATAATAAGTTATATACCTTACAAAAAGATCTAAGGGAGCAAATCTCACAATGAAATTTGCTCCCTTATATTACTCAACATCTTTATAGTCTACATCAATCACTTTGTCATTAGAAAAATCACCTGTATTAGAATAGCTATCCATTTCTATATCCTCCATAGAAGAAAATCCAGTTCCTTTTTTTATCTTCCATGATTTAATAATCTTTGAGCACTTAAAGCCTACCCATATCATTAAGCCCAATATCAAAATGATTGGTACTATGCTTAAAAACAAAAGAACAACCAGCAAAATTATAGCTGCATAAAAAATGATACCAAATATACTATGAAAACCTTTTGTCATAAAATCCATAATTAACTCTTCTTTCTTTTTATTATAATAATTTAATTATACCATGTATTTCATCAGAATATATTAATTATTACATAATAAATTGTTAACAAAATATTAAGATGATAGACCTTTTTTATTGTTACTTTACATCACATCAGAATTTACACTTATTAAATCATTTGTTCTATTTGAATTTTCTTTATTGTCTAATTAAAATTAACCTCAAATTTTTCATAATAAGACTATATTTCACTAAAATATTGTATAAAAATATGACATAATATAGTATTATATAGATATACATACTTTATTATAATATTCTCAGTATTTATTGGAGGATAACTATGAATGAGTACACTTTAATAAACAATCTAGAAACTCTTATAATAATTATCATCTTAATATCCCAATCTGGCTTTATTCTCTTTGCCTATTTGGAGCTTAAATCAGACCAATATTTTTCTAATATTGAGTTTATTAATAATACCTTTAGTGCATTAATGCTTTGGATTATTGAATCAATTCTCCTAATACTTTTCTTCATATTTTCAAACACTTTACATATAAATAATACTATAATACATATATCAATACTTGCTTCTATACTACTTTTATCAGTAATTATAACTTTATTAGATTATATTGCAAGAAACAATATAAATTTTATTCCTATGCTACCTATAAATTTAATTTCAGCACTCTGTATTTTCCTAATCATTATTTTCAAACTACCACTTCATATTACTTTCAATATTTCGTTGATCATTTACGCCTCAATTTCTGCATTTTTTTCAGTAGTCACATATAAAAAAAAGGAGATGACATCAAGATTCGGACTTATTTATACCTTCAGTACTCTTGCTATAATTTTAACCATAAGTACTCTGACCCGGTTTTGGAGTTTTAGATTCATTTTATTTATAGATTTATCATTATGCCTAATGCTATCAATAAGTTTTTTCCTATACTATGGTAAACGTTACACTTTGAATATTATGGAAAAAGTAGATTCTATTCAAGCTAAGAATAACGAGTTACTACATGCAGAAACCAAGATTATAAGTTTAGCCTACTGGAATTCAATTACCCACTTAAAGAATTCAAATAAATTACAAGAAGATATCAAGCTTAATTGTTTTAAGCAAGCTTACTTGATTGTAATAAATATAGAGAACTTTAAAGATTTAGGAAACTTATTCGGATACGATAAAAGTAATGAAACTCTTCTTGAAATTGCATGTATTTTGAAATCTCTACTTAGTGATAAAGATACCTTATACAACTTATTTTATGACAAGTTTGTTTTTCTTCATGATGGAGATATTGATTCCGCATTAATTCTCATTGAGAGCACCTTGAAAGCATTTAAAAACAATACCTTCGATTCAATGGAGTTAATTCCTTATATTGGAGTTACTCATATTTCTGATGCTGCAAAGACCTTCGATAACCTTATTAAAGAACTTGGGTTAGCATCACAATCTGCCAAAAACAATCACACTGATTATGAATTCTATTCTGATAAGCTGTATGATGTGCATGAATATAATTCTAATCTTGAAAGCAAATTAAGAGATGCAGTGAAAAAAATCAATGGGATATGTATTTTCAGCCAAAGCTATCCTTAGAAGAGAATAAAATAATTGGTGCTGAAGCTCTTATTAGGTGGAAAGCACAAGGAACGCCAATCTCACCTGAAATATTTATTCCACTTTCTGAACAACTTGGATTGATTAATGAAATTGGAAGTTTTGTTATAGACAAAACCTTTGAATATGTTAATACTTTAGGTACACTAGGGCTTGGAAACCTAGTTATTTCTATTAATCTATCCGCTCATCAGCTTATGGACCCCGATTTTTTAGATTATATTAAGGAATCAATTAAAAAGCACTCTATAAACCCATCTAATATTACTTTTGAGATAACAGAAACTTCACTTATTAATAATATAACAGAAATTAATGATATGTTCTTAAGTTTAAAAGAGCTAGGTTTTGCACTTTCACTTGATGACTTTGGAACAGGTTACTCATCACTGTCATATTTCTCAAAGTTGAACTTAGATGAGATCAAATTTGATAGAACTTTTACCCAGAGTCTTCTTCAGAACGAGAAGAATATGATTATGCTAGACTCAATCACTGATGTAACAAAAAAACTTGGTGTAAATATTGTAATTGAGGGAGTTGAAACTATAGACCAACTTCACTATGTTCAAGCCCTAGGTTGTGATTTTTATCAAGGGTATCTCTATAGTAAGCCTGTTCCCTTTGAAGCGTTTGTAACACTCTGCAAACAATCAACGCTACCTTTAGATTAATAATATCACCTTTAATTAAATTTTCTCATTAACCTTTTCCAGCAGCTTCATAAATTCTAATTGATTTTTGATTTCTAAAAACATATCTATTAAAGTTCGGGTAGACATTTTGTTTAGCCCCTTACTTCCGTTCTCTAGTATTTCTGTTAATACTTTTATAAATGTCTCATTACTTTTGTCTATGTCTTTTAGCATTTTTTCTGCTCTATCATTAATTATTTCGGATTTCAATTCTTCTCTTAGATTCTCCGTATATTCTCTCATCATTTCTTGAGTTTCTTCTGGATAGGCTGAGAAATTTTCAGTAATAATATCTTCAAACTTAATCATAATATCACCTCTTATAATTTAAACTTTTATGAATATTGTAACATATAGTGACTAGGCACTTCTTTTTTCATCATAACAATAAAGAAGATATGTTAAGAAAGTGAATATCATCATAACTGAGGCAACAACTCTCCATCCATTTTGAATTGTAGTAAACTTAAGTATAGTACCCATAATTGCCGGTCCGATGGTGAATCCTAGCCCCGTAATTATAGGTAAAACAGCTTCCATCCTTCCTCTATGCGATGCAGGCGTATGGTTTACAACAAAAGGTCCTGAACTTGTAGCAATAACTATTTCTCCTAAGGTAATTATAAATACTGAAAGGTATACGAAAGGTATTGTGCTAATAAAGCCCGGCATCCCAAATCCTATTACATAAAGCATCCCTCCAAAAAATATTCTTGCTATAGCTTTTTTTCCTGAAATGAATTTGGTTATTAACGGCGTTAATGTTATTACTATTATTGCATTAAAGCTAACAAGTATTCCAAAAAATCCAGCTCCGTTTCCTGGTACTATCTTAGATACATGTATTGGATACAAATACCCCCATTGCGAGTATACGAAGCTGTAACCAAACATAACTAAAGCGAAAAATATGAGAATTGGTCTCTCCAATAATACCTTTATTATAGATCCTTCTGCTTGTTTTTCATGTTTTCTATCTTCACCTAACTTCTCTTTTGTCTTATGTATAGTTTCAGGAATGTATGCATAAATTAGAAATACAGTTATAAGGCTTGTCCCTCCATCCAGTAAGAACAATAGCCATAGATATTTCTTTAATAATAGTCCTCCAATTATAGGTGAAACAGTAAATCCTACATTCATTGCCATATAAAATAAAGAATATGCTCCATCACGATTTTGGGGTGTGGTAATGTCTGCTATCAAGCCACCAGATGCAGGTCCTGCGATTCCCATTAGAAATCCTGCCAAAATAACCATAGGTACTAAATAAATCGAAGTCCCCAAAGTCGATGCAATGATATAACTAAGAGCTCCAAGGGAGTTGAAAATAATTATTATTTTCTTTCTACCATAACTATCAGTAAGCTTGCCTCCTATAACACCGCTAAACATAAAGAATATACCTGAACAAGATATAATATATCCTGCATCTGTTTTATTGAGTCCAATTTTTAATGTTAGTATTAATGTCAAGAGAGGAAATATAAAGCTTCCTGCTGCATTTACCATTCTCCCTAGTGCTAAAATGTATATTTCCTTTGATAATCCTTTATATGGATTAAACAATCTTGAATATTTTTTTAATTTTATTTTTTCTTTCATAAAGTCTACCTCCTGTAAATTTCCATGTGATGCTTAAGAAATCAAAAACCAAGCTACAAAATATGTAACTTGGCTTTAGAATATTATATTATTATTCTAAAAAGCCGCAGGGTAACAACCTGCGGCATAAAAAACTAATTCCTTAATAGACAGCGCATAGGTCATTTATGATTATTAAATTATCTTTTTCTAAATTTTTAACTATCAACTTTAACATCATAAAAAACCCCTTTCAATTTATATTCCATTGATAGAATACTTCAAAAAATGACCAATGTCAACAATAACTTGAAAGTAGTTCAAATGCAAAACTGTAATAAAATTGTAACCTTTTGTAACTTAATTGGAACTTATAAAAATTAAAAACTGATAAAATATAATTGTTGTGCTAACCAACTTAGTAATCATTTACCTTTTAAATTTATAAATGAGAGGAAAATTTCTTTATGCTTAAGCTCGTAAAACTTATAACTCTTGCATTGATTTTAGTTGCATATTCTACAGGTGTATGTATAGCTAAAACACCTGAATCAAATATTCCTAAAACAAGTATAAACAAACATTTTACTAATGCTCATAAGCTTGATCATCAACTTTTGCCAAATGTAAATAGAACAATTAAATATATTGGTCATAGAGGTGCTAGTGGATTTGCACCAGAAAACACCATTCCATCATTTAGGCTAGCAGGAAAGCTTGGATTTTGGGGATCAGAGTGTGACGTCAGAACTACTTCTGATGGTACTTGGATTGTTTTGCATGATGATACTGTAGATAGAATGACAAATGGTACTGGTCAAGTTTCAAATTTTTCTTTTTCAAAATTAAATAAATTGAACGTTACAGCAGGCAGAAAAATAAATAAATATCCAATGACTAAAATACCAAGACTTAAAGATTACTTGATAACTTGTAAAAAATATAAAGTAACCCCTGTTATCGAAATGAAAGAAGCCAATAATATACAATATTATGATAAGTTTTTAGATATAATAAATAAATATGGAGATATAAAAGATACAGTTGTAATATCTTTTTCAACAACTAGCTTAAAAGAGCTTAGGCATCGTAATAGTTCTCTAGCTTTAGGTCTCTTGTGTAATGATATAACACAAGAAAGACTTGAATGTGTACAAGCATTAGGTAATACTTTTATAGACAGCTGTGCATCGTCAATAACTAAAGAAAAGGTTGATTTATGTCATTCTAGCAATATAAAAGTAGGTGCATGGACAGTTGACGATATCTCAAAAGCTAACGTACTAATGGAAGATAAAGTAGATTATTTGACAACAAATCGATTACTTCCTAGATTACCCAAACACGCTATCTGAGCATAATATAGATATTTTTAGACAAAAAACACCTATGGGATTTATTAATTTCATAGGTGTTTTTCTTTTCAAATATTTTAAACTTTACCCTTAGGAATTGCTTTTTTCACATTTCTTCTGGAATATCCATTAGATCTAGGTTTTCCATCAGAATTTTTTTTATTTACCACCACATCTGCCGCTGGTGCTGATATTCTAAGTGGGTAGGGATGTTCTTCTATGACAGGAATATTCTTAATGATTAACTTTTGTATTCCTTTTAGCCATTCTTTTTCTTCCTCATCACAAAAAGAAAATGCAACTCCACCAAGCCCTGCCCTTCCAGTACGACCTATTCTATGTACATAGGTTTCTGGAACTTCAGGTAAATCAAAGTTAATTACATGTGACAATTCATCTATATCAATACCTCTTGCAGCTATATCGGTTGCAACCAATACCCGAGTTTTACCTTCTTTAAAGTTACTTAATGCCAATTGCCTTGCAGATTGAGATTTGTTTCCATGAATAGCCTCAGCAGATATTCCAACTTTAATAAGATCTTGAGTAATTTTATTTGCACCGTGCTTCGTTCTTGAAAAAACTAAAGCAGATATAATGGACTTATCTTTTAACAAATGGATAAGTAATGCTTTTTTATTTTTCTTATTTACAAAAAATAATGATTGCTCTACAGTATCAATTGTAGATGATATAGGTGATACGGCAATCTTGGTTGGTTCAATTAAAATTGAGTCTACCAAATTGGTAATCTCTTTTGGCATAGTTGCAGAAAAAAGCATTGTCTGCCTTTTACTTGGCAATTTCGCAATAATTCTTCTTACATCTTGTACCATACCCATATCAAGCATGCGATCTGCCTCATCTAATACAAAGAATTTAACCATATCCAGATTTATATATTTCTGATTTACTAAGTCGATTAATCTACCAGGGGTGGCAACTAATATATCCACTCCAGCTTCCAAAGCATTTATTTGAGGATTCTGTGAAACTCCTCCAAAAACCACTGTATTCCTTATTCCAGTATACTTGCCATAAGCCGTAAAACTTTCACCAATTTGAATTGCTAATTCTCTTGTTGGCGCTAATATTAATGCTTGAATATCTTTATGCGCCTTTTTTGTATTCTTCTCGTTGTAAAGAACCTGAAGTATAGGTATGGAAAAGGCTGCAGTCTTTCCTGTACCTGTCTGGGCACATCCGACTAAATCTTTGCCTTTAAGTAATATGGGGATAGTCTGCTCCTGAATTGGTGTTGCTGTGATATATCCTTCTGCTTTTAAAGCCTTCTGAATGGGGGCTATGAGATCTAAATTTTCGAATAACATTTTTTCTCCTTTAAAGTGAGTTTTCTATACTTTAGATGCAATAAATAGTTTTGTTGCATCTAAGAAACCTACAATTATTTCTAACTATGAGCATATTGGGAGCGAGACAATTTTACTCATAACAATACAAACTAATTATGGCATAACTAATAAGACAGTAATTTGTTTACCATAAACATCACTCTATTACCAATCTTAAATGACTATTTGCTATGCGCACGAATTTTATTATACCATACTTCATATTTTATTGCTGATTAATAGAGAAATGGAATTCAGATGATTCTATATTATTATTGTATATTCTCAATAAAACAAAGAAGCTTTATCTGCCATATAAGACCATAAAGCTTCATACTATATTTAAATGTTATATTATTAATAGTTAGCGTAAAGGTTTAACAGGGGTTGTTCTAAAACTTGAATTAAGTCGAGTTAGAATTGAATCATATTCTTCCTTTTTACTAGAAGGATATTTTATAATAAAGCTGTTGATTGACCCCTTCTCTACTACACATTTTTCGTAAACTATTTTTTCTCCTTCAACCCATGTTGCTACAACCCAGTTATTTTCCTGTTTTCTATAAGTAAACTTATCGCTTTCATTTAACAAATCGTTACAAGGGGATATTGTTTTGTCACCAGAAATATTACTAATCCCTGAAATCTTCAGTTCAGCACCATCCTGTTGATTGGTAAAAAGTACACCATCATTATTATCTGAAGAAAATGTAGTTTCAAATTTACTTGGATAATCTATTCTAAATCCATATCTATTATTAATATAAGTTTTATATGCTGAATGTTCAATATTTTTATTTGTTTTAATAGCCTTTATATTCGGTGAGTTTTGTTCTAAATTAATCTTTTTATCAGTTTTATTCCTGCTAATGATTACACACCCTAAAAAGCAAATAATTATAAAAGCCATTATAATTAGTATTGTTTTTATATGCATTAGGTTTATTTCCTTTCTAAATATTTTTAATCCATGTTAAGGTCTACAATACGATTAACTTACTTTGAGCGTTTTTAAAATATCTAGAATATCCTTTTTCATATTCTGAAATATCTTAAACTCAGGATTGCTATCTGAAAAGTTAACATCTGTTGGTCCACCAATTAGATAAGTTATTCCTTTAGCCTGGATATACCTAGTTGTTCCAATTGTGTCATAAATATTTTCATTTAAATCCTCTGTTTTCTTAATAATAGTAAAAAAAAGTCCCTGTCCATCAGACTCTGATTTTGAACTAGGTTTAAAATACAAAGAAACACTTGTATCATTTTCTTCAATCCTATATTTGTTTTTCCAACTTTCTGGGATTATAAAAGAAAATCCAAGTTTATCACTTTTGAATTCAATTGAACCATTACTTGGTTGAGTGCTAGTGTTATCAATTATTGTTTTATCAGAAGTAGTAGTTGGAGAAATTGATGCTGAGTTTGTTACCTTCGAAGCACTTTGGCTATCAGAATTCTCACTGGAACATCCAACTGCTAATATCAATAACCACAGGGTAAATAAAATACATACTATTTTTTTCATATTTTCTCCTTTACTTTTTTATTGTATTCTTATCAAATATGTGTCATTTAAGTTTACTATTTTGTTTATTACATTAAATGTAAGTGCTGTGCCATCATCATTCCAACATAAATTCATATTTTTACTCTCTACGATAGCTGTAGTTTTAAAAAGTTTCATTACTTTCCCATTCTGCAAATCTAGTATATCTAAGTTAGTGGTTAAAGATATGGGTGTGTTTGGAGAACTAGCTGTCTGCTCACAAATAGCTACCTTAGTATCATCCTTAGTAATATTATAACTACCTAAGTCTATTTTGCCTTGGAATGAATATTCACCCTTTTTTACTCCGTTTTCATCAAAATAGTAAATATTCGATTTTGACTCACAGCATTCACCAATCAATAAAAAATTGTTTTGAATTTTATAGGAAACTTGTCCTTTACTTGTATACAATATTTTCTCCTTCTTAGTAGTGATGTCAACCATAGTAAATTGGCTAGTACCAGTACTTTCATTGGTGGGAAGAAGATAATTTAATATCAAAGTTCCTGTTGTTTCATTTTCGGAAACTTTAGCATTTATCATTTTTATATCAGTAAGGTGATAGTTTGTTTGTGGATCATTAATTTTACCTGATTTATAAACCTTCCCACTAAAATCTAATATCTCCCATTGCTGATTATTAGAAGGATAATAAATTAGCAGCTTTCTGGTATCAAGCCACTGATATGTTGCCTCATAATTTTTATCTTGAGTTTTAAAATCAGTTATTTCGCCAGTGTCTAAGTTCAATAATTTTATTTTATAGTTATAAATCTCTCCTGAATTCCTATATCCTTGCCATTCAGCTTCATTCATTTTAGGAATACACTTTGCCTCTTCATAAAGTACATACTTTTTATCTGGTGATATGCTAAGAAACTTGCCTTCATTTACATCTATAAAATCTTTTGCTTTTCCAGTGTCAACATTATAGATACTTAAATACTTTACTTCTTCTGCTGAATATGGGTTTTCTAAATCTGCTTTTTTTGTTTCAGTTAGTATCTCATAATCACTTAACCATCCAAGTGAATTTTTGTTTGTATAAGTATTCAAGTTAAAACTAACTGAATTCTTAACAGCTTTTGAAGCTGTATAATTTAGCACCTTAATACTATTTACTCTTCCTGGAGAATCTTTACCTTTTGTGTTTTTATAAATTAAACTAAAGATTATTATTGTACCTATTAGAAGCACGCTGAAAATTCTTCTTGTATTTATTTTAATTCCTCCTTTCATATTATAGTTAAATCATAATATAAAGTTGTCACAATTATATTATTAAAATGTCACATTATTGTAAACTTGCTTGTCATCACAGGGGAAAATCACAGTAAATTTAGAACCTCTATTTTCTACTGATTCAACTTTGATTCTTCCATTCTGTTTTTCCACCATGTTTTTTACAAAAGCTAAGCCGAGGCCTGTACCTCCAGTTTTTCTACTTCTATCATTTTGAACCCTGTAATATGGCTCAAAAATTTTTTCTAAATCCTTTTCAGAAATTCCTATTCCTGTATCTGATATCTCAATATAAGCTTCATTTTCAAAGCAATAAGAACTAATACTTACAATACTGTTTTGGCTACTATATTTAATTGCATTGTCAATTAAATTGATAAGGACATGTCTTAATCCTTCCTCATCAGCACTAATAGTAACCTCCTTTAAATTACACTCTAGTGTTATTCCGTTTTTTCTTATTTTGCCAGTCATTCTTTCACAAATTTGTTCAATTAGAGCTTTTACTTTTAAAGGTCTTTTTTTAACTTCAAAATCATATCTTTCTAAAGATGACAAACTTAGAATATTATCAATCATTTTACTCAATCTTTCACATTCTTTAGAAATATTACCTGAAGCTTCCTTAGTTAAATTTGTGTCCTGGTCATAAATCTGCATGATATCTGCGTAAGCCTTTATTGCAGTGAGTGGCGTTTTAAATTCATGGGTAACGCTACCAATAAAGTCCTTTTGCTCTCTTCCTAATATTTCAAGTTTTTCTACTGCCTTTTTCAAAGTATCTTTTTCTTTATTTAGCTCAATAAGATTATTCTCCATAGTATTGCTCATAAATACTATTCCCATATTTAATTCACCAAGCTCATCCTTTCTCTTAATCAATTTTAATTCTCTAAAGTTTCCATTCTTAATATTGCTTACTGAAAATATCATTCTTTGAATATCATTTGTAAATGGAATAAAATATATAATACCTAAAACAATACCGATTAATAAAGATATAAATCCAAGCACACAAAATAGTTTTTTTACTTTATTATAAAAATCCTTATTGTCTTTTACTGAATCCTTAAGTTTTAGAATGGCTACAGTAGTATTGTTATATTTTAAAGGCGAGTAGTAATATATATTATTTTTCACCTGAAGATAACTAATTTTATTTTTCAGTGCATATTTGATCATTATATTTTCATTTTTTACTTCCTTAGTCTTCGTATCATTTTCATAACTATATATAATATTTCCATTTGTATCATATATACTTGCTGGTATTGAATTTAACCATGGTTTATTAAACACATTAACATTACTCAAATGAATGTTTTTATCTTCTAAATTGTTACTGTAGTGCGATGAATTTAACTCTTCAGACAAATATTGTTCAAATAAATTTTTCTGATTTAATAACAGTTCTTCATTTTTTTCCTTCTGGTAATCTTTTATTCCATTTAGTATTAACATACTCAGTAATATAATCACAAAAAGTAAAAGAGAAGATACAAAGGCCACAAGCTTATACTTTATCTTTACTTTCAAATGTGTTCACTCCTTTATAACCCATTCCATGAACAGTGACTATTATGCTCTGATATTTTTCACCGATTTTTTTTCTTATTCTTTGAATGTGTGTGTCTACGGTTCTTGTCCCACCAAGGTAGTCCATATCCCATACAATATCTAATAATTGTTCTCTAGAAAATGCCACATTTATATTAGATAGCAGTAAATATAAAAGTTCAAATTCTTTTAACGTAAAATCCAGTTCATTATCTCCAATCAGCACTGTCTTTTGTAAAGGGTCTATTTTCAATTCATCTACAGAGATAATAGAAACATTTGCCTTTGGAGTAGTGATTTTTTTAAATCTTCGAGCAAGAGACTTAACTCTAGCAATTACTTCTCTAATGTCAAAGGGTTTTATAAGATAGTCATCAGCTCCAAGCTCTAATCCAAGGATTTTATCTACTATTCCATCTTTAGCTGTAAGCATTATAATTCCAACATCTTTATCTTGTAATTTCTTACATACATCATATCCATTTATAACTGGTATCATCAAATCCAATATTACAATATCAGGTTTAAAGCTCTTAATTTTGTCTAAAGCCTCTTGCCCATCATAAGCTTTTTCAATATTAAATCCTTCTTTTTTTAAAGCATAGGATAACACATTTACAATGCTTTCTTCATCATCTACTATTAATATTTTTTCGTTCATTTTAACACCTCTAAACAAGCTCTTTTTTATATATTTAGTATAACATATACACTAATACAATCTCGAATGATCAATCTATGCCTCAATTAAAGTCTTGAAAAAAAGAAAAATGGTTGCTTTCTTACAGTTCATGACAAATAAATGCTATTATAGGGTTAATTGGTTGATTAATTAAATTAAAAATATTATTATAGTTAATATATCCACCCATTAAGTAGTTACGAATTAATCTTTGTAACTAATTTCCATAGCACTCCTCGTTATTAATAAATCAGAAAATCCAGCTAACTGATGATTAGCTGGATTTTCACTTTCTATTCTACTGATTGTAGTTTTGTAAATATTATTTCTTTCATTGTTTTTAATTTTTCCTCTGATTCTTCAGGAGTAGAACCTTTAGAGTACATATATAATTTTATCTTAGGTTCTGTTCCTGATGGCCTTACCGCATACCAAGAGCCATCCTCTAACATAAATTTCAAAACATTTGAAGAGGGGATATCACTTTTTGAAGTAACATTAGTTATTAGATTTACTTCTTTTCCGTCTTTAAAGTCAGTATATGCTATAAGCTTAACACCCGCAATTTCAGTAGGGTACTCTTTTCTATAGGTTTCCATCATTCTGACAATTCTCTTACTACCCTCTATACCCTCTAACACCAATGAAATCAAGTTTTCTTTGTAGAAACCAAATTCTTTGTAGGTTTCATCAAGTACTTGGACTAAGGTTTTACCTTGCTTTTTGAAATATGCAGCTGCCTCGCATAGCATCATAGATGATATTACGGCATCTTTATCTCTTACGAATGTCCCTGTAACGTAGCCAATACTTTCTTCATAACCAAAAATAAATTCATAGTCTCCATTCTTCTCAAAATCATCTTCTTTACCACATATGTTTTTAAAGCCAGTTAATGTTTCAAAGGTAGTTACTCCATATTTTTCACCAATTGCTTTTCCAAGGTCCCCAGTAACAAGAGATTTAACTATTGCTGCATTTTGTGGCAATAAACCAAGTTCTTTTCTTGATTCTACTATATATTTAACAAGAATTGCTCCCGTTTGATTACCATTAAAAGAAACATATTTTTCATCATTCCCCTTAACCATAATAGCTAATCTATCACAATCTGGATCTGTTGCAATGAGGAGATCAGCGCCTATTTTTGTTCCTAAATCCTCCGCTAATTGAAATGCTCTAACATCTTCAGGATTTGGAAATGGAACTGTAGTAAAATCAGGATCTGGTTTTTCCTGCTCCGGAACCACAGTAATATTTGTAAATCCTCTCTCTTTTAACACTCTTCTAACTAGTATATTTCCTGTTCCATTTAGTGGAGTGTATACTACCTTAATTTCTTTATCTATATCTTCTCTTAAAGCTAGCTCTTTTACTTTTGACACGTATAAATTATCTAAATCGCTTCCTATAATCTTAAGCAGTCCTTTTTCTAAAGCTTCTTTCTCATCCATGTACTTAATATCTTCAAAATTTTCTATTTTAAGAATATTTTCAGTAATACCATCTGCATATTCTTGAAGAATCTGTGCCCCATCTTCCCAATACACCTTGTAGCCATTATATTCCTTCGGATTATGACTAGCTGTCACTACAATTCCTGATGCAGTTTTTAATGTTCTAACTGCAAATGATAAAACAGGAGTTGGTCTTAAACTTTCAAACAAGTATACTTTTATATTATTCGCAGCTAAAATTAACGCTGCACGTTTTGCAAATTCTTGTGAAAAGTGCCTACAATCATATGCAATGGCCACACCTTTATCTACATAATTTTGACCTTTTGATTTAATAAAATCTGCCAATCCTTGTGTAGCCCTGGAAACTATGTATATATTCATTCTGTTTCTTCCTGCTCCAAGCTTTCCCCTAAGCCCCGCAGTACCAAATTCTAAATCTTTATAAAATCTATCCTCTATTTCATCCTTATTTAGTGCATTTAATTCTTTCCTGGTTTCTTCATCAAAATACTGATTTTCTTTCCAGTGATTATAAATTTCTATGTACTCCATTTCAAAAACTCCCTTTCTTATTAAATACTTTTTGCTTCAGATTAATAACTTAATTATACCCCTGATGACTAATTTATAAAAGCTAAACCATAAAGCAACAATATTATCTCATACTAATTTCTAAAAAAATAACTTCATACCAATTAACATTTTAAATGGTACGAAGCTACTCCTTATATTATTCTAAGGTCATATACTTTACTTTTATTCCCTCTATATCCTTTAACTCTTTTTCAAGTTGCTGCACTTCTGCTAAGTCCGAATTAATATGTAAGAGAATTAGTCCTCTTTCAGAGCAAGAATTTTCATTTGTTTCATGTAGACCAATTCTTGTTTTTATAGCACACCCATACTTAGTTAAAACTGTCTGAACTTGTGGAGCATGTGAAGTTCTTGGATCAATTGTTAATGCCATAATAGTTGTTTCCATAAAGATACCTCCTACAATATATTTTTAAACAAATGTCACGTGCCAGGCTCGTGACATTTTATTTAAGTATATTATATAATATCACCTATTATTTATCAATTTATTATCTATCCTTTAAAGGTACATAGTCACGCCTTATCGAAACACTTTTATAGGCCGGTCTAATAATTTTACCATCGTTAACAAGTTCTTCAATTCTATGCGCACTCCAACCTACTATTCTAGAAATGGCAAATATTGGGGTATACATTTCAGGTGGAATATCAAGCATCCTATATACAAATCCAGAATAGAAATCCACATTGGCACTTACACCTTTATAAATCTTACGTACATTACCTATTACTTCTGGCGCAAGCTTTTCTACTGTTTCATACAAATTATATTCGTCTTCTAGTCCTTTTTCTTTAGCAAGAACCTCAACATAGTTTTTGAAAATAATAGCTCTAGGGTCTGATATAGAATAAACTGCATGTCCAATTCCATAAATCAAACCTGAATGATCAAAGGCTTCCTTATTAAGTATTTTAACAAGGTATTCTTTGATTTCTTCTTCATCCTTCCAATCTTTCAAGTTAAGCTTCATATCTTCAAACATTTGAACAACCTTAATATTGGCACCGCCATGTCTTGGTCCTTTTAGTGACCCTAGTGCTGCAGCAATTACTGAATATGTATCTGTTCCAGATGAAGTTACCACATGGGTAACAAAGGATGAATTATTTCCACCTCCATGTTCTGCATGAAGAACTAGCGCAAGGTCAAGCAATCTTGCTTCAAGTTTAGTATATTTACTGTCTGGTCTAAGCATATGAAGAATGTTTTCAGCAGTGCTTAATTTAGGGTTTGGGCTATGAATAATCAAGCTTTTGTTTCCATGATAATGTGAAAAAGCTTGATAACTATATACTGCCATTAGTGGGAAACATGCAATTAGTCTTATACTTTGTTTTAATACGTTTGCTATGGATGTATCATCAGCCTTATCATCAAGGCTATAAAATGCCAATACACTTCTAGCCAAAGAATTCATTATATCCTTACTTGGCATCTTTAATATCATATCACGTACGAAATCTTCTGGAAGTTTTCTATACTCAGAAATGTATTGTTCAAAATTTGCCAACGCCGTTTTACTAGGAAGATCACCAAAAAGCAATAGATAGCATGTCTCCTCAAATCCGAATCTATCCTCTTCAATAAAACCATCAACTATACTTTCAATATTTATTCCTCTATATATCAATTTACCAGGAACTGGTATCATCTCATTTTCATCAACAATATATGAATGTACTTCCCCAATCTCAGTTAATCCAACAAGTACTCCTCTTCCATCTATATCTCTGAGTCCACGTTTAACTTGATATTTTGTATACAACTGAGGGTCAATAAATCTACACAGTTTACCTGTTACTTTCTTTTCAAATTCTTCTAATATATTATTATCCAAGATATCACACCTCACAAATTATTACTTATAAATATTTATATATGCATATTATACTTATTATACCAAATATTGTATTAGATTCAAATTATCATTGTACCAAATCATATATCTGCCGTATTATACCTACATATGAATAAAATAAAATATCTTAATATTTATTATTAGTTTACTAACCATTATACCATATAAACCTATTATTAATAACTAATTCTTATAATAATTATTAGTGTTAAATTGATTAAATTTTAATTTCTTTTTTTCTTTAAATTATTAGGTAACTTAAATGAAAGCAAAAATCCTAAGAAAATTAAAAGAATCATCAATATAAAAACTATATGTAACCCTGAATTTAAAGATTTTATTACATTTACATGTGTTAAACCAGTTTTAAGTTTTCCTGAAGAATATAAATTATTTGGTTCCACTCCATTAATGCCCTTATCTTTGAAATATTTAACAATGCTAAAGTTAAAGATTCCTCCGTAAATGCTGACTGCTATAGTCTGTCCTAGAGTACGAACTAAAGAATTAGTAGAAGTTGCTACACCTCTTTTATCAAATTGCACCGACTCCTGAACCACCAGTGTTAATGTAGTAAAACATGCTCCAAAACCGAATCCCATCAATGAGACGTATACAATTACTAAAACTATAGATGAATTTATCCCTAAAGTTAGTAACAATATGCAGCTCGTTAGAATAATGAAGGTGCTTGCCCTTACTATTACACGCTCTCCGTGTCTAGGTATGCGTTTAGACAACATAAAGGATGACAATAACCAAGTTAAAGACATGGGTGCTAATGAAAGACCTGATAGCATTGCACCATAGCCTAATACATTTTGTATATATATTGGCATATAAACATCAATTCCGATGAGTATACCAGATGAAAGAAAACTTATTCCATTTACTATAGTGCTGTCCCTTGTAAATATCTCAAAAGGCACTATTGGTTCCTCAGCTTTTCTTTCAATAAAATACAACACTACAAATAATATAAATGAAATCACTATACAAACAATTATTGAATTAATATAGCCAATTTTATTTCTATCCCCGATTAAGAAACCATATAATAAAATTATTATCGCTGCAGAAAGAATACTGGACCCTAAAAAGTCTATTTTATGCTTGCTCTTCTGGAAATTCTCATCGAGGTATTTCTGTAGAAGAAGTATTGATAGTATCCCAAAGGGTAAATTTATAAAGAAAATCCAATGCCAAGATAAATTTTCAATTAAAAATCCTCCAAGAAAAGGTCCCATTAAACTTGCAATTCCCCACACGGTGCCGAGCCACCCTTGTACCTTAGCTCTTTCTTCTAGTGTGAATACATCACCAACAATTGTATATGTTATTGTAAATATTGATCCAGCTCCTAGCCCTTGTAATGTTCTAAATGCAACTAGTTGATACATATTTTGAGCAAATCCACAAAGACAACTTCCAATCAAAAAAATTATTATACCTACTGTTAAAGTATTTTTTCTTCCATATAAATCAGATAGTTTTCCATATATCGGTGTTGAAACTGCTGAGGTAAGCAAATAAAGCGAGAATACCCAACTTATTAATTCAAACCCTTTCAAATCTTTTACAATGGTGGGCATTGCCGTTGTTACAACTGTTCCCTCCACTGCACCAAGAAACATTGCTACCATTAGTGCTATGACTATATTTCTTTTCTTCGTACCCATGTAATATTCTCCTTAAATTGCTATTTGCAATATCTTTAATTTCATTTCGTTATAATATTACCATAATTTATTGCTAAAATGAATACATTACAATTTAGCCTCTCAAATTAAATATTAAATTTATATACAAAAGAAAGAGCCAGTATAATACTGACTCTTTACCTTTTGTAATAAATATATGGTCAATTCACGCTTTTGCTATACCTATCGAACTTTCCATTTAGGATCGACAGATTGAAATAACTACATATCTACTAAATATATAATTTCACTTTTTTAACCTACTTGCGAAGAATTAAAGAAGCTCAAATACTGCTGCAGCACCCATACCGCCACCAACACACATACTAATAACACCATATTTTCCGTTTGTTCTTCTTAATATGGTTTCAAGCTTACATGCTAAGAATGCACCTGTACATCCTAGTGGATGACCTAATGCGATAGCACCACCATCAAGGTTTACCTTGTTCATGTCTATCTTTAATTCTCTAGCAGATGCAATAGCTTGAGAAGCAAATGCTTCGTTTAATTCCCATATATCGATATCTTCAACTGCTAAACCAGCTTGCTTTAATGCCTTAGGAATAGCCTTAGTAGGTCCGATACCCATAAGTTCTGATGAAACACCAGCAACTGCGAAAGATACAAACTTAAGTAATGGTTTAAGTCCAAGACTTTCAGCTTTCTCTCTTGACATCATTACTGCAAAAGCTGCTCCATCACTAGTTTGTGATGAGTTTGGTGCAGTAACTGTTCCACCTTTTTTAAATGCAGGCTTTAATTTTTGAACGCCTTCTAAAGTTGCACCAGGTCTAACTCCTTCATCTTTGTTGAAGACAAAAGTTTCAGTTCCTGTAACATTACCAAAATCATCAGTTACTATTTTAATTGCATTAACTGGGATTATATGTCCAAAACGTCCTTCTGCTTGAGCTTTACCAGCCTTTAATTGGCTATCTAATGCAAATAAATCTTGATCTTCTTTTGTTACATTGTATTTTGCAGCAACATTTTCTGCAGTGATACCCATTCCTGGGTTTCTTCTAGTAACATCTAGGTTTGTTGGAGGGCTTAATCTTCCTCCACCCATTGGTACCATACTCATGGATTCAACTCCACCAGCAACAATTACATCTGCTTGACCAACCATTATACTGTTTGCTGCCATTGAGATTGCTTGAAGACCTGATGCACAAAATCTGTTTATTGTTATACCAGAAACTTCTTCTGGTAATCCAGCTAAAGCTGTTAAGTTTTTACCTAAATTTGCACCTTGTTCACCTTCACCGAATGCACAACCAACTATTAAATCATCGATTTCAGCAAGATTCAATTGAGGTACTTGTGCAAGTACTCCCTTAAGAACTTGAGTACCAAAATCATCTGGTCTAGTATATCTTAATGCACCCTTTGGTGCTTTACCAATTGCAGAACGTCCTAACGCTACAATAACTGCTTCTTTCATGACTACACCTCCATTAATTTCTAACTGGCTTTCCGTTTCTTAACATACCAGCGATTCTTTCCATTGTTTTTTCTTCTCCACAAAGACTTAAGAATGCCTCTTTTTCTAAATCAAGTATATGCTGTTCAGTAACAAATGAATTTCTTGGAACGTTACCACCAGTCATAATATGAGCTATCTTGTTACCAATGTGTCCATCATATTCTGAAATGAATTCTCCCTTAACCATCTGATCAACCATAAATGCTAATGTAGCAGCACCAGTTGTTCCAATAACTTTGATTGGAGCTGTTGCAAGTGGTCTGAATCCTTCTTTAACCATTGTAAGAACTGAATCTTTAGCTTCATCAATTAAAGCATCTTTGTTTAATATAATTCTATCAGTTGTCTTTAAGTAGTTTTTGCTAACTGCAGCAAAACCACTTGTTGCAACATCAACTGAGAATACTTTCTTCCACATATCAAATACAAATGGGAATAAATCTACATCTGCAAGTTTAGCTGCATCTTGAGTACCTCTGATAAGGAATTCTTTAATTCCGCCACCAGCTGGAACAAGACCTACTCCAACTTCAACTAATCCCATGTAAGTTTCAGCAGCAGCTACACATTTGTGAGCGTGCATTGCAACTTCAGCACCACCACCAAGTACCATTCCAAATGGAGCAGCAACTATTGGCTTAGTGAAATATTTGAATTTCATGTTTGTATCATGTAATTTAGAAATTTCTGTTTCTAATTCAGCCCATTTCTCATCTATAGCTAATCCTATAATAAGATCAAGGTTTGCTCCAGCGCAGAAGTTACTGCCTTGGTTACCAAGTACAAGTCCTTTAAAGTTCTTGTCAACTTCTTCTAAAGCAACATCAAGAATTTCACCAATCTTAGTAGTAAGTGAGTTACCCTTAGATCTAAATTCAACACATGCAACTCCATCTCCAAGATCTATTAATCTTGCATCTGAATTTTCCTTTAACACATTTGTTTTTGGTGAAGCAAGCATGATAAATGGTGAAGCAAATTTATCTTCCTCTGTATAGAAAGTAGTCTTGCCATCAGCAAGCATCTTTTCTACCCATGCAGGAATCTTATCTCCTTCAGCTTTCATTCTATCAACTGATTTTTGAACACCAATCATATCCCAAAGCAAGAATGGTCCCTTATCCCAGTTGTATCCCCACATAATAGCATTATCAATTTCTTTGAAATCATCAGATATTTCAGGAACTTTAGCTGCACTGTATAAAAGTACTGCTTTTAATAAATCCCAAGCAAATTTTCCTTCTTTTTCTTCAGAATATACTAATGCATTTAATTTTCCACTTAAGCCTGATTCTTTAGCAACTTTATCTATAAATTTGTTTTTAATTTTTACTGCTGGCTTGTATTCATTAGTCTCTACGTCATACATAAAGCTAACGAACTTACCATCAGCACCCTTTTCTTTCTTATAGAATCCTTGTCTTGTTTTATCTCCAAGTCTTCCTGCAGCAATAAGCTTGTTGAAGTAATCAGGGTAAATAAATTGTGCACTTTCCTCTTTATCCTGAACGTTATTAATAACGTTTCCTATAACATGTGAAAATACATCTATACCAACCATATCTATAGTTCTGAAAGTACCACTCTTAGGTCTTCCCATTACTCTTCCAGTAATTAAGTCAACTGTAGCAAAGTCAAAACCATATTGTTCCATTAGCTTAGTAGTAACTACAGAAGCAAATGTTCCAATTCTATTTCCAATAAAGTTTGGAGTATCCTTACAAGTAACTACGCCCTTACCAAGTCTATTTGTTGAGAAATCCTTCATGTATGCTAGAACTTCAGGTGTAGTTTCTTTACATGGAATTAACTCTAAAAGTTTCATGTATCTTGGTGGGTTAAAGAAATGCATTCCAAGGAAATTTTTCTTGAAATCATCTGATAAACCTTCAACCATAGTGTTTATAGAAATACCTGAAGTATTTGAACCTACTATAGCATTTGGTTTTAAAAATGGAGCGATCTTCTTGAATAAGTTGTTTTTAACATCCATCTTTTCAAGAACAACCTCTACTACTAAATCACAATCTCTAAACAATTCAAGATCGTCCTCAAGATTAGCTGGTGTAATTAAATTTCCAATGCTTTTGTCAAATATTGGGCTTGGTTTAGCTTTGTATAATTTTTCCTTACCACCCATAGAAAATCTATTTCTAACTACAGCGCTTTCTAAAGTTAATCCCTTATTCTTTTCATCATCAGTTAATTCCCTAGGAACAATATCAAATAAAACTACTGGTATTCCAGCTCCAGCAATGTGAGCTGCTATACCAGCTCCCATAACTCCAGCACCAATAACTGCTGCCTTCTTTACAAAAAAGCTCATATATCTTACCTCCTTATTAATTGTGAGAGTTGAATTTGAATAAATTCAACTCTCTCCGTCTAATTTAATCGAATATTAATTTTTTCTCTCTTGCTTGTGCTAATAATTCATCTCTGAAGTCAGGATGAGCAACTGCTATCAATGCATGTACACGTTGAGGAATACTCTTGTTGTATAAGTCTGCAATACCATATTCAGTAACGATGTATTGAACACTTGCTCTAGGAGTTGTTACTGCAGTTCCTGGTGGAAGTGTGATTGTAATTCTAGATTTCAATCCCTCAGTTTTTGAATTAACAGTAGATGCTATACAAATGAATGATTTTCCGCCCTTTGACTTACATGAACCTTCAACGAAGTCAAATGCTCCACCTGTACAACTAAATTGATTATATCCTATTGATTCTGCTCCAACTTGACCAGTTAAGTCAACCATTAAAGCAGTATTTATTGAAATAAAGTTGTCGTTCTTAGCAATTTCATCTGGGTTGTTTACTTTCCAGATTGGTGCACAATGAATCATTTCATTACCATCCATGAATTTGTATAACTCTTCATTACCGATACCAAATCCACAAACTAATTTGTTAGGCATGTAATTCTTTGCAACTGGGTTTATAGCACCCTTTTTGATTAAGTAAACCATAGAATCTGTTAACATTTCTGTATGGATACTTAAGTTCTTCTTGCTTTCAAGACCAAATCCAACTGCGTTAGCTACTCCACCAAGACCAATTTGGATACAAGCTCCATCTGGAATCTGTGGAAGAATGTTAGCAGCAATTGCTCTATCTACATCAGTAGTTTCTGGTTGTGGTAATTCAGCGATTTCATGATCTTTTTCCATGATCCAGCTAACGTCTTTAACGTTTATTTCATTATCTTCTCCACAACATCTTGGAAGATTCTTGTTAACTTGAACTAATATAGTATCAGCCATTGAGCAAGGTAATGCATTAGCTGCTGCACCTATAGGTCCAAAGTTCATCATACCGTTTTCATCAGGTGGAGTACATTCCATGATAACAACGTTTGGTTTAATAACGTTTTCAATCATGTATCCAACTTTTGAGAAATGTACTGAATTAATTTCAATATTTCCTTGTGGTACGAAGTTTCTCTCTAGTGGTCCCATGAAGAATGAATGATAATTTATGTGTCCTCTAAATTCTCCACCTAAAAATTCAAATGGATATAGTAAAAGTACAGAGTAAACATGTACATCTGTTAACTCGTCTTTTCTTTTACCAATTGCTTGCATTAAATGTATAGGAGCACATACAGCTGGTGACATATAAATTACGTCTCCAGAGTTTATTTTTTGTGCAATTTCTTTTTTAGTAATAACTTTATCTTGATATATTTGTTGGTAATCCATTATTAATCCCCCTCTTATCTTCCTTTAAATTTAGGTGGTGTTTTTTCAACGAATGCCATTACACCTTTTCCAAAGTCTTCTGTGTCAGAACAGAACATTTGATATTCTGTTACTAAGTCAAGATGAGCTTCAAGCTCTGCCATCTCAACTTTATTTATCATATCTTTAATTTTTGCATATGATACGCCTGGTCCAGTTGCAAGTTTCTTAGCCATAGCTATAGTTTCTGCTTCTAAAGTATCAGCAGGTACTATTTTATTTACTAATCCAAGAGCAAATGCTTCTTCAGCTGTTACTACTTTAGCTGTCATACACAAGTCAGTAGCTCTTTTATATCCTAATGATTTAGTTAAGAAGTAAAGTCCGCCCATATCAGGAATAAGACCTACTTGTGCAAAAGATTGGATGTATTGTGAATCATCAGATGCAATACAGAAATCGCATGCTAATGCAACACTAAAGCCTGCTCCAGCTGCTGAACCTCTTACAGAAGCTATTACAGGTTTTAATAATCCTCTAATTTTCATAATAACAGCTTTTGACTCATCTAGTGCCACTTTGAAAAGACCGAAATCGCCTGTCATTATTCCAGCCATCATTTCTTTTACGTCTCCACCAGCACAGAATGCTTTTCCTTCTCCTGCGATAACAACAGCTCTAACCTTTTCGTCTGCAGCGCAAGCATCAAGAGCCTCGTTTAATTCTTTCATCATAACAGAACTCATAGCATTAAGTGCTTTTGGTCTGTTAAGAGTTAGTGTAGCTATCCCTTCACATATGGATAACTTAATTGTGGTAAATTCCATGACAAATTCCTCCTTGTTTTTTAGAAATAGTTTGTACACATAAGTATATAGCATTTTTCATGCCAGTTTTTTTTCTTACTTTTCTAGTTATGAACTCTTGCTTTTAATGATATCCTAGAAATAAAACAGGGATTTGTGCAAGCAAATCCCCTGTGAACATTTTTGCACTTGTGCAATTGTGGTACCGATGTAGTAACAAATTTATTAAATAATATTATTATCAAATAAGAAGGTTGAATCATTGAGTATTTCCTTATAATTTCCATCCCTTAAAATGGTATGGTCGCTAGAAAAAACCACAGCCCTTTTAAATACATCATTTATATATTCAAAATCATGAGTTGAACATAAAATAATTTTCCCTGCATTGTTTATATTTATCATGAATTCTCTTAAGAACCTCTTTGTCTTAGGGTCTAATCCATTCATTGGCTCATCAAATATATATACATCTGGATTCAGAACCACAACAGTAGCTATTGCAACTTTTTTCTTTTCACCACCACTTAAATGATATGGCTGCCGATCTCTCAATCCTTCAATTTTTAGCAATCTCAATGTATCTAATACTCTCTTTTCTACTTCTTCTTCTTTCATTCCCATTTGTCTTGGGCCAAATGCAATCTCATCATATACATTTGAACAAAATAACTGTACTTCAGAGTTTTGAAAAACAAACCCTACTTTTTTATGAAATCCTTTTGAAAAGGTTTCGTTTTGCAATTTTTTGCTTGTTATTTCTTCACCCTCAAAAAAAAACTTTCCTTTATCAGGCGAAATCAATCCATTCAGCATTTTCATTAGTGTTGACTTTCCACTCCCGTTTACCCCAATGAGTGCTACTGCTTCACCTTCAGAAATTTTAAGATTAATGTTTTTAAGTGCAACAATTTTACTTTCATAAGAATAAGACACATCTTTTAATTCAATCATTTAATCACTACCTATCAAAAAAAAATATACTTATATAAATTTTAAGTAACTATCCAAACCTTAACTTAAAAACAAATGGTTTGAATAGTTACTTAGTTACTAGTTTATTCTTTAATTTTTAAATTTTTAAGAGCTTGTCTTACAGCTAGTATTAAATCGTTTTCAGGTAATTCTAATATACTTTTTCCTGCAATATCAAAATCTCTTAGTTCATCATTATCAATGATGTAACTTACTAATGGAATTTCTTTTGATAAAGTAACTTTATCCACTTCTTCTTTTCTTCTTAATCGATTTAAGATAAGACCTACCTCTTCATACTCCATTAAATCTTTTGCAACTTCATTAATAGTGTGTATAACATTTATTCCTTTAGCTGAAGCATCAGATACAAGAACTAGGTGAGTTACTTTTTCCATAACCCTTCTGTTTACCTGTTCAATTCCAGCTTCTCCGTCAATAACAACATAATCAAAGTTTGAAGCTAATGAACCAATTATGTCTTTTAGTAGGCTGTTTACTTTACAGAAACATCCATCATCTTCAGGTCTACCAATTGCCAAAAATGCTAAATTTTCTTTTTCTACTATTGCATCAAATACTTCATATTCTAAATTTGATAATATAGTTTGTTTATCTTTTCTGTCTCCGCCTTTTGCTGTTTCTATTATTTCTTTTCTTATATCATCAACTGTCTTTTCCACTTTAATTCCTAGTGCTGTTGCTAATCCTACCGCAGGATCAGCGTCAATTGCAAGCACTCTAGCATCTTTGTCCTCTGATAATATTTTTGTCATTACAGCTGATATAGAAGTTTTTCCAACTCCACCCTTGCCACAAAGAGCAATAATAACTGATTTTTTTTCTGAATCCATTTAAAGCGCCTCCCTATATAATTTCTACTTTTGCATTTTCTTGTGCATTTGTTTTAATTCTCCGAATTCATCACACACATCTTCAAATTCGCATGATTTACAATCATATTGCAAGTTTTCAAACATCTTGTTCATTGCCTCTACAGATTTTGTAACTTTTGTTCCAACAGGTACTAATTCTTTAATATCTTCGTCGTTAGAAGTAATAAAAATAACTTCAACTTCATCAACATACTCTATTTCTTTGTATTTTTTAATTAATTCACTGCCCAATGTTTCAAAAGAGAAACCCTTCTTTACAGCATCTTTGCTGATTCTGCTCCATTCTCTCATTCTTTGCGGTACTGCACGAATCATATATCCTTTTAAATTCATTCTACGTTTTACTAAATCAAGTTCTAAATGTCTGTCAAAGGCATTTTCTTCAGTAAATCCATGTCCCTTTATTAATATTAATTCTCCAAAAGAACATTTACCTTCTTTTATAGCAGGTATGTCTTTTCCTATCACAGTAATCTTTCCATCAGTAATATGTTCGTTTTTTTCTGACCATGCCAAGAAGTATACGGATTCTTTTGTACGATGTCCCAATTCTATAGCTGAATCATTTTCCATTATTATATTTGTTTTTTCATCTTTTTCCCAATTTACTTTTTCATTGCATTGGAAGACAGTTGCCTTCTCTGATTTTTCTTTTAAATAGGTTTTCAATTCGGCTAATGTGTTATCAAATATCTCCATAACTTTTTCTGTTTCATCTCTAAAAAACTACTTTTGTTGATGAAACATCAACCCTCCCTTTTAATTTTGTAGCTACCTATATCCATTATGATACAAGTTCAATATACTCTTTTTAGTTTAGAAGTTTATATATAATTAAATAGCAATTTTCATGCCAAAAAATCCTCGTATGTTTTTTCTATTTAAAAATCATTATTGTTTAGTATTCTTTAGTAAATGATCACTATTGTTGCATTTTTTCTATTTAGTCCATTGTAATTAGAACATGTAACCGCTATACTCATCAGTTATGTGCATTTTTTTGTAACGTGAAGCTAATTGCACATGTGCAAAAAATGAACTTAGATTTATTATAACCTAAATTCATTTCTTTACATACTAGAATTTTCATTCAATAGGCCATATTTTTTTAATTTATATTGCAACGCTCTTCTAGAAATACCAAGTTCTTCTGCAGATTTTTCTCGATGCCCGTTGTTCCTCTTTAATACATCATTTATAACAACTATTTCTTGAAATTCTAATGGTGTAAACTTTTCCTCCAGTGGAAAATTAGCCTCTTTCCTAGCTACTGTTTGTTTATTAGAATTATTTTGTATTTTGTTGCTTATTCTAGACGGCAGATCTTTTATGTATATTATATTACTATCCGCCAAAGCAATTGCACTTTCAATTGTGTTTTCTAATTCTCGCACATTACCAGGCCATTCATAGTTTCCAACTAATTCGGCTACTTCTTCGGATATGCCTTCTACATTTTTATTAAATTTTCTATTATATTTTTCTATAAAATATTCAATAAAAATTGGAATATCTTCTTCCCTATATTTTAAAGGAGGACACTCAATATTTACTACATTTAGTCTATAGAACAAATCTTCTCTGAAGTCTCTATTTTTAACTGCATATTCTAAATTTCTATTTGTTGCTGCTATTACCCTTGCTTCAATAGGTATAATTTTACTTCCACCCAATCTTTGAATTTCTTTTTCCTGAAGTACAGTCAAAAATTTAGCTTGAAGAGACAATGGAAGCGTACCAATTTCATCTAAAAAGATTGTACCTTTTTTTGCCAGCTCAAATTTGCCTTTTTTCGTTTCAAAAGCGCCAGTAAAAGAACCTTTTTCATGTCCAAAAAGTTCACTCTCAATTAAATTTTCAGGTAACACAGCACAATTCACGCTAATAAAAGGCATGTCCGCTCTATTGCTCCTATCATGAATCATTTTAGCAATGACACCTTTTCCCGTTCCGCTTTCTCCAGTTATTAATACGGTAGTATCAAGATCCTTGATCTTAATAATTTTATTTCTTATGTGCTCAATTTCTTTACTAGAACCTATTAGTGAATTGTTTGTAACTGAATAATCTTTGTTGCTAAAGGCCCCTCTATCTTTAATCTTAAAAACCTCTTCAATTTTACCTGTTAGTTGGCTGTTTTCAAAAGGCTTTGTTAAGTAATCATACGCTCCAATTCTCATTGCTTCAACTGCATTATCAATACTACCAAAAGCGGTCATAATAATTACAAGTGTTTCTGATGAAATTTCTTTTATTCTTTTAAGTAAGGTTATACCATTCATTTTGGGAAGATTTAGGTCTAAGACCACTAAATCATACTTCTTATTTGAAATTTTAGAAAAAGCATCTTCTCCGTCGCTAGATAAGTCAACAGCATATCCAATATCTTCTAACTCTGTAGCAACTATTTTCAAAATAGTTGCTTCGTCATCTACAACCAAGATATTCTTAGAACTCATTAATTTATCAACTCCTTGTAAGGAAATGTAATTTTGAATTTTGTCCATGAGTTTTCTTCTGAACTAACAGAAATCTCTCCGTCATTTTTTTCAACAATTTTCTTAGTAATTGAAAGCCCTAATCCTGTACCCTCTTCTTTTGTTGTAAAATACGGATCAAAAATCCTATCTATCTTATCTGGACCTATACCAACTCCATTGTCGGATATTTCCACTACAATTTCCTTCATTGTTTCTAAACAATATGTTTTTATTGTTATTATTCCCTCAACCTTAATGGCTTGGATAGAATTAATCAAAATATTAATAAAAGCTTGCTGAAGTCTAACCACATTGCCTTTAATGCGAGGTAATTTCTGTGATAAGTCTTTATTTACAATAATATATTTATTTTCTTTATAGAAAAAAAGTAAATCTGAACATTTCTCTAAAACCCCATTGATATCAATTAAAGTATTACTATCCTCTTTATTCATACGTGCATAAGAAAGGAATTGTTCAATAGCCTCATTTGCACGATCAACCTCAGTAATTATCGATTCAATAAAATCGTGTTGCTTTGTATTTTTCTCTATATTCTTTTGAAGTATTCGCGCGCATCCTCTAATACCCATAAGTGGATTTTTCACTTCATGTGCTATATCAGCAGAGACGTCACCCAAAAGAGCTATTTGTTTTACTTGTTCAAGCTCCTTTTCAAGTATTTTCTTTTTTGTTACATCAGTTACTACAATAACAACTCCATTAACATGATTTTGTCCATCATTTAGAGGTGAAACTGTTACATTAACAACTATTTTTCCACTTACTTTATTTACAAATATTATGTCTTTATAAGAAATTCTTTTATTACTATGAATAATAGAAATTATATCCTTTTGCAATACCCTTTTTTGATTTCCAGATACATAATCATAAAAGCTTTTACCTATTAGGTCTTGATGATGTATACCTAATTCATCATAGACACTTTTATTAACCTTTGTTATTTCTCCAGTTAAACTTAAAATAATAAAGGCTGACTCTGTGCTATCAAATATATTTTGTAGATAGTTCCTCTCTTTTTCTACTTCATTATTTAAGAGAACGTTTTCATAACTGATCTTAGTAATCAAATTTAATATATCTAAATCATCTGCATTGTATTCTTTTGATAAACTACAGGTGACAAAAAAGATTTTGTATGAATTATATTCTCTAATAGGAGAAATAATCAAATTGTACTTATTCCCATCTCTTTCACCGCTAACTATCTTGCTTTCTTCTAAAACCTGAAGTTCATCCTTGATTCCAATCAATAAATTTACTACATTTGAGGTACCAATGTTTTCATAGTCTTTAGACCCATCAAGCACTAATTTACCATTTTGGGTTACTGTTATCAAACCAATCCAGGATGAGTGAAGAATTTTGTTAAATCCTAATTTATCCAATCTGATAAATGTATTTTTAACATTACAACTAATATCAGAATAATACACTTGTATCGCTCCTTTAAAATATATCTTATACTTCTATATTCGGCATAAACATTGGTATTCCTGCAACTTTATGCTACAAGCCTATACTCGTGATGTTGGAATAAGCTTATTTATCCATGCTCCAAACCCTTTTGGATTACGAGTTTGTATTAATACTGTTCCTGGTCCCCTAAATCTACATACTATGCCTTCCCCTGAGGTAAAACTTGAAACCCAACCTCTTGATGCCTTTTCCATAGTATAATGCATATAATCAGGCCATGCAACAAGATGCCCATTATCAATAAGCACATCCTCATTTTCAGGAATATTTATGGCATGTATTGCTCCATAGGAATTAACAAAAACTGTTCCTGAACCAGTTATTTTCACAATAAAAAAACCTTCTCCAGAAAATAAACCTTTGGTCAAATTCTGCATATGTGTTGAAACCTCAATGCCCTGAGTTGCTGCAAGAAATCCGTCCTTTTGCACACATAGTCCATAAGATCCGTCTAAATCTACATCTATTATTCCTCCCGGGATTGATGGTGCTAGTAAAACTTCTCCTGGTCCTCTTCTAGCAGATAAATGTTGAAAAAAGAATTTTTCTCCTGAGAGCATTCTGCCAAGTCCTTGCATAATACCACCTTCGGCACTTCCTTCAACATCAATTGTAGAAGACATAGTTACCATAGCATCTGACTCGGCCTTTATACTTTCACCACTTTTTAATACTACTTGCACAATTGGAAACGCATCTTGATAAAGTATTTTGTAATCCAAAATACTCACTCCTCTCGAAATATTATTTAGTTCTAGTAGTCTTTTTTCTATTAGTACATTTAATTATTACATATTTGTTTATAGTAAATCTATAAAATATTTGTTAATTTTTGATTAGTAGACTTAAACTAGTTTTTTACAGCTTTTCTGAATCATTATACCATCTTTTATAGAAATATAAAACCAGCCTCAAATTTTGTCATAACTGGGCTTAACATATGTTGTTAACTTAACACTTTGTTCAATATCTTGTGGCTTAATAAACATAAATTTAGGGTAAGCTATAAATATGAAGATTAAAATTAAGGAGGCTATAACATGATTAGACAAGGCGGCTATAATAATGGCTACGAAGGTATGTATAATTGTGGGTATATGATGATTCCGACTATACTTCTAAGTATTATCTTATTGATAATTATTGTATATTGGGTTGCAAAGTTTGTTAGACATAAAAATTTATATGATCAGTCTTTTAATAAACAGAAATTTGAATTAGTTGACAATACTTCAAAAGCCTTGGAGATATTAAACATAAAATATGCTAATAGTGAAATAGACGAGGAAGAATATACACACAAAAAAGAACAAATTTTAAAATAAAGTTGAATTAATTAGAACCTGTACCTATAATAAGGAGTACAGGTTTTTTTGTTGTTTAAAAAACTTGCAAAATTTACTACATTAATATAACCATTTAATTATATTGATTTTTAGTGTAGAATTAATACGGAATCAATTTAGTTTTTGCATATGAGGAGAAGAAATGAGAAAATCAAAAATAATAAATAACGATTTAATATCAAGAAAGAAGATATTAACCTACTCTATATTTGCAATTATATTTATAGGGACTTCTTTTCTTTCTGTTTTTTTCATGTATACTCACTTTCATGCTACTTCATCATTTTTAACATTTAAGTTTCTTAAGCCTAGTATAATAATATATCTAGTAGTTTTATTATTCTTATACTATCTTTTAGATACATTAAGATTTTACTATGTTTTTAAAACTTTAAAGATTAAAATTGACTTTTTATATTTATATAAAGTTAACTTTATAAATACTTTTTTATCAAACATAACTCCTTTTGCTACAGGTGGAGCATTTGCACAGGTTTACTATTTAAATAAAAAAGATATTCCCTTAGGAGATGCTACTGCAGTTACTACAATTAAAACTATACTTCCAATTATCTTCTTTTTTATAACAACCCCTATAGTTTTAATTACAGACAAGACGCTTGTAACTGTATTTCCTGACAGTAATAATTTGCTTTCTATAGTAATACTTATTGCCATATACATTATATTAATTTATCTTTCTTATGCTCTTTTACAAAATACAAGAATAGTAAAAAAGATGGTTTATAGAACTTTATACTTTTTAGAACATAAAAATGTGATTTCAAACACCAGGGCTAAAAAGGTAAGAGGACGTACCTTTAAAGAAATTGATACATTTACTTTAAGCATGAAAAGGTTTTCTAAGGGTAATAAACTGTATATTTTCTTGTCCGCTTCATTTACTGTACTTTTCCTGCTTACCTTGTATATGTTTCCAGTAGTCCTTATAAAAGGATTTGGCTATAACGTTTCATTAGTTAAACTAATTCCAATACAAATTGTTTTAACTTTTGTTACCTACTTTGCCCCAACGCCTGGTGCTACAGGTGTTGCCGAAGGTGGCTTTACACTTATTTTTTCAAATTATGTTGATCAAAAGGATATTGTTCCAATTACATTTTGGTGGAGATTTTTTACCATGTATTTGGGCATGATAGTTGGCCTAGTTTTCTTCTATATTGAAATTGTGAAAAGAAGACTAAAACTTACTAAGTTAGGGAGTGCTCCATGAAAAAAAGATTAAGTTTAAAATTTTTATTGTTTTTAGATATTGCGCTAATTTTAATTTTTATTTTTTATAAAAGCTATCTATTTTTCTTCGAAGCCGATTTTGAGGGAAATAATATTCGTAATATAAAAAAAGTCGAACAAATAAAAAAAGATGATGGGATTTCATTTGCTGTATTTGGAAACATAAACAATTCTATCGATATATTTGATAAAAAAATCATTAAGAAACTTAACAATGACTCCAACCTAGACTTTGCAATTTCAACAGGAGATTCAGTTTTAGATGGAACTGAAGACAAATATAGGGTTCTTAATCGTGATTTAAAGAAAGTAAATGTTCCTACTATTTTAGGAGTTGGATCTACTGAAATAAGCAAAAAAGGTGCTTTTAAGTTTTATGAGCATTATGGGCCCTTTTACTTTTCTTATAATGTTGGAGATGCATATTTCATATTTTTAGATACCACTGGAGAAACAGATGAATCCTATCAAAAGGAATGGTTAGTTAGCGAATTAAAAAGTGCCGACTCTTATAAATATAAATTTGTGTTTATGAATAAACCACCTTACGAAATTGAAAACTTATCTAACGATCATAATAATAATATTAAAGATGAAGATTATGCTACTTTCTTGACAAATACTTTTTCAAAATATAATGTAACTTCTGTTTTTTGTTCATCTACACTAGTGATGGATAGCAGAAAAATAAAGAATGTTCAATACTTTGTAAGTAGCGGTGCTGGTGGTTCTTTATTAGTAAAAAACAAGAATAGTTATTATAATTATATAAAGGTTACTATTAAGGATAACAAAGTTGACTATACTGTAGTAAAGCAACCTATGCCTTTCAACATGCCATTATTTCGTATTTTGGAAAATTGTTGGTTTTTCATGCATTCTTTCTTCTATTTAAACTTTTTCACTTTCATCTTAATATTAAGCATACTTGTATTTTTCGCTATAGTAATTAAGTACAAAGCTGCTAAGGTTGATGAATATTACACAGATTTTGATGAATTGCCTGAAGAGGTACTGAAAAAAGAAAGCCTGAATATCGCAATGTTCACAAACAATTACGTACCCTTTATTGGTGGTGTGCCAATTTCTATAGTACGATTAACAAAAGGCCTTCGTCAAAGGGGACATAATGTAATTATATTTGCTCCAGACTATCCAGAAAAAGTTCCTAATGAGGCTTCTTATATCGTTAGGTTAAAGTTATTAATTTTCTTGAAAACTAAACCTTTTGATTTCCCAATTGTAAATATTTTTTCTCCAAAGATTGAAGAAGAATTTTTATCATACAATTTTGATATAGTTCACTCTCATCATCCTTTTTGGATGGGAAAAAAGGGGCTAGCTCTAGGTAGAAAGCACGGAATTCCTGTAATACTTACTTATCATACAAGACTTGAAAAATATGCTCATAACCTACCTGCATTTCATAAACTTTTTGAAGGTATAGTATCTCATAATATGACTGAAAAGTACTCTCAGAAATGTAATGCAGTTTTTGCGCCTACAAGTTCAGCAAAAGAATACCTTGCCAATATAGGTGTAAGTAGACATAAAGTTGTATTACCAACTGGCGTAGATTTTGACTTTTATAATAAGGTGCAACAAAGCGATGTGGATAAATTTAATAAAGAAAACCGGACAAATAATGAAATTATTTTATGCACAGTCTCACGTTTGACTGAAGAAAAAAATATTTATTTTCTATTAAAAGGCATAAAATATGTGAAAGAGCACTGTAAGTTACCTTTTAAATGCATAATTATTGGCGATGGCCCTGAAAAAGAGAATATTATTAATACTATTAAGCGCTATAAAATAAGTGACTGTATCCAACTAGTAGGTTCAATAAACCCTGAAAAAGTATGTTTTTACTATAAAGCATCCGATATTTTTGTTTTTAGTTCCCAGTCTGAAACTCAAGGGATGGTAATATTGGAAGCAATGGCAGGAAGTTGTCCAGTCGTGGCAGTTAGATCAAGTGGAATAGATGATGTAATTAAAAATAATTATAATGGATTTAAAACTAAAGCTGAAGTTGCTTTATGGGGTGAAAAAGTAATTTATTTAATGGAGAATCCAGATAAGTTACAAGAGATGTCTCAAAATGCATTTGATTTTTCTAATAAATTCTCCCTTGACTCTATGGCAGAAATTACAGAAGGCGTATATTATGAATCCATTAGGTTAATGAAGAGCCGTCTTAAAAAGCCAACTTTTTCTGAAACATTTAAAATAAATTTACCAAAGAAGGGATTATAGAATGAAAAAAATAATTGTTTTTTTCGAAAAACTATTAACTTATATTTCGATTTACTATATAAAATTTGTTTATAAAACAAGTAAGGTAGTACCTTCTGGACGATATGAATTACTAAACCCAGAAAAAGATGAAAAGTTTGTTTGTGGATTTTGGCATGGGGATAGCTACTCTTTATATCCATTTTTCCGTGGAAAGAAACTTTATATAATTACTACAAAAAATGGTCGTGGCGATTACATTACACTTATATGCAATAAATTTGGATATAATACAATTAGAGTTCCTGATGAAAATCTTGGTGGAAATTTTTTATTTAAGATAAAAAAAGAAGTCAATGGAGAAGATAAAGGTAATTTGGTTATTGCCTTTGATGGTCCATTAGGCCCATATCATGAACCTAAACCCTTTCCATACATTGCTGCATTACTAACAAAGAGAAGGGTATTACCTGTTTCTATTAACTGCAAAAGAAAGATTACTCTAACAAAGCGTTGGGATGATTTTGTTATTCCCCTTCCTTTTAACAAGATAGAGATTCATTTTCATGATCCATTAGAAGTTTCTAAAAATGATATAAATGATAATTCAATTAGTCTTAAAACTAGAGAAACAATGGAAGCTTGGAAAAAAACAAAATGAAAGAGGTGTCTTATTATAAAAGAAACATTTAAAAATAAACCCAATGAATATGAAACAATTGGAGATGTAACAAATTTAAAAATTAGCAAAAAAGATGGTTCAATTCTTGAAGCCATTATCGATACTGAAGATTTAAAGAGAGTTCTAGAGGATAAAATTTGGTTTGCTGAATGGCATAAAGACTTTAACAGTTATTTAGTTCAAAATGTGAAGGGTAAAGTCAAACAATCCATACAAACATTTATACTAGATGTGCACCCAAAGACTCATATTAGGCATCTAAATGGTAATACCCTAGATAATAGAAAATCCAATTTAGAAATATATAGTCAGAATACCGTTAATGACTATCGATTATTGGATTCTGATACAGTTGAATTAATTTTAAGAGATAATAATGGCAAAGAAAAAGCAACCACAATAATAGATAAAGAAGATTTATATAGAGTACAAAACAACGGTTTTTGCTGGGTGCATTATATTTCAAAAAAATTACCTTACGCAATAGCAAATACTCCTAAAGGAAGACTCTATTTAAATAAATTTATTATGAATACTCCTGAGGACATGGAAACTGAAGCAATAAATTTAAACACTTTAGACAATAGAAAATCTAATTTAAAAAATATCTCTCTAGATGATGAACCCGTAAACCAGGATTAAATAAAAAAAAGTATGAAGTTTATATTTGAGCTTCATACTTTTTTGTATTCAATCTAGGTATCAATAGATCCACAATCTTAACAGTTTTTTCATAGTTATGATCATAGACATCTGTATATTTAATACATATGTAATGCCCCATAAATTTATTTTTTATAAGTTCAATATCCATTTTTTCAGAATAATCCAAAACATACTTAAACAAATTTACTTCACCCATAGATGCTAGGGCATAAGTTCCCATATTATAGTTAACATCATAATTTAATTTAAAAGGCAACTCCTCTGGCAATAAACCAACAGTTTTATTAGTATCATCCTGACTTTTTAGAAAGGTAACCTTCTGAATTAACATTGGACCTAGCCCAGCATTTTGAATACTTACATTGATTTCATTGTCAGTAGTACATTTATGTATATTACAAAAGGGTTTAACACTTTTTATATTATGACTGCGCTGAAATCCCATGCTTATGGCTGTAAAACTTTCTAACTACACAAGGGGTTCAATCTTTAGTTTCCTGAATGGTGACCATCAAATACATTTTCTGCTACTCCATAAATTTCTCTGCCTTTAATACCAACTTTAGCTCTTTCAGCTTCAGCAATCTCACTCATCATATCTCTAACTTGTTTTGATTTTTTTATTCTCTCCAGCTTTAATTCTCTATTTGTTTCGTCTGCAGTATATAAAGTAACTGTACCAACGCCAAAAATCTTATTACCAAAAGTTCTTTCTAACCTTACATCTAGAACTCTATACATAACAAGTTCATCTTCAACTGTTGTAAATAAACCTCTACTTACAAAAAGTCTATTGTTTTCAAGCTTATATTTAGTAAATGTAATGGGTAATCCTAATATTCGTTTTCTATCTTTCCACTCCATAAAAACTATCCCACCTCTCTTGATATTCATTTATAATTTTACAGCATATTGTCAAATACTTAAAGCATTTTAAGTTATATAGAGCATATTTATTTTATATTAGGTATTACCTATACTTGTGGCATCTAGATTTTCATTTTGAGTAATCTAAATTAACTGTTCAAGATTCTCACCCAAAAGACCACTCTGAAACTTTACTCTCATCCTCCCTCAGAGGTCTAATACCTTCAATACAGCATATTGTATCATCTTTAGTTTCTTCTTTAATTTCATCTTTAATTTCTTCATCTGTATCACTAAAATTCACTATATCGTCCTTCTTCTTATTTTTCTTTCTACTTTTATTAATTTCTAGAATTATAGCAGTATTCTTCTGCAAATTGTCTCCATTCTTTTTATCCTCTATGCTATTAGCGCCTGTAATAATTTCTTTATTAATAACTTGTAAATTCCCTCCTTTAGCATCCTGAGCATTTTCTACTTCATTTCCAATTGTTTTATTATTCAACTTTTTAACTATATCCCCATCTATTTCTTCTTTAAACTCTTCACTTTGTGGAATATTAGAAATTTCTTTTTCCTTCACCTTAATATTTTGATGCTTAGCAAAATTTTTCACTCTATAGACCTTAGCTTCAGTACACTCAAGCATTTCTAATTCTATAAATAAATCTATTGCCAATTTAATTTGAGCAATATCTCTATTAAATTCTATTGCTAAAGTCTCAATTGTATATGGGATGCTTTTTGAAAGATATAGATTCCCTTCTAAATTAACCTTTCCTGCTAGTAATACAATTCTACTCCATATATAATGAATAACATCTCTTTCTGGCTTCATATCTATTATTTTAAATTTTGTATCCTCATACATATCAACTCTAAATTTTACATATTTTCTTTCTCTCATATATCTGATTCTCCTCAACATTTTATTTTTTTATTTTCTAAATAGTATATATGCGTTAATGAATAAAATTAAAAAATAATTTTAAATTTTTTCTAAAATCTTTGATTTGCATTTTATTTTCTTCACACCAACGCTTTGAGCTGAGATTACTAGCCTTGATGCGCTCATTCTAAGTACACAGTTAACCATGCGTACTTAGATAAATAAAGCCGCCAAAATGGCGGCAGAAAAATCTATTGATTCTGTTTTTTGCATTCAGCTGGAAGTTTTTCTGACCATGGAAGAAGATCATCAAGAAAATTAAGATTAGTATCTTCCATATGTTTTGGAATTTCTGTAAGAAGTAACTCAAAATAATTATACGGCTTTAAATTATTAGCTTTTGCTGTTTCTGCAATACTATAGATAATGGCGCTAGCCTTAGCTCCATCAATCGTATCAATCAAATGCAAATTGTGTTTTCCAATGCAGAAGCCACGAATGCTACTTTCCGATAATTATTCTCATATTGGGATAATTATCGGAAATTGCCGTTAAACCTGTGGCTATTACACGAAAAAACTCACTATTCTCAGATTTCCTAGCGGGAGCAGAAGCGTTAGCTATTGTATTTAGCATTATAAATACAGCATCAGCCAATAATTTAGATGCGTATAAATATCTTGAGTATCTATTTCGAAGGCTTCCAAATAGTAATTTTGCTTCAAATTCTTCTGTGCTTGATGAATATTTGCCATGGGCAGATAAAGTACAGCTTGAATGTAGACTAAATACAACAGAAATAAACGAAAAGGAGGAACCTTGCAGTGAGTCAGCCTAATATTGATCATATGATGAATATGATCAAGGAGTTTCTTAGTGGGGAAATTGATGACATAGCGTATACTCTTGATTTTCCATATGAGTTGGAGATGCGCTACAAAAAAATGCTTAAAGAGGATGATGATTATTGTGAAATGATATATAATTGATTCTATCTTCTTATATTTCTCTTATACTTATTTTTGTGCTTATAAGTCAAAGGTTCCATCTCTTTTAACTGGGATTGGTATTAATAAATGTTGAATTATTGTTTTCGTAATTTTTCTGACTCTTACATTTGATAAAAAACTGGTTGCATAACATATTTTAAATATTATGGGTCTAATTTATCTTTGTATTCGTTCAAAATAATCAATGGTTTAACTTTTTCTGATAAACTAAATTTCCCAGTACTATAGAAAATATAACCACAACCTCCTTGTCCATCAATGTTGTAAGTAAAACAATTTTCAAAATATTTGACTTTTGTTCTTAAAGTCTTTCCATTCTTGGTTTCTTATATTTCTGCATTATCCTTTACATACCCATAACCAACTTTTCAGTAAATTTAGCAGCGCCATATTCAAGTACAGTACCAGGTTTTTTTGAATAAACCCAATAATAAAATTTCAGCTGCTAGTGGGATAATTTAACAAATTAAAGATTTCTTGAACTTCTTTATCTATATAAGTATATTTAGACAAATCGATATATATAGTAGTATTTAGTAAATTTTCTTTATTATCGAATGAAATCACTAACTTCTGTTCCTTCTCCGTTGATAACAACTCCCTTATATTTAACTTTTACAGTTTGATAAAGAATTAAAAGTTCATAATTTATATTTTCCTTAGTAAAAGGAAGTAGCTTACCTTGATAATATTTCTGATTGTAAAATTCTATATATGATGCAGGGTATCAATTAATAGAATTTATATTGTAAAAAATTATTGGGATAAATGATATTTTTGGAAATCAATGCTAGATTACGACATAAAATGTATCTTTTGTGACAATTTACTTTTCAATAGCTTTATTTAGATGTACTGTAGATAAGTATATTTAACAAAATCGAGTTTGTACAAAGAAGATGGCTACATTTATGTTGGATTTGTTTGTTTTTATTAAACCAGCCTAAGATATAAATAATTTTAAATACTAACTTTAATTAGGAAATTACCTGCAGGTGTGTAACCTGTTGCAAGTAAAAATTATGTAACAATATTAAATATAAGCACTAATTAGCATACTTTAAGAAATAACTTACATAAAAAAACAAAAAAGTGTTAATATAGAAAAAGAGGGAACTTTTGGAGGATAGGGGGTCATTAATATTACAAATATTAAAAAAAATTATAAAAGCCTATTTATTGCTTTTACAATACTTTTAGTTTTATTTTCTGTTTCAATTAGTGTTAAAGCGTTGCAAGTAGATGATGTTTTAGTTTCGTGGGAACATGTAGTTCAGTATGATTATTCAAACAATACATCATCTTCGTATAATCATAATGAAGCTTATAAAACTATTAGTTTTGTAAATGGATACAATTACACTGAAAAAAGTAAAAAAACATCAAGTTGGCAGGAAGAACTTATTGGAGGGACATATAGGTATCAATATACTAGAACTTATTCAACTTATTAACATATATGAAATAAATGTTATTATAAGTTTTCAAGTATGATAATTTATTAACTAAAATTATTAGTTCCCTCTCCACTTTTAAGGAGGAAAATAAATGGACATTTTACAGGTTAAAAATTTATCTAAATCATTCGGGAAAAACCCTATTATAAAAAATATAACTTTTGACATAAAAGAAGGTGAGATAGTTGGATTTGTCGGTCCTAACGGAGCTGGTAAAACAACTACACTTAAGCTTATATCAAGTCTAATATATCCTGACAGTGGTAAAATAGTAATTAATGGTCATGACTTATTAAAAGAAAGGGAAGCTGCACTTTCTAATGTTTCAGCTATTATTGAAAATCCAGGGCTTTATACTTATCTTAGTGGAAAAGAAAATATGGAATTTATAAGAAAAGTCAGGGGTAAATCGAACAAAGAAATGGATTTCATTATTAATTATATAGGCTTATCAAATAGAATTAATGATTCTGTAAAAAAATATTCATTAGGAATGAAACAACGTCTTGCATTAGGTATGTGTATTTTATCTGAACCAAAACTTTTGATTTTAGATGAACCTACTAATGGATTAGATCCAACAGGAAATATTGAGTTTAGAAATTTAATAACTTCACTTGTAAAAGAAAAAAAAATATCAGTATTTCTTTCTTCTCACATATTAAGCGAAGTTGATAAGATTTGTGATAGAGTTTTATTTATTAAAGAGGGAGAATTAATTTTAACAAATAGTAATCAGAAAAATCGTGATGAACAATCATATATAATAAAAGTTAATGATGCTAATAAAGCCAGATTCATATTAGAAGAATTTGAGTTTATTTGTAACATTTCAGTAGAAAATCAAAATGAAATTTTAGTCAGAATAAAAGAAAATAAGTTGAGTGATATATTGAATTTCTTATCTCAGAATGGAATAAATTTTTCTGATATTGAAAAAGTAAAATCTAATTTAGAATCTGAATATCTTAATATGTTTACAGAACAAGGGGTTTAAATAAATATGAAAAATTTAATTATAATTGAAATTAACAAATTTTTTAAAAGGAAAAAAAATATTATTACTATTGTTTTTTTGGGTTTATTTGTTGGAATTTTTGTTTTGGGAAATATTGCATTTGATGATGAGATGACTAAATCGAATATAAATAGTTATAAAGAAGAATTACAATCAGCTGAGGATTCTCTCAATTCATTAAAGCAGGAATATAATAGTTCAGAAAAAAAAATACCTAGTTTATTCAACTTAATTAGTAAAACAGAAACACAAGTTAATTTAATCAAGGAAAGGAACAAGGCAAACTTAAATAATGATTGGAAAACAGAATTAAATACACAATTAAAATTAGATAAACAACTGATAGTTGATATTCAAAGTGGTCGAGTTATCTCTGGTGAAAATACAGATGATATAAAAAAGAGAATACAAAGAAACCAAATATTATATGATGAGAATATTAAACCAATAAATGAAAACTCTAATATGAGTGCATATAATTTTATTAGATTAGTAAATCGAGATTTGTTACCTATTCTATCAATTATAATAGTCCTTTTATTATCAGCAGATGTTATATCTAATGAAAGCGATGAAGGAACATTTAAGTTTTTATTAACGCAACCTATTTCGCGAAGTAAAGTAATAGTGTCAAAGATAGTATCAACTAGTATTTTATGCTTATTTTCAATATTCTCAGTTATTTTCTTATACTTTATTACATTAGGATTTACAAAAGGATTTGGCTCAAGAATTTATCCAACTGAATATTATACTGGAAATTTCTCAGCATTGTTTTATAATTCTAATACGATGTACAAGATAAACTTTATTAGTATTAAAAAATTCATTATGTTGTCGGTGCCATTAAATATTTTATTAATCTTTTTTATTACTTCAATGGGAGTACTTATATCAACAATTATTCAAAATAGTATTGCAGCAATGTGTACTTCTATAGTTATAGCTATATCAGTTAATATTATTACCACACAACTAAGGTTTTTTAATAAAATAAGTGAGTTTATACCATTTACATACAGCAATGTAGTTAATTTATTAAATGGTAATTTGATTTCGCAATTTAAAAATAAAAACATCACGTATCTTGGTGGTATAATAGTATTGTTATCTTTTACATTAATATTTCATATATTATCAGTGGTAGTGTTTAATAAAAGAGATATCAAATGCTAAGAGACACTCATTATCCTTGTTAATATCAAGCTTAAGAACATATTCATATTGCTTTTCGTATTCCTTTTGGTATGGTCTACCTACTTTTTTAACAGCTTCTGCCTCAATATAATAGCTTAAAGCATGATATTTTAATTTCTTCACTTTAAGCTTTTCGATTTCATCAATTTCTTTTTTAGCATCAGTTTCACAGGCAAATCTACGCTTTGCATACTGCTTTATATATTTTTTAAGTTCTTCTTCCTCTTTTTGAGTGTCTTAAAATAGTTTTACTCTTAATATCCTCTAAACCATATGAATATAAAACTGCAAACTTGCACTTACTGCCCTTATATTCTCCATTATATTCAGAAATCAAGTATTCTACCAGTTTCCTTTGAGCGTTTTCAAATATAACTGATTTAGCGTTATCTCTTTCTTTGAGTGCCTTTCTTATTAATTCTTTTGATAAGGTTGTTGTTTCGGGAATCCTAGTTATAAATTTAATATTTTTACTTTCTGCTTTCAATATATTGGCTTCTGTAAAAAAAGAGCTGTCTGCAATATAATAAAAATCTTTTTTATCAGTATAAGTTATTTTAAGAACATCATCTACATCATCTAAATTTTCATTATTGTAAGTTTTATCATCTACATTACCCGATAATACTTTTGCATCAACTATTATTCCATTAGCAACTCCTACTCCCATTTTAATTTGTTTTTTATCCTCACGTTTTTGTTTACTATAGCCGAAGGTAATGGATATAGCTCCTACCTTACCTTCGGTACTTTCATACTCGCCCCACATTACCTTTGAATTTGTATCATAATTAATGTTCTTTATTGTAAGTCCATAGGTGGCGAAAGCCAGTGCACTTACCTCAGAGAATATTTTTCTTGGGACTGCGGCATATAACTGATCTAGATAGTTTCCAAACCTATCATCATTAAGTTGTTCAATATCAATTTGAGTATTAAAAATACCTTCTAAATCCTTCTGCTCATAGTATTCTTGTATCAAATATAAAGGTTTATGGCTGTCGCATAAATTCACTATCATCATTTCAGCCAAAGTTCCATATGGAATATCGGGCTTCCGCCCATTGGATTTTGAAAGAGAGTTTTCAATTATTTCAGAGACTTTTAGTTTTTCACAGATACCGGCTACAAAATTCATTTTCCCATGAAAATATGTCCTTACATTTTCAAGTATATTTTCCATTGTCTAAATCCCTCCTATGATACTTTATAATGAAATCATAGACAAAATGCAACTAAAAATATACAGAAAATTAATTGGTTAGTTGGTAAATTTAGTTATGCGGGATATGAGTTAAATATAACCGATAAAAAGCCGGCGAAGGTGTATTAGCACCCACAACCGGCTCTTTAAAATCCTCTATTCAATTTATGTTGTTGATTTACTTTTATCTTGCAGCTATTAATTTGTGGTGCTACATATCCCTATCTTTAATTTATTTTTAAAATACTATCAAGATTATTAAATATACTTATATCAAATTCATGATGCAGGTGAACCTCTTTTACATCATATAGCTTACTTAATTGCTTAACTATTTGAGTCAAAAAATCATCATTATTTACTAGTAGATACATTCTGCTCATAGTACCATCACCTATTCTGCCACATAGTATCCCTTCTAAATTGAAGGCTCTTCTTGCAAACAGACCATTAATGTGTGACATAACTCCAGGATGGTTTTTTACCACTAATTCAATTACATAGTATTCACTATTTATCATAAATTTCACCGCCTATCATTTCAGTTATTGCTGCACCAGGTGGAACCATTGGTAAAACATTTTCAGCTGCCCTAACAGGGATATTTATAACTGCCGCTCCTGGCTGAGCCATCAAAGCTTCTAAAGCCTTGAAGCGATCCTTTTCTTCACTTAAGTCAACTCCTAAAATACCAAAGCCTTTACTAATTGTTGCAAAATCAGGATTAGTTATAAATTTTGAAGCTATATAATGGCCTTCGTAAAATAGTTCTTGCTGCTGCCTAACTAGACCTAGATGCCCATTATTTAAAATAATAATTTTAATATTCAAATTCAAATCTGCTAAAGTTGCTAGTTCTTGAATATTCATTAGTATTGAACCGTCTCCTGTAAAGCAGATTACCTGTTTATCTGGGTTAGCTATTGCAGCGCCTATTGCTGCTGGTAATCCAAAGCCCATGGTACCAAGTCCCCCAGAAGTTAGCAAGGTTCTAGGTCTTCTAAAAGGATATACCTGTGCTGTCCACATTTGATGTTGACCAACATCTGTGGTAATTATAGTATCGTCTGCAACTAGTATGCTAATGTGTTTAATGATATTAATTGGGTGAAGACTATCTTCGATGCTTGGAGCAACAAAGGGATGCATTTCTTTTCTTTTCTCAACAGTGCTTATCCACTCATGTCTTTTATCTTCATTAATTAGTGGAAGCATCTCTCTTAATACACTTGCTATATTTCCGGTTATAGAAAAATCCACGCTTCTTAATTTGTTAATCTCTGCCTCGTCAATGTCTATATGTATTATCTTCGCTTCTGGGCAGAATTTTTTGATATCCCCTGTAGCTCTGTCATCAAATCTTACTCCAAAGGCTAAAATCAAGTCTGATTCATGCAATAGTATATTAGTATATCTAGCGCCATGCATTCCTAGCATTCCTAAATACAAAGGTTCAGTGCAAGAAAAACATCCAAGTCCCATAAGTGTTGATGTAACTGGAATACTATTTTTTGTTGCAAGTTCCTTAATTTGAATTGAAGCATCTCCACTTAAAACTCCCCCGCCTATATATAAAATAGGCTTTTTCGCTTTATTAATTTGCTCTGCAGCGAATTCAATCATAGAACTATTAATAGTATCAGTAGGAGCTTCTTCTAACTCAACCTCTGGCCAGTTTTCAAATTCTAGAACTTCTAATTGCACATCTTTAGGTATATCAATTAATACTGGACCTGGACGTCCACTTAATGCTATTCTAAAGGCTTCAGGTATTATGGTAAATAACTCCTTTGCAGATCTTACGATGAAATTATGTTTCGTAATAGGAATTGTCAAGCCATAAGTATCTACCTCCTGAAAAGCATCTGTTCCTATAAATGGATAAGCTACTTGACCTGTTATACATATGATAGGTACAGAATCTAACTTGGCATCTGCAATTGCTGTTAACAAATTTGTGGCTCCTGGCCCCGATGTTGCAAAGCAAACTGCTACTTCCCCAGTAGAACGAGTTATTCCTTGAGCAATGAACGCACCCCCTTGTTCATGCCTACATAAAATATGTCTGATATTACTTTTATAAAGTGAATCATATAAAGGAAGATTTGCTCCTCCTGGAATTCCTGCAATATCCTTTATTCCTTGTTTCTCAAGTAATTTAATTGTTATGTCAGCCCCATTTAATAACATATAAAAACCTCCCTGCATTTTTTCGACTAATAAAAAAAAACCTAAGTCCTTAAAAGGACGAAGGATTTGTCTTCGCGGTACCACCTAATTTTGTATAAAATACACTCTCAACATAGTACAGGCTACTGCCGATACTACTTCCCCTTTAACGGTGGGACTCCGTTTAAGCCTACTATCCTAAGATTTCGATTAAAAACTCCTTGGCTACCTTCTACATATCCATCATGGGAAGCTTCCAACAACCTTCCCTCTCTGTGTTTCAAGATATATATACTCCTCCAAATCACTGCCTATGTTTATTAATTTGTTCTTTTATGAGATTTTACTATATATATATTTCATTGTCAAGAATATTCTCAAAATATCTTCTTTTATCTAATCAAAACTTCCTTAAGGAATTTTATATCTTCATCAATAAACCTATTCTCAACTTTATTTACATCAAATTTAAATATTTTAAAGACAAATTGAACGAAGTATCCAACTGTAAGCGCCATAACAAAAGTACCAATCCCTACAGAGCCTCCTAAAAAATAACCAATAATTAGAACTGTGATTTCAATTGAATTTCTTACAAGTCTTACAGATTTTTTTGATTTTTTAGTAAGCGCTATCATTAGGGCATCTCTTGGACCTGAGCCAAGTCCTGCTCCAATATAAAGATATGAGGCAATACCAATAACAAATAATCCACCTAACATCATTACAATTTTTAGAATTATATTATGAAATGTCGGAACCAAATTGTTTAACATTAACAAATCCATGAACATGCCTATAAGCGCCATGTTACCTATAGTTCCCCACCCAACTTTTTCACCAAGAAATATATTTAAAAATAATAGCACTAAACCCACTAAAATAGTTGCCTGTCCCATAGTCATTCCTGTATTTTTAGATATTCCCTGATGAAATACATCCCAAGGTGCAAGTCCTAAGTCAGCATTAATTGTCATTACTATCCCTACTGCAAATAAAAATAATCCACTAATCAATTTTGCAATTCTTTCTATTACATTTCTCATTCTATTTTTCTCCGATCCTCATTTGTGATAGATATACCATAACATATCAAATAATTACTTTCAAATTACGTAACAGCCTTGAAGCACATAATTCCATTTATGCTGGAATAAAAATTTTCATCCCCCATAATTAAGGTTACAGAAGTCTTTTCAACCCTAAAATTATGATTGCATAGTAAAAAGGAACATATTTCATGGTTTATAGTATTTACATCTATAGTAATTTCCATAAGCTCATTATCAGCGCAATATTTATAGGCTGTTATAAGGACTGCTTCAACAGCTTCATTGTAATTACTTGTTGTTGCTTTAAGACATAAAAGTCTAATATGAGCTGTATTTCCTTCCTCTTCAAAGATAGTTTTGTTTCTTATAATTCCAAACCCAATAATTTGGTTTTCTTCATAAACTAAAAAGCTTGTTCCTAGCTTATTATTACGAAGCAATTGCAATTCAGGAGACATATCTAATCCTTCATATAAACTATCTGAAATTTCTTTAGCGATATTAACCATATTATTATAGTTACTATCTTTTTCAATATCTACAAGTTCTACATTAAATATATCTTTAGAACTTAGGCTTAGATCTTTACTTTCTATCATTTTGCTACATCTTAAACTCATCTCTTTTGGAATAAATCCATTTTTAATGTAAAATCCAATATTATAACCAGAATGAGGCATAGTTATTAGCCCGATATTCTTTACTTTAAATTCATTGTAAAACATTTCTATTGTTGCTTTTAAAAGATCTTTACCTATACTTTTCCCTCTGAAATCTGCATGAATCCCAAAAGTTCCAAACCATGCAAACTCACCAAAGATGTGATTGAAAATATATCCAACTATTCTTCCTTCTTCCTCATAAACGAGAGAACAATCATCCACATCCAAAAATGATTTAAATAGCTCAAGTCTCCTATAATTTATATCCCCAAAGCATATATTATCTAATTCTTGTACTTCCTTTAAATCTTCAATATTCATTTTTCTTAACATATAAAACACCCACTATCAAATAATTATTTTACTTATATATCTACATGAAAACTTTAACTCATGCAATAATAGCACTAACGAACACCCTATTATTGTTTTCTTATCAATATTTATGCATCACTATCAAGTATACCATTAAAAAACACTCTGTAATATTGTAATTTTTCTTAAATTTTATGAGTATATTTTAATAATCATGATTCTTGTAGGAGGTTTAAATGAGTACTGCTAATAGTAACAATAGACAAGCAGGTGAACCAGCTAATAGCGCTGCCGAAACACCTCAAAAATCCATTCCTCCAGAATCACCTGGTAGCAAAGCACCATTAGATCAAATGGACGTCACCCCTGATACAGAACTACCAGAAAATACACCTAAAACACCCCCTTGACCATTGACAACCTACTTTCAGACATTGCTGATTCAAATCATTTAAACCAGCTTATTATGGGAAATACTTTTGAGCCTATCTGTGATTCAAGTACCCCTATTAGCTCTACTTTCAGCCAAACCGCAGATACTTTAAAAAATATAAACTCTATAAAGGATGAGCTATGTAAATTACCTTTAGACACCTGTGAATCCGAATACATTTCAAACAATATTAACCCTTTACTAAATGTATTATATCAGCTTTCAACGACCTCTTATAACCTATCAAGTTCTCAAAGTATTCTTGCGGTCTCTTCTATAGTTCATCCTAAAAGATCAGAACTTAAGGATACTATTCACTTATGTTATAAAATCAACGATAAATGCGAAGATATATATGATGTTCTAAAAAAGAGAATTAATTTTGTGTTGAAATGTAAAGAATAGATATTTAATCTCCCTTTCACATTGACCTATTTTTTTATTTATGGTTATACTATTATATATGAGAATTACAAGGGAGTGGAAGAATGTACATATTTTTAAATGAGAACCAGCTAAAAGAATCTACAGGAATTGCAGTATACAACAGGGGCTTAGATATGTACCTAAGAAATAAGGTTAAAAGATTAGAATTTGATACTATGTCAAGCAATGAAATTCTTATTTCTTCCACCGTTGAATCTGCATACGGAAATTGGGACTATAAAATAAAAATATATAAAGGCAAAAATTCTAATACAGCAATTGGTAGCTGTACTTGTGAAGCTTTTTCTGAGTATAAAAAATGCAAGCACTTAGTTGCTGCAACAATAAAATATCTAAGAGAGGATTCAACTCTCCTTGGAGATAACTCCTCTAAAATCACAAACTACAAGTTTGGCAATTTTGGAGATGAATTACTTCAATTGTATAAAACTGATGTTCAATGGGAAACTTCATTTAAAAGTGAACTCAAACTAGAAATTAAGTTGATCATAGAATCAAGCATAAAGCTTAGTTACTCTGTTGAATTAAAAATCGGCACATCTAAAACTTATGTGGTAAAAAACCTAAGAGAATTTTTGCAAATATTGAAATCGAAGAATAGTACTATGGAATTTGGCAAAGGCTTTATTCTAGATTTTAACGAGCACTATTTCAATGACTCTGATCAAATGATTTTAGATTTTTTACAAGAAATAAATGAAACTACAGAATTACTTTCAACAAGATACTCCTTCTACGGTCCATTAACATCCTTATTATCAGGTAAAAAAGCATACTTAACAGAACTTCAGCTTGTAAAACTACTTAAAATAATGGAAAATAGAACGATTAATCTAACTGCTTTTTATAGAAATTATTCAAACATCCCTGTTTTTTCTAGAGATTTGCCACTAGATTTTTCTATGGATTTAGAAAATGATGAGATTAAATTGAAACATCAAGGTGATCTTCCTGAGGCATTAAGTGAACATAAAAGTGTTTTCTTATATGAAAATGCAATATTCATACCCTCAGAAGGTCAAATTGAAATTCTTGCACCCCTGCTTAAGGTCCTAACTAATAAAAAAGATAACTCTATTTCTTTTAGCAAAGAGCAAAGCAATGATGTTGCAACCTATCTCTTTCCAAAAATTAAGGCCATATCAAATAGTTTAAAAGTAAACGATACTCTTAAAAGTATTATTAATGAAGAGCCCTTAGTCATAAGTATTTTTCTAGACAAAATTTCAAATGACCTAACCTGCGATGTTAAGTTTAGTTATGGAGATATTACTTTTAATCCTATTAAAAATGAACCTGCTCCTGAACATATTGTTATTATCAAAGATATCGTAAAAGAAACTAAAACGTTGAATCTACTAAATGAACTGGGTTTTACAAAATCAGAAACTTATTTTTCTTTATCTGATGAGGATTTAATAATTGACTTTATTACTGAAGGTATTGATGGTCTTCATCAACTTGCTGACGTCTACTATTCGGAGGCTTTTAAAGACATAAAATTAGTTCCTTCTTCAAGTATAAAAGCTTCTATAACTTTAAATAACGCAAATTTATTAGAGTTTGATTTTAACATTGATGGAATTCCTAGAGAAGAATTAAAAAATGTATTCAATGCTGTTAAAGAGAAAAAAAAATACTATAGACTAAAAAATGGTCATATTCTTCCTTTAACTTCCCATGAAATCACCGAAGTTTATAGTCTTATGGACAATTTGGATGTTGATCATTCTAAATTAGCTAAGGGGAATATTGTAATACCTAAATATGCTTCACTCTATATTGATGAAAGCATAAGAGAAAATAATATTAATTTTATTTCTAGAAATAAAAGCTTTAGGGAGCTTATTAATAATATAAAAGAGGTTCAAGATGCCGACTATGAAATCCCTCAGCAACTAAATCAAGTTTTAAGAGAATATCAGAAAATAGGTTTTAAATGGTTTAAAACCCTTTCAGATTGCGGTTTTGGAGGAATTCTTGGAGATGAAATGGGTCTTGGTAAAACTCTTCAAGCCATATCTTTTATGACTTCCCAAATTGGAGATAAGGATTTAAATTCATCTCCTATTTTAGTTATTTGTCCAACTTCTCTGGTATATAATTGGATAAATGAGATTGAAAAATTTGCGCCTTATTTAAAAACACTAGCTATTTCTGGTGGTAAAAGCGATAGAGCTCTCCAGATGGAGAGTATTTTAGAATATGATGTTATAATAACCTCTTATCCCTTACTAAGAAGAGATATTGATTCATACACAGATGTTACTTTTAGGTCTTGCTTTATAGATGAAGCTCAACATATTAAAAACCCAAATTCTCAGAGTGCAAGATGTGTTAAAGAAATAAACTCACCTATTAGATTTGCGTTAACAGGAACCCCTATTGAAAATTCCTTGACTGAGCTTTGGTCAATTTTTGATTTTATAATGCCAGGCTATTTAAAGAATCATTCTAGGTTTGCTAAAAAATATGAAGTCCCTATTATCAAAGATAAAAATCAAAAGGCTATGAAAGAATTAACTAAACTAATCAAACCTTTTATTTTAAGAAGATATAAGAAGGATGTAGTTAAAGAATTACCTCCAAAGATAGAGCATAAGGTTGTTGTAGAAATGACTGAAGAGCAGAAAAAAATATATGCCTCCTATGTGAATTCCTATAAGGAGGAGATCAGGGAAGAGATTAAGCAAAATGGGTTAAATAGAAGCAAAATAAAAATACTTTCTCTATTAACTAGATTGAGACAAATATGTTGTGATCCTTCTAGTTTTATCGATGATTACAATGGTGATAGTGGAAAGCTTTTAGCTCTTGAAGAAATCTTAGAAGATGCTATTTCTAGTAATCATAGAATCTTGCTGTTTTCTCAATTTACAACTGTACTAAATCATATTAAGACTAGATTAGATAAACGGTCTATTAAATACATGTACTTAGATGGAAATGTTCCTTCAATTAGAAGAGTTGACATGGTTAATGATTTTAATAATGGAGATACTGAGGTATTTTTGATTTCCTTAAAAGCTGGTGGTACAGGTCTTAACTTAACAGGAGCGGACATGGTAATTCATTTTGATCCTTGGTGGAATCCTGCAGTTGAAGAACAAGCTATTGATAGGGCTCATAGAATCGGTCAGACAAAAACTGTTGAGGTAATACGCCTTATTGCTAAGGGCACTATTGAAGAAAAAATCTATGACCTTCAAGAGAACAAAAGACAGATGGTTCAAAACATTTTAGATGTAGAACAGCATAATGAGGTATTTCTTAGCTCCATGGGAGTAGATGAGATTGAAAGTTTATTTAGTTGAATTATATAAATCACTTTGAAACCTTCATTTCTTATTCTAATGTTTTTATATTCTTTACAAGACATCCTTAATGTGAATATGTTCAAAAAATAGAGAAGCCCCTTAAATAATTAAATATTATTTAGGAGACTTCCTTTTTTTCTAAACATACATATGTTAAATATTTCCTTTTGATGCTGCCATACTAGCTTGTAGCAAATCACTTACACTATTTGAACTCCCTGTTGTAGAACTACTACTAGTTTGACTTTGGATCATTGCCTCAATTAATTTTGAATAATCCGTGCTACTGTTAGTAGTTGGGAAAAGGCTGTCTGAACCATCTGAATCAGTAGAACTATCACCGCTATCTTGTGCAGACATAGATTGTAGCATTTGCGACATAAGTTGCATTTGCTGCATTTGTTGTAGTTGCTTAGCTTTGGTAGTTTGTAGTGACAAACTATCCAATCCACTTACGCTAGTACTTTTATTATCAATACCTGTAACATTGGTGTTAGTCGTAGTTGTATTTTGTGTTTGCATAGAATTTATCATTTCTTGAAGAACGTTTTCGAAAGCTGAAGTAGTATCGCTACTAGATCCAGTACCTAGAACACTTGAGGTCCCTTGCGTTCCAAGAAGTTTTGTTATTTGGGATAATTGACTTACATCCACAGTACCCCTCCTTCGTTAAATATAAATTATTTATGTTTCTATTCTACTCTTTAAGTTGCAGTATATCCACCTTTTTAATAATTATAAAGAAAACTTAATAATTGATGAACACCCATAGTAAAATTATATGACCCTATCTATTTTTCCATAATCCATTTCATATACATCATCACATAAAAGTTGAATATCTTCTGAATTATGACTTGTAATTAATATTGTAATGCCTTTTTCCTTCAGTTTTAAGATATAATTTCTAATATCCTCAACACCTTTTTTATCCAAACCATTCATTGGTTCATCTAAAAGTAGAATCTGAGGCTCTTCCATAATTGCTTGTGCAATACCTAACCTTTGTTTCATACCTAAAGAATATTTTTTAACAGGTTTTTTATCCTCAGGGTCTAAGCCCACAAAATTAATTGTTTCCTTAATTTTTTCATCAGTGATAATATTTCTAATTCCAGCAAGTATTTTTAGGTTTTGATACGCACTTTTATTTTGAATAAATCCTGGATTTTCTATTATTACTCCAATATTTTCTGGAAAATCAATGTCTTTTCCTATTTTTTTTCCTTCAACTTCAACGTAACCTCCCGAAGCGTTTATTAAGCCGCATATAGCCTTTAAAAGTAATGTCTTACCAGATCCATTTCTTCCGATTATTCCATAGGTTCTTCCTCTTTCCAACTGTAAATTCACATTATCTAAAACCACTTTCTTCCTATAAATCTTAGAATAGTTTGAAAAATTAATTAACGTATCACTCATAATTCTATACTCCTTCATAAGATAATTCTCTGTTTTTAAAAACCAAACTTCCTATTGTTAGCATCGCTAGTGAACATAAAATAAGATATAAATATGATCCTGTAAGATACCTCTGTCTAATATACATTTCATGATTGGAAAATAACAACTTAAAAAATATACTGTGAGTATTATTCGTAAACATAGATGAAATATATATAAACAGACTTACCATAATTCCTAGCATTATTTTATAAAAGCACATACTGACCAAATAAAATATATTGAATATACAATAAGTACCTAGTATATCTAGAGTAAACATTTTTGATAGCATTTTTAGTGGAATACCACTTCCTCCATATTTATATTTACAAATAGTTAATACAATTAGGTACCCTGTTAAATACCATACTATGATTATAAACAAACTTGCTAAATTGATTATTATAAACCAGTTCAATTTAGATTTCATTCTAGTAACAACTAGATAAACCATATTTTTAGTGCAATTACCTATGAATACAAACAATATATAACATACTAATAATTTAGGTACGATCCATTCTAGTGTATAAATTGACAATATATCTTGCTTAATTGAAAAGCCACCTAACACCTCTTTAGTATTAGCTCCAAATTGATTCCCATGAACACTTACAACAGCTGTAAATGCATATATTGCTATAGCCGTTACCATAATCATTTTTAATTTTGTACTCACTATTATCGATTTGATAAATCTAAATCTTTCATCTATCTTCATAATTAATCACCTAAGCCAACATCCATTTTTTTAATGGAAAATATATTGATAAAGTAAAATATTATCAATAAAATTATCATAAGTATAATAGATTGCTGAATCGTATATAATAAATGAAATGGATCTTCTTTTTTCACAAAACTATGATTGTTAACGAGTATAAACTCATCAACTGTAAAATATTTAATAAACTTGCATTGTGTGCTAGCAAAATTGGGATATACCGAACTACAGTTTAAATATATAAATCCAACTATTACACCTATTCTGGCATTATTAAATATTTTAGAAATAAGTACAAATATGAGACCTAATAAAGTAAGTCCAAAAATCAAAAAAACCATAGCTATTATTACACTTGTAACCGTGGAATGGGAACGTTGCAATGGAATAATTGATAATTCAAACTCTTTAACTGATTCTGCCTTTTCGGGCGATGTAATAGGAATGTTACTATGACTCCAACTAAAACTAAACTTAAACTGTAAAATACTTACTATAAATGAAAAAAAGAAAACAACAAATGTTATTACACAATTATATATAAAAAAAGATATTACCTTTTGATTAAACCAATTAACTTTACTTTTGGATCTTATTGCAATATACATTCCTATATCTCTATCAAAAAATATTGATACCATATAATATAAAGAAATAGGGAAAATAACCCATAATATATAATATTTATCGCTCATGTTTTGTATTATTCCCTCCATAAAAGTAAAATTTCTATCCATATGGTCCATTTTAAAATCCGATATGTTTTTTACTGAAAGAAACAATAATAAAGCCAAGAAAAATTTTGAAAATTTATTTTTTAATAACTTCTCAATTTCATAACGAATAATCCCCATATCCATAAATCACCTCTCTACATTACTTAGAACATTAGTTTATCTCCCTATTCCTTAGAAAAATTATAGCTACACTTATAACAAATATAGCTATAGCCTGAATAATTATATCGTAAATATTTACAAACCCTCTACACATAAATCCATTAATCGCAGCTGGTGATAGTAATCTTAAGGATTCCACTCTTTCAAACACAAATGTACCTATATACCAGTAAACAAAAGGAGTAATTGTAATAATAACCTTATTTTCGGTAAAGCATGCTATTGCCATGGAAAACGTTGCATATACAGCTCCGAAAACAAATTGTATAATCATGTAAAACAAGATATACTTTTCAGGATTTTTCATAAAAATATTATGCATAAATCCTATTGGATATACCCCAAATTTAAAAACAGTATTAGGGGTGGTTAAAGTAAGAATTAAATAGAATAGTACAGATGGTATTGTTACAATAACTGCTCCAGCTAAGGCGTTTGCGATAACTTTAGAAATTAAAAAGCTTCTTCTTTTTACTCTTGTTATAACATAACTTGTAAAATTTGTTTTTTTGTCTACCATCAATGAAGTTCCATAGGGTATGCATGCAAGCAAAGGTGCAATCATCATATAAGTATCCATTCCATGATACCAAAAAATATATTTATTGATTGATACCTTTAGGAGCTTTACTGTAGCAGCATGGTCCACACCTTTACCATGCGTTTTCATAAAAATAAATCCTCCGTCCCAAGAGTATAAACTATATAGGTGCACTAGTAATCCCGCTAAAGATACGATTATGATAATTTTAGCAAATAAAGATCTTTTAATTTCTATTTTTAATATATTTCTCATATTAACCTCTAAATTTTTTATTTTTATATTGAAGATACTGGAGGTCATAAATTCAGATATTAGTATTTTCAAAATTCGAATCTACTATATCTGAATCTACATAAATCCAATATTTTATACTAAAATATGTATTAATAGTTATTAAATTTTATTGGTTTAAACTATATAAGTTACATAGCATAACCATTTTAATATATTAAATATTATTGCTCACAATCCCATGCCCCATCAGCTGTTGCACTGGACGGAATGCTATTGTTATTTCTAAGTCTCAAACGAACCTCATCACCTGAATGACAAGTATGCGTAAATGTTGCTGGTGCTGCATTTTCTTGCGCTGTAAAATAGCTTCCTCTTGCAGTTTCTGAAGACATCGTTACTAAATTCCCTTGTATTGCATATGAACCACCACCGCTCATGTAATCCAACCTACAATAACCATTACCATTATTGGTAGACTTAACAATACTAGTTGTATGCGCTATGCCCTCATGACCTGGTACGCTAACAGTAAAATCCTTGGCAGATACCACACCTGAAGTACCTAATAATAAAGTAACAGCTAATGTACTAATTAATTTTTTCTTCATAATTTTTTCTCTTCTTTCTTTTTTTATTTTTTACTTTAATGCTATTAATACACATTTTTTACATAATATTCTATTAACTTATGCTTGTCTACTCATTAACCCTAAAATCATAAATATTTATCGTGTTCGTAAATAGATTATATACCTTAATTAAAATTTATAGCTATTTTTATCCTAAATAATCCATTTTTTGTCGTGAATTACATTAAGTGCTTCATCAAAAGGCATATATGAAAAAATGACTATATCTTACTTTAATCATGCTTATATTTTGAAGTAATTATTTATTATCTTATAGAATACTAATGACTATAAAAATAATTATTGGAGGCTATTTATGGAAAACAACAATGTTTTTATCAAAGAAAATTCTGAGCTAAGAGGAACAGCTAGAGAACAGTTAAACGGAAATTGGGGGATTGCAATACTAATATGTCTTGTTTCAACTATTATTGGTGTTGGAATATCATTTATTCCTTATGTGAAATTTGTGTTACCAATACTAATATCTGGGCCGTTGGCATTGGGGGTAATTGAATGTTTTTTGAACCTTGTTAGAAATGAACCCTTTAATGTTGAAAATATGTTTGATGGATTCAGAAATTTTCTTTCTGCTTTCCTATTACAATTACTCATGTGGATTTTTATTATTCTATGGATGTTACTTCTAATTATCCCAGGTATAATAGCTTCACTAAGATATTCAATGTCATTTTATATTCTTAGTGATAATCCTGAAATTAAACCAATGGCTGCTATAAGACAAAGCAAAAAAATGATGTATGGATATAAGTGGAAATACCTTTGTCTTTTACTTAGCTTTTTCGGTTGGTTTCTCCTTTGTATACTTACCATAGGCATAGGTCTATTATGGCTTATCCCTTATGTCAGAACAACAACAGCAAACTTCTATGAAAATTTAAAAGAGAATTTAGAAGAGAATGAAAAAATCATTTAGTATTTCATTATAATTCAATTCGATTTTAATTTTATATCAAAATAAAAGGCTAGTCTTATTAGAAAATTTAATTTCTATAATAAGATTAACCCTTCTTATTAATTTTACAACTATAATATGGTCTATATTCTTTTATTAAAATAGTAATATGTTCATGTAAGTGACAAACTGATATTTTCTGTTTAGAGATTATTTGAGCGAGCCTTAGAACGACTTTGCTGGGTAATTTGAAAATTGCGTTAAGTCCACGAAATGTTTGAGCGTAGCGAGTTTTGAGTGGATAGCAATTTTAAAATTAACCAGCTTAGTCGTTCTTGGTACAGTGAATTTTCTCTTAACATAAAATATCAGGTTGTTACTTTACTCTTATGCTTATATATTAAGATTTCTCACCCATATTATAAACATCCATATCTTCAAAAGCTTTCTCAAATCCAAGCTTCTTTGTTACAGCTACAAGAGCATTGATAGTATCTAAGGTTGTAATTACATCAATATTCTTTTCTATTGCTGCTCTTCTTATAATAAATCCATCTCGATGTGAATCATTTCCTTTAGTAGGTGTGTTAATTACTAGGTCTACTTCTATATTTTTTATTACATTAAGAATATTAGGCTCTTCCTCATTAAGTTTCCTTACTGCTTTAGCATTAATACCATGTTTTATCAAAAACTCTGAAGTTCCCTTTGTAGATATAAAGCTATACCCAAGCTCCGATAATTGTTTTGCAATAGGTAGAAATTCCTCTTTAGCGTGATCATTAATGGTTGCAAGAATTACTCCCTTTTTATTTTCTAGCTGCATTCCTGCCGCAATAAAGCCTTTATATAGTGCTTCATCTGCAGTTTTACCAATTCCTAATACTTCACCTGTAGATCTCATTTCTGGTCCAAGAGAGATTTCTACTCCAGGTAATTTTTGAGTTGAAAATACTGGTACTTTAACCGCAATAAGCTCAGGCTCTTTGTATAGGTTTATTCCATACCCTAAGTCTTTTAGTTTTTCCCCAAGCATTACCCTAGTTGCAAGCTCTACTATTGGTACTCCGCTTACTTTTGTTATATAAGGTACTGTTCTACTAGCTCTTGGATTTACCTCTATTACATATAGCTCACCCTTAAACTCAATGAACTGAATATTAATCATTCCTCTAATGCCGATATTATTTGCAAGAAGTTTAGTATATTCTAATATTTTCTCTCTAATAGATGTTGTTACATTTTGAGTTGGATACAACGTTATACTATCACCTGAATGTACACCAGCTCTTTCTAGATGTTCCATTATACCTGGTACTAATACATCCTCACCATCGCAAATAGCATCAACTTCAATTTCCATACCCATAAGGTACTTATCTATAAGTACTGGGTTTTTCTTATCTTTTTCAAAAGCATTATTTAAGTAAAACTTCAATTCTGTTTCATTAAAAGTTATCTCCATTCCCTGTCCGCCGATTACAAAGGATGGTCTTACAAGTACTGGATATTCAAGCTTTTCAGCTTGTAATAAACCCTCTTCAGTGCTCCAGATAGCTTTTCCTTTAGGTCTCTTAATATTATTTCTTTCAAGCAAAGTATCAAATTGTTCTCTATCCTCAGCAAGATCAATTTGATCCGAACTCGTTCCTAGTATCTTAATATTCTTTTCCTTTAAGAACTGAGCCAACTTTATTGCAGTTTGGCCACCGAATTGAAGAATTACTCCAAAGGGTTTTTCTTTATCTATAATATTTAGTACATCTTCCTCAGTAATTGGTTCAAAATATAGCTTGTCAGAAATATCAAAATCTGTACTAACAGTTTCAGGATTGTTGTTTATAATTATAGTCTCTATATTCAGCTTTTTTAGTGCCTTAACAGCTTGAACAGATGCATAATCAAACTCTATACCTTGACCTATTCTTATTGGCCCTGAACCTATTACAATTACTTTTTTTCTATCACTTACTTCTACTTCATCATAGGTATTGTAAGTTGAGTAGTAATAAGGTGTAATAGCTTCAAATTCTCCAGCACAAGTGTCTACCATATTATATACAGGATATATTCCAAATCTTGTTCTCAGCTTATAAATCTCATTAGGGCTTACATTAAGTAAATCTCCAATTCCTTTATCTGAAAAACCTATTCTTTTAAGTTCATAAAGATATTCTCTGGAAAGCTCTTCAAGTGCTAATGTTTTTAGTTCTTCTTCCTTATCAACAATATTTTTTATCTTTTTAACAAAGAAGGCATCTATCCCTGTAATTTGTGATATCATTTCCATTCTATAATCTCTTTTTATCATTTCAGCAAGTGCAAAAATTCTTTCATCATCTGGAGACATTACTAATTTTTTTAATTCTTCTAAACTTAGCTTTTTCATTCCAGTATGCTCTAGCGTATATTGTCCAAGTTCTAAAGAACGAATACCCTTTAAGAATGCTGATTCAAAGTTACTTCCAATGGCCATAACTTCTCCAGTAGCCATCATCTTTGTTCCAAGAACTCTATCTGCACCATAAAATTTATCAAAAGGCCATTTAGGTATTTTTACTACTACATAATCTAATGATGGTTCAAAACATGCGTAGGTTTTTTTAGTTACAGCATTTTTAATTTCATCAAGTCCATACCCAAGTGCCAACTTAGCTGCTACTTTAGCAATAGGATATCCTGTAGCCTTAGATGCTAATGCAGAAGAACGACTAACTCTTGGATTTATCTCAATTACTCCATAATCAAAGTTATTTGGATTTAGAGCAAATTGCACATTACATCCACCTTCAATACCAATTGCATTAATAATATCTATTGAAGCACTTCTTAACATTTGATATTCCTTATCAGACAAAGTCTGACTTGGAGCTACTACTATACTATCTCCTGTATGAATTCCTACAGGGTCTATATTTTCCATATTGCATACTGTAATACAATTGCCAAATCTATCTCTCATTACTTCATATTCAATTTCTTTCCATCCCTTAACACTCTTCTCAATAAGTACTTGACCTATAGTGCTAAGTTGAAGTCCTTGTCCTAATATAATTTCTAACTCTTCCTCATTATCAGCAATTCCTCCACCAGAACCACCAAGTGTATAGGCTGGTCTCACAATAACAGGATAACCTATTTGTTTACTCCATTGTTTTCCCGCTTCTATATCAGTTATAACTTCACTTTCAATACAAGGTTGGCTTATTTTCTGCATCTCTGATCTAAAAAGTTCCCTGTCTTCACCTTTTTTAATTGCTTCTATTGAGGTTCCAATAACTTTAACATTGTATTTATCTAATATTCCACTATCATGTAAATCTACAGCTAAATTGAGACCTGTCTGGCCTCCTACCCCTGCTAAAACGCTATCGGGTCTTTCTTTAATAATTACCTTCTCAACAAACTCTTTTGTTAAGGGCTCTATGTAAATTTTATGAGCAACTTCCTTGTCAGTCATTATTGTAGCAGGATTGCTATTAATAAGAACAACTTCTATTCCTTCTTCTTTTAGTGCTTCACAAGCTTGTGTACCCGAGTAATCAAATTCAGCGGCTTGACCAATTACTATAGGACCTGATCCTATAACTAAAACCTTCTTAATATCTTTATTTATTGGCATTATACTACCTCCAAAAACTTATCAAAAATATAATTTACATCTCTTGGACCTGGGCAAGCTTCAGGATGAAACTGGACACTATAGATTGGAAGGGTATTATGCCTCATTCCTTCAACAGTTCCATCATTCATACTAATATGTGTAGCCACAGTGTCTTTAGGTAATTCCTGTACAAAGTAACCATGGTTTTGTGAGGTAATATAAACTTTATTTTCTTCTAAATCTTTTACTGGATGATTGCAGCCACGATGTCCAAATTTTAACTTTGCTGTTTTACCACCTAGGGCAAGTGCCAAAAGTTGATGACCTAAACAAATTCCTGCAATTGGTTTCTTTCCAATAAGTGCTTTTATGTTTTCAATTACTTCTGTCAAATCTTCTGGATCTCCAGGCCCATTAGATAAAAATATCATATCTGGATTTACTTTTAGTACTTCTTCGTAGTTTGTACTTGCTGGAAAAACTGTTAGCTTACAATCTCTTTTCTTAAAGGAACGAATTATATTTTCTTTAATTCCAAAATCCATAACTGCAACATGTTTTCCTGATCCATCTATGTTATAAATTTCTTCTGAAGTTACCTTACTAACAGCATCTTTGTTACTGAATTCTTCAAGTTTTTCTTTTATATAATTCTCACTTAATTCTTCAAGTGTTATAATCCCTTTCATGGTTCCATTATTTCTTAAAACTTTAGTCAATGCCCTTGTATCGATTTTTTCAAGAGCCATAATTTTATTGTTTTTTAAATAATCACAAAGCTTAATCTCACATCTAAAATTGTTTGGATAATCACAAGTTTCACGAACTATAAAGCCTTTCACTTTTGGTGATTTAGACTCTATATCCTCAAGATTTAAACCGTAGTTTCCAATTAGTGGATATGTCATTGTAACAATCTGTCCACAGTAAGATGGATCTGTAAGTACTTCTTGGTAGCCAGTCATTCCCGTATTAAAAACAACTTCTCCAACTGTTTCCTCTAAATATCCAAATGCTCTTCCTTCAAAGACCATTCCATTTTCTAAAATTAACTTAGCATTCATTGATATTCCTCCTAAAAATATAAAATAAACGGATAGCAAAGAGAATAATAATATTTACACTCTCTTCGCTATCCGTTATATATTCCAGGATTAGTATTTAAATTACTTTTATAAAAATACTTGACACAAAAAAACATAGTCATTGCTATATTCCCCTTTCTGGCTTCACAGAACCAATTAAAAGTGTATTTTTATAAATTTTAATGCATTATGATACACATGTCAAGTCTTAAATATGTTTAAATTAGTAAAATAATACTATTAACCTTAACTATATACGTTAATTCTACGTTTATTATATATGTGCACTTAATTATTAGAATACTATATTATTATCACTATTTTTATTACTGCTTTCAATTCTATAAATATAAGTTTTTAAACCAAAATTTGATGCCAAATACAACTAAATATGAGATACTAGTAATATATTCTCTTAATCAATGTTCCAAAATAAGAAGGATGTGAATAATTTGAATTTATTATCTTTAATAGCTTTTTCAAGTTTTTTATGTTTCATGTATATTGGAATTGAAGTTATATATACAGATTGGAAATCAAATTTAAATCGTACTTTTTTTGCTGTGTTTTCATGTTTGGCTATTTGGGCATTTGCATATACGTTTTATTATTCAGCTGAAAATAAAGAAACTGCTATGTTTTGGCACAGAATAGGTGCTATAGGAGGTAGTTGTTTTGTTAGCTTTGCTCTTCACTTTTTTCTAATTCTAATTAATGATAAAAAGATTTTAAAAAACCCATTTACATACATAGTTATATATTTTCCACCTTCTGTATTTGTCACAAGATATTTTTTAGGCTTTCATACGCCTTTTGCAATTGACCTTATTAAAAGAAATTCTACTTTTGGATGGACATATGTAAGTCCTGTTAATTCACCTTGGTTGTTGGGATTTGTTTCGTATTTAATTATTTTCTTCTCTGTTGGTTTGTTTCTACTCTATAACTGGGGCAAAAAGTCAAATTCCTTAAGAGAAAAAAAACAAGCTCAAATATTTATTGTTTCAGATTTAGTTTGGTTAACTATTGGTATTGTTTCAGAAATTATTATGCCGCTTCTCAAAGTTAATTTTCCTGCCATTGCTATTGATCTTTCTATACTCTGGGCTATAGGTATAAAATATGCAATATCAAAATATGCTTTAATACCAATGACAAATTCAACTGCAGCCGATTTAATTCTTGATACTATTACAGATCCAGTAATCTTAGTGGATAGTAATAATAAAATTGTATCTTTTAATCGTGCCACTACAACCTTGTTAAATTGTAAAGGTGAAGATATTAAAGGGGAGAAATTAGAGCATATTTTAGCAAATGATACCTTTGATGAAATTGAGTTGAAAGAATTATTTTCTAAAAAGCTTGTAAAGAACAAAGAAATAACCTTAATTGATTCAAATTCAAATTTAATATTTACGCAATACTCTGCCTCATTAATGGAGCATAGTATATCTGGAGTTGTAGGAACTGTATTTGTCTTCCATGATATAACAAATCTGAAACTTATGGAACAAGCCTTACGTGAAAGTGAAACCAAGTATAAATTGATTGCTGAAGAAATGAAAAATATTGCACACTATGACTCCCTTACCAAACTTCCAAACAGAAGATTGTTTTTTGATCAACTAAACAAAATCATTAATATTTCTAAAATTGAGAATTTAAACTTTGGAATTATGTTTATAGATTTAGATGGCTTCAAAAACATCAATGATGAATTAGGACACGACATTGGAGATACTTTGTTGATGCAAGTTGCAGAGCGATTACAAGAGTCCGTACGTGAATTTGATATAGTGGCAAGAATAGGCGGCGATGAGTTCACAGTAATTTTATCAAAAATAGACTCCAAAAGTGATATTGAAGTTGTAGCTAAAAGAATAATTTTAAATATAGGGACGCCATTTAGTATTAAGGGTCATACTTGTAGTATAAGTGCTTCCATTGGAATAAGTATATATCCTGATGATAGCAACGAAGTCGATAATCTTTTAAATTACGCTGATCAAGCCATGTATTTTATAAAAAATAATAATAAGGGGGATTATAGATTCTTTAATGAAGTTAAAACAAAATAAAAATGGTTTCATATTATTAAATACGAAACCATTTTTTCTATCTACTATACTTCTTTTACTATCTCATCATAACCTCTTCTATAAGCTCTAGGGTATAGAGTTTTTGATTCATCTAAATGTCCAAGTGCTATAAGCATTACTACTGTTTTATCTTCATCTAGACCAAATTCTGTTCTTACTCCATCAAAGTCCATACCACTCATTGCATGTGAATCCACGCCAAATTCTTTAGCTGCATACATTATAGACATTGCTAAAAGTGCTGCATTACTTTCTGCAAATTTTATTTTACTCTCCTCAGATGTTCCATAAAGACTATATGCAAATCCTTGGGTACCTTCTAGTGCCTCTTTATTTCCTCCCATTAACTTTAGCATATGCTCCCATGTAGGGTTTGATTTATCATATCCGTTCTTATCTCCAACAACTATAAGAGTTACAGGTGCTTCTAAAATTTTAGGCTGACTCTTAGCAAGTGTATGTAATTTTTCCTTTGCTTCCTTAGACTTTACAGCTATAATCTGCCAAGGCTGAAGATTAAAAGCTGATGGAGCCAAAACAGCTAAATTGATTATATCCTTTAGAACTTTGTCTTCTACACCTTTCTTTGGATCAAAAAAATTGATAGATCTTCTTTCTTCAAAAGCTTGTTTCAAATTCATTTAAATACACTCCTTTATAATTTTAATTTATGTTAATCTTTGTTGATTACTATGAAAATTATTAATTGATAATCATTATTATTTACTTAATGTTATTATACCGATTGTTATATGCTAATGTCAAGTTATAATTTGGTTAGATTAACCTCTCATTCTATATATTAACGGAGCAGGACGCCCTTCTCTTATTACAAAGCCTTCAAAGTTGAAGGCTTTCCCCAGTTATCTTAAGCAAATTTTTATTTAGAATATATAATTGAAAGCCTATTATTTTTCATTTTAATGTGTTAATTATCAACTTCTAACAAATGTAATAATAAATTTTGTTCCTAGTCCTATTTTGCTAGTTACATCGATGATTCCTGAATGTGCTTCCACTATTGATTTCGATAACGCTAATCCTATTCCTATTGAATCACTTTTTTTAGTATTTTTTGTTTTATAAAATCTTTTAAATATATTAGGTAAATCCTCTTCCTTAATACCTTCTCCAGTATCTTCAATTGTAACCCTTTTAAATAATGGGTTTTCAGTTAATTCTATCTTTATTATCCCTCCACTTTGAGTATGTTCTATTGCATTTTTAATTATATTTATAAATGCTTCCTCTAACCACAGGTTATCCTGCTCAAAAAAAATTTCCTGTGTATCATTGAAAATCACTTCAACTCCACCTTCTATGGCTTTGCTAGTTAATGCGTCAATGGCAGCTTGTATAGTTTCATTCATGCTTTGATTCTCTTTATTAAGTTCAATAGCTTTAGCATCTAATTTGGCAAGTTTAAGAATGCTCTTAATCAGTCCGTTCATTCTTTCAAGCTGATTTTGATTGCTGAGTAAAAAAGTCTTTCTCTTTTCCTCAGGTAGTTCATTACTTTGCATTATATCGTTGTATATAATCATAGATGAAAGTGGAGTTTTTAGCTGATGAGATATATCTGATAATAAATCTACCAAAAACTGTTTTTCTTTATTAAGATCATCTATGTTGTTCCTTATTATATCTTTCATTGAATTAAAGGAAATAGCAAGTTTAGAGAAATCTCCCTCTGCGTTTTCGTTAAGCGCAATATCATATTCTCCTTCCATTACTTTTTTTGCACCAAAAGTAAGCTTTCTTACTCTGTTATAAAAGATTCTCTGCACTAAATAATTTAAAGTTAAAAAAATAAGAGTAATCATAATGAAAATGCAAATAATCAAATTATTATTACTCTTAATAGTCTTATCGGTATATGGAAAAAGATTATTTTCTAAATCTGATGTTACCCCGTATTGTTTTAATAACTCTCTTCCTTTTTTTGATTCTTCTTTTGTAGGCTCCTTAGTAACAAGAGGCATTATCTCCTTTTCTAATTCTGGATTTTTCTCAATGACTTTCTCCGCTATAGCTCCAACACTATCTATATAGCCTTGTTTTAATTTATGTTGATGGTCATTTAAACTTAAGGATGTAACGGTATAAAAAAATACCATTAGAATCAAAATAATAATTGAACTGAATCTAAGCTCAGCGTTTATAAAATATCTTTTCATATGCTTTACTCCTTAATTACAGCCTGATTCCATTTGTAACCAAAGCCTCTTTGATTTACTATATACTGTGGCTCTTTAGGATTATCTTCTATTTTTTCTCTTATCCTTTTTATATAGACAGAAAGCGTATTCTCATCAAAAAAAGCTCCGTCTCCTCAATTAATTCACTTAAAATTTCGTCCCTTTTCATTAAAACATCAGGTTTATTCATAAAGATCAACAATAGCTTATATTCCTGAGCCGTAAGTTTAATTTCTTCTTCATTTTTCGTAACGATTCCTTTTATATTATCAACCATAATATTTCCACTCTTAAATTTACTCTCTATAATTGTGCTTTTCGATATTCTTCTTAATGTGGCTTTAATTCTTGATAATAATTCCCTTGCTCTAAAAGGCTTTGTAATATAATCATCTCCACCTATTTCAAGTCCAAGCACTATATTTACTTCATCATCACAAGCAGTTAAAAATATAATAGGAATTTCGCTTTTAGTTCGTATATATTTGCATAGTTCATATCCATTTCCATCAGGTAAATTAACATCCAATAGTATCAAATCAAATTTTTCTGTTTCAAAGAGATTTTTTCCCTCCTCAAAGGTGGCTACTCTACAAACTTGATATCCTCCATCTGTTAATGTAAACTCAATACCAATGGACAAAGACTCGTCATCTTCAATAAGTAATAATCTATTCATAAACGCACCCCTTATACTAGTTATTCTACGTTAATTATATTGCATTTTTAAGCATAATCATACTACTTCAAAGCTTAACATGAACAAAAAAGTAAAGATTAAATAATGAACTTTGTTCTTTATCTTGTTAAAAGCAGAACACCCCTCTCTTCTAAGAAAGCCTTCGAAGCTGAGGGGTGTCGCCAGTTATCTTAAACAAATTATATGCTACTTTACTTTTGTGATATTTGTTAGTATATCAATATTATATTCTATACTATTTCATCTTTTAGAAATCTTCTCTTACTGCTTGAATAATATTTTCCTTTTTTATTCTTGCAAGTGGCGATAATACTGAGATATACCCAAGTACCAAAGCACATACACTAGCAATTGCTATTGCATTCCATGGAACACTCCATAAGAATTCCCTAATTGATCCCAATGATTGGTACAATAAGTATGAAAATCCACACCCAAGTATTGAACCATATATAGTACCTACTACGCCGTATAGCAAGCCTTCTAATACAATCATTTTTTTCAAACCCTTTTGAGTTAATCCAATAGATTTTAATGTTGCAAATTCTCTTTTCCTTACAATAATATTAGTGGTTAAAGTATTAATAATATTAACACTTCCTATCAAAGAAACTACTAGAACAAATCCATACATTAGCAACTGCATCATTAAGATAGATGAGTTTACAGTTCTATTATTATCAATATTATTTACTACTTTTAAATTTGAATCTGTTTTTAATGCTTCATCAATTTGATTCTTAGCAAGGGTTTCATCATTTACATCCTTAAGTCTTACACTTAAAGAATGCCTTACTAAATTATTCTGTCCAACTAATTTCTTTCCTAATTCTTCTGTAGTGATAATTTTTAGTCCATCGGTTGCTCCATTATAATTGAAAGAATCATCCTTCAAGATTGCAACAACTTTTACCTTCTGTGTATTTCCTTTTCCAAATTGAATTCTTGGCTTATTCTCATTTTCTAGATTTTCATCATATTGTACCTGTATTTCATCTCCAACTTTTATATCTGCAACTGGTCCAATAAATGTTTTTCCAGTTTTGTTATTGAATATACTATCTTTTTTTATTAAGATAACCCCATTCTCTTTTTTCAGCTTTTCTAAATCTAAACTTCCAGCTTCTAAATAGCTCTTAGAAGCCAAAATGGATGCATCATCATAAATATTTATGGAGCTTTCTATTAAGGTCATATCCTTACCGTTATAGGATATATCCTTGTATATAGTTCCCATGTTCTTTACCTTTTTTATTCTGCTACTATTATCAATTGCCATATCAAACCCATAAGTTTTGTATTCACTATAAATCTTATCTACCGTAGGAAGCACTTTGATTTTATTCAATATATTATTATCAATATTCTCACTATCACTACTTATAGCTCCTCCATGGTAAGTGGAGATAGTAAAATCAGTTTTTGAAGATTCATTTCTTGTCTTATATATATTTAAAGACATATCCATGAAGGATTTAAATGTAATAAATAACATAACGCTTATTACAATTGAAAAAACAGTAATTCTATATCTTTTTCTATTTCGCTTTATGTTTTTGTAGGCCATTAATCCTTCAAATCCAAAAATTTTCTTTACAATTGGGTTTTTTCTTTTTTTAATTTTCTCCTTAGTTATAGCTGTTCTACCACTAATAGCAGTTAGTGGCGATGTCTTTCCTGCAAAATGAGCTGGTAAGATAGCTGAAAGGTATATTGTAACTATGCCAACAGCAGCACTTGCCAATAAGATTTTTGGAGAAATTGTTAGGGTGATATAGGATAGTTCATTCCCTCCAACCATTCTAAATACCAATCCAATGGCGTAAGAAGCCAAAATTCCACAAACCAAACCTATTGGTACTGCTATTACTGCTAAAACTGTAGCTTCCCTTAGCACCAACCTTCTAATTTGTTTCGGGGTTCCACCCACGGCTCTTAAAAGTCCAAATTGTTTTATTCTTTCTACCACACTTATCTGGAATGAATTATATATTACTGCTATTGTTGAAATTACAACTATACCAATTATTATTGATAAGGTTAAAATAATACCCTTAGCTGTCGAACTTCCATCATTATAGCCTTCAACGCCTAGTAAATCAGAATTTTCCTTAATAGTATCTTTATCACCAAACTTTTTTAACTGCTTTACTGCCTTTGTCAAATTAGTTTTTGAGCTTACCTCAACTAATAAACTAGCGTTTCCCTTATTAATACTATTATCTTTTGTGTATACATAAGCTTTATCAGTATATTGACTCTTTAAACTATCTTTTAACACTCCAACTAAAATATAGTTTTTATTGTTTATTTTTATTTCAGCTCCAACTTTTGCAGTTTTATCTATACGGCTTAATACCCAGCTTTCCATTGCTACTTCATTCTTATTCTTAGGTAACCTGCCGTTCTCCATTCCATTGGGGAATAATTCTAGCGCGTCATCAGTTGCAGTTATTTCAGCTCCAACCAAGTTGTCGCTTATTTTAAATTCTTCACCCTCTACATATAAACCGCTCCTAGAGACCTTAGGATTGTTTACAATATTAGAAATTGTTTTTTCATTTGCTTTTGTAAACATCAAGTGATATGAGCCATTTGTTTTCTTATAATATTCAATTTGAGAATCCTGCATGCCTTTAAAGAAAAGTCCTATTGTAGATATAAGGGCAACAGATAGGATAATTCCAATAATAGTAAGAATACTTCTTTTTTTGTTTGCCTTTAAATACCTACCTGTAAGTTGTTTGTAACTTTTAACCATTCTATCGCCCCCTTAATCTATTTTAAAATACTTATCTGATACTATTTCACCATCTTCAATAGTAATAGCTCTATCAGCCATAGATGCTATATTAACATCGTGGGTAATAAGTATTAGGGTTTGATTATATTTTTTAGCAGTAAATTTCAATAGTTCTATAACTTCCTTTGAATTCTTACTATCAAGATTACCAGTAGGTTCATCTGCTAATATAATAGAAGGCTTATTCAACATAGCTCTACCTATAGACACTCTTTGCTGTTGACCTCCAGATAATTCTGATGGCAAATGCTTTCTTCTGTTTTGAAGTCCTAATACCTCTATTAATTCTTCTAAATACTTTTCATCTACTTTATCATTATCTAGTAGCGCTGGTAATGATATATTTTCTTCAACATCTAAAACAGGTATAAGGTTGTAGAATTGAAAAATAAATCCTATCTTTCTTCTTCTGAAGATAGCAAGTTTTTCTTCTTTGTAATTATAAATACTTTCACCATCTATAATTACTTCTCCACTGGTTGGCCTGTCTAATCCCCCTAATAAATGTAGAAGTGTGCTCTTACCAGAACCTGATGCACCAACAATTGAAACAAATTCGCCTTTGTTAATTGATAAATTTATATTTTTCAAAGCTTCCACTTTATTGTCACCTTTACCATAAGTTTTACTAAGATTTTTAACCTTTAATATTTCCATCTGTATCTATCTCCTTTTTTTATGTTGTATAGCTATACATTGATTATACTTAATGCTTCTTACAATAAACATGACTTTAACCTTACAGTTATAAAAGTTAACTTACAGATTTAACACATAAACCTTAAATAAGTCAAAGCCCTTATTGCTTATGATTGCAATAAGGGCTTTTGATATCTGTAATATTCCTTATTATAGATTATCGTTTAGTACAACTCCATTGTTGGAATCTACTGTAACTGCTGTACCTGACTTTAAAATATTTAATGCATTTTCTGCTCCAACAATAACAGGAATATCAAGTGATAAACCTAAAGTTACCGCATGACTATCCATACCTGGCTCTTCAACGATTATTGCGGATGCAGCTTTTAAATATGGTATCATATCATTGTTTGTGTAAGGTACAACTAGAATATCTCCACTTTTAAAGTTTTTACTTATCTGATCAATTGATTCTGCCACACACATTTCACCAGATACTTTTCCTTTACCTATCCCAGTTCCTTTAACTAATATGTTACCTACTGTTTGAACCTTTAACAGGTTAGTAGTTCCGGCTACACCAGCGGGTCCACCTGCTGTTATTACAACTATGTCACCTTGCTTAACTAATTTTATTTCAAGTGCTTTCTTAACCCCTGTCTCGAACATTTCTTCAATAGTAGATGCTTCTCCAACTAAAAGAGGAATTACACCCCAAGACATACTTAACTGTCTTTGAACTCTTGGATTTGATGTAGTAGCAACTATCGGACAAAATGCTCTAAATCTAGAAATCATTCTTGCTGTTTGACCTGATTGAGTTACAGAAATAATTGCTGCTGCATTTAATTGTAAAGCAGTAGTACAAGTTGCATAGCTTATTGCATTAGTTATGCTGCCCATCATATCAAATTCTCTTGAAGATAGTCTTCCAGCATAATCTATAGATTCTTCCGCCTTTTGTGCAATTCTAACCATAGTCTGAACACTTTCTATAGGATATTTACCCATAGCACTTTCTCCTGAAAGCATTATTGAGCTTGTTCCATCATATACAGCGTTAGCAACATCACTAGATTCAGCTCTTGTTGGTCTTGGATTCTTAATCATAGAATCAAGCATCTGAGTTGCTGTTATTACAGGTTTACCATTTTTGTAACATTTTTTTATAATCATTTTTTGAACTATTGGAACCTCTTCTGTAGGTATCTCTACTCCCAGGTCTCCTCTTGCAACCATGATGCCATCTGATACTTTTAATATCTCATCAAAGTTATTAACGCCTTCTCTATTTTCTATTTTTGAAATAATCTTTAATTCTTGTCCTCCATATTTCTTAAGGATTTCCTTTACCTCATTTACATTTGAAGCTTTTCGTACAAAGGAACATGCAATAAAATCAAATTCATTTCTAATAGCAAATTTTATGTCTTCAATATCCTGCTGAGTTATAGCAGGTAAATGAGTGTCCGTTTCAGGTATATTTACACCCTTATTATTACTGATTACACCTCCATTTAATATCTTACAACGAATATCTTTTCCCTCAACTCTTATTACTTCAATGGCTACTAACCCATCATTCATTAATATCCTTGTGCCTAACTTAACATCTTTATATAATTCTTTATGTGAAATGGTGGATTTTTCTTCATCTCCCATGATAGTTTCATTTACTAAAAGAAATTCATTTCCCTCTTTTAATAACACTTCGCCTTTTTCAAATTTGCCTAATCTAATTTCAGGTCCTTTAGTATCAAGCAATAATGATACTGGCTTATCCAGTCTTTGTCTAACTTTTTTTAGTCTATCTACTCTCTGTTGTTGTTCTTCGTGGGTACCATGAGAAAAATTCAATCTTGCAACATCCATGCCGCCTAGTATTAATTGTTCTAGTATGGCCTCGTCATCTACAGCCGGTCCTAAAGTACATATTATCTTCGTCATTCTCATTGATTAAAATCCCCTTTCCTTTGTCAAATTTTAAATAAACTATGTTTTCCATAATTGCTTTTAATTTTATATTGCTGATTATTACTATTTATTATATCATATTTTGCAAAATTCTAAACTTAAGAAATATTTCTTTGATTAGAAAACATACTGAATAATTTGAAATAGTTACACATTAATTTTGTAGTATAAAAAAACTTTTGATTTCTGTTACACAATTTAAAAGGGAGAAAATTCCATAAGAATTTTCTCCCTTTTAAATTGTTTTTAGTCTAAAGTAACTTTATATTTTCGCTCTATAATTTCATAACTGTATTTTTCTTTACATTTATCAAGATATCCTTTTAATGAATAAAAGTTATCTTCATCAATTGTACAGTTACCCCCATATATTAATTGAGTATGCTTATATTTTGTTTCATCATTCATAATTTAATTCCTCCTAGTACTAATAATAATTGTTTTTATGCTATAACATTATGTTTTTTGTCTTCAATTCTTTTTTGCACTTTATTTGCATGACCTTTAAATACTACTGATATTGTCAAGAATCCTATCATCATTCCTAGAAGCACTAAGAAATCTTTAGTTAGTACAGCATAATCTGTTCCTGATATTATTTCTCTTAATCCTTGTATTGAGTATGTGAATGGCATAAACGGATTAATTGTCTTGAAGAAGCTTGGAACTAATTCATTAGGGAATGTTCCACCAGCTGCTGTCAATTGAAGTACTAATAACACAATTGCAAACATTCGTCCTGTTCCTCCAAGTAAAAATACAAAGCATTGATTTATTGAGATGAATACATAAGACATAAAAATTATAAACAGGAAATATAGTGGTAAATTATTTGGTTTTAGTCCTAGCATTAGAACTACTACACTTGCAAGTACGCCCTGTGCAACTCCTATATAACCAAATGAAAAGAATTTACCTATTACTAACGAAGCATTGCTAGCTTTTATGTCATCGTCAACTTTATCAGTAATTACAAAGAACATTAACATTGCTCCAACATAAAGCGAAAGGGATATAAAGTATGGTGCAAAACCTGTTCCATAATTCTTAACTTCATTTATTGGATCTTCTTTAATCTCTACTGAATCTGAAATAAATTTACTCATTGCATCGCTATTATTTATAAGACTCTTATTTAATTGATTTGATCCATCAGTAAGCTTTGCATTTAGTTGAGTTGTTCCATCAACTAATTTTGAAGCTCCATCTACTAGAGTAGGTACTTCACCATTTAGTGCACCAAGATTATTTTTCAATACTTCTGATCCATCATATAACTGTCCAACTCCATTAGATATAGTTGATGATCCTGTGTACAACTGCCCGATAGTTGATGAAAGAACAGGTGCACTTTGGTTCATTGTTGCTAATCCAGAATTAAGCTGTGTAAGTCCAGGCACTAAAGTACCATCAACTCCATCACTAAGCTGTTTTGCAACGGCTGCTGCACCGCCTAATTTAGTTGCAAGGAGATTAGTTCCATCTGAAAGAGCACTGGCACCTGTAGCTGAGTCTGCTGCACCTTTCTTAAGTGGATCTAATACTGTAGATGTTGCTGTCTTATCTTCTGACATTTGCAATGCTCCAAGTAAATCATGTAAACTTAAATTACCTGCCTTATACGCGTCAAACGCAGCATTTATTTGGGCTTGCCCGTCAGCTAAATCTGCTACACCCTTTGAAACCTGTGCTGTACTAGCTTTTAGTCTAGTAGCTACTCCAGTTAATTGAGGTACTTGCGTGTTTGCATCTGCAAGGCCTGCTGCAAGTCCATTTGCTCCAGGCTTAATTTTAGTATTAACACCTGCAAGTATTGTACTTGAACCACTATAGGCATCTGATGTGCCTTTAACTAGGGTTGGAAGCTTAGCATTCACTTGCCCAAGTCCACCATTTAAAGTCGCCATTCCACTTTTAGCAGTAGCAAGATTGGAATTAATCTTTGTTACGCCATCATATAACTGTGATGCTCCACTCTTTAATTCAGGAATGTAACCATTTAATGTTCCTACTCCATCTTTAATCTGTTTACTTGCATCTGCTCCTTGATTCATTCCATCTTTTAAAGTAGCCAGATTATCAAAGGCTGCTTTTGTATACAACGATGTCATGTTCTTTGTTATTTGAGCTTGAAGTTCTTTTTTGAATGTATTAATTATCTGTGATGCAATGTAATTCTTTTTCATATTTGCATGATAAATAATATTGGGTTGCTTAGGGATTCCATCTTTTCCACTTAGCATATTAGCAGTGAAATCTTCTGGTATTATGAACTCTGCATAATACTTCTTTCCCTTTAAGCCATCTTCTGCTTTAGTCTTAGATTTGAAACTAAAATCTAGCTGCTTACCTTTTTTCAAGTTATCAGTCAAATCATTTCCTACATTAATTGGGACCCCATCTTTAGTGCCCCCCTTATCTAGGTTAACCACTGCTACAGGCAATTTTTCTAACTTACTGTAAGGATCCCAAAATGCTGCTAAATATAGCAAGCTATAAAGTAAAGGAACAACAATAATTGCGGTAACAGAAACTCTAATAAATCTATTTTTGAAAATATTAGAAATATCTCGCCACGCTACTCTAAGAAAATCCATACCATCTCTCCTTCATAATTTATTTATATTCTTGGCATATATGCCAATGTATATTTTAGCTGCAACGTTATTGCAAGTTCCGCTATCAATAACTCAATTATGGTTTTAATTTGTCGTATTATCTAGTATCGAAAACTACGTTGCGTTATTTATTATCTTAATCGCATGTATACCAATGTACAAATAGCAAATATATTAATATTCTTCTTAGATTTATGGTTTAGCCAGTTTATCCCTCTTATGCTACTATTTTCACACATTTTCATATCTGTTTTTAAAAAACTTATATTTATATATGGTTTACTAGTAATTAATACTATATAATTAGACTGAGGTGATTAAATTGGAATTTAACGAAGAAAATTTAAATAAACTTATAGCTGAGGTTAGTGAATTTAATGACATTACCCTTTCGGATATTCCGGATATGTATTTATATATGGATCAAGTAACAACCTTGTTTGATAACAAGCTTAATCCTCTTAAAAGAGATGAGCACGATAAAATCATGACAAGTACCATGATCAACAATTATGCAAAAGCTAAGATTTTCCCTTCTGTTAAAAACAAAAAATATAATAAGCAACAAATAATATTTCTGGACTTAATTTATAATTTGAAACAAAGTTTATCTCTTACTGATATAGAACTAATTCTTAAACCTATTTCAGAAGATTTAAAAAATGATGAAAAAACCCTTCCATCTGTAGAAAACTTATATACTACTTTTCTTGACATGAAAAAAGATCAACTTAAGGAATTTGACAAGCGTTTTAATGAAATGCAAAACACTATACGAGAAAAATCTAATAACTTAGAAGGAAAAGATAATACTCTTAAAGAGTCAATCTTGTTAGTGTTTATGCTTATTACTCAAGCAAATATTGAAAAAAGAATGGCAGAAAAAATATTAGACAATTTTTTCAAGACTGCCGTTGTTAAAGATCATAGTTAATTTTATATAATATTTCAAACAAATACATATTTCTTAGTTACCAATAAATTTGGAGCACCTCCTGTTGAGGTGCCCCAAATTTATTGCATCTGATTATGTAGTAATTAATTCATTTATATAACTTCTCTTTCCTCCATATATTGATTTAATACACTACCTAACTCTAGTACATCCCCCATTTCATAATATCCAGCCTTTTTATTTATGAACCTAATAGCCTTTAATGCTCCTAACGCAAATGCTTTTCTAGAAAAAGACTCATGAGTAATTTCTAATTTATCATATTCTCCTACAAGCATAACCTTATGTGATCCAACTACACCACCAACTCTAACTGCATCTATTGTTACTTCAGGTTTCTCCTTTCCAGAGGAAATCACGCCCTTTTCAACCTCAGTTGCAATTTTAAATGCAGTACCTGAAGGTGAATCTTTCTTATTCTTATGATGTACTTCAGAAATATGGAAATCATAATCATTTAAAATAGTTGATGCAAGATTGGTTAGCAATAATAACACATTCACCCCTAAAGTAATATTAGGCGCGTAAACAATAGCATTATTGTTTTTTTGAGTTAACTTATATAGATTTTCAATATCGCTTTTATTAAATCCTGTAGTTCCAATCACAATATTTGTCCTCATTTTTGAAAGTATACTAGCATTTTTTAATGCAGCCTCTGAATTAGAAAAATCCACAGCTACATCTGGGAGGGTTTCTTCGCATACTCTCTTAATTTCATCAGAAGATACAATGTTAATTCCCAAATAGTCTACACCGATCACCTCTCCTAAATCCATATTGATTTTATCACTCTCAGGACTACATATAGCTGAAACAATTTTAATATCCTTTGCCTCTAATAAAACTTTTGCTACTTCTTTTCCTGTTCTACCTAGTCCGATGATACAAACTTTAATCATAATAAATACATCTCCTTAACGCTTGCGAGATTAGCTGACGGATTCGGATCAAAAGATGTTAACCCTACCAAGAATCACTTCTTAGATTCACCCCAATAATTGGTTCTCCCACTCTAAATTAGATTCAGCGAATTTTTTCTATTTTTAAGGTAAATTATACCATCATATATGTTTATTTTCAAACAAGTTTTCAAAAACTTAATATTTAATACTACACTGATTAAATATGATGTATAATGTTTATTAAACAATAGTAATTTCAAACATTTATCCAAAATAAGGAGGAATATAATATGAAAAAAATAGTTCTACTTAGACATGGAGAAAGTACATGGAATAAGGAAAATAGGTTCACAGGTTGGACGGATGTAGAATTATCTGAAAAGGGAATAGAAGAAGCTAAAAATGCAGGTAAACTGCTAAAAGAATCAAATTACACCTTTGATGTAGGATTTTCATCTGTATTAAAAAGATCAATAAAGACTCTTTGGTATACATTAGAAGAACTAGATTTACTATGGATTCCCGTTCAGAGATCTTGGAGGTTAAATGAAAGACACTATGGTGCTCTACAAGGTTTGAACAAGACTGAAACAGCACTAAAATATGGTGATGAGCAAGTTCATAAGTGGCGCCGTGATTCTAATGTTTATCCACCAGCACTTGATAAAACTGATGAAAGATATCCTGGTTTAGATTTGCGGTATAAAGATTTAAAGGACGAGGAATTACCTGTAACAGAAAATCTTAATGACACAATAGATAGAGTTATTCCTTATTGGAAGGACATAATCGTGCCTACAATCCTATTAGATAAAAAGGTAATAATTTCGGCACATGGAAATAGTCTGAGAGCTCTTGTAAAGTATCTTGATAATCTCTCAAACGAAGAGGTTACTGCTCTCAATATACCAACTGGAACACCACTAGTGTACGAGCTAAATGATGACTTAACACCAATTAGGCATTATTATTTAGGAAATGCAGATGAAATTGAAACGGCTGAAAAAGCAGTAGCCAATCAAGCAAAATAAATAATATTTCCCTCAAATAAGTATTCTAAATTTATTCAAATAGTGTTAAAATATTTAGTAATGCATAAAAGTTTAAATGTTTTTACTGATTGGGGGAATTATTATGAATAAAAATGTAAATATAGATTGGAGCAATTTAGGCTTTAGTTATATTAAAACAGATCTTAGATACATATCCAAGTGGAAAGATGGAAAGTGGGACGACGGTGCCCTTGTTGAAGATAACATGCTCACCATTAGTGAAGCTTCAACAGCTCTTCATTATGGTCAAGAATGTTTTGAAGGCTTAAAAGCATATCGTACTAAAGAAGGTAAAATGCAACTTTTCAGACCAGATGAAAACGCAAAACGTATGAATAATACTAACAAGCGTATTTTAATGCCTGAAATTCCTGTAGAAAAATTTGTTGATGCTTGTTGTCAAGTTGTCAGAGCCAATGAAGCTTACGTTCCTCCTTATGGAACTGGGGCAACTCTTTATCTTAGACCATTTATGATAGGTATTGGTGACAATATTGGTGTAAAGCCAGCTCCTGAATATTTATTCTGTGTGTTTTGCTTACCTGTTGGTCCATATTTTAAAGGTGGCTTAACACCAGTGAACTTCTCTATTACAGATTTGGATAGAGCTGCTCCATATGGTACTGGTGCTGCAAAGGTTGGTGGAAACTATGCTGCAAGCCTTTATCCTCATGAACAAGCTGTAGAAAATGGCTTTGCTGATTGCATATACCTTGATCCAGCAACTCATACTAAAATAGAAGAAGTAGGTGCTGCAAATTTCTTTGGAATAACCCATGATAATAAATTTGTTACTCCAAAATCTCCTTCAATTCTTCCAAGTATAACAAAGTACTCTTTAATGCACATTGCCAAAGATTACTTGAAAATGGATATTGAAGAACGAGATGTATTAATAGACAATTTGGATGAGTTCAAAGAAACTGGGGCATGTGGTACTGCTGCTGTAATAACTCCCATAGGTGGAATTAAGTATAAAGATAAACTTCATATTTTCCATAGTGAAACTGAAGTTGGACCAGTAACTAAAGAACTTTATAACATACTTTATGGAATTCAATTTGGAGATGTAGATGCTCCTAAGGGTTGGATTGTGGAAGTGTAAATTAAAGAGAAAGTGAAAATTCACTTTCTCTTTAATATTTGTCCTTATAATTAATTGCATCTTCTTCAGTTAAAGGTTTGCTGAAAAGATACCCTTGAAATCTATCGCAACCTTGCTTAGCGAGTATTTCACTTTGACTCTTCGTTTCAACGCCTTCTGCTATTACCTTCAAATTCATTCTATGTGCTAATGAAATAATAATGTCAATAAAATACCTTTCAAGATTGCCTGTTTCTAAATCATCTATAAAAGACTTATCAATCTTTAAAGTGTCAATAGGTAACTGTTTCAAATAGTTCAAGGAAGAATATCCTGTGCCAAAATCATCAAGAGAAATACTAACTCCAAATTCTTTTAACTGAATAAGTTTTTCAATGATTATGGAAAATGACTCCATGAGAGCTGATTCTGTAATTTCTATCTCAATTAAAGCTGGATTTATACCACTTTCCATTATGATTCGTTTTACATTATCAACAAACTCATATTGCATAAGTTCAATGGGCGAAATATTTACGGCTATTTTATACTCGTCATAACTTTCTGCGTTTACTTTTTTACAAAATTCACAAGCTTGTCTTAGTACCCATTTACCTATTGCAACAATTGTTCCAATTTCTTCAGCCACCTTAATAAACTGATTAGGTTGAACAAAACCATGTTTGGGACTTACCCATCTAATAAGCGCCTCATATCCAGCTAGCTTATTAGTTAAAGCATCAATTTGTGGTTGATAGTACAAAATAAATTCATTATTTTGAATAGCATTTTTCAAGCTATTTTGTAAAAGCATTTTAGAAACTACATTTAAATTCATCTCATTTTCAAACATTTTATAACAGTTTTTACCAGATTCTTTTGCTTTATTTAATGCAGTATCTACATTTCTAAATAATAAATCAGGATTGTTTCCATTTTGAGGAAATAGTACCACTCCCATACTTACAGTAACATATAGTTCGTTATTATCAATTACAAATTTCTTTTCAAATACTTTCATTGTCTTATCAATATAATTCTTTATTTGCTTTTCATCTTCTGTTTCCTCAATCAAAATAACATACTCGTCTCCACCAAACTTGTAAATAAAAACCTTTTCATCATTTCTAAATAGTTCTGTTAGTTTATCCCCAATATAAATAAGAACTCCGTCTCCCATCTCATGTCCGAAAAAATCATTTATAAGTTTGAACTGATCAACATCTATAAACATTACCATACCGCTAGTATAATTACTGTTGCTTTTATCAAGTATGTATGCAAATTTATTGTTTAGATAAGTTCTATTTGGCAATCTGGTAAGTGTATCATAATATGCTAATCTTTCGATTCTTTTTTCTTGCAGTTTTTTTTCAGTTATATCAGTATGTGTTCCTGCCAGACGAATTATTCTTCCATCCATATTATAAACAACGATGCTTTTCTCAACAAACCATTTATAATCGCCATCTTTGGCAGCAATTCTATATTCACAAGAATAATTTCGGCTTTTTCCACTCTTTAAATTCTCTTTATAGTTTAAGTATATTTCAATATCATCAGTATGAATACATTTTTCCCAGTTATGTGTATGGCTTATATCTTCTAAACTAAATCCATAACTGTTATACCAATTTTCTGTATAAAAACTTTCTTTTGTGACTAAATCAAGGTCCCAGTACCCACCTGCACTTGCTTCACAAATCAACATATATCGTTCCCTTGACCTTGCTAGAACTTCTTCTTGGCTTTGAATTTCATCATATTGAGCTTGAAGTTCCTCGGAGGAAGCTTCAAGTTGTTCATAAGTTGCGCTTAGCTCTAAATTTAAATTTATCATTTCCTGCTCAGTTTTTTCCCTTAAAAAAATATTCCTTAATAAATAAGCAATAAAAATCACCATCAAGAAAAACACGCTAATATTTAAGAATAAATAGTCTTTATTGAAAAATTCTATTTGTAAAAAAAAAACGGAAATACCTTTAATTGCACAAGTTGAATATGCACTTGCCTTTCCTAGCATATCCTTACCTTCTTTCCAAATAATCTCTTCTACATATCCTGTATAATTTTAATAATATTATATCATCTTTAGCCCTTATTATAATAGTAAAAAAACATAACCCACCTTAAAAATTTTAAAGAGGTTATGCTTTCGTTCTACTTATTTATAACTATTTTATCATCCTGACATAAGAGGCTAACATCATTTCCATTCAGCTTAGTTCTTAAAACTACACTATGACCCCATAGTTCATATACATATTTCAAAGTTGCTTCTGCGTATTTCATATTGAGTTCTCTACCATCAAAAACATGCTCTAATATTAGAGTTTTATTTTTTCTAGACATGTCAATTACTTTTATAGATGGAACTGTATTCATTCCACAAGAATTGCACAATGTATTTCTAATTTCCTTCCATCCGCTCTCATCTGATATTTCTTTGATTATATAATCTCCACCTTCAATTTTGTATTCAAATAAATTAAGTTCAAAACAAAGCTCTTCAGTTAAATATTTTCTTATAAAGGACTCATCTCTTTCAAGTTTTCTAACCTCGAAAATCTTTTCTCTTCCATACCTTTTTTCAATATCTTCAAAAATTTTAAATCCTATGAAATATGGATTTATTGAACCCAAAAATGGTGCGATTACATCATTATGTCTTTTTATAAATTCTAAATGTAAATTATCAATTAGTTTTAGTTCTTTTAAAATATTATAATGGCAGTAGCTTGCCCAACCTTCATTCATAATCTTTGTTTCTATTTGAGGTATAAAATATGATGTTTCATTTCTCACAATTTCTAGTAAACTTTTTTCATAATCTTCTACATCTGCATTTTTTGAAATAAAATTCAAAATATCATCTTCCGGTTCAATAGGGATTTTTCCCATATCTGGCATTTCTATTTTCACATATGGATCTAGTATACTTTGTCTTTTACTTTTAGTTCTATATATTTCAAGCAACTGCTTTTTAAACTCATCTTCTGTTATTCTTTTATCTCCAATTACTCGGTGAGTCTGTAATTTTACTGCATGTGCAGCATCAAGAATTCTTTCAACTTTTTCGTATCCTATACTTGGATCATTAATTAGTTCACGCACTGTATCTGCATGAGCCTTGAACATTTCAACAGTGTAATCTGCTTTTGTTCCTACTGAAAACAATCTGTTGTTTTTAAAAAAATCATTATGTCCATATACATGAGCCATAGTTAATATTTGCAAAAGCAATGAATTTTCCTTCATAAGATAAGCGATACATGGATCTGAATTTATAACCATTTCATAAGGCAGCCCAGTTAAGTTATATTTATAAATAGTACTTGTTTTTTCATATGCTTTTCCAAAACTCCAATGGGGATATCTTGAAGGCATACCAAGATATGCTTCATAAGCTAACATATCTTTGTATCCAATGATTTCAAATTCCTGTTCATAACAGTCTAGTCCTCTGCTTTTTGCAATGCCTTCAATATCCTCATTCCATTTCTTTAAATCTGTTAAGGTATACTCCATACAACCTCACCTCACTTGCTCCTTTTTTAACATCTCCTTAAGCGCATTCCATAAGTCTTTCTTTTCTTTAATTGAAACAGAAATAAAATTATCGTTTTCTACTTCCTTAACTAATACATTCTTTATAGTTGAAGAATAGTAGCTATTCATTATTTCAGCATATCCAAACATGTTGCATACTTCACTGAGTTTCTTTGCGGCTTTTATAGTTCTTTCATTATCTTCAGACCAGTTATCTCCATCACTTACGTAAAAGGAGTATATATTCCAATAATTTGAATTATATCTTTTTTCAATTATTTCTAATGCTTTATTTAGTCCACTTGATATATAGGTTCCTCCCGATTCAACTTTATGAAAAAATTCAAGTTCATTAACCTCTTTAGCAATGGTAGAATGTGAAATAAACACTACTTCAACATTTGAATACTTTTCTCTAATAAATTGGGTTAAAATAAAAAAAAAGGAACGGGCCAAATATTTTTTAGTATTATCCATAGAGCCAGAGACATCCATTATTAAAAAAATTACTGCATTACACTCTTTTTTAAAGGTTTTCTTTATTCTGTAATACCTTAAATCATCATTTTTGAAAGGAAATCTTTCAATATTGTTTTCTCTACCAGTTTCTTTCAATGTCCTTGCTCTACCTTGCTTCCTCTTGATTTTTTCTACCACAGTACGTTTTTTTGCTAATCTAGGGTTTATTCCATACTTTTGATAGCCTGACTTTTTCAGTCCATTTTCTGTGAGAATATCAGATTGTTTTCTTTTGTTCATTTTGGGTAACTCTAAATCTTCCATTAGATAGTTTAAAACATCTTCCAGTGTAATTTCTGTTTCATAAACATCTTCGCCTTCTTCGTTTCCACCACCTTGATTACCATTGCTACTTGAACTGTTATTATCCTTGCCAATAACTTGACCTCTTTCTTCTTCACCTGTTCCACTACCAACTCCTGGCATATTCTTTCCAAATATAAATTGATATTCTTTAATTCCTCTTATAGGAATCTTTATTTTTTTATTCTTACTCTGCCCTATTATGCTTTCTTCTGACAGTATATCTCCCAAGTTTTCTTTAATAGACTTTTCTACAAGTTGGCGATGCCTTCTTCTGTCTTCTAAAGCTCTTTCATGCTCAACTGGAGTTGAGTTATGATCTTTAAATATAGCCATAGTTTTAATCCTTCCAAGAATTGTTAGCAGCATACTTTAGTATTACATCACAGCATGAATCGCAATACCCATTTTTCTTCATCTGCTCTACCATTGTATTGTACTTTTCTGCTTGCTCTTTGTCTTTAACTCTAGAGCTTGTAATTATTCTAGAAAGTTCCTTAACAGAACTCGTAAGTTTTTTCTCTATAGCTTCTTTTAATGGTTCATAGGAAGAGAAATTTATTGTGCCACCATTTCTAACCACATAGAACATGTAGGATGTGACATCACTTCTAAAGCCCTTGGACGAACTTTCTGAAACACCTATTTGTTCTTCTATAGAACGCATAAATTTTTCATCTGGCTGTAATTCCTCACCTGTTGACATATCTTTCAATTTTGTTTTATTAACATAGGCTTCAGCATTATCAAGATAATTATTGAACAAACTTTCCGCCTGTTCTTTAAAGCTATGAATAAATGCTTTTGTAATTTCTTTTTCTAAAGTTTTATTATACTCTTTTCTAATTGTCTCTTGGATAAAGCCCATATATCTTTTCTTTTCTTCTTCAGAAGTATCCATTTCCTTAACTGATTTTATTATGCTTTCCATAATACTTAATGGATTAATACATTCACATTCAGAGTTTGAAATCGCATTATCTATTGCTTTGATTATGAATCTTGTTGAAATACCATCCATACCTTCATTAAGTCCTGCTTCATCTCTTAATTCCATAATATCAATTCTTTTAGTTGTGCCTTTTTCTACAATTTCTTCCCCATTATATATTCTAAGTTTTGTCATTGAATCCACTTTGTTTGATGGTTTTAATCTTGAAAGTACTGCAAACATAGCTGCAGTTTCAATAGTATGCGGTGCAATATGAGCCTTAAAATTACTTCTCTTTAAGATTTTCTTATATATCTTAATTTCCTCATTTAATTCTAGGCAGTATGGAACTTCTACCTTTACAATTCTATCTAGTATAGCCTCATTGGTATGATCAGATTTAAATTTATTCCACTCTGCTTCATTTGAATGTGCAATAATAATACCATCAAAATAAATCATGGATCCTTTTCCAGGTGAAGGAATGGATTTTTCTTGTGTAGCAGTTATTATTGTATGAAGATATTCCACATCATTTTTAAATACTTCAATGAATTCAATTATCCCTCTGTTTCCAACATTAAAGGCTCCATTCAATGAGAATATTCTTGGATCGTCTTCTGAATACATATCCATTTTTGAAATATCAACTGAGCCTGTAAGAATAGATGTATCTTGATTATTTGGATCAACGGGTGGAACCACACCTATACCTTTTCTTGATCTAATTGAAAAGGTAGTGGTTGCTACTGGAAATTTCTCATATTCACCGTTGTAATCATTTAATAACTTATACTTACATACAGGGCATAAATCTCCTTCAATTGCTACTCCTAATTCTTCTTCAAAATTCTTTCTCAAATGCTTAGGTATTAAATGAAGTGGTTCCTCATTCATTGGACACCCTTTTAAAGTATATACAGGATCAGTATTTTCAAAGGCTTTTTTTAGAGCCTCTACTAAAGATGACTTTCCAGCTCCCACTGGTCCAACTAAGTAAAGCACTTGCCTTGATTCCTCACCTTTCATAGAGGCTGAATAAAAGTAATTAACTATTTTCATTAGAACTTTATCTATTCCAAAAAAATCATCTTTCAAAAAATTATATCTCTTGATAATATCATTTCCATATATCTTTCTGATTCTAGGGTTTTCTTCTGGTCTCAAAATTTCTAAACCTTGTTTGATTACTAAATCATACATTCTCTTGTGGGAAAGTTTTGCTACATCAGGATTTTCCTTAACAATATCAAGGTACTCAAGAAAGCTTCCCTCAAATTTATTTTTACTTTTGGCTTCTCTATCATTTTGTATTATCTCTTTAAAATTCATAGCATACCTCCTAAAATATAAATAGTTTATAAGCTATTATTTAAATATATGAAAGGACAAACCTTTAACATGATAACTAATTATTATATAGTATATTTATATTGAAAATATTTTGTGAAAAAATATATAACTAGGTTTTTCTAAGGAGGAATACAATATGACTTCAGAAATGATTAAATTTAACGAGAATGATAAATTTTCTACCTATCTAGGTATAGAATTAATTAAGTACGAACCAGGTTACGCTTTAGCCCAAATGAAAATAACTGACCATCATTTAAATGGCGCTAACATAGTTCACGGAGGCGCAATTTTCACATTAGCTGACTTTGCCTTTGCGGCTGCCTCTAATTTAAAAGGACTTGTTACTTTGGGAATTGATTCAAATATATCTTTCTTCAAGCCACCAAAAGGTAGCATGATAAGCGCTGAAGCTAAGGAAATATCTTCTCACAAGAGGCTATGTGGATATAATGTAGAGGTTTTTGATGAGAATAAAGATTTGATTGCACGGTTCTATTCTACTGGATATATAAAAGATGACAAAATTTTTGAGGTATAGATAAACTTCAGTATATCTAGGATAAGCATAAAGTAACAACCTAATATTTTATATTAAGAGAAAATCAAATGTTTTAATATATTTAATATGAACGTACATAAAGAACATCATGTTGTTCCTCTACTTTCATCTTCTAAATGTTAAAGTATAACAATATCTTAATCTTCCATCTTTTTCTTGTTAGGAGCAGGACACCCTTCTCTTAATAGAATAGCCTACGAAGTTGAAGGGTGTCCCGAGTTTTCTTAGGCAAATTTGTATTACAGTAAAAAAAAGAGGGCTTAAAAGCAAATTATTCTTCACTTTTAAGCCCCTTCTTTTATTAGTTTTCGTTAACTGTCCCCAGCTAAAACTGATTAATATTTACTTCTTTTTACATAATGAGTGTGAAGTAATTTATGACTTAAATGACCATTTGCTTCTCCAAGGAATTCTTCATATATTTTTGTAATATGCGTATTCTTGTGAGATCTTCTAACTGGCATTTCTCTATCTTCATCATAAATAGCAGTTGCCCTTAGTTCTTTTACATTTATTGATTCAAGTTGTTTAGAACTTAATATAGGTTGTCCACCACCTGTTACACAACCACCTGGGCAAGCCATAACTTCTATAAAGTCAAATTTCTTTTCTCCATTTTTTATCATTTCCATTAGATTTCTAGCATTTGCAAGTCCATTTACTACAGCTGCAGAAATTACTTTTCCATTAGGAAGTTCTACTTCAGTAATCTTAGTGCCTTCAGTTCCTCTTAAAACTTTAAAATCTAGATTTTCTAATTCTTTTTGTGAAGTTATTTCAAAAATGGTCCTTAGTGCTGCTTCAGCAACTCCACCAGTGGCTCCAAAAATTACTGCCGCTCCTGTGGATTCTCCAAATGGATTATCGAAACCTTCATCTTCTAGATTCACAAAATCTATTCCTGCTTCTTTAATCATTTGAGCTAATTCTCTTGTACTAAGAACATAATCTATATCCTGCATTCCATTATTTGAAAGCTCATCTCTTTGCCCTTCAAATTTCTTTGCTACACATGGCATTATTGATACTACCACAATATTTTCAGGATTTATCTCTAACCTATCTGCAAAATAGGATTTGATAAGAGCCCCTTCCATCTCATGAGGAGATTTACAGGTAGACAGATTATCTAACATTTCAGGATAAAAATGTTCAACAAATTTTACCCAACCTGGACAGCAAGATGTCATTAATGGAAGGTTTTCATTCTTCTCTAATCTTGATAATAGCTCTGTTCCTTCTTCCATAATGGTTAAGTCTGCAGCAAAATCAGTATCAAACACTTTATAAAAACCTATTTTTCTGAGTGAAGCTGCCATTTTGCCTGTAACTCTAGAACCAATTGGCATACCAAATTCTTCCCCTAAAGCTACTCTTACTGCAGGTGCAGTTTGTACTATTACATATTTATCTTTATCGTTTAGAGCATTCCATACATTGTTAACATCATTCTTCTCACTTAGAGCTCCAACTGGACATGCCATTATACATTGTCCACAATTAACACAAACACTCTTACCTAGGTCTTTATTGTAAGGAGGCGCAACCATAGTTTCAAACCCTCTGTTGTTAAATCCAATGGCATTAACTGTTTGTACTTTTGAGCATGTACTAATACATCTTCCACATAATATGCATTTTTGAGGATCTCTAACTACAGATGTGGATGATAAATCAGCAGGTAATGATGTCTTTTCTCCTTCATACTTGATTTCTCTTACATTAAGTTCTTTTGCATAAGTTTGAAGTTCACAGTTTTCACTTCTGCTACATGTTGTACACTCTCTCTTATGATTTGAAAGTAAAAGTTCTAGTACCATCTTTCTTGCTTCTCTTACTGCAGGTGTATTTGTATTTATTTTCATTCCTTCTTCAGCCACTAATGTACAAGATGCGATTAGCTTTGGTCCAGCTTCTACTACACATAACCTACAAGAGGAACTTTTATTTACATCTTTTAGATGGCAAAGTGTTGGTATTTTAATTCCTATACTTCTTGATGCTTCTAATACAGTGGTTCCTTTTTCAACTTCAACTTCTTTACCATCTATTATAAATTTAACCATTTCCATTTAATTTTCTCCTCTCCTTAGACTTATCTCTTCTCTATTGCTTCAAATTTACAAGAACTTTCACATACGCCACATTTTACGCACTTACTCTTATCAATTACGTATGGTTCTTTTATCTTTCCACTAATAGCATTAGCTGGACATTGTTTTGAGCATATGCTACAACCTCTACATTTGTCTGGATTTATATTAAACTCAAAGAGTGATTTACATACTCCAGCAGGACATTTTTTATCCACAATATGAGAAATATATTCTTCTCTAAAATACTTTAATGTGGATAAAACAGGATTAGGTGCAGTTTGACCCAAACCACATAATGCAGTGGTTTTAATCTTTTTGCAAGAGATTCTAAATTATCTAAATCCTCTAGTGTTCCTTTTCCTTCAGTTATCTTTTCAAGTATTTCTAGCATTCTCTTTGTTCCAATTCTACATGGTGTACACTTTCCGCAGGATTCATCTTTAACAAAATCAAGATAAAATCTTGCTACATCCACCATACAATTGTCTTCATCTAATACAATCATTCCACCTGATCCCATCATAGAACCAAGCATAGTTAATGAATCATAATCAATTGGTGTATCTAAATTTTGAGCTGTTATGCATCCACCTGATGGTCCACCAGTTTGTACAGCTTTAAATTTCTTTCCATTAGGAATTCCTCCACCAATATCATAAATAACTTCTCTCAAAGTTATACCCATTGGTACTTCAACAAGGCCTGTATTGGTAATTTTTCCACCTAAAGCAAATACTTTTGTACCTTTGCTTTTTTCAGTACCAATGCTAGCAAACCATTCAGATCCTTTAAGAATAATTTGAGCAATATTAGCAAAAGTCTCAACATTATTTATAACGGTAGGCTTGCCCCATAAACCGCTAACTGCTGGGAATGGTGGTTTAGGGTTTGGCATTCCTCTTTTACCTTCTATAGAATTTATTAGTGCTGTTTCTTCTCCACATACAAAAGCTCCAGCACCTAATCTAATTTCAATATCAAATTTAAAACCAGTTCCTAGAATATTATCTCCTAAAAGTCCATATTCCTTTGACTGTTTTATTGCTATTTTTAGTCTTTCAACAGCTAGAGGATACTCCGCTCTTACATAAATAAAGCCTTGATTTGCACCTATTGCATATCCACCAATTGTCATAGCTTCTAAAACAGAATGAGGGTCACCTTCTAATACTGAACGGTCCATAAATGCACCTGGATCACCTTCATCTGCGTTACAAATTATATATTTCTGTTCATTATCTTGTTTTGCAGCAAACTCCCACTTGACTCCAGTAGGAAATCCTCCGCCGCCTCTTCCTCTTAAACCAGACTTCTTAATTGTGTCTATAACATCTTGCGGAGTCATTTTTGTTAGTGAATTTTCTAATGCTTTATATCCATCTAATGCAATATACTCATCTATCTCATTGGGATCAATTACGCCACAATTTTTTAAAGCTATTCTTAATTGCTTTTTAAAAAATGGAACATCAGTTAAAGACTTCACTCCATAATCACTAATAGAATCAAAATGAGCTATTTCTTTTACAACATTTCCATTTATCAAATGTTGTTCTACAATTTCTGTAACATCTTTTAGTTTCACATTGCTATAAAAAGTTCCCTCTGGGTAAACAATTACGATAGGTCCTAATTCACATAACCCTAAACACCCTATCTTTATTACTTCTATTTCATTTTCTAATCTATGTACTTTTAATTGGCTTTTTATTGAACTAGCAATATCGATTTCACTTTCTTTAACACAACCAGTGCCTCCACATACTAGTACCTGAGCACGAAATAAATTCATTTAATTTTCCTCCCATCAATCAATATGCTATGTTACAACACAACATAATCATTAATTACTTTACCTTGAACCACATGCATTATATATTCATCAATAACTTTTTGTCCTTTGATATGTTCTTCAACCATTTTACGAGCCTTTACTGGATTCATCTTTACATAAGTTACTTTCTCACAACCTGGTTTAAGTACTTCTACTATAGGCTCAAGTCTACAAACTCCTATACAACCAGTTTCAATAACATCTACATCAGTAATCCCCTGATGTTTCAGTTCATCAATTATTGCATCTATTACAGGCTTTGCTCCCGCTGCTATACCACAAGTAGCCATTCCAATTACTATTCTTGTATTTTTTCTATCATTACCTTGGTTTACTTTATCAAGATTTTTACTTCTGATATCCGCTAACTCACTAATTGTCTTCATATTAACCCACCTTTACCTCAAATTCGTTAAGAATCTTTTGACCTCCCTATGGTTTATGCGTCCATATACCTTGTCGTCGATAGTCATAACTGGAGAAAGTCCGCATGCTCCAAGGCATCTAGTTGCTTCTAACGTATACTTTCCATCCGCAGTTGTCTTGCCTACTTCAACGTTCAATTCCTGTGATAACTTATCAAGAATATCTTTTGCTCCTTTAACATAGCAAGCTGTGCCCATACACACTTTAATGATATGTTCACCCTTTGGCTCTAACGAAAACAAGTCATAGAAGGTTATAACACCATAAATTTCCTGCATAGATATATCCATGCTTTCGGAAATAAAATTAAGTGCATCTTCAGGTAAGTATCCATAGATTTCTTGAGTTCCATGAAGTATTGGAATTAATCCCCCTTTTACAGACTTATGCTCTTCTAAAATTCCTTTTACTTTTTCTATTCTGTCATCCAAAATAGCTGTATCTGAACAGCAACAATTTCCACTACATGACATTTTGAATCCCTCCTTAAAATTTTATACAAAAATGCAAACTTTGCATCAATTATCTGAACGACCATTAGCTACAAAGAATTGTTATAATCCAATTAGTCTTTGGTTAGAATTTAAGTTAAATTAAATGAGCGTATATTTGCGCGCACTGAGAATAGTTAAAAATCGGAAATAATACCTCATGAAGGGCTAAAATTACAGTTACTTAAAAGTGTGTTGAAATGATGTCTAGAAAATTTTACGTCTAAAACAATTTATTATGCCAAGTAATTTTAAGCTCAATTAAAGCCTAACAAAATCTATATTTTATTAATTTTTCAAATAATTAAATATTGCTATTTACATCTTCCAAAACATATAGTATACCTCATATGTCAAAAAATCAAGTATAGAGTATGCTATATATTCATTGATATAGCTCATTTGTTAAGATAATAACTTAACAAACTCCTGCACGCTAATCAGCATTCTTTTGCTCTTTCCACATGTTAATTTTGAATTATTATGGCAATTATGAGAATTCTCAATTGCTATACATTTCAGAATCTTTTATACTATCAATTTATTCTGCAATAATTTTATTTTTTTTTTGATATTTTGACAATATACAAAACTTATGAATTTTCAGAATTGTTCTATTTATAAAACTATATACAACTAGATAATTAAAGCTAATAAGTTCTATAAAACAAAAACATCTCTTGCTTTTCATAATTCTTTAACTAGATTAGGGTGAAATTATTATCATACCTGTAACAATTATGTATTATTTCTAACTACTTACACAAAAATCTATAAAAAAATTATTTAATTGATAATGTATTAACCATAGTTTTTAGTATTTTTTATTCTTTTTTGTTATAGTTTGGTACTTGATTCTTTGAATTTCTGATTATTACATTTGGGTTCTACACACCTATAAAACTTCTTAATAAAATATTTTATATTTCTACCACGAGAACCCATAAAAAGCTACCTATAATTAATATGGCTTCAATTAAAGGAGGTGAATCGCATGGACAAGAATACTATTTTAAAATGTTTATTTTATTACATAGCAATATCAATAATACTTTAATTCCTTTTACCGTCTTTTTTTAGTTTTTGTAATTATATAACTTTTTATTTCAAATAGATTTATAATTACAATTAGAATGTTTTATATCATAAATTTAAATTAGTAAATATCATGCGTTAATACTAAAACTCAAAAGGATGTCCACACAGGTAATTGTAACCTACATGTGTGGACATCCTTTTTATATTTATTAAGTTATATAATCTGATAGGCTTTATCTTATTTATACTATTTTTTCTTCTAAATCAGCGCCTACAAATTGGCTATTATACAAATTTGCATAAAAACCATCTTTCTTAAGTAGTTCATAATGATTGCCAACCTCAACAATTGCACCTTTATTCATAACAAGAATTAATTCTGCCTCTCTAATTGTAGATAGCCTATGTGCAATTACAAAGCTGGTTCTATCCGCCATTAATTCTGTCATAGCCTTTTGTATATAAACCTCAGTTCTTGAATCCACATTACTTGTTGCCTCATCTAAGATCATAATTGATGGATTTGCAAGTATGGCACGTGCAATTGTTATTAACTGTTTCTGCCCTGCAGATATATTTGAAGCTTCCTCGTTTATTACTGTATTATATCCTTCTGGTAGAGTTCTAATAAAGTAATGTGCATGAGCTGCTTTTGCAGCATCTATTATCTCTTCTTCACTAGCATCCTCTCTTCCATATCTTATATTATCTCTTATTGTTCCGTTAAATAGCCAGGTATCCTGTAGCACCATGCCAAATATTTTTCTCAGATCCCCACGTCTTATATCTCTAATATCAACACCATCTATAGTTATCCTACCTGAATCTATTTCATAAAAGCGCATTAACAGATTAACTAAGGTGGTTTTACCCGCTCCCGTAGGTCCAACTATTGCAATGGTGTGTCCTGCTTTTACTTCAATGTCCATACCACTAATTAGTGGATTTTCCTTAGAATAACTAAAGTTTACATCTTCAAAACAAACTTCTCCTTTAGTTAACTGTATTATCTTTGAATCACTACTATCTGGTATTTCCTCTGCTTCATCTAAAATTTGAAAAATTCTTTCTGCAGAAGCTATAGTAGATTGAATAATACTTACAAAGGCTGCTGCTTGGATAATAGGCATAGTAAATTGTTTAGAATATTGAATAAAAGAAATCATATCTCCTAGATTAATTCTGTTATGCGTAACAAATATGCCTCCAACCACACAAATAATTATATATGCTAAATTACTTAGGAATCTCATAAATGGTAATATAATTCCCGAAACAAACTGAGCTTTCCAACTTGAATCATACAGTTTATCATTAATCTGATTAAATCTATCCATAGATTCATCCTCATAACCGTATGCCTTTACAATTTCATGGCCTGAAAACATTTCTTCTACGTGACCATTTACTTCTCCTAAGGAATCCTGCTGCATTTTAAAATAGTTCTGAGATTTTTTTGCAATCTTAATAGTAAAAATAGCATAAAAAGGTAATGTTGCAATAACAATAAATGTTAATGCTACACTTATTGTAAACATCATAATTATTACACCAATAATAGTTACAACAGAAGTTATTAATTGTATAAGACTTTGTTGCAACGCATTTGAAATATTATCAATGTCATTAATTACACGGCTTTGTATTTCACCATGGCTTGTGGAATCAAAATATTTTAAAGGAAGTCTAGAAAGCTTATTTTCCACATCATTACGCATATCAAAAATCATTTTTTGCGAAATAATATTCATAAAAACTTCTTGTAAGTAACTAAATACAGCACTTATAACATATAGTGCTATCAATATAAAAACTATCTTAGCAATATATGAAAAGTCTACCCCGCCCCCCAAGTGATTAATTGCTGAATTCACTTTATTAAGCGCTTGTTGAACTTGAGATGTATTAGTTTTTTTATTACTCGCTAGTATATTGAGCTTCTCTTTCTGCTCTTGAAGCTTTTCTACAGACACTCTACTTGAATAACCTTCCCCTATTTTTGTAATTCCTTTTCCCAGAATTTTAGGTCCTGCAATGCTAAATACTGTACTCAATAGAGAAAATACTAAAACAAGATAGAATGTTTGTTTATATGGTTTTAAATACTTAAAAAGCCTTAGCATGGTGTTTTTAAGATTTTGTGGTGCTTTAAAGTCCTTCTCTTTTTCCTTCATGCTAGCTCCTCCTTAGAAAGTTGAGAAAATACAATTTCGCTATATACATCACAAGTATTCATCAACTCTTCGTGTTTGCCCATTCCAACAATTCTACCTTCATCCAATACAAGTATTCTGTCAGCATCCATAACAGTGGAAACCCTTTGGGCTACTATTAAAACTGCTGCTTCCTTAGTTTCATTTTTTAAAGAAGCTCTCAATCTAGCATCCGTTTTAAAATCTAGTGCAGAGAAACTGTCATCGAAAATATATATTTCAGGTTTCCTTACTAATGCCCTTGCAATAGCGATACGTTGTTTCTGACCACCTGACACATTTGTACCACCCTGAGATACATTATGCTCAAAACCTTTTTCAAGACTATTAATAAATTCTATACTTTGAGCAATGCCAGCTGCATCATTCATTTCTTTTAATGTAGCGTCTTTTTTGCCATATTGAATGTTATGGGAGATACTACCTGAAAACAAAACTGTTTTCTGTGGCACAAGTCCTATCTTCTGTCGAAGAATTTCTATATTTACTTCCCTAATATCAACGCCATCAACTAAAATCCGGCCCTTACTAACATCATAAAACCTCATTATTAAATGCACTAACGTAGATTTTCCAGAACCAGTTCCACCTATAATTGCAGTAGTTTCACCGGGACCTATAATAAAGCTAATATCCTGAACAGCTGGAAGCTCTGCTCCAGGATAATTAAAAGTAACCTTTTCAAATTCTACATAACCTTTAATACTCTCTATTTCTCTATGTGTTATTGGACTTACAATTTTTGGATTAGTTTCTAAAACCTCGTTTATTCTGACTGCTGAAGCCTGAGCCCGTGGTATGATCATAAACAACATGGATAACATAGCGAATGAAGATAGAATCTGCATTGCATATTGAATAAATGCAATTAATTCACCAACCTTCATATCCCCATCATCAATTCTTATAGCTCCAAACCATATAATGCTTACAATGGTCAAGTTCATAATTAGCATCATAAGTGGAATAAGTATTGCCATAATATTATTTACTTTTATAGTATTCTCCATAATATCTCTGTTTGCAGTGTTGAATTCTTTTTTCCCTTTATCTATCTGGTTAAATGCACGCACAACTCTAATTCCAGTTAGACTTTCACGAACTACTAGATTTAGTCTGTCAACTTTTTGTTGCACCAATCCAAATAAATGTATTCCTTTTACCAATACAATTGCAACGGCTATACCTAAGATAGGCACAATAACTGCCAAAATTAAAGTTAACTTAACATCCTTTTGAAGCGCCATAAAAATTCCACCAATAGCCGTCAAAGGTGCAGTAATCATCATACTTATTATTAAAATAGTTACTTGTTGAATCTGGGTAACATCATTTGTGGCACGAGTAATAAGAGTTGCTGTACCAAACTTATCAAACTCTTGTAGAGAGAAGCTTTCAACTTTGCTAAATATTTCTTGGCGAATATCCCTGCCAAAGCCTACGGCTACTTTAGAAGAAATGAAATTAGAAATAATTGCACAAGTGGTTCCTACTCCTGCAACTATAAACATTAATAATCCTATTCTTATAATTAAATGTCCATTATCTTTTACAATACCTTTATCTACAATGTCAGACATTAAAGTCGGCAAATACAAATCTGCCATGACTTGAACGAAAAGAAAAGCAATGACTATTGCTAATTTTGATTTATATTTTTTTAGCATATTAAAAAGCTTAAAAATAATAACATCTCCTTTTTATTGCTTACTAATAAATTAGGTAATTTATTTCGCTATAAAAATTCGATTTAAAATGTATTATATTTGGAAATCTTGCTTGCAAATAAATCATAATACGATTCACCTTAATCTGTCAAATAAAAAATTTCTTCCACGGGATGTCATAAACTTATACATATAACAAGTGTGTGAGAAAATTACATTTGCTTTAAAATACATTCTTCCTTAAAGCAAATTAATAATTATTTCTTCCACGGGAAGTACTATAATCATTCCTATAATAAGCATACGAGGAAATTATGGAAGGATATAACCTCCTCCATAATAAAACAAATTAATAAATATTTCTTCCACGAGAAGCCACAAAATTCTGAATATAATGTGTATGTGGGAAAATCAAGGAGGTATTTAATTTGCAGGAACTCGCTTTAAAATGGATTAAATTTGCTAAGCTTGCTGACCTTATGTTCTAATTAATACCAACTAATTTCCATAATCTATAATTATTAAGGAGGTACCTCGATGTATGAATTAGCTTTAAAATGGATCAAATTTGCTAAACTTTGCGATCTTATGTTCTAATTGATACCAATTAATTCTCAAAATCTATGATTATTAAGGAGGTACTTTCGATGTATGAACTTGCTTTAAAATGGATCAAATTTGCTAAACTTTGCGACCTTATGTTCTAATTAGTGCCAATAAATTTTCTAAATTTATGATTATCAAGGAGGTAACTTATATGTACGAATTAGCTTTAAAATGGATTAAATTTGCTAAACTTTGTGATCTTATGTTCTAATTAACTCCAATAAATTTTCTAAATTTATGATTATCAAGGAGGTAACTTATATGTATCAATTAGCTATTAAATGGATTAAATTTGCTAAACTTTGCGATCTTATGTTCTAATTAGCTCCAATAAATTTTCTAAACTAATGATTATTAAGGAGGTAACTTATATGTATCAATTAGCTATTAAATGGATTAAATTTGCTAAACTTTGCGATCTTATGTTCTAATTAGCTCCAATAAATTTTCTAAACTAATGATTATTAAGGAGGTAACTTATATGTATCAATTAGCTATTAAATGGATTAAATTTGCTAAACTTTGCGATCTTATGTTCTAATTAGCTCCAATAAATTTTCTAAACTAATGATTATTAAGGAGGTAACTTATATGTATCAATTAGCTATTAAATGGATTAAATTTGCTAAACTTTGCGATCTTATGTTCTAAAAATATATGAATCTAAACTATCAAATTAGAATACAAACACCGTTTTCACTTCAATTTAGTCTAATAAACCTAGACTAAAATAAGAATACCCCTTGGTTGTATATTACCTAGGGGTATTTTCTATTTTGGTATAAATATTAAAATGCATTATCTTAAGAACCTCGCTTACCAAATAAATCAAATTCCATCACGCCTTAATCTGTTAAATAATATAAATTATTCCACGAGAAGTCATAAAATGTTGAATATAATAAGTATGTGGGAAAATAAATGAGACACCCCTTATGTATGAAATAGATTAAAGTGGATAAAATTTACTATCCTTACTAATCTTAAGTTCTAATTAACACCAATCATTTTTATGATTTTGAAGGAGGTCATTCTATGAAAAACAAATTTTCAACAAAAATATTATTGCCTTGCTTTTTAATACTACTGACTGCTTTTACTTTAGGTTTTGTTAACATACAATCAACGCATGCTAAAACTGTTACAAAAACTGATCATAACCCAGTAGTATTTGTACATGGGCTTGGAGGTGCAAGCTATAATTTTCTTGCAATTAAAAGTTATTTAATAAGTCAAGGTTGGTCTCAAGATCAATTATTTGCTGTGGATTTGCCAGATAAGGTTTTAGATGCAGGTAACAACGCTATTAATAGTCCTGTTCTTAGTGCTTATGTTAATACTGTGCTGCAAAAGACTGGTAAAAGTAAAGTAGATATAGTAGCCCATAGTATGGGTGGATCTAATAGCTTATATTACCTAACTAAACTAAATGGAGCTAGCAAAGTAGATAAACTTGTTACTCTTGGTGGAGCAAATAGATTAAGTGGTACATCTACAGCTCCAAAAGGTGTAGCTGTGACTTCTATTTATAGTTCAACTGATATGGTTGTAATGAACTATTTATCTAAACTTGACGGAGCTAACAACATACAAATTTTTGGCGTTGATCATGTTGGACTTTTAATGAACAGTAAAGTAAATTCCCTAATTGTACAAGCACTTAAATAGTCACTTAAGGATTGTATTCATTAATACCCACATCATGAAAAATATAACTAAATAGTATAAAATAACAATCAAAATCCTGACTAAAATAGAATACCCCTAGGTAGTATATTACCTGGGGGTATTCTTTATAAAAATCAAATTTATTTCTCTATTTATATAGCCTGATCATCTAGATTTGCACCAGTAAATTGGCTATTATAAAGATCTGCATAGAAACCCTTCTGAGCAAGAAGTTCGTTATGGTTACCCATCTCGATAATACTTCCTTTGTTCATAACAAGTATCAATTCTGCATCTCTGATTGTAGACAACCTATGTGCAATTACAAAGCTTGTTCTGTCTTTCATAAGTTCAGTCATTGCCTTCTGTATATATACCTCTGTTCTAGAGTCAACACTACTTGTAGCTTCATCAAGAATCATTATAGATGGATTAGCGATTATTGCTCTAGCAATAGTAAGAAGTTGCTTTTGACCTTGGGATATATTTGATGCTTCTTCATTTAAAATAGTATTATAACCATCTGGAAGAGTTTTTATAAAGTGATGAGCGTGAGCCGCTTTTGCAGCAATTATAACCTCTTCTTCAGTTGTCCCTTCACGACCATATGCTATATTATCCATTATAGTGCCATTAAACAGCCATGTATCCTGAAGCACCATTCCAAACATATTGCGAAGTTCTCCACGTTTTAGATCCCTTATATCAACACCGTCAACTGTTATCTTCCCTGCATCTATTTCGTAGAACCTCATTAAGAGGTTAACAAGTGTGGTCTTACCTGCACCTGTTGGTCCTACAATAGCTATAGTATGACCTTGCTTAACGTCAATATTCATTTTCTTTATTAAAGGTTCATCCTTTTTGTAACTAAATTCTACATCTTGGAAGCAAACCTCACCCTTAGGGAATTCAATAACCTTTGAATCAGCACTATCAGGTAATTCTTCAACTTCATCTAAAAGTTCAAAAACACGTTCTGCTGATGCAATAGTTGACTGAATAATATTAGCTATATTGGCGGTCTGAATTATAGGCATTGTAAATTGTCTTGAGTATTGAATAAATGAGCTAATATCTCCAATATCAATTCTACCTTTAGTAACAAAGATACCACCGACAACACATACTATTACGTAACCTAGATTGCTAACAAATCTCATTAGCGGCATTATAATACCTGAAACAAACTGTGCTTTCCATCCTGCTTTATACAGTTTATTGTTAATAGTATTAAACTCGTCTATAGATTCCTGTTCATGTCCAAATGCCTTAACAATTTTATGACCAGTATACATTTCTTCAACATGACCATTTAATTCTCCAAGGGCTTTTTGCTGCACTGCAAAGTATTTTTGTGACCGCTTTGCAATGTACGTAGTTACTACAATATATAGTGGTATTGTCACAATAACAATAAGCGTCAATTCTATACTTATTGTTAACATCATAATAATGATACCAATAATGGTTACAATGGAAGTTATCAGTTGTGTTAAACTTTGCTGCAGTGTATTAGAAATATTGTCAACATCATTGGTAACACGACTCAAAATTTCACCATGAGTTTTTGAATCGAAGAATTTAAGTGGCAATCTTGAAAGCTTGTCATCTACTTCATTACGAATATTATAAACAATTTTTTGTGCAACTCCAGCCATAATATATTGTTGAATATATGCGAATATGGCACTCATAAAATATAACCCTAAAAGTATTAATGCTATATTACGAACATATGTGAAATCTACATTTCCACCATTTAGTTGCATTACATGAGCAATACTTGCCTTTACTTGAGCTAAACTGCTCTGAACCTGAGGTGTATTTGTTTGAGGGTTAGCTGCTAATTGATTTAATTGATCAAGCTTTGGGTTCAATTTATCTAAAGTAACTCTCCCCATAAAGCCTTCTCCAATTTTTGTTATACCCTTACCCATAATTTTAGGTCCAGCTATACTAAAAATCGTACTTAGAATAGCAAATATAAAAACGATAATAAATTTAGTCTTCTCTGGTTTTAAATAACTAAGTAATCTTAAAAGTGTGCCTTTAAAGTCTTTAGCTTTTTCCGCAGGTCTTCCCATTGGAGGTCCTCCCTGTGGGCCTCTTTGATTATCTACTTTTGGGGAAGTTGATTCTTTTCGTTCTTCGCTCATGCTAATTCCTCCTCTGAAAGCTGTGAAGCTACAATTTCATGATATACTTCACAGGTATTTAGCAATTCTTTATGCGTTCCCATTCCTGCTATTTTACCGTCATCTAGAACAATAATTCTATCAGCATCCATTACTGTTGAAACCCTTTGTGCAATAATGAATACTGTGGCGTCAGATATTTCAGGTTTAAGGGCTGCTCTAAGTTTTGCATCAGTTTTAAAATCAAGGGCTGAAAAACTATCATCAAAAATATATATTTCCGGTCTTCTAACTAGAGCACGTGCAATGGAAAGACGCTGCTTCTGTCCACCAGACACATTTGTTCCACCCTGTGCAATATAATGATCAAATCCTTTATCCTTACTAGAAATAAAGTCTGTTGCTTGAGCTACTTCTGCTGCATGCTTTATTTCTTCAATAGTTGCATCTTCCTTACCATATTTCAAGTTTTCAGCAATTGTACCAGAGAAAAGAACAGTTTTTTGAGGAACAAAACCAATCTTAGCTCTTAGGCTTTCTTGAGTCATTTCTCTTACATCTACACCATCCACCAGTACTACGCCACTTTCAACATCATAGAACCTAGTAATCAAATTGATCAAAGTAGATTTTCCTGAACCTGTGCCTCCTATGATGGCAGTTATCTCACCTGGCCTTGCCTTAAAGTTTATCTCGCTTATAGCAGGTTGTTCTGCACCAGGATAACTAAAGGATACATCTTTGAATTCAACAAAGCCCCTTTCACTATCTGCTTTTATAGCATCTTTTGGATCAACGATTTCAGGCTCAACCTCAAGTAATTCATTTATTCTTACTGCAGAAGCTTGAGCTCTAGGTACCATTACAAATAGCATAGATAGCATTACGAAGGCAAATAGTATCTGCATAGCATATTGTATAAATGCCATCAGTGCTCCAAGTTTCATATCTCCATTATCAACTCTAATTGCTCCAAACCATATAATTGCCACAGTAGTAAAATTCATAATAACTAACATAGCGGGCATTAATGCAGCCATTATTTTATTTACTTTAACTGCATTTGCCATAAGGTCTTGATTGGCATTATCAAATCTTTCTTTTTCTTTGTCAATACGATTAAAGGCTCTTACAACTCTTATGCCTGTAAGATTTTCTCGTAAAACTAGATTTAATTTATCAAGCTTTACTTGCATTAATCTAAATAGTGGTATTCCTTTTCCAAGTACTGCACCAATAACAATACCTAGAACCGGCACTACAACTACAAAAACCCATGTCAACGGAACATCCTGCTGCAGGGCCATAACTATTCCACCAATTGCAGTCAAAGGTGCACTAATCATCATACTAAATATAAGAACAGATACTTGTTGCACCTGAGTAACGTCATTAGTAGTTCTAGTAATAAGTGTTGCAGTTCCAAATTTATCAAACTCACGTAAAGAAAAACTTTCAACCTTTGTAAAAATTTTTTCTCTAATTATTGAACCAAGACCAACTGCTGTTCTTGAGGAAAGAAAAGATGCAATAATTGCACAAACAGTTCCTCCGCCAGCTATAAGCAACATATATCCGCCGATTCTAACTATATAGTCTACGTCCTTAGTTACAATTCCTTTATCAACAATATCTGACATCAATGTAGGTAGATATAAATCTGAAATTACTTGAATAAAAAGAAGTATTAAAATAAGAACAATATATACAGTGTACTTTTTTAAAAATCTGAACAGTTTAATCATAGAAACAACTCCTATCCTTTTTTAATTACTACTATTTTTATCTTCGCTCAAAAGTCTTTTAAGTATAGTCAATCCTTCAAATATTTTATCAAGTTCCTCCGGGGTCCCTCGACTCATTATGCTTTCTGTATTTTCTTCGAATCTCTTATGAAAATTATGATGACTATCTTTAAAATTAGGGGCTATACTTACATAAACAACTCTTTTATCTTCTTCACTTCGTTCTCTTTCCACTAATCCTATCTTCTCAAGTCTATCAACAATTCCTGATACAGTACTATTGGATAGATTGATTTTATTGCTTAGTTCACTGATTTTCATCTTATTCTGTTTACTCAATATTCCCATTACCATCCCTTGTGGTGCCGTCATTCCCATTTCAACCATTAGTTTATCCATATTCTGCTTAAATAGCTTCATAACTTCTCGAAATAGCCTTGCAACTTCCAAGCTTTCATTATATTCGTCCATTCCTTCACCACCTCTCAATTTTAAAAAATACTTTTTAAGCGAATGTTTCGTTTGCGAATATTTCGTCTACGAAATATATTATATTCTCCTATTAATTAACTGTCAAGTATATAGAGGAAACTTATAAAATGAAAAAAGGGCTACCTATCTATAATAATCCTGCGGCAACCCCTAATGACAAAATATTAATACTAATTGTCAAAACTTATTTATATTGGTGAAAAGAACTTATTTATATTGGTGAAAAGAACTTATTTATATTGGTGAAAAGAACTTATTTATATTGGTGAAAAGAACTTATTTATATTGGTGTATATTTTTCTGAATATCTTTTAATAGATTGACCTTATCTTGCGGGAAATCGGCTTTAAATACATATCTATTTGAAGCATGATTGCTTCTAAATACCATTTTGTTCTCAACAGAGATATTTTCTATCATCACCTTTAGCTCTCTTAATACCTCAATGTTTGATAAGCTGACAAACTTTTTTTCCCTAACCTTTTTATATAATTCAGTACTAGGGTCTACTATCAAGCTAAGTACACCAAAAAAATCTGGGTTCATTTTACTTATTAGTTCCCCTGTATTTTTTCCATGATTAAAGCTTTTTTCTGTACCACCGATTCCTGAAATCACTGTTACTGATAAGAGAATTCCTGATTCTTTTACCTTAGTACCTGCCTCTAATAATTCACTGCTAGTTGCTCCTTTATTTATATCCTTTAGAACCTCGTCATCACCTGACTCTACTCCCATATAAACCATACTGAGACCCAATAATTGTAATTCCTTTAATTCTTCTACACTCTTTAATAGAATAGATCTTGGTGTACCATAAAGAGTAACCCTTTTGCATTCTGGAAATTTTATTTTTATATACTTCAGAATCTCTTTTAAATCATTTGTTGGAATAATCAGTGCATCTCCATCAGCTAAAAAGATTTTTTCAACAAATTTATTTTGCTGTCTATAAATATCAATTTCATCTTTTATTGTTTGTACTGGTTTTATAGTAAATTTTTTTGACTTATACATACTACAAAAAATGCAATTATTGTGTGAACATCCTAAAGTAGCTTGTATTATTAAACTATATGCTTCGCTTGGTGGCCTATATAAAGGCATATCATAATTCATAATTACCTCCTAAATTAGTAATCTTTTCTTAATAACGAAAACATGCTTAAATCCACATACTTTCCTTTATAAAATTCATATTCTTTCATAGTTCCTTCTTCACTAAACTTTAGTTTTAACAAAAGTTTTATTGAAGCTTTGTTTTCAGGTTCTACTAAAGCTTGAATCCTATTAAACTTCATATCCCTAAAACCATATAATACAATAGCATCTAATGCCTCTTTCATAATACCTTGGTTCCAATATTCTTTACATAGCTCATATCCAAGTTCTACCCTTGAGGCTTGCTTTGAAATATTATGAAATCCGCAGGTTCCTATTAGCCTATTCTCTCTTTTCGTATAGATTCCCCATCTAATACCATTTTTATTTTCATATCTTTTACTAAGGAAAATAATTAAATTACTCGCTTCTGAGGCTTTTTCTAGAGGGTTAATATCATAATATTTCATTACGTCCGTATCGGAGAAAATATTGAATATTTCCACTTCATTGTTTTGAGTTATTTCCTTTAACAGTAAATTCTTAGTTTCCAATTCTGGAAACTGCTCAAAGCTTCTTTCAATACTCATATTCCATTCATCTCTTTCCTTACGCTTTGCTTCTTCTAATTATTACCATCAGTAACCTTTTTAATATATTCATAAGTTGATGGAGCTCGATTCTTTAATACCTCACGTAAATCTGAATTTGCATAGTAATAAGCAAAACATTCTGCGAAGTATTCTGTTGGTGAATTTATAAAATAATCTCTAAGTTCTTTAGATGTGCTAAAGTCATTAGTAAATAAATTAGGTCCTTCCGTCTTATTCAAGGAATCCTCCTCAAGATCCGCTGATTCATTGAATTTTCCAGTTGCCTTATTATAATCAAAAGCATGTCCAATTTCATGTAAAGTAGAAACACTGCAATTATTATATTTATTTATTATATTTCTAGGAATAGCATAGTCTACTTTAATCTCTGAAGTTGCAGGATAGTATATACCAACTAATTTAAGGGTTCCATTAGGGTTAATTGTATCCTCAATATAATGAGAGATGTATTCAATCTTAACTTTATCTTCTAAGATTTTAGTTAAAATATTGTTTGGAAGATTTTTTATCAATTGATTTGAATTGGAAATCTCATTATTGCTTTTATCATAATTAGATGTTAGTAATTCTCCAAGCGCTCCTTGCTTTGATAGTATCTTTATATCACAAGTTGCAGCTACATCACTCTCAAATTTACTAATAATTGTACCTTTAATTTCAATGTTTCCTTCTTTTTTAGTATCAATTCCTGAAGTATCCCATTTTACTTTTTCAGTCCCTATGTCACCATTGGATTTTGTAATATATACATTCTCGGGTAAATCAAGCTTATTAGTATTAACCATTATCGTTTTATTTACCGGCTCTACCTTATTGATATACTCATTAACATTTACAACCGCAATTATGACCTTCTTAAACCCATCAACTTTTCCTTTAATAAGTTCTTTTCCTGCGTCTTGTGTATTTATTTCATCGGTTTCCCACTTCACTTTAGCATTCTTGTAAGAATGGCTTCTCAATTTTGCTGGCAGAGTTTCTGGTAGCTTAGCTTCTTGAAATTGTTTAACTCTAATACTTACATCTTTAACTTCATAGATTTGGTTCAAATAAGAATAGATACCCAGACCCATAGCAAGAAGTGTACTAAAAATTATGAAACCAATAAATAAATTCCTTAATATGCCTTTTTTATCCTTTGTAACTGTTTGGTACATAATTTCCCTCCAGTTAAGTTACTTTAGTCTTATATATACGATTCTAGTCTATCATTGTTCACTTGAATATATCATAAATTAGCAATAGTGTAAATATTTTAACAATGAAAATAGAAAGAACGTACTAGTATTAAGTACGCTCCTTCATAAATTTGTTATTTAATTAACAAAGCAATGTAAAAACTTTTAAGCTTGTACAGATTTTAATTCCGAACACAATGAATCAATCTCTGACATTGACTCTTGCAGGTTAATTATTTTATTGTTCTGCTCTTCAATTTCTGCAAGAATTTCTTCCGTAGATGCTGAATTTTCTTCTGAAACGCTAGCCACATCGCTTATTTGTTTTTCTATTTCTAAAAAAGTAGTTTCAATCCCTTTAACTAGTTCACTTTCTTTAACAATTTTTACATTCATCCCGTTAAAGGAAACCTCTATTTCATCGAATCTTGTACATACTCTTTCAACAATTTCTGTTCCCATTTTAACTGCTGCATTTCCTTTTTCAACAACTTCAAAGGTTTTCTTAGTTTTCTCATTTATAACAGCTATGACATCTGATATCTGTTTGACAATGCTTCCACTTTGTTCTGCTAATTTCTGTACCTCTGATGCTACTACAGCAAATCCTCTTCCTGCTTCTCCTGCTCTTGCTGCTTCAATAGATGCATTTAACGAAAGAAGGTTGGTTTGTTCTGAGATATCTACAATTTGAACTAATGATCCATTTATTTCAACTATACTTTTCTCTAAGTCTTCAACCGTTGAATAAGACGATCCTACAGCATTTTTTATTAGTTCCATTTGACTATCCATATTCTTCATTTCCTGGAGTCCTTGTTTAACTATGCAACTCATTTTATCTATGTCTTCGTTAATCTCTTTTGACACCTTCATAGTTTCTTCAACAGTTTCAACTGCACCTTGCGCTGCAAAATTAATATTCGTAGCACTTGCAGCCTCCATTTCTGTTCCTCTTGAAATTTCTTGTACAGCCATAGTTATATGTGAACTTGAGCTTCTGGTTACTTTGATATTGTCCTCACTTTTTGAAATGTTATTACTTAAAATCAATGTACTTTTTTCTATTTGAGCCATTGTTATTCCAAGCTTTTCTAGCAGTTCGCTTGAAGCCTTTTCTTTACTCATAGTAGCATCAACTAATTCCGAACCCCATTTTGTTAGCAAAAATATAATAGTGGCTATTGCATCATATACAAGTAATCTTTGTACAGCCTCAAATAAATCAGCCTTAGTTCCTGTTACAGCTATTGGAGATATTGCATAGAGAACCATCATAGCAACATTGAAAATAACCATATATACAGCTAATAATTTATGATTAAAATATAAAGAAATCATTGCAATTCCGCCCAAAAGAGTTATCAGAATTCTTGGATCACCATCTAGTACGTATAAATTATACATATTTGCTATATCTGGTATTAAACAAATCATAAGCCCTTTGACTTTGGCATTCATTGGAAAGAAGTAAATAATTGTTCCAATAATTGCTGACACTATAAGAGACGTAGCCAATGTTGTTGCATTATTGCCATTTGTTATCTTATACTGTGCTGCAAATATAAGGCATATGCCAACTAGAAATGTAAAATTTACTTTGTTAATCCTTGATGTCTCGAATTTGCTTTTAATGTTGTCCACTTTTAAAACCTCCATTATTTTTGCTTGGTATAGAAAAACTTAACAGATCCACCCACTTAAATATATCATAATAATCTTACATATTTCAACAGAATATTTGCATACATATTTTAACATAATATTTATGCATACTAATGCAAAACTATATAGCTTTATAGTAAAAAAATATGATAAAATATTTATAGATATATACTTAGTTTATTTAACCTTAAAGGAGGACTGTACAATGGAAACTGAATCTTTTAGGTATGACATTGAGGGATTAGCTAAAGATATGGAAGTGGAACTTTCTACTCTTTCGACTTTATATTCTGAATATTTTCATGAAATGAAAATAAACATTGAAGAAAGCAAAACTTTAGCTAATTCTGAAGATTGGTTTAGATTAGAAAGAGTGATACATAATATTAAAGGTATTTCAACAAGCCTAAATATTAGTGATATATATTCCTTTTCTAACAAACTAGATGTTAATCTTAAAAATGGAAAGACTGACGCTGCCATTAATGATATAAACACTATTAACGAATTATTCAACGCATGTGAAAATTCAGTTAGACAATTCTTTAAAGAAAAAGAAATATTAATATAATTGATGGGGAGATTAGCGAAATGATTTCTGGTAAAAAAATATTAATAGTTGAAGACTCTCGTACCATTAGACTTCAAATAAAAATGATGTTAAAAGATCAAGGGGCAGTACTCGTTGATGCCGGTAGCGAATGGGGCATGAATACTAAAATTGAGGAATATGGTATTGTAGCAGATTTAATTATAATGGATTTAATATTAAATTATGAAAATGGGTTAGAGCTTATTCACAAGCTTAAGCAAACTCCTAAATATAAAAATATTCCTATAATAATTATTACAGAAAAAGTTGATGTAGCTTCTATTTTAAAGGCAAGAGATTTAGGTGTAAAGAGTTACCTAAGAAAGCCTATTAAAAAAGCTGATCTTATTAGCAGAATCAGTGATGCTTTAGAAAAAACTGAAAGCCTTTAACCTAATAAGGCTTTCAGTGTATCATATAGTTTTTCGCTTCTAATAGGTTTGGAAAGATGAACATCCATGCCAGCTTCCATGCACATATCAATATCTTCTTTCATTACCCCAGCAGTTAATGCAATTATTGGAACATGTCCTGCTGTTTCCTTTTCTTTTGCTCGAATTATTCTTGTTGCTTCAAGTCCGTCCATTTCAGGCATCTGAACATCCATTAATATCACATCATAATTATTTCCCAAAAAGTTTTGAACAGCAATATTACCATTTTCAGCAAAGTCCACTTTACAACATATTTTTTCAAGATATGTATTAATAATTTGCCTATTTATTTTATTATCATCAGCTACAAGAACATTTAATCCAATTAGCTTTTTACCATTTTCATATCCTTGATTCATTTGACTTTGATGATTTATCTTTTCCTCTACAAATTCAAAGGGTAAATGACAGCAAAATGAACTTCCTTCTCCCTCTTCACTTTCAACAGTAATATTTCCATTCATAAGCTTTACCAAATTTTTTACTATGGAAAGTCCAAGTCCATTTCCGCCAAATCTTCTAGTTGTAGAATTGTCTGCTTGCTTAAAGCTTTCAAAAATACTTTCTATTTTCTCTTTTGGAATTCCAATTCCCGTATCAGAAACTTTTATAGCAAGAATAATATGATTTCCCTCAACTTTTTCTTGCTCTACACTGACTTCTATTCTACCTTCTCTTGTAAATTTGATAGAGTTTCCTATTAAATTAATCAATATCTGTCTTATCCGAATCGAATCACCCAGAAGCTTTGTATTTATTTTTTCATCGATAACAGAAGTAAGTGTCAAAAATTTACCCTCTGCCAACACCGAGTAGGTTTGTACTGTCTCATTAACAAGTTTTCCTATATCAAATTCGCTTTTTTCTAGCTCCATTTTTCCCGCTTCAATCTTAGAAAAGTCCAAAATATCATTAATCATTGTTAATAATGATTCTGCAGAACTCTGTATCATCTTAATGTATTCCTTTTGTTTATCTCTAGATAAAATCATAGTATCTAATATTTCGGCAATTCCAATCACCGCATTCATAGGAGTTCGAATCTCGTGACTTATATTAGCAAGAAAATAGCTCTTAGACCTATTAGCATATTCAGCTTCTTCTTTTGCTCTTTGAGCTTCTTGTAATGCTTCTTCTATCTTAGTTATGTTTACGAGCACTATAAGTTTTCCATTTTCTTGACCCTTTTCATCTATAATACTGGTAACTCGCAAGTCATAATACTCAGTTTTTGAATCAACTTTTTGAACTATTTTTTGACTGTTCGTACTGCCATCTACTATGAATTCTGTTAAATCCCACCAATCGCCTAATACATCTATAATATTTTTCCCAACATAATTTTTATCATTTTCTTCTAAGATTGTTTCTCTTGCTATTCTATTAAGATCTAATACTCTATTTTCACTATCAACAACTATTACAATATCTTTCATTTCCTCTACAAGCCTATCTCTGGCAACTGGAACTATAAGAAAAAGTTTATATTGAAATAAAGCATAAAAATATAAAATACCAGTAATTAAAAAGGTAAATGGTGTTAAATCAATTTCTTTAATAGGCATTAAATTGAAATTAAATAATAAATTTGCTATAGTTGGAAAAAAAGCTGCGGCTGCTAAAATCAGTGTTTGTCTCCTAAATAATGATGAGGATTTAATGCACATCCTAATAAAAATAAGAATTCCCCAAAATATGAAAATATACAGGTATATCATATTAAACCAAAATAAAATTCCTTCTTTTAATATTAATATATGCTCGCCTTTACTAACCTTTGAGTAAAACTCATGATGGATAGGGTTGCTCCAAATGGCAACTATATTTAGAAAAGGGAAAATTAAAAACTGTATCCACTTTTTAAAAGTTAAATCATTTGTCCCATCTTTATACCCATATGCCAATGCATAAAAGGCTATTGGAACAATTTCTATTCCAAAAAATCTCATGTTTGCAAGCATTGTTTTTGTATGAAAATCATTGTCAATGAACATAAAAGCCTGAAATAAAGTCCATATAAAGATAGCTCCCATCATAACAATCAATGGGGCTGCTCCTCTAGCCTGCCTACGTTTCCATGACATATAACCAACAACTAATGCGAATATTGCTGCAGTAAATAATGCATAAACATAAAAAACATATACAGTATCCATAGCTTATCCTCTCATTACTCTATATTAAATAAACCGAGGGTAGTTATTTGTTTCTACCCTCGGTTCTATTATAATACTTTTTCTAATCTTTTTTTGATTTCCAGCAAAAATTCTTCTGTATTTACTATTTTTTTATTCACAGTATTGCAAAGTGGTGCAAGATCCTTTGTAATAATACCTTCTTCTATAGTTTGTATAGATGATTGCTCTAGCTTTTCAGCAAAACCAATTAATTCCTTGTTTCCATCAAGCTCTCCTCTTTTCTTTAATGCACCCGTCCAAGCAAATAAAGTTGCCATGGAGTTAGTAGAAGTTGCTTGGCCTTTTAAGTGATTATAGTAATGACGTTGTACAGTTCCATGTGCTGCTTCATACTCATAATAACCTTCTGGAGATAAAAGTACAGAAGTCATCATTGCAAGACTTCCAAAAGCAGTAGCTACCATATCCGACATAACGTCTCCGTCATAGTTTTTGCAAGCCCAAACAATGCCACCTTCTGATCTTACAACCCTAGCAACAGCGTCATCTATCAGTGTATATAAATAGTATATACCTGCTTCTTCAAACTTTTCTTTATATTCAGTTTCATAAATATCATTAAATATGTCTTTAAACCTATGGTCATATACCTTCGAAATTGTATCTTTTGTAGCAAACCATAAATCTTGTTTTTGATCTAGTGCAAAACTAAAACATGCTCTTGCAAAACTTTCAATTGAGTTATCTTTATTATGTACTCCCTGGATTATCCCTGGTCCGTCAAACTCATGAATAGTATGTCTAGTAACTTCTCCACTTGCTGAAGTAAATACTAATTCTGCTTTACCTGGTCCTTCTACTTTATGCTCAACATTTCTATAAACATCACCGTATGCGTGTCTTGCAACAGTTATTGGTTTAGTCCAAGTAGTTACAAAAGGCTTAATATTATTCACAATAATTGGTGTTCTAAATACAGTTCCATCTAGGATAGCTCTAATTGTTCCATTTGGACTCTTCCACATTTTTTTCAAATTATATTCTTTAACTCTATCAGCATTTGGAGTTATAGTTGCACATTTAACTCCAACCCCATATTTTTTGATAGCTTCTGCAGCTTGTACTGTAATTTCATCATTTGTCTCATCTCTTTTTTCTAACCCCAAGTCATAATATTCTATATTAAGTTCAACATATGGCTCTAGTAGATGATCTTTAATCATTTTCCAAATGATTCTTGTCATCTCATCTCCGTCCATTTCAACTAATGGAACATTCATTTTTATCTTTTCAGTCATTATAGCACCCCTCTGGTTCATTTTTATAAAATTTACATTTTAAATTATTTTATCATTTAGCGTATATTTATACAACCTTAAAGTCAGTTGAGAGTTGATAATTTAGAGTTAATGTGTGTGTTTTCTACCCTAGCTTATTCACAGAACGTGACACACTCCCCTAAAGCTAGTCGTTAGTGTTGATGACCATGAATGGTCATCTTATGTAATATGCTGTTTAAGATAGAGTAAATTTATAACTTTCAACTATCTTGTAGCTCAATTTCTAAGTTCTTTAACCACTGAATAGCATATTCTTCAAACTTCTTTTCCTCATAAATATACCATTTTTCTTCTTCCTCTTGATTTTCAAATATTATATTTTTAAAGCTCCTCATAGGATTTGTACCCTGAAGTGCCTTCAATAGTGTCTCCTTTAACCCTTCAGACGCTATTTTTTCATTTGTGAAATCAATCATGGCATTATAAAAATACGATTCTTCTATATTAGGAATTAAAACATAGCGCTGTTCCTTGTCTTCTTTAATGCTATACGCCACTTCTAGTAACTCCTTTTGCCAATCCGATAAGGTTGTTTCCTCCTGGTTGCCATTAACTACTTGCTGTAATCCATTGGGGATATTGATAATATCTCCAGTGTGTGTATCTAGATACTCTCTTGCTAATTCCTCGTCATCGAAGGAAAGTGATTGTATCAATAGTTCTAAATCAATTTTTAGTTTTTTCATGTATCTTTCTCCTTCTAATACTTTTTACTTATTTATTGTAGCATAATATATATTGAAGAAAATAACAACTGAAGTCATTAATATGTTTTAATTATAATTTTAAATATGATAAACTAATTAGTAGTAAAGTCAAAGGGGGCTATAAAAAATGATATCAGAAAAAATGATGGGGTACGTAGCAAGCAGTTCTGTAATAAGAGCAATGTTTGAAGAAGGAAAAAGATTATCTTCAATATATGGAGAAGAAAATGTATTTGATTTTAGCTTAGGTAATCCAAATGTAGAACCACCTGAAAGCATAAAAAAATCACTAATTCAAATTTTATTAGAGGAATCTCCAAACCTTGTACATGGATACATGAATAATTCTGGCTATGAAGATGTAAGAACTAATATTTCAAATCATATTAATAAAAAATATAATTTGAAATTAAATTCAGATAATATAATAATGACCTGTGGTGCTGCTGGTGGAATGAATATTCTACTAAAGACATTATTAAATCCAGGAGATGAAGTAATTGTATTCGCGCCATTTTTTGGTGAATACAGAAATTATATAAATAACTTTGACGGAGAAATAGTTATTGTTCCTGCTAATATAGAAACCTTTCAACCAAATTTAGAAGCACTAAAAGACAAAATCACTAGCAAAACTAAAGCCGTAATAATAAACTCACCTAACAACCCTACTGGAGTTGTTTATTCGGATGCCACCATGAAAGCTTTAGCAGAAATTCTAACTAAAAAGCAAGAAGAATTAAATAGTAGTATCTACTTAATTTCAGATGAACCTTATAGAGAAATTGTCTATGATAATATCCAAGTGCCATGTGTGCTAAATTATTATAAAAATTCCTTCATCGGATATTCATTTAGCAAATCACTTTCACTTCCTGGTGAAAGAATAGGCTATATTGTTTCTAGCGGTGAAATGGATGATTTCGATAATGTAATTCAATCTTTAAATGTTGCCAATAGAATATTAGGCTTTGTTAATGCGCCTTCCTTATTTCAAAGAGCTGTTGGAAAATGTTTAGATTCTGAAGTAGATGTTAATATTTATAAAGAGAATAGAGACATATTATACAATCATCTTACTAAAATAGGATTCTCTTGCGTTAAACCAGAAGGAGCCTTCTATCTATTCCCAAAATCTCTAATCCCAGACGACAAAAAGTTTGCTGAAGAAGCTAAGAAATTCAACATACTAGTAGTTCCAGGCTCAGCCTTCGGATGTCCAGGACACTTTAGAATAGCTTATTGTGTTTCTCGCGAAAAAATTGAGAAGTCATTGGAGAATTTCACTAAACTAGCGGAAGTGTTTAATAAATAATACCAATTATAATAATAAGCCTGTCTCAATGTAGAAATTAATTTCTAGGTGAGACAGGCTTTTTCTTTATCTTTATTTGAAATTGAAATACTTCTATCTTTATATTTAGTGCACCCAAAAATATATTTGCTAAATGGTACATATGTAAGCGCTTTAGAAAGCAAAGTAACAAAAATTATTGTGGTTATGCAATAAAATATGCTAGGGAAAATATAATTTTTCACTGTCACTTTATAAAACAATGTCAATATTCCTGAAATAACATCTATAATTAGCACATGATAAAGATAACTTGTAAAGGAATAATAGGATATTACATTCAGCATATCTGTAACTATATTCTTTACATTAGCAATTATTAAAGAAAAATAATACCAAAAAAAGATTGAGCAAATATTATATGCAATTATTATGTCCGTCTCATGGGTTGTACTAAAATGAAAGGAAATTCTATTTCCATCTCCATGCATTATTATTAAAAATCTAGGTATAAGTAAAGCGATAAAAAATATTATAATCATGTTTTTGTACTTTAAAATGTAATTTGTAAGATTATCATAATATATAACAAAATACATTCCCATAACGAAATAAATCATATAAAATATGGGTGATATAGAAATAAACTGTTTCAAATCCAAGGCATCTCTACTATTCATACTCAATTTATTAGTAAAATACTTTGAAATATTACTTTGTATCAAATCCTTATCTTGAATTAACTTATAGCTTATTATACTTATAACTACTAAAAAAATTAAATCAAAAGTTTTTGATGGTTTTCTAAACCTATTAAACATGAATAATACTAATGGAAATGTTAGTATTATCCTTATATTCATACCCATATACCATAGGTGAAATACAGTATCTCCATTTACTAACGATATAATAATATTATGAACCTTAACATTATTCTTCCATATGTATACAAATGTACAAATAACGTATGGTAAAATGGTTGTTGTTACACGTTTTTTATAGAAATCAATTACATTTATGCTATCTTTATAAGTATAAAAAAGTGATACACCTGATATGAATACAAACATTGGCACAGAACATTTAGAAATTGTATAAATAAACCTTAATAATACTGCATGCTTTAAGGGGATTTTAGGTTCCAAAGAATACCCTCCAATAGTATGCTGCACTACTATCATCACAAAAGCTAATGCTCTTATAACTTCTAACTCTACTAATCTTTTTTTATTCATCTTAGCTCCGTTTCTTATTACTAATGGCATTAATATCTTCTATTTTTTATATTATGTTAATTAGATTCCAACTAATATTAAATAATACCATTCACACCATATAGTGTCAACTATGTGGTTAATACTAAACTTATACCCAATCTTAAATTATACTTACCCTATACAATTCGAAATATTAAGGTGTCTATACACTCACCCTAGATTTATGCAAATCTACTTTAAATCATCTTATTCTATTTGCTCCCCCTAGTGCATTTCATAAACGCTGTCACATAAAGTTTCTATGTTTTCATGTTTATGACTGGTAATTAAAATAGTATTTGCCTTTTCTTTTAATCTTTTAACATATGCCTTTAGTAAATATGTAATCTACATTCAATTTTACATGTTACAATCAACTATGGTAATATATTACTTGATATTGAGTCAGTAACACCCATAAACGAATATCGAAAGGTTAAAAAATCACTCTTCTTTATTCTTTTAGAAAGGACTGGTGTATTTTGAACTATATTAAAAAATTTAATTTTTCAATCCCGGTATTTATTTTTATGAGTTTATTTTTTTCTTTAGAAATAAGTAAAATGCAAGTTGTTAAGATGAATAACCTAGAACAAAATAACTTTTTTAAAAGTAACTCCATTGTATTTCATTTACAATCAAATAAAATTACCCAAGCAGATTTCTTTAATATATTAAATAGCCAAAATGATTTAATGTTTCAGAAAAAATATATTACTGATGGATATATAAACGGACAAGCCATATATTTTTCAGTAAACCCAAAAGAAAGACCTAATATAATAAATGGCAGATATTTTGAAAAGAATGATTTCCATGGAAATACCCCTGTAGCTGTTATAGGTAAAGATATAAAGGATAAAACTATAACAGAAAATGGACAAAGATATTTGTTTGTAAATAACACCAAATACCTGGTTATAGGAATTATGAGCGGAAAAGATTCTGTATTTAATAATGAATTCCTAATTAATTATAATTCATATATACTTAATCACAATTCTAACATTGATCCTAAGGATTTCTATCAGATTCAGTGGAAAAGTGGTACTCAGAATAAATTTTTACAATTAAAACAGAAACTAAAAAACATGGATAGCAATATGGTATTAAGTAAAGATAATTCCAGAACAATTATAAATCCAATAAAAGATTATATAGCAAATAGGATGAGCTATTTAATTACTATAATTACTATTTTTATATTGAATATAATATCCATTTCTTCTTATTATATTGATGAAAAAAGAAAAGAAATTGGAGTACTTAAAGCCTTTGGTATAAGAAATATAACTATTATAAAAAAAATCATTTTTCAGTATGAAATAATTTCATTTTTCTCTTTTGTAATAGGAATAATTATTCATTTTTCTTTATACAAACTTATGTATGAAAATGTTGCTTATTATAAAATTCAATTAGAAAATGTTATAGGATTAATATTCAGCTCGTTAGTTACAGGTTTCGTAGCATCAATATGGCCCACCATGAAATTGCTGAAAGTTGAACCTAATGAAATAATGAGAAGGTGATTGAATATATGTTTTTAAATATAAAATATGCTTATTATGGACTAGTAAAAAAAATTCCAAATACATTATCGGCTATAATTCAGTTTAGTATTTGTTTCACATTTCTTTATTTTATTATTAATCAAAATACCAATATAAGCAATGAGGCTAATCGCATTACATCTATATTCAATGGAAGAGACATCTATTCAGTTAAAATGTATGATAATTTTAATACTTACTCTGATAATGAAAAGGTTAATAAATTTAAAATACTATCAGAATCATTAAAAACCAACCCTAAAATTACACATGTTGGCTATGAAGATGAGGAAATTCACGTGCAAAACTTTAATGGTATAGATAATTTTTTAGCTTCTATGAGCAATTTGGGGGACAGAAAAGATTATTCTTGGATAAGAAGTATAAAAGTAGATGACAAATTCATGAGAAATTTTAAATTTGAAATAAATCAAGGAAGACCTTTTAGAATCGAAGATTTTAATAAAAGACCCAATGAAGCAACACCTGTAATTTTAGGGCAAAACTACAAGCAAAAATTTAAAGTTAATGATGAAATCAAATATAAGAATAGATATGGAGGGGATATCCGTAATTTAAAAGTGGTAGGATTTTTGAAATCAAATTATTATTTTGTAGGAAGTTCAAATACAAATTTTGAACCAATTAATCTAGATAGTTATGTTATTTTTCCCAAACAGAGTGTTGAAAACACAATGAGTTTGAAAGAAGATAATGCTGAATTTAACATGATGAAAGATGTTTTAAAGTTACAGAATTTAAAAAATTCATTAATAATTATTAATCCGGATTTTAAAAATGATAAAGACAAAATAATAACTGAAATAACTAAGGAAGTAGAAAATCTGGGTTTACAAAATGAAATAGAATTTAAAGATTTAACAAATAAAAATAATGCATTAGTAAATAGTTTTAATAGCGCTGTGAAGGAGCATAAAATTATCGTTTATATGGCTATCGTATTCACATCTATAGGAATGATATGTACTAGCTTAAACAATATTAGGAAAAGGGATAAAGAGTTCGGGGTACATATAAGCTGTGGTTGTACTAAAAATGATATTGCTAAAAGAATATTTTATGAAGTCAGCTTAGTTACAGCTATATCGTTAATAATATCTTGTATCCTAATTGTTTTAATTAGTAGATCCTTTAGAACAATAAATGAACCTATTATTAGTTGGATACCTCTAATTAAATTAATATCATTTTCAGTAATATTATCAATAGTAATATCAATTCCGCCTGTGCTAAAAATACTTAAAAAAGAGCCGGAAAATTTAATAAAGAGGTGAAAATAAGTGAGCTTAATAAACTTAGTAAATATAAAAAAAGTATATGGTAAAAATGATTCTGCAGTTTGTGCTTTAGATGGAGTATCAATCAATATAGCTCAAGGGGATTTGATTGCTATAACGGGAACATCAGGTTCTGGAAAATCTACATTGCTAAATATAATTGGATGCCTTGATCGAAGCACTGATGGTGATTATTTTTTGAATAATAAAAATATAAATAGTTTTAATAATAGAGAACTAGCTAAGATACGAAATAAAACATTTGGATTTGTAGTTCAAGACTTTGCATTAATTGAGGATTACTCAGTTTTTGAAAATGTGGTAATTCCACTTGAGTATACAAAAGATAACAAAAAAGAAAAAAGGAAAAAGGTAATTAATCTTTTAAAAGAATTAAGCGTTGAAGAAAAGATAGATAAATATCCTAGAGAACTCTCAGGTGGACAAAATCAAAGAGTTGCTATAGCCAGAGCATTAGCAAACAATCCAGAAATAATACTAGCAGATGAACCAACAGGAGCTTTAGATAATAAGACTTCTAAAGAGATAATGTCAATATTTAAAAAGCTTAATGAAAAAGGGAAAACTATAATAATAGTAACTCATGATCTCCATATTGCCAATCAATGTAATAGAATACTTTCAATAGAAGATGGTAAAGTAGTATAATGTAGACTACATGGGTTTATTAATTTAAACCCTATGAAAATATTCATATTAGGCAAATTATTAAATAGATAGAGCTTATCTGCTTTCTATTTAAAATTCAGATCCGTATATGTATCTATATAATTTTCTTTCAAACCCGCATGGTTACTATAACTTCTTTTCTTCTTTTCTTCTTTTCTTCTTATCTTGTTTTCTTTCCATCTCCATTTCTTCTTAAATTAAGATATTTTAATTGTTCATTTTTGTCTTGGTAGGAGCAGGACACCCTTCTCTTATTAGCAGAACCTTCGAAGGTGAAGGGTGTCCCGGGTTTTCTAGTTAAAATTATTTACAAATATTCAAATAAAAATCTACGGAACAAACTAATATTTTGATTCATTAATAGATACTTGAACGCATAAGGAACAGCATGATATTTCCCGCGTAGAGATTGTCTGAGCGAGCATTAGAAAGACTTGGCTGATTTATTTTGAAATTGCGTTAAGCCCACGAAATGTTTAGCGATAGCGAGTTTTGAGTGGGTAGCAATTTGAAAATAAATCAGCTTAGTCTTTCTTGGTGTAGCGAACAATCTCTTAGCAGGAAATATCATGCTGTTCCTTTGATTTAATTATGTATATATTAAAACATTATTTCCAAGTCTCATAATGAACTCTTGTCTCATCATATCTATTCACAAATGCATTTTCCTGTCCATCTGGATATCCAATTGGAATTAATGCAAAAGGCTGAATACTATCTGGCAAATCAAATAGTTTCTTAGTAAACTCCATTCTGTCTATCATAGGTGTAACCCCAAGCCAAACTGCACCAAGTCCAAGGTCTGCAACCTCTAGTAAAAGATTTTCAGCTGCCGCCCCCATATCTTGAGGTACACAATCTGGAAAGATCAATCCTTCTTTTCTAGCCATTAATAAAATAGCTAGTGGAGCAGAGCCTACCATTTTTGAGTACGGACTCATATCTGCTAGTTTTTTCAAAGTTTCTTTATTTTCAATAACTAAAAACTCCCATGGTTGCTGATTAGCAGCTGATGGTGCTTGCATTGCAGCCTTTAATATTTTTTCTATCTTTTCCTTTTCCACAGGTTTATCTTCGTATTTTCTTATGCTTCTTCTATTTAATATTGTATTCATTTTATTACCTCCATTTTGTTTTATTACTTGAATTTTACTACCACTGCATTCTAATACGAGTACGCACTTTATTAACATATAGTTACCAAAAGGGTACGGGGCTATCCCTGTAATATTGAGTTAATAAAAAGTTCACAGATATTACATTGACTAATTTTTTAACTTACTGTATATTCAATATATAATCTAACTCGTTAAGAGGGAGTAACTATCCGTTAAGGGTGATAAAGTCAACATACCCGGTGAATAACCTGGCTTTATCTTAGTTTATTAACTAAAGTGAGACTTTTAGCACAATTTTTTATTGTGCTGAAAGTCTCTTTTTTAATATTCAAGGAGGGGATAAAGAAATCAGTATAGAATAATAATAAAAAGAAAAACTATTAAGATAAGGTGGTGTATTTTTTGAAGTACTATAATGAACAATTCAACGATGTTTTAAAGGAACTTGAGGTTGACGAAAAAGTGGGATTGAACGACTCAGAAGTAAAGGAGCGTATTGAAAAATACGGTATAAATGATTTTACAAAAAAAGTTCAAAGTTCAATTTGGGATGAAATTAAGGATTCCTTAACAGACAAAATGATGATTATCTTATTGGTTGCAGCATTTATAAGTGGACTTATAGGTGAAATCTATGATGCTATTGGTATAGTATGTGCTATTGCAATAGGTATTGGAATAAAAATCATTACAGAAGGCCAATCAAAAAAAGCAGCGGATGAGCTTTCAAAAATGACCGGAAACATAACAGTAAAAGTTCTACGTAGCGGAGAGATTACTCAAATAAGCAAAAATGAATTAGTCCCTGGAGATATCGTTTTTATTGAAACTGGAGATATGATTCCTGCAGATGGAAGATTAATTTCAAGTGTAGATTTAAAAATAAGGGAAGATATGTTAACAGGTGAATCTGACGATATAAGTAAAAGTGCAGATTTAGTAATTGAAATGGAATCTGTTAATTATCAAGACAAAGTTGTTATTCAAGAACCTGTCCCTGCTAAACAAAAGAATATGTTGTTCGGTGGTTCTTTAGTAGCCTATGGAAGAGGAAGCTTCGTTGTTACTACTATTGGTGATAACACGGAAATGGGCAAAATTGCCATGAGCCTTGAAGAAAGTGATTTAGAAACGCCGCTACAAGTTAAACTAGGTGGACTTGGTGAAACAATTTCTAAATTTTCAAGTATTATTGCTATCTTGTTATTCATTGTTATGTTCACAAAAATGATACTTCGTAATGAATTCCAAGTAGACTTAACAGGATTTATTCCTTTCCTAGATTCTATAGATCCTGTAAAAAATGCTTTCATAATTTGTATTACCTTGATTGTAGCAGCAGTACCTGAGGGTTTGCCTACAATGATAAGCATGACCCTTGCAATTACAAAACAAAAAATGGCAAAAATAAATGCACTTGTAACTAGAAATGAAGCTTGTGAAACTATAGGATCTGTAAGTGTAATTTGCTCAGACAAAACTGGAACTCTTACACAAAATCGTATGACTGTAGAGAAAATATACTTAGATGGGCAATACGTTGAACAAGCAGAAGCTACAAATAACAGTTACTTTATTGAAAACTGTTTGATTAACTCAACTGCAGATATTGAAATCAATGGTTCTGATGTTAAATACCTGGGAAGTGCCACCGAATGTGCGCTTATACTGCATCATAAAGAATTAGACTATGTTCAAACTAGAAAAGATGCAACTGTAATTCATCAGATTCCTTTCAGTTCAAAAGATAAAAAAATGGTTACAATAATTGCAGGTAGAGACAATTCCCAAATAGCCTTAACAAAAGGGGCACCAGAAATAGTTTTGGGATTGTGTGAATTTGAAAATTTAGATGGACAAACTGTTAAATTAACAGAGGAAAGAAAAAATATAATCCTTTCCGAAATAGAAGGTTTACAGAAAAAGTCTATGAGATTATTAGGTTTTGGATACAACATACTTTGTGAAAATGAAGAAGTTGCAGCTGACTCTACTTTAATAAGCGAGAATCTTATTTTTACAGGTTTCGTTGCTATAAAAGATCCATTAAGACCTGAAGTAAAAGACGCTATTCTTACTGCTAAAAAAGCGGGCGTTGAGACGAAAATGTTAACTGGAGATAATATAGTAACAGCAATAGCGATTGGTGAAGAATTGAACTTGCTATCTGATGGTAAAAAAGCTGTAGAAGCTAGCTTCATAGATTTACTTTCACAAGAAGAACTACAGGAAGAGATAAAAAGTATTGCTATCGTTGCTCGTTCAAAGCCAGATACAAAAATGAGAATTGTTGAAGCGCTTCAAGCCAATAATGAAGTTGTTGCCGTTACAGGTGATGGTATAAACGATGCCCCTGCACTTACAAAGGCTGATGTTGGTATTGCAATGGGTATTGCAGGAACAGAAGTAAGTAAAAAAGCAGCGGATATAATACTAACCGATGATAGCTTCTCAACTATAGTTCAAGGCATCAAATGGGGTCGAGGTATTTACGAAAACTTCCAAAGATTTATTCAATTTCAGATTACCGTAAATCTTGTTGCCTTCTTTGTAGCTATACTATCAGTACTTTTTGACTTCCAAATGCCCTTTACAACAATCCAGTTGTTATGGGTTAATATAATAATGGATGGACCTCCAGCATTATCTTTAGGTCTAGAGACAGTAAGAAAAAATGTACTTAAACGGAAACCTACAAATAGAAATGCTAATATTATTACTAAAACAATGCTAATTTCTATGATACTAAATGCTATATATATGTCAGGCATTTTAATACTACAAATGACCTTAAATCCTCTAGGGGCTTCTACTGAAACAACTAACTTAGCAAGTGAAATGGAAACATCACTATTTGGTCTATTTGCTTTTGGTGCATTGTTTAATGCTTTCAATTGCAGAGAGTTTGGTACAGATAGTATTTTCCCTAAATTTTTAAGCAATAAAATTGCCTTAATAATCATTAGTTTAACTGCAGTTACACAAATTATAGTTACAACTGTGTTTGCAGATTTCTTCAACGCAGTACCATTAGACGTTATAATGTGGGCAAAAATAATTGGTTTATCTTCATTAGTTATTGTAGTTAATGAAGTTGTTAAGTTGATACTTAGAATTGCTAAGCCTAATAAAATAGCCTAGTCTTGAATTCTATCTCTTGCAACTTTGGAATACTCTTCACTTAATAGTTATGCTAGAAGCTGAAGGGTATCCCATGTTGTATTAGAAAATGTTTACTAATGCCACGTTATAGTATATATATGATAAAAAGGAAAGAACAACATGATATTTTCTGCTTAGAGGTTGTCTGAGCGAATCTTAGTGTAGCGAACTACCTCTTAGCAGAAAATATTATGTTGTTCCATTATTTTATCTTGTATATATTTTTAAAACCAAGGTTAAGCTTTTTTAGGATCAATAATAGCAGCCTCTCCACGTTCTCCAGTGCTTATTCTAACTGCATCAGTAACTTCATAAACGAATATTTTACCATCACCCATTTTTCCAGTCTTAAGTACTTTTGTAGCTGTCTCAATAACAGCTTCAACTGGAACTTCACAAACTACAATTTCAACCTTTAATTTAGGTAATAGGTTAATGTCTACAGCCACACCTCTATAATACTCTTTGTGACCTTTTTGCAATCCACATCCCATAACATTGGAAACTGTCATTCCTGTTATGCCAATCTTATTCATCTCTTCTTTAAGCTCTTCAAATTTACTTGAATTCATTATAATTTCAATTTTTGAAATTTTATTCCCCATGTTTCATCCTCCTAACAGTATAACCTCATATCTTATTATATCATAAAAAGTTATATATTAAATCCATTATATGCTTCTTCGCCGTGTAAAGAAACATCTAATCCAACGCTTTCCTGTTCCTTGTCAGTTCTTATTTCCATAAATAAACTCATAACTTTCAAAATTATAAAAGTCATTACTCCTGCATATAACGCACATGATCCAGCAGCAATTACATGGTGAAATAAAAGAGTTGAATTTCCATAGAATAATCCGTTTTTACCACTTTTATTTACAAAAGTTGTTGCAAATAATCCTGTTGCTATTGCTCCCCATATTCCACCAATACCATGACATCCAAATGCATCCAACGCATCATCATATCCTAGTTTGACTTTCATAAAACTAATAGCAAAGTAACTTGCAATACCACCGATAAGCCCAATAGGGATTGCAGCCATTGGCGCTACGAAACCTGCACCTTGAGTTATAGCCACAAGTCCTGCTATGGCTCCACCCATTGCACCAAGTACAGTAGGTTTCTTAGTTAATATCCATTCACAGGCTACCCAACCAATAGCCCCTGCTGCAGCTGCAGTATTAGTGTTAATTAAAGCTATTACTGCTACTCCATTAGCATGTAATGCGCTCCCTGCATTAAATCCAAACCAACCAAACCAAAGAATTCCTCCGCCTAAAATAGCCATTGGAATATGATGTGGTTCCGGATTTGTTTTTTTCCTTTTTCCTAAAAATAATGCCGTCACAAGTCCAGATACACCTGAATTTATCTCAACTACATTTCCCCCTGCAAAATCTATAGTGCCCATATGATTAATCCAACCTGAGCTGCTCCATACCCAATGAGCTATAGGATCGTATACTAAAGTGCTCCATAAAAGTGCGAAAACGAGGAATGCCGGAAATCTCATTCTTTCTGCAAAAGAACCCGAAACTACTGCAATAGTTATTATTGCAAACATCATTTGAAATACTATAAATAATAAGTGCGGTATTGAATCTGCATAACTAGCATTAGCAGTAAAAAAATTAATATTGTTTAGGCCTGTCCAATGGAAATTGCCTATAATGCCATGAACGTCAGGACCAAAGGCAAGTGTATAGCCTATTAGAATCCATTGAATAGAAATGATAAATAATGCCGCATAGCTATGCATTATTGTACTTAGAACGTTTTTACTTTTAACAAGTCCTCCATAAAACAAAGCAAGACCAGGAACCATGAACATTACTAGTGCTGCTGAAAAAATTACGAAAGAAATATCCCCTGTGTTTAAACCTTTCAATTTTTATCCCCCTTTTATTTTCATACACAAATCAAAAATTCAAAATCCTTTATAATTTAGTGCTCAATCATGCATTCAGTTATTGTTGAATGTTTTCGATTTAATATAAAATTTTAGTAATTATTGATAAATCAATAGCTATTATATCATATATTTATCAATTCATCCACTATAATTGCCAATTTACTTTATTTATATCAAATTCTTAGTATGCTACAATCTTAAGCTCAAAAAAACTACCCATGCAATTTAACATAGATAGTTTTACTGAAAATTTCGTTTGTCACTTGTCACGTGCCTGGCACCTCAATTTCACCTCAAATTACATCCACATCCTCGATATTCCTAATTACAAAATATGCACTGATGAATCCAATTATAGCAAGAGTTATTGGTATCGCAGTAATTGAGCTTAATGAAAAATTTTCTCTACCATTACTTAAATTACCGCAAACAACAGTCGCTATTATTATTGATGAAATTTTTGTTGCTTTTGAGGATTTTTTTCTCACAGCAAAATATAACGGTAGCAAGCCAATCCCTGAAGACGTAAAAGAAATTAAACATATAGTAATAAACCGCTTTAACATAATAGTACTTGTTAGTTTTTCTGGAACAAAACCGCTAATAGAATTTAATATGCAAAGAACTGAACTTATAAATATATCTGATAAGAATATTGCTGAAAATGTTAGTATTATTACAGTTAGTATTTTAGAAATAATCAATTTCTTTCTGGGTACAGGATAGATAAACAATATGGTTATCGTTTTATTTTTATATTCATCAATAATAAATTTTGAAATAAGAACAGCAGCAAAAATTATAAAAGTAATTTCTATTATAAGGTCTAGGGGAGAAAATAGAGCATTGAAATTAGTCAAATGATCTTCATTATCATTCTTACTTAAATAACTCATCAAAATCGTAAGTCCTAGTATTATTATATTGGCGATTAAAGCTCTTTTAACAAATCCTCTTACTTTGTATTTTTTTATTTCTAGTTTCATCAATTTAAGCATTTTTTCTACCTCCATTAATAATCCCTAGAAAGTAGTCTTCTAAAGAACTTATTTTGCTACTTATAGCTTGAATCTCAATATCATTTAATACTAAAGTTTTAATTATTTCTTTTTGAGGTAACTTAGTTTCATATATCCTTATTATGCTATTATCTTCTACTCTAAAGTTAGAAATCTTAAGATTGTTTTCTAAAATATATGCTACTTTCTTAATATCATTTGTAGTTATTTCAATATACTCTGTATCCTGATCTTTAACACTTCCCATAGAAACTTCTTCTATTAACAGTCCATTGTTTATTATGCCTATTGTATCCACCATTTGTTCGATTTCTCCTAATATATGGCTTGAAATTAGTATTGTTATTCCATACTCTTTATTCAACATTTTGAATAAATTTCTCATTTCCTTAATTCCAATTGGATCAAGTCCGTTAATAGGCTCATCTAACATTAGAAACTCTGGCTTTGTTGTAATTGCTCGTGCAATACCAAGTCTCTGCTTCATACCAAGAGAAAAGTCTTTCACTACTTTATTTTCAATATTCTTTAGATTTACAAGGTCTAGAGCTTTATCAATAGCTTGCTTTTCATAATAACCTAGGTATTCACAATGCAGTTCTAGATTTTCTCTTGCGGTAAGCTTATCATAAAATATAGGGTATTCTATAATACTTCCAATTCTCTTTAACACTTCATAGGATGACTTAGTTAACTTTTCTCCAAAAATTTCAATTTCCCCACTTGTAGGTTTTAAAAGGTTGGTTATCATTTTCATCATGGTAGTCTTACCTGCACCATTTGGTCCCAAAAACCCATAAATTTCGCCCTTCTTAATGTTCATATTTACATTTGATATAACTTCTTTACCGTTGAAGGTTTTTGTTAAATTATTGGTTCTTAGTAGATACTCCATTACCTAGCCTCCTTGAATAACTAATTCTCTATGCGCTTAATTCGTCCCTATATATTTCTCCATCTTTTATATTTAAAATTCTACTACCAAAAGATGCTGATTCCGTAGAATGCGTTACTTGTACAATAGTCTTTCCATATTCTTTGTTTATTGTCTTAAATAATTTCATTATCTCTACACCAGATTTTGAATCCAAATTTCCTATTGGTTCATCAGCTAGAATTATATCTGGATTAAATAACAAGGCTCTTGCTATGGCTACCCTTTGTTGTTGACCTCCTGACAGTTCTCTTGGAGTGTGTTTTTTTCTTGAACCCATTTCTATGATATCAAGTATCTTTTTTAGTTCTTGGTCGTAATCCTTAGGTTTCTTTCCATCTAACAGTAGTGGAAGTAGTATGTTATCCTCTACATTAAGATTGGGTACAAGATTATAGAATTGAAATACAAAGCCAAGTTCACGTCTTCTCATAATGCTTTTTTGCTTTTCCTTCATTTTAGCATAATCTTTTCCATTAATTATTATGTTACCACTAGTGGCAGTATCTAGGCCACCAAGCAAATACAAAAGGGTAGATTTGCCGCATCCTGATGATCCCATTATAGATACAAATTCACCATTTTCAATAGTGAAACTTAAATTTTTTAAGATATCTAAAGATTCCTTTCCTAGCTTGAAAGATTTATATAAATTATTTACTTCTATTGCATTTCCCATTTTAAAATTCCTCCTAAATATTATTACTTATTCATATTTTAATTCTTGTACTATTTGAAGTTTGGCACTTTTAAATATTGAGGATAGCGATGTAAATATCATCAATAAAACTGTTGCAGCTATTATTATGCCTATAGATCCAAAGGGATATTTTATATCGAGATCTAGTGTTAAGAATTTAAATATATCTGTAAGGCATATATTTATTCCAAGTGCTGCCACTAAGGAAATAATACTTCCAATTAAAGCCTGAAATAAGCTTTCTATTAGCATCATTTGACTTCGACCTCTTTTAGTTAGTCCTATAGAACTAATTACGGCTATTTCTCTTTTTCTCTGTATGAAACTTATTGAAACATTACTGAGTATTCCAAATGCTCCAATTACCATTGTTAAGTAAGAGAATATTCCTAAAATATTAGTCATTTGCTTGTTAGCATCTAAATTTCTTTTACTATCTTCCGATTTGGTAGATATTTCAGTACCTAATCCTTTTAATCTAGTATCTAAAACTTTTTTCGCCTCTGCTGGTGGAACTTTAGTAGAAATTGAATATTGACTAGGATATTTAATTTCAAAATGTTTTAATGCTGCTTTTGATGAAATTAGATTGTAGTTTCCAGAATTCATCATTTTTGCATTATATATTGATATTACCTTAAATTTTTCTTTTTTGTTATCTGTGGTAAGGGTTATAATATCACCCTTTTTAATGTTATATCTTACTGAAGCTTGCTTAGATAAAATAATTCCATCATCATTTTTATCTAGCTCATCAAGTTCTTTATCTTTATTATCGAATACAGTATAATTTTCAAATGTTTTATATTTTTGTGGATCAACATAACCTATATACATTGCTTTCGAAGTATTTCCATTTAAATTTGTTGATATATACCCAGTTTCAACAATTTTATCTGCATCTTTATAATCATGCACTATATTATAAACATCTTTATAATAATTTGAATTAACAGTAATTCCAACATCATAATTCATTCCGTCATAAACGCCTTTAACTACATCAGTAAGGGACCCACTTAATGATGTTATCATTACAATAGAAATCACCGATACTGATATTAATCTAATATTGTTTATTAAAACCTTAGAAGTTCGTACATTATTAAAAGATAGCATAGATAACCCGTTAATATTTCTTAAAAGTCTAACTATGGGATAGGTTACTATTTCAACTATTTTAGGTATAACAAAGATAATTCCAAGGAAGGCTAAGAATAAGCTAGGCAGTGCACCTACATTGTGAATACTTGAGCCTAAAAAGTGAAGCGTAGCAGCAATAATTATTAATATAACTCCAGTAATAGTTGTCTTTAAGGATATTTTGTTTGATGTACTAAGGGTGTTTAATATTACATCCTTAACAGGCAGTTTCCTTATTGATAGAATTGGAATTATTGTTGATAATATGGATAACATAACTGCAAATATAAATCCTGCAATGAAGTAAGGTGGGAAAAATTCTGTTGTAGCCTTAACTCCAAATTGCTTTAAGGGGTTTCCATAATATGCTATTAGGCTTGTAAGTCCTCCACCTAATAAATCTCCTATGATTCCACCTAATATACCATATACTAAACTTTCTTTTAGTAATATTAATACTATTTTTCCCTTAGTTGCTCCTTGGCTTAGAAACACCCCAATAACTGGTAGTCGTTCGGTAATTATAAGCTTAAAGGAGCTGTAAATTATAAAGGTAGTCATAAGCAAAACTATTGCTAACATGAAATATAAGGGCATTTTAATCATATTTAGCTGCTGCTCTATTTGTTTTTCATCATATAGCTGGGTTGCTACGATTTTGTTATCTTTATTTTTTTCATTAAAGTCTTTTACCCAAACAGCTAGGTCTTTACTATTTACTGAAGCAAGTTCCGTGCTATATTTATTTTTCTCTCCATAAATTGAAAATAAATTTTCTTCAGGGGTTATTAATGTAAATTCCTTTTCTTTATCTGTAAAGAAAAGTCCCTTATTTGAAGAAATGGCCACTATTTGATAATTTTCTTCCTTGCCTAAAATATTTAACTTAAGATTATCTCCAAGCTTAACTTTTAGTTTTTCACTGGTCTTTTCAGAAATAATTAATTTTTTCCCTGTAAAAGGTTCCAATTGACTTTTTTTCAAGATTTGCATTTTACTAAAATTATTAAAATCAGAAAGGGTGGTACCTGTTAATGTAAACTCTTTCTCATTATCATTACCTAAGTATCCTCCTATAGTTATTGCTTTAAAGCTTTTATTTCCATCCATATTATTTATATCTACAGGTTTAAATAGGTTGGTTTCTGAGTTTTGTGGTGGACTAAGTACAATATTGAATTCTCCTAGGTTTCCCTTCACCTGTGTAGATAAAGTACCCAGTAATGCTTTTACTGATCCTAGCGAAGCAACTAAAAGTGCAGCACTAATTGAAATTGATATTAGCAGAAGCATTGTTCTTCCTTTTTTCTCCGAGATAGATTTTAATAAATATTTGCTAAAAACATTCATGTATATACTCCTTCCTTGTCTCTTCTTATGTTTCTATTGTACACAACAGGTTTTTCTTTTTTCTTAATCAATTCTTACAAATTTATTAAGTTGAAAATTAAGGCATATGGGAAAAACAACAAGTCAAAAATGCAAGTTATTTTTTCAATATACCTAATAAGTTATTCTTCGTAATTTAACTGAAAAGGTTGTTTTTTCATAAGCTTTGCTAGTAAGAATAATTTCTCCACCTAATTTTTCAATAAGTCTCTTAGTTATAGTAAGTCCAAGTCCGCTACCCTCATAAGATTTATTTCTAGAATCCTCTAAAGTGTACATTCGTTCAAATACCCTATCCTTGTCCAATTCACTTATTCCTTTGCCCTTATCCCAAACATCCACATATGCAAAAGAATCATCTACACTTACCTTCAACCCTATTGCCTTCCCAAAGTCTCCGTACTTAATTGCATTTGAAATTAAGTTATTTAATATTCTATCTATAGCTTCTTCATTTCCTAAAACATAAATACTATTTTCAGGGATATCAACATTCACTTCAAATCCCTGATTTGTTAAAATATCATAGTAAGCTAATATATTCTTCCTACATATCTCGTTTATATTTATTCTTGCTATTGGAATATCTTTATCCTCTGATTCTAGCTTTGCAAGATCAAAGAATTTGTTAATAAGGGCTAGCAACTCTTTTGATTTATTTTCCACTTTAGAAAGTAGTATTTCCTGTTCTTCGCTGCTTAGAGAATCATCAAGCTTTATAGTTTCTATATACCCCAATATAACAGTAAGAGGTGTCTTTAAATCATGAGAAATATTAGAGAGCATCTTCTTCATTGACATCTCAGTTTTTATATAATTGGAGTTTATTTTTTGATTGTACTCTAACAAGTTATTAATCTGCTCCAAAATAAGGATGATATATTTATCATCAGTAAAAACCATTAGTTTTTCTTGCATACTATCTGATATAATGCTGCATAATTTTTCTTGCATATATATTAAACTTTTATTTCTATTCTTTATTGATTTATATTGAAAACATGCTATGCAAATCAGAATAACAATTATTATTATTAAAACAAATTCCATATTAAACTTCTCCTAGCTTATATCCAATTCCCCAAAGGGTTTTTATGTACTTTGGATTAGAAGGTTCATCTTCAATTTTTTCTCTTAACCTTCTCATATGAACATTAATAACATTTTCATCTCCAAAATAATCATCATTCCATACGAAACTATATATCTGAGCTTTTGTAAAAACCTTTTTTGGATTTGTAACAAATAACTTCAAAATATCAAATTCTTTAGAAGTTAAATTTAGTTTTTCACCCTTTTTAATTACAGAAAAACTATCTAGTTCAATGTCTAAATCACCAATACTAATATTATTTTTGTCTTCTTTAATAACCATACTAGAATAATTTGTTGCACGCCTAATTGCTGCGTTAATTCTTGCTGAAAGCTCGATCATTGAAAAAGGCTTAGCAATATAATCATCTGCACCAAGACCTAATCCAACAGCCTTATCCACATCACTATCTTTAGCAGACATAATCAATATTGGTATAGAACTCTGTTGTCTCATTTGTCTCATAACTTCAATTCCATTAAGTTTGGGAAGCATTAAATCTAGAAGTATCAAATCAAAAGGTTCTCTCAAAAAAGTAATAACAGCTTCTTCTCCATCAAAAGCAGTTATTACTTCAAGTCCCTCCTTTTCTAAATACTTTCTTACCATCTCACTAATTTCTATATCATCTTCCACAAGTAAAATTCTATTTTTCATGCTTACTCCACCTTTTCTCCACAAAATAAAGACTTTAATAATATACTTATACAACCAAATTTTACTCTAATTCATGTATTTTCTCAACAAAAAAACTACCCATGCAATTACATAGGTAGTCCTAGATGTCACTTGTCAGGTGCCAGGCACCTTATAAGATCTCAGTTATAATATTCAGATTGTTCTTTTTTAATACTTCTAACGCTTTATTAACATCTTCAAATCTAAAGGCTGCGGGTGCTTCACCCATTTCTCTTCCTAGGAAGGCATACATATATTCTACTTCTATGCCTGCATCTCCTAAGATTCCTAGCACTTTTGAAAGACTTCCTGGTTCATCGGATATGCCTATAACAACAACTTCAGTATAATTCACAGTAAATCCATTTTCTTTCAAAATATCATGTGCTCTTTCTGTATCATTAACTATTAATCTTAAAATACCAAAGTCTGTTGTATCAGATACTACCAAAGAACGTATGTCAATTTTAGCTTCTCCCAGTATTTTTGTAACTTCAGCTAGTCTGCCAAGCTTATTTTCAACAAATATTGATAATTGTCTAATTAGCATACTTAACCCTCCTATAAATCTTTTATAATACTCTCTTATCGATTATTCTTTTAGCTTTTCCTTCGCTTCTTTCAATTGTTTTAGGTTCAACAAGCTTAAGCTTAACGCCTATTCCAAGTGTTGATTCAATGTTGTGTTTAATCTTTTTTGTTAAGCTTTCAAGCTTCCTTACTTCATCAGAGAAGAATACTTCATCAACTTCTACCCAAACTTCAAGAATATCAAGATTATTAACTCTATCAACAAACAATAAATAGTGAGGTTTTGTTTCTCCCATTTCAAGCAATACACTTTCAATTTGAGTTGGGAATACATTAACACCTCTTATGATAAGCATGTCATCACTTCTACCAAGGCATTTTTCCATTCTAACAAGGCTTCTTCCACAATCACATTTTTCATCATGTAATACAGATAAATCTCTTGTTCTATATCTGATAAGAGGTAATGCTTCTTTAGTAATTGTAGTAAATACAATTTCTCCTTTACTTCCATAAGGTAGTACTTCGAAAGTATCTGGATTTATTATTTCAGGTATAAAATGATCTTCATTTACATGTAGCCCATTTTTACATTCACAATCATAAGATACTCCTGGTCCAATTATTTCACTTAAGCCATATATATCCATCGCTTTTATGTTCAAGTTTTTTTCTATTTCTTTTCTCATGTTTTCTGTCCATGGCTCAGCTCCAAAAATACCAACTCTTAGTTTAAGTTCTTCTCTCTTTACTCCCATTTCTTGCATTGCTTCAGCTAAATATAAAGCATACGAAGGAGTGCAAGCAAGTACAGTACTACCAAAATCTCTCATTATTTGGATTTGTTTTTTAGAATTTCCGCCGGATATTGGAATTACAGCTGCTCCTACTTTTTCAACTCCATAGTGCAATCCCATTCCTCCAGTGAAAAGTCCATAACCGTATGCAATTTGCACGAAATCGTGACTATCAATACCATAGGAGCTTAGACATCTTGCCACAACCTCAGACCAAGTTCTCAAATCTTTTCTTGTATAGCCAACAACAACCGGTTGCCCCGTAGTACCAGAGGATGCATGAAGTCTTACTACTTCACTCATTGGAACTGCGGATAATCCATAGGGATAATTGTCCCTCAAATCTTGTTTTGTTGTAAATGGTAACTTAGATAAATCATCTATATTCTGAATATCCCCTGGTTCTAGCCCCAATTCATGCATTTTCTTTCTATAGAAAGGCACATTGTGATACACTCTCTCAACTGTATGTCTAAGGCGATTGCCTTGAACCTCTCTCATTTCTTCACGACTCATACACTCATTTTTTTCATCCCAAATCATTATAATTCCCCCAATTTATTATAAGCATTTACATTATTTTATTTCATAGCCGATTTCGAAAGCCTTAAGATTCACATCTACTAATTTTTCTGGTACAGTTTCCTTTATTGCTTTCTCCCATTCTTCCTTTGCGATTGATGTTGTAGCAGCTAAAATACCCAATAGCACTACATTTGTAGCTCTAACATTTCCTGCTTTAGTTGCAAGCATAACAGCATCAACATCATACAATTTTATTGGCAACTTAGATAATTCTGAAGTTAATCCTTCAGGATACTTTACAGCACCTGTAATTACAGGCATTGGATCTATCTGTTGAGTGCTTACAATTAAAGTACCATTTTCCTTTAACCATTCAGCATATCTTGCCCCTTCAAGCATTTCAAAAGCAAGAATCACATCAGCTGTTCCCTTTTCAACAATAGGTGAATATATTTTTTCCCCAAATTTAACGTAAGTTACTACGCTTCCACCTCTTTGTGACATACCATGAACTTCAGAAACTTTAACGTCTAGCCCAAGATTTTGAGCAAGTTTTCCGATAATCCTACTAGCAAGTAATGCTCCTTGTCCACCTACTGCAGATATTAAAATGTTCATTATATTTCACCTCCAATAGCACTAAACTTGCATACTTTAGTACAAAGCTCACAACCAACACAAAGTGTATTGTTTATTTCAGCTTTGTTACCCTTAAATACTATTGCAGGGCATCCAATTTTCAAACAAGCTTTACAGCCTTTACATAAATCTTTATTAATTTTTAGAGGTTTCTTTACCATATTTGCTCTTTTTAATAAAACACACGGCCTCTTTGTTATTATTAATGAAGGTTCTTCTGCTTGAGTCTCTTCCTTAACAATTCTTTCAAGATTCTCAATGTCATAAGCATCTACAGTTTGTATTCTTTTTATTCCTATTGCTCTTCCTAGTGCTTCAAAATCAAGGGCAAGAGTTGGCTCACCTTTTAAAGTATATCCAGTTGCAGGGTTTTCTTGATGTCCAGTCATTCCTGTTATTGAATTATCTAGTAAAATAACTGTAGTATTTCCTTTGTTATAAACAACATCAATAAGTCCTGTAATTCCTGAATGTATAAAGGTTGAATCTCCTATAACTGCAACAGATTTCTTTGCAAAATCTTTGCCTCTAGCTTTTTCAAAGCCAAATGCCATTCCAATACTTGCACCCATACAAATAGATGTATCCATTGCACTTAATGGAGGGAAGGCAGCTAAAGTATAGCACCCAATATCTCCTGAGGCATGTATTCCTAGTTTTTTTAATACATAAAAAACGCCTCTATGATGGCAGCCTGGACATAAAATTGGAGGTCTACCTGGTATCTCCTGTAAAAAGCTAGGTTTCACTCCTTCTATAGTCTGACTTAGTATTGCTTTTCTGATTATTTCAGGGTTTAATTCGCCGATTATAGGAATAACTTCTTTACCTATAACATTAAGTCCCCATGATTTTATTTTTTCTTCAAAAATAGGTTCTAATTCTTCAATAACATAAACTTTCTCACATTTGTCTATAAACTCAGTGATTTTGTTCTTTGGAAGTGGATATGACAACCCAAGCTTAAGGAAAGATGCATTTGGCATAACTTCTTTTGAATATTCATAAGCTATTCCACTTGTAATAATACCTACCTTTAAATCTTGATATTCAACTTTATTTAGTTCTGTGCTCTCAGCAAACTCTTCAAGTCTTCTAAGTCTATCTTCTGCAATTACTCTTCTTTTCTTCGCAACTGCTGGAGCAACTATATATTTGTTTGGGTTTTGATCATATTCTTTTAAAGCATGTTCTTCTTTCTCTCCCACATTAACAAGACTTTGTGAATGAGAAACTCTTGTGCTTAATCTCAAGATAACAGGTGTATCAAATTTTTCGCTTATTTCAAGTGAAGCTCCAACAAAATCCTTACATTCTTGACTATCTGAAGGTTCTATTACTGGTATCTTAGCTGCAATACCAAAATATCTTGTATCTTGCTCATTTTGAGAACTGTGTTGTCCTGGATCGTCCGCTACAGCTATTACAAGTCCACCGTTTACACCTGGATATGAAATTGACATTAGCGGATCTGCTGCAACATTTAATCCTACATGTTTCATAGATACTATAGTTCTTGCTCCTGCAATTGAAGCACCTATTCCAACTTCTAATGCAACTTTCTCATTCGGTGACCATTCTGAATCAATATTTTCATATTTTGCAATATTTTCAGTTATCTCAGTACTTGGTGTTCCTGGATAACCTGCCGAAACCGTCACGCCAAATTCATAGGCTCCCCTTGCAACGGCTTCATTACCTAACATTAATTTCTTCATAAATATAGCCCTTCCTTTATCAAATTCATACAATTTATTGTGTTCTACTAAAACTATCCTTTAATTATACATCAATTTTTAAATTAATATCAATAATAATGTTTGCTTACTCTTAATTTGAAGCTGATTATACATAAAAAAGAGGAGTACGCACCAGTTATTGGCGAATACCCCTCCACAGTAAGAATCATATATAAGTCTTTTTAGTTTCTATTAGTTCGAATCAAAGCTTCCTTGAAAAATCTCTTTTGAACTTATTATCTGCTCTAACCTAGGTAGTGAAATCCCTAAGGTTTCTCTTAGAACATCTTCTATAGTCTCCACTGTAATAATAATTATCTGATTTTTCACTTCTTCTGGCACGTCTTTTAAATCTACTAGGTTGTCCTTTGGAATCAGCACCTTAGTAATTCCAGCTCTTTGAGCACCTAGTAATTTCTCCTTTAATCCACCGATTGGCAGAACAGCTCCTCTTAAAGTAATTTCTCCAGTCATAGCAAGCTTAGAATCCACCTTTATGCCTGTAACTAAGGATGCAAGTGCTGTAAACAGTGTGATTCCAGCTGAAGGTCCGTCTTTAGGCACTGATCCTGAAGGTACGTGAATATGAAGGTCTCTCTCTTTAAAATTTATCGTATTAGCAGCTAATCTAGACTTTAGTAAACTCAATGAAATTTTAGCAGATTCCTGCATCACTTCGCCAAGCTTTCCAGTAAGGGTAACTTGTCCAGTTCCTGGCATGTCAGTAGCTTCAATAAATAGAATCTCTCCACCCACAGGAGTCCATGCAAGTCCAGTAACAACCCCAATGGGATTAGTCTGTTGTGCCTTATCATGTCTAGATACTTGTCTTCCTAGTAACTCTTCCAATTGATCTCCACTAACTTTTAAAGGTAACTCCACCTTTTTTGATACTATTTTTTCTGAAGTTACTCTTGCTATACTAGCCAATTGTTTTTTAAGGCCTCTGACACCTGCCTCTAAAGTATAGTCGCTTATTATTTGCTTTAAGGTATCATCCTCAACAATTAATTGTTCATTAGTAAGTCCATGTTCCTCCAAAGTTGATGGTAACAAATAATTTTTTCCAATATGAAACTTCTCATTAATTGTATAACTAGATATTTGGATAATCTCCATTCTATCTAAAAGTGGTCCCGGTATACTTTCTACAGAATTTGCTGTGGCAATAAAGAAAACATCCGATAAATCGTAAGGAATATCTAAATAATGATCTGTAAAAGTATTGTTTTGCTCAGGATCTAGAACCTCTAGAAGAGCACTAGCAGGATCACCATTGTAGCCAGTCATCAGCTTATCCACTTCATCTAGAACAATAACAGGATTTCTTTCCCCAGCTTTTTTAATGCTCTGAATTATTCTTCCTGGCATAGCCCCTATATAAGTTCTGCGATGGCCTCTAATTTCTGCTTCATCTCTAATGCCACCTAGGCTTAGTCGTATATATTTTCTTCCAAGCACTTCAGCAATGCTCTTTCCTAAACTTGTTTTTCCAGTTCCAGGAGGACCTACTAATAATATAATGGAACCCTTCTTATCCTTTTTCAATTGCATAACAGCCAAATGCTGCAGTATTCTTTCTTTTACCTTTTCTAGTCCATAATGCTGCTCATCTAATATGCGTCTTGCTTCACTTAAATCAATAGCTTTAGATTCTCCTGTAGTCCAAGGAAGTTGAACTAGCAAATCCAAGTAATTTCGAATAATATTATAATCTGAACTGTTAGGATTCTGAGATTCGTACTTACTTAGTTCATCCAATGCAATATTTTTCACATCTAAAGGCATATTAGCTTCTTCTATTTTTGAAAGATAATCTTTTTCTTTACGAGTTGTGCCTTCTTTTCCTTCATTTAATTCATTTTGAATTACCTTTAACTGCTCCCTAAGTACTGATTCTCTGTAACTCTTATTTGCTTTTTCTGAGAATCTTTCTGCCATCTCAAATTGGAGCTTGAGCGTTTCCTTTTGCTTTAGGAGATAATCCATAAACTTTAAGCATCTCTCTTTTAATGATCGGGTTTCTATTAAATCATATTTCTCATCCTTGGAAATTGGCATATATTGAGCTAGATGTGCCATAAGCTTGTTCAAATCATTGATATCATCAACAGCCTTAACAAAAGCCTCAGAGCCCTTAAAGTTTTTACTGATTTCATGAGTAACTTTCTTTAAATACTCAACCATTGCTTCTTGACTCTTTTCATTAAAATCTACAATATCCGAAACTAGTTTATAATCTCCATGAATATTTTCTGTTCCTATATCAAGAGTTTTGATTTCAATTCGATCAACCACTTTAATTTTAACATGGTATCCTCCATCTACTTGCTCCACTTGATTAACATTAAAAATAACACCAATTTTGTGGAAGTCTTCTTCTTTTAATTCCTTTTGATTAAAATTCTGCTTTAAAGGTAATGCAATGCAGTCCATTTGTTCTTTTTCTAAATATTTAAGTCGTTGTTCACTATAGTTATTTATTTTAAGCATAGTCTCAGTACCTGGTAAAAGTACAACATCCGAAACTGGGATTACAATTAATTCTTTATTTTTCTTATCAATATCTATCATATAATTCATCCTTCCTTTTTCATTATACTAACAATGAATCCTGTATAATTTTAATCATCTCTTGTAGTAATTCTGAACGTTCTTCTTCTCTTCTAGTCTGATTAATAGCAATAGACTTTATTGGATAAAATAATATTGCTATAAGGTTCTCATTTTGAAAATCCTTAATAATCCTTCTTGCTTTCATTTCATCTAATATACTATTAAGTCTATATACTCCTCTTAATTCTCTGCAATGACAAGCTAATGCCGGACAATTTGAGAACTGATCCACAAAGTGAAATATCTCTTCATTCTCTTGAATATAGTTATAATAACTTCTAACAAGAATTTCGATAAGTTGCTGTCCTTCCATGCTTTGATTAATTCTGCTGAGTAAATAAGCAAATATTTCTTCAGAATATCCTTGATATATATCCTGTAACATAACTTCTTTATTTTCATAATAAATATAAACCGTGGCTGGAGAAACCCCTGCTTTTTTAGCTATTTTCGAAATAGAAGTTCCATGAAAACCTTCTTCTAATATTAATTTAATCACAGCTTCCTTAATATTGTTCTGCTTTTCATCATCCTTTTTTCTCATTTACTCACCTCTCTTGTATTCTATAATAAACGAACATTCATTTATAGTCAAGTTCATTTAATACAGTACTTAAATATTCATATTCCATATATTAACATTATATTAACTTTCACTATACATCCATTCCTATCCTAAATATGATGATATAATATTTAACATCTAAAATACACTTTTTTCCATGTGGATTTGTTTGAACTTTGTCTTTGAATCTTAAGGAGGTATACCGTGAATAAAAATAAGAAATTTAAATTAACTCTAATAACATGTTTTATAGTATACGAACTATTATTTACTTTAATAACAGCTCCATTTTATATCTACAAAGGACCCTTTAACAATTTTAAAAAAGTTGTTGTTGGAACTATTATGGGGACTAGACATCAATATTTAGCAACTAAATTTTTATCAGCTTCAGAAATAGATAATATAACTAATCGAAGTGAAGTTATAAAAGAAACATCAAAAATTAATATAAATGGAGTTTCAATAACAAAGAAAAAAAGCAACAATATTATTCGATACGATTTACATCCTGATTCAGGGAGATATGATGGCTATTTATTAGAAATCCCTAACCCTCTAAAAATAAAAGTAGCCTATACTAAAAAATTAAGAGTAGAAGGTGAGAAAACAAGTGAAATGGCAAAAGAACATAATGCACTTGCTGCAATTAATGGTGGCGCCTTTCTAGATAACTTACAAAATACTTATGGAGGCTCTGCTGCTTTTCCAGGAGGATTTGTTATTTCAAAAGGAAAGGTTATTTTTAATGATAGTAATAATGATACTAAGCAGAGCGTTACAGCCTTTACTAAGTCTGGAAAACTAATTGTTGGAAAATATAGTATAAATGAACTTAAAAAATATGATGTTTCTGAAGCAATTTGCTTTAGACCTCCTGTTCTGATAATTAATGGGAAAGGCCAAATCAGTAATAAGAATGCTGCTTCTGATGGGTTTCAACCCAGGACTGCCGTAGGTCAAACCGCAGATGGAACAGTTCTATTTTTAGTTATGGATGGTCGGAAAAACCTTATAAAATCTGGCGCAACACTTAAAGATGCTCAAGATGAATTGTTAAAACACGGTGCACTTAATGCATCAAATTTAGATGGCGGCTTTTCAACTACTATGTACTATGATGGTAAAGTAATAAATAGCCCACACGGATGGAACGGAGAAAGGTATGTTTCTACAGCATTATACGTAGAACCATAAAGGGAATTTAATAATATGAAAATAATTAAAAGAATAGTCCTTTGGAGTGCAATTAGTCTAGCTATACAAAGCTGTATATTCTTTGCTATTGACAAATATTATGAAAAATCATTATTAAACACTAAAGTTAAAGAAGTAAGGGTAGATAAGGCTACTAAGCCAAATAAAAATTTAATAATTACAATCCCTAAAGATTCGAAAAAAATTGAAAGTTCCTACGATGGAAAATATCTTTCTTACTATCATCAAAACAACTTAACCGTCATTAATACCTATGATGGAACTAGACATACTATAAATTCAGAACAAAACTCAGATTTAATTTATAATAAGTGGCTTCCAGATGTGAATTCAATGTTTTTATGCGAAAGAGATTTATCAAAAATTAGAAGCATAAATGTTTTTACTTATGATGCAGAAAATAATAATAAACAAGCACCCACAGATTCTAATAATCACAATATTGCCCTTATATTAAATGGTACAAAAGATAATATTGACGATGTAGAAATGTCTACAACAATGGGTATTATCTATATTAAAGCATTAAAAAGTAATGTAAAAAGTGATATTTTTAATATTAGTGTAAATGGAAATACTTCAACCATTTTTAATTCTAGAAGTATTGGCAAGACTGCTGTATTTATGCATAAGCCTAATCTAATTTACGAAGATACCACTAGTAATATTATAAAAATAACAAATTCAAAATGGAGCTTGAGCAATAAAGCTTGCTTAATAAATACGGATAGTGAAGATAAATTATATTTAGGTATTCTTAATGGTAGCAAGGTAATAAAAGTTTTATATGGCAATATAGAAAAACCAATTAGCACTTGGGCTAGCTTAAGTTTGCCAGACCCATTAGATAAAAATGATATTATTGTGACTAAACCTGGAAATATATATATTAAGAATACTTCAGATGGCAACATAACTGATAAAAAATCAAATAAAAAAATTACTTATAAAGGTACTTTACTAAGTCTAACTGATAAAGAAATACTCTCTATTGATAATAATAAACTAGTGAGAAAAGATTTAAACTAATATTGGTAACTTTTATAGATAAAATTGCGGGACACCCCTCTCTTATAAGCATGGACTTCGAAGATGAGGGGTGTCCTGGGTTTTCTTGGGCAAATTGATTTTAAATTAAAGAGTATGAACAGTTTCTAGTGCCACTTCTATCATGTCTTTGAAGGTTGTTTGTCTTTCTTCAGCGGTAGTAAGTTCACCTGTTATAAAATGATCACTTACAGTTAATAATGCTAATGCATCAACATTAAACTTAGCTGCTGTTGTATATAACGCTGCAGCTTCCATTTCTACTGCTAAGCAACCAAAGCTAGCTAGATGCTTCCATGCATCTGGATTGTCTCCGTAAAATGTATCTGAACTAAATATATTTCCTACTTTAGGATCAAATCCTTTTTGAACAGCTATATCATAGGACTTTTTTAGTAACTTGAAGCTTGCAGTTGGTGCAAAATCAATACCATTAAATCTAATTTTATTTATATTAGAATCCGTTGAAGCTGCCATACCAATTACTAAGTCTCTTACTTTAACACTTTCTTGATAAGATCCACAAGTACCAACTCTAATTAAATTCTTAACTCCATAACTCTGAATAAGCTCATTTACATAGATTGATATAGAAGGGATTCCCATTCCTGTTCCCTGAACAGAAACTCTTTTGCCTTTGTAGGTTCCGGTAAAACCATACATACCTCTTACCTCATTGTAACAAATCACATCTTGTAAAAAGTTCTCTGCGATAAACTTTGCCCTTAAAGGATCACCTGGTAATAATATGCTTTCTGCTATTTGTCCTTCTTTTGCATTAATGTGTACACTCATTTAATTTCCTCCTAAATCATTATTATTTATTTTAATATTAATTGAAGCATTTTTGATCTTGTCTTGAAAAATTAATATCTTTATTCTGCAACAATATTATTGCTAAAAATATTAACACTACTATTATTCCTGATCCTGTATATAAATATTTAAATATTTCTCCATAGCCTTTACCTGCTGCACGATAACTTTGAATAATTGCACCCCATAAAAAGGAAAGTACAAACCCCCCTGAAAATCTAACTGAAGTGTAAAAAGAAACTTTTTGTGATGCATTTTCACTTACCACCTTAGAAAGATATATATTTAAGGTTGTAAAACCAAGCCCTACAAAGAAGGCAATCATAGAAACTGCAAATATACAAATATATATTGATGGCTGCAGAGCGAGCAATCCAACTCCAAATAGAAAGGCAGTAACAATTAAATTTCTAATACCTTTAAAGGATATTCTATTGAGTAAGAAAATAGGAGCAATAGTTCCAGCTGCGGTCATAATTTGTTCTATGGATAAAATAATTCCTGTTAAATAAACTGAAGAAAATATCTCCATATAGTATGCTAGATAAACCTGAATAGATGAAAATACAATTTGAATCATAAATATCATTAATAATAAACTTATATATGCCTTCTTACTCTCTTTTACTTTCGTTTCCTTAGCTTGGATTTCCTCATGTTTTTTAGCTACTTCTTTTATATTAATAATAACATAAATTAAGGTTAAAGCAGCAATGGTTATTGGAATAATTAGAAATTGTTTAGGCGAATCAACAAACTTTCCAGCAATAATTGCTGCAATTAATCCCCCAAGAGCTGCACCAAATTCGATGAGACTAAGTCCTACCTTTTCATCAGAACTTTCTTTAATCTCTGCTTTATTTAGTGATAACAGTAACGGAAAAATCATAGCTTCTCCTATTCCTTCAATAAATCTTCCACCTATAAATTGATAATACTTAATACTACTTAACGCAACTATCTCTATACATATGCCGGATATCCAAAGTATTAAACTTATAATTAGTAATTTTCTAATTCCAACTCTATTAATAAATTTTCCTATTAACATAGCGAACATTATCATTGTAAGATACCCTACATTAGGTATCCATGAAATCTGTGAAACACTTACATTAAAAATATCTTGAATATGCTGAAGCATAGGCAGAAACATAACTACTCCAAATACAACTATAAAGGACATTAAAAAGTCTACTACATAAATTTTATTTTTACTGTTTTTCATAAATTCTCCTTTGTTTAAGATATTAGTTATAGAGGAAAGTAGCTATTTGCTCTATAAACTTATTTCTCTTAAAAAACTTTCTCCATTTGGCAGTTTTTCCACTTCAAACATATCTGCTATAGTTTGACCCATATCAGCAAAAGACTTTCTTGTTCCTAAATTTATATTCTTTTTCAAGTGCTTACCATATGCTATAAATGGGACATATTCTCTTGTATGATCTGTACCTTTAAAGGTAGGATCGCATCCATGGTCTGCTGTGATAAAAAGCATATCACTTTCTGCCATGTTTTGAAGTACCTCTGGCAATTTTTTATCGAACTCCTCTAGTCCTTTTCCATAGGCAGCAACATCTCTTCTATGACCCCACTTCATATCAAAATCAACTAGATTAGTAAATATTAAACCTTTTTTATTCTGCTTCATAAATTCTATAGTTTTATTCATACCGTCCATATTACTAACTGTATGAATGGATTCAGTAATTCCTTTATTACAGAAAATATCTTCAATTTTGCCTACAGCCATTACATTTAGTTTATTCTTTTTCATTTTATCTAGCACTGTATCATAGGGCGGAATTAATGAAAAATCCCGTCTGTTGGAAGTTCTGCTAAAGCTTCCAGGTTCACCTATAAAAGGCCTTGCTATTACACGAGCCACAGCATATTCTCCAGATAACATATTTCTTGCCATTTCGCACATTTCATATAAATTTTCTAAAGGTATTACTTCCTCATGTGCTGCAATTTGAAAAACACTATCAGCAGAGGTATATATTATTGGCATTCCACTTTTATAGTGCTCCTCTCCAAGTTCATCAAGTATTGCTGTTCCTGAAGCAACTTTGTTACCAATAATTTTTCTACCTATAGCCTTTTCGAAGTTATTTATCAAAGCATCCGGAAATCCATTTGGAAATGTTGGAAAAGCCTTTTCTGTAACTATACCGCCCATTTCCCAATGACCTGTAGTTGTGTCTTTACCATCAGATGCTTCCTCAAACCTGGCATAACATCCATCTGCTTTTTCTACTTTTCCAATACCTTTCATTCCATCTATATTTCCTAAGCCTAGTTTCACTAAATTAGGTATTTCTAGTATACCTAACGTCTTTGAGATATTTCCAAGGGTATTTGCCCCCTCGTCTCCATATTTTTTAGCATCATACATTTCTCCCATACCAACACTGTCTAACACTATCCATATCACTCTATCCATATTATTTAAGCTAGGTTTTAATAGGGCATCTTCAAATGCCTTACCCAACTCTTACACCTCCTGTACACTAATTTTTGTATGTTTTAATTTAGGTAAGCGCTTCCACATTTTTTATAAAATAAATGTGAACTACATCCACATCTATTTTATATTTATTAATATCCGTCGTTTGTTGTATTTGAATCTGTGGTAACAATTGCTATACTAGCACTTACACCTAATCTATTTGCACCAGCTTCTATCATTTCTGCAGCTTTTTGATAGTCTCTTATTCCACCAGATGCTTTAACTCCTATTTCTTCACCTACAGCTTTTCTCATTAATGCTACATCATGGCTTGTAGCTCCTGAAGTTGAGAAGCCAGTGGAAGTTTTAACAAAATCTACTCCTGCTGCTTTAGAAATTTCGCAAGCCTTAATTTTTTCTTCATCTGTTAAAAGACAAGTCTCCAAAATTACTTTCACCAATGCTCTTTTATTTGAAGCTTTTACTACAGCTTCTATATCCTCTTTTACAACTTCATATTTCTTATCTTTAAGTGCTCCCACATTAATAACCATGTCTACTTCTTCCGCACCATTTTCAATAGCGTTATTAGTTTCAAAAGCTTTTACTTCCTTTGTATTCGCACCTAAAGGAAATCCAATTACTACACAAGTTTTAACATTGCTTCCCTTTAATTCTTTACTTACGAAAGCTGTATAGTAAGGATTTACACAAACTGATGCAAATTTATATTGAATGGCTTCCTCACAAATCTTTTTCACTTGATCCATTGTAGCATCTGCTTTCAAGATTGTATGGTCAATAAATTGTTCTAGTTTCATACTATAACACCCTTTCACTCTTTATTTTTTCAGAGCCCTTTAGAACTATAGTTGGATTAATTGTAATTCTTTTAACTCCATTTTTTTCATCACTATTAATTAATTCGTTTAGCATCTCCATTGCTGTTATGCCAAGCTCAAGAGCTGAATCATCAACATATGAAATTCCAAGTCCTATTAAATCAAAAATTTCATTTTTATTAAATCCTATTATAGCTAAATCCTCTGGTATCTTTAAATTTTCTTCTAATACAGCTTTAACACAACCTAATGTCATCATATTACTGCTTACTAATAAAGCAGTGGGTCTATCATGTTCCTTTAACATTTTTTTAGTAATTTCATAGGCAAGCTCTAATTTAAAATCAGCAGAGTAAATATACTCTTCCTTAACTTCTAGATTATTATAGCATAATGCCTTTTGAAAACCCATGAACATGTCCAAAACTGGCTGTGAAGCCTTCTGACCTTTAACTATTCCAATTTTAGTATGCCCTTCTTTTATAAGAATATTTGTAGCTTCAAATGCAGCTTTCATATTATCCACGAAAACACCGTTAAGATTTGAATACTTAACATCTGCTGCTACAAGTACAAGTGGAATATCTAAACTTTCTAGTTTATTCACGTATTTACTATTAAGTTCATCGCCTCCAAAGTTTGGAGTCATTATTACGCCCTTAATTCTTTGTCCTTTTAGTAAATCCAGGGCATTTAATTCTTTTTCTAAATTATCATTTGTATTAAAAAGTATAATGTTCAATTTATATTTTTCTGCTACTTCACTAATTCCTTTTATGATTTCTCCAAAAAAGGAATTAGTGATATCAGGTACAATTACGCCAATAGTATTAGTTTCACTTTTTGACAAGCTTCTAGCTATCGCACTTGGAGTATAGTTTGTATCCTTTATTGCATTTAATACCTTTTCTCTGGTTGAGTCCTTAACATAACCAGAATTATTTAGTACTCTTGAAACAGTTGCCAAGGACACTCCCGATTTCTTTGCAATATCTGTGATTGTAATCCCCATGCCCCATCCTCCTTCTTTGTACTATCTATTTCCTTTTTCATAAGGTACGCCATCAGCAGCTGGTGCTGAGGTTTTTCCTACAAAACCTGCTAATGCAAGCATAGTAATAACATAAGGGAACATAGCATAAACTTCTTGTGGTAAGTTCAAACCAAAGCTTTGAGCTTTTAATTGGAAGGCATCTGCAAATCCAAATAGTAAGCATGCCCACATAGTTCCTTTAGGACTCCAGTTTCCAAATATCATAGCAGCTAAAGCTATAAATCCACGTCCTGAAACCATTCCTTCTCTGTACACTGGTGTTATTCCTATGGAAAGAGCTGCTCCACCAATACCTGCAAGGGCTCCTGATATCATTACGCATAGATATCTCATTCCATAAACATTTATTCCTAAAGTATCTGCTGCTGCTGGATGTTCTCCTACAGCTCTAATTCTTAAACCTAATCTTGTTTTATACAATACGTAGCTTGCAACAAACACTAATATTATTGCAAATATTACAAACCAATTCAATTGATCAAGCAAATCACCAACATAAGGTATATCTACTATAAACTTAGGTAATTTATATGGCATCGATGTTACTGTGTCAGTCTGTCCGCCTTTATGAAATACTATTTTAATCATAAAAGCTACAAAAGCCGCTGAGAAAAGATTAATTGCTGTACCTGAGATAACTTGATCTGCTCTCATTGTTATACTTAGAAAAGCATGAAGCAAAGATATCAATATTCCAGCGCCTATGGCAAATAGTATGCCTATAAATGGACTATTGGTGTAGTAAGTTCCACATACTGCGAAAAATGCGCCCATGACCATAATTCCTTCAAGTCCTATATTTACAACGCCTGACTTTTCAGAAAACACGCCTCCAATACCTGCAAAGATAAGTGGAGTTGCCATTCTTAAGGTAGCTGCTATAAGAGCAATTATTACTGTACTACTAGGCATTAGTAATCACCTTCTTCTTTTTCTTTTCTTCTAAATACTTAACTATATAATCTGTTGCAATAAATATAATTATTACAGCCTGAATTATATACACTATTTCCTTGGGAATATCATTTAATTGAAGAATTTTTGAACTACTATTTAAAGTACCAAATAACACTGCTGTAAAGATACATCCTATAGGATTACTCTTTGCAAGAAGAGCAACTGCAATACCATCTAGTCCATAGCCTGGAAGAGCACTAAAGTCCTGAACTTGATGGGTAATTCCTGATACATGTATGGCTCCGCCTATACCTGCAATAGCGCCAGATAGTGCCATAGCCAGTACTGTGTTTTTAGCAATACTAATTCCACCATACTCTGCTCCATGAGGGTTTAAACCTACTGCTCTTATCTCGTAGCCAACTGTAGTTTTCCAAAGGAGCCAGTAGATAAAAATAGCAACTAATACAGCAATTATAATACCTATATTTGCTCTACTTAAATTATTAAATCTGTGTAAAGCTGCACTATTTTGAATTATTGGTGTAGCAGCCTTTCCACTTTCTCCAACACTTGTTCTTAAAACAAGATAATTTATAATATTCATTGCAATATAATTCATCATTATAGTATTAATTACTTCACTAGTACCCATCTTAGCTTTAAAGTATCCTGGAATTCCTCCCCAGATCGCTCCCGCCATCATTCCTCCTAAGATTACAAGTGGAATATGAATAAATGGGTTTAGTCCAGGAATAACACCTATAATACCTGCAGCCAGCATCCCCATCATAAACTGGCCTTCACTTCCGATATTGAACAAGCCAGATTTAAAGGCAATTGCATTTGCAACTCCTGTAAATATTAGTGGAGTGATATATTCTAAAGTGGTAAAGCCTTGTCTTCTTGATCCAAAGCTACCTTTCCAAATTACACTAAATAAATCATGTAGAGCTGAAAAATACTGTAAAGGAGAATAATGCTTTGCCCACATTACAAAGAATACTGAAACAAATAGTGATACTACTATTGCCAATATAGGATAAGCAACACTCCTTATTCCTTTTCTTAAAACATCCTTAACCTTATTCAACCTTCTTCACCTCTTCCTTAATATCTTCTAAGCTACCTCCTGCCATAAGTATACCTAGTTTGTTTTCAGTAGCATCTTTTCTGTCCATAACAGCTACTATTTTTCCATCGTATATTACTGCTATTCTATCAGAAAGTGATAATATTTCATCTAGTTCTAAGGAAACTAGAAGTACAGCCTTTCCTCTATCACGCTCTTCAACTATTCTTTTATGGATGTACTCAATGGCTCCTACGTCAAGTCCTCTTGTGGGTTGTGATGCTATAAGCAAATCAGGATCTTTTGTAATCTCTCTAGCTACAATTAGCTTCTGTTGATTACCTCCAGATAGTGCTGACGCACTTACTTCATCATTTGGAGTTCTTATATCAAAATCCTGTATTAACTTCTGACAATGCTGCCTTATGGCTTTATAGTTCATAATTATTCCAGTAGAAAACTGCTTACTAGTATGTTCTCCTAGAATAGAATTTTCATATAAGGAATACTTTAAAATTAGTCCTCGTTTGTGTCTATCCTCTGGAATATTACTCATTCCATCTTTAATTATTTCCTTCGGTTTTTTCCCGAATATATTTTTTTCATTTAATGTTATTTTACCTGATAAAGGCTTTCTTAAACCTGTAAGAACTTCTACAAGCTCACTCTGACCGTTACCATCAACACCTGCAATTCCTAGGATTTCTCCCGCATGAACTGTTAGATCAAGCTCCTTAACTACGTTTACTCCTCTATGATCTCTAGCTGTAAGCTTCTCAACTCTTAAGGTTTCTTTTCCTAGTGAAGCTTCTTTCTTTGAGATACTTAGGTTAACTTTTCTTCCTACCATTAGTTCTGCTAATTCATCTATTGATGTATCTTTGGTGTTAACCGTCCCTGTTATCTTTCCTCTTCTTAAAATGGTTACCCTATCACTCATGCTCATTACTTCCTTTAGCTTATGAGTAATTAAAATAACTGATTTACCTTCTTTTTCTAAGTTTCTTATAATAATACCTAATTCTTTTATTTCTTGTGGTGTTAGAACAGCTGTTGGTTCATCTAGGATTAAAATCTTTGCTCCTCTGTAAAGAGCTTTTAAAATTTCTACCTTTTGCTGTTGCCCAACACTTATATCTTCAATAATGTCTTCAGGTTTGATTTCAAAACCATATTTTTCTGATATTTCCTTTACGTCTTTTATTGCTTTTTTCATATCTAGTTTTATACCTTTTGTAGGCTCTGATCCTAAAACTATGTTTTCTGCAACACTAAAATTATGAACTAGCATAAAATGTTGATGAACCATACCTATTCCTAATTTAATTGCATGATTAGGTCCAAGTATTTTTTCCAGTTTACCGTTTACATAAATTTCGCCTTTTTCTGGTTGGTATAAACCGTATAGAATGTTCATTAGGGTAGTTTTGCCTGCTCCGTTCTCACCTAAGAGTACATGAGTTTCTCCTTCTAAAAGTTCAAAATTCACATTCTCATTTGCGATTGTACCCGGGAAAATCTTGGTTATGTTCTTCATTTCTATTACTTTGTTCATATTTCTTCCCGACCTCCTATTATTAATTATCTATTATATCCTCTGAAATATGTTATCGATTACATGTTAATTATAATACCGATTTAAAGCTTCTGTCAATAAAATAATGATAAGATTCGACAGCTTTCGGAAAATAGTTTTCACATTTTATGCTTGTTTTCACACTTATTTTCACATTTTTTACATGTTGAAATTAGAACAACTAGAAGGAATTTAGTCTATATCTGTAGAATATAAAAAGAGGAATTTAAACTACTAATTTAACCTGGAGGGATAGCTTTGAAAACTAAAAAGAACTTAGTATTTTTACTAATGTTAGTGCTTATGGTAACTTTATTTAGTGCATGTGACAATATTTCAGATATTCAGTTGAATGTGAAAACGGGAGATAAATATAATGTAACACAATCCACTGAACAAAAGATTTCTATGGATGCAAATGGGCAAAAGATCGATGTTACCCAAATTATTACTACTGGTTACACCTATAATATAACCGATGTAACTAAAGATGATCTAGCTACTATTTCAGTTACATATGACACATTATCAGTAAAACAGACTTCTGTGGATGGAACTAAGGAGTATGATTCAAAAAAATCTAATTCAAAAGCTGACCCTCAGAATATAATCTACAATTCCATGATTGGACATGGATTTACTTTTAAAGTATCTAAGGACGGAAAAATTAAAAGTATCGATGGCGTAAATAAAATGCTTGATAATATTTTGACTAAGCTTGATGGTTTTGATGCAATAACAAAGGCTGAGCTTGTGAATTATTTAAAACAAAACTTTGGAGATGATGCAATAAAAGAGTCTTTAAGTCAAATGACTGAAGTATATCCAGATAAGGATAAAAAAATCAAAATGGGAAGTTCATGGAAGAGTGAAGAAACTATAGCCTACGGATTTCCCATGAAGCTAAACAATGTATGTAAACTTAAAGAACTTAAAAATGGTGTGTATACTGTAAATATCAACTCAAAAATATCTGCAAATGATGATGGGAAAGAGCTTGACCTTGCAGGTTTAAAAATGAAATATAAAATTTCTGGTAACGAAAATGGTACTATAAAACTTAATAAGGACAATCCTTTCATTCAAAATGGAGAGCTTTCTCAAAGTTTGAAGGGAACTGCTGAAGTTAATGTTTCAGAGCAAAATCTTTCAATCCCAGTAACTATTGAAAGTAAAATTTCTTATACTGTTAAAAAACAATAAATTGGAAACATCCAAAGATTTGTATAAATCAAATCTTTGGATGTTTTTATGTACGGTTATCCTTTTGCTTTAGTTCATAAATTCAAAAGAGCCACTGCACTTATTATTCTATTCTCACCAACACTTCATTAAAACAAATCTCATCAGTTGAATTCAATTTGAATTCACTCTTCAAAGTTCTAATTTTTCTTTTCTTTCAATAACCTCCGTTATTAATATAGAAAATTTGTTATTACAGGTTTACAAATTATTAAGTTAAGCCTTTTTAATTTATGTTACATGTAATAGTAGAAAATAGAAAAGCCTAACAAATTTAAAATTAGGCTAATTAATTTCGAGGAGGAAATAAAATGAAAGAAAATAACAATCCGATTCCAACAGTTGATCAAACAACTGGTACAAAAGATATGATTGCTGCTCTTGAGGCATCAAATTTAAATAAACAATTAGAAGGCAATATTCTCAAAGAAATAGTGGCGAAAAGAGAAAAGAATGCGAAACATTTCATAAAGGATGATGGAACCTTTGAAGCTGTCATATACCCTAATCCAGTTCATTATTTTGCTAATGGAGTATGGATGGATATTGATAATTCTTTGGAAGAAGTTGATCTCGCTGATATTAAAAATACTATTTTTGATAGTATTGAGGCTGGTGGAAAGAAAGTACTCTCTACAAAACAAAATGATTATCAGGTCATAATAGATAAGAATACTAATTCTAAAAATTTAGTGAGTATTATAAAGGGAAAGTATGGTCTTTCATGGAATGTGGACAAGGCAAATGCTTCTGATGTAAAAATAAACACAGTGGACGATAAAGCTATACTTTCAGAAATTGAAAAAGAAGTTACTGGTGTTCTAGATAAGCTAAAGAATATTAATGATATAGAAAAAATAAAAACCACACTGGTAGAGAATGAAATAAAAAAGACATTAAAAAGTATTTCATCAGCAGTAGTTTTTAATAATATTTTTGAGCATGTAGATTTAGAGTATGCTATTAGCGGTGATAAGGTTAAAGAAAATGTAATAATAAACAAACCAAACAGTTTAAACGAATATACTCTCAATATAATGGTTGAGAATTTAACTGCAAAGCTTGAAGAAGATAACAGCATAACCTTTTATGATGAATCTGATTCTAAAACCTCAGTTTTTAAAATGCAACCACCCTTTATGACCGATGCTAACAATGAAAGTAGTCATAAAATCAGTTTAACACTTGAAAAGAATGAAAATTGGTTTAAGTTAACTATAAAACCTGATGATCAATGGCTAAATGATAGTATTAGAGAATATCCTGTTACTATCGATCCACCTATAAGTACTTCCTTAGATGTTAAAAGTATTCATGACACCTTTATTAGTCAAAAGCTTCCCAATACGAACTATAAGGGTGCAGATCGATTAGGGGTTGGAAATGGATCTGCTTCAGGTGTTACAAGAAGTTTTATTATGTTTGATTTGCCTGCACTGTCAAGTGGCGATATAGTTACAAAGGCAAATTTAAATTTAAGCTTATATACTGCCAATACTACTACTAGACAAATCAATGTCCATAAAGTTAATGGAAATTGGAACACTAGTACACTTACATGGAATAATGCACCTGGATTTAATCCCAGAATAGAAGAATATCAGTTAGTAAACAGTAACAATGGTGGAAATTTTGCATGGGATGTTACTGGGATTGTAAAAGACTGGTACAATTCAGGTAATAATTATGGATTAATGTTGAAATATAATGATGAAAGTGCTGGATATAATGAATTTTTATCATCTGATTGTTCAGACACGTATTCAGCCTGGAGACCTCAAGTAAGCTTATTTTATGTAAATAACTCAGGACTTGAAAGTTATTGGACATATCATTCTCAAGATGTTCATAGGGCAGGAACAGGACATATTAATGATTACAATGGTAACCTTGTTTTTCAGCATAATGATTTAAGTATGAGTGGAAATAGAATGCCAACAGTAATAAAGCATGTATATAACAGTAATGATAGGTTTGTAAACAAGTTTGATACTATTGGAAATAAAGTAACAGCACTATATGGTTCAGGTTGGAGACTCAATATAAATCAGAGAATAATACCTGTCACTATTCAGGGGACACAATATTATAAATATGTAGATGAAGATGGAACACAGCACTATTTTTCTTATGACTCAGCATCAAGTAAATACAAGGATGGATCAGGACTAAATCTAACATTAACTACAGGTTATAATAATGGCTATGATACTGGATATTGCATCACAGATAGTAAAGATAATAAGATTGTTTTCTTATCTGGAGGATTTTTATATAAAATAATTGACAGTAACAATAATACCATTAGTTTTGGTTATAATGGAGCAGTACTAAGTAAAGTTATTGACGGTTCAGGAAGAGTTACTATTTTAGATAGCACAGCAGATGGAGCACTCTTAGGGATAACAGACCCAAGTGGGAGAAGAACTAGCTTTAGCTATGATGGTGCTCAACTAACAACTATAACTTATCCAGATGGTAAACAGACAACTTATACTTATGATTCAAGTAATGACCTTATAAGTGCAACAAATTATGATGGATATAAAGTTACCTATGCTTATAATACTGGTATAGCCCATAGAGTTATTAGTTCCATTGAATCTAATACTGATGGTACTCTTGGCGGACAAACTACTATAGCTTATGGAAATAATATGACTTCATTTACTGATGTTAGAGGGAGAAAAGATGTTTTTCAGTTTAATAATTTTGGTAATACAGTAAGTACAACAGATTCTCAAGGAAATGCAAATTACACGCAATATAATGCTGATAAAAATAAGGCCAGTGTGAACTCTAAAACACAAAAAACAACAGCTAATTATTTACTAAATCATAATGCTGAGGCTAATAGTGATTGGAGCTTTGGAATTGATGGCACCTCTGCTGATACAGGAGGATTTTCCACCAGTGAAAAATACCTAGGACAGCGTTCGCTGACGATTTCTAAGACCAACAGTGCTGGAAGAAGCTATAATCAACAAAGCTTAACCTTGGAAAAAGGAAAGACCTATACCTACTCCGGTTACATTAAGACAAATGGCGTGACTAACATCAATGGACAAGGTGCCCATCTATTAATTCATTATCAAAATAATGCTGGAGCTTGGATGGAGGACTATTCAAAATATGCTTCAGGAACAAATGATTGGGGTAGATATGAGGTGACTTTTACTATTCCTTCAGATGCTGTATCAGGTAGTGTAATCGCAAGAACTGCTATTGCAAATGAGACTGGTAAAGCATATTTTGATTGTTTACAACTAGAAGATGGATCCGTATCCAATAGATACAATTTAATAGAAAATGGAGATTTTAGAAATGCATCTTTATCCTTTTGGAATAAGAGTGGAGATTGTGACAGTAACGATGGTTTGGCATATGTAGATCCGAGTTCAGATCCTAATTATTCAAGTGCCAATATTGATGGAAATTGTTTTAAAATAAACGGTGTACCGAACAAGAGCAAAAATCTATATCAAACCATAAATATTTCAGGAGCTGCAAACGAAACTTTTGTAATAAGTGGATGGGCAAAAGCAGATTCTGTACCTTTCAATTCAGATAGGTATTTTGCATTAGATGTTGGGGTTGAGGGTTTAGATAATAGCACGCAATGGATAGTAGTTCCCTTTAACCAAGACTCATCTAGCTGGCAGTACGTATCTAGCGTTGTAAAAACTGATAGAGCCTATAAATCAATTACTGTTTATGGACTTTATTATAATAATGCAAACGCTGCATGCTTTGACGGTTTTAGATTATATAAAGAGGAATTTGGAAATAGCTATGCCTATGATGCTAAGGGAAATTTAACATCCTCCACAGATTTAGCAAAGCAAAACTCTACTTTTGCTTACAATACAAACAATGATTTAGTAACCTCAACAGACCCTAAAAGTAGTCAATTTAAATATGAATATGATAATAATGACACAACAGCAAAAAAACATGATTTAACAAAAGCAACCTCAGCAGAAAACGTTGTATACTCCTTTAGCTATGATAGCAGTGGAAATCCCTTAACTTCAAAGGTAGGAGACTCAACAAACTTTATTAATTCTTCAGCAACCTATACTGCTAGCGGTAATTACTTAAACACCTTAACTGACAGCATGGGTAATACTGTAACGAATAATTGGGATGAACAAAAAGGAATATTAAACAATGTAACAGATGCTAAAGGAAAGACTACAAGCTATGGCTATGATGGAATGGATAGATTAACAAGTGTTTCAAAAACAGCTGATAGTAATGTAGTTAGCAATAGTTATACCTATAAAAATGACAAAATAAACACCATAACTCAAAATGGCTTTAATTACAATTTTGGCTATGATTCGCTTGGTAACAATACAACAGTAGCAGCAGGATCACAAAATCTTATAACAAACAATTATGAAGAAAGAACAGGAAAGCTTTTGGAGTCAACTTACGGGAATGGCCAAAAAACATCGACTCTATATGATGGAAGTGATAGGACTATAGGGAAAGTTTATGGTGCAGATAACCCCCAGGGAATAACGTACAGTGGAAATATCCAAAACGTAGGAATAAAAACGGTATCAGGAAATGGAACATTGCTAGGCACAGTTGGGCAAAGTTTAAGGCTTGAATCCCTTGCAATTGGACTTACAAATTTACCAGCAGGAATGCATATAAAGTATCAAGCTCAAGTTCAAAATATAGGTTGGCAGAACTGGGTAGCTGACGGAGCCACAGCAGGAACTATAGGACAAGGTCTAAGGATGGAGGCAGTCCGCATAAAGCTTGAAGGCGCTCCAGCAGGCTACACCGTTCAGTACCAAGTTCAGGTACAAAATATAGGTTGGATGAACCCTGTACAAGATGGGGCGATGGCAGGTACTGTAGGTCAGTCACTACGGATAGAAGCCATAAAAATAACAGTGGTAAAACAGAGGTCAAGTTATGAATATGATGCCAGTGGAAACCTAGGCTATCAAAATGATATAATTAATGGAACAAGTTACAGGTATACATATGATATAGCAAACAGACCAGTGAAGACCACAGATTCTAAAGGAAATACATTAAGCTATACTTATGATGCAAACAACAATAAAAACAAGGTATCTGAAAATATAAATGGCAGTACCTACGACACAAGCTACGGCTTTAATAAAGATAATCAGCCTACTTCAATAACCTACAATAGAGCAACTGCAAATACTGTAAGCCTTGCTTATGATACTTTAGGAAGAAATACAAGCAAAACCATAAACACAGGTTCTGGAATCTATAATACTGTATTTGGATTCCTACCAGGAATAAATGGATCAACCTCCGCAAGAGTTGGTTCAATAACCAATAACGGAGCAGCAATTTCTTATACTTATGATGCCAATGGAAACATAGAAACAATAAATCAAAATAGTACACCTATAAAATACTACTATAATGAGTTAAATGAGGTAATAAGAGAAGATAACGCAGTACTTAATAAAACTATAGTATACACCTATGATGCAGGTGGAAATATCACAAATAAAACCGAATATCCATATACAACAGGAGCACTAGGAACTGCAACAACAGCTTACCCTTATGTCTACGGAGATACAAACTGGAAGGATAAGCTAACAAGTTATAATGGTAAAGCTATAACCTATGATGCAATAGGAAATCCATTAACTTATAATGGTAACAGCTTTACTTGGGAAGAAGGCAGGCAACTAGCAGGAATAACTGGAAACAGTAATACCATAAACTATAAGTATAATGATGTAGGCATAAGAACTTCAAAAACAGTTAATGGAGTTACAACAAACTATCATCTTGTAGGAGATAAGGTAACCTATGAAACAAATAATATAGACTATATTTATTATACTTATGATGCAAAAAATGACCTAGTAAGCATGAGTTTGAATGGTACAGAATATTATTATATTAGAAATGCTCAAGGAGACGTAGTGGGATTATTTGACAATAATGGTATTCAAGTAGTAAACTATGTTTATGATTCATGGGGTAAACTCATTTCTACAACAGAAAGTCTTGCTTCAACTTTAGGGGTTAAGAATCCTTATAGGTATAAGGGTTATAGGTATGATAATGAGACTGGGTTGTATTATTTACAGAGTAGGTATTATAGTGCTGAGTGGGGTAGGTTTATTAATCCTGATGCAATTGCAGCTACACGAGGTGAATTGCTATCAGCAAATGTATTTGCATATTGTAAGAATAACCCTGTAAACAAGTGTGACCCTGATGGACTTATAGCACTTGATTGTGAAGGGAGAGCCAGAACTTCACCTATACTTGTCTATGAGGATAATAAAAGAAAAGCTAGTACACTACCAGGTCCGCTAGGAGGTATGGCAAGGTCCAAACTTCAACCTAACTATTACGTTGGTGCGCAAGCTCAAACTCAATCTACGAAAAGTGGAACATTTTCGATAGGAATTTCAGCTAATGGTACTTTAGGCGTTTTAAGAGGAAATTTTTCATTAAGCATAGCTGTGGATAAACATTGGAATATTGGAGTTTTATACTGTAGCGGAGCAGGCCCTTGTACGCCTTATCCATCTGGGGGAATTAGCTTAACATCCACATATACCAATGCCAAAACAATATACAACTTAGCAGGAGCCGGAGCAGGAGTCGGAGGTACTGGAAGTTTTGGACCGGTTCCTGTTGGTGCAGGATATGATGGAGTCTTCGGTAAAGGTTATTCTGGACATTCTATTAATATGGGGGGTAAGATTGAACCATTTGCAGAAGCGCATGGTGAAGGGAATTATTCTGTATTTCTTTTTCATAATTAGCAAACTTGTAACTGAAATACAGAATGACAAATAATTACGGAGATGAGTGTGTATGTATATGTCATTTAAAACTGATTTAAGCATAGAAGAATGTAAATTAAAGTTTGAGAATACAGTTCAACGAGGAACTTGTTTTGAGTTTGTGGGTAAAGTGAAAAATAATTATTTTTGGATAAAACGATTAGATGAAAAAATGGTTAATTCATTTGCTAGAAATTATTATGGTGAATTCATTCCAACGAAGAATGGAACAATAATTAAAGGTAAATTTAAAATGCATAAGAGTATTAGAATCCTTGTATTATTTGTATATTTAGTTTGGGCAACTGTCTTTCTAATTATTTTTTCTCAAATGGTATTCAAATTTCTAGATAAAGATAAATTAGCTGATTCAGTAATGAATTTGTGTCGAGTTGCAATTGGACTATTATTTACAGTATTTGTTGTTAGAAGTTCAAATAGACTAGGAGAAGATGGTGAAACTCATATTAGCAACTTTATAAAAACTTTATTTGATTCTAAAGAAATAGATAATCATTAGTAGAAATAATAAAATATTGATTATAAACCATACATTGAAACATCAACATAATGGCTAATTAAATCAAACAACAAAACGTCAACAGGTTCTGATTAAATTCACCCTATTAAGTAGACACAGTTAAAAAGACTGTTGTAAAATCTACTTAATGGGGTGATTTTTATATAAGAAATACCCAAAGATATATAATCAGACTCTTTGACAAGACAGGAGCACAGGTTGTAAGTTATACCTATGATACTTGGGGTAAGTTAATAAGTATTAAAGACAAAGATGGCAAGGACGTGACAACTGATACAACTAATATTGGATACAAAAATCCTTATAGATATAGAGGGTATAGGTATGATAGTGAGTCTGGGTTGTATTACTTAAACTCACGTTATTATAGTCCTGAGTGGGGAAGGTTTATTAATGCAGATGCGATAGTTGGTAGTATTGGAGAGTTACTTGGAGCAAATGTATTTGCATATTGTAAGAATAATGTTGTAAATAAGTATGACTCTAGTGGGTTTATGGCACTTGATTGTGAAGGAAGAGGGAGAACGGCACCTTCACTTGTTGTGGAGGATAATAAAAGAAAAAATAAATCATCTTCAATTATTCCGAGTAAAAGTCAGCTTAAAGATGTTGAAAGAAGTAGTTTAGTAACAGGAATTGAAGGTGGGATTAGTTCAGCTTTGAGCGATGTACCAGATTATTTAGTTATAGGAGGAAATAGAGCTGCAAGGCGAGCTGGTCAAGAATTAATAGTACCTATAAGAGGTGCAGCTGCTGCAAGAGGAATCGGCAGTGTTGAAAAAGTTGGTGCAGTTGGTGTTGTATTAACAGGTGTAACAGTTTGGGATGATTATCATAGTGGTTACAGTAAACAAGAGGCTAGAGGAAGAAGCAAGGTAGATATAGGAGTTTCAGCAGGGGTTATTGTTGTGGGAATATTATGTCCAGAAGCGGCAATTCCAGCTGCTATTACATTTGGTATTGCAGGGGAAATTTATAAAAAAAAGCATTGGTAAAATAATATTGTACAAAAAATAAAGTATCAAAAGAGGTGGACATGATGAATAAGAAACAGGGTATTAGTATAATTTTATCCCTATCTGTCCTATTTATTATTAGGAATATTGGGTTGGATAATATTCCATATGTAATTCAAATACTATTATTAGTGATTGGGATGGTTTTATTTGTACTAGCTTTTAATAAGTATAACGAAAATAGAAGGCTAGTGCCAAATATAATAATATGTATAGTTGTTATTTTGGTATGCATAGTTATTTCTGATATTATCATACAAAGCAAAAATATTAGTGTATTTAAAGAATATGGATTATTTTTCATAAAAACACTAGATACTTTATTCTTTATTTTAATTGTACTGCTTTTTAGTGAATTAGTTATAAAATTAAAAGAAAGTAAATAGAAGCTAATTAATATAACAATTTTATTTTAAATACAAATAAATTAGTATGCTACTTCAGAAAATAAATACTAATTCTAATTTTCAATAATTTATAGGAACAAGAGGGCCGTCTCATAGTAGAAAGAAATTGCTACTGTTAGGCTGCTCTTTTGAATAGCAAGAAAATAAATTCGCCTATGAAACTAATGGCACTGTCAATATTAATTATACTTATGGGGTGCATAAATTAAATATGCCCCCTATTAAGGATTTCAGGTTAACTTTATGTATTAAAAGACTATTGTTGTTTTATAGGTTAATTTTAACAATGAAAAAGTTTATACTATCCCGTCACCCAATGTTTTATTTTACCATATTTTAATTTTCCAATTACCCATTTACAATATCAACCACATTTCCCCAAAGGTTACTTTCATATTTAACGCGTAGTGCGGCAATGTATTGTCCACCACTTACTCCCCATCTCATTCCTGATTGTTTCATTCGTTGTTGAATAACAACCTTATTACCGCTCTCTATTGGTCCACTGCCTATATAGTATCCATTTTCTTTATAAGTTTTATATTTAATTTTGTCTTTATTGTTCTCAATATAGTTATATATATTGCCAACCCCAGATGGGAGATCCTTAATTAGATTTATGGATATATATTCTAGAGCCTCAGTTACTTTCTCTTCTTTTATGAAATCAAGTACTGTATTTATCCAAATCCGTCTTCCTACCTCATCCTCCGGATATAATACTTTGGCGTAGCCATGTGTGTTTTCACTTAGATGAAAATAGTCTAATATTCTTACAGCATCAGGGAAAAGTTCTTCGCACATATTCCATATCCACTGTGCACCATCCCCTATAACTACAACTTTTTTCAGTATTCCATATCCTGCTCTCGCAGCTGCCTCAAATACTAACTTTTTAAACTCTCCAACTGCTCCAAAGTACGTAACATATTCTTTTTTTGTTATTATTTTATCTCCGTTTGCTCTAGTTATTAAGTCTATATCCGAGAAAATCAACCCTAACTTCATTTCTTTCCAACTTGAGTTGTTCTCATCCTGAACCCTTGTATTTACTGCAGATCCATCCATCATTATATATAGAACACCTTCTTTTTTATCCTTTTCAAGAATAGAAGATATTGCTTCTTCTGGCTTTTCATAAGCTTTATTTGCCGTTCTCATTTGTTTCTCGAAAACATCTTTCCCAATCTCCTCTGAAACAATCTGCATCTGTGTAGCGCTTATATCTACATGTAGAAACTTTTTTAGAACTTCTGAAGCTCTTTCAAATGAAGGAACTAATTGTGAGGCATATGTTATTGCCTCAGTTATACCTTTAGTCTGCCTATGGGATCTATTTAACCCAATAATATCATCATTTTCTCCATGTCCATTACCGCATCTTCTACAAAAATAGTTATCCCTGACTACTGTAATTTTTCCAAACATAGATAGGAAGCCTATCGGCTCATTTTTCTTAGTGAGTATTATTTTTTTACCGCATTTACAATGCGTCTCTTTATTGCCACTAATATTGCTTAAGGCTAGTCCCACCATAGAAGTTACTGCTTTTGTAATTTCATCTATAGTACTTCCAATTAGCAATTCTGCGCTATCTATACTTAAATTTTTCTCTTTTTCTTGTTTTACAATTTTGTGCATAAGCTCCATTAATATACCTTCGACTTTATTAATGTTCTGTGCTAATATTTCATTATTGTTATTAATCATAGTTTAAGAGCCCCCTTATTATTTTGTTTTGTCGCAAATGGATAAGGGTATCTTAAGCTATTTTTTTATTCATTTTCAATGGTAATTTATATTGATCTTTCCATTAAGCATTATTTTATAGAATAGTTTTCTTCACTTTTTTAAAATGCACCCTAAAAACAAGGTATCTGAAAATATAAATGGCAGTACTTACGACACAAGCTACGGCTTTAATAAAGATAATCAGCCTACTTCAATAACCTACAATAGAGCAACTGCAAATACTGTAAGCCTTGCTTATGATACTTTAGGAAGAAATACAAGCAAAACCATAGACACAGGTTCTGGAACCTATAATACTGTATTTGGATTCCTACCAGGGATAAATGGATCAACCTCCGCAAGAGTTGGTTCAATAACCAATAACGGAGCAGCAATTTCTTATACTTATGATGCCAATGGAAACATAGAAACAATAAATCAAAATAGTACACCTATAAAATACTACTATAATGAGTTAAATGAGGTAACAAGAGAAGATAACGCAGTACTTAATAAAACTATAGTATACACCTATGATGCAGGTGGAAATATCACAAATAAAACCGAATATCCATATACAACAGGAGCACTAGGAACTGCAACAACAGCTTATCCTTATGTCTACGGAGATACAAACTGGAAGGATAAGCTAACAAGTTATAATGGTAAAGCTATAACCTATGATGCAATAGGAAATCCATTAACCTATAATGGTAACAGCTTTACTTGGGAAGAAGGCAGGCAACTAGCAGGAATAACTGGAAACAGTAATACCATAAACTATAAGTATAATGATGCAGGCATAAGAACCTCAAAAACAGTTAACGGAGTTACAACAAACTACCACCTTGTAGGAGATAAGGTAACTTATGAAACAAATAATATAGACTATATTTATTATACTTACGATGCATCAAATGACCTAGTAAGCATGAGTTTAAATGGTACAGAATATTATTATATAAGAAATGCTCAAGGAGACATCGTGGGATTATTTGACAATAATGGAGTACAAGTAGTAAACTATGTTTATGATACATGGGGTAAGTTTATTTCTACAACAGGAAGTCTGGCTTCAACTTTAGGTGTTAAGAATCCTTATAGATATAGGGGTTATAGGTATGATAGTGAGACTGGACTATACTACTTACATTCACGTTGTTACAACTGTGATTGGGGTAGATATATAAATGCAGATGAAACTGGAGGAAAAGTTGGAACACTACTTTCTCATAATGTTTTTGCATATTGTATGAATAATCCAGTAAATCTTGAAGATCCAAGTGGAAATTGGCCTAAGTTAGGGAAAATCTTTAAGGAAGTTAAGAAGTATATTCATCCTGTGGCAGAAATAATCGGAGGATTAGCCATAATAGTTGGAGGAATTTCAAGTGGGAATCCTTTAGTCGCAACTGCTACAACTATCTATGGATTAGATCATATATATTCTGGAATCATGGATTGTTACTATACTTCTAGAAATAACAAGAAAAAAGTTGGTAAAAATAATAAAATTCAAAACCAAATGGAGAAAGCATATGGAAAAAAAGCTGGGAATATAGTTTATCACACTTGCGATTTTGCTGTAGCCGCAGACTTATATTGTATAACAAAGTTGCCTACAGCAGCTAGTTTAGCTGAAAGAGAAACAACAATTATACAAAACAGAAATTTCAATATAAGTACAAATCCGGCTACTTTTAGTGGAATTAATGGTCTTAAAAATACATTTGCATCAGGATGGAATGTTGGAATAAAAAGTATTGGGGGAGCTCTTTGGGACGCTAAAGGAGCCATAGGGAAATTCATAAAGATATTTTAATTATATTTAGAAGTAGGAGATGGAGCTTTGAAAGTATTTAAAAGAATAATGCAATGTTTGTTCTGTATGGTCATCGCTTCAATGATGTTTGCTATTTGGGGTATGTTACCAAATGGCTCTAATAGTGAAGCAATAGATACTGATATTATGCTTGCAGTCCCTGCAGGATTAGGTATAGGGTGGGCTGTTTTTCAAGCCATATTTGTAAGAAAGAAAAGAATTAAAGCTCAAGGAGGAATAGGGTTTGTGGAGTTGATATTACTATCAATACAAGCTACAGGAATAGTGTTAGTAAGTTTATTCATACTTCTTTGGATTAAAGTAATATAGTATGCTAAAAAATTTACTACAATATTCTTGTAAAATAGATGGTATCAAGTTCAATTAGAGGGGTTAATAAACAATTGAAACAATTTATTACATTTTCAATGATTATTCTAGCAGTAGTTCTTCTTGCTTGTTATTCTCAGTTATCAATTGATAGTTCAATAGATTCTATAAAACAATTAGTAACTGATGTACTTCCGATGGTAATAGGTGTTGTATGGTGCGGCTATATAATTGTTAAAAATGAGTCAACAGATGATAAGAATACTATAATTAATCGAATCACCTAAATTCTATAATGGTAAAAAGATTTCCATCACAATTCCTTGTGGTGGAAATTTTTTATACTAAAATATAGAGCTGGTGTAAATCACTAGCTCTTATTGCTAGAAAAATAAAGTAGTTATAATTAAGGTTTATATGTGCCTTAATACTACTTAGAAGGTTAGCAAGCTCAACTTCGTTTCGCAACAACATCTGGGGTGTAATATTTTAATTTATTTGTAAAAAATGGGGGTTTTGATTTAGGAACATCTCAGTGGTCTGGCATTGGAGCAATTAATTCAGATTCTATTTATGGAAATATAGCATATAAAAGTGTAACAAATGATCAAGTTATGATAACACAAAATGTATATGGTGCACCTCTTTCTATTTATAAAATGTCCTCCATATTAAAATCAAATGATTATGCTGGTTTATATGGTGTTGGCTTTGTATTTTTCTATACTGATGGAACCTATACTGATTACACCTGGAATCCAGGTACAGTAACTGATTTAGGAAATGGATATAAATTATTCGAAAAGACTGGAGGAGGCAACAATTCTAAAACATTAGATAGAATTGATGTAAGGGTGTGGTCTTCAACAAATAGAACCTTAGATGTATCAGTAGTTCAAGTAAGATTTGAAAATGTACTAGAGGCAGCAATAGGAACTGAATCCTTAGGCAGTATTCAATATCAATATAATGAGCTAAACGAGATAATAAGAGAAAATAATGCATTAATTAACAAAACAATAGTATATAGCTATGATGTTGGCGAAAATATTAAAAGTAAAACAGAGTATCCATATACTAGAGGAAATCTAGGAACTGTAACAAAAAATTATGTTTATGCTTATGGAGACGCAAACTGGAAGGATAAGCTAACATATAACTTATGATGCAATAGGAAATTCTTTAACCTACAAACTGGAACTACAGCTGGGAAGAAGGCAGGCAACTAGCAGGGATACCTGGAAATAGTAATACCATAAACTATAAGTATAATGATGCAGGCATAAGAACCTCAAAAACAGTTAATGGAGTTACAACAAACTACCATCTTGTAGGAGATAAGGTAACCTATGAAACAAATAATATAGACTATATTTACTATACTTATGATGCAGCAAATGACCTAGTAAGCATGAGTTTGAATGGCACAGAATATTATTATATAAGAAATGCTCAAGGAGATATAGTGGGATTATTTGACGAGTCAGGATCACAGGTTGTAAGTTATACCTATGATACTTGGGGTAAGTTAATAAGTATCAAAGATAAAGATAGCAAGGACGTGACAACTGATACAACTAATGTTGGATATAAAAATCCTTATAGATATAGAGGGTATAGGTATGATAGTGAGACTGGGTTGTATTACTTAAACTCACGTTATTATAGTCCTGAGTGGGGTAGGTTTATTAATGCAGATGGTATTGTAGGACAAAGAGGAGAATTACTAGGTCATAATTTATTTGCATATTGTAAGAATAATCCTGTAAATAAGTACAACTCCAATGGGTTCATGGCACTTGATTGTGAAGGACATGGTAGAACCTATACTCAGTACCCTAATCCTAGCGTAGATGCTCATAATAACTCTGCATCTAAGACTATTATCAATTTAGCCAAAGCATATATAAGAGTAGATAAAAAAGCTTGGAAAGGTGGAATAAAGCACGCATTAATTGGCACATTTGGTAATTGGGAGTCAGATACTGGAACTGGAGTATCAGTGGTTCATGGTGGTTCAAAAGCCTATACATCAAAAAACTAAAAAATCAAGAATTCTTAACTCAAATGAAAAATGACAGCAGATTTTCCCAATCCCAAATAGCGCAACATCAAAGGTATATGAATGGGCAGGCCAATGTGTCTGGCGCCAGAGGAGCAGCTGGTGGAGCTGGTATTGGAATAGCAGTTATAGGAGGTGTGAATTTCTTGGAAAGATATATTAAAAGCGCCTATAAACAAATAAGAATCGAATTTAATAATTGGGATAGAAAATAGTAATAATTATTAAGGCTTTTTAGTACAAGTTTCTAAGAATTTGTTGAGTATTATAATTAATTCCAAAAATGCCCTTTATTTATTTAGAAACTAATTGTATAGTATTAAGATTATAGGAGGAAGTATTGAGAATGTCCATAGTGTATTTAGTAGTAGATATAATACTCGCATTGATAGGATGTTTGCAACCAATAAAGTTCCGTGATATTATAGCTTGTATGAAAAGATTAAAAACAAGTAAAGTTTATTTAGTAGAATCAATGCACTTAAATATTAATTTATTTAGGGGAATAATGTTATTGATACTATTGATAGGCGTAATATATCTTGGACGTGGAAAGCTTAGGATTGATAATATGTTGTTTATTGTTTTTATAATTTTTCAACAAGGTGCAGTGGATGTTTATTTTGGATTAAAACGACAGGCAATTACTGAAAATGGAATAGTTGTAAATTATGGTTTTATTGATTTTGTTTGGGTTCAAGGCGTCATTTGGGAGGAAACGGATAACAATATTAGTGATACTTTAAAACTAACAACAACTATTAAATATATGGGGCGAAGAGCAAAAAAGCATAGTTTTATTGTCCCTGTAGCTCAGAAAGAATTCATTGATGAATTCTTAAAATCTAATTTACCTTGGTTATTTAGATAGTAATATAATAAACAAACCTAGTTAAATGTATTATGTATAACGAATTGTAGAGTGCTATAAGTAAACTAAAAAATTACCATATAATATTTCAATGAATATTCAAATATAAAAAAATATTCATGTAATTCAATTCTATATCCATTTAAACTATAAAATTTCCACCATACTTTATTGTGGTGGAAATTTTTTATGCTGGAATTTAAATTATTGTAAAAATATGCTTTTATAACTAAGTAGATTGTTATTTAATACTAAAAATAATGAAAAATCAGTAGATATGATAATGAGAATGGGTTGTACTACTTACAGAGTAGGTATTATAGTGCTGAGTGGGGTAGGTTTGTTAATCCTGATGGTTTAGTAGGCGCACCAGGCGACTTATTGTCAGGTAATATGTTTGCATACTGCAAAAATAATCCAGTTAATTTATGGGATTTAAGCGGTCTTTGGTCTTGTCCTACATTATCACAAATTATAACTACTGCTGCTAATGTTGCCACGCTAACAACTGCAGTTGGACTGATACCATTTGTGAGCTCTAACCCTATAGGTTGGGTAATAATAGCGGCATTAGTAATACACGCTGGAACGAGTGAGGCTGGTTGTATTGGTGGAGAAAAGTATAACATTGAGGAGAATGCAACTAAAGCTGTACTTGGAGAGAGGAAAGGTAAGCTTACTTATAATCTTTATGATATAGCGATTAATTCTTATTGTATATATGATAGCGTTGGAGTTTTAAAGAGTGCAAAGCATGCTAGTTCTTTTAGCAAATTTGAGAGAGTGGGGCCATATATTAGTAGAATAGCAACACGTGTGGCACCTGCTAAATCTAAAATTATTGCAAATACTGCAGGAGACGCTTTATCAACTTATTCTATTGGGACAGACTGTAATTCGACTACTGGATATCCTTCACATAAAGGATATTATACTTGTGGTGCACCTGGAGAAAATAATTGGAAACTATCTTCAAATTGCTGCTAATAGTGAATTAGTAGAATAGTGATATTAAAAAATAATACCAACAAAATGACATAAAGCATACAGATTTATCTCTTAGCTTAATAGTGGAAATCTTAAGTATAAGTATTAACAATATTATATTTTTTAGCATGTTGATATGTATAATATGATTTGATAAAGATTAGCAAGTTTCAGTATTTAAATATATAGTGGAATTAGTAAAGGTTTCACACGAAGGGGTTGAGAGAAATTGAATGGTAAAGACTTAAAAGGGTTTATTTTTGTTAATATAGTTATGTTTGTAACAATGGCTGCTTGTAGTTATTCTGGGCTATCCTCAGAAAGTGAAATTTCAATGTATACAATAAAAATGTTAATAGCTATTATGGTACCTATAATTATCTCATTTGGATGTCTTTCTTGGTTTATAATTAAAAATAAAATTAACACTCTTAAACGTGATGTAACTTTCTTGAAGATTGTAATTGTAACAGCAATAATAGAACTAGGGCTCACTGAATTACTAGGTTTTATCCTAGGTGTAAAAGTGTTTGGTGCGAAGTAGCAAGGGGGTTACAAGGGCACTATTTTAGGAAGTTAGAAAAATATATTCAAAACTCTATGCAAGTGCTAACTGAATCTAACAACAAAAAGTCAACAGGTACTAATAATACTTGTTGGCTTTTCATTTAAGGCGAATCAAAGTAAATATTAAAACTAAAATAGAATACCCATGTATCAGAGGAACCCTAGGAACTGCAACAAAAAATATGTTTATATATACCGAGACATAAACTGGAAGGATAAGATAACAAATTTTGATGAAAAAGCTATAACTTATGATGCAACGATAATCCCTTAACCTACAACAACTGGAACTACAGCTGGGAAGAAGGCAGGCAACTAGCAGGAATAACTGGAAATAGTAATACTATAAGTATAATGATGGAGGCATAAGAACTTCAAAAACAGTTAATGCAGTTACAACAAACTATCATCTTGTAGGAGATAAGGTAACCTATGAAACAAATACTATAGACTATGTTTATTATACTTATGATGCAACAAATGACCTAGTAAGCATGAATTTGAATGGAGTAGAATACTACTACATAAGGAATGCTCAGGGAGATATCATGGGATTATTTTGCAATAATGGTATGCAAGTAGTAAACTATATTTATGATACCTGGGGTAAGCTTATTTCTACAACAGGAAGTCTGGCTTCAACTTTAGGGGTTAAGAATCCTTATAGATACAGAGGTTATAGGTATGATAATGAGACTGGACTATACTACTTACATTCACGTTATTACAACTGTGATTGGGGTAGATATATAAATGCAGATGAAACTGGAGGAAAAGTTGGAACACTACTTTCTCATAATGTTTTTGCATATTATATGAATAATCCAGTAAATCTTGAAGATCCAAGTGGAAATTGGCCTAAGTTAGGGAAAATCTTTAAGGAAGTTAAGAAGTATATTCATCCTGTGGCAGAAATAATCGGAGGATTAGCCATAGTAGTTGGAGGAATTTCAAGTGGGAATCCTTTAGTCGCAACTGCCGCAATCATTTATGGAGGAAATCATATAATATCTGGAGCTATGGATTTTTATTATACTTCTAAAAACAATAAGAAAAAAGTTGGTAAGAATAATATAATTCAAAACCAAATGGAGAAAGCATATGGAAAAAAAGCTGGAGATATAGTTTACCACACTTGTGACTTTGCAGTAGCTGGCGAAATATACTATTTAACAAAATTGCCTACAGCAGCTAGCCTAGCTGAAAGAGAAACAACAATTATACAGAACGGAAAATTCAATATATGTACAAATCCGGTCACTTTTAGTGGAATTAATGGTCTTAAAAATACATTTGCATCAGAATGGAATGTTGGAATAAAAAGTATTGGTGGAGCTCTTTGGGATGCTAAAGGAGCCATAGGAAAATTTATAAAGATATTTTAATATTGCTAGTAGGAGATGGGGTTTTGAAATTATTTAAAAGAATATTACAGTGTATGCTCAGTATTGTTATTGTTTCGATGGCATCTGCTGTGTGGATTATGTTATTAAATAAATCTAATAATGAGGCCACGGGTGATGGCATCATGGTTTCAATGCCTATAGGATTAGGTTTAGGGTGGGGTATTTTTCAAGTTCTATTTGTAAGAAAGAAAAGAATTAAAGCTCAAGGAGGAATAGGTTTTTGGGAGTTGATGCTACTATCAATAGAAGGTGGGGCCATGGTGATGGTAAGTATACTTGTACTTCTTTGGGTTAAAGTAATATAGTATGCTAAAAAAATTACTACAATAATTTTGTGAACTAGAGTGTTAAAAGTTACTACTATCATAAAGTTTCCATAAAGAATACTATAATTAATTGAATCACCTAAATTCTATAGTGGTAAAAAGTTTTCCACCACAGTTTGTTGTGGTGGAGCTTTTTTTACTGAAATATAGAGTTGATATATATCAACTCTATATTATTAGAGGGATAAAGAGTAGTGAACTAGTAGAATAGTTTGATATTAAAAAATAATACCAGCAAAGTAAACAAAGACTTAGCATTAAGGGGGTTGAGAAAAAATTGAATAGTAAAGAAATAAAAAAAATAATATTCACTTTTACAATCCTTTCACTATCACTAGCTTATGCTTGTTATTCTGATTTATCGCAGGAAAGTAATATTTCAATAGATACAATAAAACAATTAGTAAGTTTTATAGTACCAATGTTTATAGCATATGGGTGGGTTGTATGGTTTGTTATTAGAAAAAGAATTAACACTCTTAAACATGATGTAACTTTTTTAAAAGTTGTCATTATAGGAACAATAATACAAATAGGGCTTACTGAAATTCTAAGTTTTATCTTAGGTGTAAACGTGTTTGGTGTGAAATAGAAAGGGATTTACAAGATCACTTTTCTAGGAAATCATAAGTATACAGTCGAAACTCTATTCAAATACTAATTGAACCTAACAACAAAAAGTCAACGAGTACTAATAATACTTGTTGGCTTTTCTTAAAGAGAATCAAAGAAAATATCAAATATGGTGCACTAGTAAACCGCTTTAACCTACAAACTGGAACTACAGCTGGGAAGAAGGCAGGCAACTAGCAGGAATAACTGGAAACAGTAATACCATAAGCTATAAGTATAATGATGGAGGCATAAGAACCTCAAAAACAGTTAATGGAGTTACAACAAACTATCATCTTGTAGGAGATAAGGTAACCTATGAAACAAATAATATAGACTATATTTATTATACTTATGACACATCAAATGACCTTGTATCAATGAATCTGAATGGTGTAGAATACTACTATATCAGAAATGCCCAAGGAGATATTATAGGACTCTTTGATAAGACAGGAGCACAGGTTGTAAGTTATACCTATGATACTTGGGGTAAGTTAATATCTACAACAGGAAGTTTGGCAAGTACGGTAGGAGTTAAGAATCCTTATTTATACAAAGGTTATAGGTATGATAATGAGACTGGGTTGTATTATTTACAGAGTAGGTATTATAGTCCTGAGTGGGGGAGGTTTGTTAATGCAGATGCTATAGCTGGTAAAGTTGGAGAGTTACTTGGAGCAAATGTATTTGCATATTGTAAGAATAATGCTGTAAATAAATATGACTCTAGTGGATTTATGGCACTTGATTGTGAAGGAAGAGGGAGAACGGCGCCTTCTTTAGTCTATGAAGATAAGAAAGCATATGCTAACACACTACCAGGTCCTCTAGGTGGTATGGCAAGGTCGAAACTTCAACCTAACTATTACGTTGGTGCGCAAGTGCAAAAAAATACTAAGGTACGTGCATTAGGATTTTCATTATCAGCTGGACTTGGTATTAGAATGGGAATAAATGTTCAATTCGTTTTTGACAATAAAGGTCATAAAGCATTGGCAGTTACTCCGATTTTTGGTGGCTCAACACCAGGAAGTTCTGCTGCAGTTACGTATTCAAGATATAAAAATACAAAATCACTATATAATATAAAAGGATGGGGAGGAGATGCTGGATTTTCAGCTCCTGGATACTTTGGAAGTGGTGGCATTGATTATTTATTCGGAGCACATAATGGTGTCTATGGAATTTCTGGGAACTATGGTATAAAAGGTTCACCTGAAATACATACAGACGTCGGATATACATTTTTCTGGTTACACAATTAATTATTTATTAAAGGATGTTTTATATGAAAATTCAAACAAAATATTTAATATTTTTGACTACATGGCTTCTTATTAATGCTACTTTTATTTTTATTATGCAAGACATTATGATATCATATTTTTCTGTAAGCTTTGGACTTTTTCTTATATTTAATGGGATGTTTGTTATTTCACATGCCAAAGAAATTGATAAATATACTGAAAAGAAATCCAGATGGAAAATGGAGTTGGGATTTGAAAGTGCTACTAAATTTAATAAAAAGCTAAACAGAGTAAATGCATATCTGGCCATTATAATTGGGATAGTATTAATATTTTGGAAATTTCTTTTTAATTAGAAAAACTGATATGAAGATAAGTCTATTCTTATGAACTATATGTTTAATTATTTTAGTTATGAGTAATTTTAGTGATATTTCAAATTACCAAATAAGTAGCATCTAAAAGATTACTGCTAATTAAATGAACTTATAAAACGTCAACTGGTACTAACACCTTTTGACGTTTTTTTTTACGCAAAACCAAATGAAAGGAGAATAGACATGGCAACAGATTTTGTGGAGAAATTCAAAAGTCATTTGAAGGAAGATGGCAACAATCAAGAACCCTATAAAGTTACGTATCTTAGCAACAACATACACATTACAGCCTTCTTATGTGCTATACAAGCTTGTTTTAAATGAAGACATTAACGCATGGAAGGTAAAAAAACAATCTTTCTAATGGACGTATATAAGGATATTAGACAACACTATACCATAATTTACTTGTTATTATCATGCAAAATCTTTAAATGATTTATCTGGATGGGGGGGAGACGCAGGATTTGTATTAAATATACCTACTCCGGAAATAAGTGTTGGAGCAGACTACTTATTTGGCTGTTACAATGGAATTAATGGTGAAAGTATTAATGGTGGAGGTAAAGGTTTTAGTACAATACATATTGATGTAGGATATACGTTCTTATTGTTTCGCAAGTAGCTAAGAAAGTTACGAAGGGGTGTAATAAAATATGAATATCAGAACAAAGCTTTTTATATGCAATGTAATATATATCTTTTTAATTATAATAGCAAGCTTAACTAATGTATTACCAAATATAATTTATAACTTTTTATTACTTATTGGGCTTTTTCTTATTTTTAACGGGATATTAATAGTTATATTTAAAAGAGATGTTGATAAATTTGTTAAAATAAAAGTAAGAAATATGTTGAATTTGGTTATATGGATGCTCATAAGTATCTGAAAAAGTATAATATAGTAGGCACATGGCTATATTTTATTATAGGAATAATAATGGTAATTTTATCATTCTTTTTCCCTAATGCTTAAAAGTGTAAAGTTCATTTAACTAGAAAAAATAACGCTAACTTAGTTCAATGATTCATAACATAACATTGAAGTAAAAAAAGAGTTTCCACCACAATTTGTTGTGGTGGAAATTTTTTATACTAAAATATAGAGCTGGTGTAAATCACTAGCTCTTATTGCTAGAAAAATAAAGTAGTTATAATTAAGGTTTATATATGGCTTAATACTACTTAAAAGGCAAGATGTTACTTTTAAAATTAGTGGGATGGTATTATGTCATTATTTGACAAATTAGAGATAGAGGTAGTAAGCTATATCTATGATACTTGGGTTTACTTATATACTCAAACAATGATTTGCATATTACCATCATTTCTTACAAACATGGCGTAAAGCCTGCATACAAGTAATTGATATTGTTAGTACCATAATTTCTAATTTTCTCTTAGTCAGAATTCTACCATTACCCCTATTATTACCTTCAACGATTAAAGCTTCTATTTTTCTTCAAAACATACAAAGTAAATTTATATAATAGTAAATTAAGTTAGAATCATTATTGTATTTGGTACTTATATACATATATGGTTTACATTTTTCCAAAAATTCCCTCTTTAATACATACATGCACAAAGGGGGATTGCTATGGAAAATGAATTAATAAGTCTTATTTTAAAATCTCAACAAGGTGATAAGGATTCTATTATAGAAATTATAAATAAGTTTATGCCTCTAATAAAAAAATATAGTAGAGAATTAGCGTATGATGGAGCAGAATCCGATTTATCTATAGCTTTAATAGCAATAATAAAATCCTATCCTGTTTATAAAAACAATAAAGTTAGAGATGAATGCGAAATTATATCATATATATCTATATCTATACGTCATAAATTTATAGAATTATCCAAGAAAAATTGTAAAATTACCACAAACGAAACATTATTAAATGAAGATATGTATTTAACGCAATCGGCCAATGATATTGATGATATGGTATTCGTAAATGAATTATTGGACAAGCTTCCTATTAAACAGAAGCAATTACTTACATACTTATTTATAAATGAATATTCCGAATCAGAAATAGCTCTAAAGCTTAATGTATCACGTCAGTATATTAATAAGATTAAAAAGAAAGCCTTGAATAATTTAAAGCAATATATTTAATATAAAATTTTTAGTGAAAGAAATATGTTTATGGAAAATGATGTTATTATACTCTCTCCATTTTTCTTATTTTTTTATACTTTAGAAACTTAAATAAAGAGATTTAATACAAGATAAAAGAAAAGAGGTGCTCCATGGATGGAAGATGTAATGATTGCAAACCAGCGGTGCAAGTTGATATTTTATTGCTAGAACTTAATACCTTAAAAGAAAAGGTAAACAGACTTGAAACTAATACAGCCGTAAATGAGGAACAGACGAAAATGATATTTAAAATATTAACCGAAATAAAGGAGAGTATAGCAGATATTAATACCACTATACAGGGAATTAAAGAAAAGCCTGCTACAAGGTGGGAATCATTAGTAACTACAATAATAACGGTTGCAGTTTCAATTGCAGCAACCTTTTTTATTACTAATCAATAAAAGGAGATGTAAAGATGTCATATCAAATTAATCAAAATTTTATATCAAAAAATAGATCAGGTAAAACCTTATCACCCATTGGCATGGTAGTTCATGATACAGCTACAAAAGGAGCTACAGATGAAAATGAACAAGCTTATTTTAACAATAATAATGTACAAGCTTCAGCCCATACTTTTATTGATTGGAATAGTATAACTGAAACTGTTCCTGATAATGAAGTTGCATGGGGCTCGGGTCCTACTTCAAATCATGAATTTTTGCAGGTTGAATTATGTGTGCCAGCATCACATGATCCCTGTAAATTTCAAGAGGTTTGGGATAGAGCAACTTGGTATTTTGCTTATAAATTTATAAATAAAATAAATATTAAAACTGTTACTAAAGATAATTTAATTAGCCACGCTGAGGTATCTAATAGGTGGGGCGAAACAGATCATCAAGACCCCATAGCATACTTTCAAGAATACGGAAAAACCGTGGATGACTTCAGACAGGCTGTGCAAATTATGATTAATACATGTTCTGGTGGGTCATTTTCAAATACCAACACAAGCGGTGGCACAGTTAAGGACTTGCAGCATAATCTTAATAGACTGTTTAATGCAGGCTTAGCAGAAGATAATGATAATGGTCCAATGACTACTGCAGCTATAAATAAATTTGGTCCTATATTGGGAAGTACAGAAATATCAACGTTGATTGCTCTTACTAATCAGATATTATCATTTCCACTAATTCAACAGAATAGTTCTGGGGCAGCAGTAAGATATGTTCAATATAGGGTGGGTGCTAATATTGATGGAAGTTTTGGTCCTAATACAAAGTCTAAGGTTATGGCGTATCAAAGTGGAACAAAAGATGGAATAGTAGGACCTGTCACATGGTCACAATTCATGCAATAAAATTATGGCTATATTATAACCTTTTAATAATTCAAAAATATATGGGAAAGAAGGATTTTTTAAATGAAAAATTTTTTTAAAAATATTAAATTTGAATATGCAATAACTATATTAATTTTAGGAGTGCTTTCAACTGCCTTATTCTATTTCAAGGATAACAAGGATATAGTAGTACCTATAATCACATGTTTAATTAGTGCATTTGGTGGCATAATAGGCTACTTATTTACCAAGTACACTCCAACTAATAAAAACTTTACGCCAAACGATACAACAAATGGTACTAATAATATAAAATAATTTTTAAGCTTAAGATTTTGATACCACCCCCGAATCTTTTCATACTAATATATGAAATAACTTCAAAAACCCCCATAGACTTGATTTACACAAATCTATGGGGGCTTTCTTTTTTCATTACCCTATATTCTTTAATAAATTCGCCATCTCAATAGCAGTAACAGCTGCATCATAGCCCTTATTTCCAGACTTAGTTCCAGCTCTTTCAATTGCCTGTTCTATAGAATCTGTTGTTAATACTCCAAAGATTACAGGAATATCAGAGTTAAGAGATACGCTTGCAACTCCTTTAGTAACTTCAGCGCTAACATACTCAAAATGTGGAGTTGAACCTCTAATTACTGCACCTAAACATATAACCGCATCATACTTACCAGATTTAGCCATTTTGCTGGCTACTAGTGGGATTTCAAAAGCTCCTGGTACCCATGCAATATCAATTTCATCCTCGTTTACTCCATGTCTTTTCAACCCATCCATTGCTCCACCCAAAAGTTTAGAGCCAATAAACTCATTAAATCTTCCAATAACAATACCAAATTTTAAACCTTCTGAAATTAAGTTTCCTTCATAAATCATAATACAAACCTCCTTAATAATTTAACATATGTCCCATTTTTTCTTGTTTTGTTTTTAAGTAGACTTCATTTTTTTCATTGTGATTCATTTGTATAGGTACTCTTTCTACAATTTCAATTCCATAGCCTGCAAGGCCAGATAACTTTTTAGGATTATTGGTCATAAGTTTAAGTTGTTTTACTCCTAAATCTGCTAGTATTTGAGCACCTACTCCATAATCCCTCAAGTCAGCTTTAAATCCTAGTGCTATATTTGCTTCCACTGTATCCATACCTTTATCTTGAAGAGCATAAGCTTTTAATTTATTTATTAGTCCTATGCCTCTGCCTTCCTGTCTCATATAAAGCAATACACCTCTGCCTTCTTCTTCTATCTTTTTCATTGCAGCTGCATATTGTTCTCCACAATCGCATCTTCTTGATCCCAAAGCATCTCCTGTTAAACATTCAGAGTGAACTCTGACAAGCACCGGTTCTTCTGTAGATACATCTCCTTTTACTAAAGCTACATGATGTTCTCCACTTATTTTATCTATAAATCCATAGACTTCAAAATCCCCATATACTGTTGGCAAGTTTGTTTCTACAACTCTTTCAACTAATTTTTCAGTATGTCTTCTATATGCAATTAAATCTGCAATTGTAATTATCTTAAGATTTTGCTCTTTACAAAACTCAATCAACTCAGGAGTTCTCGCCATTGTTCCATCATCATTCATGATTTCACATATAACTCCTGCAGGTTGTAATCCAGCAATTGTTGCTAAATCTACGGCTGCTTCAGTGTGTCCAGCTCTCTTTAAAACACCACCCTTTCTAGCCATAAGTGGGAATATATGTCCTGGCCTTCTGAAATCTCTAGCTACTGCAGAAGAATCTAAGGTTTTTTTAATAGTCAACGCTCTTTCCTGAGCTGAAATTCCTGTAGTGGTCTCTGCAGCATCAATAGATACTGTAAATGCTGTATTGTGATTATCAGTATTCTCCTCAACCATAGCACCTATATTTAATTCATTAAGCCTTTTTTCATTCATTGGCATACATATAAGTCCTCTTGCATACTTAGTCATAAAATTAATGGCTTCACCAGTTACTTTTTCTGCTGCCATTAATAAATCTCCCTCGTTTTCTCTATCCTCATCGTCTATAACGACAACCATTTTACCTTCCTTAATGTCTTTTACTGCTTCTTCAATTGTATTAAATTGACTCATTTTCTTATACCTCCTGTTTTCTACATAAATCCATTATTTCTAAGAAACTCAGCATCTATTTTACTTTCAACTTTATCTATCTTATCTGTATTTAACCCAAGCATTTTCTCTACATACTTGCCTATTATGTCGCACTCAAGATTAACTACATCACCAGAGGATTTGCTTAGCAAAATAGTTTCTTGACCTGTATGTGGAATAATAGAAACCTTGAAAACTTCCTTATCAACATATGCAACAGTTAGGCTTACTCCATCTATAGCGATAGATCCCTTTTCAACAACATACTTTAGAATATTTGTACCAGTTTTTATTGTTATCCACACTGCGTTATCTTCTCTTTCAAAAGAGAGAATTGTTCCAGTTCCATCGATATGACCAGTTACAATATGTCCTCCAAGTCTACTATCCAATTTCAATGCTCTTTCTAGGTTAACCTTGCTTCCTACTTTTAAATCGCCTAAATTACTTCTTCTTATTGTTTCTGCCATTACATCCGCTTCAAAGTATGCTAAAGAAATTTTAGAAGCAGTTAGACATACCCCATTTGTACTTACACTGTCACCTATGTTTATACAATCCATTGATTCTGGAATTGTAATTGTAAATTTCAAAGATTTTTCACTTTTTTTAATACCTTGAATTATTCCTATAGCTTCAATTAATCCAGTAAACAAATTTATTTCTCACCCCTTTGAATATACCCTTCAAGGAAAATATCATCTCCTATAGTACTTACAGACAACTTAAAAACTTTAAATGCATTATCCATTAATGGAATTCCAACTCCTCCAACTGGGGTTTTAGAGTTTTCTCCTCCAATTAATTTAGGTGCAATATAAAATTGAACTTTATCCACGATACCTTCTTCAAGCGCAGAATAATTTAGCGTAGCTCCACCTTCTAGCAAAATACTGTCAATCTTCATTTCTCCAAGTCTAGTCATTAATTTTTGCAAATCTACCCTACTATTGTGTTCTTCTATAACTAGAACTTCTATGCCCTTGCTTCTCAAAAGCTGGATTTTTTGTTCATCAGCTTTTATTGTAGTTGCTACAATGGTTAAAACTTCATCCTTCAAATTAATAACTTTTGCATCAATAGGTATTCTTAACATGCTATCTACAATTATTCGTTTTGGGCTGTTTCCGTCTTCTATTCTACAAGTTAACTCTGGATTATCTGTTAAGATAGTTCCTATACCTACCATAATTGCAGATACCCTATTTCTTAGCTTGTGAACTTCTTTCCTTGCTTCCTCACCTGTAATCCATTTTGAGTTTCCAGTATAGGTTGCAATTTTACCATCTAGAGTCATGGCGGATTTCATAATCACAAAAGGTTTCTTCGTAAGAATGTAATTCATGAAAATCTCGTTGATTTTTATACACTCTTCTTCTAACACCCCAGTTATCACTTCAATTCCATGCTCCCTAAGTATTTTGATACCTTTACCAGCAACTAATGGATTAGGGTCTAAAGCGCCTACGACAACTTTACTTATTTTATTGTCAATAATAGCATTAACGCAAGGTGGTGTTTTCCCAAAATGACAACAAGGTTCTAGCGTTACATATATTGTTGCTCCTTCAACATTTTCCGTAGCACTAGAAAAAGCATTTACCTCTGCATGCGGTCCACCATAACGCATATGATAACCTTCTCCGATTATCCTTTCATCCTTTACTATTACAGCTCCAACCATAGGATTAGGACTTACTTTACCTTCACCTTTTTTAGCTAATTCTAAAGCTCTTTTCATATACAATTCATTCATATTCTTCACCTTCTTTAAAAATAAAAAGCCTAGAGAATTTACATCTCAAGGCATAAAATACACATAGATTATATTACTATTATAGAAATTAAAGCTCTGAAATATAAAATTCCAGAGCTTTTTTAACTAAAAAGAGCAAAGCACTACTTTTAATAATACTTTCCATGTTAATCTTCTTCCATCCAGACTTTACTGTCGGCATCGGAATTCCACCGAATCAACCAAAAAGGTTCGCGGGCTATAACCGCCGGTAGGGAATTTCACCCTGCCCTGAAGATGTGCTATATTAAATTTATATGTTAAAGATACTGCAAATTTATTTCTTTGTCAAGAAATTACTTAATGGGAATTTTAATTGTTATCTTAGTACCTTTTCCCTCAACACTATCAATAATCAACTCACCTTTATGTTTTGTTTTGATTATCTCATAAGAAATGCTTAATCCTAAACCTGATCCTTGCCCTACAGGTTTTGTTGTAAAGAATGGCTCTATAACTTTGTTAATATACTCCTGTTTTATTCCAATGCCATTGTCTTCAATAGAGCAATATACGAACTTAGAGTCATGGTTACTTGTAATTTCTATCTTACCATAGTTTTCTCCTGCAGTATTTTCCTTTTCCATTTTCTCTTTAATGGCATGGGATGCATTTACAATTAAATTAAGGAGCACTTGATTGATTTCTCCGCCATTTGCACTTATCATAGGTATATCTGACAAGTTAGTGAAAACTTTAGAAGTGTACTTTGTCTCATTTCTAGCAATAGTTAAAGTGTTTTTTATACCGTCATTTAAATCATAATCACTTTTATCATCATTTAAATTTTCATGGGCAAAACTCCTTAGTGCGTTAACAATATTTCTAATTCGCTCAATTCCTTCATTGGTATCCCCAAAAATTTCTCCTAAGTCATTTTCAATATAGTCTATTTTATTGACTTTTTCTACTTCTTCAATAGCTTTTATTTCAGCTTCAACTTCTGAATTGTATTTATCTGAGATTGTTAACTTAAAACTCCTATATTCTTTTATCGTATCTTCAAATTTGTAAATATATTTTTTTAACGTATTTAGGTTGCTAAGTACAAATCCTAAGGGATTATTAATTTCATGAGCTATTCCAGCTGAAAGTTGACCAATAGTTGCCATTTTATCATCCTGCATCAGCTTAACTTGAGTGTTTTTTAGAACTTCTAGTGTAGAGTTTAGTTCATTATTTTTTCTATTTAGGTTATCAATTAACTCCTTTTTTTCAGTTATGTCCTCCGTAACAGCTAGATAGTTTAGAATATTATTTTCATTGTCTTTTACTGGTGATATTGACGCACTCCACCAAAATTCAGTTCCATCTTTTCGTTTACCACGAAACTCACCTATCCAATCGTTACCCAATTTAATGGTTTTCCACATTTCTTTATAGACCTTACCAAATGGAAATCCGGATCCCAATATTTCAGGCCTTTTACCTATAATTTCACTTTTATTGTAGCCAGTTATTCTTTGAAATTTATCATTAACATATTCAATATTACCCCAACTATCTGTAATAATAACTGGGCTTGAAGACTGTTCAACTGCTAAAGATAATCTTTCAATTTCCTTATTCTTTTGCTTTTCATTAGCTATATTCCTAATAATAGCAAATATTAATTTTCCATCTTTAACCCCAACTTCAATGTATTTTACTTCAACAGGAAATTTTGATCCATCTTTTTTATAATGTGCTTCTTCTAATTTTGTTCCATTTTCTTTGCATAATCTATCTATTTCCTCCATAGATTGCTCTTCATTTTTCTTTGTAAGATTAAATATTTTTAATTTTAATAATTCACTTCTTAAATACCCATATTCTCTTAAAGCTGCTCTGTTGCAATCCATTATCTCTCCGCTTGCCTTAAATATTATTGTACTATCTAGTGAATTATCAAAAAGTAACTTGTATTTATATACTTCCTTATAATGTTCATTTTGTTCCTCCAAATCATAAACCTGCATCAAAATTACATCATTATCTGTTTTAAAAACACAAACACGAAGCTTTTTATTAATAACAAGGCAGCCTGTTTCTATACAAACTTCCTTGTCCATTTGAATTACTTCAATAAAAAGAGCTGTTAAATAGTTGCTACTACTCCCTAAAATTTCAGTATAGGACTGCCCCAAAGCCTTTATTTTATTAATTTGAAAAATATCTTCAAATGCCTTATTCATACTAATACATTTAAAATCATATTTTTCATCATCCATAATTTCTATTCTAAATAAAACTGTGCCCACAAAATTGCTTTTAACATAATTATATGTATCCATAATTTAATCCTCTCCCTTTAAGCATTTAAATTATTCAATAACCAATAATTGTCTAACAATTCTGAAGTTTGCTAATATAACTATATCATAAAGATATATTAAATGCTTTTCAACCTTTATTCTGCAAATATCATTTGCATTTCGCAATTCTCAGCAATATTCTTATACTCACAAGCATTAACTTCATCATCAAAAAATATTGGGAATTTCATATTGTAGTTTCCCCATATAGTACATGGGAATTTAGTAAAATAGAAAGAGCAAAAAAGTACTTCTCTGGTACATAATCTGGTTAAAAAAGGAATCATCTCAAAATTTAGTCTATAATATATAGTATTATATATAGGTTGATCTATTAGTTTTTTTAATATTGCTTTATCTTCCACTTCAAGCAACATCATTAAATTGTTTTTTTCCTCTTCATTTAACCTGCTTAGATAGAAATCTACATAGGAATTTTCTTCTCCGTTCAATTGAAAAGCTTTTTCAATAAAATTTATAAATTTTTCTTCATTAGAATCTTCGTTTATACACTTTAATGAATAATTGCTGTACTTATCTAACCCATGGTTAATATTATTAAAATGTATATTTATTTTCCTTTTAAATTCATCTTCTTCAATAGGCTGAAGCTTATAGTTCATAATTCTAAATCTCCTTTACTATAAATAGTTAAAGGTAGAGATTCTAAAATAATGAACCTCTACCTTATACTAATTATAATATACTTATCTTTTATATATAAACAATTTCTATTAAATTATTTGTTACATTAGCACTAGCATGTCTATGTTATAAACTATCTCCAAAATCTTTTCTAAACTTAGCTGCTAATTTTATTTGCCAATCATCAACAGGCTTCAATCTTCCAACAAAGAAACGTAAAACTTTTGGTTCTTCTACAAAAGTCAATCCTCCAACCATTTTACGGTTTTCATAAAGCCAACATATTCTATCAACTGCATATTTAACTTGTGAAAGTGTAAACACTCGTCTAGGTAAAGCAAGTCTTAAAAGTTCCATGTTGGATAAAGTTTCATTTCCATTTTCATCCCTTGCCTCAGAAATAGTTCCACGCTCCATTCCACGAACTCCGCTAACAATGAAAAGCGCTGCAGCAAGTGCACCTGCAGGATATTGTGTTTGAGGTACATGATCAAGGAATTTCATAGCATTAATATGACAGCCTAATCCACCTGCTGGTGTAATAACTGGAACTCCCCTTTTTTCAAGTTCCTGAACCATATATTCAATAAACTGAGGTCCTTGGTTGATCATATTTTCATCCATTGTTTCATCTAAACCTACAGTTATAGCTTCCATCTCACGAACAGACATACCACCATAGGTTAAAAATCCTTCAAAAAGTGGAACTAAATCCCTCATTTGATCATATAATTCTTTATTCTTTGTGCAAATACCACCACCACGAGCACATCCAAGTTTACGAGCTGAGAAGTAAATTATATCTGAAAGATCTGCCATTCTACGAGTAATTTCACGAATACTCATATCTTTACACTGCTCTTCTCTAGTTTTTATAAAATAAAGATTATCAGCCAAAAGACTTGCATCCAAAACAATCATAATTTTAAAATCATCACATACCTTACGTACTTCAGCCATATTTTCAAGGGAATATGGCTGTCCACCAATTAAATTGGTTCCTGCTTCTAAACGTACATATGCAATTTTTTCTGCACCCTGCTTTTCAATTAATGCTTTCAGTTTAGCAATATCCATATTGCCTTTAAAAGGATAGTCACTATTTACTTCCAATCCTTCATCAATAATAAGTTCTTCTACTGATCCACCATTCATAACAATATGAGCTTTAGTGGTAGTAAAATGGTAATTCATTGGAACTATGGTTCCTGGTTTAACAAAGGTCTGAGATATAATATTTTCGCATGCCCTTCCTTGATGAGCTGGTAGGAAGTATTCTGTTCCAAAAATCTCAACAATTTTATCATAGAGTCTAGTAAAAGTTTCAGATCCAGCATAGCTATCATCAGCAACCATCATTGCAGAAATTTGCTTATCACTCATAGCATTTACACCACTGTCTGTAAGCATATCCATGAAAACGTCTACATTCTTCAATAAGAAAGTATTATTTCCAGCTTCATTAATAGCCTCCAGACGACGTTCGATAGGAACAAGATTCAATTTCTGCACTATACGAACCTTATGCATTTCAAGCGGAACTTTATTTTCTTCATAATAAAACCTAACATTAGACATTAATAAATCACTCCTATTTTCATTTAGTTATTTTATAGAGAAACACATTATATTTCCCAAACAAGGTAAATAAGTAAATCCATTTTAATCTTATTTATCCTAATAAAAACTCTTGTTACAAAATTATTATATCTAATGTAAATCCAGAAAACAACAAAAAAATTTAGTACTTTAAAGTGATACTTACTTTAAAGTACTAAATTCAAATGTATTGGGGTAATTAACCTGTTACTAAACCTATAAAAAAACGCTAGATTAATTTAAATCTAACGTTACCTTGTTTGATAATTTTATGTTTCGTTTATAATGATGTACTATGAGTTCGTCCAACTCTTGACTAAGAGTTAAGACTTCTTCGTAGTTGTACTCAGCTGAATCTAAAATTTTATATAATAATTCTCTTAATTCTTCTATGTTCTTCTTCATATTCATTTCCCTTATTAATTGTAATATATTTTTTCCAACTTTTTCATTATAATTCTTTTTTACAAATATTGCAATAATAATGTACATTATTCTCCAATTATTTTAATCAAAACACGTTTATCCCATTTTCCATTGAATTCTCCCCTATCCATATATTGCATTTTCTTAATTTTGAACATAAAATCAAACTGTTGCATAAAATATGCGAATAAAAAATTTTTCATTCGTTATATTAGGTGTAAAAGCTTTTACAACAATGCTTAAAGTTAGGAGATATTTTATGATATCTAATGAAAATAATTATATTCGAAGACTAAAAAACAGAAAAGAAGATGCTCTGTTATACATTTTGGACAACTATCTTCCTTTAGTAAAGGGAACCGTATATAAAGTTCTTGGACCAGTTGGTGACGAAGGGCTTATTGAAGAGTGTATAAATGATGTCTTTCTATCTGTCTGGAATAATGCAAGTAAATTCAGAGGTGCTGATGCTACGAGTTTTAAAAAATGGGTTTATGTTATTGCAAAATTTAAAGCCATTGATTGTTACAGGAGCAAAATGAGAAATTGCGAAATTGTTTTAGATTTTATAGAGATTCCAAATAATTTCTCCGCGGAGGATGATTTTATTGTAATGGAAAACCAAGAAAACTTAATTAAGCTTATTAATTCAATGGAGCCTCTTGATAGGGAAATTTTTATACTGAAATTTTTTCTTGGTTATAAATCTGAAGATATAGCATTAAAGCTTAATGTAAGCAAATCTTCAGTAGATAATAGAATCTACAGAGGAAAAAGAAAGTTAAAAGAAAAAGCATTAAATTTAAATTTGGAGGTGGTTTAATATGAAGGATATTTATGAGATGTTCAATAATATTGACATAAATGAAAATGAATTTGAAGAACTATCTATAAGCGAAACAGAAAAAGAAAACTTTAGAAATAATATTGTTAAATCTATAAGCAAAAAAAGAATACCAGTTAAGAAAAAAATTGCTGCAGCTGCTGTTTTTGCTATTATATGCGCTTCTTCAGCTACAGTTCTATCGATAAACCCCGCTTTAGCAGCTAATATTCCCGTATTAAATGATTTGTTCCACAAGGAATTGGTTAATACAAATAAGCAATATTCCGATTATGAGGTGCCTATAGGTAAAACAAGCTCTTGTAATGGTATTGATGTAACTTTCGAGAGTGCTGTGGCTGATAACACAATGCTTTTTCTAAATTACACTGTTAAAAATTATAATGAAAAAATATCCAATGCTTCTTCAGATTTTTATTTTACTAACTTACAAATGAAAATAAATGGTGAAGGCGTCTATGCTGGTGGAAGTGCTTCTTGTGAGTCTATTGATGACAATACAGTTCATGTTGTAAAAAAAATTCCTTGGTCAAAGGACATGACTGCAATAAATAAAATGAATATTGAGTTGAATGTGTCCGAATTATATGGAAGACAAGGTACTTGGGGTGCCAACTTCTTTCTTGACAAAAGTACTCAAGTTTCAAAAACTCATGAGGCAAAGATTAACACTCCTATTGAAGTAGCAGGCGTTAAAGGCCAAATCACTTCTGCGACAATCTCTCCACTAACAGTACAAATTAAAGGTAGTGGAGACTTTAATAAAGACAAAGACCCTTTCTTTGCTTTTATTATTCTAGATGACAAAGGTAATGTTCTGGACTTAGAGAATGGAGGCGGCGATGCAAAGTCTTGGGAATCAAATTTTATTTCAAATAACAATATGAAAAGTATAACTATTATACCAACCTATTCAACACGGAATGCCAATGATACTGGAAAACTGCCCGCAGTTAAATTAGATATAAATAAAGTACATCCTATATTATTGAAAAATAATGAAGATAGCTGCCTTAATGTAACAAATTATTTTATGGATGGTGATTATTTAATAGTTAAATTTCACTCACAATATTTTGGGAAGGGAAATTCAGGTAATAGCTGGTTCAGTTTACCTCTTTATGTAACCGCCGACGGAAAAGCTGTAGAAGGAAAAGGAGACGATGAAAAAGCTAATCTTCTTTGGCAAAAATATTATAATCATAATGAGAATGTACAAATTTTTAAGATTGGTTCATGCAAAGATATTATGATTGGAACCTATGATGGATCTAATGTGAAAATTATGAAAGACAAGAGTACCACTATTAAATTAAATAAATAAATTCTTGTTCATTTTGTCTTGTCAAAGATCAGAGCCTGCTTCTCTTAATAGTTTACCTTTAAGGATTATGGGTGCATCAAGTTTCCAATTACAAACTTATATCCTGATATATAATATCTAAACGCAAAAAAACAACATGATATATTCGGCGTAGAGATAGTTTGAGCAAGTACTAGAAAGACTTTGCTGGCTAATTTTTGAATTGCGTTAAGTCCACGAAATGTTTGAGCGATAGCCAGTTTTGAGTGGATAGCAATTTGAAAATTAGCCAGCTTAGTCTTTCTTTATGCAGCGAAATATCTCTTAGCGGAATATATCATGTTGTTTTTTCGATTTTATAATATATGTTGTATTTACTTAATCAATAATTATACGTTCATCCTTCTATTAAGCGCGGATAGTTTTCCCGGGCAAAACATTATTTACTATACTACCTTCTTCTACAATAATCTGTCCATTTACAATAACATAATTTATTCCTTCAGGCTTAGCATCTGGTTCACCCCTGCCTAGAAATGCAGACTTATCCGTAATTTTATCTATATCAAAAATAACAATATCAGCATCTGAACCTTCACAAATCCTACCTTTGTTTTCAAGTCCAAAAGTTTCAGCAGGAAGCAATGTACATCTCTTTACAGCCTCAATAATTGTTAAGCTTTTTCTCTCCCTAACCATTTTTCTAAAAAAGCGTGGGAAGGTACCTGCACCTTGAGGGTGAGCTTTAGGCTTGGAACCAGTGTCTGAAGATGGCATTACATAATTCTTTTCCAATGCTTCATATATTTGATCCTCAATTCCTGTAAAACATATTACTGTTTCTTTAGGTTTTGTTCTTCTTAGTTCATTATATATTTCGGTGGTAAGAGTTCTACCTTTATATTTTCCTGTTGATACAAGCATATTTTCGAACTTCCATCCCATCTTATTAATGTTTTCTAAATCGTATATGGTAGATCCAATAAAGGTTGCAAAATCTGTATACATGCCACTGTCTACCGATACCTTAATCCCTTTATCTCTAGCTTTGTCTACCAATTCAAGTGCCTCTGTCATCAGTCCATTTCCATATTGATATACAAAATGGGCTATTAAAATATGAGCTCCTGTGCTTTCAGCCAAATCTATTATTTCCGCTAATGAATCTAAATCTCTAGGTCCCTTTATATTTGTGTGTATTGGAATGATTTTCTTATATTTTTCAGAAATGCTAAACAAAGTTTTCATTTCTTCAAAGGAAGATCCAGGTGCATATTCAAAACCAAAAGAAAGTCCAATTGCACCTTCTTGGAAGGATTTTTCTATAAGAACAGCCATATCTAAAATTTGATGCCCACTGGCAGGTAAATATGGACTGCTGATACCTACCGCTTCTCTGAGAGATATTGATTGCCCAACTAACTCAGCTTGGTTAATAATGAATCCTTTTTCATCCTGTGCATCCAAAAATTTTTTTGTATGAATTGGACTAATTCCACAATTACCACCTATTGATGTGGTAACTCCTTGTAGTGCAGAAAGCTTTCCACTTTCTAAATGACCTTCAAGGTGTGCATGAACATCAATAAAACCCGGAGAAATAATGCAACCTTTTGCATCTATTGTTACCTTACCTTGTATTTCTTCGGAAGTAACTGCAACTATCTTGTTTTTAATTATTCCTATTTTTTCATTACTTGTAGACTCTTTTTCTACATTGATTAGAACTCCATTTTTAATTACCAAATCATAAATATCCATTTTTCAATTCTCCTAATTATTGATTTTAAGTGCAAAATTAAATACTCATAACCTTTATTTAATTATACCATTTGTCTAAAACTAATGTTATTGCCATTAGTTAAAAACTATCTTTAAAGAGACTTGCGATATAGAAATAATTCACACTTGACAGATATAGTATATATCACTATACTTTATAGTAGTATAAGTTATAAAGGAGTGGTTAATTTGTCGTCAATAGATCTTATAATCCTTGGTTATCTAAAGTATGGAGAGAAAAGTGCATACGAAATGGTTAAAGAATTTGAAAGCTGGAATATGCACTACTGGTTAAAAATAAGCAACCCTTCCATTTATAAAAATATAATTAAATTAAGTGAAAATGGATACTTAGATTCTAGAATTGTAAAAGAAAGTGAAATGCCAGAGAAAACAATTTATTCTATTAATGAAAAAGGTTGCTTATATTTTCATGAACTTATGAAATACAGTTCAAATCATATGGGTAATTTCTATTTTGATTTCAGTGCATTTATAGTTAACATAGGACTATTGCCAGAAGATGAAAGGAATTCCCGTCTTCAAGACTTTAAAAAGCAATTTTCTGAACGTAAAACTATGGTAGCATTAAGTCATGAAGAAAAAGCTAAACTAGATAAGCCTGAGGGTGCACGTATTTTGATGGGTTTATATAGAGAGTTATACGAACTTTTGGACAAATGGTCAGATGAAGTATTGAAGCACTATAATCTGCCAATTGATAAATAAACTTTATGGAAAGTGTTAATGCTTTCTATATTTTATAAACAATCACTCTACTCTATAGTAGTTTATTATATATCAATTCATTTCTTATATTTACAAATTAAATTTTTTTATAACAGGAGGTTATTATGAACAACACAAAAAATAGACCTATTGCATTCTTAGCTGTAATACTTGGATTTTTTATGGCTTTACTTGATACTACTATCGTAAATGTTACTTTACCAAAAATGACTGAGCACTTTAATACAACTATGAATCATATCTCTTGGGTGGTAAATGGCTATAACCTAGCTTTTGCGGTATTAATAATTACGGCTTCAAGCCTTGCAGACCGATTTGGCAGAAAAAAATTATTTATTTTCGGAGTATTTATTTTTACCACATCTTCCCTACTGGCAGGATTATCTAATTCTATAGAAATGCTAATTTTCTTTAGGGTACTTCAAGGACTATCTGCTGCATTTGTAGTTCCAGTTACTGTTCCACTTGCGGTTGATATATTTCCACCAGAAAAAAGAGGATTGATAATGGGACTTTGGGGTGCCTTTGCAGGACTGGCAGCAGCCTGTGGACCAGCTCTTGGTGGTATTTTAACTGAATATTTTAGTTGGAGATATATATTCTTTATTAATGTTCCAATAGGTATTATATGTGTATTGCTTACATTGAAGTTCATAAAGGAATCTTATGATCCTACTGCACCCAAGAGTATTGATTTTGCTGGTATTTTAACTATATCATCTGCCATGTTTTGCCTAACTCTTGCACTAATAAAAGCAAATGATAAAGGCTGGTCATCAACATTTATATTATCACTATTTGCAATATCAGCTGTTTCTTTTATACTATTTGTGGTAATAGAGTTTAAAACTAAAGAACCTATGCTACCTCTAAATTTATTTAAAATAGTACCCTTTACTAATGGAGCAATATCATTATTTTTACTTGGTTTAGGTATGATGTCTAGTGCTTACTTTCTTTCTTTTTTCCTGACACAGGTTAAGGAACTAGACCAATTGACCGTGGGACTTATAATATCTACAATGTCCATAGGATCCATAATTTCTTCAATGCTATCTACTATGTTAGTTAAAAAGATTAGTGGAAGATGGCTTAGCGCGTTAGGTATGTGTTTATTGTCACTAGGTTGTTTTTCATATAGCTTCCTTACACAGAATTCTTCTAATAGTGACATAATAATAAGATTATTATTATCAGGTCTAGGAATGGGTTTATGCATGTCCACTCTAATGAATTCAATGATAAAAAATGTTCCAATTGACAAAATTGGAATAACCTCTGGAATTAATAATATGACAAGAACCCTTGGTACTGTTCTTGGAGTTGCTTTGTTTCTAACTATTTTCACTTCAAATATAGATACAGAGATGTCTCATGCAAAGGATAATGCTATTAAAATTGTGCAGGCAGATACAGTGTTTGATGCCAAAGCTAAAGATGGTATGGTTTCATCATTGAAATCTAGTGAAAGTAAAAGTACTAATCTAAGCGATGTTTTGAAAAAAATAGATGCTTCAGAAGAGCTAGCACTAAAAACCGATCCACCTATAATGCAAGATAGAATCAAGCAAAGCTTTGCTACACAAAAAACTGAAACAAAGAAAATCTGGCCTATTATCCAGGAAAAATTTAAAACTCATACAGTTAATTCCTTCAGTTTTACCTTTAAATGTAGTTCACTAATTTTACTACCCGGTATATTCTTTGCCTTATTCAGTGATAAAATCAAACCTAGAATTAATAAAAAAAATGCTTAGAATACTACCATTTAATATCTATTTACAAATTATTTTCATAATATTATAATAAATCTATATCAATAATTCATAAGTTATTTAACAACATATTTTGTAATAAATTTATCTGAAAATACAAGAATCCTTCTAACTGAATTATCTAATATAATTCCTTTAGAAGGATTTTTATATATATTTTTTTATATTTGATGTTTTTAGACTAAGGAGGATAAAGTATGTATCAGCTTTCTGACTATATTTTCAAGGAAAAAATATTTTATGATGAAAAAACTGTAGTTTACAAAGCCCTTCGAGTAAGTGATAATCTTCCCGTAACTATAAAACAAATAAATACCTCCTATCCGGATCTTTCTCACATAATAAGAATCAAGCAAGAATATGAGCTTAATCAAATGATACAAAGTAAGTATGTGATAAAAATTTTTGAGATGAAGGAAATTGATAATCTTCCAATTTTGATAATGGAAGACTACTCCAATCAATCTTTAAAACAATTCTTTTGTAGTAACAAACCAACTCTAGTTGAATTCCTTAAAATTGCAATAGAAATAACTCAAGCTATTTCAGAAATTCATAAATCCAATATTATCCATAATGCTATTTCATCAGACAATATTATTGTGGATAATGAAATTAAAATCACAAATTTCAGCATAGCTACTTTAATAGGGAAAAGCGATAGAACTATAGATAACTTTCAGAAAATTGATGGTAATGTCTCTTATATTTCTCCTGAACAAACTGGACGTATGAATCGATCTGTTGATTATAGAACTGATTTCTACTCATTAGGAATCACTCTATATGAGGTACTTTTAGGGTATCTTCCCTTTCAAGCTGAAGATGATATGGGTATGATGTATTGTCATCTTGCAAAGGAGCCCCTTCCACCTTGTCATGCTCAAAAACAAATTCCAAAAGCAATTTCTGATATAATTATGAAGTTATTAGAGAAAATGTCTGAGAATAGATATCAAAGCAGCATAGGAATTATTTACGACTTAGAGAAATGTTTAGAGGAGCTTAAGGAAACAGGAGAAATTATAGACTTTGAGATTGGATCTCATGATATTTCTGATAGATTCATTATACCTCAAAAGCTTTACGGTAGAGATGTGGAAATAGCAACTCTTCTACTGAGCCTTGAAGCTGTCAGTAAAGGCTTCACTGAAATTGTTACTGTTTCTGGATACTCTGGGGTAGGAAAATCCTCTTTAGTAAATGAAATTCGTAAACCATTAATTAAAAATAAATGTTTGTTTGGTAAAGGAAAATTTGATGAATTAAATTATAATAATAGCTATTCAGCTTTAAATCAAGTATTTGAAGGAATCTTACATCAAATACTCTCTAGTAGTAAAGAACAAATTACTAACTGGAAAAATACCTTTTTAGATGGTCTTAAACCAAATGCTAAGATAATAATAGATATAATACCATCTTTAGAGCTAATCATTGGAGCTCAACCTGAAGTCCCAACCCTCACTCCAAATGAAACTGATAATAGATTTAATTTTGTTTTTTCAAATTTCATAAAATGCTTATGCTCCAATGAACATCCACTTATCATTTTCCTAGATGATATGCAGTGGTGTGATTTAATCACACTAAAGTTACTGAAAAATCTTGTTATTAATCAAGAATTTTTGTATTTATTTATAATTATGAGCTATAGGGATAATGAAGTTTATTCGGCTCATCCGCTAATGCTTACTCTAGACATGATTATAAAATCAGGAATAGATATTCACAATATGAATCTTAAACCCTTACAGCTAGAACATATATCCTTACTCCTTAGTGAAACACTTCACTGCACTGCAGAAGAAACAAGCACTCTTGCGGAATTATGCCTAAATAAAACAGAGGGAAATCCCTTTTTTCTTAACCAGTTTTTACAACTATTGTACGAAAAAGACTTAATTTGGTTTGACCTTAATGAAAGAATTTGGAAGTGGGATCTAAGATTAATACAAACTGCAGACATTACTGATAATGTTATAGAACTTTTGCTAGAAAAAATCAAAAACTTATCTAAACCTGCTCAGGAGTTACTAACCTTAGCCTCTTTAATAGGAAATAGTTTCGATTTAAATCTTCTTTCTTACATTAGCAAGAAAAGTCTTGAATTTACTTATACCCTTCTGCAGGAAGCTGTACTTGAAGGTTTAGTACTAATTGATGAAAAAACAACTAATTCCAGTCCCAATATTGGATTCCATTTTGTGCACGATAAAATACAGCAAGCTGCAAATACACTGATAGATATTGACAGAATAAATAATCTTCACTTAGAGATTGGTCGACTTCTTCTAGCAAATATCAATGATGGAAATTATGATACCAATTTATTTGATATTGTTAATCATTACAATTTTGGAATCCAATTAATTAGTTCTCTCCAAGAAAGAGAACTGCTTGCTGAGCTAGAACTTAAAGCTGGAAAAAGAGCAAAAAAGGCTACGGCTTACGAATTGGCCTCTCAATATTTCCAAATTGGAATAGTATTATTACAAGAAGACTGTTGGCAAACTCAATACCAATTAAGTTTGTCCTTATATACTGAAGCCACTGAAACTGCATATCTTATTGGTAATATTGATATTATGCTTCAGCTAGCAAAAATAGTTGATACTCATGGTAAAAATATTCTAGATAAATTTGCTGTTAATAAAATCATAATTCAAGCTTATGTATCTCAAGGAAATATTCCCCAAGGTGTAGATACATCTCTGAATATGCTTAATGAATTTGGTCTTAATTTGCAAAAGAAACCTTCTAAGGTAGAAACCTTTATAAAGCTCAAAAAACTCAGTTTTCTTTGCGAAAAGTTAATATTGAAGATCTTATAGACTTACCTTTAATGACTAACGAATATTGTTCTGCAATTATTTCTATTTTTACTCTTATTGGTCCAATTTCTTATAGATCTGATACTTTTCTTTTATCTTCAATTATTACAGAAGCCATAGGCATATTTCTTAAATATGGTAATTCTGCAGATTCTCCATATTTATATGCTACTTATGGACTTATCCTTTGTGCAATTGGAGACATTGAGAATGGGTATCGTTTTGGAAAGCTTGCTTCAAACTTAGTTGAAAAACTAAATTCAAAAAAACAAAAACCAGGAGTTATTTTTATTAACAATGCTTTTATATCCCATTGGAAAGAGCATATAAGTGATCTTTTGCCTTTATTTAAAGAAGGCTATGAATGTGGTCTAGATGTGGGTAATCTTGAATTCGCGGCATATAATGGGTTTTATTATTGTAATAAATCCTTTTACGCAGGTAAAAATTTAGAAGAACTTGAAATAGAAGCTTTAGCTTTTATTGAGAGTATAAAAAAGTTAAAGCAAGAACTGCCACTTTACCTTACACAAATGATGTGTCAGATGACACATAACCTTAAGACTCCAACTGACAACCCCGTTTGTCTTGCTGGAGAAATATATGACGAAAATATTATGCTTCCTCTCCATATTGAAGCTAAGGATACAACTGCTTTTAGTTCTGTGTATAGCATAAAGTTAATATTATGTTATCTGTTTGAAGACTATGAAAATGGCGCCATAAATAGTGATTTAGCTGAAAAGTATATAGAAAGCTTAAAATCAACAGTAGCCGTTCCCTTTCACTGTTTTTATTCTTCACTCAATAAACTAGCTGATTTCTCAAACTTATCACATATTAAACAATCAGCTGCAATAAAACAAATCTCAGCTAATCAAAAGAAAATGAAGAAATGGTCTCATTATGCTCCTATGAACTATTTGCATAAGTATTATCTTGTTGAAGCAGAAAAATCAAGAGTTTTTAAAAAGGATTTATTGGCTATTGAGTACTATAATAAAGCCATTGATGCAGCTAGTAAAAATAATTTCATTCAAGATGAGGCTCTTGCATATGAGTTACTATCTAAATTTTATCTTTCAAGAGAAAATATAAAATTAGCACGGTTTTATATGGAAGCAGCTATATATCGCTATCTTCTATGGGGCGCTACCTCCAAAGTAACTTACTTAGAAAATAAATATACTTTTCTTCTTTATTCAAATCATGAAAGAGAAAATCTAAAAGTTACTAATAATTTAGATTCAACATCAGCTAAAGATACTTCAGCACTTTTAGACACTACCACTATCTTAAAAGCTACTCAAGCAATTTCAGGTGAAATAATCCTTGAGGAACTTTTGAAAAAGCTTATTTATCTTCTTCTTGAAAACTCTGGTGCACAAAGGGTTATATTCTTAAACAAACAGAGAGATAATTTTATAATTTCCGCAGAAGGCTCATCAGAAAAAAATAAACTAGATGTAAATCTGAACCTTAATTTTTACACATATGATAATATACCTCGAAAGGTCATTAATTTTGTTTTAAACTCAAAAGAAATATTAATATTGGACAATCCTTCTAGTAATGAAGGCTTTATGGATGACCAGTATTTTCTTCAAAACACACCTAAATCAATTTTATGTATGCCAATAATTAGCAAAATGAATTTAACTAGAATCATTTACCTTGAAAATAATCTTATTGAAGGTGCTTTTAGTAAAGAGCGAATTGAAATTTTAAAGTTAGTTTCTTCTCAACTGTCAATATCTATTGACAATGCTAAAATGTATAAAGATCTTGAGCTTCTTAACAATAGCCTTGAACAAAAGGTCCAAGAACGAACTACAGAGTTAAACAATTTATTGATAAAAGTCTATTCCCTTCTAGACAATTCTGGTGAAGGTTTTTTAACCTTCGATAAGGAATATATTATTGATTCAGAATACAGTAGTGAATGCAAAGTAATTTTTTCAAAGGAGATATCTGGAATAAATGTATTGACACTGCTTTTTTCTGATAACAAGGATATAATTAACTCCTTTACTAAAACAATAGATATGATTACAACCTCTGATGATGACTATAAGAAGGAAATGCTAATTTCACTTTTGCCTTCAGTTATAAATATCGGTAATAGATTTATAAAAGTGAAGTATAAAGTACTAGAAAATTTAAATGTGATGCTTATACTAACAGATATCACCCATGAAAGACAACTAGAAGAAAAAATTATACAAGAGCAAGGTAGACTAAAATTTATTGTATCTACTTTTACAAATAAAAATGACTTTTTAGATTTAATTTCTTCATACAAACTATTTATTGAAAGTGGGTATACAGAAATTGTTGAAACAGATTCAGCTAACGATAAGAAATTATCAGAAATATATAGAAGTATCCATACTTTTAAGGGAACTTTTTTACAACTTAATTTTATCAATACACCACAAGATCTTCATAAATTTGAGAGTGAATTATCAAAATTAATTAAAAACCAAGATAATATTAATTTAATTAGTCTTTTAGAGCAAAATGATATACTCTCTGCTTTTGAGAAAGATATAAAAATAATTACTGAAATTCTTGGTGAAGGCTTTATTAATGAAGAAAGTAAAATATATATAAAAAAATCTCAACTTATAAAGTTGCAGGAATCTTCTCAAATTATTAATAATTTAAACAAGCAATTACTAAATCCACTTGTATCTGAAGCCACAAAAATAATTAATACCCTACATTATAAAAGTATAAAAGAAATACTTAGTCCATACCCTGATTATACCTTTAGCCTTTCTGAAAAACTTGGTAAAAGCATGTACAATTTTAAGATTGAAGGCTCTAATTGTTTAGTTGACCCAAATAAATATTCTTCATTTTTAAAAAGCTTGCTTCATGTTTTTAGAAATGCTGTTGACCATGGACTTGAAACTCCTGATGAAAGAATTGATACTGCAAAGAACCAGATTTGTAGTATATCCTGCAGTATTGAGCAGATTAATAATTCCATTACTATTACCATACAAGATGATGGACGAGGTATTGATATAAATAAGGTTAGAGAGAAAGCAATTGATAAAAAATTCTTTTCTAAAGATGTTGCTTCAACCCTAAGTGAAAATGAATTGTTAGAATTGCTATTTTCAGATAACTTTTCTACAAAAAAAGCTGTAACAGAAATCTCTGGAAGAGGATATGGTCTAGATGCTGTTATGTGCGAATTGAAAAAAATAAATGGCAATGTAAAAATAGAAACTTCTCTTGGAAAAGGCACAAAATTTATTTTTTCATTTCAAGTATCGGAGGTGTTACAATGAAGAAATATTCAAACTCCTCAAAGAAAATATTTATGAAACCTTATGCTGATATGGAAAGTTTTATAATAGCTACTGTGAATCGAAATATTGAATTGTTACAAAGTGAACTTGAAATTAAAGTTATAAAAGTAGTAACCCCTCCGCTAATAGACAACGCAATAAATTTAAGGAATCTAACATCAGTGATAAATATTTATAATTTCTATAAAACCACCTTAGTTTTCAGTTATGATGCTCACCTTATAAATGAAATTTTTAGAAAGTATACTAAAAATATTGTTATCGAAAATATTGACCTTCAATATTTCATAAAACAAACTTCTTGTGATATGATAAATATAATAGTTGGAAATGTTCTTTCAGAGTTCGAGCAAACAAATAAAGTATTTCAACTATCTGTTCCAATAGTAGCTATTAATTCATCAAATATTAAAAAATGTAATAATAAAAAAGTATATTTGAAAGAAATTATTACTGAATTGGGTAAAATGTCAATTTTCTGTATTGTACCTAAGCGTTTTTTCTTTAACCCACTTTTTAGTAAAAAGGAGAGCGAGTATTATGAAAAATCTTAATGTAATGATAGTTGATGATTCTGCAATTATGATTATGACTTTGTCAAGAATGTTCGTTGATATGGGCCATACAGTAGTTGCCACTGCAAAAACCGGAGAAGAAGCCATAAGTAGATATTCTGTTTTCAAACCTGATTTAGTAACTATGGATATTACAATGCCAAATTTAAATGGAATTTATGCTGTGAAAGGAATAATTCAAGCTGATCCTAATGCACTTATTGTTATGGTTACTTCTCAAGGTCAGGAGCAACTTGTAATTGACTCCATCTCATCTGGTGCCAAAGGCTATATCCTAAAGCCTTTATCAACTGAACGTTTCAACGAAACTATCCAAAATATCATTCAAAGATATTACAATAAAAAATAGATATGAATTATAAATATGATTAAAAAAAGCCGTAATTCAGTTTGATGTTCTAAATATTCTAATAGTTCTAAATCAGTGTCAATTTCTATCCAATTTGAAGCTCCTTATCAAGCAAAGAATAAAACTCATTTATTAATTTTCCATCCACATCTTTTGAACAGTATAGATTAACACTAAACGTTATTGAATTTTTAAAACTCGTTAAAGCTAACTGAAAATACGGCGGATGTTTTATTGATCCAGTGATAAAAGAATCTTCTACTCGTGTTTTGCCGAATACAAGCTTATCAGAATTAATTATTCCTATATTAGTCATTCCAATCATAGGATTTCCGTAGTGCTTACTTATTAATTTTTTTGCTGCTTTAAAAGGAACCAACTTAAATAGCAAATTTAATGATGACAATCCATAAAGCCCTGGAAATCCATCCTTATTCTTATTCATTTCTTTACTAACTTTCTTTACAGTTTCATCAAAATCTTTTCCTAAATCTGAACCTATATTGCACATAATCATAGAGGTAAGATTGCAAATTCCTTTAGCCTTTTTGTCTGGAATATATCGTCTAAGGTCCACCATGCATGGAATTGTTAGTGAATCACTTGGCTTTATATCAATTATTTTATATAGTACTCGATAATATGCTGCTAGAATAATATCATTTATTGTTACTAAATGTTCTTCACTATATTTTTTAAGCAAATTGAATCTTTTTTCAGAAAGCTTATAGATAAAAACATGAGGTGTATTGTTAGCTTGTTCTTTACTGAGTGGGAATCGAATGCTGTTCTTGTCTTTAGTTGCTTTATTTAACAAAAGAGAAATCTTGATTCTTTCTTTTGGATTAAATTGCTTGTATATTTGTTTTGGACTTCTGCTACCATCTATATATTTATAATCATTATAAGTTCCATTTTCTAAGCTAGTATAAATTTCACTTAACAGGTATAGATATTCTCTAAACCCAGCTCCATCACATATCATATGATTCATTACAATACACAAAGTATCTTTCTTTGAAGAGCTTATTACTCTAACCATTATTTGAGGACCCGTTAATTCATTAATCACTTTAGTAATAAACCTTTGTATCTCTTCCTCAGTATTATGGCTATCTATAAAAGATATAATATCACTGAGTTTGATTTCATCTAGCTTTTCCCAATGTGGGTGGAATCTATTTATTACAAACTTGCTTCCAAGTATAGGTACTAAATCAATAGATAGAAGCGCTGCTTTCTTAATTAAATCCCTATTCAGGAAGTTTTCAAAATATATCACGCCATGAATTTGATGATCATTATATTCTTTAAAAAAGAACTGCATTTGATCCCAAATTTCCGCATTAAATAATACTGGTTCTTTTAGGCTGCTACTTTTTACATTTTTCATATTCCCCACGGCCCCTTCAAGCATCCATTTATTATATTTATTTAGTAGAAAGCTACTTTATGCTATTAAACTAACCTACACTAATCACTACCATCTTTAAAACCATAAACCTTACGGAGTATATTGTCCAGAAGTTTCAACAACTTCATTATTATTTATTGTTAACCAAAACAGAGTTGATCTATCAGTATCACCCTTACTTCTTTCAAAACATTTATTTACATATTCTTTAAATTGATTATATGTTACGACTTCATTCCCATCTTGTATGGATTCACTAGACTGTGGATTAACCCAAATCTTAAGCATATTTACAGATGCTGTATCAGAGATTTTAAAGGTTTTCTCAATTTTCTTGCACCTAAGATAGTAGTCATCATAATAGTCATCGTTAAAATACCCATCTTTTTTTGCTTCAACTTTGCCTTCTTCTCCACGATAAAAATCTACAAGCTCAACTTCTAGATATTTTCCTCCATTACTTTCATATACCTTTTTAACAAATCCAATTATTTTCCCATTAGATGATGGTTCTGTTACATTACTTGAAATCACTTTTTGTTTATCTTTTCTGTCACAAGCAATAACCGTGGAAAAAGTTAATATTACTAATAATAATGATATTATTTTTCTAATATTTTTTTTCTTCGTAAAAACAACTAAAATTTTAAAATTCATCTTAATACTCCTTCTGGAAATTTTATTTCTACTTAATTAGCATTTTTTATATATTATATCACACAACTTACATTATTTGTATATTATGTAAGTTAATTAAATGTTTCTGAGAAATATACTAGTTTTTGAGGGCTAATTTATTTGAGATTTGTATAAATTTAAAAATCCCGCAGCTTTCACCACGGGATTCTTCATTATTATTCCTACATTTTATAATTGATTTTCCATTTTCATTGCTTCTCCTTACTAAGACATATGTCCTATGAAAATTCTTATAAATATGGTAACTTGTCTATTATAGCAAAATATTTTGAAGCAATCATAGTATCTGAAGAAGTTGAAGTATTAAAACCTGATCCTAAAATATTTTAACATGCTTTAAGAAATATGAATCATACAGATTAAGGATATACTTATTTAAAGTCAATATAAGCAACTAAATAAAAATAATTAAATAAGAGAAAGGGACTAATAGTAATAATCCTACTAGTCCCTTAATTTTTTCAATTAAAATCTATTTTATTGTTTTTTAACCCTTTCCATAATCAAAAACAATTCCAAAATTTAACAACTAAAGTTCCAAGAAAAGTTTATACTCTCTATACAATTTTATCAGCATTTAATTCCTTAATAACTAATATTTCGTCTATTCCTTTAAGAAAGGCATCTACAACTTTTGTATCGAAGTGCTTTCCTGCTTCTTTTTGTATTGAACTTAGTGCTGCTTCAATAGTCCAAGCTTCTTTATAAGGTCTTTTGCTTGTCAATGCATCAAATACATCTGCAACTGCAGTTATTCTGGCATAAATATTTATTTTTTCTCCTTTAATACCTCTGGGGTATCCTGTTCCATCCCATTTTTCATGATGTTCCAAAGCAATAATTTTAGCTACTTTAAGTAAATCATACTCATGATCTCCAATAATTTTTGCTCCAATATTACAGTGCATCTTTACAATATTAAACTCATCAACATCTAACTTACCTTTCTTTTGTAAAATACTATCTGGTATTCCAATCTTCCCTACATCATGCATAGGTGCCGCATGGCAAATCAAATCTGCTTCACTACTTGGAAATCCATATTTCATCGATATTGCTTTACAATAATTTCCCACTCTAATAATATGCTTACCGGTTTCATTATCTTTATACTCCGCTGCCATAGCTAAACTTTTTATAAGTTCAAATCTGGTATTAGTTACCTCTTTCGTTCTGCTAACTACCATTTTTTCAAGTTCTCTATTCTGATCATAAAGTGCTAAATGGGTTTTAACTCTTGCAAGAACTATAGAAGAAATAACAGGCTTCGTAATATAATCAACTGCACCTATTTTAAATCCCATTGTTTCATCTACATCTTGGGATTTAGAAGTAACAAATATTATTGGAATTATCTTTGTTAGTGGATTATTTTTTAGCTTTCTACACACTTCAAACCCATCAATATCGGGTAACATAATATCAAGTAAAATAATATCAGGGATGATTCTTTCTGCAATTTTAATGGCGGTTTCTCCACATTTTGCAGCTACAATATTATACTCATCCTTCAATATTGTGCTTAGTATATCAATGTTTTCTGCTATATCATCTACTACAAGAATTGTTTGACTTTTACTCTCCATAGAAAAATTCCCCTATTCCTTAGTTTCTCTTAATCTACTGAAAATTTTCCTTTAAGCATCAGGTTAGCTTCTTCGAAATCATACTTGCAAATATATTTACGAATTAGTTGAAATTCTTCCTCTGATATATTACCTCTCAAACCGTTTTGAAGTTGTTCAAACTTCTCTTTTGACCTAGTATCGCAATTACTTAATAATTCTATCAGTTCATTTAAGTCTTCTTTGAAACTATTCTTTTTACCATTATATCCCTTACCTGTTGGTTTAATATGAGGTAGCTTAATTAAAAAATCCTCAATTGCATCCATCAACCTTGTGCTTTCTTTAGAAATAGTGGCAACTAATTTTTGAAATTCCTTTGAAAAATAACTATTTGAATTTAGCATACTTTCTAATTTTTCGTATTCCACTTGCATCTTACTTGCTCCTATAGTGCCACACAGGCCTTTCATGGTATGGGCTACTCTAACTTTCTCTATAACATTCTCATCATTTACTTCGCCAAACTGATTGGTAACATTTTTATACTCTAAAAACATTTTTAGAATATGGCAATATAACTTCTTATCATTTTTAAGCCTATTAAGTGCACGCACTGAATCTATACCCTCAATATTAAATTCCATTGTACTAGTATCACTATTAGGTGAATTTTTTTCAAATCTTATTTGTCTTTTTACCCACTTATTTATCATGTTAAAAAGCTCCTCTGGAATGAATGGTTTTGTTATAAAATCGTCCATATACTCGTTTAAAACTTTTTCTCTAGTTCCTAACATAGCATCTGCAGTTAACGCAATAATAGGAATATTGAAATCTTTAATTTCAGTTTTTATTTTCTTAGAAGCATTGTATCCATCAAGAACTGGCATATGCAAATCCATTAATATGATATCAAATTTTTCTTTGTTCATACTAAGCTCATTGAAAGCCTCTAATCCATTATTTACGGACTTAACATAAACCCCTTCAACTTCTAGTAATTCCGAAGCAAGCTGCTGATTAATTAGGTTATCTTCAGCTAACAGTACCTTAACCCCAGAAATACTATCAACATCATAGTCAAATTTTCTGTTATTTAATATTGCTATTGTCCTTTCAAATTCATCAATATATAAAGAAATAATTACATCATAAATTACTGATTGATTCACTGGTTTCATTAGAACTTGGTCATATCCCAAATTTTTAGCATACATCATCAAATTTTCTTTTGAACTTGCAGTTAAGCAAATAAACTTAGGCGTTATCTTGCCCTTATATATACTTTTAATTCTGCTTATAATTTCACTGCCTTCAGCGCTTAAACCTTTACATCCAATGATTACAATATCAAATTCCTCTCCTTCTTCAAACAATCTTAGAGCATCCTCTACATCACTAAAACTCCTTTGATAAAACCCAAAGTTATTTATATAAGTCTTTAGTACTTCTCTAGAGTTTTCATTTTCTTCAACAATTAATGTTCTAAGCTCTCTTAAAGGGATACAGGTATTATTAACCTTTGTTGAGTCTACCTTGCAATTATTAAACTTTGCTGTAAATAAAAAATCACTTCCCTTTCCAACTTCACTCTTTACTTCAATGTTCCCCCCCATTAACTCAACAAGTTGCTTCGAAATGGTTAAACCTAAACCTGTACCTCCATATTTCCTTGTTGTAGAAGTATCAGCTTGAATAAATGCATTGAAAAGTTTTTTTATTTGTTCTTCAGTCATTCCAATTCCGGTATCCCTAATTTCAAAAAACAAAACTACTTCATCTTCTCTTTTCTCTTCAATGCCGATGTTAATAAATATTTCTCCGCTATCAGTAAATTTAATTGCATTATCCGTTAAATTTAATAAAATTTGTCCAAGTCTATATGGGTCCCCTTCAAGAAAATCTGGAATTTGTGGGTTTTGCATTATTACAAATTCTAACCCTTTGTTAAATGCTTTCAAACTAACCACTGAGACAAGATTGTTTAACACATCTTCAACATTAAATTTAATCTTTTCCAATTGAAACTTGCCTGATTCAATTTTTGAAAAATCTAAAATATCATTTATTATATGTAATAAACTATTGGCAGAACTTTCAACCTTGTTTATATAATCCTTTTGTTTTAAGTTCATTTGAGTCTTGCTCATAAGACTAGTAAACCCTAAAATGGCATTCATGGGTGTTCTAATTTCATGACTCATATTTGCAAGAAAATCACTTTTAATTTTAGCTACACTTTCTGCCTCTTCTTTTAAAATTCTTAGTTCTTCATTTCTTTTTGTATAATTATATTTGCTTCATTTATTTCATAGTTTAAAGAGGTTAATAATATCTGAGTCTTTTCCTTCATCTCCTGAGAATGAACCCTATTTTCCTCTGAACGAAACAACTTTTTCTCTAATATTTTTATTTTTTTCTCTAAATTACTAATATATTCTTCACTGTGATATTCCTTTTCTTTCATGCTATTTTTCTCCAATCAATAGAACAGCTATGGTACCATTATGAAATCTACTTTCCTCACCATTATAAAGCGGTGCTAATTCACCATAAGTATAAAACCCACATATGGAGAAATCTTCAGGCATCCTTTCTTTCATTAATAAATATTCTTTGCTTACTTTTGTACCCAAAATAGCCTTTCTTGCCGAACATGTAAAAACCAAGGCCGCTTGAGGACTTATTCCTCTATATCCATCTATTGCATTTTTTAATGCAGTTTCTGAAGCCACACTAATTTTTTCTGTGGTACCAGCAACTAATTGGACAATTGCATTTTCTGTTATGTCACCAAAAAAAGTAATGCTTTTGTCATTTTCATTAAAAGTAAAGGGACTCCTTATAAAAAATTTATCATCATTTTCAGGAAAAACTGCTAATGGATACTCTGTTGGCACTCTGCTATAGTTTCCTCCCAAATATTTATTATAAAAATCTAATATTGGCTCATCTTCTAGCTCATAAACAATATTTTTATCAACTTTAGACACTCTCTTTTTGTGACCAATAGGTTCCCATCCATTAGCGATACCCGATGAAAAAATTATATCTCCTGAAAATAGCATTACTTGAACTGAATCAGTAAGGACTTGATCTTTATAAAATTGATAAGTTTTTTTCATTCCCCATTGATCAGCTGCTAGTCCACCAAAAATAGGAAACTTAACACCAATGGTTTTCTGAATACCTTTTAGCATAGCAACACCACTTACAGTTAGGCTTTCGGATAATACTACACAAAATTTCGCTTCATTATCTAACTTAGATTGTGCTTCATTAACAGCATTCTTTGTTGCTTCGTCAATATTATTTGAAAGCTCTGTCCCAAGACCAGTCTTAATTTGAATTGTATCTGAATAAAAAAGTATCAATGTGATTGAGTCCTCTATACATCCTAACCTTGAAGACATTTCACCATCAGTTGTACACCCTATTAATTCTATATTGGGATACTTTAAATTAATTTCATTTAATATAAGACCATGTTCAAAATTTACTGCACAATAAAGTATGCCTGCTTGTGGAATGAGATTACCCAATTTTTCATTACATTGTTCTAGTACTTCTTTGACAGCATCAATTTCATCAACATCTTCACTATGACCTACAGCTATCTTTAACAAAAATATTACCTCCATCCTAAGCAAATATTTTAGACTTATAGTCCTTATATGGATTTTTTCGAATTTTCAGTCATATTAATGTATTAATATGACTATATCACTTTTATGTTATAGGTTCAACACCTTCAATTGAACTAATAATTACCACTTTAATATACTGCGGCAACTATATTATCCTTTAATGAAAACAGGATAAATTCCTATATTCAGTGAATTACTATAATAAAACTGCTTCTTACTTATAGCACTAATACTATAATGGAATATGGTATACTTATATAAAACATATAATGTGAGGAAAAATATGAAATTAGTTTGTATTGGTGATAGTTTAACCTATGGATATGGAGTTTTATCAGAGGCGTGTTGGGTAGATCTTATGAAAATGCATTTTGATATAGAAGTAATAAATGAAGGAGTAAATGGAGATACAACTTCCGGAATTCTTTCAAGATACTATAGCGATGTGATAGAGAAAAAACCAGATTACGTAATTATTATGGCAGGAACAAATGACATACTTATGAATTATCCTCTAAAACTTGTTAAAGAGAATATTATATTATTAATAAAGGAAGCTAAAGAAAACAGCATAATACCTATAATTGCCTTACAGCCCCCAATAATAGCTGAACTTGCAGCGTCTTATTGGGACCAAACCGTTAATTATGAAACAGAAGCTAGAACTTTAGCTGCTTATATTAATTGGCTTAAAGTTTATTCTCAAGATAATAATATTGATTTCGTGAATTTTTACGACCTCTTTATAAATGAAATCAATGTTAATAGCTTATATAGTGATGGTATACATCCAAATGCTGATGGACATAAATTAATGTTTGATGCTGTGTTTGAACTTTTAAGAAAATTTCGTTATTAATGAAAATGTAATTTGATTGTGAAAGCAAAAGACCATCAGATTGCATCAAATCTGATGGTTCAATTAAAATTCTATTTATCAAAACTAATAATGTAGGTGTTTATATCACTATTATCCCTCTGAGAATCCCCATAGGTGAAAGATAGCGCAGACCCTGTACTATCCCAGCAAACATTTGAAATTGCTGGTGCCATTGGTTTATTCATTTCTATTGAAACAGTTCCATCCGCGTCTACTTTCCTATCTGGGGTACTGTCAACTTTTGTGTTTTTATCTCTTAAACTAGAAGCTTTAACAACTTTCTTTATATTCCCTGTTTTAGTATCTATAACTTTAATTGATGTATTATCAGTGTCATCAGCTCCAATAGTATTATTTCCTATTTTATTATCACTTTCTATATAAGCAGCTTTTGTTCCATCTGGTGATAGTAAAAAATTAGTTGTCATAGAAATACATTTATCGCAACAATAATGTTTTCTAAATTGTAATTGAAAGTTACGTTTTTCTTTGTTGTTTTTCCCATCATTTATCTAATATGTTTTGCTATTTACAGCTATTGCTAATTATATTCCTTGGCAACCCATTATTTAACTTATTGTACCATATTTACTATTGTTTAGCCATTTATTATGTTCTAAATTTGTATTTTATGAAAATAAAAGAAGAATACATAGAGCTATGCATGCTCATTTTTTTCTACCTAACTCACATTATCTAATAATTTAAACTCTTCCATTCCGCTTAACATAGCATTTATACATGCTTCTTGACATGACTCTTCTATGTTTTCCTTAAATATTTCCTTCCATAACTCGTAATCAAAATCTAATGCCTTTATTAAAGCTCCTATTAATATATAATTTTCATTTCTAACATTTCTTGTTTCTTTTGCAATTAACCCTGCCTCAATAAATCTAACATTATTATATCTATCAAAGCTATTATATATTTTCCCTTTATGTGTATCTATATCAATTGTAATATTATTTACTATCATATAGCCATCTTTTTTCAAATAACTTCCCCATCTAAGTGCTTCTAATCTGTCAAGTCCAAGTATTATGTCTGCATTTCCTTTTTCTGTTAGTGGTGAATAAATCTTATCACCAAATCTTATTTGAGCATGTACACTTCCACCTTTTTCAGACATCCCATATATTTCTGAAACCTTAACATCATATCCTATTGATACCAATCCTTTAGATATTAAGTCAGTTATTATATTTACACCTTTTCCACCAACCCCTGCTATAATTATACTTTTAATTCCATCCATTGTTACTATTCCTCCTTATCCCGTTATTTGTACATACTTGATAGCAAATTCCGCATCCGCTACATTCTAGCTTATCTATTGTTATACTGTTTTTAGCCACCTTAATAGCTGGGCAACCTATATTAATGCATTTCCCACAACCAGTGCATGTTTCTGCATTAATATTATACTTTTCAATCATTTCATTTTTACTTTTTAATAACTCACAACTATGTTTTGAAATTATAACAAAAGGTTCTGTACTATTTTTAGCTTCCTTAACACACTCTCTTACCTGCTGAAAGTCTACTGTATCTATAACCTTAAGGTTCTCTTGTTTTACACCTAAAGCCAATACAATATTCTCAATTTTAATTTCTTCAGTAGAATCTCCATTTAGGGTTCTACCTGTACCTGGATTATCTTGATTTCCAGTCATTGAAGTAGACTTATTATCTAAAATACATACTACAATTGGAGTTTTATTATATACAGCATTTAACAATCCTGTCATACCTGAGTGAAAAAATGTTCCATCGCCAATAAATGAAAATATCTTTTTTCCCATAGGCTTGAAGTCTTGCGTTCTTTGCATACCTGTAGCCATAGATATAGATGCTCCCATGCACAAAACTATATCTAAAGCTTTTAATGGTTCCATTCCTCCCATTGTATAACATCCTATATCTCCTACTGGAACAATACTTGGGTCCTCTTTTATTACTTGATAAATTCCTCTATATGCACAGCCTGTACATAATCTTGGTGTTCTTGGTGGGATTTTAACCTCTTCAAAATATTCACTTTTTTCTCCCTTTATAGCTTCTCTTATTATGTCTGGGTTTAATTCACCACATATGGGGAGTATTTCTTTTCCTATGCAATTTATTCCCATAGCCTTTAATGCTGTTTCAATAAAGGGTTCTCCTTCTTCTACTACATATATCTTCTCAACCTTTGATGAAAATTCTTCAGCTTTCTTGTGTGGAAATGGGTAACTCATTCCTAGCTTTAAATAAGATACAGAGTCACCAAATATTTCTTTAACATATTCATAGGATATTCCACTTGTTACAATGCCTACAGAAGACTCATTCAATTCCATTTTATTTAATTTTGTAACATTAGAGTATTCTTCCATTACCTTTAAATTTTCTTCGATTTCAAGGTGTCTTTTCCTAGACACAGCTGGTATCAATAGTCTATCTAATCCTTTCTTTTTATATTCTTTATAAACTTCTTCTACCTTATGTTTTTCTTCAAATTCTACAATACTCTTAGACTGAGATACTCTTGTAGTTGTTCTAAATAACACAGGTGTATTAAAACTTTCACTTACTTCAAATGCCTCCATAATGAAATCCCTACATTCTTGAGAATTAGATGGCTCTATTAAAGGCATTTTTGCATGAATTGCATATATTCTATTATCTTGTTCATTTTGGGATGAATGCACACCAGGGTCATCTGCTGAAACAACTACTAAACCTGAATTAACGCCTAAATAAGTCATATTAAACAAGGGATCTGCTGCCACATTCACTCCTACATGTTTCATTGTTGTAAGACTTCTAACACCTGCTATGCACGCACCTGAAGCTACCTCTAATGCAACCTTTTCATTAGGTGCCCATTCCGCATATACCCCTTCATATTCACTGAAGCTCTTTGTGATTTCAGTACTTGGTTCACCTGGGTACGATGAAACTATTTTACAATTTGCTTCATATGCGCCCCTTGCGATTCCTTCATTTCCTAGCATTAAAGCTCTCATTCAATCTCCTCCCTTACTGTCGTTTTCTTTAAAAACCTTTTGTAAATCATAGTGCTCTAGCTGTTCTATCTTTTGAATTTTCTTTATTTTATACCTATAAATTACAAATTTGTTTATTATGATATATATTGTAACATATTTTAAGTTGCTTATTCAAAACTTTATTACTACAAATATATACATAATATTACAGGAGACTTTGAATACCATTGATCTCTTGAGTAGATTCATTAGTACTTCTCTCTGTGAAGTAATTGTGATCCTAATGAGTTAGCTAAATAATTAATAAAAGTTATACTTAATAATATAAATACTTGGATAACTAACAATTGCATCTTAGTTATTGGAATTATATTTGTTATTTGTACAGAATAGGCTAAAGTAAAGCAGGTTATCAATTTTGAAAGAATTGCAATTGTTATGAATGTACCGAAGGAAATTCCAGTAACTTCAGCTCCAACACAAATAACACCATCCGGAAATATTGGTAAAATAAATAGTAATCCTGTAACTAGTATTTCATTTTTCTTCACATATTTACTAAACCTATTTAGTTGTTCTGTTTTTATAAATCTTCTTATATGTGGTGCTCCAGAAAATTTAGAAATTAAATACATAGTCATTACTCCACTGATAATTCCAGAAAAACCAATTATAAAACCTTTAAATGGACCAAAGGCCACGCTGCCGGCAAAAACTGTTACTGATTCTGGTATTGGTAGGAATATTGCTTTTGTAAAACATATTAAAAAGTATAGTAACTCCATATTATATTCTCCTTACAAATCAATCTTCTTATCTAAAGGATTTAATTATCTTGATAAGTTATATCTCAATTCTAAAGAATAAATCTTAATATACTTAGCATAAATATATTAAGATTTATTAAGAAATTACGCAAAAAAATCATACCCTCTATCGGCTATGATTTTTGGAGTAACATAATAAATTTTATTGTATTACCTTGGCATTCACACCAAAGCTCTCCTCCATGCAATTCAACAATTTTTTTAGAAATCGCCAGTCCTAACCCTGAACCTTCATTGTCTGAGGCTCTTGATTTATCCAATCTATACATTTTCTCAAACATTTTTTCTAAATCTTCTTTATCTATTTGGGGGCCAATGTTTTCAAAAGTTATTTTTATATTATCATTCAATTCCATCATATAAACTTTAAAAGTAGTACCAGTGAAACTATAATTCTCTGCATTTTTTACAATGTTCTCTATTACCCTTACAAGTCTGTGAACATCTATTTCACACCACAATTCTTGAGTGAAGCTTTCTATCTCAACTTTAATATTCTTATTTTCAAAAAATGGGATATGTTCCCCCACAATTTGATTTATCAATATAGCTATATTAAACGGAATTTTTTCGAGTATAATATAGTCATTAGTGAGCTTTGTATACTCAAAGAGCTCTTCCATAAGTTTCTTTAAACTTAAACTCTTTCTATAAACTATATCTAAATATTCTTTCTGTTCTTCCCCATAAGTATATTTATTATTAAGCAGTTCCAAATATCCTATGATTGAAGTCAAAGGCGTTCTTAAATCATGAGAAACAGCTACTATAAGTTCATTCTTAGCTTGTTCATTTTTCTTTTCCAACTCATAGCTATCTTTAAGCCTAGTAGACATTATATTTATACTACTTGCCAGTTCTGAAAGTTCATCATTTCCTTTAATAATAAGCTCATCCAAATATTTAATTTCAGATATTTTCTTCACTTGTGAAGTCATATAATTCAAATATTCAATCCTCTTATTGATAGCAGTCAATATAATTAAGATAAAAGCCACAATAACAACAACAATAAACCCCGAGGCGATAGTATTATAAGTTCTAACGAAAGTTTGGGGCGCAATATTGTTATAATCTAATAAATAGCTTTTTGTAAATTTACTTATGGAATTAAGAAGCACTATGCTAGCGACAAACGCTATACCAATGACAAAAATAAGCCTTAACCCTATTTTGCTTATGAACAGCGCTCTATTTCTTATTATACTTATTAAAGTATAAATTAATATTATCGTAATCATGATAAATGTTCCTATTATAACTAGGCTATATCTATTTATACTTATATTCTTACCACTTATAGGATTAAATTCTTGATATATATTACCTAAAAAAAGAACAATTGAACTAATTAGAAAAGGAATTCCAATGAAAAAAAACACTTTATTATCCATCCGTTTGATTTTCAGTGGCTTTTTTCTTACTTTAATAATACATATGTAGGTTAAAATAATGGCTATTGAAATAACTATACTTAAAAATAGTATCATAGGATTAAAAAACTTCACACTTGCTCCGTTTCTCTTTTTTTCAAAAATTATATAATATGTATCCCTTATTACAATTATCATATTGCTTATTGAAAATATCACTAATTGAACCATCAATAACTTTAAGAATCTGTTTATTATCGATTCATTTTTCATATTTTATAACCTACTCCCCAAACGGTTTTTATATATTGAGGGGACTTAGGGTCAATTTCAATTTTTTGTCTTAAGTTTGTTATATGAACTACTACAGATGTATCTGAAACTATGAAACTCTCCTTCCACACCATTTCATATATCTTCTCCACTGTAAATACCATTCCCCTATTAATAGCTAAGCATTTTAAAATGTCGAATTCCTTTGGAGTGAGTTTAATCTTCTCGTCTCTAACTGTAACTTCATGCGTATCAGTATTAATAATTAACTCCTCTATTTGAATTATACTTTTATTTGGGTCATTCCCGTTAAAAATTTTGTATCTTCTCAACTGAGCCTTTACTCTGGCTAAAAGTTCCATGGATCCAAAAGGCTTTGAAATATAATCATCTGCTCCAATTGCAAGTCCCTGTATCTTGTCTATCTCTTCTCCTTTTGCAGAAAGAAATATTATAGGCATTGCATATTTCTCTCTAATTTTTATACAAGTAGATACACCATCAAGTTTTGGCATCATCACATCTAGTATTATTAAATCATATTCATAAGCTTCAATTATCCTTAAGGCTTCTTCTCCGTTAGAGGCTTTATCTACAATATAACCTTCGCTTTTCAAATAAGTTTCAATTAAATTTCTTATTGTAATTTCATCATCAACAACTAAAATTCTTTCCTTCATAATTTCTCCTTTACACTACATTTAAGCACATATGCAGGTGGTAAATTTAATAATACCTTTTTGGTCCGTATGCTGTAAAAATAATTACTGAAGAAATTTCTCTTTATTAACGAATACTGAAAAGTAATAAACTCACCCTTTTTGCTCAGTATTTCTTTAGTATTTTCCATAATTTTCTTCGAGGTGTTTTTTGGTAATACTGTAAAAGGAAGTCCTGATATTATATAATCTACCTTTTTTGCATTAAAATATTTTAGATATTTTTTTATGTTTTCAGCCCCATCATTTATTATTATAACATTTTTCTTATATCCATAAATACTTGAAAGCTCACTGCAAAACTCTTTATTATTTTCTAAAACAATTAATACCGTATCCTCTTTTTTCCTCGCAATAAGTTTTTCTGTAAAAACTCCTGTCCCTGGTCCGTATTCGATAATACAGTTGCATTTTTCAAAGTTTATATCCTCTATCATTTTCTCAGCTAAGTATTTGCTACTTGGGGCTAAAGCTCCAATGAATTTGGGATTTTTTAGAAATTCTCTAATTAATTCAAACATAAGTCTCACTTTCTTTATTTAGTATGAAACTTACTTTATATTAAATAGATTAAGAAGTATAAAAGAAAAATATTAAGAATTCTTAATATTTTTTGACTCATTTATGATAGGGTTCACCGTATCTAGTAAAGCATAGATTTTTTAATCTTTTTTGAACTCTTGTCTTTATACATTCTTTCATCTGCAATTTTCATAAGTTCATCTATTACTATACCATCTTCCGGGCATTTACTGATGCCAAGGGAAATCCCTATAGGACAAATGATATTATCTATTTTAATTGGATCAAAAAACAGTTCCTTCATTCTTTTTATAATATTCTCCAGTTCAAAATCTTGTTGCAGATCAGAAAGTATTATTACGAATTCATCCCCTCCAACACGTGCAACAATATCCTGTTCTCTGATTGAAACAGCTAATATTCGGCAAACATTTACTAAAATCTTGTCTCCAATATCATGGCCATAGGTATCATTAATTAACTTAAACCCATCTAAGTCAATAAAAATAATCGCAAATTTATTTCCTATCTTCTTATATGTTTCAATAGCTAATTCTAATTTGTCAAAAAATAGCCTTCTATTTGGAATATCCGTAAGTTCATCATAGTTTGCTAGTCTATCTAGATGTTCTGATAATTCTTTATATTTTTCCCTGCCTTTATAAAGCTCTTCTTCTATCTTTTTAATCTTAGTTATATCATGAAGGTTTAATACTATACCTACTACTCCGTCCAGTCTGCTATTAGCTACCGAAAATGAAGCCAGTGCATTAATCACATTCCCATCAGAATCCACTAAGTCAGTTTCAACATTACGGAGTACTTTTTCATTAAATAGCTTATTAAGAGTTTGATCATTATATTTCTTTGATTTAAAGAAGTCAGATAGTGGTTTATTAATTATATGATGCAAGTCATATTTTAGAAGGTCCTCAGTTGCTTGATTACAAGTTATAATAATCCCCTTATTATCAAGCATTATTATTGGATCCATAACTGTTTTAAAAATTAAATCAGTAGATGCCACATCATATACACTCATAAATTTAAAATTTTTAACAATATAAAAAAAGCTTATCCCCCACACTATAGATATCAAATTAAAGGTAGGCGGTATTATTGGAGAAATAGCAGGTATAATTAAATCCGTAAAAAAGCCTACCATTATCATTATACAATCAAGCAATATAATACTTTTTGCCTGCTTTATTGATCTAAGTCTATTACTTTTTTTGCCCATGCATAGGTGAAGTATAAGGTAGTTGAAAAATATAACACAATATAAATAGAATATGCCCAAAACCATATTGACCCTATATTAGAAACATAAGTCCATCCCCAACCAATTTTGCTTTTTACTATGCCTTTAGCCACCGGTGTGTCTGCAGTAAATAGTGATTTTAAAAGCAAAATTGCGGGAAATATATACAATAAAATATTCCACTTAATGCCTTTCCAGTTTTTATTTTTTTCTGAAACAGTAAGAAAAAATTGTGCTGCAAATACACAAACTAAAATCCATCCAAATGAACTAATCCTATGCCATAACATAGCATTGCTAGCCGTTGGCGCGGTATAAAAAAATGTATATGCTAATGACCAAATAGCAAAACAAAAATTAACAATGGCCGCAAGTCTATTTAATATTTCCTTATGATTTAATTTTAAAATGTATATAGCTAAAATAATAAAGCTATATGCATTAAAAAAGGAAATTAGCGATAAAATATTCATAACCAAGGCCTCCTTTAAGTGTAAATAAATTTTATCTAAATACAAAAACTACATAAAAGGTAAAGAGTAAAAGGCCATGCTTTAACAAACATTAAATGATCAATAAATTCTTAATTTAGAAAACGCATAAAATTAAATTTAAGTAGTCCCATAGCTACAGCTATTATAGATAATCCATTATCACTATTTAGTCTCTTAACTGTATCATGAGAAAGAAAAAATAAAGTTGATGATATATTGCACCTAGTCCTAATATAAGCATATTGGATAAATCCACAAAAGCAATTGCCTGTGCAAGTAGAAATGAAAACAAAAGCTCCATTCAAGAAGTGTTTAAAGCCATTATATAATATCCTAGTTGTGTTATCAATGTACATTTCCGGTATTAATAATATTGCAGTGAAAAATATAAGAATAGAACCCATCCCAACTGAATTAGAGTTCTTTTCTTATTTATATTATATCAATTTTCGTATAAAGTTATAGGCAATCTCATCTTCCCATTGAGATATCTTAACATGACCCAAAGTCACTCCTTTGAATTATCTGGCTGGCATGAAGCTAAAATAGTTTCAGTATTTTCAATCATAACAACAATTTTATGCCTTATTGGGTTTTTATCATTCTAAATGTTTGAATAAAAAAAATACATACGACTTTAAAGTCTATGCTGAGATTATTATTGTTAAATTTCAAGATAATTAATACATGCCATTCTTAATAGACGTGACTTCTTTATCCCCAAACTTTTCATTACATATTTTCTATATAATTAAGAGGCTTAAATGGCTTTTCTATATCCTTTGTGATTCTATGCTTTCTCAACAATTCTTTACAGACTAAATTTAAAAGTTAATATATACTAATACACTAGCGTTCAATGATTGGTTCAAATTTCATATTGACAAAATTAAAGTGAAAAATTATCAAATTTATCCATCAAAATTATAATGAAAAAATCAGCAACTCCTTCATAATTATAATCACCACAAAAATAAATAGCAAAGGAGTTGCTGATCATTAAAGATAATTATACTTTAGTATTCCAAAAACTTATAGATTTAATTGATTGGAATGTATTGAAAATATTTGCCTATAAGCTAGATATTGATTATCTAACTATAGAGAATCACTTAAAATCACTAATATATTTTCATATAGCGGAGCTAGATAGTTTAAGAGATATTAATGATTTTATGAAATCTCCTTCCGAACTAAAGCAATTAATAAAAGGCGTGAGCCTGGGAAGTCTATCAAATTATAACAAAAATATAAATTATGAAGTTTTGCTTCCGATAATGAATGATATTATACTTAAAGCTCTTATTTCAATTCCGGTTAGTCAAAGAATTAAAAAATTTGGTTCAGTAAAACTTATTGATTCTACAACTGTTAGCATGGGTATGACTTACTTCAATTGGGCTAAATTTAGAAGTACCAAAGCAGGAATTAAAATGCACACTAAATTTGATTTAGGTAGAAATGTTCCTGAAACGATAGTCGTAACCAATGCTAAAGTTCATGATAAAAACAAATTGGATGAACTAATGTCTGAAGAAAATTGCATTTATATTTATGATAGAGCTTATGTTGATTATGAACAATCTGATTACTACACAAAGACCAATAGATTCTTTATATCTAGACTTAAGAAGAACGCCTTAATTGATGAAATTGAGGATTTAGACATAACTCGTTGTGATGAAAAACTATTAGATGATAACATAAAAATAGTTCATGACAAAGTTGTTTATCTTGGCAAAGAAAGCACTTATAAAACCACTGAAAAATACAGAATAATCAAAGTTCTAGATAAAGATGATAATGAATTAGTTTTTGTAACGAATATTTTTTATCTATCCACAGAAGAGATAGCCTGGCTTTATAAAAAACGTTGGGAGATAGAACTTTTCTTCAAATGGATTAAGCAAAAGCTAAAAATAAAAAAGTTTATAGGAAATAGTTTAAATGCAGTAATGATGCAGATAATATCAGCAATAATTACATTTATAATATTAAGATTAATACAGAATGAAATCAAATCTGCCTACGGCTTAACAAATATTAAGCGTAAAATAAAGCATTCTTTAACCACTAAAGTAAATGTAGAGGAATTTTCTTGGTTCGTTTTCTTAGGTAGTTAGCAGAATATCTTAATTCCATATAAATCCATAAGCTAACGCTTAGGGGTATCCTATGCCCTTTTATAAAGGATAAATAAGCCATTAAATGATATTTGTAGCATTATAACTATGAGAATGTGATATTTTTAAAAGTCAATTATGAAATTTTGTTAATTGATGAACGCTAGTGATACTAATAGTAAAAAAAGAAGAAGAATCCCCCATAATTAGGGATTATCCTTCCTTGTTTTTTATGAAATATTTCTGTGCTTTTTCATCAATTTTATGAAAACTACTATTAAACACAAATTTAGTACTTAGTTTAAAAATAATCTAATTATTCTTATAACAACTAAAAGAGCTACTGATATGTAGGCAACATGTTGAATTTTTATCTTTTTATTCATGCTTTCTTTGTATTTTTCTTCACTAATTAATCCTTCTTTATGTTCCTTCTCTACTGTTGCAAATTCTTTTTGTTGTTTTTTACCTTTCATAATTGCATATGTTACTATAATTATAGTAAAAGATATTCCCAGTAATGTCAAACATGCAGGTTGAGAGCTTGCTGGCACATTTGCCAAAATAATGACTAAAAAAATAAACATAACAATTATAGCAGCCATTACAACACCAATAAGTTTTAGAAAATATTTCACGACACTATCCTTCATGATTGTCCCCCCTTTTCTTATCAAAGTATTATAAAATCTATATATGATTCTACTATTTAAATAAGTATATCATATATATTTACATACTTTTTAGTAGTATCTTAAAATTGTATAATAATAGTATTATTTCTAAATTAATCATCAAGATTAAATTTCTTGGAATACACATCACTTATGATAAGGTTCACCGTGACGGGTATAACGTAGACTCTTATTCATTTAATAGTTAATCAGTTATAATTCTGTAATCAATAAAATCCATACTTAAAATAGGCAGGTATATCATATCTCCTTTCTTCTCTGGCTTACTATTTATGAAGAAAATAATCTCATTGTTCTTAACTTCAACTAAATTTTCCAGATGTTCTCTCCATTTATTTTTTCTATAATGCTCATCTATTACCTTAGTGCTGATGTAAATGGATGTTTTAATTCCTTTATTATCGAATCCTTTTTTAAAGAAAATAACAAAATCATCACTATTCTTTTTTGACTTATATATTTTACCAATTCCATAGTATACTCTGTAGTATTTTTCAACGCTCTCTATATCTATATCTTTAATACTTACAAACATTCTTTTATAACTTACATTAAATCCTTTTATATTAATAAAATGCTTGTCCAAAGAATTTTCTGAAGAATATTTTTCAAATTTTGATATCAAAGGTTTAACTGAATAATATGTTACATTTCTACGACCACTACCTTTATATTCTTCTTTTATTCTTGTTTTTTCCTTCTTTGGATTCACCTTATCAATCGTCTCTTTTGTTTTTACTACTGATCCATCTTTTTTAGGTCTATTAAAAGAAAATATATCAATCGTATCATCTATATAATTCATAGAACTTCTTTTTTCTTTTTTATCCCTATTCTCTTGCATCTCATCAAATTCTTTGATAACTTCACACTTACCACTATGCTCACCATAACATTTGAAGTGAGGTGTTTGCTTCATTTGGGCTCTTCTCTTATCAATATTTACGCATGTTATTTGTGCTTCACAATTAGGGTCTGTACATTGAAAAGCCCTCTTATCACTAATAGTTCCATCCCAAAATAATTCATACGCTTTTTCTGCATCAATTACATCATTATATTCTAAGCTATAAGCCTCTTCTAATTTACTCATATAAACAATCCTTTCTGGTAATCCTAAAATCTCATAATACTTTCATTGTCTACTACCTTAATAATATTAACTAACGAAATAACTGATATTAGACAAATTGATGCATCATCAATATTTGCAGTTCTTTTATGAGTAACATAATTTGCTAATGCCAACGCAGACTTTGTATATCTTCTAAGAACCTCATTTGCTCCTCCACTTATTTCTGTGTTTATGTATGCTTCAAGCATTCTATTTGCATCTGTTTCGCTTGGCTTTACCTCATCTGTAGTTTTATGCCTATCTTTATCAAAAACTTGTTGTGCCAATGATATTATAGTTTCTCTTGCTAGTAGCCCTATCGCTTGAAATTGCTCCTCGTTTACAGCCTCTTTTATTCTTTTACGCATCTCTAAAATGCTTCTATCAATTCTATTCCATCCTGTAATTTCATAGGGTTGGTTTATAGTTTGATGTTCTTCTGAATTTTCTATTATATCTATTAATTCTTCATATAACCCTGTAATATAATTTCTTCTCGATTGATATGTTGGTAAATCTCCACAACTCCATTTACTGTACCATTGCCAAAGATCTTTAAAGCTATTAGGATTTTCTAAATCTAATTTCCCCAATACTCCATTTATAATTTGGTACTTATTTTTGTAATCATTATTAATTGATTCAATTCTCTCTTTACCTGTTGCGACACATATCATTATATTTTTTACCGATTCTATACTATCCAACAACCCTTGCTTGTTAGCTTTATCAGTTACTAGAGTCCAATCTATTACATTTCTCATTATTGGCTTAATTACAACATCTGCAATTCTTTCCTGTTGTTCATCCCTTGTAAGAAACTGTAACTTGTCCAATATGATTTTCTCATAATCTACAATTTTATCTTCAATGGAAACAAAAATAGGTAGGCTAACATTAATATATACAGTATAGTAGTCAGTTCCTCCATTCCAATTATCATATCCTGTAGCTTCTGTATTTATTGAAGCAAATCTTAACAACTCTGAAATCTTTTTATCATTTGATTTGTCAAAAATAGTAATGACTGCTGTAATAAGCTTTTTTATTTCATATTTTTTCTCCAGCATATAATAAACACCTCATCAATAAAATAATTATGCATACATTTATTATATCACCAGAATTATATAAAGTTCAGGTTTTATCTACATTGTGTCCCCTAATTGTAATCAAAACAAAAGAAAAACATACTTTGCGGTCCTTCTTCATTGTTGTTTATCTTCATCATTATTCTTCAAGTATTTCCCAACAACAGCTAGGCTTTTCTCCCGAAGCTGATTTAATGCCTTTTGATGATCTTCATCTTTGCTGAAAGGAAAAATTAAATCCCAATACTTTTCTGCGAATGCTCTTAATAGTTCATTTGTATCTTCTGTATCTTCTATATCTAGAATTTCTGACATTATTTTTGTATCTGCAATAATATTCATAAACTTATGGAATACTTCATTTGCCCTATCGTTCATTATATTCCCTATATTTTTTCTAGTATTAGGCATATTAGGAGCTATTCCACACACGCTCATTCTTGTTTTTTTCTTACCTTTTTTATTATATGCTGGTTCACTAGTATCTTCCTTGAACTCTATCTTGATACAATCCTTTTCTTTCAAATTATCTCCATTAATATCTGTAAAGTATGAATCTATTCCATTTTCTTTTAAAACATCTCTAAATGTATCTAATTGCCTACTCATTGCTTCATAAATAATATCTTTTTGCTCTATTGGTCTTTTAGATTCACTCAATATAGTATTTTTTAAATCCTCTAATTTTACATCATTAATCAAGTTAACATCAAAGCTTATTACTGCTTTATATGGAATATCTTTATTGAATTTTCCTATATTTTTCTTTATTAATTTATCGAATACCATTCTAATATTAGCATCAAATATATATGTGTGTTTTAACGTAAATTCCATTTTTATCCCTCCAAATGATTACTTTTATTAATTATTTACACATAACAACATTAATAATCATTTAGGGATTATATAGCGTGAGTATTATATTCTTGCATCATTGTATCTTCAGTTTAATTACCTTTTAACACTAAAAAGGTATATTTTTAAAGTATACCTTCATTATTTCAAAAACTCTTTTATCCTGCAATTAGATTCTAATGGTAAACAAAATAAAAGAAGGAGAACCCCCATCATCTGGAGATTCCCCTTCATTATTATTTATGAAATACTTTTGTACCTTTTCATCAAAGTGAAGCTCAATACTATCTATATCCTTCTTGTCTTTTATAGTTATCTTATTTATAATTAATTGTAGTAAGGTTTTTTTATCTTCTGGAGCAGTGATTTCTAGTAGCTTATGAAAGTTACCTAGAGTACCCTTTACCACCTCATATGGTATGGTTACAGAATCATTGCTCTCTAATTCTTTTTGTAGTTGAATCCTACGCCTTGATTGTACGTCTATTTCAGCAGTTATGTTTTCCATTCTTTGTGCCAATGTTTGCTTATCTATTGTACCATCTTCGTACAGCTCAAAGACTCTATTTTTCCTGTTTTCTAGGTCTCTTAGGCTCTTTGTTAGTTGCTCCTGCTCTCTTTCCAGTGGCACTATTATATCTTTTCTTTCTTTGTTTAGATTCTTTACAATATCTTTTAGTATCTTTTCATTAAATACTACTTCTTTAACCCTTGATAATACATATTGCTCTGCATATTCAGCTCTAACTCCATTGGAATGGCAAGCGGCAGTGCCTTTGTTTCTCCAGTTCCCACAAACATAGTACTTTGTGATGTTGTAGGTTCCATCTTTCCGTTTCTTCTTAGTCCTTCCTGCTACCATTGAAGCTCCACAGACAGGACATTTCATTAGTCCCGTCAGAATATAGTTGCTTTCAAAAGTTTTCTTAGGTTTGCCACATTTGACCTTGTACAGCTCTTGAACCTTGTCCCATAGCTTTATTGGGATTATAGCCTCGTGCTCTCCATCAGCAAGGATTGGTGCTTTATTTATTCCTCTTCTCCGTTTTTCGTTCCAATTTTCCCTTACATTGTAACGTATTTTGCCAATATAGACCGGGTTCATTAGAATATCTTTAACCGCTCCAGTTCCAAACATATTGCCTTTTTTAGTTTTATATCCCTCATGGTTTAATAGATTAGTAATAGCTCTTAGTCCCTTACCAGAGGCATATAATTTAAATATTTTTCTTACTGTATTAGCTTCTTCTGGAACAATTTCTAGCTTAGTATTGTTTTCATTTATTATTACTGACTTATAGCCTAGTACAATGCCACCATTCCATTTTCCAGTCCTAGCCCTCTGCTTCATTCCAAGTTTTACATTGTCAACTATTGTTTCTCTTTCAAATTCACCTATAGATGCTAGTACATTCATCATTAACTTTCCTGCTGGAGTTGACGTATCAAAAGCTTCTGAGCAACTTTTAAAAGCTACATTGTATTTTTCAAGTTCTTTAACTATTGTAAGTAAATCATACTGATTCCTAGCCATACGGTTAGTCTTCCATGTCCAAACTTCATCAAATTTGCCAGCCTTAGCATCTTGGAGCAATTGCTGTAGTTGAAGCCTGTTTGTCATTGCTTTACCGCTAATCCCCCTATCAGCATATATCCCAACTAATTCTTTTCCTTCTGCTTCACATTTCTGCCTAATTACATTTTCCTGTGCATCAATGCTATAGCCTTCCTCTGCTTGTTCGGCAGTTGATACCCTTAGATACCCAATTACCCTGTTATTATGCATTCACCATCACCATCCTTTGTTATTTGTTCATCATTTTCAATATACTTTTTAACTATATTAGCAATTAAATCAATCATAATTTCATAGTTTATACTTTCTTTCTTCATTCGTAACCCCTTCAATATCATTAATCTATTTTATAATATATATTTGTAAGCAATAATATTTACAGCAATGGTAGTTATCTATCCTTATAATATTAAGAAATTTTATCTTAATTTAATTTTTAATGATTTTTCAACTACCATTGCAATATATTAGAATTCCTTTAATGCTACATTTCTACTTTTATTATCGCTATTGAATCTTCATCATTTTTGATATATTCTACTTCTTTTAACGTTATTGATGTTATACCACTAAAGTCCAAATTCATAGCTTCCGTTATTTCCTCAACTAAGTTTTTGCAGTAAATTGTCCCTTTAATCCCACTTTTTTTAATTCCATATCTATTTTCATTACCTAATAGGTGCTCTCCAACTATAATAGTTTTTTTATTTTCATCAAAGGATATTTGAAGCTCTTCTGGATTACCCAGTTCTTCTAAAATAGTAGCCGCAAATACAAGCCTTGTACCTGTTTTTGCATTTATTATTGATAACACTCCTGCTTCTACCGATGCTCTACTAATGCTTTTACTCTTAGATTGAGTAGCACCCTGTAGTACACCCTCTATTGTAAGCTCCAATTTTTCATTTGTTTCCATTGTTATTTCTGACATTTATTTGCCTCCTGCTTTTTATTATTTTTGTGTTTATTTTTGTTGAGTTCTACTTATGTTTGCTGATTTATTTTGGATTCCACTGCTTCCACTTCCGTTTGGTCACATTGGTCTTAGCTTGGTTGTATAAATAGATTTTTAATAAGTTATAACTAACATTGACAGTTTTTACAAATGCATTACTATCATTATTGCAATCCTAACCAGCATTTATTTTTGCTAGTTTACATTTATTACAATAATGGCAACAATCTACTTCATATTGATATTTAGAATAATACTCATACCATAAGCTTGTATTACATAATTCCCTTGATTCAGTAAGCACTCCATATTTATAGATGAAGAATTGACCTTCCTTAAACGCAAAGTATATTGGATTAATTTCAAAATCCACGTGTCTATATTTTTCTTGAAAAAACAAACTGGAATATTTTTCTTTAACACTTTTTATCAACGCCTTTGTTGATTCATCTCTTCCTCTACTCTTCAAAGGAACTTCAATATTTTCTGTAGTACAAAAGAGCTGTATTTTACTATTTTCAACATAAATTGTATGATTAACGTTAAAATGCTTTTGCGAAAAGTTTAATATTCTATTAAGTAGCCTCATATTTATATCTTTTTCATTAAATACATTTAAATTGTCATCTATGCATAATTCAAAACCGACTAATAATTTTTTATTCATCTTTAACATCTCCTCAAATTGTTTCTTTTTTTTATTTCTGAACTTTTTATAATATATTTAGATTATCCCGAATTACTAACGGGAATTTCCCGTAGGGTTTCCCGTAAACTAACTGGATAATTAGGAGCTTTAAGTTACCTTTATAGTTATTCTCCCGTTTTCCCGTAAACTTAATAATAATACAGTATATATTTCTATATTTTATTAAAGGTAAATAAATTAATTAGAAATATAACGGTAAAACGGGAAGGATGGCAAAAATGACTCTGTGAGCAACCACCTCAGATTTCCCGTCCATGAAAAAAATACGGGAAGTTTCACGGTAAAATCGTTAAGGGTACTCAGATTCACCTTCACCAAAGACTCTTTCCTTAGTAACTCTTATAATATGAACTGGAATCGCACCACCATTTTCGATTAATGTTCTTTTTCGAGTATATCTGTCTGTCTCAGAATCTAATATTCCATGCTCTTTCCATTTCTTTAGTATTACTTTAGGGTCTTCAAATCCACCATTTTTCATAATTTTTTTAAACAAATCTGGAAAAATGCAAATTTCATTGTAATTTTTGTTTGCTAACACATTTATTTTGCCCATGATATCATTAGTTGGATTTTTTACATCATCGTCAATAGTAGCTTCTAATGAATCGGAACGCAGAAATTTTTTGTAATTTATATTGACCTGCTCAAGAAAGTACTCGAAGGCATTCTTCTGTAAATCCCTGCTATCGATTGACTGCTTCTCATTTTCCATTAAAAAATCCCAAATTTCATTAATATGCAGTGGAATTGATAATAGCTCACTTACTTTCATAGCAGTAAACATTAATATTGCATACTTCCATGCTCGTCTAGGTACAAATTTATCAACAAAGCCTTTTTCATTCATTTCATCTATTACATGATCTTTCTCATGTTTCACTGCGGCATATATTTCAGTTACATCAGATTTAAGTAAAAGCCTTACAAATTCAATACCTGCGTGTCCATAATTTTGCAATATTGTTTGTTGGATTGTATCAGAACTTTCAGCATCCTTTGTCCATGTAACATTGTAAAAATCTATGATTCGCAATTGTGCTCCTGTGTTTTTCTTAGCCTTTTCAAGTAATGAAAATTCTCCATTCGATATAAAGGTACTTCCCCATGTGCCTGTATCCACAGCCTTTGATTCTTTACTTAATCTGTCTTTATCTTTATTTCCAGTAAATTTATAAATGAACTTTGTAAAATCTAAAGAATCATTCATGGACACCTCATCAAAAAGCACTGCTAATCCATGATTATCGACTATATTATTAAACATAGCATTTTCTGTTGTGTTCCATGTACTGGCAAGTCCATTGTTTATTTTAGTACTAGGATTACCCCATATTGAAATTGCTAACATCGATGCTGTAGTTTTACCAGTGGTGCTATCTCCTGAAAGGTGTGCTAAAAGTGAGTCTTGATTAGAATTTAAGCTTAGTAGTCCTACAATTGCTGAAGAAAAACCAATAACTAACATCGTTTCTAAAGGTATATTCCCTATTACATAATCGGTTATAGTTGAATGCCAAATTCCATTAGATCCTTTGGGACTAATGTCCAAATTCCCATTATATGAGGATGCAACGTTAATACCACCGTAATGTTTAAATACATATTTCTCATTAAAAAAACCGAACCCAACTTTAGAATGCACCAACATTATAGGCGCATTTTGTTCTTCGTACTGTAGGTGCTTTATAATTTTATCAGCATTATATTCAGTAACTTCTAAGCCAAAATCTTGAAGTTTAATAATTTCTCTTCTTCCTAAGTAACTTGTTCTTTTCACTTCAATACTATGTATCTGACCTTTGAAGCAATATTTTAATATAGAAGAGTATTGGTCAGTATCAATATTTCGATTTATCCTATCTATTTTTATTGAAATATCACTTATATCTTTAGAAACTATTTCTGCATTTTTAAGTTTATCTATTGAATTAAGAGTTTTATCCTCATTAGTAATATCATTCTTATCCTCATTTTCACTTCCGTAACTTGTCTTATGTGACTTCTTTAGTGCCACAACATCACATCCTTTAAATATAATAATTATCAATATTAGTTCTATGCTGGTTCACAAAATGCAATGTTTGCATAACCGACGCCAATTTCATTATAGTAATGTGCTATAGTTGCAGTAATTCTTTTTCCCTCTAGCTCCTTTAAGCTAAATTCTCCATCTGGTGCATAGCCCAAGACCTCATAAATAAATTTTCCTAGATTGTTATTCTTGCCATTTTTCAAGAAGTATACTTGAGCAAATTCATTTCCAAAATCATCCTCAAATATAAATTCAGCTTTAACATTACTTGAATAACTTCCATACATAACTTCTGATTTATATTTAATAATAGTTAAATTTGATTCCCCTTGCTGATAGTTAGGGCACTTTATTTGCCCATTCAAAATGTCATTATAATTAATCTTATCTATTGCGAGCTTATCTTCAAATATGTTTCTAGTGCAGTTTATGTTAGTTTGCATTTTCTCAACTCCAATTTATTATTTTTAGAGGTGCGGTAATTAAAGCACAACCTCAATTAAATTTTATTCTACTACTATTAATTAGGTTAATTATTTTCTTCTAAAATCTATAATTTCAATTTCATCATATCCAAAACACTCTTTATCAAACGAAGGGTGGTTGTTAATTTCTCTATTTTGATTATCGGTAAATTCATCGGGGTCATCACAAAAGCTCCCCTCATTTACTATTAGTTTGTTAATGTAAGCATTATCTAAAAACTTTGCAAATTCTAATGATATATTCAGGTAATTTTCTTTACTAGTTACCACCTGAAGACCATTTGGCGACCAATCAATTTCAACAGAATTTCCATAAACAAAAATCCTAGAAGGTTTAACTAATAGCTTGTAAAGCTCATTTAATAATTCTTCTAAGTCTTTATCTAATTTTTTTTCATCTGAGCAACCAAGCTCTGCAAAAGCACTAAATCTATAAATACCATTTCCCTCACTATAATGATCTTCCCTCACGGTGTCATTTAAAAATGCTTCATAAACCTTTTTTTTATTTTCACTTTGTACATAATTATTTTTTATCATTTTCATTCTCTCCTTTATTCTTTACTAACATAATTTTGAAATAACTAATTTAACATCAAAACTATGAAAACCACATTGTTTTAATATATTAGTTAATATATCTTTTTCTGTCTTAACAGCTTCAACAATACTGAAAATATCATCAACAACAGTCACACCATCCTCTATTGTTCCTTCAATCTCAATTTTGTTATTTTCTAATAATTTAATATTATTAATTGAATAACATTCCGCGGCTAAGGCACACTTTAGATTTTCTAAGTCAGCAATACCCATTTTTATTGTTGCTATATAACTGTCCACACAAGCTACCGAAAAGTTCATGTTGTCAAACGAAATTTTTAAATTTAGTTCCATTGAATTTCCTCCATTTCATAATTTTTCTGTTATATCTTTATTAAATTTTCAAAGAACAAAAAAGTTTTTGCTTTAAACTTACTAGCAAGAAAACACAGATTTGCTGTACAGCATTTTTTTGAGATTATTTGTTTCTGTTACCTTGCATTATGATAATATCATCAATAATATAGAATATCATTAGCCCTAGACATATCAACGGCTTATCTAGTTATTGATTTCAAAGCGTGCCTAATTACAGACTAATATGCTCTTCCTAAAAAAATAAAATACTCTCGCTATACGGTGTATAACGAGAGTATTTGGATAATTGCAAGAAAAAAATACTTATTATATTTAAAATTGTCATAAAAAGAACTTATTATATTAAATATTGTCGCGAAAAGTACTTATTATATTTAAGATGTCCTATTACCAAAACATTTTAACCTCCGATTGTTCAACTTCTTCTTTAATTTGTGAACTTGATTTTCCTTCAACAGTGTAACCAAATCTTCTTACATTGTCCCATATTAGATTAATTCTATTTAAGTGCATCAAATTTTTAGGAAGAAATAATATTTTGACTTCAGTATCACTAGAAAATTTTTTTGTGTTTATTATAGACTTAAAAATATTATTGCTTTCTAGAATTATCAGTAAACTAATATTATTTCCCAATTCTTGCTTTCTTCTGGTGACAAACTCTTTCATAATATTAATAAAAGTTTTTTTGTTGATATTATTCTCAAGGCTATATTCTATATCACCCATTTCTTCATTATTATAAAATCCATATAGGATGTATTTTTGATAAGTGTATATATCATTACCTCTTATCATTGCATCTATCTCGTCAACTTCTGGTTCAATAAGTTCTTTAAGTTTACTTCTACCTAAATAGTAAGTATCAAAGTACCAAACACTATAACCATCTTTTTTTTCATATACATTTATTAAATTTTTAGTGATTTTTTCAAGGTTTTTATTTTTCTTAGCATCATAGTTATTGGATTTATAAATGGTACTGCTCTCATTTAATACCTTTTCACAATATATTTTACTTACTTGTATGCCAAACACATCATTAATATATCTTTTTAACAATCTACCATTCCAAATTGAATAATCTAATCCGAGCTCTAATGGATTTATCTTTAAATCACTTTCTATTCTTGATTTCTGCTTTTCATTTATTTTAGGTATACGACCTGCATAATCTTCACTAACTACATTATATTTACCGCCAGTTTCATATTTTTTCACCCATCTTTGAATGGTTCTTGTTGATATACTATGTTCTGCTGCGTTAGCTTCATTACTTACACCTTTATAATAAGATATTAGCACCCTAAGCCTTTTTGATAACTTTTCTAAGTTGCTATTTTTTGTAGTATCAGCTAAATATTTTTCTAAGTCTAATATTTTATCATTATTTTTAATCATTAATTCACCTGCTTTAAAAAATACTAATATACTCATACTAATATTATAATAAGCATTAATCAATATTTACTGAGATAATAGAGCAAAGGCATGCTAGAAATCTAGATACCTTTGTGTTTTCTATTTCCATCGTTTCGGCACAACTCGCCACAACTTTGAAAAAGCCACACCATTTTTTTCTGCCGTATACCTAGTGGCTTCTTCAGGAGTCAATTTTAAGCGTATAATTAAAAGTATAACTTCCAAAACCAAAATAATAAGTTCTTCCAATTTAACATCTCCCTTCATAGCTTAATACATTTGTAACTAGAAAAAAGAAACATCAATGTCTTATATTATTTAGACATCAATGTTTCTTTCATTAAAATTTATTGCTTATTCATATTTATTGAAGTTCTCTTTATATCATCGGAAGTAAAGACTATATCAAAACTATCCTTGCTTTTCATATATATTAGAAATGTCCTTTTTAAAGGTTCATCAGAAATAGTAACACCTCCACCATTAGTATCTGCCTTAACCCTTGCTGTATACAAATATAGCTTGTAAGCATTTTTACCTAATGATTCAATCTTATACCCATACAATGAGTCCATTCCAGCTATGTAACTACATTTGAAATCTAATAGTTTATCATCTATTATTTTAATGGACATAGTAGTTTTAGCATCTAGTATTTTATCTTCTTTTCCTGCATAAATTCCACTAAGAAAATTATTCTTAATAGTACTTTTAGGTTTGCTGACAGGGATATACTTATATATAAAATCAATATATTTCATATCATATCCGCTATTAGGTGGATATTGTTCTACTTTTCCTGTTCCTAAATCTTTATTTTGGTCAGCATGGGTTTCATCCTTAGTTGAGAAATTAGATTCTACAACATATATAATGCCACCACTATTAGTATTAGAGTACGCATATTCTTTATAATGCTTTCCATCTGCATAGGTCTTGCCATCGGATATTCCTACTATCGCACCTTCAGTTGAAACATGATACCGTATTCCATCTGGAGTAAAAAGTAAACCACCATAGGCTTTGCTCCCATCCGCATCTAAATAGGTTACATTACCCCACGTATCCATTGAACTTGTAGGAACTGCTGAACCAGTAGGATCAAAAGCTACTTCCTTTGAAGTATTAGCCACAGTTGAAGTATTTGCTTCCTTAGTAGTGGTGGTAGGATTAGCAGTAGTAGTTCCTTTTGAATTTGTACTTTTAGCAACTGTGGTATTTGAAGAATTATTTTGTTCGTTGGTAACCCAAAACCCTGCACCCAAAGTAACAAACCCTATAATCACTAGAAAAATAGCTACATAACTTATTCCTTTTCCTTTCATATATTTAATCAACATAATTGTTACAGCTATTATAGCAATAGCAAAGCCTGATACAAATAGTATTATATTTAACTGCTCCATGATTTTTCACTCCTATTTAGTTTCTTTACCTTTAAATATCTTTGATAGTACCCAAATAATTAGTCCTATTATTATAACCCACTTAGCTATAATACTTAGAAAGCACATTATTACTGCTCCTGTTATCCAACAACCAGTGAAGGCTGAGCTAACACCTGCACAACCGAAATAATAAATATCAAATAATTCATTTAATAATAAGAATAGTATTATTCCTATTATTAAACCGCCACCAATCCAAATAATTTCCATATTAATTCCCCCTTATTATTCTGAGAAAAACTCATCTATTGTAAAATATTCTAATTCCCCTAGCGCACCATCCTTCCACTTAAAGTTAGGTAAGCTAACTATTCCATCAATACTACTATCTAATACCTTAATAACATCTTCTAACATATAGAATTCTACATTCATATATACATTTAGCTTTAAGTCAGCTATGTAAAAGTTATTTCCACTTGATACTGTGTCAATCATCTCATTAAAATTAAATCCCCAAGTTTCTCCATCTATTGAAGTCAAAAACACATTTGAGGCTTGTACATCAAATACCCGTTCTATTGGTATAAAATTTATACCTTTGGGTAGAAATACTGCTTTAGCAATTGGATGGCAGAAAATAATACCATCACCAACAAACTTATTGTAAACATAGTTACCAAATCCTTTTGCTACAGTCATTAAATCGTTACAACTTTCTAATTTTTGCATTGCTATTCCCCCTGTGTTCTAAATAACTTCAATTTATATATTTACAAAAATATTTTAATATCAACCTCTAATGCAGTTGCAATTTTGTCTAGCGTTTTTAAAGAAGGGGATGTTCTACCAACTTCTATGTCGGAAAGATATGTATTGGAAATACCTACTTTTTCTGCTAGTTCATATTGCTTTAAACTTTTCTTAAGTCTTTCACACTTTATTTTTCCACCTATATTATCCAAAATTACCACCCCACATTATTTATTATACGATAAAAACGTAATAATGCAATTATATTTACGCTAAAAGTATAATAATTTACATTTTTAACAAAGAATTTTACATTTTCTCTAACTTTGTTTATACTAAAATTAATACGTTATTTACGGAAATTTGAGGAGGCTATTATGGAATTAGGGGATAGACTAAGAGCTATTAGAAAAGCTAAGGGACTTTCTTTACAAAAGTTATCAGATATTACCGCTTTAGTACCAGAAGAAAGGGTATCAGTTTCATTTTTAAGTGATATTGAGAATTGCAGAGCAAATCCATCAATAGATAGCCTAAAAGTTATTGCTAATTCTTTAGGTGCGCCAGTTTCTTACTTTGTTGATGATTCAGTCAATGGCTTGTTTGGTGGAGCTATTGAGGATACAGATTTTATTCCTGTGATTGAATTGCTTAGAGATTTTAAGGATTGGAACATAGAAGATAAGAAAGAATTGCTATATTATTTAAAGGCAAAGAGGGAAATTAGGGACAATAAATAGGTAAGTTATTTTGTGTGAAAGACTACTTTAATTTCTATTATTTTAGATATGCGTAAATATAGCTGTAGGTATCTTTAACTGGTATAAGTTTTATTACATAGTTTAAATAGTCTAATGAAATGGAGAATAGGGATTCTCTATCGTAGCCAGTACCACTACAGTACTTTTCCACCCTCTGAAAGCTCGGAAGAAGCCCAAATCGGAGTCGGTTCAGTTCCTGCTGTAGTTTCTCTAGGTCAATTTTTGAGTCTGTTTTTAGCTCCGTTAGAAGGTTTGTGGGATTCCATTGATTGCAAAGCCTTCCATCCGCCCAATCTATCCGCATAGTTCCAAGTCTCTTTTTTTCATCAATTTCAAATGTTAGTCCTTTTTCTAAATCTTTATTAAATGCTATTTCTGACATTAGTTATAGCGCCTCCTTCTTTTAGTATTCTTCCGCTAGTAGCATTGTAGAATATTTTCCATCATCTATTACAAATATTTTTGCATTCACAATTTCTGTAGGCAATACTTTATAGGTAATACTGTATTCTGGTACTTCTTGCCTATGTTCTATTTTTCGAAATAATATATCATCTGCTCTTTCAGTAATGATTTCAAATACCTGCAAATAGTCCAGTTCCTGTCCTTGATCTTTTAGCGTATCTATGCAATTCCACAGGAATAGTTGTAGTTCTAGTGGTATTTCAAGCTGTATTCCTTTAGTCACATATCTATTATTTTTATTAAACATTCCAATTTACCTCATTTCATATTATTTATTGGGAGCTTATCATTTTTTAAGATTATAATTACTCCACTCATATACTTAGCAGAAAGAAGAAAGGTATTAAACTGCTGTAAGCTATTAATTCTCTTGTTTATAGTATTAGGCTTGAAGTTTTGTTCACTTTGTTTCTTTATAAAGTCATTGTATTGGGAGATATTAAATTCACCAGTAAATGCTATATCAGTGCTTTCAATGAACTCTACAAAGCTATTAACATCAAAAATATATGACTTAATGGTTGTAGTTACTTTTCTATTTTTAATTAGATATTCTTTGAATTCTTCAATTATTTTTTTACCTTCTTCACTGATTTTAAACTCTACTGGTTGTTTATGAGGAAGTTTTGTAATAGGTACAATAGCTTCCTCAGAAGCTTCTTTGTTAGCAATCTTCTTAGATTTATTTGTTGACATGGTTTATTCCTCCTAAAATCGAGTAGGAGCTGAGTAATTATTTTACTCAGCGACCTCTCACACCACCGTGCGTACCGTTCGGTACACGGCGGTTCAATAAGAATTAATGTACTTGCTTATATCTATTATAAATACTTGTATATCCTAGTTCTTCAAGATACGAATTTGTAAGAGTGGACTTAAGTATTGGACTATTGGATATTCTCCAATAGCTTTTCCTTGTATTAGCAAATTCCCATGCCTTATTTTCATTAATCCCAAGCTTTTTAAGATTATCATGCTTAGTTTTAATCTTTTTCCACTGCTTCCAAAAGCACATTCTTAACCTCCGTCTAATCCATTCATCAAGTTCTTTTGCAACTCTGCTTATATCAGCTATTTTAAAATAGTTTAACCATCCTGTTATGCATTGACGAAGCCTTTTCATTCTGTATTCCATGCTCCAAGCATTACTTCTTGCTGTAATTTCCTTGACTTTAGCTTTGAACTTGGCTATAGATTTTTGATGGACTCTTATTCCTATCTTTCCATACCACTGATAGAATGTAAAACCTAAAAATTTTCTTTTCCATGGTCTATCAACTGCACTTTTATCTTTGTTTACCTTGAGTTTTAGTTTCTCTTCAATAAATTTTGTTATGCTTAGCATAACTCTTTCTCCAGCTTTCCTGCTTTTAACATAAATATTGTTATCATCCGCATAACGGCAGAATTTATGTCCTCTTTTCTCAAGTTCTCTATCCAGTTCTGTAAGCATTATATTACTGAGAAGTGGACTAAGTGGACCACCTTGTGGACAGCCTTCATCACTCTCAATTACAATGCCATTTATCATAACTCCACTTTGTAAAAATAACCTTATCAGTTTCAGTACTCTTTTATCTGCTATTTCTCTTGCAATAAGAGCCATAAGTTTATCATGGTTTACTGTATCGAAATATTTGGCAAGGTCTATATCTACAACCCATTTATATCCCTGTTGCATATACTCTTTAGCTTTTTCTATGGCTTGTTTTGCATCCCTTTTAGGTCTGAACCCATAACTATTATCTGAAAAAGTCTTTTCAAATATTGGAGTTAATATTTGTGCAGTTGCTTGTTGAACCATTCTATCAACTACTGTAGGTATTCCAAGTAGTCTTATTCCTCCGTCAGGTTTGGGTATTTCCACTCTCCTAACAGGTTGAGGACAATATGTCCCTCCCAGTATATTTGCCCGAAGGGCTTCGCCATATTGTTTTAGATGTGGTAGAAGTTCATCCACCTTCATTCCATCAACTCCATGGCTTCCCTTATTTGCCTTAACTTTCTTATATGCTAGATTTAGATTATTCTTTTCTAAAATCTTTTCAAGCAAATTACTGGTGTACAGCTTTCCATCGTCTTTTCCACTATTAAATGCCGTAGAAATACTATGCACTCCCGTGCTATCTTGGAGTTCCACTCCTACATCACACGTCCAGTCTTCTATATATGAAGTTTTCTGCAATTTTTGTATTTCTCTCGAATTCTTCAAGCTTCCAAAACCTCCTATTGTTCAGTCCTTCCCACGCTAACGCGTTTTACGTGGTACTATGACCTCTGCTGACTTCTGATAGTTCAGTCATACATCACTGTATGGGTTGTTATATCTAAATTCATATCAATAACTTTTCTATCAGACCTCCCCAGGTAAGAGCGCAATCTTTCACTCCATCCATCTGCTACATTTACACCGCCTGTTTCGAATAGTTTTGGGCTTCGATTTGTATTGCAACCTTACCCACAGACATATGCCTTATATGTAGTTTCTGTTCGTCAGACCAGAGTTTTGCCGCCGACTTCCTTCAGATTCCACGTCACCATGGACACCCTTGTCTTAAGCTATGCACTTGGCACTATCAACCCGTGCTCGGGACTTTCACCCGTTAGATTGCGCCCATGCTGGGCGCACAATAAAATATCCATAACCTCATTATTAAGGTTATGGATTAGTTTTCAATGATATAGTTTTTTAAGTTCTCTGGTGTTAATTCCAATGGAATTAATAGTGATATGGAATAGTCACTGTTGCAGATTATTAATGAATTAGTGTAGATTTCACCATTACTACATATTATCTTGTCTACATATTCAGCAATAATATCATCACAATCAATATGTGTTTTTTCTTTTATTTTTTCAAAGTCCTCTTTTCTTTCTACAATGATTACATAGCCTCCATTATCTTCATATTTGTTTCTATCTGCTCCGTATTCTGTGTCTAGTATCTGCAATATGCCTTGGATGATTTCTTGTACCTCCTGTAGCATTGTGGTTAGTTTTTCTTTTTCTCTTAACGAGCTAACTTCTATCATTTTACTACCCCCTTATTATATAAAGAACCTCCTATCTAAAATCTCTAATAGTTAGGAGGTTCTTTATCATAATATATATTTATTATGTTACTTAAATTCTCTTGATTTATATTAATATTATTGCTGTGCCTATTTCTTTATCTATTGTTTTTATTTCAAAAAATCTAAACCCAGAAATTTCTTTTTATCTTCTTTTTTACCAGAACCAATTTTAATTGCCCATCGTTCATTTAGAAAATTTACCAATTTCAAACCTCTATTTAATATTTCTTCTGCTCCCCAATCATCATATTGTGTTAATTCAATTTCTGCATATGTACCATATTTATACCCAACTGAATTTTGTGAATTTGATTTTTTATCCGGAAATGGGATATTACCTATTTTACTATTTTTAGGAGCTGAAAGAACAACAAAATTTCCTAGAGAACCTTTAAGTGAATTTCGTTGTTTATTTGTATAATGTCTATATAAGTCTAACCAATATTTATAGTGCGAATTTTCTGGATAAATGTGTTCAATAGAATTATATCCAACACCAAATAAAACCTCCCTGTCAAGCTTAGCTATGGCTGACTTACTTGTTTTCATAAGTTTTATTTCATATTCACATAAAAAATATCTCAACCAACTATTGCCATAAAAGCCTACTCTATTATAATACTGAATAGTTCTTCTAATTGCCTCTGGTGAGCTAACTACTTGTGAATAAACTTTATTTAATTTTTCAACAACGCCATTTATTACTACATCACCTGAATTCAACTTAATAACCACATCCTGTAAAGAAAGAAGATTTATTTCTAGTTCCTCAATCGCTTCACTATCAAAAAATTCTAATACAAACATATATTTTTCAAAAGATTTAAGAAACTTCAATAAAATTTCCTCATTTTTTCTGCATGATTGAAAACATGCTAATACAAATACATCAATATAGTTATAATCAATCTGATTTCCTCTCCTATAATATCTTCTAGATGGCATCGATAAGAATTTAATCTTTTCAACGTATTCCTTTACTTCATCTGATAAATTTGATGACATCGGATTTTTAATGTAATCCCACTGTATTATGCACTCGTTCAAGCTTTCAATATACTCAAAACACTGAGTCATAGTTAATCTTTTTTCTATAACATTTATAGGTACAAAATAGCTATTTAAAAGGTAATTATTTTGCCACTCACCAAATGTCTTATTATATACATACAAACTTTCGTTTTCTAATTCTTTAATTGTTTTACAAAAGTATAGCATAAAATGTGTAACTAAAAATTCATCATCTAGCAACCTTTCTTCTTTATTCCTTCCTAATATATGATAAATCTGTTTCCAACAATTGTTAATATCTCTTCTTAATCTTTTTTTATCACTATCATTGCTATCAAAAAGGGTAGAAATATATATTAGTCTATTTTTTAAGAGCTCTAAATGCGATAGAGGCTTTCCCCTATTATTCATAGTTTCAAAAGTAACATGTACATCAATATCAGCAGATATCATATACATATTAAACAAAAAATGCTGAGTTATTTTAGTATAAACACTTTCTAATCCTTCAATAGTTAGTTTATCTAACTTATTATAAAAAAGTTGTTTAGCATTCTCTAAATTCTTCGTATATGTTGTTTCTTCAATATTTATACTATGTTGTGACTTTTCTTTAAATATCTGATTAATAAGATAGTCATAACTAGGATTGTTATATTCATATCCAAAAATGTATGTAAGCGAATTATTCTCATTTTTAGATTCATAAATAAACTTTTTTCTTATTTCGTCTTGATTCGTGTAATTTAACTTTTGTATTTGCTTTTCTTGCATTATTTCTAATATAGTATGTATTAATATTATTGATGTTGTTAGTCTCTGCTGACCATCTACAACATAATAAGGAACATATCTTTTAGATTCAATTATCCACGTATCATCTACCCATTCATTAAACTTGTCTTCCTTTACTGGTTCTAATGTTAATACTCCTACATAATGGTTTTTTTTAAATTCTAACCTACATAAATCACTCCAAAATTCCTCAACTTCTTTTTTTGTCCAAGAGTATCCTCTTTGATAATCTGGTATTCTAAATATTTTTTCTGAAAAAATTTTAGAAAGAGACATTAATTGTTCCATGCTTTACCCCTTTATTTTTACATATTTAAGCATATTGTACCATATTTGTACAAAACATTGAAGCAATAAATATCATCTATCTTTAAACAATTATATTATAAGCAGAAAATAATAAAGAGCACCTTATGAAGTGATACCTTCTTAATAGTTACAAAAAGTCTACGTTACTTGTGGTACGGTTCACCATTACTAATCCTAAACCCTCTATAAACCTGCTCCAAAATCATCACTCTAAACAGTTGGTGAGGAAAAGTCATTTTAGAAAACGAAAGCTTATAATTTGCCCTATCCAAAACTTTTTTTGATAGACCAAGAGAACCGCCGATAACAAATGCAATACTACTATCTCCAGAAAGACCTAAGCCTTGAATTCTTTGTGAAAGTTGCTCTGAAGTAAGCATCTCACCTTTAATATCCATAGCAATTACATACATATTATCCCTTAATACCTTTAAAATTCCGTCTCCCTCTTTATCCTTAATTTGAATTTCTTCTTTCTCAGAAGCATTATCAGGAGTCTTTTCATCTGCAACTTCAACTATATCTAACTTACAATATCTACTTAACCTTTTAGCATATTCATCAATTGCATCTCTATAAAATTTTTCTTTTATCTTACCCACACAAATAATTGAGATATTCATTTTACCACCTATCTAAGGACTAGATTTGAAACACTTAAAAATGTTATTAACCATCCCCTACTTATTATCCATACCGCATGTTTCATATGCATTTTTATGTTCTTTTCTTTATTTCATTAATATATTTTAATGTTTTATTTTGTTAGGAGCAAGACACTCTTCTCTTTGAATTTAGACTTCAAAGCTGAGAGGTATCTCAAGCTTTCTTGTAAAACTTCATTCCATAACATATTTAAAACATTATCCTAATAAATACAAGGTGAACGCTAAAGAACAACATAATATATTCTGCGTAGAGATTGTCTGAGCGAGCCTTTAGAAAGACTTAGCTGGGTAATTTTCAAATTGCGTTAAGGCCACGAAATGTTTGAGCGTAGCGAGTTTTGAGTGGCTAGCAATTTGAAAATTAACCGGCTTAGTCTTTCTTGGTACAGCGAACTATCTCTTAGCAGAATATATTATGTTGTTCCTCACTTTTATCATATATATATATATATATATATTAGCTCTTAGCAGTGCTATCTATATTATTAAGCAGCTCCACAGCATTTCTTATATTTCTTTCCACTACCACAAGGACATGGATCATTTCTTCCTATTTTAGCTTCATTAACTACAGTTTTAGAAGATTTCCATTTAGTGCATATTTCTTTTCTCTTCTCTTTTGAGAAAACTCCATCCCATTGTGGAAGTTCATATAAATAATCAGCTTTTGCTTCCAGCATATTGAAGTATAGAGCTTCAAAGTCTATATCAATATCCAATTCAGTGCTTTGCTCAAGGCTTTCAAGGTCCAGCGGTTCTAATAAACTATCGTTAACTCCATCCAAAAAACCCATAAAGAACATGTCAGAAACGCTATGCTCTTTTGAAAGGTCTGAAAAAACTCCTTTTATCTTTTTATCATGATTTGCAAGAACTTTAGAATAAATTTGACTTTCTACAAGACTGTATTCGCTCCAGAAAGCATCCTCACCTTTAGTTTTTACATACTCAACAACCATCTCTGTCCATTCATTGTATAGACTCATAATTACCTTCTCCTTCTACACTTATATATTTATAATTATTGTGATTGTCATTAGGCATAGTTTAAAATGTTTATTCGAATACCTTTTCTATTGGTACTTTCAAAACGTACTCTGCTGGACAATCACAGTAGGAACAAGTTTCAGCTTTTGCTTTCTCTAAATGTGGAAAAACTTCATTTTCATCTAAAAAATAATCAAATGCTTCATCTAGATGATTTTCACATGTATATATATTTGTATCCTTCATAAATTATACCACCTTAGTATAATTGCTCGGCATATCTCGTTTTGCCATGTGTATACTTATTTCATTATCCAAGTTCACCTTGTTAGCATTTAAAATATTAAGAACTGTCTGATAAGCTAAATCTGGTTGATTATTAGTTTTACTCAAATGTCCAAGAATAAACTTTTTCTTTTTTCCTGTCTGCATTCCAGCTATTGCTCGGCCACAATCTTCATTGGATAAATGACCAATATCACTTAAAATTCTTCTTTTAAGTGGATATGGGTATGGTCCAAATTTTAGCATCTCAATATCATGATTGCATTCTAAAAGAATTACATCACCATCAATTATAGCATTTCTTATTTCCTCAGTAAAATGTCCTAAATCAGTAGCTACACAGGCTTTTTTCCCATCAGCAATTACTGAATAGCCCATTGGTGCTGCAGCATCATGTGGAATTGGAAAAGAAAATACATCCATATCTTTTACGCAAATATGATGCTTATTTAAAATTTGTACATTCTCTTCTTTTATCTTTCCTATTGATCCATTCATGCTTTTCCAGGTTTGTTCATTTGCATAAATAGGGACATCATATTTTCTAGATAAAATCCCTACACCTTTAATGTGGTCTGAATGCTCATGGGTTATAAAAATACCATCTAAATCTGTACAGCTTTCACCTATTTCATTTAATGCACTTTCGATGCTTTTTCCAGGTAACCCTGCATCTATTAATATTTTTGCTTTACTAGACGCTATAAAAATACTATTTCCACTACTCCCACTATATAAGGGGCAAAAAATCATAATTTACCTCCTAAGCCTCCTGAGAAGCCAGTTTCATTCATTTGTTAATCTTTTAATATCTGCTCCAAGTTTACTAAACTTTTTCTCTATGTTTGGATAACCCCTATCGATATGTTCAATATCTAAAATTTCAGTGGTTCCCTTTGCAATAAGTCCAGCTATAACCATGGCAGCTCCTGCTCTTAAATCTGTAGCTCTAACTTTAGCTCCTTCAAGCTTCTCTACTCCATCTATTGTTGAAACAGTACCATCTACTTTTATCTCTGCTCCCATTTTGTTAAGTTCATCTACATGCTTCATTCTACATTCATAAATACTTTCATTAACAATACTTCTTCCTTTGGAAACTGCAAGTAACGTGGTCATTGGTTGCTGAACATCTGTTGGAAATCCCGGGTAAGGAAGTGTTTTAATATTTACTGCCTTAAGCCTTTCATGGGATTTTACAGTAACGCTATCTCCATTTTCTATTATTTCTGCTCCCATTTCCTCTAGCTTTGCTGATATTGATTCTAAATGCTTTGGAATCACATTATTTATTAAAACTTCTCCTCCACAAGCAGCAGCAGCAATCATAAATGTACCTGCCTCTATTTGGTCTGGTATAACACTATAACTACAGCCCTTAAGCTTTTCTACTCCAACAATCCTAATTACATCAGTGCCTGCACCTTTTACATTAGCTCCCATGCTATTTACAAAATTAGCAACATCAACTACATGTGGTTCTTTTGCTGCATTTTCTAGTATAGTAGTCCCTTCTGCTAGGGTTGCAGCAAGCATTACATTAATAGTAGCTCCTACACTTACAACATCGAAATAAATACTTGTTCCTGTAAGCTTTTCTGCTTTTACAAACACTGTTCCATGCTCAATAGAAACTTGAGCACCTAATGCTTCAAAACCTTTTACATGTTGATCTATGGGTCTATCACCAATTGGGCACCCCCCAGGTAATACTACACTCGCTTCTTTAAATCTACCTAGCAATGCACCTATTAAATAATAGGAAGCTCTCATTTTTCTTAAATCGTCAGTAGCAGCCTCTTTACTGTGGATTTTTGTACTGTCAACAGTAATGGTGCTACCTTCCTTATTCACAGAGCATCCTAAACTTGTTAAAATTCTTTCGATGCAATGAATATCCTCAATATTGGGGATATTACCTATAACGCATTGGCCTTCACTTGCCATTAAAGCAGCAGGCACAATAGCAACTGCTGCATTTTTGGCTCCACTTATTTCTACACTACCATACAGAGGATTACCTCCGTTAATGATTAATTTCTCCATCCCCAATTCCATCCTTATCTATTTATATACTATATATGTAACCTTATTTAATATTAATTCAATAGAATATCATACAAAATATATTATAGCACATGTAATCATGTTTATAACTATTTTTTTTAAATATATAATTGCCATAACCTTTCTAATATAACATAATTTAATGTATAATGTTTAAATACTACGAATTTTATTATATAATAATCTCTCGGAATCATGAGTGATTATTATAGCCCTACCGGGCTGGTGTGCTTTGAAAAGTAAATATTATCCAAGAATGAATAAGAAATGTGGAATATAAAGAAAAATGAGCATAAGGAATAGACATAGCTGCCGCTATGTTTTAAAATAAGTATGTATTGATTAAGCGGCTTGCAAAATCAATTTTTTGAGATCTGACTCAAAAGGCAGATCCCAGGCATCGAGATGTTGTAGCATCAAGATGCTATAGAGGCGGCAGTACCACATCTTAGTAGAGCGGTGTCTGCCGCTTTCTAATAGAAAGTCTAATTTCTGGCGTTTATTTGAACGCTCTACAGATGTTCTTGCATTATATTCTATTTTCCATTCTCGACTATCTCTTGGCGGTATATTTATCAGCCTTGGATTATCCTTCATCGCCAGATGTACGGTTCTTCCATACTTGGAATCAGAACAAGGTTGCTCGCAAGAACAGCCATATTTCCTACTTATCAGTGGACAGCGAAATTTGATACGATGTTTGTTTTTTTCAACACCATCATGGTTCATCTGCCTACCGGCTTTGCAGATGGGAATACCATCTTTATTGAGGGTAAAGTCATTTTTATATTTTACCTTGATGCCGCGTTTTTCATTTAAGTCAATGAAAGGTGTAATGTTTTTGCGTTTAAAATACTCATAAAAAGGCATAGCATCATGAGCGGAATCAAGAAGAACCTTGTTAATGTTGAACTCAGGAAGAAAACTCTTCATTGGGAAAAAAGCATGAATGAATCCATGAGAATCATGCCTTGAAGCTGGACCAAGCAAAGGAAATACAGGAAGGTCACTCACAGAATCAGAAGCAACTAACATGTATAGATCATAACCATGATAAAAGCAGTCTCTTGAGGAATCCCAGCCAATGTTACAGTCAGGTTGTGAAAAGAACCTATCACAGTTGCAGTTAGCAATTCCTTTTGAACCACAGTCGCAGACACGATGTTTTCGCTCCCTTGCGGAAGTAACTACTGGAGTGCCATCACCTGCAAGAGCCAGATTTTCTGGAGTGATGAGACCTTTTTGGACTGAAATATTAAGAAACTCATTTTTATAGATATTGAAAAGAGAGCCGTAAGGCTGTTCGTCAATGTTAAAAGCTGTTCCTTCTAGTTCCTCTAATAGTTGGTCAACTGTTGTTTTTTCAATAGGTGCGGATTTTTGACCCTTCTTTTTAGGTTTCTTAATAGAAACTTTTAAAGGATGCAGATTGGGAGTAAGATTATTGTTATCGCAATCCCAGAGGCGATCGAAGAAGTCGTAAAAAGTACCCACACCAGGGGTGTTGCCAACTTCAAAACCGCTCAAAATAGCATAAAGAGGATTAATCTTAAGCTGTTCAGCCCAGTTAGTAATTGAAGTTACTTTAAAATCAAGCGATAGCAGATAGGAACGGTGCATACAAGAAGGAGTTCTAGGTCTTGGACCGAAAACAGAATATTTGTTTTTCAAATGGTCATCGGTATAAGAAAGATCTAAATTCCAGAAACGATCGATTATATCCCAAGTAGAACGAGCAATAGCATCAGGATTAGGATAATATTTGCGAAGCATTTCAACAACAAATTTTTGATAGGCGGCATGACCGCCAGAGTTAACAGGTAACATAAAAAATTGCCTCCAATCGAAAAATATATCTTGTAAATAAGGGGCGCTACGCGCCACATTTTTCGATATTATTGTCAAGTATTTTTAACAATAAAAGTGGGGGATTTTAATAAAAAAGGAATCTGAAAGCCAGTTAAATCAAGGCTTGGAGATTCCGAGAGTATATTATAAAGTATTGGAGGCTTAACAAATGGATAACTTGGATTTAAAAAGGGAGTACTTTTATAAAGGAAATAAAATTGGTTGTCTTCTAATACATGGTTTCACAAGTACTCCAGCTGAACTTAGAGAACTTGGAGAAAATCTTATGAAGGAAGGCTATAGTGTTTTAGGCATTCAATTAAAAGGTCATGGAACGACGGTTGAAGATATGGAAAGAAGTAATCATACAGATTGGCTTGATTCAAGTGTAGATGGATATAACCGGTTAAAACAGAATTGTGATAAGATTTACGTTATCGGCCACTCGATGGGATCACTATTATCTATGTATCTTGCTGAAAATTTTCATGTTGATAAGTTAGTAACTCTTGCGCCTCCATTAGTTACCAAAAACAGAGCCGCAAATTATGCTCATTTATTCAAGTACTTTGTTAAGTATGTTGAATGGCCACATAAGGAAAGACCTAATGAACAGTCTAAATATCTTTTAGGTTATAAAAAAATTCCTATGAAATCCATTGCTGATTTTAATAAATTATCTAGCATTGTTAAAAAGGATTTAAATAAAATTACTTCTCCTATTCTTATTATGTATTCACATAATGACGACACCGTAGATAACACTAGTGTAAACTTGATGATTTCAAAAATAAGGTCAAGCATTAAAGAACGGATATGTCTTGAAGAATCTGGACATAATCTTACTGTTGAAAGTGAAAAGCATGAAGTATTCAAGGCAATAAGTAAGTTCTTAAATTAACTTACTTAATTTTGTACATAATAAGCTGAAAAAATGCTTCAGCTTATTATGATTTTTTAATTTTATTATTTCATGAAACTTCCGCAATCTGTGCATTGCACAGTCTTTGCTACAGGTTCATGTTTTACCACTTGAATTTGTTCAAGTGTACAGTAACCTTCATTTGCATCATGGAACCTACATTCTTCTACCGAACAACCTATACTATCATTATGACCTTCATGCATAGAATTCTTGTTATGTTCGTTCATAATTTTCACCTCACAATATTATTTTCTAAAGTAGTATTGGTTTTTTAAGATTAATTATTCATAACTACAAATTTTATATATATAAATTTAAACTCATATTATGATATAATAGAAACAATAAACTATAACTTGGGGGTTTGAGATGAAATACTATCTTGTTGCAATATTAGATGATGACTCTTATTTATATGTGGAAAAAATACAGAAGAGCTTAAGTAAAAAATATAGACTTTATCACGATTTACCAACTCTTCATATTACCTTGGATACCATTAGTGATCCTGATATTGAAAAGCTTTCTACTATAATAACTGATATTATTAAGCCTTATAAAAAATTTAAAGTTTCAGTTAATGGAATAATTTGTTTCGATCCACCTACAAAATCTGTTAATTTAAAAATAGATGAGCAAGGCTATATTATTAGACTTGTTAACAAAATCAATTCTACTCTTTTAGACCGTGGCTTTATTGTACGTGAAGGCATCGAAAATTGGGATTTGCACATTTCTCTTGCAAATACAAACTTTGCAGATAGAGACTGGTCTATTTCTGAATTCACAGAAGCTTGTGAACATACAAAACAAGACAATATTAAGACTTTGCTAAAAATTGAAAGGCTAGAGTTATGGAAACCAATTAATAATAAGAAAAAAATGCTGGTCAAAAGCTTTCCATTAAAAGACTATTAGTATTTCTGTGATTATAATTATGTAACACTACTTAATTTTAGTAGTGTTTTTTTGCATTGTTAAGTAAACGATTACAGAAAAAAATTTTATGTAATCGTTTTGAAATCTTTTAATTTTTGCAAAAATTATGTAAAATAGGAGTAATCGATGTTTAATGAAAGAGGGCTAACTACATGAACTGGGAAGAATTATTTAAGTTACAAAAGAAACTAGATAAAAAAATTGTAGAACAGCATAGTTTACAAGGCAAATCATTAGTTTCTGAAAAAATACTTGCACTTCAAGTAGAACTGGGGGAACTTGCCAACGAAACAAGATGCTTCAAGTATTGGAGTAAAAAGAATCCTTCAAGTAAGGAGATTATATTAGAAGAATATGTGGACTGTATTCACTTTCTTTTAAGTCTAGGTCTTGAATTTAATTACACTGATATTCCTGCAAAAATATGTACTATAGATTCAAAACTTACTGAACAATTTATTAATATATATATTGACCTTAATGATTTTACAATTTGTTCCTCCAAAGACAACTACTTAACACTATTTGAAGATTTATTATGTTTAGGTAATGCATTAGACTTTTCTGATGCTGATATCTTTAATCACTATTGCAAAAAAAATCATGTAAATCATGAACGCCAAGCATCAGATTATTAGCTAATACAATTATATTTTATCACTTCTAATATTATATTTTTTTTTGGTAATACTATGCTTTGAGGTGATATTTTTGATTGGCTTTATTTTTGCAATAATTGCTGGAATAAGCATGACTGTTCAAGGCATATTTAATACCCGAGTTAGTGAAAAATTAGGTACCTGGCAAACGAATATTTTAGTTCAAGGCACAGCCTTATTACTAGCTATGCTTGTGTTCTTTATTGTAAAGCCTGGAAACTTTACTGAGATTAAAAATGTTAATAAAATATATCTTACAGGTGGAATCTTTGCAGTTATTATTACTTTTACAGTTATGGAAGCTATGAAAAAAATTGGGATTACAGCAACAGTTTCAACAATACTAATAGCTCAGCTAACTTCAGCTTCTTTAATAGACTGCCTTGGGATTTTTCAAGCATCTTGCACTAAATTGGATGTTTCAAAAATAATAGGTGTACTTGTTATGATAGCTGGTATTTTACTTTTTAAGTACAAGGGCTAACCATATTTCTTTATTCTTAACGTCTCTTTTAAATTTTTGAGACATAATATATAAAGAAATTATTTTTAAGGGTGAAAGTATGTTCTCTTTGAAAAGTAAATTGGATCCTAATTTGCGAATTGCTATGGAGAATAATTATTATAAAAATTATAGAGTACTAATACATTGCAAGCATATGTGTGATAAAATTCACAATCTTCTAATTTCTCATAAGAATACAGTTATCCGGTATATTCCCTCCATTCAATGCATAAGCGCATTTATTTCATCACAGATTATTGAAAGATTATTAGAGCGTCCTCAAATTGATTTTATTACTTTCGATGATTATGCACTATTATCTGGCTCTTCAGTTTTAGCAGCTAACGGAATTCACTCCCAACCGAAACATAATCTTACTGGTAAAGATATTACTATTGGTATCGTAGACTCAGGATTATATCCCCATTCTGATATTTTAAACCCAGAAAATCGAATTAAGAAATTTACTGATTTGATAAACCAATACCAATACCCATATGATGATAATGGTCATGGAACTTTTATCAGTGGATTAATCAGTGGAAGTGGGTACTCTTCTAAAGGCATGTATAAAGGCATAGCTACAAAAAGCAATATTTATATGATTAAAGCCTTTAATCAAACAGGTAAGGGATACATTAGCGATATTCTTTTTTCTATAGAACTATTATTAAACGAATCAGAAAATTTAAATCTAAGGGTTATCTGTCTTCCCTTCGAAATAATTCATAATGATTATTTCATTCTTGAATTGTTCTCAACTTTGTTTGATATTGCCATAAACAAAAATATAATTATAGTAGTGCCTGCAGGAAATAATGGTCCTTCCCCTGGTAGCATTAGAGGCATTTCTACACTTAAAAACTGTATTACAGTTGGTGGTGTTGATACTAGAAGCAATCCTGCTGAAACTTGCTCATTTTCCTCATCAGGTCCTTTTGCTAAATTAGATAAACCAGATTTATGTGCCGCCTCCCAAGAAATATGTTCCTTGAAGTCTGATACTTTCTATGTTCCTGAAAAAAATGGTGCAAAAATTTATCCCAATCACCTAGATGTAGCTTATACTACTTTTAGTGGAACTTCTTGCTCTGCAGCATATATTGCCGGTTTGTGTGCCCTATTACTAGAAAATAACAGCAATTTAACCTTTAAAGATATAGTCTCAATACTTAAAGTTTCATGCAAATTACAGAAATTTAGTAAATGGAACCAAGGAGCTGGAATAGTGGATTTATATAAATGTCTCCCTTGATTTAATAATTATTATTCTTAAATAATATATATTTACATTTTTGAATATATGGTATAAAATAGAATCTAAGAAACAAATATACTAGATAAAAGGAGATGTTTTTAATGTTTAGTGAAAAGTTAGGAACCGCTTTAAATTCTCAAATCAACTTCGAATTTTATTCTGCTCACATATACTTATCAATGGCTGCATATTGTTCAGCTAACGATCTCGATGGGTTTGCAAACTTCCTTACAGTTCAAGCTGAGGAGGAAAAATTTCATGCTATGAAATTCTTTAACTTTGTAAATCAAATGGATGGAAGAGTAATCCTTACTGGAATGCCTGATCCTAAAGTTTCTTTTGATTCAGTGCTTGATGTTTTTGAAACATCTTTAGCTCACGAAAAAATTGTTACTAAGAGAATATATGATCTTTCAGATATGGCTATGGAAGAAAGAGAACATGCAACTTTAAGTCTTTTACAATGGTTTATAGATGAACAGGTTGAAGAGGAAAATAATTTTACTACCCTAATAAAGAAAATAAAAAGAATAGGGAATGATACAGCTGCTCTTTATATGCTTGATAATGAGCTAGCAGCAAGAGTTTTTGTTCCACCAGTAACTGCATAATTTAATATAAAGTAAAAGACTTTCTAAAAAAATAGAAAGTCTTTTGTTTTCATTTTATATCCTTGCAGCTCCACATTTTCTAGCCGCTTCTCGTACTGCTTCAGCTACTTTATTTTGTACTTCCTTATTGAAAGCTTTTGGTATTATATAATCTTCATTTAATTCTTCTGCACTAATTGAATCAGCAATGGCAAAAGCCGCTGCTACCTTCATTTCCTCGGAAATATCCTTAGCTCTTACGTCTAGGGCTCCTCTAAATATACCTGGAAAAGCCAAAACATTGTTAACTTGATTTGGAAAATCAGATCGTCCTGTTCCAATAATTCTTGCGCCAGCAGCTTTTGCTTCTTCTGGAAAAATTTCTGGAGTTGGATTTGCTAAGGCAAATATTATTGAATCAGTGTTCATAGTCAGAACCATTTCTTTTGTTAAAACGCCTGGTGCTGATACACCAATAAACACATCAGCATTTACTATAATATCTTTTAAGGATCCCTCTAAACCTTCAGGATTTGTAATTAAAGAAATTTCAACTTTTGATGGATTTAAACCCTCTCTACCTTTATAAATTGCACCTTTTGTATCGCACATTATTACATTTTTAGCTCCAGAGGATAATAACAATCTAGTAATGGATGTTCCGGCAGCTCCAGCTCCATTAATTACAATCTTTAAGTCCTTTATTTTTTTTCCTGTAATTATTAATGCGTTAACTAATCCTGCTAATACAACTACCGCAGTTCCATGCTGATCATCATGAAAAACAGGAATGTCTAGTTTTTCTTTAAGCCTTCTTTCAACCTCAAAACATCTTGGAGCTGAAATATCTTCTAAATTAATTCCGCCAAAAGATGGTGCAATTCTTACAACAGTATCAACAATTTCATCCACATTTTTAGTATCTAAAACTATTGGAAATGCATCTACATCCGCAAAGGTTTTAAATAGAACTGCCTTTCCTTCCATTACAGGAAGAGATGCTAAAGGTCCTATATCCCCTAATCCAAGAACAGCTGTCCCGTCAGAAACCACCGCAATTGTGTTCCATCTTCTTGTATACAAGTATGCTTTGTCAGGGTCTTTACTGATCTCTAAACAGGGCTCTGCAACACCAGGTGTATATGCTAGACTTAAATCCTTTGCATCTTTAATTTCGCATCTTGATACAACCTCTAATTTTCCTTTTAGCTCCTCATGATATTTTAAAGCTTCATCATAAATTGTCAAACATATCATCCTTTCATCCAGTTAACCTTTTTAGTATAAATTATATTATCTTATGTGCTTCTCAATATACTATATAATTTATTAAAAGTGTTTTTATTACTATCCCAAAATAAATAATTTCGTACATCTTCAATTTTGCTCCACATAAAGTCATCATGTTCATCAGAGATTGTTACTTCTAATTCTGAATTTAATCTTCTGCATATAAAAAGAGACTTTTTTATTACTAAATCACAATCTTCAATAAAAATTTCAAATTTAAAATCTAAGTCTTCAATACTTTCACGTCTTACATTTAAATTTGTTTCTTCTTTTACTTCTCTTATACACGCATCTAGTGGTTTCTCGCCTTGTTCAATTCCACCAGTTATTGGCTGCCAGAAAGCCGGATGCCTATCCGTTTTAGGTTTGTGTAATAAAAGAATTTCCGTAAACCCATTAGTACTAACTCTTATAATATAACATTCAATACTATTTTTTACTTTCATGGCTCTCCTCCCATTAACTTCTATAGTTATATATAATTCTATATTGTTATATATAATTCCTTCTAAAAAAATAGATAAACATCCCATAGGAGGACACTTATCTATTTATATTAATTATAAAGCATTATTCAATAACATCAATCAATTTATCAAATATATCTTTATTATTTTTTAGTTTGTCTTCACTACCTAAAACACAAATATATTTTTCACCCATTACTTCTGAAATTAACTTTGAAAGTTTAGAAATATCCTCAACCTTAGCATCCAATACTTCAAGTCTCTCTCTTTGTATATCTTCAAATTTAATCCCTGTAATAAAATTAGCTGTGGCTACTTGCCCCTTCATTGATGGAGAAAGTGGAGTATCTAAATCTGAAATTGTTCCAAGAATGTATTTAGTCATTTCTCTTTCATCAACATTAAATTTTTCTAGATAAGTAACCATCTCATCATAAACATTAAGGGTTTCTTTTAGGTTAGGATCTCTATAGGAGGTAAAATACATATTTCCATTCTTTAAAAAGGCTGCCATACATCCATAAGCTCCACCTTGAACTCGTACTCTGTTCCAAAGATAATCATATCTAGCTACAGCTTTGAGTAATAACATTTCTCCTGAGTATTTATATCCTAGCTTCTTATAATTACCACCCTTTGCTACATATTGAACTTTTCCAGAAGTCATTAATCCTTCATTTTCAGCTTTTAACTCAAACTTATATGGTTGAATTTCTACATTTAAAGTTTCTAGGTTTTCAGTTACTACATTGATATTATTACTTACTGTTTTGTAACCTTCTTCTGTGGCAGTAACACTAATTATTAAATTTTTATCGATAAATGTTCTTCCTGAAACTTCCTTTAACGCTGAAGAAAGTTCCTGAAATTTACTTTCAAAATTCTTATCTAAATCTGAAATAAAATGATAAAAACTAATTCCACTTAATATTTCAACGTACTTGCCTGCAGGTGAGAAATATGATTGAACTCTAGATGCTGCCAGTATGTGCCCTTCGCTATATATTTTCATTTCATATCTAGACTTTATTTCTCCTATTAGCTCCTTCAAACGTTTTTTATCATTAAACTTAGTTTTAGTAATTATTTCAGCCATCAGTTCCATTAATCTAGGTACTTTTCCTTCTAGTGCTTTAGCTTTTATGACAAATTTCGGATTAAACTTATCTGGATCGCCATTCTCTGTATATGTTTTACCTGTATATCTAATACCTCCAGTGTTTATGTTTATCTCATTAGATAAGTCTTCATAATCGTAGTTTTCAGTACTTATATTGCCTAGAATTTCTCCTAGTAAGGTAATATAAGGTATTTGTTCCTGTTTCACAGCACTGGTATCAAAATACATGTTTACATAAACTATCCCATTAGTAAATAAACTATGGAACAATATTTTGCTATCACCAATTTTTCTTTCCTCTAAAGGTAGTTTATCTGCTTGCTTGTTTATATCTTCTAATGAAAGCAAAGGAATTTTTTTTATATCTTCCTCTGAATCTCCCGAGGTCTGTCTTTCAGTTAGCTTTGCAGTTTCATTGATTATTTCTTCTAACTGAGTTTCAGTCAAAGAATTTTTATAAGCAGCTAATCTATCTTGAGTCTCTTTTTCTTTAGCCTCAGCCATCCCCTTTTTAGGTTTAACTATTAGGAAAGAACTATGTGGATTATTTAGTAGATATTTTTCAATTAATTGCTCGAAATAATCTGTTTCTAGGCTAGCTTTTATTTTTGCCAGTGGTGCATCATATTTAAGATGAATAGTTGGATTTGCATCATAAAGCCATGTATCCATGCACATAATATTATAAATTAAACCTTTGGGATAACTATTGAAATCAGCTTCCCTTAAATTAAATTCTTTAATATTGATAACTGATTGAATTAATTTTTTATCTATTCCCTCATTAACTAGCTTAATAAGCGTATCATTTACAACTTTTTTAAATTCTTCTTCTTTTTCCTTGTTTGAATTCTTTACAACTATAGAAAATGTAGGCTGAATAATACTATTATCAAACATTCCAAATACGTCTTTACCTAGATTTGCATCTATTATTGCTTTCTTTAATGGCGCTGCTGGAGTTTCAAGTAGAATATTTTCAAGAATATCAAATGCCATATAAAGCTCTGGATCCGTTGATTTTGAAACAACATAATTTAAACTAAAGAAAGTTTTATCCTCTTCCTTTTCATTTGAAGAAATTGGATAGTCTACCTCCACTCTTCTTTGTTTTTCAAAAGAATCCTGAATAGCAATTTTAGAATCCACATCAATTTTATCGTAATTCTTTAGATACTTATCATTAAGAAATTCTAAAGTCTCTAATATATCCATATCTCCGTAAAGATAAATATAGCTATTTGAAGGATGATAGTAATTTTTATGAAAATCTAAGAATTTTTCCTGCGTTAAGTTTGGAATAAACTCAGGGTCACCACCTGATTCTACACCGTAAGTAGTGTCGGGAAATAATGATTCTGAAACCTTTCTCATCAAGACTGACTCTGGAGAAGAAAGTGCTCCTTTCATTTCATTATAAACTACACCTTTGTAAGTGAGTTCATCTTCTTTATTGTTTAATTCATAATGCCAACCTTCTTGCATCATTATTTCTGGGTATAGATATATATTAGGGTTAAGAACAGCATCAAGATATACATCCATAAGATTTAAGAAATCTTTTGAATTTCTGCTAGCTACAGGATACATAGTTTTATCACCAAAAGTCATTGCGTTTAAAAAAGTATTAAGTGAACCTTTTAGTAGTTCAACAAAGGGTTCCTTAACTGGAAACTTTTTTGACCCACATAGTACAGAATGTTCTAGAATATGTGCGACTCCTGTGCTATCCTTTGGGGGCGTTCTAAAAGATATTGAAAAAACTTTATTGTCCTCTTCATTTTCAATATGAAATAATCTTGCTCCACTTTTTATATGTGAAAATATCCTGCCTAAAGAGTTTAACTCTTTAAGTTCTATTTCTTCTAATAATTCAAAACCGTTATATTTTTCTCCTACTTTTAATTTCATTGCTTTTTACCACCTTTCCATTCTCAATTGCTACTCCTATTTTATGAATATTAAAGGATGTTTAAACCATTTGCTTATATTTAATTTTAACCCAACACTCAGTAAATGTCACTCATAGACCCTAATTTGCTTTATTGCAGTTTTATGAATAAATATCCGAAAACTCAATTTTGATTTTTTCAATATTACTTTCTTTTATTTGATCTATGTCAATTATCGGCTCTTCATTAGGCACCAAGAATACTGGAAGTTCAATAATAAACTCACTTCCTTTATCAATTTCACTTTTTAATGTTATTTTTCCATTGTGTAATTCTACTAAAGATCTAACTAGAGATAATCCTATACCACTTCCTTCTCTATTCCTTGAAAGGGACTTATCAACTTGTATAAACCTCTCAAATACAGCCTTTTGCTTGTCTATTGGTATACCTATTCCCGTATCCTTTACTGAAATAATTACATTTTCACCATAGTCATGTAATGTTACTAATATTGTTCCATTCTTGTTAGTAAACTTAATGGCATTAGATAAAAGGTTTAAAAGTATCCTCTCCATTTTATCTGGATCAAAAGCCATTTTCTTTTCTTCAATATCCGTGTCAAAAATTAATTCTATGCCTTTACTCTCAACATAGTCTTTTACTGAAAGAGTTATATTTTCAATTACATATACGATGTCATAATTATGTAGTTCAAGTTGAAAGTAACCAGAATCAATTTTAGTTATATCAATTAAATTATTGACTATTCTTAAAAGTCTAAAACAATTTTGCTTCATAATATTAGTATAATTTGCAATATTGTCTTCTTTTACTAGCATTTCACCATTTTGCTGTATTAACTCTAATAATTGAACTGCTCCAAATATTACATTTAGTGGAGTTTTCAATTCATGTGATAGATTAGCAAAGAATTCTGTTTTAACCTTGTCATATTCTCTTAACTCATCTAATATTTTTTTACTCTCTTCTGCACTTTTCTTAAATTCTGATACCTTAGCCCTTTCAGTAACATCTCTACCTAAAACTACTAATCCATTTCGAGAGTTATCTGTTCTAAAAATAGGAACTTTTATGACATCATATATTCTTGACTCGCCGTTTGCATCTTTAAAATTCTTTTCTTCTCTCATGATAGTTCCCATAGTCCATACATCTTCATCGCTTTCTTCAAATTGATATAGGTCTTCATTCCATTCTTGTGAAAATTGGGAAATCGTAGAATTTTCCATACCTTTATAATCAAACAATCCTATTTTAAATAATTTAAGCATGGACACATTTGCTTCTAGCCATTTTCCATGCCCGTCCTTAAAGCAAATAAGATCCGGTGATGCATTTATCAAAGTTCTTAATAATTCCTCACTTTTTCTTAGGTTACGCTCTACTTTTATTCTTTTCATTTTATTTATAAGAAACACTTTACTCGCTAAAAGTATGAGGAATAATGAACAAAGAATACAAGAAAAAACAATTTTTCTCGCAATGATATAATTTTTTGCTGGCTTGTCTATTATTATGCTTGCATTGGGTAAATCTTTCTCATTTATTTTGAATCGATTTAATTGAGAATAATTAAAAATCTCCTTATCGAAATTATCTTCTATTATCTTAATGCTAGAAGGTTTGTCACCATCTAAAATCATATTACCGATTTCAGCAATCCTCTTTCCCTGATTTTCCCCCATATTTACTTTTCCGCCTACAATTCCACAGTTAATATATTCATCAAAATCACTGAAAATCGGTATCTTACTTTTTTTAGATAGTTGTTTAATGCTATCTTCTAGTGGAACAAATTCACCCTCCTTGTCCTTAAAGGAAGCATCCATGATAATAATATTATTTGAAGATAGCTTCCCAATTTCATTTTCAGCTTCATCTAATGTCAAATCAGTAAAAACTGAAATTTTCACATTTTTTTTAAGCTTTGATTTTTCAACCTCAAGGCTTTCCAATAAATAATCATAGTTTGAACCTTTATTTAAAAATATATTAATCTGCTTTGTTTCGAACTTAAGTTTCATTGCAACTTCGATAGTTTTACCTAAATCGATTCTTTCTGCAATCCCAGTAAATAACTCTAATCCTTTTGTATTTTGACTTTGGTAATTTGGGGCTCCACAAAATGCTATTGGTGTTTGTGGAAAAAGGTCTTGTGAGTTTTTAACAAGAAAATCATATGCTCCACTACCAATGGAAATAACTAAATCATTTTTTTTATTTTGGTATTTATATTTATATATATTAAATAACAATTGAAAATAGGTACTTGACTCACCATTTCTTCTACAATCCATATATTCTGTTTTAATATGAATATTTGAATTATTTTTTTTCAATTTAGACTTTATCCCATCAATAATATCTCTAGAGTATTCGCTGTCTGAATCATAAGAATTTAAAACTAAAACATTAGTTTTGGGTACTTCCTCTGCAATTACTTCTCTACTTATATTAAAATTTAGAAAAATGCTAAATACTACGATTATTACAAAAATTCTCTTAAAATCCTTCATTTTCATTAATATTTTCCTTCCAGGGCTGATACTAATTCCCATATTAATTTATTGCAGTATAATATTAACATTATATTTCCTATGATTCAACCATATTTGTGTTAATTAGACACTTAAATTCTTTTTCCAACAATAATTAAATCTCTTTCAATATCATCTAGTACTGCAACTCTCTCTAAATTACCCCAACTACTAAATCCATATTTCTCAAACAACTTAAGACTTGGAATATTATGTCCAAAAATAAAACCCAATAATACATTGACACTATACCTTTCACAATTGTCTATTGCAAACTTTAGAAAGCTTTCACCAAAACCCCTCCCCCTATAGTTCTCATCCACATATATGCTTATTTCCACAGTTCCTCCATAGGCTGGTCTTCCATAAAATGATTGAAAACTCATCCAAGCCACTATTTCACCCTCTAATTCCATTACCCATAATGGACGTTTTTCATTATTATGATCATTAAACCAATCCATTTTTTGTTCAACAGTAACAAGTTCTGTATCTGCAGTAACCATTCGCCCTGGTATAGTTGAATTATATATATTCACAATCTTTGGTAAATCCTCTATTGTAGAATATCTAATTATCATTAATATCCCTCATTTCCTATTAATTCAAGTAATATTTTTTATATAATAATACTAGTAATATAAATAAATGTCCATATTATTAATATACCAATGTATGAAGGTGATTCAAGCAGATCTTTTATTGAAAGCACCCTATTTGATATCCATAATTTATAGTATAATATAGGTATCTTAATATGAAAGGAGTTACAAAATGACAAATGTAGCTGATAGATTTTTAAAATATGTAAAATATGATACTCAATCCAATGAGGAAAGTGAAATAACTCCAAGTACCCCGGGGCAATTAGTTTTTGCGAATTTTCTATGCTCTGAACTTAAGGAAATTGGAATGCAGGATATATCAATTAGCGATAAAGGATATATTATTGCTACCTTACCTTCAAATATAGATAAAAAAGTTCCTACAATTGGTTTTATTGCTCATATGGATACTAGTCCAGACATGAGTGGTAAAAATGTCAACCCTAAGATTACTGAAAATTATGCAGGTGGAGATATCGTCTTAAATAAAGAAAATAATATTGTACTATCACCAAAGGAATTCCCAAATTTAGATTCTTACATAGGTGCCTCCTTAATAACCACTGATGGTACAACACTTCTCGGTGCCGACGATAAAGCTGGAATTTCTGAAATAATGACTGCAGTAGAATATCTAATTTCTCATCCAGAGATAAAACATGGAACTATCCGCGTTGGTTTTACTCCAGATGAAGAAATTGGAAAAGGTGCTGATTTCTTCGATGTAGAAAGCTTTAATGCAGATTTTGCTTACACTATAGATGGTTGTGCTCCAGGTGAATTAGAATTTGAAAGCTTCAATGCTGCAAAAATGAATCTTACTATTAATGGTACTAATGCGCATCCTGGATATGCTAAAGATAAGATGGTGAATTCTATGCTTGTGGCAAATGAATTTATTAACTTACTTCCTCAAGATGAGGTCCCATCAAAAACCGCAGGGTATGAAGGATACTATCATTTAAATAATTTAAAAGGTAATATCGAAACTACAACCCTTCAATATAGAATTAGAGATTTTGATAGGAGCAACTTTGAGAAAAGAAAAGCTCACTTCATCTCTCTTGTAGATAAGCTTAATTCAAAATATGGTGAAAACACTTTAGTTTTAACTACTAAGGATGAATACTATAACATGCTTGATATTTTAAAAGATGAACAGCATATTATAGATGCTGCAAGAGATGCTATGGTTCAATTAGGTGTAACACCAATTGTTCATCCAATAAGAGGCGGAACTGATGGTTCCAGATTATCCTTTATGGGACTTCCAACCCCAAATATATTTACTGGTGGAGAAAATATCCACAGCAAATATGAATTTGTATCTATAGGTTCTTTAGAAAAAGTAGTTGAAGTTATATTGAAGATTATAGAAATTTATACTAATAAGTAAATAATTGAAGCTAGCTCATACAAAAATAGTCTTTTGTATGAGCTAGCTTTTTTATCTAAAATTTTTCAGTTATCATTATCCACCGTTTTTGTCATCTGCAGGCGGCGTGACACCCTTCTCTTATTAGAAGGCCTTCGAAGGTGAAAGGTGTCACGGGTTATCTTTATTCCATTGCCTGTTTAATATCTTCAATAATATCTTCTACGTTTTCTATTCCTACTGAGAATCTAATTAAACCTGGTTCAATTCCTGCTTGAATAAGTTGTTCGTCGTTCATCTGTCTATGAGTTGCGCTAGCAGGATGCAAAACTACGGTCCTAACGTCAGCTACATGTACAACTATAGATGCTAATTGCAATTTATCCATGAACTTTACTGCTGCTTCTCTTCCGCCCTTTATTACAAATGAAATTACTCCACTGCAACCTTTAGGAAGATATTTCTTTGCTAATTCATTATATTTATCAGAAGCTAATGAAGGATAGCTAACTGATTCTACTTTCTCACAACTTTCTAAAAAGCTTGCAACCTTTAAAGCATTTTCAGAATGTCTTTCCATTCTTAAATGTAATGTTTCCATTCCAAAGTTAACCAAAAACGCACTGTTTGCACTCATACAATTTCCAATATCTCTCATACCCTGAACTCTAGCCTTGGCTATGTATGCTGCTGCTCCAAAAGCCTCTGTATATACTAGTCCATGATAAGATGGATCTGGGTTTGTAAACTCAGGAAACTTTCCATTGGTCCAATCAAACCTTCCAGAATCTACAACTACTCCACCAACAGTGGATGCGTGCCCATCCATATATTTAGTAGTTGAATGTATAACAATATCTACACCAAATTCAATTGGTCTACACAATACTGGAGTGGCAAAAGTATTGTCTACAATAAATGGAACTCCATTTTTATGAGCAATAGTTGCAAACTTCTCCAAATCAATTATGCTTATTTTAGGATTTGCAATTGTCTCTCCAAAAATAGCTTTAGTATTTGGTCTAAATGCCTTCTGAATCTCCTCAGCATCGCTATCTGGATCTATAAAAGTAACTTCAATACCCATCTTCTTAATTGTCATTGCTAGTAAGTTAAAAGTTCCACCATATATTGTACTGGATGAAACAACATGATCTCCACTTTGGCAAATATTTAATATACAAATTAAAGTAGCTGATTGCCCTGAAGATGTACATAGTGCTCCTACTCCACCTTCAAGTGCTGCTATCTTGTTTTCAAGACATTCTACCGTAGGATTGCTTATTCTAGAATACATATGTCCTGCTTCAGCTAAATCAAACAGTTTTGCTACTTGTTCCGTTGATTTATATCTATAAGTAGTACTTTGATATATAGGTAAAATATGGGGTTGCCCATTTTCAGGTTTATACCCTTCTTGTATGCATTTAGTTTCTATTTTCCATGAATCCATTAATTACACCTCTTTTTCTAGTTTACCGTAAAGTTCCATAGGGATTTGACCATTCCTTGTTTAACATAATAAACTGAAAATACTAAAAAATCAACAACTATATGTTTATTGTGTTAAAGTGCTAAACTCTTTATGCTAGAAGTATTTTAATTAATTCCTTCACTCTATCATCACAAACACTATATTTTATTTCAAGCCCATTACGCTTACCTTCTATTAGTTTTGCACTTCTCAACTTTTGTAAATGCTGAGATAATGTAGATTGAGGTATGCTAAGACAACTTTGCATATGTGATACATTGCATGCCCCTTCATTTAACAGTCCATTTATTATGCATATTCTTACAGGATGTGCTAATACTTTTAGCATTTCTGCTACTTCATTATATTTCATATATTCTTTATCCATCACATTACCTCTTTCAAATATATCTTAGTAATAAAATCATACACTCATATATTATGACACAATTATATAATTATCAATAATATTTTATTCTTGAAATGAACTTCAGTAAGAATTCTTCTTGTAATATCATAATATTAATTTTTTTATTTACATTAATAAAAGGGATTCCTATAATGGTACTAATAGAAATAAATATACAACTAAGGAGTCAAAAATGAGTATTTTAAGAAATGACGCAATTACTGGCAATAAAGTAATAATTACTGAGAATAGAGCTAATCGTCCCTTTGATATTAATGCGACTAAACGTGATTTATCTAAATGTCCATTTTGTCCTGGAAACGAGGAGCAAACACCTCCACATCTTTTCACCAATGGATTACCTTGGACAATAAGAGTGGTACCCAACAAATTTCCTGCTCTAGACAATGAATTTTCAAATGACGAGTATGGATTGTTTTCTTCAGAAAGTATTACAGGAAGTCATTATGTAATTATAGATTCAGATAAACACTATAATTATTTTCATGATATGGAAATAGAGGAACTTACAGATTTACTTTATTCTTATTCATGGATAATGGATAAGCTTTATGAAGAAAAATCTACTCGATATGTTCAACTTTTTAAGAATTATAAAAAGGAAGGAGGCTCCTCTTTAGAACATACTCACTCTCAAGTGGTTGCTCTGAGTTTTATACCTGAAAATGTAAAGACAGTATTAAAAAACACAGAAGCTTATTATAATGAAAGCAAAAGATGTTTGTTCTGTGAAATGCTTGAAAAAGAACTTGAAAATAATTCTAGAATAATTTTGGATTCAGAATACTTTTTAGCCTTTGCACCTTACGCTTCAATGCTACCTTACGAATTTAGTATTTTTCCTAAATTACATTCAAGTAATTTCTCTAATATGACAAACAATCAGTATAAGAATCTATCAATAGTTTTAAAGACCCTACTCGCAAAAGTTTATACAAACTTAAACAATCCAGCATATAACTTATATATTCAATCCATAAATGAAGAAAAGCCTTATTTTCATTGGAGCATTAGAGTTGTGCCTAGAATGAATATTCAAGCAGGTTTTGAACTATCCACTGGTGTAATGTTAAATCCAATTTCTCCAGAACAAACAAAAACTATATTATCCTTATAAAAAAGAAGGGCTCACTCAGCGTCCCTTCTTTCATATATTTACATTTCTTTAATTTTAACAACTCTTCTTTTTCCACTAACTCTGTCATACTCAACTATTACATGAATAAATCCATCTTTATTCAACACTTCCTCAGCATAGGGCTTCATATTATCTGTAAAAAGGTTTAAAAACTCTGATCTGCAATTTGAATCACAAGGCATAGTAGTCAAAATGCTACTTCCAAGCTTCAAAGAGCCTAAGATTCCAAGTCCATCTTCGCCTGCAATAATTTCACCAATAACTAGTCTACTTTTATCATTTAATATTACAATATCCTTCATACTTATACTGTCAGATTCTTGGCATATGGTAATATCTTTACTTAATATTTCATCTGTCAAAGTTAGTTCCTTCATACGCTCAAATATAACCATTTGAACATCATCCTGATAACATAATAATGCATTAAGAAGGGTGGTCTTTCCTGAACCGCTATCCCCAGTAATTATAATGTTTCTATTTTCCTCCATACACTTTATAAGATATTTTGAATCTTCTACAGTTATAAAATCAGAATTTATAAGAGCGTCCATATCAAATATTTTCTTTTCTTCTAAAATGGATATCATTCGTTTCAAAATGAAGTATTGTTCTTTATTAGGTACTCCATTATAGCAATTACTTAACTCAGATAATACTAAATCTCCTCCAATGTTACGTAACAAATCAACTAGTGCAGATTCAGTTTCATTTAATCTCATTACTTTTGTTTTCATTACTCCTAATCCTCCAAATTTTATATATTATAACACAATTTTATTGTAGCTTTCATAATAATAGAAAGTCAATTTTTTTATGTTGTACAATTAGAATCTTAAATCTCTTTCTCCTGCTTCAATTCTCTTAAGTTTTTCTATAGCTGCTTCACGGGCAACATCTTTAGGAATATCCTTAAGTCCTTGTTCTATAACTTTTTCTCCCAACTCTCTTACTTCAGCATCAGCATAATCTAAAAGAAATTCTTTGAAAGTTAAAAGCGCATTAGGTTGGCAGATGTTTCCGATTTGTCCAGTCTTAGAAAGCTCCATGAATCTGTCCCCAGTTCTTCCTTCTCTATAACATGCAGTACAATAGCTTGGTACATAGCCACTTTTACATAAGCCTTTTACTACTTCCATTGCAGATCGGTGGTCTCCAACCTCAAACTGTGGCTTTTCATCTGATTTTCCTATTCCATATTCTTCAGAATATCCACCAACTCCAGTACATGAACCCGCACTTATTTGTGAAATTCCTAGTGCAAGCACTTCTTCTCTAAATCCAGGTTCTTCCCTAGTTGATAACATCATTCCTGTATATGGAACAGCCATTCTTAAAACTGCAACTAATTTCTTAAATTGTTCATCTGTTACAAGGTATGGGAAATTCTTAACATCCACTCCTTCTGCAGCTCTAAGTCTAGGTACTGAAATTGTGTGTGGTCCGACCCCGAAAGCTTCCTCTAAATGCTCTGCATGCATAAGCATAGCTAAAGTTTCATATTGATAATCATATAGTCCGTACAACACACCTATTCCTACATCTCCAATACCTGCTTCCATTGCTCTGTCCATTGCTGTGGTGTGATAGTTGTAATTATGCTTTGGTCCCTTTGGGTGGTAAGATTCATAAATATCTTTATTGTAACTCTCTTGAAATAAAACATAGGTGCCAATGTCAGCGGCCTTTAACCTTTTATAATCTTCTACAGATGTAGCTGCAATATTTATGTTAATTCTTCTTATACTTCCATTATCAAATTTAACAGAATAAATCTTATTTATGCACTCAATAAGATAATCTAAAGAGCAATTAACTGGATCTTCGCCAGCTTCTATTACTAATCTTTTATGTCCCATACCTTCTAAAACTCTTATTTCTTCTTCAACTTCATCCATAGTTAATTTTTTTCTTGTAAAAGAATTATTAGAGCACTTATATCCACAATAAGTACAACTATTTACACAATAGCTACTTACATAAAGAGGTGCAAATAAAACAATCCTCTTACCATAAATATTCTCCTTTACTTCTTTTGCTACTCTATACATTTCATCTAATGTTTCTTTTTCTTCAACATTTAATAATATTGCTGCTTCTCTGTGGGTCAATCCTTTGCAACTTTTAGCTTTTTCTAAAATCTCTCTAACATATCCTTTATCCTTTGCTTTAATAACACCTTCAACCATTGAATCTCTTATTTCACTGTCCACAATAAACTCACTTGCTAAATATTCTTTCATATTCATTCCTCCTGTTTTTTTGTTAATGCTGATTTTACATTTACACCTTGGATTTTTCCTAATTTACCTGTCATGGCGCTTATCTCATCAGAAGTACCGTCTACAATTAGCGAAATTATTGATACACCCTTTTCTCTATAAGGAATACCCATTCTTCCAACAATAATGTTAGCCGACTCATGTAATGCGTCATTTACTAAAGTTGCATTATCAAACTTTTCAATCACTATACCCACTACACCAATTCTCTTATCCATGGCTTCCTCCAAAATAAAAAACCCTCTGAAAAGTCAGAAGGTTATATAATACTACATTTTTTCTCCTTCTCCTCTCGCTAAGAAAAATCCTCACAATCGGGTAACAGCTTAAAAGTATCCTCTATGACAGAAATCTCCGACATATTAGATGTAATTTTATTTTAGAACTTTGTAAAAGTAATGTCAATGATTCAATTTCATTTTATTCTTAAGTTCGCACCTTCAATTATTTCATCTGGATATCCCATAAATTTAAGAACCTTTATAGCATTTCTAGTATTAGAAATGCCTTTCCTTAGTTTGTAATCAAATATTAATCCTTCTTCACCAACATCTTCAGTAAAATAGTAGCACTCATAATGATTCTTAACCATTTCAGTTAGTTCAATATCATGAGTTGCAGCTATAGTCATGGCATTGTGGTTTGGAAGATAATCTAAAATTTCTGCTGCAGCACTTACTCTTTCAATGGGGTTCGTTCCTCTAAATATTTCATCAATCATACATAATGATGGTACATTATCTTCAGTAGTTTTTATAATTCTGAGTAATGCTTCCGCCTCACCAAGGTAATAACTCTTTCCTCCCATTATATTGTCACTAGGACTAATGGATGTTAATACCATTAATAAAGATGCTTTATACGTTTTAGCTAGACAAGTAGCAATAGTTTGTGCTAATAAAGCATTTACTCCAAGCATTCTTAAAAATGTAGATTTTCCAGACATATTTGATCCTGTAAGTATAATTCCACCTCTTTGAAGCATAATTGAATTAGGTATAGCCTCTTCAATTAAAGGATGTCTTCCATCTAATATCTCTATATTAGAGCCTTCATAAGTGAATTCAGGCTCCACAAAATCAACAATCTCTTCTCGGTATGATGCTATTGATATATATGAATCTAATTCTCCAATAATTATATACATACGCCTAAGCTCTTCTCGATACTTTTTTATGCCCTTTATTACAGAAAAGTAACTAATTTCTTCTCGCAAAAATAATATATTGAAATAATCTGCCATTATATCTATACCCTCTGTTCTTCCAAGTCCTATGGTTTTTTTTGCCATAAAACCACATACTTGTGCTAACTTATTAAGATCATCTAACTGTTCTTCTATTAATGGAGCTTCTATATCTTTTATTGCTTTTGCAGTTCTAATTAGGTCCCCAATTTTACCTATTGAAGGAAGGTCTCCAGATATATTTTTCTTCACAAGACCATGAATTGCAAAATTACAAATAAACATAACTAAAATCATTACACAACCACCAATTATTCCAAATGGAATAATTGAAAAAATAGATACTATGGATAATATACTCATAATATAAAAGATAATTCCGCCTTTGATTAAAGTCGGCTCTTCCATCCATAACAATGAAATAACACCATTATGTTTTTCTCTTCCTAACTTGAATAACAAAATCTGCATTTTCTGTCTAAGCTGATTATTCTCCCTAAATAAATTTATTATAGCGCTACGCTTTTTAATTTCTGTTTCATAGAAACTAGGAGTCCTTAGTAAATTATAAAGTACTTGTTCTCCTGGTTTAGATAAGGTCCTATCAATAACCCCATATACTTCATCCATATTAAGATCTTGCCATGTTTGATCATCTATATAAAATTTTGTATTGTCACTTTTAGAAACCTGTTTATGAAACTCTGAAATACTATTAAAGTTTCTTTTTCTCTTGTTTTTTTTACCCCATCCACCTTTGATTTGATTTAATATTCTAATTTCTGAAGAAGTTCTCTTTAAAAATATTGCCAAAATAACAAGTAAAGGAACGAACAGAAGTCCAAAATAATATTCAGCTCCTAAATTCTGTGCACTTGCTATAGAAAAATATATAGTAAAAATTATTAGAAAAATAGTAAAGTAAAATGCCAAATTGTAGAAATCATCATTACGATTCAAATAAAACTCCTCCTTAAAATAATAAAAGAACTAAGACTTAACTTAGTTCTTTTATTATATCATAATTAAGCTTTTTCTCTTCTAATAAAATCCATTAGATTTAAGATTGTTATTGAAAGTGCCAACAAAACTAGTAAATAAATTCCTATTTGTCTTTGGAAACCTACTTCCTTACCTAGAACTTTGCTTATTGCGTATAGACTTTTTTCATTTTTAATACTAAGCCCATCTGAATAATTTGCAAATCTATATAGACTAAGGAATAAAACCCCTACAGAAATTACTAGCTTTGTCAGTTCTGTCTTTGTACGATGTATTTTTATAAAATCTCCATACATCAAACTACTACATATTATAAAGGCTAATATTACAAGCATTAGCAATGATTTATAGGGTTTATAGGTTACTGTTTGACCATTAAATACGAATCTAGCATAAGGTAAACTCATAGTAATTACTGCCGTAACTGTTATTACTACTGATATAGCTTTCTTCATTAAATTGTTCATTCTAATAAAATCTCCTTATATAATTTATTGTTGAAATAAAACGTTAACATTTATTTATTCAACAATAAATACTAAACTCCTTCTTTTTTAGTTGATATAGCTGATTAAAGTTTCCAATATATTAAATGCCTTTATTATTTTAAGTAACTGGATGGATCTACAGCTACCCCATTAACTCTTACTTCAAAATGAAGGTGCGGTCCTGTGCTGTTTCCTGTGCTTCCAACTTTTCCAATTAAATCACCTTTATGAACTGTCTTTTTCAATTCTGTTTCAATACTACTACAATGACCATAATATATCACTATGTTGTTATCGCTAGTAACATTAATAAGATTTCCATATCCTGATTCCACTCCAGCATAGGTTACAATCCCATCCAAAGCAGCATAAATAGGTGTTCCTGTGTCACTGGCAATATCTATTCCCTCATGCATTTTCCCCCATCTAGAGCCAAATGTAGAACTTATTATTCCCTTTGAGGGGAAGCTTATGGCTGATAGCTTTATTGCTTGAGCTTCTTTTGTACCCATTTCAACAATATTACTAACCGGCTGAGAGATTACCTTCTGACTCAAAATTTTTTGAGAACTAATTTTTTCATTTTCAAATGTAACTTCTTTGTTTAATAGCATACTACCCGCTTTGCCAGATGAAATTACTTTTGTTTGACCTCTTGAAAGGCTATTGGTAAGGGTGGTTTTTGAGTTATAACTAATCTCTTCTTTTGATTGAATTTTGCACTTCTGTACTACAGTTATAATAGGTTTATTTTCAGATTGATTTTGTTTAATCACATCACTAGCAATCTCTTTTACTTCCTTTATGTCACAGAGGTTTATATTGGCTTTTTCATAACTAATTTTATTTTTTATTGTATAATCATATGAATTATCCATCTTATTTTTTTCTTTATAGCATTGTCCTATTAAATTTAATGTTTCGTTACCTTCATTTTCATTTGCTACAATACCTACAACTCTATTATCAGCTTTCATTTTTAATGCTGGTATTTGAGAGTTACTGTTTTGCGTAATTATTTTATCAATATCACTACCTTTGCTTATGTATCTTTTATTTACTCTGACTTTATTATAGATAATTTTGTCTTCATAGGTAAATCCTCCAAACTTATCTTGAATTTTTTTATATAGGTTTTTGTTTTTAGCTTCAAACTGATTTTTATCTTTTATATATGCAATTACATTTCCATTCATTACAACTTGATAACTGTTTGACTTCCCAAAACAATATATAATTGATACGCATATGGTTAACACCACTAATACTAACATTATATATCTTCTATGAATATCCATTTTTGTTACTCCTTTCATTTACCATTATAATATGGCCAATATTTTCATAATTTATAATTATTTTTACAAAAAGTTAACAAATCATTTTTAGGTACTATTAATAAACTTGAATATTTGACTTATTTTATTTTATAGTGCATTATAATATTAACGTGGAATTATGTTAACTAATTCCTCTCAATTAGCTTATATACTTAACTTTAAGCTTTCAATTTAATGAAAGGTTGCGATATAATGAGTACTTTTATGTTCAAAAATAAAATCAATGAATTTACTCCCGTGAGTAATATTTTTATAGATACATTTATGCCAAATGCAAGAGGAGAATTTGTTAAAGTATATCTTTTAGGACTAAAATATTGTATGTCAGGAGAAATAGGTGTTAATTCCGCTATGCTAGCAAGCACTCTACACCTCCTAGAAACAGATGTAATGAATGCTTGGAATTATTGGAATGATGAAGGCGTTATCAAAATAATACCTATCGATAAAATGAATAACTTTAATATTGAATTTTTAGATTTACTTGAAAATATTGATACGAAATCAGAAAATATAAATTTACTTCGAGAATTAAGTAATAACTCAACAAAAGATATGCTTCAAGATATTGAAAAATTAGTTGGACGACCTCTATCTTCTAAGGAAATGGAGATGTACATTAGTTGGTTAACTGACTTTAACTTTAAGCCTGAGATAATACTACTACTTATTGAGTACTGTGTTTCAAGGTCAAAAACAGATTATAGGTACATAGAAAAGGTAGCTATAACCTGGCACGAGGCAAATATCTATACTCTAGAGGATGCTCAAACCTTTATTAAGAAATTTGAAGATAAGTGGGTTACCATAAGAAAAATTTTAAACTATTTAGGAATTAAGGATATGGAGGTAATGAAGCCTCAGGAACAAATGCTAGATAAGTGGATAAACATATACAAATTCCCTTTCGATGTAATATGCAAAGCCTGTGATATTTGTTTTGAAAGACTAAATCGTGCAGAATTTAAATATATCGATGGCATACTTAATAGTTGGTTTAAAGATGGAATAAAAACTTTAGAGGATGTTGCCACTAAAAACACTAAGCCATCAAACTATAAAAATAATACCTATAATAAAAGCACAAACGACACTTTTAATAATTACGACCAACGAACTTATGACTATGATGATCTAGAAAAAAAATTACTAGGATGGGATAAAAATGATTAGAGGCTACCAAACTGAGATAGAGCGAACCTATGAAAAAATCCGAGAAAAAGAAGATAATGCTTTAAGAAAAAGAAGATCCGAAATACAGAATAGAATCCCTATGGTACTAGACATTGAAAATCAGATTGGAAAACTATGCGTTGAGTTATCTGTTAGTTCTTTTAAAGAAATTCCAAACAGAGATGCATTTTTATCTAACTTAAGAACTAGGATTACTGATTTGAGAGTAAAAAAATATGAAATACTAGTTCAACACGGTTATCCCCAAAACTATATGGAAAGACATTATCAATGCTCCAAATGTAAAGATACTGGTTTTATTGGTAATGATAAATGCACTTGTTATAAAAACAAGCTGGTGCAGTTATATTATAATAACTCTGATCTTAAAGAAATGTTAATGCTCAATAATTTTGAAAACTTTAATTTTGATTTTTTCCCTTCGAAAAAGCTTAATGAAGAGCCTGAAAGTCCAAGGAAAAATATCGAAAGGATTTATGAAAAAGCATGGACATATATTGAAGAGTTTGAAGAGACAAAGGAAAATATTATGTTTTATGGTAACTCAGGTACAGGTAAAACATTTTTGTCCTTAAGTATAGCTAAAGAGCTTTTGGATAGAGGGTATTTAGTGGTTTATAGAACTGCCGATGACCTTATTCAAAATTTAAGAGCGGTAAAATTGGATAATGATACAACTTTGGAGAATTTAATTGTTGATTGTGATTTGCTTATAATTGATGATTTAGGAACAGAACAGATAACTAACTTCTCAAAAACTGAATTATTCAATCTTCTTAATAGAAAACTGCTAAAAGGTAAAAAAATGCTTATATCATCAAATTTCACCTTAGAAGTACTTTCTAAAACTTACTCTGAAAGAATTACCTCTAGACTTTTTGGTAACTTTACACTTAATAAGTTTTTTGGTGAAGATATCAGAGTTAAAATGAATCTAAATAAAATTAGATAAAAAAATCTCTTCCTATTTCTAATAGGAAGAGATTTTTGCTTTGGAGCTGGCAATAGGAATCGAACCTACAACCTGCTGATTACAAGTCAGCTGCTCTACCGTTGAGCCATGCCAGCATTTTTGGCGACCCGGAAGGGACTCGAACCCTCGACCTCCGGCGTGACAGGCCGGCACTCTAACCAACTGAGCCACCGGGCCGCGCTAAAACAAACTTTATTGAGTTAAGTGGTGGGAACAACAGGGTTCGAACCTGTGACCCTCTGCTTGTAAGGCAGATGCTCTCCCAGCTGAGCTATGCTCCCATGATAATTGGTGACCCATACGGGAATCGAACCCATGTTACCACCGTGAAAGGGTGGTGTCTTGACCGCTTGACCAATGGGCCATATTAAAAATATTGGAGCTGGCAATAGGAATTGAACCTACAACCTGCTGATTACAAGTCAGCTGCTCTACCGTTGAGCCATGCCAGCATTTTTTGGCGACCCGGAAGGGACTCGAACCCTCGACCTCCGGCGTGACAGGCCGGCACTCTAACCAACTGAGCCACCGGGCCGCGCTAAAACAAACTTTATCGAGTTAAGTGGTGGGAACAACAGGGTTCGAACCTGTGACCCTCTGCTTGTAAGGCAGATGCTCTCCCAGCTGAGCTATGCTCCCACGATATTGGTGACCCATACGGGAATCGAACCCATGTTACCACCGTGAAAGGGTGGTGTCTTGACCGCTTGACCAATGGGCCATAAAATGTTGGGTGTCACAACCCAACATTAAATATAATACATAAAATCGAGTAAAGTGTCAACAGATTTTTTTAATATCCTACATTTTTACCTTCTAGACAACTCTATCAAAGCACATCCCTTTAATGCATTTATACCTTTATTAAGACAGAAGTCAACTATTTCAGTGCTTTCAGCGCCTGGCTGAATTAATACTTTATCTATACAGAGTTGAGAAATTTCTTTCGATATTTCGATACCTTTTTTAGGATTTATACATAAATCAACTACATCTATTTTGTAAGGTACTGATTTAAGATTATTATATACCTTTGAATTTTCAGATGAAGGGCTTACTCCCACCACATTATATCCCGCATTTTTTAAGGAGTTTAATATTCTATATGCATATTTAGTTTCATTTAACACGTCACCAACCACTGCCCAATTTTTATACTTCATAAGCTCTTGTGCTTCCATATTTATCCCCTCCAAATAATACTATAATCATACTTATTATTATACCAATAAATTTCTTTTTTTATAATATAACTTTTAGATATAAAAACTAAAATTATGCTATAATTTATTAAAATAATCTTATCAGTTACATTTTTATACGAGGGGGTTTTTAAATGTGTCAAAAGATTCCTAAAATTATAATCTTACCGTCGGGCCCAATAATTGCAGTAGATGTACCTACTATTGAAAACTTACAAGGAACAGCTTATGCTTCAAAATCTGTTACCACCCTATGCCGATGTGGGGATTCTACCAACAAACCCTTTTGTGATGGCGCTCACTCAAAAAAAATAGAAATAACAAGGAATAGAAAACTAAGTGTTAAGAAAAAAATAAAAAAATATATTGGCACTGATATTAATATTTTTTTTGACCCTAATATATGCTCCCATTCCGGCTTATGCATTAGGAAACTTCCTCTAGTTTTTAATACGAAACATAGACCTTGGATAAACGTAAATGAAGGCACCGTAAAAGACATAATTGAAGTAGTTGGAAAATGTCCTTCTGGTTCCCTGAGTTATGGTTTTGGAGATATTCCTCATTGCGAATGTAAAAAAGAAGAAGCCAAAATCGTGATAGTTAAAAATGGGCCCTTTAATATTATTGGTAGAATTCAATTAAAAGATGATTTCCATACAATTTCATCAAATGATCAGCATTATTGTCTTTGCAGATGTGGAAAATCAAAAAACCAGCCATTTTGCGATGGAACTCATATTGAAGAAAACTTTATTTCTGAATGAAAATATAATTAATTTATATTTTCATTAAAGTAAATATATGGTATAATGTTGGTATTAGTTAACACTAATGCTTTTTAAAAAGATATTAACCGCATGTAATCTTTAAATATTATTTTTTCAATTATTTATTTTCTAAATCTTATTTTTTTTAGGCCGTATCTCCAGAATTTTAACATATGATTTCATCGCTACCTAAATTTTAGTATTAGGAGAGGGAGTGAGTTCATGAAAATGAATGATGTAGATGTAAATAAAGAAATAATTGAGATAAAAAGAGAATTAGAAATAAATAAAAAGTTGATTACCGAGCTTTTAGAAGCTCAAAAAGAGCATGAAAAAGTTATTGATGACTTGCGTTATAGCATTAGCTATTTGTTAAACGGATTTTTAGACAAAATAAAACCTCAAAAATAGTATGATTTTTTTTACCTTGATGATAAATAATTGTTAAGTTTTAAATAAAGATTACATTTGGTTAATACAAATATTTTAAACTAACAAATCCTTTTTATATCACTAGCCTGTATAGTTTTTTTTATGAAATTTTCTAATGACTTAATATAAATTTCTTTCATATTGTTTTTTTCTTGTACTTCCTTATTTAGCATATCAATTTCAAAAAAACAGTTTTCAACAAAATCCTTCATAGTGATTTCTTTAATTACTATATCGAAGCTTTTACTATAATTCCTACCAATTATAATAACTTCTAGCGGAACTGATTCATTCAGCACTAAAATTAGCTTTTTTTCCCATAATCCTTTTTTAATAATATGATATTTATCTACTAATACTTCAATATTACTAATATCTTTCATTAAAACTTGGTTAAGCTTATCTATTAATTCAGTATAAAAAAGTATAGATATTGTTTTGTCTAATTTTATTTTGAGTAAATCCGGATATTTTAAAATAATTTCTTCTTTTTGATTTTCAGCTATTAGAATCCCATCTTCTTTTTTCAACTTTATTTTGCTTTCTTCTGTCTTTGCCACAATCATATCATAATTTATATATATAATTTCTAATTCCTTGTTATAATAAGGTAGTTCATTATTAATAACTTTTATTTTCATAATTGAAGCCCGCCCTTTTTTGCTTATAAGCTGATGTTGAATAAATAAATTATATCAATTCAGTTTGTATAATACAAAGGCAAGTTTAGGTATATGAAATACTCTACATTTAGGATACAATATTTATTAATTACTGTGTAAAGGAATTGATAGTTTTGAAGCATGATTTATTAATTATTGGCGGTGGTGCAGCAGGTATCGTTGCAGCTATTACTGCAAGGGAACTCGGTCTAGATGTAGCCATCCTGGAAGGAAACGATAGAATAGGGAAAAAAATACTTTCTACAGGCAATGGTCGATGCAATATTACAAACATAAATACAAGCTTGGAAACATACCACTGTGAACAACCAAACTTCTACGAACCCGTTTTAAGCGCTTTTGACTCTAATGCAACTCAAGATTTCTTCATGTCACTTGGGTTACCCCTAATGTGCTTAGATGAAGGTAAAATGTATCCCATGTCCTTGCAAGCTTCTTCAGTTATTGATATTTTTAGACTAACGCTGGAAGAAAAAAATATTCCTGTTTATCTTAATACAAAAATCAAAAAAATTAATTTGATAAAAAGCTGTTTTGAGCTTTATGCTAATTCTGAGCAAATTTTTGAATGTAATAAACTAATTTTAGCTACTGGAGGTATTTCTGCCCCTAAAACAGGTTCAGACGGTTCAGGATACACTTTAGCTAAGCACCTTGGGCATAAAATAATAACTCCACTTCCCGCTCTTGTACAGCTTAAACTGTCATATACAAATATTAAGGCTTTAGCCGGAGTTAAATTTGATGGTTCAGTTTCAATTTACTCTGATTCAAAAAAAATAAGAGAAGAAAATGGAGAAATACTATTTACAGATTACGGTATTTCCGGTCCTCCAATACTCCAGCTTAGTAGAATCGCTTCTAAATCACTTGAAAGCAAAAAATGTGTAACTATTAAGCTAGATCTGCTACCGAATATTTCAAAAGAAAATCTACTCGACTTTTTCGAAAATCATTGGGCTACATTTTCTTTCAGAAGTTTAAATGATTCATTTATAGGTATCCTAAATAAAAAACTCATCCCCATTTTGCTAAAAGAAGGAGGAATATCATCAATACATAAGCCTTGTAGTGACTTAGAGTGGAAAGAAAAATTAGCGATACTAAAGTTACTTAAAGAATGGGAGTTTCAAGTTACAGGTACTAATTCTTTCTCAGATTCTCAAGTAACTGCTGGCGGAATTGACACCAAAGAGATTAATCCAAATACACTTGAATCTAAAATAGTACCTAACTTGTATTTTGCAGGTGAAATTATTGATGTAGATGCAGATTGTGGTGGTTTTAATTTACAGTGGGCATGGAGTTCTGGTTATATTGCAGCCAAAAACTCTGTTGAGTATTAACTCCATTAATTTACATAAATTAGTGGGAGAAAGATTATGAATCTTTCTCCCATAATGTTTTAACTAAAGTTAATCTTTTTCCTTCCTTATCGTCTATTTTATGAATGCAAATAACATTGTTATCATCTCTTAAAATTTCAGTGGCTACATTTATCATATCGCCATAGGAAGTTTCTTTTTCGTATACTACCTTAATATTTTTCAAACTGTAATTCAGCACAATATCTAAAGGAACAGTTTCAATACACCAGTCAATATATTTCACATTATTTACATGCTTATTAGTATCTATATCGCTATATCTTATATAAAAACTCTTCTCAACATCAATCTTCTCAGGTTCGCATATTTTATCAAAATCAACTTTATCATTACAATCCAAACTAATTCTAAATCCATTATAAATCTTTTCTGAGATTCTAGTTGGCTTCCTCCTGTTTGTATCTATTAAAAACCATAAAGAGTCCGCTGTGCAAAGCAAGTTACCTTCTAAATCAAGAATTTCATATTTTTTATACGCATAAAATTTTCTAAGCGAATACGGCCATGTCTTCACTATTACTTTTTCATTATATCGTGGATATTTTATCATATTTATATCCCATTTATAGATTACCCATGCTAAATTATTCTCTTCAAGCCATTCAAATCCCAATCCAATATCCTCTGCTTGTTGAGTTGCCATATCAGAAAAAAAATTAATTATACTTGTCATTAACACTTTTCTGCTATAATCTATTTCATAGTAGTGAATATCATATTCTTTAATTGTTACTAGTTTTTCCATTGTACCCCAGCTTTCAAAACAAAATATATTTATATAATAACATAAGTTAAAATATATTGTATAATTAGTGGGAATATGAATTCTGAAAGGTTGATTTAACTGTGAAAAAAATTTATATATTTTTATCTGCAATAGTAATTTTGGGAGTTTCATTTTTTATTAGTTACAAATTCATTATTAAAGCTAATAATACTAATGATTCAAATAATAAAAATTCCCTTATTAATCCTTCTGAGAAAAAAGATCCTACAATTTCAGCACCCGTGGAGAATAAGAAAGAAATACTTACCTATGATATTTTAGGTTCTTCACTAAAATATCCTGATGCTGCGATGAAAAAATGGAGACTGGATGTAGTTGACTTATCAAAAAAGTATCCTTCGAATCTTTTCATTAACGGTCAAGCTGAAGATAAATTAGTAGCTTTAACCTTCGATGATGGTCCTGATGGAGTAACTACACTTAGAATTGTTAATATCCTCAAAGCTAACAATATTCAAGCTACTTTCTTCTGTGTTGGAAACCAAATTGAAAATAATAAATCATCAATACTACAAGCTTATAACGACGGAAATCTTATAGAAAGCCATAGCTGGTCTCATAAAGATTTCACCACTCTTAATGAAGCTGCTATTGATAATGAATTAACTCTAACTGAAAATGAAATTTTTAAGGTTACAGGTAAGCGACCTGCAATAATTAGACCCCCTTATGGTTCTGTAAATAACACCGTGGAGAATATTTTGATATCAAACCAATATACTTCTGTGCTTTGGTCAATAGACACACTAGACTGGGATCAAAGGCAAGTAGACAACATCACCAAAAATGTAATTGATAATGTTCGCCCAGGAGAAATTATTTTAATGCACTGCGATGGAGACAAAAAAGTCACTGCTGACGCACTCCCTGGAATTATAAATCAGCTTAAAGAAATGGGATATGGATTTGTTACACTAGATAAACTTTTAGGATGTCCAGCTTATAAGTAGGCGATGAGGCCCTCCTAAGCTATCTTTGATTCAAAGTCTTGTTAACGTGCGTGACGCTATTCTCTTAATACCTAGCCTCTGGAGTTAAACGGTGTCCTTAGTTTTCTTAGGCAAATTCATCTTTTACAGTTTCATGAACAAGCAAGTAATTTGGACACACAATTCTTCTACCTAATCTTTAAGTGTTAAAATTTGATAATTTTCAGGTCCTCTCTTTTGATAATTTTATCAATAAGGTGTTAAAAAAATATAAAAAAGGAGCAGCATAGCCACTCCTAATTAAATTAATTTAATACCAAATATTGTATTGTACAAATATACTTGCAAGTACTAATGTAATAGTACTGAATAATTTAATAAGTACATGAAGTGATGGGCCTGCAGTATCCTTAAATGGATCACCAACAGTATCTCCAGCTACAGCAGCTTTATGAGCTTCTGAATTCTTACCACCGAAGTTACCAATTTCTACGTACTTCTTAGCATTATCCCATGCACCACCAGAATTGTTTAAGAATAGTGCCATTAGAACACCTGCGATAGTAGCTACCATCAAGAAACTAGCTGCTGCCTCAGGTCCTAGCAATAATCCAACAATAATAGGCGCAATAACAACTATAAATCCTGGGAGAATCATTTCCCTCAATGCGCTCTTAGTTACAATATCTACGCATGTAGCATAATCAGGTTTTTCTGTACCATCCATGATACCTGGTTTTTCTTTGAATTGCCTTCTTACTTCAAGAATTACACTTTGAGCAGATTTTCCAACTGCGCGAATTGTTGTAGAACTAAATAAAAATACAACCATAGCTCCTACAAAGGCGCCAATAAACACTTCTGGTTTTCCGATATCAATTGTAGTTAATCTGCTTGCGATATGATGCTTTTGTTGCGCTTTAACTACTTCATCAATATATGCTGAGAATAACAAGAATGCAGCAAGAGCAGCACTACCAACAGCATATCCTTTTGTTAACGCTTTTGTAGTATTACCACAAGCATCAAGACGGTCTGTCTTAACTCTCATTTCTTCAGGCGCACCAGACATTTCAGTTATTCCACCTGCATTATCAGTAATAGGACCAAATGTATCCATTGCTAATACATATGCACAAGTTGATAACATACCCATAGTTGCAACAGCAGTACCATATAATCCTGCTTTAATCTTTTCGCCAGCAATAGCAGAAGGAAGCCCTGCATGATCGCCTAGCCAATAAGAAGCGAGTATTGCTACTGAAATTGCTATTATTGGTAAGAATGTACTTTCAAGACCTACTGCAACACCTGAAATAATATTGGTTGCAGGACCAGTTTGAGATGAGTCTGCAATTGACTTTACCGGTCTACAATTATATGAAGTGTAGTATTGGGTTATGTATACGAATGCTAAACTTAAAAGTAATCCGATTATTACACAACCATAAAAATACATATATTTAACATCGCCATTAGCAACCCCCAATGTATCCTTATAGTCATCAGTTCCACATAACATAAATTTTGTTATTGGAAATAAAAAAGCAGCAGCAAGTATTGTAGTTACAAAGTAACCAACATTCAAAGACTTCATTGGATCTGCATCTTCTTTTGTTTTAACACAATACATACCAACGATAGAAGCAATAATTCCTGCAGCACGTGCTACCAACGGAAACATAATTCCGTAAACACCAAAAACAGGATATAACGCAACTCCAAGTATCATAGCACCAATATTTTCAGCTGCAGTAGATTCGAAAAGGTCGGCTCCACGTCCTGCACAATCTCCAACATTGTCTCCTACTAAATCTGCAACAACTGCTGGATTTCTGTAATCATCTTCTGGAATTCCAGCTTCTACTTTACCAACAAGGTCAGCTCCAACATCGGCAGCTTTTGTATATATACCACCACCAAGTTGAGCAAATAAAGCAACAAAGCTGGCACCAAAACCGTATCCAACAATAAGTGAAGGTGCATCTTTAACAGTTTGAATTGTAAAGTTATGAGCACCGAAGAAAAAGAATAAAGAACTTACCCCAATTAAACTTAAAGTAGTAACCGCAAGACCTGTTACAGCTCCTCCCCTAAAAGAAATAGTTAGTGAACGATTCAAACTATGTTTTGCACCAGCAGCAGCTCTAACATTTGCATTAACTGCAACATACATTCCAATAAAGCCTGCTATACCAGAACAAAGTGCACCAGTTATAAACGCAATAAACGTATGCCAGTTAAAAATGTCGTCTCCTTTTGTTACAAATCCTAGTAAAATTGCTACAACAATTGCTAAAACAGCAATTGTTTTATACTGCCTTTTTAAAAAAGCCATTGCGCCTTCTTTAATTGCTTGAGCGATATCTTGCATTTTTTCATCGCCCTTGTCTTGACTAAAAACATATTTAGTCATAATCACAATAAAAATGATTGCAATTAGGGATACGCCGCCAACTATTCCTAGAAGGCTCAGTGTAGAATCTTTTAAATTCATTTCCTATTCTCCTTTTTCAAAAATTATTTTTACAGATTTAGTAAATTTGATACCTCCTCATTATAGAATGGTGACGTTTACAATAAATTAATAATATCACAATATATTCTGCATGAAAAGTATAATTTTAGAAATTGTTACACATAAAAACTTTTGTATGTTGTAAATTTAGAGCTTTCACCAAACATGGGCTACATTTGCAAAGTAATATTTAGAGTTTTCCCTAAATAAGTTATCTTGAAATATAGTAACTTGTATGATATGTTGTCAAATAATTATCATACTTTGTATTTACACTTTTTAATTCTAGTATATATAGATATGCTAAATTCTACTCTACTTATACTAAATTCATTTCTAGACATCTTATATATAAATTTACTTTGAAATAAAAAAAACATCCTAAACATATGTTTCGGATGTTTTTTTATATTAATTATTTAAAGCAGCTATTAACTCTTCAAGATTTAGTTGATGTACCATAGCTGCCTGCTCAACAGTTTCAGTGGCTGCGGATGGACAGAACACACATCCCATTCCAAAGCTCTGAAGCACTTCAGCCTTTTCAGGGAATGTTCTAACTAATTCACCAATAGTCATATCCTTAGTAATCATGTAAACACCTACTTTCTTATTGGAATCTTTACTTCATTATATCCGAGTTAAACACTTATTTCAAGTGGTAGCCACCTAAAATAAATAACAAGTCAAAAGACTAGCCCTTTGACTTGCTGTTTTAAAGTTATTAAATTACAATGTTCCAATTTTAATGGTCTTGTCACTTGTCACGTGCCTGGCACCTATAGGCATCCTATTTTAATGGTCTGATCTCTTTTAGGACCTACTGATACTATACTTATTGGAGTTCCAGTAAATTCTTCTATTCTTTTTAGATACTTTTTTGCATTTTCAGGCAATTCATCAAAACTTCTTGCATTTTCAATACTTGAATCCCAACCATCAAACTCTTCATAGATTGGTTCACATTTAGCTAAATCTTCTAAACTTGCAGGAAAATAATCTATTATTTTGTCTTCATAACTGTAGCCTACGCAAACCTTTATTTTTTCAAGATTAGCTAAAGTATCAATTTTAGTTACTGAAAAACTTGTTAGGCCAGAAATTCTTGCAGAAGACTTTAATATAACTAGATCTAACCATCCGCATCTTCTAGATCTTCCTGTTGTTGTGCCATATTCATTGCCTTTTTCTCTTATCCAGTCCCCAACTTCATTTTCAAGCTCTGTGGGAAATGGTCCTTTCCCAACTCTAGTAGTATATGCCTTTGCAATACCTACCGCACTATCAATCATTGTTGGTCCAATTCCTGCACCTGTAGAAACTCCTCCTGCAATAGTATTTGAGGAAGTAACATAAGGATATGTTCCATAGTCTATGTCTAAAAGTGTTCCTTGAGCTCCCTCAAAAAGCACATTTTTCCCCATCTTTATTTCATCGTAAACCCTTACAGATATGTCCGCCACGAAAGGTCTAAGTCTTTCTGCGAAAGCTAAATATTCGCTGCAAATTTTCTCATAATTAAGCTTTTCTGCACCAAAAACCTTAGAAATAATATCATTTTTAAATTCTACATTTTCTTTTAATCTTTCTTCAAATACATCCTTGTGCATAAGATCGCAAACTCTTATACCACTTCTTTCAGCTTTATCAGTATAACAAGGTCCAATACCTTTACCGGTGGTACCAATATCATTTTTGCCCCTAGATTTTTCCTTTAAACTATCTAAAACCTTATGATACGGCATTATGAGCTGCGCTCTATCGCTAATAATCAGATTTTCAGGTGTTACCTCTACCCCAAGATTAATTAAATAATCTATCTCTTCAAAAAAAGCTTCTGGGTCAATTACAACTCCATTACCAATTACATTTAGCTTATTTCCATAAAGTATACCTGAAGGTATTAAATGAAGCTTATATTTTTTATCTCCTACCTCCACTGTGTGACCTGCATTATTTCCGCCTTGAAATCTAACAACTACCTCTGCTTCTTCTGCTAAATAATCGGTCATTTTTCCTTTACCTTCATCTCCCCATTGGGCTCCTAAAACTACAAATGCGGACATTGACTTACCTCCCCATTTCTTCAATTTGTCTTTGTGCTATTATTCTTCCTACATAAACTCCACTAGCAGATGCTTGTGAAAGCGAATGAGTAACGCCTGAACCATCACCTAGAACATATAAACCTTTTAGATTAGTCTCTAGGTTATTATCTACCTCTACTTTTGAATTATAAAACTTAACTTCAACTCCATATAGCAAAGTATCTTCATTTGCTGTACCTGGTGCTATCTTATCTAGAGCATATATCATTTCAATAATGTCATCTAATTGTCTCTTAGGCAGAACTAGGCTTAAATCTCCTGGAGTAGCATTTAATGTTGGCCTTGTAAAGCTTTTTGACATCCTGTGGTCTGAAGTTCTACGGCCTTTAACTAAATCCCCAAATCGTTGAACTAAAACGCCTCCGCCAAGCATATTGCTAAGCTTTGCGATTGATTCCCCATACTCATTACTATCTTTAAAAGGTTCTGTAAATCTATTTGAAACTAGTAATGCAAAATTTGTGTTCTCTGTATTTAGTTCTGGGTTAGAATAACTGTGCCCATTAACTGTAATTATTCCATTAGTATTCTCACTTACAACTTCTCCATGAGGATTCATACAAAATGTTCTTACTAAATCTGAATATTTGCTGGTTCTATAAACTATCTTACTTTCATAAACTTCATCAGTTATATGTTCAAATACATCTGCAGGCAACTCTACTCTAACACCAATATCAACTCTATTACTTTCAGTTTTTATCCCTAGTTTTTCGCAAACTTTGGAAATCCACTTTGACCCTGATCTCCCAGTTGCCAAAACTAAGTTTTGGCAACTGAATTCTTCATCTTTAGTAGAAACAACATAATTATTTTCTTTCTTTTGTATATCTACTACTTCTGTATCAAAAATCATCTCTATCTTATCCTTAAGATGATCATAAATATTAGCCAATATTACTAGGTTTCTATCTGTTCCTAAATGTCTAACTTTAGCATCTAATAAATGTAAATCATATTGAAGTGCTCTGCTCTTAAGATTCGAATTTAAAGTAGTATATAATTTAGCATCTTCTCCACCCATACTACATAAAACTTCATCTACATAATTCATTAAATCTAAAGCTTCCCGTGATCCTATATATTTATGAAGATCTCCGCCAAAATTGTTCGTTATATTGTATTTTCCATCAGACAAACTACCTGCTCCGCCATAACCATTCATTATATTGCAAGTAGTGCAATTTATACATGACTTAATTTTAATTCCATCTATTGGACATTTTCTTTTTTCTAATTTATGTCCCTTTTCAATCATTAATATTTTTATCTTGGGATTTAATTTCACTAACTCATAAGCTGTATATATTCCGCTTGCTCCGGCACCTACTATTATCACATCATAAAACTTATTCATCTTTATCCCTCCCTAAACATATTATCAAAGGTATTCTATTGAGTCAATACAATGTACGAATATTAACAATAAATTTAATATTATAATTCGTATATTTTGTTTAAATTACTTCTGTACAAATTTATCTTTTACAGTATAATTATACTATTAGAATTAATAGTTAGTTACTAGCTATACTTTTAAGTATTTATATCTTTTTTTCTACAGGAGGTTTAACTCATGAATTTTCCTAATATACTTACTGTGTTTAGGCTGATTTTAATTCCTATATTCATACTGGTTTTCTTTTCTAGTTTACAACATAGTTTAATACTATCCATTGCTATATTCGTACTGGCAGGCTTAACAGATGTTCTTGATGGATATATAGCAAGAAAATATGAATTAGTTACAGACTGGGGAACCGTTGTTGACCCTCTTGCAGATAAACTGATTCTATTGACAGTTTTAACTTGCCTTGTAGTGTCAAATTATATACCTTTGTGGATTCTAATAATTGTTTTAGCTAAAGAAGCCTTAATGATAATTATGGGAATTCTTCTATACAATAAGGGCACTGTAATACCTTCTAACATATTTGGCAAAGCTACAACTTGTTTTTTTTATCTAGCTATTTTAATATTTAGCTTCAATAAAGATATTGGACTTTATTTAATATATCTTTCTGTAGCCGCAACAATTTTAGCTTTAATAAGCTATGGTATTGGTTATGAGCTCAATCATAAAGGCTCTCTTAAAAAAAATAAAAAGTAGCAGGAAGTTATCTTTCTGCTACTTTTATGTCTTAATTGTATAAATAATAAAATTTGTACTTATTATTATTAATGATACTACTCAAAATATCTATTTAGCAAACCCTTAAATGCTGCTCCATGTCTAGCTTCATCTTTACACATTTCATGAACAGTATCATGGATTGCATCATAATTTAACTGTTTTGCTTTTGTTGCAAGATCTTTCTTACCTTGACATGCCCCATGTTCTGCATCAACTCTAACTTGTAAGTTAGTTTTAGTATCTGCAAATACTACTTCTCCTAAAAGTTCTGCAAATTTTGCTGCATGTTCAGCTTCTTCGAAGGCAATTCTCTTATATGCTTCAGCTACTTCTGGGAATCCTTCTCTATCCGCCTGTCTGCTCATTGCAAGATACATCCCAACTTCTGTACATTCTCCCATAAAGTTAGCTCTTAATTCCTCAACTATTTCAGGTTCTACTCCTTTTGCAACTCCTATTACATGCTCATCTGCCCAAGTCAACTTTTCATTTGTTTTCTCAACAAATTTATCTTTTGAAGCTCTGCATTGAGGGCATACATCAGGTGCTACCTCCCCAGTATAAACGTATCCACAAACTGTACAAACAAATTTTTTCATAATTAACTCCTCCTAATTGTTTAGTTTATAATTATTATTATTTAATAATTTATATCCGATGTTTATATAATACTATATTATCCATTATTATGCAAGCAAAAAAAATAAAATTTATTTATTAAATCATAAAATAATGAATAGTCTAATTAAAACCGGATAAAATAAATGCAAGAGAGGATGATTTTATGGCAAACTTTAATTCTTTGAATAGCTCTAAAGCAAATCAACAAAGCGTTAAGGATCATAACGAAGAAGCTGAAACTACAATGCAAGAGCAACTAAAAGAGAAAAAAGATTCTGCATTTAACAAATATAATGTGAATGGTGAGAAGCGACGAGGTGAAGGTGAAGGCGGACATTAATCCGCTCTTTTTATTTTTTTGTATAGCAACAATAATAAATCCTTGATATACTATAAAAACAATAGTAGTTAAATTAAAATACCCTGTGCAATAAGTAATAAAGAAAAGGATGGTTACATTAATGAAATTTTTAAAATTATTTCTAATTTTCGTTCCTATTAGCTTAGCTTGCCAGTTTATTGGTACTTCTGAGAGCTTAATATTCCTCTTTTCAGCACTTTCTATCCTACCACTTGCAGGTATTATGGGCGAAGCTACAGAAGGTATCGCAGGATATTCAGGTCCAAGGGTAGGTGGCTTTTTAAACGCCACTTTTGGAAATGCGACCGAGCTAATTATATGCTTCTTTGCACTTAAAGAAGGCCTTTTCGACGTTGTTAAGGCATCTATCGCTGGTGCCGTAATAGGAAATATCTTATTAGTATTAGGTGCTGCTATGTTTTTGGGTGGACTTAAATTTAAAACTCAAACCTTTAACAAGAAAGCAATTGAGGTTTCTTCAAGTATGCTTCTATTTTCAGTAATTGGTTTAAGTGTACCAGCTATTTTCACACATACTATAGATTCCAAAATGCTTAATTCTTCAAGATATGAAAGTCTTAGCATTGGTGTAGCAATTTTCATGTTTGTTATCTATTTACTTGGATTGTACTTCTCTTTTTACACTCATAAAGATATTTATGGTTCAGAGCACACTGAATCTGCAAATGAAAACGGAAGTATAAGAAAATACATAATTATGTTAATAATGACTACAATCGTAATTGCAGTTGAAAGTGAACTTTTAGTTAGTTCAGTAGAACCAATGAGTGAATCCATCGGGTTAAGCAAAATGTTTGTTGGTATAATTCTTATCCCTATCATAGGTAATGCAGCTGAACATAGCACTGCAGTTATTATGGCCATGAAAAACAAAATGGACGTAGCTATTGAAATTGCCATAGGCTCTAGTTTGCAAATAGTATTATTTGTAGCACCTGTGCTAATTTTCTTAAGTTTATTCTTTGAACCTATGAGTATAATTTTTAATGAATTTGAATTGATTTCTTTGATTGTTTCAGTGCTTATCGCTATAAAAGTTTCTAGTGATGGTGAGTCAAATTGGTTGGAGGGCATGCAACTAATATCAGTTTACGGAATAATAGCCCTTTGTTTCTTTATTCTTTAACTAAAATTCTAATTTCTGATTTCTAACTTTACCTTCTGGGACGAATAGACAAATAACTTTGACCCATTGTATACTCATTCCTTATTCGTCCCCTCTACATTGCTTTAAAACTTTTTGCAAATATTCACTTCTAGGCTGAATCTTAATTAGATTCTCAAATATTTCCTCTGCCTTTTTATATTCATTTAATTGTAAGTATGAATTTCCAAGTTTCAATTCTAAATCTAACTCATTTTTAATTTTGTCTTCAGGTAATAAGCTCAACAACCTTACCACTTCTTCATATTCTTCTTGTTCGTAACATACTAAGGCTAATAATATGCTTGCTTTAATATTGTCTTTATCTAACTCTAGAATTCTATTTGCTTTAAATTCACATTCTTCATAGGCCTTACTTTCATACAATGCTATAGCAGAATCAATTAGTAGATTTAGCTCACTTTTACCTTTTATAATATTATTAATACCCATACCTATTAGTAATACAACTGGAATTAACAAAAATGGGTTAGCAACACTAAGTACTGCTAAGAGAACACCTGCAGCTATTAATCCCTTACCACTATTTCCATATCCTCTTAAATAAAATGGCTTATTACGTTGGTTCCCCATTATTATTTCTCCTTTGCTATCTACTTATTAATTTAAAAAAATCCTACTTAATAATAATTTCTCTAATTTCAAATTCTAAATGCTTATATGCCATGCTTTTCTCTTATAGAATGCTGTGCGCCCCCTCAAAAGGGTTAAGCTACCGAAATTGCCTAATCGTAAGATTAGCTTCCACCCTATGAGAATATAATTCATTTATAATATTATACCATACCCAGTTAGTTATAACTAACGTTTAAACGCAAAAATACACTAGGAGTGATCCTAATGTATTGAGATTAACAATTATATATAATAAAAATGAAGAATTCTGATATGAATTGTTTATGGAGACGTTTTTATTCAATTAATCCAAGATTTTTCATAACACCAGCAAATTTGTCAGCTTTAATAGGTTTATACGCAACAGTTTCAAACTCTGAATCAAATCCGCTCATATCAATTTCATTCTCCTTCATAGAAGTCGTAATAATTATTTTTACTCTTTTATCAATTGTAATTATTTTTTTCTTTTCTATTTCTCTTATAGATTTTAATGCACTAATTCCATCCAATCTAGGCATCATAATATCAAGGCAAATTAAATTATAAGGATGCCCTTCATTTAATGAACTGATATACGCATCAATTGCTTCAATTCCATCTACAGCAACATCACATTCTCCATGTTTAGAAAGAAATTTTCTCATAAACATTCTACTTGTAAAATCATCTTCTACTATTAATATTCTCATTGTTTTGCACCTCTATTTATGCTTTAGGAACTTTCATGTAACCGGTTATTCCTTCTGCTTTACTGTTTTTATATATTAATTATATCACGAAAAATTACTTTTCTACAGATATATACCTCTAAATTCCTTTTTTGATTTGTGCCATAAATTAAAGAGGAAGTCCATTTACTACTTCCTCTCTACACTTATATCTTAAACTTTTGAATTAAGCTATGCATTTTCTGTGCAAGTAACGCTTGACTTTCAGCTGATTTAGCAACTTCCTCAATTGAATAAGTTGTATCATTTATACTTTTTTTGATATTTTCAGATCCATCTGCTGTTTCCTCAGCTGTAACTGATACTGTCTCAATTGCCATTGAAACTTGTCTAATAGATTCTGCTATTATTTGAGAATTATTATTAATTTCATTAGAGAATTGTCTTATAAATTCAGCATCAATTTCATAGTTTTCTCCCGCTTCAGTTAACAATTTATAGTTTGGTTTCACATTATTTTCTATAAAATCCAAAACACCCTTAGCATTTGATGAAAGGTTACTAAATGCATCTTGAACTTGAGCAACAAAGTTCTGAATATTTGCTACAGCTTGAGAAGATTGTACCGCAAGTTTGCGAACTTCATCCGCTACAACTGCAAATCCCTTCCCTTGTTCACCAGCTCTAGCAGCTTCAATTGCAGCATTCAATGCTAAAAGATTTGTTTGTTCGGCAATACTGGCAATTGAATCTGCCATTACCCTTACTTCTTCAACAATCTTTCCAGCTTCAATTGCTTTCATTATATTAATCTGTTTTTCATTGTAAACTTCATTAGCGCTGTTAACGGATTTACTGCCTTTTTCTTTAAGTTCAATAGCACGGTTTTTTATTTTTTCAGCAGCTACACTTCCGGTATTGGCTTTTGATGCAAGTTCGCTGCTTGAAGATGCTATTTCCTCAGTAGAGGCATTTATTTCCTCTGAAGTTGCACTTAGATCTTGAGTGCCTCTAGCTATCTGTTCAGTAACTTGGTTTACGATTTCCATCCTTGAGGAAATCTCTTGTATAGTTGCAGATAATTCTTCACTACTAGCACTAATGTCACTTGAGCTTTGGGATATCTCTGATACTAATATTTTTATATTTTTACCTGCCTTATTTAAAGCAACCGCAAGTCCACCTACTTCATCTTTAGTATCAATATCTATTTCCTGTGATAAGTCTCCTTCACCAAAGCCTTCTGCAAATTTCAATATCTTTTTCAAGTTACCTGATATCAAAACAGAAATAAAAATGCTTAAACTAGTAGATAGTATAACAGCTAAAGCAATTACTCCTGCTACTTCATATAAAGAAGACTTATAGATCGAACTGTTCTCTGAATTTGCATCTATAGCCCACTTTATATTGATATTAACATATTCAGATAAATTAGAAAGCAATTTTTGCGTGCTACTTGAAAAGGTACTATATTTTGCTATTGCATCTGTATAATTTTTTTGTTCTACCAATTTTATAATTTCATTGCGAGCAGTGTCATAATCACCGAGTTGAGCTTTAAGATTTGCAAACATAATCTTATCCTCATCTAACCTAATTGTTGATGAATAATCCTCTAACTGCTTATTATCATCAGAAATTCTACTGTTAATATTCGTCTCTATGTTACTAAGTTCAGCATCTGCCTTTCTATAAATAACTAATTGCATATATGAATCAACTGTTAAAATATTCTCTTTAATTGCTCTCATATCATTAACACCAAGCAAGTAAGAGTTATACATTTCTGATGAATTGTGATTTAACTTTCTCATATTGTATACTGCTATGGTACCTACAATAACTACCAAAATTGTGATTATGGAAAATGCTAATATTAATTTCTGTGAAATCCTTAAATTCCTAAACCATCTCATATCTTCAACCTCCCAATGTAATTTGCTTGAATAACACAATTTCTACGCTAGTATTTACCAAATTCTTTGTCGCTTAAAGATATTCTTGGTCTATTCTTAGTTCCTCCAATTTCATTGTTTGATGAATTCCTACATATTCCCTTGCTAGATTTATTTTGAGTCAAGAAATTATCTTCATTGGATGAAATACTTCCACTTCTTTTAAGTCTAAATTTTCCAACCATATTTTTTAGCATTTCTGCTTGACTTGACAGTTCTTCACTGGCAGCTGCACTTTCCTCCGCTGTAGCTGAATTAGTTTGTACGACATCAGACACTTGTTCAATTCCTTTGTTAATTTGTGATATAGCTGTTGCCTGTTCATTGGAAGCTGCTGCTATTTCTCCAACAAGGGTTGCAGCATTTGAAACTCCATCTACTATTTGATTCAAAGCATCTGCTGTATTATTTGCTATTTTTGTTCCTAATTCAACCTTCTTTATGGAACCTTCGATTAAATCCGTAGTTTCCTTAGCTGCGTCAGCACTTCTTGCAGCAAGATTCCTTACTTCCTCAGCTACAACTGCAAAACCTTTTCCATGTTGACCTGCTCTAGCAGCTTCGACTGCAGCATTTAGTGCTAGAATATTAGTCTGGAATGCTATATCATCTATTACCTTTATTATCTTTGAAATATTTGAGGATGATTCATTTATTTCCTCCATGGATTTAAGCATTTCTTTCATATGTGAATTACCTTGAATTGCACCTTCTTTGGCATCAAGTGCAAGAACATTTGCTTGACTTGCATTAACTGCATTTTGTTTTGTCTGCGCAGCAACTTCTGTAATTGAGGAGGTTAGCTCTTCAATAGAACTTGCTTGTTCTGTTGTTCCTTGAGAAAGAGCTTGGCTACCATCAGATACTTGATTTGCACCTGAAAGAACTTGATTTGATGCATCAGTAATATTACCAAGTAAATCATTAAAAGAATCCAGGGCATAATTCAATGAATCTTTTATTGCTTTATAACTACCTAAATAGCTTCCATTCATTAATACACTTAAATTTCCATCTGCCATTTCCCTCAACACTTGCTCAGCTTCCTTTATTGGTTCCTCCACTGCATCTAGCGCTTTATTGAATCCTTGAAGAACTTCTCTATAGCCTCCCTGGAATTTTAGAGGATCACCTCTAAATTCTAAATCACCTTCTATTGCATGGTCCGCTATCGTGCTTACTTCAGCTACTAGATTACGAATATTGTTCATCATTAACAATATAGAAGGCATTAGCTCATCATTTTCGCATCGTTTTCCAATAGCTATATAATCTTCAATTGAACTTGTATCCCCTAAGGATACTTTTTTAACTACTTTTACAACATTTGATACTCTTGTATGAACAGAATTTATATCTTCTGCAAATTCCTTCATCATACCTTTATAGGATCCTGTCATGCTCAAAGTTAAATCATTTAATGCCATTTTTGATAGCACAGTTCGAGATTCGTTTATAGGTTCTGTTATTGCATCTAGAGTTTTATTTACACCCTCTACAATTACACGATATTCTCCGCTATGTCTGTTTGAGTCTGCCCTTGTTAATAAATTACCTTCCATTGCTTCCAAAGTTAATTTATTAGAATCCTCAACGAGATTTTTGAGTGCAGACAGAATTTTTTCAAAGGCTCTACCTAAAGTTCCTATTTCATCCTCGGAGTCAATTTTTATATTTACATTTAGATCTCCTTGAGAAATTAAGTTTGCAGCTTCATTAAGGTTGCTTAATGGTCTAGCAATTTTTTTAGAAAGATAAAGTCCAAAAATAATAGCAAGACCCATTCCGCCTATCATAAATAATATAATTACCAAAGTAGCTTTGTCGGATTCCCTGCTATTATTATCAGATTTTGTTTTTGCTTCAGCTACTATTATTTTATTCATTCTACCTAATGAATCTTCTAAGTCTGTAGCAGCTTTTAGAGCGTCACCTGATAATAGTTGCTGTGCTTCAGCATCTTTATTGCCCTGTGCTAGTATAATAAGTTTTTGTGCATAAGTCTCATAAATAGCTCTTGTGTTTTTAAAGGTGATAAATTCGTTTTTCATTTTATCTGAAACAATAAGTTTCCCTAATTCATTACTTGCAGTGTCTATTGGCGCACTACGAAGCTTTATTTTATCAATATATTGATTAGCACCATCACTTGTTTGGGCATTAATTGCATCTCTCAAATCAACCCTTGTCATTTGGAAAGCAGTAGAAAGGTATGCTAATTTTGATATTGGAACGGTTTGCTTTTCATAAAGAGCTGTGTCATTACTATTAATAGAACGTAAATTCACAATTCCAACTACCCCAATAACCCCAGAAATTAAAGCTACTAAAAGAAATGTAATTATTAATTTTGCCGATATTTTCATGTTACTAAACCACTTCATACTTACTCCTCCTTGTGTTAATAATTAATAAAATGCTTTTGAAGCTTGTCCATTAGTTAGTTTCTCCTAACTATAACTTTAGCACTACTGATTAATAAGTCAATGAAAAAATATGTAATATTCTGAATCTTTCTCCAATTCTTTATTGCAAGAAAAGCCTTCATTTCTTTTTTAGAAGTGAAGACTTTCTTAGGTCCAATTATACTATATTAATCTAAGCCTTCCCAAATAGAAAACATACTCTATACATACTTAACTAAATTATCCTATAGGCTGAAGCTCCACCTCTTTTAAGTTTAAACTTTCCTACCATTTCTTTCAGCATAGATGCTTGACTTGAAAGTTCTTCGCTAGCTGCTGCACTCTGCTCTGCTGTTGCTGAATTTGTTTGTACTACATCAGATACTTGCTCTATTCCTTTGTTTATCTGTGATATAGAGGTTGCTTGTTCATTTGATGCTGCTGCTATTTCCCCAACTAAGGTTGCTGCTTTTGATACTCCTTCTACTATTTGATCTAATGCTGTTGCAGTATTATTTGCTATCCTTGTTCCTACTTCAACTTTCTTTATTGATCCTTCTATTAAATCTGTTGTTTCTTTTGCTGCACTTGCACTTCTTGCTGCTAGGTTTCTTACTTCTTCAGCTACTACTGCAAAGCCTTTTCCATGTTGTCCTGCTCTTGCTGCCTCAACTGCTGCATTTAGTGCTAAGATATTTGTCTGGAATGCTATATCATCTATTACTTTTATTATCTTTGATATATTTGAGGATGATTCATTTATTTCATCCATAGACTTAAGCATTTCTTTCATATGGGCATTTCCTTGTGTTGCTCCATCTTTTGCATTTAATGCTAAATCATTTGCTTGGGTCGCATTAACTGCGTTTTGTTTTGTTTGGGCTGCTACTTCTGTTATTGATGAAGTTAACTCTTCTATTGCACTTGCCTGTTCTGTTGTACCCTGTGATAGTGCCTGGCTTCCATCTGAAACCTGGTTTGATCCTGAGGATACTTGATCTGCTGCATTATTTATTTCTGTAAATACTTCATTAAAGGATTGAATTATAAAGTTTAATGCATCCTTTATCTGTGAGAAATCTCCCTTATATTCATTATTGATTGTTACCTCAAGATTGGAGTTAGACATTTCTCCTAGTACTTCAGATATTTCATTTACATAAGACCCTAATGCTTCTAATGTTTCATTTAATGCATTTTTAATATCTGCATGGTCCCCTCTGTAATCGCCTTTTACTCTAACCTTTAAGTTACCGTTTGCCATCTCTTGTAATACTGCTGACGCTTCTTTTACAGGTTCAATTACTGCGTCTAATGTCTTGTTTACTCCTTCTACTATCTTTTTGAAATCTCCGCTATGTTTACTTGCATCTGCTCTGGTTGACAGCTTGCCTTCAACTGCTGATGCAACTAAGCTTGATGCATCTGATACAAGCAAGTTAATACTATCTATACAGCTATTTAAGTTGTTTTTAATCTCATTGAAATCTCCATTGTAACTATCTGTTATTTTTGCTGGTATATCGCCCTTACCAATTTTATCCACATATTCTGCTGTTACATTTAGTGGTCCTATTACTGAATCCAAGGTACTATTTACTCCAGCAATTATTAATTGATAATCTCCACTATGCTTTGATGCATCTGCTCTTGTAGATAGTTTACCTTCAACTGCTGCTTGAGATAGCATATTGGCATCTGCTACTAATGCATTTATGTTTTCTATACATGCATTTAAATTATTCTTTATAACATTAAAGTCTCCATTATAAGTATCTGTTATTTTAGCAGGTATATTTCCTTTACCTATCTTATCTACATAATCTGAGGTTACATTTATTGGTCTTACAAAAGCATCTATCATTTCATTGACACCTACTATAAGTTCTCCCCAATCTCCGTTAAATAAAGATGCATTACCTCTTGTATCTAACTTTCCTTCTTGGGTTGCCTTTATTAGCTTGTTGGTTTCTGTTAATAGACCTTTCATTACATCTATGCAACTGTTTAAATTGTTCTTAATCTCGTTGAAATCTCCATTATAAGTATCTGTTATTACTGGTGGTATGTCTCCCTTACTTATTCTGTCTACATACTCTGCTGTTACATTTATTGGTCCTACAAAAGCATCTATAAGCTCATTTACTCCTACTATAAGCTCGGACCATCCTCCATTAAATTGATCTGCATTGCCTCTTGTATCTAGCTTACCTTCTTGGGTTGCCTTTATTAATTTATTTGTTTCTGTCAAAAGTCCATTCATTACATCTATACAACTATTTAAGTTGTTCTTAATCTCATTAAAATCTCCATTATAAGTATCTGTTATTACTGGTGGTATATCTCCTTTACTTATTCTATCAACATATTCTGCTGTTACATTTATTGGTCCTACAAAGGCATCTATTAGCTTGTTTACTCCTGCTATAAGCTCTCCCCAACCTCCGTTAAATTGATCTGCGTTACCTCTTGTATCTAGCTTACCTTCTTGGGTTGCTTTTATTAGACCATTTGTCTCTACTAATAATCCATTCATAACATCTATACAGCTGTTTAGATTATTCTTAATTTCATTGAAATCTCCATTGTAGTTATCTGTTATCTTTGGAGGTATGTCTCCTTTACTTATTCTGTCTACATATTCTGCTGTTACATTTATTGGTCCTACAAAGGCATCTATTAGCTCGTTTACTCCTCCTATAAGTTCAGACCAACTTCCATCAAATTTAGCAGCATTTCCTCTTGTGTCTAGTTTGCCCTTTTGTGTTGCTTCTATAAGTCCACTAGTCTCTGATAAAAGTTCTTTAACTGTAGCTGCCATTGATATTAAGTTCTTCCCAAGAACATCTTTTTCTGATTTAACCTCTAAAGTAACATTTAAATCTCCACTAGCTATTTTTTCAACAGCTTGTACTTGTTCTTTAATGTTTCCTATCATCTTTTTAAAGGCAGACATCAGAATACCTATCTCATCTGTTGTTTCATTATCAATTTCTATATCTACATCTCCAAGAGATATTCTATCTGCATAGTCCACTAATTGATTTACTGGTTTTGTAATTGATTTTGATATTAATAATCCAATAGCAACTGCAAGTAAGATTCCACCAACTATAAGTCCTAGCATTAAGTTCCTAGCATTATCAGCAGTAGTTGCATTATCATCTGAAGTGGTTTTTGCAAGATTAACTTTCATTGTTGTTAGTTTGGCCATGCTATCTTCAACTATAACTTTAGCTTTTTCCGCATCACCCCATAATAATGTTAAAGCTTGCTCGTCCTTATTTTCTTTTGCAAGGGCTATTATTTGATTTACTAGTACTTGATAATTAGCCATTGAAGTGTCAAGATTTGCACAAGCTGACTTACCACTATCGGTTAGCAAGGTTTTTTTAAACTCAACAAAATTTTTATCATATATATCTTTTCTTGCTTTAATCCGTGTTTCATAATCAGTTAACTGAGCTGGTGTAGAAGAAAGTATCATATCTCTTAGATTTCCTCGAATTCTTTGATATGCTTCAACCATATTGTAAAGATTATCCATTGGAACTGTCATTTTTTCATAAAGTTTAGTGTCATTTTTATCCACAGTATTTAAATTTATCATTCCAATAACACCTATTACGGAAACAATAATCGCCATAATTAAAAAGCCTGAAAGTATTTTTACCTTTAATTTTAAATTATTAAAAATTTTCATACTAATCAACCCCCTATTTTATTATTCGCTAGCTTACTGCATTGAAACCTTCAAATCCATCTTCATTAAGTAATTTATCGCAATCAATCAACAACTTTACATTATTTCCTATCTTGCTAATTCCTCTTACATATTTATTATGGAAGCCTGTTTTAACATCTGGCGGCAGTACAATATTGTCCTCCTCTATGTTAATTACTTCAGCTACATTATCTACTATGAGTCCAACTGAAATTTCTTTAATATCTATAACCACAATACAGGTCCTGTCATTGTATTCCTTTGAATCTTTTTTAAATCTTAGCCTTACATCAATAACTGGTATTATCTTTCCTCTAAGATTTATTATTCCCTTTACGTAATTAGGTAGCTCTGGAACTTCTGTTACTTCCTGAATACCGATTATTTCAGTTACATGCTTTATTTCAATTCCATATGCCTCCTTCCCTACAGAAAAAGTTAGAAACTTTCCCTTTTGTGTATCTTCAGATTCATCCATAATTTCTTCTAATATTTCTTCCATATAATTAACACCGCCCTTTCTTTTTATCTGTTTAATATTCCATTTACATCTAATATAAGGCTAATATTACCGTCTCCTAATATAGTACATCCTGCTATTCCTTCTGCTTTCTTTATATAAGCTGGAAGTGCCTTTACTACTACCTGCTGCTCACCAATTAATGAGTCTACAAATAAACAGGCAGCCTTTGCTTGCGCCTCTACCATTACCATTATTCCTTGATTTGCAGAGGTTGTATCAGTTTTAATATTAAATACATTATGAATCCTATATATTGGATAAGCCTCTCCTCTTATCATTATCATTTCATTTCCTTCTGAATCCGCGATTATATCATCTTCAGTAGTTTTAAAGGATTCTCGTATTGAGGTTATAGGTATTGTATATTTAGATTTTCCAACAGCTACCTCTAATCCATCAATTATTGCTAAGGTTAATGGTATCTTAATTGATATTGTTGTTCCTTTTCCTTTAACACTTTCGATTCCTATGGTTCCACCAATACTATCAATATTCTTTTTAACTACATCCATCCCAACTCCACGTCCTGAATATTCTGTTACACTTTCATTGGTTGAAAAGCCTGGTAATAGGATGTATGAAAAAATTTCTTTGTCCGTTAATTCATTTTCTGCCTTTGTAACAAGTCCATTATTTTTAGCTTTTTCATATATTTTCTCTCTATCTAGGCCTTTTCCATCATCTCTTACAATTATAAAAACATCTCCACCTGAATTCTTCGCTTCTAGTGTCAGCATTCCAATATCTTTCTTGCCGGTGGCAATTCTTTCTTCCTTATCTTCAATTCCATGATCTATGGAATTCCTTACAAGATGCATTAATGGATCTGAAATATGATCTATTATGTTTTTATCAACTTCTGTATCTTCTCCTATTATTTCTAGTTCAATTTCTTTGCTTAGTTTTTTACTCATATCCCTTACGATTCTATTCATCTTGTGAAAGGTCATAGATATAGGTACCATTCTTATGGACATTACAATATCCTGAAGTTCATTTGTAAGTTTACTAAGTTGCCTTGAAGCTTTGTTAAAAATATCTAACTGTAAACCTTCTAAATCAGGGTTCTTTGTGACCATAGCTTCCGATATTACTATTTCCCCTACTAAATCTAAAAGCATATCTAGCTTTGAAATATTAACACTTAAAATACTTTGCTGTTTTCCACTTTTAACTGCAGTCTCTTCTTCTTTTTCCTCAACTACCTTTTCTACAGTTTCTTCAAGTATAATTTGCTTTTTATTAAATAGAGCTTCAATTTCCTTAGGATATTTTTCTATCTGTTGAAATTCTAAATCTCTTAAAAAAATTATTTGATTCAAGTGCTCTTCTATAATTTCTATTTTTTCTGACGAAGAAAAACAAATAAAAAAGCCATCTTTCCTTATTTCTAAAACACTATCATTATTTTCTATAATGTCTTGAGGAAGATGGTACACTTCACTGGCTATATTTTTCAGGTTAAAAACCACTGTATAAGCTCTTACATTTTCCATCTCACAACCATCTTCAAAAAATATTCTTGCAGAATATTTTACTCCATCTTCTTGAGCTATGTTTTGATAAGAGCTTATGTAATATTTTGCATCTTTACTCTCACTAGTTGAGTTACTTACGCTTTCTCCTTTATTTATTTCCTTCATTGTTTGAAGGTGGCTAGAGATTTTCTGTACTAATGAATCGCTAGATCCATCTGCCTCATCACCATTTTCTATTTTTGTTACTTCACCTTTTATAAAATCAATTCCTAATAGTACTAAATCAAATAAATTTTCAAAATCAATTGTTACATCTTTATTCTCTCTAATATAGAAAAATAAATCCTCAAGCGAATGTGCGAGAACTGAGATATTGTTAAACAACATCATTGCTGAAGAACTCTTTATGGTATGCATTATTCTAAAAATTTCATTTATTGCTTCAGTACCAATTTTTTTATTCTTTTCACATTCGATGCTAATTTCTTCAAGTTGCTCCATTAATTGAGTTGCTTCAAAAAGATACATTTCCAGCATAGGTTCCCTGCTCATTCCACCATCTGGCATAACCATTTACCCTCTTTCTATAGCATTTAGTGTGTATTTTTATCTAATTCTAAAATCAAACTACTAGCTATAACATTACCATCCGTATATTATAATTCAATGAGTAAAATGTGGAGTTTTCTGATTATTCAGTGAATTTTGGTTATAGATGCTAACTTACTTTTCTATAAATTGGTTGCAAAAAAGTCCTCACCTATTTTAATGAAGTGAAGACGCATTAAAGTCAAACTTTATTCAATTAATCCAAGTCGTTTCATTACCTCAATAAATTTGTCAGTTTCTATTGGTTTCCACGCGTAAGCCTCGCAGCCTGAATCATATGAATTAAATACTGTAGCCTTATCATTTAGGGCTGTTGTCATAATTATTTTAACCTTTTTATCGCCTTCTATTCCCTTATGATTTTCAATTTCCCTAATTGATTTCAGTGCTTTAATTCCATCTAATCTAGGCATCATTATATCCAAACAAATTAGATCATATCTACTTTCCTCATTTAATGAATTTAGGTAGGCATCGATGGCCTCAATACCATCTACAACAACATCACATTCCCCATATACTGAAAGAAATTTTTTCATAAATATCCTACTAGCTAAATCATCTTCCGCTATTAATATCCTCATTCTTACTCCCCCAACTTTATAAATTAATTCTGGAATTTTAATAAAAAACTTTGTTCCTTCTTCTTTGCTTGTTTCAAATCCTACTATTCCATTTAGATATTTTTCACCAAGCAATTTCATGCTATATGTACCTAGCCCCCTGCCTACCCCCTTCGTAGAAAAGGATCTTTTGAAAATACCAATTTGTATTTCTTCTGCCATATATTTATCGTTCTTTACCCAATATTGTATATAACTCTCTTCCACTTTGCAACACCCTATACTTATACTCCCATTAGTATCAGTGGCTTCTAGTGCATTTTTTAGCATATTGCTAATAATTCGTTTCAAGAGTATAACATCACTTTTCAAGCTAATATTTATTGATTTTTCGTCTATTTTAATAGTCTTATTTGAACTCTTGCCATAAATCTCATAGAGTTTTTTTATGCTCTTTAACACTTCTAATGAATTAAACTCAGCCAGCTCTGGTAAAAGGTCATCATTTTCTGCTGCAAGCAATTGTTTTTGTGACTGTATCTCTTCAAGAAGCCCTTCAAACATGCTTTCAACTTCTTCTACTTCATTATGAAAATTTATTGGAACTTGATCTTTTAGAAGCATTAATATCCCTCGAAGTGCTCCTGCAGTATTAATTATATCATGAAAAAACATTCTTTCCATAGACCTTCTTCTAACTGAATCTGTTGCATCAATAAAAGACATTATATAAAAATAATCACTGTTTATTTTTGTTGGAATTACCTTTTCAAATAAATTTAAAGTTTTCTGAAATCCATCCTCTGAAATTACAATTGAGGATTCACCTTCAACTTCTTCTTTTAATTCAACTGACTTTAAAAAAATATTTAGTGCACTGCAATTCTTACAGGCTTCTGATGTTCCACATAGTCCTCTATTATCATTAGAGTGGATACAGTTTAATGATTCTCCAAGCCTTTGTCCTATTATAGTTTCAACAACTTCTATATTAATGATATGTAAATATTTTTTATTAGCATATACAATTTGTCTGTGCTCATTTAGAATAACTACTAATACATTTAGTGAATTCAGCACCTTAATAAAGAGTTCATCTTCCTGAAAGGTTTGATTTTGTAAATTAACAATATTGTTATCTAGCCCTTCAGCAGGGGCATAAGATGTTTTATACTGCTCATCAACCATTCTGCTACCCTCCTTTTACATATATATCTCTTTATTTGTTACTGTCTAAAATTGAATATACCAGTTGCGGTATATTTCTTAGTGATACCTGCTTTTTAACAGCACCTATATCATAGGCTACTTTTGGCATTCCAAAAACAACGCTAGATTGTTCATCTTGACCAATAGTAAATGCACCCTTCTGTTTCATTTTAAGTAATCCTTTTGCTCCATCTTGGCCCATGCCTGTTAGGATAATACCTATTGCAGCACTACCCGCCTTATCTGCCACTGAATTAAATAGCACATCAACTGAAGGACAATGCCCATTTACTTTTTCTCCCGAAGAACACTGTACATAAAACTTGCTTCCTTTTTTACAAATCTCCATGTGTTTGTCTCCTGGAGCAACCAGAATCCTTCCTGGCACCACAGCATCTCCAGTTTCAGCTTCTTTTGCTTCCATATTGCAAATATCATTTAATCTTTTTGCATACATATTAGTAAATACAGGTGGCATATGCTGAGTAATAACTATACCTGGCATATCCTTAGGAAACTCTTTAACTACTTCAAGAATCGCTTGAGTTCCTCCTGTAGATGCTCCAATTGCAATTATTATATTACTACTATTAGCATTAATCTTCTCAAGGCGTTTTTCATTAGAAACAACTTTTTTCGCCTGTCCAACCTTTGCCATAGATGCAATTTTCACTTTTATGGTCAATTCATTAATAAATGCTTCCATATTTGCCCCACTAACGGAGCTCATCTTGGTAACAAAATCAACAGCGCCCGCGTTTAATGCGTCAAACACATTATCGCTTACTGCACTCACTACCACCACTGGAAGTGGATATTGAGGCATTAACCTTTTTAGAAATTCTATACCATTCATTTTTGGCATTTCTACATCTAAAGTAAGAACATCAGGCTCAAGTTCAACAATTTTATCTCTTGCTTCAAATACATCTCCTGCTGTTCCCACAACTTGAATCCCAGAATCTGCTGCGAGTCCCTTAGCCATTGTTTCTCTAAATAATATTGAATCGTCTATGACTAATACTTTTATTTTTCTCGATATATTCATAGAACCCTATCCTTTCCGATAAACCGCTGGCATAACATACTTATACCTGGTTTCTTCTTTATTTATTGATTCAGAGTGTCCTATAAAAAGATATCCTCCAGGTTCTGTTATGTCATAAAATTTATTTATTAACTCCATCTTTGTTTTCGCATCAAAATATATCATTACATTTCTGCAAAATATCACATGAAACTTTTTTTTAAAAGGAAATTCATTATCCATTAGATTAAAAATCCTAAATATTATTTCATTTTTTATCTCATCTGAAACTTGGTAGTTTTCATCATCAACCTTATTGAAATATTTTAGTTTCCAGTATTTGGGTATGTTGCTAATGGCTTCTTCAGTATAAATTCCTCTTGCTGCTGCTTCAAGTACCTTAACAGATATATCAGTAGCTAATATTTTCGTATTCCATCTTGCCTTACTTGGTCCAAAGTAATCTGATAAAATCATTGCTAAAGTATAGGGCTCCTCACCGCTAGAACACCCAGCACTCCATATTCTTAAATCTCTATTAGAAACGGTGTTCTCTAAACTTGGTAAAATCTTATCTCTAAAATAATCAAAATGGCTGGATTCTCTCATGAAAAAAGTATGATTTGTAGTTAACTTGTTTACAAGTAATGTAATTTCAACTCCTGAAGTATCTGAAAAAATATACTCAATATACTCAGAAAAATTAGTAAATCCTTTTTCTGTAAGCATATTGCTTAATCTGCCTTCAATAAGATGTTTTTTAGCACTAAGATTAATCCCATAGTTCTTTTTAATATATTCTGTTAACTCCTTAAATTCACTATCCTTTAAATTAATCATGTGCACCTCTTAATTCTTTATATTAAACTGTGGTAATAAAATTACTACCACAGTTTAATATGATTTTTTAGTATTTTCCAAACTCAGTATCACTTAGAGATATCTTAGGCTTGCTTTTTCCTTCACTTGATATATTATGTGTAGGGCTCCCTGTGGATTTTTTATGATTTCCTATTTCTGCTCCACTATAAGAAGATCCACCTCTTTTAAGTTTAAACTTTCCTACCATTTCTTTCAGCATAGATGCTTGACTTGAAAGTTCTTCGCTAGCTGCTGCACTCTGCTCTGCTGTTGCTGAATTTGTTTGTACTACATCAGATACTTGCTCTATTCCCTTATTTATCTGTGATATAGAGGTTGCTTGTTCATTTGATGCTGCTGCTATTTCTCCAACAAGTGTTGCTGCTTTTGATACTCCTTCTACTATTTGATCTAATGCTGTTGCAGTATTGTTTGCTATCCTTGTTCCTACTTCAACTTTCTTTATTGACCCCTCTATTAAGTCTGTTGTTTCTTTTGCTGCACTTGCACTTCTTGCTGCTAGGTTTCTTACTTCTTCAGCTACTACTGCAAAGCCTTTTCCATGTTGCCCTGCTCTTGCTGCTTCAACTGCTGCATTTAATGCTAATATATTTGTCTGGAATGCTATATCATCTATTACTTTTATTATCTTTGATATATTTGAGGATGATTCATTTATTTCATCCATAGACTTAAGCATTTCTTTCATATGGGCATTTCCTTGAGTTGCTCCATCTTTTGCATTTAACGCTAAGTCATTTGCTTGAGTTGCATTAACTGCATTTTGTTTTGTTTGGGCTGCTACTTCTGTTATTGATGAAGTTAACTCTTCTATTGCACTTGCCTGTTCTGTTGTACCCTGTGATAGTGCCTGGCTTCCATCTGAAACCTGGTTTGATCCTGAGGATACTTGATCTGCTGCATTATTTATTTCTGTAAATACTTCATTAAAGGATTGAATTATAAAGTTTAATGCATCCTTTATCTGTGAGAAATCTCCCTTATATTCATTATTGATTGTTACCTCAAGATTGGAGTTAGACATTTCTCCTAGTACTTCAGATATTTCATTTACATAAGACCCTAATGCTTCTAATGTTTCATTTAATGCATTTTTAATATCTGCATGGTCCCCTCTGTAATCGCCTTTTACTCTAACCTTTAAGTTACCGTTTGCCATCTCTTGTAATACTGCTGACGCTTCTTTTACAGGTTCAATTACTGCGTCTAATGTCTTGTTTACTCCTTCTACTATCTTTTTGAAATCTCCGCTATGTTTACTTGCATCTGCTCTGGTTGACAGCTTGCCTTCAACTGCTGATGCAACTAAGCTTGATGCATCTGATACAAGCAAGTTAATACTATCTATACAGCTATTTAAGTTGTTTTTAATCTCATTGAAATCTCCATTGTAACTATCTGTTATTTTTGCTGGTATATCGCCCTTACCAATTTTATCCACATATTCTGCTGTTACATTTAGTGGTCCTATTACTGAATCCAAGGTACTATTTACTCCAGCAATTATTAATTGATAATCTCCACTATGCTTTGATGCATCTGCTCTTGTAGATAGTTTACCTTCAACTGCTGCTTGAGATAGCATATTGGCATCTGCTACTAATGCATTTATGTTTTCTATACATGCATTTAAATTATTCTTTATAACATTAAAGTCTCCATTATAAGTATCTGTTATTTTAGCAGGTATATTTCCTTTACCTATCTTATCTACATAATCTGAGGTTACATTTATTGGTCTTACAAAAGCATCTATCATTTCATTGACACCTACTATAAGTTCTCCCCAATCTCCGTTAAATAAAGATGCATTACCTCTTGTATCTAACTTTCCTTCTTGGGTTGCCTTTATTAGCTTGTTGGTTTCTGTTAATAGACCTTTCATTACATCTATGCAACTGTTTAAATTGTTCTTAATCTCGTTGAAATCTCCATTATAAGTATCTGTTATTACTGGTGGTATGTCTCCCTTACTTATTCTGTCTACATACTCTGCTGTTACATTTATTGGTCCTACAAAAGCATCTATAAGCTCATTTACTCCTACTATAAGCTCGGACCATCCTCCATTAAATTGATCTGCATTGCCTCTTGTATCTAGCTTACCTTCTTGGGTTGCCTTTATTAATTTATTTGTTTCTGTCAAAAGTCCATTCATTACATCTATACAACTATTTAAGTTGTTCTTAATCTCATTAAAATCTCCATTATAAGTATCTGTTATTACTGGTGGTATATCTCCTTTACTTATTCTATCAACATATTCTGCTGTTACATTTATTGGTCCTACAAAGGCATCTATTAGCTTGTTTACTCCTGCTATAAGCTCTCCCCAACCTCCGTTAAATTGATCTGCGTTACCTCTTGTATCTAGCTTACCTTCTTGGGTTGCTTTTATTAGACCATTTGTCTCTACTAATAATCCATTCATAACATCTATACAGCTGTTTAGATTATTCTTAATTTCATTGAAATCTCCATTGTAGTTATCTGTTATCTTTGGAGGTATGTCTCCTTTACTTATTCTGTCTACATATTCTGCTGTTACATTTATTGGTCCTACAAAGGCATCTATTAGCTCGTTTACTCCTCCTATAAGTTCAGACCAACTTCCATCAAATTTAGCAGCATTTCCTCTTGTGTCTAGTTTGCCCTTTTGTGTTGCTTCTATAAGTCCACTAGTCTCTGATAAAAGTTCTTTAACTGTAGCTGCCATTGATATTAAGTTCTTCCCAAGAACATCTTTTTCTGATTTAACCTCTAAAGTAACATTTAAATCTCCACTAGCTATTTTTTCAACAGCTTGTACTTGTTCTTTAATGTTTCCTATCATCTTTTTAAAGGCAGACATCAGAATACCTATCTCATCTGTTGTTTCATTATCAATTTCTATATCTACATCTCCAAGAGATATTCTATCTGCATAATCTACTAACTGATTTACTGGTTTTGTGATTGATTTTGCAATTATTATTCCTATAGCAACTGCAAGTAAGATTCCACCAATTATTAAAGCAATCATTATGTTCTTAGCGCTGTCAGCAGTAGTTGTATTATCATTTGAAGTGGTTTTTGCAAGATTAACTTTCATTGAATTAAGCTTAGCGATACTATCTTCTACTGCTGCATTTGCAGTAGCTCCATCACCAGCTATTAAAGCCTTAGCTTGATCGTTCTTGTTCTCTTTAGCAAACAAAATAATTTGATTTGCTATTTTATCATAATTAGCCATTGAAGTCTTAACATTGTATAAAGCAGTTTTCCCATCATCAGTCAGTATTGTTTTTTGCACTGTCAGAAGATTTTTATCTATATTCGCTCTATTTTCCTGAATTTTCGAATCAATTGTAACATAATCAGCTGGATTCGAAGTTATTATATAATCTCGTATATTAACTCTTATTTTCTGAAATGACTCAGTAATGTTGTAAAGATTGCCCATTGGAGCTGTCATTTTTTCATATAACTTTGTGTCATTATTCTCTACAGTATTCAAATTTACAATACCTATAATGCCTATAGTAGTAGCTATAATTGCCATAATAAAAAAGCCTGAAAGTATTTTTGCACCTAATTTAAAATTATTAAAAAATTTCATGCTAATCGACCTCCCATTTCTACTTTTTTAATCCTAATTTAACATTTTCTAAGGTTCTTGTTAAAATTTCCTTACAATTGTTTAAAATAGGCTTCCCATGGCCTAAATATATAGTTTTAATTTTTTTACTAACTAGGTTTTCTAAAACGCTTACAAACTGAAAATCATAAGTACCTTCGCAGGTTTTTATATCTAATGGAGTGTCTCCTGAAAACAATACTTGTTCATCTTCATTATATAAACATATTGAATCATTGCTATGAACTGTTGCATGAATTACTTCAAACTGCCTATCCCCAATTTTCAGAGTATTTCCATCCTTTAAAACTGTATCAACATTCTCAAAGGTTGAAGAATAGGCGTATACCTTAGGACTAAACTCTTTCTTTATATTTACCAACATCGCTGAGTGGTCATAGTGAATATGCGTCAATATGACCTGTTCAATTTTTTTCTTACCTACTCCAGTGGGCATAGTATAAATTTTCTCAGCGACTTTTTCATCTCTTCCCACATCAATTAAGGTATTAATATCACTTAAAGCATTAAAACTTCCTGTTACTAAATAGACATTTGAAGTATATACCTCACTATTCTCTGTTAAATTAAATACCTTCATTTTTATCGCTCCAATTTTCGAACTACTCTTTCACCCTATTTTTCTAAATACCTGTGCATTGGATACTACTGGTTCAAATAAATGTTTCACTTCATCGGGAAGCTTTTGTGTTTGTTCTGTTGCAAAAAAACCACCTTCCGATAACGCATTATAAAACATTTTAATTACTTTCACTCTTTCCTCTTGATTGAAATGAAGCAGTACATTTTTGCATACTATTAATCCTACATCCTTTTCCACTGGTACAAGGGTTAACAAATCATGCTTTATGAATTTTATTGAATTTATAATTTCTGGTAAAATAGTATAGTTAGTTTTATCACTATTGGGTGTAAAATATTTATCTAATATTTCTTCAGGTATCCTTTGAACATCAGTTCTAGGATAGCTTCCTTCAACTATTATTTTCTCAAATAAATCACTACCATCAATATCGGATGCAATAATTTTCACATTTCTAAAATACATATGTCCCATATTTTCACGTAAAATTATTGCTAACGAATAAGGCTCAGGTCCCATTGCACACCCGGCATCCCATATTTTAATATGCTGTCTTGATTTTAAATAGGGAAGTGCATATTCCTTAATAGTATCTAGTGTCTGCATATCTCTAAAAAAATACGTAAAAGCCATTTTTATCTCCTTATCTAAATTACTGAGTTTATACCTTCAAATTCATCATCATTAAGTAATTTGTCACAATCTAGTAGTAGCTTTACTTCATTACCTATTTTTCCAATCCCTCTTACATATCTATTGTGGAAGCCTGTTTTAACATCAGGCGGTGGGACAATATTGTCCTCCTCTATGTTAATTACTTCAGCTACATTATCTACTATGAGTCCAACTGAGACTTCTTTAATATCTATAACCACAATACATGTCCTGTCATTGTATTCCTTTGAATCTTTTTTAAATCTTAGTCTTACATCAATAACTGGTATTATCTTTCCTCTAAGATTTATTATTCCCTTTACATAATTAGGTAGCTCTGGAACTTCTGTTACTTCCTGAATACCGATTATTTCAGTTACATGCTTTATCTCAATTCCATATGCCTCCTTTCCTACAGAAAAAGTTAGGAACTTTCCCTTTTGTGTATCTTCAGATTCCTCCATAATTTCTTCTAGTATTTCTTCCATATAATTAACACCGCCCTTTCTTTTTATCTGTTTAATATTCCATTTACATCTAATATAAGGCTAATATTACCGTCTCCTAATATAGTACATCCTGCTATTCCTTCTGCTTTCTTTATATAAGCTGGAAGTGCCTTTACTACTACCTGCTGCTCACCAATTAATGAGTCTACAAATAAACAGGCAGCCTTTGCTTGCGCCTCTACCATTACCATTATTCCTTGATTTGCAGAGGTTGTATCAGTTTTAATATTAAATACATTATGAATTCTATATATTGGATAAGCCTCTCCTCTTATCATTATCATTTCATTTCCTTCTGAATCCGCGATTATATCATCTTCAGTAGTTTTAAAGGATTCTCGTATTGAGGTTATAGGTATTGTATATTTAGATTTTCCAACAGCTACCTCTAATCCATCAATTATTGCTAAGGTTAATGGAATCTTAATTGATATTGTTGTTCCTTTTCCCTTAACACTTTCAATTCCTATAGTTCCACCTATACTATCAATATTCTTTTTAACAACATCCATCCCAACTCCACGTCCAGAGTATTCCGTCACACTTTCATTGGTTGAAAAGCCTGGTAATAGGATGTATGAAAAAATTTCTTTGTCCGTTAATTCATTTTCTGCCTTTGAAACAAGTCCATTATTTTTAGCTTTCTCATATATTTTCTCTCTATCTAATCCTTTTCCATCATCTCTTACAATAATAAAAACGTCTCCACCTGAATTCTTTGCTTCTAAGGTCAGTGTTCCTACATCCTTCTTGCCGGTGGCAATTCTTTCTTCCTTATCTTCAATTCCATGATCTATGGAATTTCTTACAAGATGCATTAATGGATCTGAAATATGATCTATTATATTTTTATCAACTTCTGTATCTTCTCCTATTATTTCTAGTTCAACTTCTTTGCTTAATTTTTTACTCATATCTCTTACGATTCTATTCATCTTGTGAAAGGTCATAGATATAGGTACCATTCTTATGGACATTACAATATCCTGAAGTTCATTTGTAAGTTTGCTAAGTTGCCTTGAAGCTTTATTAAAATTATCTAACTGTAAACCTTCTAAATCAGGGTTCTTTGTCACCATAGCTTCTGATATTACTATTTCTCCTACTAAATCTAAAAGCATATCTAGCTTTGAAATATTGACACTTAAAATACTTTGTTGTTTTCCACTTTTAACTGCAGTCTCTTCTTCTTTTTCCCCAACTACTTTTTCTACAGTTTCTTCAAGTATAATTTGCTTTTTATTAAATAGCGCTTTTATTTCTTTTGGGTATTCTTCAATCTCCTGAAATTCTAAATCTCTTAAAAATATTGCTTGATTTAACTGTTCTTCTATCTTTTCCTTTTGAGTTGATGAAGAAAAGCAAATGAAAAAACCATTCTTCCTAATTTCGAGAACACTATCATTATTTTCTATAATGTCTTGAGGAATATGGTATATTTCACTGGTTATATCTTTAAGATTATGAACTACAGTATACGCTCTTACATTTTCCATCTCACAACCATCTTCAAAAAATATCCGTGCAGAATATTTTACTTGATCTTCTTGAGATACATTTTGGTAAGAACTTATATAATATTTTGTGTGTTGATTTTCTTGAATAGGAGTAGTATTGCTACTACCGCCTTTATTAGCAGCCTTCATTGCTTGAAGGTGATTAGAGCTTTTCTCTACTAATGAATCGCTAGATCCATCTGCCTCATCACCATTTTCTATTTTTGTTACTTCACCTTTTATAAAATCAATTCCTGCTAGCACTAAATCGAATAAATTCTCAAAATCGATTGTTACATCTTTATTCTCTCTAATATAGAAAAATAAATCCTCCAGCGAATGTGCGAGAACTGAAATATTGTTGAACAACATCATTGCTGAAGAACTCTTTATGGTATGCATTATTCTAAAAATTTCATTTATAGCTTCAGTACCAATTTTTTTATTCTTTTCACATTCAATGCTTATACCTTCTAACTGCTCCATTAACTGAGTAGCTTCAAAAAGATATACTTCAAGCATAGGTTCTCTACTCATTCCACCATCTGACATAACATACCTCCCTCTATTAGTAATATTGTTACATTTTACTAAAGGCTTTAACTACAGTTTCCTCATTGAATGGCTTAATAATAAATCCTACTGCGCCTGCCACTACAGCTTCTCTAACTATAGACTCCTGACCCATGGCTGATATCATAATTATTGTTGCACTTTGATCAAAGGCCTTTATTTGCTTAAGTGCCTCAATTCCATCTAGTACAGGCATAGTTATATCCAATGTAACAATATCTGGCTTTAGCTCTTTGTACTTTAGAATTGCAATAGCACCATTTTCAGCTTCCCCAACTATCTCATAACCATTTCTTTCAAGCATAGATTTTAAAGACATTCTCATAAAGGCCGCGTCATCCGCAATTAAAATTTTTTTCATACTACCCTCTCCCTTCAAAAATCCAATATATTATCAACTGCTAAAATAATCCTCTCTTTAACATCAAAACTACAATTTTGCATTCTCCACAAAAAAGTAGTGGACCAGATAACACTAAAAATCCCATCTGTTAAGGCTTGGACCTCTTTTTTAGTTTCTATTTCTTTTCTCGATATTGCATCTGATACAAGGTCAAATAACAAATCATATCTGTCCTTAACAATTTTTTGCATTTCTTCATTTGTTTCTTCATCATATTTAAAAGTATCAAAAGAAAACATCACAGTAGTTATTTCGGGATAATTTTGGTAATACTCGGCATAAGCTTTTGTAAAATACTTAATACCTGCTTTACCTAAAATTTGATTATCTACTATAGTGTTCTTTATTACCTCATCATAGGCTGAATATCTATCAAGAATAGCTCTTATTATCTCTCTTTTACCTGAGAACTGCCTATATATTGCAGGTTCAGTTATATCATGTCTTTTAGCTATCTCCTTTGTTGTAAGCCCGTTAATCCCAGCTTCATTCAAAATATCAATTGCTGTTATAACTATTCTTTCTTTTCTTTTTAAATAATTTGTAACCATATGTACCTCCTGGGCAGTTAGTCCTAACTAACATTTTACCACTTTTGCCCCAAAAGTCAATAATTTCGACTTCATAATTTCACATTAGTACAATATTAATTAAAAAATATTGTTTTTTGAAACTAAAAAGTAGTAGAACTTGCTTTTACTGATGGTATGTTAAAAATCACTCTTCTTAAAGCTGATTCTGAAAAAATAAAACAAAAAAAATTTATATAAATTGATAATATTCTATAAAAGCCTTGTTAGCAGTTAAACAAGGCTTTTCCCTTATCATTCTAGTCATATCAAATAATATTTATTTTTTATTAAACTATTCTCATATTATATTTGGTAGAATAAGATATAGATAAGTATACTATCAAAATAAAATTTTCTTACGGAAGAAGAAAATGCACATTATTTATTATTTATTAATCTGGAGGTCTTTACATAATGAAAAAGAAACTGCTTATAGGAATTGCAATAATACTAGTTGGGATACTAGCCTTTAAAATTACTAAATCAATTACGGACAAGCCTATTTTTTCAAGTTCAGCAAAAACAAAGCATCTTATCGTTATTTCTATAGATTCACTTAATGCCCAGGATTATGAACAACTCACTCATTTGCCAAACTTTAAAAAACTACTGGATGAAGGCTCTCATGCTAAAGAAGTAGTGGGTGTCTACCCCTCACTTACTTATCCATCTCATACTTCAATAATTACTGGTACTTATCCAGATAAACATGGAATATATTCAAATGAAATTTCCACGCCAGGATCTACCAATCAGCCTTGGCGATGGTATAGTAAGGATGTTAAAGTTCCAACACTTTATGGTATAGCTGAAAAATCGCATATGAAAGTAGGCTCTGTTTTGTGGCCCGTTATGGCTGGGGCTAAAATAGATTATAATCTCCCTGAAATATGGACTATACACAAAAACCAGAGTCAAATTTTATTATCTTTTAAAGCAAGCACTCCCCTTCCTTTAATCGAAATGTATATTAGATATGGAAATAAGCTTAATGGCGAAAAAGAGCCTTGGATTGATAACTTCACAACCGCCTCCTCAGCTAAATTAATAAAGGAACATAAACCTAATCTATTTCTTATTCATTTATGTGACCTTGATCATGCAAGGCATAGACATGGATTTATATCTGCTAATGCTAAGGAGGCTCTAAAAAATCAAGATACAAGGATTGGTAAAATTATACAAGCAACTAAGGATGCAGGAATTTACAAAAATACTACCTTCATTATTCTTGGTGATCACGGCTTCGCAGACGTTAGCTCAAAAATAAGCTTGAATGTAGCCTTTAGACAAAATGGGTTATTAACAGTAGATAAAAATGGAAAGTTAACAGATTGGAAGGCTTATGTTAATAATAGCGACGGTTCTTGCCAGATTTCTTTAAGAAACAAAAACGATATTGTAGTAAAAAATAAAGTTCAAGAACTGCTAAACAACTTAGCGAATGATCCTAACTCAGGAATAGCAAAAGTATATACAAAAGAAGAAGCTGCTGAGAAAAGAGTTACAGGTGATTTTGAATTTATGTGCGAGGCTAAAGATGGCTACTGCTTTAACAATGACTGGAATCCTCAAAATATGGTAAATAATATTAATCCTTTAGATTTTGATGAATATAAAAAAGGATTTTCAGTTGCTACTCATGGATATGATCCATTAAAGCCAAATTACAGAACTTTTTTTATGGCTGCTGGACCAGGAATAAAAAAAGGTGTTGAAGTCCCATCAATAAATTTAGTTGATGAGGGTCCAACAATGGCCGCCCTTTTAGGCCTTGAAATGAAGAATGTGGATGGAAGAGTTTTAACAGAGATTTTAAACTAAGCTAGAATTGGAGAGTGTTTAATGGGAATAATCAAATTTTTGCAATCCTTCTCTAATCCAGATTTGGATGTGTTTTTTAACTTAGTCACCATGATAGGTGAACAGGGTTTTATAATAGTACTTATTGCGATAATCTTCTGGTGCATCAACAAAAAAGCTGGTTATAAATTAGGGTTTGCCCTTCTTTCAGGCACCATAATAAATAGTTCTCTAAAGACACTTTTTCATACAAAACGACCTATTGGTACAGAAGGTATCCGCTCTCAAAGAATTCAAACTGCAAGTGGGTACTCCTTTCCAAGTGGTCATACTCAAAGCACTGCATCATTATGGACAACTCTTTCAATACAATATAAAAAAACTAAGATTTATATTTTAAGCACCATTTTAATATTGCTAGTTGGAACATCAAGATTATACCTTGGTGTTCACTGGCCCATAGATGTTTTTGCAGGAGCTACTATAGGAATAATATGGGCTACATTATGCTGTTTATTATTCGATTATTCTATTAAAAAAAACAATAAATTCCTTCTGCTAATTGTAATACTACCTGAATTCTTAGGATTAATTACATTCGGCGGAGGTTCAAGTAATGCCAAAATTATTGCGCTTTTAATTGGCTTTATAGTTGGTTACTTTATCGAAGATAAGTATATTAATTTTAGCGAGAAAACTGAATTGCCAAAGCAAATAGCTAAATTCATCCTAGGAATAACAGTAACAATTATAATAGAATTGGGATTAAAAGTAGTATTTCCAGCCTCTACAATCTTTGATTTTATAAGATATTTTGTAATTGGATTATGGTTAACTGTTGGTGCTCCTTATCTATTTAAAAAATTTCTTACGTAGACAAATTAACTCCATAGACCTCTCGCTAATTTTTCTATTTCATTTTTTCTTTTTTCTGTTTCTTCTAAATCTACTGTAATTCTATCATCACAGATATCAATCACTGAACCTTCTAAGGCTTCACTCGGAATTAATCTTTTTTCAATTTTAATCATTGTTCTATCGGGCTTTTCGCATACAGCATAAGAATCTTCGAACCTATCAATAATTGCTTTCATCAAAATCACTCCTTGTGTTTTCTTTTTTCAAAATGTAGTAATATGACTTTATAAAATAAATATTGATTTCAGTTTTGATATTGAAATTTAGGTTATTATAATTATATTATGGAACTGCATGTGGATTCTTAAACCTAAAGACACGAATTTAAATAACCATATAAAAATTGTTACTAATGGAAGGGGTCTTATAATGTTTAAAAAAAGTATTAAAATATCAGCTTCTGTTCTAGGGATGGTAGCTGGAACTTTTGTCACTACATTAGCAGTGACAAAATATAGACCTAAATCAGTTTTGCCTTTGCTAATTAAAAACAATAAGCCTATAGATATTAAGAAAAAGGTAGCCTTTTCAATTACAACTTTTAATATTGGTTACTGCGGTATGGATAAAGATAAAGACTTTTTTATGGATGGTGGAAAGGGTTCTAGATCATCTTCTAAGATAAAAACTATAGAAAACTTACAAGGCATTACAGATTTTTTGATTAAGACAAACTCTGACATCAACTTTATTCAAGAGGTAGATGTTAGTTCAACTAGAAGTTATAGGGTAAATGAATACGACTATATTATAAATTCTATGAATAACCATAATTCCTCCTTTGCATATAATTATAAAGTATTGTGGGTTCCAGTTCCAGTAAAAAAACCTCATGGAAATGTTAAAAGCGGTATTGTAACTCTATCAAAATTTAACACTTTCAGTTCTACTAGATTTCAATATCCAGGTTCTGAACCTTGGTTAAAGCAATTAGCTGATCTTAAAAGATGCTTTATTGAAACCAGGCTTAAAGTAACAGATGGGAAAGAACTTATATTAGTAAACTCACATTTATCCGCCTATGATAAGGGCGGTAAAATACGAAAACAACAACTGGACTTTCTAAATGATTATATAATTAAAGAATATGCTAAAGGAAACTATGTAATTGTAGGTGGGGATTGGAATCATCTACTACCAGGGACAGACCCATTAAAGTTTAAATCTACTGAAAGCTGGCCTAATTGGCTACAAAAGTTACCTGACAGCTTTAACCCTAATGAATTTAAATGGGTAGTTGATGCTAAAGTTCCAACAACAAGAACAGATGCTTTTCCTTACAAAAAAAATGTGAACTTTTCTGCAGTAATTGATGGGTTTTTAGTTTCTCCGAATGTTGATATTGAAAAAGTAACCGGTCATCACTTAGACTTTAATTTTTCTGATCATAACCCAGTTACTGGAACTTTTATTTTAAGATAAATCCAAGCAGTTTTTAACTGATAGTTTACTTATTCTTTGCTTACTACATTTAGTAATTACAAATTCATAATCCTTGTATCTGATTTTTTGATTTACTTGTGGTGTTGTATCTAATTGAGAGTAAAACCAACCTCCTATAGTGTCAACACCCTCTATTTGTATATCTAGTTCCAATAGCTCATTTACATCTTCAATTAGAACTATACCGTCTAAAGAATATCCACCATCTTTTAGCTCTTCTATATGCTCTCCTTCTTCATCAAATTCATCTTGAATTTCGCCAACAATTTCTTCAAGGATATCTTCGACTGTTACTAACCCTGCTGTTCCGCCATATTCATCAATGACAATAGCCAATTGAGCCTTTTCCTTTTGAAATTTCTTAAATAGAACACTTATAGAAGTAGATTCGTGCACAGATATTATATTTCGAATAATACCATCTATACTTTGGTCTTCTCCATGAATTTTTTGTTTGTATAAATCCTTAATATGAATAAAACCAATAACATTATCCTTACTATTCTCACAAACAGGATATCTAGTTAATTCTTCACTCATAGCAATTTCTAGAAATGTATCAAATGAATCTTCTATAAAAAAGCAAACCATATCAGTTCTTGGTATCATTATTTCTCTAACCACTTTTTCCGAAAAATCAAAAATATTATCAACGAAAGTCAATTCGGTTTGATCTATTAAACCATGCTTATAGCTATCCTCAACCAAAAGCATAATTTCTGAATCAGTATGAGCTGATTCATGTTCATCCTGCTGAGAAACTCCGAAAATTCTAAGTATTAACCTAGTACTATGATTAAATAACCACATAATAGGATATGAAATTCTGTAAAAAATTACTAATGGCAATGCTGTGAATAACGCAATTTTTTCTGCACTTAGTATTGCCATTGATTTAGGTACAAGCTCACCAAGTACAATATGAAACGCTGTAATTATTGTAAATCCTAAAATAAAAGAAATAGAATGGACAGCACCATGAGATAAACTTAATAGGTTGAATAAAGGGTCTAAAATTTTTGCTACTGCTGGCTCTCCAATCCATCCCAAACCGAGAGAAGCAAGCGTTATCCCAAGCTGACAAGCAGATAAATATGAATTTAAATCATTTACAACTTTCTGCGCGTATTTAGCAGCTAGATTCCCATCTAAAACTAATGTTTCAATTCTAGACTTTCTCACTTTAACCACTGAAAACTCTGTAGCTACAAAAAAAGCGTTCATAAATACTAGTAGTAAAATTACTATAATATTGATAATGACTTCCATATTGAAATATCAATCCTTCCTCTAATATTAAATCCTTAATTAAAAGGAAAATTATATAAATAATAAATACAAATTACCATGAAAACTTTAGAAATGCAAGTAATCAATGTGAAATAAAAAAATAGAACTTAGCACTAATAAAAGCAAGTTTAGCGCTAAATTCTATTATTTTTAAAATCCAACTATCTAAAATTATTTCCTATGAGGAAAAAAACCGTCATTACTTGCTAATACACCAGAAATAGCCTTAAATAAAATAGCATATAATAACCAAGTAGCAATGGAAATTAAAATACAAATCATAATCCTTTTCCAAAGCTGAAGCTTGGATTTTTGCGAAACTTTTGTAGCTCCATAAGATGCACCTATACCGATAATCCAAAAAGTTAACGTTTCAGTTGCAAGTATTGGCATACTGATATTAATAAGTATAAACGGTATTATCCATAATGGAGTTTTTGTTTTCTCCTTAGTTTTTACTTCGGATGGTAACTTCTCACCTTCTGGAGTTACTAAATATCCTTTATAATTATATCCATCATTGAGTATTTGCAGCTTGTACACTTTTTCATTATACTCAAAATCAATATCTTTATTGCGACGAAAACTTTTTACACATAAAATTTCCTTACTATCTATATATAACTTTTTTATTCCTAAATAAACATTATATACGAGTCTTACTTCTACTTTTTTATCCTCTTCAGTTAGATTCCATAAAATATCCATAATTACACCTCTCTACTTCGCTTTGAAATAATCACTTTGAACCATTTTATCTGATAACAGTATACCATCTCTAGCGTGGTCTTTCTCCTGTTCTGTAGCTTTTCCTACAATATTGAAATTATTTAAAATTGAATAGTCTTTATTAGTATTGAGCAATACTTTTCCTAACGCTTCATTTTGGTACTTTTCTTTATCAATACCCATTAAATATGAAATAGTCGGCATTAAGTCTATTTGTCCTCCAGGTATATCTAATGTTTGTCCTTGTATATCTGGGCTATATATTAGTAGTGGAATTCCCTTATCTGCATTATCCCACCAGTCTTCATAAGGCTTAGTCTTAGCAACTTTATCAGCATAATATTTATGAAGGCTAGTATGATCTCCATAAATCACAACAACAGTGTTTTTTAATATTCCTTTAGCCTCTAATTCAGTTAAGAAATTCCCAATAGCACTGTCTGTATAATGTAATGCTTGAAAATATTTGCCAACAGTATTGTTATCAAATCCATCAGTTAAATTCAAGGTTCTATCTTCCTTAGGTAATTCATAGGGAGCATGACTGCTCAATGTAACAACAAAAGAATAAAAAGGTTGCTTCTCTTTTTCTATGATTGGTGCCACCTGTTGTAAATAATCCTTATCTGCGATTCCAAGTCCAATAGTATCAGTTATTTTATAATAACTAGAATCATAACAGTTTTGGAAACCTATTGATTGCAATGCAGGCCTCCAATTCCAATATAATGCCTTATCAGGATGAACTGCATAAGTTGAATACCCCATAGCTTCTAGCTGCTTTGGCAATGCCTGTTTATATTTATTTAGTGGATACCTAAAAAAGGTTGCTCCATCTCTAACTGGATATACTCCAGTATTGGTCATTAAATCTGCATCAGAACTTGTGCCACAATTTACATTCTCATGATAATTATTAAAATATAAACTGTTTTTCAAAAGTTTATTTAAGTTTGGTGTAATCTCTTGTCCTTGAAATTTTTGTCCTACAACAATATTTTCAATAGATTCCCATTGGATAACTAATAAATTTTTTCCTTTGAACATACCTGCATATTTGTTGTCCGGTAAATTTTCTTTATTGTCACTATACCAAGTATTTATTTGCTTCTTATCATTATCTGATAACTCATATTTTTTTGAGTTCTCGTAGTATCTATATCCATCAAATAGATGATATCCTACTGTACCTAGGCTTGACATAGTTTGTGTAGGTGCCCATCTTTGATTAAAAGCTGCTTCACCAGAGAAACATCTTCTTTGAATATCAACTTTATAATGAAAGTAAGAAATATATCCAACAGATAGAACTAGTGTAAGTACAAAAATTGATACATTACGCTTAACCCCTCTGTATAGTTCTCTATTAAATGTTGCATAAATAACGAATATAAATATATCAAACATAAATATTATGTCTATTGGTCTTGTCATTGACTTAACTGAACTACCAAGATGATCTAGATTAGATGTCTCTGAAAGAAGAAAGAAATTTAAAAATTCAGTAAATCCTCTGTAGTACCAAAGGTCACCAACTATTAGTATTGTAAACAAAATATCTAATACAATAAATGCCCATAATCGACTTCTTCCACTAAACAGGAAACCCACTGACAATATAATTGTACAAAAACTCATCATTAATAAAATTGCTGGTGTACTAACAAATGCTTTACCGAAATTAAATCCATTTGCAGTTTCTGTTCCAAGCAATCCTATAAATACGATTGATTTCATAAGAAACATTAATAGCATAACTAGAAATATTTTATCTTTCCAAAATACATTTATTAATTCAGTAAAAAAATTTCCTCTCACTTTAATATTAGATTTATCCTTTTCTTCTAACATCTTCGTCACTTCGCTTTTCATATTTTTGTTAATTTCTCAACCGTATTACATTATATCACAATAAATAAACAAAATTAAGCATCTTAATAAAAACTCTTTGAGTATAAGTTGATTGTGTGGTGGAGAAAATAATATGAATCATGATTTACTACCATGTAACGGAATAAGGAATTATGAATACAAACACCTTGCCAAATATAAAATTTGTAAGCTCTTTAGACGAAAATATTAATATTATAAAGAACATATTATCCAATGATAAAACAATAGTCTATAACGAAATGGAGGCTGGAAAACCAGTTTCTACTAGATGCATACTTATCTATCTACTTTAGTTAGAAACTTGATAACACAATTTTTAAAATATATATTGTTAATTGAGTTAGTATAATTATCCATTTAAAAATTATACAACAAATTCAAAAGCTAAGTTTTGGTACAAATATACCTAAACCTAGCTTCTTATAAATACATTAACAAAAATATCAAATAGAAGTTTACACAAAATTATTGACAGACTCAACTATTTCTTTAAAGTATCCTCGAATATTTTTTTAACAATAGGAACCACATAATGGCTTTCTCCTCTGGTCTTAACATCTTCGATTATCATTGACACAACTAAACTCGGATTGTCAACATTCATTGCTACAAACCAACCATTTTCCTCCGCGCTCTTATCATCGGCACCTTTTTTTAATTCAGCTGTGCCTGTTTTGCCTAAAAGCTTTATACTACTCGTTGGTGAAGTATACGCTGTGCCTGAAGGGTTTTCTACTACCTGCACTAAATCATCCGTAAGTGTTTTCACAAATTCAGCTGACATAGCCTTTTCTTTCCATACTTTTGGAGTAGCAGTTTCCTTTAGTTCTAGTACCGGTGTCATGATATCACCGTTATTAGCTAAGCCACTATATATAAGAGCTACGTTTAGAGGGCTTACAAGAACTTCTCCTTGTCCGTATCCAGTATCTGCAAGAAGTGCATCACTGTTTAACCCACTATTGGATAGTTGTGATTTAATTATTGGGTAATCTATAGGCAAGCTTTCTCCTATTCCAAAATTTTTAGCTCCGCTAGAAAAATTATCTTTGCCTATCTTTTGTGCTGCCATTGCAAAATATATATTATCTGAGTATATATATGCATCCTGAAGATTAACCGGTTTTCCTAAGTCATGAACCCGTGTTACTTTGCTTGGACCCCACACTGTACCTGTTATATTCACGCCTTCTTCAGCCTTTATGGCTCCTGTCTTAAGTCCAATTGCCCCAGTTACAAGTTTAAAAGTGGAGCCTGGTGCATAAACTGCTTTAAATCTATTTATATAAGGACTCTTTGGAGAAGCATCCCAAGCCTTACCAACTTTATCAGGTATATACGTTGAGTAAAAATTAGAATCGATAGATGGTGAACTTACTAAGGCTAATATTTCTCCTGTCTTTGGATTAATTGCAGCTGATGCTCCTGCATTACCTTTCATTGCATCATATATTTTCTTTTGAACATCAAGATCTATAGAAATCCTAATATTCTCTCCATCTTTTGCTTCTTTTCTCACAATTACTTTCTTAGAATCATCCTTTCCTCCTTTTGCTATGTATATTTCTCCACCACTTTCTCCTCTTAGCCTTTTCTCATAAACCTGCTCTAATCCCATTTTACCAATGTTGTCTTGAGCAGAATAGCCTTCTCCTTTGTGATTATTGAGTTCCTCTGCTGTTATTGGTCTTATGTATCCAATTAAGCTTCCAAAAGCCTCTCCTCCAGGGTATACCCTTCCTTGTGCCTTGTTAGAAATTACTCCTTCTAAAGCTGTTAACTTGGATGCTTTTTCTTTATCATCAATTGACAACTTAACAATTGGGAGAAACCAATTAGGATTAGTTGAACCCTTTACCATATTAGCTATTTTATCCTGCGGCATATCAAGTATTTCTGCTATTTCAGGTAACTCCTTATCTTTTACAGCCGCAAATTTACTAGGTACAATACCAATAGAATTAAGTGTTCCATTAACAGCAAGACCTTTCCCATTTCTATCAAGTATTTCTCCTCTTTTAGGATATAAAGGAATAGCTTTGACTTTATCATTCGCTTCTAAATCAGGGAATATTAACTTTTCACTCCACATAACTGTCCATTTATTTTTTTCTTTCTTTAATGTCATATTGTATCCTGGCAATTTAACATTACCTGCGAGGGTATCCATAACTACTGAAAATGAAATTTTTGTAGCTCCTCTTTTATACTTTTTTTCTGTATTTATTTTAACGTTATTTGCTTCAATGCCACTATATATAGCCTTATATCTTTTGACAAAATCGTCTTCTGTTGTTTTCTCTTTAGCTTCATTAGATAATAAACTGTACATATCCTTGAAGTCCTGCTTTTCCCAATATTTTTTATAAGACTCAAATGTAGCTAAAGACTTGTCTTTCTTAGAACATGCTGAAAGCAACATTAAGCTTGTAAAAAAAATAGTTACACATATAATTATAATTGATTTTTTTAAACTTGAATTTTTTATGTCCATTTACATAACACTCCCCTGTTTCATTTTTTTCATTATACCATATATTGTGGTTTTATCCAGTTATTCCTGACTTTCTGATTTAAATTACTAGTCTTACCTAGAAAGTATAAAAATGATTTGCACGGAAATACTATACTTACTTGTGAAAAATGGGAGGTGAAATTTATTCGAAATAACTACCTTTCGAATAAAATATTATGAAAATTATGATGCTATCTTGGGAGTACCCACCTAAAAGTGTAGGTGGAATTTCGGCACATATCTATTATCTATCCCATGAACTTACTAAATTAGGTCATGAAGTACATGTTATTACCTGCGAAGAAGGCTTTGCTCCCAGTTCTGAAGATGATAAGGGTGTTTATATACATAGAGTCACACCATTAAACATTGACACCTGTGACTTTGCAAAGTGGGTTATGCATTTAAATTATTCAATGATTCAAGAGGCAATTAAATTAATTACAGAAGGTAATCATTTCGATATTATCCATGCTCATGATTGGCTGTGTGCCTATAGCGCTAGGGTTATTAAATGCTCCTTCAAGATACCTATGGTTTGTACCATTCATGCCACAGAACATGGTAGAAATAATGGTATAAGAACGGATATGCAAAGATATATTTCCGGAGCTGAATGGATGCTAAGTTACGAAGCCTGGAAGATTGTTGTCTGTAGCAATTATATGAAACAAGAAGTTCATAACGTGTTTGGAGCCCCCTACGAAAAAACTTGGATTATTCCTAACGGAGTTGATGCTACCTCTTTAAAACTTTCATTTGACGGAGTATCTTTTAGAAGAAAATATGCCTATGATAGTGAAAAAATCATTTTATATGTAGGAAGGCATGTTTTTGAAAAAGGTATTCATTTGCTGGCAGAAGCAGCAAAAGAAATATCTAATAGAAATTGTAATGCTAAATATATCATCGCCGGAGCAGGACCTATGACAGATGAGATTAAAAACTGGGTTAGGAATAATGGTATTGATAATAAATTTATCTTTACTGGCTATGTGGATTCTGATACAAAAAATAAACTTTATAGAATTGCAAATGTAGCAATCTTCCCATCCTTATACGAGCCATTTGGAATTGTTGCTCTTGAAGCTATGGCTTCAGGATGCCCTGTAGTGGTATCAGATGTTGGCGGTCTCGGAGAATTAGTAGAGCACAAACAAACAGGTCTTAAAGCATATTCTGGTTCTCCCAATAGTCTTGCTGATAATATTATTGAGCTTCTAAGAGATGAAGAACTGGCAACTACGCTGAAAAATAACGCTATGAAATTAGTTAAAGAAAAATACACCTGGAATAAAGTAGCTCTTCTTACAACAGAAATGTATGAAATGGTAAAAGCTGAAGCCAAAGGTATAGATTGGTCCTAGTCTAAATGAAGGTATATGAATAAAAACACATTTCAATTGCTCATACTAAGTTATAAACTTTAAAGGAGTGATGTTGATGAAGGGAGTTATAATGGCTGGAGGAGAAGGCTCTAGATTAAGACCTCTTACCAGTGAAATTCCCAAGCCTATGGTTCCAATTATGAATAAACCTGTGATGGAACATATAATTAATTTGCTGAAAAAATATAATATAAATGACATTGCAGTTACCATGTGCTATTTACCAAATATTATTACAGATTACTTTGGATCAGGAGAATCTCTAGGAGTAAATTTGAAATACTATATAGAAGAAATACCATTAGGAACTGGCGGTAGCGTTCTAAATGCAGCGGATTTTTTAAATGAAACTTTTGTTGTTGTAAGCGGAGATGCTCTAACAGATATTGATTTAGAAAAAGCAATTATGTATCACAAAAATAAAAAATCATTGGCCACATTAGTATTGAAAAAAGAGCCCATCCCCTTAGAATATGGGATGGTTATCATAAATGAAAACGGCAGAATAGTAAAATTCCTTGAAAAACCAGATTGGGGTGAAGTATTCAGTGACACCATCAATACTGGGATATATATATTAGAACCTGAAGTGTTTAGTTACTATAAAAAAGGAGAAAACTTTGATTTTAGTAAAGATTTATTTCCTAAGCTCCTAGAAGACAATATTCCAATGTTTGGGTATGTTGCTAAAGAATACTGGAATGATATTGGTGATTTAAATTCATACAAACAAACCCATCTAGATATTCTTAATAAAAAAGTCAACATAGAACTGGAAGGTGAAGAGGTTTCCCCAGGAATTTTTATTAATAAAGGTACCTATCTTCCAGAACACGTTAGAATAGTTCCTCCAGTTTTCATAGGACGCAATTGTAAAATTAAAGACAAGACTTTTATTGGCGCATATACAGTTTTAGGTGATAATTGTAGAATAGGTGAAAACTCAAATATTAATAGAAGTATTATTTGGCACAAAAGTAATATAGGCAATAGCAATGAATGTATCGATTCAATACTATGTAATAAAGTTAATACGGCTGGAAATGTTAATATTTTCGAAAAATCGATTATAGGCACAGATTGTAACATCGCCACAGGAGCAACTATTAAAACTAATGTGAAAATATGGCCAAATAAAACCATTAAAGAAAATGCAGTGATTAATCGCAATCTTGTTTGGAGCACTAAAGCAAATAGAAACTTATTTGGTAATAAAGGAATATGTGGAGAAATCAATGTGGAAATAACTCCTGAATTAGCTTCCCTTGTTGGTTCTGCTTTTGGATCTCAATTTGATAAAGATAGTACTATTATGGTTAGTAGTGACGAATCCAAATCTTCTACTTTAATTAGAGAATGTATTTCTTCAGGGCTTATGACTACAGGTTCTAATGTAGTAAGTATTGATAATGTAATAACTCCAATAAGCAGATTCGCAGTGAGATTCTACAGAGCTATAGGTGGAATCCATGTTAGTCAAGATTCCTTTAATCGCAATTTAATACGAATTGAGTTTTTTAGTGAAACCGGAGGCAATATAGACAGAAACCTTGAGAAAAAAATTGAAATACTCTTAATAAGAGAAGACTTTGAAAGGGGTAATACAGATTTTATAGGTGACATGATTAGAATAAATAACTTCTCATCTTTTTACCTTCAAAGTAATATAACAATGCTGCCAAACTTAATTGAAATCAAAAAATCTAATTTCAAAGTAATTATTACTTCACCGTCCACAAAAGAAGCTAATATCACTCTCACATATCTTAATCTAATTGGATGTTTTGCAGAGATACGCTACCCTACTGTTAAACCTGATGATATTAGTGATTATGTTTCCTTTCTTTCTCATAGTATTAAATCTGAAAATTATAATTTAGGAGTTGTACTAAGTGGTAATGGAGAGGAAGCAATTATTATAGATGAAAATGGAAATCAAATAAGTAAAGAAAATTTCATATTACTGGCATCCTATATTAGCTTAAAATCTGGAGTTTGTAAAAATATAATAGTTCCTAATAATGCTACCAGCAAAGTTGATGTTATTGCTAGTAATCATGGTGGATCAGTTTTTAGGACTAAATCTTCAGTGTCTGAGACTATTAATCAATTGCTGGACTCTACAACTCCAAATGAAGAGCATATGTTTCAATTTCAATTATATTTTGACATCGTAGCTTCTGTGGGAAGAATTATTAGCTTTTTAGTAAAAAGTGAATTAAGTCTTTCTATGATAATGGAAAACTTCCCTAAACTGCACATGAGAAAAGTTGAACTTTCTTGTGATTTTAAAGACAGAGGAAGAGTCGTAGGACAATTAATAAATCAAAACAAAGATAATGGTTTAGAACTTCTTGAAGGAATTAAAATAACAACAAAAGATGGTTGGTCATTGGTACTTCCAGACTCTATTAAGCCTACTTTTAACATTTTTTCTGAAGGCTTCACCGAAGAATATGCAGAAGAATTATCATCATCAATTACAGAAAATGTAAAGGAAATAATTAAATCTAAAATTAAAGAATAGGTTTGCCTGTTTCAGCTTAAACTATAACCACAAATTTATTTGGAGGTGTAGCTATGAGTATTAATGAAAAAATATTTCCAGACACTATAACTGTTGATAAAAGTATTTCTATTGAACTACCTGTTGTTAAAAAGGGAATAAAAACTTCAGTTAGCTATAACGGTATTTTAAATAATAGTGGTGCAGATAAAGTATACTTACACTACGGTTTTGACGGTTGGAAAAATACTGAAACAGTTCCTATGTACAAAACTCATGGAAACTATAGTACCGAAGTAAAGGTAGAAGGTAAAAATGAATTAAATTTTTGTTTCAAAGACAATGCCAATAATTGGGATAACAATAATGGTGCTAATTGGAAAGTGAACATCAATTCTTAATAATAGTGACAAAAACAGCACTACAGATTTTATATCCGTAGTGTTGTTTTTAATATTTTCCGTTCTTTTTCTGAATACTAGAATTATTGCTATTCCTAAGGGGGCACTCTCATGACTTCTACTCTAGTCATCGGTATCATTATGTACCATATTTTACTTTCACTTATTTCTATTAATAGTAACTTTCACTAGCGTTCATCAATTAACAAAATTTCATAATTGACTTTTAAAAATATCACATTCTCATAGTTATAATGCTACAAATATCATTTAATGGCTTATTTATCCTTTATAAAAGGGCATAGGATACCCCTAAGCGTTAGCTTATGGATTTATATGGAATTAAGATATTCTGCTAACTACCTAAGAAAACGAACCAAGAAAATTCCTCTACATTTACTTTAGTGGTTAAAGAATGCTTTATTTTACGCTTAATATTTGTTAAGCCGTAGGCAGATTTGATTTCATTCTGTATTAATCTTAATATTATAAATGTAATTATTGCTGATATTATCTGCATCATTACTGCATTTAAACTATTTCCTATAAACTTTTTTATTTTTAGCTTTTGCTTAATCCATTTGAAGAAAAGTTCTATCTCCCAACGTTTTTTATAAAGCCAGGCTATCTCTTCTGTGGATAGATAAAAAATATTCGTTACAAAAACTAATTCATTATCATCTTTATCTAGAACTTTGATTATTCTGTATTTTTCAGTGGTTTTATAAGTGCTTTCTTTGCCAAGATAAACAACTTTGTCATGAACTATTTTTATGTTATCATCTAATAGTTTTTCATCACAACGAGTTATGTCTAAATCCTCAATTTCATCAATTAAGGCGTTCTTCTTAAGTCTAGATATAAAGAATCTATTGGTCTTTGTGTAGTAATCAGATTGTTCATAATCAACATAAGCTCTATCATAAATATAAATGCAATTTTCTTCAGACATTAGTTCATCCAATTTGTTTTTATCATGAACTTTAGCATTGGTTACGACTATCGTTTCAGGAACATTTCTACCTAAATCAAATTTAGTGTGCATTTTAATTCCTGCTTTGGTACTTCTAAATTTAGCCCAATTGAAGTAAGTCATACCCATGCTAACAGTTGTAGAATCAATAAGTTTTACTGAACCAAATTTTTTAATTCTTTGACTAACCGGAATTGAAATAAGAGCTTTAAGTATAATATCATTCATTATCGGAAGCAAAACTTCATAATTTATATTTTTGTTATAATTTGATAGACTTCCCAGGCTCACGCCTTTTATTAATTGCTTTAGTTCGGAAGGAGATTTCATAAAATCATTAATATCTCTTAAACTATCTAGCTCCGCTATATGAAAATATATTAGTGATTTTAAGTGATTCTCTATAGTTAGATAATCAATATCTAGCTTATAGGCAAATATTTTCAATACATTCCAATCAATTAAATCTATAAGTTTTTGGAATACTAAAGTATAATTATCTTTAATGATCAGCAACTCCTTTGCTATTTATTTTTGTGGTGATTATAATTATGAAGGAGTTGCTGATTTTTTCATTATAATTTTGATGGATAAATTTGATAATTTTTCACTTTAATTTTGTCAATATGAAATTTGAACCAATCATTGAACGCTAGTGAGTAACTTTAATTAAGATAAATCTATATACCAAACTAATTCATCATAATTTTCAAACTTTAATAATAAATTTAAATATAGTTGAATTTCTACAGTAAGATTACTTACTGTTTTTTTATTACCTATTATTAAAAATAGCAGTAATTTCTCCCTCCTATCTTGTTAATAATAACTATTGAATAATTATATTAAAGTGTTATAATTATTAACGTACTATAATCACAATAGTATGGTGCTTATCATACTATATTATGGGAAACAAATGAATAAAAACCAATATACCTTAAGCATATTTATACTTAAATTACTAATATAAATCAATGTTTAAGAATTATTTAAGGAAGTGCAAAATGGATAATTTAAAAAGAAATAAGTTTAAAAATATTTTTTTAAACTACCTAGATGTACTACTTTTTGTAGTAATAATAGAGGCGAAAATACTATATGCAATGCATGAAATACTTAAAAAAGACTTTTCAATTACAATTCTATTATTACCAACTTTTTCGCTTTTACTAATGGTGACAGCGTTTACATTGCTTTTCAAAAACAAAGCAAGAACTAGAGCTTTATTAATTTTAGACTTTGTAATAAGCGGCTGTCTAATGGCAGACACCATTTACTATGGTTATTTTAGGGACATACTCTCTGTAGCCGCAGTAAATAGTGGAATTAAACTAACTGGTGATTCAGCTAGTACTTATTCAGTATTAAAAAGTGTAATTAAACCTTCAGACTTTTTATTCTTAGTTGATTTAATAGTTTTTGTAGCATTATTTAGAAAATATACAAAAAGAGAACGCAGGCAAAGTACAATAAAATTAAGACTATCGTTCTTTGCTGTTTTATTATTAGTTGGTGGAGCTCTAGATGCTGGTTGTATTTATGAACTAAACTCAGACAAGCCAAGGCTTATGGAAACCATGAGTAATAAAACTTTTATTGTAGAAAACTTAGGAACTGCTAACTTTCATTTTCTAGACGCTTATCATTCTGCTAAGACTTTAATAACTGCTAATGATCCAATTGGGGATAAAAGAGATAAAGAAATCAAGGTATTCCTCCAAGGTAATCAAGCGGACTCGAATAACACCTTTAGTAAAGTAGGAACTGGGAAAAACTTAATAGTTATTCAAGTTGAAGCTTTACAACAATTTGCCATAGACGCTAAAATAAATGGTAAAGAGGTAACCCCTAACTTAAATAAGTGGCTTGGAAAGAGTTTGTATTTTGATAATTTCTTTTACCAAACAGCTGAAGGAAATACTTCTGATGCAGAGTTCATGGTAAATAATTCATTATACCCAGCAGCTTCAGGAGTTGCATACTTTAGATATACTAATAAAGAATTGACATCGCTACCAGGGTCCCTAAAAGAAAATGGTTATTATACAGCTGCATTTCACGGGAATTATTCAAATTTTTATGACAGGGATAAAATGTATGCTAACATGGGTTTTGATGATTTCTTTAGTGAAGATAAACTTAAAGTAGATGAGAAAATAGGAATGGGAATGAGTGATAGATCGTTTTTACGCCAGTCCCTTGATAAAATAAATGCCTTTAAACAACCATATTTTTCATTTTTAATAACCTTATCAAGTCATTACCCTTTTAATAGAGATACAAGTAAGTATGGTACCTTTGATGAAGGTAAATATAAAGACACTCTTATGGGGGATTATTTGAAAGGAATACATTATGCTGATACTCAACTAGGTTGGTTCCTTGATTCTCTTGAGAAAGAAGGCATGTTGGACAATTCTATTTTAGTATTGTATGGGGATCACAACGCTTTGCCTAAAAATTATTCTGACAAATTATATGACTTAATGGACATCCATGATGCCAACGATTTAAAATGGTATGAGCTTCAAAAGGTTCCTATGTTTATCCATTTCCCTAAGGATGCTAATGCAGGTGTAAATCATACTTATTCTGGTCAGATGGATTTGTATCCAACAATTGCAAATATGTTTGATTTAAAGAAACAAAATATGTTTGGAAAAGATATTCTAAATCCTCCTAACCAAAACGTAATATTTAGGAATGGTTCTTTCACTAACGGTAATATTTTCTACATTTCCTGGAATGATAAGTTTTACGATATCTCATCTGGAAAAGAACTTTCTTCAACTCCGGCACTTAGAAAGCTTGAGACTGAAGCAGATGATCAATTAAGTTACTCAGACGACATACTCAATCACAACCTTATAAAAGAGTTTAAAACTGAAAAATAAAATAAATAGCCCAACTGATTGTTAATAAAATCAGTTGGGCTATCTTTATTTAGCTCTTTTTATTTAGTTTTAAAGTAATTGTTCTGTATCATTTTATCTGAAAGTAATATTCCATCTCTTGCATGCTGCTCTTCCGCATTTGTATAAGTGCCTATCATAGAAAAGTTATTTAGAATTGAATAATTCTTTTTAGTATTAAGAAGTACTTTTCCTACTGCTGCATTCTCATACTTTTCCTTATCAATACCCATTAAATATGATAAAGTGGGCATTAAATCAATTTCCCCTCCTGGTATATCTAAAGTTTTCCCCTGAATACCAGAGTTATATATTATTAGCGGTATCTTCATGTCATTATACAACCACCAATTTTCTGACGGCTCTATTTTATTTAATTTATCAGAAAAATACTTATGAACACCTGTGTGATCTCCGTATACCACTACTGCAGTGTTTTGCAATTGACCCTTTTTTTCTAATTCACCTAAGAAATTGCCTAAGGCCTCATCTGTGTAATGAATACTTTGTAAATAATCACCCAGTATATTTTTTTGAAAACCGTTAGTTAGTTTTAGTGTTCTATCCTTATTAGGTAAATCGAAAGGTGCATGACTTGTTAGTGTAACTACAAAACTATAATATGGCTGTTTTTCTTTCTCTATTATCTCATTAACTTGAGGCAGATAATCCTTATCGGAAATTCCAAGTCCAATAGTTTCCTTAACATCATAATCACCAGAATCATAAAAATTCTGAAATCCAATTGATAATAGTGCAGGTCTTACATTCCAAAAGAAGCCCTTATCTGGGTGGATTGCATAAGTTGAATAACCAAGTGCTTCTAGCTGTTTTGGTAGAGCCTGATTATATTCATTGTGTGGATATCTAAAAAATGTTGAACCATCCCTAACAGGATAAATCCCGGTATTAGTCATCAAGTCTGCATCGGAGCTTGTACCACAATTAACATTCTCATGATAGTTATCAAAGTATAAACTATTCTTTAAGAGTTTATTTAAATTAGGTGTGATTTCCTGTCCTTGAAACTTCTGATTAACAACAAAGTTTTCTAAGGATTCCCATTGAATAACTATAAGATTTTTACCTTTGAACATACCTGCATATTCATTATCTGGTAGGTTCTCTTTATTTTTACCATACCAATCACTGATTTTTGCTTTCTCGTTACTCGTTAGTTCATAAGATCTACAAACATCATAATAATTATATGCGTCTAGGATATGATAACCTATAGGTCCTAAGTAGGACATTGTTCTAGTCGGTGCCCAACTTCTATAGAAAGCATGTTGTCCATCAAATCCTCTTTGAAACTCATCTATTTTTATGGATGCATAGGTGAAGTAACACATTGGGATAACTAATGTTACTAGGAATAAAGTCACATTACGCTTAACTCCTCTGTAAAGTTCTTTATTAAGTATTGAGTAAATAATTAGCACAATTATATCAACAATAAATATAAAATCTACTGGTCTTGCCATGGACATAATACTATCACCAAGAGAGTTTAAATTAGAAGTTTCATCTAAAAGAAAAAAGTTTAGAAATTCATTAAAGCCCCTGTAATACCACATATCTCCAATAATCAAAACGCTTACTAGAATATCTATTACTATAAATGACCACAAATGTTTTCTTCCTTTAAACAAGAATGTAATTGAAAAAATTGCCATGGATAGACTGGTATAGATAAGAATAGAGGGCGCACTGTTAAACCCTTTTAAAAAGTTAAAACTAGTGCCTTTTTCTGTTCCTAATAATCCTATAAGAATTATGGTTTTTAAAAAAATTATTAAGACCATTATTAAATACATCTTGTCCTTAATTAAATCTTTTCCTACTTTAAATACAAAGTTCTCCTTTATTACTTTAGGTTTCTCATTATTTACTTTTAACATCTTATCACCATTTTCTTTTTTTTCATTTGATTTTTAGTAGTCCTTAGACTTTTTTATTATATCATATCATGTCTATTATATTAAACTACAAAATAAGTCTTAAGTTGGAGCTAATACCCAACTTAAGATTTGTAATAGTGTATCGATACATTGTACCTTGGCCTTAACTTGTATTATAATTTCAACAAAACTAAATATTACAAGGAGGCACACTATGGAAAGATATGAAATTAATAAAAATTTAGCTCAAATGCTTAAAGGCGGAGTTATCATGGATGTTGTAAATGTAGATCAAGCTTTAATTGCAGAAAGGGCTGGAGCTTGTGCTGTAATGGCATTAGAGAGAGTTCCATCTGATATTAGAAAACAAGGTGGAGTTGCTAGAATGTCCGACCCTAAAATGATTAAAGATATAAAAGCTGCCGTTTCAATACCTGTAATGGCAAAAGTTAGAATAGGTCATTTCGTAGAAGCACAAATATTGCAAGAGATTGGTGTAGACTTTATTGATGAAAGTGAAGTTTTAACGCCAGCAGATGAACAATATCATATTAACAAATGGAATTTTAAAGTGCCTTATGTTTGTGGTGCTAGAAATCTAGGTGAAGCCCTTAGAAGAATAGGTGAGGGGGCTTCAATGATAAGAACAAAAGGTGAAGCAGGAACTGGAAACGTTGTAGAAGCTGTTCGCCATATGAGATCTTTAATTGACGAAATTAGAAATGTAAAAAATGCTCCCAAGGAAGAATTAATGACAATAGCTAAAGACATTTGCGCACCTCTTCACTTACTGGAGTATGTATGGGAAAATGGTAAGCTTCCAGTAGTTAACTTTGCTGCAGGAGGAATAGCTACCCCTGCTGATGCAGCTTTAATGATGCAACTTGGTTCAGAGGGTGTATTTGTAGGTTCTGGAATTTTTAAAGCTGCGAATCCTGAAATTAGAGCAAAAGCTATTGTTTTGGCAACTACCTATTATAATGACGCTAAGGTGATTGCAGAGGTCTCAGAAAATCTAGGTGAAGCTATGGGTGGTTTAGAAATAAATGAGCTTAAAGATAGATATGCAGAAAGAGGCTGGTAAATTTGAGAATAGGCATTTTATCTCTTCAAGGAGGAGTAATTGAGCATATAAATCATATACAGAAACTTGGCTATGAAGCTATAGAGGTAAAGAAAATAGCAGATTTAAAAGATTTAGACGGTATTATCCTTCCTGGCGGAGAGAGTACAACTATGGGCAAACTTCTAAGAGAAAGGAACCTATTACTTCCTCTAAAAGAAAAAATTTTATTAGGACTTCCCGTTTGGGGCACTTGTGCTGGTATGATTCTTCTTGCAAAATCTATTGAAGATTCATCCCAAGATTATCTTGAAGTTATGGATATAAAGGTAAGAAGAAATGCTTATGGAAGTCAAATTGATAGCTTTGAAAAAGAAGCTGTCATTGATGAAGTTTCAAGTATGGCTATACCTCTTGTTTTTATTAGAGCGCCTCTAATAACAGAGGTATATGAAGATGTAAAAATAATTTATACACTTAATAATAAAATTGTGGCTGTCAGACAAAAAAATAAGTTAGCAACAGCTTTTCACCCTGAGTTAACTAGTAATTTAGAATTTCATAGATATTTTTTGAATATGTGTGCTGAGAAAAAATAAATAGCTAGGTCACCCTTACCTTAAGTTTAATGTCTACTAAAAGGAGGGTCCCCAGCTTTTTCAAAATAAAAAGTATGATATTAAATTTACATTCTAAACTTTTGTATTAATGCATCTAGTGCTACTGATAAATCATTTAGCTTTTCAGCTGAAGATACAACTTCATGTAAAGCTGAGGCTTGTTCCTCAGAAGAAGCACTAATCTCCTCAGTAGCAGCAGCAATAGTTTGTGCAACTTCAGTTGCATTTTTTATATTAGTTACAACTTTAACTTTCTTCTGGTCAATTTCTGCTAAAGATTTAATTACTTTTCCCATGTTTTCTTCAAAAGCTTGTGTTGCATCATCAATTTTTATAAACGCATCATTACTAAGATCCACGCTATTTTCTGTTTTCTTGTTTAAATCAATAGAAGTAGTAATCTTAGCCATAAGAACTTCAATATTGCTCTTTATTTCTATGATAACATCGTTTATCTCAGAGGCTGAACCTGAAGATTGTTCTGCAAGTTTTCTTACTTCATCAGCAACTACAGCAAATCCTTTGCCTGCTTCTCCTGCTCTAGCAGCTTCTATACTAGCATTCAGCGCTAATAGATTGGTCTGCTCGGTTATTGCTTTAATGGTATCAGTAATTGTGCTAATCTTATTTGAGTTAGCAGCCAAAATTTCTACCTTCTTAGCAACTTCATCATTAGCCTGAGAAGTCTTTTTAAATATTCCTCTTAAATCATTAATTGTATGTTTCCCTTGCTCAGTTGCACTTCTTACTTCCTGAGAAGCTACTGACATAAGCTTAGAATCTGATAAGGATTGGTCTACTTCCTCTCCTAAGTTTGAGGTAAGTTCTGAGCTAACTTCAAGAGCTTGTGCTTGATTAGTTGCTCCATCCGCCATATCCATGCATGCCTTTGCCACTTCTTGTCCTACTGAACTAGATTGCTCTGAAACTGAAACTAATAATTCAGAAGAATCCTTTATCTCATTTGAAGTTAGTTTTACATTTGATAATACAGAAACCATATCATCAACCATGGAATTTACAGCATGAGTAATTGAATAAACCTCATGAGTTAGTATATGATCTTCAGGAATTTTATTTGTAAAATCTCCATCACTAATTCTTTTTAATAAATCCTCTAAATTTTTAATAGGCTTACTTATCTTATTAGAAGAAGTAATTCCAACCAATACTGCTATAGCCAATATTAGAAGACTTATCCCACCTATTATAAAAATAACATTGTTTGTTTTAGCTGAAAGTTCGCTCTTAGGAATAAACCCCACTACTGTCCATCCAGTTTTTTCATTTACTTCTGAATATGCTAAATTTTTTGTTCCTTTGACAGTAATACTTTTTCCATTCAAAGAAGTATTCATAACTGTTTTTATCCAACTTTCTTTTGTTGCATCTTTGCCTACCAAACTAGAATCTTTACTTCCTATTATCATCCCAGTTTTATCAAGTAGTACAAAATACCCCTTTTTACCAGCTTTCTGGGAAGAAAGATTCTGAGATATCATATCTAGCCTTACATCAATTCCAGCCACACCAATAATGGTCCCTGTTACTTTATCTTTAACTGCTTTTACAAAAGAAACTTCATATACACCTTTGCTAACTGCATCCTCATATGCATCGGTTAGTACAACTTCATCAGGCTTTGCTATTGCAGATTTATACCACCCTCTCACTCTAGGGTCATAACTATCTGGAAGTGGCGGATTTGCCTCTGGTTGTAAATATAGCTTGCCTGTATTTGTGGCCATATAAATAGCAGCAATATCTTTATTGGCACTTGTATTTGCCTCAAGAGTTTTTCTTAACCAAGTTGGACTATCAGTGCCAACTAAAATATTATTTACATTAGGATCATTTGAAAACAGTTGAGTAGTATTAACACTGGACTTATGAATAGAATCAATTAATTGGGATGTTTTACCTAGATTTGCGTTCATTAAATCACTAAAATCAGTTTTGAAATTGCTACTAACATAGAAGTATGTTACAGCAGTTACAATAATAAGAGGAACTAACACAATAGAGATAATCATTTTTAGTAATGAATTTCGAAGCGTTGCTTTATTTTTCATAACATCACCCTTCCTTTTGTTTGTCATAATATTCTCATTATTACGTTAATTATAACACATTTATAAAAAAAACAAGCAAAATTCTTCATATTTTATTCATTAATTTAAAGTAAAAATGAAGTTTTATTGGTTTTATTTCAAATATTTTAATCTAATAATAAAAAACTACGATATATGGAAATAATTTTAAAAAGGTGCCTCAAAAGTAAGCTTTTACTTTGCGACACCCATTTAAGATCTACATTTTAAATTTTTTAACTAATTCATCTAATACTACTGATAAATCATTTAATTTTTCAGCTGAGGAAACTACTTCATGCAATTCAGATGCTTGTTCTTCAGAAGATGCACTAATTTCTTCAGTTGCTGCAGCAATCGTTTGTGCTACTTCTGTTGCTTGTACAATATTACTAATTACGCTTTCTTTTTTGTGATCTATCTCAGCCAAAGACTTGATTACCTTTTTCATATTTTCTTCAAAGGCTTGGGTTGCATCATCTATTTTTATAAATGCATTGTTACTAAGTTCTACACTGTTTTCTGTTTTCTGATTCAAATCAATTGAAGTAGAAATTTTATTTGTAAGAACCTCAATATTATTCTTTATTTCTATAACAACGTCATTTATTTCTGAAGCTGATCCGGAAGACTGTTCCGCAAGTTTTCTTACTTCATCAGCAACCACTGCAAAACCCTTACCTGCTTCTCCCGCTCTAGCTGCTTCAATACTTGCATTTAATGCTAAGAGATTAGTTTGTTCTGTTATTGCTTTTATTGTATCTGTTATTGTTCCTATTTTGTTAGAGTTTGTAGCCAATACTTGAACTTTCTTTGCAACTTCATCATTTGCTTCTGAAGTCTTATTAAATATACCCCTCAGGTCATTTATAGTTAGTTTTCCCTGAACTGTTGCACTCCTTACTTCTTCAGAGGCTATAGCCATAAGTTTAGAATCTGATAAAGATTTATCTACTTCTTTTCCTAGGTCTGAAGTAAGTTCAGAACTAACTTCTAGCGCATGTGCTTGGTTAGTAGCACCATCTGCCATTTCCATACACGCCTTCGCTACCTCTTCTCCTACGGAGTTTGATTCTTCTGAAACTGATACTAATGACTCTGAAGCATTTTTTATCTCATTTGAAGTATTCTTTACATTCATCAATATAGAGACTATATCATCAATCATTGAATTTACTGCATAAGTTATTGAATGTACCTCAAGCGTTCCGATGTTTAAGTCTGTAATTCTTTTAGTGAAATCACCTTCACTAACCCCTTTTAACAAATCCTCTAGATTTTTAATAGGTTTGCTTATTTTATTAGAAAACCCTATTACAAGTAAAACTGCAACAAGTAATATTGCAATACTTATTCCCCCTATTATTAAAACTACATTGTATACTTTATTCGTTAATTCACTTTTAGGTATAAATCCAACTATAGTCCATCCTGTTTTCTTATTTACTTCCGAGTAGGTTAGGTTTTTCGTTCCCTTAACATTAATACTTTTCGCATTCAACAAAGTATTATTAACTTTTTTTATCCACCCCTCTTTTGAGGAATCTTTACCTACCATACTTGAATCTTTACTGCCAACTACTAATCCAGTTTTATCAAGCAATACAAAGTATCCCTTCTTGCCTGCTTTCTGAGAGGATATACTCTTTGATAGCATGTCTAGTCGTACATCAACACCTACTACACCAATAATGTTACCTGTAGTTTTATCCTTAACTGCCTTTACAAAAGACACCTCATATATTCCTTTTTGAGTAGCATCTTCATATGCATCAGTTAGTACAACTTCTCCCGGTTTTTCTATGGCAGCTTTGTACCAAGCTCTAACTCTGGGATCATAACCATCGGGCAGCGAAGCCGAAGTATCTGGTTCTAATAATAACTTGCCTGTATTTGTTCCCATATAAATTGCGGCGATATCCTTATTAGAACTTGTATAATTTTGAAAGGTTTTCCTTAGCAAGGTTGGACTATCCGTACTAGTAAGTATAGAACTTACATTAGGATCTGTTGCTATCAACTCAACTGTACTAATGCTATTTTTGTCGATGGAGTCAATTAATTGGGATGTTTTACTTAAATCAGCATTCATTAAGTCACTAAAATCTGTTTTAAAATTACTACTTACATAGTAAAACGTTACGATTGTTACAATAATAAGTGGAATTATGACGATTGGAATTATCATTCTTAGTAATGAATTTCTAAGCGTTATTTTTTTTCCCATAGATATTACCTCTCCCTTTATTTATAATATTTATCACATTAATTGGTATTATACCATATTTCATCAATAATGTACAAAAAATTCTTTATTATTATAATGTTTTTTAATGTGGTTTAATTTATAGTTCAAGTTGTGGTGCTTTTCTTTATGCTATTATATAAAAAATTAATATTATTAAAAAACTATAAAAAATTTAGTAACCATTGCAATTCAGTTATGTAGTTTCTTTTAATTAATTCAAAGATACCCCTTGATAATTCAACTGAGTACGCTCTTGTTATTAGGATTTCACATTTATACCTGCTATTTTTTTCTGATCAATATTAATTTTGCCTAAGTATTGCTTCCAGCTCTGGCAGGTATATTGGGTATATTACTTAAATTCTAAGGGTGGAAAAACAAAGAATCTGATTTCATTTTACATTACATAAAATTCCAAATTGTTTAAGGTAAATAACTTATTACGATTTTAAAAAGAAACAAAGTGCAACTTAAGTCACACTTTGTTAAATAGTACTTTTATTTTATTGCCCACTTTTTAAGATATGCTTCACAAATCTTGAGGTCCAGCAACTTAAATACATGATTATTTTAAACCTTAAATCCAGAAGTTATTTCAGTCAATTTTTTAGCCATTTCTGATAACTTCTCTGTATTTTCTTCTATTTCAGTAGTTGTACTAAGCTGCTGCTCTATACTTTCACTTATGTTTTCAGTACTTCCAGCTATCTCATTTGAAGTGGCAGCTATATTACTAATAGCTCTTTCAATTTCCTTAGTGGATTGTGATTGCTGTTCATTTGCGTTATCAATTTGTTCGATCTCCATTACAATTTCTTGTATGTTTTTAATTATATTCTGTATGCTTACACCAACTTCAGATGCCTTAGAAACTCCTAGAGATACTTTTTTCTCAACTTGGTCAACAGAGCTCACTGCAGATGCTGATTTTAATTGATTTTCCTTTACTAATTCAGATATTTCCTTGGCAGCGTTATTGCTTTTATCCGCTAGTTTTCTAATCTCATCTGCCACCACATTAAATCCTTTGCCTGCTTCGCCTGCACGTGCTGCTTCTATAGTTGCATTTAAAGCTAGCAAATTTGTCTGTTCTGAAATTGCTGTTATTATTTTAATAATATCTCCTATTTTTTTAGAGGAATCATCCAATTCATTTATCATAAATGATACTTCCTTTGTATTTATCATATTCTATTTAAAAAAATTAATCTATTTAACTTTGTTGGAAATAAACTCAAGTTACTTACTTTTCACAGATGTATCTAAACTAGTTTTTAAGTCATACATTTGAACTGAACTATTCTTTTCAAATCCACCATTTGTCTGATTTTCAACTTGTGATGTAGCAATACTAGTAGTGCCGGTTCCACCCCATTCACTTGCTGAAATAGCTTTTCCATTAACTTTAATCCATGTCATTATTTCGTTATTTCCACCACCTCCGCCCATTCCTCCATCTGCAATTGCGTATCTAACTACACCTTCTTTTACAAGTTGTTTGAATTCACTTAAAGTAAGGATATTATCTGATCCGCTAAATCCTCCAAGTGCCATTACAGCTTCACCAGATTGTAGTATTATATCAGTTGCACTATTTGAAGAAGATACTGCAAGCAAATATTTTTCATTTGTTTTGTTCTTTTTTAGATATTCTATCATCTTTGTAGTACTATTATTAGAGTTACCTGTCATAGGCCTTACCATCTGTTTACTTGACTTAAGCTCTAAGCCTGCTGCTGGGAATGTTCCAGACATTTGGTAACATAATGTGGTTACGGACCAAACTGTTGGTGTTATTAAAAGCCCAATTAATGCAATTCCTGTTAATACTTTTTTAAGCATTAAGTTTGTATCTTTTTTAAACTTGACAATAACAAGAATTACTGCAGTTACAAATGTAAGTGCTGACATTATTATCATAATAAATTTAGTAAGATCAGATATATTTGTGTAGTAAGATAATATCTTCAACTGAACTAACCCATTTGCAATAAATGCTATTGGCAAAATCCAAGACTTCCATCCACCGTCTTTATATAGTTCCCACATTGAAACAATTCCAATTCCCACTAAAGCTGCAATTGGCGCTGCCATCATTGTGAGGTAGTAAGGATGAAATAGTCCTTTTGTGAAACTAAAATATACAAACTCTGGTAATATCCACATTGACCACATTATTAAAGCCTGTTTTCTTTTGTTATCAAGTGAAAATCTTAACTTTTCTTTTATTGCTGCAGCTATAAATCCAAATACTGCAATAGGGAATAACCAAATTATTTGATCTGATAAGCTATTATTAGAGAACAGTCTTGTAATACTAGACTTCTCAGTTCCTCCAAAAGTTCCACCACCTTGACCTCCCCCACTTAATCCCTTCATATTGTTACCATCTGCACCTTGTACCATTCCACCTGGACCACCGCTACCAAATCCACCTTGTGGTATTCCTTTACCATCACCGCCAAAGTAGTTACTTGGAATTGATGGCCCATTACTATTAGTAGGTGGCTTTGGCATTCCTTGTGCTTGATTATAATTACTTTGATAATTGCCATTAATCCCTGGTGCATACTCATTTTGAGCTGGATTATAATTAAAATCTGTGCCCTTTCCCCCTTGTCCTGGAACCTGTATATTATTTCCTTGCCTTTTTACACCTGGTTTTGTTTTATCACCAATTCCTAATCTTTCTAATCCGTTATGTCCAAATATTAATTCTAGAACTGAATTGTTAGTGCTGCTTCCTACAAATGGTCTGTCCGATGCAGGCACTAGGTCTACAACAACCGCCCAAGAAAGTGATACTATTACAAGAACTAGCGTACCTACAAGAAGATGAATTATTCTCTTTTTTATGGGAACTGTGCTTGCTAGAAGATATGTTAAATATATAGCCGGTATTATCATATATGCTTGAAGCATTTTTATATTGAAGCCTACTCCAACCATAGCTAGTCCAATAAGAAGATATTTTAATTTTCCCTCTTCAGCAGCAATAGAAACTGCCCAACACGCTATCATTAAAGCTAGAACAACTAAATTATCACAAGTATTATTTCTGCTTACAGCAACAAAAACTGGTGTAACTGCTAAACAAAATGCTGAAATTAGTCCTGCCACGTTTCCAAAGGATTTCTTTATGATAAAATATATTAAAGCAACTGAGATTACACCTGCAAGTGCCTGGGGAAGAAGTATACTCCATCCATGAAATCCAAATATTTTTGCAGATATAGCTTGTAACCAGAAGCCAAGAGGTGGTTTATCGATACTTACAAATCCACCTGGATCAAAAGACACAAAGAAAAAGTTTTTAAAATTCATGGTCATGCTTTTTACCCCTGACGCATAATATGAATTTGAATAACCTTCAATACCTAAATTAGCAAAATTCAATATCGCCGACAATATTAAGATTGGTATTACCGCAATATTTTCCTTCTTAAATTTTATCGTTTTCATTAATCATTCCCCCATAACTTGTATCCAACAAAATTAGTAACCTTTGCAACAACTGCAATAATCATCGTAAATACTATAAAGTCTAAAAGCGTATTCGCTAAGCCTACCATAGAAAATACACCTACGCGTTTTAGCTTCCCGCAGATTAATTTCTTTATGGATCTATATACTGACTTCATATTTCTTATCAGATTTCTTATAGTTCACAGTACTTTCAACTATATAAATTGGTCTATCCTTAGTTTCATCGAAAATTCTACCAATATATTGACCAAGCATTCCAATGCTGGAAAACATTAATCCAAACATAATAAGGTTGATGGATAAAATCATTCCTAAATTTAGTAAATTATTACTACTGAATATATCATTTACAATAACGCCTATTAAGGATAATATTCCAATAAAAAATGTTAACCCTCCAAAATACCCTGCTATTTCAAGTGGTTTATATGAAAAAGAGGTTATTCCATCTAGAGCCAGTTTCATCATTCTCTTCAGCGGATATTTAGTCTCTCCTGCAAATCTCTCTTGTCTTGTGAATTCAACAAAGGTCTGTTTATATCCAACCCAACTAACAAGTCCTCTTACATATCTATTTTTTTCAGGAAGTGAAGCTAATGCATCACAAACTTTTCTATCTATAAGTCTAAAATCTCCCGTATCAACTGGTATCTCAACGGTAGCCATGTCCTTTAGTAATCTATAAAACATTTTTGCAGTGATTTTTTTTAAAAATGTTTCGCCTTCTCTTTTTATTCTCTTTCCATATACAACCTCATATCCTTCCTTCCATTTTTCAATCATTTTCAAAATTACTTCTGGAGGATCTTGAAGGTCTGCATCAATTACAACGATTGCTTTTCCTAATGCTAAATCCATTCCAGCAGTTATTGCGGCTTGATGACCAAAATTTCGAGAAAAGTTAATAATTCTAATTTTTTCATCACTTTTACATATTTCTTCTACTTTATCTCTAGTTGTATCTTTACTTCCATCATTAACAAAAATTATTTCATAATTTTCATTACTGGAATCCATAACTTCCTTTAATCTTCTGTAACTTTCTCCTATAACAAGTTCTTCATTAAACATTGGAACTACTACAGAGCAAACTATATCATTAGTCATTTTTATCACTCCATTCATTTTAAATCCTCCTTATCTTCTTATGTTTAAAGTATATCCATGAATTGTAGCACTAGTATCAAATAAATATGTGAACTTTGTGTGATTTGAATTCAAAAAAAGATCCTATGATTATCAAAATTGTTAAGTAATCATAGAATCTTTTTTATTTAAGTATATTATATGTTTATGCTAGCTCATCGATTATATTTTCCACAGCCTTCTCTTTAGCTGAATTACTATTGCTGCTATTAGATGCTTGTCCTTGTGAAGTAGATGTCTGGTTAGATTTTTTCTGTTGTATCTGCGCATCAATTTGCTGTATCTGTGCCTCTAAAATCTTAACTTTTGCTTGTTTTGTCTTCTCATCATCTTTACTTGAATTGACCTTGTCCAACTGTTGCTGAAGGTTTGCCTTTCTAGCCTCTAGTTGACTTGTGTCACTACTGCTTGTTGTTGTACTTACAGTTGATGTGGATGAAACTGATGAAATGTTCATAATAAATCCTCCTAAGTTTTGAACAGATTTAAATCTCCTGATTGCCCTTCTATTAAAGTGGCTGCTGAAATTCTTAAAAATAAACCTATCCATAATAATGTTAATATTAATATCGTTCCATTTCTTGCATTTATTTTTAAATCCTTATATTTAAGAATAAAATATGCTGCTATAAATAAAGCAAAGAATATCGCTGAGTATATTATAAGCATAGATGAATATTTATTGCTGGTGCTAGTACTTGTATTACCTCCTTTGCTGAATCCATTTTGATTAGTAGTAAACTGATTGGGATTGAAGTTTTGCTTATCAGGTGTCTGATTTCCATCTGCTTGAAATGAATCATTGTACTGCATTTTCATTGAGTTTGGAGTAATATTACTCTTATTATTATTTCCATTATAGTTCCACGTTGTATAAATACATAGTGCCCCAGCTAATATATTGCAGCAAATAGACTTATTTTAAATATATGTTTTTTGAAAGCCACCATTTATATACTCCTTTCAATACATTAAAGTATCACTTTTTTAAATTATAGCTAACAATTGTATCGCTATTATCACTTTCTCATGATATATAATGTCACTTGTCAAGTGCCAGTCACCAACTTGTCTAATGTCACTTGTCACGTGCCTGTCACCAACTTGTCGTCTCCGCCTTATACGCCTTATATTGGAAGTTTGATTATAAAACTTACACCTTTATCCCTATTTACTGCTTTAATTTCTCCTTCATAATAATTTATGATTTTCTTAGAAATAGCCAGTCCTAGTCCAAAATTTCCAGTCTTATCTTTGTAAAAATTATCAAAAATATGGTCTATATGCTCTGCTCCAATTTTCGGACCATCGTTATATATCTCTAATTCCGCGAAAGTGTCCTTCTTTTTTAAAGATATAGAAATTCTTTCTTCAGCATATCTAAGTCCATTATCCAATATATTCTCGATGGAAACTTGTATTTTATCACCATTACCATTAATGCTAATCTCATCAATATCTAAATCCCATTGAATCTTACTATTAACTACTTCAAATCTATTAATAATATGCGTTAAGGTATCTCTTAAATTTATTTTAGTGTTGTTTATATTATTATCCAGAACATAATTTAGGGTGTTTAAATAAAGCATTTGCTTAATTTTTCTCTCTAAGCAAATAGTCTCATCCCTTATTATTTCAGCAGTTTTTTCAACAGATTCAATATACACACCATCGATAATTGCGTCAGCATGACTCATTATAACCATAACCGGTGTTTTTAAATCATGTGATATGCTTTGTAAAAACATTTTTTCTTCCTCGTCCGCATGTTTTAGTTCATTTTGCATACGGTTCATTGATTCTGCTAGCCGTCCTATTTCATCACTATTCTTTACATCAATAGGCTCTTTCCAATCTTTATGTGCAATTCTTATAGTGAAATCTTCAAGTTCCTTTAAAGGTTTTGAAATATAATTTGCAACGACCTTAGCTGTTAAAAAACCTATTGCAATAAATACAACACCTATAATTAGTACTGTGTATAATACACTATTGTCTTGTGTATTTGGTACATAGGATACAAAATAGGTATTTCCTAATCCATTTCCTTCAATTGAACTTATTATGAAAAAATATTTTTTGCCATCATAAGTCTTTTTAAATTGTTTATCCGTAACAGTACCCTTACTAACAAAACTAGCTATCCACATTTGAACATCTCTATCAAATAATGCTTCAGGTTTAGGTTTATTTCCTATAATTATTTGCGGACCATCATTGCTATCTATGCTGTAAATAAAATTGTCGCTACCTTTTAAGTTTTTTAATTGATTAAATCTAGGTTGCTGATCATAGTTACTACTTTTTATCAATATATCATGGGAAGCTTTTAAATCTTGGATTTTTGCATTTTCACTTATTCGTTTAAAGGCCACCAGATATATTAATGAAATGCTACAAATAATTACTAGTATAATAACCGTGAAGGTAGTCCATATTCTCATGGTTAAAGATTTAAATCTAAGTTTCTTCATTGCTTTATCACCAACTTATATCCGTAACCATAAACCGTTTCTATACTTAATCTATCAACCTTTTTTCTCAAGTCTTCTAATAGTATCATCTACCACTCTATCAGAACCAAAATAATCTTGACCCCACACATTGTTTAATATTTGATCTCTAGATATTAAGTTATTCTTATTTTCAACAAAATAATTAATAAGTTCAAACTCCTTGTTTGTTAATTGAATCTCTTCATCTTCAAGAAAAACTGTCCTTTGATTTTTACTAATTTTATATCCCTCAACATTTAATACTATATCTGTATGTTCATCATCAACTTTCACATTAATTCTTTCAAGAAGCTTATTTGTTCTTATTACAAGCTCTCTAGGTAAAAATGGTTTGGATAAATAATCATCACTACCCAGCTCTAATCCAACTACTCTATCAAGTTCTTCATTTCTTGCTGACATAAAGATAACTGGGGTATTCTTATTATGCTTTTTAATAGCTTTAATTATTTCATATCCATCAATATCAGGTAACATTATGTCCAAAATCCAAAGGTCAGGCATGTCCTGAATTCTATCTATAGCAGATTTGCCTTCTGCAAAAGTTGTTACCTCATACCCTTCTCTCTGCAGATATTTCTCTAGTAGAATATTTAAACTCTTTTCATCTTCAACAAGATATATCTTTATTGGCACTTTAATCACCCCAATCACTATTATTACTATTTAATAATATAATTCTATCACACAATCTTCGAAACATTTCAGATTAATTATGTGAAAACAATGTGAATTCTTTATTCTTGTTGAAATGATATCTAATGTGACCTGTAATTTAAATATATTCTTTTACTAAAATTTCCCATTAGCTTCAGCTTGTTATGTTTTGTTAAAAGTTATGAATATATATCTGAAAACTCTATTCTAATTCTATCTACGTTCCTTGGAATACTTGAAATATCCATTGCGTAGTTAGTACCTATATCATCTATAGGCATTGCAGGAAGCTCAATAAAAAATTTGCTACCCTGGTTAACTACACTTTTCACACATATGGTTCCTCCTAGTGCTTCCACAAGAAGCTTAACTAGTGAAAGTCCTATTCCACTTCCCTCACATCTTTTAGCAAAAGATTTATCAGCTTGCTTGAATCTTTCAAAAATCATCTTTTGCTTATCTTCAGGAATCCCTATTCCTGTATCAATTACTTCAATACTAATTTTTTCTCCTTGGTTTTTTAGATTAACATATATTTTATCTTTCTTAGAAGTGAATTTTAATGCATTTGAAATTAAATTAAGCATTATTCTCTCAATTATATCTGGATCACAAGCAATAATTTTTTCCTCCACATCTGTATCAAATATTATTGTAACACCCTTACTTTTTGCATATTCACTTACTGATAAAGTAATTTCTTCTACAATGCTTATAATATTATTATTACTTAAAGATACATTGAAATAGCCTGACTCAATCTTCGAAATATCTATTATATTGTTTACTAATTTTAATAATCTATATGAATTTTGTTTCATCATTTTTACATACTTAATATCTCCACTTTCATCTTTTCCCTTAGCACGAATATTATACTCTAACATTTGAATGGCAGTGAATATTACATTTATTGGTGTTCTAAGTTCATGTGAAATATTTGCTAAAAACTCTTCTTGTAGTTGTAATGTCTCTTCCATATCTTTAGCAGCTTTGACTTCAGATGTAATATCAATCATAATAACAATTAACTCTTTCATTTCTCCATTTATTGTTATTAATGGTTCTATAATAATATTTCCGTATCCTATATTTCCATCTGCTATATATTCTCTCTCCTTAATGTATTCTGTTCTCTTCTCCTTAATTGCCTTGAGGATTTGATCATATTCATTTTTATAAAAAAAATCATATTTATTGTCTAATATTTTTTTTCCCACTAACTCATTAATAGATGTAATCTCTGACCTTACTGATGTTGCAAGTTTATAAGCCTTTTGATTTAAATCTAACACTATTAAATCCGGTACTGATAACCTAAAAACAGGCAAATCAAAATTATCAATAATCTGATAAAAAAGTTCATATTGTTGCTGTAATAATTTTTGATATTTCAGCTTTTCTGAAACATCTCTTACATTCAGTATTCCTACAAGATAATCACCATTACTGTCATATAGGGGCGTTCCGTTGATATCAACGTAGATTACGCTTTCTTTATTTTTAATTCCTAGCTTATATCCTAATATTTTTTCCCCACGAATCACCCTATTTGTAGGCAAATTTTCAAAATTAACTGTTTTTTTATCTATATCTATGAATTCCACTTCATCTTTAAAGTAAATATCATTATCTATTTTTACATAAGTGCCATCAAATAATCCCCTTGCAGCCTTATTTGCCCTTAAACTGTTTCCTTCCTCATTACATAGAATTATCGCGTCAGTCATATTTTCAATTATTGCTTCCAACTCAAAATCCTTTTGTTCTATGACTTTAGCTTGTTCCTCCACAAATTTTTTATTTGGGACTCTTTCAGTAAATTCAATATATATCTCAATTATATATTTTACTTTTCCTTCAATAAATATAGGAACTAAAGATGAATTCCAATGGGTAACTCCTCTTTCAAAATGATCATACTTAAATTCATTAGCGTAATAAGTTTCACCAGTTTTTATTACGTTTGAGAAAATTTCTTCAGCTACACTTGTCTCAAACCCAGGAATTCTATCTTTTGCCATTGTACCTATACTATTTTCAATTTTTCTATATGGTCCTTCCATAAAATTTAAATACTTTTGATTTGCTCGTATAAGTATTAAATCTGGAGCATTATGCACTGCTATACCAACTTTGTTATCTTCAAAAAGATGTTCAATTAGTATTGAGTTATATTCGCATCTATTTTGTGATTTTCTATTGAAGAAATATACTATTTCATTCTTATTTGTTAAAGCCTTACATGAAACACTAACTTCTATAGCTTCATAGTCTACGTTGAATATAAAGCACTCACTAGGGATTTACTGATTCGCATTTAGTAATCTATGATTAATTTTTAGTAATTTACATATTTCAATTATAGATTTACCTGTTAACTGGTCATTTGAATACCCAGTTAGTTTCAAAAACTCTTTGCTTACATTTACTACAATGTTCTCCTCAGTTGTGAAAAAATATATACTAATTTCATTTTCACAGTCACTGTTCATTACTTGACCCCCATTATTTATCATTTGTTGTATGTATATATTAAATTAGCTCCAACCCAAAATGTTCAACAATAGCCTTTATATTCCTTTTATTTTGTGCAAAAATCGTATTCTCTTTTTCTTTATTTTTCGACAAATAAAAAACATCAATCTCCTTTGGGCTTGATGTTCCTTGTTTTAAATATTCATATATGGACGCTTCTTGAAACACCTTCCTTCCGCTTCACAAGATCATATTCGCCACTTTACATAATATTAAAGTATTTAGTATAATAGACTTACTTCTCTTTAGGTATACCCTATAAAGGTGCTTATTTCATGATAAGCATACTTTTTCCTACCTAAGTCGAATAAATTTGAATACAATAGTTGAGGTGTATTATAGTGAAAAAGTTTACATTAATTAGTCTAGTTGTTCTGTTCGTTGTTTTTTTTGCAGGCTGCGGAAAAACAAATTTAAGCTTAAACACAAAAATAAATAGAAATGGTTCAATTGATATAGTATCAAAAACAGAAACAACAGACATTTTACCAGATTTATTAAATCAAAACACACAAATAAATAGCAGTCTTTTAAATATAGAAAACAAAAATTCAAAGATTAAATTTTATAAAGAGGATGGTAAAAACATTTCTGAATTTGATTATCATTTTAAGAACTATACTGAACTTAATTCAGCTTTTTCTAATGTGAATCAAAAAGCTGTTAAGTTTGAAGTAGTTAAACATAAAGGCTTTTTACACAATACGTATGATTATTCTGTTGATATTCAAAGTTCCTTGACACCCGAAAGTATTAATGAGCGAATAACATCAGAAATTGCTAATAAAGGAATCCCTTTAGATAGCGCTAAAGTTAAATCCATTAATGATTTTTTGTTAAATTCCGTAAACTTATCAAACTCGTTAACTATCCCTGGGAAAATTACTAAATCAAATGGAGAGATAACTGGAAGCACAGTTACTTGGAGCTATCCTCTTGGTCAGATTAAAGAGAATACTAAAATGAATGCATCTTTTAGAGTCATTAATCCCGTAGGTTTAGTAACTTTACTAATAATTATTTTTGTTGTAATATTAACATTTGTCATTCTGTACTTTTTACATAAGAAGAAAGCTAAAATAAAGAGCTAATTATTTTAATATGTCTACCTTAAGTTTATTAATGCTTATAAGTTCAAAATTACTATTGGACATGAAGAATCTTCAATTATCCATATTAAACTAAGCAAAAAAATTATATTCTTAATATTAAGCACAGCTTGTCTGTTGCTTTTTTTATTGAAATGCAATATATTTAAAGGAATATATTGTATTTTTCAAAAAATTTACATAGAATTAAAGAGTATTTAACTTATATATGCTAAAATAAACAAAAATGAATGGAGCTGTTTTAATGAAAAAATTTAAAAAATCGCAAACCGCACTTATTCTATCCTTACTAACTACATTTATTGTAATGCCAATGCAAGCTAAAGCATTATCCTTCGCTAATCTCAATAAAATAGGTACAAGTACCTACTATTTGAATGAGTTGCCTCAGATAAAAACTGACACAAAGAAGGTAAATCAAATTATTTACCCACTAATATCAACACCTGCAATCAATAAAGTAGAAACAAGTCTTACCATTAAAGTTGACACACAAGGTAATACGCCTTCCAATTGGGGTATATCTATAAAAAATATTGAAAGTTCAACTATTAAAAGTGAATATGCACTTACTATTTCTTCAATTGAAAAAAGTACTTCTTATTGGAATAACAGTTCCTCAATATATAATGTAACTGTTTTGATTCCTAAGAATGTACCTGAAAATTTATACGATTTGAATCTAATATATACATCAAATGGTGTAACTGTAGCCGATTCTCAGCCTCATTCAGTTAAAGTAGTTACACAATTTAATTCTAACTACAAATTTATCCATCTTTCAGATTTACATGTAGGTTCTCCACGAAATATTAAAAATCCTGAAGACAACGTTCAGGCTGGATTTTGGAATCCAGATGATAGTCAGCGTTGGCTCTATCTTAAGAAAGAGATTAATGAAGTGAATTTATCAAATCCAGATTTCGTTATCATTACTGGTGATCTTATGTATGGTCAGATGAATCCACTAGAATATGCTTATGAATACGAAGAAACCTATCGCATGCTAAAACAATTCAATGTACCAATTTATTTAGTACCAGGTAATCATGATTATTATGCTCAAGATGCAACACTTACAGACGGCGCTAAATTCTGGCAAAACTATTTTGGGCCTAGTTACTATTCTTTTGATTATGGTTCCTATGCTCACTTTGTTGGTGCTAACTCTTTTGATTGGAACAAATTAGACCGTAGTGGTAAGAGCCTTTCAGTATTCACTTGGGGTGGACAAATACGAGATAAACAAATGAACTGGATCAGGGATGACTTAAGTAACAATGCTGAAACAGCAACTAATGATCAAACTAAAGTCTTATTTTGTCATCATAACCCATCTACTCAGGATCGAAATATCTGGCCAAATAGTGACCCTTTAGTAAAACTCTATTGGCAAAAATATGATAAACAACATGATACTCAAACTCCTGACACTCTTTTGCTTGGAGAAACTCTTTCGGTAAAATACAATCAACTTTGGCATGGAGAAGGTGCAAATGAGCTAATAAACTTAATGAATACATATCATATTAATACAAGCTTACATGGACATACCCATATTGATAATATTAAAACTATAGATAATCATTTATTTGTTACCACTACAGCAACAGAATTATCTGGTACACCTTATTCCGGTTATAGAATCTTTCAAAAGGAAGGTAGTGGCTTTACATCATACATTTATAGTGGAGAAAGTAATTCAATTCCAATTTATCAAGACGGAAATACTTCAAAAGGTATAATGTCCACTGAATTACAATACACAAACCCAAATGATGGTTCTGCAAACGCGCAAGCTGCAATTATCTACAACAGATTAGATAAAGAAATGACTCTCTATATACCCTTCTACATGAAAGCTGGAGATTATTTAATTTCAAGTGGTTCTGTAGTTAACAAATTTAGTAATGGGGATGTCCAGTATCTATTAGTTAAAACTACAGTTCCAGCAAGGTCATCTGCTAAAATTAATGTTGCAAAGTAAGATAAAATTTAGGTTTAATTAATCCTTCGGTTTATCCATTTAATAGAGGGACACTCTTCTCTTAATAACAAACCTTCGAATCTGAAGGGTGCCCCTAGCTTATGCAAATTAACATTAAATATAATTTCAATTATTGCTGTATCACCTACTATCATGTTGCCCACTTTCGTTTATACTATTTATCCACATCCCTATTAATAATCCGCTCCTTAATCATCTCCCTTTCTTCAGTAGGCGTTAAATCACTAAAAGTTCTAAACTTAAACCCCTTCTTTAATAAATACTCAATTACTGATGGTAAAGCATCAACAGTAGTAGTTTTGGCTGGTGCATCGTGCATAAGAACAACTGCGAAACTACTATTGTATAATTGATTAAAAAGATTGTTTTCAATTTTACTTACTGGGACTGATATACTCTCTGCATCCTCAGCACTAGTGTTCCAGTCTACGTACTTTATACCCTTTTGAACGAATGCTTTCCTAATACTCTTCATAGTATCAAAATTTGAAACCCTATTGTCCGATCCTCCTGGAAATCTTATAAATGGAGGGGGCTCTTTTCCAGTTACTTTTTTAATTGAAGCAGAACACTTGTCAAAATCGGCTATGCATTGTTCTATATTTTTATACATAGAATATTGATGTGTATAGCTATGGTTAATAATACACATCCCATCATTATCTTCAGCTTTTATGAAATTAGGATACTCTTCTACATTGCTTCCTATAACAAAAAATGTAGCTTTAATATTATATCTATCAAGTATCTTTAATATTTTTTGCGTGTTAATAGAAGGGCCGTCATCAAATGTCAGAAACACCTCTTTTTCAAATAAAGGTCTATCCTCTACAGCATCTACTTTTGCGATGGCTGCTACACTTATATTTTTCTTTTCATCTATTTCCTTTTGAGTTTTATTAGACATATGAATAGGCTTATTTTGATTTTTGTTTTGAAAATAATAATCTGAAATAATTGCAGGAAAAATAAAGCAAATCATAAGAGCGAAAATATAATAGACTTTTTTAACTTTAATCATCTCCCTCCTCTGCTCAAAATAAAAACAGTCAATATTAGGTTAAAAGAATATATTTGAGAGACATCTTTATATACTTATTACCGTAACTGTATTATTATAACTATACGGACATTAATTACCCATATTGATTTCTTAAATTTAATTATTAATAATACAATGAAATATTGAAACTATTTTATAACAACAGGTCAAGCTTTACAGCGGCCTTATCAATTAAATGCATAACCTATTATTTTTAGAAAGGAAGATATAACAACTGATATAGGGGAATTTTAAATTAATTGGGTAATAGTAAATAATAAACAGAGGCACCTTTCAAGATATGAAAGAAGCCTCTGTTTTATTATCATAATTTATCTAAACAAAATTTTTAATACTATTATTGATTTTCATTTTATACATTCCTGTTAGGAATAGCGCTACTGCAAAGGCTAATATAACCGCTAGATTAGGCAAAATTCCTATGAAACTTTTACCATCTTGCATTTGTGATACTGATCTTAATGCCCATGTCTGAGGCAAAAAATTTGAAATTTTTTGCATAAATTGTGGCATATATTCAATTGGCCAAAAACATCCTGATAGCATACAAGTAGGTGTAATTATTAACATAGACATATACCCAGCTTGTGATGAGTTTTCAGAAAATGCTACAAATAAAATTCCAAGAGTTACACATACTAACCCAAATGTAAGTAGTATTGCAATTAACTGTAGATTAGGTACTCCTGTATCTAAACCGAACATGTATTTTGCTGCAAATACAACTAAAGTAGCCTGAATTGTCATTAAACACATATTTGATAGAATGTTTGCACCTAAATATATTTTACTATTAACTGGAGTAGAGAAAATTCTATTATATGTTTTTTCTCTCTTCTCTCGCAAAATAATCCCTGAAGTATTATTTGCACCTTGCATCATAAACATTACTAGAAAACCTATGCTATAGAGTGTAGAAACTCTATCAGATGATTTATCTTTAACTAAGCTAACTTGAACTTTTAAGGTTTGGTTTTTAAATCCTGCATAAAGCTCATTAAATACAGCTTTGTTTCCATTTGATGTCTTACTTAAGTCCATTAAGTTTTTAATATAATAATTTGTATAGGTTTGAATAAAGCCTGTAGCATCTTCACCCTTTATTGAAGAAATTTCTAATTTGTCAAAGGAATGATTATATATGCTATCTTCAAAATTTTCAGGAATTGTAATTACACAATCTACCTTTCTTTCTGCTACATAATTCTTTATATCGTTTCCCTTTAACATTTTAACTTTATATCTACCCTGATCCTTTATTCCTTCAATAAAATCTTTTGCCATAATACCTTGTGCATCTTTATTATATATACCCACGTTAACTTTCCCACTGTCATTCTTATATAAAGACATTGTAAATAAGATTACTGCTACTGGGAGTATTAAATATATTACAATGTTAAACTTTTTTCTAAATATAATCTTTAATGTATTTCTTGATAGTATCAAAAGATTCCTCATATTATGCACTCTCCTTTCTAAAAATCCAAGATGCTATTGCTAAAAATACTATTGCTATTAGAATATTTATTAATATCGTAGGTCCAACCTTACTGTAGTTATTGCTATATATAACTCCAAATATAGATTGATTAACCCATCTAACTGGAGAAATGTATGTAATAATATCTGTAAAGGTCTTATTTCCCATATTATCTACTGGTGCATAACTTCCACCTAAAAATACCATTACAGGGATAAGAAAGTTTAAAATTCCTCCTGCTATATTTTCGTTTTTGAAAATAAACCCAACACCTACACCAACGCTTACTGCCATAATTATTTGAGATATAAGAACAATAATTATTGTAAAAATGTCAGTTCCAAAATTTATGTTAAGTACATATTTGCTAAATAGCAATACAATTACGATCTGTAATGTAGTAGCTATTACCCCCCCAAAAGTCTTTCCTAATAGAAATTCATACTTTCTAACGGGTCCTAACAATATTCTATCCCTAGTTTTAGTGTTTTTTTCAGCTGAGACACTATAAATTCCTGTCATTGCTGCATACATAATAATAAGTGCAACTTCAGCTATTGCATAATAATTTAAAGAAGATGGTTTATGCTTCTTATCTATTGATGAAACATATGAATAATCAGTTTTATTGTTCTCTACTGCATCTTTTAGACCACTTGGATTAACTTTTACAATCTCTGCAAGTGCATTATATCTTTGTGCATAATTAGAAAGAAAACTATCTACAATTCCTCCACCTATATTATCTTTATCATTGTTATACACTTGAATATTGGTTTCACTATTCATTACAATTACGCATGCATAATCATTGCTATTAATTAACTTTTTCTTAGCGGCTTCAATATCATCTGTTTTTGTAAATTTAATATTATAGTCTTTTCCCCTGTCAATAAAATTACTCTTAAAATTGTCTGCTGCCTGGCCATTATTTTTAATACAATACAGCACTTTAGGTGTGCCTATATCAACAGATTTTCCAAAGACACCACTTAACGCGGTTCCAAGCACGACTATTAATACCACAGGAAACAAAATCATCATTATCATAGCTTTTTTATTTCTAAAATTTTGCTTTACTTCTTTCATAATTATAGAAATTATGTTCATTTTTTCACCTCTAATCCCTTAATTTTCTACCAGTCAAGGTCAAAAACACTGTCTCTAAATCAGGCACTTTATTCTCAACATTTTTAATTGAGACTTTCCCTTCAGTAAAGTAAACAATAATTTTATCTAAATTGTTAATTTCCTTTAAAGTATCTATTTTGACCTTGTTTTCATTTATCTCAACACCAGTAACTCCCTTGATCTTCATTAATTCTTCTTCTTTTACAAGATTGATTTCTCCTACAGTAATTTCCACGGTGTTTTTATCAGTTACAATTGCCTTTAGTTCCTCTTTTGTACCTTCCGCAATAACTTTTCCATGATCAATTATGCTTATTTTTGTTGAAATCTGCTCAACTTCCTCCATATAGTGACTAGTATAAATTATGGTACACCCACGGTCATTTAATTTTTTTACAGATTCTAAAATATGATTCCTTGACTGAGGATCTATACCAACAGTTGGTTCATCCATTATTATGAGTTTGGGAGTATGAGCTATAGCACAGGCAATGTTAAGTCTTCTCTTCATACCACCAGAAAACCCTGATGGAAAGCTTTTTTGTTTATCCCCAAGTCCAACAAATTCTAGTGCTTCTTCCGCTTTCCTCTTTAATTCTTCTCCTCTAACACCATAAAGACTAGCAAAGAATTTTACATTTTCTAAGCAAGTCAAATCCTCATATAAGGCGATATCTTGAGGCACTACTCCAATATTTCTTTTCGTGAAATTTGAATACTTTTGATTATTTTTCCCCAGAACCTCTATATATCCCTTTGTCACGGAAACAAGTCCACAAATCATGTTTATTGTGGTACTTTTCCCCGCTCCATTGGGTCCTAGTAGCCCATAAATTTCACCCTCTTTAATTGAAAGATCTATGTTATCAACCGCCGTAAAATCGCCAAATTTTTTTGTTAGTTTTTCTATTTTTACTATTTCCAATTTAAACCCTCCTAAATTATCTTAATGTTTACATCTTTATTATAGAAAAAAGGTGCTTTCTTTGTAAGTTAAGAAAGTCACCTCTTAGTATGACAAAAGTCATATCTATTTATTAATATTTCAAATATAGTAGCTTAACTTTAAATTCTTTTGATAGCTTATATTAGTTCAAGCTATTTATTTACAACCTTTTAAATAATATATTGCAATTTGAGTTCTATGGTTTAAATTAGTTTTATCCAGAATTGTACTAATATAATTTTTAACTGTTCCCTCAGAAATGAATAATTTAGCTGATATTTCTTTATTAGATAAACCCTCTGCAATAGCCTCCATAATTCCAAGCTCCCTTTCTGTAAATAGTTCCTTATTAAACTTACTGCTGTTATCAACCTCTATGCCTTTCATAACCTTGTCCATAATACCTTCTTGCATAACCATATTTCCACTATGAACAACCTTTATGGCAGCTTTAATCTTGTCTGGCGTGTTATTCTTAAGTATATACCCCTTTGCACCATACCTAATTGCGGAATTAATATACTCCTCCTCGTCAAAAGTAGTAAGTATCAAGCACTTAGTCCGAGTTTTCTCAGCTATTTCTTTAATAGCATCAACTCCATTTAATACAGGCATCCTAATATCTATTAGAGCAACATCTACAGTATTGTTTACACAATATTCTACAGCCATCCTTCCATTTTCAACACACTCAAGTATATTAAACTCTTCATCTATTCCAATAATAATTTTTAGACTTTCCCTAATAAGTGCATCATCATCTGCTATTAATATATTTATTGGCACGTTAACACCCCTTCTACTTTTCTATATCATTTATAGGCAATAGAATTATTACAGAGAAACCATCTGAACCATCTATTATTGCCTTGCCATTTAAATTTAAAGTTCTTTCTTCAATACCAGAAATGCCTAGGCCTCTAATGATTTTTTGACATCCTCTACCATCATCCTTGATCTCTACTTTAATAAATTTATTTAAAACCTTAATATCTACCTTAAAAGTTTTAGCCCTGGAATACTTTCTAATATTAGTTAAAGCTTCTTTTACATTTTCATAAATAACCTTCCATTCCAAGTAACTTATTTTATCTATATTCCCACTATAATATAGTCCACCTGTAATTTCATCATTGCTCTTAAATTCGTCTACTAGCAATTTAATTTTATTAATGCCTATTTGCTGTGACTCCGGCTTAATATTTTTTAAAGTTGCTCTTATACTTTCCATGCCTTCTCTAAGTACCCTAATGGTGCTCTGAATTATTTTCTTACTCTGCTGGCTATCCTTATCCATAATCAAATTTGCTGCCTCTAATTGCATTAGGCTCCCAGAAATGCTATGTCCTAATTTATCATGTATTTCTTGAGTAATCTTATTTCGCTCTTCTAATTGAGAAGTATAAATAATTTGATTTTTATATTCAATTTCATTATTTAAATCAGTCAATAACTTATAATTTTTTTCCTTAAGCTCATCACAAGATACAGATAATTTTTGTATTCTTTTCTCAGCCCTTGTACCAAACCAGTATGCACTGAAAGTAACCAATGAAATCACTATATATTCGTTTACAATGCCTTCCTTTATAAAAAACATAGTTGCTATTAAAATACCCAAAACATAACCCCATTTTAATTTATCTAGCAATATTTCGTAAATATTTAGTGGAAGCAAAAAAATGAAAATAGATTCAAGAAATAAGTAACAAAGCAAAACTTGAATTATAGAAGCTAATATAAGCATGTACTTATACTTTTTATTCTCAATAAGCGCTTTCCCAAAATTTATAATAATAAATAGTAGTAAGAAAAATATTACTTCTGGGGTTTTCTTAGAAGAGTTCAATCCTTGTTCTATCAATATACTAGATACATAAATTATCAATATCAATTTATTCAAAACTATCCAATTTTCCATTTAATCACCACAATCTTTTAACAGTATCTTTATTTATACATACACTCTAAGTATAACTTAATTTTTCGTTTTCAGCAGAAGAATCAGGCGCCATTTTCAACCCACAATAATATTATATAGTATATTACATTATTCTTCTGTAATTTTGAAGTGTTGCTTTTGATATAATAATTATTTTTTTAAAGGAGGTTATTTTATGTTTAATATAATTACTAAAAACTTTATGGGTGCAAACATTACTCTTGGAATTACTGGCCTTCCTGTTACTATCTCAGGTGAGGTTTTTGAGGCAGTGGACAATACAATAGGTATTAGGCAGGCTGGGGGTAATAAAATATATGTTGATGTGAAAATGATAGCATTTTTCTATTAGATGAATTATTAAATAAGCTTTATTACATCACTTTATTTTATATAAGTTATAGTTTTTTGGAAATTAGCATGGAATCTTTTCCTTTGCTAATTTTTTAGATTTAAGGAGGAGTTATATGAAATATACAGATAATCAAAATAATACTTTTCAAGATTCAGAACAAGTGATTAAAAGCAGGCACAGAAAAACTGCTCATAGACGTGTTGATGATAGTGAAAGTTTAATTGATTTAGATTATGACATAAGAACTAGTAAAAATGATAGTCAACTTGAATTGCTTAAGTATGCTAAGAAGCAATCTCAATTACAGGATGATTCTTCTAAAAAAAATAAAAAACATAATAGCCATATGCTTCAAGTCTTGAACTCTAGCTATCGAGGCTGCTTAGTGACTGTGCTAATTCAAGGTATTGGAGTGATATCAGGCGAGGTGGTATTTAATTTTGATAGTATACTGGCTTTAAAACATGAGAGTACTATTGTGTTTATTAACAGTGAAATGATTGTGGCTTTCTACTGACATATTATAGATATAGTGGAACAAGAGAGAGTGTACAGATTATTTTACACTCTCTAAATATTGAATTATTCAAACTTTTACCCGTTTTCTTGATTATCTTTTGAGATAAAATCAAATGATTTGCTACATATTCATACCTTAATTTCCTATTACAATTTTGACTCATTACTTTTCACAATTATTGTTCCATCTTCTTTTATCTCAATTATTTGTCCATCTTGTACATATTTAAGGAACTCATCCCCAAGCTGATCAATTGCTATAATTCTTGTATTATTCCAAACGTCGGAGAGTATAATTCCTGCTGCAGCAAGAGAATCTATGTGCTCTGAAAATAGCATTGCTACTGGTCCTATTCCTAACTGTGCAATATTTTGGAGTATCATCCCTCCTGTTGTTGATCCTATAGTCTTCGGTAAACACATTACTTTACCTGTTAAATTTTTATTGTATAGATCTTTGTTATTTTGATCAGAACATATAACTTTTTTTGCTTTTTTAAGAGCACTCTTTTGAAAGGATGCAAGTGTGTTTACACCCTGGTGACTTACTACACACTCACCACTAACATTTCCACCTAAAATAACCCTTCCTTTAAATGTCTTCCCCATTATATTCTCCCCCTAACTATTATTCTCAATATTTCCTCATCCACAAAATATCTTGCAGTTGTATATGTTCTTAATTTATTAGAGTTTGTTATAACAGGTTTTCTTGAACATAACGGATTATTCATATACATTAGTGGACAAATTGATGTCAAATTTGCACCCATATCCTTTAACTTTTTATATTTTTCCTTGTCCTTTTCAAACTCCTGTGCAACATCTGGCGCGGAGCATAAAATAGTATTTATAGCTAACTTACTTTTTCCTTCAGTCTTTAATGCTTCTGAAATTTTCTCTGTCCAATCATACAATTGATTTAAAGTAAGTTGTGGGCAACCAATAAAGCATATTTTAGGCTTTGCATCTTTGTCTTTCCAAAGCATCGGATAAGACTTTATTGTTCTTTCTATCTCTTTATCGTCAATAACATATGTTTTATAATCCTCTAGGAGAAGTTCTCTCTTTTGTTCTACAGCCTCAGGAGTTATACCCTCAACATGATAGAGCCCTACTGAACCATTTGATGCACTTGCCGCCCCCATATCCTTAAGATAGCCAATGGTATCATCATCAATACCATTGCCAATGTACTTGTCTAATCCCACTATATATGGAACATCCTCAACTACCTTAATTCCAATAGCACTTCCTAAAATCTGTGCCTCCGGTAGCTTTGAAGTCTTCACTTCTATTAACCACTTTGCCTTCCTTCCCTCATTAGTTAGAAGACCAAATTCTGGAACTTTCCCAACAATTCCTCCAAGAAGCTCAATAACTCCTGAATTTCTGTTTGACCTTGCACCTAATACTGAATTTGCAAAAACTACAGCAGACGATTCCGCCCATGATAATATTTCGCCTTTTTTAGGAACATTTCCTACCTGTGGCAGATAGCATGTACAAGTAAAAGACTCTTTGTCCTTAAGCCCTACCTTCTCAAGCTGTGCCTCATATTCCTTTTGTTTTCCGTACATAATTTTGAATACAATTTTTTCCGCTATACTACATTTCACATTTTCATAGTCAATAGGTCTTGGATCCACTGTAAATTGTTTTTCTGTGACAAGCCCACTCGCAATGAGTTCATCCATCATCTCAAACACAGTCTTTAACATAGGAATTCCAAAGGATGTTACGAGATGAACTGGCCCATCAATCGGTACTAGTCTTTTAGCTCCAAAAGTTTCTCCATATAATACTATAGATTTCATTGCCTTTTGAAGTGTTGGTCCTTGTTTTCCCTCTAAAATATCCATCTCTTCAGTATTAAGTTCCATTTTATAATCAGTCATTGAATTGCCCCCTTAATATTAGTAACCTATTTGTTATTTTGCGTACCCTTCTTAATATTAAATCATTTTACTAATACTTTATTCTATAAAAATTTTTCTTATCCTTTAGAATTTGTAGAAAAAGTAAAAATCTCCTCAGTCTTAAACTAGTAACAATTATAAAATCCTCACATATTATATACCACAAAAATAATATATTTATGTTGAGAATTCTTACTGATGATTATAAATGGGAGTTAATAAAGATAAATAAACTCTGTAAATCACGGACCTTCTATATTATCCCCCTTGCAAGAGTTAAAATGCTTGGGGGGAATTTTTTGATTTTTATTTGAATTCTCTTCATATGTATTTAGTCGAAATGCTGTCATAAGGAGGTACATGATATGTTTATTACCATAATTATAGCTTTAGCAACTTATACTGCCATGATGGTTTCAAATAAGCTTAGAAACCCTGTTGCAATAATTGGTACAGTTATCATGTTAGTATATTGCATAGTAGGTAGTGTATTTCCTTTAGATAAATTCTTTCAGAAGTTTCCTATAAAAATAGCAATCTTGATATTTATTCCTTGCACAATTTATCTTATAGGTCTAGCAGTTTATAAACCAATAGAAATTAAACATTCCTTAAAAAATAAAAATAGAAGGAACCTAATGCCTGGTCCTCCATTGCCGCCTGTGCATCCTCCTATACCAAAACCGCCACCACCACATATAGTTAAATCTAGTCAACTACACAATGATATACTGCAGAAAAATTCAGATAAAGGTGGTGAATGAGCTTTATGCTGGATTTAAAAATGTTGATTACTGTTTTAGTATTTATTATAACAATGATAATTATTTTCGTTAGACCAAAAGGAATAAATGAAGCATACCCTGCTACTGTTGGCGCTATTTTAATATTTTGTACAGGTGTTGTCACCTATTCAAACGTAATTGATATTATAGATAAAATAAGTGGCGCTTCTATAACTATTATTGCAACTATTGTTATGGCTGTAATTTTAGAAAGTTTCGGTTTCTTTCATTGGTCAGCCTCTAGAATAACAGAACTGGCCAATGGTTCAGGTTACAAACTGTATTGGTGTATTCAATTATTATGCTTTGTTATGACGTTACTCTTTAATAATGATGGCAGTATTATGATTACTACGCCTATCCTTATACTGTTGCTACGGAATTTAAAGTTACCAATTAAAGAACAACTGCCTTATTTATTAAGTGGAGCATTAATCGCAACGGGCTCAAGTACTCCTATAGGCGTTAGTAATATAACAAATTTAATTGCATTAAAAATTGTTCATATGACTCTATTCGATCATACAAAAATGATGTTTGTACCAGGTACCTTGGGCTTGATATTTATGTCATCTTTAATGTTTATAGTGCTAAAAAAAAGACTTCCTCGTACCTTACCAGCACAAGCATCTGATCTTGAAGAATCTTTTTTTACAAATCAATTTAAACCACTAAGAGGAAATCTTTCTTTTAATACAAAACAAAATAGGACAAGTTTTATGATAAGGATTCTAGCTTTTGTATTTTTAATACGTTATCTAATATTTGTTGCATCTTACTTGAATCTTCCCTTCCAACTTGTTGCAATATTAGGTTCCTGTGTTTTACTAACTTGGAGGTGGTATTATCTACGAACAAACCCTATTGATATCATAAAGAAAACTCCTTGGTATATATTACTCTTTGCGTTTTCTATGTATGTAATAATTTATGGTCTTAATAATCTTGGATTAACAACTTTTTTAGTGAAATTGTGCAACCCCATTGTCAATCAAGATTTATTCAGTGCAAGTTTTACCATGGGTGCTTTAGTTTCAATTTTATCAAATATTTTTAACAATCATCCTGCATTAATGATTGGTACTTTAACATTAACAAAAATGGGCTTAGATCCAATAACAATGAAAACTATTTATCTTTCTTCTATTGTTGGTAGTGATATAGGGTCTCTACTTCTTCCTATTGGAACATTAGCCTCTTTGATGTGGATGTATATTTTAAAAACAAATAAAATTAAAATATCTTGGAAGGATTACATCAAAGTAACTATTATAGTAATTCCATTAACAGTAATATTTACTTTGTCCTTCTTGTACTTTTGGATGAAAACTGTATTTGCCTAGAACTATTCAACGATAAATACGCACATTTTATATCTTTTTTAATATAATGTACTAGGTAAAACAGTTTACCTTTTTACTAGCTAACAAAACAACATGTACTCAACCCTATAGGAGGTGCTCAAATGAGTTCAACGGATTCTAGTAAGAGCGTTTTACAAAGCGTAGCAAACCCAGTGAAAGCACTAACAGAATTAAACGGCTTTGATGATATCGGTTCACTAAAAAATGTATTTACTCCTATCAAAGAACTATCGACTTTAAATGGGTTTAATGATATTGGTGCTCTTAAAGATATCTTCAACCCTATTAAAGATAATTTAATTGTTGATAAATTCAACAATCCAAATAGTAATTCTTCAAGTGATAGCAGCTCATCAGAGAGCGGAAATGACTCAAAAAGCGAAAATAGTTCTAGTGATAGTGAATCTTCTGGAAATAAGGAAACTTCAGCCGATAGAGAGACTAGTCCTTCTGATAAGTCTACTGAAAATAATAGAAAGTATTCGCATGATGATAATTGGGATAACAGAGGTCATTAAAAAGAGGGAGATGAGTTTAATTGTTAGATCAAATAACTAAGAATTTAAAGGGCGCAAATGTAACAATAGGTGTTACTGGACTACCTATTACTTTTAGTGGTGAAGTCATAAGCTCAAGTGACTCTACTGTAATTGGACTTAAAACTGCTGATGGTATAAAGGTTTATTTTAATCCAGATTTAATAGCATTTATTTACTAGTGGCTAAAATATATAAAATCTTAAGAGTTGAAAGGAGAATACTATATGTTTGATATAATTACAAAGGAGTTTATGGGATCCAACATTACACTAGGCATAACAGGCTTACCCGTAACAATTTCTGGTGAAGTTGTTGAAGTTGCTGACAATACTATAGGAATTAGACAAACTGGTGGTAATAAAATATATATAGATGTAAGTATGATAGCTTTTTTCTACTAATTAATTATACCCCTACGGTTAGGAGGAATGCTTATGAAATCTAAGTATTCAAGTAAAAACAATTTCGAAGGAACTGTACATTCTATAAAAAACAATAAGGAACTGGTTAATTTATTAAATGAAAACGCTACCCAAGCAGAACAGATAGTCCCTGAGGATACTCTTGTTACCAATACTGAATTAGTAGATAGTGATCCCGTTATTAAAGAAGTGCCTATAACCACCGAAAAAAGTATTAAAAAAGAATCAAAGCAGAAGGATATTTCTTTAAAAAATAATAAAAGTGATACCCGCTCACTAATAAATCTTCTAAATTCAAAATATAAAGGGTGTACTGTAACAGTTTTGTTAAAAGGCGTTCCTGGCTTTATTACTGGTGAAGTAGTTTTAAATCAAGATGGAGTAATAGCCTTGAAACATGAGCATATAATTGTATATATTAACAATCAAGTAATATCTGTTTTTTATTGATTATTAAAAGACAAAAGACAGCCCTGTTGTGCCGCCTTTTGTCTTATTATAGTATACTATTGGAGCTGGAAAAGGGAATCGAACCCATGACCTATGCATTACGAGTGCATTGCTCTACCGTCTGAGCTATTCCAGCAAATGCGATTGCTGACTCCTAAATTTTACCTCTAGGTTGAAATCCTGTCAATATGGATTTTATGGGTATATATGTGTTTTTAAAACATCTATAAATGTTTCAATATTTATAGGTTTGGCTATATAATCATCCATTCCAGCTGCAATGCATTTCTCTCGATCTCCACCCATAGCATATGCTGTAAGTGCTATTATTATAGTATGCTTATTATATAGCTTATCTAAGTCCCTTATTTTTTGTGTCGCCTCGAAGCCATTAAGTATCGGCATCTGAACATCCATTAAAATGATGTCATAATCTCCAGCTTTATACTTTTCAACTGCTTCTCGTCCATCTTCAGCAGTATCTATATCAAAGGAATACATTTTCATTAATCTCTGAACAAAAATACGGCTAATTTTATTATCTTCTGCTAAAAGTATCTTTTTATTCTTAAATAGCTGAATACCTTCTATACTTTGTGAGATCTCCACATTGTTACTTTTATCCTGCTCCCCTATTTTTTCAAAAGGAACTTCAAAACAAAATTCACTGCCTAAACCATAGCAACTTTCAAAGGAAATCGTTCCCCCCATCATTTCTACTAATCTTTTAGATACTGCTAAGCCAAGCCCAGTACCACCATATTTTTTAGTATAAGATTCATCACCCTGAGTGAAATTATTAAAAAGTTTGCCTTTTATTTCCTCGGAAATACCAATTCCAGAATCTTTAATTAAAAATCTTAGCCTTACTTTTGTTTTACCGTCCATCACTTGAGTCACTTTTAGTTTCACAAATCCTCTTTCAGTAAACTTAATTGCATTACCACATAAATTGTTTATTATTCTAAGAAGTTTTTCTTCATCACCTTTTAATTTATTAGGTATTCCATCATCTATATCATAAGCAAATTCAATTTGTTTCTGCTCTGCTAATATATTGTACATATTAATGCCATTTTGCATACACTGTCTAAAATCAAATTTCTCATTACTTAGCATTGTCTTTCCCGCTTCAATTTTTGATAAATCTAAAATATCATTAATTATATCCAATAGCTTTTCTGAAGATATTTTAATCATATCTAAATATGTTTTCTGCTCCTCATTTATCTCAGTCATTCCAAGTAATGATGTCATTCCGAGGATTCCATTCATTGGTGTTCTTATTTCATGACTCATATTAGCAAGAAACATTGATTTAGCTTTATTCGCTATATCAGCATTCTCTTTTGCTCGAATTAACTCTTCTTCTTTTCTTTTCTTTTCAGTAATATCTCTAATTACAGTAATTTGCCTTGTAACTTCTCCGTTGTCATCCAATAGGGATCTTACATAGATTTCTACTGGAAATATTTCTCCATCTTTTTTTTTCATTCGCATTTCTGCTAAATAATAACCAAATGATTGACAATTTTTATCTTTTTCAACATCATACCTTTTATAGGCCTCCTTGTTAATAAAAAACAATTCAGCGCTGCTTCCCAGAACTTCTGACTTAGAATATCCAAGCATTTTTTCAGCTACCACATTTGTATCTAAAACAATTTTACTTTCAGAATCAAAAATAAATATTCCTTCATTTAAGCTTGAAAAAATATTTTCTAATAAACTTTTAGATTCTTTTTCACTCTTATAAAAATCTTCTTTAAGATTGATTAGCTTATCTTCAAGAATTCTGTTTATATTTCTTTCTTTCTCAATACTAGACAAATATACATTTATTCTATTTAGCAATAGATATTCATCAATAGGTTTAGTAAGATAGTCTACAGCACCTATTTTAAAGCCCCTTTTCTTAAACTCCTCTGAAACATATGAAGCCGTAAGAAAAATAATAGGAATCTGACTTGTCCTTTTTCTTTTTTTAATAATCTCTGCCGTTTCAAACCCATTAAGTCCGTTCATTTGGACATCTAGAACAATTAAATCTACAGTATTATCCAAAAGTATTTTAAGCGCTTCTTCCCCAGAGTTTGCTTTTAGAACGCTAGCATTAATATTTTCTTCTATAAGGGTTTGGAGGGAAAATAGATTATTGGGGTTGTCATCAACTATAAGTACTTCAAAAATATTATTATTCATAGTTATCCTCCTCTATAAGGATTTTTTATATATTTTACAATCTTTATCAAACACACTGTATACAGCTTCTACCTTAGGAGAAAGAATACCTTCACTTTTTCCTAATACAAGAAATCCGTTTCTATCAAGTGAATTACTAAATTGAAACAATATTTTCTCTTGAAGTTCACTATCAAAATATATTAGTACATTTCTACAGAGAATAAGCTGAAATTCATTTATTATTCCAGTCTCTAAGAGGCTATGCTGGAAAAAAAGGATTTTATCTTTTATATTCTTTTTTACGGAGTATATATCCTGTCTTTTATCAAAATATTCTTCTAAATCCTTTTTACCATTTAAATTTATATAACTTTGTTTAAAACTATTGTATTTATCTTCATTATATAAACCATTTTTTGCTTCATCAATTACGTATGGATTTATGTCAGTAGCATAAATCTGGCATTTATTGAGTATACCTAGTTCAGAAAGCAATATTGCTAGTGAATAGGGTTCTTCACCAGTGGAGCATCCTGCGCACCATATTTTAATATGTAAATAAGAAGTTAGATAAGGTAATATCTTGTTTTTAATTGTAACAAAAGTATCCTCATCTCTAAAGAATTCAGTTACATTTATTGACATCTCCAAAAAAAGTTCCTCAAAACTATCTGGATCATTATTAATCAATTCTGTAAATTTATTAAAATCTTTAATATTTAACTTTACCATAGCAGAATGAATTCGCCTTTTTATACTTTCACTTCTATAGTTTTTATAGTCAAAGCCATAGATTAAATGAATTTTTTCAAGCAACTCATTAAACTGCTCATCGTCAAAGTAATATTCACCAATATTGTTTGACACATATTTTATTATATCCTCAAGTGGTAATATTTCATCATATTTCCCTGTTTTTATAGCATTCTCTAAAAGTGGCGTTGCTTCACATTCAAAAGGGTCTTCAATTATTATTTTTGAATTGTTTTCCTTTAAAAAGCTTAGTTCAGTTGAGCCATCACTACCGTATCCACATAACAACACTGAACATAGTTTCTCTTTATACTCTTTTGACAAGGATCTTAATAAAACATCTATTGATGGCCTAGCATAATTTACGGCTTCACCCTTCACAAGTCTTATTTTTTTTCTTTCTACAATCATATGGTAATCAGAAGGTGCAATGTAAATTGTTTCTTCCTTTATATCATCTCCATCTTCTGGACTAACCACCTTGTATTTTGTTCTTTCTCTTAAGATATCTGGCAATAAGTTGGGGGCTTTCCGCCATAGGTGTTGAACTATAAATATGCTTGCGTTGGAATTAGGAAGTTTATCTATAAACCTCAATACTTTTTCTAGGCTTCCAGCTGAACCTCCAATGGCGATGGCTTTAAAATATTTACTTCTATTTTCAATATATTTATGGTTCTCATAAAACACATTTTTAATGTTTAATCTAAGAAAATATGAATACAAATAGCTATGGGAAGTGATAATTTTGTATTTCACCTTTTGTTTATGCCTCATAACATCAACAAGTTTTAAAACAGTATCGGAATTTAGAACCCTAGCATTCATAAAAGTTATTACAATCTCTTTTACGCCATCCTGCATCATTTCATAGAAAAATTTTTCATTATCTTCAACACTCTTAAGTTCTCCTAAAACAATTACTCTTTTTATATCACCATTATTATGAGAAATAATGTTCAAGTAGATCACTCCATCTATTTATTATTTAGTAATCCATGCATTTATTAGACTAATTAGCACATCATAATCCACTGGCTTAGAAATATAATCATTAGCTCCTGCTTCAATACATTTTTCTTTGTCACCTTTTAATGCCTTTGCAGTTAACGCAATTATTGGTAAGTCCTTATACTCCTCCTTACTTCTTATATTTCCCATACACTCGTATCCATCCATTACAGGCATCATTATATCCATTAGTACTAAGTCTACTCGTTCATTTTTTAATTTTTCTAGAGCTTTCTTTCCATTCTCAGCCTGTAGCACGTTAACACCATAGTCTTCAAGGGCTGCAGCAAGGACATACACATTTTTAGGATCATCATCCACTATTAAAACTTTACTATCCTTTATTGCTTCACCTTTGTTTATTTTAAGCTTATTATATAAGTAGGATTGTTCTTTTTCAGATACAGTTTCTTCCCTTCTATTAATAAGCACTATCAATTCATCTTGTAGTCTTTCAATAGAATTAACGGTTTTAATAATTATTTTGGATGCATATTTTTTTAACTTTTCTTCTAATTCTGTTTCAAAGGAAACATCTCTTCCTGTATAAACGATTATAGGGAGCTCTTCATTTTTCTCCTTTATATATTTACATAAATCCAACCCATTTCCACTCTTTAAGCGTAAATCAGTTATTACTGCATCAAAGTCGTAAGTTTCCATCAACTTTTTTGCTTCACTTTCTTCAGCGGCTGTAATTATTTTAATTTCATCATTTTCTATTAATTCTTTAATTGCATCACTTTGAACAAAATTATCTTCAACAAGCATTACATACTTTACGTTGGTATACACATTTTTAGTTTCTAAATCAGCACTTATTAAATCCTCTAGTTTCTCATAGTCTGGTAGTAGTAGTGAAAATTCACTTCCCAGACCCTCTTCGCTCTTTAGTTTAATTTTACCTTTAAGTAATGATGCACTCACTTGTGCTATAGACAATCCAAGTCCTGTACCTCCATATTTCCTAGAAATTGAACTATCCATTTGTTCAAAGGCTTCAAATACCTTTTGCTGTTTTGCTTTAGGTATACCAATACCTGTATCTTTAACTGAAATTACTATTGGATATTCATCATTTTCTCCGACTTCTATCTTTAAGCTTACTTTACCATTCTCAGTAAACTTAAATGAATTTGATAGGAAATTGCTAATAATTTGTGAAATTCTTTCTCTATCAGAGTTTATGTTTTTATTTAGATTATCTTCACATACAAATTCTATTCCCTTTTCTTCGGCCAATGAAATAAAATTATCTTTTATATCTTCAATTAAATCGTAACTATTAAAACAAGTATAATTTAGCTCAACCTTTCCTGCTTCCAACTTTGATAAGTCTAATATATCATTAATTAACCTTAGAAGCTCTTTACCTGATCTATTGATAATCTCCATCTTTTCAATGTCTTTTTTGCTTAAGTTTTTTCCATTATTATTGGTAAACAATTTTGATAATAAAATAATTGAATTTAAAGGTGTTCTAAGCTCATGAGACATATTGGCAAGAAACTCTGATTTATAATTACTTGATGCTTCTAACTCTAATGCCCTTATCTCTAGTTCTTTCTGTATCTCAGTTAAATTCTCATTTTTTTCTTTTACTTCCTCTGACTGTTGTTTAAGCGTTTGTTGTTGTTCCTCTAGTTGAGAGTTTGATTGCTGAAGTTCTTCTGCTTGTTGCTGCAACAATTGTTGTTGTTCTTCCATCTGAGTATTGGTTTTCTGTAATTCCTCAGATTGTTGCGTAAGTAATTGTTGTTGCTCCTCCAGCTGTGAGTTTATTTTTTGAGTCTCTTCTGTACGAATTCTTAGCTCTAAATTGTATTCTTCAATTCCATCTTTTGCGGTTTTAGTTTCCTCTAACAACTCTTTAATTTTTATAGACTGAATTAATGTAAACAAAGTTGTTGACATACCTCTACTTATTTCTTCAATAAAAGAGCTTTTTGTCATATCAAAATTCTGAAAAAAAGCTAGCTCAATAACTGCTAACAATTTAGATTCGAACTCCAATGGAAATGCATATGTGCTAATTGGGGTTTCAGAAAAGAAACCTGTAGTAATCATTGCCTCGCCAGGTTTTATATTGCTTTGTAAAATTGCTTTTCTTTCTAGCGCCACTTGGCCTATTGATCCTTCACCCATTTCAAAAGTTCTTTTCGCCATATTGTTTTGAGTAAATGCAAATGAACCCTGAAGTTTTAAGTTATTTCTATTCTCATCATAAATATATAAAACTGAACTGCCTGCATTAAGATATCTTGCTAAAAATGCAGTTGCTTTATTTGAAAACTCCGATAACGATAGCTCACCAGAAATAGTTCCATTTAGTTCTGCTTGACCCTCTTTTATCCATAACTCATCGTTTATCTTTTCTACAAGCCAATTATATGCTTCTGACATATCAGAAATTTCATCCTTGTTATCATATTCTACATACTCTAATACACCAGTATTCGAAGCATGTAGAATAACTTTCTTTAGCGAATTTATTGATTTAATTATGCTTTTTAAAGTGATGATAAATATAAACAATAGAACTGTAATTGTTCCAAAGAACACTACAACTAGAACTATTTCGTATCTATCTTTAGTATCACTTCCCTTGTCTACAAAACTACTGGCCTTATCATTGGCATTTTTTTTAATTTCCATGGATTTTTCTTCTATTTTTTTTACCTGAGCTTCTTCTTGGCTTCTCAGATCAGCTGTTTCGATGTTGCTACTTTGATCTATTCTATTTTCTTTCATCTGATCAATCATAGGAATCCAATTTTCAATGATTTTTCTAGTTTCTATTTCAATTTGTTTTCCTTCTTCTCCTAAAATAGAACTCCTTATACTATCTAGATCCGTATAAATTCTTTCTTTTGATTTATCTATGTCATTTAAGTATTGCGTTTTTTCTGATATAGTATCTGAACTATTTAGACTTTTTATATCTGATTGTATTTTATAAATCGAAGTATTAATATCGTTTGCTGAATTTGAAACGCTTAAGGGATGCTTATATAGTGTATTTAATAAATCACCGATTGAATTGACGAAGAAACCCGCTACTGATAAGACTAATAATAGACTTATAACTGAAAAACTAAAATTTAATATAAGTTTTTGTTTTATATTTATTTTATTAATAATTTTCATACAAAACCCCCTAAAATTATATTAAGTTTTCTTCAATAATCATATTTACATTATACTACATTAATTGCAAATATCTATAACGGCCATCAACAATTATTTATTTAAACGCTTATAATTTCAGCGGTCCTAATTGCACATTGGGTACTCATTTATCACTTTATCCACATCTTTCTATGGATATTTGGTACTTATCCACAGTTGCCTGTACATTATTCTTTGAAACCTGTGACTTATTTATATAGATATTATGTTACTTTTCCCTTATTTTTGTCTTCTTAGGAGCGGCACACCCTTCTCTTATAAGATAGCTCTTCGACGCTGAGGATGTCTCGGGTTTTCTTGGACCAACTTATATTATTGATATCAATTGAAACTAACCGAGTTAATTGATATCGAAAAATTATTCTGATTTAAGATAATCAATTATGGCTAAAGAACAATATGCTATTTTATGCGTAGAGGTTGTCTGAGCGAATTTTAGAAAGACTTGGCTGTTTAATTTTTAAATTGCGTTAAGTCCACGAAATGTTTGAGCGATAGCGAGTTTTTAGTGGATAGCAATTTGAAAATTAAACAGCTTAGTCTTTCTTGATGCAGCGAACTACCTCTTAGCATAAAATAGCATATTGTTCTTTCCCTTATTTTCATTAAATAAGAAAAATAATAGCTGCTTCAAACTAGAAATTACTTTCTAATATGAAACAGCTATATCTTAATCTTGATGGACAATATCCAATCTTCCAAATTTACTGAATTGTCCAAGCCAAGCTAGCTTAACAGTTCCAGTTGGACCATTTCTTTGTTTAGCAATAATGCATTCTGCCACATTTTTATCTTCCGTTTCTTTATCGTAGTATTCATCCCTATAAAGAAACATAACAATGTCAGCATCTTGTTCTATTGATCCTGATTCTCTCAAATCTGATAGCATCGGTCTGTGATCTGCCCTTTGCTCAGGTGCTCTGGAAAGCTGTGAAAGTGCAATAATGGGACACTGCATTTCTTTTGCTAGAGCTTTGATTGATCTTGAAATTTCTGATACCTCTTGCTGTCTACTTTCAGTATTGCTTCCAGACATAAGCTGCAAGTAATCTATTATTATCAAATCAATTCCATGCTCTATTTTTAACCTTCTACATTTTGACCTCATTTCCATTACTGTAGTTCCAGCTGTATCGTCTATGTAAATTTTAGCTGAAGCAAGTGGGCCTGATGCCCTTGCGATACTTTCCCAGTCCGAATCTTCCAAATTACCTGTCCTAAGTTTTAGCATATCTACATTTGCTTCTGAACAAAGCAATTTATATGCTAATTGCTCCTTTGACATTTCTAATGAAAAAATGGCAACACTTTTCCCAGTTCTTAATGCTGCGTTTTCAGCAAGATTTAGTGCAAAGGTAGTTTTACCCATAGATGGTCTTGCTGCTATAAGTATCATATCTCCCTTTTGAAAACCTGAGGTTTTTCCATCTAATTCAGGAAATCCTGATGGAACTCCTGTAATTTCACCCTTGTTGTTGAATAATCTTTCTATTTCAGAAAAACCTCTCTCAAGAACTGTACTCATATTTTCAAAATCACTAGTACTTCTTCTCTCTGCAATATCAAAAATCTTCTTCTCTGCTGAATCCATTACTGAAGGAACATCATTTTGCTTATTATAACTATCATCTATAATTTCTGTAGACGCTTTAATAAGCTTTCTGAGCATAGACTTCTGCTGAACAAGTTTAATGTGCGAAGAAATATTAGCTGTAGTAACTACCGAGCTACATACCTCTGTAACGTAAGTAATACCACCTGCAGCTTCTAGCTTCTCTGATGATCTAAGATGATCAATTAGTGTAACCATATCTACAGGAATATCCCTCTGATATAAGTCTAAAATAGCATTAAATATTACTTTATGAATTTCTCTGTAAAAGTCCTCACTTTTTAGACTCTCTACCGCTTGGGCAATTGCTATTCTATCTATTATCATTGCACCGATGATACTTTGTTCAGCATCAATATTCTGCGGCAAGCTCCTTAGAGGTTGCTCCATATTTTATCCCTCCAAAACTAACTCCATTACTTCTTCTATAGTACTTACTGTTTTAACAACTATATCAGTTAATCCACTTGGTATCTCTTTTGAATTATCTTCGGGTACAATTACTAGCTTAATACCTTTTCGTCTAGCACCATAAACCTTTTCAAATATTCCCCCAACAGGCTTTACCTTACCCCTTAATGAAATTTCCCCTGTAATTGCAATATCTTGCCTTATAGGTTTTTCGGTAAGGGCACTTATAATACAAATTGTTATTGCTGTTCCTGCAGATGGACCATCTATTCTTCCACCACCTATTACATTTACGTGGATATCGTAATCCTTAATATCTTTATTAGTAAGTTTTCTAATTACTGAGGCAGCATTAAACACGGAATCCTTAGCCATGCTTCCTGCAGTATCATTGAATCTTACTTGACCAGCACCTTTTTCTTTAGCAGGAAATACTGTAGTTTCAATTTCAATTGTAGAACCAATGTATCCACTTACTCCAAGTCCATGTATATGACCAATTTCTTTGCTATTTAATTTTTTAATTTCTTCATATGGTGTAAGTCTACCAATTGAAATAATATCTTCTACATCCTTAACATCTATAGTTATAATATCATCTGGATTTAAATCTTTGTTATAAAGAACGTAGCCATACACATCAGAAAGAATATTTATAGCTTTTCTACCTTCAATTGTGTATCTACTAATAAGTTCAGGTACTCCAAGAGACAATTTAATTCTTAATTTTTCAGCAGCATTTAATACTATCTTTTCAATATCCTTTGAAGTTAAGGGTTCAAAGTAAACTTCGGTACATCTTGATCTTAATGCTGGATTAATTTCAGATGGTTCTCTTGTTGTAGCTCCTATCAGTACAAAATCAGCAGGTGCTCCTTTATCAAATAAATACTTGATATACTTAGGAGTATTTTCATCATCTGGATCATAATACGATGATGAAAACTCTACCCTTTTATCCTCTAATACTTTTAAAAGTTTATTTTGAAGAATGTTGTCTAGCTCTCCGATTTCGTCAATGAATAAAACCCCGCCGTGAGCCTCTGTAACAAGTCCTGTCTTCGGTTCAGGAACTCCCATCGAAGCAAGATCCATTTTACTCCCTTGATAGATAGGGTCATGAACAGAACCCAATAATGGGTTTGTAATTTCTCTAGGATCCCATCTCAAAGTGGTACCATCAACCTCTACAAACTTTGAGTTATCATCAAAAGGCGTATATTTAAGTTTCTTAGCTTCTTCTAACGCAAGTCTAGCTGCTGTCGTCTTTCCAACACCAGGAGGACCATAAAGAATAATATGCTGAGGATAAGGAGACGCTATTTTTGAAAGAATAGATTAAATAGCTCTTTCCTGTCCTACTATTTCATCAAATGAGTCAGGTCTTAAAAGTGCTTGAACATTTTTAGTTAATTTTTTTGAATCTAATACCTCTAGGGTAGCATACTTCTTTAAAGTTTTTGCATTTTCAGGACCTTTTTGCTTCTTAAGAATTCCAAGCCTTACTTCATCAAAGTATTTTTCCTGTTTCTCAATAACTGCAGTTTCAACTTCTCTTTCAATTTTAGTTTCAATATATCTTTTAGCTAGTGCTTCTGCAATATAATGACTTGTGTTTTCCACTACTTCTTCTACATTATTTTCAGTTGGAACTACTTTAATCCCTTTACCTTCACTTACAACTTTATTAATAACATACAACTTATCATAAGCACTTTTACTCTTCATATGTTTTTCTAGTTTATACTTTACAATTCTTGCATTTATAGTTCCTTCATCTAGTAGTTTCTGAAGAACCCCATATAAGGCTTCAACTTTTACTTCTAAAGGCATTGAGTTTAACCAGCTTTGTTGCAAATCGCTTAATTCCATTTGATTTTTCAAGCTATATCCTCCTTATTTTTCAATAACGGCAACTGTCATTTTAGTTGAAACTTCAGCATATAACTTTATCTCTATTTCATATATCCCTAAATTCTTAATAGCATCTGCGGTTATTTTTTTCTTATCTATGTCTGTATTATATTGTACTTTTATAGCCTCAGCAATATCCTTTGTAGTAATAGCTCCAAACAATCTTCCACTTTCTCCTGCTTTTACTACTATTTCTATTTTTTTATTTCTTAGCTCATCTGCTAATTTCTGCGCGGCTTCAATTTCTGAAAGCTTCTTTTTTCTTGCATTCTCATTTTTTTGATTTAGTATGTGCAAATTTGCATCTGAAGCCTCCTCAGCTAATTTCTTTGGGAATAAGAAATTTCTTGCATACCCATCTGATGCATTTATTACATCTCCTTTTTTTCCTACCGATTTCACATCTTGTAATAATATTACCTTCATTGTTTTTCACCTTCCCTTAAGTATTTATCAATAGCATCTTTTAAAATTATAACTGCGTCCTCACAAGTAGCCTCAAATCGTGCTCCTGCCATAGTAAGATGTCCTCCCCCTCCTAAATCTTCAAGGATTATTTGAACATTGACATCTCCAAGGGACCTGCCACTTATAAATACATCCTTCTCTATTTTAACAATAACAAAGGATGCTTGAATACCAGTAATATTTAACAGCTCATCCGCAGCTTGGGCTGCTACAACAACATCTGTAATTTCTACTGGGCATACAGCTACCGCTATATTCTTTTCTACTACCGCTGATTTAATTATATCAGCTTTTTTTAGATATGCTTCAAGATTATTTGAAAACATCTTTTTTATTTCTATAGTGTCTGCACCTAATCTTCTTAAAAATGAAGCAGCTTCAAATGTTCTAACTCCTGTTTTAAAACAAAAGTTCTTTGTATCTACACATATTCCTGCAAGTAGCGCTTCTGCTTCTATTGTTTTTATTTTTGGATTTTCCACCATATACTGTAGCATTTCAGTAATCATTTCAGAAGTTGAAGAAGCATACGGTTCTATATAGCTTATTACTGCTCCTTCAAAGTAATCTGAGCTTTTTCTATGATGATCTATAATAATAAAGCGCTTAGCCTTACTTACTATCTCAGCATTTTGAACATAATTTTTGCTATGAACGTCAACTAGAATAATTAAACTTTTATCATCTATGATTTTTTTACTTTCTTCCGATGTAATAAATGCATCCTCATAGGTAGGTTCTTCAAGAATTTTATCCATAATGTTTCTTATACTGTTATTTATGTTTTCTTGAATAATATAGGATTTCTTACCCATTATATTAGCTACACTGTGTAATCCAACCGCTGCACCAATGCAATCTACATCAGGATTTACATGACCCATTATTATAATATTGCTACTTTCTTTCATTAACCCAACAAGTGCATGAGCAATAACTCGTGCTCTAACCTTAGTTCTTTTTTCTACTTCTTTAGTTTTCCCTCCATAAAAGGCTAGTTTTTCTCCGCTTTTTATTACTGCTTGATCTCCACCTCTACCCAGCGCTAAGTCCTTAGCAGCTAGAGCAAAATTGTAATTTTCAAGCGGCGTTTCTCCCCCTCTCCCTATTCCTATACTTAGTGTAACTGCAAGCTGGTTTCCTAAATTTAATTCTCTTACAGCATCCAATATATCAAAGTTTTTATGAATTTCTGTTTTCATATTTCTTTCTTGAATAGAAAGTATGTATTTATCAGATGAATATTTTTTAACCAGTGCAAAGATACTTTGTGCATAGCTATTAATAGTTCTTTCTATTTCTGCTATGAACAATGGTTTACTATCCTCTACAATGGACTTTAATGCTTCTTCAAGGTTATCTACTTCAATAAGCATAACGCTTTCTTTTGTTTCCTCTTGTTCTTTTTTAATTCTATGTATTTCTGTCACATCATAAAAATATAGTATTACTATTTCTTCCTTTTTATCAGACGCCTCAATAACATTATTATAGATATCAAAGTGCCTATTATTTAATTCTACATTTTTATAAATGCTATCTTTTCCATCTATTATCTTCTTAATATTAAACTCTTTTATTAGTTCTTTTACTCCATTTCCTAGTAAATCTTTACTTCCAATAACTGTTGTAAAACTTTGATTGTACCAAAGAATGTTTTCATCTTTTCCCACAAGCATTAATGGAAATGGAAATTTAACAAGTGTGCTCTTAGTTGCTATATCTAGTTTAGAAGAAAAATCTTCAATAAATTTTTTCCACTCACTTTTTTTAACTTTTATATTCTTTATATTATCTACTATTAAAACCCCATAAATAGCAAAAGCTATTGTTCCAACTATGTAAATTTTATACCAAAACAAGACAGCTATAAGTGCAGCAATTATTACCATATAAACTTTATTGTTTGGAATAAAATACTTGTATTTTTTATCCATATTGTTCCGCCTTCCAATCATTTTCGGAAAAGTCTATTAGGATCTACCTTTCTAAAATCTATAAATAAGTCTACAAACCCCATAATTAAGTAAACTAAACTGGCTTGCAGAAATAGAGATACTACAATTACTATTATCACTACAGATTTTGTAAGATTATATTTGTTTATCATAAAATATGCTACTACGGAAATGCCTTGTATTGCTAAAGTTATCAATAGCACTATCCCCGAAGAACTTAAAATATACTCACCTATTAAAATCTTCTTTATTGAAAGAATTGTACCTAGTAGGAACATAATTATAATGAATGCTCCTATTCTATTTGGAACGTACATCTTTGTAAATGGAACCATATCCTCTATATTATACTTGAATACTTTTAGAACAGCTTTAGTTATTAAATAATTGATATAAGCTGTTATATATCCAATTACAATAATAAATCCTGGAACCAATTTTAGCATAGTATCCCTACTTATTGAAGCTGTAGATTTTCCAATTAAGGCATTATACTCTTTTACCATATCATCCACAAAACTTGTTAATCCTTGATTGGTAATCAGTTCTAAATAAATTGTAGAGTTTAAAAAATATGCAATAGAAACTACAATCCCTAAAATGCCCATTATTTTCCCTACACTATACTTTTTCCTTAAACAAAATCCAAATACTAATCCCACTAACCCAAAAACAAGAGTATTGGCAACTGCATGTATTGGATTATATAGTAATGATACTATTATTGTACTGACTAATACAGCAATTAATGATATTTTAAAATTCTGCCTTATATAGAGTATTGTTATTGGTATTGGAAGAACGCATATTGCTATTAGATAATCTAGACCTGTAAATATTAAAAATAATGTTAGAAAGACTGTTAAAGCTGAAATCATCCCTGCTTCAACCACCGCCTTTGTACTTTGATTTCTATTTTCCATTGTATTGTTGTTAACCTCTTTCCTTGAGATGAATATGTAATTTGCTTAAATCTTTACCTTCCTTTTCTATATCATCTTCTTCAATTATACCCAATTTTAATTTTTTCTTCATACTATCGTCCACTGCCACATAGGAATATCCCAATCTATCAGCTAAAACATATAAAATAATTATTGCCCCAGAAATACAATCCAATATTGCATCTTGAGCCACATTGCTTCCTTTTGTTAGGATTTTAAAAAAGTCTCCTATTATACATAAGAGCTCTGCCTTTAAACCTTCTATAATCTTAACATTGGACATAATATTAAAATCTTCCCTTTTCAAACCAATCCTCCCCTTTGCCTATACATCTATTTTAGTTACTTTATTGATTTATTGCAACAAAAGAATGCTCTCCTTGAGTATCTGTATATTTGTTAACAAATTCATTAGTTGTTTATATATATTCAATTCTATTTTACACTATTAGCGGCCAAATTCAAGATATAATTATCATTTGTGTAATATTATGGTATTAATTTGTTATGTTCTAATAAAATCGTAAAAAAAATAGAGCTGATTCGCTCTAGAAATTTCTTTCTATTTTGAACAGCTCCATTAGTTTATTCAGTAGTGAATGGAAGTAAAGCTATGTTTCTAGCTCTCTTTATGCAAATTGTAAGCTCTCTTTGATGTTTAGCACAGTTTCCGGAAATTCTTCTTGGAAGAATCTTACCTCTTTCTGTAACATACTTTCTAAGCTTGTTTATGTCTTTGTAATCAATATATTCTGATTTGTCCATGCAGAAAGAACAAATTTTCTTCTTTGCTCTTCTCATTTTCATTCCGCCTTTTTTTCCATCAGACTTATCTCTATCTTTATCTCTATTATCTCTACTCATGTATTATATCCTCCTTACCTTCTAAAATGGTATATCGCCATCGTCAACAGGAGTCATATCGTCCCCTGCATCAAAGCTATCATTGGGTTTAAAGCTACCATCATCATAGTTACTATTACCTGAACCTGATCTTGTTCCAGTTCCTTTATCAAGGAATTGAACTTCTTCAGCTACAACTTCTGTAACATATCTTTTAGTACCATCTTTTGCATCGTAGGATCTAACTTGGAGTCTACCGCTAACTGCTATTAATTTCCCTTTGCTCATATAATTCGCAGTGTTTTCTGCTTGTTTACCCCAAACTACTATTGAGATAAAGTCTGCTTCTCTCTGTCCATCTTTATTAGGCAATCTTCTATCAACTGCCATGGTAAAATTGGCAACGGCTGTTCCTGTTCCTGGAGTGAATTTCAACTCTGGATCTTTAGTTAGTCTTCCGATTAAAGTAACCTTATTCATTTAAAACACCGCCTATTTATCATCCAAATTAATTATCATATGTCTGATAACAGTATCTGTTATTCTAAATACTCTGTCTAACTCTTTAGGTAATGTAGGTTCACAATTGAAAGTAACTAGAACATATACGCCTTCATTAACTTTCTTAATTTCATAAGCAAGTTTTCTTCTACCCCATAGATCTATGTTTTCAATTACACCTTTTCCATTTTCAATTACACCTTTAAATTTTTCAATGCTAGCTTTAATAGCTTCATCGTCTAATGAAGGGTGCAATATGAATATAGTTTCATATTTACTCATTAGTTTTCACCTCCTCCCCCTGGACTACGGCTGTATTTTCTACAGCAGGGATTACAAATAACTATGTTATCATTTTTTCACGAAAAAATCAAGTTTATTCATTGCTTTTCAATATTTTTTTTACATCCTTTTGAAACTTGCTTCTTGGAAGCATTACAAGACGTGCACATTTGCAGCATTTTATCTTAATATCCGCCCCTAATCTAATTATTTCCCACTCATTACTTCCACAAGGATGTCCTTTTTTCATTTCTACTATATCACCAATATTAAAGTTCTTTTCCATCTTTATCTTCCTTCACAATTTTAATTTTAGTGCAAGCAATCTTAATTTTTGCTTTATCTAATGCTCTTTTTATTTCCATTCTTAGCTTATTCTCATTATCCCATTGTGACATAGGCTTTGCTTTACCTGATACTTTTATTGTATAAAAATTCTCTTTAAAATCTGTAACTCCAGAGACAGATGGGCCATCAACTACAGTTTCATTTTCTTCTCTAAAATCAACACACACCCTATTCATTACTTCTATAACTTTATCCATGTTCTCATCATAACCTATATCAAATGAGACTACGAAGCGAGACAATCCTCGAGAATGGTTTGTTACCTTTGTTACTAAACCATTAGGTATAATATGTAAATCTCCATTTAAATCTCTTATCTTAGTTACCCTTAGTTCTAGACTTTCAACTATCCCGCTCTTATTTTCTACATCTATATAGTCGCCTACTGCAAAATGATCTTCAAATAAAATGAAAAATCCGTTGATTATATCTTTTACTAGACTTTGAGAACCAAAACCTATTGCTACACCACCGATACCTGCAAATGTTAATCCTATTGTTCCGAAATATTCTTTAAAGATTATCATTATCCCTGAAAAGTAAACACAATATCTTAAAATGCTTTTAAGAACAGCTCCAAGAGTTTTAGCTTTTTTAATATCTATTGAATATCTCATCTTTTTTTGCTTTTCAACAAATTTGGTTATAATAGCACTACCTATCTTAATAGCTAAAAACATCGCTATCAAGATAATTCCAGTATCTAGTCCCTTATATAGTATATTTTTAAATTGTATATTACCAATATTCTCTTTCCATAAATTACTCACATTTAGATTGCTTAATTGAATTCCTAATTTCATTCCAAACTCCTTCATTACTATTTATTAACTATGTTATTATAGTAAATGCTCTATTAGTATATAAGTACATGTCCTTAATATGAATTTTGCCCTCATCCCTTAGTAATTTTACTTCCTCTATCACTAAAGTAGATATTTTTATACTTAATCCACAACTTTTTGTCATTGTCGTTGGGGTTGGCATTACAATAGGTGTAAGATCATTTTCTTTAAGTGTCTTCTCTCCTCCTATTGCATCATGCGTATTCTTAAAAGTTAACAAATAAAATTCTTCCATCTCTAACATCCTTAAATTATTATAGTATAATATATTATATATCATGAAAGTAAGATAAAAAACAGTTTATTTAAAACTATTTAGTCCAAGGGAGGTGCCTTATACTTGAACTTATATTTTGACAACGCAGCTACATCTTTTCCAAAGCCTCAGGCCGTCTACGACGCTACTTTAGATTTTATGACAACTATAGGTGCCAACCCAGGAAGAGGCGCTTACAATTCCTCATTAGAGGCTAATAGATTGATTTACTCTGCGAGAGAATCTATTTCATCTTTTTTTAATTTCAATAAGCCTGAGAACGTTATTTTCACCCTCAATGTAACCCATGCCTTAAACATTCTTATTAAAAGCATTATTAAGCCTCATTGGCATGTAATAACTACATCTATGGAACATAATTCTGTTCTTAGACCTTTAACCACCTTGAGAAACTCTATAAATTTTGACTTAGATATTATTGAGTGTTCTAAAGAAGGTTTGCTTGATTATAATAATTTTATATCTCATATCAAACCCACTACTCAATTAGTCATACTTTCTCACGCTTCAAATGTAGTTGGAACAATTCAGCCCTTAGAGTTAATTGGTGACTTCTGCAAATCTAATGGTATTTTCTTAATTGTTGATGGTGCTCAAAGTTGTGGTTCTATTGCTGTTGACTATAGTGCTTTGAATTGTAATGCCCTATGCTTTACTGGGCATAAAGGATTGCTTGGACCTCAAGGGGTTGGTGGTTTTCTTATCGATGATTCATTAAATGCAGAAGCTACAACATTTTATGAAGGTGGTACTGGAAGTGATTCTTACTCATTAGAACAACCTGACTTTTTACCTGATAAGTTTGAGTGTGGTACTATGAATTCCCCTGCTATTTCGGGGTTAGTTGAAGGAATTAACTTCATTAATAATACAGGTATATCCTATATATGCGAATATGAAGAACAGTTAACTACTTATTTTATTGATAATTTGTTAAACATGAAGGATATTATTGTCCTAGGTCCTCAAAACAAATTTAAGAGAACTTCTGTTGTTTCTATTAATCATTCTTCAATAGATTCTTCTGAATTTTCTTTTTTGCTTAATAGTAAATATAATATTATGACTCGTAGTGGATTACATTGTGCCCCTTTAGCTCATAAAACCATTGGTACTTTTCCTAAAGGTACGCTTCGTTTTAGCTTTGGGCTATTTAATACAAAATCAGATATAGATTATATTATTAGCTCTATAAATTCTATAAGCAAAAATTTATAATTTCATGAATAATTCCTCTCATTTTGGATAAAATTTCTAATGGGAGGTTTTTTTATGAAAAGCGAAAAATATGTTATTGACTCTATGGACTTATCTTCCATATTCACTTTAAGAGATGTTCTATGCGATCAGTTTACTTCTCTTACTAAAACTCACAGGACAATAGTCTTTCTTTGCATTGGTACTGATAGATCTACTGGAGATTGTCTTGGACCCTTAGTCGGTGAAAAACTACGTTTTTTAGAACGCGATAATTTGGCATTTTATGGAAATTTAGAATCTCCAGTCCATGCCAAAAACTTATGTGAAACCATAACTAAAATATATTCAGACTATTCAAATCCATTTATAATTGCTATCGATGCTTGCCTTGGTAGCTTACAAAATGTTGGGAAAGTTTTTATTGAAAATAAGCCTCTTTTACCTGGATCGGCAATGAATAAAGATTTACCTGAAGTTGGTGACATGAGTATAACTGGAATTGTTAACATTTCTGGTGCTTTAGACTTTATGGTTCTTCAAAATACTAGACTTTATACAGTTATGAAGCTTGCTGATTTGATTTCTAATGGGATTTATCATTCTGTTTTAAAAACTTTTGGGGGAAAAAGATCTGTTTCCTCTGATGATTTGCCAATTACAGATCAAATTTAACTAGAGAATGGAACTATATACCCTATTATTTAGTATGTATTCAATTTCATCTATTGTCTTACATCCACTATCAACTATTAAAGTTCCTTCTCTCTTTACGTTATTTTGCAAATTACAGTTCCTTAGTCCACCGTCTTTTAAATTGCATATTATAGCATCACATGGCGTCATGTTTTTTTTATTTGCTATTACAAATCCTCTTTTTTCAAGCTCTATTTTAATATAATCTAGTTCTTCTGATACACAAATAATCATAAATAAAAACCTCCTTTATGATAATATTCCCATAAAAAAGGTTTTCTATTCATTATTCTTTATTCTTTATTCTTTATTCATTGCTTTACTTAACACTTCTTTTTCTTCATCTGACATATCATATCTTGATAGTCCTTTATCTATTGGCTTTGCATAAGTTGTACTGTCGTTTCTTCCATAAATCCCTGTTAGTATAAACCCATCATTATTATTATCTAAAAGTGCTATGGAAAAACTCAAATCACTACCAACATTTTCAAAGGCTTTATATCTTAATATTGAAGTCTTTTGAATACACTTTTGCAATTCATTTTCTAGTTCAAGACTTTTTTCTTTTGTTTCAGCTGTATCTTTTTTTACTTCATCAATTTTATCAAAATATCCTAGCACAAGTGATTCAATATCTGTTCCTTTAACACCTCTCATAAATCTTCTGTATTTTAGTTCTAAATTTCTTAATGCTTTTAGTAATACTATTGAGATAAGCAATAGCATAATTATAGCAGCTCCTAACCCTATTGTTATATAAGATTGATTGTCACTAATTATTTTTGTAATATTCATCTCTTTCATCCCTTCTAATGTTTCACGTGAAACATCATATATTTAAAATATCTAATATTCTCTGTAAATCTTCCTCTGAATAAAATTGAATTTCAATTTTACCTTTATTCTTTTTATTAGAAAATAAAACTTTTGTTCCAAAATAATTTTCTAATTTATTCTTTATTTCTATATGATAAGGACTTATTTTTTTTTCTGGCTGCTTATTAGTAACTACAACAGAAGAGTTAGCTAGTTCTCTAACAATCCCTTCAGTCTGTCGTACATTTAGACCTTCATCAATAATTTTCTGTGATATTGTATACTGCAATTCATCGTCATTTAATCCTAGAAGAGCTCGTCCATGTCCTTCAGAGATAACATTTTCAATTAAATATTCTTGAACTCTATTATCAAGATTAATTAACCTAATGCAATTTGTTATTGACGTTCTTGATTTTCCTAGTTTTTTAGCTAATTCATCTTGGGTTATATTAAATTCATTAATCAATTTATCATAAGCTAGTGCCTCCTCTATCGGATTAAGATCCTCTCTTTGGATATTTTCAATAAGAGAAATTTCAAGTATATCCCTATCACTTAAATCCATTATTACTACTGGAACTTCTTTAAGGCCTAGTCTTTTTGCGGCTCTCCATCTTCTCTCACCAGCAACAATGGAATAAAACTCACCTACTTTGTTTACTACTATAGGTTGAATAATACCATGCTCACTTATAGATTGCGCAAGGTTACTGATTTTTTCTTCATCAAAAGATTTACGTGGTTGCTCAATATTAGATTTAATTAAATTTATATCCAATTTTAATGTAGGAACATCATAAGCTTCTGATTCAATTTCTGGTATTAGAGCCCCTAATCCCTTACCAAGGCCATATTTCTTACTCAAAACCTTTTCCTCCCTTTTGATTACCTAAAAATTCAGATGTAAATTTATCATAAGCTTCAGCACCTTTACACTTGTCATCATACAAGCTTATTGGAAGTCCAAAGCTAGGTGATTCTGCTAATCTAATATTTCTTGGAATCATTGTTTCATAAACCTTATCTTTAAAGTTCTTTTTAACTTCTGTAACAACTTCGTTGCACAAATTGTTTCTCCTATCATACATAGTCATTAAAACACCTTCAATGTAGATATCTTTGTTAAGTGACTTTTTAACTAATTGGATCGTATTATATAGTTGGCCAACACCTTCTAATGCATAAAATTCACATTGAATGGGTATTAAAACACTTTCAGAAGCACACAAAGCATTAACTGTTAATATACCTAGTGATGGAGGACAATCAATAAATACATAATCAAATTTGTCTTCAAGTTCGCTTATCTTGTTTTTCAATATTGTTTCCCTGCTATTTAAACTAATAAGTTCTACTTCAGCACCAGATAGCTCCTTATTTGATGGTAGTAAATATAAGTTTTCAATAGTTTCCGTATGTATCATAGCATCTTCGATTTTAATATCAGAAGTAAGTACATCATATATAGAATTCTCTAAATAACTTTTATCTATTCCAAGTCCACTTGTCGTATTTCCTTGTGGATCAATGTCGATAATTAGCACTTTATAACCCTTCATTGCTAAATTTGAGCAATGATTAATAGTAGTTGTAGTTTTCCCTACTCCACCCTTTTGGTTAAAAATACAAATAACTTTCATATATTCACCGCCTTACATAATTAATCAATACCTTCTCATTATAGCTTGATAATAGCAATAATAAAAGAGATAATTAAAATTAATCATCTCTTCTTTCATTGTTTCACGTGAAACATTCTATTTTTTTGGTATAATAATAGTTACTTCGATACTATCTTCATGATCTTTAGAATTATAGGTTGCATTAATCCCGTATTTATCAAAAACTTGCTTTATAGTATTTATATAAACCTTGGAACTAAAAACACCTTTAATTTTCTTCTTACCCTTTGAATCTTTTGAATTGGATTTTGCAAGTTCCTTTTCAATTAACTCTTCAGTAGATTTCACATTTAAGCCTTTTTTAATTATTTGGGTCAAAACTTTCTTCTGAGAATTTAAATCTGTAAGTTTTAATAATGCCCTTGCATGTCTTTCGGTTAATTTATTTTCTAAAAGGTCTTTGCGAATACTCTGATCTAATTTCAACAGCCTAAGCTTATTCGCAATAGTTGATTGCTTTTTTCCTATAATTTCAGCTAGCTTATCTTGTGTGTAAGAATGATCATGTATCAAATTAGCATAAGCCTCAGCTTCTTCAATATAATTTAAATCTTCTCGTTGCAGATTCTCTAACAATGCAATAGCAGCAGAATCACGCTCTGAAATATCTACAATTACCGTTGGGACTTCAGTGAGTCCAAGTTTTTTGCCGCTCTAAGTCTTCTCTCTCCAGCAACTAGCTCGTATCGACCTTCGCCCATTTTTCTAACTGTTATAGGTTGAATGATTCCAAAAGCTTTTATAGATTGAGCTAATTCTTCTATAGCATCTTCATCAAAGTACTTTCTAGGTTGATAAATATTAGGAAATATTATCTCCGTAGATATATAATTTATATTTTTATCCATACGTAACCATCCCTCTTAGTTTCCTTATATTTACATTAAATATAATTAAGCACAACATTATAATTCAAATAGATTACAAATATATACATTATTTTAACGGATTTTTGTTTATTAATCCAGCTTTTCTAGGATAGAAATCAGAAATTTGTTTTACTTTCTTAATAATTACTATATTATGCTGTAAATCAGTGTCTTCTATATCAATTTTAATAATATCTTCGATTTTACCACCTAGAACAGATAAAGCTTTCTTAGAATCATTAACTTCTTCTTCTACAGATGGTCCCTTCATGGCAATAAAATATCCGCCGACTTTCACAAATGGAAGAGAAAGCTCGCTTAAGACAGCTAAATTAGCTACAGCCCTTGAAACAGCAAAATCAAAGTTTTCTCTATATTTATTTTCTCTAGCAAAATCTTCAGCTCTACCATGTATAGCACTTATATTTTCAAGCTTTAATTCATTAATAGCTTCTTTCAAAAAAGTTATTCTTTTATTTAAAGAGTCTAATAATACAAGCGAGTTTTCAGGTATCATAATTTTCATAGGGATACCTGGAAATCCAGCACCTGTGCCAATGTCAATGATTGATTTAGCTTTTCCCATACCAGTGATATCATTTGCAAGAGCTGAAAATTTGAAAATTTTAATTGAATCAATAAAATGCTTTTTCATAATTTGCTCATCTTCGGTTATAGCTGTAAGATTCATCTTCTGATTCCATTCTTGAATAAGTTTCATATAGTTTACAAATTGTTCATATTTGTAATCATTAAATGTTAAATTCACATCCTCACAGGAGGTTTTTAATAGGTTGAAATAATCCATAAATATTCTCACTCTAACTTTCTATATTATTACTTCTCTTCCGCTGTTCTAAGTAAATCATTAAGACTGAAATATCCGCAGGAGAAACTCCAGAGATTCTGGAAGCTTGACCTATACTAATTGGTCTCAATTTATTAAGCTTTTGCATAGCTTCCAATCTTAATCCTTTTACTTCTGTAAAATCAACTATAGCATCCAGCGTTCTGTTTTCATACTTCTTAAATTGGTTAACCTGTTCCAATTGCTTTTCTATATAACCCTCATATTTTGAAATAATATTTACTTCTTCAGAAACATCATCATTTAAATTTGGTCTGTCAATATCTAATTGTTTAACTAGAATATAGTTAAGTTCAGGTCTTTTAATTAATTCATAAAGGCTTGCAGGTTTTTTAAGCTCTGAAGACCCTATACTAATTAAAAATTCATTTACTTCAGCTTTATTAGTAATCTGTAAATTTTTAATTCTCTCAATTTCACTTTCTATTGAAGCCTTTCGACTTAAGAAAATATCATACCGTTTCTGAGTTACAATTCCAATGTTATATCCTAACTCAGTTAATCTTAAATCCGCATTATCCTGCCTTAATAATAACCTGTACTCCGAGCGTGAAGTCATCATCCTATAAGGCTCATTAGTTCCTTTAGTAACAAGATCATCTATTAGCACTCCAATGTATGCATCAGAACGAGTTAATATAAATGGACTTTCCCCTTTAATCTTAAGTGCAGCATTTATACCTGCAATTAATCCTTGAGCTCCAGCCTCCTCATAACCTGAACTTCCATTCAATTGGCCAGCAGAAAACAGTCCACTAATATCTTTAAATTCAAGTGTCAAACTAAGTTGCGTTGGATCTATACAGTCATACTCAATAGCATAAGCTGTTCTCATCATTTCGACATTTTCAAGACCAGGTAATGTCCTAAGCATAGAAATTTGAACATCCTCAGGTAGGGAACTAGACATTCCACCTACATACATCTCTTCAGTATCAAGACCTTCTGGTTCAATAAAGATTTGATGCTTTTCTTTGTCAGGAAATCTCATAACTTTATCTTCAATTGAAGGACAATATCTTGGACCAACACTTTTAATAGAACCATTATAAAGCGGTGATCTATCAATATTATTTTTAATTACCTCATGAGTCTTTTCATTTGTATAAGTTAAATAACAAGAAACTTGTTCATTATCTAGAGTTTCGTTCATAAATGAGAATGGAACTATTTTTGAATCACCAGTTTGCTCAATCATTTTAGAAAAATCTACAGTTCGTCTATTAATTCTAGCTGGTGTTCCAGTTTTAAATCGTCTTAATTCAATTCCCATATCTAAAAGACTCTGAGATAAATCATTTGCTGGAAATAATCCATTAGGACCGCCACTATAACTAATATCACCAATAATTATCTTACCCTTTAAATAAGTTCCTGTAGCTAATACAACACTTTTAGTGTCAAAATAAGCTCCATTTTTAGTAAGAACCCCAATAACTTTATTATCCTCAGTCTCAATATTTACTACCTCTAATTGCCTTATAGTAATATTCTCTTCTAATTCAAGAACATGTTTCATACGGCTTGAATACTTCTTTTTATCTGCTTGAGCCCTTAAGGAATAAACGGCTGGACCTTTTGAAGTATTTAACATCCTCATTTGAATAAAAGTATCATCTATATTTTTGCCCATTTCACCACCTAAGGCGTCTATTTCTTTAACTAAATGTCCTTTAGCTGTTCCCCCTATATTAGGGTTACATGGCATCATTGCAACACTATCCATGTTCATAGTGCAAACAAGGGTTTTAGAGCCCAGTCTAGCACTAGCAAGGGCAGCTTCACAGCCTGCATGACCTGCACCAATTATAATTACATCGTAACTTCCAGCAAAATACTTCACTAGCAATACCTACTTTCCAATACAAAATTCTGAAAATATTTTATCTATAATATTCTCATCAAGAGTTTCACCAGAAATCTCTCCTAAATAAGTCCAAGCATTTCTAATGTCGATAGATGCTAAATCAATAGCAAAAGTATTTCCTAAAGCAATAATAGCTGCTTCTATGCTAGATTTAGCCCTAATCAAAGCTTCCTTATGCCTAGAATTAGTAATAATTATATCATTACTTTTTATCTCACCTTGGAAAAACAATTCTCTAATGCTTTTCTTTAATTCATCTATTCCAAGTTGAAATTTTATAGAAGTTTCAATAATATTACTTGCACCCAAATTATTCAAATCTTCCTTATTAAGGAATCCGCCAATATCACTCTTATTTAATAGTATAATATACTTTTTATCCTTTACATACATAATTATTTCTTTATCTTCATCATCCAAAATATTGCTTGAATCAAGCATCAGAATAACTAAATCAGCTTTTACTATTTCTTCTTTAGTTTTACTAACACCAATTTTTTCGACTAAATCCTCTGTCTCCCTAATACCAGCTGTATCGATAATTTTAATTGGTATTCCATCAATATTTATATATTCTTCTATTATATCTCTTGTAGTTCCAGGAATTTCTGTTACTATAGCTCTATTTTCGCTTAGAAGTGCATTTAGTAATGAGGATTTTCCAACATTAGGCTTACCAACAATTACTGTGCTAAGTCCTTCTCTTAATATTTTACCCTCATCAGCTTTATTAATTAGGCCATCCACTTCCAGTAAAATTAATTCTAACTTACTTTGAGCATCTGAAGAAGTTACTTCTTCTAAATCATCTTCTGGGAAATCTACAGTAGCTTCAATATGTGCTATAATCTCTAATAATTTATAGCGTAATTTTATAATTTCTTTTGAAATTACCCCTTCTGATTGACTCAATGCTGTTTTCATTGAAAGTTCAGTCTTTGAACGTATTATATCTATAACAGCTTCAGCCTGACTTAAGTCTATTCTTCCATTAAGAAAAGCCCTTTTAGTAAACTCACCAGGTTCAGCGATTCTTGTGCCACATCTAATTACCTCTTGTAAAACTCTATTTGAAGCAATAATGCCACCATGACAATTTATTTCAATAGTATCCTCACCAGTAAAGCTTTTAGGACCCTTCATATAGGTAACTATAACTTCATCTAATATCTCATTATTTTCTAAAGCAACAATATGCCCGTATCGCATTGAATAACTTTCAATATTTTCTATACTTCTTCCAGCCTTACCCTTCAAATATGCTACTAATAATTTTTAATGCGTTTCCTCCACTAATTCTAATAATAGAAATACCGCCCTCAGAAATTCCTGTAGATATAGCTGCAATTGTATCAAATTCTTTCATGTTTTGCTCCTTCCCTATCACTAAATTAAAAAGAAAGCCCTTAGGCTTTCTTTAAATCAACAACAACTCTTCTAAAGGGTTCATCACCTTCACTATAAGTATTAACATATGGATCATTCTGCAAAGCTGCATGAATTATTCTTCTCTCATAAGGATTCATAGGTTCAAGCTTAAGAAGTTTACCTGAACTTTTAACTTTACTAGCAACTTTCATAGCTAGCCTTTTTAAGGTATCCTCTCGTCTTGCTCTATAATTCTCAGTATCAAGAACTACCCTCTTATATTTATCGTCTTTACCCTTATTAACTACTAAACTTACTAAATATTGAAGAGAATCAAGAGTCTCCCCTCTATATCCTATTAAAATACCCATATCCGGCCCAGTTAAAGTTATATTAATAGCATCCTCAGTTTCAACTATTTTAATTTCAGCCTTTGCATTCATAGCCTTTAAAACATCGTTAAGAAATTCTTTAGCATCATATATATAGTCTCTTTTAACTGTTACTTTAATTTTTGCAGGCTTAACCCCAATTTTATTAAAAAGTCCCTTGCTTCCAACATCTATTATTTCTACTTCAATCTTATCCTCTGTAACATTTAACTCTTTTAAAGCGTTTTTAGTAGCATCATCAACAGTACGACCAGTCATTTCAATAGTTTTCATAGAAATTTACACCCCCTAAGCATCCTCTAAAGACTTTTTCTTATAATTTTTCATAATATATGTTTGTGTGATTTGATATAGATTTCCTACTATCCAATAGATAACTAAAGCTGCATTCATATTCCAACTCATGAATACTAGCATAATTCCCATAAAAATATTCATAGTTGCAGTTTGTTTTGCTTGAGCGCTATCACCTTTAACAGCAATTAACGTAGACGAAATATAAGTAGATGCTCCAGAAAGTATTGGTAAAATTCTTATATATGTATTCATTCCAGCAATTTTAAGATTTTGTTCTGCGGCACCTAAATTATTTAGCCATAAAAAACTTGGTTTAGGAGTTATATCATTAAATAAACCCTTAAACACCCAGAACATAGCAAACAATATAGGCATTTGAATTAAAAGTGGTAAACAACCTGCTAACGGATTAACACCTTTTTCTTTGTAAAACTTCATTACCTCAATGTTAGCTTTTTGAGGATCATTTTTATATTTTTCTTGAAGTTTTTTAAGCTCAGGCTGTATTTCACTCATCTTAAGTTGCGAATTCATTTGCTTAATATTTAATGGTAACAACATTGTTCTAATTATTAATGTAAATATAATTATTGCAACACCGTAAGAAATATTAGGATTGCTTATAACTACAGATACACCTTGATCATGAATAACAGTGAAAAAATCACTTAGTACATTAACTATTGAATTAAAAAAGTTTTGCAAAACTTTTGACCTCCCAATATTGTTTATTTGACAGGATCATATCCTCCTTTATTAAAAGGGTGACACCTCAATATCCTTTTGATACCCATGAAGCATCCTTTTAAAGCACCATATTTCTCAACAGCTTCTAATGTATATTGAGAACAAGAAGGATAAAACCTACAACATGGTTGTTTTAAAGGAGAAATTCTTTTCCTATAAAATTTAATACAACTAATAATTATTTTTTTCATAAATTTTATTACCTACCTTAATTAATAACTTAAATTTAATTTACTAATTTAAATTTATTAAGTAAATCAATTAATGCTTTTTCAACCTCTAAATAACTACTTCCATCAATTGTAGATCTTGCAATAAAAATAAAATCATAACCATTTTTTAATCTATGCTTGTTTAATCTGTAGCCTTCTCTTATTAATCGTTTAACTCTGTTTCTAACTACACTACTACCAACTTTTTTACTGACAGAAATACCTAATCTATTTATATCTCTATTTTTATAATTTTTATATACATATAATACTAGAATACCATTAGAATATGACTTGCCCTTTCTGTACACTGCTCTAAATTCTGAATTTTTGCGTAGTTTTTCAATTTTCATGCATATGTACTCCTTCTTTGCAATTACAGAAAAAGGCCACTTAAGCGGCCCTTATGCTGTCAATTTTTTTCTTCCCTTTTGTCTTCTTCTTCTAAGAACGTTTCTACCGTTTGCAGAGCTCATTCTTTTTCTAAATCCGTGTTCTTTCTTTCTTTGTTTAACCTTTGGTTGAAAAGTCTGTTTCTTCATTCCAAAGCACCTCCTTTAACCCAACTTCTATATAGCAATATCTTACTATCTACTAATAAACCTAAAATATTAAATATATATTTGTAGATTCACTTTCTAATTATATATTCAAGGTAATAAGATGTCAAGAAAATGGCTTATATAGGTGAACTAATTTTTTATGATAGTACTAATATATATTTACATATATTTAAATTAAATTACAACAGCATATTTCTTATTATATAACCATATGTTAATAGTTATATAATAAATTATTTTTTTTGTGGATAAGTTCTTGAATACATGAATATGTTTTGATATTATTAAGAAGGAACTTCAATTTCAACTAAGTTATACACAGTGTGTGGATAGAATTGTGTATAACTTGTTTAATTTTTAAGAAAAAGTGTAACTACCTTTTATTTTTTTGCTAAATACCTTGTTTTTTATTATTTAGCAATGTTAATATAAATACTCATTAATTTGTTAATAACTTTATTTAAGATTCACATATTAACATAATTATCAACGTGTGAATATTTTTTATTATAGTTGTCAACAACCTATAATAGTGTTATTAATTCTGTTAATATAATGTTGATACTATTATAAAAATTTTTTTAGCATGGACTGGAGGATAAAAAATGAACGCCCAACTGAAAGAACTATGGGATAAAACTTTAAAAATCATAGAAGCTGAACTTACTGAAGTTAGTTACAACACTTGGATTAAATGTATCGTTCCTATTTCAATGGATAAGAATTCACTTAAATTAAATGTTCCGAACGATTTTACTAAAGGTATCCTAGAGACAAGATATAAAGACTTAATAATAAATGCTTTAAATGTAACAACTGCACAAAAGTTCTCAGTAGAATTTTTTATAAAAATGGAAGATAGTATTGATTCACAAGTTATTACTATTAATAATGATATAAAAAATGAATTGCCTTTAAACGATGAAATGTCAAACACATTAAATCCTAAATATACCTTTGATTCATTTGTAATAGGTAATAGTAATAGATTCGCCCATGCTGCATGTCTTGCTGTTGCAGAAGCACCAGCTAAAGCATATAATCCTTTATTTATTTATGGTGGAGTTGGACTTGGAAAAACACATCTAATGCATGCCATCGGTCATTATATTTTAAGTAATAATCCTAATACGAAAGTTGTTTATGTATCATCTGAAAAATTTACAAACGAATTGATAAATTCTATCAAGGACGATAAAAACGTAGAGTTTAGAAATAAATATAGAAATGTAGATGTTCTTTTAGTAGATGATATTCAATTTATTGCAAATAAAGAAAGAACTCAAGAAGAATTTTTCCACACTTTTAATGCTCTACATGAATCTAATAAACAAATAATTCTTTCAAGTGATCGCCCACCTAAGGAAATTCCTACTCTCGAGGATAGGGTGAGATCAAGATTTGAATGGGGGCTTATTGCAGATGTAGCTACACCTGACTTCGAAACAAGAATAGCAATTCTTAAAAAGAAGGCAGATGTTGAGAATTTAAATATTCAAAATGAAGTTATGTCATACATAGCAACAAAAATAAAATCAAATATTAGAGAGCTTGAGGGTGCTTTAATTAGAGTTGTAGCTTTTTCATCTCTTACTAACAAGGAAATTACTGTAGATTTAGCATCAGAAGCCTTAAAGGATATAATTTCAAGTAAGAATTCTAAGCAAATAACGATAGAACTTATACAAGAAATTGTAGCTAACTATTTTAATCTAAGATTAGAAGACTTTAAATCAGCAAGAAGAACTAGAAATATTGCATACCCAAGACAAATTGCAATGTACCTTTCTAGAAAACTTACTGACACTTCTTTACCAAAGATAGGCGAAGAATTTGGTGGTAGAGATCATACTACAGTAATTCATGCATACGAGAAAATATCTCAGAATCTTAAGATTGATGAATCTCTTCAAAGCACTATAAATGACTTAACAAAAAAGCTAACTCAAAAATAGTTAACACATGTTTATACTAAGTTCTTAAATACCTGTGGACTAAAAATAATATAAAAAATATTTCTAACAATGTGGATAAGTGTCATAATTTTGTATTTACTTATCCACACTTATTTTTATGTATTTTATCAATGTTAGTAAGGGTTTGAACCACTTACTAACATACTCACAGCCCCTACTACTACTATTACTAAAAATTATATTATCTATTCTATATATTATTAATAAATGTTTGTGACTAAATGGAGGGATTAATTTATGAAATTTAAGTGTGAGAAAACCTTTTTGCAAGAAGGTATTTCAATAGTTCAAAAGGCCATTACTGGAAAATCAACTCTACCAGTTCTTCAGGGAATTTACATAAAGGCATCAGGTAATGAGATAACTCTTATAGGATCTGATATAGATTTAAGTATCGAAACTAAAATTAATACAGAGATATTAGAAAATGGTACTATAGTAGTTGACTCTAGACTTTTTGGAGAAATTATAAAGAAACTACCCAATGATGTTATTGAGATTACTACTTTAGAGAATAGTACTCTAGAAATAAAATGTCAGAGATCAGTATTTAATTTAAATCATATGAATGCTGATGATTTTCCTAATATACCAAATATAAATGAGAATATGATATTTAGCATTTCTCAGAGATTACTTAAAAATATGATAAAGGGAACTATTTTTGCTATAGCTCAAGATGAAACAAGACCAATTCTTACTGGAGTACTCTTTGAAATTGTTGATAATAAATTGAATTTGGTTGCTTTAGATGGTTTTAGATTAGCTCTAAGAAATGATAATGTGGATAATGAAAATTCTTTAAATGCAGTTATTCCAGGAAAAACATTAAGCGAAGTTTCTAAAATACTAGAAGAAGGGGATGAGATTGTAAATATTACATTCACTTCAAACCATATATTGTTTAGTCTAGGTGAAACTAGAGTAATATCAAGGCTTCTTGAAGGCGAGTTCATTAAATATAGTTCAATTATTCCAGAAGAATATAATTTAAAAATAGTAGCTAAAAGAAATAATTTACTAGATTGCATAGAGAGAGCTTCTTTAGTAGCTAAAGAGGGAAATACAAATTTGGTAAAATTTGAAATAGAAGAAGATAATTTGATAATAACATCCAATTCTCAATTGGGAAAAGTAAGAGAAGAGTTAAATATAATATTGCAAGGTCAACCTTTACAAATTGCATTTAACTCAAAATATTTAATTGATGTTTTGAAAATAATGGAAGAGGATGAAGTTGTTATGCATTTTTCTAGTAGTGTAACTCCTTGTGTATTAAAAAACAAAGATAATGATAATTGCACATATTTAGTTTTACCAGTAAGATTAATAGGTAATTAAATTTAAGTAAGGATGTGACTACGAAATGCAAGATATAACAATAAATACCGATATTATCAAATTAGATTCATTTTTGAAATGGGCTGGTGCTGTTTCTTTAGGGTCTGAAGCTAAGATGTTAATTCAAGGTGGAGAAGTTAAATTGAACGGTAATATAGAGATACAAAGGGGCAAAAAATTAAAAAAAGGCGATGTAATTGAATTAAATGGTGAAAGTTACAGGATTATTTAAATTAATTATGCTATAATTGAATAGGTGCGTTTATGTATATAAAAGATTTACATTTTATTAACTATAGAAATTATAAAAAATTAGATTTAAACTTATGCAAGGGTGTTAATATTCTTACTGGCGATAATGCTCAAGGTAAAACAAATGTTTTAGAGGGCATTTATTATTGTTCCTTGGCAAAATCTCATAGAACTAATAAAGACAAGGAATTAATAAATTGGAATTCTGACAGTGCTTATATAAGTATTAATGTTAGCAAGGTAAGATTAGATAAAAAAATTGAAATAAAAATTTTTAAAGAAGGAAAAAAGGGAGCAAATGTTAATAGTATTAAAATAACTAAGATTGCAGATTTAATAGGCGTTTTTAATGTTGTTATGTTTTCTCCAGAGGATTTAATAATAATCAAAGGTGCTCCAGCTAGTAGAAGAAAGCTTCTAGATATGGAACTTTGCCAGTTAGATAATAAGTATTATTATAATTTAGTTCAGTATAATAAAGTTCTTAATGAAAGAAATACATTACTTAGAAAATGGAATGACAAAAATTTGGCAATAATAGAAGTATATGATATTCAATTAAGTAAATTTGGAGCTTATATTATTAAAGAGCGTTTTAAATATATTAATAAACTAAATGATAAAGGTAGGAAAATTCATAATGAAATAACTAGTGGAGAAGAAGAAATAGAATTTAAATATATTTCAAATATTAAAAATTTAGAAAATGCCGAAATGGAATTGTTAAATTTAATTTCTGAAGGAAGAAAAAGTGATATAGAGAGAAGAACAACTTTAAATGGGCCACATAGAGAAGATTTCAATGTTTATATAAATAAAATTAATGCAAGAAATTATGGATCACAAGGACAACAAAGAACATCTGTATTAACTATTAAATTTTCTTCAATGGAAATAATAAGGGAATTAACAGGAGAATATCCTGTACTTTTGCTTGATGATGTTTTATCTGAATTAGATATTAAGAGGCAAAAGTATGTGTTAAATTCTTTAGAAAATAAACAAACAATTATTAGTTGTACAGGTATTGAAGAGTTATCAAATTATTTAGAAGATAATTTTAAAATATTTAAAGTTAGTAATGGCACTGTTAACGAGTAAAATTAATTTTGAGGAGGAAGAAAATGTTTTTACATTTAGGAGAGAATGTGGTGGTTCCAATAAAAGATATAATTGGAATTTTAGATATTGAAACTGCAAGTTACAGCTCAGACACTACACAGTTTCTTAGAATGGCTGAAGAAGATGGTTTTGTGGAAAGAGTTAATAATGAAGTACCAAAATCTTGTATTGTTGCAGAAGTAAATAAAAAAAGTAAGATTTATCTTTCTCCTATTTCTTCCTCTACACTTAGTAAGAGAACAGAAATAATGTGCTACAACACCGAAAGATAAATAAAGTTAGGAGGAGGATTTCAATGACAGAATTTAAAGAAAGTTATGATGAGACACAGATTCAAGTACTAGAAGGCCTTGAAGCTGTAAGAAAAAGACCTGGAATGTATATAGGAAGTACTAGTTTAAGAGGACTTCACCATTTGGTATATGAAATAGTTGATAATAGTATTGATGAAGCATTGCAAGGTTTTTGTGATTACATTCAAATCTTTATTCATAAAGATAATGGAATAACAGTTATTGATAATGGTAGGGGGATGCCTGTTGGTTTACATCCAAAAATGCAAAAACCAACGGTAGAAGTAATCATGACTGTATTGCATGCAGGAGGAAAATTTGGTGGCGGAGGATACAAAGTGTCTGGAGGTCTTCATGGAGTTGGTGCGTCAGTTGTAAATGCTCTTTCTGAACTATGTATCGTTGAGGTAGAAAGAGAAGGTCATATTTGGACTCAATCTTTTTCAAAAGGAAAAGTAATAAGTGAGTTTAAAGAAATTGGCGTAAGTGAAGGACATGGTACTAAAACATACTTTAAACCCGATCCAGAAATCTTTGAGGAAATTGATTTTGATTATGAGACACTTTCAAATAGATTAAGAGAATTAGCATTTTTAAATAAAGGAATTACTTTAGATTTTATTGATGAAAGAACAGATCAAAAGGAGACTTTTTTTTATGAAGGAGGAATAAAATCTTTTGTTACTTACCTAAACAGAAATAAAGAAAGCCTTCAGCAAGAACCTATGTATGTAGAGGGTAAAAAAGATGATTATATAGTTGAAATTGCTTTAGAATACAATGATGGTTACATAGAGAACATATTTTCATTTGCAAATAATATCGATACTATCGAGGGTGGAACTCATCTTCAAGGTTTTAAATCTGCTCTAACAAGAGTGCTAAATGACTATGCTAAAAAATATGGTTATCTTAAGGAAAATGATAAGAATTTAACTGGTGATGATATTAGAGAAGGTTTGACAGCTGTTATATCTATAAAACTTACTGATCCACAGTTTGAAGGTCAAACAAAAACAAAGCTTGGTAATAGTGAAGTCAGAGGAATAGTAGATAGTATAGTTGGAGATGGTGTAGGAACTTACTTAGAAGAAAATCCTGCAGTTGGAAAGATAATTATAGATAAAGCACTTATGGCTGCAAGAGCAAGAGAAGCTGCAAGAAAAGCTAGAGAGCTTACAAGAAAATCCGTTTTAGAGAGAAGTACATTGCCAGGAAAGCTTTCAGATTGTGCATCAAAAGATCCTGAGGAATGTGAAATTTATCTAGTCGAAGGAGATTCTGCTGGAGGTTCTGCAAAACAAGGTAGAGATAGAAAATTCCAAGCTATTCTTCCTTTAAAAGGAAAAATAATGAATGTTGAAAAAGCAAGGTTAGATAAAATACTAGGTTATGAAGCTATCAGAGATATGATAACCGCATTTGGAGCAGGTATTGGTAAAGATTTTGATATTGAGAAAATAAGATACAGTAGAATTATTATTATGACAGATGCTGATGTTGATGGTGCACATATTAGAACCCTACTTTTAACTTTCTTTTATAGATACATGAAAGAATTAGTAGAGCAAGGACATGTTTATATTGCTCAACCACCTTTGTATAAAAATATGAAAAACAAAAAAGAATATTATACCTATGGTGAAAAAGAACAAGATTTACTTCTTAAAGAATTAGGTGGAAAAGACAATAGTATAAATATTCAAAGATACAAAGGTCTTGGAGAAATGGATGCTACCCAGCTTTGGGAGACTACTATGGATCCAGAAAAAAGAACATTGTTACAAGTAAATGTTGAAGATGCAATCGCTGCTGATGAGATATTTACATTACTTATGGGGGATAAGGTTGAACCTCGTAGAAATTTTATTACTGCAAATGCTAAAAAAGTTAGCAACCTAGATATATAGATTGAAGAGGTGTGATTAATGGCAAATGAAGGAAGAATTTTACCTGTTGATATAAAGCGCGAGATGAAAAATTCTTATTTAGATTATGCAATGAGTGTTATTATCGGTCGTGCTCTTCCTGATGTAAGAGATGGTTTAAAGCCAGTACATAGAAGAATATTGTTTTCAATGCATGAATTAGGACTTTCTCCTGATAAAGGATATAGAAAATGCGCTAGAATAGTTGGAGATGTTTTAGGTAAATACCATCCACATGGTGATACAGCTGTTTATGATGCGCTTGCAAGAATGGCACAAGACTTTTCATTAAGAAATACTCTTGTTGATGGGCATGGAAACTTTGGCTCTGTTGATGGAGATTCACCAGCTGCTATGCGTTATACAGAAGCAAGAATGAGTAAAATTGCAATGGAAATGACAAGAGATATAGATAAGAATACAGTTGATTTTATTCCCAATTTTGATGGTGAGGAAAAAGAGCCTTCTGTAATACCTTCAAGATTTCCAAACCTTTTAGTTAATGGTTCTTCTGGAATAGCGGTTGGTATGGCTACTAATATTCCACCACATAATCTTGGAGAAGTAATAGATGGAGTAATAACTCTTATTGATAATCCTGAAATTACTATACTCGAATTAATGACACAAATAAAGGGACCTGATTTTCCAACAGCAGGAATAATTTTTGGTACAGCAGGGATTAGAGATGCTTATGAGACAGGAAGAGGTAAGGTTCTAGTTAGAGCAAAGGCAGAAATAGAAGAAGAAAAAGGCAGATTTAAAATTATAGTTAATGAGATTCCATATCAAGTTAACAAGGCAAGATTGATTGAGAATATTGCTGAACTTGTTAAAGATAAAAAAATAGAAGGAATTTCAGACCTTAGAGATGAATCAGATAGAGAAGGTATGCGAATTGTAATTGAGATAAAAAAAGATGCAAATGCAAATGTTGTTCTAAATCAATTATATAAGCATACTAAACTTCAAGATACTTTTGGAATTATAATGTTAGCTATCGTAAATAATGAGCCACAAGTACTTAATTTAAAACAAATTCTAGTTCATTATCTTGATTTTCAGAAGGAAGTTATTAGAAGAAGAACTCAATTTGAATTAGACAAGGCTCTTACAAGGGCTCATATTTTAGAAGGATTAATAATTGCACTTGATCGTATTGAAGAAGTAATAAAAGTAATAAGAGCTTCAAAAGCAACTGAAGAAGCAAGAAACAACTTAATGAGCAATTTTGGACTTTCTGAAAAACAAGCTCAAGCTATTCTTGATATGAGATTGCAAAGATTAACAGGTCTTGAAAGAGAAAAAATTCAATCTGAGTATGATGAGTTGTTTAAACTTATTCTAAAATTAAAAGAAATACTAGAAAAAGAAGAATTAGTGTTAAATATAATCAAGGAAGAACTTTTAGAAATAAAAAGAAAGTTTAGTGATGAGAGAAAAACTCTAATTGAAAGAAATGCAAATGAAATAAATTTTGAAGATTTAATTCAGGAACAAGAAGTGGTAATCACATTAACTCATAGTGGTTACATAAAGAGAATTTCTGTAGATGCATATACTGCTCAGAAAAGAGGAGGTAAGGGAATACATGCTATGACTACAAAAGAAGATGATTTTGTAGAGCATATATTTGTTACTTCTACTCATAATAATATATTATTCTTCACCAATTTAGGTAAAGCATATAAATTAAAGGGTTATGAGATTCCTGATGCAGGAAGAGTTGCAAAAGGAACAAATTTGGTAAATATTTTGCCTTTGGAACCAGAAGAAAAAATTCAAGCCGTTATATCTATAAAAGATCTTAATCAAGAAGGATACTTAGTAATGGGTACAAAACTTGGGTTAGTTAAGAAAACTACTTTAACGCAGTTTTCAGCTATTAGAAAAAATGGTTTGAGAGCAATATCCCTTAATGATGATGATGAATTAATAAAAGTTAAACTTACTCGTGGAGATGCAGATATAGTTGTAGTAACTAAAGATGGATATTCTATTAAGTTTAATGAGCAAAACGTAAGAGCAATGGGTAGAACAGCAGCAGGTGTTAAGGCATTAACTCTTAGAAAAGATGATATTGCAATCTGTATGGATATTGCTGTTCCTGGTGAAGATTTACTTGTCGTTAGTGAAAATGGATATGGTAAGAGAACTCCAGTAGAAGAATATACTCTTCAAAGAAGAGGTGGTAAAGGTCTTATAACTTATAAGGTTACTGATAAGACTGGTAAAATCGCTGGTGCTAGAGTTGTAAAAGATAGCGACGAATTAATGATAATAAATAATAATGGAGTTGCTATAAGAATTTTAGTGTCAAATGTATCTGTTACCAGTAGAAATACACTTGGTGTTAAGTTGATGAGGAATAGTGAAGAAGAAACAATTGTAGCTATTGCTAAAATCAATGCAAGTGAAGAAGTAGATGAATTAGACGATATTGAGATAATAGATGGTGAAGAAGTCGAAATACTAGAAGAAGGTAATCTAGAAGAATAGATTTGTAGATAGTCATAAAAGAGTTACTTGAATAAAGTAGCTCTTTTTTTATACGGATTAACTGAAAATTATATACATAATGTTTTATTTCAGATTTATATTATACTAAGATTAATACAATACAGCTAAAGAAAATAATAAAGAATTACTCAATATTATATATCTTAATGTATGAAGTTATATTAAGATTAGGAATAAGGTTTGAAGAAAAGGAGCATAATAACTTAGAAGTATATATAAAATAATGTATACATATCCTAGTGTATCAGTATAAGAAATATGAAGCATATAGTAGATTTTTTAAGGATTATAAGGTTAATTCTACTATTTAGGCGTTATTACACTAATTAGGTCAAATTTATGTGATAGAATAACACTTGTCCCTTAGATGAGGGGCGAAAAAATAAAATATAAATCATAAATAAATGTTGACAAATTAAAACTGTTTATGATATTATATAAAAGCTGTCAGAAATGATAGCGAAACAAATTGGTCTTTGAAAATTAAACAGAGGTAAATAAATATAAACCAGCAATTCTTCTGGAATGAAAGTTTTTAACAATTAGTTTCAGACAAATAAGTAAATGTCAAAGTTTACTTAGAGTTTTAGTATGCTACTTCGGTAGTAGACCAAAATTTGAGCTATTCAAACTTTTAAATTGAGAGTTTGATCCTGGCTCAGGACGAACGCTGGCGGCGTGCCTAACACATGCAAGTCGAGCGAGAAACTTCGGTTTCTAGCGGCGGACGGGTGAGTAACACGTGGGTAACCTGCCTCATAGAGGGGGATAGCCTTCCGAAAGGGAGATTAATACCGCATAATATCAGATTGTCGCATGGCAGTCTGATCAAAGGAGTAATCCACTATGAGATGGACCCGCGGCGCATTAGCTAGTTGGTGAGGTAACGGCTCACCAAGGCCACGATGCGTAGCCGACCTGAGAGGGTGATCGGCCACATTGGAACTGAGATACGGTCCAGACTCCTACGGGAGGCAGCAGTGGGGAATATTGCACAATGGGCGAAAGCCTGATGCAGCAACGCCGCGTGAGCGATGAAGGCCTTCGGGTTGTAAAGCTCTGTCTTTGGGGACGATAATGACGGTACCCAAGGAGGAAGCCACGGCTAACTACGTGCCAGCAGCCGCGGTAATACGTAGGTGGCAAGCGTTGTCCGGATTTACTGGGCGTAAAGGATGCGTAGGTGGATATTTAAGTCAGATGTGAAATACCCGAGCTTAACTTGGGTGCTGCATTTGAAACTGGATATCTAGAGTGCAGGAGAGGTAAGTGGAATTCCTAGTGTAGCGGTGAAATGCGTAGAGATTAGGAAGAACACCAGTGGCGAAGGCGACTTACTGGACTGTAACTGACACTGAGGCATGAAAGCGTGGGGAGCAAACAGGATTAGATACCCTGGTAGTCCACGCCGTAAACGATGAGTACTAGGTGTAGGAGGTATCGACTCCTTCTGTGCCGCAGTTAACACAATAAGTACTCCGCCTGGGAAGTACGGTCGCAAGATTAAAACTCAAAGGAATTGACGGGGGCCCGCACAAGCAGCGGAGCATGTGGTTTAATTCGAAGCAACGCGAAGAACCTTACCTAGACTTGACATCTCCTGAATTACCCGTAACTGGGGAAGCCTTTCGAGGCAGGAAGACAGGTGGTGCATGGTTGTCGTCAGCTCGTGTCGTGAGATGTTGGGTTAAGTCCCGCAACGAGCGCAACCCTTATCACTAGTTGCTACCATTAAGTTGAGCACTCTATTGAGACTGCCGTGGTTAACGCGGAGGAAGGTGGGGATGACGTCAAATCATCATGCCCCTTATGTCTAGGGCTACACACGTGCTACAATGGTGAGTACAAAGAGACGCAAGACCGCGAGGTGGAGCAAAACTCAAAAACTCATCCCAGTTCGGATTGTAGGCTGAAACTCGCCTACATGAAGCCGGAGTTGCTAGTAATCGCGAATCAGCATGTCGCGGTGAATACGTTCCCGGGCCTTGTACACACCGCCCGTCACACCATGAGAGTCTTCAACACCCGAAGTCCGTGAGGTAACCCGTAAGGGAGCCAGCGGCCGAAGGTGGGGGCGATGATTGGGGTGAAGTCGTAACAAGGTAGCCGTAGGAGAACCTGCGGCTGGATCACCTCCTTTCTAAGGAGTCGATGCAAAGGGTTTAACCTTTGTAAAAGAGAATTTATTAGATTCTCAAGACACAGCTGGAAAATTATTTTATCTCTGTTTAATTTTGAAAGACTAATACCTAACGGTAATTAATACCGAAAGGGAACGCTTTCAATTGTTCTTTGAAAATTGCACAAGAAAGTTAAAGTAAAGTAGACAATTAATTGTCTATGTTTCTGATGTAAAAGTTAGATTTAGATAATAGACTAGTTATCGCTGATGAAATCTATTATCGATATAAAAGGTCAAGCTACAAAGGGCGTACGGAGAATGCCTTGGCACCAGAAGCCGATGAAGGACGCGATAAGCTGCGATAAGCTTCGGGTAGGCGCAAATAGCCTGTGATCCGGAGATTTCCGAATGGGGCAACCCAGTATGCTAACGCATATTATCCTATACTCAATACATAGGTATAGGAAGGTACACTCGGGGAACTGAAACATCTAAGTACCCGAAGGAAGAGAAAGAAAAATCGATTTCCTGAGTAGCGGCGAGCGAAACGGAAAGAGCCCAAACCGGAAACTTGTTTCCGGGGTTGTGGACAGATCATTAACGGTGAGCGTTTTTAGCTGAAGAGAACTGGAAAGTTCCATCATAGTGGGTAATAATCCCGTAGGCGAAAAGAACTAACATTAGATCTGATCCAGAGTACCACGAGACACGTGAAACCTTGTGGGAAACAGGGAGGACCACCTCCCAAGGCTAAATACTAACTGGTGACCGATAGTGAAGAAGTACCGTGAGGGAAAGGTGAAAAGAACCCCGGAAGGGGAGTGAAATAGAACCTGAAACCGTATGCCTACAACCGATCATAGCACTTTAAAGTGTGGTGATGTGCTTTTTGTAGAACGAGCCAGCGAGTTACGATATGTAGCAAGGTTAAGTACTTATGGTACGGAGCCGAAGGGAAACCAAGTCTGAATAGGGCGACTAGTTGCATGTCGTAGACCCGAAACCGGGTGACCTATCCATGGACAGGATGAAGCGGAAGTAAAATTTCGTGAAGGTCCGAACCCGTTGGTGTTGAAAAACCATGGGATGAGCTGTGGATAGCGGAGAAATTCCAATCGAACTCGGAGATAGCTGGTTCTCCTCGAAATAGCTTTAGGGCTAGCGTCGATTAACTGAGTAATGGAGGTAGAGCACTGAATGAGCTAGGGGCTGACAACAGTTACTGAACTCTATCAAACTCCGAATGCCATTTACTTTTATTTCGGCAGTCAGACTGCGAATGATAAGATCCGTAGTCAAAAGGGAAACAGCCCAGATCATCAGCTAAGGTCCCAAAGTGTAAGTTAAGTGGAAAAGGATGTGGGATTTCTAAGACAACTAGGATGTTGGCTCAGAAGCAGCCACTCATTAAAAGAGTGCGTAATAGCTCACTAGTCGAGAGATCCCGCGCCGAAGATGTCCGGGGCTAAAACTTACCACCGAAGCTATGGATTAACGTATTTATACGTTTTTGGTAGAGGAGCATCCTGTATGGGCAGAAGCTATACCGTAAGGAGTGGTGGACTGTACAGGAGAGAGTATGCTGGCATAAGTAGCGAGAAAAGAGTGAGAATCTCTTTGGTCGAAAACCTAAGGTTTCCTGAGGAAGGCTCGTCCGCTCAGGGTTAGTCGGGGCCTAAGCTGAGGCCGAAAGGCGTAAGTGATGGACAATCGGTTGATATTCCGATACCACCAGCGTCCGTTTGAGAAATGGAGTGACGCAGAAGGATAGGATGTGCACACTATTGGATGTGTGTCTAAGCATTTAGTCAGATTAGACAGGAAAATCCGTTTAATTAATGATGAGGTGTGATGGGGAAGAGCTCTTAGAGCTTAAGTATCTGATTCCACACTGCCAAGAAAAGCTTCTATCGAGGATTATGGTGCCCGTACCGCAAACCGACACAGGTAGGTGAGGAGAGAATCCTAAGACCAGCGGAAGAATTATTGTTAAGGAACTCGGCAAATTGACCCCGTAACTTCGGGAGAAGGGGTGCCTCTCTATGAGAGGCCGCAGAGAATAGGCCCAAGCAACTGTTTAACAAAAACACAGGTCTCTGCTAAAGCGAAAGCTGAAGTATAGGGGCTGACGCCTGCCCGGTGCTGGAAGGTTAAGGGGATCACTTAGTGTAAGCGAAGGTGTGAACTTAAGCCCCAGTAAACGGCGGCCGTAACTATAACGGTCCTAAGGTAGCGAAATTCCTTGTCAGGTAAGTTCTGACCCGCACGAATGGCGTAATGACTTGGGCACTGTCTCAACAATAAATCCGGCGAAATTGTAGTGCAAGTGAAGATGCTTGCTACCCGCGATTGGACGGAAAGACCCCGTAGAGCTTTACTGTAGCTTAGCATTGAATTTCGGTATTGTCTGTACAGGATAGGTGGGAGACTTGGAAACAGGGTCGTCAGGCTCTGTGGAGTCATCCTTGGGATACCACCCTGGCAGTACTGAGGTTCTAACCGGTCACCATGAAACTGGTGACGGGACATTGTTAGGTGGGCAGTTTGACTGGGGCGGTCGCCTCCAAAAATGTAACGGAGGCGCCCAAAGGTTCCCTCAGAACGGTTGGAAATCGTTCGTAGAGTGCAAAGGCAGAAGGGAGCCTGACTGCGACACATACAAGTGGAGCAGGGACGAAAGTCGGGCTTAGTGATCCGGTGGTTCCTCGTGGGAGGGCCATCGCTCAACGGATAAAAGCTACCTCGGGGATAACAGGCTGATCTCCCCCAAGAGTCCACATCGACGGGGAGGTTTGGCACCTCGATGTCGGCTCGTCGCATCCTGGGGCTGAAGTAGGTCCCAAGGGTTGGGCTGTTCGCCCATTAAAGCGGCACGCGAGCTGGGTTCAGAACGTCGTGAGACAGTTCGGTCCCTATCCGTCGCGGGCGTAGGAAATTTGAAGGGAGCTGTCCTTAGTACGAGAGGACCGGGATGGACCAACCTCTGGTGCACCAGTTGTCACGCCAGTGGCATCGCTGGGTAGCTATGTTGGGACGGGATAAACGCTGAAAGCATCTAAGCGTGAAGCCCACCCTAAGATGAGATTTCCCATAACGTAAGTTAGTAAGACCCCTGGAAGAACACCAGGTTGATAGGTTAGAGGTGTAAGCACAGCAATGTGTTCAGCTGACTAATACTAATAGGTCGAGGGCTTGACCAATAATCTTTAACTTTTTCTTGTGCAATTTTCAGAGAATAAATTATTCTCTATCTGGTGATTATGGCGTTAAGGGTAACACCCCTTCCCATACCGAACAGGTCGGTTAAGCCTTATCGCGCCAATGGTACTGCAGGGGAGGCCCTGTGGGAGAGTAGGTTGTTGCCAGATTATTTGGATCTTTAGCTCAGTTGGTTAGAGCAACCGGCTCATAACCGGTTGGTCCGGGGTTCGAGTCCCTGAAGGTCCACCATATGGGGGTTTAGCTCAGCTGGGAGAGCACCTGCCTTGCACGCAGGGGGTCAAGGGTTCGAATCCCTTAATCTCCACCATTTTAAAAAGTCCTTGAACTATAAGTAGTTATGGTTTCTGGGCTTTTTTTTATTCACTTTTATATATTAATACTATTGGTATTATATAAGAAAACATTAATAATATAAAAGTTGAAGTTGAAATAGATAAGGTATAGTATTAGAATCAAAGTTAGGGAAATTTAGAGGGGGTGAATAGCCTGTATAGATTGCGACAATTTTTTTTATCAATATTTTCTAAAATGCGGGAGAGTGACATTGCATTTTCTATAAAATATTTAGATGAATATGAAAAGGAAATGTTTTTTAATTTAAAGGAAAGTGAACAAAAGCATTGTGTAAGAGTAGCAAAATTATCAATTGAAATGATAAATAGTAGTATTGAATATAGAGAAGTAAAAGTAGATAGAATTATAAAAGCAGCTCTTTTGCATGATATAGGGAAGGGTAATAGAAAAATAAATGTAATTGAAAAGGCTATGATGGTAATTCTAACAAAGCTTTTTGGAGAAAAGCTAAGAAAGTATGAAAATATAGAATTTGTAGATTCTTATTATAATCATGGTGAAATTAGTTATAATATGCTAAGGAATCATATTAAGGATGAAAGACTTCTTTTTATTATTAAAAATCACCATTTAATAGTAGAGGGAGATAAGGAATTAGAGCTATTAAAATATTGTGATGATAGAAATTAAAATATGTAGCCTTGGTATAGTAATGTTCTTTATTAAATGTTATAACTAAAAGGTAAGGGGGATTTAATTTGGAAAAAGTAGCTCTTTTGAAATGCAATGAATATAATGTAGAACTTATTGAAAATACACTTAGAGAGGGTTTTGAACTTCTTGGTGGGGACTCTTTTTTAAGGAACTTGATACCTGAGAATAGTAAGGTTTTAATTAAACCAAATTTTCTTAGTGTAGAAGAAAAAGGATCTATTGTAATTACCCATTATACAGTTTTTGAGGCAGTTATTAGAATAATAAAAGAATATAGCGATGACATAAGTTTCGGTGATTCTCCAGGCTTTGGTGACTCTAGAAAGGCTGCAGAACGTTCTGGATTAATGGAGGTTGCCGAGAGATATGGAGTAAAATTTGATGATTTTAAAGATAGTGTACATGTGAAATTAGACAATTCAATTCTATGCAAATCATGGAATGTTGCTAGAGGACCATATGAAGCAGATGTAGTTATTACACTTCCTAAACTTAAAACTCACGCTATGGCATACTATACTGGAGCAGTAAAAAATCAATTCGGGTGTGTTCCAGGAGCGCAGAAAGCAACTTGGCATACTAGAATGCCTGATGCACATAATTTTAGCAAAATGCTACTAGATGTAAATTCTGTAATAAACACTAATTTTGCAATATTAGATGGTATAATAGCAATGGAGGGAAATGGTCCTAAAAATGGTGATGCTAAAAAAATGGATACAATTATCATGGGAAAATGTCTTACAGCAGTTGATTCCGTTGCTGTACGTTTAATAGGTTATGATAATGTTTTAACAGTTCCGTTTTTAAAAGAAGCACATGACACTAATTGGGGGGCAGTATTACCAGAAGATATAGAGGTACTAGGAAAAAAAATAGAAGATATGAAATGTAAAGACTTTAAGCTTTCGAGAAAGGGAGGAAGTTTTCATTTTGTAAATCCAACAGTTACAAGCTTTTTGACTGGAATGATTGCACCAAATCCAGTTGTAATTGAAGAGAAATGTGTTGGGTGTAAAAGATGTGACGAAGTATGCCCTGAAAAACCGAAAGTTATATCCTTTGTAAATCATGGGGATAAATTAATACCAAAATGGAATTATAGTAATTGTATAAGGTGTTTTTGTTGTCAAGAATTATGTCCTGTTGGTGCTATAGAAACTAAAAACAAAAAGCTTGGTAAAATAATAGGATTAAAATAAGAGGTGATTTTGTGAAGAAAAAAATATCAATAGTAATAGCTGTTATTTTGGTTGTATTCTTAGTTGGATTTTTAGATAACATGGTTAATTTTATTATCAATATTAAATGGTTTAATGAAGTAGGATATACAAGTGTTTTTTTGACTAAAATAATAGCAACATTAAAGCTCATGATACCAATTTTCCTAATAAGCTATATTGGAATATGGGTGTATTACAAGAGCTTAAGAAAAAGCATAACTGCATTTAGAAGGGTTTCAATAGTAAATGCAGAAAAGGAGAAATTAGAAAAGAGAATATTTATAATATCAAATCTAGTAGTTTCATTCTTTATTTCTTTTTCCTTTGCATCAACTTACTGGTACAGAATACTTCAATTTACTAATTCAGTTTCTTTCCATAAGAAAGACCCAATTTTCCACTTAGATATATCTTTTTATGTATTTAAGTTGCCATTGATTGAATCTCTATATGGAGTACTAATGACTTTGTTAGTTCTACTAATAGTAGTAACTTTTGTAACTTACTTTATTTTAAGTTTTAAGGGTAAGATTTTAACTGGTGATTTGCCAACCTCTATAAGAGGAATAAACATAAAAAACAGTGGAATTAGAAAGTTTGCTGGAAAACAACTTGCAGTAGTTTCTTCATTGATTATTTTATTATTATCTGTAGGATATGTAATAAAATCTTTGAAGTTGGTGTATAGCACAAGGGGAGTTGTTTTTGGCGGAGGTTATACAGATGTAAATATCACATTATTGTTTTACAAAATTATTATAGTAGCGTGTGTGATTTCAGCAGTGGTTATATTCGCTAGTGTTCTAGCTGGAAAGATTAAACCAATCATAGTATCCATTTGTTTAATATTTGGGTTGATGATATTAAATGGAGCAGTTTCTGCTATAGCTCAAAATTTATATGTAAAATCAAACGAGAAAAACTTAGAAACCAAATATATTAAGTACAATATAGATTTTACCAGAAGTGCATTTAATCTTAAAAATGTTACTGAAAAACCATTTAATGTGGCAAATGATTTAACTAAAGATGATTTGAATGCTAACAAAGATACAATAAATAACATTAAAGTAAATTCATATGCTCAAGCGCTTGAATTTTATAATCAAACACAAGTAATTAAGTATTACTATAAATTTAACGATTTAGATGTAGATAGATATAATATCAATGGAAAAGGAACTCAAGTATTTGTAGCTCCAAGAGAAATTGATGTAAGTGCATTAGATCAAAAATCAAGTACATGGTCTAATAAACATTTAGTATATACTCATGGATACGGTGTTGCGATGAGTAAGGTAAGTTCAGTAACTAGTGAAGGAAAGCCAGATTTTGTAATTAAGGACATTCCTCCTGCAAATGCTACTGATATCAAGATTACTGAGCCAAGAATATATTTTGGAGAGAAAATTAAAGACTATGCTGTAGTAGATAATACACTACATGAGTTTGATTATCCAAAAGGAGCAGGAAACCAGACAAGTGATTATAATGGAACTGCTGGAATTAAGATGACAGGTATTAACAAGCTTTTATTTGCAATAAATGAAAGAGAGATGAGCTTTTTACTTTCAGGAAATATTACATCAAAAAGTAAAATAATTATAAATAGAAATGTAATGGACAGAGTTAATAAAATAGCTCCATTCTTAACCTATGATAAAGACCCATATGCAGTTATATCAAATGGTAAGATATATTGGATTATTGATGCTTATACAACTTCAGATAGATATCCTTACTCTCAGCCAGATAGTAATGGTGATAACTATATGAGAAATTCAATTAAAGTAGTTATGGATGCGGTAAACGGTACTACAAATTTCTATATAGTTGATAATACTGATCCAATAGCAAAGAGTTATTCTAAGATTTTCCCTGATTTATTTAAGAGCGCAGATAAGATTCCAGCTGATATCAAACAACATTTTAGATATCCTGAAGATATGTTTAAGATTCAGTGTAATATGATGGGTAAGTATCATGTTACAGATTCAGGAGTATTCTATAATGGAGATGATCTTTGGCAGATAGCTCAAAATCAAAAGCAAGTTGGTGGAGAAAAAATTGCTAATGAAACATCTTATGTTTATATGAAGCTTCCTGGCGAGACTAAAGAAGAAATGGTACTTATTGATTACTTTAACGTAAGAAATAAGGACCTTATGATATCACTTTTTGGGGCGAGAATGGATGCAGAGAACTATGGAAAACTTGTAATGTATAGATTCCCATCTACTACATCTTTGTCTAGTCCATATCAGTTTAAACAATTATTAAATCAAGATACGACTATTTCTTCACAATTATCATTGTGGAATAAGGAAGGGTCACAAGTTTTATTTGGAGATACTATAATTCTTCCTATAAAGAATTCGCTTATTTATATTGAACCAATATACTTAAGGGCCAATGGAACTTCAAGTATACCAGAAATAAAGAGAGTAGTAGTAAACTATGGAGATAAGACTGTTCTAGCAGAAAATATTGATAGTGCGTTAACGCAGATATTCAATACGGATTTTAATAGTAACACTATTATTCCAAGCACAGTAACTCCAGGAACCACTAAACCTAGTACTACACCAGCAACAACTGGTATAGATAGTACTAAGTTAAAACAAGCCAATGACTTATATCAAAAAGCATTGGATGCTCAGAAAACTGGTGATTGGGCTAAATATGGAGATTACATTAATCAGTTAGGTAAACTATTAGGTGATTTAAGTAAATAATAATAAGCAGAAAAGGTATGCGTTTTGCATATCTTTTTCTTTTTGATTTAAATTAAGCATTATTGTAAAAAATATAAGAATCAAATAGAATTGGAGGCTTATATATGAAGAAGGCTATTCTAACTAGTGTTATATTTACTTTAGTATTTATATTTACCCCAGTTATAGTAGTTAAAATAGATAAATGCCAAAAACCAAAAAAAATTCAGTATAGAGACACATTAGTAATAAATTCAGTTTATAGAATTAATAGTACAAAATTAGAAGATTTTTTGAATTAATTTTAAATGAATTAGTGTTTGAAAGCAAAAAAGGGAATATAATAGAAGTGGACTTAATTAATATAGGCATAAGGTTTTTTACAATAAGGGGGAAATTTAATGGATTATGATGTGCTTATACTAGGTGGAGGAATAATCGGGTGTGCTGTAGCTTATGAGCTCTCAAAATATAGTCTAAATATAGCTTTAATTGAAAAAGAATATGATATCGCAGACGAGGTTGCAAATGTTAATTCCGCTATAGTATATGATGGAGTTGAAAGTGACGATACATTGATGTCCAAATTAGAAACAATTGGTAACTCAATGTTTGAGGAAATAACAAACAAGTTTAATGTACCTTTCAAAAGGTGTGGATCATATATAATTGCCCAGAATTACAAGCAAGAAAGGAAAATTGAGGATTTGTATCAAGAATCAATTAAAAGAGGTATTAAAGACTTAGAGATAGTAGAAGGTAAGTATATCTATGAACATGAACCCAACTTAAATATTCCTGTAACAAAAGCGTTATACTCTAAAAACACAGGTGTTGTTGCGCCCTATGATCTTGCAATAGCTTATGGAGAAGTTGCTTTTGATAATGGAGTGAACTTTAAGCTTGAAGAGGAAGTGCTGGATATCCAAAAGATATCAAGAGGATATAAAATAGTAACTAATAAAAATAAATTTACATGTAAGACAGTTATTAATACAACACCTAAAATAGATTATCAAATTGAAAAAGAAAAGAAAATCTCTAAGACAAAAACATTAAATTCAATTTTAGTTAGCAAGAAGTTTAAGGGAAATGTAGATAAAGTAATACTTACTTTAACTGAAAAAGATGAGATTTTAAGTAGAATAAATAGTACTCATGGAAACACAATTATTACTGCGGAGAGCTCTAGGAGCTATGATTTTCAAAAAATGAGAGAAACCTTAGGTGGGCTTTTAAAAGGCATAGAAGAAAAGGACGTAAGTGGATTTTTCCATTATAAATATTTTAAGGATCCTATTATAATAGATGATAGCTTAATTGATAAGGGTTACATTAAAATTGCTGGAAAGAATTACGCAGAAGTTACTATGGCCCCATCAATTGCCCAAATGGTATGTGAAACAATAGTAGGAAATCTAAATGCAAAATTGAAAAAGGATTTCATTGATAAAAGAAGAGAGATATTTAGGTTTAGAGAATTAAGCGAAGAAGATAAGAATCAACTAATAAGTGTGGATAAAAAGTATGGAAAGGTTATTTGCATGTGCGAAACTATTACTGAAGGTGAAATAGTAGATTCTATTAGAAGACCTTTAGGAGCTAGAACAGTTGAAGGTGTAAAAAGAAGGACAGGGGTGACATTTGGAGAATGTGAAGGCTCATATTGTTTTGACAGAATCGTATCTATTCTTGCAAGAGAAACAAATAAAAGTATAAATGATGTAGTAAAAAGTTCTAAAGGATCTTTTATAGTTAAAGGAAGAATAAAGGAATTCGATGAAATGTAGGTGATTAAGGTGCAAACCCAGGAAAATTGCAGTGATTGTGAAGAAGAGCTTGAAGATTGTGACATGGAAGTTTTTACTTCATTAGTTAGGATTAAAGGTGCTAAAATAAATGTGGTATCAGTGAAAACTAACAAACCTATTGATAAGAAATTGTTTCTTAAATGTTCGAGGGCGCTTAGTAGAATTAATGTAGGATCTCCAATTAGGATAGGCGATATAGTATGTAAGAACATATTGAATTTAGGAGTAGACATTATATGTACGAAAAATGCAGACAAGAGAGATATTTGACATATAAACAATAAAGTGTATAATAAAATTACAATAATATATTAAACCGATGAAGAGGACAGTAGCATTATAAGCTGTTTAGAGAGTCAGTGGTTGGTGAAAACTGATACTAGTTTATATTGTGATCCACCTGTGAGGGATTGCGAAGAGCAATACGGTAAGGCCGTTATTAAGTGAAGAGGATTATTTAATTATAATCAATTAGGGTGGTAACGCGGAGTCTTTCGTCCCTTTTAGGATGATAGGCTCTTTTTTTTATACAAAATTATAGGAGGGTGAAAAAATGTTAGATTTAAAAAGAATCAGAATAAACACAGAAGAAGTTAAAAACCTTATTACGTCTAGAGGAACAAACTATAATGTATCCTATATTGATGATGTTTTAGAACTTGATGAAAAGAGAAGGCAAATTTTAGTTGATGTTGAGAACTTAAAGAGTAAGAGAAATCAAGAGTCAGCTCAAGTTGCAAAGTTAAAAAAAGCAGGTGAGGATACAGAGAGCCTTTTTGCAGATATGAAAAAGCTTTCTGAAGATATAAAGAACTTAGATGTGGAGCTAGCTGAAGTAGAGGATAAAATACAATTTTGCATGATGAGGCTACCAAACACTCCAAATCCTAAGGTACCAGTTGGTAAATCTGATGCAGATAATGTTGAAATCAGAAGATGGGGAGAACCTAGGAAGTTTGATTTTGAACCAAAAGCTCATTGGGATTTAGGAACAAATTTAGATATCTTAGATTTTGAAAGAGCAGGAAAAGTCACTGGTTCAAGATTTACTTTTATAAAAGGACTTGGAGCTAAACTAGAAAGATCAATTATAACTTATTTCTTAGATAGTCATACTGAAAAGCATGGCTATAGAGAAGTAATGCCTCCATATATGGTTAATAGAGAAAGCATGACAGGTACTGGGCAGCTTCCTAAATTTGAAGAAGATGCGTTTAAAGTTGAAAACAACGGGTTTTATTTAATTCCTACAGCAGAAGTTCCTGTTACTAACCTTTATAGAGATGAAATTCTTTCAGGCGAAGAGCTGCCTATTAAGCATGTTGCTTATAGTGCTTGTTTTAGAGCCGAAGCTGGATCAGCTGGAAGAGATACAAGAGGAATTATAAGACAGCATCAATTCAATAAAGTTGAGCTAGTTAAATTTGCAAAACCTGAAAATTCATATGATGAGTTAGAAAAGCTTACTAATGATGCAGAAGCGGTGCTTCAGGGCTTAGGGTTACCTTATAGAGTTGTAAGACTATGTACAGGAGATATGGGCTTTACATCAGCTATGACCTATGATATTGAGGTATGGATGCCTAGTTATGGTAGATATGTAGAAATATCAAGCTGTAGTAATTTTGAAGATTTTCAAGCTAGAAGAGCCAATATTAAATATAGAGAAAATCCAAAGGATAAACCACAGTATGTTCATACATTAAATGGATCTGGAGTTGCTATTGGAAGGACACTTGCGGCTATTCTTGAGAATTATCAGCAGGAGGATGGAAGTATTGAGATTCCGGAGGCTTTAAGAGGATATATGGGGGGAAGAGATAAGATAGTTTAATTTTATAAGTAAGTAAGGAAGGGACATTTTTTATATTAGTGGGTTACTGCTAACATGAAAGGTGTCTTTTTTAATGAATAGGGTAATTTGACTAGTATGATAACAAGATAAATGTAAGAACAACCTGATATATTTTGCTAAGAGCTTGTTCGCTGCATCAAGAAAGACTAAGCCATTTATTTTTAAAATTGCTATCCACTCAAAATTCGCTACGCTCAAACATTTCGTGGACTTAACGCAATTTCAAAATTAAATAGCTAAGCCTTTCTAAGATTCGCTCAGACAAGCTGTACTCAGAATATATCAGGTTGTTCTTTAGAGTTCATTTTATTTATTATTTAATTTGAATTTTTATTGAGGTATGAATTAGAATAATTAATAGATAGCTAAATATAAAACTAAAAAAAGTTAAATACAAGGTATCAATTGGATACTTTTAGGGTAAAATAAGTATAATAATCAGCCAAATAGCTTAATAATGAGAATAAGTTAATGAAAAATCAAAAAAAATTAATTTAATTGTTGACATGAAATATGTTGGTTGATATAATAATACTTGTCGTCAGACACGGAAAGATGGTCGAGTTGGTTTAAGGCACCGGTCTTGAAAACCGGCGTACGAGTGATCGTACCTAGGGTTCGAATCCCTATCTTTCCGCCATTTTTATATATATGGAATTTTAGTACTTGGAGAGGTACTCAAGTGGCTAAAGAGGACGGTTTGCTAAACCGTTAGTAGGGGTTTCCCTAGCATGGGTTCAAATCCCATCCTCTCCGCCAAAAACACCTAGCGATTTGAGTTAGGTGTTTTTCATTAATTCAATTCCATTTTAATATGCGATAGTAGCTCAGTTGGATAGAGTAGCTGGCTACGAACCAGTTGGCCGGGGGTTCAAATCCTCTCTGTCGCACCATAGAAAACCCTGTGATACATTAATATCACAGGGTTTTAACTTTTGCAGAATGTATTCAAAGTATTTCCTCATATTATTAAGATTTTTCCTTTGATATTGATGTATCATAGGATTTTATACTTTTTAATAAATATTGAAATGCTAATAGACAAAGTACAGCTATTGCTAAAGCAGCAACTATCAATGATAGAGTAGAGATAAAAAATGCTAAAGAAGCGGTAAATAGTGATTTTTTTAAGGCGGTTACCTAGAGATTAAATCTAATATAAAATTTGAAGGATTTTTATTGAGGTAACTTAATTTCTTAATTAGAAGAAGTTTGACAAGTTATGAATATAAAAATAAAAAACTGTAAAAATGGAAATTATTATAGTATAATATACAAGTATTATTTTAAATTTACTGTAAATTTCAATTGATTTAAGAATATAGATATTAATAGATATACATCAAATGTTATAGGGGTAGTAATATATGCAAGATACAATTATATGTCCAATCTGTAAAACTTTAAATTCTAGTAATGCTTGTTGTTGTGTGAGTTGTGGACAAAGATTTAAGGCAATAGAAGTAAACACAAAAAATATAAAGGCTATTCAGCCAATAAAGGAGAGAAAATCAAAAGGTAAATTTCATTATGTTTTTGTTTTCCTAGTGATATGTCTTTTAGCTTACTTTTGTTTTTCTAAGCAAATTAATTCAAGTATAGTAAGTGTTTTGCCTGAAAAGGTCACCAGTGTAGATACTATAGGAAGAACGGTTAATGAGGATGTAGTTGTTACATTGCCTTCAAAAGTCGACGCAACAATGAAATTTGGTCCTAAAAAATTAGTAAATGTTCAATGGAGTCCTGAAAAAATAGATACATCCTCAGTGGGAAATAAAATAGCAACAGGAAAAGTAGATGGTTATGACGGTAAAGTGCAATTTATTGTAAATGTATTACCGGCTTCAGTTATCAATAACATTGAGGACTGTACAGTAAATAATAGTATGATTGAATTAGATTTTACAGTGCCTTCAAGTAGTAAGTGGATTTGGATTAACATTAAAAAGGGTATGGATACAAAGGATGTAACAATACCGGTTAGTAATGGAAAAATAAATAAAAAAATATACCTACCCTTTAATTCTGGAGAATATGAAATTAATTTGAAGAGAAGTAGCAATGAGGATAAAAAACAAGGCTATTATCCATGGGGAAATTTTAAAGTTAATAATACGGATAATAGAGATATGAAGTTTTTGTTGCCAGATGAATATGTGGAAAGCGATTCTGCAGAAATTATTGAGCTAGCAAGTAAAATAGTTTCAGGCTTAAGTAATGATAGTGAGAAGACTCTTGCAATACATGATTACATTGCATCAAATATCAGCTATGATGCAGAGGCATTTTTTAATAATAGCCTACATGAGTATAGTGCAATAGAAACTGTGGAAGGAAAAAAAGCTATATGTAATGGGTACGCAAATTTGACTGCGGCACTTAACAGAGCTGTTGGAATAAAAACGAAAATAGTAGATGGTACTGCTTGGAATGCTAGAAATCAAGATCCTCAAAAACATGCTTGGAACGAGACCTATATAGATGGAAAGTGGATAATTCAGGATACAACTTGGGATGCTGGATATGTTGAAGAATCAACAAAAAAATTTAAGTTTAAGCTGTCACACAAATATTTTGACCCATCTTCAAGTGATTTTGGAAAAGATCATCATAAAGACAAGGAATGGTAATTTAAACATGGAAAAAAGTATAGAGCTGTCTATACAGCTAAAAATAGAATTAGTTCAATAAATATATTATAATTAATTATTGAGGTAACGCGTGAGAAGGGCAGTAATTATACTTTAAATTAGTGGGGGTAAAAAATGAATAATTTAGATTTGACGATTGAACAAATTGATGAATTTATTGAAAAAACAAAAGTGCAAATAACAAAGGAAATAGAAGTGAAGGAAGCTATTGAAAGAAGTGGAGAAGCTTATGAAGGCGAATTAGACTTTGTAGTAGAAAATATAAAGGACTTGAGAAAAATGCTTGAAGTATTAGAATCTAAAAGGTAGCTCGAAGCTACTTTTTTGCATTTTAATATATTAAAATGCAAAAAAACACAACACTTGTGTTTCACCAGTTGCAGGTCTTCCGCATTTGGAATATGTAAGAGAACTATTATTTTGGGAGGTGTGATTATATAGAGTTAGTTCTGTTTCTGTAAGACAACATTCCATGCCACAACCGCTACATTTACAAACAACTGCTGTATCTTCCATATAATTAACCACCTTCTGCTTTTACACTATAGTTGCTATTATATTACTTAATAATTATTAATGTCAATATTTTCATTAAAAACCAAAAGTAGTTTCTTTTACATTAGGCAAAATACTATAAATAGAGGCTACTATTCTTTCCTCAAAATATCTTTGTAATTCAAAGGTTGCATTCCATTTTTCTCATCCTCAACATATCTAAAATTCTTACATTACTAATTAACGTTTTAAACCATTTAATCAAAATTATAGCACTTTTTATGTTAAGATACCACTTTTTTGTAAAGCATAGTTGAACTTTGTATTAATGTTGCATTCATTATGCATATTGTGTCGCAAGCAATATTTATAAATTTGTTTTGGCTAATAGTCATAATTTTATGCTAATCATCACCATGTATTTTCTTGAACTCAATTTCACCGAGTTTATTAAAATCATACCACCTCTTAATAACATCCTCAGAATCCAGATGGAGTTTGCTGAAAATGAGTTTGGCAAATTCAAGAGGTGATGATCCATCAGCTGTTATAACATTTCCATCTGACACAGCGGGTTCGTTTAAATAACCTTGAGAATTTGTATATTCTGAAGCAGCATATTTTTCTAAGTCTTCCAAACTGTTTGAAGTGTGGCTAACATCATTAAGAAATCCGTGTTTTGCTAGAAAAACAGAACCGTCACAAATTCCAGCAACAGGCTTATTTTTTTGTAATGTTGTTTTGACTAAAGGGACAATTTTCTCAGATTCAGATGATCTCCAGCCGGTACCGCCAATCAGTATCAGAGCTTCGTAATTTTCAGGTACTTCATCTAGAGAATAATCAGGTAATACCCTTAAACCTCCCATTGAATTTACAGGTTCTTTTGATATGCTAATGGTTTTAATACAGTAGGGATTGTTATCCTCATCGGAATTTAGTTCTGCAGCTACATAACCAGCTTCCCAATCGGCGTAATTGCTTAATAAAAATAGTAATACTGTCTTTTTCATTATTTCTTATCCTCCAAATATAAATTAGGGTAGATTACATTAAAATAATATTTAATTTAGTCTCATGTAATAGCCTAAGTAATTGTCTGAATACAATTTTGACATAGGTTAATGACAATTATACCATATTAATAAAATTTAAAAGTATTAATACAGTAATCAAAACAAAAAATCTCAGCTTTTAAACCAAGATTTTTTAAATATCTATTAAATTTATTTACTAAAGAAAGGTATTGGTAACATTAAACATATTTAATTTCAATACTTCCAAGCTGTACATTACCAGCAAGCGTTAAGCAAGGTGCATTTTCTATAGGTTTTGAAAAACGGATATTATTTTTTATATCACCAAGATTGGAGTGCAAATTATCAACTACTACCCAATGCTTTGGAATATATAACTTTATGGAACCAAAGCTACAATCGAGGAAAATTTCAGCGCCTTCAGAGCTAAGATTTGCTTGGTCAAAAAACACTTCTAATGATCCGAAAGATGCTGCAAATTGACCACTTTTTAAGCAATCTGCATGTAGATACTTACAAGAAGAGCTAAAGGATACTTTTATATTAGGATTATTATTGTCGATATTCTCCATAGTATAATTCATATGCTCTTTTCTATGATGGTAATGTCTCTTTGGATTCCAATGATTGTGAAATATAATATTAAATCCAATACTGGCTAAAATAGCTGCAAAAATCAAAGTCCCTGAAGAAAATTTAACCAGATTAAGTGGTTCCCAGTATATCATATAAAGAAATGCTAAAGAGATAAAGAGTACAAAAAAACTCCTATTAAATATACTTTTAACAACTAATGATATAAGCAAAACTGTTGCCAGTAAGCTCATTGCACCTATTTCTTCAAATGATGATGTTTGGCCTGCAAGCACTACTACTGCGAACAATAAAAAGAAAAGTCCCCAAAACCAATTTTTATTTCTCATAATTACTCCTTTCGTTGAGGCACTGCCTCATTTGTTTATAATAATATCGTGACACATATACCTGTTTGTGACTGTTTATGAACTGAATAAGGCTTGAAGATGAAAGATTACGCGTAACTGAATATACCTGAATGATATTTATAATTGTTGATTTAGCAACTCTTACAAAGCATTTAGGAAGAATTTCTTCTAGCTCATATAATCGATATTTAATTTGATAAGCATCTGTTATAGTATGAGCGTAGACATGCTCACCTTCTGTTTCAAAAAACAAGATATCGTTTAAAGGAAAGTGAAACTCTTGATTTTCTTTATAAAATACAATTTTAACTTCTGAAAAAGATTGCTCTAAAATAAACTGATGTATTTTGTCTATTTTATCATCCACTTGGCTACAGCGGATTAACACTTCGTCCTCTTCTAAATTACCTACTAATTCAATGCGTACCTTCACCTAATCACCACCTCTGTTATAAAATTATTATAACTGTTTTAAAACAATCATAGAAGTACTTTTGGCTATCAGGTCATTTTATGCCGGTAACAGGTAAAAGAATATAAATGAGATGCAATAAAGGAGTCCCACGTTGCGTTAGAGAGGCAAATGAGAAAAGGTAAGTACATGAGAAAATAAAAAAAATCAAAAAAATAGTTGACATTTTAAAACTACAGCTGTAGTATGTAATTAGAAACTACACTTGTAGTAGGAGGCGTTAATTTGAAAAGCTTACCCAAAATTACTGAAGCTGAATGGATTATTATGAAAATTTTATGGGAAAATGAAACACTTACTTCAATGGAGATTATTGAAATTTTAAAAACAAATTCAACTTGGAGTCCAACAACAGTTCAGACCCTTATAAGCAGGCTTGTAAAAAAAGGTGCTGTTGGAGTCAGTAAAGAATCAAAAAGTTACAAATATTATCCTATAGTAAATGAGGATCAATACAAAAAAGAAGAAACAAGAACGCTAATTGATAAAATTTATAATGGTTCTATAAAGCTATTTATAAAAGGTTTTATAAATGATGCGGATTTGACTAATGAGGACATTGCGGAATTAAAAAAGATGTTGGATGACAAGCAGGAGTAAGGATGTGAGTTATATTGGAATTTATTAAATTGATATTTAAAGCAGTACTTCTTTCCTCTGCATTTGGAAGTCTTGTTGCAATAATTATTATACTTATAAAGAAGTTATTTAAAAGTAAATTAAGTGCAACCTGGCACTATTACATATGGTTGATTCTAATAGTAAGACTTGTTATTCCTTATAGTTATGAAAGTCCAGTAAGCGTATTTAATATTATTTCAAAGCCAATAAGTAATACTTTAATACCGTTAAATAATGCAGGGACTGATTATGCTCCTGAAAATAATATTAATAAGGGTAATAGTAATACATCCGTAATTCAAAAGACAGATGCAGTAACTAATAATACAATAACTTCACCAGCATCAAATAATAAGGTCTATAAAAAAGGTACTTTAAATCTATATACAATAGTAAGTATTATATGGTTTATAGGTATGCTTATGGCAGTAATATTTTTACTTATTTTTAATTCAATTTCTCATAAAAAAATAAGGAATCATGCAATTTGTAAAGATAAAGAGACACTGGATATATTGGATTCATGTAAAAAAATCGTTAAGGTAAAGGGTTATGTACCTATTGTTTATGCAAATAATATTAATGGCGTTTCCTTATATGGTGTTTTTAAACCGAAAATACTAATTTCAGAAAAAGTAATTAATAAATTTACTTCAGAAGAAAAAAGTCATATTTTCCTACATGAATTAGTTCATTTTAAGTATAAAGATATCTGGATAAATTGGAGTATGCTTATATTAGCTGTTATCAATTGGTTTAATCCTATTATTTGGTATTGTTTTTATAAAATGCAGCAGGATTGTGAGGGTGCCTGTGATGAAAAGGTGCTTAAGGTTATTGAACCTAATTCTTACCGTAATTACAGCAGTACTATAATCAATATGGCAGCATTATTCTCTAAATCAAGTAATTCGTTTAATTCAACAGCTTTAGTATCTAGCAAAGTAAATTTAAAGAGGAGAATTGGGATGATTAATCTATTTAAAAGAAAGTCATGGAAATGGTCAATAGCAGGAGTTGTTATTATAACTTTAATTGGAATTACATGTTTAGCTAATCCAATAACAACTGTAGGTGCTTCTAATAAAACTCAAAACAAAACTAATATTTCTGGAAATGCTATAGAAGCTGAAAGTAACAATAAAAACCTTGTTTCTAATAATGTAACGCCTGAAGTAAGGCCAACTGAAAAATTAAAAAGTGATGGAGCTTCTACAAATAATAGTTCTAAGCAGATAGCCAAAGTAAGCAGTAAAGTTAAATTATATGAAGGCACTTATTTTGATGATAAGTGTTTTGGAGAGACTATGCTTAAAAGCTATTGTGAAGTTGTCATTTCAAATATTACAGATACTTCTTTTGATTTTACTGTCTATCAGGTAGTAGATGCTGAAAAGAAAGAGAAAAAAGTTATTTTTAATAAGAACACAGCTATATTTATAGGAGATGGAACAAAGGCTGCTTTTTATGGAAAAGAATATACTCTTAATTTCACATTTCCAAATCTTCATAATGCATACCCTATTGTAACAGACATGCAGATATCTGGATTTGCACCATTAGAAGGTAAAGATTACGTTAATAATGGAATACCAGGGCATGAATTCGGTTAAAGTAACTTATAGCATAGAGGAGTAAACATCAAATAGACCATACGTAGAAAGCGCTGAATAAATGATTTATATTAATCATTTATTCAGCGCTTTCTAGAATACTTAAATAACTGGATATTCGAAATGAGACTCAAAAACACCATAAAATTCTATTGAATAATATCTATATTATTTGATGGATGCCTCATAAATTGTATGAATGGAATTGGATAGCATCAAATTGAATTCTTCGTCTGTTTGCTGAGCGGTCAAGCCTTGAGATAAGGCTCTTGAAAAACTAGCAATAAGATTGTGATTGCTTGCAAGCTTTTCATTTGCTTCACTTTGAGAGTATCCGCCTGATAAAGCTACAACTCTTACAACATGAGGATTTTCCATTAAATCAGCATAAAAGTTGCCTTCAGTTGGTATTGAAAGTTTTAGCATGACTTTTACATCCTTGTCAAGGACAGATAATTGATTTAGAAGTTCAGCTTTTAAAAGTTTCTCTGACTCTTTCTTATCAGTGCTCTTGATGTCAACCTCAGGTTCTATAATTGGAACTAGCCCAACTTTAGCTATTTTCTTACCAATATCGAACTGTTGCTCAACTATTTTTCGAATTCCTTCTGAATTAGCTTCTTTAATTACTGAACGCATTTTTGTTCCAAAAATGTTTTTTTCGAGGGCTCTTTTTAAGAGATCTTCCAGATCGGGAATCTCCTTCATGAGTTGAACACCGTTTTCAAGTTCAGCTAGCCCTTTGTCTATCTTTAAAAAAGGCACAATTTTTTTGTTCGCCCAAAGGAAATCTGCAGTAAACTGATCACCAATTTTACGATCCATAGTGTTTTCAAATAAAATAGCACCCAGAATATGCTCCGAATTGAAGGCAGGGCTCGTGATAATACGCGTCCTCATTTCGTGTACCAAATTGAACATTGCTTCATCATTAGAATAACTATCCTTGGAAATACCATACTGCAAAAGTGCAGTTGGAGTGCTGCCACCACTCTGGTCCAACGCAGCAATAAAGCCTTTTCCAGCATGGATTTGATTCATTTGTTCCTGATTCATAAAAATTTCCCCTTTCGCTTTTAGTAATTGAATAATATCTTGAATTTTATCAGAGCATTTCGTACGTACAAATCTTAATTCGCAGCAACAAGGAGCTTGGAGCCCTTGATTTTTTATTGTGGGATGCTTGTTGAGACAAGCATCGACGTGAAAGTCGCTATTTAATACGTAAAATGCCGATGGCTAATTTATTTAGACTCATGGTATATAACGATAATCTATAGTGCTTTAATATACAATACCAAATTAATATTATAGTAGTGGTAATTATACCATATTTTCTCATGATTTAACACCGTAAAGTTTAATTTTGGAAGGTACTCTTTAACCAGTAAGACCATTAGTCTGTCTTTCCATATTTTCTAAAACAATATCATGAATATCACCTAATTGAGCGCAATACTCAAGTACTTTCCATGGAGTGTTTGTGTGGAAATGAATTTTAATCAGTTCCTCATCACCAACCGCAAGTAAGCAATCGCCTTCAATATTTTTTGTAATATACTCGTTTATTTTATCTTCTGAAAGATTTTTTCCTTCAATTAATAACTGTGTATCAAATTTAAATTCAACCATAAGTATTCTCCTTTTAAGTTTTATAAATTCTGATTTGTTTTTTGTTAATTATAATATAGTTCATATATATTACCACTTACAACTAACTAATTATTATTATAGCATTTTTTTATAGGTACAAATCATTTTTTATATAAAATATGGTATCCATTCTTTAATTAAGGTATTTATTCCTGCTAAAATATTGCTAGTCTTGTTGAAGACGCTTAACAATAATAATTTACTCAAAGCTACACATACTATAGTTGAGGTGAATGCAATGAATTCTATAATAGATTTTATTTCAAATACAAATACTATATTAATGAGTATCTTAATACTTCTAACAGTAAATATTGTGTTTGGATTACTTTGTTTTTTGTTGTGTAAGATATCTGGTGAGTAAAATGAAGCTATCCAAAGAAAGTAAAGGAGCTTTTTAAGGATGCTGAGGATATTTCTTTCAGAGAAGTTAAAGTAAATAGTATTACTATCGAGGTTGTTTTTATCGACTGCATTGTAAATAATAAAGCTTATCCAAGAAGGAGAATATAAAATGTCAATAAATAAAAAAATATCTATGCAACAATTGATGTTTTTATTATTAACTCTTTTATTTTCTCTAACCCTTAGATATACGCCTGTTTTTGCTGCAAAAGAAGCTAAGCAAGCAGCTTGGCTCAGTCCTTTAGTGGCCTTGCCAGTTATAATCCTTATTATCTACATAATGAAAAGTCTTTACAAAAATTATTTAAATAGCAATTTTTCCTTAATGGACATAACCTATATTGTTTTGGGTAATACCTTAGGCAGAATAATATTGTTTATAATTATGCTTTATCTTATAGTATTAGATTCATTATACCTTCGCTACTATAGTGAAAGACTTTCATCTACTGCTTTTAGTAATATGAATATTAGTTTGTTAAATACAGCAATGATATTAACAATAGGCTATGCTTTTATAAAGGGTTTTGAAGTTATTGCTAAAATGGGAGAAATAATATTTCCGGTGATTTTAATAATATTTTTGCTAACAGCTTTGGGCATTTTCAATTATTTTCATTTTAATTATTTAATACCTATAAGCCGATTAGATGTAAAACCACTGGTGAAATCCAGTGCAGGGATTACAGGCTTATGGGTATATTATACTTTCATTTTTTTTATTAGTGATAAAGTTAGTGATCTAAAAAGTATTAAAAAAAGTGGAATACTGACCTTTGTAGTGCTTACAGCCATTACTATGATTTTACTGATAATGTGTGTTGGAACTCTAAGCTTTCATATAATAGGTAGAAGTAGTTTTCCCTACTTGCTTTCTGTTCAGCAGATAGACTTATTTAATACCATAGAAAAAGTGGATTCTTTTGTAATTTCTATTTGGATAGCGTCAGACTTTGTTATTATTTTTATGTTTACACTTATTGTTCTAAACATGATGAAGTCAATATTTATGCTAAAGGATTATAAGGAACATACCAACATAATGTTAGTATTTATATGGATTTTTGCTCTATTCTTAGCTGAAAATAAGTTTGAGCTTGAGCAGTTTTCACGAAAGGTTGCAGTTCCTTTAAATATAATATTTGGAGCAGGACTACCAATACTTCTATTTGTTGTTGGAAAAATTAGAAGAAAAATTTAAATTAACTCTAAGAAGTAGGGTAAAGCATATATATAAACGAAAAAGAGGTAGTTAGTTACTATTTGAGTAATACTTAGTAATACTTTTATTACAGTTAAGGTACTAAAAGTTAATACTTTTAGTACCCAATAAGTGTTATTTGGAAATTTAAGTTGTAACAATATTTCAAATAAATGTATCCTTAATTAATGTAAACATTAATTAATTAAGCTATTTTAATATTTATATTTTGTTTACATAAAATGAAATTATTATTTGTTTCTAAACTTTTGAAGATTATTTAATGCTTGAATAGCCTCTTTACTTGTAGTTATATTTTCTTTAGCTACAACAACTTCATTAAGAATTTGGTCATTAGGTGATGAGTTAATACTTTTGGTATATTTTTTTATGATATCTATTATGGCGCTCTCTTGCTCCTCTGTAAAAATTAAAGGCTTTTCTTTTGTAGAATAGAAATCTAATTTTATCAGTTCCTTTATCTTGTTATTCCAGTTCTTATCAAAGTAACCTGAGTTATTTAATTCATTAAAAAAGTCTTCATCATGCTTTCCAAAGACTATGGATTTTACACGTTTAAAAGTAACATTATCATCCATTGTATTCACCCCAATTTACTATTTGAATGATAACTTAGCAACTTTACAAAATGAATTTGCATTTGCAAAACGAGGATTTTCAACGAATACAACATCGTTTTTAATATATTTTTTAATTTGTTCCTTAAATGAAATAGCACCTCCACCAATTATGAAAATCTTATCAGCTTGGCCAAGTTGTCTATATTCTGCTTTTAGGCTGGCAATTATATCATATATGTAATTATCTTTTAATGGATCTAATACAGATAAGTCATGTACAGCTCCGTCCATATCTTTAACGTAGCCTTTCTGGAGTATCTTCTCCATATCTTTCTCATTGATATTTATGTTATATTCTTCGTTCAAACGTCTTGAAAGTTTTCCAAATATGTCTTTTGTACCTGTGGGCATAGAGGCATAGAAGTCCTCAAGGTTCATGAAACTATAAAAGCTTACATCTATGGTGTAATACCCAAAATCTATTACAACACTATTAGGTATATCGGTAAATTCATTCTCATACAAAAAAGGCATACCTGCTGCTTGGGGAATAGCAGTTATATTATTTATAGTTATAAGTTTATCTTTCCCTCCATTAACGCTAACAATTTGGTTATCACAAGCCTGTTTTATATAGTCCTCAAAAGGCTCACATTGCTGGTTATAATATTGAATTGGTAATCCTATGCATAAATTACAGATTACATTGTCCACATGGTCAAATGAAGATTTATAGATGGATGCTAGTGTTAGTACTTTGATTATTTCTCTATCTATTTCCTCCCTTACTTTGTTTATACCTGACAGCTTCTTACCTTGAGTTGTTATAGTATAATATTTATCCCGGATTTTAACTTCAACAGTGTCATCTGAAGCTACAGCTAACTTTTTGCCTTCTAGTACACTACTTGTAAAGCAGTGATTAGATGAATCTTTCAATGCCGAATACCCATGATCTTGTCCTAAAAAAAGAATTTGGTTAATCATAATTTCCTCCTTTATTTCTATATGTATTTTAGTATTACTTAGTAATACTTTTAGCACCTGTAAGGTATTTAAAATTATTACTTTTATTACCAAATAATATACTACAAAATTAAGCCTTTTGCAATATTTTATACAAATATTTTTTACAATTATTGTAAACTTCTAATAACTAAGGTATACTTCTAATTATATTTAGTTTACATAAAATGTAATTATATATTAAGGGGGACATATGAGGGGTAGGAAAAAAAAAGAGAATAGTAAGACAAAGGTATTATCTTTTAGGATTACAGAGGAACAGTATGAATTATTACATAAAAATGATTGGATAAGAAAAGAAATCATTAAACAGGTTGATGAATATTTGACAGCTTTTGTTATGAAGAAATGATTTATAATGGAATTCCGTAGTGTACGGCTTTATGAGTAAACTAGGGTCCATACAACTGAAATAAATTTGAATAAAATTTTTTCTACAGAATAATACCCCCCTGTGATATTAAAATACCACAGGGGGGTAACTTATAAATTACATTATTAAACCAGCTTCTTTAGCTTGATTAGTTAATTCATCCCTAAAATCAGGATGAGCCACTGATATCATAGCTTGTACACGTTTTTCAATACTTTTGTTGAATAAATCAGCTATACCGTATTCCGTAACAATGTATTGAACGTTTGCTCTAGGTGTTGTTACAGCTGTTCCATGAGGAAGTGTAGCGGTAATTCTTGAATTTAGTCCAGTTTTTGTTTTAACTGTTGATGTAACACAAATAAAGGATTTGCCACCGTTTGATTCAACTGAGCCTAAAGTAAAGTCCATAGCTCCACCAGTACCACTAAATTGATTATGGCCTATTGATTCTGCGCCTACTTGTCCTGTTAAATCAACCATTAGGGCTGTATTTATTGAAATAAAGTTATCATTTTTAGCAATTTCAGCTGGTTTATTTACCTTAAATAAAGGCATAGAGTAAATCAAAGGATTATTGTGCATTAATTTATATAAAGAGGCGTTACCTATTCCGAAGCCACATACAAGTTTATTACAGTAATAATTCTTTTTACTTCCATTGATAACACCTTTTTCTATTAGGTAAGCCATTGAATCAGTAAGCATTTCAGTGTGTATACCTAAATCTTTTTTTGATTCTAAAGCAAATCCTACAGCATTTGCAACTCCACCTAATCCGATTTGAATACAGGCCCCGTCAGGGATATAGGGAAGAATATGACTCGCTATTGCCCTATCAACATCTGTAACTTTAGGTTGAGGTAGTTCTGGAAGCTCATGGTCTTTTTCCATAATCCAGCTGACCTCACTAACATTTATTTCATTGTCTTCTCCGCAACATCGTGGTAAATTGTTATTCACTTGTACCAAAATCAAATCTGCGTGCTTACAGCATATTGCATTAAGGGAAGTTCCAGAAGGTCCAAAATTCATCATACCCTTTTCATCTGGTGCAGTAGTTTCAATAATAGCTACATTTGGTTTTATATAATTTTCTACCATCCAACCAAGATTTGAAAAATGTACTGATGTAACGTCTACATTTCCTAAAGGTGCCATAGATCTTTCAACTGGGCCCATAAAAAAAGTGTGATAGTTTATATGCCCCTTAAATTCTCCGCACATAAATTCAAAAGGATACAGTAAAAGTGCTGAGTAAACGTCTACATTTTGTAGCTCATCTTTTCTTTTGCTTATTGCTCTCATTAAATGTATAGGCGCGCAGGCAGAAGGTGACATGTAAACCTGGTCTCCAGATTTTATTTTTAATGCAATTTCCCGTTTCGTTATAACCTTTTCCTCATAAATTTTTTTGTAATCCATTTTATCCTCTCCTTTGTCTTTAAAGTAGCCACAATTTATTGAAGTACGTAGAGATATTAATTTTAATGAAAGTAGATGATGTATGGACCGTTTATATGTAAATAATTATTACAATTAAATATAAGAAAAATTGGCAATATAAAACCGCCTTTTACCTTTTGATAGAATCGCTTTAAAAACTATCAAAAGGAGGCGGTTTAGAATTATGCTAAATACTAAAAGTATATTATTACGGAATTAATAAAAAACCAAGAACAAAAAATTATTCCTATTGGTCCGTTTGCAATTTACTATTGCTTAAATTAATAACATTAATATTTTTCTTTCACTAGTATAATTAACTAATAAATACCGCAGTTCTAGTAAAGTCTTATGATATTATTTCTTATACATATAATGTTGATATATTTTTCATCGCACATAAAGTCAATTATCTCTTATTTCATTGATTAAATCAATACACTTTTACTTTGATATGTATAAATATCAATTTTATAATTACTTCTATTAAATTATTTCACATATGAAGTAATTTGTCAAAAGAAAAAACCTTATTTTTTATTAAGGTTATCTTCTATTTTACTAAGCAAGTCATTTAGAATTTCTCGCTGACTAAAATTTAAAAAACCATAGGTTTCCGTTAAAAAGTTTTGATATGCGTCTTCCATGGTATTACGTACATCAAGTCCTTTTTGAGTAAGAGAAACCATCGTCTGGCGCTTATCTAAAGGATTCTTGTAAGTTACTATAAGAGTCTGCTTTTCCATTCTGCGTACAATAGTGGTGGTATTACTTGCCACACATTTTACCTTGTCCGTTAGTTCAGACATAGTAATAGTGCCTTCAAGAGGTATGTTTCTAAGCACACCAAACTGAACCCCTGTAGCCTCATAGCCAGAAGTTGATTTAACAAAACTATTAACAGAAACGTAATCAATATAGCGAATTTTCATATAGATATCGCGCAATAAATTTTCTGACATAATATTACTCCTAAATTCTTTTATATATGAACTGAATTTAGAATATAGCTAATTCTAAATTTTGTCAATAAGTAAAATTCTTTGTACCCTATTTAAGAAACCTGTAAATTAGTAGCATATCGAAAAACAATAATTATATATTGAAGAATGGCTAAAATAGTGTTAGTATTATAAAAAACAATGCGAAAGGAAAAGTCTGTCTATGAAATTTTATGAAAAATTATCGCTAGCTCTATTACTTAAAGTATTACTGGATTTTATCATTGGAGTAGGTGCAATAGTATACTTAGTGGTCGCAAAGAATACGGTGTATAATGACACTAATGTTATTCATTACAAAGAGATTATAACATTTGGATTATATATTATTGGGGGAGTTTCTTTGTTTGTTATTCTTTTTTATCTCAGGAGAATGATTAATTCTTTAATAAAGGTAACTCCGTTTATATGGGATAATGTGAAAAGTCTTTATAGAATATCTATAGGTTGCTTTATAATTTCAGCTTGTTATATAGTTAATTTCATAATTAATAATCAGTATAAAAGCTTCAAGATGATAAGTATTGATACAAAAGGGGTACATACAGATGTGGAACCTTTAATTTTCTTTTTTGCTGGGTTTTTTATATTGATTTTATCACAAGTTTTTAAACAAGCAGTGCAGGTTAAAGAAGAAAATGATTTAACTGTATAACGGAGGGGAAAATGAAGATAGTAGTAAATTTGGATGTTATGATGGCAAAACGTAAGATTTCTCTTTCAGAATTAGCTGAAAAAGTAGGCATTACTAATGCTAATCTGTCAATATTAAAAACTGGCAAAGCTAAAGCAATTAGGTTTAGTACATTAGAGTCCATCTGTCGTGAACTTGACTGCCAACCAGGGGATATCTTAGAATATAAGTGAGGTGCCTGGCACCTGACAAGTGACAAGTGTAAAATATAATTAAGCACTAAAAAACAACCTAGGAATGAAGGATATTTTTCATTTTTAGGTTGTTTTTTGTTTATAAAGTATCAAGAAGAAAATCTATAATCATATTCCTTGAAAAAGAATTTGAATATCGTTTAAGGTAATTTAATTATCGAATAACAATAAAAATATATTGAAAAATGATTTAGAATAGATTATTATATAACTGAGTTAGATAATAAATTACTCAATAAAGTAGCATCTAAAGCATAAGGAGGTATATAGTGAATAATCAAATTGTTCAAGCAATGATAATTAAAGAAAAAGAAATATTTTGTGCCTATGGAAGTAATTCAAATAATTCTAGAGTTCAGTTTTTTGTTAGAGGGGACGTAAGAGAGGGGGAAAATGAAGAAAGTGCAATTAAAAGAGCCATTAGTGAGCAGCTAAATACTCAATGTGAAATTACTTTTATAATTAATAAGGATCAATATAACAAGATAACTACTTTTTTGGTTGAAATTGAAGATATTAAAAATGTAAAAAATAAAACTAATGAAATTCCAGAATATATATCAGGAATAAAAGTTGAAGGATATAAGTGGGTGTTCCTTTTAGATATAAATAATTATGATAGACCACAAACCAATTATTTAAGGTTATTAGTTGAGGAGTGTATAAATAGAGACTTTAAGCCCAGTTGGTATAATACTGTTGTAACCTTGGTACTGTCAAATCAAGATTATAGGTACAGTAACAGTATATTGATTAATAAGAAAAACAAGAAGGATAGAGAAAATTTAGATTTAAATGTGACTAGTAAAGAAAAGATGATAACTATATTTTTAGCTTTAATGTTAGGTATATTTTTCAATCTATTCTATGTAGGAAAGTACGTTGGAGTTTCAAGTTTAATATATAACCTAATGTTATTTGTGCTTTTCTTTTGGAGCTTAAGAGACAAGATAAAAGTAAAAAAGAATATGGGATGGTTTATGATTATCCCCACATTACTTTTGTCATTAAGCTACGCTATATATGCCAATGAAGTTCTAAGAATTATAAATGCTATTGTAGTGCCACTTCTTATGGTAGTTACTAATATATTAATAGTGCAGGAAGATATAGCTTGGGGTAGTACAAATTTTATAGGCAGAGTGCTAAAACGTATTGTAAACAGTAGTTTTCAAAATATCTTTAAGCCATTTAAGTTTACTAAAGAAATAATTTCGAGGAAGGATACACATAGTGTAAGTCCTGCAAAAAAACATATTATAAAAGGTTTAGTTATTTCAATACCTTTACTTACCGTAATTTTAATTTTGTTAACATCCGCAGATATGATGTTTAGATACTATATATTAAATATATCTAATGCTTTTTCAGGTATTAACACTTTTGAATTTATCTATCACTTTATTATAATTTTAGGGAGTTTTTTATATATTTTTGGATATGTATGGAGTTACAAATATCCATTTGAGGAAGAGAAAAGTACTAAAGTAAAAAAAGCAACTTGGGAGCCAATAACTGTTTTAACAGTGATTTTTGTTATTAACATAGTATATCTTGCATTTACAGTAATACAAGCATCTTATCTTTATAGTGGAGTAAATAGTAGTTTACCAAAGGGCTTTACCTATGCTGAGTATGCTAGAAAAGGATTTTTTGAGCTTGTGGTTGTAACTATAATTAATTTTACGATACTGTTATGTTGTTTAAAATTTATGAATAAGGAAAATAAAAAATTAAATATTATTAGCAATGTATTATTGACTTGTCTTGTAATGTTTACATTTAATATGTTATTTTCAGCTCATTACAAAATGTCTTTATATGAAAACACCTTTGGATATACTCGCTTAAGAATTTATGTTCAGTTATTTATGCTCCTGTTATCCATACTGATTGTAATAGCTTTTGCTAGTATATGGTATAAGAAAATACCTATCGCTAAATTCATTATTATTGCATCTTTACTTATGTATGTGATAGTAAACTATATTAATATTGATAGAATAATAGCTAAAGAAAATATTGATAGACATAATAAAAAAGAGATAATAGATATCAACTATTTAACTAAACTTTCTAATGATGCATTACCTGAGACAATAAAAATGAAAAATGATCCTGATAGTAAAATTTCCTCAGAAGTTAGAGCTTATATAGAAAAAGAAAAAAGTAAAAAGTATGATTATTCTTGGTATGAATTTAATTATTCAAAATATAGAGCTAATAAATTATTGAACAAATAGAAAATGGTCTAAGCTGGAAAAAGCTTAGACCATTTTCTATTTACTTAATTTCAAATTTAGTAACAGCTCGCTCAGTTAACTGAGCACCATACTTAGCAGTTAAAGATCCACCCTTACTGATGAAAATATCTTTTGCAATTATGGTATCCATCAAAGCTAATGCCTCAGGTTGCGTTAGATTTGACTTAACTCCAGCCACACTGATAGAGACTTTATCACCAGCAGCATTTACAAAAGTCATTGATAATGTATATTCCATTGAGCATCCTCCTTTTATTTATTTTATGAATAGATGGGAGCTGTCAATTAGGCACTGACAAGTTTTGAAGCTTCATTTAAGTAGTAGTCACGAGTACCTGAACTTAGAACAGCCTTGATAGCTTCGGCTACATCGAAGACGTTTTGTGGAACAGCAGTAGTTTTAATTCCTGAAAAAGTTTTCTTACTATAAACTTTATTGCCAGTCTTATCTGTTCCATTTTCTACTTCAATACAGAAGCTAGTTGAGTCTATAACTTTATTTACAGCCATAGTTTGTACCTCCTTCTTTTTATTAATTGACAGAGGGTAATTGACAATTAATAACTGTCAATTCAAAGCTATCCACTATCAACTAAAATAGATATATGCTTTATTTATAAATCTTCTAAAAAAACTTATAAATAATTTCATGCATACTAAGTTGGGTTGCTTTCCTAATATATAGATTTAATCCACAGATAGAGGACTAATTTAAGATATGCTGTGGACTGTGACTTTTAAATTGTGGATATCTTTATATTAAAAAGCATATTTCCCTAGTAGAAAGTAGAGCGAAGTAAAAGTGAATAATAGAAATAGCGGCAATAGTCATTGTTAAAAGTGCTTTAAATACAATGAAATTGTAATAAATTGAAGGGAAAGCGCAGTTTATATCGAATTAGTTATAGTAGTGAAAGATGAGTAAGTATAGTTTACAATAGGATATAAATGTGAGTATTTTAATTGGCTGAGGAGGCATATTAAAAGTGGACAAACAGCAAAAAGTACTATTATATATATTATGAGCTTGTGAGTTGTGGACTAGATATTTAGAAATAGAAGGAATCAATTGCCGGAGGGGAAATTATGGACAGTACAAGTAAAAATGAAATATCTTCATTCATAACAAGAAATAATATTGTTATAGATGTGAGTAAAGAGTTTGTAGATTTAGTTGGGTATTCAAAAGATGAACTAGTGGGAAAGCCTGTAGAACATGTGTGTAAATTATTAAGAATTCATAAGGAAAAGATTATAACTGGTGATAACGTAAATTTTAAATGCTTTTTAGTTACTAAATATTTTGAAGCGAAGGAAGTTAATTTTTTCACTAAAAAACTAGTTAGTAATGAGCGAGTGTATTTTATAAATGGCAATGTAAGTGACAATATAAATGATGTGCTTTCAGATAATTCTATAGTTATTGAACAACTTTTTAAAAATAATGAAATAGGTATTGTTATACATAGCTTCCCAGAACTCATCTTGTTAAGAGCTAATCAAAGATACTTGGATCTTGCGAATAAGCATTTTAAAGAAATGAATAATAGTGTAGGAACACCTATTTCAGAAAGAATACCTAATTATAAAGGCAGTAGCATCGAAGGAATTTGGTCTTATATTATGGAAACTGGTGAACCATATCATAATAATGAGTTTAAATATAATCATTATGAAAGAGGAGATACTTATTGGGATTTATCCATAATACCTATATATGTAGAAGGAAAACCTAAATATCTGATAGAAACCTGTATAGATGTAACAGAAAAAGTGTTGAATAGAAAATTGATTGACGAGCAAGTAGAAATTATGGAGCAAAAGGAAATTGAATTTGAAACTATAATTCAAAATATGTCAGAGGCTCTAATTGTTTTTGATAAAGATGGCAATAGAGTTAAAGTTAATAAATCAGCAAACAATATTGTACCTGAAAGTTACACGAAATACAGAAACAATAAATATTTTGTTAACACCACAGAATTTTTTCATATAGACGGTGAATTAATTCCTACAGAAGAGTTACCAACCAATAGGATGCTTAGGGGCGAGAAAGTAGTCAACTATAAGTTAATTATTAAAAATGAGTATAAAGATATATATTGTGAAATTAATGCAGTTCCAACTTATGATTACAACGGTAATTTTTTAGGTGGTATATGTTGGCTTAGGGATGTGTCTGAACAACAAAGGTATGAGGAGATATTAAAAAATCACAATAATTTTTTAAATAGAATTATACATAATATTGATTTACCAATTTTAAGATTATCAGTTCCTAGTTTAGTAATTATAGATATAAATCAACCGGCTGTTAAAATAGCAAAAGCTAAAACCTCCAATGCTGAGTCTATTAGCAGTTTAAAGGGCAAAGAAATAAAAAACTTTAATAATAATTTTTTTAATGAGGATGATTTTAGTCGTATTGATAAAGTTTTAAAAGAGAATAAAATGGCATACTTAAAAGAAAAAAGATATGAGATTGATGGAAATGAAGCATATGGAAATATTATTATTGATCCTATGTTTTCATTAAATGGTGAAATGGAAGAACTCTTTATGGCAATGATAGATGTCACTTCTGAAATTCAAGCCAACAAAGTTATGGAACAAACATTGCAATTACAAGATGAGTTTTTTTCTAATATATCTCATGAACTTAGGACGCCAATTAACGTTATCTTCGCGGCTATTCAACTAATTGAATATAACATGAACAATAAAAAATTCAATGAACGGGATCAGAAGAAATATTTAAAAATGATGAAACAAAATTCCTATAGATTATTAAAATTAGTTAATAATATAATTGATATTTCAAAAATCGAATCCGGTTATTACAATGTGACCTTAATAAACTACGATATTATTAATTTAGTAGAGGAAATTACTCTATCCGTAACTGAATTTGCTAAATGTAAAGGTGTTGAAATAATATTTGATACAGATGTTGAGGAAAGAATAATCGCCTGCGACCCTGATATTATTGAAAGGATAATGCTTAATCTTATTTCAAACGCATTAAAATGGACTACTACTGGAGATAAAATATTTGTTAAGCTACGAAATGCAGAAGATAAGGTTTTTATTCATGTGGAAGATACAGGAGTTGGTATCCCTGAGGAAAAGCAGAAAATGATTTTTGAAAGGTTTAAGCAGGTAGATAAATCCTTTACAAGAAAAAGTGAGGGCAGCGGTATTGGACTTTCCCTTGTTAAGCTTTTCGTTGAAGCTCTCGGTGGAAATGTTTCTGTCAGAAGCAAAGTAAATAAAGGAAGCGAATTTATAGTTGAATTAAACGTAAATATTGTGAAAGATAATCTAAACGAAAGTCTAGACAAGTCTAATATGCAAGAAATTTCAGATAGAATTAGTATTGAATTCTCTGATATATACGCTTAATCATATTTAAATTAATAATTGTGTTAGCAAAGAGTGGTACGCCAATATGAACGTTCCACTCTTTACTGCTTCTATGTTAAGATGAATTGAGAATAATTAAAATTTTGATAAGGACAGGGGATTAATAAAAAAATGAGAAGTATAATAGTTTCTTCTAATTGCAGCGGCGGAGGGAAAACTACAGTTACACTTGGGATTATGAAAGCTTTAAAAAATAGAGGTTTTAGAGTTCAAGGATATAAAGTCGGACCAGATTATATTGATACAGCTTTTCATAGCAGGATTACAGGCCAGAGTTCAAGAAATCTAGACTTGTTTTTGATGGGCGAAGCTGGAGTAAAAGCCAGTTTTTCTCGAGGAGAAGGAGATTTCGGAGTTATAGAAGGTGTTATGGGGTTATATGATGGGAAAGGTACTGATTGGTCCTACTCCACATACCATGTTTCTAAAATACTTAATGTTCCTATAGTTCTAGTATTATCCCCTGGAGCACAGGTAGCAACTTTGTGCGCTGAGATTAATGGATTAGTTGATTTCCAAAATGCTAATGTAGTGGGAGTTATTTTAAATAATATTACAGAGGGTTTTTATAAATTATTAAAGGCTTCAATTGAAGAAAATTGCAAAGTGAAAGTTTTGGGGTATCTACCCAAAAGTGAAAAATTGTCATTAGAGAGCAGACATTTAGGTCTTGTTCAAAGTATTGAAATTGAAAATGTTGATGAAAAAATACAATTATGCTCAGAGCTTTTAGAGAAACATGTTGATATGGATTTAATAATAAATGAGTTTAAAGAAACTTTAAAATATGAGGACAATTTTCATATTGAACCTAAAGGAATTAAAATAGCAGTGGCCTATGATAAGGCTTTTAGTTTTTACTATAAAGAAAACCTAGAAATTCTTCAAGAAGCTGGAGAAGTTGTATATTTTAGTCCTCTTAAGGATATGGAAATACCTAAGGATATAGATTTTTTATATTTGGGTGGGGGATATCCAGAGGTGTTTTCAACAGAATTAGCACAAAATAAATCTATGGTAAAAAGCATCAAAAATGCACTGGATAGCGGTTTAAGATGTTATGCAGAGTGCGGTGGATTAATGTATCTTACAAGAGGTGAGTTAAAGGAGAATGAAACTGCAATAAAAAATAACTTTGTAGGATTTTTTGATGGGACATATACACTTAAAAAAGGCCTTCAGAATTTTGGATATGCAACTATAGAAATAGATAAGGAAAATAAAATAATACCAAAGGGCACAAAAATAAATTGTCATGAATTTCATAAGTCGGCTGTTAATCTTAAAGATGAAAAGGCCTATAATCTTTCAAGAACTACTTATGATGGAGCTATAAATCAATGGCAATGTGGATATATAAAAAATAGTACCTTAGCGGCATACAGCCATATACATTTCCTTGGAAATATGGACTGGATTAAGTGTTTACTAAATTTCTCTTTATTAAAGTAAAAATCAAAGATTTCTATGTTACTAAGCATACTATTGTTAATTTTGTCAGAATCACTAATTGGAACAAGCAACGGTTCCTTTATTCCAAATTCATTTTCCTTATGCCCATTTATAACCCTTAAATGCTTTATATATTCATTATCAAAACAATATTGAATAGCAAATCCCATATATCCATATACACTAGATTTAGCATACTTATTTATCAATATTTTTCTTACAACTTCATCATATAAATATAGCTGAAATTTTCCTTTCAAAAAAGAAAACAACCCAGTTCATCCCCAAAAGTAGAATCCCTAATAGCTATAGCGATTTTCATTTTATCGTAGCTCCTAATATCTTCTGCTTTCAAAATACTATTGTCCTTAATCAAAACACCCACCTCCATTTTTATTTAGAGCTCACTCGCTGTTTCTAAAAGATATATGCTTTTTTTCTAAACTTTTTAAAAAGAAATCGAGATAAAAAGAAATCTTGTTATCTCGATATCTTGTTAACAAGATAAGTTATAGTCCCTGTGCGGATTTCAGGGTTTTTGCTCTGAAATTCAGGTTAAAAAACATAAAATAAGAGATTTTTAAGCATATATCTATTTGGAGCAAATAAAATTCCTGCAATGTATGAGTAAAGCATCATAATTTTCAGGAATTTGATTTTGGTAAATTCCATAAATTTAAAATTTTTATTGATTGGAGGTGAAATAGAATGGAAATAAATGAATTTGTAAATTTGATAACAAATATCGGCTTTCCAATGGCTGTCAGCGCCTATCTGCTTATCAGATTAGAAAAACAGATCATAGGACTGACTACATCTATTAATAAGCTGAATACAATTATTTCAGCAAAGCTTAGAGTTGTTGTCGACACAGGAGAAGAAACTAACATAGCTTAAAACACACAAAAAATTACTTAGGAATTTTTTCTAAATATTTCTGAGTAAAGCATATATCTATTTTAGTTGATAGTGGAGGGTTGAAAATTGACTCAGAGAGCAGTTACTAAATTTGATGTTCAGTAGCCTGTAACAGGATAAATAGCCTGTAACAGGATAAATAGTCTGTTACAGACTAAATAATTATTAACTCTAAAAATAGAAACAGTCTCAGCTTTTTATTTGAAGCTGAGACTGTTTTTATTTAAATTTAATTTTCTTTTTGTTGAACATTATAAGAAGAATGCGTAATAACTCAAGTACAGATTATGCCTATACTCTGATTATTCCATGATGTCTGGCAATTCATTTACATAATCCGGTATATTGTAAATTATATCCTGTAAGGATTTTGCTTTTTCCAGAATCTTAATCGTATCAAAATGTGGATTTGCATATATGCCATTCCAAAAATACTCATCATACTCTTTCCGATTGGGATATGCGAGTATCGGTTTACCCATAGAAAATTGAGCGTTTTTCCCATTTGTATTGCCGTTAGCATCAACCTTAATCCAATGGTTATCAACAAAAATAGCATTATAACAATGAACAGCATAACCCAAAGAGTCATCATTTTTGAGGTTAATATGTTGAAAACAAAAACCAACAGCAATACCCTGCGACCTCAATAACGCCGCAAGAAGATTGGCCTTTGCATGACATATTCCAGTTTCATGCTTTAAAACATCAGAAGCTTTTACTGTAATCATTTTGGCATTAATGTCAAAGGAGTGAGGTATAATATCCCTTACAAATTCATATGCAATTTTCGCCTTATCAATATCGTTATTCAGATTTTTAAAAAGCTGCTCTGTTTTTGCTAAAATAATTGGTGACATATAGTCTATGTATTGGTTTTCTGCTAAAAAAGGCTTCATGTCCATTTTATAACACCTCCACCTAATATAAATAATCGTTAGTTCACATTTCTTTACAAGTGTGACACACATACTCACATTGTAATTAACTTTAAATATACCATAAAATAACTTTTTTTATCAACTAACTTAAAATCATTCTTACCCGCATTTCTACATTGCACAGCCTGTCCAATATTCATTTATCCTGTCCCAAGCCATGTAACACAATAGCTAATTTTTACATAAATGAAAAAATTAGCACCCCTGAGGTCGTTATGGGGTAACTATGAACAAAGGAATTAATCTAGGTATAAAAGAAGAGTGGCAAAATAAAAAATCAAAAGCAAAGTATAATATTTAAGTAAATAAATTATTAGGGTATAATAAGAATATAGAAAAGTTATAAGAGATGAGTTAAATGCCTAATAAACAATTAAAAATGCTTTTTGGTTGGGCGGCATTACACCAAGAAGAGTTAAAGGAAGAATGGTACTTAGCAACTTTACAAGAAGAATTGTTTTCTATAGAGCCATTAAGATTGGAGGTAAAGATATGGGGAAAATTAGAATTGTAGATGTTGTCGCAAATGAGGATTTTTTCATTAACTGTAACCTTCGATAACAATGAAATAAAAATTTATGATATGAAGAATAAACTATTTGGTGTTTTTGAAATACTTAATGATATAAATAAGTTTAAAGAAGTATTCATCGATGACAATGGGGATATTGCTTGGGATAAGGATAAAAATTTGGATTCTAATATACATTGGAATAATAGATTAGATATATGTAAAGATGCTGTTTATATGAATGGAACTTTGCATTAACCGCCGGGGCGCTTATGTACAATAAAATAAGCGGAGAATTAAAAAAAGTAAGCTGCTAGCTATCCTAGTGGCTTTTTTCAATAGAAAGGGAACATTATTTATTTTTGTTTTTAAGGAGTGAAAATCATGGAGATAAGGCAAATGACAATTGAGGATTATGATAAAGTATATAAATTATGGACAAGTACAGCGGGAATGGGTATGCGTAATTTAGATGATTCATTTCAAGGCATAAAAAAGTTCTTAAAAAGAAATCCTACCACAAATTATATTGCGCAAGTGGATGATAAGATTATAGGTGTAATATTATGTGGACACGATGGAAGAAGAGGATACATTTATCATTCAGCAGTTGATAGTGATTATCGTGAAAATGGAGTTGGAAAAGCTTTAGTAAACGCTGCGCTTCACGCTTTAAAAAAAGAAGAAATAAATAAAGTTGCACTTGTTGCATTTGGTTCAAATGATTTAGGAAATAAATTTTGGCAATCACTAGGGTTTGATAAACGAGATGATTTAATTTATAGAAATTTAAGTATTAATGAAAATAATTTTTAACATATATAGATTAAGGAGTTAGATATATATTAGAAGATGAAAAATTGATTCAAAGCAAGAGCATAACATTTGTATTTACTAGTACTGAGTAGTTGGTGCTTTCTTTTGGAATTAAGCAAATCTGAAAAGATAATTCACTTGAATTAGGAGGTATAAATAACAAAAATATTGTATAATGGTATTTAAAGTTAATTGTTGTGCAGTTGAATTTATGATAAGTCATAAAAATAGGAGCGTGAAGAAATGGATATAAAAATTAGACATTCTAAGTTTGAAGATTTTCAAGATGTGTTTTTACTTTTTAAGCAATTGTGGCCAGATAAAGAGTTGCATTTTAATGACTTAATGACAGTGTTTATTCGAGGAATACAATCTGATTTTGATAAGTATATCTGTGCTGAATCCCAGGGCAAAGTTATTGGATTTTGTTCCTTTGCCATGGTTAATAACTTCTGGCAGGAAGGATATATTGCATATGTTTACGCAATGGTAGTAGATGGTTCTTTTAGAAATGAAGGTGTTGGTACAAGTCTCCTTCAAAAAGCTTTTGATATTGCTAAAATGAGTGGCTGCAAAAAAATTGAATTGGATTCTGGATTTCCACGTGAAAATGCTCATAAGTTTTATGAGCGGATAGGTTTTGAGAAAAGAGCATATTTGTTTTCAAAGGATTTATAAAGTGGAGTTTATATGCAACTAATAATGAAAAATGCATGGATGTAATTACATTAAAATGATGACTAAAAATACAAATATAGAATAAGGTTGTAATCGTAAGATATATTACTACAATTACATAGGTGATTTGGAGGATTAGGTATGATTAGATACAGGTATGCTGACTTAGATGATGTGAATTTAGTTGTTTCATTAAGACTTAAATTTTTGGAGGTAGTACCTTCAGATAATTGTTATCATGATATAAAACTAAATATTGAAAAATATTTTAAAACAAAAATACTAAGTAGAGAATGTTCAGTAATATTGGCTGAAAGTGAAGGCAAAGTTATTGGAACAGGTGTTATGTTCTATTATGATTCTGTTCCATCTATCTCAAATATAGAAGGTAAAAATGCATATATAACCAGTATGTATGTTCATGAAGAGTATAGAAGGCAGAATATAGCAAGTTGCATATTAACAAAATTAATAGAAACAGCAAAAGAAAAAAATCACCATTCAGTAATGTTAAACGCAACAGAGATTGGAAAAAACCTATATCAAAAACATGGTTTTATAGATATTCAAAATGGTATGATCTATAAAAATTTATAAAGAAATAATCAATTAACCTCAAGTTTTTATTATTAATATTGGATAGATGAAAGGAAAGATTATTATGAATAATAATTTAGAAATGTTAGCAGACATCAAAAATTTATCAGCTGAAGAATATAAAAAGTTATGGGAAAATCTTGGACCTATTGAAATTAAAATGATCGAAAAGAATGAGGAATGTAAACATAAGCTTGGAGATGTGTTCATATATAAAAACCCTTATGAAAGGCCTCAAGGTGTTTGTACTGCATTGTTGCATGTTTTGGATTTATATATATGGAGAATAGCACTAGATTTTCCATCTTGGGAAGAAGACGATTGTAAAGTGCACAAAATCCATTGCCCTGATAAAAAAGGAACGGTGTGGGCAGTTAGAAAACTTTAATAGCATAGTATTAGTGGGTTGATTTATAATTGTAAATTATTACAAATTAATCTTAAAAAAATTGGAGGATTGTTAATGATAAAGAATAAAAAAGTACTATTAGCTATGGGAGTAAGTTTTATAGCAATATTGTGTTTTTCTTATATTTGGAACACCGAGCTACCAGTCTATGAAAGTAAAAAGTGAAGGGTTTTCAGCTTTAGAAACAAAGCTAAAAAAAGCCTCTAGTGAAAATTCTGAAATAGATATAAGTAAACTAACAAATTTTGATTGGGATGAATGCTATGTATTTACTCCCTACTATCCTTCAAAAGATATTTATGAAAAAGTAGGAACAGAATGGACAACGGCTAAAACATATATCGGATTTCGTATATCTCACAGTAGGGAAAATGATACTGTAAATGATGAAGATTTTTGATGGTATTTAAAAAAGGAAGTAAAGTGGTTTTAGCAAAAAAATATAGTACAAACCAGCTACCTGTTATTTTTAAATTAGATAACTATAAATTCACGAGCAATAATGCAAAGTTCTTAGTAGCAGATTCAAAAATAAATAATGAAGGTAAAATTAAGGAGTTAGTTTTAAAAAATTAAAACATATTGTGTAAAAATGCCATAGGGGCGTGCTGTGCACGCCCGTTCGAATTATAATTATTATCAGAAATCGGATTGATCATTAACAACGAAATAAATACAATATCTCCAATTTACCATGGTATTATTATTGGTAAAAATGTTATTATGCCAAATCACATATTTATGATTATTATTTTGCAATGCAATGAAACGGTGAATGTGGTGAATACGGACGACCAAAGGTCGCCCCTACGGTATCTTGGATTATTCAGCAATCTGGAGGGATACTAATGTGGAAACTTAAAGATAAAAAAACAAAGTGGATTATCATTATTTTTATTACGCTAATAACAGTACTTGAGATATATTTTGTATTTAAAATCCGCAAGACCTATAAAGGGGTATATCGTATTGCAATTTTTGTTCCATTTATTATATTTCAACCATTTTTGTGTGAGAAATTTTTAAAAAGGCAAAAGCAAATACTAAATTATAAAACAAGAATAATTATAATGTGTACAATAGTTATTTGCTTGCCGCTAACAATTTATTTAACTTTGCCGCGATATACATATGGTGAAGGAAAGCAGATTGTTAAGCAAAAAATGGAACCAAGTAAAAAAGAGGCATTGGTTGATTATCCTTTTGACCAGTGTACTATAGATGTAGGTAATAACCCTAAACAGATATTTGTATTAAATAAAGAATATTACTATAAGATTAGCTCAACTGAGGGGAATAAATATTATATAGTTAATCCTCTAACAGGTAAGGTAGACCAATTAGCACAAGACTTTTGGCAGAATTTAAAAAAATAATATAATCGATAAAACGTGGCAGAAAATGTCGAGTGATAAAATTCCTTTAGTCGTATTATTAGAGAAGGGGAAAAAATGATGGATTGGATAGAACAATTAAACAGTGCAGTTAACTACGTTGATGAGAATCTTGACAAAGAAATTTCATATGAAAGAATTTCTCAAATTGCAGGATGTTCTATATACAATTTTCAAAGGATGTTTTCATATATTGCAGATAAGTCCTTGTCTGAGTATATTAGGAATAGACGGCTTACTATGGCCGCCTTTGATGTTATCAATAGTAAAGACAAAATTATTGATATCGCTATGAAATACGGATATGATTCACATGATTCCTTTACAAGAGCTTTCCAAAAATTTCACGGGGTGCTTCCATCAACAACGCGAAACGAAACTGTTAGATTAAAGTCATGTCCTAAAATCTCTTTTCAAGTGTCAATTAAGGGAGAAACGCACATGGATTATCAAATTGAGCAACGTCCAGCCTTTACAGTATCAGGTTTCAAAAGAAGGATTTGTACAAAAGATGCGTTCAGTCTTGTGCCACAGATTTGGAATACCGCATGGAGTGAAGGTATTACGGATCCAATGGAGGAACTTTCTAAACAAGAAGGATATCGACCAGCAGGACTTCTTGGAATCTGCGATGGATACAGCTGGGGTGATTCTGAGGAAATGGACTATTATATGGGGGTGACTACCTATGTGGATGTACCTCAATGTAAAAGGCTTGAGCCACTTGAAGGGATGAGTACAATTGAATTTCCTAAAGCTACATGGGTAATTGTGGAGGCCAATGGAAAACTGCCCAATGCAGTTCAACAAATGTATAAAAAATTTTATACTGAGTGGCTACCCAATTCCGGCTATGGATTAGAGGATATACCCATAATAGAATGTTTTATAGAGGATAATAGACAAGAATTTTGGGTTGCAATTAGAGCAATTAACAAATATTGAAAGCATATATGTAGCATTTCACTTATTAAAGTAGTACCTAGATTTTTTTCTCCTAAACTATTTCTAAGGGAGTATGGTGTAAGTGGAAACAAATATTGAAGTTATGAAAAGTACGAAACCTGAAAGTGTGCTTAAGAATCAAAATTTTCTTTTGCTATTTTTAGGCAAGTTTATTTCCATGATGGGAGATCAAATTTATATTTTTGCACTTGGGTGGTATATATTAAGTGTCACAAAATCAGGCGCAAAGATGGGAATACTTTTAGCTATAGGATTGTTGCCAGCTGTAATAATAGGTCCTTTTGCAGGTGTGATTGCGGATCGATTTAACCGAAAGAACATAATGGTATTAATGGATCTGGCTAGGTTTACAATTGTGCTGGCAATGGCGGGGATACTACAGCAGGGTTTGTTGCATTTATGGGTATTGTACCTGGGTACAGCAGTGCTCGAAATATGCGGTGCTATTTTTAATCCTGCAGCATCTGCAATAATACCTAATATAGTAGAAGAAAAGCAGTATTCACAAGCAGCGTCAATGGATCAACTTATATGGAGCACATGCACTGTTTTGGGTATGTTGACTGGCGGAATACTATTCGGTTTATTGGGTATCACTACTATATTTGTGATAAATGCAGTTTCATTTCTAATATCATCTATACTGGAATTCAATGTGCATGTTACAAAGCATATTAATCAAAACCCGCAAGAGAATAGTAATATGCTTAAGGAGATAGCTTTCGGGTATAGCTTTCTGAAAAGTAATAGAGGACTATTTGCAGTTTATATCTATTTTGCAGTTTTGAACTTTTTGATGTTTCCTATAGGAAATATATATATCCCCTATATTTTTAACGTGTTATTAAAGTCTAATTCTATTCAACTTGCAGTAGTACAAGCATCCTTTTTCATTGGGATTATCATTGGTGCTATAGTGATGCCTAAATTTCAGGAGAAGGCACAATTTAGAAAGTCGCTTATAACAAGTTCGCTAATAGTAGTTGTGATTGAATTCCTTGCATCAGTAACAGTTACCCCTGTCCTTATGAAGGCGCTTAGTCTTTGGGCCCTTGTAATAATATTTATGGGACTTTCAATATTACTTGGAATGTTTATGAGTTCGTTCAATATTCAGATACAAGTTATTTTCCAGAAGAAAGTATCAGATGATGTACGTGGAAGGGTTTCTTCACTAGTGTCTGCACTTATTTCCGGTATAATACCTGTAAGTTACATGATATCTGGTTTCATGACAAACAATATTCCAATATATTTAATTATATTTTGTACCTCATTATCGATTTTTCTAGCTGCTTGGATATTATCAAAAGTCAAAACGGTTAATGAATTGGATTCGCAACAACCTCCGCGGTGTAATATTTAAAAGTCTCTAGTGAAAATTTTGAACCAATTATCACGAGACTTTTGGCAGAGTTTAAAAAAATAAGTTAATCTTTATGGAATATTAGTATATTTGTATAAGATAAAGAAGGAATGTTATATAAAGTTAATGTATGAAAAACCAGCTTATGTGATATAATTTAACTAAAGAATAAGGTCAAAAGGGGTTGAATTAGAATGAGTTCAACTATAAAAAATATTTTAGATGAAATAATAGAAAGCATGAAAAAAATATATGGAGAAAAACTTAAAGAAGTATTATTATATGGATCTTACGCAAAAGGACTAGAAGATGAGGAATCAGATATAGATATAATGGTGCTGTTAAGTTTAGATGATAATGAAATAGAGAGTTATAATAAAAAATTGAATGAAAGCATTACCGATATAAGCTATAACTCAATGAAAGTTATTTCCCTTATAGATTTAAGTTATGATAAGTTTAATAACTGGGTAAATGTAGTGCCATTTTACAAAAATGTATTGAATGAAGGAATTGTATTATATGGAGGATAAAATACAAACACTTACAAAGTACAGGTTTGAAAAGGCAAGGGAAGATTTAAAAGCTTCAATTAATAGGTCATACTATGCTATATTTCATGCAATAAGAGCTGTAAATGCAATAGATGAATTTGATTCGAAAAAACATTCAGGAGTAATAGCACATTTTAATCAATTTTTTATTCACACAGGTAAATTTGAAAAAGAAATTTACTCAATAATAATTTCTGCATATAAGATAAGAAAAAATCTGATTACGATGATTTCTATATTGCATCTAGTGAAGAAGCTGAAGAACAACTTAAAAATGCAGAAGTGTTTTTAGAAAAAGTTGAAAAGTTTTTGAATTCTAACATTGGTACAGATTAAGGATAAAGAAATAATAAATCTTCTTATTTTGTGTAAGGGGATTTTTTATTTTAAGAATATATTGAAAGGATGCTTAAGATGCAGAATATAAAAAGTTATACAGTATTAAATAATAATGTAAAAATGCCTTGTCTTGGCTTTGGTACTTATAAAGTTGAAAACGGACCTTCAGTTATTGACTCAGTAAAAGAAGCACTTAAGATTGGCTATGTTCATATAGATACAGCTTCTTTCTATAATAATGAGACTGGGGTTGCTACAGCAATAAGAGAAAGCGAAGTTCCTAGAGAAGAAATATTTTTAGTGAGCAAGGTATGGAATTCGGACCAAAGCTATGAGAAAACCTTAAAAGCCTTTGAAGCTTCTATTAAAAACCTTGGAACAGATTACCTAGACTTATATTTAATTCATTGGCCATCTCCATTACATAATGAGTGTTGGAGGGCTATAGAAAAGCTTTATAAGGAAGGATATATAAGAGCAATTGGAGTTAGCAATTTTACTGTTAGTCATCTAAAGAACTTAATGAAGAATGCTGAAATTATGCCAATGGTAAATCAGGTGGAATTTCATCCTAGGCTAATGCAAAATGAGTTAAGAGAGTTTTGTAAAAAGAGTAGTATACAACTGGAAGCCTGGTCTCCATTAATGAGAGGTAAAATATTTGAAATTCCTCTTTTAGAAGAACTGGCGAGAAAATATAAAAAAACAGTCTCTCAAATTGTACTTAGATGGGATTTACAAATGGGAGTTGTGACAATTCCAAAATCAATTACACCATCAAGAATTAGAGAAAATGCAGATATATTTGATTTTCAAATAGAGGAAGAAGATATAATTAAAATAAAGCAATTAGATAAAGGGTTAAGAGTGGGTTCAGACCCTAATAAGGTTTATGATAGTCTAGATATGTTTAAGAGATAGTATTGCTTGCGGCTGTATTAATGAAAAATTTTACTTTAAAATAGTTAAAAGAGGTTCAGATCATCAAATTTGGTGGCCTGGACCGTTTGTTTTTCCTGAACATATATACTCCATCAAGCACGGCGCAATCCACTGACCAAGAGTACCATATCATATTTTGTGCAACACTAATCTCTTGAAACATGAATTTACTAGTGCAAACAAGAAGTTAGTTTTTCATTTTAGAAAAACAATTTTAAAAGTCTATTGACTTAGAGTTAACTCCAAGTGATAGACTTAATTTCTATAAGAGAAAACATAAGATTTTAGGTGTAAGTAAATAATTTAATATTTTTACTATAAAGTTGAAGTCTAAAAAAATGTAATCATGAAAAAATATTATTATTGAATATGGAGGATGATTTAAATGAGTAAAAAAGTATTAGTTCTATCTGCAAGTCCAAGAAAAGGTGGAAATTCAGATCTACTGTGTGATCAAGTAATGCTTGGTGCAGAGGAATCGGGAAATCAGGTAGAAAAAATCTTTATAAGAGATAAAAAAATTAATTATTGCGTGGCATGTGAGGCTTGCAGAGCGAGTGGTGGCAGCTGTGTTCATAAGGATGATATGGCTGAAATTTTAGAAAAAATGATTACTGCTGATGTTATTTTTATGGCAACACCCGTTTATTTTTATACTATGGATGCTCAGATGAAAACAGTAATTGATAGAACCGTTGCAAGGTATACTGAAATTAGAGATAAGGATTTTTATTTTATTGTTGCTGCAGCGGATAGCGAGAAACAAGAAATGGAAAGAACCTTAGAAGGCTTCCGCGGATTTACCTACTGCCTTAGCGGAGCAAAAGAAAAAGGTGTTATCTATGGAACAGGAGCCTGGAATAAGGGAGAAATTAAAGGAAGTCTGGCTATGACAAAGGCATATGAAATGGGCAAAAATGTATAAGTAGGAAAAGGAGATAGAATAATGGAAGAGGTTAAAGATTTAAGTAATAGCAGTTCCAACGTCTATTGGGTATGGCGCAAATATGCATGGGATATCAGCACTATTAACAATGATTAATTCCTATGCAAACGGAGTTGCAGTGGAAAATATAGATAATGGCTATGGCGCAGGATATATAGCTACACAGATTAATAGATTGGGTGTAAGATAATGAGTAATACATTGTATTTAGAATGCTACTCTGGAATCAGTGGAGATATGACAGTTGCAGCACTTTTAGATCTGGGAGCAGATCAGAAGATTTTGGATGCTGCCTTAAATAGTTTGCAAGTAAAGGGATTTGAAACAAAAATCAGCCGGGTATCAAAGTCAGGACTAGATGCCTGTGACTTTCATGTTATTTTGGATGCAAGGCATGAAAATCATGACCATGATATGAAATATTTGCATGGTAAAGAGAATCATGATGGAAATGACAACCATGACCAAGAACACAGCCATGATGGGGAACATATGAATGATCATAATCATATACATGAGCATCGAAACCTTTCAGATATTTTGCATATAATTAATCACGCAGATTTAACAATGCATGCCAAAGAAATTTCAACTCGTATTTTTACTATAATTGCTGAGGGGGAAGCAAAAGCACATGGTGCTCGTGTGGAACAGGTGCATTTTCATGAAGTTGGTGCAGTGGATTCAATTGTGGATATTATTGCTGTTTCAGTGTGTTTAGATAATCTTGAAATAAAAAAAGTTATTGTTCCGGAGTTATATGAAGGAAAGGGCTTTATTCGTTGTCAGCATGGCATACTTCCCATTCCTGTGCCAGCAGTTTCGCATATTGTTGCAGATAATGGACTGCATTTGCACATTATTGATGTTGAAGGTGAGTTTGTTACTCCAACTGGGGCTGCCATTGTGGCAGCTATTCGAACTACGGATAAACTACCGGAGAAATTTTCCATTGAAAAAATTGGTATTGGAGCGGGCAAGCGAAATTATGAAACACCGGGTATTCTTAGGGCAATGATAATTAAATAGAAATCTGTGAGTGGCCCTATCTTATAAGTGTTTACCTGTAATATATAAGAGTGGTTGAAATTAGATTATTGTAAGTCGGTGTAAGAAATGAAAAAAATCGAGGTGTTAAAATTGAGCGAATACAAAGAAAGATGCAATGCATTGCTGTCAGCAATTGATAAATATACAAATGAGGATGTTATAATTGCATTTTCCGGTGGGGTGGATAGCAGCCTTTTACTGAAGCTAGCTTGTGAAAGTGCAAAGGCCAAAGGCACTAAAATTTATGCAGTTACTTTCCATACAGCTCTTCATCCAATGCATGAAATTGATATTGCCCAAAAGGTTGCGGAAGAAGCGGGGGCTATTCACTATATTATAAAGGTGGATGAGTTGAAGCAGGCAGGAATTGAGAATAATCCTAAAGACCGTTGCTACCTTTGCAAGAAAAGTCTTTTCGAAAGATTAAAAAATCTAGCAGATGAATTACAGATTATAACCATTATAGAGGGAACCAATGAAGATGATTTGCATGTGTATCGTCCAGGTATCCGAGCAATACGGGAACTTGGAATACATAGCCCACTTGCAGCTTCTTTAATGACAAAAACGGATGTTAGGAAAATGGCAGCAGAATATGATGTATCTGTGGCAGATCGTCCATCTACACCATGTATGGCAACCAGATTTCCTTATGATACACCGCTTTCCTACGATAAGATGCATATGGTGGAAAAGGGAGAGGAATATTTAAGAAACCTTGGCTTTTACAATGAAAGAATTCGTGTACATGATGACATTGCCAGGATTGAAGTTGACCTAGAAGACCTGACCAAGTTGTTAAAACATAGAGAGGACATAGTTTCCTATCTGAAAAATCTAGGATTTGCATATGTTACAGCTGATTTGGAAGGATTTCGGTCTGGTAGTATGGACTATAAACTAAATAAATTGTAAAACTAACTTAAATAATCTTCTTATTTTAGGGTAAGGGGATTTTTTGCTTAAAAATTTAATTTATTTACAAAACTAATTACAAGGTATGGTAAAAGGTGATAATATTGTATACAGAGCTATAACCTAAGAGAAATACTATGTTAAACAATGAAAAAGCAATAATTAATGAAGGCCCATTTTATATATATAAAATTGCAGAATATGAAATAGTTGAGTTTACACCTACAAAATATGCGGATGGGTTTAAATATTTATAAAAGAATAAAATCTGTATAATGAATCTTAGGAGTGGTTGTATTGTTTTCAGACCAGTTAAAAAGATATAGGAATGAATTAGGACTTACTCAAAGGGAGTTAGGAAAGAAATTAGATGTATCAAAAGCAACAATAGGTCAGCTAGAGACTGGTTTGAAGGAACCATCTAAGGTATTACTTGAAAAGATATATGAATTTAGTGGTAAAAACATGAATTGGTGGCTTGGTTCAAATGAACAATTAAAGTATAGTCAAACATTTAAAGCTACATTTTATCCTGCGAATAAATACAAAGCTGTTTTTAAGTTATTATTTTTAGCTATTTTTGTGGTGTTGCTAATATTTTTATTGATGGATAGTCCCATTACTTTAGAAGTATGTATTGCGTTTATTGGAGTTCCCATATTCCTAGTATGTACTGGCTACTATGCTGTGTTAACATACTGCTTATTAAAAAATAAAATTTATATTACAATAGAAGAAGATTATATAAAGATAAAAAAAATATTTACTACCAAGAGGGTAAATATAGAAGATATAACACAGATACGTATAAACCTTCGCTCAAAGTCTAGTCCCTCGATGGTGGTGATTAAGTGTATTAATAGCACAAAATACTACTATTATGATTTTTATTTTCCTCTGTCATGGTTTGATAAAAAAGATATAAATATTATGATAGACAACTTGGTGAGGATTAATGAAAATATATGGGTCATTGGACAAAGGTGTATCCAAGAATAATTTTCATACATGAGTTAAGGCCTTAATCATATCTTGTCCATACTATATTATAAAATTTTATCCTTATTCTGAAGGTGATGAATTATTTATTCTCAAAGGAACTTTACATGGTGGAAAGTGTATTGTTGGAACAAGGCCTTAAACTAGACCAAATGGAGAAATCTTTTTAAATTTATATAGCAATGGGAGCATACAAAGATTTGAACTATAAAATCTTTAAATGCTCCCATAATTATTTCCATTATAAGTGTCGCAGTTGTAGGGTTACAATTTATTTACTCAGTTCTAAATCACCCTCCTGCCTCAGCCAAGTTTTGAAGTTTGTTGGATTAGATTCATTAATAAGAAATACCCTTCCTCCTCTTGGGATAGATGCACTGCCATAAGTTCCATAACCTATACCACCAGCGTAACCTAATCTTATTCCACCAAGGGATGCACAGTAGTTGTTTATATGATCATGACCAACAAAGATGCCTTTTACATCACCTACTTTAGATATAGCTTCAAACATTCCACTATTTATTTTTGGACAACATACTGCTTCAGTTTTTTTACCATCAATAAGTCCTAAAGTATATGCAGGTATAAATTCTTGAATTGGAATATGAAAGAACATAAGAGCGGGAACCAAGTTTCCATATTTTTGATTTATGTCGTTAGAAGTTTGCATATACCAATTAACTTGAGCAGGTTTAATCCAGTCGTATCCTCCAATCCAAGTTGGAGCATATTTACCTGAATCAAGCATGTAAATATTAAATGCAGGTGAGTTACTTTTAGAACTTTTAATAAGTATATTATAATTCCCAATTCGATCCTCTGTTTTATAACCTATTTGACTTATATTATTCTTAAAGGACATATAAAAATTCATCATTTGTTCTTTATTCATCATGCCGTGTTCATCATCATGATTACCAAATACTATAGCCCAAGGTATGTTTCTGCTCTCCATAGGCTGAGCTATACTAGTAATTGCTTTTCGTGCATCAGCTTCTGTTTTACATTTTCCATCAATATTATCTCCAGTAAGCACTACTAGATTTGGTTTTTCATAGTCTAGTATTCTATTCATAAGGGACAGAGTTCTAGGATCTGGATTGGCTCCATCTTGAGTATCAGAGAATTGAACAATTTTAAAATTCCCTGAAGAGTTAAACTTAAGGGATAGCTTTGGCAGAGATTCTGCATAGGCGATGGAGTCATTACTCATAAGAATAAAAAACAAAAATGGCAGCATCATAAGTTTAGTTTTGCTGTTTTTTAATTTCATAGATCTTCACCTCTACATTTATTTCTATATTTATAATTATGAGAGGGACAAGTTAATATTGCTATCATAGTAGGTTAAGATTGGGTTAATCATGTTAAATTTGCCTTGGAAGAATTAGTAGGAAAAAGTCTCTGCAGTTGCAGCAGTGATTAAACTTACAAATCCATATCATGGGAAACATATATGGGTTAATGATTTAGTCACTGATGTAAATCAAAGATCGAAAAAATATGGACAAATGCTTCTAGCTTTTATTAATGGATGGGCAAAAGAAAATGGTTGTAATGTAGTTGTACTTTCATCAGGATTACAACGAGTGAAAGCACATGAATTTTATGAAATAAAAATGGGATTTGATAAAACTAGTTATGTATTTAAAAAGGAACTTTAATTTTTAGGAGCAGAGATTGTCAATAAGTTTTCAATTTTTGAAAGGGTTCTAGCAACATACTTACTAACTAGAAAACCGAGGCATAAATAACAAAAATGTAGTATAATGGTATTTAAATTAATTAAAATGTAGTCAAATTAAGAAATATAGATAATAGCTTAATATTAATTTTAGCTAATAGGAGAAAAAAATGATGACAAAAAAATATAATTTATATCAAATTGATTCATTTACAAAAGAAAAATTTTTAGGAAATCCGGCCGGAGTAATAACAAACGCAGACGGCTTAACGGTAGATGATATGCAGAAAATAGCTAGGGAGCTTAATAATTCTGAGACAGCATTCATTTTTTCTTCAAATAGCGATGAGTTTGATCTTTATGTACGATTTTTTACTCCGACAGCAGAAGTACCAATATGTGGACATGCTACTATTGCTGCTCATTATGCTCGCTCCATTGAAAATAATTTGGATTCTTCAAGGGTTTTTCAAAAGACGGGTGCAGGAATTTTGCCAGTTGATATAGTGAAGGAAAATGATGATTACAAAATAGTTATGACTCAGGGTAAAATTGAGTTTAGAAATGTTATTGATGGAGCAAATAAAAAAGAGCTTCTAGCAGCTCTTAATATAAACAATAATGATTTGCTAGAAGGTCTTGAGATACAGATTGCTTCAACAGGTCACTCTAAAGTTATGATTGGGATAAAAAGTATCGACACGTTAAATAAAATCAAGCCAAATTATGATGCACTTTCTAAATTGAGTAAAATTATTAAGTGTAATGGATATTATGTTTTTACAGTTAATCCTGAGGATAGTGATATTTTAGTTCATGGAAGAATGTTTGCGCCTGCAATAGGAATTAATGAAGACCCTGTAACAGGAAATGCTAATGGCCCCTTGGGTGCATACCTTGTTCATCATAATCTTGTTAAGCACAATAATTCCTCATTCACATTCAAGGCAAAGCAAGGAGAAGCTATAAAGAGGCAAGGCATTATTGAAGTTGAAGTAAAAATAGAAGATAACGAACCAGTGGAAGTTAAAATATCAGGAAATGCTGTAATAGCATTTAGTTCACAACTAGTATTATAAATAAAACAATTATAAATAAGTTAAGCTTACATAAGTGTTTTGTGTCAACTTGTAATAAATAAAAAGGTCCCAAAAAGGAGGAGTAGAAAAATGGTTCAATCAATTATTCATATAGCCTTAGTTGTAAAAGATTATGATGAGGCCATAGAATTTTATACTAAGAAACTTAATTTTGTTTTAATTGAAGACACTTATCAGCCTGAACAAGATAAGCGTTGGGTAATAGTGTCACCTCCTGGTTCAGTAGGAACTACAATATTACTTGCAAAAGCTTCTAAACTTGAACAAGAGTCATTTATAGGTAACCAGTCAGGTGGCAGAGTTTTTCTATTTTTAAATACTGATGATTTTTGGAGAGATTATAAAGAAATGACCTTGAAAGGAATCGAATTTGAGAGAGAACCGAAAGAGCAAGATTACGGTATGGTTGCTGTATTTAAGGATTTATATGGCAACCTGTGGGATCTAGTGCAGCTGAAAGATGGTCATCCAATTTTGGAGAGAATTAAATAGCTCGAAAATTGGATTAGTTTTTTAACATTAATGGAGGTGAATAAAATGAGTTTAACAATAGTAAAAGCTGATAGTAGTAGTGCAGATTTTATAAAGCTTATAAAATTATTAGAAGATGATCTTAATGAACGATATGGAGAATTGCAAAAGCAATATGCAAAGCATAATAATGTTGATTATCTAAGTGATGTGATAATTATTTATAAAAATCAAGGACCTGTTGCCTGTGGGGCAGTTAAAGAATACAACACTGATAATATAGAGCTAAAACGAATATTTGTAATGAAAGAGCATAGAAGACAAGGATTATCTAGATTAATAATTAAGGAGTTAGAGAAATTAGGAAAAGGCAAAGGATACAAATATGCTTTAATAGAAACAGGAATGAGACAATATGAGGCAATTAACCTGTATAAAAATGTTGGATATGAGATAACACAAAATTATAAACCATATATAGGTAATGAAAATAGTGTATGTATGAAAAAAAGATTATAAGGATTGATTATAAGGTGCCAGGCACGTGACAAGTGACATTTTCACCAGATTATAAGGTGCCAGGCACGTGACAAGTGACATTTTTATTTAGAAAATAGGAGGTAATAAACATGAAGGATTTTCCCGAATTTATGAAAAGTGAAAAAAATCATATTAGTAGTGATCAACAAAATACAAAGGATATTGATGGATATTATTTTGAAGGTGAAGATGGTAGTCAAATGGCTTTTTGGACATGCTATTCCGATAGAATTTCTAAAGAACATAAACATGAATTTGATGAATATACGGTATGTGTTCAAGGACAATATACAGCTATTATAAATGGAGAAGAAATTGTGTTAAATCCAGGTGATGAGATATTTGTTCCCAAAGGAACTTTGCAAGGCGGAAGGTATATTGCTGGAACAAGGACGATTTCTGCTTTTGGAGGAAAAAGAATAAATAAACAAAGTAGAGGTGGTGTCGAAAATGAATAATAATAACAAAGCATTACTTGTAATAGATATACAGGAAGATGCTACAGGAAAGACAACAAATACACCATATAAAAATTCCAAGGAACTAATAGAGAATGTTAATACAGTTATTAATAATAGCGAAAAAGAAGGCATTACAGTTATATATATAAGACATCAACTAAATAATAATATTTTAAACAAAATTATTATGGGCAATAGATTTATAAAAGGAACTCCTGGAAGTGAGATAGATTCAAGGATAAAAATCATTAACAGTAATATTTTTTCAAAAGATAAAGGGGATGCTCTTTCAAACATTGAATTAGATAATTTTCTTATGCAAAAGAAAATTAATGAAATATTTATTGTGGGATTAGATGCAAAAGCATGTGTATACAAAACAGCAATAGGAGCAATTAAAAGAGGATATAAGGCTGTTGTTCTAAAAGATGCAATAGTTACATCAAACATGGAAAAAATGCCCCGAATATTAGATAAATATAGCCGCAAAGGAATACTTTTAACTTCAAGTGATAAGTTTATTGAGATGAACTAATACCGTTTAAAATGGAGATATATTTAACAAGGCAAATCGAGTATAGCCCTAGTAATAATAAATTATGATGGGGGAATATAATGAAAAACATCAAATTGATAATTACAGACTTGGATTTTACTTTGCTTCATACAGATAAAAGTATTTCTGAATACACTCAAAATATATTTAAGAAATGCTCGGATAATGGAATTAATACCGCAATTGCAACAGCAAGGTATCGTATAAGTGCTGAAAAGTTTATTAACATTTTAAAGCCTGATTTTGAAATTACTAGTGAAGGCACAATGGTATATCATAAGGGTAAATTAATTTATGGTTGTGGTTTTAATTTAGAGACAACCAATAATATCATTAATGAAATAAAGAGTATTAGTACAACGCAAGAGCTAACAGTAGCAACAGATCTAGGAATTTTATGGAATAACCATTATATTTCGGATTCTGCAATATTATACAAAGCCATATACAATGATTATTCAAAACCAATAGATAATTATGCATATAAAATTGTGGCTGAATTGCCGAGCAAAGAAACTGCTTTAAAGATAGCAGATAAATTTTCAGATTGCAGGTTAGTTTGTTATAGAGGCGAAAATAAATTTAGCTTTATTAATAAAAACGCATGTAAAGCTGAAGCAATTAAAGCATTAGCAAATTATTTAGATATTCAATTATCTAATATTATTGCATTTGGTGATGACTTAAATGATATAGAAATGCTTGAACAATGCGGTTATGGTATAGCCGTTTCAAATGCAATAAAAGAAGTATTAACGGTGGCTGATTACGTTACTGAAAGCAATGATGAAGATGGAGTTGCAAAATTTATTGAAAGAAATATTTTTAGTAACTAAATAAGCATAATAACTGTATATAAAATTGAAATGAGTAGTTTTATTCTACAAGGAGGAAAGCCCATGAACAGTAATTATATTAAAGAATTAACTTATTCCTATGGAGCGGATGTGTGCGGCATAGCAAACATTGAAAGATTTGCTGGTGCGCCGAGAGGGTTTACCCCTGTAGATATTTATCCTGGTACTAAATCTGTTATTTCATTTGGAAAGCAATTCTCTTCAAGTTTATTTGAAGCAAACACTAGAGTTCCGTATACATCTGTTAAGAATAAATTAGCAGATTTGCTAGATGATATAGCTATAAAACTTTGCACTAATATTGAAGGACAAGGATTCACAGCAATTCCTATCCCGTCTGATGAACCATATGAATACTGGAACTCAGAAAATAATGAAGGCAGAGGCATATTATCACTAAAACATTTAGCAGAAGGGTCTGGTGTAGGGTTTATTGGCAAAAGTACTTTATTAATAAATGAAAAATACGGTAATAGACTTTACCTTGGAGCGGTACTTACTGATGCAGAGCTAGATGTAGATAATTTAGCAAGAAATTTATGTCCTGTAGACTGCAATATATGTATAAAAGCATGTCCTCAATCCGCATTAGATAGAGTTACAGTAAATCAGAAAAAATGCAGAGTTGAATGTATTTCTGTAACTGAGGGTGGGGGCTTTGTATATGGATGTAATACTTGTAGAAAAGTATGTCCGTTTGCGAAAATATAATAGCAGCAGAGCTTTCAGAAGAAAATGGGTCTTCAACTTACAAAGATTGGAGCAGCTTTTGTTACTGATTTTAAATGATAATGTAGTTTTTAGAGAAATACATTGATAAGATTTATTACAATGAAATTAGCCTTAAATTAGTGATACAGTGGAACTTTAAAAGGGAGATTAAGATGATTAACAAAAGAACTAAAGAAGTGTTTTTTATAACAATAGTTTTATTTTTGATTGCATTTTTATTTGGCACAGTATTTCAAAATATTTACGGTTACAGCACCAAAATAGCACAAGTAAGCTACTATTCAATATTGATATTTATTATTGTCTTTACAGTGAAGAAGTATGAAGGCAAAAGAATGAATAGTATTGGATTATATACTAATAACTTAATGAAGCAAATTTTAATTGGTATTGTAACTTTTGGGGGAGTAAGTTTATTTACTATAATCCCATTAGTAATGGGAGTTGATAAAAAAGAGTTACTAGCTTTCAAACCCGAAAATGTTGCTATATTAATTTTCTTTATATTCTATGATATTTGTTTCGTTGGATTTGGAGAGGAACTTATATTTAGAGGATATTTTTTAGAACAAATAAATAAAATTTTCAATTCTAAAATATGGGCAGTTTTGATTTCATCAATCTTATTTGGATTATGGCATTATCCTACTAATCACAATATTCAACAAGTTATTGCGGCAACTGTTTTAGGAATGATTTTTTCAATATGTAAGTTGAAAATTAAGAATTGCGGATTGATTTCATTGGCAATAGCACATGGATTAAATGATGCATTTATAATATTGTTAGGGTATTTTTTTCTTTAAATAAAACTCAATAACACACATATTTCTTACTTAATGCAGAAACTATAAAAATTAAACAATTCCTTAAAATACCCTATTATCATTAAAGTTTGAGGTGTTTTTTACTAAGTTAATATGGATTATTAGAGTTCGGTATACACGTGCTAAAAAAAGTTATCAGGTTTGTTAAAGGATACAACTTTTTACAAAGTTACTACGTATAACTAGTGAGATGGATGTCTTAAAGGAGGAATTAATCTATGAAAATCAAGAAGATAAGCTACAAGAAGTTGAGTTTTATTGTAATTCCTACAGTGGTAGCTATTGTAGCTCTAATTTTAATATTAAACGGTACGTTTTCTCATGGAAGTTCAGTAAAGGCTTCTGGAGCAGACCTTATGAAAGATAGCAAACCTGAAAAAGTAAATACTGTTGAACTTAAAGAGGGTTTTCTAAAATCTACTTCAGATTTTTCTGTGGATCTTTTCAAACAAACATATAGAAAGGGTGAAAACACATTGCTTTCACCAACTTCAGTTTACCTAGCCCTTGGTATGGTAGCGAATGGAGCTGATGGCAATACGCTGAAAGAATTTGAGAATGTTCTTGGCAAATACGGTATTGGTATTAAAGACTTGAATGAAAATTATCACAGCCTTTCCAAGAGCCTAACTGATGTTTACAGTGGCAAAGTTAGAATTGCAAATTCAATATGGTACAGTCAGGATGCAAATCTAGATATTAAAAAAGACTTCCTTCAGACAAATGCAGATTATTATAATGCTTCAGCCTATAAAGCAGATTTTAATAATCCTCAAACTGTTAATGATATTAATAGCTGGGTTAAACTTAGAACAGGTAATACTATAGATAAAATAATTAATGAAATTAATCCTAAAACTATAATGTATTTGATAAACACTCTGTACTTCGAGAATAAATGGCAAAGTATATATACTAACGACGATGTTAAGAAGGACAATTTTTATTTGGAAAACGGAGTGAATAAGTCTACAGATTTTATGCTTTCAAAGGAAGATTGGTATTTAAAAGATGATAAAGCTGAGGGATTTATTAAGCCTTATAAGGACAGAAAGTACAGCTTTGTAGCTCTTTTACCAAACCAAAATATAAGTATGGATAATTATATTTCTTCACTTTCTGGAGAAAGGTTTGTAAATCTATTAAAAAACAAGGAAAAAGCTATTGTAAATTCAGCACTGCCAAAATTCACAGCAGGGTGCAGTATTAATCTTGTTGATCCTTTAAAGAAATTGGGGATTAAAGATGGCTTTGAACTTGAAAAGGCAAATTTCACAAAAATGGCAAGTAGCAAGGTTTGGATAGGAAATGTATTGCAAAAAAACTTTATTGCAGTAGATACGGAAGGAACAAAAGCTGGAGCAGTTACTTCTATTGAAATGTCGACTTCAAGTATTATTTTGAACTTAAAAATCCACGAAGTAAAACTTAATCGTCCCTTCGTATACGCAATAGTGGACAATGAAACAAAGCTTCCATTGTTTATTGGAACAATGGTGAATCCACAATAAAAAGCTATAGTTCAAGAATATTTATGTTTATAGATGGGAGACTCGATTTTGGGTTTCCCATCTTTGTTTTGTGTTTAAAAGTGAGGAAGAAAAGATATATTCGGAGTTACCTAGCAATACAAATATATAGATAAATATTTATGTATAAACACGATAATCCATGTCAATAGGCACAATATTGACAACATATAGATAGAAGCATATACTAGACATAGATAATTATCTATATATGGAGGTGGCTAAATGAATGATACATATGAAACTGATGCTAAAACATTTAAAGCATTATCAGATCCTAACAGATTAAAAATATTAAACATGTTGTCCTGTGGAGAAAAATGTGCTTGTGATATTTTAGAGTTTTTTGATTTTACTCAACCCACCCTATCACATCATATGAAGGTTCTAATTGATTGTGGCCTTGTAAAATGTAGAAAAGATGGGGTTTGGAGCTACTATTTTTTAGATAATAGGATGACAAATAAGTTAGTTTTATCTTTAATGAATCTTTTTACAGATTCAGAGGATTGTATTTGTAAAGATAATAATTGTAATTGTAACAGTAAACAATAAAATAATATTTAATAAATAATGAGGAGAGGTATTTTATGAAAAAAATGATTATTTTTGATCCTGCAATGTGTTGTTCAACAGGTGTATGTGGACCTTCTGTAGATCCAGAATTACTACGAGTATCAACAGTTTTAAATAATTTAAAAAGCAATGGTGTATTTATTGAAAGAAATAATTTAACTAGTAACCCTCAAGCTTATGTTGATAATACTACTATTAATCAAATGCTTAATACTGATGGTGTGGAAATATTGCCAATAATTATGGTGGATGGTGAAGTGGTTAAAACTAAGGCATATCCTACAAATGCTGAATTTTGCAGTATGCTAAATATTCCAGAAAGTAATCTTAAAGCTAAAATTAAGATAAAAACTAAGAGCTGTGGATGTAATGATGGTAACTGTTAACTATTAGAATAAACTGCAAAAATAATAAATAGAATTGTAGCAGCAACAAATAATATTCAAAAATTAAGGAGATTTTTATGAAAAAAATGACTATTTTTGATCCAGCAATAGAATGTTCAACAGATATGAGTGGCCTTTCTCTAGATTTAGAACTACTCAGAGTAACCTCTGTTATATACAATTTAAAGAATAAGGGAGTAGTAGTTGACAGAAATGATTCAGCAAGTAACCCTGAAGCTTTTGTTGAAAATAATACCATTAATCAAATGATTAATAGTGGTGGCGTAGAAATCTTACCAATAACTATTGTAGATGGTAAGGTTGTTAAAACTAAACAATACCCAACAAATGCTGAATTTTGCAGTATGCTAGATATTTCAGCAGATTATCTTAAATCTAAATCTAAAATTAAGGTTAAAACTAAGAGTCGTGGATGTAATGATGGTTGCTGTTAAATATTAGAATAAGGAGCAATAAGAATGAGAAAATTTAATCCAAAAGAAATAGAGTTAACTAAATATTTATTTTTCACAGGTAAAGGTGGAGTTGGTAAGACTTCAGCTGCTTGTGCTACTGCTATTACTTTAGCAGATCAAGGAAAGAAAATTATGCTTGTTAGTACAGATCCTGCATCTAATTTACAGGATGTATTTAATACAAAGCTTGATAATAAAGGTGTTGAAATAGAAGGTATACCGAATCTAGTTGTAGCCAATTTTGAACCAGAAGAAGCAGCTAGAGAATATAAAGAAAGTGTCGTAGGACCGTATAGAGGAAAACTTCCAGAGGTAGTTATTAGAAATATGGAGGAACAGCTTTCAGGTTCTTGTACTGTTGAAATTGCAGCTTTTAATGAGTTTACTACTTTTATTACTGATGAAAAGATTAGTGAGGAGTTTGACCATATAATTTTTGATACAGCACCTACAGGTCATACTCTTAGAATGCTTCAACTTCCATCTGCGTGGACTAATTTTATAAACGAAAGTACTCATGGAGCATCATGTCTAGGTCAGTTAGCAGGACTTGAAGATAAAAAGGAAATTTATAAGAATGCAGTAGAAACCCTAGGTGATAAGGATATGACAACTTTAATTCTTGTTTCAAGACCAGAATTATCACCTTTAAAAGAAGCTGAAAGAGCATCAAAAGAGTTACAAGATATAGGGGTTAATAATCAAGTGCTTATTATAAATGGAGTGCTTAAGAATTTTGATGATAGTTTATCAAGTGATATTTATAATAAACAGCAGAAATCACTTAATGATATTCCAGAAGGTTTAAAGAATTTAGAGACTTTTGAAATTCCTTTAAGACCTTATAATGTAACTGGAATTGAAAACTTAAGAGCCTTTTTAACTACAGATAATATAAGTTATAGTGAAGAAAAATTAAATATAAATGAAATTCCAAAGTTAAAAGCCGTTATAGATGATATATATAATTCTAATAAAAAGGTTATATTTACAATGGGTAAAGGTGGAGTAGGTAAAACTACTATTGCGGCAGCCATTGCACTAGGCCTTGCGAAGAAGGGTAAGAAGGTTCATCTTACAACCACTGATCCTGCTGCTCATTTGAAATTTGTTTTAGATGAAAGTTTTGGAATTACCTTAAGCAATATAGATGAAAAGAAAGAACTAGAAAAATATCAAGAAGAAGTTTTAAGCAAAGCAAGGGAGACTATGAGTGAGGAAGATCTTGAATATGTAGAAGAAGATTTAAGAAGTCCTTGTACTCAAGAAATTGCTGTATTTAGAGCCTTTGCTGAAATAGTAGAAAGATCTGAAAATGAAGTGGTTGTTATAGATACAGCGCCAACAGGACATACTCTGTTACTTTTAGAATCCACACAAAGCTATAATAAAGAAATTCAACGTTCACAAGGAGATATTCCAGAGTCAGTTAAAAAGCTTTTACCAACTCTTAAAAATATAGAGGAAACTGAAGTGATAATAGTAACTTTAGCTGAAACCACGCCTGTTTACGAAGCTATGAGACTAGAAAAAGATTTAAAACGTGCTGGTATCAATAGTAAATGGTGGGTTATTAATTCAAGCCTTTATGCTACAAGTACTACGAATGAAATTCTTAAGGCTAAAGCAAGTAATGAAGTAGTTTGGATTAATAAGGTTAATGAAATTTCTAATGGGAATTTTGCAGTTATAGAATGGAAAGCAGAAGAGGTAAAGGGAGAGAAGTTATTAGATTTACTAGATTAAGAATGAAGCATACTATTATTGTATCTTAATAGAAAAGATATGAGTAAAGTAACAATATATTATTTTATGTTAAGAGAAAACTCACTGCACCAAGAAAGACTAAGCTGGGTAATTTGAAAATTGCTATCCACTCAAAACTCGCTTCACTCAAACATTTCGTGGACTTAACGCAATTTCCAAATTACCTAGCAAAGTCTTTCTAAGGTTCGCTCGAATAATCTCTACACATAAAATAATATAATGTTACTTAATCGTTCATGTTTATATATTAAGGTTCACAAGAGTAAAACAACAATTTAATATTAAGTCACTATAAAAATACAGAGATTTTTAGTATGGACTAATTAGAATATAAGGAGCTGATATAAATGAAAAAAGTAGCATTTATTTGTGTGCACAATTCTTGTAGATCTCAGATGGCAGAAGCTTTAGCTAAATTATTTGCTAGTAATGTTTTTGAAGCTTATTCAGCTGGTACAGAGCTAAGAGATACAATTAATCAAGATGCAGTTAGAATAATAAAAGACTTATATAATATTGATATGAACCTAACACATAAATCTAAACTTTTAGAGGATATTCCTGAAGTTGATATTGCTGTGAAGATGGGATGTAATGTGGTTTGCCCTATTATATCTTCAAATTATGAGGAAGATTGGGGACTTGAAGATCCTACTGGAAAAAGTGATGAGGAATTTATAAGGGCAGCTAGAATTATTGAAGAAAAGGTTAAGAATTTGGCAGAGAGAATAAAAAATAGTGAAATATAATTAGAAAAATCATATACTTAAAAAATTTCTAAGCTGAGATGTTTCCATAAAAATAATATTTGATAGAAAAAAAAGAACCGCTATTGGATGGCGGTTCTATTTGCATATAAAAATACTAGATAAGTTCTTCTTTTATTAGGTTACTTTTTTAAAAATTCCAAGTGGCTTTCCAACTGGTAAAAATACTCTACCAAAGTGAGGATTTAAAACTGTTGCTGCACATCCATAGAATGAAACCATAGAAATGCCAAACTCTGAATAAGCGGCAAGATGGTGGGTAGCATCTGTCATAAATTCAAAAGTTGTAAGTGTTAATCCTATAAATAGAAAATCAATTAACACAAAAATAATTAATAATACCTTATTTGCTTCTGCTGCACCTAGAGTCATGAATAATGAAAATATTAAATATCCTAGGAATGCAAAACCAAGTTGCTTTTTATCTACCCCTGCTGCAAGATTTGGTCCGAATACGCTAGCTTTAATCATCCAAGAGAATGCAACACCTAACCAAAAAAATGCGTAACCTCCAAAAGCTGTAGCACCAAAAGTGTTTTGTCTTTTAGAATCATTAATGCATGCAAACAATTGAGCAAAGCCACCTAGAAATATTGCCCAGGGAATAATAAATGCAGTACCACTAGTAATTCCAAGTTTTTCAGATGAAGCAACCAAAGTTACCATTGCCAGTCCAAATAGTCCAATAGCTGACGGATCTGAATTTAGTATTTTTACATTTTGAGTCTCATTAGTGTTCATTAAATACCTCCTTGTATAATACAGTCATAACATTCAATAGAAAACTGTCCGTATTTCTAACGAACATTACAACTCATTTCTTTTTTATTATTCATAAAAGCTTTACCCGAAAGGGTGTGTTTCTAATCTAACTAAGTTTTCTATTTTCCCTTAAGGGAAACCAAATTAGTAAATATTGATGTATAATATCTCCTGAATAGAAGATAGATGGACTCCTCCTGGGAAGTGACTCTATCGAGTCATTATTACCCGTTAATTAGCGTATCATTCCATCAGTGAGAATTCTGTGTTTAGCTGGTTAGGTTTCCCTTTGGGAATTACCTGTGTCACAAACAAGGTTACAAAATTACTGATAGAAATGGAATATCTATTCTATCTCACAAACAAAGGAGATAATATATATGAGTAAATTCTTTTATAGACCAACAGTTGGGATTGATGTATCTGCTGACTTCTCAGTAGTTGCTATGCTGACACCTGACGGTGAAATTCATAGAAAGCCTTTTAAGATAATGCATAATAGAAATGGTTTTGATTACCTAGTAGATCAAATAAAAAAAGCGGAAGAAGAGTTTAACATGAAAACGGCAATTTTCATGGAATCTACTGGCGTATACCATCTCACTCTTTCCCACTTTCTTAAAGATACATTTGAAGTGTGTATCCTTAATCCACTCATTACTAATTGTAACAAGAATGGTGATATAAGAAAAGTGAAAAATGATAAAAAAGATGCATTAACCATTGCTACTATAGGTAAATTTCAAAATGTTAAATATTCTTCTAATTTTGATGTTGAAATTTACACTTTAAAATCTCTTTGTAGAGATTATTATAAATTTACTGATAGTAAATCTACATTTAAGAAAAAACTTTCTACTGATTTAAGAGTTATATTTCCTAGTTATAGTTCTGTTTTTTCAGATATTACTAGTAAAACATCAATTGCTATTTTGAAATCTTATTCTAGTCCTGAAGCAATTTTAAATGCTAATAGAGATGAGCTTATTACTCTCATTTCATGTAATTCAAGAAAAGGACAAGTACAGAGTGAAAAAACTTATAAAAAGCTAATTGATGCCGCTGAGGAAGCTGTTTACATTGGTATTAAGTCACCTAGTTTGTTTGTTAAAATTATTAATACAATTGCTGTAATAGAGTCATTGCAAATCCAACTTGGAAATCTGTTAAATGAAATACATGTATTAATGCATAACAACAGAATTTCAGATGAATTTAAGAAAAATGTGCAATTGCTCTATTCAATACCAGGTGTTGGTGAGTTAACTGCTATTACAATAATGAGTGAAATTGGCAATATTAAAGGTTTTATTAAGCCTAAGCACTTAGTTGCTTATTTTGGGTTAGATCCTTCTGTTAGCCAATCTGGTAAGTTTAAAAGTGACAAAAACACTATGTCTAAACGAGGTACCAGAATAGGAAGAAGAGCCTTATACGCTGTCGCGTTAGCGTCCATACGTAAGAGTAGAAATGGTGAACCTATAAATAAAGTTCTCCTTAATTTCTATGATGAGAATATGAAAGGTAAAAGTAAAAAAGTAGGCTTAGTAGCAGTAATGCATAAGCTAATAAACTACATATTCTCTGTTCTCAAAAACCAAAAAGAGTATGAACTACGTGACCCCAAGATACACTCTAAAATGTATCTTAATAATCAATCTAAGCCTGCAGCCTAACGGCTAAAAAATCAGGAGTCAATTAAAGTATATTTATGAAAATTTAAAGAAAAATCATATATAAAACAGTTAATAAAAAATATAGATTAGGAAGTTGTATAAAGTAATTGAGTTAATATAGTTGACTCAGTTATTTTTTTGCAATAAATCTAAATCATAAGGTCAGTATTTTAAATTTTTTTATTGAGAGTATTGGCATGTATTGACAGTGATAAATATATATGATATATATAAATTAATATTTATATAAGCGATTGTTTATATAAAGCGATGTTTATGTAATGCGATTTCAAAGCACTAAATTCTCAAGGCCGATAACAGAAGATAAAGGTCTAAGTAAGTAGGGATATTCTGCGGAAAAGAGTGTAATCTATGAAAAATAAATATTGAGAGGAGTATACTAAAATAATGGGGATTTCAATGAAATCAGAATCAGTATTGGATAGAAAGGTAAGAGTTATAAGCTCAAATCTTCAACTCAATAAGCCTTCTAATGAGGTCTTTCAGAATTTCCTTAGAAGATTTCCTAAGTATAAAAGCACCTACATTTTAGACGTTTTAAGAAAAACAGAATACGCTCGACTAGATAAACATAAACATATTTATTTGGACTATACAGGAGGAGCCATGTTTGCTTTGAGTCAAATTGAAAAGCATATGAGATTTCTCTCGGATTTTGTATTAGGTAACCCCCACTCTTCCAATCCATCCTCAAAACTAGCTACAGAGTTTGTTGAAGAAACAAGGAACTATATACTCAATTATTTCAATGCTAAGGATGATTACTACTGCATTTTTACGAAAAATGCAACGGAAGCTTATAAAATTATTGGAGAATCGTACCCTTTTGACCGAGACAGCCATCTGCTTCTCTCCATGGACAACCATAATTCGGTTAATGGTATACGAGAATATGCGAAAACCAAAGGTGCTACCTTTGAATATATTCCTTTATTAAAACCATCGCTATTTCTTGATGAGGATTTACTGTTTGCAAAATTAGAAAATTACCCTGAAAAAACAAACAAACTTTTTGCATATCCTGCGCAATCAAATGTTTCTGGGGTAAAGCACCCTCTGGAATATGTAACACTCGCAAAAAAACAGGGGTGGGATGTACTCCTAGATGTTGCTGCTTTCGTACCTACAAATCAACTTGATTTATCCGCTATCAATACTGATTTCGCAGCTGTATCATTTTATAAAATATTTGGTTATCCAACAGGAATAGGGTGTCTATTTGTAAAAAAAGATAAGTTTTGTAAGTTACGTAAGCCTTGGTTTTCTGGAGGAACAATTACATTGTCTTCTGCAAATTATGATGGACACTTTCTAAAGGATGCTCATGAGAGATTTGAAGACGGTACATTAAATTATCTGGATATCCCTGCGATTAAAGTTGGACTTGAGTTTATTAAAAATATTGGCATGGATAAGATTAGTACAAGGGTACAATGCTTGACGCAGTGGCTATTACAAGAGCTGAGCTTACTTTGCCATTCAAATCAAAATAAGCTGATACACATTTTTGGTACAACCGATATGGAGAGACGAGGTGGAACCATCGCCATGAATTTCTTTGATAATGGTGGCTTTAATATTCCATTTTGGGAGATAGAAGAAAAAGCTAATAAACACAATATTTCTTTACGTACAGGTTGTTTTTGCAATCCTGGTCAGGATGAAACAAATAATAATATAACCTACAGTGATCTAGAAAGCTATTTTACTGGAAAATTGCATGGTGATTATTTTGAAATGCTTGAATCAGTTAATAAATATCGTGGCTCTGTAAGAATTTCAGTAGGGAGTATTACAAATTTTAATGACGTTAATTCTTTTGTTCAATTTGCTAAGAGCTTCTTGAATTAATTTGGATATATTTTCAGCTCCAGAATGCTGGAAGAAAAATTGTGGTAAATAATTTTGGGAGGTTTCAGAAATGATTAATTTAAAAGAATGTCAGTGTATTAATTCATACAAAGTGAATAAAAAGGAAGAAGATAAAGTAGATTGTATCCTGTCCAATTTAAAAGAGGAAGAAAAGCAAGTGCTTTTTAAAAGGATTATTTCAGACATGATGGGAGACAAAATGTCTAATATGAAGGAAATGTGCTCCAATATATGTAGTGGCATGCTTGAAAAAGATGAAAGTATAAGTAAATCAAATGACAGCTTATTTGAAACAGAAGAAATTAAAAATTTATTTATGGATTGGGTATGCCAAGTACAGGCAGAAATAAAGGAATATACAAAAGATGGTTCCCACGATTTTAAAGAAATAGCGGATCACTTTAAAATATCAGAAGAAAGTGTTGCGTACTTTTTAAAAAGTATAATGAAATAAATATTTAGTATTAGGTGGAGGATGAAAATGTCAAAGTATTATTGTGGAGTTGATATTGGATCATCATTTGCGAAATGTGTAATTCTAGATGAAGACAAAAGCATAGTTTCTAGCTCAATAATTAGAAATAAACCTAATCGAACTGAATCTGCCAACTTAGTAGTTCTAGATGCAATAAAAAGTGTAGATGAAATCAGGGGTATTAATGATTTTGAGTACATTATTGGTACTGGTTATGGACGAGCAAATATTGAATTTGCTAATGAAAATATTTCTGAAATAAGCTGCCATGCTAAAGGAGTTCATGCTTCTAATCCAGACATAAGAGTTTTTTTAGATATAGGAGGTCAAGATTTAAAATTTATAATTATTGATGAAAATGGTTATGTTGATACCTATGAAGTTAATGATAAATGTCAAGCTGGTATAGGGAGTTTTTTGAACAAATGGCTAGTTTTTTTGATATTAGTTTAGAACAATTTTCAGACTTATCACTAAAAGCTAAAGAAGTATATGAGATAAGCATTCACTGTAATCTCTATGTTAGAAATGAAATTATTCTTGGTCTACAAAGAAACATACCAACAGAAAATGTTGCTATGGGCATTCAGTTTGCTGTTGCTAGGCGATGTCATGCACTTTCACAAGTTGGATTAAAAGGTTACGAAAAAGTAAAAAGCGAATTAGCTATAACTTTAACTGGTGGATGTGCTAAAAACCAAGGTTTAATCTATGCATTAGAGAAAGTATATAATAAAAAGATTTCTGAACTTAAGTCTGATCCACAATTAATGGGAGCTTTAGGAGCAGCAATATTTGCACATGAAAGAAATTAAAACAATGAGTAAATTCAACATAAGACATTATCAGAAAAATAAATAAAGCTTGGTCATAGTTGTTGTAAGGCGTTGACAACTAAATACTCATATGATATACATAAATTATATTTTATATAAGCGAATATTTATATAACCTTAAATAAGGATCCAATAGAAAGGAAGTTTTACAAAATGGAAATTATAAGAGATTTGCCCATTGCCCATAAGATGGAGATATTACTTATCACTGAAAACTGTACATTAGATCATTCGTGCACAGCTGTAAAAAGATGTCCTGGACAGGCCTTAATTCAAGAAGCATTTAATGCGCCTACTATTGAGAAAGAACGATGTATAATATGCGGGAGATGTGTTAATGCATGTTCTAAGGGAGTTTTTCTTAAAGTATAGATATAAGGTTAATATTATAGAAACTATAGCTTAGTTTTTTAGGTTCCTAAGACTATAAAATATGATGAAGAGGGTGGTAGTTTGGATCAATTTGAAAAACTACAAGAATATTTTCAAATTCTGGGGGATGCCAGAAGGCTTAGAATAATAAATTTTATAGGCAAACAGGAACGTACTGTATCTGAAATTATAAATGAAACAGGATTATCGCAACCTTTAGTATCTCATCATCTAAAAGTTCTAAAGAACAATCAGATAGTAGTTACTAAGAGAGAAGGAGCATTTATACTTTATAAATTGAAAGATATAAAATTTTTAAATATTTTAGGTGTGCTTACAGAAATTTTGCTTAAAGAGGATTTAAAGGATACTGATAAGCCTGTATTCTCAGCTCCAGCGTGTTGGAAAAATACTTGTGGTAAATAAAGCCTTATAAAATAATTGGGTTACGATATTTGACTCAATTATTTTTTTGCAATAAATTAAGCTTATTATAAGTAGGCAGTGAATTTTCCCTGCTTATTTTTATGATTTTAATTTAGTAATCTGATGCATTAATATTGACTATTTATAGTATAAGTATTATGTTATATATAAGAGATTAATTAAATACTTATATTATAAAATAACAAAATGATAAATTCATAAAAAGGGAGGTTAAAGTTGTTGGAAAGTAATGAATTAAGTGTAGATATTGCCATTATAGGGGGAGGCCCTGCAGGATATGTAGCAGCCATAAGGGCGGCACAGCTTGGAGCAAAGGTGGTCCTTATAGAGGAAAAGGAGATAGGCGGTACTTGTCTTAATAGAGGATGCATTCCTACAAAAGCATTGCTGAAGACTTCCGATACAGCCTATAACATAAATAAAGCTAAAGAGCTTGGAGTTAATTTAACTTTTAACTCAGTTAACTGGGAAACAACAATTAATAGAAAAGATAGAGTTGTAAAAAGCTTAAGAACGGGCCTAGAAAGTCTAATAAGTAAAAATCAAATACGTTATATAAAGGGTAAAGCTTTTATACAATCACCAAACTTAGTTAGAGCTAGTCATGAAGAGGAAGGGGCTATAATAAATTGCGAGAAAATAATTATTACATCAGGATCACAGCCTTATGTTCCAGATATATTAGGCATTGATCTAGAGGGTGTAATAACAAGTGATGAGGCTTTAGAACTAAAAGAAATACCTAAAAACCTAGTAATTATAGGTGGAGGAGTCATAGGATTAGAATTTGCTACTATGTTTAATAGTGTAGGATCTAAGGTTACTGTTGTTGAAAGGCTTGATAAATTATTACCTAATGAAGATGATGACCTTGGTGAAGAATTACTTAAGTTAATGAAGCGTCAAGGAATTAAATTCAAACGTGGTGCAAAGGTAAATCAGATTGTTAAGGCTGAAAACTTACAGGTTAGTATTGATGAAGAAGGCACTGTAAGTGTCATTGAAACAGATTTAGTATTAGTAGCTGTAGGAAGAAGAGCGAAATGTTTATCTTCTGATATTGAAGCTTTGGGCATTAAGATTAATAATAATGCAATTGTTGTAAACGAAAACATGGAAACTAATATAAAAGGTATTTATGCAGCAGGTGATGTTATAGGAGGGAAACTCCTAGCTCATTTGAGTTTTGCTGAAGGAAGAGTAGCTGCAGAAAATGCACTTGGTATTGCAAACAAGATAAATTATGATGCTGTACCTTCTTGTATATATACTATACCAGAGGTTGCTACTGTGGGAGTTAATGAAATAGAGGCTATAAGAAAAGGAATAGAAATAAAGTCAGGAAGATTCGATTTTAGAAATAATGGTAGGGCCCTTTGTCTTAACCAAAGGGAAGGATATGTAAAAGTAATAGTTGATAAAAAAACTGGCGTTATTCTAGGTGGGCAGATTATTGGAGAAAATGCTTCGGAGATTATTTCTGAACTAACATTAGCTGTGGCAATGAAGGTAAAAGCAGATTTTATTACACAAATGATTCACCCTCATCCCTCTTTAAGCGAGGCAATAATGGAAGCTTGCTCAGATGCAATTGGTAAAGCTATTCACAAATAAAAAGTTTTAAATAAATTTAGTCCGTGTAGTTTAGGTTACACGAGATATTATATGGAGGAATTAATATGGAAGAGAAACAATTACCAGGTTTTATAATGTGTGTTTGTACTGGAAAATGCCCAGGCTTTAAAGCAATGGATATCTGGGATTTTATTAATCAAGTAAGGGTGGAGCTACCAGTGGAGTATGGATTTATTCACCCTCAATTATGCGAAGAGGATGGAGATAGATTTCTTGCAGATTATTTAAAAGCTGGAAGGAAAGTTATTATTGGTGCCTGTGCTCCAAATATGCAAAGAAAAATGTTCAAGCAGGCATTTAAAGATGCAGGACTAGATATAGAAAAGGATGCAGTTATGTTAGATATAAGAGATATGACAAATGAAAAAGCTTTTGATGTGGTAACAAATGCTCTTAAAGAATTAGGATTTGAGGAGGAGGAATAGAGATGGCTGAAGATACTTTTATGGGGGTTCCAAGAAATACTATAGATTGGAGTCCTATAATAGACTATGACCTATGTAACTACTGTATGGAATGTGTTAAATTTTGCCCTCATCAGGTATATGAAATAAGAGAAAATGAAGAGAAAAAACTTGTTGTTAAAAATCCAGATAATTGTGTAGTCTTCTGTAGAGCTTGTGGCAAAACCTGTGGACTCGATGCCATAACCTTTCCTAATAAAGGAGAAGTCACTAAGAAAATAAAAGAAACAAGGAAGGGGCTTGAGAGCAATGAGTAAGAGTTATGCTGTTCTTCCTTGTAATGGCCTTGATAAATGTGCAGGATGCATATCAAGAGAAGTAGCTATCAAGCTTTCTGAAATAGAGGAAAATGAAATTATATGTCCAGTGTTTTATAGAGTGGCAGATGCAAGATATAAAAAAGTTGCTGAAGAAAAGTCACTTCTAATAATTGATGGTTGTGCTACTAAGTGTGCAAGCAGGCTTGCAACTGAAAAAGAACTTAAGATAACAAAAAAAATTACTATTTCAGAAGAAGCTAAAAATAGAAATATAGAGCTAAGTAAGACTTTGAGAATTGGCGCTAATGAGGAAGAACTTATTAACATATTGGTAGAGGAACTTACAAAAGAAGAAATTCAATCACAAAACTCAGAAGCATCTAATATATTCCCAGAAAAATATGAATATGAAGAATATAAAAAAGATAAATTTATCTTCAGAGTACCAAAGGAAGGTCTTTTCTTTAATGAAAATGACAGCTGGGTTTGTATAGTTGGAAACATTGCTAGGGTTGGAGTAACTGATTATGTACAGCATAGCCTTTCTGATATTATGTTTTTCACACCCCCTGCTCTTGATTCTGAAATTGAACAATTTGGGGAACTTGGAGAAATTGAATCTGGGAAGGCTGTATTTGAAGTTGTATCCCCAGTAACAGGTAAAATAATAGCTATAAATGAAGAATTGCTTGTGGCACCTGAACTAATAAATGAAAATCCTTATGAAAAAGGCTGGATTGTAGAAATTCAACTTACAGATTTCGAAAATGATAAGGAATTCTTATTAGATTTTGATGGATATTTTGAGAAGTTAAAAAGAAAGGTGGATGAATTCCATGTCTGAGAAAATTAAAGTAGTTCCTTGTAGTGGTATAGGTAAAGTTTATGGATTAATAGCTAGAGAAGCTGTTTTTAAGGCTACCGAGGAGTTAGTTCCGGAAAAATCAGAAATTATTTGCCTTGCCTATCTTGTAACAGGGGATAAAGAATCAAAAGAAGAAATAGAAGGCAAAAGTTGCATAACACTAGATGGATGTCCAAAGATGTGCGCCGCAAAAAATGTTACCATTGCAGGTGGAATTGTAGTAGAAGAATTTAAGGTGATAGACGCCTTTAAAAATCATAAAGGAGTTCAAGCAGGAAATGCAACGGAACTTACTGAAGATGGTTGGTTAATAGTAGATGAACTAGCAGATAAACTTACTGAAAAAATAAACCAAATAGGATCGGAGGAATAATCATGGCAGAGGAATTAAAGATTGGCGTAGTGTCTTGCAGTGGAGAAGATTGTCTTGGAGGTACCATATCAAGGCTTGCAACAAGAAAGATGCTTGATGAAATAAGACCAAACCAAACTGTAACTATTTGCCTTCCTCTTTTTCTAGCAGGAGGTGGAGGAGAAAGAGATTTTGCAGAAAAGTATCCAACGATTTCAGTTGATGGTTGTGATAAATGCTGTGCAAAGAGAGCCACAGAAAAATATAGCGGCAAAGTAAGTGAATCAATTATAGTTTCTGATATTATAGGAAAAGATGTAGCGGAAAGTAAGCCTCTTTCTATAAAAAATATTACTGAAGACCATAACGAAATGGTAAACAAGTTATCAAAAGAAATAAGTAGTAAGTTTGATAGTATACTTAATGATTCTGTGAAAAATGCAGATAAATAAAATTTATAAAAATATCTAAGAAGGGTTTAATAATTGCTGTTGAAGTAAAAAACATATATGGAGGAATTAAATATGTCAAAAAACTGGTACCCAATTATTGATGATGAAAGCTGTATAGAATGTGGGGCGTGCTTTAACAAATGCACCCATGGAGTATACAAGCTGGAAGGAACAAAACCTATAGTAATATACAACGAAGGTTGTGTTGAGGGCTGTCATGGATGTCAAGTTTTATGCCCAGCTGAAGCCATTCAATATGCAGGAGATACAGGTACAAAAAAGTCAGGAAGCTGCGGATATGGCGGTAGATGCTAGTAACCTATTGTTTTCAGGCATCCTTTATTGACATTAATATAGTCTAATAATACAATTAAATTAGATTTAACTTAAATGCTAAATTAAAAGGAGCTGTAACAAATGACTATAGATGATATGTACGTTAAAATATTTAAAGCTTTAGGTCATCCTATAAGAATGAAAATTGTAAGAAGTCTTAGAAATGGCCCATTATGTGTTTGTGTTATAAATGAAAATGTTGAATTTAGCCAAGCAAATTTATCACAACATTTAAAAATATTAAAGGATGCTGGAGTCTTAAAATCAGAAAAAGATGGATTGAAAATCATGTATAGTATTAAAGATGAAGAGGTAAAAAACCTTATAGATACTGCTGAGAAGATTATTAAAAATGAAGTTAAGGCTATGAACAGTAGACTTTTAGATGATGAGAATTTTGATTAGTAGTGAAATAGAAAAATAAGGATAGAATCGCTAGAGAAATGGCGATTCTATTTCTTTTAGTAAGAGGATAAGAATTTTATAAGCATTTGTTATTGGAACTGCCTCGCTAATATATTACAATGTTATTAGCTATGACATAGTAACATATACTGTAATTGGACAAATTTATTATATTAATTATTGTCTAATAAAAATAGATTGAAATGCAGTGAGATGTTATAATTATTAGTGTAGAAAACGACATTTAACTGCAAATTATCATTTTAGACATTTACAATTAAATGTGTGTGTTGAATATAATAGATATTAGTTATCTAAAAAATAAGAGGAGGAATTGGAAATGGGGTTAATAAGAGCAGCATTTGGAGCAGCAGGAGGTACTTTAAGAGACCAATATAAAGAGTTTATATACTGTGAGGCACTTCCGATGGACGTACTTATGCGTAAGGGTTCGAATAAGGTTACACAAGGAAGCTCCAATAGAGGTAGTGAAAATATAATCTCTGATGGTTCTAGGATAGCTGTTGCAGACGGTCAATGTATGGTTGTTGTAGAAGATGGTAAGATAATGGATTTTTGTGCAGAAGCAGGAGAGTATATTTATAATACAGGAACAACACCTTCAATGCTAACAGGTGGAATGCCAGGACTTAAAAGATCCTTTGCTACTTTCACAGCTAGATTACAAGCTGGTGGAGGACAAGACCATGACCAAAGAGTTTATTTTATAAATTTGAAAGAAATAATGGGGAACAAAGTTGGTTCAGGCGATATTCCTTTTAGAGATAGTGAGTTTAATTTCACCATAAAATTAAAGTGTTACGGAGAATACTCATATAAAATAACGGACCCGATATTGTTTTATACAAATGTATGTAGTAATGTGCATCAGGATTTTACAAGAGATTTAATAGACTCTCAATTTAAGGCTGAGATACAATCAGCTCTGCAACCTGCAATGGGAAGAATTGCACTTAAGAAGATAGCATATGACCAGTTAACTCTTTTTACTAAAGAAATATCACAAGAATTAAATGCAGAACTAACTGCAGAATGGGTTGAAAAGAGAGGTATTTCTATTTTCTCCTTTGCATTAGCATCAGTAACACCAGATGCTGAAAGCGCAGAGAAAATAAATAGATTCCAAGAAGCAAGAGTATTTTCATCACCAGGTTTAGCAGGAGGTCGAATGGTAGCCGCACAAGCTAATGCCATGGAAAATGCTTCTAGCAATACAAATGGATCTATGGGTGCTTTCATGGGAATGGGAATGGCTCAACAAGCTGGTGGCGTAAGCGCTGGGCAGTTATTTAATATGGAGCAACAACAAGCGAATTCTGTACAACCTCAAGCACAGACACAACCACAGGCAGAGCCTCAGGCACAAAATAGTGATGTATGGAAGTGTACCTGTGGTGCAGATAATTCTGGAAAGTTCTGTAGTTCTTGTGGAGGAAAGGCACCTGCACCGGTAGCAACCCCTACAGTAGTTAATGGAGTTTGGAAATGCACCTGTGGAAATGATGCTCAAGGCAAGTTCTGCCCTGAGTGTGGAAATAAAAGGCCCTTAGATATGCACTGTGAAACCTGTGGCTTTGATGGAGTAGCACCTTTTAAGTTCTGTCCAGAATGCGGTGCGGAAAACAAGGAGTAACACTATAGGTTTTTTTATACGAAAGGGGTATTGTAATGAAAGCAAGTAAGCATGTGCGAAAGCAATTGTTAGTGATAATTACCGTAATATTATTATTAGTACCTACAGGCATAGTAAGTGCGTCAGTTGGCAATCATACTAGTCATAGTACTCCGAGTACGTCTAGTTCTTCTCGTAGTACTCCAAGCACTTCTCATAGTACTACCGTGAACACCTATCATAGTTCTTCAAGAGGTTCATCAGGTGGGATTATTGGTGGAGTTATAGTTGGCATAGTTGTTGTAGGTATAATATTTATAGTTATATTTGCAAAAAAGAAGCAAGGCGGTACAACTGTCCCTATGATAGATAACTCAGACTCCATAGAGGAGCAAATAAAACAAGATGATGAATTATTCTCTGCTGGCAATTTTATTGGTTGGTCTAAAGAAGTGTTTATGACAATTCAAGAAGCATGGACAGATAGAGACTGGGCCAAAATAAGACCAATTGAGAAAGAGGAATTATTTGCAGTACATGAAAAGCAACTTGCTGAATATAAACGTAATGGCAGAATAAATGTAGTTGAATATATATGTATTAATTCGGCTTACTTACAAGAATATACAAAGGATGCTGAATTTGAGTACTTAGTTGTGAATTTAAATTCTATATTTAATGACTATATAATTGATGAAAACACAAGAGAAGTTGTAGAAGGTAATAAGAACGCTAAATATAATTCAGTATATATAATGACATTCTGTAGGAAAATTGGGGTAAAAACTTTAGCTTCAACAAGTGAGTTAGATACAAAACAATGCCCTAACTGTGGAGCCCCATTACAGTTGACTAGTGCTGGTAAATGTGAATATTGTGATACTATTGTAACAACAGGTGACCATGATTGGGTACTTAGCGATTATACTCAATTGTCTCAGTCAACTGAAAATTAAATTAAGCACTTAAATTCTAGTCTATATAGAAATTAGGTGAAAGCTTAGTGAGAGCTGGTACTTGCTATAAACAGGATTATAAAAATAAATTATGAAGGGTACTAATGAAATACTTGGACACTGATATAAAAAGGGTACTCTCCTTGATGGTAGAGATGGCTGTTGTCTTGAGATATTTGCTGGTGGAAATAGTGATAAGAAGCCTGAAGGGGAAACCATTGAGTTGTTTGAAAACAGATAAATAGTAAAATGTCATAATTTAAGGCTCAGCTTACGTAAATAAGCTGAGCCTTTATTGACAATATAATATATTTGTATGCAATTTACGATTTAAATAGAGGCGTTTACGAAAAAACATTGTGGAAATTGTAAAAAATAGTAATTATAGTTATAAGATATTAAAATGTTAGGAGTAATACTATGTCACGAAAAGCAGAACAATGGCCAAAGAAGGTAGAAGTAGAATTTGTAGCTGGTACACCAACAGCACATCAATTTTCTATATTGTTTCATCGTAAAATCAATCCCAAAAGTTACATGATTACGTATATGAATAACTACATTAAGGTTATTGAATCAGAAGATGGTTCTTACATAAGTAAAGAAACTCAGTTAATCATAAATGAATTGATGGATTTCTATTATATTAACAAGCCCTGGATTAAAGTTTGGAGAGAGGGTTGGGAAAGAAAATATTACTTTGAATTTAAGAAACAGATGAAGAAAAAAAGAAATGGTGATTATGAATACAAGGATATTGAAGATAGCGTAGAAACTTTTGAAGTAAATAAAACATCAGAGGGAGAATATGAAATAGTAGTTTTAGAAACTTAACAATTAGGACTTTGTTATTTATAGAATATATTAAAAGGTCAGCTTTAACACAAGCTGACCTTAAGTGGATTAATAATAGTTAGTGTAGGGCAAATTGTGATTTTGTAAATTATGATAACATAATTTACAATAACAACCATATGTTATATTGAGAATTGTCGAATTATATGATATCATAAAATTAGTAAATTATAGAAGAAATCCAAAACTATTGAACAAAGATCTCTTACAAACACATTAATTGGAGGGTATAAAAATGGGTGAACAAAATACTAGTGTAAATAGAAAAAGAACTTACAATGAACGAGCAGCTAGAACAAAGCGTATAAATAGATTTGTTCTGTTAGGAACATTTCTTTTGTATACAATGGTAATTGTAAATATGATATTACTCATTAGAGAGTCAAACCAATACCTTATTTGTAATGTTATGGTGTTAGGGTTAAGCATTATTAATATCTTTGTTCTAAATATTTTGTTCAAGAAAAATCCAGCTTCAGAAACCTTTCGTTATGTTCTTGTAGGTGGATATACATTGATATATTCATATCTAATTTTTATTATTCCTGATTTTTATATTACAATCACATTAGCAGCCTTGCTAACGGGATCAATTATATATTATGACAGTAAGTTCATTAATATTTTTGCTCCATATCTACTTCTTATCAATTCTATACGTACAATAATATTTGTTATAATTGGCGCAGGCGCAGCTCCAAGGGTTGAATTTCTTGGCTTATTTATGATATTGCTTTGCACAATTACAATAATTTTTAGTACTCGTATTGGTGGACTTTTTATAGGTGATATGATTGGAGTTATTTCCGATGAGCGTGCTAATATAGATGTTATTCTTTCAGAAGTATTGGAAATTGCTTCTGTTGTTAAATCAGATGTAGAGGCCACTTCTAGCATTATAAATGAACTTAATGAGTCTACTATTACTGTAAATATTGCTGTAGGAGAGATTGTAAAAGGTACAAGTTCCGTTACAGCAAGTATTATTAATCAGACCCATATGACTGGAGAAATTCAAAGTGATATTCATGATACAGAAAATTCATCTAACAAAGTTGTTTCAATAGTAAAGGAATCCTCAGTATCAATAGAAAAAAGTTTAGATGCCTTCAAACAATTAAAAACTCATTCAGAGGAAATAGTAGCAACCAATGAAAATGTTTCGGGTGCCATGAATGAACTTCAGGAGAGAGTACAAGCTGTAAATGATATTATAGGTGTTATTGCAGATGTTTCTGATCAGACAAATTTATTGGCACTTAATGCCTCAATTGAAGCAGCTAGGGCTGGAGAAGCAGGTAAAGGATTTGCCGTTGTTGCAGATGAAATTCGAAATCTTGCTGAGCAAACAAGAGAATCCACTGAGAATATTACGAATATTTTAAAAGAATTAAACAATAAAGCTAGCTATGCTTCAAGTATTGTAAATAACTCAATTGACGTAACCAATAAGCAAAGCCAATCAATTAGTAGTGTTTCAGAAAGTATTTACAATTTGCATTCAAACATGAGTATTCTTTCTGATGATATTGCGGATATTAACAAGAGAGTGATTAATGTCTCAAATTCAAATCAAATTGTAGTTGATAATATAGGTGAAGTTTCAGCTGTATGTGAAGAAATTACAGCAAGTACGGAGGATGCATCTTCTATTACTAATAAAAGCAAACTTCTAGCAGAAAGAGCAGTAACCTTGCTTAATGAGGTAAATGAAGTAGCTCAAAGATTGAACAAATATTGAGTTGTTTCATAAAGAAATAAGTGGTTCTATAATCAAATTGAGTGAAAAGAACAACATAATATCTTCTGCTAAGAGATAGTTCGCTGCGCCAAGAAAGACTAAGCTGGCTAATTTTAAAATTACTATCCACTCAAAACTCGCTACGCTCAAACATTTCGTGGACTTAACGCAATTTTAAAATTATCCAGCAAAGTCTTTCTAAAGGCTCGCTCAGACAATCTCTACGCATAAGACATTATGTTGTTCTTTAGCGTTAATTTTGAATATATTCGTAGTCTTACTTTAATGAAAGGCTGTCCTGTATATGAATAAGAGAAAAGTGAAAAAAAGAATGGGGAGAAAGGTATAGTTAATCTTCCTCTACATTCTTTTTTTATGAACAAATATATAAAATCTTCATATTATAGTAGTAAATTATTATTTTAATTAAGAGGGAATTATGCAATGTTGTCTATGTGAAATGAGTGTTACTGGAAGAGGACTTTTGAAAGTCGTACCTGATATGGCTATAGTTACTATGGGCGTTAATACAGAAAATAAAAATTTAAAGATAGCCCAGGAAACTAATTCAGAAGTAGTTTCTAATGTGTTTCAAGAATTAGTAAGACAAGGTATTCCACGTAAGGATATACAAACTATAGATTACAGCGTTGATGAGCAATATGATAATGTAGATGGAAAACAAGTTTTTAGAGACTATAGAGTAAGAAATACATTTAAAGTAACAATTAGAGATATTAAAAGGGCTGGTGAAATTATTGATTCAGCCGTAGCAAAGGGTGTTAATTCAGTTACTGGGATAAGCTTTGAAATTTCTCAGCCAGATAAGTACTATAACATAGCACTAAAAAAAGCTTTAGAACAGGCTGTTGGAAAAGCTGAGGCAATAGAAAGTACTTCTAGAATAGTGCTTAATAGAACACCTGTAAGGATTACCGAAGAGGGTACAAATTATTTACCTGTATATCAGCCCATGCTTTTTAAATCTACTGCAACACCTATCAGTACAGGGGAGATAAATATATCTGCTAATATTAAGGCTGTATTTAAATATTCACAATACTAGATAAAGGGAATAATATCTTTATAGTTAAATCAAATCAAAGAACAACATAATATCTTTTGCTAAGAGATAGTTCGCTGCGCCAAGAAAGACTAAGCTGGCTAATTTTAAAATTACTATCCACTCAAAACTCGCTACGCTCAAACATTTCGTGGACTTAACGCAATTTTAAAATTATCCAGCAAAGTCGTTCTAAAGGCTCGCTCAGACAATCTCTACGCAAAAGATATTATGTTGTTCTTTAGTGTTTATTTTAAATATAATGGAATATGAATTAGCATATGAAAAATAAAGACGCCTAAGAAAACATGGGACAATCTTTAGCTTCGTAGGCATACTACAGAGAAAGGGTGTCCTGCGTATGTGAACAATTACGATAGGTTAATATTTAGTTAGTTGCCGAGGAATTCTCGATAACTGCTTTTGAGTGTACGGAATAAAATAGCCAATAAATAGCAAGACTAGTTATATAATACTTAGTGAAATTAAGTGTAAGTTTAGTTATAATATAATTAGGATGATAGGTGATGGCTTAAAGTGAAAATAAAAAAGGATATTCATAATATACATGACAAAAGCTACAAAGATTTATTTTCGAATAAAGAGTTACTAGTGACTATGATTCAAAGTTTTATAAAAAGTTCCTGGGGAAATGAGATTACAAAAGATAACTTAGAGTTAGTGAATAAATCCTACATTCTATCAGATTATGAAGAATTGGAATCTGACATTGTTTATAAAGCCAACATAGACAATAGTGAAGTTATTTTTTACATATTATTAGAGATGCAGTCATCAGTTGACTATAGTATGCCTATAAGATTGTTTCTATATATGGGCGAAATATGGCGAGGTATTTTAAAGGACACAGAGAAGAACAAAGTTAAAAGTAAAGAATTTAAGCTTCCAGCCATAGTTCCACTAGTAATGTACAATGGTGAAGATAATTGGACTACAGAGAAAAAATTCAGAAACATTATAAATAAAAGCCAACTTTTTGGAAATAACATTATTGATTTTGAGTATATACTAATTGATATAAATAGATACAAAAAAGAAGAGTTAATGCAGCTAGGAAATGTAGTATCAGCGGTGTTCTTATTAGATCAAAAGGTTGATATCGAGGAATTTATTAATAGGGTTAAAGATATAGCAGTTGGTTTTAATGATTTAAACGGAGATCAAAAATTATTATTAAAACATTGGTTAAAAAATACGTTATCAGAGGAAATAAAAGATTCATTCGGTAACAGAATAGAAGATATTTTAGTTTCAAGCAAAGAGGAGGCGCTAGTTATGACTTCTAATATTTCAAAAACCATAAAAGAAACATTTGAAAAAGTGCGAGAAGAGGGAGTAGAAGATACGCAAAAACAGTTAATTCTAAGACAATATAGCAAGGGCCTATCCATAGAATATATTGCAGAGATAAATGAATTTGATGTGGAATATGTGAGGGAAGTTGTATTTAAAAAATAGAATAGACATAAACTATTCCCACAAATAAAGACGCTCAAGAAAACACAGGACACCCTTTATCTTCGTAGGCCTACTACAGAGAAAGGGTGTCCTGCGCATGAATAAGACAAAGATAACAATTAGGATAGCTTAATATTTAGTTAGAATAGGGATCCTTATAATCAAATCAAGCTAAAAAGAACAACATAATATCTTTTGCTAAGAGATAGTTCGCTGCGCCAAGAAAGACTAAGCTGGCTAATTTTAAAATTACTATCCACTCAAAACTCGCTACGCTCAAACATTTCGTGGACTTAACGCAATTTTAAAATTATCCAGCAAAGTCGTTCTAAAGGCTCGCTTAGACAATCTCTACGCAAAAGATATTATGTTGTTCTTTAGTGTTTATTTTAAATTGAAATACATATGAAAAATAAAGACGTCTAAGAAAACATAGGATAGAAATAAACAATTTACAATTTAAATTACCCCAATATCTTCTTCAAATCCTCATCTGGTGTACTAATAGGCTTAATATCGAAGTTATCCACCAAAAATTGCAATACATTAGGGGTAATAAAGGCTGGTAAAGTTGGGCCAAGATATATGCCTTTTACACCTAAGGATAGCAAGGCCAGTAGGTCAGCTACAGCTTTTTGCTGATTCTGCCATGCTCCACCGAAATTACCTACTAAAAAGTAAAACAAAAGAATAATTGATTAGAAAAAGTGATGTTGACAGAAACTAGTTAGGAATGATAAGTTGAAATTAAATAAATTATGGAGGTTGAGTGTATGAAGATTGATTTAACTAGTGTAATAGTGGATGATCAAGAAAAGGCCCTTAAGTTTTACACCGAAATTTTAGGCTTTGAAAAAAAAGCAGACATATCCATGGGTGAATATCGTTGGTTAACAGTTATTTCACCAGATGGAGTTGATGGGATTGAACTAGTTCTCGAGCCAATTAGTTTCGAGCCAGCTAAAGTATACCAAAAGGCTCTTTTTGAAGCTGGTATACCACTGACCTCATTTCGTACAAAGGATATTAAGGATGAGTACCTTAGGCTTAAAGAGTTAGGAGTAATTTTCCGAAGTGAACCTCAGGATATGGGAATGATTGTAGCAGTAATTTTTGAGGATACATGTGGAAATCTTATTCACTTGGTTCAGCCTAATAGTATGGATAAGATGGAGTAAATAATTAAAACGTCAACAGGTTAACATACTTGTTGGCGTTTATTTTCAGTATAAAGAGAGTAGTAAAGTGAAAATAAGTATAGTGTGTATATATAGCTTGAGTATAAAAACAGTTTAATTACGAAAAAATATTTCATTATATTTATACAAAGAATATAATAGAGAAAAGATATTAAGGAAAATTTAAAAGTATACTGCATAGGGGTTACCAATACTATTTATCGCAATAAATATAGATATGGAGGGCTCATTATGAATGATACTATCAAATCAGAAATAGATCTTTTAAGAATAGATCTTCCATTCATTATTAGTGAAATAGTCAAGCTGCAATATAAAATTCAACCGGAATTTGAAAAGTATGGAACCAAAGGTATGCAACACTCCTTAGAGGATGCAAAATTTAATTTAGAATATCTATTTTCAGCAATTGAAGTAGATAGCAAAATACTTTTTCAGCAGTATAATCAATGGACTAATAGACTTTTTACTAATCTAAATCTTCCTAAGGATACTTTGAACAAATTTTATTATTGTACAAAAGAAGTTTTTAAACAAAGATTTATCAAGGGTTTAGTAGATGAGGAGTTATTTATTAAGCTTATGGAATATATAGAACTTGGAATTGATTCTCTTAGAATTCAAGAATACGAAGAACACAAATCATTTTTTAAAATAGATAATCCACTCAAAGAGCATTTGCAGAAATATAGTGATTTTGTTTTTTCAGGTGATAGAAATTCTGCAACTAAGCTTATTCTAGATATTTCTCAAAGCACTATTGAAATAAAAGATATTTATAAGCATATTATTGGACCTTTCCAACTAAAACTAGGAAATCTATGGCATGAAAATAAAATAAGTGTAGCACAAGAGCACTATGGCACTGCTGTATCACAATTTGCAATGTCGTTGCTATATGAAAAAATATTTGATACACCTAAAAATGAAAAAATATTTCTAGGTACTTGCGTTGAAGGTGAGCTTCATGAGCTGGGTATGAGAATGGTTTGTGACTATATGGAAAGCTGCGGTTACAATACATATTATCTTGGAGCAAACATGCCTGAAAGTGGCATAATTCAAATGATAAAAGAAAAAAATCCAAATATAGTAGCAGTTTCATGCACTATGACATTTAATGTTTCTAAGGTTAGAAGTTTAATTCAAACAATAAAAAATAACGAAATACATGTGCCAATAATAGTGGGCGGATTTCCATTTAGTGTAGATAAAGACTTATGGGTGAAAATGGGTTCGGATGGTTGCTCTAAAGATTTTGAAGATGCTTTTTTATTATCTGAAAGACTATGTAGAGGTGGTAAAAATGATATCCTTTGATGAAAAGTGGTTTGTCATTGTTTGCGATTTAGATTTTCTAGTTACTGAAGTTATTTTTTGTAAAAACATTGAAATAAATTTAAAGGCAAAGGATCAAATAGGAAAAATAGTATCACCGGATAATGTAGCAAAATTTTTGGATTTTAACGTAAATTTAAGAAATGAAAAAGTAATATTTGGTTGTGAAATTAATGTTGTTGATAACAATAAGGAAATAAGCATTATGAATTTTGGAGGAATTCAATATATTGATAACTATATCATAACTGCATCTTCAAACAATAGTCTCTACGAGGAGTTAATGCAGATAAACAATGAATATGTAAATTTATTTCGTGAAAAATTAAAGGAGTCACATGCATCTGCTAGTAATTACTTAAATTTTACCAAGCTTAATAATGACATAATAAATATGCAAAGAGAACTCCAAAAGAAAAATGCTTATGTTTCAGATTTATTGGACAAGAAACAAGAGATGTTAAATATTATTGAAGAGCAAAAGAATTTTTTTAAACAAATGTTAAATGCAATCCCAGATTTAATTCTCTATAAAGATATGGATAATAAATACCTAGGCTGTAATAAAGCTTTTGCAGAAAATTTAATTGGATTGGACGAACAGAATATTATTGGAAAAACTGATTTAGAGCTAGGCAAAAGTGATCAAATGGAAGGATTTTTTAGTCCAAAGGATAAGGAAGTCCTAGAAATGGGGAAAGCCTCAGCTTATGAAGTAAAAATCAAGATGGTAAATGGAACAACCATGGATGTAGAAGCTTTGAAAACTCCTTTTTATGATGATAATGGAAAGATTGCAGGGCTCATAGGTATCGCGAGAGATATTTCACTTAGAAAAAAGAATGAGCTAGAAATTGTTCGTGCAAAAGAGCAGGCAGAAGCTGCAAATATCATGAAAGGTCAATTTCTTGCCAATATGTCACATGAAATCAGAACCCCTATGAACGGAATATTTGGATTTCTTCATTTGCTTGAAAAGTCTAGTCTGGCTCCAGAACAAAAGGAGTTTGTACGAGAGGCAAAATCAGCTTCAGAAGTATTAATGCACCTTATTAACGATATTTTAGATTTTTCAAAAATTGAGGCTGGTAAACTAACTATGGAAAGTATTAGTTTTAACATAAGAACTATTATTGAAGATGCTGTTTCACTTTTTGTATTTAAAGCATCTGAAAAGTGTATTGGATTACATGTAATGATTAAATCAAATGTACCTGAAGAAGTTATTGGAGATCCATCAAGGCTCAGACAGGTATTAAACAATCTTGTAAGTAATGCAGTTAAGTTTACAGACAGAGGTGAAGTATCTGTTATAGTTGATTTTATAGAAAAAGAAAAAGAAATAGCCTTGCTTAAGTTTGAAGTTAAGGATACGGGAATAGGAATTTCTAAAGAAGATACTCCTAAGTTATTTCAGTCTTTTAATCAGGCAGATGCATCTACTACAAGAAAATATGGAGGAACAGGTCTTGGATTAGCCATATCAAAGGAATTGGTTAAAATGATGGGGGGAGAGATTTGTGTTGAAAGTACACCTGGTGAAGGTTCAACTTTTAAATTTGACTTGCCACTGAAAATTGCTAAAAGAACTTCAAACCTAGAAATTTTCTTTGAAAAACTCGAAGAAATTAATATTCTTGTAGTTGACCATAATGAGATTAGTAGAAAAATTATAACGTCATATCTTCAAGGTGCTGGGTTTAAGGTGTTTGAAGCTATAGATGCAGGAAATGCAATTAACACTATGATTTCAAATGCGAACACTGAAAATAAAATAAGTATAATCATTTTAGAAAATGAAATGAAGGAAATGAGCGGGTATGGGCTTGCAACGGTTCTAAAAACCTTACCAATGACAAAGGATATTAAATTAATACTTCTTACCTCGGCATATGAAAAGAATGATATAAAAACTGCAAAAGAACATGGGTTTTTAGGGCATTTAACAAAGCCAGTTAGACGAGATAATTTATTAAACTCTATTGCTATGGTATTGGGACTTAAAAAAGAAGATGGGGAAAACGTTGATAGTGTACCTAAAAATACAAATATAGAATTTAAGGACAAATTAAAGCCAAGAATTTTATTGGCCGAAGACAATGAGATAAACCGAAAAATAGTTATTGAAATACTTAAGTATCATGATATGACTTGCGATGTGGCAATTAATGGCCTTGAAGCTTATGAAGCAGTACTGGAAAAAGACTATGATATTGTTTTTATGGATTGCCAGATGCCAGTAATGGATGGTTATGAAAGTACAGCTAAAATAAGGGCACTAAAAGGCCATAAGAAGCATACTCCCATTATTGCAATGACTGCAAACACAATGGAAGGCGATAGTGAAAAGTGTATTGAAGTTGGGATGGATGACTATCTTAGTAAGCCTATTAACTTTGTAAAGATGTTTAATATTATAGAAGCCAGAACAAAGTCAAAAGGGCACAGTTTTAATCATTTTCAATTAATTGATAATAGTATTGAGTTATTTGCTAATAACTCTGGTTTAACTAAAGATGCTGCAAAGAAAATTTTTGATGACTATACAAAGTATCTACCTAGTTTATTCCAGGATATGAGCCAGGCTATGGAAAATAATGATTTTGAGAAATTGAGAGGGCTTACGCACACATTAAAAGGGTCTTCTGGATCTTTAAGAATAAATTCTATTTATGAATTAGCAATAAAGCTTGAGGAAACAGCTATAAAGAAAGAAAAACATGAGTGCGAGTACCTTTTTAGTCAAATAAAAGAGTTATTCCACTAAGGAATCATGAAAAAGGAGGATAGTCCTCCTTTTAATTTTACACTAAAGGTTTCTACTTCCATCTTTATTAAAAACTTTTCTCAAGTTTTTTCTGCGTCATTCCAAATACCTTGGCTTTTCATCGAAAATTTTGTTCAGCTTCAATTTCAAAAACAGAAATATACCTACCTATCTAGCAATTATTATCACAAAGGTATGTTTTAGGGTATCCATTAGTTATAGCATTGGTATGTTATCAATATTCATTGCAATTTACCATTTGCAATATCATACCTCAAAAGGAGTACATGACACTGATTCAAGGAATAGAAAATGGTAAAGGCATGCTAGAATTCAAGGGACAGATTACTTATCTACTTACTTGGATTGTAGGCTTGTGGCTTATGGGAAGTGGTATTACTAAAAAAAATGAGAAAAGGTATATATTAACTAATAATTATAGATAAATATGGTAATAAAAGCGTATAATTGTGCTAGTCCTATGACTGGTGCAATTATTTTTTTGATAGGAAATCAGAAGTTACTGCGTATTTAATATATGAGAGCTCTTTAAAATAAAAATTTGTGACATATTAATGAAATTACGGAGGTGAAATTATTGAAAGTAGATGATAGTAACTTTATAAATGAACTTAAAAAGAAAAACTTTAAAGCTATGGATTATATGGTTGATGCTTATGGAAATCTTATTTATAAAATAGTCTATAGCATATTGTACAAAGATTCAAATATTAGTTCTGTTGAAGAATGTACAAATGATGTTTTTATGAAAATTTGGAATAACATAGAGTGCTTTGACACTGAAAAAGGAACCTTTAAAACCTGGATTATGGCAATTTCTAAATTTAAAGCAATTGATTACAAAAGAAAGCTTATGAAATACTCAGATTATGCAGACATAGAGGATTTGACTCTTTCTTCAGGGGATAACGTGGAAAATGCCCTTATATTAAAGGAAAGAAGAAATGAGATATTGGCTGCTATAACCGAGATGAAAGAACCTGATAAATATATATTTATCAAAAGATATTTCTTTAATGAGGATATAGACACAATAGCAAATAGTTTAGATTTAACCAAAGCTGCAGTAGAAAATAGACTTTCTAGGGGAAGAAAATTATTAAAAGGAGAGCTTGTACATCTTAAAGAGGAGGTAATTTAGATGAATGAAAAAGATTTATATAAAGACTTTAACAATGTTAATATTGGTGAACATGAATTTGATGATATTGAAGTAAATATGACTGACATACAAAAAAGCAATCTAAAGAGAAATTTAAAAACCAATTTAAATACCAAGAAATTTGTAAAAACTAAAATAGCTGCAGGAAGTGTTGCTGCTGCTTTAACAGTAATTATTGGAGTAGGATTTACAAACCCATCTTTTGCATCCTCAATTCGCATATTGAACCCAATTGTTCAAATGAGGGGGTATACAGGGGATTATGAGAATCATACAGACATAGTAAATAAAACAGTTACTTGCAATGGGAAATCATTTACAATAAACAATGTAACTTGTTTTGATAATAATATAATTATTGGATATACAGCGAAAAGCAATGAAAAGTTAGACGCAAGGGGGCCTCTATTTGCTCCAACTTTTAAAGTGAATGGAAAATTGCTAAATGTTGGATTTGGTGGTCGTCCAAAGAATTTAGATGAATACACAGCTATAGGAACTATTGAGCTAATGCAAAATGATATGATTTTACCAGATGACTTTAATTTTAATATGTCCTTCAATAAACTTGGTGATACAGATGGAAATTGGAACTTGGATTTTAATGTTTCAAAGGAAAACCTAGGCAAACTTACTAAGGTTTATAAGCCAAATCAAGCTGTAGTATTTAAAAATCATAATTTTACTATTAGCAAAGTTACTTTAAATCCGTTATGCACTATGATTTCAGTGCACAATAACTTAAATGGTGGTAAACAAGAAGTACCACCAGAGATTTTGGTTTATGACGATAAAGGAAATGCACTTGAACCTGGAGCAGGAAATGGAGTTATTCCTGATGCTAACGGCGATCTTAACATTCCTTACCAAAAGGTAAATGAAGACACAAAATATTTAACAATTGTAACACTACCAGCCAATGATGAATATAAGCCTAGTGAATCAGTACCGATTAATACTAAGTTACCAATTCAACTGTCAGCGGGTTTCAACCGCAAAGTAACTTTAACAAAAGTTGAATATTCAAATGACAATGATAGCGTTAGTATACAGGCAATTATAGATGGTAAAATTCCATCAGATAAAATCCCAGATGATATTGTTGGTATAGAAGGTGACGATAGTAAATGTCCTTTTGAGAATCTAGGTCATACGATTAAAAAAATAGGTAATAACAAATATGAATTTACTATAAAATACAGTGGTTTAAAAAATGATAAAAATTATAGGATTACAGCCCCTAATATAGATTATTATTATGATTCAAAAGTTACTGTAAAGCTTAAATAAATTAGATGTATTTTCAAAAGAAAAGAGTGTCCTGTCACTACCAAGAGAAAAATTAACAACCATGCTAACTTGAATAATTATTTAGCCTTAAATTGTAAACTAACGACTAGTTGCACTTTACAATTTAAGGCTATTGAATTTTTTGTGCAAAATGGGGTTGAGGGTAGAATGAACTAGGTCTAAATGGCTAAAGTAGAACAAACAATATATATAATAACATGGTAAATGAAGTAGCGAAAAAGGTTGAAAAGTGGCGGTATTAATAGTAAGATTAAATCAATATACTTAAAGAATTGGAATAGAATTATATATCGAAAGGAAGATAATTATGAAAATTGACGTTGAGATTCTTGCCGTTATTGAGGGTCTAATATTTCTTACTCAAGTTATCGTTCTTTTCGTACAATATAAGGTAAACAAAAATTATAAAGGAATTAAATTATGGTTATTAGGGTCCACAACAACGGTAATCGGAGTTATTTTTATGGCTATGATAGAAGTAAAATCTCTTAAGTGGATTGAAATAGCGTCTAATCCACTGATGGTATTAGGACAAATTCTATTATATGTGGGAATTCTACATTTCTTAAACAATAAAGAGAATAGAGAGATTCTTTTTTTTATTTTCATTGTTTTCATGATCACATATTTTTACTTCATAATTGTATACAATGATATTTCTTCACGTACTGTTGTTATTACAATGACATTAGCTATCATCTCAATAATGACCTCGTATCAACTATTTTTCAAAAAGGACAAAGTTATCTCTGGAACAGCAAATTTTACATCCATTGTTTTTCTCTTAAATGGTTGTTTTCTAGTAATGCGTACTTTTTTTGCCATTATACTACCGCCCATGCAAACTTATAGTGATGAACCCATAATTTTGTTATTTGCATTAATAGTTCCAATGGTCACAAGTACTCTATGGACTTTTGGATTTATAATTATGGTCAATCAACGTTTGAACATGGAAAATCTAGCTGGAAAAGAGCGATTGCAACAGATTTTTAATACAAGTCCAGATGCAGTGCTGATAACGCGACTTGGAGATGGGTTAATAATTGATGTTAATGGTGGATTTTCACAAATAAGTGGATACACTCATGATGAAGCTGTTGGCAATTATACATTTAAGATGAATTTTTGGGGTGCAGAAGAAAGAGAAGCTTTTATAATAGAATTAAAGGAAAAAGGATTTTGTGAAAATAAAGAAATTGATTTTAAGCGTAAAGATGGACATAGATTTTTCAGTATGATATCGGCAAGAATAGTTACAATCTATGATGTACCACATATCATCAGCATTATCCATGATATTACAAATCGAAAACAAGCAGAAGAGGCACTTATCGAAAGTGAAGAACAATACAGATCTATCCTAAATGCGTCCCCAGATGATATTACCATAACAAATATGGAAGGTAGTATCATTATGGTTTCTCCAGCAGCAAAAAGAATGTTTGGGTTTGATTTGAATTACGAAGGATTTGTTGGCATGCACCTACTTGATTTTATACTACCCGAGGATAAGGATATAGCGCAATCAAATATGATACTAATGAATGCAGGTAGTTATGAAGGAACAAATGAATACAGAGGAGTGCGTAATGATGGAAGCATTTTTGACGTAGAAGTAAATAGAGGCTTCATTAGTAACGCAAACGGGGAACATATTAAAATGGTATTTATTATTCGAGATATTACAGAGCGTAAGACTGCAGAGCAAAAGATAACGGAATTGGTTAAACAACTTGAAATAGAGAGAAATACTGCACAAGAAAATTCAATTACAGATAGTCTTACAGGGCTCTCAAATAGAAGATATTTTGATGATGCACTTAGGAGAGAATTTTCTAGATTGAAGAGGGTTGGAACTACATTATCGCTAATAATTTTAGATGTAGATTATTTTAAAAAATTCAATGACAGCTACGGTCATTTAGCTGGAGATTATTGTTTACAGCAGATTGCAACTACAATTAAAACTATCGTTGAAGGAGTACCTAATATAGTTGCTCGTTATGGTGGTGAGGAGTTTGTTGTTTTAATGCCTCAACCAGAAGAACATGAGGCAGAAGAATTAGCTGAAAAAATACGTAAAGCAATTGAAGTTTTAAACATTCCACATGCTGCATCACAAATCACAGATTACGTTACAGTAAGTCTTGGTGTTGTAACTGTACATAACGATGAATTATCTTCACAAGATCAAGTTGTTAAGCTGGCTGATGAAGCATTGTATGCTGCTAAAAAAAGTGGAAGGAATCGAACTATAGTTAAAGAGGTGCCAGGCACGTGACAAGTGACAATCTTGAAACTCCTATTTATAGGCATGAGCTTACATTGATATTCGTGTATATAAGTGCTAAACTAAATTAAAAATAGCTAGTATCTAAGGAGGAATGAATTTGAAAAACATTACGCTTAAAAAAAAGGTAATCTTCTTATTTTCATTTATAGTACTATCATTTTTATTTTTTATTATCTTATATGTAGTGCCACAAGTAAATAACACTATTGACAATCAGGCTGAAAATAAAATGAAAAATATGGTGGAAAGCGCTTATAATATTACAGATGTTTACTACTCTCAGTACAAGGACGGAAAAATCGATGAACAAACGGCTAAAAAATCTGCAATGGAAGTAATTAAAAATATGCGCTATGATAAAAATAAGACAGGATATTTTTGGATAAACGATTACGATGGCGTAATGTTAATGCATCCAGCAAAACCAGAATTAAACAATACCAATGTATTAAATATGGAAGACGCTGATGGCTTCAAACTTTTTGCCTCGTTTGTTGATATAGCTAAAACTAAGGGTGAAGGTACAGTACATTATAAATGGGCTAAGCCTGGAGTTACAGCACCTCAACCTAAAATATCCTATGTTAAAGGCTTTCAGTCTTGGAATTGGATAATAGGAAGCGGAATTTATGTTGATGATCTAACTAAGTTTAAAGATGATTTAAGGAATAAAATATTGTTAGTTATGGCACTAATAATGTTAATTTCAAGCGTACTTATTGTACTGATAATACAACCATTAAATAAGAATCTTAAGACAATTGGAAATCATATAAATAAGCTTATGGAATACGATTTTAGTAGTGAATTAGATATTAATCAAAGTGATGAACTTGGACTTATTTCAACAGCAATTCAAAGCATGACTAATGATTTAAGAAGCCTAGTTTTGCAAATTAAAGAAGATGAGACAAGTTCTAATGATGACTTATACGGGATTAATCTCAGTCTTGAAAAAATAACGAAGAATTCGGAAAGCATCTCTTTTACTATAGATAATTTAGCTAAAGGGGCAAACCTGCAGGCCGTTGCTGCTAGTAATTGCAGTAATGAAGTTAACACCATAGTGGATAAAATTGATGGCATTACAGCAGATATAAGCAATAACAGAGCATTAACTCAAAATGCTGCAGTACTTGTTTCAAAATGTAATGATTCACTAAATTTCCAAGTTGAAAAAATGCAAAGCAACAGACAATCTTCTGAAAAAACTGTTCAGACAGTGGATAAGCTTTCTCAAAAATCAGTTGAAATAGGGGAGATATTAGAAACAATTAAAAATATTGCAGAACAAACCAATCTATTAGCATTAAACGCGTCAATAGAAGCGGCAAGAGCTGGTGAAATGGGAAGAGGATTTGCAGTTGTGGCTGAGGAAGTAAGAAAATTGGCTGAAGAGTCCGAAGTCTCTACCAAATATATCAGTGATATGATAAGTGATGTTCAATTAAGTATATCAAAAACTGTAGATGAGATTAATGTAACAAAAACTAATATTGATGAGGGTGAAACTGCCCTAGCTGAAACTATTAGTGTGTTTAAAGAAATAGCAGATGCAGTTGATAATGTAACGATTAACATAGAAGCAATAGCATTTTCATCCACCGAGATCAAGGAAAATGCTTCAAATATTGCTTCAGATGTGAAGAATATTGCAAGTATTTCACAAGAAACTGCAACAGGAACCAAGGAATTGTCTGCTATAAGCAATGAAGAAACTATAGAAGTAAAAAATATAAATAAGGGAACACAGGATTTGGCTAATCAAATGGAGAAAATGAGAAACTCAATACAGAAGTTTAAAATATAGATTAGAATTGCTTTTCAAATATTAAATTTAAAGGGGATCAAACTATGAAATTTACTTGGACTACATTAACAGTTAATAATTTAGAAGAATCTTTAAAATTTTATCAAGAAATTGTTGGACTTTCACTGAATCAAAGATTTCCAGCTGGGCCAGGAGTTGAGATTGCGTTTTTAGGAGATGGAGAAACAAAGATTGAATTAATATGCAATGAAGCAAATAAGCAAGTTAATTTAGGACATGATATTTCCTTAGGGTTTGAAGTGAAATCTGTTGATGAGATGATGGTATTTGTAAAAGAAAAAGGCATGGAAGTGCATAGCGGACCGTTTCAACCTAATCCACATGTGAAATTTATCTATGTAATGGACCCGAATGGATTAAAAATTCAGTTTGTAGAAAACATGTAGCACATAGGAAGACCAGAGAATTATAAACTGCTGACAATAGAAAATCGTCAGCAGTTTTTTTCTACCTCCGAAGCCCAGACAATTACAAGGTATAAGCAGTTTATTTGATTAACAACAGCCTAGACAATTTGAACAATCAGAACATGAATTTGTAACCTTAAGTTCAGAAGGATATATATTAAAGTCATTACTACTAATAGAGTATTCAAGGTCGGGATTATTATTAAATGTAACTGTATCCTCATGAAAGTTGATGATTAAAGGAACAGTCTCCATTTCAGAATAGTTTAGTATACTTAGAATAGATGCAGGCTTAAAATCAGCTATCATAACATCTTTATGAATTATTTCAATTCTGTCAGTAGTAGTTTTAAGACTTTTGATGGAACCATCCTCATAAAATTTCAAAGAATTAGCATCTCCATTAAGTTCAAGTGGATTGTTATCGAAAGGTAGAATATGGCCAATCGGAGTAGTAACTAAAAGAGGCATTTTAGGTTCTAATGAGCTAATAGAACCATCTTTATAGAAGGAAATACCGTAGCCACATTCTATAGTGCCAACTGGTGAGTTAATAGTAACATGTTCATGAGGCCAAAATGTGATGCTTTTTAGTTCGCCAGTCTGATAAAACAATAGACTTATAACTTTTGCATCAAAATTGCCACAAGGAAGGTTAAAAGATATATTTTCAGCCAAAGTATATTCATCTTCCTCAGACCAAAATCCTGAGAGTTTTGCATTTAGAGGAAAGATACGTTGAACACTCTCATCAGGATAAAAAAGAATATATTCTGCAGGAATAATTCCAACTGAAGTATTAACTTTAATCTGAGATTGCAGTGAAATACTTTTTATATTTCCATTGTCATGAAAATATATTGGTGTAATATCTGTCCTTCTATCAGAGTCTATTTCATATTGAGGGGTCAATATTCCTATTGGTGTCTGGAAATTATTAAGCATATTTAAGTTACAGAATTTAAGATTACCGTTTTCAAATGCTTCGTAGGATGAAATACCATTTATTTTTCCATACTTAGTATATAAATTATTCATTATTAACCTCCTTGATAAAAATACAATAATATTGACAAGTTAATATTATTATAGCATATTATTAATAAATACATAGACAGTAGTACAAGTAATTAGCAAATTATCAATATGATTATAGCCAAATTTTTATTTGTGGAAACAGCTACTATAATACTTTCTATGAGATAGATAACTATAAATATTTATGATATAATCAGAAAAATACCACAAATGAATAAAAATCAAAATAGGGGGATAAGTTATGCAAAAAACACATGATAATCCATTTAGAAAAATATTTAATCCTGCAATAAAGCTAATGAATAAATTTAGTTTTACTATAAAGTTTACTATTGTAGGTGTATTGGTTTTATTCCTTTCTGGTTTCATCTACTTTAATTTCTATTCAAACATAAAAACTAATATAGATTTTTCGGATTCTGAATTAAAAGGTGATTTATTTATAAAAGATTTATATGAGATGATTTATATTTCAGGTAAAATGGGCTATGTAGATGCTAGCACTAAAGCAACTTTATTGGCAGAATTTGAAAAGGATTATGCTGATTTGGAAAAAGTTCAGAGTGAGCACACAGATATTTGTACTAAGGAAAAAATTGATGATATAAAGGTAGCCTATGATAAAGCTAAAGCTGGCGGAACTGTTGAAGCATATAACTTAATCAATGCTGTTAATTCATGCATTGGAGAGGTTGGAGATAAATCAAATCTTATATTAGACCCAGATATAGATACTTATTATTCCATGGATAGCCTTTTAAATAATATGTCCTCCTATATAGTTAAGTTAGCTGAATACAGGCAGGACCCTAAAACTTATAGTTATCTTTTAGGATCAGTTTCTGATATATCTAATACACTAATAATGGAAAAAGATAAAGCGTATAATTATAATTCCTCACTACAAGGACGATATGATGACGCAAACAAGCTTAAAGAACTTACTTTAAACATGAAAGACGAAAAGACAGTAAATCAATATTATAATGAAGCACTTGATACGCTAAATAGTTTGCAAAAAATAGAATATAAAAACTTAGATAACCTAATAAATATCAGACTTAATAAACTGCAAGATTCGCTGAGAAATGTAGCAATGATATCTATAATTTTATTGATTGCAATTGGATATATATTTATTAGCTTATGTTTAGCAATTCAAGATTCAATTAATAATATTGAAAAAGGGGTTTCAAGAGTTTCAGATGGTGATTTAACTGTTGAATTGAAGCTACATACAAAAGATGAGTTAAAAGAAATTGAAGACTATTTTAATAAAATGATTAAAAAGTTGAAAGAATTAATTTCTCAAGTAAAGTATACAGGAGAAGATGTAACTACAGCCTCAGAGGAGATGAAAGCTGCTGCCAATGAAATTAGCAATGTATCAGAAGAGATAACTGCTTCAGTTTCTGACTTAGCGAAAGGTGCTGAGAAACAAGCCATTAATACAGAAGCTGGTAATATCAAAATAACTGAAGTTGTAAATGGATTAGAGAATATTACAGTAGAGATGTCAAGCTTAGAAAAATTAGAAGCAAAAGCAAAAGCAGCTTTAGAAGTAGGTCACAAATCAGTAGAATACCAAAATACTAAAATGAATGAAAGTAAAAGAGTTTCCAGTGAAGTATCTAATGCTATAGATTCACTTTCTCAGAAATCAAACGAAATTGGTGAGATTATTGTTGCAATTAAGAGTATTTCTGACCAAACAAACTTGCTGGCATTAAATGCTGCAATTGAAGCTGCTCGTGCAGGGGAACAAGGTAGAGGATTTTCAGTTGTTGCAGAAGAAGTTAGAAAATTGGCAGAACAATCTAGTGCTTCAGCTCAAAAAATTGAAGAAATCATAAAAGAGGTACAAAATAGTGTAGGGTATTCAGTTGCACTTATTAGTAAATCTAATATTGTAGCTGAGGATCAGGAAAAAGCTTTAATTGATACAATAGGTACCTTTAAGAATATATCAGAAATGGTTTCAACAATTAATGATAATGTTGTTAAAGTAAGTGAAATTACAGGTTCATTAAGTAGCCAAGCTAAAGAAGCTGGTGGGGATATGAATAACATAGCCAAGATTTCACAAGATGCTGCTTCAAGTTCAGAAACCTTAGCAGCATCCTCGGAAGAACAAACTTCTGTTATTCTTAGTATTTCAGAATCAGCTAATAGTTTAGCTAATTTAGCAACTAGTCTGCAGCAGAGTATTGATAAATTTATAATATAAGTGGTGCCATAATATAAGTGGTGCCAGGCACGTGACAAGTGACATTTACATTATTTAAATGATGAAGAGTCGAGTTTTCGGCTCTTTTGTTTTTGCAAACACGTATAGCAAGTGGACGTGTATGCATACTAATGGTAAAATGTATTGAACGTAATCACTAAAGAGAAGAGGGTTATTATGGAGAATATAGTATTTAACTATTCAGAAAAAACCATAAAAGAAAGAAAAAAAATACTGTTTTTAATGGGGATAATGATTCCAGTCACTATGTTATTGACAATAGTTTTCATGTCAATTGGTAAAGACTCTGTAGATGTAATTGAGCTTGCAATTATTTTTGTAGTTGTTAGTGTATTTGTTTCTTTAGAACTTATGCTAGTTAGTTACATAATGTTTAAAAAACTACGTAGCACTAAACTAGTAGTTTGTGAAGAGGGTATTGAAAGAATTGGGGGAAAATCAAAAGAGTTTATAAAATATAGCGATATTAAAAAGCTTCAAGTTAAAAATGATAAGTATGGTAAATTATTATTTATCAAAGTGAATGCAAAGAAAAGAATACTTACAATTTATGGGTTTGATAACATGGAAAACATCTTAAACATCTTAAAAGAAAATGTTTGTGAGGACATAAATATAAGTGAGAAGCAGCATAAAGTGGACTGGAATAGCCCCTTTACGCTAGTAATAGTAATGCTATTAACTTGTGGAATTTTGATTGGAATGATGAAATTTAATTTAAGTATATATAGAATCTTTAATATATTATTTCCATTAGTTTTAGGTGGATATTTCTTATTTTTTAAGCCTATATCAAAGGCATCAGGTGCGCGCTTTAGAATATTTGAAATAATAATTGCCTGTGTTATGATAATAGCTACAATACTTAGTCTTTTTTAGCAATAAATATTGTTGAGTTTCTTTTTTTATATAATGCCTTTTTTATCGGGACGGTGCTGATTCATCCCGATTTTTTTCTTCCCTTAAATAATAAGTAATACAATGAATAACAAGGGGATTTAACATAAAAATACATTATTCAAGTATAGTGATATAATTATTAATAAGACATTTATATTTATAAATTGACCAAGATATTTAATCTCAGAAAGGATAGATTGCCAATGAAAAAAGATATGAAACTAAATGTCAATAGATTTCAAGGGTTTGCAGATATTTATGATAATGCTAGACCTGAGTGTCCTGAAAAGGTAAAAGAAATACTACTAAAGTATTTAAATGAAAAGCCTTCATTAGTTGTAGATATAGGATGCGGAACAGGACTTTCAACAACTATTTGGAGTGAAGTGAGTAGTAATGTTATTGGAATAGAACCAAGCGAAGATATGATAAAGTTAGCACGGGAGAAATCGAAGAATTTTAGTAATGTAGAATTCATATCTGCTTTCTCAAACAATACAAGCATTGAAGACAATAGTGTAGATATCGTTACATGCTCTCAAGCCTTTCATTGGATGAATCCAGAATCAACTATAAATGAAGTGGCTAGAATTCTAAAAAAGGGCGGAATTTTTGCAACTTATGATTGCGATTGGCCACCGGTATGCAATTGGCAAGCTGAGCTTGAATATGAGAAGCTATTTAGGAAGGTAAGTGAGCTTGAAGCTGAACATAGTAGTCTTAAAAACAGCTTTGTGAAATGGGACAAGGACAAACATCTTATTAATATAAAGAATAGTAATAAATTTAGATTTGCTCGCGAAGTGGTTTTTTTAAATCGTGAAAATTGTGATGGAGAAAGATTTATCAATATTGCATTAAGCCAAGGTGGACTTCAAGCTATTATTAGAGAAGAAATAGCAGAATTCAATCCATTTTTAGAAATATTTCAGGAAAAAATAATTGAGATTTTTGGTGATGCTACCTTTGAGATAGAATTCTGTTATCGGATGAGGATTGGTATAAAGTAGAATTTTATAGAAAGAAAATAAAGGTTGAATTAGTTGTGAACTGGAGGAACAATGATATGGAAAATATAGTTTTTATTCTGATATGTTTTCTATGTGCTACTTTATTTTTATTATTGGGTATATATGCACTGAAAAAGAAAACACCTATAAATTTTTGGTCCGGAAAAACAGTAAGAAGTGAAGAGGTAACAAATATTATTGAATACAACAAAGAAAACTCCATAATGTGGATAGCGTATTCAGCATTTTATTGGGCAGCAGGTTTGACAGGATTTTTTAGTAGACCATACCTTGACATAGTTATTTTGTTGCTAAGTGTATTTCCAGGTTTTCTGTTACTTGTTTTAAATTACAAACGAATCGAGAAAAAGTATTTAGTAAAGTAGAGCAGGTTTACTCTCGATATTTACTTTTATGGTATACGATGGTAACATTGATATAGGGAGTGATAAAATGAAAAAGATAAGTAAGTCATTTATTATTTGTCTAACAGCTATAATCATAGTCTTTGGAATAGGGTTTACTTTATACAAAAATAGTTCTTTTTATTTTAGTTCAAACAACAATTTATCAAGTAAAAAAGATACAGGAAATAGTGCTGATTCTATGCGAAATGAAGAAAACACCCAAGATGGTAAGAGTTTTAGTTTTGGTAAATATACAGGAAAGTGGTCTTTAATGGAGGTTACTTCAGATAAAGATACTAAAATAACTATAGATGATAATACAAAAATTAATAAGGGTAAATTCTATATGGTAGTATTAGATTCAGATTATAATATCGTAGCTAAAAAGAATGAATTATATGAAAATAATAATAAGAGTATAAGTTTTACTATACCTAAAGATGAAAAGTACATTATTAGAATTGTTGGAAAAAAGGCAAGTGGTAGTTTTAACATGAAAATCAGTGCAAATAGTAACATAAAAATAAACCACAAAGACTTTTTTGAGTAAGATTTTAAATACCACTCTATTTAAATTTCTAAAATTTAGTATAAAAAGCATGAAAATTTAAATAAAAGGTTATTGTTTTTCTCCAATTAATCTAGGGAAAGGGATGTCTCAAAATGATTAAAAAGTCATTTTTGAGACACCCTTTTTAGCTTTTTAAGTATGTATTTATCTAGCATTCTACTCTGTCATTAACATTGCAGAAGAAGCCTTTATTATTGTAGTAACATCTGAACCTACCTTTAAGCCTAGTTCTTTAACAGCATCCATCCATTATGATTAGCTGCTCCAGTACTTTTAAAAATCTAAACTCTGTATCACAAGAATAACTTGTATAAAACAATAAAAATGACTATAATTTAAAGGCAAGATAAATTTAATTATATAGTAAATTTATTACTAGTAGATCTACTTGAAAAGGATAGAGATAAAAAGAAAGCAAAGATAGTAGGGCACTAAAATTAATGAATAAAAAGGTGGTGAATTTGAGTGGAAAGCAAACCCGACCCCAGTGATATTATAAGAAACAACTTAATATTGAATAAGGGAGGATTATGTAACTACTCATTTTAGCCAACTTTTGTATCCTCCCAAAAGAATGGAGGAATATTAATATGTTCTCATTAGCATTTAAAAATGATAAAAAGCAATATACAGTTTTGAAAAGTTTGCCTGCAGAGGTAAAGATAATCGAATTTGAAGGACTTAAATGGATTGATATTATTAGACCTACTGATAAAGAAATTCAAATGCTAAAGGATATGTATGATTTTCATGATTTATTGCTAGAAGATTGTATGACTGAGCATCAAAGGTCAAAGGTAGACTCTTACGAAGACTATAGTTTTATAGTTTTACATCTTCCAAGATATAAGAAAGAACTTTCTAGACTTGAATCTGAAGAAATAGATATTTTTATTGGACATAATTATTTAGTTACACTTCATGAGGGGGAACTAAAACCTTTAGTGGAATTAGCACAAAACTGCCAATCAAATGAGGCATTAAGAGAGGAATATATGAAGGAGGGCTCAGCGCTTTTACTTTATGAGATAATCAAGACTTTATTTGATTATTGTTTCCCTATGCTGGATAAAATTGGCAATATGGTCAATGAAATAAACAGACAAGTTTTTGCCACTCGTACTAAAGCAATGCTTGAAAATATATCAAGAACTAAGATGCAGATAATTAACTACAGAAGTGTAGTTAAACCGTTAAGACCAGTTATTTTGACTTTGGAAAAGGTTATCCAAAAATATCTTCCTAAAGATATGGACATATATTTTGATGATATTACCGACAAGATAGAGAAAATATGGGATATGCTTGAAAACTATAAAGAAGTTATTGAATCAGCGGATAATACCTTTGCATCACTTACTAATCATACAATGAATGGTTTAATGCGTACCTTCACCATTATTCAAGTTGCTATATTACCAATGGTTCTTGTTAGTGGACTTTTCTCTATGAATGTACAAGGAATACCAATGCACACTTATGCAAAGGCCTTTTGGATTGTATTTGCAATGATATTTGCACCAACCATAATTATAGGAGTAGTTTTGCTCTTTAAGAAGGATAAATGGTTTTAAACAATACCCAAATATATAAAATGAAAAGTCCTAGATTACTTAAATAAAAGTTTTCTAGGACTTATTTTCTAGATATGCTATTTTAATATGAGGTTACTCTTCCCGTAACAACTCACTATATTTATCAATCTTCATATTATTAATTACTATAAAGGTTGATATTGTAGATATTAGAAGTGATATTAAAATCATACTTCCGCTTAGGATAAAATTAGGTAAATATTTAGTAGAAAATATTACTTTCATTATCAATAAACTTAATATCTCACATATTATAACTGCTAAAACTCCAGAAATCCCCCCAATTAATACCCCTTCTATAGTCGTAATTCTTCTTATATTTCTATTTTTAGCTCCAAGCACTTTTAAAACTAAGAATTCTTTTAAACGTTCAAAATTAATAATAATTAATATATTTCCAACTAAGCAAGCTGAAGACAGTATACTTATAAGGCAAATACAAATAAATGCATAGGTTAATTTTTGTATGTATCCATTTAATGAAGCAAAAATTTTTCTTATATTGAGTACTTGGGATTGTTTTAATTCCTTACCTAAATTTAAGGTTAATTTATCTTCATTTTTTCTAGAACATTTTATTAAATATTTTAATTTACTATTTCCATCATCAAGAAAGCTATCTTGTTGCAGAGAATTAATATTTATATATACAATATCGTCCCCTGAAACTTTATTCCATCCTTTTATCCCGATTACAGTAAATTCTATAAGCTTTCCTTGTATATTAAATTTTACTTTATCTCCCATAGTAATCCCAAGGTGATCAAATTCATTTCCAAGCACAATATAATTTTTATTTTTATCGTTCTTGCTAAACCACCTTCCTTTATTAACTGGATACTTTAACATATCATTCTTAAAATCAAGCGCTTCAACAGGGAAATTTTTATAGTTCTTCAAAGTGTAGTTTTTGTTTTCATAAGTAAAATCAAGGGCATTTATATAACTTTCAAAACTTTTGCCATTAACACTTTTTAAATCACCTATAGTTTCAGTGGACTTCATATACGAAGTTATATTTTTTTCTTTATTTAATACATTTTCAGTTTCAGTATCATTATGTAAGTCTGTATTTAAATATAGATTGTAGCCACTATCATCTACATATTGGGATAATACTTTTGGAATAATATTATATGCTATATTTAGTATAATACCAGACAAAACTAAAGTAATTACTAAGGCAGTAGCACCAAGGGCAAATTTAGTTTTTTGCCTACTTAAATTTCTCATAGCCAGTAATAAGGATTTATTTTTAGTTACTTTTATTTTTGTTATTTTATTGATAATACCAATTACGGAATAGTAAATTATCAATATAAAAATAGTAAGTATACTTATAATTATTATGCCTCTGCCCAAAGATTTAATGTAAATTGAGAAACATAAGGTGAGAAGAAGGAGCATTCTAGTTATATAGGATACAAAATCTGTTTTAATAACTTTGCCTTCATTATGTTCTCTTAATATTGAGACAGGGTTAATATCTTTACTCATTGCAATTGGGAGCATGGTAAATATTAAAACTTCTACAATTATAAAGATTGAAGTTAGTGAAACTGGTAATAAAGAATTTATTATTATTGAATCTAACCCTAGAGATTTAATTGTAGATTTTTCTATTAGCCATGTAAGTGGAAGGCTTAATATAATCCCGAAAAATACTGATATAATGCATATAATAAAAGTTTCATACATAATCAAAGATTTTAGAAATGATTGATTCATGCCATAAACCTTTAATAGAACATAATCTTTTTTTCTCTTTATTGTAAGTAATATAGTGGTAACGGATATTCCAGTTCCAGTTACTATTATTATCAATATTTCTACAAAATTTAAAGCTTTGCTTTCTAATTTAAAGTTATCTTTTCTTATATCAATTAAGTCTTGTACCGTATTGACTTTAACGTTCTCGTTAAAGGTTTCCTCTAACCTAGCTTTTACATCCTCTACTTTATAATTTTTATTTACTTTTATATGCAGATTTGTAACCAAGTTATCTGACTTAGTATTTTTATCGTACATGTCTTGTTGCAAAATAGATTTATCAATAATAACTGCACCTATAACATTCTCATCAATTGCACCAGTGCTATCTGAAATATCTGAAACTTTAAAGCTCATATCAGGTTTAGCGAACCCTCTAATTGAGAGCGATATGGTTTCTCCTTTTTTTATATTGAATTTGTCTGCTGTAACTTTAGTAATAACCACATTATTATCTTTAATTATATTTTTGTAGTTCTTTCCATTTTGGTAAATAGGATAACAGCTAGGATCTACGAATTTCACCTCTATTGTGTTTGAAACATCATCATGAACTAAGGTGTTTTCTACTTTATAAGAAGTTGTATAATCAAAATAACCTTCAGCTTTTAAATCTTTTAAAACTTGGCTATTTTTATCACTTAATCTGGAATTTAATAGAGTAATATTGATATCGCCCTCGTTGGTATTTTTTGCATCAGTATTCATATAAGATTTAGTAATTGATAGAACAAGCTGAATTGTGACTAAAATAGCGACTGCAATTGTGATAGCAGTAATACTTAAAAAAATCTGAAATTTATCTTGCTTCCAACTTTTTAAATTGTATGTTTTAAATAATTTTTTTGAACTTATCATTCTTCAGGATTCCCTTCAAATAGAAATCCGTCCTCTATCTTTATTATTCTATCTGCTCGCTTCGCTACTTTTATATCATGGGTTATCATAAGTATAGTCATATCGTAATTCTGTTTAAATTTATCAAATATATCTAGAACGATTTCACTATTTTTGCTATCTAAGGCTCCCGTTGGTTCATCTGCAAATAATATTTTGGGCTCAGCTGCTAAAGCTCTTGCTATAGCCACCCTTTGTTGTTCTCCTCCAGATAATTGCCTTGGTAGCAATTTACCTTTATCAGAAAGGCCTACAATCTCTAAAAGTTCTTTAACTTTCTTTTTTGGATCAATTTCTTTTTCAGAAAAAAACAAAGGCATTTCAATATTTTCTTCAGCATTAAGAACAGGTATCAAATTAAAAGATTGAAACACAATACCTATACTTTTATTTCTAAATTCAGCTAGCTTGTCCTCGTTTAAATTACTAACGCCAACATTATTTATTTTAATATAACCTGAAAACTGCCTGTCAATACAGGATAAAATACCTAGCAAAGTACTTTTACCACTTCCACTAGGGCCCATTATAGACACATATTCACCTTTATCTAAGGTGAAATTAATGTTTTTCAAAATATCTAGGGAACTATTATTGGTGGTTATTGTTTTATTAACACGTTGAACTTCTATTACTGGCATTATATTTACCTCCCCATTTAATCATGTAAAGCTACAATTAATATAAAGGTATAATTTATTAATAACAATATACCTTTTGAGATGGTATGTAAATATTTATTTTATTTCCCAATAAAATCAAAGTGAGAATGTAAGTTATATAACATAAAGAAGGCTGATACATTCTATCAGAACATATCAGCCTTAATTAAAATACTATAGTTAGTGAGGAATTCCATTAACAATTGTGCTTGCAACTTTTACAACACAACCTGCAACTGTTCCAGTAACACTAACAACTGTTGAACTTATTGTTGAAATAACATTTACTATTGTACCCATAATTACACCTCCGAAAATTTCTAAATACATGTATTGGATTAATTGTATGATATTAACATGAAAATAGCAACTTTTATTAAGCATAATTAACTTTATTTAACAATTCATTCATAATTACCAATGCTTATTAACATAATTTCAATAATAAACTTAAATCTGTGCATTATTTTTAATTTGCGGTTTAATCTGTGGATTAAATCTTAATGCCCATTTTCTAAATTCAATTCAAGTTTAAAGTTTGGATCGATACGTAAAGAATCACCATTATTAAAGGAAAACTCATAATCAGCATCTTTAGAATATTTAGTTGTTCTAAAACCACTGCTGTACTCAAGGATTAAATCCTTGTAAGTTTTATCATACTTAATTTTATTTACATTAGTCCATAAAGAATTAGAGTCAGTATCAGTATTGTTTTTATCTATAAGTCGTAACTGTTGAGCTAAAGTTAGAGGAAGAATGCTTTCTGCATGAACATATACAAGAATTTTATCTTCTAGCTTAGCTACTTTGTTAATCGTTAAAGTTCCTAAGTTTTCGTATTTAAATGCTACTGGAAGGTTTGACATTTCTTTAGTTTCAGTAAAGGATTGCTTACTATTATCTGTTAGTAGGTTAACAAAGGATACTTTTGAAGGTAGTTCTTTTGCAGGAGTGAATGTATGTGAACCGAAGTTATCACCTTCACTACTTAGAAATGTACCTGCGTCAACTAACTGCTCCCCTTTATCCGTGATAGCATTCCATTGAGGGAAGTTATTATCATCTTTATTTATTCTATAGAAATTCATTTTGAAACTAATTGGGCTAGCTGTTATTTTTTTAATATTGATATCTCCTGTTTGAAGATGAATTCGTTTATTTATATCAAATGTTTTTGAAACCTTTTTTATGTCCTTATTATTAACATCAATATTGAAAGACCAGTTACCGTTTACTTTTCCTATGTTTTCATATGCAACATTTAATTTATATTTTTCTGGCAGTTTAGTCTTTTCATAATCACAAGATTCATACAATATTAGTGTATTTTCATTTACAGGAGAAATTTGAATTTCACCACAGCCGCCTAACTCATTGTTATTAATTTTCCAGGATTTTGTCCCTACATAGATCATATCGTTATTATATAATTCTTTTATTGGACGATTACTTTTTATTATATATCCCATCTTTATAGTATTATCATCGGAAACAATTTCTTTAAGCGTTATAGTTATTCCGTTGTTTGAAACGCTTTTACCAACCATATTAATATAATCTTTGGCATTTGGATTTATATTATTATGAGTGGCTATAATTGAATTAACAATTGGAATTTCATCTGCAATAGCAGGATTAATCATAAACATACTTCCGGTAAGTAATATGGCTGATAGAACTGCAGCAGTTGAAGCATATTTTATTTTTTTATTTCTTTTATGAGATACCTTACTAGTATTTCTCAGGATATTTCTTTTGATTTTCTGTTGTTGAATTTCATCCATTTGAAATTGTTGTTTTTCTATGTTAGATAGATCTATTTCAACATCGTTTAAAGCCTTAAAAATTTCTTTTTCATTTATATCCATCTAAACTACCTCCTCAATTAAATTAGACTTTTGCCTAAGAGTTTTTCTACCACGATATAATCTTGTATATACATTATCAGTTGTAATACCTAAACTCTTTGCAATATCATCAACGGACTCCTCTAATAGAAATTTTCTGACAAAGAGCTCTCTATCAGTTTTCTTAAGAGAATTTATTATTTTTAAAAGCTCTTCTTTATTTTCCTTTTGAATCAATGCGTCTTCAGTGCTTATGTGGTTGCAAAGTATTGAGTCATCAATATTATCTTGAAGATTAGAATTTTGAAGTTTTCTTTTATAATCTATAGCTTTGTATTTAGATATAGCGGCCAACCAATTCTTGAAGGAAGATTTTTCTGAGTTATAGCAATCAATATTGTTCCATAAACTAAGAAATACTTCATTAACACAATCCTCTACATAGCTTTTTTCATGTCCCTCTGACATTAGACTATAAATAATTTTATATACAAGGTTTCCATAAATCTCAAAAGCTGCTTCAATAGCTCTTTGATTTTTCTTTTTTATTCCTTTTATAATTTCCGTATCATTCATATATTTTTCCTCCTTGAAGGTACCTTCAGTTATATATACGTATTAAAAATCAAAATCTGACAGTTCTTATCTCTTGTACATTCTAATCCAAATAGAGCTATGCTTCCAGCAAAAATCCAAATTACTATAACAAAGGTATAGACAAAATACCAAAAATGCGACAAATAAACAATCCATGCAGTCATTCACTTGTTATTTTCTTTACTATGATTTATGATATAAATAAATTATGAAAACAGAGTATATTTTAGTTATATTAAAGGGAAATTTGCGATTTAATATTAGATTAAATTAAGAAAGATAAGGGAAGAAAAAATGAGATACGTTCCTGTTGAGTACTTAGAAGATGGCATGATATTAGGCAAAACTTTATATGGAGAAAATGGAGAAGTATTATTAAGGGAAGACTCCATAATACAGACAACCTATGTAAAAAAAATGATGCTCCTTGGCTACTATGGGGTATATATTAAGGATGAAATTTCGGAAGATATTATAGTGGAAGACGTTATTAATGAAGATTTAAAAATGAAGACTATTAAATCTATAAAGAATCTAATGAATGTGGGAAGCAAAAAGGTAAAGACGACGGCCTCTTTAGATGATATTGAAAAATTAATGGAAAGCATCGTTGATGAAATATCTAGTAAAGAAGATTTAATAGTAAATATGGTAGATTTGAAAGTTGCTAATAACTTTATTTTTTATCATTCTGTGAATGTTGCTGTTTTATCATTGGTATTAGGAACAGCCTTAAAAATGAACAAGGAAGATTTGTATTTACTTGGAGTATCAGCATTATTACATGATGTGGGTAAAAAGTTTATTCCAAATGAAATTTTAGAGAAGAAAACTAGTTTAGATAAAAAAGAAGTAGAGATAGTTAAGAAGCATTCAGAGGATGGCTACAAATTTATAAAGGAAAAATTTATTGTTCATACGAAGGTTTACATGGGTGTGTATCAGCATCACGAAAGGCATAATGGAAATGGATATCCCTTAAATATTAAAGGAGAAGAAATATCTTTGTTTGGACGTATTATTGGGCTTTGTGATGTGTATGATACGCTTACATCATCGATGCCTAATCGAAAAGCCACTTTGCCATCAGAAGCTATGGAGTATATTATGGCCAATGGTGGGAGCATGTTTCACCCAGACTTAGTAAAAATATTTGCTACTAAAATTGCACCTTATCCCGTAGGTACATGCGTGAAACTAAGCAATGGATACATAGGAATAGTTGTTGAAAATTATTCTACTTGTTGCTTAAGACCTCTACTTAGAATTATTTTAATTGATGGGCAAGAAGTTTCCCCCTTCAATTTAGATCTTAAAAATGCAAATTTTAATATTACAATAGTTGGAATAGCAGAAGTGATTTCTAAGGGAGCATAAATAATTTTGCTATTTAATGATAAATTAAGTACTATTATAGTAAAACTATAATTAATTGGATGTGAAGGTGTGAAAGAAAAACGTGCGATAAGTGTAATTATTTCAGCAATAATTGTTCTAGGAACAATAGCTATTGTAGCAATTAGCTTTTTTTCCTACAGCAATATTATTAAGGACGACGTTTTAAATATTTCTAAATTGGCATCAACTAATATTTATTCAGTAATTGATAATGAGCTAACAAAGCCTGTATTTGTTTCTCTAACAATGGCTAATGATAGCTTTGTTAAAAATTGGTTGATCAATGAAAAGCAAGAGAACCCTGAAAAAATAACTGCCTATTTAGAGGGTATTCGAAGTAAATATAACTACAACTCTGTATTTCTAATTTCAAAAAACTCAAGTAAATATTTTTATTATGGTGGGTTAAACAAAACTGTTAGTGAAACAGATCCACACGATACCTGGTATTATACTTTTCTTAAAGATAATGCACTTTATGACTTAGATGTAGATACTGATCAAGTTAATAAGGGACAACTTACGGTTTTTGTTAATAGCAAAATATATAATACTGAAGGTAACACAATTGGAGTTACTGGTGTTGGAATAAAGATGGATTATATCACCAAATTATTAAAGCAATTCAAAGAAGACTATAATCTAGAGGCATTTCTGGTTGATAAGGACGGAAAAGTTCAAGCACATCCAGATGTTTCTCAAATAGAAAAGCGAAATATTCTAGATGATGACTTTTATAAGAAACTAGGACCAGGATTGTTTAAGCAATCTAAAGGTTTAAATATATTTAAAGTGGATTCAAATGAACAAAAGGAATATGTAATTAGCCACTATGTTGATGAATTAGATTGGTACTTAATAATTCGAAAGGACACTTCTGTTATTAGGGATTCTTTTTATAAGCAAATGGTATATGAAGGAATTATTGTTGTGTTAGTAATAGTATTAGTTCTTACAATTACTAACAGGGTAATATATAAATATCAAGCAAGGTTAAGCAAAATTGCATTAACAGATCCGTTGGTTAAACTTTTGAATAGAAGGGGTTTTAATCATAAGTTAGAAGCTAAATTAAAAAGCTCTAAGAAGGAACAGTGGGTTGTATTTATTATGGACCTGGATAATTTTAAGAAGGCTAATGACAAGTTTGGACATCTTGAAGGAGATGATATTTTAAAACATATTGCAAGATTATCTCAAGGCATATTTAAAGATCACGTTTTTGCTAGATGGGGTGGAGATGAATTTGCTGGAATCATTAATAAAGAGAACCAAGAAGCTTTTCGTATGTTAAATAGTCTTAGAAAAACTATTGAAGAAGATGAAAAAACAAAACAGTTTAATATCACTGTAACTATAGGTATGACAGAATGCCTAGACCAAGATACGAAGGAGAGCGTTATTAAACGTGCAGATAGTGCATTGTATAAAGCCAAAGCAGAGGGTAAGAATAAGGTTGTTAGTATTGGAGGATAACATTATGACGGAGAATACAAATAAAGTTGTTGTTATTTATAAATCAAAATATGGTAGCACAAAGCGTTATGCCCAGTGGATTGCTGATGAAGTTAACGCAGATTTATATGAAAAATCTAAAATATCATCAAAAGAACTTCTTAAGTATGACACAATAGTATATGGAGGTTCGCTGTATGCTGTTGGAATTTTGGGAATAGCTATGATTGAAAAGAACTTTAAAAAATTGAAGGACAAGAAAGTAATAGTTTTTTCAGTTGGTGCTTCACCCGCTCACCCGCAGGTAGTAACTTCTATTAAAGAGAACAATTTTACTGATGAGATGATAGAAAAAATACATTTTTTTCATCTGAGAGGCGCATTTAACTATAATAACCTTAAGCCAATAGATAAGTTTTTGATGTTTATGTTAAAGAAAAAGTTAGAGCATAAGAACTATGAAGCTTTAAGTAAAGATGCAAAGGGAATGCTAGAAAGCTATGGACGTTCTATTGATTGGTCAAGTAGGGGTTCCATAGACCCTATAATTAAGTGTATAAAGAACTAAGAATGCAAATATATTTTTTAAATAAATCATAAGAAAAGCAAGAAGAAAAGAGATTTTGTCGAAATAATTTCCAAAAAAAGAAGCATAATACTTGATTTTTACTTTATTTGTTGTAATATAAAATATAAGCATTAGTATAGTTTGCTTTAATTCAAAGGTATAATTGTTAAAATTAATACGTAAGAAATGGAGAAAAAACTATGGGAATAATGAATAAACAAGATATTTTACTTGATTCGGGAACAAATGAATTAGAAATCATGGAGTTCAAAATCGCTGGAGAAATATTTGGTATTAATGTTGCAAAAGTTCGTGAAATAATGATTTATAGACCTGTAAAACCAATGCAAAACTCACATCCTGCTGTTGAAGGTGTGTTTAAACCACGTGATGTGTTGATGACAGTAATGAACCTACCTAAATATCTAGGTCTTCCAGAATCTTCAGACCCCTCAAAAGATATTTTTATTATTGCTTATTTCAATAAAATTTTTATTGCATTTCATGTACATTCTGTTGAAGGAATAGATAGAATATCTTGGGAGAAGGTTCAGAAGCCAGATAAGACAATCTATGGTGGTGAAGAAGGTATTGCCACAGCTATAGCAGAGTATGATGGTCGACTTATTACAGTTTTAGATTTTGAAAAAATTATTTATGATATTAGCCCTGAAACAGGAATTCAAATGTCAGAAATTGAAGCGCTTGGTGAAAGACCAAATCGACAAGACGTTACAATACTTATTGCAGAGGATTCTGTACTTTTAAGTAAAATGATTATAGATTCATTGCACAAAGCTGGTTACATAAATTCAATTAAGACTGACAACGGTAAAGAAGCTTGGGATTTTTTATGCGAGGCTAAGAATGATGGAAAACCAATTAAAAGCCATTGTTCACTCTTAATAACAGATATTGAAATGCCGCAAATGGATGGACATCATCTTACAAAACTTGTTAAGTCAGATAGTGTTTTAAGTGAAATCCCAGTAATAATTTTCTCTTCATTGATTGATAATGAGATGTTTAGTAAAGGGCAACAACTTGGCGCGGATGGTCAACTAGCAAAGCCAGAAATAGCTAATCTTGTGGCTTTAGTAGATAAGCTAGTACTTTAATAATTTAGTATCTTATGAGGCACCTCCTTTCATTGTTAAAGGGGGTGAATTTTGCTTTACAATATAATGTTATGATATAATTAACAAAAAGGTTTATCAAAATATAGTACTCAAAGGAGGCGTCAAAGCATGGATATGCCAATTGCTGTTATTGTTTTGATGTATATATTTAATATTACAGCGGTAATCTCTATTATCTTCGTAAGACGAGATGATACTGGAGTTACATTTGCATGGTTGTTTGTTTTTTTATTCCTACCATATGTAGGATTTATTTTATACTTTTTCATCGGAAGCTCCTTTCGTTTGCGGGTCATGTCTCGAAGATATGGACTCAGCCAAATAGAAGAAAAATATAGTGAAAATCTGGATAAGTATATTGAAAAAATTGAGGATGACAAAACAAAATTTAATGAATTAGAAACAAATAAATATAGAGATATGATAATACTTAACACAAAAAATGCAATTAGCTATTACACAGAGAACAATAATGTAGAGCTATTAATAAATGGAGAAGAAAAATTCCCTAGACTTTTTGAAGATATTGAAAATGCAACGACTAGTATAGATATTCTATATTTTATTATCAAATCAAAAGATGAAATAGGTAAGAAATTAATTTCTTTACTAGCCGATAAAGCTAGACAAGGAGTTAAAGTCAGACTGATTTATGATGCTATCGGGTGCTTAAGCACTCAGATGAGAGACTTTAATGAAATTAAGAAAGCAGGAGGGGAAGTCTATAGATTTTTACCCACTATGACAGGAAGCTTTCTATATGTAAACTATCGTATGCATAGAAAAATGGTAATTATAGATGGCAAGATTGCATATACAGGAGGAATAAATGTAGGGGATGAATATTTCTATTCAAAGAAGGCTGAAAACCCTTGGAGAGATACCTCTATAAGATTGACTGGCAGCAGTGTATTGGCTATTCAAATAAGATTCACTACTGATTTAGTTTTTATTCAGAATCAAATCTGGAGACATAAAAAAACCTATGAAATTAAATATGATGAGCACCTTAAAGAAGCACTATTAGAGCCAACGGAACGAGGCAACATGGGGGTGCAGATTGTATCTAGTGGTCCAAGTAGTGATGGGGAAATGATAAAAGATGGTTACGTAAAAATGATAACATCAGCTAAAAGATACTTATATATCCAATCACCATATTTTGTACCAGATAGAACCTTAATCAACTCCCTTCGAATTGCTGCGAACTCAGGAGTTGATGTAAGAATTATGCTTCCTGGGATCCCAGATAAAAGGTATGTGTACTATGTTACACTGTCACATGTAGAGGAATTAATAAAAGCAGGTATTAAGGTATACTTCCATAAAGGCTTTATACATGCAAAGACTTTAGTAATAGATGATCATGTTTCAACAGTAGGCACTACCAATATGGATATTAGAAGCTTTAAACTTGATTACGAAGTGAATGCATTTGTTTATAACACTAAGTTTGCAATAGAATGTAGAGATACATTTATTAAAGATATAGATGATTGCAAAAATATAGATATTAAAACCTTTAGAGATAGAAGTATGTGGTCCAGATTTGCAGAATCCTTTTGCCGTCTTATTGCACCGCTTGCATAAGACAGTTAAAATAATAATTAATGCGTTGGTAGATAGAATTGAGATTCTTGACCAACGCATTTTATTTTGTAGCTATTAAGATGTCTTAGCTAAAAGACTTATTTGACTTTGAAGCCAGCTAATTGTTTGATCTTTATTCTTATCAATAGGCGCAATATGTTTCCAAATATCCTTAAAATGTTCTTGAAGGCTATTGAGAATCATAGGTTCTTCTATGGACGCTCTAACCTTTGAAGATTGAATATGTACGCAGAACTTTTCTTTAACCATATAACAAAATAAATTGGCTTTTTCACTTTCAAAACTAGTCTCATTAACAAAGGCAAGATTGTAGTTGTTATATGTACTCAACAAATCAATAATATTTTTTAAAATCAAAATTATATCTTCGTTTTCCAAGTCAACAGTATGAAGCGAGTTTTGGCAGGTAAAAGAAAACTGCTTTTGCTTAATTATCTTCTGTATGGAATCTAAAGTATATATATCAAAATGCTCGTAGTGCTTAAGATTAATGGAAAAAGCATTTAATCTATTTTGATATAATTCAAATTCAGATAACTTCTCATTAGTACTTAGTTCTAATTTATCTAATAATTTCTCAAAAATTATATATGGTATGGCTGTTATACTAAGGCTGTCTTTAAATAGAAAGCGATTACCAGCCCTTTCCTCACTATCTAGTAATGAAGCATTGAAGTCTAAGCCTTCATCTAGGTTATAATATTTGAATAAAGACTTTGCCGAGGTTAAAAGAAATGAATGGAAATAGTTGCTTAAAAGCTCAATTCCAATCTGATTTTTCATAAAGAAGCCACAATCTGTAGAAATACATGATAAAGCACCTATGCCGGGAATAATAACAGCAGAGGTACCAAAAGCTAATTCATCATAGGTTTTGTAATAATAAGGAAAAAACTTACCAGTGTCCATTAATGGTTTACACATAATCATAAAATTTATTAGTAAATTCTGATTATGATTAATTCTGAATAAAAACACTACAGTCCAACCATTTTTTAATAACTTTAAGATAGTATCCTTCCACCGTAAATTGTTCATATGAATGTATATATATGAGAGGTCATCATTATATGCTAGATAAACTTTCTTGTTGCCATTATCCTTGTTTTTTTCTGATTCTTCTAATAGGTATAGTAAAGCAGATGAAATACTTTTACTGCCCATGATAATTTTATCATCTTTTGACAGATCAATTGTCTTAAGTGACTTAAAGGTAGTTGTTTTATTATTGGAGTTTTTTTGCATTCTAAAGAGAAGCCTTGAGATTCTAAAAGGGCTTTCGTTATTCTATCTTTTGTAGTTAAAGTTTCATCTAGATTTGGACAAACAAGATTAATAGCGTCATCTAACCGCTGTTTTTGAAATGAATTTAGAATACCTTCAGATAGGAATGAGGATATACTTTCTATGTAATTAGAATGATATGCAGGAATTCTTTTTTCATGTAACCAGCGACTTATTAGTGATGAGTCTAGATTAAGACCTTTTGATAAGCGACTATTGCTAATATCTAATGATGACATTAATAAATGAAGACATTCTCCAAACTTTATTTTTGTAGTCATAAAATTTCACCTTTCTAAAAAAATTGTCAAGACAGTTGTCGTGACAATATGATATAAATAATGTAATTTTTCACATATTCGACATATACTATAAATATTAGCTTCAAAAATATTATTGAATACATCGTATCATTAAAGTCCATATTTAAACAATATAAAGTTTTTATGAAAAGCAGAGGTCATAAAATAGATAACCACTGCTATAAGCTGCGTTTACAACACTTTTTAATTGGTCATAATGAATAATTGAAGTATTAAGGAAGCAAAAAAATTATAAGGAGGGTTATAAAAGATGGATTCTTGTCAATTAGTTGTATTCACTTTAGGAGTAGAAGAATATGGTGTGGACATTTGCCATGCGCAAGAAATAATTCGAATACCTAAGTTAACAAAAATCCCCAATGTGCCAACATTTATTGAAGGCGTTTTCAATTTAAGAGGTAGCGTAATACCTGTATTTGATCTAAAAAAGAGATTTGGGTTTCAGGAGTGTGAAAGAGGTGCTGACAGTAGATTGCTAATACTTGAACTTGAAGGAATGAAGTTAGGTATTACTGTTGATGATGTTTCAGAAGTTCTAAGAATTGAGGAAAGGCCTATGGATAATTTCAGTGATGAAATTGTTACTCTTAACAAAAATACGATTCAAGGAATCAGTATTGTTGGACAAAGGATAATTATAGTGCTAAATGCACTAAATTTAAAATCGGAAATTTTTAAGTATAATTTAGATGAGGAGAGAGCAGTATGATTTCTATAAATGGATTGGAGTATTTAAAATTAACTTCAGAACTTCAAGCTGATGTTATACCAGGTGGTGTGATTTATTTAATTATTGAAGGAGATATTATTGTTTGGAAGAAGGCTTCAATGGTATTTGATTTAGATGTATTTCAAGTAGGAGAACGAATACAATCTAATGGAGTTTCAGCTAAAGCCTTGAAAGAAAATAGAAAAGTTGTTGAAGATGTGCCTAGATCAATTTATGGTACAAGATTAAGAACTATTGCAGAGCCTCTAGTTAATGATGAAGGAGAAACTGTAGGAGTGTTTTTTATGGCAATTCCTATATTACATCCTGTTGCAAAAGCATTTAATGATTTTGCACCGATTTTAACTGAAATGTTTCCAGAAGGCGCCATTCTTTATACAACTGATTTAAATAAATATATTGGTAAGCAGTCTTCAAAGAAGTTTGATACAGCTTCTATTACTGTTGGAGAGATGCTTTCAGAAGATACAGTTGCAAGTAAGGTAATAAAATCAAAAAAACCTATAACCGTAGAAGATGCTTCGAGAATGGGAATCCCTGCTTTAATATCTAATTATCCATTATTTGATGAAGAAAATGAAGTTGTTGGGACCTTTGGCATAGTTATTCCAAAAGAAGTGGCAGTAAAATTACGAGATATGTCAAATAACTTGGAAAGCGGTCTTTCAGGAATATCTGCTGCTATAGAACAATTGGCAGCTTCGGCATCTGAGATACATGCTAATGAACTAGACTTAAATAAGGAGATTAAAGGTATAATTACTTTATCAGAAGAAATTAATGAAGTTTCTTCTTTTATAAAGGAAATTGCGGATGAAACCAAGATGCTAGGGTTAAATGCAGCTATTGAAGCAGCTAGAGCAGGCGATGCAGGTAGAGGTTTTGGTGTTGTTGCAGAAGAAATTAGAAAGCTATCAGAGCAATCTAAAAGCACAGTTCCTAAAATTAAAAAATTAACAGACAGCATTAAAACAAAAGTGGAAAGTGCAAGTGAAAAAAGTCAAGGCTCATTAAGCTCAAGCCAAGAACAAGCGGCGGCTTCAGAGGAGATTACTGCAAGTATTGAAGAAATAACCTCAACATCTGAGGAATTAAATAGTATTTCGAAACTGCTATAATTCTGAACAATTCTAGTTGAGGAGGTGGTGTTATTAGCATCATTTTGTTAGTAGTGATAAGTATAGATTTCCTCGCAACTTTAATTATTATAAAATTATTTCGAAAAAAGGATTTAGAATTAAGGAAGTCCAATAAATATATATCAAGATATGTATTAGAGCTGGGAAATAGATTCTCGGAAGAATTAGTAACAATAAGAAAAGCTAAGGCAAATAATGAGTTTGTAGCATATTACCAGCCGATAATTGACTTGAATTCAATGAAAGTTATAAATGCAGAGGCTCTTATAAGGTGGAAACAAAATAATAAAATTATTCTTCCAACAGAATTTATTACGAGGGCTAAGGAAGCTGGGGAAATGGTAGCTATTGATAATTGGATGTTAGAAGTGGCTTGTATTAAGTGCAAAGAATGGCATGATAGAGGAATAAGTGATTTTTGCATTTCTGTTAACACATCATACAAACAACTTTTGCAAGAAAATTTTGTAGTACAAGTTCAAGAAATTTTATATGCATATTGCCTAGCTCCAATGTACTTAAATTTGGAAATAACTGAAGATGAAGCAATAGAAAGTCCGGAATTAATTCTAGATGTTTTACTACAATTAAAAACCCTTGGAGTAAAACTCTCCTTAGATGATTTTGGTACAGGTTATTCATCATTAAATTATGTAAGTAAATTACCTATTGATATTTTAAAAATTGATAGATTACTAATTGCAAATTTAGAGAGCTCCTCCAAAACCAAACAGATTATTAAATCAATTATAGAGTTAGCACATAATTTAAATATTAAGGTGGTTGCAGAAGGAATTGAGACGCAGGGGCAGTTTAATATTTTAAAAGAGTTTGAATGCGATATGATTCAGGGGTTCTTAATTGGGAAACCAATGCCGGCTAATGAATTTGAGGAAAAGTTTACATAGATCAAGAGTATAATAATTTATAAACCATACTAGAAAGCCAACGACATGCTAGCTGGTGATACAAACAAAAAATATGTTTATTTTGATGCATTGATAGAAAGATTGGAAATTCTTTTATCAATGCATTTTTTATCGAGAAGGTTTACTTGATATTTAAGCCACTTTAAAATCGCTTCCTTATTCTTTCTAAAAAATGTCATGACAAATATCGTGACAAAGTTATAATAGTAATGTGAATGTTTACATTTTCGACATATACTAAAAGCAATAACTGACAATAGTGTTATAAAAATATAGTGACATTAAAACTATTAAAATAATAATGTAAACTTTATTATAAAGAGTACAGTAACATTACTGTAACGGTAACTTTAACATTTCTTACTTAAGCAAATCTATAAGATGAGATTGGAAGTAGTAAGTAATTAGAAATTTTAAAATATAATTTGGATGGGGAGAGAACAGTATGATTTCTATAAATGGATTGGATTATTTAAAATTAACTTCAGAACTTCAAGCTGATGTTATACCTGGTGGTGTAATTTATTTAATTATTGAAGGAGATATTATTGTTTGGAAGAAGGCTTCAAAAGTCTTTGACTTGGATGTATTTAAAGTAGGAGAAAGAATACAATCCAATGGAATTTCAGCTAAAGCTCTGAAAGAAAATAGAAAAATAGTTGAAGATGTGCCTAGATCTATTTATGGTACAAGGTTAAGAACTATTGCAGACATCTTAGTTAATGATGAGGGAACCACAGTAGGAGTATTTTTTATGGCCATTCCTATATTGCATCCTGTGGCAAAAGCATTTAACGATTTTGCACCGATTTTAACTGAAATGTTTCCAGAAGGCGCCATTCTTTACACAACTGATTTAAATAAGTATATTGGTAAGCAGTCTTCAAAGAAATTTGATACAGCGTCTATTACTGTTGGAGAGATGCTTTCAGAAGATGCAGTTGCAAGTAAAGTAATAAAGTCAAAAAAACCAATATCCGTAGAAGATGCTTCAAGGATGGGGATTCCCTCTTTGATATCCAACTACCCCCTGTTTGATGAGGAAAATGAAATTGTTGGAACCTTTGGAATAGTTATTCCTAAAGAGGTGGCAGTAAAGTTAAGAGACATGTCAACAAACTTGGAAAGTGGTCTTTCGGGAGTATCTGCTGCAATTCAGGAATTGGCAGCTTCAGCATCTGAGATACATGCTAATGAATTAGATTTAAATAAGGAAATTAAAGGAGTAATAACATTATCAGAAGAAATTAACGAAATATCTTCCTTTATAAAAAAAATTGCAGATGAGACAAAGATGCTTGGTTTAAATGCTGCTATTGAAGCAGCTAGAGCAGGAGATGCAGGTAGAGGTTTTGGTGTTGTTGCAGAAGAAATTAGAAAACTATCAGAACAATCTAAAAGCACGGTTCCTAAAATTAAAAAATTAACTGATAGTATTAAAATAAAGGTTGAAAGCGCAAGTGAAAAGAGCCAAGGTTCTTTAAGTTCAAGTCAGGAGCAAGCTGCTGCTTCAGAGCAAATTACAGCAAGTATTGAAGAAATAACATCAATATCAGAAGAACTAAATAGTATTGCAAAAATGCTCTAGTTACTATACATAGTTGCAGATTTTTTCCAAGAGAAGTTTATATCTGAATAGAATAGATATCTTTGAATGCATTAACTAAGTTTTTATCAATTACATAGGACTGGCCATTATGAATCATAGATGAACTTAAAAAGCTGAAATTTTCAGTTTTACCGCTAGAATATTTGATTTCTACTCCATACCCTATGCCTGTCTTTAATTCTGATTGATATTTAACCATGGCAATACTATTAATTAAGGAAACTATTCTTGTGATTTCAGATTTATTTTTAACATTTTTATATTCACCTTTGATATTATAAATTCTTAGACAGCTTATTTTATTATTATTTATAAGTTCATGATTTTGCTCATCACTTGCTGTTGATTTAGTATTAACGCAGCTTGTTAAAGAGATAAGTAATAATAATATAGTGAATATAATGAGCAGATTATACTTAAGTTTCATTCTAGAACACTTCCTTCATATATTAGACGAAAGTTTTCTTAAAAAAGTTTCACATTCATATAAAAATTATAAATTATTTTATAAAACAGCAAAAGAGCTTGACCTAGCGTCAAGCTCTTCTGTTATAGTTTACTATGTTATTGGAACGGTAGCGTTAGCTGCTGCTGTTTGAAGTAATGAGAGAGTAGTATCCAAGTCAGCACTTAGTTTGTTAAGAGCTGAAGTTCTAGTATTTTGAATTGAAATAATATTATCTAGTCCTGTCATAGCAGCAGTATAGTCCTTATTTTGTATATCTGCTTTTACCTGTGCAAGAGCTTGTTTTGCAGTATCTCGGGTATTTTCAAGTGCCGAAACGTCAGCTTGTACTACAGTTAATTGAGCTTGAAGGTTAGCTAAATCTTCAGAAGTTAATTGTTTGTGATTTTTCACTATATCAGCTTGTATGGACTTTATAGTGTTTTTCTTAGTAGCAATCTGAGCTTTTATAGCCACATTAGATTGGTGATTTTGTTTGATAATATCTTTCTTTTGTGCTAAATCAGCCTTGATTTGTTGATTTGCTGCTAGTTTTGCTTGCTGATTAGTAATTGCAGTTGCAAGTTTGCTAGTCTGAGCAGCATGAACTCCAACTGTAGGAACTACTAGAGAAATTGCTAACATTGAGGAAAGTATAATAGCTTTTAAGTTTTTCATAATTAATCCTCTCCTTATTTTATATTACTTATTGTTGATTCAAGATTACTAATATCAGAGCTATTATCAAGCCCTTTTAGTGTAGTGTCTACTTGGTCCATTAGGTTTGACACATCTTGCATCTTTGCAGTAGATGCGGCATTACTTGCATTAGTGGTTGAAACAGAATTCAAAGTAGAACTTGAAGTAGTGCTAGAGCTATTTTGGGGACTACTAGAAGCACTTTCCTTTGTATCCGGACTCTGACTATCAGAGACTTTGTTTTCTACTGTACTTACAGCTTTGTCATCATTAGTTTGAGATTTACTTGTTTCTTCTTTCCCACACCCAGCAGTAAAAAAAGCAATTAGTACTAGTATAAGAATAGGTAAGATAAATTTTTTCACTGCAAGCCCTCCCTTTCTAGATAGCATTATTCTTTTCAGTATCCTCAATCCTCCTCCATTTATTATCATGTTTTATCTTCTTTACAATTTAAGCTTATCATTTTAACCTAGGATAAATCTCCGATAAATTGTGGCAGAATTGTGGCTAGGGTTTGTTAAGTGTGTAATATATAAAATATTGATGCTATAATGAGGTAAGAAAATTGCCAAAGGCACAGGGAGATGTATTGCATGGAAAAAAAGCTTATATATATTGCTGATGACGAAATAAAGATTCGTGAATTGATTAAAATGTTTCTTGTTAAAGAAGGTTATGAAGTAGTAGCTTTTTCAGATGGAAAATCTTTGCTTAAAGCTTTTGGTGAGAGGCAAGCCAATATGCTACTTTTAGATATAATGATGCCACAATTAGATGGACTTGAAGTTTGTAATGAGATAAGAAAAACAAGCAATGTACCTATAATTATAATATCAGCAAAAGATGGAGAATCTGATAAAATAGTAGGTTTAAGTCTTGGAAGCGATGACTATATGACTAAGCCATTCAGCCCTATAGAACTTGTCTTGAGAGTTAAGAGTATATTTAGGCGAATGGAATTTGAAAAAAATACAGAGCCCAGCCATGATTCCATAGTGATTTCAGATATAACAATTTATCCAGAAGGGCGTTATGCAACTTATAAAGGTCAAGATCTAAAATTCACGCCAATGGAGTTCAATCTTCTTTTATATCTTGTGAAAAATGTGAACAAGGGTGTTGGTAGAGAAGAGCTTCTTAATAAGGTTTGGGGTTTCGATTGCGAAGTGGACACTAGGGCAACGGATGATATGATTAAGAGAATCCGAAAGAAACTTTCCGTAGTTGGATCAACAATAAAAATAGAAACACTTTGGGGGTTTGGATTTATGATATCCAATAGACAAGAGTAGAAAGGATTAGATTTATGAGTAAACCGAAAAAAACTATTAAAAAAAGAATATTTAATTCTCATATATTAATAATCATAATTTCTGCAATTTTAACTTCCCTAGTATTTAACATATGTTTAAATATTTATTTGAGGACACAAACACGTTCTCAGCTTGTTTCAGCAGGAAAATTAATTCAAAATTCTGTGAACAAAGAATTGATTGGAACTAATTCACAAACTACAGAAAAAGGAGAAAGCGAGGTAGCAAAGCTTTTAAAGGTGAATAAGATTCTGAGACAGACACAAACTTTTCTTAATATAGATTATGGAATAGTTGGGCCGAGAGGAAACCTGGTTTTTCCTAGAGAGAAGAATGCAGAGAATGACCTTCTCAGCACAGAAATATTACCAGAAGTAAAGAGCAAAATAAAAAACAAGCAAAATAAAAATCGTGTAATATACTTTAAAGTTGAAAATGAAAAATATGCAGCTATTATTCATCCCATTAAAGATGCAGATGGTAAGCAATCTGGAGAACTTATACTATTCTCTAAACTTAATAACAGCAGGAAAATTACTCTTGTGGTAAATATATTGCTGATTTCTGTATTGCTTATTACATCTATAATAGCGCTAATTATTTCTAATATAGTTTCTAAAAGAATATCAAAGCCAATAGATAATCTGATTAATTATGCTGAGAAGATTGGAGATAGAGAATACACTAAAGATGGTGCTAAATATGAGGATGATGAAATTGGCAAGCTAGCACAATCTATGGAGTCAATGGCTCAAAAGCTAGGAGCATACGACAATACCATGAAGACCTTCCTTCAAAACTCTTCACATGAACTTAGAACCCCACTAATGTCTATACAAGGCTACGCAGAAGGTGTGAAATTTGGAGTCATTGAAGACAAAGAAGGAGCGGTTGATGTAATAATAGAAGAAAGCAGGAGATTGTCAACGATAGTAGAAGATCTTTTATATCTATCAAAAATTGATTCTTTACAAGAAGAGTTAACTGCAGAAGAACTTAATGTAGAAAATTTACTCAGAAGCTGTATTGAAAGAGTTAATGGTATAGCCATTCAAAGCGGTATAAAAATAATTCTAAATTCAAAAAATAGTAATGTAATGATTAAGGGGGATGAAGAAAGTCTATCTAGAGCAATTATAAATATATTTGGAAACTGTCTAAGATATGCCAAGGACGAGATACAAGTTAACTTAGATAAAAATAGTACAGAAGTTTCCATAATAATAAAAGATAATGGTGGTGGATTTGATTCAGCAGAACTTCCAAATATATTTGATAGATTTTTTAAAGGCAAAGGTGGAAATCATGGGCTAGGACTTGCTATTACAAAGAGTATTATTGAAAAACATAATGGAGTGATAAGTGCTGAAAATAGTATTGAGGGTGGAGCTTGCTTTAAGATAGTTCTGAAGCAATAGATGATCTATTATAGGCATGTTGTTCTTCATCGTTCATATTGTCTATAATGAGTTACCAATTTGTGCAAGACAATAAGGGACACTCTTCAGTATCGAAGCTTATCTAAAAAGAGAAGAGTGTCCTGCTCCTCACAAGACAAAAATAAACTACTAATATATCCTTTGACTACGTTGATTAATAGGTATTAAAAAAGAGCCAACTGAAAATATTAATTATTTTCATCCGGTCTCTTTTAATTAAATATTATAACTTCATCACTGTTTTATTTGCTAATGAAGTAATTCCCTCTGGAGTATGAGTTGATATATAAACAGTGTCATTAGCTTTGATAAAGTCTCTAACCTTTTCAAGACTTACTTTAGCTAGATCTTTATCTTCAAAAACCACTGAAAGTTCATTTCTTCTTAAAGCTTCATCTGTATATGTAATATCACCGTGAATCATAAAATGCAGGCCTTCATTTTCTACAACCACTATAGAATTTCCATTAGTGTGACCATAAGCGGGTAGCATTGTGATGCCTTCAGCTATTTTCTGACTTGCATCAAAGTTTTTGTAGACACCATCTTCAAAAGTGACTTTTACTATATTGTCTCCTTCTAATTTCATAGCATTTGCTTCGATTTCAGAAATAAAAACCTTTGCATTACTAAATAATCTTATTTCACCAGAATGATCAGGGTGTTTATGAGTAATAATTACTTTACTTATATCTTCTGGTTTATATCCCACATTTTTTAAAGCTGTTACAAAATCAGCAACTTTTTCACCCATGTACAACATTTGATCAGGTTTTTTCTCAAAGTCCTTTGTTTCAACTGGGAGACCAGTATCTACTAAGATTAACTCTTTTCCAGTATCTATTAAATAATTTTGTAAGCTAGCAGGATATATTTTAGTTTGATCAATTTTATCCTTGTCCATTGAACCACCTAAGGCAAAGGCTTCTTTCATTTCTCCGTTTTTATAAAATTCTAAAGCTACAATTTTCATTTTAATTCCTCCATATTATAGTAATATACTCTCGGAATCTCCAAGCCTTGATTTAACTGGCTTTCAGATTCCTTTTTTATTAAAATCCCCCACTTTTATTGTTAAAAATACTTGACAATAATATCGAAAAATGTGGCGCGTAGCGCCCCTTATTTACAAGATATATTTTTCGATTGGAGGCAATTTTTTATGTTACCTGTTAACTCTGGCGGTCATGCCGCCTATCAAAAATTTGTTGTTGAAATGCTTCGCAAATATTATCCTAATCCTGATGCTATTGCTCGTTCTACTTGGGATATAATCGATCGTTTCTGGAATTTAGATCTTTCTTATACCGATGACCATTTGAAAAACAAATATTCTGTTTTCGGTCCAAGACCTAGAACTCCTTCTTGTATGCACCGTTCCTATCTGCTATCGCTTGATTTTAAAGTAACTTCAATTACTAACTGGGCTGAACAGCTTAAGATTAATCCTCTTTATGCTATTTTGAGCGGTTTTGAAGTTGGCAACACCCCTGGTGTGGGTACTTTTTACGACTTCTTCGATCGCCTCTGGGATTGCGATAACAATAATCTTACTCCCAATCTGCATCCTTTAAAAGTTTCTATTAAGAAACCTAAAAAGAAGGGTCAAAAATCCGCACCTATTGAAAAAACAACAGTTGACCAACTATTAGAGGAACTAGAAGGAACAGCTTTTAACATTGACGAACAGCCTTACGGCTCTCTTTTCAATATCTATAAAAATGAGTTTCTTAATATTTCAGTCCAAAAAGGTCTCATCACTCCAGAAAATCTGGCTCTTGCAGGTGATGGCACTCCAGTAGTTACTTCCGCAAGGGAGCGAAAACATCGTGTCTGCGACTGTGGTTCAAAAGGAATTGCTAACTGCAACTGTGATAGGTTCTTTTCACAACCTGACTGTAACATTGGCTGGGATTCCTCAAGAGACTGCTTTTATCATGGTTATGATCTATACATGTTAGTTGCTTCTGATTCTGTGAGTGACCTTCCTGTATTTCCTTTGCTTGGTCCAGCTTCAAGGCATGATTCTCATGGATTCATTCATGCTTTTTTCCCAATGAAGAGTTTTCTTCCTGAGTTCAACATTAACAAGGTTCTTCTTGATTCCGCTCATGATGCTATGCCTTTTTATGAGTATTTTAAACGCAAAAACATTACACCTTTCATTGACTTAAATGAAAAACGCGGCATCAAGGTAAAATATAAAAATGACTTTACCCTCAATAAAGATGGTATTCCCATCTGCAAAGCCGGTAGGCAGATGAACCATGATGGTGTTGAAAAAAACAAACATCGTATCAAATTTCGCTGTCCACTGATAAGTAGGAAATATGGCTGTTCTTGCGAGCAACCTTGTTCTGATTCCAAGTATGGAAGAACCGTACATCTGGCGATGAAGGATAATCCAAGGCTGATAAATATACCGCCAAGAGATAGTCGAGAATGGAAAATAGAATATAATGCAAGAACATCTGTAGAGCGTTCAAATAAACGCCAGAAATTAGACTTTCTATTAGAAAGCGGCAGACACCGCTCTACTAAGATGTGGTACTGCCGCCTCTATAGCATCTTGATGCTACAACATCTCGATGCCTGGGATCTGCCTTTTGAGTCAGATCTCAAAAAATTGATTTTGCAAGCCGCTTAATCAATACATACTTATTTTAAAACATAGCGGCAGCTATGTCTATTCCTTATGCTCATTTTTCTTTATATTCCACATTTCTTATTCATTCTTGGATAATATTTACTTTTCAAAGCACACCAGCCCGGTAGGGCTATAATAATCACTCATGATTCCGAGAGATTATAGTATTTATTAATTCTTATAAGACAAAATATTATGACAATATTAATTTATATTATGTAATATTTATTATCAATATACGCTTATATAATAATTTTGTCAATAAAGTTGTTTTATTGAGGCTCAAGGATTAGAGCATACAGGAATTTATCTATATAAGTCCATTTATATATAATTTTATATTAAATAGTATATAATTATGCTAGAATATTGATAAAAATATTAAGGGGGAAAATTATGTTTTGTAGAAATTGTGGCGCACCAGTAGAGGATTCATTAAATTTTTGCTCCAGCTGCGGGACTAAAGTAGACGAACCAATAGGGACAAGTAATTTCAGCACTAATAATGTAAATACTGTAACCAGTCGTGATTTTGTGGGTGATTTAAAAAATGGTTTTAATGAGTTTATTAATTTTACTACAGCAGTGCTGAAAACTCCAACCATGGCATTTGAAAAAGTAAATTGCTATTTAACAGAGAAAAAAGCACTTGTTTACACAGCAATATTTGGAATATTTTATGGCATAATCCAATGTATATTACTAAAAATCTTATTTAATGCCATGGAAAATGCTATAAATGGATTGATTAATCAAATTTTCTTTGGATTTGGAGACGGAACTGAAAATGGATTTTATAGAATTCATCCAAATTGGTTTAAATTATTTTTACTGAACGCTTTATTTATTATTATGTTCCTTTTAATTTTTAGCTTGATATCATTTGTAACCTATAAATTAATTATGAAAAAGAACGTAGAATTAATAGATTTTGTTAAAGTATATTTAAGCTCTTTAGTCATTTTGGTTGTTGGCAGTATTTTTGTCATGATAGCAGCAATAATAAGTTTAAAAATAATGCTCGCAGTAACACTAATTGGGGTGGTACTGTATCTTATAACTTTGGCGATTAATTTTGTTAATTACCTGGGAAATGAGACAAAAGTAATATATTCTTTGCCTGTTATCATAAGTATGTCTTTATTTATATCTTATTGTATGTGCTTTAAGATAATGTATTAGTTAATTCCAAGTTAGCAAAGACCAAGGCATGAATAAAATAGAGAATAGAGATTAGTAATGAAATTTTGCCTTATGTCAAAAATATAATTTTAATTAACATGTGGCTAAAGGTGGATTTAGTACAAGTATTTAAAGTAGGGAAGCCTATTAAAATCAAAGCTTTAGCAATATTTATTAAGATTACATGTTTTAAAAATCAAAAAATGGGAACATAATTACCAGTTTTTTTATATAGTTTTTACCAATTTAAAAGAAAAAATAATACACCCTAACTATATGATGTATTATTTTTTCAAAACTTGTAATTTATATTGTTATATTCGTTATTTTATAATTAACCCCTCAAATTGATCCAGCACACCTTCAAATACCTTCAGAGCCTCTTCAATTGGAGTAGCTGAATTCATATCAACTCCTGCATTTTTAAGAAGTTCAATTGGATAGTCACTACCACCACTCTTTAAGAATTCTAAATACTTCTTTAAACCAGGTTCTCCTAGCTTTAACACATTATTAGAAAGTGAGGTAGCTGCAGAAAATCCAGTTGCGTATTTATATACATAGAAGCTATCGTAGAAATGAGGAATCCTTGCCCACTCTATGTCAATGTAATCATCTATAATTATATCTGGGCCGTAGTAGAATACATTTAAGTCATGATATATAGATGATATCAATTCTGCTGTAAGAGCTTCTCCTTTTTCTGCTTTTTCATGGATTATCTTTTCAAACTCTGCAAACATGGTTTGTCTGTATACCGTTCCTCTAAAACTTTCCATATAGTGATTTAAAAGATACATTTTTTCATCTTTGTCCTTTGTGTTCTTAAGCATATATTGCATTAAAATTGATTCATTAAAAGTAGATGCTACTTCTGCTACAAATATTTTATAGCCAGCATATATATAGGGTTGGTTGCTGTCTGAATAAAAACTGTGCATTGCATGACCCATTTCATGTGCTAGAGTGAACATGTTATCAACGGTATCTGAATAATTTAAAAGAACATAAGGATGTGAATCATAGCAGCCCCAAGAATATGCACCACTACGTTTTCCTTGATTTTCATATACATCTATCCATCCAGATGAAAATCCAGTATTTAAATCCTCAATATATTTAGGTCCAAGAACAGAAAGAGACTTTCTTACTGTTTCTACTGCTTGTTTAAAAGGCACTTCCATATCTACATTCTTAACAATTGGAGTGTATAAATCATACATATGAAGTTCTTCTAGACTTAGCATTTTTTTTCTAAGAGAAACATATCTATGCATTAGATGAATATTTTTGTGAACTGTTTCTATAAGGTTATCATACACAGTGGTAGGTACATTGTCAGCAAATAAAGAAGCTTCTCTAGCCGAATTATATTTTCTGGTTTTTGAGTTAAATATATTTGCCTTAACATTTGCACTTAAAGTTGCTGCAAAGGTGTTGCTCTGCTTTTTATAAGTGCTGTAAAGAGCATCAAAGGCATCTTTCCTTATACGCCTATCATAGTTCTCCATAAAACCAATATAGCGACCTTTAGTAACTTCTACATCATTGCCATTTTCATCTTTTATTGTAGGAAATTTAATATCTGCATTATTTATCATACTAAAAATGCTTCCAGGAGATCCAGCTAGTTCTCCGGCCATTGCAAGTATTTTTTCTTCTGCCCCAGATAGTGTGTGAGGTTTCTTTCTTGTAATTTCATTAATATATTTTTCATATATTTTTAGTGCAGCATTTTCTCTGATAAACTCCTTTAGTTTTTCATCAGGTATTGCTAGTATTTCAGGAGTAATAAAAGAATTGCTACTTGAAAGTTCTACGTTTAAGGAGTCAGCACGATCTGCTAGGCCTTGATAATATGCATTTGTGGTATCTTCATGACTTCTCATATGAGCGTACACATACACCTTTTCTGCAAGTCTTTCCATCTCTGAATTTGCGTTTAAGCAATTTAAAAGACAGTCAGAAGACTTTGCTAAGGTGCTTTTAAAATCTATAAGTTTAGCTGAAAGTTCTTTTAATTTCTTGAAATCATTTTCCCATAAATCATTTGATTCATAAATATCTTCTAGCTTCCATTTATCTTCTGTAGCTATTTCGGAACGTTTTGGAATTTTTAAATTTTTGTTTGACATATAAAGTCCCTCCCATATAATATTTTTAATTTTATGTACTTAATAAAACAGTAACATTAAGTTGATGGCAAAGCAAATATCTTAAGCTTTAATTTTTGTCTTGAATATTTATTGAAGTTACACTGGCATTTGCTACATACTTGTTGATATTACAAGGTATATTTATTATAATATAATAACAGTTTAAATTGAATTTAAAAAAACATACAGTAATATATATAGGATGTACATGCATCCTATTTTTAAATTAGGGGGGAACTTACATGATAGAAAATACAAAAGATGAACATAGTGTAATAGAAAGTTTTAAAGAAATTTTGTGGCAATTACCTAAATTCTTTGAGGAGGAAATCTCCTTTACATTAACGGATAGAGAACGATTCGTTGGATTTGTTGAAAGTGAACATATGCATAGATTTGCTGAAATTGGCGATGTAATCCCAAGAGGAGAATTGCTAAGGGAAGTAATGGAGAGTGGTAATGTTAAAGCTATTAATGTGGAGAATTACAATAATATTATGAGTATTAGAGTAGTTGCAATTCCTTTAAAGGATGAAATGGGTAGAGTAGTGGGCGCAATTTCCTATGGAAAAAGTTTAGAGAATAGCGCAAAAGTATCTAAAATGTCTACAGATTTATCAAATGCAACTGCTTCAATTTTGAAAGTAGCAACTGAAATTAATGATGATATTAAAAATATTAAAGAATTAAACAACAAAGTTGAAGAGAAAATAAAGATTACCTCAATGCAGTGTAACAACACAGATGATATTATTGGATTTATTAAAAATATTGCCAATCAAACAAATCTTCTTGGATTAAATGCGGCAATTGAAGCTTCTAGAGCAGGTGATGCTGGAAAAGGATTTGGCATTGTAGCATCAGAAATCAGAAAATTATCTAAAACCAGTACTGAATCACTAACTGAGATTAATAATATTTTAAAAGATATTAAGGATTCTGTGAAAATAGTTGAAGATAGTATTGGGATTTCTATGAATTCTTCTAATAAGCAGGAGAAAGATTTAATTCAAATATTAGAATCTGTAGAAGAACTAAATAGGAGTGCTGAGGCTTTGACTGAAATGGCAAGAAAATTATAGCATATATATAAGGTGTCCTTAAATATGGAGGGATCAAAATGGAAACCAATAATATAACTACTGAAAAGAATAAAATTAAAGTGGCCAGGCCAAAACATTATAAAGTAATTATGCATAATGATGATTATACTAGCATGGAATTTGTCGTAGATATTCTAACAAGTGTATTTAATAAAAAATTAGAAGAAGCTACTAAAATTATGATAGATGTCCACAAAGCTGGCAGAGGAATAGCCGGAATTTATCCTTATGATATTGCTGTGACAAAAGTTTCAATTGCAATGAGTAAAGCTGAGGAAGAAGATTTTCCTTTTAAACTTACTATAGAGGAGGAATAGGAAATGAAAATAACAGCTGGTGTAAATAATATAATAAAAAGAGCTTATGAAGAGGCAAAAACAAACAGAGATGAATATGTAACTCCTGAACATTTATTGTATGCAGCTATGTTTAATAATAAGATTATTGATACAGTTACTAAATGCGGAGGAAATGTAGAGGAATTAAAAAGAAACTTAAAAGAATATATCGATGATAATATTGATAGAGTTGAGGATATTGATCCTCAAGAAAGTTACGGGTTTCAACAAGTAATTATTATGGCGAGTATTCAAGTTGAAAACTCAGGAAAAGATACTATCAACGTGGATCATTTAATTTCAGTAATATTTGAGCTCAAGGATAGCTATGCTAGTTACTATTTACTAGATCAGGGAATCAATAAACGAGATATGCTTTATCATTTATGTCATGAGGAACAATTAGATTTTATTGATGAAGAGGAAATAGAGGCACTTAGCTTTCAAGAAGATATTGTTGAAAAATACACATTAAATCTTACAAAATTAGTTAAAGAAGAATATAAAGATCCTTTAATAGGAAGGGAAGATATTATAAATAGAACTATACAAATTCTATGTAGGAGAACAAAAAATAATCCTATTCATATTGGAGAACCAGGTGTTGGAAAGACAGCCATTACTATAGAATTGGCTAAACTTATAAGTGAAAATAAAGTTCCTAAAAAATTAAAGGATGCTCAGGTTTTTTCCTTTGATATAGGTTCAATGCTTGCAGGAACTAAGTATAGAGGAGATTTTGAAGAGCGAATAAAAAAGGTATTGGATGAGATAAAGAAACAAAACAATCCAATAGTATTTATTGACGAAATTCACAATTTAGTAGGCGCAGGAGCTCTTAGTGGTGGAGCCTTAGATGCTTCTAATTTGTTAAAACCATATTTAATGGAAGGTAAAATTAGATTTATCGGTGCTACAACCTTTGAAGAGTACAAAAAACACTTTGAGAAGGACAAGGGTCTAGCTAGAAGATTCCAGACTGTAGAGGTAAAAGAGCCTACAGTTGAGGAGGCAATAGAAATACTTGAAGGATTAAAGGAGAACTATGAAAATTATCATAATGTAAAGTATACTGCAGAGGCTATTAAAAGTGCAGTTGTTTTAAGTGACAAATATATTAATGATAAGTATTTACCAGATAAAGCTATTGATATCATAGACGAAGCAGGTGCCTATATTGGAATAAAAAGTGAGAGCACTGATAAAGCAGTAATCATAGGTGAAGAGACTATCGAAGAGATAATTTCCAAGGTATGTCATATACCTAAAAAAACAGTGGAAAGTAATGAAATAGATTCATTGAAAAATATAGAGTCTGTTTTAAAGGAAAGTATTTTTGGACAAGACAAAGCTATAGAGGAAGTAGTAAGATGCATTAAAATATCAAGAGCTGGCTTGAATGAAGATAATAAACCTGTAGCATCTATGCTTTTTGTTGGACCTACTGGAGTTGGAAAAACTGAAATAGCTAGAAGTTTAGCTAAAAACTTAGGAGTAGAATTAGTAAGATTTGATATGAGTGAGTATGTAGAAAAGCACACTGCCTCAAAGCTTATAGGTGCACCTCCAGGATATGTAGGCTATGAAGAAGGTGGACTGCTTACAGATATTATTAGGAAGAAACCTCATTGTGTGCTTTTACTTGATGAAATTGAAAAAGCCCATGACGATATATTAAGCGTTTTACTTCAAGTAATGGACTATGCTACTCTTACTGATAATCAAGGAAGAAAAGCAGATTTTAGAAATGTAATTATTATTATGACTTCCAATGCTGGAGCAAAAAATATAGGCAGAAGCCTTGTAGGCTTTGGTGAAAGAGCAATTAAAGGTGAAGCCATTCAAGAGGAAGTTAAAAAAGCCTTTACTCCTGAATTTAGAAATAGGCTAGATAAAATTGTAGTGTTTAATCATATAGACAATTCTATGGCACTAAGTATTGCAAGAAAAGAATTAAATGCTTTTAAAGTTAATCTAGAAAAGAAAAAAATTAATTTAGCATTTAGTGAAAATTGTATTAATTATATAGCTCAAAAAGGAATTTCACAAGAGTTTGGTGCTAGAGAGATCATTAGAATTATAAGCTCTCAGTTTAAGCCTTTGCTAATAGAAGAAATACTTTTTGGAAAATTAAGCTCTGGTGGCCACTGCACTATAGACGTTGTAAACGAGGAAGTTATATTGAATTTTTAAGTAACAAATGCTGTTAATACTAATTTGGTAATTCCATAATTTACATCTAATAATTTTCTTTCTTAAGCACATACTATTACTGCATAAGGAACTTAACGGTTGAGCCAATACTTTTATATACTCTATATGGAGTTATAAAAAGTACGTCGAAGATTATATAGTCAGTGGGATAGCTGATATATAGTTAGAGAGGAGATTCTATAGGGTTAGGAAAAGTTTTATTATAGTCGATTAACATTGATTATAATAGGGTTCCAACTTATCTTATAGGGTTAAGCGAAGATCATACAGTGTGCTGTAATGGTTATCAGTAGCCGAAAGGTTATATATAGCTGTGTAGGTATGCTATATGGTCGAACGAACCATCAGTATGGGTAGTGAAATGCTTTGTTATAGTCGAAAGATTATAATTAGGTACAAAGTTATCTTTATTGGTGCAAGGTAAATTGTTTTGTTCTTTATCAATGGCTATATATAGGTTATTATAATTTAACTTATATATAGCCTCTTTATTTTGTCACTTGTCACGTGCCTGGCACCCCAAAAAGGCAAAAAGGTAGAGTATAGCGTTGGCTATACTCTACCTTTTTTGCAAATTATAATTATCGTCACCAGGCAATCCATATTTAAGAAATACTAACTCAGAGGATCCTTTGGCATAGGCTCGTTTTTTCCTCTTTATTTTTCCAAGGTTAAAACATACTATAAAAAGGAATAGTGCGGCGAGTAATGATCCATAAATAATAAGATTAGTAGAAGATAAGCTGTTTATAGCATGAATTAGATGCTCCATTTAAATTCCTCCATTCAGTTTGTTACTAATTTATTTTAGTATTCCCAAGAAGCAGTAAAATAATTATGATAAATATTAGTTTAAAATATTTAATAATTCTTTTTTATAATTTATTAAAAAATTGTTAAGCAAGGCATAATTATAAAAACAATCATAAGGGTTAATACTAGCAGCCATATTCAACATGGTGTCTATAAAATTAGGATATGAAAAATTAGATTTTTTCATTTCATCAGTCAAATTACTATTTTGGCTTTTCAAGGTTATACAAATTTCAATAATATCGTGGCCCAATTGAAACCGGTCAGTTTGGGATACATTATCTAACATTTCCCTAAAGGTTTTCCTTATAAAAGAAGGTGCAGTTAACGGTGGAAACACAAGAACTTTAATATTATGCTTTTGCCATTGCAAACAATGATTAGTTAAGTCAATTCCAAGCTCTATAAAATGCTTATAAAGTATTTTATCTTCCTCATCTAGACTATTATATAAAAACTCTTCAAAAGCTATTTGATTATGATCCATACTTAAATCTACATAATCTTTTTCACATACACATGCAGACATATTACTTCCCTCCCAATAAATCAGTTCCTTCATTTCCCTGTAGAAACCACCTTGATTAGCAACTATTATAAGACGCCTTAAATAAATTATACCTTAATTGTATAAAATTGGCAATTAGTTTTTTTATAATAAGACAAATATTATTTTCAAGCTCAGCAAACTCCTATTTTAGGAGAGGCTTGGTAAAAGGTATCATTATACTATAATGAAATTGTGATAAAATCCATCTATAAGTTCAAAACTAAGATGTTCCTATATTTTTAAGTGAATTAGTTTATTAATATGTAGAATATAATAAAGGAACAAAATACCCTTTTGTTCCTTACTTTCATATTTAAATATAAATAAACATACCAATTGGCGCATATAAAACAATAGAGCTTTAGTCAAATATTTATTCTAAAAAATTATGATCATTTATCTTCTCTACAGCATCTACTTCCAATGGCTTACTAAACAAGTACCCTTGAATATAGTCGCAACCAACTAATTTTAGATGATTATATTGTTCAATTTCTTCTATACCTTCAGCTACTACTTTTAACTTCAAGCTATGAGAGAGGGCTATAATGCTTTTCATAACAGGTATATTTTCAACTTCTAAGAATTTTTCATTTAAAGATTTATCCAGTTTTAGTTTATCTACTGGTAAAAATGTTAAATAACTTAGGGATGAGTATCCTGTACCAAAATCATCTAGGGAAATTTTTACGCCTAAAGTCTTTAATTTATTAAGAAATTCTACAGTCATATCTTTTTTCTCTAAGAATATACTTTCAGTTATTTCTATATCAATATATTTTGCTTCCACATTTTTTTCTATAAGCAAGTTCTCTAGAAAGTCATAGTAATCTGGATCATTTAGTTGTTTAGCAGAAAAATTAATAGCAACAGGCTTTACATCTAAACCCTTCTCTTTCCAGATTGATATTTGATTGATGGCTTCTCTTGTTACCCATCTTCCAATTTCTATAATCATACCCATTTCCTCAGCTAGAGGAATGAAAAGAGCAGGTGATATGCTGAAATCTATTATCCTTACTAAAGCTTCATATCCAACTATTTTACCTGAAACTGTATCAACTTGTGGTTGATAAAGCAATTTAAAACTGCCTGTCTCAATTGTTTCTCTTAAGAGACTTTCAAGGCTTATAGACTCTTTTAATTTTTCTGTCATCTCTTCGTTAAAGAACATATAGCTATTTTTGCCCGCACTTTTTACTTTATACATGGACATGTCCACGTTCATAAGTAATTGACTTACTTGATTGCTATCTGAAGGATACAAGGTTATACCCATACTACAGCTAGTATGAATTTCACTTTTGCCAATTAAGAGCTTATTACTAAATACATTCATTATTTTTCTAGCATATTCTTCAATTTTAAAGATATCGTCTTCTCCTGATAGCAATATTAAGAATTCATCTCCGCCAAATCTAGAAACAAATAATTTATCATCCTCAAGGGATTTAAGCTCTTCAGCTATTTTAATTAACACTTTATCTCCAAATACATGTCCTAAGGTATCATTTATTCCTTTAAAATTATCAATATCTACAAGAATTACAGCACCACTACTATTTTTACCTATTTCTGTATCGAACTTTTCGATGAACCACCTTCGGTTGGGAAGTTCTGTTAATACATCATGATATGCAAGATGAGTAATTAATTCTGTATAGTTTTGTATCTCTTCATATTGTGCTCGTAACTCTTCCTCTGAGGCAGTTAGTTGCTGATAAGCTGCAGATATTTCTTGGTTGGAAGCTAGCAATTCTTGATCTTTGATTTCTAGATTTCTGTATAAGTCGTTTAATTCTGAATAATTGTTACTAATTTTTATAATAAATGCAACAATTATTAAAATTAAGGTAGATATTCCGAAAACAAGCTTACTCATTATATTAAAAATATTTATTTGTGATTGAGTTTCTGATTTAGTAATAATTGTGCTCACAGACCAGCCATTCGAGTCTATTGGAGTATATGCGAAATACATAGCTTTATTTTTATAGTTGTATTCAGAAAGACCTTTTTTACCTGAAACCATCTTATTTCCCAATTGTCCAATAACACCTTTTGCATCAGAAATATCGCTTTTAATTGAAATTGATTTATCTTTGTTATAAATCACAGAACCTTTATTAGAAACTAAAAGAATAGAACCATTATTATTAATTTTATAAGAATCTAAATAGGAGGTTATTTTGTTCATATTGATATCAATACCGAAGGCGCCAATGATTACTCCATTATCTAATACAGGCGCTACTATTGATATAACCATATCTCCTGAAAAAAGATCAGTATAAGGTGTTGTAAAAGCAATTTTATTATTATTTTGAAGCATTTCTAGATACCAAGGCCTATTAATTATTTGGTAATCCTTGTCAATACTCCAATTAAATTCATGAGTTACGATATCATTAGTTGCAGTTATTCCTAGCCAAGCTAAATTAATATTGGGGTCAGTACCTTTGATTTTTCCTAAAGTACCAACAACAGTTTTATAATTAGGATCAGATGCTTTAGATTCTGTGGGTCTAGCATCTTTTATATAGTTTATTAGTGTTTCGTCGGTTTGCATTTCTGTTACAACTTCAGCATAACGAAGAAAATACGAATTGATTTGTGATGAAATGATTTGAGAATCCTTTTGTAGACTAACTTTAACATTTTTCTGTAGATTTTTTTTCATCTGAATATTAAAGTACATTCCTAGTGATGAAAACGCAAAAATAAAAACAATAAAAAGAATGAAAACTGTATTCATATATTTCATGATAATATTCTTTTTTAAAAGTTTCATAAAAAGAGCACCTTCTCCATATAAAATAATTATTACAACCTATAAATTATGTTATAAACAAGATATCTCATCATGTGGTTTTTCATACACACAGTTTATTCTAATCACTCTAACAGCATGTTTATGTACAGATATATACCATAATTATAATATATTATTTAATTGTTTTATATGAATTTCTACTAATTGATATAAATACCTATATGAATTTATATTTTTATACACTTTTAGACATAATAAAGAACTACAAGTCTATTATGAGGGGTGATTTTTATGGCAAGTGAATCCTTTAATAATGTTGATAATTTTTTAGATGATTGCTCAGTGGATAAAAACTATAGCACCATATTAACTAAAGTAGAAATAATATATAACAACAAGACTGAGGCATTTTATACCAATGTTACCTTCAGTTGTAACAATATATTTGACTTTTTTAAGATTAGCCTAGATAATTTAAAGAATGTTTCTCAGTATGAGACTTTTAGAACTGACGAACTAACCATGGATTACATCAAGGAAAAGTATCTGCTAATTAATAAGCAAGATACTACTATCAAAATATATAAACCATAAACTATAGTTTTTTATAATTTAGCAACTTAGCGTATGCATTAAGTTTACAGTAAAGCATAACAAGAATACAAACATACTTGCAACTATAAATATTACTGAAATTGGAATTAGATATTTTATTGCTTATAAAACAGTGCGTAATGCACAATAAAAACACCTTTTTTGTTATTCTGTGAATAATTAAATTTTTAACACAGACTGATATACTAAAGCTGTTGATAAAATAATATTGTGAGTTAATAAAATACATGATTATGATAAGTACTAAGGAGGATTAATTAATGAAAGATTTTAAAGGTAAAGTAGCAGTCATTACAGGAGCTGCAAATGGATTAGGTTTCGCTGTAGCGCAGGAATGTGTAAGAAGGGAAATCAAGATTGTTATAGCGGATATAGATGGAGCAGATTTAAAGGTTGCAGAAGAAAAACTTAAAGCAGAAGGTGCTGATGTAATAGCTGTTCAAATGGATGTAATGAAATATGAAGATATGGAATTACTAGCAAAGAAAGCCATTGAAAGGTTTGAACATGTTGACTTGTTATTTAACAATGCAGGAATCGCAATAACAGGACCAGCTTGGTTGCTTTCATTAAATGATTGGGAATGGATTATGAAAACCAATGTTTGGGGAGCTGTACATGGAGAAAAGGTATTTATTCCAATAATGCTAAAACAAAATACAGAGTGTCATATTGTTAATACTTCTTCTGTAGCTGGTCTTCTTAACTTAAGTGGAATGTCAGCATACCATACTTCAAAATTTGCATGTGTTGGACTTACTGAATCAACATACTTAGATCTTCAGTGTGTGACCGACAAGATAAAGATGTCTGTGTTCTGTCCAGGATTTATTCAGACAGATTTAGATAACTGCGAAAGACATAGACCAGAGAGATATGCAAATGATATGAGCCAACCATATTATCAAAGTGAACTATATAAGGAAGGCGAAGCAAAGAAGCATAAAGTTATAGAAGAAGGAATGCCAATTGATAATATGGGGGCAACTATATTTAAAGCAATAGAGGATGAAACATTTTATATTTTGACACATCCAGAATTAAATCCACTAATCGGACTTAGGGTTAAAAACATGTTCGAAGGTGGAGGTCCTTCAATAGATGTAATTAGAGGGAAAAAATAAACTTTAATGGATTAATAGTTTGAAAAAATCATATGTGCTAATTTAATTTTATCTGGTGACTGAGAATGTCACCAGATTTTTTGTTATAGTTAACCAATGGCTTTTTAGTAGCTTTTTAGTAGTATTTATAATATACTTTTATTTGGAAGTTATGGTAAAAGTAAATATAATTATATTGTACAAAACTAATGAGATGCATAAAAATTATTGTACAAATTGTAACAGATTTGTTATATGGAATGGAGTTAATAAAATGGTTAGCAAGAAGATAAAGAAGTGGATATTTAATAGATATACGGCATTAGGAATAATAGCATTGAGTGTATTCTCTATACTAATTACTAGACTTGTTTTTATGCAAGTAGTAGATACACAATATTATAAACATAAATCTAACATGGACTGTACCAGAGAAATTTCAGAGTCGGCTCCTAGGGGAGAGATTGTTGATAGAAATGGAGCTGTCCTTGCAGAGAATAATCCCAGTTATGATCTAACTTTTATGGATACAGATAATAGCAAAAAGGAATTTTTTAGTACAATGGAAAAAGTTTATAAAATATTAGATGATAGAAAAGAAATTCAAAGTGATAGTTTTTCATTAAAAATTAATCCCTATGGATTTGAATTTAGCACTAGTGATTTGGATGCTATTAAAACTAGCGAATTAAGGTTTAAAAAAGATCGAAGACTGGAAGGCGCCATAATCGATGCTGACAAAAGAACAAAAGGTAAAAGTTATAATAATTTAAGTAAAAGTCAGCAAGACAAAGTAGACGCTAAACTTTTAAAAATAACTCCAGAAGAGACTTTCAAACTTCTATGGGATAAATATACAAGTTGGTATCTAGATAAGAGAAATAAAAAAATTAGTCAAGAAACAAAAGATAAAATAAGAAATTATACTACTGAGGAGCAAAGAAAATTTATGCTTGTATTGGACGCATTAGAAATGCAGAGGGCATCAAAATATAAGCCTATAACTATTACTCAGAACATTACTAGGGATACTGAATTTATTTTTCAGGAGAAAGCTGGTGAATTGCCAGGGATAAATACTTCACAGCAGTCGCTTAGGTCTTATCCTAATAATGATTTAGCCTCTGGGGTACTTGGATATATTTCCAGAATAAACCCTGATAAAAAAAATACATATGAAGAGAAAGGCTATGATATAAATACAGATCTAGTCGGAGTTTCAGGCATAGAAAAAGCATTTGAAAGTAGGCTAAAAGGAACTAACGGCATAAAAAAAGTAGAAGTTAATAAATCAGGAAAAATAGTAAAGGAAAAAGCTGAAACACAGGCTTATCCTGGAGGTACAGTTCACCTTACTCTTTCAAAAGATATGCAATCAGTTACAGAAAAAGCTTTAGATAAAGCCATGAAAAAACTTCAGCAAAATGGAAGTAAGGGTACTGATGTTGATACGACTAATGCTACAAGGGGTGCAGTAATAGTTTTTGATAATAAAACTGGAGGAGTGTTGGCTTCGGTTAGTAGGCCAGGCTTCAATCCCAATCTTTTCTCAGTACCTGGAAAGTTAACACCAGAATTATATCAGCAATATTATAATCCGGATTATGAAACACTGGCAAGGAACTATATTAGGGATAGAGGGCTACAGAATATTGGTTCAAATGTAGGAAAGACAGAAGATGAATTACTTAATTTATATTTTCCTGTAGATGCTTCTGTTCAATCAGATAAGTCACGTAGAACTGACCCATATGATATATTCCCTAAACCTTTTTTAAATTATGGATTATCTTCAAAATTACCACCAGGTTCTTCGTTTAAACCTTTAACTGCTGTAGCAGGTTTAGAAAAAGGTGTAATAGACCCATCTACAACTTATGATGACAATGGGTTTTATGATGATAATTCGGGAGATAAGCCAATACCCTTTCCATCCGACCAGCCTAATGGAATAGTTAATCTTAAATCGGCAATCGCAAAATCCAGTAATCCGTATTTTATGGAAGTTGGAAGAAAGCTAAAAAGCTCATTTGGTGACGATATATTAGCTGAATATGCATGGAAATACGGATTAGGTGTAAGTCATGATTCAGATATGAAGCCGTCCACTGGTATAGAAATTTCAGAATCATTTGGTCAGGTTTTTAATACTTGGAGCAATGATAACCTTCTCGCAAGTAACTATTCGTTACGGACTATGCAGCTACTAAAAGTTGGAAATGGTCATGCTGGAGCCAAGTATCAAGCTGTAGATTTGTATGATAAAAGTTATGATTCTAAAGAAGTTAAAAAGCTTAAAACTAAGATTAAAGATAGTCTTAAGGATAGTGTTAAAACTGGAGCGTTTGATAAAAATAGTTATAAAGATTCACTTAAAAAGTTAGTTAGTACTGATGAAACATATAAAGATAAGGCTTTTAATAATAGAGATTATGAATCAATACTAAATGAAATTAAGTATGTTACCCTAGATGAGGGACATGCTCAGACTCGAATTAAGGGTAACATATACAATGCAGCCATTGGTCAAGGTATGAGTACATTTACACCTTTACAGCTAGCAGATTATATAGCAACCTTAGTAAATGGTGGAAATAGATATAAAGCTCATTTAGTTAGTAAAGTAACAGATGCAGATGGCAATGTATTAGAAGATTACACTAAGCCTGTGATTTTAAACACCACGGGTGTAAGTCAAACTACAGTTGATGCTGTAAAAGAAGGAATGAAAGGTGTTACCGATAAAGGCGGAACTGCTGCAGAAACCTTTGAGCAATTCAATTCTGTTATGGAAACAGGAGGTAAAACTGGCTCAGCCACCTTTAGGGAGGATCAAAAAGACATGGGAAGAACATCTTATAGTTATTTTGTAGGTTTTGCTCCCTACGATAATCCAGAGATTACAGTTTGTGCAGTTATATTTGATGGAGGATATGGAGCTTCTGTAGCACCAGTGGTTAAAGCTGTATATGAGGCATATTTTAAAGATGAATTGAAGAGTAAAGGTTATGTACCATCAGATGATTTTATGCAGGATCTATATAATAAGTAAAAAAATAATATTCTTTAATTGGGTAAGTATGTTATTATTATTGAAGAATTATCTTTAAATCATTTAGGAAATAGGAGGCAACTAGTATGTCAAATATAAAATATGAAAAGAGAGCTCAAGTATTTATATGTGCTTTAGTGGTAATAGCTATTGGAGGAATCATAAATTCTTATTTTTCAGAGGGACATATATATTTATTCATAGGGACTTATGCTGTGGCATTAGCATTTACTTATTTATTCAACTATTTAGTAAAGAATTTTGTATTGAACAAAATGAAAAATATAATTGTAAAAACTATTGCTAAATTTATTCTTACAAGCTTAATTGTACTATCCGTTGGAGTATCTGCGCAAAATACAGAGCTTGCACTTAAAAACTATGTAATTCCGCTAATAGCATGGTTTTTAATAGATTGGATAAAGCTTGGGTTTAAAATAGACAAGGCATAGAAATAAAGCTATATGCGTATTTGTTATTTTATTTTTAGTACATACTAAGGGGGTTAAAAATTGTTCAGCTTAAAAGATGAAAAAAAATCTATAAAGCTTATTGTAGGAATTACCTGTTCATTATTTTTTCTTATATGCATATTCTCAATTTTTAAATATATGAATACAACATTACTTGGAAATCTTTCCAAGCCAGACAATGATGATGTTAAATTTATTAGGAGTGCCTGGATACTTGAAGAAACAGGTAAGTATGTTTATCACATTACATCTAAGTCTACTGTATTCATGATGCCAGGATTGTCATTTACTTTGGCTTTTTTTGTGAAAATCTTTGGAAGATTCGGTGGCATAACAGCATATAGAGTTTTACAAGCTGTGGCACAAACGGCATCATTATATCTGGTGTTTCTAATAGGCCGTAAAGTATTCAATAGTAAGGTTGGTGCGGCTGCAGTTGTTATAAACTCCTTGTGTATTGCGGATTATTGGGTAACAAATCTTATTCTAACGGAAGGTATGTTTAAGTTTTTTACACTATGTTTAGTATATTTCTCAATATATGCTATTGAAGAAAAGAAAACTAAATATTATGTTTTTGGTGGCATATCACTAGGGCTAGCAACTTTGTTTAGGCCTGCAATAGCAACATTTCCTGTTATTATTCTAATAATGTGGATAATTAAAAAATATAAATTTAAAGAGATGGTAAAGTATGCGGCCATTGTTGCAGGTATATTTTGCTTGATACTATCTCCTTGGTGGATAAGAAACTATTATGTTTTTGATAGGTTTATACCATTAACACTTGCATCTGGGAACCCTATGCTTCAAGGAACATACATAAATTATGATCAGAGTACTAAGGCAACGGATGGGTTGAATTATAACAAGTATCCATACCCTAGCAAACCTTCAGAAATAGGAAATAATAAAACAGAAACAGAGCTTTCTAAATATAGGCTTGAAAATTTAGCGCCAAAGCACCCATTGAAATATCTGTATTGGTACACTATAGGAAAAGCTAAGTATCAGATAGATACACCTTTCTTTTGGAGAGAAGAATTTCTAGGAGTTCATAGTAAAACGGCAAGTATATGGCATGACATTATATTAGTATTAGGTTTGCTCGGAGCAGTATCCTTCTATTTTAATAAAGAAAGAAATAAAATGGGCAATTTAATTGTAGCAACGATTATTTATTTTATAGTAGCCTATTTGCCATTTTTCACCATGAACAGATATTTTTATCCAGCGATGCCCTTTGTAATAATTTTAGCTGCTTCTACAGTAGTTGGTGTTGCTGAAAATCATAAGTTAAGGTCACAATTAGTAGAGGCAAATGCCAACAAAAAAGGAATGAGTTCAAAGGAATAAGTTTTTAATATTTAAAGGATTATTAATGTTTTTGTAGAATATAATTTGATATGTATTTTCTTCAAAATTAGCTTTGATTAATAATATGGTCACTACAATTAGATTTATGTTCTTACTAGAATCTTTAGTTTTAGAAACAGGATTATTATTAGTATGAAATAAGAATAGGAGTGTGATTTATGAAATTAAGGTTTAAGTTTCTAATTCTTATAGTCTGTGCTATTATACTTCCACTCATTACAGGCATATTTTTCACTTATTATTCCATTAACAAAAGTATTACTAAAATTGAAACTGATAAAGGTGAGCAAAATATTTCTCACACAGGAGAATTTATGGACTCGCTATTAGAAAGCCAAAAGGCTTCTATGAATTCTTGGCTTCCCTGGCAGGACCTCTATGATGCTGTTGGAAAAAAAGATGCTGCTTGGATTAGTGATAATGCTGCATCTAGCGCTAAAGAGGACACTCCCAATGAAGTTGTTATAGCATTAGATGTTAATTATAATGTTATTATAGCCTCTGATGGGGCGCCTAAGGAATGGGACAAACCAGATTTAAAAGATTTAAAAGTTATCAAAGAACTTAGTGACACTAACTATTTTGCAAGTGATATAGATATTGTTGGTGATAGTGTATATTTGGTTTCTATAGGGAAAGTATGCCAACCTGATGATGAGAAATTTGAGCATCCAGATGGTTATTTTTTGACGGCTAGAAAACTAACTGCTACTATGATTGAAAAAGGTAAAAAAATTGTTGATGCAGATATTACATTAAAATTTGATAATGGATATATAATATCAACCTTAAAAAATCCTAGCATTATTGATTCATCTGTATTAAGTAACAATGGAATAAAATCATATAAAAACGTTAATAAAGACAATATGATAGTAAAAGCAGAAGCAAAATATAAAGATGCTAGTGGCAATCCAATAGGAGTAATTCATATTGAAACTACTAGTACTTCAGGTAATAAAGCATTGAAGGTACTTACTTATTGCTCTATTGTTCTTATAATTTCTATAGTGATTTTATCAATAGTTATGCAGTTTTGGCTCAGCACTAGGGTCACAAAACCAATTAACAGTATTGTAAATATTATAAAACAGAAAGACTTAAGGAAAGTCGTTCAAGTAAATGGTAAAGATGAAATAGCAGATTTGGGCACTGAATTTAATAGTTTTATGAGTATTCTTTTGGGGAATTTTACGTGCCTAAAAGATGCAATAAATGAAGTAAAGAATTTAGAAACAAATTTTATAGATGGGTATACAGAATCAAACAGTTCAATGCAACAAATATCTGCATCTATTTTTCAAAGTTCAGGGGTGCTGGGAAACAATGTAAATAAATTCAAGAGTATAACAAAAACCGTTAATGATGCAAATGAGAATAGTAAGGAGATAGTTACTATTCTGCAATCCTTAAAGGAAGATAGTGACCGCATCAATTTATCCGCACAGGATGGTATTGCCAGCCTTAATACTATGAGTAGTGGAATAAAAGAAACTGAAGAAAAGTTTAGTGTTACATTTTCGGTTATTGAAGGATTCTCTGATTCCCTCGAAAAAATTTATGAATTTACAGAATTAATTGGTGAAATATCCTCGCAAAGCAATCTTGTTGCACTAAACGCCTCAATAGAAGCATCTAGGGCAGGGGAAGCAGGAAGAGGTTTTGCAGTAGTATCGGATGAAGTCAGAAAACTTGCAATTCAAACTGAAGAAGTCGTTAATAAGCTTAATATAATAATAACGGATATAATTAAATCTACAAAAGAATCTAATTTATCCATTAGGGATGTTAAAGATCAATTACAAATGGCAGAGAAGATATCAAATGGCACATATGAAGTAATCCATACAATATTAACGAATATTGGGTCTATTACAAGTTCAATTTCTAACATTACTTCTCAGTCACAGCAGCAAGAAAAGTCTTTAGAAGGGATATTAGTTAATATAGAGAATATCGATAATTCTTTTGAGCAGGTAAACTTCAACTTTGAGGAGGTTACACAGACAACTCAGTCTCATTTAACAAATTCTGAGGAGATTACAGATAAGGTTGGTGAGATGGGGGAGACTATTGAAAAGCTGGATGGAATTGTAAGGCAATTTAAGGGATTATGATATATTCAAGATAAAAATAAAGAACAATATGCTATTTTATGCTAAGAGGTTGTTCGCTGCATTAAGAAAGACTAAGCTGATTTATTTTTTCAATAACAGTTAACTTGTTAAGATTCAATTGACCACAATAATATAGTGTTGCCATAAGAAAACCCGGGACACCCTTCAACTCCAGAGGCTAACTCTTAAGAGAAGGATGTCCCGCTGTTTATCAAGATAAGAATGAACGATTACAATACAGTAAAGTTGATTTATAATTTCTTAATAGTCTTAACTCTCTCAGGCAAAAATGAAGAGCCCTTACCCTTTTGAACTACTTCTTCTACTGGTATTCCAAGTTCTCTTGCAATTATTGCAGTTACTCGGGGTTGGCAGAAGGCGCCTTGGCATCTTCCCATGCCGGCACGGGTACGTCTTTTTACTCCCTGAGTAGATTTTATAGGAATGGCTCTATGCAGAGCATCTATTATCTCTGCTTCTGTAACTGATTCACATCTGCAAATTATATTTTCTTCTGGGGTTGGTGCGTCAATGTAGCCTTTGAAGTTTTCATCTTTAAGCTTTACTATGGGCTTTCTATAAGGATTAAAGTCTGGCTTGTCTTTAAGTGTATGTCCTGCCTTCTCTAATATCTCAACTACCTTTTTTCCGATGATAGGTGAGGAAGTAAGACCAGGGGATTCTATGCCGGCTACATTAATGAAACCTGGGACTTTGCTTTCTTCAATAATGAAGTCACCTTTGCTACTTGTTGGACGAACTCCTGAGAAGGAAGTTATGGCTTTTTTCATATCTAAATCAGGTATAGAAATTCTTGCAGTTTCTACAATATATTTTAATATATCTTCAGTAGTGCTTACGTCATCTTTTGCACCTCCTTCTTCTGCGTTAGGACCAATCATTAAATTTCCAAAGTAAGTCTTAGTAACAAGAATTCCCTTTCCTACTTTTGTTGGTATTTGAAAAATTACATTTTGAGCTAAGTAGCCTTGATCTTTGTCTAGTAAAACATATTGACCTTTTCTAGGTTTAATATAAAAATCATCTATTCCAACCATATTAGCAATTTTATCACTAAACACACCTGCAGCATTTACCACGTATTTAGCTTCGAATTCACCATTATTTGTGGTGATTTTAAAGTGATCTTCTATTTTTTCAATTGCAATAACTTCAGTATTCAGTTTTAGCTCCACACCATTTTCAATACTATTTTCTGCCAAAGCTATGGTTAATTCGTAGGGAGAAGTAACACCGGAATTTTCACAATATAAAGCTATTTTCACATCCTTATTAATATGAGGTTCTAATTCTTTTATTCTATCTGCATAAATTATGTCTAGACCTTCTAGTCCATACTTAATTCCGTTATCATATAGTTTCTTTATTTCCATAGCATCATCATCTGTAAAGCCAATAACTAAAGAAGGAAGCTTTCTATATCCAAAATTAAGTTCTTTATTTAGCTGCTCATATAGTCTATTTCCTTGAATGCAAAGTTCACTTTTTAAAGAACCTGCTTTTTCGGAAAAACCACCATGAACAATGCCACTATTTGCCTTTGAAGCACCTTCTGCTACATCAGACATTTTTTCTAATATACATACCTTACCTTCGTATCTAGACAACTCTCTAGCAATGCTACAACCTATTACTCCTGCACCCACAATACAAACATCATACATATATTTTGCCTCACTTTCATTAATATATTTTAACTTGATAATTATTATCATACAAAAATACTTATTGATAATTATATTCTATACAGAAAACAAAAGTCCTTTTTATTTTCTACTTTTTATAAACTATTTAATCAAAAAAATTCTCAATGCTATAATGTGGGAATCAAGATAAATATTGATATATATATTACTTAAATATATAATTATCTTAGAGTCACCAAATATCTGAGATATTAAGACAGGAGTTGACTAGTTTTGAAAAAGAAGATAATAATAAGCATAAGTTTAATCATTATAGCAATAATCGGAGTATCAGTATACCTCATTGGTAATAGCAGTAGCAAGTCAGATATAGTAGAAAAGGGCAGCAATAAACCAGTTATTAAGTCTACCCCAATTTCTAAGAAAAATTTGGATGAAGAACTATGGAAAAACTATGAAACCTTTAAGGGCAAAAATGGAACAACTTCAGGTAATGCTTCAAATTACTCCATTGCTGTGGAGCAGGGGGGATGGATTTATTATGTGAACACCTACAGTAATGTAGGAATATATAAAATGAAGGTTGATGGCACTGAAGTAAAGAGATTATCACGGAATCTTGCTTATTATTTAAATGTTTATGAAGGATATATATATTATCGTAATGCAAATGATGCCAAAATTTACAGAATTGAAATTGATGGCAGTAACGATACAAAGCTAATTGATGATAAAGCCTTCTATTTAAATGTTTATGAAGGGTGGATTTATTATCAAAATGAATCTGACAATCAGAAACTTTACAAAGTCAAGATTGATGGAACTGAGAAGCAAAAACTAAATGATGAATATGTTTCTTATATAAATATAGTTGATAATTGGATATACTATCAAGATGAAACAAATGGAAGTTCACTTTTTAGAATAAAAACTGATGGAACTAATAAACAGCGATTAAATAACGACATCTCTATTTATTTAAATGTTTCAGGTGATTGGGTGTATTACACAAATACTTCAGATGGAAGTAAGCTTTATAAGATAAAAACTGATGGAACTTCAAGAACAAAGCTAAGTGATGATCCAACCTACTTTATTAATCTAAGTGGAGACTGGATATACTGCAATGATAGAGAAAGAAAAAATATTTATAAAATAAAAACTGATGGAACTGAAAAGACTCAGTTAAATAATGATGGAACTTGGCAAATGGATGAGTTTTGTATAGTTGGTGATTGGATTTTCTATGAGGAGTACTCAAAAACTAACGATAGCATATTGAATTTTAAAATGAAAACAGACATGTCCCAAAGGGAACAATTAAATTAAGGTGAGGAATTAAATTGAAGTATAGCAGAAAAAGGATAATGATAAACAGAATAATAGTTGGATTAGTAGTTCTACTAATTGTAGGAACAATAGGAACCATATCATATAATAAGGAAAAGGATAAGAACGCAAAGGATAAGAATGCAAAAGCTAGGCAAGAAGCCCTGAAAAAGCAGGAACAAGCTATCAAATTAAAAGAGAAACAGGAAGAAGAAGAGAGGGTGAAGGCTGAAAAAGCGGAGAAGGTTAAGCTAGCAGTGCTGGGCCAAAGTACTTCTACTCCTATTCCTATTTTAATGTACCATTCCGTTGCTTATGAAAAAAACAATGAGCTTAGAATTCCAAAAGAAAAATTTAGAGAGCAAATGAAGTATTTAAAAGATGATGGATTTACCCCAATCAGTTTGAATCAACTTTATGATAGCATTGTTTTTAAAGAAGCATTGCCACCTAAGCCAATAGTACTGACCTTTGATGATGGTTATGTAGACAATTACACAAATGCATTTCCAGTTTTAAAAGAGTTTGGATTCAAAGCAACAGTTTTTGTCATTACAAGTGGTATTGATGACAATAAATACTATATGTCCAGTGAACAGCTGAAAGAAATGGACAAAAATGGTTTTGATGTTGAATCTCATACAGTGTCTCATAATGAATTAAATAAAATGCCTCATGATCAGCAAAAAAATGAACTTCAGGGTTCGAAGACTAAATTAGAGACCATTCTTGGGAGACCAGTAACATATTTAGCTTATCCACTTGGCAAGTTTAATGAAGATACTATTAGTGCATTGCAAGAAACAGGCTATACCATGGCACTGACTACAGTTGATGGACTTGCACAGGGATCCAATGGTATATATAAGTTAAAGCGTATTTATGTAAGTGATAATTATAGTATGGATTATTATAAGAAGATAGTTAATAGAAAATAGAAAATATAGATATGTAACTTCTAATCATAAATTTGTCAAAGAAATAATACTGGAAGTATATAATAGAAAAAAACTTGAATAAGTATAGAAAAACACCTCCGAAAGTAAGGTTTGAACCTTACTATCGGAGGTGTTTTTTAAATTTTCAGATTTAATTTGCTTGTACGTCTGCAATTTTCTTAATTGAAAGCGAAGCGTAGTCGAAAGAATGATTCCAATTAAGCTCACTAACTTTAAAGAATCCAGTATCAGTACTAATTTTTAATATTCTAGTATAAGATATATCGTTACCAGAAAGAATGATAGGAGATGCTCCAGTCATAGCTAATTGAAAATCATTTATAAAACTAGCATTAACAAAGAAGGTTACCTCATAATATCCTTTAGTCAAAGTTACTGTATTGCCTGATGCAGATAATCCTAAAGAGGTATCTGTTGTAAGATTCAATGAGGAGCCTCCATCACAATGCAAACTTATGAACCTTGAGGATAAACTACCAGTATCACCTTTAGGACCTTGAGCACCAGTTAAACCAGTGTCACCTTTAGGACCTTGAGCACCAGTATCACCTTTAGGACCAGTAGCACCTTGAGCACCAGTTAAACCAGTGTCACCTTTAGCACCGTCTTTACCATTAATACCATCTTTACCAGCAACACCAACAGGACCGATAGCGCCAGTAGCACCGGCAATACCAACAGGACCCTGAGCACCAGTAGCACCAACAAGACCATCTTTACCATCGATACCGTTTTTACCATCGACACCATCTTTACCAGCAGGACCAACAGGACCAACAGGACCAATAGCGCCAGTAGCGCCGGCAATACCAACAGGACCCTGAGCACCAGTAGCACCAGTAGCACCGGCAGTGCCATCTTTACCATCGATACCATTAGTACCATCTTTACCATTGGTACCATTAATACCATCTTTACCATCTTTACCATCGGTACCATCTTTACCATCGGTACCATTAGTACCATCTTTACCATCGATACCATTAGTACCATCTTTACCATCGATACCATTAGTACCATCTTTACCATTGATACCATCAGCACCAACGAGACCGGGAATGCCATCAGTACCCTTAACGCCTCTAGCACCAGTAAGACCAGTAGCACCAGTAAGACCAGTAGCACCAGTAGCACCAGTAGCACCAGTAGCACCAGTAGCACCAGTAGCACCAGTAAGGCCAGTAGGGCCAACAAGCCCCGGAATACCTTGAGCTCCAACAGCACCAGTAGCGCCTACAAGACCTTGAGGACCAGCAGCACCAGTAGCACCTACAAGACCTTGAGGACCAGTAGCTCCAGTAGCTCCAGGTAAATTAGCAGCTGCGAGAGGAGTCTTATTATCTTTTATTGTAGTTGCTGTAGCAGTTTTTGTCTTTGAATCATTATTGTCAGATAAAATTTTAGTAGTTGCCCCAGCACCAATCAATAATACTATTGCAACCCCAGATGCCGTAATGGCAATGTGTTTCTTTTTCAATCTAAAACCCCCTATTTTTGGTATATGTTATTGATTCTTATAAATTATACCATTTTTTTTGAAGAGAAATTTAATTATCGCTCGGGAAATTATTACAAATTACTTACGAAACATGGAAAATAGAAGAAAAATGCTAAACTAATAATGATTTTAATTTAAAAACAAATTAAAAAAGAGCTAAGTCATATAAAAACTTAGCTCTTTGATTAAATTCATAATATATTCTAAAGTTTAATATTCTTTATCTTTTGAATAAAGTGAATCACTTTTAATCATTTCATAAGATAATTTAGCATCTTTAACTTGAGAATCATAACTTGTATCTATTGTAACGAAAGTATTTGTTTTTTCTAAATATACTTCATTCCAGCAATGATATCCATTAACGTTTGGGGATGTTCCCATTACTATTTTGGATTGAATTCCTACACTTCTAAGCATAGCAGCAAATAGTGAAGAAAAATCAAAACATATTCCGTCTTTACTAGCCAAGGTGCTATCAATATTTGGTATGTAGGATGATGGCAAGTTTGTTTTACCTAGGTTATATTTTATGTTGTTTAATATGTAATCGTAAAGAACTTTTACTTTGTCATCGTTTTTGGTGCAAGATGCTGTTAACTGCTTTGCAAGAGTTATTGAATTCATGGAATTATCCCAGTTAACTAGTTGATTTGAGCTAGTATAAAGAGAAGATGAATTCACATTTGCATTAAAGGTCCAAGTGTTGATTGTTGAATAGCTTGTACCTGAAATATTTTTAAATAAAGTAACTTTATATTCTCCAGAACCTAATTGTAGAGGAAAAGCTTCAAAGTTGTTTGTAGAAACTAAATTATACATATAAGTGTTAGAATCTTTCTTGATTTCAACTTTAATTTTTGTATCTGTTGAATGAGAAAAGGCAATTTTAACTATACCTGAATTTATATTATTTAAATCTATTTCTCCAAGAGAACTAGAAAGTTTTGTTGCTGTTGAAGTGGCAGAACCACTAGCTGATACTGATTCTTCTATTTGGACAGTGTTCTTTTCTGGGGTAGCTGCTTTATTTGATAAAATAGTAGAATTTACTGTTAGACTTGCAATGCCTATTGAAAGTGGAATGGCAATAAATCTTAATGTTTTTAACAAGAAAAACTCCTCCTTCGGTAGCTGGCTGCCATTACTAATTTGTAAAGGCCCTTTAGCTTTGCGTCCTAGACTTTCGTCTAGTTTGCTATTATCGGTGAAAAGTATACAAAGTAGGTATACTGTTTATTTATAGGTTTATATTACCATGGATTAATATGCATTGCAATACATTTAAATATATTTTTAGTTTAATTTAATTTTTGATTCATGTTTACAAGCTGTATGTTTAGATTGCATTATTTGTTAAGAGTAGAGTAAGAATTCTGTCATCTGATTTTTAAGCACTTTATAAAAAATATATAAAGGTATATAATAGATGTTATGTATTATGTGGGAAATAATTGTAATGACATTTTGTTAAAAGGTTATTATAATTGGAAATAAAAAATCAGTATAATTATAATGAGGGAAGAAGGGGTTTAATTTGAAAAAGAAGATACGTAGTTTTTTAATAGTAGTTATTATGGTGATAATAGCTACAACAAGTTTTGGTTGTTCAAAAGATAAAGTAGATTTGCCTAAAGTGGTTAAAAATGTTAGTGGGAAAGAAAACATTTCAGTTCCAAAATCTTGGAAGGAAACTAATAATTTAAATACAGCAGCATTATTACAAGTTTCTAATAGTGATGAGGAAGAATATGCAATTGTTATAGGAGAAGGTAAAGCAAATTTTAATGAGAATACAACTTTAGCTAATTTCACTAAGCTTGTAAAAGATAATATGAAAAAAAATATAGCTAATTCTGATATTTCTAAAGAAAAGGATATGAAATTAGATGGTAAGAGTGCTAATTACTTTGAATTAACAGGACAGTCTCAAAGTAAAAATATTACCTATATGGTTATTACGGTTATTAATTCAGGGAAATACTACCAGGTAATCGGATGGACCTTAACATCAGAATTTGACAATAATAAAAAGGAAATGAAAGCTGTACTAGAAAGCTTTAAATTCGATAATTAATAATAAGAGATATTTATTAAGGCAGAAGCCATAAGTGAATTTGTTGGATATGGCTTCTGCATTTTTTTATATTTAGTATAATATAGGAAAGGATTGGAGGAATGCTCATGGGAGGAGTTTTAAAACTTATAGTTTTAATTACTAACAATTTACATGATTTGTTTAATGCAATAAACGAAAAAATGGGTATGAACCTTAGTGATAAGCAACTTCATTTTTTAGTAATTGGATGTATTGGGATGTTTATTTATTTGGTAACGAATAGAGCGTTTAAACTACTGGCGAAATATAATATTGCAATCATATCATTTATATATACCTTTACAGTTCTTATGGTTATAGTATTTGGTATTGAAGTAGAACAAAAGATTACCCACAGGGGAAATATGGAATTTGCAGATATAGAGGCTGGGTTATGGGGATTTATAATCATTTTTGTGATATACCTAGTAATAATAGCGTCTATCTATTTTATTAAAAAAATATTTAAAAAATTTAATGAAGATAAGTAACGGCAAAATATCAAATAGCATTTTATTTCATATAATAGAAACATGAACTACAAAAAAATATATTAAAGTGTTATAATATTTAAGGTCTTTAAAAAATAATTGGTCAGATTGTTAAAGGTTTAGATTAAGAAGAAGGTGATTTCATTGGAAATAGTTATAGATAATTTAAAAGTTAATTATAAAGTTTCTGGAAAGGGCAAAAATGTATTACTAATTCATGGATGGGGCGCAAGTATCAAAAGCTTTGAACCTGTTCATAATTATTTAGAAAAGAATTTTTGCACTTATTCAATAGATTTACCAGGTTTCGGTGAAAGTCAGGAACCACCTACAGTTTGGGCGGTGGAACAATATGCTGATTTAGTTGGTAAGTTTTTAGATCAACTAGATATAGATAATCCAATACTTGTAGGACACTCCTTTGGTGGAAAGATATCAATTTACCTTTCCGCTCATAGAAAAGTTAATAAAGTTATTCTTATTGGTAGTACAGGAATTAAGCCAAAAAGAAAACCTGAGTACTATTTTAAGGTATATAGCTTTAAGCTAGCTAAAAATATTTTTAAGCTTCCATTTCTTAATAAGTATTCAGATGATGTTATTAAGAAATTTAAAGAAAGAAATGGCTCTACAGATTATAATAATGCAACAGGAGTTATGCAGCAGATTTTAGTTAAGTCTGTAAATGAGGATGTAAAGTGGCTTATGCCTCAAATTAAGGCACCAGTTCTTTTGGTTTGGGGAGAAAATGATACAGCAACACCAGTTTCAAATGGACAGTTGATGGAAAAATTAATGCTAGATGCAGGTCTAGTAGTTTTAAAGAATGCAGGTCATTTTGCTTATCTTGATAAGTATAATGAGTTTATTATTATAATCTCTAACTTTTTAAAGAAGGATATGGTGGAGAGTATTGATTAAATTATTTTTGTTTTTAAGCTTAGTAGTATTTTTTATACATTACTCCGCAAAAGAAAAAGCTCAATTACATATGCTTCAACTAAATTCCTACAGAAATGAAAGATATTTTTTATGGGTTAGAAGAAATGTTTTAAAAGCAATAAATCCTTTTGATTTATTACCTTTAATTGGAGTTATTCTAATTTATTTTGATATGGACATTTTAGGTATGGTATTAATTATGCTTATATATGGAGTTCTTCTATATATAAGAAAGAAACCTACTGAAAAGAAAAAATTAGTATATACAAAAAGATTAAATAGACTAGTGTTCACAATAACTTTATTTTATGCTTTAGTTATAATGGCGATGTTATATTATTTACCTTGGAATAATGATGAACATTACAGGGCACTTATTTGCTTAATATTAACACTAATAAATAGTATTGTATTTGTAGTTACTTTACTATGCAATACTATTAATAAGCCTTTTGAGGATGCAATAAATGTATATTACTATAAAGATGCAGAAAAGAAGTTAGCAGGAATGCCAGGTCTTATAGTAATTGGAATTACAGGCAGCTATGGCAAAACTAGCACAAAGCATGTAGTGCAGAAGATTCTTTCTAAAAGATTTAATGTACTAATGACTCCTGGAAGCTTTAATACAACAATGGGTGTTATTAAAACCGTGAGAATGGATTTGAAGCCAACCCATGAAATTTTCATATCGGAGATGGGTGCAAAGAATATTGGTGATATAGCTGAAATCTGTGAACTTGTTAAACCTAAATATGGAATTTTAACTTCCATAGGACCGCAGCATCTTGAATCCTTCAAAACTATAGAGAACGTTAAGAAAGCTAAATTTGAACTTATAGAGTCTCTTCCTGAAGATGGAATAGGCTTTGAAAATATGGATGATGAGAATATTCAGACTTTACCTGAACCTAAATGTAAGGTTATTGGGTACGGATTAGAACATGAAAATGCTTTATATAGAGCAGAAAATATTGAAATTAGTTCTAGAGGTTCTTCTTTTAAGGTATTTAAACCAGATGGAACAAACGCAGAATTTAAGACAAAACTTCTAGGAAAGCATAATATTTATAATATACTCTCTGGAGTGGCAATAGCTTCTGAATTAGGAATGGATCTTGAAACTATAGCCTATGCAGTTAGTGACTTAGAAGCAGTAGAGCACAGGCTACAGCTTAAACCAATGGGAAATGGGATCACAATGATTGATGATGCATATAACTCAAATCCAGTTGGATCAAAAATGGCACTTGAAGTACTAGCTCAAATGGAAGGCCAAAAGAAAGTGCTAATTACTCCAGGAATGATAGAGCTAGGTGAGCAGGAATTTGAGCTTAATAAAGCTTTTGGTATTTATGCAGCAGATGCCTGCGATTATGTTATACTTGTTGGAAATAAGCAGACAAAACCAATTCAAGAAGGACTTAAAGAAAAGGGTTATTCTGAAAGCAATTATTTTGTAGTATCTAACTTTCAAGAAGCTTTAAAGCATTTGGCAACGGTTGCTGTTGAAGGTACTGTGGTACTTGTTGAGAATGATTTGACAGATGATTACAATGAATAATAAGGAGATGTTTTAATATGAAAATTAATGTGGGAGTTTTTTTTGGAGGAAGATCAGTAGAGCATGAAGTATCAATAATTTCAGCTCTTCAAGCTATAGATAATATAGATAAAGAAAAATATAGTATAGTTCCTGTTTATATTACAAAGGCAGGGGTTTGGTATACAGGAGATGCCTTATTAGATGTAGAAGCCTTTAAAGATATTGATAAACTACTTTTAAACTGTAAGAAGCTGATGATAGAAAATGATGGTTCCCAAAAGGTTATGGTGAAATATCCTTTAAGTAAGTTTGGTAAGAACATAATAGGCACAATAGATGTAGCTTTCCCAATAATTCATGGAACAAATGGTGAAGATGGAAGCCTTCAAGGATACTTTGAATCCATAAACATTCCATATGTAGGCTGTGATGTACTTTCTTCTGCAGTAGGTATGGATAAGGTATTTGCTAAAAAACTTTTAAAAGATGCTGGAGTTCCAGTTTTAGAATGTGTTTGGTTCTATTCAATAGAATGGCTAAAGGATAGGGACAGTTTAATTACAAAAATTGAAAGCGAAATAAAGTATCCTTTGATAGTTAAGCCAGCAAACACTGGTTCAAGTGTAGGAGTTAAAAGAGTTGATAATAGAGTAGAACTTGAAGAAGCAGTTGATCTTGCAAGAAAGTTTTCTAAAAAAATAATGGCTGAAGTTATGGTGGTAAATTTAAGAGAAATTAATTGTTCTGTACTTGGAGATTATGAAAAGGCAGAGCCATCGGTATGCGAGGAGCCTATAAGTAGTAAGGATATTTTGACTTATCAAGATAAGTATATGAGTAATAGTTCAAAGTATGGTGGATCAAAAGGAATGAGTGGAGCATCAAGACAAATTCCGGCTGATATAGATGAAGAAATCACTAAAGAAATTCAAAAATTAGCTGTAGATACCTTCAAAACTATTGGATGCGCTGGCGTAGTTAGAATTGACTTTTTAATAGACAAGGATACAAACAAAGTATTTGTTAATGAGTTAAATACAATCCCTGGTTCTCTTGCGTTCTATTTGTGGGAAGCAACTGGCAAGAAATATGTAGAGTTAACTGAAGATTTAATTAAACTTGCATTAAAAAAGGATAGGGAAAAAGAAGAATTAATGTTCACTTTTGATACTAATATACTTTCAATGCAGGGTGGACTTAAAGGAGCAAAAGGAGGGGCTAAATTATAGCCTCTCCTATTTTTTCGCCCATATTAACTTTAGTTTCAAAACCTTGTTTAGTTTGGATAATAATATCATCATCGATTTTTATTTTATTAGGTTCAAAGAACAAAATCACTGTTGAGCCTCCGAATTTAAAATATCCTTTTTCTTGACCTTTTTCAACCGAAGAACCTTCTTCGTAGCTTTGAACAATAGTACCTACACAGGTTGCTCCAACTTCAACATACAGAACATCTCCAAAATTGTTAGAGCTAAAAACACTCCATTCTCGTTTGTTTCTGCAGTATAATTCAGGGATTTTTTTAAGTGCAATGGGATTAACAGAGAATAAGTCACCATCGATTTTATTAGTTTTACTACATATACCCTTATCAATAAAATGAAACCTATGATAATCTGTTGGACATAATCTAACTACCATGCAAGTACCACCATTGTAAATAGATGCGGTACTATAGTCTTTTATTAATTCTTTTAAGGAGTATGTGAAGCCTTTAACTTGAATAAGATTGTCTAAACTAATATCTTCATAAACAAGAATCCTTCCATCAGCAGGAGACATTAAAAACTTTTCGTTTTTTTCAATAGGCCTTGCCTCAGCAGTTAATTCTCTATAAAAGAAATCATTGAAGGATTTGTAATCAAAAATAGTTTGTTTAGCTTCAGACATATTAATATTATACTGATTAATAAATTCATTGATATTTCTTGTGCTTTTTTTTCTGTCACAGTAGGAGCCGTACATTTTAGAAAACACTTTTTTCTTAGTTATTAATTTTAAAAAGCCCATACCAACAGGTGATTCGTAGGTCCATCTTAGATACTTTTCTCCAGCAATATCTTCTGTCTCATACTCTTTTGATTCTCGATCATAATACTTTATCATAAAATATCCTCTTTCTTTAATGCATTGTATAAGAATTATAACATATTTTAGGGCTAATATTTATAATATAAAAATAATTGTGTATTTTTTGTAAATATAATAGTATAATTAGCGTGTAAACGATTCTATGACAACTATTCATCTTTTAAATTTGGAGTGAAATATTATGAATAAAACAAAAAGACTTATTTTCGAGTCAGCGATTTTAGTATTTTCCGAATGTGGGTATAATGGGTCCGCAATGGATGAAATAGCTTCTAGAGCGGGCGTTGCAAAAGGAACTCTTTACTATCATTTTAAAAATAAAGAGGATATCTTTAAATTTATAATTACAGAAGGTCTTAATGTTATGACAGAGGAAATAGAAGAAGCAATAAATGCAGAAGAAAACCCTATTGAAAAACTAAAGGCACTATGTAGAATAGAATTAAATTTAGTCTATAAGTACAGGGATTTTTTTAAGGTTCTAATGAGTCAGCTTTGGGGAGAACAAGTAAGACAATATGAGCTCCGTGATCAAATACATAATTATATTCAGTATATTGAACAATACATAAAAGATGCAATGGATGGTGGATATTTAAAAAGTGGAGAAACGTCTTTCATAGCATATACACTATTTGGAACTCTTTGTTCAGCTTCAGTATATGAAATGATACATAAGGATAAAGCAGATGTTGAAATTGTTATAGATAGCCTAATGAAGTATATTTTAAATGGAATAGGAATTTAGTGTAATATTACAAAGCTTGAGTTATTTAACTCAAGTTTTTAATTTTTTCCATTGTTAAAAAAACGATTTATTTCGATATAATTCGTGTTATAATTAGAATTAAACATATATTAGAACAAATTTCACTATTTCTTGCATGCTCATAGATTTAATTTTTAATATATGGAAGTGGAATTATTACTATATTTAAAATGATTGCTAGAAGTATAAATAGGGAAAGCTAAAAAACTGATCTATCCATTAGTTTTGGTAGGTCAGTTTGAAATAAAAATAAGGAGTGATGTTATGAATTTTCTTAGAGTAGCTTGGCGAGACATTTCTAGTATTTTTAAAAACAGATTCATCAGAGCATCTGTAACAGCAATTATTATTGTACCCTTGCTCTATACTTTGCTCTATTTAGCCGCATTTTGGGACCCATATAGTCGGTTAGAGAAGCTTCCAGTTGTAGTAGTTAATCTCGATAAGGGGGGGACAAAGGACGGAGCTCCAATTAACTTAGGAAATGATTTGACCAATAGCTTAAAGACAAATAAAGCACTTGGTTGGCATTTTAAATCTCAGTCTGAAGCAGAAGATGGTTTAAAGGGAAAGAAATATTATGCAGAATTTATAATACCTGAGAATTTTACAACAAGTATGTTAAGTGGAGTAAGTGGGGTTCCTACCCAACCTAATATTATTTATCATACAAATATGAAAAGGAACTTCCTTGCATCTCAGATAATTAATACAGGCAAGAGGGACCTTAATGTTGAAATAACAAAGAACATGACAGCCATGTACACAAAAGGGGCCTTTGATAATCTCTTTGCATTAAAAACTGGAATGAAGCAGGCGGCTGATGGAAGTAAACAGCTTAATGATGGAATAGGAACATTATTTGGATATATTCCTGAATTAAAAAGTGGAGCAGCTCAGCTAAATGATGGTGTTGTTGCATTAGATTCAGGTATCGTAACTGCTAAAAATGGAGTAGTTAATTTAAGGGACGGATTAGCACAACTAAATGGTCAGGTACCTAGTTTAGTTACTGGTGTATCAAGTTTAAATAAGGGATCAAGCGATTTAGTAACAGGCACTAATGCTCTTAAAGTTGGTTCACAGCAAGTTTATGATGGACTTAATTCATTATTAGCTAAGGTTAATGCTTCACAGGAAGCAATAAAAGCTGCTGTTATAGCTTATACGGTTGATGGTAACGCACCCAAACTAATAGCAACCTTAAATGCTATACAAACTCAAGCAACTAGTCCAGCTAACGCTGCACAAATAGAACAGCTTCAAACTGGAGCAAAGGCTGTAGCTGATGGATCAACAAGTGCAGCAACTGGAGCAACCCAATTAAATGCTGGTTTAGCACAATTAAACCAACAAGTACCTGCACTTTCTGGAGGAGTTGGAAAGCTTTATGCGGGATCTAAAGATTTAGCTTCAGGTCTTGTAACATTAAATAATGGATCATCACAGTTAAAAACTGGAGTTGGTGCATTAGTTGGCAAACTACCAATATTAGAATCAGGAGCATCCCAGTTGAACACTGGTTCAAGTCAATTATATACTCAGCTTAAAGCAGCCTCTGATCAATTAAACAGTAGTCTTATAAATAACAGTGCCTCAATGAGCAAATTTGTTTCTGAGTCTGTACTAATTAAAGAAGACCCAATAAATAAAGTTGATAACTATGGAACTGGTTTTGCACCATATTTTATAGCGCTTTCACTTTATGTTGGTGCAATGCTAATGTTCTTCGTAATTACTGATAAAGTTGACGCTGATATAAAAGCTAGCAATTTTGCCTTAGTAATAGGTAAATTCTTTTCCTATGGTTACATCGGGGTTGCACAAGCAATACTTGCAAGTTCAGTAGTTCTATTATTAGGACTTAAACCAAATAATTTACCACTGTATTTCTTGTTTATAATATTTATGTCCTATGTATTTATAGCTATTATTCAAAGCTTGATATTCTTACTTGGAGAAGCAGGAAGGATGGTTGCAATAGCGCTATTAATACTTCAATTGACAGCTTCTGGTGGAACCTTCCCTAATGAATTAGTTCCGACCTTCTTTAAAACACTTAATCCTTTCATGCCATTCACATATGCTATAGAGGGATTAAGAGAAATAATATCTGGAACTGATTATACTGTATTGACCAAAGACTTCCTAGTACTTCTAGGAATGATGGTAGGATTCTTAATAATATCAGTGTTATTTAAAGGCCGTGCAGATAAGGTTCAAGAAAGAATCGAAGAGATGAAAAATAGTATGAATTAAAAAAATTAGAAAGAGTTGTCTCAAATAGAAAGTAATTTCTAGAGGCATCTCTTTTTTTATGAGCTAATGTTTAGATAGTATCTAAAAAAATATAATGATGCTAAATGGCTATTAAATTTTAATAGAGCAATAATGTACAAATTGAAACAGGTTTATTAAAGTAGATTACATTTTACCAGATTTAATAATGGATATTAACAACCATAAAGCCATAACTGCAGAGAGAGCATAGCCTGTGATACCTATTATTGACATCTCATAAAGCTTGGGGCCAACATTTGACGTTAAAATCGTAGATGAACTTATAATCATTGAAGCAACTATCAATCCAAAAACCAATCTGTTCATCATCTTATTAACTTCATTTACAGGTTTATTAAGGTCGCTTAATTGAAGCTGAATTTTGGCTCTGCCATTTATAAGACTGTCAGTTAGTTCAAGTATTTTAGTAGGAAGAACAGAGGAATCTCGAACAAATCCATAAGAATGTAGCAAGATTTCATTAAGATTTAACGCTTTCAAAAAAGCATCTTTATTATTGGATTTAACAAAAGGAACTGCAATATCTAAAATTTTCATATCAGGACTGATTTTAGCTACTACACCTTCAATAATTACAACACTTCTAGAAAGAATAACAAAATCTTTTGGCATCTGTAAATTATTTCTTCTGCACATATCAAAGATTTCCTGAAGTAAAATTGATATTTTTATATTTTGAAGTGAAGTATAAAGATAACTATCAAATAGATATAATATATCTTCATACAATATATTTTTATTAACAATACCTTTTCGGATTGCTATAGAAAGTATTACTTTAAGTAACTTATTAGGGTCCTTTAGAGCAACGGAAACAATAGCTTCGTTCATAGCAACTTTTAATGAACTATTAAAAGAACCCATTATGCCAAAATCAAGAAAGCATATTTGACCTCCGCTTATAAAAATATTTCCTGGGTGAGGATCTCCATGAAAAAAACCATCAGTAAATACTTGCTTGAAGTAACATAGTGCAAGCTTTCTTCCTAAATCCTCTTGTTCATAACCGCCTGCGTCAAGCTTTTTCTTGTCATCAATTTTGAAACCATTGATTTTTTCCATAGTTAATACCTTTTTAGTGCAAAGGCTATCAATTAAGAATGGTGAGTACACACAAGCAATGTTAGAGTTTAATTCTTTAAACTTTCTAATATTGTTAGCTTCGTTTTCAAAGTTTAATTCTAGTTCAGTAGTTGATAGTAACTCTTGAAGAGCCTCTTGAGGATTTATAAAGGCATCAGAAAAATGTGATTTTGTAAGATTAAGAATTCTACCTAAAATTGCAATATCTTGACGCATTTTTTTCTCTATTCTAGGTCTTTGAATTTTAACAATTACTTCTTGACCATTTGTTAGAGTAGCTGTATAAACCTGCGCAATGGATGCACTGGCTAGGGGCGTCTTGTTAAAATAGGAAAAGGTATCATCCACAGTTCTACTGAATTCTTCACAAAAAACTGCATTTATTGCCTCAAAGCTTTCTGGGGGAACATTATCTTGAAGCTTAGATAATTCCTCAATATAAGGAGTTGACATTATATCAGGACGTGTACTAAGTATTTGTCCGATTTTGATAAAAGTAGGACCTAATTCTTCAAAAGCCTTTCTTAAGTTTTCTGGAGACTTTTGCTCTTTATTTAACTTAGAATCTATTAGATACCCGAAACCATAAAATGCAAGGACTCTTACTATTTCCCTAAACCGACTAACATTACTTCCTCCGTGCATAGTTCAGCCTCCTAAAAATAAGACCCTGAGAAAAGGTCTGGACCATTAATTGATTATTTTTATTTCTGATCTTCGAGAGCAGTTAGTCTATTATTTATAATTGCTAAGTCATCTTTTGTAGCAAAATTCATCTCTTTAAACAGTGATACTAAGTCGTCCTTAGTAAATGGTTTTTCTGAGCTTTTTTCAGTTGATTTATCATCTAGAGTCCTTTTTAACTCCTCGGATAGATCTTTCCCTTCATCTATTGTAAGTTTTCCTTTCGATACCATGTCATCAACAATTCTATGAGCCTTCTCGTAGCTATAAGCCGCAGAACCAATACCTGCTAGTATAATATTTCTAAATTCATTTGCCATTTAATCTACCTCCTCGTATAATAATATAGGATTATAATACTGCAAATTGAGAATAATATTATTATATGTAAGAAAGGTAAGTTTTATAATAAGTTTATTCTTACATTGACATTACATATTAATTGTAATAAAATATTTAAAGTAATCTAATATGTGTTCGTAGCTCAGTTGGATAGAGCAGCAGTTTCCTAAACTGCGGGCCGTAGGTTCAATTCCTATCGAGCACACCATATAAAAAGCCTTGTAAACTTAGTGTTTGCGGGGCTTTTTATTATATATAGAAATGAAAAAGTTACCATGAGAAGCAAGCTTTTTATAAATTTTGTTTTAAGGTAAAAAGTGTTTTCTATAAAATGTGGTCAGCAGGTGAGTTTGACGAATATAAAAATAGATGCTTTAATGGGAAAAATATCGATTTGGATGATTATACTGTTGGATTTGAATGCAGTGGTGAAGGAGCTTCTGAGAGCTTGTTCATGACAATTAAGAATAAGGGAAGTGGATGTGCTGCATATATAAAAGAAGGACCTGTGGTAGTAGTAAACTCAGGAGATAGCGTGGACTGGGACGCTACAAACGCTGCAAATAAAGTAATGGAGGCAGGGCCCCTTAAATATGAAAATTTACCTGGTAATACCATAACAATATCAGTAAAATTTACAGATGGACAAATATTAACACAAAATGTAGAGTTATCTTTTGATAAGGAAGGAAATATCCTAGCAGTAGTTAAAGAATAGAAAGAACTACCCATTTTATAAACTAAGATTCACCACCATCAATTGGTGGGTTATGCTAAAATCATGTCAAGCATTTTCAAAAATGTCCCAAAAACTTTTAATTATTAGCACCAGCAAATGCTGGTGCTTTATTGTACTTCAAATGATATATTTGAGTATGGCAAGCACAACATAGAACCAATTAATTCTAAGCTAACGCTTTCTAGACTTGTCTTTTTATGCTGTAAGTTGTTTTCGATGATTTTGTTTATTACAATAATGTTCAAATGAGGCTTGTTTCCATGGATGGCTCATTGGCGGTATATATCGTTTTTGTGGATCTTTTGGTGCTACTTCCAAATCAAAGTTTTTCGATGAAAGAACATGATTTGGAAGTAGATCTAACCCATAAACTTGTTCATTTACGCAATAGTACAATCCAGCATCAAAAGCCTTTATAACCATACCGGAGGTTCCTTTACGATAGTGCACTGGATGTCCATTGCTATCAACTGGAAGATAGTAAGAGTTATTAAACTTTATACAGCTTCCGCTGTCTACTTTTCGACTACTAAGAACAGCAAGAATCAAGTTGATTTTTTTAATGTCAACTTGCGTTTCAAATACAGTTTTGTTATTATCTAAAGGTAAAGCAAACTGAGCATTGAATTCTTTTATGTAGGAGTTTAAGAATTCATTTGCTTGCTCAATTGTGCTTATGTGAGCGAGTCTCATTTCTAAGGGGAGGCGTGATTGTAGAGTCTGAAACATTCTTTCTACGCGCCCTTTAGATTGAGCAACACTGCTTGTTTTAATTTCTATGCCTAGCTGTTTACAGGCATAACTAAATTGTGTGAAAGTATCCTCTTCAATTGAAGGGGATTTTTTTGCTTATACTCAAATACAGTACGTCTATCAGTAAAGAGCATGTACGGAATTCCGTATTGTGTAAGAACTTGATGCAATACATTATAATACCCGTTTAGGGTTTCTTGTGAGTCAAAGTAAGCTCCTACAATAGCACCTGTAGCATCATCTACAGCTATGTGTAATTGAGTTTTTTCTTTACCAAACCAGATATGCACAGAAGCATCCATCTGGAGCATTTCGCCTGCGTAAGCACATCTAGGACGTCTTGGATGTGCATCTTCAGCAGCAACAATAGCAGTTTGTATTTCCGCTAACTCTTTTCTAGTTTTTGCTTTGCTTTTTAATTCTTTTAGCTGTTCTTTAATTTTCTTTCTTGTAGCACGCTTAGCCTTAGGAGACAGGATGAATTCCTGCATAAGGATAGACCTGATTGTGCTTGGAGATGCTTTGATATCTTCATGTTTTGCTAGCAACTCCGAAAAATGAGTTAAGTTAGCATCGGGATATTTTGTTCGGTATAGATTAAGGATTAAATAGTTTTTTTCTTCATCAAAAGCGTTAGCTGGTTTTCTACCACGATTACCATGAACAAAGTATTCTTTTCCACGCTCTTTATACCCTTTAATCATCCGATTAATATGTCTGATTGAACAGTTAAGAACAAGCGCAGCTCTCTTCTTATTACCATTTGTTTCTACCAACTTTTTTATAGTTATGTACTTATCATTTTCTTCCATAGTTAAAATCACCTTTCTGATTATGTCCACCTCATTTCTTAGTCATGAGGTCTATTTTACTATAAGTTATCTATTTGGGACATAATCCAGTGTGGTACACTAAGACATTATCACTAATCAATCAGAATCAATTGGTGGGTTATGCTAAAATCATTTACAATAAACGAAAAAAAGTATATAATACCATAATATTGATGCAAAACTAGAATACAGCTATTAAAATGAGGTGGGATAAATGTATTCTAATATCAAACTAAGAAAAGTGCTTAAATCTATTAACATAATTTTATTTATTATTTACATTGTTTTATTATTCAAAATTATATTATTTAAATACTCCTATAGTGCACATGTCTCAATAAATAATTTAATTAGCAGCAGCCTTATTAAATCGCGAAGTCTTAATTTAATTCCTTTTAAAACTATAAGAAATTTCAATTATATAACAAGTCATCAAGGTTTTCGTTGGGGTATTTCTAACACATGTGGGAACTTAATAGTTTTTATACCTTTAGGATATCTTTTGCCAACAATTATCAAGAAATATGAGAAGTTTTTGTATCTTCTAATAACAGTGATTTTTTTCAGTACATTTTTTGAGGTATTTCAATATATCTTTAAATTAGGAAGTTCTGATATTGATGACGTAATATTAAACACTTTAGGTGGAATTGTAGGGTATGCTTTATTTAGGTTCATTAGTAAATATATACTAAATAAGAATGCTCTTTACATAACAACAATTTTACTAACCTTTTTCTTTTTCACAGGAGGATTTATTGTTGCCAAAAATGAGTTTGGTAATATGCTTGGTATTACTAAATTTAAAGAAATATCAATAGGTGGAGAAGACATTCCTAAAACACCAGCTAATTTTTTTGGCTCATTCATAAAGGGAGACAGTAGCTTAATTACCATGTCTGACTACGTTGGCAGAACAAACAAAAATTATAGTGTAGCAACTTTTAATAATAAGGAGAAAAGTAGCGAATCAAATACGGTTGAGGTAGTGGTTGATCAATATACCAAACTTTATTCTGAAAAAGATTCACATAAGAAAAATAAAATGACAAGAAAATTTTCGAAATGTTCCATGGGAAAAATTGAGCAAATACCTAAAGAATCACAAATAACAGTATGGGGAAAAAATGTGGGAGATAAATTTCAAGCTGGTGTAATTGTTTTTAATGAAACAGTAAATAAAGCTGATAATGGGGATGTGGTTATCGGTAATGCTAATAATAAAGAAAATAAAAATAGCAATGTAAAAGGTCAAGATGAGGAAGATTTGTCGGGAGAAGTAAAAGAGATTAATGGGGATGAAATAGTGATTTATAAGCATGAAAAAATTAAGCAAACTGATGGTGATGTTATTATATCAGGGAATAAAAATAATACAGCAAAAATAAGAGTTTCTAATAATACAAATATTACAATACGAAATGTTTATAATAATGGTATGAGCCCTTCTAAAAATGAGCAAGGAGCAATTAAGGATTTAAAAATTAAATCTTCTATCTATGTATGGGGAAATAAACAAATAGAGTATTGGCAAGCAGAAAAAATTGTTATTTATGTAATCCATTAAAAAGACACTAAAGATATTAATACTTTTAAAAAATTGAGAGGGCAGACCTAAAACAATAGGTCTGCCTTTGACTATATAAGCTTATTAAGTCCATCCTTTTTAGCTAGCTATACATATAGCTTTGACTGATTAATTTTTATTTAAATAATCATATGAATTCTGTAAGTACCTACTCATGTGCTACTTCACTAACTATAGTGGAATTTATTACCTTAAGAATCATTTTTTAGTTCAAGGAAGGATTATAGAAAAATATGTAGAATAGTATATGTGGAATAATACATTAAAAGTATTTATTTGGTTATAAATCAAAATTAAGGAGTGAATAAAATGTCAAAGCATTATAGGAATATGCGTGTAGATAAGAAATTAACTATTATATTTTTTGTAATATCATCATTTATGGCGATAATAGGTTTTGCAGGGCTATATTCGTCATATAATTTGAAAAAAAGTGGGGATTCATTTATTAATTCTTCTAATATAATAATAATAATAGCAATGTTAATGGGAATTTTATATGCCACATTTATAGGTTTTCTACTTAAAAAATCCTTTATAACTCCGTTAATGGAAATCAAAAAATTTGCGGAAAGATTAGAACAATATGATTTTTCAGAAAATATTGAAATGAGTAGAGAAGATGAATATGGACAAGCAGGTGATGCACTTAATAAGGCAAGAGAAAATATTAATGAGCTTATAAAAGAATTAATGAATATTATACAGGAAATAAATGATGGAAATGGAGCTTTATCTTCAACAGTAGAAGAGCTAACTTCAAAAGCACAAAATATAAACTCGGCTGTAAACAGTATTGCGGCAAGTATGCACGAGTCAAGTGCTGCATCAGAGGAAATCAGTGCATCAATGGGAGATGTAGATACAAGCATAAATCAGCTTTCGTGTAAAGCTATGGAAGGAAGCAATAATGCAAATCATTCTAAAGAAAGAGCTACAGAAGTTAAAAACACTAGCCAAATGGCTTTAGTGGAAACTCGAAAAATATATGAAGAAAAGCAAGATAAAATGTTAAAGGTCATTGAAACTGGTAAGGTAGTAGACAATATAAGAGTTATGGCAGATACCATTGGGAGTATTGCAAAACAAACAAACCTACTTGCGCTAAATGCTGCAATAGAGGCATCAAGAGCAGGGGAGCATGGAAAAGGTTTTGCTGTTGTAGCAGAAGAGGTAAGAAAACTTGCAGAACAATCATCACAAGCAGTAATTAATATTCATCAAACTATACTGGAAGTGCAGGGTGCATTTAAAAGTAGTATTGATACAGGAAGTGATATATTAGAGTTTATTAACAAAGATGTTAATGCGCAATTTGATGCTTATAGAGAAACAGGCGATCACTACTACAATGATGCAGATTTTGTAAGTAAAATGTCTGAAGAAATTGCAACTATGTCAGAAGAGGTTACCTCTATTGTAGGACAAGTTAGCGGAGTAGTACAATGCATGGCAGTAACTGCTCAAAAATCGAATAAACAGGCAGAAATCATAAAAGAAAGTATGGATGAAACTAAAAAGGCTATAGAACATGTGGCAGTAACAACTCAGGGTCAAGCTGAAACGGCTCAGAAATTAAATGATATGATTCAAAAGTTTATAATTTAAATCAAAGATAATCAGACTTGAAAGTGGAAATTACACCCCTCCTTTGGACTTTCTAAGCAAACTCGCAAAAGGGTTGAGTAAAGAGATTCATAAAGGTAAAAAACAGAGCTTAGTGATAGCTCTGTTTTTTATTCTTCCGTTTCTACTAGATCTACTGAGGATAAATCAATTTCTAAACCCTCAAACCGTGGAGATATGAATTTATCATCAAAACTACATTGAATTTTTAAGGTATATTGTTCATCTTCTAATACCCATATAAAGACCTTTTTAGTCATAGGGTCAATTATCCAGTATTCGGGAATACCATATTTTTGATATAAATTAAATTTTATTATGGTATCACTACTGGAATTACTAGGACTTAATACCTCAACAATTAAATTAGGGATACCTATAATGCCCTTAGATACTATTTGTTTCTTATCACATACAACAACTAAATCAGGCACTATATTAGTTTCTTTATTCTTAAACAGGATATGGAGTTTGTTTGTATCATTTCTTAATTCTTCTAAATTATCTTTAGTGAGGAAGGTATCAGGTTCATTAATAACTCTGCAGCTATTCTTGAAATAACTACTTAACTCTATATAAATATGGCCTTGAATTGAAATATGATCATATTGAGGGCGTGGTGACATATACCTTATTCCATTGATCCATTCCTCTTTAGTATGGTCATCTATATAGTCACAATCGGTAAAATGCTTATTTTCAACGGTATCACTCATAATTTGATTTTCTCCTTTCTTAATTTGAAATTGTGGGTTTATGCATAGTCTTGAGTTGTTTAAGAAAATATGGTGCTCTCATATTTTTATATTTATCTATATCATCAAATATTTTCTCACCCAGTTCAACAAACTTACTTTGGATTATAGTAACAACTTCGTTTAAAATCTGTAACCATGCTATTAAAACTAACTATATCTCTATTAAACTAAAATCTATTTCAAGGCTGTCGTATATTCCTACTCTAATCGTATCTTTGAATGAATAAGTCTCTGGTGCAGCATAAGCACCGTTGCCATCAAGCCTATACACTAAAATACTTCCGTTTGTAGGATTAACTATCCAATATTCTCTAACTTTGTAATGGTCATATAGACTTAATTTTCTTATATAATCATTGTTGGGATTAAAAGGTGATACTACCTCAATAATTAAATCAGGTGAACCAATACATCCTTTATCGGTCAATTTATTTTTATCACAAATCACAGCTATATCTGGCTGTATAGTTGTTTTACTACTGTTTATATCCTCGTTATCATCTTTTAGTATTACATCAAAGGGAGCAGGATAAACCTCACATAGACCTTTGTTGGATTTAATATAATTTCTTATTTCTGCTGAAAGTTCCATAACTATCTTTTGATGGATCCTAGAGGGGCTTGGGGACATAGCATAAATATGACCATCTATAATCTCGACTCTTTCATTCTCAGGATAAGTCAGATAGTCAGCATAGGTAAAAAGTTTATTTTCGGCAGTATTACTCATGAATTATTAATCTCCTTTCTATAGGTTTAATTTTCATTTCTATGTTTATAATTTCATTAGTTCTCAATAAAATACATCATCCTAAATAACATGATAAATAAAATGCAACAAAAATGCAACAAAAAGCAAGCTAGACGTGCAGTAACTGCCACAAACAAGCTACTTTAATTCACTAAAATAAATAAATCTTTATTTTTCTCCTATATTAGATTAAAATTATTATTAGCAAAAACAAAATCATAGTTAAGAAAGATAATTATAGATTTACTACTTCTAGCCTTAATATGCACAAAATAAGAGTGATGAGTAAAGATCAAAGAATAAAGAATAAGTTTATTTTCTGCTATAATTTAGATTAAGGTATTAAGTGGTGTAGCTATAATAAAATTAATATTTCTTTTCTTAAATATATACATTTATAGGAGATGAAGCACTATGTCAAACGAAATTAATTCTTCCAATTTTATTAAAAATATAATAATAGATGATCTAGAGAGTGGTAAACATAAGGATATAATAACCCGGTTCCCTCCAGAGCCTAATGGATATCTTCATATAGGCCATGCAAAAGCTATTCTTTTAAGTTTTGGATTAGCGAATGAATTTAATGGAAAAACTAATTTAAGATTTGATGATACAAATCCTGTTAAAGAAGACACAGAGTATGTTGAATCAATTAAAGAAGATGTAAAATGGCTTGGGGTAAATTGGGATAATCTTTTCTTTGCTTCTAACTATTTTGATGAGATGTATAGCAGAGCTGTTATATTGATAAAAAAGGGAAAAGCATATGTTTGCGATTTAACACCTGATGAAGCTAAAGAGTACAGGGGAACATTAACTGAACCGGGTAAAGATAGTCCATACAGAGACAGATCAGTTGAAGAAAACCTAGATTTATTTGAAAGAATGAAAAATGGAGAATTCCCTGATGGAAAGAAAGTTCTTAGAGCCAAAATAGATATGGCTTCACCAAATATAAATATGAGAGATCCTATTATATACAGAATATCTCATACCACTCACCATAATACAGGTGATAAATGGAGCATATATCCAATGTATGATTTTGCTCATCCGCTAGAGGATGCTATAGAGCATGTAACTCATTCTATCTGTACTTTAGAATTCGAAGCTCATAGACCACTTTATGAATGGGTAGTAAGAGAATGTGAGATGGATTGTACTCCAAGACAATTAGAATTTGCAAGACTAAGTATGACTAATACTGTTATGAGTAAAAGATTGCTTAAACAACTAGTTGATGAAAAAGTTGTTGATGGATGGGATGATCCTAGAATGCCAACTATTTCAGGACTTAGGAGAAAAGGTTGTACGACCGAAGCAATAAGAAATTTCTGCACAGCTATTGGAGTTGCTAAGTCTAATTCTATTGTTGATTCACAGATGCTTGATTACTTTGTAAGAGAAGACTTACAACTAAAAGCACCACTAACTATGGCTGTATTAAAGCCTTTAAAACTTGTAATAACTAACTACCCTGAAAATGAAACTGAAATGCTTGAAATAGAGAATAATGCTAGTGATGAATCGCAGGGTACAAGATTAGTTCCGTTCTCTAGAGAGCTATATATTGAGAGAGAAGACTTTATGGAAGAACCACCAAAAAAATATTTCAGATTATTCCCAGGCAACGAGGTCAGGTTAAAGGGTGCTTATTTTGTTAAATGTACTGATATAATCAAAGATGGAAATGGAGAAGTAATAGAAGTTCACTGCACCTATGATCCAGAAACAAAAAGTGGTTCTGGCTTCACAGGCAGAAAAGTTAAAGGAACTATACACTGGGTAGATGTAAAAACTTGTATTCCTGCTGAATTTAGATTATTTGAACCATTAATACTGGATGATGCTCCAGAAAATGAAGGAAAACACTTCCTAGAACAAATAAATCCGAATTCTTTAGAAGTATTACAAGGCTTCATTGAACCAGCTGCCTTTAAAGATGCAAAACCTCAGGATAAATTCCAGATGGTTAGAAATGGCTTCTTTAATGTTGATACTAAATATACTACTAAGGATAAATTAGTATTTAATAGAATAGTACCTTTAAAATCATCTTTTAAATTAAGTTAATAGCAATTAAAATAAAAATCACTCCTAAAGGGGTGATTTTTGTTGTTATATTATTTGTCGCTAAGGATGTGTTATCATCTAGCAAATTAGTGTAACAGACGCATATAATTCTAATTATCTGTTTAATTTGAAAGTTATATTTTAATTTAAACTACAAATTATATTTTGGGTTGCTATTTTCATATAGATTCGAGGGATTATTTTTACTAACATTTACTCTTATTTTTATAAGTTTACTTCTAATAAAAGAAATACTAAAAGCTAGAAAAAAAGTACAAAAAACTGTTGGTAAAAATAATAATATTAGTCTCTGTTGAGATACAAAATAATATTTAAAGATTGTTTTGTATACAATTTTATCTGTAATAACAGATACAAGATATATATCAAGAGAAAGCAGTGATATTAGTGATATTGTTTTATGTACAAATCTATTTTTAATTTGTACATCATAAAATATTAGGAAAAACATTACTGATTCAATTAAAATAATTAAAGATCCATAATACCCAACAAAGCTTTTAAAATTTCCGCCATTGGCAGAATGTATTTCCAGCATTGTTTCGAATAGTACAATTAAAAATAAACAGCCTACGGTATATGTTTTTTTTATTTTTGGTTTATATTCATTTATATAGCACCCTATAAAGTAATACATAACTGGATACATTCCAATCCAGTAGCTAGGGAAATTTAAAAGTCCCATAAATTTGCCATTAAAAAAGCAAGGGCATCCAATCATAAAAACACTTATACCAATAAGTATTTTTTTTTGTTTATTACTATTAAGATTATTATAAACTAAGTTAAGAAAAGGGCTTATTAAGAACAATCCAATAAACATTTCGATATACCAAGAATAAGAGATTGCTGAAAAGTTTTCGATTGAAGATATCCATTGTATAATTGATTTATTTTCTCTTAATACTACTATGCGAAATGCTATAGCTGCTATTGAATAAAGGAAATATAGAACTAAAGTTGGTATCAAATTTTTAAAGTAGCTCTTTGTTACTTGTTTATTCCTTTGCAAATATCCTGTAAGAATAAGAAATAAAGGTACACATATAATAAATGTCATACGCATAAACGATTGCAGATACATACTCTTTCCAACTAAAGGGGTATTGTAGAAGTTAGTATTCAAAAAAAAATGCACTGACAATACAAAAAAAATGGCACTAGCCCTAATAATATCTAATCCTGATTTTCTATTTCCATCCATAGTACCCTCCATATTTCTAATGTTGCTAAATATACAATGACATCACATACCATATCAGTGTACTATTCACTATTTTTCTTGGATAATTATAACATAAAAATTTATTAGCTGTAAACATAGAACCCAATGGTATTATTTCTGATGTGAAAGATAAGCCATCTTTAGCACTACTTAAAATTATGGTTAGAAGTGATTTTGAATTGGATTTAGAGCAGGAAATTGAAGGCATAAAAAGCATATTCAAGAAGTTACTAAACAATAATCTGGATACTGACAAAATAATTTCTTGACACAGAAAAGAATAATCAATATAATGTGAGTGTTCACTTACATTATTTCTAAGAAAATATTGAGTCATTTAACAAAATGATTCTTAAATATAATTAGGATATAGGTTAACAATATTATTAATAGAAAGGAGATTAGATAAATGACTAGTAAAAATAACGAAATAAATACTGAAAGTACATCAGGAGATTTAAAACATCTAATAGGTCCTTTATTAGCAATTATCACTGGAATGATTATGATTATTTTAGATAGTACAATTGTTAATGTTGCCTTGCCAGTATTAGTTGATGATTTTCATAAATCAGTAACATATATGCAGTGGGCTATTACAGGGTACACATTAGCGCTATCAGCAGTTATACCTTTAGCTGGATGGATATCAGATCGATTTGGAGCTAAGAAAATTTTTTTAATAAGCATAGGATTGTTTACTATTGGATCTGTTCTTTGTTCAGTTTCACAGTCCGCAAATCAGTTAATTGTATTTAGAATTATCCAAGGTATTGGAGGAGGAATGGTATCTCCAATAGGTATAGCAATGGTTTTTCGCCTAGCCCCTAAAGAAAAAATGGGATCTATAATGGGAATGTTAGGAATACCTATGTTACTTGGTCCAGCATTAGGCCCAATAGTAGCAGGATATTTTATTGAATATGTATCCTGGCACTGGATATTTTTAATTAATCTACCTATTGGGATAATTGCAATTATTGTAGGTCTTAAGTTTCTGCCTGAATTTGAAAAAAAGGAAGTACCTGCCTTGGATAAGGTGGGATTCGTACTTGCTCCTATTGCATTCTCAATGCTCGCTTATGGAGTACATGAGGGTGCAAAAGATTGGTCAAGTAAACCTACCATAATTAGCTTAGCTATTGGAATTACAACATTATTAATATTCATTTTTGTAGAACTTCGTGAAACTGAGCCTCTTCTTGAATTAAGAGTTTTTGCTTCAAGTGATTTTACTCGAGGAATAGTAATCGCTTGGATTTGCCAAATAGCCTTGTTTGGAGCAATCTTGCTTGTACCTTTATACTTACAAAAAGTAAGAGGATATGGAGCACTTGATACTGGTATATATATGCTACCACAAGCACTGGCTTCTGGATTAATGATGCCAATTGGTGGTAGATTATTTGATAGGATAGGGGCAAGGCCCTTGGTTTTCACAGGAATGTCAGTTATAACATGTTCTCTTTATATGCTTTCAAGAATTAGTATTACTACTAACTTAAGCTACATTATGATATGTCTTGGAATGCTAGGAGGAGGTATGGGATTATCTATGATGTCCATAAACACTCATGTACTTCAGGCTGCTCCTAAAAAATTAGTAACCCGTGTTACGCCTCTAACAGCAGCAGCCCAACAAGTTATGGTTTCCTTTGCAGTTGCTGGTATTACAGGATATTTAACATCAAAAATTACACATCATACTGCAAATATTATTGAAATGAAAAACCCATTACAAGCAGTTACATCAGCCTATGGGGATACCTTTTTATTGACCATGTGTATAGCGGGGGCTGGTGTGGTATTAAGCTTAATCCTTCGTAAACCAAAGAGCAAAACTGATAATCTTGATGATGAGGAAAAAATGAATCCGGTTATGATGATGGAATAACAGATATTGTAATAATTAAATTTGCTATAAAGAAATACTAAAGTTATAATTATTGTATATTCTACAATAAGGGAATGATAATAAAATGTCATCAATTAATATATTAGATAAAATTATAGCAGAATCAAAATTGTCCAAGAAAGAAACAGCAAAACAGCAAAAAATAGTAGAAACAGCTATAACAATGTTTGCAGAAAAAGGATACGCTAATACATCAACTAGCGAAATAGCAAAAGCCGCAGGAGTTGCAGAAGCAACAATATTTCGTCATTATGGCACTAAAGAGAACCTTTTACTTTCAGTTGTTCTACCATTTTTAAAGGAATCTACACCTATTCTTGCGAAAGAGATTATAGAAGGAATTAGACCAGAAAACTACAACACTTTTGAAGAGTTTATTAGGGCATTAATTGATAATCGACTTAGCTTTGTAAAAGAAAACAAAGAAGTATTTCAGATTGTAGTGAAGGAATTCATATATAGAGGAGATTTACTTAAAGAGTTTATTCCTAATGCAGATCAAGGTGTAATAGATTATTTAAATAAAGCGATAGATATGTATAAGGCAAGTGGAGAGATTGTTGATATGCCCAATAAAACAATTATCAGAATGATAAAGTGCTTTATTGGAGGATATGCTGCAAGGCGGTTTATATTGCTAAAAGATAATTTTGTTGTAGATGATATTCAGGAGCTGGATAACATTGTTCATTTTATTATGAATGGGGTAAAAAAGCCAGTAGGAAATATCAAATAAAAAGCCTTGCAAACACCATGTTTGTAGGGCTTTTAATCTAGTTAATTTATAAAAGCTGCAGATAATTATCTTTTACAGTCTATATTAAATGTAAAGTTTTTCATATTTTAGTCGATAAGTATTATATTACTTAAGAAATAAGGAGGAAATCTATGGAGGTTAAAAATTATATTAATGATTTAGCAGAAGGCTCGGAAGCACTTAACAATAGAAAGAATTCAATTTTACAAAGTTCTAGGAATAATACTTTTAAAGATATGTTGTCTAAAGTAATAATGGGACAGGATAAAGTCATTGATTCTAGCCATAAGGATAGTAATGAAGCAGATGTAGATATTAGCTTTTGTTTAGAGAAGTTCACTAATGATTTTAATGCTTTAAGAGATAACTCATTAAAGGCAAGAGCTGATTCAGCAGTAGGTAGGCTTGCAACTCAATTCGGAATGAGTAAAGAATTGATGGGTTTTCTTTTAGATAACATGGGAATAAAACCTGAGGATTTGCTTGATCCAGGTATGAAAGAAAAGATAATGAATAAACTTTCGAGTTTCTTACTAAATGATAAAAGTAAAGATGAGGTAAGTAAACTATTGGACAGTCTTTATACTAATAATTAAATTATTTTGAGTCATAAAAATAAGAGCCTGCACGCTTAATTAGTGCAGGCTCTTTCTCATAATACAAGGTAATCAATCAATATTTAAACTGCTTCCGTAATTTTCTTAGACCTAGACATGCCTCTATTTTCATATCTAGTGCACCCAAAAATATATTTGCTAAAAGGTAAGTATGTAAATAAGTGAGAAACTATAGGTGCCAGTATTATTGTAGTTAGCCAATAGAATACACTAGGGAAAATATGATTTTGCACTGTTACTTTATAATGAGCTGTTAAAAGTTCAGCCATAGTATTAATAATTAGCACATGATAAAGGTAAGCTGTAAAGGAATAATGTGACATAACTTTAAGCATATCCGTAGCTACATTTGTTATTTTCGATGCAATTAATGAGAAATAATACCACAGAAATATTGAACAAATATTAAATGCAATTATTATATCTGTTTCATGGGTTTTGCTGAAATGAAAAGAAATTCTATTTCCATCCCCATGCATTACAATTAAAAATCTAGGAATTAATAAAGCAACAAATAACAATATTAGTATAGATTTATATTTTAAGATACATTCAGTAATCTTTTCATAGTACAAAACAAAATACATTCCAAGTACAAAATAAATCATGTAAAATATTGGCGAAATAGAAATAAACTGTTTTAAATCTAATTGAGCTTGATTATCCATATTGAACTTTGGAGCGAAGTACTTTGTAATATTATTTTGAAGTAAGTCCTTATCTTGTATTAATTTATAACCTATTACACCTACAACAATTAAAAATATAAAATCAAAAATCTTTGAAGGCTTTCTAAACTTTTTAAATAAAAATAGTACAATTGGAAATGTTAGTATTATTCGAATATTCATACCCATGTACCAAAGGTGAAAAACCGTGTCACCATTAATTAAAGATATTATAATGCTATGAACTTTAATATTATATTTTTTTATATATATAAAAGTGCAAATAATATAAGGCAAAATAACAGTGGTGGTACGCTTTTTGTAAAAATCAACTAAGTTAATGCTTTCTCTGTAAGTATAGTACAAAGAAACTCCCGATATAAATACAAACATAGGTACTGCAGATTTAGAAATCGTGAAAATAAATCTCAATATTAATGCATGATTAAAAGGTATCTTAGGATCTATTGAATATCCCCCGATAGTATGTTGAACCACTATCATCATAAACGCAAATGCTCTTATAATCTCTAACTCCACTAATCTCTTCTTACTCAATTAACATATCCCCTTTATTCTAAGTGTTACTAAAGTTTTATAATATAGTAATACCTAGAATTTGTCAAATTAGATATAAATTATAGTGGACTTAATCCTAAAAACTTTTACTCACAAATTGCAGATTAAACCTAGTTTAACCCATCCAGCCTTATAGGAATATACCCTTCCTTAATAAGCGTAGCTTTAGACCGTACATCTTTTCTTGCAACAGGAAAAGGTGATGGTGGTACAGTTGTTTGAATGTTTTGTTCATAAACATATAGCTTGTCTGAATTATCAGCATCAGTAGCAATATAAAGTACAATATGGCCTTTACCTTTTCCATTGTCTTTAAGCAATGCATCCCCGGGCTTTATATCATTCCATGAAATTTGAAAAATTCGATTTCCATCTAATTTGTTGGCAGATTTAGCTGCAGAATAAAAAGTATAGGTAGTTTGTCTACTTAATCCCCATGCTGTACTTACAAAAGCTGAACAGTCATTTCCATAGATTTTTTTACTACCATTTATTTTAGATAAAAAATCATTAACTGAAGATACTTGATAAGAATCCATAGTATAGGGTATTCCTATATATGTTTTTCCTTTTTTGAAGACATAGTTACCATAATTATCTTTAATATCATATTTTGGTATCCATTTTACTTCTGTCATTGCTTTGGCTTTATTAAGTACATCAGCTCGCTTAATTTTTGAAATATTATTTGAAGTTGTTTCCTCGGTCAAATCTGGAGTGTCAGTAGTTTGCTTATCATCATAAGTAATTTCATTAGTATTCAAATTAAACTGAGCTATGGCTGCATCTTTATGTGCAGTTGGCATAGTACTGTTATTGGGTTTTGTGAATTTAAACGTTTTTAAAAGTAATATACATAATATAAATAGGAATACTCCATTTAATATTAGTTTAAGCGCATTAATTAAATTCTTCATTTATTTTTCTCCTATTATAAAAAGATATAGTATAGATATTATTATAAAAAATAGAATATTACATAAATCTAGTATTAATAGAAATGAAAATGCTATTAGAAGTATATTAAGGTAACTATGATTTGATTACTATTAGATGAAGCAAACAATGAAATAATCAAAAAAAATGTCTAATAATAAGTTGAAATTTATGTGATAATAAGGTATTATGGTGATAGAATCAAAAACGTCGAACGTTTTCTAAAAAATATAAATTAATATTCGTATATCTATATATGTTTAGTGATATGGGCTAAATGTTTCTACCAGGCTGCCGTAAATTGCCTGACTATGGGTGTTTCTATTATAAGTTCCCACTTTGAAACATCAATTTGGAGGCTTATATTTTTTTGTTTAAATTGGAATAAGAGGAGTTTGAATATGCAATTACTAAGGGATAGAATTCTTAAAGATGGAAAAGTAATAGGAAACGACATACTAAAGGTAGACAGTTTTCTTAACCATCAATTAGATATTGAGTTATTTAATGAAATGGGAAAAGAGTTCAAACGATTATATAAGGATAGTGAAATAACAAAAATTTTGACTATAGAGGCTTCAGGAATTGCAATAGCATGCATAGCTGCTCAATATTTTAATGTCCCTGTTGTCTTTGCAAAAAAATACTCTGGTACCAATATGGATAAGAGCAATTATGAAGCTGAAGTATATTCTTTTACAAAAAACACTACTTATAATATCAAAGTATCAAAACAATATATAGATTCTTCAGACAAAGTTTTATTGATAGATGATTTTCTTGCAAACGGCAGAGCACTTTTAGGATTAAGTAGTATCGTTAAGCAGGCAGGCGCTGAGGTTGTTGGAGCAGGAATCGTAATTGAAAAGGCTTTTCAAGGTGGACGAGAGATTGTAGAAAAAGAAGGACTTAGAGTTGAAGCATTAGCTAGTATTGAAAAAATGGAATCGGGGAAAGTTATATTTAAAGAATATTAAGGGCAATTTGTCCTAATATAAATTTTATTTACTTAATTTAAGGGGGAGTAGTCAATGAAAAAAGTTATCAGTTTAATGATGACCTTAATGCTAGTTTTGGGATTAGTATTAACAGGTTGCGGCAAGGACGATAGTAGTTCTAGCAGTTCAAAGCCAGTAAAGGTAGGGTTCCTATATTTAGGAAAGATCGGTGATGCGGGATATACATATGCACATGATCAAGGTAGAAAATATCTTGTAAATCAACTTGGAGATAAAGTAAAAACATATTACAAAGAAGATGTACTAGAAGATTCCGCAGATGTTGAAAAGAAATGTGAAGAGATGATCAACGAAGGTGTTACAGTAATATTTGGAACAAGTTTTGGATTTATGGATGGAATGGATAAATCTGCAAAGAAACATAAAGATGTAAAATACTTACATTGTTCTGGATATAAAACAGAAGCAAATATGTCTAATTACTTTGGTAGAGATTATCAAGTTAGATATCTTTCAGGTATAGTTGCTGGAATGAAAACAAAATCAAACAAAATTGGGTACGTTGCTGCTATGAATATTCCAGAATGTGTTAGAGGCATAAATGCTTTTGCACTTGGAGTTCAATCAGTTAATAAAAACGCTGTAGTTAAAGTTACTTGGACTAACACTTGGTATGACCCTGCAAAGGAAAAAGAAGCTGCTAAATCACTTCTTGCTCAAGGCGTAGACGTTTTAGCACAACACCAAGATTCAACTGCAACTCAAATAGCAGCACAAGAAAAAGGTGTTTGGTCAATAGGTTATAATTCAGATATGACTGCTGCTGCACCAAATGCATACATGACAGCTCCAATTTGGAACTGGGGACCATATTATACTGAACAAGTTAAGAAAGTTATAGATGGAACTTGGAAGTCAGAAAGTGTATTTATACCAATGAAAGCAGATAATACTGAGAGCATAATATATTTAGCACCATTAACTAAAAATGCACCAGAGGGAGCACAAGCAGCAGTTGATAAGGCTAAAGCTGATATAATTGCTGGTACAAATAAAGTATTTGTTGGACCAATATATGATAATGCTGGAAACTTAAAAGTTAAAGATGGCGATGTTATGTCAGATTCTGATATGTTAAGTCTTCAATGGTTTGTAAAAGGCGTTGAAGGAAAAGTAAAATAAAAAGGGTGATACTGTGAGTAAGGTTCCATATATATCCATGAAAGAAATAACCAAAACTTTTGGTAAGGTAGTTGCTAATAATAATATTAATTTAGAAGTAAATAGCGGTGAAATTCATGCACTATTAGGTGAAAATGGAGCTGGAAAGAGTACACTAATGAACATTCTGTCAGGAATATATATTCCTGACAGAGGTTCTATTTTTATTAGTGGTGAGCAAGTAAACTTTTCATCCCCAAAGGATGCTATTAATGCAAAAATTGGAATGATTCATCAACATTTTAAACTAGTTGAGGTAATGACTAGCTTAGAGAATATAATGCTAGGCCAAAAGACTGGTTTTTTTGTGAACAAAAATACAGATTGCTAAAGAGATTACAGAGATATCTGATAAATACGGTCTAGAGGTAGATTTAAATAAAAGAGTATATGATATGTCAGTTGGAGAAAAACAGATACTAGAAATAGTAAAGGTTCTATATAGAGGCGCAAAAATACTTGTTCTTGATGAACCTACAACTGTGTTTACTCCTCAAGAAACTCAAAAATTATTCCGTATAATGAATAAAATGAAGGAACAAGGTTGTGCAATCATATTCATTAGTCATAAAATGGATGAAGTTTTAGAGATTTCAGATAAAATTACAATTCTAAGAAAGGGAGAGACTATTATTACTCTTGACACAAAGGATACTAATCCTGAGAATATGGCAGAGCTAATGGTAGGTTATCCAGTTGATTTATCTATAAAAAGACCTAAGGTAGACTTAAAAGATACTGTCCTGGAGGTTAAAAACCTTAAGGTACTTAATGAAGATGGAATAGAGAGCTTAAAGGGATTAAGCTTTGATATAAAAGGGGGAGAAATCCTTGGTATTGCAGGTATTGTTAATAGTGGACAAAAAGAACTTTGTGAAGCTATTGCAGGAATGCAGCCTGTAAAAGAAGGAGAAATTCTTTTTCAAGGGGAAAATTTAGTTGGTAAGACCACAAGAGATATAATTAAAATGGGCATAAGTATGAGCTTTATTCCTGAGGATAGACTTGGTATGGGTTTGGTTGGTTCTATGGATATGGTTGATAATCTTATGCTTAAAGAATATCATTCTCAAAAGGGCTTTTTTATTGATAAGAAGCCTGCAGTGAAACGCTCAAAAGAAATAATTGAAAAACTTGAAATAAAAACACCAGGTATTTATTATCCTATTAAGAATCTATCTGGAGGTAATATACAAAAAATACTTCTTGGTAGAGAACTTGCTTCAAATCCAACACTTTTAATAATGGCATATCCTGTTAGAGGGCTAGATATAAATACTTGTTACACTATATACGACTTAATAAATGAACAAAAAGCAAAAGGTGTAGCAGTACTTTTAATTGCTGAAGATTTAGATGTTTTGATTCAGCTTAGTGACAGGGTAATGGTTGTATGTGATGGAGAAATTACAGGAATGGTAGATTCAGGGAAGGCTACAAAAGAAGAAATTGGGCTTATGATGACTGGTCATAAAAATAAAGTGCAGGATAAGGAACACATGGGGGTTTAACAATGCTAAGATATGTAAAAAGAGATGAAATAAGCAATAGAAAAAGAATAAGCATCCGAATAATAGCAGTATTACTTGCACTTTTGGTATTTGGTATAGTTATTATATGTATGAAAAAGAATCCCTTAAGTGTTTATAGAACTATGTTTAAAGGTTCCTTTGGGTCAGCATATGCAAGAAGAGAAACAATTAAGCTTGCAATTCCATTATGCATAACTGCGCTAGGTGTAGCAGTAGCCTTTAAGATGCAATTTTGGAATATTGGTGCCGAGGGACAAATTATGATGGGGGCCCTAGGAGCTTCTTTAATGGCACTAAATTTCTCCTCAATGCCAAGGCCTCTACTACTTTTGTTAATGGTAATAGCAGGTATTATTGGGGGAAGTCTTTGGGCACTTGTACCTGCAATTTTTAAAGCGCGTTGGGGAACAAATGAAACTATAATAACTTTAATGATGAACTATTTAGCAATTAAGTTTGTTACTTATCTTCAATATGGACCATTAAAGGATCCTAATGCAAAGGGGTTTCCTAAGATTAAAAATTTTACTCTTAATGCAACCTTGCCGGAAGTTTTTAAAGTACATATAGGTTGGATTTTTGCTTTAATTTTAGTCGCATTTATATATGTATTTATGAAATATACTAAAAAGGGTTACGAAATAGCAGTGCTAGGAGAAAGTGAAAAAACTGCACTTTATTCTGGGGTTAACATTAAGAAAACTATAATTATATCCATACTTTTAAGTGGAGGCTTATGTGGTCTTGTTGGAATGATACAAGCTTCAGGAGTAAGTGGGACACTTGCTTATAATGTATCAGGAGGAGTAGGATATACAGCAATTATAGTAGCTTGGCTTGGTGGGTTAAGTGCCCCAGTTATTTTAGTAGTATCAATCCTTTTTGCTGGTCTTCAGCAGGGTGGGTCTCTTATTCAAACCTCATATGGAATTTCTGATTCAGCAGCATTAGTACTACAAGCTATGATATTGTTTTTTGTTCTTGGAAGTGAGTTTTTCATTAGATATAAAATTGATAGAAAAGTAGGTGATGCTAAGTGAATGATGTAATTTCCTTTTTAGCTGCAGCAATTGTTGCAGGTACACCACTTCTTTTTGCAACTCTTGGTGAAATAGTCATTGAAAGATCTGGTAATCTTAATTTGGGCGTTGAAGGTATGATGCTTATGGGAGCAGTAATTGGTTTCTCTACAGGATATCATACGGGTAGTATTGTAGCTGCATTACTTGGTGCAATGGCAGCTGGAGCAGCTGGAGGCTTAATATATGCATTTTTAACAATAACCCTAAGAGCAAACCAAGTAGTAACAGGTTTGGCTCTAGCAACCTTTGGAAGTGGGTTTTCAAGTTTAGTAGGAAAAAATTTGGCTGGAAAGAATACTCCACAGCACTTTAAAACATTTTTTGCACCCTATCATATTCCTGTAATAAGCAAGATACCAGTAATTGGACCAATATTTTTCAAGCAGGATGCTTTTGTTTACCTAGGCTATATTTTAGCTGTGGTGATTGGAGTATACCTATATAATACAAGTAAAGGTCTCAATTTAAGAGCTATTGGAGAAAATCCAGGATGCGCTGATGCTGCAAGTATAAATATATCTTTATATAAATATATTCATATTTTAACTGGTGGAGCATTATGTGGACTTGGCGGAGCATATCTTTCCTTGGTTTATATACCAACTTGGCAGGACAATGTTGTATCAGGGAGAGGCTGGATTGCGATTGCCCTAGTAATTTTTGCAGCATGGAATCCATATAAAGCATTAATAGGAGCCTTTCTATTCGGAGGACTTGATATAGTAGGCTTTAGACTCCAAAACGCTGGAATATATGTATCACAATATTTAGTAGATATGTTGCCATACTTAGTTACTATAATAGTGCTTGTAATGGTATCTATGAAAAAATCAAAGACAAATTCACCGCCGAAGAATTTGGGAACACCTTATTTTAGGGAAGAAAGATAAGACAAAAGAATAGAGAATAGACACAAATATCTTTATATTCAAATTAAAGCAAAGGAACAACATAATATTTTATGCTAAGAGGTAGTTCGCTGCACTAAGAAAGACTAAGCTGGTTAATTTTCAAATTGCTATCCACTCAAAACTCGCTACGCTCAAACATTTCGTGGACTTAACGCAATTTTAAAATTACCCAGCCAAGTCTTTCTAAGATTCGCTCAGACAACCTCTACGCATAAAATACTATGTTGTTCTTTAGCGTTTATAATGAATATATTAAGGCAGAAAGTTATATTTGATATCATTTAACTCCAACAGATTAGATTAATCACAGTATAATATAAATTTGAACCAAGAAAACCACGAGATGCTTTTCAGTTTCTAAGGCTCACTATTAAGAGAAGGGTCTACTGCTCCTAATAATACAAAAATGAAAGACAAAGATATCTTAAAAAGAAGATAAAAATTTAAGTTTTTAAGAAGATAAGAAGATATAGTTATAGTGCCACTTTGACACGCTTGATATAAAAATTAATAGGAAGTAGCAACTAAGACAGCCAAACAATACAAAGAACTTGATTAAGAAAACCCGGGACACCCTTCACCTTCGAAGGCTCTGCTATTAGGAGAAGGATGTCCTGCGCATGAACAGGATAAAGATGAACGATCTAGAAAAACTTGTATTCAGACAGGTAAGATTATACTAAGGTGATCATTAGTAGCTAATCGCATATATAAACACTCGGCAATAACTTGGCAATATTAAATTTGTATAATTTAATTACTGTTGTTAGTATATATGTATAGGGTGGTGAAATAAATGGACTCTATTTTTATAAATAAAAATTGTCAAACAAGATCAGGTTGGAAAATAGCGCTAACTATTTTTGTGTTTTTAGCTTTGACAATAGGAATTGATTTAGTTTTTATGGTGGACAATGCTATCATTGGAAATACGATTCAATGTATATGTCTTATAATTTCGGTTTTTATTTTTTGGAAACTATTTGAGAAAAGACCCATTAGAGAGATGGGACTTATTAATATTAGAAGTGGTTATAGAGATTTGATTATTGGATTAGCGTTTGGAGCAATTTCTATGAGCAGTGTTTTTTTACTTCTATTAACAACAGGTAGCATCACTTTGGAAAAATCTCTATACAAACCAAGCTTTAGTATGTCCCTATTGTCGGGATTAATATTATTTGTTTTTGTTGGATTAGACGAAGAAATATTTACAAGAGGGTACTGCATGTCTGTACTTAGTCAAACAGGAAAGAAGTGGGTACCATTAATAGTATCTTCAATTTTGTTCGCATTAATGCATTCAATGAATCCTCATATGTCTTTGTTAAGTTACATAAACCTTTTTCTAGTGGGCTTACTACTTGCATATATGTTTATAAAATCAAATAATCTTTGGCTTACTATAGGATATCATATTACTTGGAACTATTTTGAGGGATCAGTATTTGGATTTCAAGTTAGCGGTGAGAATATTAATAGTTTATATACCGTAAAGACACCCGCTAACAACATAATTACTGGAGGACAGTTTGGACCTGAGGCTGGAATTATGGTTACAATAGTAGTTCTGCTAGGATTTTTATATATGTGGAAGCTCTACAAACCATTTGATGCTACCTGAAATCAGTAGGTTTGATTTATGCAAAATAAATAATGAAAAATATAAAATTTCAATACTAGTTTTAATTGAAAGAAATGATATAGTGGACAAGATAAAATAATAAACGAATTTCATTATTATAGTTTATTAAGTTATAATAATTACAAGCATTTTATGCATGAGAAAGTAGGAGCAAGTATGTTTTTAATGATTGATAATTACGATTCCTTTGTATATAATCTTGTAAGATATTTTGAAGAGTTACAGGAAGAAGTTTGCGTTTATAGAAATGATAAAATAACAATTGAAGTTATTAGAAATATGAAACCAGAAGGTATAATAATATCACCAGGACCTAAAACTCCAAAGGAGGCGGGCCTTTCTTTAGATATAATTGGTGAGTTTAAAGGTAAGGTGCCGATTTTAGGGATATGTCTTGGTCATCAAGCAATTGTACATTATTTTGGTGGAGATATAATTTGTGCGGCAGAACCTATGCATGGAAAAATAAGTGAAATTCATCATGAAGAGCAAGGAATTTTCAGAGGCTTAAAATCTCCATTTATGGCTACCAGGTATCATTCTTTAATTGTAGATACAAATACATTACCAGATATATTGACAACCACTGCATGCACTAAAGATGGAACTATCATGGCAGTAAAACATAAAGAGTATTTTATTGAAGGAGTTCAGTTTCATCCTGAAGCGGAGCTAAGTGAATGTGGACATGAAATACTTAAAAACTTTATAGATAAGGCCAGATTGTATAATAACTCAAGAGATTGATAGGAGACTTTGAAATTGAAAGTGACTTTAGAAAAAATAATTACAGATTTAAATCCTTTTGATATATTTTCAGTATTTAAAGATGAAAAAGATACTATTTTTTTAGATAGTGGAAGAGAATTTGATAAGCTAGGAAGGTACTCATTTATTGGGATTAATCCTTTTATTACAATAAAAGATGATGCTGGTGTTGTAACAATTAATGGGAAAAAGGTACAAGGAGATATATTTAGTAACCTAAAAATTATATTAGACAAGTATAAACTTGAAAATAGTACTGAAATGCCTTTTATAGCAGGTGGCATAGGTTACTTATCTTATGATTTGGCAAGAGAGTTAGAAGTACTTCCGACTTCAGCCATAGAAGATATTATAATTCCACAGGTATATTACAATTTCTATGATAACTTGATTATATTCGATAACTTAAAGAAAGAAGTGTTTATTTCTTCTTTAGGTATTTTAAAAGGAACTAAAGAAAGTATTGAAGCTATAAGGACGAAAATTGATGACTGTAAAGTAGTAAAATATAATGCTGTAACAGATAAAATTAGATTTGAGAAATTTAATTCGAACTATACACATGCTGAATACATAAAAGCTGTGGATAAAGTTAAAAATTATATAAAAACTGGGGATATATATATTACAAACTTAACTCAAAGGTATGAATGTGACTTTATAGGCGATAATTATGAGCTTTATAAGGACTTAAGACATATAAATCCGGAACCATTTTCTGCTTATATGAATTTAGATGGTTTTGCAATTGCTAGTTCCTCACCTGAAAGGTTCTTAAAAATATCTAATAGAAAAATAGAAACTAGGCCAATAAAAGGAACAAGACCTAGAGGTATTAATAAAGAAGAGGATATTTTATTAGCAGAAGAACTTAAGAATAGCGAAAAGGATAAATCAGAACTTTTAATGATAGTAGACTTAGAAAGAAATGATTTAAGCAAAGTTTGCAAGCCTAATTCTGTTAAGGTAACAGAACTTTTCAAGGTAGAAACCTATCCTACAGTTCATCATCTAGTATCAACTATAATTGGAGAGATAAAAGAAGAATATGATGCAATCCACTGCATCAAAGCTTGTTTTCCAGGGGGATCAATTACAGGAGCACCGAAAATTCGTTCCATGGAAGTTATTGAAGAGTTAGAGGATCTGAGAAGAGGTTTATACACTGGATGTATTGGTTATCTTGGCTTTGATGGAACTGTAGATTTAAATATTGTAATAAGAACAATATTTATTAAAGAGCAAAAGGCTTATTTTGGAGTAGGTGGAGGTATTACTATAGAGTCAGAAAGTCAATTTGAATATGAAGAAACTTTGCATAAAGCAAAGGCATTAATGAGAGTTTTGAGCAATGGAGAGGATTAGATGTTTATTAATTTAATAAAGGATGAGAAGAAATTAATAGGATTTGATAGTGGTTTTTACTTCGGTAAAGGTCTGTTTGAAACAATTTTAGTTCTAGACAAACCTATTTTTTTAGAGGAGCATCTTAATAGACTAAATGCCGGGTTAACAAAATTGAATATTAATAGAAAGATAGATAAAGAAATGATTCTAGAAAACATTCAAGGTGTTAAAAATTGTGCACTTAAGCTTATGGTATCTGAAGAGAACATAGTTCTTTCAAAAAGAGAATTAAATTATAAGCAAAGCCATTATGATAATGGATTCAAGCTAAAATTAAGCAAGCTTAAAAGAGATCCCAATAGTCATATGGTTAACCTAAAAAGCTTTAATTACATGGACAATATTCTTGAAAGGGAGCTAGCCATCAAGGAAGGCTTTGATGAAGCAATATTTCTAAATACAGAAAATTTCATATGCGAGGGAAGCTTTTCTAATTTATTTATTATAATGGAGGATTGTATATTAACTCCTTTAGTTGAATGTGGTCTTTTGGATGGTATAGTTAGACGGTTTATTATAAAAGAGCTGGGAAAAAAATATAATATTATTGAAGAAAAAATATCTATGGAAAACATAGAAAAGTGCCAAGGAATGTTTATTACAAATAGTCTAATGGGCGTAATGTGGGTAAACTCCATTGATGATTTGAAGCTATCAAAAACATCAAGTTTGTGAAGAAATAAAAGATTATTATGATAGGTATATTGGTAGCAATTATAATCCAAAGTAGTGTAAAGAGATATTAATTACTGATTTTTGAATTATAAAGTACAAAATGAGTTATTCTAATAGGTTCTGTGAATTGAGACTGTATCCAGAGCCTCTAAATGTCAAATAAACAAGTTACTATATACAAAATAAACGCTAAGGAACAAGCTGATAATTCCTGCGTAGAGATAGTCTGAGCGAACTATCTCTTAGCAGGAATTATCAGCTTGTTCCTTCATTTATTAGTCATATTAGAAGATATGTTTTCATACCCTATTCAACTATATAATAATCCAAAAGTTCCTTAAGCTTATTTGAAGACTCACTAAGACCTTTAATTGATGACGATATTGCATCAATTGACATTACTTGCTCTTCAGTTGATGCAGTAATTTCTTGACTACTAGCAGCATTTTGTTCTATTCCACCTACAATAGTCTTAATTGCCTTATCTACTGAAATAGAGTTTTTATCTATAATTTGTGTCTTTGAAGCAACATTAATTATCTCCTTTGTTACTGCAGAGGTTGAATCCTTAATTTTCCCGAAAATAATTTCAGTTTTCTTTAGTGATTCAGTTTCTTCACTCATTGATTTTTGAGCCATAGACATCTTTGAAACTGTTTCACTAATTCCGTTTTGGATCTCATTTATTAACTCCTCAATTTTATTAGTTGAACTACTTGAAGATTCAGCTAGTTTTCTTATTTCATCTGCAACAACTGCGAAGCCTTTTCCAGATTCACCTGCTCTTGCAGCTTCTATTGAAGCATTTAGAGCCAATAAATTTGTTTGATCAGAAATATCATTAATTACCTGAACAAATTCAACAATTTTAGCTGAATTTAATGAAAGATTTGAGATCGAGTTGGAAACATCTTCTGAAGTATTTGTACTATCAAGCATCTTTTCATTTTGGAACTTTATGCTTGAAATACCTTCAGTAACTATTTTTTCAGTTTCAATAGCTAGTTTTTCTATATAGGATGTAGCTTGGCTTACTTTAGATAATTCTAAAGTCACATTAGCAACTTGATCACTACCTTGCTGGGCTGAAGCGGCTTGTCCAGCAGCATTATTAGCAACATCAGCAATTGTATCAGATATTTGTTCAGAAATTTTAGTAGCATCGTCAGAAGTTTCTAAAATTTTTATTGAAGAAGAAACAACTAAATTACTCATTTCTTTTGCCTCAGAAATTAATTTTTTAATTTTTTCTAAAAAGGAGTTAAAACTGACAGTAAGGTCTCCTAATTCATTTTGAGAAAAAATAGCTCCTTTTACAGTAAGATCGCCTTCCTCAGCACTCAGCATTAATTGGATAAATTGCTTTAAGTACTTTTCAATATTTCTGTAGGTTGATAAAGTAAGAAGAGTAAGAAGAATAACGATTATAAGGCTTATACCTATTATAATAAAAAGATAAGTATCTAATTGCTTGGTATCCTTGTCGTTTTTGGAATTTGTTGAAGCCACCATCTTATCTGAAGATTTTTTTATTTCACTTACAAGAGTATCCATATCATCAGTTGGGGTTCTGTCCATACCTCTTACTAAAGCATCCACTACTTTATAGCTTTGTATATTGTTCTTGTCGTAACTTTGTAAGGCAGCAATATACTTAGAATGCAATTCCTGATGTGAAGCTATAGATTTATCAACTAAAGAAGTGTCAAGGCCTTGTTTGCTCATAGAGGCTTTCAAACTATTTAGTCCGTCTTGTACGGAGGAATCATCTTTTGTGAATTCATTGTAGTAATTAGTATAATCGGCATCTTTCGAGCCTCTTAATAATAAGTCCTTCCATGCTTGAACTTGTTTTTTAAAGGTAACTTGTACATTTCTTGAATTGTCCACTAGAATAATAAAATCATTAACGTCAGACACTTGATTGTGAGATTTTTGAGTAATATCATTTAAAGAGATGAAGGTGAAAGTTCCCATGCCAAACATAAAAAGCAACATAAAAATCAATAACAGGAATATGTTTCTTTTAATACTACTGTTTTTGTTCATATAAACCCTCCTTAAAACATGGATGCTTTTTATATTATAGTATAGTCTTAATATTGGGACAATTCAATGTTAATATATACAAAGTAATAATCCAAGTGCAGCGCTACTTGGATTAATAATTTTTTAAAGCATTTTTTTCTTTTTAAAATAGACTATAATAGAAATTGAAATTGTAGAAACTATACCCATGAAAATATAGTAAGCAATTGCAGGATCTGTTTCAGGCATTTTAAAATTCATTCCATACCAACCAGTTAGAAAACCAAGGGGCATAAATATATACTGTATCACTGTAAGAATTTGTAGCCTCTCGTTTACTTTTGATGCAGATAAGTTTGCGTATGCATCTGATAGTGTTGAAGCCCAGTCATTATATTCTTGCAGGGTAGCATTAAGTCTTTCAATATGATGGAAAACATTTTTCAAGAATTCAATCTCGTCCACAGAAATCAGTTTAAACTTATCATAGGAAATTTCATATAAAACTTCTTGCTCATAGGTAAAAGATTTTTTTAGTTTTAGAAGATTACTTCTAAGATTCATTAGTTTTTGTGTATAATCTTTTCCTCCATCTTTTAAGATATTTTCTTGAAGCACATCTAATCTATTTTCAAAACAAGCTATTATTGGGAACAGTTTGTCTATTAAAACATCAAGAGCCATATAATATAACCTAGAAGAATCCTCAAAGTTATCTTTGGGATTAGCCGCAATTCTTAAAAGCATTTCATCAAAAGCAGGGAAATTTGTTTTACATAATACAAGTGTAAGTTTTTCCATCAAGATAATATTAACTGGAATAGTATTATAGCAATTCTCGTCAGAGGTCAGTTCAATATCATACATAATAGTTGAAATATAGGTACTGAACTCTTCAATTTTTGGAAGATGTTTAGTAGAAGAAAAATCTCTTATAGTAACTAAATGGAGTTGAAGAATTTCAGTGAGTAAATGTATATCGTCCTCATTAGGAATAGTGACCTTTAGTAACGTGACTTTATCCTTTGAGGATATAATATCTTTAATTTTATCTAATTCGTATACCGAAACCAGATTATCATTTTCTTCATAATAAAGAGAAAGCATAAAATTCACCTCTTTTTCCATATAGTATATGAGAATGCAGCAAGTTTGTTATATTGTATTTACTTAAAAACATTGCTAGAATTAAACTATTAATACTATATAAAACAAAAGGGCGGAATTTATGATAGAAGATTTTATGAAAGTAGCTATAGAAGAAGCAAAACGAGCATTATTAATTAATGAAGTTCCAGTTGGAGCTGTTATAGTGAAAGATGGAGAGATAGTTAGTAGTGCCCACAATTTAAGAGAAACTTTGAGAGATCCACTTGCTCATGCTGAAATATTAGCAATAAAAAAAGCTAGTGAAAAGCTAGCTGATTGGAGACTTTCTGGCTGCGAGATGTATGTAACCTTAGAGCCATGTCCTATGTGTGCAGGAGCAATCGTCCAAAGTAGAATAAAACGAGTTTATATAGGCACTTTCGATCCCAAAGCAGGTGCTTGTGGTTCTATTATGAATGTAGTTCAAAATGAATCCTTGAATCACTTCGTAGATTTGATATGGCTTTATGATGATGAATGTAGTAAGCTTTTACAAGACTTTTTTAAGAGTAAGAGATAAGAAAAACAAGGGAGATGTAAGTTTTGAAAGTTATTGATAATGTTTATGCTTTGAATTCAACTAAAGCAAGCTATGTATATTTAATTGTAGATGATGAAATATCTTTAGTAGATACTGGATTTCCGGGACAAGGTGACGTGATTTTGAGACAATTAAAGTCTTTGAATATAAAGCCAACTGATATTAAACATATACTGCTAACTCACCATGATGTAGATCATATTGGAAATATTTCTGCGCTTCAAAAAGCTACTGGAGCTAAAGTTTGGATTTCAAAAGAAGACTTGCCCTATATGTATGGCAATTTAAAGCGACATGGAATTAAGAAACCACTTAGTGCATTGTATGCTATAGAAATGCCTGAAAATGTATTTGAATATAATGAAGGACAAAAGATAGGCAACATACAAGTTATACCTACTCCAGGACATACACCTGGACATGTATCTTTTATTTGTAAAGATGCACTTTTTACTGGAGATCTAGTGGTTAACTATAAGACTAAAATAGTGGTTGCACCTAAAATTTTGACATGGAGTAGAAAAGCCCTAAAGGAATCTATAAAAAAAGTTGAACATCTTGATTTCAACTGGATTTGTCCAACCCATGGTAAGCCTGTAGAAAGAGGGGACATATGGGAGAAGTTAATAAAATAAATCAAAGCTATTTAGCATACTTTAATTTTAAGTAAATGGGTATACTAAAAATTGTGACTTATTACCTGGAGAGATGTCCGAGTGGTCGAAGGTACCTGCCTCGAAAACAGGCGAAGGGGTTATTCTCTTCCGAGGGTTCAAATCCCTCTCTCTCTGCCAATATCAAAGGCTCTAGCTGATTGTGCTAGAGCTTTTTTACTGTTACTAATTATAATGTGGTATTCCTGACGACGATTTGTCGACGCAAATTAAGACTAAAGGAAAATAGATGATATCTATGGTGCCCTGATGGACTGGATGGAAGATGTATTAGCAAATTTTCCAAAGGAAACTGAGGCTAAAAATGAACTATATATGCTTAAATTTTTTAAAAAGTGCCTGCCACAAAGGTGAATTTTGGACTTATCCATTACGACTTCCAAGCTGATAATGTATTTCATGATGAGATTACAAAGCCAGTTTAATTTACTAAAAAAGCATATGTATAGATTTCTATAAAATTAATATATTTACACTCTCTTCTTTTTACAAATTGCAACTGAAAAAGTCCGCATCATTTATAGTACCGTTCACCATAAATGATGTAGACTTTTTAAATTTAATACATCATTTAGAAAGGCTTTTAATTAATAAATTAATGGCTAATTCCAATCCATCCTAGAAAGAATAGTTGTGCTTTTGTAATAAATTTTCACTAGCGTTCAATGATTGGTTCAAATTTCATATTGACAAAATTAAAGTGAAAAATTATCAAATTTATCCATCAAAATTATAATGAAAAAATCAGCAACTCCTTCATAATTATAATCACCACAAAAATAAATAGCAAAGGAGTTGCTGATCATTAAAGATAATTATACTTTAGTATTCCAAAAACTTATAGATTTAATTGATTGGAATGTATTGAAAATATTTGCCTATAAGCTAGATATTGATTATCTAACTATAGAGAATCACTTAAAATCACTAATATATTTTCATATAGCGGAGCTAGATAGTTTAAGAGATATTAATGATTTTATGAAATCTCCTTCCGAATTAAAGCAATTAATAAAAGGCGTGAGCCTGGGAAGTCTATCAAATTATAACAAAAATATAAATTATGAAGTTTTGCTTCCGATAATGAATGATATTATACTTAAAGCTCTTATTTCAATTCCGGCTAGTCAAAGAATTAAAAAATTTGGTTCAGTAAAACTTATTGATTCTACAACTGTTAGCATGGGTATGACTTACTTCAATTGGGCTAAATTTAGAAGTACCAAAGCAGGAATTAAAATGCACACTAAATTTGATTTAGGTAGAAATGTTCCTGAAACGATAGTCGTAACCAATGCTAAAGTTCATGATAAAAACAAATTGGATGAACTAATGTCTGAAGAAAATTGCATTTATATTTATGATAGAGCTTATGTTGATTATGAACAATCTGATTACTACACAAAGACCAATAGATTCTTTATATCTAGACTTAAGAAGAACGCCTTAATTGATGAAATTGAGGATTTAGACATAACTCGTTGTGATGAAAAACTATTAGATGATAACATAAAAATAGTTCATGACAAAGTTGTTTATCTTGGCAAAGAAAGCACTTATAAAACTACTGAAAAATATAGAATAATCAAAGTTCTAGATAAAGATGATAATGAATTAGTTTTTGTAACAAATATCTTTTATCTCTCCACAGAAGAAATATCATGGCTGTATAAAAAACGTTGGGAGATAGAGCTTTTTTTCAAATGGATTAAGCAAAAATTAAAAATAAAGAAGTTTATAGGAAATAGTTTAAATGCTGTAATGATGCAGATAATATCAGCAATAATTACATTTATAATATTAAGATTAATACAGAATGAAATCAAATCTGCCTACGGCTTAACAAATATTAAGCGTAAAATAAAGCATTCTTTAACCACTAAAGTAAATGTAGAGGAATTTTCTTGGTTCGTTTTCTTAGGTAGTTAGCAGAATATCTTAATTCCATATAAATCCATAAGCTAACGCTTAGGGGTATCCTATGCCCTTTTATAAAGGATAAATAAGCCATTAAATGATATTTGTAGCATTATAACTATGAGAATGTGATATTTTTAAAAGTCAATTATGAAATTTCGTTAATTGATGAACGCTAGTGATAAATTTTATATAACTTGGTTTACAGCTTCTGTTAAAATTTTTATTTGAAGATTTTTATTTTATAAAGAATTTTTTAATATTTGTTCCAGTATTATTTACCTTTGCCTTAACATTTACATTAACAGAAATATCACGAAATATACTGTCCCAAGATTTTTCATAATATTCATGCCATACCTTAGGATTCTGTCTATAAAATTTAAATCCAAATCCAAATATGTCTGAATCTAATTCCTGTTTGCCTTTTTCTAGTGCTGCTTTAACATCTGAATATATGCTGCTTTCTAGCTTTTTTGAATTGAATTAACTATATCTGGAGTTATGTATTCATCTCCTCCATCACTATAATATTTTCTTAAGGCTGCTTCAACCTTAATTTCTATATATATAACAGGTTCATTATTTTCTATTTTAACTTTAACTTTGGATCCTGATTTTGTTACATTAAAGTATAGCATTTTTCTAAGATCAGCATAAAGTGGCAAATCTTTTGTATTATCATTAGAAATGAGTTTATCTATATTGGAAGTCTTGAAAATGGTAATTTTATTACCTAATATCCAATTTAGTCCCAAAGTTTCTTTATCATTAAGCCAACCAACAAATTTGTCTTTTTTAAAAACTGCCATGCCACTAGCCACCATATTACCACTCTTTCCCACAGCAAATCTCATGCTATTTTGACTTCCACCTAAAGCTTCCCCTTGGTCATTACTGGGTGATGTAGTTATTATTCTCGGTGCTACCGGTTCAACACCTTCTCTAGCCATCATTTGCAAAAAATCATGTAGAGTAACGGAATATGTATTACCGTTACTTTCAGATGAATTTAAAAGCATACGTATTTTTTTACCCGATGAGATTACAGAATTAGGATCATGAGTGGCGATTACCCCCTCAGCCTTTCCAGGTACAATTATTATGCTTACAGAATTACGTATAGTTGGAGTACGATCAAAAAATTCAAATAGATCTTTCATAAGATATTTTGCTGCATCTTCACTAATTACTATAACCTGTAGATAACCAAAAAATAATTTATTAGGACTTGCTTGCTGTAGCTTTGTTAATGCATCTATTATTGTAATACCAGATGCAGAGTATACTATTCCTTTATTTGTCTCACCTGTTTTTTCTCCAAGTGATTTAGAAATTGGAATATATTGCAATGTCATTGCTATTTCATTTGACGTTGTATTTAAATCTAGTCCTAAGGAATAGATTTGGATCATTTGATTATATTCTGTATAGTCCCAACAGCCACCAAAAAAAAACATAAAGGTTAATAATGATATTAAAAATATTATCCTTTTCATCCCACATCACTTCCAGATCTTTTTTTCTTAATATAAATACCTAGAAAAGCTATTATTAAAACAATTACTATAAAAGGTAAAAGAATGTAGTAGCTCATAAATATAGAAATAAAAAATGCATTATTATAGGAATTCAATACTATGGAGAAAACTAACATTATTAGTGAAATTAAAAACAATACAATAAAAGAATATTTTTCTTTAAATAATTTTTTTATAGGTATCCAAGTGCAATATAAATATATTGATAATTTTAAAGTACAGATAAGTTGATAAGTAGATAAAATGAATAACTCTAATCCTCTAAAAAAATCTCCTAAATAAATAGATCTTGATATTTCAACTCCTACTGAAGGAGTACGTAATAACAATTCACTTCCGGATATACCCTGCATAATAAGTACTGCCAGTGGCAATATAAAGGCCCAAAGTCCAATTCCTTTTATTATACTTCCCCTATTACCCTCTGTTTGTGGCATATGTCCAACCATCACTACTGTAAGCAGTAATATTTCAGAGGCTGAACCTAAAGAAAAATACACTGCTTCTCCAAATTTTAATAGTGTAGTATCAAATATAGGAAATATATTTTCAAATTGAAATTCCTTTATGAAACCAAGGGAAAAACCTGTGAAGTAATTGAATATAGACCATATCACAAGTAATTCTATAGTTCTTCCAAAGAGTAGGATTTTATTATTTACAAATAAAAAGGCCATTATAACAGCAAAGAGTGTAATCACCCATACAGGCGTTAAAGGTAAAAAATATATCTTAACTGTTCCGGTCAAAAAAATTAAAATAGTTACTCCTAAAAAAATATTTATTATTGTATTAATTATTACTATAATTGTATACAAAGGTTTTCCAAAACTAATATTTATAATGTCAAATATATTACATTCAGGATACCTTTTGCTTAAGTATAACATTGCAATTACAAAGGGAATTGTCAAAAGAATCCCTATACATATTGCAATCCAACCGCTTCTTCCCGCTAAATTTACAGCCCAAATAAAATTAAATGCCATATTGCTGCAACCACCTTCAAATGTAAGAAAAATAAGTTGTTCTCTTGTGAACCTATCATATCTCAATGGAATTCACCTTCTCTTATAAGATATTTCATTGTTTTTTTCTGCCTTCAGCCTTATCATCACTTACATTTGCAATAAGTGTTAACTTGTTTTTCAACATTTTGAAAGGAGCCCTAATAAGGAGATCTTTCCATCCTTGAAATTCTACTGGTATAAGGGGATATAAATATGGTACACCAAAAGATTCCAAGATTGACATTCTCCATAAAACAATAAAAATACCATTGAAAAAACCAAATATCCCTAAAAATCCTGCTAACAGTATCAAAAAATAATTAATTAGCCTTGAAGCATTTACTATTGTAGGTGATGAAATAGCAAATGACGCAATTGCTGAAATTGCCACCACTATGATAAGAGATACACTTACATAGCCTGCTGATACTGCAGCCTGACCAATTACAACTGCACCTAAGGTTCCTATAAAATAGCCTACCATTCCTGGCATGCGTGTTCCAGCTTCACGAATTATATCAATAACAATTGTCATACTGATTAACTCTATTATTGAAGGAAATGGAACTCCTTCTCTTCCTTGAGAAATATTCAAAGCAAGAGTAGGTGGAACAATAGTATGATTGTAAGTAACAAAGGAAAGATACAGAGGTGATATGATAATAGATATAATAAAAGCTATAATTCTAGTGATTCTTAATAAAGAACTAGCATAAGGCGACTGTGAATAATCATCCATAGTTTTAAAGCCATCCCATAAGGACATTGGTGCTATTAGTGCAAAAGGACTATTGTTGCAAAGTATTGCAATATGACCGTCAGACAGTGCTCTTGAAACTACATCTGGACGCTCTGTCAATCTACTTGTTGGAAATAAACTAGTAGCCTTATCTTGTATAAGTTCAGCTAAAGTACCAGCACCATCTATCATATCAGTATCTACATCTCTAAGACGTTTTCTCACCTCTTCTATGATTTCGTCCTTAGCTAAACCTTTAATCCATAGAAATTTTGAATTTGTACGGGATAACCGCCCCAAAGTAAAAGTTTCAAATTTAAGTGTCGGTATAGGAAGTCTCTTAATAATCATACTAATATTAGTTTCTATATCTTCTACAAAAGCTTCTTTAGCTGCAAAAACAGTTGTTTCATTTTGTGTCATATCTATATTTCTTTTTTCAATCTTTCTGCTTTGAACTATAAGTGCACTACTACACTTTTCAAAAAAAATTGCTGTATTTCCCTTTAATAATTCAGTTATAACAACTTCCATTTGTTCTATTTTGATAGTGCTTAATGATGAAATATATAGTTTCTGTGCTAATATACATATATCATTATGTATATTAGTATTTTTATAATTTCCCTGTAATAAAGGAGAAATCACCTGATTATTTATTAATTCTTTATCACAAAGACTATCGATAAATATTATACCAGTTTCTATATATCCTCCAAAAGCTTTAAATTTACCTTCAGAGAGTCCAATACTATCTCCTAATTGATTTTTTATGAAAAGTAAGTTTTTATCCACAGAAGTATCAATATTTTTAACCTGAAAGTATGAGTTTGCTTGTTCCACCTTTTCTTCTTCTGAAGTATTTATACCTTTTTCCCGTTGCATATTAACCCCCTCCCCCTATAAAACCCAGGACGCTATTAAAATTAATATATATATATTGTCTATTTGTTAATTTTTTTATACTACACATAAAAAGTAACAATACAAACCATTTCTAAAAGTTTTCATACTAAAAAGGTTAGTGATACAGAAATGCAAATTACTTGTAATGAAACTCAGACATTAAAGAACGCAAGTGGTACACGTAGCGACTTTGTATACAATTACCAATTAAAGAATGGCTGCATAAAACAAACTTTTATACTGGAGGTGGACCACTTAACGTATCCCGTAATATGTCTTCAGTTATTTTATGGAATAAACCTCAATGTAGGGTTGATGATGAAAATATACTATGCACCTAATGTAGGCATGGTATTGGAATTATTCAAGGGGGATGATATGTCAGAATACATGATGTGGGAAGAACTTATTAGTACGACATTCAGTAATAATGTGAAAAATAAAGATTTTAAATTGCCATGAAATATTAAAACAAAAATAATCATTATATTTTATATAAGGTTAATTAATATATGATTTTTTAGTTTAAAGTTCATTTTATATAATACTAGGTAAAAGTCTTTATGTGGCGCCGATACGACGACAACTCACTAAACTAAACATCAACAGAAGCAAGCATCCATCAGTATGGGGGACTACAAGAAAAGTATTCAGCAAGACTCGAAAACGGGCCAAGGGGTTATTCCGTTCCAAGGGTTCAAATCCCTTTCTCTCCGTCAAAATCAATGACTCTACGAGTTAACACAGAGCCATTTTTTATACACTTCATAGATTTTCTAACATTTTTCTAACATGATGTTAATTTATATGTATTATTTAAATATGCCAAAAGGTTGAGCAGAACCTATAAATTTATATTCCATATCCACAGAACCATCATTTAGAAGAGTAGGTACAAATATTACATAACCTTCTAAAGCCTTATTTTTCTTTTTAGCTTCAATTCCAATTTCAATATGTTCAATATTATCAACTTCATTTGTATTAAACATTATTTTGTTAATTCGACTATCTGAAAAATTAGGATGCAGCCTTTTTATATTTTGTGCATACCAAAGATATTGCACAAATGAATGTATGTAGCCTAATATAAGGGCGTTTTCTCTTAAAACTTTTAACTTTAAATTTTGTTTTTCTAGTAAATTTTCCAATACAACTATTGATACTAAAAAAGGATTAATACAACCATCAATTTTATTTTCATTAAGTAATTCACCTAATTCGGTTATTGCATGAGTAACTTCAACCCTAGCGCGTTTCATTAGCAATTCCTCTGGTATTTTAAATAAATCAGTAGTAGTATGATAAAAAACACATCCAGGACAAATACATTCATTATCATTTTCCATGTAATAGTCATTTTTTAATATTTTCAGTAATTTTTCTTTCATCCAATAAAACCTCCCAATAGATTATTTAAGCACATTCGACAGCCTTTTCTTGAATTTCTTCATCCCAAGTCAATGGTAGACAATGAATTCCTATATCATATTTTACAAGTGTTGCCATCAATTCTGCAACTATATTTTTAAAAGTCCATTTCTCATCATAATCACAATCCTATAATTTTCTGGAAGTTTAGCAAGCATCCATACTTTTTTTGCCTTCTTGTAAGCTGCCAGCAGTTTCAAATTTACAACCCTCAAATTAGACTATCTGTAAATGCAAAGGCTTCTTTATTCTGTATTATTTTATATAGGTCAGTAACAACACCGAGTACTATATTGTTAGTTTGAGTTGTATATTGGATTCTCATTATATTTTTTGTTTTAAAAAGATAATTAACAAACAATCTTATACATTCTGTTCCTATTCCGTTACCTCTTGACGACTCATCAGCTATTAACAAACCTAGTTCAAGAGTAGTATTACTGCCCATAACTTCTATAGAATTTATTATCTACAGTAAAAATAATTAAATTGCACAATAGTTGGAATAAATTGCAATTGAATAGTTATATAAATAGAAAAAGGAACTACTATAAAATCAGTTCCTAAATCATACTAATTACTACAGTTTATTAGCCAACTAAAGATAGCATTTTCAATTCTATTTCTTGTATTTGTTATGTATGTTTGGTATAAAATTGGCATACACTAGCTTACAGGTATTGGAAAAGGGAAGGAGGAAGAAGTACTGTAATGGATCAGTATGTTTTTTAAAATTTTGGAAAAAGGGGGTTATGAATAAATTCATTACTAATAAAAAAGAGTACAGTCCTCTGACTAATAGGAGATTTTTTGAAAGCTGATGGCTGACGGATTCAGAGCTCATTCTTGTTGACATGGACAGCAATGACCTGAGAATTACTTGTTAAAATCTAAACCCTGTCAATAAAGGGTAGACAGAGGGGATGATAAAAATATGAATATTAAAATTACTATATTAGAAATGTATATAAGTATGATGCCTGTAATTTTGGCTGGAATTTTAAATATGATTTGGTGCAAAAGTGATTTAGCAACTGGGTTAAAGATTCCAATGGATAACAATATTATTTTGAGGGATGGAAAAAGGCTGTTTGGTGAGAATAAGACCTGGAAAGGTTTTTTTGGAATGATTGCTTCTGGGATAATAGCAACGACTTTTCTTGGAGCAGTATGTGGACAAAGTGTTTTTTTATCTCACCATAATTATTTATACGTAAATCATAACAATACTTTTATGTATACCTTTTGGATTGGTTTATTATGGGGAGCAGCATATGCTGTTTTTGAACTTCCCAATAGCTTTATTAAACGAAGAATGAATATTAAACCAGGAAAACATGTGGAAGGTGTTAAAGGTTTGTTTAGCGTTTTCTTTGATCAAGCAGATTCTTTAATAGGCTGTGTTTTAGTTCTTTGTATAGTATATAAAATGAGTTTAGGATTTTATATATTTTATGTACTACTTGGAGCATTTACACATATAATTGTAAACGTTTGTTTATATTCACTTAAATTAAGAAATAATAGATTTTAGGAGAGATTATGATTATTGCATTAGATGACAAAAAACAATATGACAACATTGGTGAAAAGGCTAAGTCTGTTATGCATCTTAAACGTAAAGGATTTTGCGTTCCAGATGGAATTGTATTAGACGAGGACTTTTTCGCAGACATTTTTCTAGAAAGTCCTAGGAAAGAACAATTTGAAAAATTCTTAAAAGAATTGAACATAAATAACATTCAGATTATTAGCAAAAGAATGAAGCGCATTTTAGAAGAATATGAAATACCAAATGAGAAGTGGAAAGAGATAGAAGGATTCTTAGATAAAAATAAAAAGTATGCTGTACGAAGCAGCAGTTCAAAGGAAGATCTAGGTGATTTCTCTTTTGCAGGTCAGTATGAAACATTCTTAAATGTGTATGGTTTTGAAAATATAAAAATTGCAGTGAAGAAATGTTATCAGTCTATGTTTAGTATAGAAGTACTTCATTATCTTGTTGAAAATAATATAGAAAGAGATAATTTTAAGATATGCGTTATAATTCAGGAAATGGTAGAGGCAGAAAAAAGTGGAGTTGTATTTACCATAAACCCCATGAATGGAAACGATAGCCAAATTATTGTTGAGGTAGCAGAAGGAATAGGAGAAAATTTAGTTAGCGGAAAGGTAGTACCAAGTCGCTGTATTTATGATTGGAGGAATGAAAAGTTTATTGTTCCTATGGGCAGTAATGCATTAAATAAAGAGCAACTAAATAATTTAATAAAAACTACACTTTCGGTTCAACGAGAATATGGATTTCCTTGTGATATTGAATTCGCTTTTATCAAGGACAAACTATATCTGCTCCAGGCCAGACCTATAACGAATATTAGCTATTCTCATATAGAGGGTACATGGACAGATGCTAATTTTAAGGATGGCGGTGTCTCTAGCAAAGTATGCAAACCATTTATGTGGAGCCTGTATGAATATGTATGGGATGACAGCTTGGGACACTTCCTTCTGCAAACTAAGTTATGGAACAAGAGAGATACTGTGAAGCTTGGAAAAATGTTTTATGCCAGGCCTTACTGGAACTTAGGTGCGGTGAAACAAGTTATGGCAAAAGTGCCTGGATTTATAGAAAGAGATTTTGATGAGGATTTAGGCGTTACCGTAGGTTATGAGGGTAGTGGAAATGTTACAAAAATTAATATACGCACGTTATTGCCATTTATAAAGACAGTAATCTCATATAAACGTCTTGTTTCTATTAGAACAAATAATTTTGAAAACATTAAAAAGACACTTATTGATAAATATGATTATTACTTCAATAGTCTTATTGATACTAATGAAGTAGAGAATATAGAAAAGCATTGGATACAGCTTGTAAAGGATGATTATCATACAAGCGAATCTGCTTATTTTAGTCAGGTTTTTATAAATACAATATGGCAGACTTTGTTCAAAGATAAAATGAGCAAATATGTTGAAAAAGAAGAATATTTAAATTTAATAAGTGACCTTGAGAATATATCACATTTGAGACTGAAGGAATCATTAAAAATATTATGCTTAATGATAAAAGAAAAAAGTACAATTTATAATTACTGGAATGACACTTCTACAGAACAAATAAATAGTGATTATAAAAATTTTAAAGCAGGATACTATTTTGAAGAATTGTATAAACATATGGAGGCATATGGTTATCATTCCGATGGAGAATTAGATGTATCTTATCCATGCTATTTTGAAGATATTACTTCAGTTATTAAAATAATAAAACAAATGTTAAATTCAGAAGAGGAAAAAATATCTTATTCTTATGAAGATTCTTTAATAAGCCTGAAGAAAAGATATGGAAAAATAAAATATAAACATTTAAAAAAAGATATAGAGTATATGAGAAAACTTTTATGGTGGAGAGAAGAATTGAAAGATATTTCTACCAGATATTATTTCTTGATACGAATGTATACTTTGAAGCTTGCTGATAAATATGTAAATATGGGGATTTTAAAGAATAGTGAAGATATATGGTTTCTTAAGATAAAAGATATATTTGATTTTATGGAAAATAAGATACAGGTTGAGGATTTAAGAGATATAGCAGAAAGAAATAGAAATTACTATATTTCCTTTAGAAATTTTTCTAATCCTGATGAACTTGGAATAAAGAAAAAAAGCGTAGTAAAAGAGAGAGAATCTGATTGCAAAAGAATGCAGGGAGTTGGAAGTAGCTTTGGAGAAGTTACGGCTACAGCAAGGGTGATTATGTCTGTAGAAGATATGGACAAGATTAATACAGGTGATATTCTCGTAACAAAATTCACGGATACTGGATGGACTAGCAGATTTTCAAGTCTACGAGGACTAATTACAGAACATGGCGGAATTCTATGTCACGCATCTATTGTAGCTAGGGAGTATAAAATACCATGTATTGTTTCTGCTAAAAATGTTACTAAATCTATTAAGGATGGAAGTACAATCTATATGAATGGAGAAACAGGTGAAATAGAATGGGTTTCAGATTAAGTGATATGTTTATTGGTAAATACAATAAATCAGTTATTTTAACTTATATTGGGGTGGCAATTTCTGCAGTTGGAATGATATATGCATTTGATGGAAAGAATTTTTATGCACTTTCGTGCTTAGTAGTTGCTGGCATTTGTGATTTATTTGATGGAAAGATAGCAAGAATGTGCAAAAGAAATGATGAGGAAAAAAGTTTTGGAGTTGAGATAGATTCCTTAGCAGATATTTTTAATTTTATTGTATTTCCGATTATTATTTTCATAGGACTTGGATTAAATTCCTGGATGGACAGTTGCCTATATATTTTTTATGCATTAGCAGGGATCATACGTTTAGCATATTTCAATATACATGCACTGAAAGATAATAAAGATGTTCCTGTGAACTTTTATCAGGGACTTCCAGTAACTTACGCTGCGCTTATCCTGCCTGTAGTTTTTTTATTTTCATATTTCCTTCAGGATGAATATTTCTTTATATTATATAGAAGTATTATGTTTATTGTTGGTGTTTTGTTTATATTAAATATCAAAATTCATAAACCAAAAGGCAAGGAATACATTTTTCTTAGTGTGCTTGCAGTAGTTTTATTATGCGTACTTTTGAAAGGCTTTTAAAAGTTAGAAGAAAAATAATAAATTTGTTGTAGATGGGGGACAAGTATGATTAAAAGATTAAATATCTATTTTGATGAAATGTATCCAATTATACCTAGATTATTTTTAGGAATAATAATTTTTTCAGATATTTATTTTATTATGCTTATGAATCATGGAGTTACAGATTTTCATATATCAGCAAGTGAATTTGTAGGTAGTTTTACGATTTTTAGCTTTCTTCTTCTTATAAGAATTGCAGATGATTTTAAAGATTATGAATCAGACAGTAGGCTTTTTCCAGAAAGGGCACTGCCTTCAGGAAGAGTAAAAAAGAAAGATTTAGCTATTTTTTTGACTATTTTAACTGTTGTAACTGTAGTTTTAAATGTTACATTTATGAACAATATCCCATATTTTTTCTTTTTATATTTTTATGGATCATTAATGTCTGTGTGGTTCTTTCAAAAAAACAGAATACAAAAAAGTCTGCCGTTAGCTTTAGTAACACACAATCCAGTGCAGATGATTATAAATATTTATGTTATCTCATTTGCATGTATTCAATATAATATTGGATTTTTTAATTTTATAAACTTCCTAATTTTATTCACACTGTATTTTCCAGCTTTACTTTGGGAAGTATCTAGAAAAATCAGAGCACCAAAAGATGAAACAGAATACGTAACCTACTCAAAAATATTTGGATACAAAAAAGCAACATATTTTGTAATGATAATTATATTTATAGATATTGTAACAAATTTTCTACTGATATATAAATTAAACGTTCTAGCACTAATTCCACTTTCTATTAATGTATTGTGGATAACGTGGAAATTGTTAGAGTTTGCTAAAGACCCAACTAAGTTTAAACTTGTGGTCAAGGTAGAAAGGTATATTTATATTACTATGAGTACAATGGCATTAGTAGTTATGAGTTATTTATTGGTTGGACGCATATGATAAATATAGTTAATAAAGATAATTATAAGAAATATAATGTTGGAACTAAAGCAGAAAATTTATTTAGGATGCAAGAAGAGAATATGAAGGTTCCAGAATTAGTCTGTATTCAAGGAAGTACTATAGAAAAGGAAGAAGATATTAACAGTGAAATTATTGATGAGATTTTATCATGTTTTCTACAAGATGAGGTTGCCTTTGCAGTTCGTTCCTCTTCTAATATGGAGGATGGGAAAAAGATATCATTTGCAGGACAGTTTGATACATATTTAAATGTAACAAAAGAAAAGCTTAGAGAAGCTATTTTTAAATGCATTAATTCTCTTAAAAATAGTAGTGCAAAAGAGTACTGCAAATATAATCATATTGAACACGAAAAGCTTCAGATGAATGTAATTGTTGAAAAGATGATTAATCCTGAGGTATCAGGTATTTTGTTCAGTGCAAATCCTCAAGGTATATTAAATGAAAGTGTAATTGTTGTAGGTGAGGGTCTTGGAGAGAATGTAGTAAATGACTTAGTTCCTACAACATCATATTATTACAATTTGACAGATGATCTATATTACTATGAAAGTCAGGAGAATGCAAAAGTAATAGATGATGAATTAGTGCACAAGATAATTGAATTAGCTGCAGAGGTTAAGAAAACCTTTGGTGAATATATTGATATGGAATTTGGAATTATTAATAAGGAGCTTCATATATTGCAGGTTAGAAATATTACAACTCTGGAGGATAAACATCCATTAATTTTAGATAATAGTAATATTGTAGAGAGCTATCCAGGCATAAGCCTTCCACTTACAGCATCTTTTGTACAGGTAGCTTATAGTGGAGTTTTTAAAGGACTTGCTAAAAGGTGTCTAAAAGATGAAAAGGTTTTAGAAAGTTACAATGATGTATTTAACAATATGGTGGCAAGTGTAAATGGAAGGATGTATTATCAGATAAATAACTGGTATACAGCAATTAAATTTTTTCCCTTTAGTAAAAAAATTATTCCTGTTTGGCAAGAAATGCTTGGTGTAAAGCAAAAATCTTATGAAGAAGATAAAAATCCACTTACTTTTTGGCAGAGGATTTATATTTATAAGAACTTTGTTTATGAAGCCTTTCATGTTCAAGCTGCAATGAAAAAATTAAATGAAGATTTCATAGCGGTACAAAAGCATTTTGATTCCATATATAATGAAAATCTTTCGAATAAAGAGCTAATTACTTTATTTGAAGATATTAAAAGAAGAATTTTGGAAAACTGGGATATTACATTATTAAATGATATGTATGCTTTTCTATTTACAGGTCTTTTGAAAAATAATTTAAAGAGAAGAAAGATTGCAGATTATGAAAAGAAGACAAATGATTATATTTCAGGAATTACAAACATTGAAAGTTTAAAACCAATTTCTACACTTATGAAACTTACAGAAAAGGCTATAGAACTTGAAATTCTTAAAGATTTAGAAAATATTAAGAGTGATGAAGAAGCTGTAGATTTTCTATGTAAGCTTAAGATAAATAGCGAGGCTACAGCAAAGTTTGCAAGTGATTTTTGGAATTATATACAAAGGTATGGCGATAGAGCTTTAGAAGAATTAAAAATGGAAAGTGAAACTTATCGTTCAAATCCAATTTTACTTATGAAACAGATTGTAGAATACGGAAAAGACATAGAAAAATTTAATAGTATGAGAGAATCACTTACAAAAGAGAAAATTACAAAACAAATACCAAAGGAATCTTTTTTGCAAAGAAAGCAAGGGCAGGAATTGAAAATAGAGAAACTTCTCGTATGAATAGAAGCCGAGTCTATGGAATGGTAAGAGCTATTTTTTTAACCTTTGGCTCTAATTTTGTAAAGGAAGGAATTCTTCAGCAAAAGGAAGATATTTTTTATCTTACAATAGATGAAATTTTCAGTATTTCAAAAACTGGACAAGGAGATATTTTATCCATTATTAATCAAAGAAAAGCAGATTATTTGTATTATAAGGAATTACCTGATTATTCAAGGATTATTTTTGAAAAAGATATTGTTCAAAAGAAAGGAATTTGCCCACAATACTCAAAAACTGATAGAAAAGACACTGAAATGTTTGGCATTCCTTGTTCAAGTGGATGCGTTATAGGTGAAGCTGTAGTTGTTAAAGCACCGGAAGATATGAAAAATATTAAAGACAAAATACTTATAACTAAAATGACAGACCCAGGTTGGGTGTTTTTATTAAATGAAGCAAAAGGAATTGTATCAGAAAAAGGGTCTCTTTTATCTCATACAGCAATAATCTCACGGGAACTTGGAATACCTGCTGTAGTGGGAGTATCTAAAGTCACAGAAACTATAAGGACTGGAGATATAATATCTTTAGATGGCGCTACTGGAAAAATAGAGATTGTGAAGGTGAAGAAATAATGAAAATCATCAAATTTGAAAAGGAAGAGTCATATATAAAAGATTTTATACAGTTTCCAAAGCAGCTGTATGATAAGAAAACACTAATGCAAAATGAAGAAGAAGAAAAATCACTTCTACTAGAAACACACCAGTTGAGTAAATATTTTAAGCTTGATAAATTCCTTGTTTACAAAGAAGATAAAGTAGTTGGAAGATTTATAATAACAACATATGAAAATGATGATACAGCTTATGCAGGTTTTTTGAATGTATAAATGAAAAAGCTGTTTCAGATATTATATTTAACAAAATAAGGGAGTTTTCTAAAGAGAGAGGCTATAAAAAAATCATAGGGCCAGTGGATGCAAGTTTCTGGATTAAATACAGATTAAAAATTAACAATTTTGACAAACCACCATATACAGCAGAACCTTATAATAAGGATTATTATTATAATATGTTTTTAGACAATGAATTTACTCTGGTTAAACGTTATGTTTCGAACAGATTTAAGCGTTTTCCAATAATTGATAGTAAAAAAAAGGAGTATAAAAAAAGGTATAAGCAATTTATTGAAAAAGAGTATACCTTTAAAAACCTAAATAAAAAGACCTTTGATAAAAGCTTCAGAGAAATATACCATATGATTATAACACTGTACAGTGACTTTCCAGTTTATAAGTATATAGAAGAAGATGACTTTTTAAAGCAGTTTTCATCTTTCAGGTATATCGTGGATTATTCTTTTATTAAACTTGTCTATAAAAATGAAAAGCTTGCAGGGTTTCTAATCGGAATACCAGATTATAGTAATATGCTCTATAAAAAGCTTAGAACCATTGACTACATAAAAATATTCTGGAAAAAAACTGTTAGAAGCAGTAATTATGTATTGTTGTATATGGGAGCAGACAAAGAGCATTCAGGACTTGCAAGAGCAATGACCTATGCAATAATACAAAACCTTAAAAGAAGGCAGTCAACTTCAATTGGAGCATTAATAAAGGATACTAATAGTAATATAAATCATTGTGCGGAAGATACAAGTTTTAAGTACGAATATGTACTATTAGAATACAAAATAGGGTGACTGCAACCTGTCGAAAAATGAAATAGAAGTACCTTTGAGATATAAATTCAGATATTTCAAAGGTACTTTTTATATTATTATAGTAAATCTAAAAGTAATGATATTTTGCTATGATACAGATAATATGACTGTTGAAGAGCACAGCCAATTCTTTATATCTTGTTTGCAAATCTACAACTACGAGGTGATAAATGTGTTATCTATAACAATAAAGCAGCTGATTTATTTAAAAACATTTTAATTTCTGATGAATCAAGGGATTGTTCCCCAATAAGTGAATGCTTGATATTTTTGCTTTTGTTTGTGTGAAAATCTGAACCTGCGGTATAGAAGGAAAAGCGTGTTGAGGCTATGTTAATAAAATAAGATGTATCTGTATTGCTAGTGCTGCTGTATTTTGCTTCTATTCCATCGAAGGGAATACTTAGAATTTCATTTAGAATTTTTTTGTTTATGCGCATGGGATGTGCTAATACTACGGATGCACCGAAGGTTTTTAGTAGATACAAACCTTCATAAACAGAAAGATAGTCTCCACAAGATTCATTTGATGTTTTAATTGGAATTTCAGTAGTCACAAAAGTTCTTAAGATACTTCTTGCTTTATTAATTTTGTGCACCTTTATAAGCTTAATTAATTCTTCAAAAGTGCTGTCAGTATAAAGTATATTCTTAAAATATCCTAATAGATGAATACGATTATTGTGAAACCTTGTTGATAATTCAATTGCGGGAATTACAGATACACCATACAGCATACCTGTCTCTGCAGCCTCTTTTATTCCATTCGTTGTATTGTGGTCAGTAATTGCTATAATGTCAATTCCACTTTCTTTTGCTGCAATAATTATCTGTTTAGGGCTCAAGTCGCCATCAGAAGCAGTAGAGTGAATATGAAAATCTCCTTTAGTATACATGCAAAACACCTATCTTTTATTAATTTATTTAAAACGTTAAAACCATTTATTGTAGAATTCTTGCTGTAGGAAAAATTTTTGAAGGAGCGAATCTATTTGTGCCATAGTTAGTGTTAGTATATGATATTAAATAGTCTTTTGTACTTAAATAAATAATAAGACTTATGGTGGCACCTATATAGCATTTTTAGTAGAGCGTTTATGTCTACGATTAATAATATAAAAAATAGTTATCCCTATAAAGAAGGTAAAACTTATAAATGCTCCGAAAGTTAAACCTGGGGTACGATATTTTAGCTCAACATTATGTGACCCAGGCTCCAAGACTAGCCCTGTAAGTATGCCATTTACCTTTATTAATTTTTGATTTTGCCCATCCACCTTTGCTGACCAGCCTTTGCAAAAGGGGATATTGAGAGCCAGAATACCCTTTTCATTATTTCTAATATTTCCTTTAATATTCCCACCGTTTATATGTAAATTCTCTAAATTATATTTATTTCTTTCATTGATCCAGTTTTCGTAATACTTGTATGAATTAAACCAAGCATGAGTATTGCTGATAGTATACTTACCCTCCGAAATATCCATCTTTATCACCTTAGTATTACCGTCAAGCCTAAAAGTAAATTTATTAAGGGGGTAGGAATATGGATAGGAGTCCTCCATTTTAATTGCAGATTTCCCATTAACATTTAATTTTATCATCTGATCGGGTGTAGGTTTTATATTAATTGAAAATAGAATTTCACCATCATTACTATTTTGACTATTAGCTAGAGGTATACTTATAGATGCATCTTTTCCAGCTGTTAAAATCCCATCTTTATATTCTAGATTTTGAGTGACTGCATTTGACATATTTAATGGGAGTTCTGTTGTTACATTATCAACAGAACTTTTGCTTAGTCCAGGTATATTTTTATCAACTGTAGCTGTTTGAAGAAGCATTGTATCTCGCTGTGCAATATTCATGTTTTTATAGGTTTGTTCACTTGCAGTATTTGTATACCACAAATCAAAGCCAACATTATATTTATTTTCATACACATAATAATTATTAGTTTCTTTATTCAGTACATATCTGTAGGAAGGAATATAGGAATCCTTTTTATCCGTAACTAAATACTTGACACCAAAATTAGTCTCCAAGAACAAGCGGTCATCGAAATTTTTGTATTTATTTGGACAGACATACGGATTCAAAATATTATAATCAACTTTTAACCATTTATGAAGATTTCCATCAATCATGCTGTTATATGCACTTGTACCATAATAACCATAGTTGAGAGGAGCATTTTCTTGGCTTAAGTTTCTGAAAACTGTTCTATAGAATTCATTACTTGAAGGAGTTAACTTGTTAAATATCTCTTTTACTTCAGTGTTATCCATACTGGAATCTTGCAATAATTCTTCTGTCATATTTGGAGGTGCAAGAGACAAATAAGCATTTGTATTAATTATCAGAACTGCCGCAACAGATAACACAACAACACCGCTTAGAAACTTGGTGACCAAGGGCTTTGAAATATACTTTTTCAAGGTTAATGTTAAAAGGGATATAAAGCCTGAGGCTATGATTAAATCGTTTATAATCCAGGTTAATTTTACATTGATGATTGTATAATTAAAGTCTCTTTTAGCTTTTGTATAATAGAAGAACAACGATAATGCAATAATAATAGAAAAAAAGTGAAAGCCTACACTTTTAAGTCTGTCATTCTCCTCCAACCAATCTGGAATTGCATAAGCTACTGAAAATATAAACAAGTAGAACCACCTATCACAAGAATATGAAAGACCATTAAAAAAACTGCCTGAGAAGGGAATTAAATATAAAACAAAGAAAATACCAGCTAAAATTGTTTTCTTTTTGTAGTTAAAGAAAGCTTCCCCCAAGGTAAGGCAAAAACAATTAAAATAATTAATGGAAATCCTATTGTGCTAGAATAAAAGAACAATTTTTCAGGAAGCTGAAGAATATAACTGCTATCATAAAAAATAGGAATATTTACAGCAGTTGAAAATCGATCTGTTTTGAAAAAGGCTAAAATTGATGGTATAAATGCCACGGCTGAAAGGCCAAATACTATAATAGTAAATACAAAATAACGTAATATGTAACTAAAAAATGATATTGCCTTATTTCTAAAGGTTTTCCCCTTAATATTAATAAATATAAGAATGAATATAATATAAAAAATAAAGCTAATGAATCCGAAATAGAAGCTGTTTGCAACAGTAAATGCAGCGCTAACTACAAAAAGAAGCCATTTGTCTGTTTTATTATATATCCTCCATCCTAACAGAGTTAGGGGTAACCATACATAAGCATCTGTCATGAAGTCAAATATAAGAGAGAACCACATAAAGTTAATGCAACCACCATATATCATGGCACCGATAAGAGAAGTATAGGTTTTCTTTCCCTCATATTTTAATAATAAATATAGAAACCACATAGCTAAAGATTGCTTAAAGATGCTAAATAGTAACTTCCATCTTAGTGTGCTTCCCAAGGTCCAACTTCCAATTCCCAATTTTCTTAGTAGAAGCATCAAATAAAAAAATGGACTGGTACTATAATAATAGCTGAATTGCCCGAAAACATCTCCTCCTAGACCGTAACTCCATGACCACAATGGGTGAGCTGATAGGAAAGCCTTTTGAAGAAAGGGTATAAAGTACATCAATTGAAAAACGCCATCTGTACCATATCTGGCAAATAATTTTCCAGTGTGTAGAACATAAAAATGGCAACAGATAGAGAAAGAAACGAGAAAAATAATAGGGAACAAAGGTTTTAAAGTAGTTAAAAACTTTAATCTATTAGATTCTTTTTCATTGTTTTTAGAATGGTTAAAATAATGGATTGCCTTTAATAGCATTTTGCTTTTCATGATAATCCCCCAAGCTATATTATGATTTTGTTACTTGTTACATTCATAAGAAAATAATTACAGTTTTTTATATATTATGTTAATAGAGTACATTCATTTTAGAAATGACTACAATATTATTACATATTATAAAATATTATACCATTAAGCACCATTTATTTAATATATGGAAAAATTTGTTTAAGCATGTCTATTATTACACCCTCCTCAATCTGAGTAGCAAATGCATTATTTTCAAATTTTTGAATATCACCTATACCATGCTGAAATACAAATCTTATTTTGTTATTTCTAACTTTCTTATCAGTATATAGTTTTTTAATAAGAGTTTCTAAATCAATATATTTAGGTATTGCAATTGGTAAGCAAGCTCTTTCTAATAAGGCAATAACCCTATTCTTATCTTCTTCATTAACATATCCTAATTTATATCCTAGATTAAGCTGTGCAACCATACCAATTGATAATGCTTCGCCATGAAGTAGCTTATAGTCACTTACAGTTTCAATTGCTCGACCTACTGTGTGTCCTAAGTTTAAAATTTCCCTTAGATTGTTTTCTTTTTCATCTTGAATAACTACATTGTACTTAATCTCACAGTTCTTTTTTGCTATTTGCTCACAAACATCATAGTCACAATTTAAAATACTATCTAGATTACTTTCAATGAACTGAAAAAATGGTTTATCTGCTATACACGCGTGTTTAATTGTTTCTGCTAATCCACTTGCAAACTGCCTCTTAGACAATGTTTTCCACGCTGCAATATCAATATACACTTTAACTGGCTGATTTATCAATCCAATCAGATTAGTAGCACGCTCCGTATCAACGGCTGTTTTACCACCAATGGAAGCATCTGCTGCAGCTAAATGTGTTGTGGCAAAGTTAATAAAAGGAACACCTCTTCCAAAAGTACCCGCAACAAAACCAGCTAAATCGGTTACAACGCCACCACCAACTGCAATGATACAACAATCTCTGCCATAGGACTTCTCTAACATACTATCCTCAATAAATTCTTTTGTCCGTCTTGTCTTATTTTTTTCTCCTGCAGGGAATACAAATAGATCTGCATGAAGACCAACAGCGCATATTTGTTCATGTATTTTATTTGCATATAATTTTTCAACTTCACTATCAGTTATTATGGCAAACTTTGTTACTCCTTTTACTAAACCTTTATTCAAATCATCTACCAATTTATTTATAAGATTAAATCCTATTTCAACATCATAGGAGTCATCAATAACCTTTTTTAATTCAACATGAAAATTGCTCATTTTATCCTCCTATGCTATATAAATATTTTTTGATGCATCTTAGTTCGTAGTAAACATATTCAGATTATACAACGTGAGGAATGGACTTACAAGAAATTAACTGTATAAATAAAAAAAGGAACTACCATTTTAAAGCAGCTCCTTAATTATTCGAGAGTTATCAGATTGACTATTAAATCTCCATATAAATCTCTTCCACTAATTCTTGTTCCAACTTTTCTTCTTTGCTCAGTTGTTGAACTTGATTACCTACAGGATTATTCCTTATCAAGAAGGCTACAAATATACCTACAAAGCATATGATAGCTGCAACTAGCAAGGTATCATCTATAGCTGTTATATACCCATGCTTCATAGTATAATGCTCTTTGGCATAAAATTTTTGTCTGTGTCCTAAAATTGTAGTTAGTATAGCAATTCCAAGGGAACCAGCAACTTGTTTAACAGTGTTATTTAGTGCAGTAGCTCTCCCCGCTAGTTCTCTAGCGATGGCATTCATACCTGCTGTTTGTGAAGGCAGTATAGCAATACCCATTCCCATACCTCTTACCATCATAATAAGCATTACAGTATTATAAGCTGTTCCTAAGGCAAGCTTACTTAACAAATAGGAGGCTATAGTTAATATTGAGAGGCCGATAACGGTTATCCATTTACCGCCATATTTATCAAATAATTTTCCACTTATAGGCATCATAGCTCCTGAAGCTAGAGCAGCAGGTAGCATCAATATTCCTGCTTTCATTGGTGAATAGCCTCTAAGGTTTTGAAGATATAGTGGCATTAGGAATAATGCTCCATACATACCTATTGTAGTGATTACAGATATAATTAAGCTTAGTCTGAAAGGAAATATTTTCAATATACGCAAATCCAACAAAGGATCATTATGATTAAGTTCAATAAACACAAAGCTTGTTAAAGAGACTGTGGCTACTGCAAAAAGTCCTAATATATAAGCAGAAGACCATCCCTCAGCATTTCCTCTGCTTAATGCTAATAGAAGGCAAAATAATCCAACAGCAGAAGTGAGAGCTCCGAAAATATCAAATGATTTATCTTTACTTGTAGGAGTTTCTTTTAACAGTATACTTGCTAAAGTAACGCCTATAATACCTACTGGGATATTTATTGTGAAAATCAATCTCCAGTTCATATATTCAATAATATATCCACTTAAGGTTGGGCCAATAGCAGGTGCTGCCATTGCTGATATACCCCAAATACCCATAGCTAAGCCTCTTTTTTCAAGGGGTACAAGTTGATATATCATTGACATACCAATTGGCATTATCATACCACCACCAATAGCCTGCACAACTCGAGCTGCAACCATTGTTTCAGTACTGTTTGCCAATCCGCAAAGTCCAGATCCTATAGTGAATATAGTTAAGGCAAAAATATATAATTTTTTAAGTCCAAACCTATCTCCTAGGTATCCCGTCAGTGGAATAACTATACTCATAGTGAGCATATATCCTGTAAGCACCCATTCAATTTGATCTGGAGTAGCTTTGAATACTGTCATCATTTTAGGAATAGCAACATTTACTATACTAGAGTCTAGAACAGCCATAAATGTTCCAACAATAACTACACTAATAGCTAGCCACATGTAACGTTCTTCATGTTTATCCATAATACACATCCTTTATAACTTTATATTTAATATACTCTGTAGCAGAATATATAATTGATCATTTAACAATATAAAAAAGGCTTACGCAGCCTTTATATCATAGTAAACTTAACTTCTATAATTAACTGAAATTCTATTATTTTTCGTTTATGACAGATTTAAAATATGTATTACGAAATTGCCTGAATACCTCTCTAAATCTTTTTTTTGTTTCGTCTCTATCAAAACCATAGAAATCAGACCAGCGATCTCCCAGTGCTAAAAATACTGATGCTGGAACCATACTAAAGAAAAATGAATATAGCATAAGTCCAACAGAATCATCTATTGAAATAGATTTCTCTTTAAGCCTGCTTTGCTTAAATTCAAGAGAGGGCAATAGTATATTAAAAATTGTATCGTCACTAGAGGAAGCTTTTAGGGCCTCAATAATTATAACTCTTAATATCTCTTTTTTGATTCCATATAATCGAACAATTCTTCATATAGCTTATCAGCTTGAGCTTCGTTATTCCAATCAATATCTTTTACAAGAGCTGCAATTACTTTCCTGGTTTCTTCTCGATATCTTTTAATAAGTTCTTCTAAAAGTTTCTCTTTATTCTCAAAGTAATAATAAAGCATTGCTTTATTCACCTTTGCTCTTGCAGCTATTTCATCTACTCTAGCTCCACAAAAACCTTTTTCTGAAAAAACTTGAGTTGCAGCTTCTAGGATTTTTTCTTGAGTTATTTGTGCTTTATCACTTTGTGAATTAGATTTTTCATTCATAATGTTCTCCTAAGTAATTTTATTAACTAACCGTTTAGTTAATTTTATCACAGTGATAGTATAATGTCAAAAATAAATCACATTAAACTCACATATTAACGTGATAATCCTACAACATTTATTAGATATACTTAATTTATAGAGGTAGTAATAACAAAATATTGGGGGTAATTAAAATGTAAGATTTAAAGGCTTTAGTATTTTTACTAAAGCCTTTTTGAATAAAATCATACCTTCAAATCAATCTTTTTTTCTTATTTTTATCCCTAAATTATAATAACTTTTCTATATCATCTTTTATCTTCAATGGAGTTACTGTTGGAGCATATCTTTTAATTACATTTCCATTTGAATCAATTAAAAACTTAGTGAAATTCCATTTGATTTTCTTAATTAAAAATCCCTTTGATTCATCCTTTAAATATTTATATAAAGGGTGTTCATTTGCTCCATTCACATCTATTTTCTCAAACATAGTAAAGGTAACTCCATAATTTAATTGACAAAAATTATGTATTTCTTCATTAGTGCCTGAATCTTGTTTTGCAAATTGATTACATGGAAAACCTAAAATTTCAAAACCGCGATTATTATATTCAAGATATAATTCTTCTAACTCTTTGAATTGAGGTGTTAAGCCACACTTACTAGCAGTATTTACAACTAAGACTACCTTTCCTTTAAATTGATCCATTTTAACTTCTTCTCCATCCATACTTTTTGCAGAGAAATCATAAAATTTCATAATAATACTTCCTTTCAACTAACTAAATTTTTTTAATAGCATATCTAAAGAACTTTTTAAAGTCTTAAACTCTTCTTCTGTAATTCCAACTTTGCAATATATTTCTTCTGGGACATTTAGTATTTCATCTTTTAGTGTAGTTCCCTTTTGCGTCAGTTCAACTAACACCACTCTATCATCCTGAGAATTTCGATATCTTTTTATTAATTCCATGCCTTCTAAGGTCTTTAGTACCAGAGTAAGGGTTCCTGAATCTAGATGCAATTTTTGTCCAATTTCTTTTACTGAAATCTTCTCAGTTTCCCATAATACTAACATTGCTAAATATTGAGTATAGGTAAGATTATATTTATCAAGCACAGGTTTATATAATTTTATTACTTCCCTTGATGCAGCATATAATGAAAAACAAAGTTGATTGTCTAATTTAATACTCTCATACTTATCCATTGGTACCCTCTTTAATTAAATTTAGTTTAGCTCAATTATATTTAATTATATTTAATTGAACTCAATTTAATTGTTAATGCAATTATACGATTAACAATAGTTATTGTCAAGAAGTAATTATCGGAAGTATAATATTTTCTATTTATGCACAGACTACAGGCAGGAGATGATATGCATGAGTGAAAATCAAGAAAGTCAAGTAAATGGAAAGTTTAACAGCTCCGATGAAGAGTTTTCAGATGAAATTAATATTGAATTAAGCAATAATGAGAAATTTGTTAAATTAGAAGAGGAAGAAATAGCCAAAGTTAGGGAGTTCTACGATAGTAGATTATAAATTTAAAGAATCAAAGCCTGTTTACAAGGAGTGTTTTAAATTAATTGCAATAGTATAAATGAATTATTAACAGTAAAAAAACGAAAGGGTTTAGCATTAATACTAGAACCTTTCGTTTTTTACTGTTAATTAAATTACTTGCTTAATATTACCAATCAAGCAGGGAGGAAAGTGTAATATGTTTGAAAAATCTAACCTAGAAATAAAAAGATATAGGAATACATCTAATAATTCAGGTTGTGTAACTGAGGCTGGAGAATTGCTTGCAGGGAGGTATGGCAATTTTTTCTAGAAGCTACTGTTGTATAGTCAAAAGCTATCCAACCTGATTGAGCTATTTTAGCATGACGTTGATAATATACAAATTTAAAGGCAATAAATTAATATTAGTAATTACTTTATACAATATATATCAATAGTAAATTGACATTAATTTCTAAGTTTGATACAATAGTAAAAATTTATATATGGGATATGAAATAAAATAGCAAGGCAAAGATTTTAGTGATATTTTATTTGAGATCCCTAGATGGAGGGAATAAATAAAATGGCGTATTATTACAATGATGCTTCAAGAACCTTTAGCGAATATTTACTTACACCAAATCTTACAAGGAAAGATTGCATTCCAAGTAAAGTAAATTTAAAAACACCTATAGTGAAATTCAAAGAACATGAGACCTCGCCAATAGAAATTAATATACCCTTTGTTTCCGCTATAATGCAGTCCGTATCTGACGACAATTTGGCCATAGCACTTTCAAAATGTGGAGGATTATCTTTTATTTTTGGTTCTCAATCAATAGAGAATCAGGCGGACATGATAAGGAAAGTGAAAAACTTTAAGGCAGGATTTGTTGTGAGTGTTGCAAATCTTTCCCCTGAGCACACCTTGAAAGATGTTTTAGAATTAAAAGAAAGAACTGGATATGCCACAATTGCAATTACTGAGGATGGAACTTTAGAAACTGAATTAAAGGGAATTGTTACAAGTAGAGACTATAGAGTTAGCAGGGACTCTTTAGATAGAAAAGTAAAAGACTTTATGACACCTTTTTCCAAGCTTATTGTTGGTTATTCAAGTACAAGTCTTAGTGAAGCAAACGATATAATATGGGACCATAAACTAAATTGCTTGCCTATCATTAATGATAAAAAGCAATTAGTGTACTTTGTATTCAGAAAGGATTATGAAGATCATAAACAAAATCCTTTAGAATTATTGGACTCAAACAAAAGATTGATGGTGGGAGCAGGAATAAATACTAAAGATTATCTAGAAAGAGTTCCAGAGCTAATTAAAGCAGGGGCAGATATTTTATGTGTTGATTCTTCAGATGGCTATAGTGAATGGCAAGCGGATACTATAAAATATATTAAAGAAGAGTATAAAGGTAATGTTAAAATAGGTGGAGGAAATGTTGTTGATAAAGAGGGCTTTAGGTACCTTGTTGATGCAGGTGCTGACTTTGTTAAAGTTGGAATCGGCGGCGGATCCATTTGTATTACAAGAGAACAAAAGGGAATAGGAAGAGGACAAGCATCTGCAATCATAGAAGTAGCACAGGCTAGAGATGATTATTTCAAGGAAACTGGTATATATGTTCCTATTTGCTCAGATGGAGGGATAGTACATGATTACCATGCTGTTTTAGCTTTAGCTATGGGTGCTAATTTTATTATGATGGGAAGATATTTCGCAAGATTTGATGAAAGTCCTGCACTTAAAATAAAGCTTGGTAACAACTATGTTAAAGAATATTGGGGTGAAGGTTCCAAACGTGCGCGTAATTGGGAACGGTATGATCTTGGTGAAGGAAATACTTTGAAATTCGAAGAGGGTGTAGATAGCTATGTACCATACGCTGGAAAGCTTAGAGATAATCTTGATGTTACTTTAAGTAAAGTTAAGTCTACTATGTGCAGTTGTGGTGCTATATCCATTGAAGAATTGCAAAAAACTGCAAGAATTTCTTTAGTTTCATCCACAAGCATAATTGAAGGTGGAGCTCATGACGTTATATTAAAGGATAACAATTATTAAAATATATTATGCTCTACGAAATGACGTAGGGCATATTTATTTAGGATATTGAAAACACTATAAAAGATTATTTGCTTCTAGTTTATTATATATTCTTAGAACGGAAGCAGACCAATTTTTATCCTCAGCGTATTTTTTATTTATCCAATGAAAGGGTTCCTCATTTTCAGGTCTGTCTTTGCAAAGATTTATTATAGTTATACTAACGATTTTGCTTGAATCGTTAATATTTGTATTATATTCTTTCCAACTATGGTAGACATTAAAGGGATTATTTGCTATTTTCTTAGAAGAAGGTTCTTCCTTAGGAACAAAGCTTTGCTCTTGCCCTGCAATGGCAAAAAGAACGAGAGGATTTAAATTATAGTTTTTTGAAACAGAAATAATAGTTGAAAAGTACGGTTCTTCAACTAGAAGGGAATTTTGTTTTAATAAGAAATTTTTCAATAGGGTTTGGTTTATTGATTTATACTTAAAATAGTCTGGAAGGTTTGAGGTTAGTGATTTACTAGAGTTAATGAAAGATTCATTTATTGTATTTTTTGTACTTACGCTTTTAGAAATACTTGTAGATAAAATTTTGACTGTACTAGTACCCTTTTCTGCAGTAATGGAATTATTCACAGCATATTTATTACAAAATAGCAGAATAAAAAATATGATTAAACAGCAAATATCTTGTACAACCCATATGTTAATAGCATTTTTAAGTTTTATTATTGAAGTAAAATCGAAAGTTTTGTTTATGTATTTTATTCTGTATGAATTTGATAATGATGGAAGTGACATTCCAGGTATAGGTTCCATAAAAGCATTTTTTTCAACCTGATTTACTACATCTTCAGGGTATTTATTGACAATGTTATTATCAAAATTGATGTCAAAGCTAGTGTCAAATGTACTTCTAAACTCATTGTGAAATTTATGGTGAGATAAATCATAATATTCTATGTCAGATATAGAAACTTTATTTTCTACATGCAAATTAGTCCAGTTAATTAAGCTTTCTAAAAAGTCTTCAGATTTATCTTGTACAGAGATGTAGGCATCAAATATGTCTAGAAGCAGAATAGTTTGTCCATCTTTTAATATGGTGTTTTTAAGCAAATCTTGCTTTACAATTTCACTATACTCCTCAGATAATCCAGTAATATTTTTATCAAGAACTTTATGAACTGCTTTTGCTAAAATATCTGATTTTTCAAAGGTAGAATAATTTTTATATTTCTTATTTACATATTCTTTTAATAAAAGGATATCATCTTTAGATAAAACTTTTTTACCTTCTAGTTCATGAACAAAGTTCTCCATAACAAACTCCTTCCAATCTAATTCCAGATGGTATCTATTCCATAATCAGTATTCGTTACTTCACCGGTTGCAATATTAACAAAAACTGAAAGATACCTATCATTTTTAGGCTCGTATACATTAAATGAATAATATTCATTCCAGCCTTCTTCAACGATTTTCACTGGATCTTTTATTTGACCTCCAAAGCTCTTAATTTTAGTTTCAACAAGTTCTCGAGCCTTAGATTGTGAAACTACTGAAGGTTTAGCCATTGATTGAGTATTATTGTCTTTTTTAGTTTCTACTTTTGGAACTTTTGCAGTAATTTCTGTTGTAACTTTGGTTTCTGATTTTTTTTCTATACTAGTTTTAGAAGCAACAGCTTTATCTACTTTAGGAGTTTTGGTAGAAGCATTGTTTAATTTAGGAATTGGATTAAGTAGTAATATCCCTGAAGCAATAACCACAACTAATAGAAAAGTTGAGAGTGCAAACAAATATTTTACTAATTTTGTTTTTTTAAACAAGGTTATTGAAAGAATACTTATTATTGTGCAGATTACTCCAATTTCTAGAAAAAATTTTATCCCCAAAAGTAAAGATTCATCCATATTACAGCTCCTTTACATAGTACAAATGTTCAAACAAAATAAAATTGTATATTAATAATAGTATATTATACCTAAATATTATATCAAGTGATTTTTTTAGATATCATTCTACAATAAATATTCTCTTGTATTTTAGAAATTTCTTATAAATAGTAGCCTTATTGGAGCCTTTTACCAAGGACATCATTAATATAATGGAGGAATTTTCAACTTAGTGTCGAATTTTAACTTGATAAAGCAGACAAATTATTAATATATTCATTTGCTTGGGGAGGGATTACCATGAGTATTGAATTAAATGATTATGAAATGAATTTTAATTTTTTATTTAATGAGGTAGAAGATTATGCATTTATTATTGATGAAAATGGTAGTGTCATTAAGGCGAATAATACCGCTATTTTAAAATTGGGATATTCAAGTTCAGAGTTTGAAGGCTTAAGTTTTTTACTTTTATATCCTCCTGAATTTAGAAATGAAGCTTTATGTATAATGAATAGAATTTCTGAAGGAAAGATTTCAGAATGTGAAATACCACTTTATACGAAAAATCATCTAAGAATATCAGTTAAAAGTAAGTTGTTTAAAAGCACATGGTCTAGCAATAAAGTTATAATAATGTTTTGCAAAAGAAAATTACAAAATCTGATTAAGACTCAAAAGGAATATGCAGAAAAGATTACAGGATATAATCAAGGAGAAATCATGGGTAGAAGCTGGGATATTTTTTGCATTGATTCATATAAGAGTGAAGGTAGCAGCTGTGTAGGTAATGAAATTAAACCTTGTACAAGTAAACCAAGTATTATTAGGATCAAACAAGGCAAAGAAAGATATGCTATTAAGAATATAGAAGAAGAATTAATTAGAAAAGAAAAGATTCTAGAAGCAGTTGCATTATCCACTAAGGAGTTATTAGAAAATCGTAATTATTATAAAGCTATTGATAGATGCTTAGAATTACTTGGAAGAGCAACTCAAGTAGACAGGGTTAATATATTTCAAAACAATTATGATGAAAGTGGAAAAGATACAACTAGCATGATTGGTGAGTGGTGTTCTGAAGGAAATGAAAATCAATTGTACAATTTAGAGTTAAAGAACATACCAGTTGAAAGGTTGTCTGATTTTATAGATGAAATGCGTGAAGGAAGAGCTTACAGAGGCTTAATCAGTGAGGTAAAAAACGTTTTTTTTCGAAAACGATTGGAAACATACAATATTAAATCTATGATTATTACTCCTATTTTTGTTTCAGGTTTGTTTTGGGGCTTTGTTGGGTTTGATGAGTGTAAATCTGAAAGAATTTGGTCTGAAGCAGAATATTCTACTTTAATGGTTTTTACAAGTTCCTTGGAAAGGGCAATTGAAAGAAGCTTAATAGAAGAAGAATTAACTAAATCAAAAAAAGCAGCTGAGACTGCAAATATTTTAAAGAGTCAATTTCTTGCAAATATGTCACATGAAATTAGAACTCCTATGAATGGTATTCTCGGTTTTTTAGATCTTCTTAGTAAATCAGATTTATCTTCTGAGCAAAAACAATTTGTTGCAGAGTCAAAAGCGGCATCGGAAGTTTTGCTCTATTTAATAAACGATATACTTGATTTATCTAAAATTGAAGCAGGAAAATTGAGTATGGAGAAAATAAATTTTAATATTAGAACTGCTGTTGAAGATGCAGTTTCCATTCTAATACCAAAAGCCTATGAAAAATCTTTGGAAATCCATGTATTCATTAACTCTAATGTTCCAGAAGAGGTTATAGGTGATCCTGCTAGGTTAAGGCAGATATTAAATAATCTTGTAGGCAATGCAGTGAAATTTACTGAAGAGGGAGAAATAAGTATAGCTGTAGAAGCATTTGAGGAAGATAATGAAACTGTACGTGTTAGATTTGAAGTTAGTGATACGGGAGTGGGAATTGCTGAAAAGGATATTGCCAAGTTGTTTAAGCCCTTTATCCAAGCAGATGCGTCAACTACAAGAAAATATGGTGGAACAGGGCTCGGCCTTGCGATTACAAAGGAATTAGTAAAACTCATGGATGGAGATATCGCAGTAGAAAGTATTAAAGATAAGGGGTCTAAGTTCTATTTCACGGCAAAATTCAAGATATTTAATATAGGAAATAATGAAAATAACAATAATGTAGTAACCATGACTCAATATTCGAATAAGGAAACTAAAAAGGGATTAAACCCTAGAATATTGTTAGTTGAAGATAATGAAATGAATAGAAAAGTAGCTATTATGATGTTGCAGCAAATGAAAATGAACTGTGATATTGCAGTTGACGGTTATGAAGCGGTTAAGGTTTGTAGTCAAAAGGAGTATGATATAATATTTATGGATTGCCAGATGCCTATATTAGATGGTTATGGAAGCACAAAGAAAATAAGAGAATTAGAAATGGGCAAGAAACATACTCCAATAATTGCTATGACTGCAAATGCAATGGAGGGTGACAAAGAAAAATGTTTTGCTTCTGGTATGGATGATTATATCAGTAAGCCTATTAATTATGATAGTATACTTAAAGTTATAGAAAAATATATTATAATTTCTCCTAAAAGATATGAAGAAAAATGTTTATTCAAGGAGAGTATGAATATATTTATCTCGCAAACTGGATTTTCCGAAAAAGAAGTGAAAGAGTTGTACAAAATCTACATTGATTCTTTAGCAGAAGTAATAAAGGAAATAGAAAGTGCTATTAGACTAGAAGATTATACTAAAGTAAGCAATATTGCACATCAACTAAAGGGATCTTCAGCTAATTTAAGAATTAGTGGTTTAGTAGACTTATCAACGGAGTTGCAGATTTCTTCAAATAAGCGAAACAAAGAATTAAGTTTAATTACCTTGAATAAAATAAAAAATACTATGCTGTCTTATTCTTTGCTTGAATTGTAAATACTATCAATCTACAGAAGAATTGAGGTGAAATAAATCAATGGATAAACAGGAGCTATTGTTAAGTATAATTTCTAAGTTGGAAAACCTAAAGGTACATTGGGAGTATGGCGCTGATACTGATATAGAAATTATTTGCAATTTCTATAATCTAAGACCACATTCAAAGAAAAAGAAAATCAAGTATCAAGTTGCCGCTTTTTTTAATGAAGCTGAAAAAACAATTTTCTTTTGGGAAGTAATTAATGAAAAGGCACCTTTTGCTGTAAATGCTATAAAAGTTAAAGGAACTCATTACAACAAAAACGGGAAGGCAGAAGAGTTTAAATTAGATCTGGGTGATATAGGAAAAATCTTTAAGAATACTGCTAAACTAAATGAATGGAAGTTTAAAACAGTAATACGACGAGAGAAGGCTGTTTATCCCCCTGGAATGGAGCTTAATAAAATCAATATAGGAAATGCAGATGAAAAAGCTATGAAGGCTGTAAAGCTAAAGCCAATTATTTCCGTTAGAAAAGTGAATCGACTTGCGTTAATTAGCTCCATTTTTATTGCAATAGTAGTAATAAGCTTAGCACTTATATTAGGAGTAAAACCACAAAAGAATACTTCATCTAAACCCTCAAATCCAAGAAGACCTAATACATCTTCTTCATCTGATATTTCTGTGGTAGAAGAACATCCAGCTTTTTATATTTCAAAAATGAGTTTAAACATGGGATTAGGATGTATATTCGAAAAACCTTCAACTTATGATAAAGCCTCCATAGGCCTTTTAGGTTCATTGGATCTTAATTTTGTTGCAAATTCTAATCTAATTCAATATGAAGGAGATAAAGTTAATTCAGTTACTATTAATAATTTCGAAGTAGTAATGAAACCTAGTTATGGAACGCCAATTTTTTTGACTTCAGGTATTAGTCGACCTTTAGATCAGATAAGTATTCAGAATCGTGGAATGCCTAAAAATTTTGCAGTTCCAGTATTGGAAAAGCAACCAACTAACGAGCAGCCTTGGAGTAATTACTATGTAGAAAATGGAACTGGTCATATCAATATTATGTACTATGTTATAGGGATTGGTGATATTTCTGGTGAGGATAAGAATGCCAATTTATATCCAAGCTTACAAAAGCTTGGGTTTAATAGTGCTAATTTAAGGAGCAGCATTGCTTTCGATATTGAAATAGAAACAAATGATAAACATGTATTTTATAAACACGTAGTGGCAAACATGGTGGATGGAGAATTCATTAAAGATAAACGTGAAGTTACAACAGTTATAATCAATAATGAAAATCAACCGGAGAAAATGCCTTTTTCTAAACTAAAATAGCATAAGTATATATAGACAAGAGAGGTGAAGGTGAGATATAATATGCTCCCCCTCTCTTTAAGTTCTATTTAATATCTTCTATACTACAAGTTGAGACTATTGTGGATTTTCCAAGTAGAGCTATTCCATATGCAGTGTCAGTTACTTTATTTGGTTCTAGAGAATTTCCACCAGCTATTATATTTACCGTTTCTCTTGTTTTAATAAGTGATTTTAAAGTGCTTCTTACAGCAATTTCACAGCTAGCTTCACACCCCTCTGGAAGTGGTGATGGTGCTGGAAGAGCAGATATTTTCAAATCACCATCACAATCATAGAAGGAGTCGCCATGAGTAAGTGTGACTGCCACTATTTTGCATATATTGATTCGGTTAGTCACGGTACCTTGAGAATTTGTCATAACTAGCATTCCTATATTTGATGATGAAGAACTTATAGAGCTCAATATTCCTATTGCTGATCCATGATTTTCATAGTTAACAAGCACATTTGACTTAGGAAATAACTTTATTATTTGACGTATTATATTTCGCATTTGTGAAGTACAGGCACATTTAGCAGTATCGGATGAACAATCTCCAGGGTCACCTTTAGGGCCTCTAGGACCACATGGACCTTGTGGACCTTGCTCGCCAGGATCACCTTTAGAACCCTTAGGACCACAAGGACCTTGACGTCCAGGGCAACCATCCTCGCCGGGATCACCTTTAGGACCCTGTGGACCTTGATCACCGGGATCACCTTTAGACCCTTTAGGACCACAAGGACCTTGTTCACCATCACAGCCATCCTCACCGGGATCACCTTTAGGACCCTGTGGACCTTGAGCACCATCACAACCATCTTCACCAGGGTCACCTTTAGGACCTCTAGGGCCTTGAGGACCAGGACAACCATCTTCGCCGGGATCACCTTTAGGACCCTGTGGACCTTGATCACCATCACAGCCATCCTCGCCAGGATCACCCTTTGGTCCTTTAGGACCTTGAGCACCAGGACAACCATCCTCGCCGGGATCACCTTTAGGACCCTGTGGACCTTGATCACCATCACAGCCATCCTCGCCAGGATCACCCTTTGGTCCTCTAGGACCTTGGGCACCAGGGCAACCATCCTCACCAGGATCACCTTTAGGACCACAAGGCCCTTGAGGTCCAGGATCACCGCAAACAGTTATACATTTATGATGATGCTTTGAACAATTAGAATTTGAATCATCACAACAGTCTTTATTATATTCATAGGTACTGTTTTCATCATACTCAGCATCATCAAAATGATTTTGATCATTATATTTATTTTCATGATTTGAATTAGATGAGTGTCTATTTATTGCATTATGAGTTTTATCGTATCTTGACATACGCTATTTCTCCTCCTTTAATATTAGTGAGTTATATTTTATATTGGGAGAGTATAACTAAATTGATCATTATAATAAGAAACTTAACCTAATAAGAACTATCCCTATTAAATAATATGTTAATTATTAGAGTTTGTGATAAAGTTTGAACTAAATAAATCCCTAGGATAGTAAAGCGTATCCTAGGGATTATAAGAGGGGCTATATTAAGTTATTTGTGTGTTAGGCTAAAGGTTGAGAAGATAACAAAGGAATCCTTACCAGTATTTTTTAATCCATGCTCCATTCCAAATGGGACTTTCAAAGCATCACCTTTTTTAAACAATTCCCATTTACCATTATTCAAAAACTCGCCTTCACCATTTAACGCATAATAAAATTCAGAATAAGTATCATGAATATGTGGAGATATCTTACAACCAGGCTCTATTCTAACTTCTATACTATTAAAAAGATCTTTGTCTACAGTAGAAGAAATATGTTTTACATAAACTCCTTCTTCAACGGGATGTTTAACAAATTGAACCCTGTTATTTAATATAATGCTTTGCTCCATTAGAATACACTCCTTTTAATAATGTGATTTCCTTGTATAAACTATTTTATCTAGAAATAGAAGCAGTGTAAACTAGATTACTGTAAAGGAATACTTAATAAGCGTGAGTCATAAAAAATTAACAATAATATAGTTCGCGATAGAACATGCACATATTAAGAAGTTTCTTGGAAGAATATATTAGATGATAAATAATTTATCATAATGTGTAATAATATGTATACAAATCAATTTATATTCATAGATTTAGTGTATAATAGAATAATAAGTTCCATTTATGAATTGAGGGATTGATGAATTGTAGGTTTTAGCAAGTAAATTTTATGGAGTAAGCTACTTGAATTTATTGAAATAATAATGTATATTCGACAGTAATAGTTAAAATGGGAGCACCTTCATGAAAAAGTAGCTATTTTTTATATTATTTGGTATAATTATTGTATAAATTACTATTTATGTAATTTAATTTTTGATTAGGTGGTTATGAAATGCTTAATATTGTAATTTGTGAAGATAATGAAAATCAAAGAAAACAGGTTGAAAAAATAATAAATGAAGAGTTAATTAACTTAAAAATTGATTCCCAAATAGAGCTGTCCTCCGATAGTCCTGAAACAGTGATTAATTATGTAAAAACGAATAAAACAAAAAGCTTTCTTTACTTTTTAGATGTAGCACTAGGCACAGATATGAATGGGATAGAACTTGCTAATGCAATACGGAAATATGACTCTAGAGGATATATTGTTTTTATAACATCTCATTCTGAATTATCATTGTTAACATTTCAGTATAAGGTACAAGCTCTTGACTATATTATTAAAAGTGATACAAATAGTCTTAGAGGAAAAATTAGTGATTGTATAACAGCAGCAAATAATGATTATCAGAATGTAAGTAGTACAGAAAAAGAAAGCTTAACGATTAATTTTGGAAATAGAATTACAAAGTTTTTTCTTGATGAAATTCTATTTTTTGAAACAACAGAAATTGATCATAAATTAAGAATTCATACAAGTGAAGGACATTTTGAGTTTTATGGAACCATGAAAGAAATTGAAGCTCAAGTATCAGAAGATTTTTTTAAGACCCATAGATCCTATTTAGTTAATACAAATAAAGTTAAATCCATTGATAAAGAAAACCATATTGTACATATGATAAATAACGAGACTTGCTATATATCAGCAAGGTATTTAAAAGGACTGATTAATAGATGTGTGATGTAGTTGTAAATTTGATAACCTTTTTTATTGAGGCGGTTACTATATGCTTTGTTTCTCACAATATAAGTGGCCTAAAGATTAAAAAGAAGAGCACCTTAATTTTTTGTAGCATACTATTTATATTATGCTCATTAAGTTATTACTTTAAATTTAATAATTTTATATTTCTAATTGTGGTCATTGGACTTGGTATATATATTTATTTAGTATGTAACAGAATTTATTATTCAATAATAATTTCTGTTTTTACATTACTTATTTTTGCTATAGGTGATGCGCTAGCAGGGTTTCTGCTAATTTTTCTATTTAAGATTCAGTACAATACAATATTATATGATAATAAAACAAAAATATTATTGGTTCTGATTATGTTACTAGTGTGTTTCATAATTAGTAAATTTGTTAGAACCTTTGTTATAAGAATATACAATAATAATTTTTATAACATTAAAAAAAAGAATATGGTTCTTATATCAATATGTCTAATGATAGCTCTTATTTCCGTATATTCATATACTATGATAATAAGAAAATTCTTTAATTCTTCAAATAGAATTTTTGTTGTATTAAACCTTTTGCTTGTAGGAAGCGTTTTTGTTTTAATAATTTTGATTACTTATTCAAATAATGAGAATATAAAAAAAGATTTGGAACAGGAATATAAAGAAAAGGAACTAGATAAGCTTCATGAGTATACTGAGGCTTTAGAAGCCGTTTCTTGTGATTTGAGAAATTTTAAGCATGACTATTTAAACATTCTACATGCAATCGGAGAGTATATTCAATCGGGAAATATGAAAGAAATGAAAGAATTTTACGAAAATGAGCTAATGCCTGAAAGCAGCAAAATTTTAGTTAAGGATAGATGCTTTATGTTGCTCCAATACATAAAAATTCCTACATTAAAAGGGCTTATCTCATCTAAAATAATTACTGCTCAAGCAAAAGACATTAAAACAAGAATTGAAATTATTGAAGATATAAACGAGCTATCAATAAATTTAATAGACATATGTAGAATTATTGGAATTCTTTTTGATAATGCTATTGAAGCAACTGAAATATGCGATAGTAAATTTATTGAATTTTTAGTTTTAAAAAATGAAAATAGTGTTACATTTATTATTAGTAATTCATGTTCTGAGGATACCCCCCCGATTTACAAAATTTATGAGAAGGATTTCTCCACCAAAGGTCAAGGCAGAGGAATAGGGTTAAAATCTGTAAGAGATATTATCAGTGAAAATTATAATAATGTATTACTAAACACTAAAATTGAAGATTCAATTTTCAAACAGGAGCTTATAATTATTAAACAATTAAACTAGTCTTTTTTGTACAAGGATTTAGGCATTTTGCATTCACTAAAACCCCATCCTAAGCACATTGAAGAAGAAGCTGCTGCTACAGCCATTGCAATTGTAGAAATTAGTAATGGCAATTTTTTACTTGTTACTAAATTTTTCATTTTAATTTCCCCTCTTTTTGTAAATTTTATATTAGTAATCGATTACTTTTATATTAGTAATCGATTACTTTTATAAAACAATATTAACATATTTTACTAGTATTAACATATGTTAATCGCGAAACGCAATTTATATGTCGTAAACGATAGTATTTTATACTTGAAAAATGGTATAGAATTTAATTTAGTAAATAATTGAAATATTGGAGGGCATTTATGGAGATTTCAGAAAAATTAAGTATAAAACTAGTGAAATATGTAAGCAGAAGTATAGAGAAAACAGAGGAAGAGGTAGAGCAGATTCAATACGGCATACAAGTAATTCTAATTAATTTTTTTAAAGCTATAATCTTGTTTTCAACAGCATATTTTTTACACTTGTTTTTATATACGTTTATTGCAGTGATATCATTTGCGCTGATTAGGGCATTCGCAAATGGAGTTCACACTGATTCTAGTATAAAATGTATCATTATAAATTATATTTTGTTTTTAGGAAATGCATATTTAAGTTCAAACATTACAATAAGCAGAATAACTGCAGCAGGTATAGTTGCAATAAGTCTTATTTCATATATAATATATGCTCCAGCTGACACTGAGGAAAGGCCTCTTATTAGCAAGAAACTAAGAAAAGAATCAAAAATAAAAGCTATAGTTGTTGTTATAGCTTTGGGTGCAGTAAGTATATTATTCTTAAGTTCTACTTACAGAAATTTAATTATTTTTTCTATACTTGAAGGTGCAGTTATTATAACACCTTTTGTTTATTGGGTTTTCGGAAAAAGTTATAGAAATTATGAAAAGGTAGAACTTTAAGAAATGAATATTAATCTATCCAAGTCTTGTCCAGATACATAGATTGAAAACTGCATGACATAATATAGGTACCCATAGGGAGTCGTATTCTTCAAATAAATAACCTAAAATAAGACTAACTACAAAAACGCTAGGAATTGAACTTGCAAGATTTGCATTGGTATATATCCATACAGGTAGATGAATTGAAACAAATAAGATTGTGGTAATGATATTTGCAATCATAAAACTCATGCGTTTTGATAGTTTTTGAAAGATGAAGCCTCTGAAAGGTATCTCCTCGAATAGACCGACTAATAATCCAACTATCCACAGTAAACCTATATTAAAGTTTACGGACTCAAATCCTAATATGAAATTTTTGATTACAAGAGCTGCTACAAATAAAAAGCTGATTAAGAGACCAGTAGTAAGCCCTTTTTTTATGTTTTTATTTAATTTCAAAAATTCGAATGGGTTTACTTTGTCTTTGTATTTTAGATAGAGTATTACTGGAGCATTAAAGACAAATACATATACAAGCATACCCAATATAAATGAATTCATTCAAGAAACCTCCTTTAATGACAATATAACATTAATTCTACCATTATATGTAACAATTTAAAAGGATAAATTGTAAAAAACATAGGAACTAGAAAATTTAAAGTTAAAGAAGAATAGCTATCTTAAATTCGGATAAAAAAAGGACTGCTCTTAAATTTAAAAGCAGTCCTTTTGAATTATTGGTTTTTAACTTCTTTTCTATATCCATTTAGTATACTGTAAATCACAGGGATTAATATTAGTGTTAAAAGTGTAGAAACTGTTAATCCTCCTATAACAACAATACCAAGACTTTGAGATACTAGGCTTCCACTTGATAGACCTAGTGCTAGTGGAAGTAGCGCCATTACTGTTGCTATTGCTGTCATGAATATAGGTCTTAATCTGACAGAACCTGCTTCAAGTAATGCGTCTTTTATATTCATTCCTAATTTCTGATTAGTTTTAACTCTGTCTAAAAGTACTATTGCATTAGTAACAACTATACCTATCAGCATAAGCATTCCTATCAAACCAGATACTGATAATGGCTTATTTACAATGAACAGTGCTCCAATGGCACCCACTGCTGCAAATGGTAGTGAGAACAATATTGCAAAAGGCGTTTTTCCTTCTCCAAAAGTAATTACCATTACAATATATACAAGAGCTATAGCAACAAACATTGCTATAAACATTTGTGAAAAGCTGTCATTAATTTCCTTTGAACTTCCACCTATTTCATAGGTTACATCCTTAGGGAAGGAGCCTTTGATTTTTTTGATTTCTTTTTCTGCATTACTAGAAGTTTTTGCAGTGTCATTACCTTGAATATCACCTACTACAGAAGCATATTGCTTTCCATCTAGTGTCAAAATACTAGTTGGACCTTCAATTATTTTAACATCTGCAATATCACTAATCTTTATAACTCCAGCCATACCTTGAATTTCTAAATCTTTAACTTTTTCAACAGAGCTTAAATCCTTTGGTTGAAAGCCGAGCATTACATTTACATAGTTTCCATCATTTATTGTGGTTACCTTGTTGAAGCCAAGATAACTTCTAACCATGCCTGCAGCTATTAATGGATTAATTCCATTTGCAGCAGCCTTATTTGAATCAACAGCTATTGAAATCTCAGATTTTTTTTCTGAAAGATTATTTTTTACATTTTTCAATCCATTTAAATCTTTAATTTTATTTGTAATTAAATCTGCTGCTGTTGATATGCTTTGGGTGTCAGGACCTTTAACTATTACTTCTAAGTTATCAGATTGATTTCCTGTAACAGACTGAGCAGTGACTAGTAGGTACTCGGTACCCTTTATAAATTCTTTAGCCTTAAGAGTTATTTCATCTAGCGCTTTTGATTTTTTTGCATTGTCTTTTAATACTATTATAAAGCTACCTTCGTTGGAACCTTGAGTCATAATCTTTAAACCGCCAGTATTGCTAGTATCACCTATGGAGCTAGTTACACTTTTGATATCAGTTCTTTTTCTTAAATAGTCCTCAAATTTCAATGCTTCATTATTAGTTACTGTAGCTGATGTTCCTGCAGGCATTGTTAATTTTGCATTAATAATATTATTTGTATCCGTAGGCATAAATTGAACACCAATTTTACCAGCCATCAAAATACTAAGTGCAAAAATAGCTAATGAGGAAAGCAGAACTATTACTCTGTGATTAAGAGCACTTTCTAGAACTTTTTTGTAAGTAAGTAAAATAACACTTTCTTTTTTCTCATGTTTCACTTTATTGTTTTTAAGCATATATTTACTCATTACCGGTACAATGGTTAACGCAACAAACAGTGAAGAAATTATACAAATAACTACAGTTATTGCAAATGGGAAGAATATCTTTCCGATTATTCCGGATATAAAACTTAAAGGCGCAAATACTGCAATAGTGGTTAGTGTGGAGGCTGTTATTGCAGAACCAACCTCATGAGTAGCTTCTTGAATAAGTGCATCCTTTTCTTCATCTGGAACATTTGCCAGATTAAAACGCCTATAGATATTTTCAATAACTACTATGGAGTCGTCTACAATACGTCCTACAGCAACTGCAATACCACCTAAAGACATAGTGTTTAGAGTTATTCCAAAACGTGGCATAAGTATTAATGCAATAAGTATTGAAAGTGGTATTGAAATAATTGATATTACGGTAGACTTTATATCCCTTAAGAATAGGGCTATAACAATCATAGCAAACAGTGCTCCAATAACACCTTCTTTAACCATACCATTTACAGATTCTTTTATTGAATCAGAAGAATCGTAAATTTTATTGAATTTTATATCCTTATTAGCTTTAGTTAAATCATCAATCTTATCATGAACATCCTTTGAAACTTGTATGGTATTTCCGTCGTCAGTTTTGTATACATTTAAAAGCAGTCCATCTTTGAAATTAGATTTGGTGAATAAAGAACCAGTTTCGGAACTATATTCAACAGTAGCAATATCATTTATCAAAACAACTTTCATGCCTTGACCTGCTGCTTTAGGCATTATAACAATTGGAATATTTTTAATATCATCTAAGGAATTTATTTTTTTAGAAACTCGTATAGTTAAGCTCTTTTCATCAATATTTGTACTTCCTATAGGGAAAGAAACATTATTTGAATTAACTGCTGTTTGAACATCTTGTAAAGTTAAGCCGTTTTCTCTTAATTTTTGTTCATTAAGCTTAATATAAAGGTTCTTGTTTTGTATTCCTTGAACATCTACACTTGAAACGCCTTTAATCCCACTTAGATCTGAGGTAAGCTTGGAGTTAACAAAATCTGAAAGTTCATCAATATTTTTTGAGCTTTCAATAGAATATGTCATGATAGGAAAACTTCCAAAACTTATTCTAGATGTTACGGGCTTTTGAGCTCCATCTGGAAGAGTTATTTTATTAACCGCATCTATTATGTTGTTTTTAGCTTTTTCAAGATCAGCTGAATAGTTAAATTCAGTTACTATTATAGAAATGTTATCATTTGAAATTGTTTTTACATCTTTTATTCCCTGAATTCCTGAAATAGATTTTTGAATTGGATTTGTGACACCTTCAGCAACATCCTCTGGAGCTGCACCTGGATAAACTGTAATGGTTGTGATTACTGGAATATTAATGTTTGGCATAGATTCTTTTTTAATATTCATAGAAGAATATATGCCGCCTACAGCAATCATAATAACTGCTAGCAAAACAACAAAGGCGTTTTTCATTGAAAACTTAGTAAAAATTTTCATTATTGTCCCTCCTAATTCTTAGTTAGTACATTGAATAAAGACTACTTTGAACCTTTGCTTTTTCCATAAGCATTAATAGTTCCGTAAGATAGTCCTTGGCTAATTCAATTGTCATATTCTTTATTTTATCAATTTCATCTATTGATTACAAATTATATTGACTAAATTCTAGAATTTTAAGATAATAGATACGGAGTTGATTTAATTAAGGAGGAATAATATGTTTAAGAAAAAACTTTTTATAGCCATGGTGCTAATAATTACTATATTAATCAGTGGTTGTGGTAGCGCTAGTAGTAGCTCCTCAAGTGAAGATAAAGCTAATACTGGATCTGTTGAAACTTCAGATAAGGATAAAGATACTTCTAAACCTATCGTTACTATTGAAATGGAAGATGGTGCAAAGATTAAAGTTGAATTGTATCCACAAGTTGCCCCTAATACGGTTAATAACTTTATATCATTAGTACAAAAGGGATTCTATAATGGTGTGATTTTTCATAGAGTAATACCTGGTTTTATGATCCAAGGGGGAGACCCTCAAGGAAACGGATCAGGTGGCCCAGGATATACAATTAAAGGAGAGTTTACCAACAATGGATTTGACAATAACTTGAAGCATACTAGAGGGGTAATTTCCATGGGCAGAATTAGTGGACAAAATGATTCAGCTGGATCACAGTTTTTTATCATGGCGAAAGACTATCCTAGCTTAGATGGAGAATATGCCTCATTTGGTAAAGTTATTGAAGGTATGGATGAAGTTGATAAAATAGTAAATGTACAAAGAAGCGCTAGCGATAAGCCTTTAGTAGATCAAAAAATGAAGAGCGTTACAGTGGATACATTTGGTGTTAAATATGAGGATGTTATTAAGGTAAAATAATTATGCGGGCGCTAGAAACTTATCTAGAGCCCTTTACTAAGCAGTATTATAATTAAACTGAAAGAAGAGGAATTAAAAAATGAAACCTATTAAAAACAAAGTTGTATTAGTTGGAGCAGGAATGGTAGGATCTGCTATATTGAATTCGCTTTTGAGCTTAGATCTTATAGCAGAAATAGTTGTAATAGATCATAATGTAGATAAAGCAACAGGTGAAGCACTTGATGCAAGCCATACTACTTCTTTTGCTTATAGTCCTAATGTTTATGTAAGGGTTGGGGATTATGAAGATTGTAGTGATGCGCAGATAATTGTTATATCCGCGGGTCCAAGTCTAAAACCTGGTGAGAGTGGTACTCGTCTTGATTTAGCTCAGAAGAATATTAAAGTTATGGACTCCATTATGACCTCAATTTGTAAGTATACTAAAGATGCAATTATTATAATTGTTACTAATCCGGTGGATATTGCTACATATTTTGCTCAGAATAAGTTTAATTATCCTATGGAAAAAATAATTGGTACAGGTACTTTGCTTGATACGGCAAGATTTAGAAGAATGCTTGCCATGAAGTATAAAGTTGATACAAAAAATGTACATGGGTATATTCTAGGAGAGCATGGAGAAAGTGCCTTTGCAACCTGGAGTCTTGTAAATATTGCTGGAATTCAAGTAAATAGATTAGATGAAATCATGGGTGATGGGACTAAATTAAACCATGAAGAAGTAGTCAGTAATGTAAAAACAGTAGGAATGGATATACTTCGCCTTAAAGGATATACAAGCTCTGGAATTGCAATGAGCGTTAGCAGACTAGTAAAAGGAATCCTTTTAAATGAATTAAGCGTAGTACCAGTTTCAACAACCCTTGAAGGAGAATATGGCATTAACAATGTTGCATTAAGTGTTCCTTGTGTAATCTCAAGTGAAGGTATTTCTAAAAAGCTCGAGGTGCCAATATCAAATGATGAAAAAGCATTACTCATAAAAAGTGCAGAAACTTTAAAAAATCTACTGGTAAAATTGAATTGAATTTAAAGTTAGTTAGCTACATTAAAAATTAAAATTATATTGCACATGCCACAGAGTATTATTCCTTAAGCTATACTATTTTGATATAATGATATTTAGAGGAGAAAAACTTTAAATATTATTATAAAAGTATAACTATTTGAGAGGAATTATAGTTAGGTTGTCGAATAGTATCAATATTGAAATCATATGCAACTGAGAGGGATGAAATTATGAATAAAAAAATCGCATCTCTGACAATTAACGAATTAGAAATTGGCATGGTAACAGCAAAAGAAATATATTTTGGTCAAACTGTGCTGGTTGGAAAAGGAGTTATAATAACAGAAGCAACAATAGATAGTTTAAAACAGAAATTTATATTTGAGAAAATCGAAGTATATACTAATGATGAAGGTGCACCAGAGCATGTTGCCATTTTTAAAGAGAAAACTGTAGAAGATATTGCTATAAGCTTTGATGAATTTTCAATTAATGTTAAAAATATTTTTGGTAATTTGTTTAGTGATCCAACGAACACAATGAAAGAAGTACGAGTTTTTGTAAGCAAAATTCAGGCTGAATTAGATTCTCCGGGAGCTATTATTAAAGATGTAGTGCTTCATGGAAGTAGAGATGATAGCATTTATAGGCATTCAGTTAATGTGGCAGCATTAAGCTCTATTCTTGGCGGATGGCTAAAATTGGAGGAAAGTAAAATACACCTTTTGACTTATTCAGCAATTCTTCATGACTTTGGAAAAACTAAAATTGATGGAGGGCTACTTAATAAAGTTGAAAAGTTAACAGCAGAAGAGTTTAAGCTTATTAAAAACCATCCAGTATTAGGGTATGAAGAGATAAAAAAAATACACTATTTAGACTCATCAGTAAGTTATGGAGTATTGATGCATCACGAGAGATTAGATGGTTCAGGTTATCCATTTGGAATCAAAGAAGAGAAAATACACCAATTTGCTAAAATTATAGCTATTGCAGATATTTTTGATGCAGTTAATTCTGATAGAACTTATAAAAAAAGTAAAGGTCCCTTTGAAGTTCTTGAGCTAATCCAAGAAGAAAGTCTTGGAAAATTGGATTATGAATACAGTAAAGTATTTCTAGATCATATAATTAATTATTATATGGGTGAAAAGGTACTACTTAATACTAAAGAAGTGTGCAAAATAATACAGATTAATATTAATGATTTGACCCGGCCGCTGTTACTAGGTAATGATGGTTTTATTGACCTAAAAAAGGAAAAGCATTTATTCGTAGAAGAGTTAGTTATAGACTGAATAAATTATAAAAAAATAGAAGCAAGGGCTCCAAATTCAATTGGAGCCCTTTTTATAATGAGAACTTTTCAAAGTGAATGTTTGATTTCTTTACTCCCATTTCTTTTAGATTAGGAACAACTGTATTCATTAAAATTGGAGGGCCACAGATATAGAAACCAGAAGATGAAATATCTACTTTGTAGTCTCCAAGTATTTTTTCTATTTTTGCTCTGTTTACAAGTCCTTTTTCACCATTCCAAGAATCATCTTTAAACATTACCGGAACAAAGTGAAAATTTTTCATAGAAGCTTCAGCAATTTTAAAATCATCTGAGCAAATTAGTGCAGCTGTATTGTTTATCCCCCAAATAAGTATTACTTCACGATCTTTATCCCATTCTGTCATATATCTTATCATTGATAGATTAGGAGTTATTCCGACTCCACCCGCAATTAGAACAGTTGTCTTTTCATCTGAATAATTAGTGTAAGAAAATCTTCCATAAGGTGCATCAACTCTTACTTTATCGCCAATCCTTACTTTGCCTATTTCTTTTGTGAAATCTCCAAGTTCCTTAATCGTAAAAGAAATATATTCTTTGTTTAAAGGACTAGAAGATATAGAAAATGGATGTTGCTCGGCGTTAATGGTTTCACTATAAATTTTTATGTATCCAAACTGACCAGGTTTATATCCGAATATTTTACCTTTTTCGGGTGCCAGATTTAAGCTCCACATAGTATCTGATTCTTTGATTACATCTTTTACAATAAATAAATGTCTGCTAAGCCAAAATTTCTTTATAAAAGTGTGGTAAATATAGCAAAATAGCCCTAAAGCAAAATATATACTAAAGACTAATTTAGTTGCAGAGTGGTTTTTTAGAGCAGGAGTTTGTAGTACATGCAAAAACATTAATATATATGCTACAAGAACTATATTATGCACTAATACTTGTCCATTATATTTAAACAGCTTAAATTTTGAGAAAGTTGTACGAAGCTTTTCAATTAGTTTTATCTTTAATAGAATTGTGCTGGCCACAAAAATTGATGCTAATATGACCACCCCAATAAAGATATAAAATGAGACGCTGCCATAGAATTTTAAATTGCCTCCACCGCCACCTTCCACGATAGCTTGGTGAATAAATATCAAAAATACAGCAATAAAGGCCATGAGTCCGTGGAATATATAAAATTTATCGAGGCCAAAATATTTTTCTATTATCTTGGGCTTAGAGCTTAGTACAAATTCGTAAACTAGCCAAACAAATGCTAGAGTACCAGTCACCATTGCAATAAAGTTTCTAGTATCATTGAATTTAATGGTGTTTGAATTATAAATGAATAGAATAGGGATAATTGGTGATAAGAAATACACCGAAAGCCAAAATAACTTTCCAATAAGAATTGAAGATTTTTTTGAACTGTTCATTTTTTATCCTCCTCTACACTAAGCATTGTAACATTTTCTAATAGTAAAAGTAATAAAAAACAAAAAAAGTACTTAGTAAACTCTATTCTATTATGTAGAGATTTCTTGGAGAAAAGAAAAAAAGATAAATATTTTTTAGCACCTATGTAGGTTTTAATGAGACTATTCTATATAATTACAAAATTACAAATTCATCAATTTTATAATTCTCTCAAAATAAAAGAACTGGAAACTAATTTATTATAAATTAGTTTCTAAGTATGCAACAGTAAAGGTATTAAATCTACAAAACAATCCAGTTCCTAGAACTGAGTTTCGGGGGGTGCCTTTAATTTCACCAGATAAAATCTTTTCTACAGCATCTTTATGTTCATATAAAATTGATGAATCTAGTTTATATCTACCGTGATAAGGTACTACATAGTTAATTTTTGGGGCCATTGCTATTAACTTATCTATGCTATTAAGAAAAGTGCCTAAAGATAAGCTCTCCTTTAAATTAACTAAAACATTTCCTTCAGAAATGGTATCTCCTGAGAACAGCAAGCCACTATTATTGTCAAACAAGCAAATGCTTCCGGCAGTGTGACCAGGAGTATCGATAATATCAACAATTCGATCACCTAAATCAAAATACTTTATTTCATCCAAAGTAATAAAATTATCAAATTCTCTTTCTATCCACCCATCTGGTAGAAAATCACTAGGAAAGCCTTTTGAATAACCTTTTGGTGCAAACTTTTCTATAAAGTGAGTTCTATATTCTTTTGTGAAAATAATATGAGCATTCTCTAAATCACTGCTTTTTATATAAGCATGGTCAAACTCATAGTTTCCACTTATATGATCAATATGACCATGGGTATTAACTACTATTAATGGTAATGAAGTTAAAGATGAAACAATCTTTAATAATCTGCCAGTTCCCCAGCCGGTATCAATTAGTAGAGCCTTTTCCTTTCCTTCGATTAGGCATATATTAAGTGAGCTATCCTCAATTAGCCAAACTTTATCTGCAATTTCTTCTACGTTCATAAGACGCCTCCTAAAATGTTCTATAAATTATAATTATATTAATAAGTATTATTATGTCAATATTAATCTTAGAAAATTGACAAAAAATTAACAAGTTAATATCGAATTTATTTTCGAAAACAGGCATAAGTTAAATAAAACAATAAAATTAGTAAGAATTCACCAATTAATTATGGAGGAGAGGTAAAAATGCTTGAGTTGGATTTACTCAATAAAAATATCTTAGACAACATATATGAAGGTGCCTATATTTTAGATAATAATAAAATAATAACCTATTGGAATAAGAGCGCGGAGAGAATTACAGGATACACTGGAGTTGAAGTTCTAGGGAAATGCTGTAAAGACAATGTTTTATCTCATGTAGATTCCAGGGAGCAGGTTCTATGCAACAATAGGTGCCCGGTTTCAAAAGCATTAAATTCTGGAGATATACAAGAAAAGCATATTTACTTACATCATAAAGAAGGATATGATGTGGCAGTGAGTATTAGAGTAATTCCTATAAAAAATTCTATGGGTTCAGTTATCAGCGCACTGCAATTTTTTACTGACGATAGTTTTCATCCGATTAATAGAATATAAAGAAGTAATTCAAACATATTCAAACATAGTTAAGGAGATAGATATAATATTCCAATTATATTCTATCTCTTCTTTATAAATGGATAGGCTATTATGAAAATTAGCGTAAAAACTAGGCATGCTGATAAATATCTTAGAAAGGTTTGGAAATCAGAGCTCAAATTATCCATTAATTTCTCTGAATCCAAACAAATTATTATGTATATAATAAATTTTAAGAAAAAATAAGCAGAAACTATAAAACCTGAAATTACAAGAGCCTCTATGTCATTATTTGAATATACAATTATGAAAATTACTAAAATTAGTATCAAGGAAAGAAAAACCCATATTGAATCCATTATATTTAACTCCAAGTTATAAAAATATTCTTAGTATAATATATTCTTAGGAGTACAATTTTATTTCAGAATACTTTATGAAGAAAAATAAAAAAACCATAGAAGTGGGGACTTCTATGGTTTCTAAGGGGTAGGTATAGTCTGTAACTGTGCTGACAGAAATCTTGCAAAAAGTCTGGAGGAATAATGCTATGATTGTGCAAACTATTTATACTAATTATTTTGATAGACCTGATTTAAATATTTACAACAAATGCACAGTTACATGAAAAGGAATTTATCTATAGTTTAGTAATAAGCTAATTTATTAACAACATTCGACTTCTTTATATAAATAATAGCAACAAACAAATACATAGTCAATGGTTTTTATAGAAATTTTAATTTAAATCCTTCGACAAACAATAAATAAAGTAAAATATTCTAATTCAATTACAAAAACCAGAAATTCATACTGGGTTTAGAGGTTAAAACGAAATATTTGTCGAAATATAGGATGGGAGTATTCCTTATATTAGAACTACTAATTCTGATGATAAAAAGTTGGTTTGCTATGTTTATGATGATAATTATGCAATTATATGATAATTACATCCAAAAAATTCAATATTGACGAAGTAACGCTAACAGTATATAATAAAGTTCGTGACAATTTAATTAGCTTAGGCGTACGGGTGTAATTATAATATAGGCGTACCTAAAGCATGTCATACGTGGAGAGATGTCCGAGCGGTTGAAGGAGCACGCCTGGAAAGCGTGTGTAGGGGCAACTCTACCAGGGGTTCGAATCCCCTTTTCTCCGCCAGTTAAACTTTGTCGTGCTAGATGGGGAGTTAGCGGTGCCCTGTAACCTGCAACCCGCTGTAGCAGGATTGAATTCCCAGCTGAGGCATTAACTTGTGAGGCCTGACCATTAAAAGTGGTGTTGAGAACCGGGTCCCACGCAATGAAAATTCATGAACCCCGTCAGATCCGGAAGGAAGCAGCGGTAAGTGAAATCTTTCATGTGCCGTGGAAAAATCTGGTTTGAGCTAACTGTAGTGGTAACGCTCATAGGCTATTGTCGAAGCTGGGTGCGCGGCATTACATAATTTATTAAAGTTATAATCACAACAAATGTATAGTTTGTTGTGATTTTTTTTGTAAAATTAAACTTCGATTATAGGTTTTACTATAATTTGGAGTTTTTTTTTTAATGATTAAATTTTTTTCTTACTAACAACCAAATACTAAATAACTTTTAATATTTATAAAAGTTTGTAGAATACTTATCAGAAGTATTGACAATTTTCGACGAATAAATTATTATAATCTTAGGTGGTTATAACAACATAACAACATAACAATATATCAACAAGATGAAGAGACTAATTTATGAAAAGGAGATGTATAAATGGAAGATATGTATAAAATGGCACCTAAATACTACACTGTGAAAAAGAAAATTATTAATATGATTAACAGTGAAGAATTTGGTGATTCTGGAATGATTCCTAGTGAAAGAGAACTGATGACATTATTTAATGTTAGTAGAATTACCGTTAGGAGAGCTGTAGATGATTTAGTAAATGAAGGATATTTGTATAGAATTCAAGGTAAAGGTACTTTTATTAAGTCAGATGAAGCGGATCACGATCTTGTTTCCATAATGAGTTGTACCGAAGATATTATTAAAATGGGAATGACACCTTCAAAGAAATTAATTGCAAGTGAAGTTCTTGAAGCTGATAAGGTAAGGGTTAAAAGATTGCAGTTACTAAACGGAGATAAGGTGTTAATGCTAAAAAGAATATATTATGCAGATGAGGAACCGTTAAATTATACAACTGCTTACTTGCCCTGCAAGGTATTTCCTGACATAGAGAAATACAATTTCGAAAAAGAATCTATATATGACATTATTGAAAACGTATACAATACAAAGATTATCAACACTCGTAGAACCTTAGAAGCAGTATTAGCCTTAGATGAGGTAGCAGAGCATTTGCAACTGAATGTTAGAGAACCTGTAATTCTATTTAGAGCGGTTACCATGGGTATTGTTAATGGTAAAGAAATACCTATAGAAACATTCAAAAGTTATTATAGATCAGATAGATTTAAGTTTTATATAAATCAAGTAAAATAGAAAGTTACCATTTGATTCAGCAATAATATTAGTAAGTTTATTAATAATACTTGATTGATAATATACAATCTTCTATCAAGTACTATTAAAAATATTATAACGAGGAGGATAAAAATGTTAAAAAGATTTAAATCAACAAAGAAACTAATTGCAACTCTTACTATGATAATGCTTATTGCTAGTTTATTTTCAGGATGTGCAGGTACAGAAACTTCTACTAAAGATTTAGGTGTAGCATTGATAACTTCGGCAGCTGGTCCCAATGACAATGGATATAACGCTTCAGCCATTAAAGGGTTAGAGAAGGTTAAAAGTAATCTGGGAATAAAATACAAAGTAGTTGAGTCAAAAGATATTCCTGGAAGTCTTGCTGAATTAGCTAAAACTGGATACAAGCTTATATTTACCCTAGAGTATAATTTTGATGCATTAATTAATGGAGTAGGTGGAGGAAAATCCATAGCAGAGCAATATCCTGACACTACATTTGTAGTTTTTAATGATACTCCAAATGTTAATAAAGATGGTAGCGTTAAACATAAAAATGTAATTTCCGTTATTTTTGATGTACATGAAGCATCATTTTTATCAGGGGCGCTTAGCGTACTAGTTAATGAAAATCATAAAGATTTATTTGATGAAACTAAATATAATTTTACTGAAGGAAATGCAGGAAGAAAACTTGGATTTTTCGGTGGAACAAAATCAAATGGTATTACAGTATTCGGATACGGATATGCTGAAGGCGCAAATTATATAGCAAATAAATTAAATGTAAAATATACGTATCTTAGCGATTATAATGTTGGATTTACAGATTCAGCAGCTGGTGCAACAAAAGCAAACACATATTATTCCGAAGGTGCAAACATAATAATCTCTGTAGCAGGAGCAGTAGGAGATGGTGTTACATCAAAAGCTAAAGAAGTGAAAAAATTAGCCATAGAAGTGGATGCAAACAAAGACAACAATCAACCAGGATATATACTTACAAGTGTTTTGAAAAACACAGAAATTCCAGTATTTAGTATAGCAGAGCACTATAAGAATAAGACAATGGCTGATGTTAATGGTAAGGTGATTAACTATAATCTAGCATCAAAGGCAACAGGAATTACTGACTTATCAGTAATAGAATCAAAAGTTAAAGAATCTGGAAAACCAAAATGGAATGAAATCAAGGCTCAAATAGATGAAATTTCTAAGAAAATTGCAGCAGGAGAAATAAAGGTAACTAATGCTCAAGCAGGAGATAAGTTAAATAAAGATAATCTTAAAAATTTATCCATGCCTAATGATTAATATCAAGGCCAAAGGAGATAGATTATGTATAAAATAGAAACTTTTAATCTAACAAAAAAATTTGGTAACTTTACTGCAAATGATAATATAAGTGTTTCTATTAACAAAGGTGAAATAACTGCTATTGTTGGAGAAAATGGAGCAGGGAAAACTACTTTGATGAATATGCTGTATGGGTTATTACAGCCCACTAGTGGAGAAATTCGTATAGATGGAAAAACAGTAAATTTAAAATCTTCTATCGATGCAATAGCAAATGGTATAGGCATGGTGCACCAACACTTTAAGTTGGTGCCTAGCCTTACAGTTTTCGAAAATATTATGCTAGGGATTGAAATAAAAAAAGATATTAAAATAGGTAAGAAAATTAAGGTGAAAAGTTTCATTATTGATAAGAAAAAAGAAAAAGAAGAAGTTCAAAAAATAATTGACCGATATAAATTTAATTTAAACCCAGATGATATTGTTGAAAACATATCAATAGGATCAAAACAAAGAATTGAAATATTAAAAATGCTATACAGAAATGTTGATATCTTAATTTTTGATGAACCTACAGCAGTATTGACACCTCAAGAAGTAGACGAGATTCTTGAAAGCTTTAGAGAACTAAAGAAGCAAGGAAAAACAATTTTGTTAATTACACATAAACTTAGAGAGGTTATGGAGGTAAGTGACAATATAGTTGTAATAAAGGCTGGTAGAGTTATAGGAAAAAAAGTTACTTCACAGACTTCAGCTGAAGAAATAGCAAATATGATGGTAGGAAGAGATATAAAAGCTAACATAAATAAGTACAGAAATGACAAAAAAGATGCACGAATAATATATGAGATAAAAGGTATATCAACTGAATCACAGTCAGGTAAAAAATGCCTTCAGAATATAAACCTACAAATTCATGAAGGAGAGATACTTGGAGTGGCAGGAGTTGAAGGAAATGGACAAAGTGAACTTGTAAAAGTAATCACAGGGCTTATGGAGTCTACCGAAGGTAAAACATTTATTAATGGTAAGGATATTACAAATAAGTGGCCTAAGGAAATTAGAAAATCAGGTATTGGTATTATCCCAGAAGACAGGTATGCTCAAGGATTATGTATTGATATGAAGTTATCCGATAATTTTATAGCTGGATATCATAATAATAAAGAATACTCAACACGAGGATTCTTGAAATTTAACAATATAGAAGAGAAATCAAATAGTTTAATCGACCAATATGATATAAGGGTATCTGATAGAAAATGTAATGTATCTCAATTATCAGGAGGAAATGCTCAAAAAATCATTTTTGCAAGAGAAGTTGAATCGAATCCAAGTCTTCTAATTGCTTCACAGCCAACAAGAGGAGTAGATATAGGATCTATCGAGTTTATTCACAATAAAATACTTGAATTAAGAAAGAAAAATAAAGGCATATTATTAATTTCAAGCGAGCTTTCAGAAATTATGAATTTAAGTGATAGGATTGCAGTAATGTATAAGGGTAAAATTATTGATATTGTAGACGCTAATGAAACTACAGCATCAGAATTAGGATTACTAATGGCTGGGATAAGCAAAAAAGAGGAAGTTGGCAAGGAGGTTAAAAAATGAAGCCCTTTGAAAATAAGTTACGAGCATTAATGGGAATATTAGCTCCAGTAATTGCTGCATTTTTTATCGGAGCTATTTTGATACTGGCCATAGGTGAAAATCCATTACTAACATATAGGATAATGATAGAAAAATCACTATTTAGCGTTCCAGGATTAGCAAAAACATTGCACATTGCTTCACCGCTTGTTTTAACTGGATTAGCCATAGCAATTACCTTTAAAGCGAATGTATTCAATATGGGAGTTGAGGGAGCAGCAGTTTTGGGTGGATTTTTCGCCGGAGTTGTAGGTTTCTCTGTACATGGATTACCACCAGTTTTACACATTACTTTATGTTTATTAACAGGAGTTATTACAGGAATGGTTTTCACTTTAATCCCTGCAGTACTAAAAGCATACTTTAAGGTAGATGAAATGGTTGTAACCTTAATGCTTAATTACGTAGTTATTGAATTAGTAAAGTATTTGGCTCAAGGAGTTTTTAGAGATCCATCATCAGGTTATGTGTCTACACGTGCAATTTCTAATAGTGCTATGTTTAATAAATTGTTTGGTACAGATATTACAATGTTTTTCTTTATAACCTTAGTTGTATTTATAATAATTTACACCATTTTCAAAAAAACAAAGTTAGGTTATGAAATAACAGCAATAGGCAAGAACCCTGAATTTGCTGAAGCTATGGGAATGAAGGTAAGCAAAAATATTATAAAAATAATGCTTATAAGTGGTGCTTTAAGTGGTTTAGCTGGAGCGGGTTTCTTAATGAGTGAAAAATATAGATTTGCTTTAGACTTTTCTGGGAATCCAGGAATAGGTTGGGATGGAATGCTTGTAGCGTTATTAGGTAAGCTTAACCCAGTAGGCGTGTTAATTGCAGCTATATTTTATGCAGCATTAAAAACAGGTAGTGAATATATCGGAATATATACCAATGTACCAAAGGATATAGTTTCAATAATTCAAGGTGTTTTAATATTATTCTTATCAGCTGAATTTATTAACGAAAGAATGAATATTACAGGAAGAATAAAAAACAAAATAAATAAAAAACGAATGGCAAAAATAGAGTTGAAAAAAGCAGGAGGTGAATAATAATGGGCCTATTTGGCAATATATTGTACGATATGGTATATCACAGCGCTCCTTTGATTTTAGCTGTATTAGGCGGATTGTTTGCTTATAAAGTTAATGTATTGAATATAGGACTTGAAGGTATGATGCTTATGGGTGCATTTTCAAGTACATTTTTCATCTACACATTCAAAAATTATTACTTAGGAATAACATTAGCAATTATATGCACAATAATGATTGGATTGATATTTTCAGTATTTGCAATTACATTAAAAAGTAATTTTATTATCACTGGTTTTGGATTAAATATGTTAGTTGCGGCAATTTGCACCTTCATTTTAAAGTATAAGCAATTAGCAAACATAAATATAAGTCACACCGTTAATGTAAATCAAATGAAAATTCATATACCGATTATCAAGGATATTCCAATATTATCAAGCATTTTAAGCGGACATACACCCATCACATATATTAGTTTTATTTTAATATTTGTTGTATATGTAGTTCTATACAAAACAAAATTTGGAACACATTTAAGAGTAGTAGGAGAAAATGAAGAAGCAGCAAAATCCGTGGGTATAAATAGTACTAGAATAAAATATATAGCAATCTTAATTGGAGCAGTTTTATGTGCCTTAGCTGGAATTAATCTTTCTACTGAAAGAATGGCACTATTCACTGATAATATGATAGCAGGAAGAGGCTTTATTGCCATAGCAGCAATATATTGTGGAAAAGGAAAACCATTTAAGTCCTCCATTTATGCCATTGTTTTTGGATTAGCCAAATCCCTAGCAATAAATCTTGGATTATATGCAGGTCCAATATCAGGACTGTTTGAGATGATTCCATATTTAATGATAATATTAGTTCTATTTGTTGTATCAAGCATAGAATGCAAGAAAACAAAGTTAAGGGGGTTTAGGAATGGTTAAAACCGCATTGTTAATTGTTGATATGGTACATGACTTTACTGACCCAGAAGGGAAAGTTTTCTATAAACAGAATAGAGAGGTATTGCCTAATATTAAAAAAGTACTTGATGAATGTAGAAAAAAGAATATCTTAGTTATTTTCTTTAGACATAGTTATAGAAAGAACAAGTTTGATAAGAATTTAATTAATATGAGACCTAATTGCATCGAAGGCACTGGTGGAGATGAAATTGATTCAATGCTTCAAGTGGATGAAGAAAAAGACTATGTAATTAAGAAAAGAAGGTATAGTGGATTCTTTGGAACAGATTTAGACCTAATATTAAGAGAAAATAATATTGAAAATGTAATTATAACAGGTACTAAAACTAATTGCTGCATTAGGTCAACAGTAACTGATGCGTATTACCTCAACTATAACGTATATGTTGTATCTGATTGTGTAGCTACTAATGATGAAATAGTAAATCAAGTCCACCTTACAGATATTAAAAAATATTTTGGTGAAGTGGTTTCAACCAAAGAGCTCTTTGAACTTATTGAGAAAGGTGAGATTTAGATGTGGTACGATGTTGTAACTAGTGGATATATCAGTATGGATAGGATAATAAAGGTTCGAAATCCTATAAAAGTTGGATACACATCAATTATTTCAAATTCTGATAATGCAAAAGTATATTATGGTGGGTGTCCTATAAACATTTCTTATTTAATTTCCAAAATGGGATTAAAAGCATTACCAATAATAAGAGTAGGAGATGATAAAGATACAATTGGATTTATCAAATATTTACAATCAGTGGATGTAAAACTGGATGCAATACAAGTTATCGTAAATGAGTCATCCTCCAATTGTTATATAGTATCGGATAATGAAAATAATCATGCCACAATCTTTTATCCAGGAGCAATGGATGAAAAATACTGCTTGGAAATGGATGATGGATTCTTTATAAACTCCAAGATAGCAGTTCTTACGGTAGGTTCATATAGGGATAATCTAGAATTTTATAATAAGTGTAAGAAATACAAGAAGCCACTTGTATTTGGTACAAAATTAGACTACACAGCATTTCCCTTAGATTTCTTGTATGAAGTTTTGATTAACAGCAAAATAATTTTTTCCAATGAAGCTGAGAGTGAAGATATTAAAGCAATAGTTAAGATTAATGAAATCACAGATTTATTTAAATTGGGACAAGCTGAAGTAATAATAACTACTTTAGGTGAAAAAGGCAGTATATATTATGAAAAGACTGAGAATGGGTTTGAATCAAGCATAATTAAGCCATGTAAGCCTAAAACGGTAGTAGATGCTACAGGAGCAGGAGATGCTTATATAGCAGGATTTCTATATGGATATCTTAATAACAAAAGTACAAAAGAGTCATGTCTAATGGGAAGTGTTATGTCCTCATTTGTTTTAGAAAGTGTTGGTTGCACTACAAATTCTCCAAATGAAGAAGAGTTTTTTATTAGATTTAATCAGTATATAGAAACTTTAAACTAGATTACAAATAAGGAGGTATATAGATGTCAACTTTATACTTAAAGGCAAGTGAGGATAAAATATCAAAATATGTAATATTTTCAGGGGATCCTTGGAGAGTAGAAATGCTTAAAAATTTATTGGATAACCCGGAACATATAGCTTTCAATAGAGAATTTAACACCTATACAGGTAACTATAAGGGAATCCCAATAACCATATCATCCACAGGAATAGGGTCTCCATCAGCGGCAATTGCAATGGAAGAATTATATCAGTGTGGAATGGAAGTAGCAGTTAGGATGGGAACAGTTATGGGACTTAAAGATGGAATGCTAGGTAAATTATTAATACCAAACGGATCTATGAGAATGGAATCTACTAGTGATACTTATGCACCTAAATCATTCCCTGCTGTATCAAATATTGATTTAGTGAACTGCATGAATAAAAGTGTTGTACAAAACCATAGAGAGTACATTAATGGTATAACCTGTACTATGGATGGATTCTATAGCCAAATGAAAGAATCAAGGTTATCTAAAAAAATGAACACTGACATTTTAAAAACCTTTAATGATATTGAGAAATACAATATTTCAGGAGTTGATATGGAAACAAGTTGTATGCTTGTTCTTGGAGCCCTTATGGATATTAAAGTTTGTAGTGTTATGATGACCACTGTACTCAAGAACCTTAAAGAAGTTTTAGAGGGTGCTGATAGACTAATAGCAGAGCAAGATTTATGTAAAATCGTACTTAATGGAATTGAAATTTATGATAAAGGAGAATACAAATATGAATAAATTAGATTTCAGTAAAAAATTAATTATAGGAATGGTTCATTGTCTACCATTACCTGGGACAGTAGGGTATAAGGGCAATATGAATAAAATAATAAACCAAGCAATTTTAGATGCTGCAACACTTCAGAAAGCTGGCGTTGATGCTATTATAATTGAAAATATGGGCGACGATCCTTTTAGTATAAATTTAGATAACTTGCAAATTACTTCACTAGCTGTAGTTAGTGCATTAGTTGCGGAAAAGGTACAGCTTCCAATAGGAATTGATGCAGCAATGAATGATTATAAAACTGCTTTATCAATAGCTAAGTCAATTGATGCTGATTTTGTGAGGATACCAGTATTTGTAGATACAGTTGAGTTTTACGGTGGAATCATAAAACCATGTGCTAGAGAAGCCTTGCTTTATAGAAAAAATATAGAGGCTGAAGATATAAAAATATTTGCGGATATTCAAGTTAAGCATACACATATGGTACTGCCTACAGTTTCTATAGAAGATTCAGCAGGTGCTGCTATTAGCTGCGGAGCAGACGCCATAATAGTAACGGGAACACATATAGGTAAAGAAACACCAATGGAGATTATAAAAAAAGTAAAAGCTATGTCTTCAATACCAGTTATTATAGGAAGTGGAGTAAATAAAGACAATATCAAGGCTCAACTTGATATTGCAGATGGTGCAATTATTGGATCTAGTTTAAAAGTAGGCGGCAATATCAAAAACCCGATATCTTTGGAATTAACAGAAGCAGTAATAAATAGTATAAAGTAAGAAAGTGGGTGAAGTCTTATGATGAGACCTATGAAGTTAGCAGGTCAAGAGTTATTATTCGGACAAGGATGTTTAGAACATTTAAAGACTCTAAAAGGAAATAAAGCAATTATTGTAACTGGTGGATCCAGTATGAAAAAAAGTGGTATCTTACAAAAAGTTATAGATTATTTAAAAGAAGCAAATATCGAAAGTGAAGTATTTTCAGGAGTTGAACCAGATCCTCTATTTAGCACAGTTATAAATGGAGCTAATAAAATGAAGGAATATCAACCCGATATTATTATAGGACTTGGTGGTGGTTCTGCTATGGACGCAACTAAGGCAATGTGGGTGTATTATGAAAATGAGGAATTAAAAACTTTACAGGATATATTACCGCCAAATGAATTTCCAAAGCTAAGAAAAAAAGCTTATTTAGTATGTATACCTTCAACAAGTGGAACAGCGAGTGAAGTAAGTAGGTCAATAGTAATAACAGAAGACGAAACGCATACTAAATTTGGAATAGGTAATATGGAAATGATGCCTGACATAGCAATTTGCGATCCAGTAGTAACAATGACAATGCCTGATAAAATTACAGCTGAGACTGGCATGGACGCATTAACCCACGCATTAGAAGCATGGGTGTCGAAAAGATCTAATTATGTAAGTGATATTCTGTCACAAGCCGCAGTTAAAGATATAGTTCAATACTTACCCAAAGTAGTTGATGATCGTGAAAATGTTGAATACAGAGAAAAAATGTTAAATGCGTCATTAACAGCTGGAATGGCATTTACAAATGTATCCTTAGGAATAGTACATTCAATGGCACATACACTTGGAAGTTTATTTGGACTGGCACATGGACTGCTAAATGCAACACTCCTCCCATACGTCATTGAATTTAATAGTGATGATGAAGATGCAAAAAATAAATATGAAAAATTAGTAACTAGTCTAAATAGAAACGATAATTTAGTTTATATAATTAGGCAATTAAATAAGAAATTAAATATTCCAGATTCGCTAAGTGAACTAATACCAGATGAGAAGGACTTTAATGAAAAAATGGAACTCATGATTGATATGGCAATAGCTGATGGATGCACAAAGACTAATCCGATAATTCCTAGTAGGGATGAACTAAGAAATCTATATTTACGTGCATACCATGGTGTAAAGGCAGGTCAGATGAGATGAAACTAATATGTTATTTGTCAAATGGATACCCTACTATAGACAGTAGTATAGAGATGGCAAAGGTTTATACTGATGCTGGATGCGATGCAATTGAAATAGACTTTCCTTCACACAATCCATATTTAGAGGGTGAGTTTATAGCTGGAAGGATGAAACAAGCTCTTATAAATTGTAATGATTATGAAAAATACATGGAAGGAATAGTAAAAGTAAAAAATGAAAACAAGAACACCAATCTATTACTTCTAGCCTATGGTAACACAATAAAAGAAATAGGTGATGACAAGTTTATAAAGTTTTGCTTAGATAATAATATTAAAGATTTGATATTTGTAGGAGATGATACCGAATTACTGGGTAAACTATTGAAACATGATTTAAAAATATCATGTTATGTACAGTTTCATATGCCAGAAGAAGAATTAAATGCTGCAAAGAAATCTAATGGATTTGTATATTTGCAAGCTAAACCAATGACCAACAATATAAATGAGAAATACCCAACACTTAAAGATTGTATAGCTCATTTAAAGGAAATTGGAATTGATAGAGAGATATACTGTGGAGTCGGGATAAGGGATTCAGAAGATATTAGAATGGTAAAAGAATCAAATGCAGATGGTGTATTCGTTGGAAGCACAATTCTTAAATTGCATGAGGATATTCCAATGCTAAAAGAGGTTATACAAAACTTAAAGAGTGCTACTTAAAGCTCTAAAACCCATTGTACCCCCATTAGGTTTTTTAAAGTTAAAGAGAAGTAGCAAGTTCTATTTTAAAATTACTACAAGGTAGGTCTTTGTAGTAATTTTTTTTGCTATCCACTCAAAACTCGCTACGCTCTAACATTTCGTGGACTTAACGCAATTTAAAAATTACCCAGCCAAGTCTTTCTAAGTTCGCTCAGACAACCTCTACGCATAAAATATTAAGTTGTTCTTTAGCGTTTATAATTAGTATATTAATTATCCTTATCTATCTTTGAATTTGCCCAAGAAAACCCGGGACACCCTTCACCTTCGAAGGTTCAGCTAAAAAGAGAAGGGTGTCCTGCTCCTTCCAAGACAAAGATGAGCGATTAAAATATTTTAACAAAAGGAAAAGAAGATAAAAAGAAAACAAGATAAGAAGAAAACTCGGGACATCCCTCACCTTCGAAGGCTCCGCTATTAAGAGAGGGGTGTCCTGCCGCCTGCAGAAGACAAAGAGGTTTCACCCAAATAGCAAAATATATAATTTAAAATTCAAATGTACAAACAACTCTGATATAATATAACTAGTAATTTATAAAGGAGAATATAAAATGAGTAAAGCAGATATTCAATATCATAAATTAATTGAAAATATTCTAAATGAAGGATACTACGATCAAAATAGAACTGGCATATCCACATATAAACTTCCTCATCAATTTATGCAGTTTGATTTAGAAAAAGAATTTCCTATAATAACTACAAAGTTTGTAGCTTTTAAAACTGCAGTGAAGGAGCTATTATGGATTTTTAAGGATCAGAGCAATGATGTAAAGCTGCTACAAGAGCAGAATGTACATATATGGGATGAATGGATGCTAGAGGATGGAACTATTGGAACGTCTTATGGATTTATAGTTGATAAATATAAGCAGATAGATGAGTTAATAAACACTTTAAAAAACAATCCACAGGATCGTCGTATGATGATTAATCTTTGGCAAATTCCATATTTAAATACTGGTGCGCTCCATCCGTGTTGTTTTTTAACTATGTGGGATGTTACGGATGGAAGATTAAATTGTATGCTTGTTCAAAGATCTGGAGACGTTGGACTAGGTGTTCCTTTTAATACTAGCCAGTATGCAGTACTAGTACATTTAATAGCCCAAGTTGTTGGACTAAGACCTGGAATTTTCACTCATGTAATAAACAATGCTCATATATACGAAAATCATGTGGAGGCATTAAAACTTCAAGCTACTAGAATTGAAAAGGCTTATGATGCCCCTAAACTATGGATAAATCCAGAAATTAAAAACTTCTATGACTTTACACCAGAGGATATAAAACTAGTTGATTATAAGTATCATGATAAGATTGAAATGGAGGTAGCAATATAATGCTTTCTATTATAGTAGCTGTTGCAAATAATAATGTAATAGGAAAAGATAACAAACTATTATGGCGACTATCCAATGATTTAAAACGGTTTAAAGGAATAACTTCAGGACATACAATTATAATGGGAAGAAAAACTTTTCAGTCACTGCCAGGCATGCTTCCGAACAGAGAGCACATTATCTTGACAAAAGATGAAAATTTTAATGCTCCTGGTGCAATAGTTGTTCACTCCATTGAAGAATTAATTTCATCTTTGGATAATAAAAAAGAGTACTTTATCATTGGTGGTGGAGAAATATACAAAGCACTATTTGAATATGCTGACAAAATATATCTTACACAAGTAGAACAAGAATTTGAAGGAGATGCTTTTTTCCCAGAAATAGACTATAGCAAGTGGAACATTGTATCTAAAGAAGCGGGAATTGTAGATGAGAAAAATTCAATTATGCATACTTTCATTAATCTAGAAAGAGTTAAATAAGAGTTGAATTATCTTTAAAATAAATTGCACTATATAACTCGGGACATTCTTCATCTTCGAAGCCCCTCTATAAAACAGAAGAGTGTCCCGCCGCCTGCACAAGACCAAAATGAAGGATTAAGATACTATTTAATATTACAAATATTAGAGCACGGATGCCCTAGATTACCAAGCCTAAGTATTAAAATAGGATATCCTACACCTGCATAAGACAAGAATGTAAATAATCGAGGTGAAAGAAATGGCTTATACTGCACTATATAGAGAATGGAGACCGCATTCTTTTGAGGAAGTGGTTGGACAGAAACAGGTAACTGTAACACTAAAAAACCAAATAAAAAGTAATAGAATAGCTCATGCTTATTTATTGTGTGGAACAAGAGGAACAGGAAAAACTACTATTGCAAAGATTTTATCTAAAGCTGTAAACTGTCTTGATTTGCAGGACGGAGAACCTTGTAATCAGTGTTCGATGTGCACAAAAATCAATGCGGGTACTTCAATGGATGTAGTTGAGATGGATGCTGCTTCTCATAGAGGAATAGATAAAATGAGGGACATAATTGAAGATGTTCAATACCCGCCTACAGAAGGAAAATATAAGGTTTATATAATAGATGAGGTTCACATGCTTACTATGGAGGCAGTTAATGCCTTTTTGAAGACACTTGAAGAACCACCTAAAAACGTTATCTTTATCCTTGCAACTACGGACCCACAAAGGCTCCCTATTACGATTCTTTCAAGGTGCCAACGATTCAACTTTACACGTATAAGAAATGATGAAATATATGAACGGTTATTGAAAATAGTAAATAAACAAGGAGTTTATGCTGATGATAGTAGTCTGAGCCTTATAAGCAGAATGTGTGACGGAGCTATGAGAGATGCACTAAGTATACTAGATCAAGCTATATCTATGGGTGGCGGAAGAGTTGAATATGAACAAGTCATAGAGATGCTTGGACTAGTTACAAATGATAACCTTCTCAAGCTTGGTGATGCTATTATTGAGAAAAATGTAGAGAAATCTATGAAACTTGTTGAAGACATAGTTTTTTCAGGAAAAGATGTTTATACATTAATTAAAGATATGGTTACACATATGAGAAATTTGCTTATGGTTAAAGTAAGCAATAACCCTGAGGAAGTAATTGATATGTCAAAGGAAAATATAGACTTATTAAGGAAACAGGCTGAGAAAACGGGTACAGAGGAAATTATGAGGGGCATGAGAATTCTTCAAGAAGCTGAGGAACAATCAAAGTGGAGCAAACAGAGTAGAATTTACTTAGAACTTGGTGTAATTAAAATGTGCAAAGTAGAATATGATACTTCCAAAGAAGTTTTATTATCTAGAATTAATAAATTAGAAAAGCTAATCAAAGAAGGTCAAATAGTTAATAGCTCGGAACGAGTTATTACTAAGGAAGATATTAAGTCAATTCCAAAAGTTAATGCAGTAAAGAAAAAAGAAGTTGTTGTACCTGAAGAAGAGGAAAACTTTGAATCTACACTAACACTTGAAAAAGTTAAAAAGTCTTGGAGAGATATAATGGATATTCTCAAAGCGAGAAGGAAAATGAGTTTGTATGCAAGTATAACGACAGGGGAAGCTATTGACTGCAAAAATGGGGTAATACAGATAAATTTTTCTGAGCAGTATTCTTTTAGTAAAAAAAGGCTAGATAAGGATGATTTAAGACGCGAGATAGAGGAGATATTTTCCGAGGTTTTAAGAGAGAAAGTTAGAATTAAGTTTACTGTGGATAAAAAAGAAGAAAAAGATAGTGAAGTAGATAAAGAAAGAATGTTAATTGAAACTTTTGGTGAAGAATTAGTTGAAATTTTAGATGAATAAAACCAGTTCAAGCTAATTTATTCTAGATACCCAAGATAATATGTAAAAAATTATTAATTTAGTGTATAATATTTTTTAGAACATTAGGGGATCATCAAAACAGTATACTCACTAGGATAGACTTGTTTATTTTTATTTTAGATCCCTAGATTATTAGATGAAAGGAAGAATGTAATTATGGCAAAGGGTGGATTCCCAGGAATGGGTGGAGGAAATATGAATAATCTCTTAAAGCAGGCACAAAAGATGCAGCAGCAAATGGAGGATATGCAAAAGGAGATGGAAACTAAAGTATATTCAGCTTCAGCAGGTGGCGGAGCAGTAGAAGCTTCTGTAAATGGTAAGAAGCAAATAATAGATATAAAGATTAAACCTGAAGTTGTTGATCCAGAGGATGTGGAAATGCTTCAAGATTTAATTATAAGTGCACTTAATGAAGCATTTAAAAAGGCAGATGCAGAATCTGACAGTGAAATGAAGAAATTAACAGGCGGAATGAATATGCCAGGACTATTCTAAACGAGGTGAATTTAATTGGATTTTTATCCTGTTGCTATTGAAAAGCTAATTGAGGAGTTTGCAAAACTTCCTGGCATTGGAAATAAAACTGCGCAAAGATTGACTTTGCATGTTTTAAATCTACCAGAAAATGAAGTGAAAGAATTTGCTAGAGCTTTAGTTAGTGCTAGAGGAACTATTAAATATTGTTCTATATGTGGTAATTATACAGAATCAGATCCTTGTCCAATTTGTAGCAATCCAAGTCGAGACAAGAGTACTATATGCGTGATTGAGGAACCTAAGGATATTATGTACATCGAACGTGTAAGAGAATACAATGGTACCTATCATGTACTGCATGGAACCATATCACCAATGGCAGGCAGGGGACCAAATGACATAAACTTGAAGGAACTCATTTCTAGAATGAGTGGAGAAGTTAGTGAAGTTATTGTTGCTACGAATCCTAATGTTGAAGGAGAGGCAACAGCAATGTATATTTCAAGAATTTTAAAGCCACTTGGAGTTAAAGTAACCAGAATAGCTCATGGAATACCTGTAGGGGGAGACCTTGAGTATGCAGATGAAGTTACTTTATCTAAAGCTTTAGAGGGCAGAAGAGAAATTTAATGAATAAAATCCCATTATATGTAAATAGTAATAAGTATACATATAATGGGAGGTTTTTTTATGAATAAAAAAAATATCGTGGAAAGTATCAGTAAGTCAATTAATCTATCCAATGAAGACAAAGAGATTATTAAAGAAATAGAAAAGGCCAAGCAAGAATGGGAAGATGCAGCTCAATTTTTTGAGTTCGTTAACGAGCCTGAAATGGTAGATTACGCAATTTACCTTCAGCAGGCAGCTTGTGTAAAGTACATGCATCTTTTAAAACAAGCTAAAGAGAAAGAAATAACCATATCATATTATAGGAAAATGAAAGAATTGGGCATGAGGTAATTTAGAATTACTGCTCCATTCAAGAACAAAAGGTGACCAAGCTCAGGAAGTAATTATTAATTGCTTTAGAGAAGGATAATAAAAGGAGCTGTTATTTATGGAAGAAAAAGTTTTTTGGATTGACTTTGATACTATGGAAAATTTCATGGTAGATGTGTTTAAAGGAGTTGGAGTTCCTGAAGCTGATGCTAAGGTTTGTGCTGAAGTGTTAATTACATCAGATAAACGAGGCATAGATTCACATGGTATAGGAAGATTAAAGCCAATATACTACGATAGAATAAAAGAAGGAATACAAAATACTGTTACAGAATTTGAAATTGTTAGAGAAACACCTACCACTGCAGTTATAGATGGTCATGATGGAATGGGCCATGTTATTGGCAAGCGAGCTATGCAGATGGCAATAGATAAAGCTAAAAAATTTGGTATGGGAATGGTTGCGGTTAGAAATTCAACGCATTATGGTATAGCGGGATATTATTCTTTAATGGCAGTTGAACAAGGCATGATTGGTATGACAGGAACAAATGCAAGACCTTCTATAGCACCAACTTTTGGAGTTGAAAACATGTTAGGCACAAACCCTCTAACCTTTGGAATACCTACAGATGAGGAGTTTCCTTTTGTGCTTGATTGCGCAACTTCTATAACCCAAAGAGGTAAAATAGAAGTGTATGATAGAATGGGTAAAGATCTTCCAGAAGGTTGGGTTATTGATGCAAATGGAAACACAAGAACAGATACTCACGAAGTTCTCTTAGATTTAGTTAGAGGAAAAGCAGCTTTAGCACCTCTTGGCGGTATTGGAGAAGAAACTGGAGGCTATAAAGGTTATGGATATGCAACTGTTGTAGAAATATTATCTGCGGCGCTTCAAGGAGGAGCTTTCTTAAAAGGATTGTTAGGCTTTAATGAAGACGGAAGTAAAAGTCCATATCATTTAGGACATTTCTTTATGGCTATAGATATCAATGCGTTTACTGAAGTAGAAAGCTTTAAAAAGACTTCTGGAGATATACTAAGAGATCTTAGAGCATCTAAAAAAGCACCAGGACAAGAGAAAATATATACAGCTGGTGAAAAAGAATATGAAGCATGGCTTTATAGAAAAGATAAGGGAGTTCCTGTTAATGAGGCGCTTCAAAAGGATATGATTACTTTAAAGAAGGAATTAGGACTAGATCAATACAAGTTCGATTTCGAATAGTATAACATTGGATTAAGATAACCCGGACACCCCAAAGCTTCGGCGGAAAGCTAATAAGAGAGGGGTGTCCTGCTCTCTTATAATAAAAATAAATACAAAGTAAAAGCATAATATTTTATATTCAGAGAAAATTCGCTGCATCAAGAAAGACTAAGCCATTTAATTTCAAAATTGCTATCCACTCAAAACTCGCTACGCTCAAACATTTCGTGGACTTAACGCAATTTCAAAATTAAATAGCTAAGTCTTTCTAAGATTCGCTCAAATAATCTCTTCATATAAAATATCATGCTTTTACTTATGTTAAATATTCAATATATCAAGGAATAGCTTTGCATAAGAAAACCCGGGACACCCTTCAACTTCAGAGGCTATCCTAAAATCGAACTAACTAGAAACACTTGCCAAAAAAAACCCGGGACACCCCTCAACTCCAGAGACAAGCTAAGGAGAGAGAGGTGTCCTGCTCGTTACCAATACAAAAATGTAGGATTAAAATATCTTTAATCAACAATAACAAAAAAGCAAAAACCTCGGTAATCACATTACCGAGGTTTAAATGAAATTTGGTGCAGATGACAGGAATCGAACCTGCACGCCGTAAGCGCTAGATCCTAAGTCTAGTGCGTCTGCCAGTTCCGCCACATCTGCATGATGGTGACCCATACGGGAATCGAACCCATGTTACCACCGTGAAAGGGTGGTGTCTTGACCGCTTGACCAATGGGCCTTATTTCATTTAGCTTTTTTATAGTATCATCTAATTATTAATCTGTCAATGATTTATAATGTATTAAATTAATACATAGAAAAAAATATTAGAAATATGACACCTGGAACTCCGAAAAATCCAGCGATTAAGGATGTTACAACATTTATTCCAATAGAAACTCCAAAAGAATCTCCAACTAAGTTTACTAGAATGAGTAAGATAACACCAAGAACCCCATTGACTATTAGTTTCCATAATACTTTAAGTGGCCATTTAAGCACCTTTACTATAAGGTAAAGAAGTACTATGGCTAGAACAAACCAAGTAATGCTTCCCAATTAGAACACCTCTTTTCTATTAGATTATATTCACTAAATTTGCATTAATAACCTTTATTTGCTATCATACACAGTTTCTATTGTTTATAAAGCCAATTTAGAACGTTTATGCTAATTTATGAATACTGAATCAGTGAAATTGAAATATATATATATATTGTATGTGTAAGAATATAGAAATGCAATAGTTTGATATTAACCTTAATTTTAGAGTGCTGTTTATAGTATAATAAGTTTATGACAAGTACAATTCGACAAAGTTTGCAATTATCGCAATAATGTTGATAACTTCTTATGATTATATTAAATTATGAAGAAAAACAGAAGTTATCAACAGAATAGATGTTCATAGCTGTGGATAATGTGGACAAAGTGGAAAAGAATGAGGTGAAAGCTGTGATTATTGAGAAAAACATTGTAAAGGCACAATTTATCAACAGGCCAAATAGATTTCGAGCACATGTTTATAAGGATGAAGAAGAACTTATAGTTCATGTTCCAAACACAGGACGTTGCCGAGAAATACTAATTCCTGGAGCTTCAATTATACTAAGAGAAGAAAGTAATCCCTCAAGAAAGACAAAATATGACCTTATTGGCGGATATAAGGGTGATAGATTTATTAATATTGATTCACAAATTCCCAATAAGGTAGTTGAAGAAGCATTGAGAGCAGGAAAGATTGATAGTTTAACTAGATTTAAATTAATTGAAAGAGAAAAAACCTTTGGAAATAGTAGATTTGATTTTAAACTAAGCAATGGGGAAGAGGAATATTACCTTGAAGTAAAAGGAGTAACTCTTGAATTAGATGGGAAAACTATGTTTCCAGATGCGCCTACTGAAAGAGGCAGAAAGCATTTACTTGAATTAGTTGAGGTAATTAAAAGTGGCAGAGGAGCAGGTGTACTTTTTTTAATTCAACTAGAGGGTGTAGAGTATTTTACTCCACACGATGAGATGGACAAAGCCTTTGGTGAAGCTTTAAGGTATGCAAAAGAAAATGGTGTTGATATATTTGCATACGACTGTCAAGTTGGGGAAGACTTTATTAACATGAAAGACAAAGTCAAAATTATTCTTTAAATAAGGAATTTTAAATATAATGGCAAGTCAAAGAATTTTAGGATATAATGAAATTCTTCCATATTTTTATTATTTATATTAAAATAGAAGGTATGAATGAAATTTTCGTCTAGGAGGGATTAAAATGATATTTGAATATTGTCCGAAATGTGGGAAAAAACTTATAGAAAAATACAGCTGGGATGAAGGTGGAGTTCCATATTGCCCTGATGATGATATAATGTATTTTAATACTCCCAAGCCATGTATTGTTGTTGCGGTAATTAAAGAAGACAAGATCCTTCTTTTAAAGCAAAGCTATATATTTAAAAATTCAAAAGTACTTGTCTCAGGATACGTTAATATAGGAGAAACAATTGAAGAAACTGTGGTAAGAGAAGTAAAAGAAGAGACAGGAATAAGTATTGATAACTTGAAGTACTTAGGAAGTGGCAGCTTACCCCAAAAGGAGATTCTTATGCTTACCTTTATGGCTAGGTATGTGGATGGAGAAATTACTAAGTCTGAAGAAGTGGAATGGGCCGAGTGGAGTAAAATTGAAGATGCTCTCTGTGAAATGAAAGAGGATGAAATAGGAAAAAGGATAGTTAAGAAAGTTTTAAAAGAAATTGGATATACAGGCGAAAAAGCTTACAGATGTGAAGATGGAAGCTGTAATTTTAAATAAAAAGGCATAATTAAAAAAATGGCTAGTCAAGCTTCTTATATTTTTGGCTTGTTAATTTATTTCATATGCATAAACTGGAGTGATATAATGACTATAGCAGCAACGAACTGTAAAAAATGCCCTAATTTCCTGAATAAAACCTGTGATACTAATGTTGAAGATTGTATGTGTAAAAGGTGTCCAAGGAATTTAGGAACTTGTCTTACAACTAGATATTGCAGAGAAACTGAATCTGCACTGATATAAACTGGAGGGAATAAAATGAGTGAGAAATTCAAAGAAAAAGTAGAAGAATTTAAAGATTATTTAAGAAAAATTGAATACCTACAATCAGCAGCCAATGCTCTTTATTGGGATATGAGGGTAGGTATGCCAAAAAAAGGTATACCATATAGAGGTGATGTATTAGGGTATTTATCTGGAGAAACATATAAACTACAAACTTCTGACACAATGAAATCATATATCGAGTATTTTAGTAAGTTAAAAGATTTAGATGATGTAACCTTGGCAATGGTAACAAAAGCTAAAAAGGACTATGAGCAAACTAAAAAAATACCTGAAAAAAGGTATGTTGAATATACAGTATTAGTATCAAGCGCAGAAGCAGCTTGGGAAGAAGCAAAAAACAAGTCTGACTTCAATATTTTCAAACCTTATCTTCAAAAGGTTGTAGACTTTAACAAGGAATTTATTGAGTATTGGGGTTACAAGGATAATAAATATAATACACTGTTAGATTTCTATGAGCCAGGAATAACAGTAGAGAAGTTAGATAGAGTTTTTGGAGAATTAAGAAATGCTATTGTAGAACTTTTAAATAAAATAAAACAAAGTGGTGTAAAGCCAGATAGCAGCATTTTTACTACAGGTTTTAGCAAAGAGCTTCAAGAAAAATTTAGCTTATCCATACTTGAAAAAATGGAATATGATTTTGATGCAGGAAGATTAGATGAATCTGTTCATCCTTTTACAGTTGAATTTTGTAATAAGGATGTTAGAATAACAACTCATTACTATGAAAATGACTTGAAGAGTGCTTTGTTTAGTTGCATCCATGAAGGTGGGCATGCACTATATGAACAAGACATTCCAGATGAGTTATATGGAACAATGTTAGCACATGGTGTTTCTATGGGGGTTCATGAATCTCAATCTAGGTTCTATGAAAATATTATTGGAAGAAGCAAACCTTTTTGGAAGTGCTTCTACCCTGAGTTTACAGAGTGCTTTACAGAATTTAAAAATATATCATTGGAGGACTTCTACTCTGCAATAAACGATGTGGAGCCATCACTTATAAGAACTGAGGCAGACGAGTTAACTTATAGCCTACATGTAATAATTAGATATGAAATAGAAAAAGCTTTAATTAATGGAGATATACAAGTTGATGATTTACCACAAATATGGAATGCAAAATATAAAGAGTATTTAGGAGTTGAACCTAAAAACGATGCAGAAGGTGTTCTTCAGGATATGCATTGGTCTGGTGGAAGCTTTGGATATTTCCCTAGTTATGCTTTAGGAAATCTTTATGGAGCACAATTTTTAAACACTATTGTAAAAGAGAATCCTGATTTTTATAAACAGATTGAAAATGGTGATTTAGTTACTATCCATGCATGGCTTAAAGATAACATTCATAAGCATGGAGCGGTCTATACACCAGAGCAACTTATAAAGATGGTAACAGGAGAAGAGCTAAACGGAAAATACTTTGTAGAGTATTTGAATAAAAAATATAAAGAAATATATAAAATAAAATAATAAAGATAGGCAATAATTAACTTAGAAAAAGGAGTACACTCTTTATAAGCTTAATTACTGCCTATTTTTTATTGTTTTATAAATTTAGTAGGTATATTTTTCGAAGTAAGTGGAAAGCTATAGAAAACAAATGGGGAGCGATATTATGATTTCAGATTCACACCAAATTAAATCTATAGTGGCCCAGAACTGCCCAGGATATAATCCTAGAAATTCATGGGGATTAATGAGCTTAGGAAATATATCAGAAACCTGTGATACCTGTGCAAACTTTATTAGGGGGAAATGTATAAAAGATTTATTTGATGATATTGCTAGTAATATTACAGTAAATTAATAGAAAAAAACATTGGAATTTTAATAAAATAGTTGTTTATTTACATACTTAATGTTAAAATATAGTTGAGAGTAAACGTATACATGATGTTTTAAAGGGGAAAGTCATAGTATATGATTGCTTTTAATACCGGTAGTGAAATAACATTAATACATCTGGATGGCGAGGTATATGTTCATTTTGAATCGGAATGTAAGGTGGACATCAATTTAGATGTGTTGCAAAAAAGTCTATTTATCAGTGAACGGATATAAGGTTTTGTATCAATATCTGCGGGTGTGAGCAATAGGGATAGGTATATAATACATTTGGTACCTTACTAGATTTACAGATATTTAGAATTTTATGAGGGATAAGTTTCAAGGCTACAGTAGTTTTCTGTAGCCTTGAAACTTTTTTGTTATGCAAGGTATATTCAAAAAAGTAACTTCTTAAGATGAGGGTTTTAGCAATTTATGGTGGAAAAACTGTCAAAAGATAAAACATATAAAGACTAAAATTGCAAATTTGCGTCTAGAATCTAGTAAAACTAACATAAAAAATTGAAAGTTGAATTATTCAAATTTCTAAATTGCAAAAATATTTCTAAAATTAGCTTCTTTATATTGTGAAAAAATTAATTAGGTGTTAGAATAGTTATTAAAATAAATTGTTAAAATTTTTTAGGAGGTTTACTTATGCACAAGAAGTTGTTTATTCCCGGACCAGTAGAAGTTAGACAAGATGTATTAGAAAAAATGGCTACACCAATGGTAGGACATAGAGGTAAAGACGCATCCAAAGTTCAAAGAAGTATCAGCGACAAGTTAAAAAGCGTTTTTTATACTCAAGAAGAGATATTATTGTCTACATCTTCAGGTAGTGGATTAATGGAAGGTGCCGTGCGCTCTTGTACTTTAAAAAGAGCAGCTATTTTCTCTGTTGGGGCCTTCGGAGATAGATGGTATGATATGGCAAAATGTAACAACGTTCCTGCAGATTTGTTTCAAGTAGATTGGGGAACTCCTACTACAGCTAAGATGGTAGACGATGCTCTCGCTACAGGCAAATATGATTTGGTAACAATAACTCACAATGAAACTTCAACAGGTTTAATGAATCCAGTTGAAGAAATATCTGAAGTAATTAAAAAGTATCCAGATGTTATTTGGTGTATGGATGCTGTTAGTTCTATGGCTGGTACTAAAATTGAAGTAGATAAATTAGGTGTTGATATATGTATAACTTCAACACAAAAATGTCTTGGATTGCCTCCAGGATTATCTGCTTGTTCTTTCTCTAAAAAAGCAGTTGAAAGAGCAAAAAAAGTTGAATTTAGAGGGGTATATCTTGATTTATTATCTTTATATAATTTTATTCAGAAAAAAGATTATCAATACCCATCAACTCCATCTTTATCCCATTATTATGCGTTAGATTATCAGCTTGATAGAATTCTTGAAGAAGGATTAGAAACTAGATTTGATAGACATATTGAGATGGCTGAATACGTAAGAAATTGGGGTAGAAAACACTTTGAATTATTACCAGAGGACAAATATCTTTCCAATACAGTAACTACAATTAAGAATACAACTGGAATTGATATTGGAGATTTAAACAAAAAATTGGGTGAACGTGGTTTTGCTATTTCAAATGGCTATGGAAAAATGAAGGATAAAACTTTCAGAATAGCTCATATGGCAGACTGTACCCTTGATGATATAAAAGAACTTATTACTAATATTGATGATATTTTAGGCTTTAAATAAGACATATTTAAAAAGTAACTAGTCTGTATGTAGTATATTTGACTTATTATTTTTACATATGCCTAATAGTTAAATTTAGGAGGAATTATTATGACAAGGATACTGGCTTCTGACGGAATGGAAAAAGCAGCTATCGAAAAACTTAGAAGCATTAGGTTTTGAGGTAGTAGAGCAATTCTTTGAGCCGGAAGAACTAAAAGAACAAGTTAAGAATTTTGATGTTTTAGTAGTAAGATCTGCTACTAAGGTAAGAAAACCTATTATAGATAGTGCAGTTGAAGGCGGCCGCTTGAAACTTGTTATCCGTGGTGGCGTTGGAGTAGACAATATAGATGTTAGTTATGCAGAAGAAAAAGGAATTAAAGTTACTAACACTCCAAATGCAAGCAGTATATCTGTAGCAGAACTTACCATTGCTCATATGTTTGCTATTTCGAGATTTGTAAATATCTCAAATGTAGCTATGAGAGAAGGAAAGTGGGATAAAAAGAAGTATGAAGGCGTAGAGATTTATGGAAAAACTTTAGGTTTAATTGGGTTTGGTAGAATTGCGAGAGAAGTAGCTTCTAGAGCTAGAGCACTTGGAATGAATATAATTTACACTGATATTATTGGTGAAGTTGAAGAAAGCCGTCCATATAAATATGTAAGTTTTGAGGAAGTATTAGCTCAAAGTGATTATATTTCCCTTCATATACCTTTTAACAAAGAAGATGGTGCAGTTATAGATAAACAAAATATTGCAGCAATGAAAGATGGCGCGTATCTATTAAATTGTGCAAGAGGTGGAGTTGTTGATGAAGCGGCTCTTTTAGAGGCTCTTAACAGTGGCAAATTAGCTGGTGCTGGTGTAGATGTATTTGAAGAAGAACCTACTAACAACACAGAATTAGTAAATCATCCAAAGGTATCTGTGACACCACATATTGGAGCTTCAACAGCAGAAGCACAAACAAGAATCGGTGAGGAAATAGTTAGTATTATTGACAACTTTTTTAAATAATCTATAATAAAGATTGACAATGTATATTAACATACATTGTCAATTTTGGTTTTAACGAAGGAGGTTTAATATATATTATGGCAATAATAAAGCCTTTTAAGGCTGTGAGACCTACAAAGGAGCTAGCAGAGAAGGTAGCTGCACTTCCATATGATGTAATGAGTAGCGATGAAGCCTTTGAAATGGTTAAAGATAATCCGTATTCCTTTCTACATATTGATAAGGCAGAAATAGATTTAGATAGAAGCGTAGAACTATATGATAAGCAAGTATATGAAAAAGCAAGTAGTAACTTAAATAGAATGATTTCTGAGGGTGTGTTTTTTCAAGAAGAAAAACCTAAAATTTATATATATAGAATAGTAGAGAGTCAAAGATGCCAAACAGGTATAGTTGCATGTGCATCAATAGATGAGTACGAAAATAACAAAATTAAAAAACATGAACTAACAAGAGCGGACAAGGAAATAGATAGAATTAATCACGTAGATTATTGTGATGCAAATACTGGACCTATTTTTTTAGCTTATAGGTATAAGAAGGAAATAGATGATATTGTAAGTGAAATAGTAAAAAATGAGCCAGAGTATAATTTTATCGCTGATGATGGGGTAACACATATAGTTTGGGTAATTGAGGATGATAAAGTAATCGCAGATGTTTGCAATCATTTTAAAACTGTTGAAAATCTATATATAGCAGATGGGCACCATAGATCAGCTTCAGCAGCAAAAGTAGGTGAAATGCGAAGAAAAGAAAACCCTAATTATACAGGAGAAGAGGAATTTAATTATTTCCTTTCAGTACTATTCCCAGACATAGATTTATATATTATGGACTATAATAGAGTTGTAAAAGATTTAAACGGACTTTCAAAACAAGAATTTTTAGATAAAGTTTCGGAGAAGTTTGAAATTGCAGAGCATGAAGGAAAAGGTCCATCTAAGTCAACTTGTAAAGGGAACTATGGTATGTATCTCGATGGAAAATGGTACAAACTAGCTGCAAAAGCGGAATTTTGTAATTTAGAGCATCCAGTAAAGAGTCTAGATGTTTCAATACTTCAAGATAATTTATTATATCCAATATTAGGAATTGAAGATCCTAGAAAAGATAAACGAATTGATTTTGTTGGTGGCATAAGGGGACTACGAGAATTAAGCCAAAGAGTTGATAGTGGTGAAATGAAGGTAGCTTTTTCAATGTTCCCAACAACAATTGAGGAATTAATGAATATTGCAGATGCTGGTGAGATTATGCCTCCTAAATCTACTTGGTTTGAACCTAAACCTAGAAGCGGATTGTTTGTACATAAATTAAAATAAAGTATTTATTATTAAGGATGAGAGAATTGTGTTTATTCTCCATTCTTTTTTATTTTTTGTGGATTTTGCAAAAAAAATATATTTTGATAACAAAAAAATCTTGATTCCACATGAACATTTAGTTGATAGGAAGTACCTATCACTTAGGTTAGGTACTTCCACTGTTAATGTTAATAGCAAAGCCAATATATATATTGACTTTGCATATAATGTTTTATATAAAGCTAAAGATAGTGGTAGAAGCTGCGTGAGAACAAACAGTTAATCATCTTCAAAGCTTATATCATCGTTAAGATAAGAATATAAAGCTGGATAAATGTTTAAACTACTCATCAAGTCCATATATTCTGTCATAGCCTGCTCGTCTTCTTCCCGTACTTTAATAGCACGAATCATTAAATTTTTAGGAGTTTCTAGTGGCGAAATATATTCTACAGCTGATACATCATAACCTTTTGCCTCTAGCATCATAGAACGCATACCATCAGTCAAAATATCAGCCATTCTAGTTTTAAATACTCCATGCTTTAAAATTTCCTTGAAGGGTGAATAAGAGTATTGATTTAGAAGTTCTCTGTGACAACAAGGAACAGCTATAATAACATCAGACCCAACTTTGATACCAAGGGATAATGCCATATCTGTTGCGGTATCGCAGGCATGTAGCGATAATACTACATGTATTTTTTTTGTAGGTTTATAGCTATGTATATCTAGAGCATGAAATTCCATATTTCTATAATTAAGATTTAGAGACATTTTCTTTGAAGCTTCAATTACAGCTTCAGAGTGATCCAGTCCAATAAAGTGACATCTCATTTTTTTAACTTCTGTAAGATAGTAGTTCAGTACAAACGTTAAGTAAGATTTTCCGCATCCGCAATCTAATATATTTATAGTAGTATTTTTAGGTAATGAATCTAAAGCCCCTTCCAATAGTTCTACATAATGATCAATTTGATTATATTTTCGTATTTTATCATTCTTAATTTTGCCTTCTTTTGTCATAATACCAATTTCTTTTAGTAGAGAATCTGCCTTACCAACTTTAATATAGTAATTTCTATTCAATAAGGTTGAAGTCTCAAGGGCATTATGATTTTCTGAAGCTTCTTTAATTTCAGACTTTTCTTTAATTTCAAGGTTTGTCATCTTTACATTCTTGTTATCGGCACTTATAAGTATGTTAGAACCTCTCTCCCTATAGATAACAGAAAGGGCTTCGTATTTTTCTGCCTCCTCCAGTATTTTTGAAAATAAGTTCTCAAGACTATAATCTTCAGTTTTACCATTGAAATTATACTTAATTATATTATTTTCAAAGGTACCAACCCCTCTAAATTCTTTAAGTCCAGCAACAAAAGTAACGTTGACACCTTTAAATATAGAAGAATTTTCATCAAATCTGTTTCTAAGTCCCAGTAAGAACAAATTGAGTTTGCTTATATTTTGTTTATTCATTTTAAACACCGTGAACCTTTCTTTAATAAGTATAATAGAATAAATGTAATAGGATAATTTATAGATATAATATTTTTTAATTATTACACAAAGAATAATATTAGGGTAACAATTTTATATACTAAATATTTCACATGATATCTATAAACATATTTTAAAGGATAGAGTATAAAAATAAAAGACTAAACAAAAATGTTTTGCCTAAGAAGACCCGGGACATTCTTCAGCTCCGAAGGCTTTCTATAAAGAGAAGAGTGTCCCGCCGCCTGCAGAAGACAGACTGAAGAATTAAGATAGCATAGAAAGCATCTATCATAAAAGAATAAAAAAGCAACTCAAGATATTTTGCCCAAGAACCCCCGAGACACGATTCACCTTCGAAGGCTATCCCTAAAGAGAAGAGTGTCCCGCTGCCTGCAGAAGACAACTGAAGGATTAATATAACATAAAAACATCACTATATTAAAGAAATAAAAAATATTATGCTATAATAAAAATATATTTACTGAACAACTTATGGGAGGTAATAAAATGATAATTGGCAGTTTTGTTAATATTGAATTGACCAATGGAAGTTATGTGGTAAAGAGCAAAAATGAAATAGCCATTGGAGAATTTGTAATAATAGAGTGCTCAAAGAGTAACAATAGCTGTACATTTAGAATAGTATTTAATAAAAGTGAAGAAAAATCTCAATACTTAAACGATGCTTTGGAATGTTTTATTAAACACTTTTTCATGGATTTAGATGTTAATAAGATTAATCTTTTAGTACGGGAAGATTTTCACTTACAGCCTTTTGTCAATGCTAACTTCCATCTTGAAGGGATACTTACAAACAATGTGATTTACCAAGAGGAATATCTAACAGAGTTTTTGTTTGGGATAGATATTGATACCTATAATAAATTAAATAGAAGTAGAATTGTTACTTTAAAGGGAAAGAATATTGAACTAAAAGTATTAATGCCTGAAGATGCTAGTGAGGTTTTGAGTTATTATATTAGAAATGAAGCCCATCTACAACCTTATGAGCCATTACGAAATCAAAATTTTTATACAATTGAAGAACAGAAAAAAAATATCGGTGAAAATTATATTCAATTTTTAAATGGTACGTCTATTTCTTTTGGCATTTTTAGGACTGGTAACTTAATAGGAAAAATTCAAATAACCAATATTCTTTTGGGGGCATTTAGAAATGCATTTATAGGATATTCAATTGATGAAAGAGAACAAGGTAAGGGTTATATGAAAGAAGCTTTAAGAATAGTTTCAAATTATGCTTTCGATGAAATGGAGCTTCATAGGCTAGAGGCATCAACTTTAGTAGATAATATAAAATCAAAAGCTGTGCTTAAAGCTTGTGGTTTTAAAGAAATAGGCATAAGTGAAAAATACTTGTTTATTAACGGTGTTTGGCAGGATCATAGCATTTTTTATAGTATAAGGGAAAATTGGCGTGCAAATACTTAACTACTTATCCGGGTGTATCAATAGGCAAATATGAAAGATATATGTAACATTAACGAGCATTTCTATATAAAGGCTCATGTAGTACTAGAATTTTAAAAGGTTTTAGCTTTTTTACATGGTATTATATAAAAGCACCTTAGGTAAACGCTTTGAAAGATATTTGAAAAACTTTAAAAAAAATGTTGACAAGTAGTTTTCCAGGTGATATGATATAAAAGCTGTCAGATGACAGCAAAACAACAAATTGGTCTTTGAAAATTAAACAGAGGTAAATAAATATAAACCAGCAATTCTGTCTGAAACAATAGTTTCTTAAAACTTTTAGTTTTGAAAAACGGAAAGTTTCAGATAAAATAAGTAAATGTCAAAGTTTACTTAGAGTTTTAGTATGCTACTTCGGTAGTAGACCAAAATTTGAGCTATTCAAACTTTTAAATTGAGAGTTTGATCCTGGCTCAGGACGAACGCTGGCGGCGTGCCTAACACATGCAAGTCGAGCGAGAAACTTCGGTTTCTAGCGGCGGACGGGTGAGTAACACGTGGGTAACCTGCCTCATAGAGGGGGATAGCCTTCCGAAAGGGAGATTAATACCGCATAACATCAAATTGTCGCATGGCAGTTTGATCAAAGGAGTAATCCGCTATGAGATGGACCCGCGGCGCATTAGCTAGTTGGTGAGGTAACGGCTCACCAAGGCCACGATGCGTAGCCGACCTGAGAGGGTGATCGGCCACATTGGAACTGAGATACGGTCCAGACTCCTACGGGAGGCAGCAGTGGGGAATATTGCACAATGGGCGAAAGCCTGATGCAGCAACGCCGCGTGAGCGATGAAGGCCTTCGGGTTGTAAAGCTCTGTCTTTGGGGACGATAATGACGGTACCCAAGGAGGAAGCCACGGCTAACTACGTGCCAGCAGCCGCGGTAATACGTAGGTGGCAAGCGTTGTCCGGATTTACTGGGCGTAAAGGATGCGTAGGTGGATATTTAAGTCAGATGTGAAATACCCGAGCTTAACTTGGGTGCTGCATTTGAAACTGGATATCTAGAGTGCAGGAGAGGTAAGTGGAATTCCTAGTGTAGCGGTGAAATGCGTAGAGATTAGGAAGAACACCAGTGGCGAAGGCGACTTACTGGACTGTAACTGACACTGAGGCATGAAAGCGTGGGGAGCAAACAGGATTAGATACCCTGGTAGTCCACGCCGTAAACGATGAGTACTAGGTGTAGGAGGTATCGACTCCTTCTGTGCCGCAGTTAACACAATAAGTACTCCGCCTGGGAAGTACGGTCGCAAGATTAAAACTCAAAGGAATTGACGGGGGCCCGCACAAGCAGCGGAGCATGTGGTTTAATTCGAAGCAACGCGAAGAACCTTACCTAGACTTGACATCTCCTGAATTACCCGTAACTGGGGAAGCCTTTCGGGGCAGGAAGACAGGTGGTGCATGGTTGTCGTCAGCTCGTGTCGTGAGATGTTGGGTTAAGTCCCGCAACGAGCGCAACCCTTATCACTAGTTGCTACCATTAAGTTGAGCACTCTATTGAGACTGCCGTGGTTAACGCGGAGGAAGGTGGGGATGACGTCAAATCATCATGCCCCTTATGTCTAGGGCTACACACGTGCTACAATGGTGAGTACAAAGAGACGCAAGACCGCGAGGTGGAGCAAAACTCAAAAACTCATCCCAGTTCGGATTGTAGGCTGAAACTCGCCTACATGAAGCCGGAGTTGCTAGTAATCGCGAATCAGCATGTCGCGGTGAATACGTTCCCGGGCCTTGTACACACCGCCCGTCACACCATGAGAGTCTTCAACACCCGAAGTCCGTGAGGTAACCCGTAAGGGAGCCAGCGGCCGAAGGTGGGGGCGATGATTGGGGTGAAGTCGTAACAAGGTAGCCGTAGGAGAACCTGCGGCTGGATCACCTCCTTTCTAAGGAGTCGATGCAAAGGGTTTAACCTTTGTAAAAGAGAGTCTATTAGATTCTCAAGACACAGCTGGACATTTACTTTATCTCTGTTTAATTTTGAAAGACCAAGGACTAACTCCGGTTAGTCTTTTTTACTGTAGCAAACTTAGTTTGTAAGTAAATCTTTCAATAAAGGATTAAATTAGGCGCTTTTGTAATTTATTGTTGACACATATAATTATACGTGTTAATATGATTAAGCGACTTCGGTCCTAGCGCTATTTAAGCGCGAATTGTTCTTTGAAAATTGCACAAGAAAGTTAAAGTAAAGTAGACATTATATGTCTATGTTTCTGATGTAAAAGTTAGATTTAGATAATAGACTAGTTATCGCTGATGAAATCTATTATCGATATAAAAGGTCAAGCTACAAAGGGCGTACGGAGAATGCCTTGGCACCAGAAGCCGATGAAGGACGCGATAAGCTGCGATAAGCTTCGGGTAGGCGCAAATAGCCTGTGATCCGGAGATTTCCGAATGGGGTAACCCAGTATGCTAACGCATATTATCCTATACTCAATACATAGGTATAGGAAGGTACACTCGGGGAACTGAAACATCTAAGTACCCGAAGGAAGAGAAAGAAAAATCGATTTCCTGAGTAGCGGCGAGCGAAACGGAAAGAGCCCAAACCGGAAACTTGTTTCCGGGGTTGTGGACAGATCATTAACGGTGAGCGTTTTTAGCTGAAGAGAACTGGAAAGTTCCATCATAGTGGGTAATAATCCCGTAGGCGAAAAGAACTAACATTAGATCTGATCCAGAGTACCACGAGACACGTGAAACCTTGTGGGAAACAGGGAGGACCACCTCCCAAGGCTAAATACTAACTGGTGACCGATAGTGAAGAAGTACCGTGAGGGAAAGGTGAAAAGAACCCCGGAAGGGGAGTGAAATAGAACCTGAAACCGTATGCCTACAACCGATCATAGCACTTTAAAGTGTGGTGATGTGCTTTTTGTAGAACGAGCCAGCGAGTTACGATATGTAGCAAGGTTAAGTACTTATGGTACGGAGCCGAAGGGAAACCAAGTCTGAATAGGGCGACTAGTTGCATGTCGTAGACCCGAAACCGGGTGACCTATCCATGGACAGGATGAAGCGGAAGTAAAATTTCGTGAAGGTCCGAACCCGTTGGTGTTGAAAAACCATGGGATGAGCTGTGGATAGCGGAGAAATTCCAATCGAACTCGGAGATAGCTGGTTCTCCTCGAAATAGCTTTAGGGCTAGCGTCGATTAACTGAGTAATGGAGGTAGAGCACTGAATGAGCTAGGGGCTGACAACAGTTACTGAACTCTATCAAACTCCGAATGCCATTTACTTTTATTTCGGCAGTCAGACTGCGAATGATAAGATCCGTAGTCAAAAGGGAAACAGCCCAGATCATCAGCTAAGGTCCCAAAGTGTAAGTTAAGTGGAAAAGGATGTGGGATTTCTAAGACAACTAGGATGTTGGCTCAGAAGCAGCCACTCATTAAAAGAGTGCGTAATAGCTCACTAGTCGAGAGATCCCGCGCCGAAGATGTCCGGGGCTAAAACTTACCACCGAAGCTATGGATAGTAGAAGTCAGATGTGAGAAGTTAGATGTGAGAATAATTGGAGGTCAAGAAGAAATTGATAAAAGGGTTTAGAGATTTAAGGATTTATCAAAAAGGATATGAATTAAATCTAAAAGTACATAAAATATCAATGAAATTGAAGTTTTGTTAGATATCATATTTGATTTAGAATATATAGATGAAAGAATCCATGAGGAAATGTCAAAGGAATATGTTGAATTAGGAAAACAAATATATTCAACAATTCAAAAATGGCATAAGAGTGAAAATCTCTAACCTCTAACTTCTGACATCTGACTTCTACTATGGTAGAGGAGCATCCTGTATGGGCAGAAGCTATACCGTAAGGAGTGGTGGACTGTACAGGAGAGAGTATGCTGGCATAAGTAGCGAGAAAAGAGTGAGAATCTCTTTGGTCGAAAACCTAAGGTTTCCTGAGGAAGGCTCGTCCGCTCAGGGTTAGTCGGGGCCTAAGCTGAGGCCGAAAGGCGTAAGTGATGGACAATCGGTTGATATTCCGATACCACCAGCGTCCGTTTGAGAAATGGAGTGACGCAGAAGGATAGGATGTGCACACTATTGGATGTGTGTCTAAGCATTTAGTCAGATTAGACAGGAAAATCCGTTTAATTAATGATGAGGTGTGATGGGGAAAAGCTCTTAGAGCTTAAGTATCTGATTCCACACTGCCAAGAAAAGCTTCTATCGAGGATTATGGTGCCCGTACCGCAAACCGACACAGGTAGGTGAGGAGAGAATCCTAAGACCAGCGGAAGAATTATTGTTAAGGAACTCGGCAAATTGACCCCGTAACTTCGGGAGAAGGGGTGCCTCTCTATGAGAGGCCGCAGAGAATAGGCCCAAGCAACTGTTTAACAAAAACACAGGTCTCTGCTAAAGCGAAAGCTGAAGTATAGGGGCTGACGCCTGCCCGGTGCTGGAAGGTTAAGGGGATCACTTAGTGTAAGCGAAGGTGTGAACTTAAGCCCCAGTAAACGGCGGCCGTAACTATAACGGTCCTAAGGTAGCGAAATTCCTTGTCAGGTAAGTTCTGACCCGCACGAATGGCGTAATGACTTGGGCACTGTCTCAACAATAAATCCGGCGAAATTGTAGTGCAAGTGAAGATGCTTGCTACCCGCGATTGGACGGAAAGACCCCGTAGAGCTTTACTGTAGCTTAGCATTGAATTTCGGTATTGTCTGTACAGGATAGGTGGGAGACTTGGAAACAGGGTCGTCAGGCTCTGTGGAGTCATCCTTGGGATACCACCCTGGCAGTACTGAGGTTCTAACCGGTCACCATGAAACTGGTGACGGGACATTGTTAGGTGGGCAGTTTGACTGGGGCGGTCGCCTCCAAAAATGTAACGGAGGCGCCCAAAGGTTCCCTCAGAACGGTTGGAAATCGTTCGTAGAGTGCAAAGGCAGAAGGGAGCCTGACTGCGACACATACAAGTGGAGCAGGGACGAAAGTCGGGCTTAGTGATCCGGTGGTTCCTCGTGGGAGGGCCATCGCTCAACGGATAAAAGCTACCTCGGGGATAACAGGCTGATCTCCCCCAAGAGTCCACATCGACGGGGAGGTTTGGCACCTCGATGTCGGCTCGTCGCATCCTGGGGCTGAAGTAGGTCCCAAGGGTTGGGCTGTTCGCCCATTAAAGCGGCACGCGAGCTGGGTTCAGAACGTCGTGAGACAGTTCGGTCCCTATCCGTCGCGGGCGTAGGAAATTTGAAGGGAGCTGTCCTTAGTACGAGAGGACCGGGATGGACCAACCTCTGGTGCACCAGTTGTCACGCCAGTGGCATCGCTGGGTAGCTATGTTGGGACGGGATAAACGCTGAAAGCATCTAAGCGTGAAGCCCACCCTAAGATGAGATTTCCCATAACGGCGTACGTAAGTAAGTTAGTAAGACCCCTGGAAGAACACCAGGTTGATAGGTTAGAGGTGTAAGCACAGCAATGTGTTCAGCTGACTAATACTAATAGGTCGAGGGCTTGACCAATAATCTTTAACTTTTTCTTGTGCAATTTTCAGAGAATAATATTCTCTTATCTGGTGATTATGGCGTTAAGGGTAACACCCCTTCCCATACCGAACAGGTCGGTTAAGCCTTATCGCGCCAATGGTACTGCAGGGGAGGCCCTGTGGGAGAGTAGGTTGTTGCCAGATTATGGTTCACTAGCTCAGTTGGTAGAGCACATGACTTTTAATCATGGTGTCCCGGGTTCGATTCCCGGGTGAGCCACCAGAAAACCTAAGCATCTATGCTTAGGTTTTTTAATTTTTTGTACTGATGCAAAAACAATGTTTTATATTGAAATTAGATTGTTAAGAAAACTATGGATGCGCTTTGAATTAGCACAGTATTTAACAATAGAATGGTGTTTTATGGTATTCAAATGATAGAGTGTTGTTTTTATATAAAAATATGATAGAATGAACATAGTTTAAATAGGGGTGATTTAATATGAAGAATAAATATATAATTAGTGTTTTTATGATAACGATTGTAATGCTTTTAGGAGCTTGTGGATCAGGAAGCAGCACTTCAAAGACAAGTAGTAAAACTGAGAAAGCTAAAGAACAGGTTAAAGTTGAAGCAAAGGTAGAGGATAAAAATACTGATTTAACTGCTAAAGAAAGTTCCCAAGCAAAGACTAGTGAAGAGGTTAAGAAAACAACTGAAACTACGACGTCACCAGTGGCAACACCACCAGTAGCAACAGCTCCAGTTCAAAAAACGCAACCAGTAATTAATCCAGTAAGTGTAGGCAAAAACAAGATTATAGTAATCGATCCAGGTCATGCAAACAGATCTAATATGGAAACAGAGCCATTATCTCCAGGTTCATCAGTTATGAAGATAAAAGATGGTGGTGGTGCGGAGGGAATAACAACAAAAACACCAGAATATTTAGTTAATATGAAGGTTTCACTTAAATTGAAAAACCTATTAGAGACTGCTGGCTATAAGGTTGTTATGACTAAAACAGATAATTCCTTAAGTTTAGGCAATGTTGATAGAGCCAATATAGGTAATAACGCAAATGCAAGTTTAGTAATAAGAATACATGCTGATTCAAGTGATAACACTGGAGTTACTGGGGCATCAATGCTTGTTCCGGCAGCTATAAATGATGGAACTAAAGCGATACATGATGAAAGCACAAGATGCGGAACTATAGTATTAAATACACTTACAAATGAAGTAGGGATGAAAAATAGGGGAGTAGTAGAACATAGTGATATGACGGGATTTAATTGGTCAAAGGTACCAGTTATTCTTATAGAAATGGGATTTTTGTCGAATAGTAATGAAGATGTACTCTTAAGTTCTGATGAATATGAGAATAAATTAGCAAAGGGACTTTTCGATGGGATTAAGTCAACAGGTTTATAGTGATAAGTGACTATAATAAGTGGTCTAATTGTAGACTTCTTATAAAATAAGTATAATTTGTTAAAAAATTAATAAAAATTTAATAGAAATTTAATAGAAAAGGGAATAAATAATTACAATAAATTACAAATGTTATTGTATACAATAAATTATTAATGTATAATTATTAGTAGCGCGTTGAAACTTAGATTTATGTATCGAAATATAAGGCAATTTAGGCTTGAAATAGTAATTAAATAGAAACTTGATAATATTTTAACATTAAGATAAGGTGTGGTCATGTGGACAATAAAGTAAAGAGAAGACTTGGTGATTTATTAGTAGAGTCAGGCAAGTTATCGGTAAAACAATTACAAGAGTGCTTAAATAGACAAAAAGTTTCGGGGAAAAAAATTGGTGAACTTTTAGTTGATGATGGTCTGGTCTCTGCTGAAGATATACTAAACGTAATTGAATCACAAACTGGAATTAAGAGAATTAATTTAGATTCTATTAATATAGATAAAATGGCTATTAAAGCAGTGCCACAAAATGTATGTATAAAGCATCATCTAGTGCCCTTTGGATTTAATGAAAATAGAATAAAGATAGCCATGTGGGATCCTCTTAATATTTATGCTATTGATGATATTTCCATAGCTTCAGGCTTTGAAGTTGAAACATATATAGCCTTAAAGGATGAAATAAAAAAGGCTATTGATAGATGCTATTCTGATGAACAGGTACTTAATGCTGCAGTTGCATTATCAAAGGAAAAAGTAAACGATAACAAGGGAAATATTCAGCAAGAGGATATAGGAATTGATGATGTAAAAAACGCACCAGTTGTTAAAATGGTGGATTATTTAATTAAAAATGCCATAGAATCTAGAGCTAGTGATATCCATATTGAACCTTTTGAAAGTTATATAAGAATAAGATTTAGAATAGATGGACAACTTGAACAAATATCTACGCTTGCAGTAGATACATTAAATGCATTAGTAGCTAGAATAAAAATACTTGCAGAACTAAATATTGCAGAAAAAAGAACTCCGCAAGATGGAAGAATAATAATGAAGGTAGAAGATAAAGTTGTAGATATCAGAGTATCTATTTTACCAACTGTGTTTGGTGAAAAAATTGTAATGAGAGTGCTTAATAGGGAAAACAGTAAAATTGGAATTGAAAGACTAGGAATGAGTGATTATGAGATTACCCAATTAAAAAGAATTATTCAAAATCCCTATGGTATTATGCTTGTTACTGGACCTACTGGTAGTGGTAAATCTACCACTTTATATACTATTTTAAGTGAAATCAACAGTATTGATAAAAATATTATTACAGTAGAGGATCCTGTAGAATATATGCTAGAAGGAATAAATCAAGTTAATGTTAATTCAAAGGCAGGACTTACTTTTGCTAGTGGATTAAGGTCTATTTTAAGACAAGATCCTGATATTGTAATGATCGGTGAGATAAGAGATGCTGAAACTGCTGAAATTTCTGTAAGAGCAGCAATTACTGGACATCTTGTATTTAGCACGCTTCATACTAATGATGCACCTTCTTCAATATTAAGACTTGTTGACATGGGAGTAGAGCCATACTTGGTTGCTAGCTCTGTGTGTGGTGTAGTAGCACAGAGACTTGTAAAGAGAATTTGCCCTAGATGTAAGGAACAATACAGTGCTACAGATTACGAAAGAAAGATTTTGGATATACCTCAGGAAGAAAGCCTTAATTTATATAAAGGTGTAGGGTGCGCATTTTGTAATGATACAGGCTACAATGGTAGAACAGGTGTTTATGAAATAATGGAAATTACTAGAGAGCATAAAGAAGCAATAATTAATTCCAATAATAGTGAGATATTAAGGGATATTTCTATAAAGAATGGTATGAAAACTCTTAGACAAGCATGTAGAGAGTCAGTTCTAAAAGGTGTGACCACTTTTGATGAACTAGTAAAAATTGCATATTTGAAAGAATAAAAACATGAAAGGAGGTATTGATTATATATGGCTAACTATAAATATAAGGCAATGAATAGTAAAGGTGAGAGAATTGAAGGAAATTATACAGCGGATAATAAAAACGCAGTTATGGAAATGATTAGTATGAATGATTACTATCCTCTTTCAGTAGAAGAAGTACAGGAAAGGGTAAATATTAATTTAAGTTCCTTGGAAAAAGTAAAAACCAAGGATATATCCATCTTTTGTCGTCAGTTTTATACCATGTTAGATGCAGGTGCCACTATAAATACATGTTTGCATGTACTGTCAGAGCAGGTATCAAGTAAGAAATTAAAAGAAGCTTTAATTAAAGTTAATAATGATATTAGAAAAGGATCTACTCTTTCAGAAGCTATGAAAGAACAACATGATGTTTTCCCAGAGCTTTTAATAAGTATGGTTGCGGCAGGTGAGGTTTCAGGAAATCTAGATACAATAATGTTAAGCATGTCTAATCATTATGAGAAAGAAAATAAAATTAATCATAAAATCAAAAATGCCATGATTTATCCGTGCGTACTAGGCTCCGTGGCGCTGATAGTAATTGTAGTACTATTAACTTTTGTAATGCCTATATTTGTTAGCATGTTTAAAGATAGCAGCGTATCACTTCCAACTTCAACTAAAATACTTTTAGCCATGAGTTCAGGCTTGAGACATAATTTTATTTTGATATTAATCGCACTATTTTTAATGATTTTTGGAATTAGACTTTACTTGAAAAGTGACACGGGAACAATGTTTAGCCATAAATTAAGGTTCAAAATTCCAGTAGTTAAGACACTAAACGAGAAAATAATTGTGACTAGATTTACTAGAACTCTAGCTACAGTACTTTCTAGCGGTATAACCTTGGTTGAGGGATTAAATATTGTAGCTGAGGTTGTAGGCAACAGAATGGTAGAAGAAAAAATATTAAATGTAAGAGATCAAGTTATGAAGGGTGAGGAATTGGCAGAGTCTATTAAGGAAACAAAATTATTTCCACCAATGCTTATATCCATGGTAAGTATTGGACAAGAGTCCGGTTCACTAGAGGAAATACTTAGTAAAACAGCGGATTTTTATGACGAAGAACTAGAAGCACAGATTCAAACCTTCACAGCTTTATTAGAACCTTTAATGATTATGGTCATGGGAGTATTAGTAGGATTTATGATGTTATCTATAGTCCAACCTATGTTTAAAATGTACAATACAGTAAATTAATATTTAATTTGTTGTTAATCGATTGTTAAGGCATATTAAAACTGCTCACCTATTCCTTACTACAATCGTGAAATAAAATAATAAAAATACTAGGAGGAAAAAAATGAACAAGAAAATCAACAAAAGGAAAAAAGGCTTTACACTTATCGAGCTAATTATTGTATTAGCAATTATGGCAATTATAGCTGCTATAGCTATACCTAATTTTACTTCAGTTAAAGAGCATTCAAAATCAAAAACAGATGTACAAAGTTGTGAGATGATTAAAAGAAATATGATGACACTAATTGCTGATGAAACTATTGTACCTAGTAGTGTATCTATGGTAGCAACCTACACGATATCATCAGCCACTGTTACAGGTACGCCTGATAATGATGCTACAGCTCCTGCAAAAGATGGCTTTACTAGTACTGAAAAAACTGCAATTCATGATGCTTTAGCTAGCATAAAAGCACCACAAGCTAAAACTGCTGTAAATTATAGAATTACATTTGCTGCAACAAGTGGGGATGTAACAGTAGCAACAGTTACTACAGCTGGTGCCGTTGTAGACACAACAATAATAATTAATATAAGTGTAAAGCCAAACTAATGTAGCTTTACACTTTCCACTATGTAAATTCAAAAAACATAAGAGGTGATCCAATTGGAAAAATTAAAAAAACTAGACATAAAAAAAATACTTAATGCTGATATATCAACATTAAAAAAACAGAATAAAGTTAAAAGTAAAAAGAAACCAAGGAAACCTCTTATTAATAAGAAGTTTGTTTCTTTGGATATTGGTACACAAAACACAAAAATTGTAGTTGGAAAAAGGTCAAAAGCTAAAATCATTGTTGAAAAAGCTTTTATGTTTCAACCTTCAGTTGACGCTATCAATGATGACAGTATTCAAAATCTAACTACTTTCCCTAAGGAAATTGAAGTACATTTAAGAAATAATAAAATTAGAGTTAAGGATGCAAACTGTACAGGCAATAGTACCACAATAATAAACAGGGAAATAATTATACCTAGTGCTAATGAAGATGAATTGGACACTTTGGTGAAATTTGAGCTTCAGCATTTTCTACCTGTTAATATGGATGATTATATTGTACAATTTGATGTTTTAGAAAAAATAAAAGTAGATGAGCTGGACAAGCTAAGGGTATTGGCTGTGGTGTATCCTAAAAAATTGGTAAAGGACTATTTGGTTCTTTTACGAACTGCTAAGTTAAAACCTAATGCGCTGGATGTAAACTATAATTCTATAAAGAAATTAATAGTGCATAGGGACATAATTAATAAAGAAGAATATGATCCTCAAGAAACTATATCTGTTATTGATATGGGGGCTGAAACTATTGAGGTTAATATATATACAGGAGATAGACAAGAATTTACTAGAATAATAAAATCTGGTGGAAAACAGATTGATAATCATATCGCTAAATTACTTGGTGTTAGTGATGCGCAAGCTGAAGTTAAAAAAATCCAGGATTGTGACCTCTTAGATTATAAAAAAAATGAAATTGCAAAAATCATAAGATTTGATGTTCAAGAGTGGATGGAGGAATTGGGAAGAATATTTCAATTCTATAAAAATAAAAAGGTTGATAATAACATAAATAAAATTCTTATACATGGTGGAAGCTCTAGGCTTAAGGGCCTAGATGTATATATGGAAGATTATTTTAATATTCCTGTTAATCATATTGGAGAGCTAAACAATGTGGTATTTAATAAAAATATAAGTAGTGAAGATATAGATCATTATCTAAATGCAATTGGTGCATTAATACGATTTTAGGCAGGTGAATTAAATGAGAGACTTGAACTTTTTTTTACCCTACACGCAGCCGAATAAGGAGTCAAAGAAATCTAATATCGCGTTATTAGTGATTGGGTGCATATTTGCTGTATATGTTTTAGGAACTTCGATATGGTTCTTTTCTTACAGGACTATTTTAAATGGTGACATTAATGATTATAAATCTGATATTAAGAATAGTTCATTGCAAAATAAATACAATAGTGCAGAGACATCTATTAAAAAATACGATTTATTAAATAAGTATAATGATGGAATTAATACGACTTACACGGTTATAGACAGCAAATCTATTGTTAGCAGTAGTATGATTAACACAATAATTTCAACATTGCCTAAAGATGTATTCTTTACAACTATTTCAGTTGGTGATGGAACAGTTCAAATTCAATGCGTTTCGGAAAGTAGAGTTAGTATTGCAGAATTTGAACACAATTTAATGAAACTGGATATGTTAACAAATGTAGAAATTTCAGGTTTAAGTGCGGATACTACAAAAAACAAGTATAGTTTTACAGCTAAATGTACGTTAAAGGGTGTTGATAAAAAATGAAGATAAGTAAAAGAGAAAAAATTCTTATTGTTTTTTTAGTTTTTATATTATTGGTAGGCGGTTATTACAAGTTAGTATTTAAGAAGGAAACTAATAGAATTGACACATTGAAAGCTGATAGAAAAGAATATAGTGGTAAGATTGTTAACATAAAGAGTAAAATAACCTTGGGGGATAAAAGAGCTAGCGATTTTAAGACATTGAATTCGAAGGTACAGGATAGAGCTAGTAGTATATATCCATCCATTATGCAGGATAAAATGATTATTGAATTAGATGATTTATTAAAAAAATCTAATGTAGTGGGTAACTTTAATTTTTCCTTTGGAAATAATGTAGCTAATACAAGCGATAAAACATCAAATTCATCAAGCAATACAAATAGTAGTGGAGCATCAAGTACTACAGATAATAGTAAGCTATTGCCTGATTTGCAATCCGTTGTTAATGAATACAATGCATCAATTGGCAATAAAACTACAACTTCAGCAAACAACACAAAAGGAGTTTATAAGTATATGCAGGTGACCCTTACCTTTAAGGGTTCCTACAGTAATGTAATGAGTCTTATCAAAAACATTGAGAGCAATAATAAAAAGATAGCAATCACCAATATTTCTATAACTGGAAACAATACAGAAGTCAGTGGTACGGCTACTTTAGATCTTTACTCGATTCCAAAGCTTGCAGGTATGGATGAAGATTATTTCAAATGGAATTATAATAATACTTACGGAAAAGAAAACCCATTTCCAGTTCCAGAAATTGCCGCACCCGCAGATACAAATCCAACTATAACGGTAAAAAATAGTACAACTACAGTAAACAATACAACTGTGGCAAATAATACAGCTAACGCTAAAACAACTACTGAAGATTCAACTGAAATGAAATTAGAGTTTAATGATATTGGCATGCAAGTAAAACCACTTAATTCTGATATACCAACAATAGCCATGGCACTTGTCAATGACGAAGAAGGTAAATCTGAGATTGATTATGATAATAATAATGTAGGACAAGTAGAAATAAGCCTTATTGAAGCGAATGGAAAATTTTATATTAAATATAAGATTGGAGATAGTTCCTATCCAAGCAATTACAGCGGCAATGGCGAAGAATTTACACCTAATAACGATGATATCAGGCTAGCTATTATGTCTTCCCAAAGGCTTAATGATAAAGACCTTTCAGGAGCTAATATTAAAATAATAAATAAGACTTCAAAAATAGTCAATGTATTTATTATTAAAGATGATACTTCAAAACCAAGAGTTTCTGTTAATGGGGAAGGTAATGCTGTTAAAGTGCACAGACAATAAGGTGATGTGTAAAAAAATAGCCGTGTATAAACTAATCAAGGAGATGAATTGCTATGAAAAAGAGAAAAGGTTTTACACTAATAGAAGTAGTTGTTGCCATAGCAGTTTTATCTATTGCAATGGTGGGGATAGGCAGTGCAATGTACACTGGAGTTAAAATTTCTGCTAAAAATACTAAGAAAGTTGACACTAGCGTTTTTGCAGGAAATATAATTCAGACTTTAAAGAGTAGGGGTAAAAGCACACTAATTACAGATTTTAAGTTATCGGATACTAGTCTGACTAAGAGCTGTTATTGCTATTTTGATAAAGAGGATGAGCTTAAAACAATACTAGATGCTGGAATTGATGCAAAAAGTGATGCAAAAGGAAGTTTTAAAGCTGGAACGGAGCAACAAATGAAAACTAATGAATTGGCACTAGCGGGGGGCAAAAAATTTGGTGCTTACGTGAATACGGAATTGAGTGTACCATTTCCAAACGCTAATGCTCCAGGGTACCTCGCACAAGTTACAGTTTTAAAGATATATGTAAATGTTGTAAAGATGAAGGAACCAGATAACACTGATTCGAGTTTAGTATTTTACCTGGGTAGGTGATAATATGAAGAATAAAAATAAAGGCTTTACATTAATTGAGTTAGTTATAGTCCTAGCTGTATTAAGTATATTGGGTGTTATAATATCTTCAGTATTGAGGTCTACATTAAAAACAAATGCAAGTCAAACGGATAAATTAGCACTACAAGATAATGCTACAATGATTCAAAGAGTAATGAAGGCAGATATAAGAAGAGCATCTAGCATAAATGTTGACAGTACTAGTTTGAGTGAAACGGTTAGAAATTATAATACCAGTAAAGGGAATAATTTCAAACTTTTTATTCTAACTATAACGGGGAAAAAAATATTTTATGCTTTCAATAATGGAGAAGTAAGAAAAATAACCTTTGATGATTCTACAGGCGTTATATCAGATATTAGTTTAGGCAGATATATCACTGATGCTAGTGGGTTTACTGTTGCAAATGCAGGTGATTGTTGGGATATTAATTTAATCTTAATTAAGAATGATAGCAATCTGAAATTGGAATTCAGAGTTGCACCAGTAAAGTTTGGAGGGTAACGAAATGAAGAGAAAAGGAAGTTCATTAATAATGGTAATCTGTGTTGTGGCTTTACTTTTTGCTCTTACAATAGTACTTGTTTCCCAGGCTTCAGCGGCCTACAATTTAACGTCAAGAAATGAAAAAAACGACAAAGTATATCTAATGGCGGAATCTGGAGTACAAATGGGAATAGATAAAATAAGAAGTATGATGTTAAGTAGTGATAATGATACAGTGGCTGATGCAAATAATATAGAACCTTTTCCATTAGATAAAACCAATGGTATTACAACAGAAGTGAAATTTTCTAATTCAGTGTTTAACGGCAAGGCATGTATAAAAATAACTTCTACGGCAACTGATGGTAAAGACTCTACAAAAACAAAAACTATTAGTACGGATGTAGAAAAAAATAACGTTACTAATATATATTATGATTTTTTGAAAAATAATTTATTAACTGTTTTAGACGATAAAAAGGATTCTAACTTAAGTTTTAATGCCGAGTTTGGGCAAACCCCTATAAATGGGAACGGAAGCATATATCTGCAGGGAGGTCAAATCCAATACGCTCCAAGTATGTTAACATTTAACCCCATTGAAAATGTAAAGGTTAATGCTAATAAGTTGTCAATTGACTTTCTGAACCGTACTATCGGAGACCTTTTTAGTGATACATTGAGTAAATTTACAATAGATACAAATACTAAAACATACAAACGCGACGAATTGGGGTGGTATAATTCACTAAGCCAAGAATTATATAATGACATAAAAAATAAATTTCAACCAGATTTTCATGGAATTTTAGAAGTGAGTGGGGATAATCTGAGTGGATTTGATAATCCACCGCAGTATATATCAGGATTAGGGGGATCAGGTACTGTTGCTACCAAGATGGTAGATGGTCATTATGTAGCAGTCATTAAATCAACTGAAAATTGCATATTGCCCGAATTTGAAAATACAGTTGAAATAAAATTGTTTCAGGATTTATACAATGAATACAGGGATTCACATTTTGGTTTCTTAATTAGGGATATAGATGCATATAATTATGCAATTGCTAAGTTAAATAATATGTATAAAGTCTATATTGTTGATGGCGATGTTTCCATATTAGCAGAAAAACTATTTATTTCATTGGGACTAGGTACTTATCAAAAATTTCTTAATATCTTTGATAACTATATAATATATTCTACCGGAAAAGTAACGTTTGGTGCACCAGCAAATATTGATTTCCTAGATTCTCTTTGGTTTAATAATAGTTCCATTATGGCAAAGCAAGTTCAAATTAATAATTTGAATAAGTTTGGATTAAATTTTAATAGCACATTAAATAGCACATACAAGGATATATATAATAGTTTCTTAAAGAATGTATTTGCAAGACAGTTAATTGATTATAAAACTCAATACAATTTACAAGTATGTAATTGGGAAGAGAAGTAATATATTAACATAAGCTGAATCTATAATGATTCTAGCTTTTATTAGTAATGAATTGTAAAGTAATTATTTTGTAAAAGATATAAATGAGAAATACACAATTAAGTTAGCTTATATCTTGGATCTACTGTAGAAAATCAAAATAATAATAAGAGTAATCTTGATATTGATTTAAAATCTAAATATAATTATGCAAGTTTTAAAGATGATTTAATTTTAGGAAAATTATTGATATAGGGTAAAGAGTTTTTAATATTATTCATATATTTACGATGAGACAATGTTAAAAAGTATAAGGATAATATTATGTTGGATGGAATTGTATAAGAAGTTAATGATAAATAATCTCAAAAATATTAGGCTTTTATTGGGATAATAGTAGATTATATATAAATTCATAAAACTGAATAATTATATGTGTATAGAAAACCATGAATTGTATTACTACATTTTCAAATGTTAATGTTTAGTAGTATAATTTTTTTTGTTAAATATTTTAAAGAGGTGATTTATATGAAGGTTCCATTTATTATGACTCCAGGACCAACCCAAGTAAGAGAGAATGTTAGATTTGCAAGGGCTATAGAGACTACAAATCCAGATTTAGATATACAATTTTATGATTATTATAAAGAAACTACTGAAAAAATAGCAGAGTTTCTAAAAACTAAGAATGAAGTTAGAATTCTTAGCGGTGAAGGGATTCTTGGACTGGAAGCTGCCTGCGCTTCCTTGACGGAAAAAGGTGATAGAGTGCTTGTTATTGACAATGGTATATTTGGAGAAGGCTTTGCAGATTTCGTAACAATGTATGGTGGCGAAGTTGAATATTTTAAAGGTGACAGGCAAAAGGAAATAGATATTAATGAATTAGAAGCCTTCCTTGAAAAGGATAGTAACTTTAAATATGCAACGATAGTTCATTGCGATACTCCCTCTGGTGTACTAAATGATATAGAAAAAATTTGTTTACTTCTAAAATCAAAAGGAATTTTAACTGTAGTTGATAGTGTTGCAGCAATGGGTGGCGTAGATCTAAGGGTTGATGAATGGAATATTGATATAGCCCTTGGTGGATCTCAAAAATGCATATCAGCACCTCCAGGACTTACTTTGCTTAGCATAAGTAAAGAAGCCTTTGATGTTATGGAAGCTAGAAAGACTAAGATAGCTTCTTATTATTGTAATCTATTAGTATGGAAAGATTATTATAAGAATAAGTGGTTTCCGTACACACCTCCAATAAGTGATATTGTAGGGTTAAGAACTGCAATTAATAATACAATGGAAGATAAGGAGATACTTTTTAGACATAAGGCAATAGCTGTGGCAACAAGAAAAGCAATTGAAGCTTCAGGGTTAACTTTATATATTAAGAAAGGATTTTCAAACACTGTTTCAGTTATTGAAGTACCATTAGGAATAAATGATAGCGAAATAAGGGACTATATGAATGTAAAGTATAATGTATTAATTGCAGGTTCTTTTGGTTATTTAAGCGGTAAAGTGCTTAGAATAGGACATATGGGAGAAAATGCGAGAGTTGAAAGGGTATCTTATACATTGCTTGCACTTCAAAAATCATTAGAGCACTTTGGATATCAATGCAAAGTAGATATGAGCCAAGAGTTTTTGAATAATGTGTGTATTTAAAACTTTGAGATATAAGCTAACCATTAAGAGAATGGTGATGTCTACGTTATAATGACAAGAAATATCAAGTAGTGTGTTTGCAAGCCCATACATAGTTCAGCCTGTATCCGTTATAAAAAATAAATTTATAAATAAAACCTTGTTGTATTATAGACTAAATATTGAAGGAAAATAAGAATAAAATGTCAAGAGGTACATGTAATAACCATTAAAAACCTAAATACAAATGTATACCTATCCTAGTGTATCAATATATGAAATTATAAGTATATAGTAGAAAATTGAAGTATACTAGGTATAATTACTAAATTCAAACGGTATTGGTCTAATTAGGTCGAATTTATGTGATAGAATAACACTTGTCCCTTAGATGAGGGGCAAAAATACAAGAATATAAATCATAAATAAATGTTGACACATTAACAATAGTTTGTGATATTATATGAAAGCTGTCAAATAACAGCGAAAAAAGAAAAAATATAAATCATAAATAAATGTTGACAAATTAAAACTGTTTATGATATTATATAAAAGCTGTCAGAAATGATAGCGAAACAAATTGGTCTTTGAAAATTAAACAGAGGTAAATAAATATAAACCAGCAATTCTTCTGGAACTGAAAGTTTTTAACAACTAGTTTCAGACAAATAAGTAAATGTCAAAGTTTACTTAGAGTTTTAGTATGCTACTTCGGTAGTAGACCAAAATTTGAGCTATTCAAACTTTTAAATTGAGAGTTTGATCCTGGCTCAGGACGAACGCTGGCGGCGTGCCTAACACATGCAAGTCGAGCGAGAAACTTCGGTTTCTAGCGGCGGACGGGTGAGTAACACGTGGGTAACCTGCCTCATAGAGGGGGATAGCCTTCCGAAAGGAAGATTAATACCGCATAACATCAAATTGTCGCATGGCAGTTTGATCAAAGGAGTAATCCGCTATGAGATGGACCCGCGGCGCATTAGCTAGTTGGTGAGGTAACGGCTCACCAAGGCGACGATGCGTAGCCGACCTGAGAGGGTGATCGGCCACATTGGAACTGAGATACGGTCCAGACTCCTACGGGAGGCAGCAGTGGGGAATATTGCACAATGGGCGAAAGCCTGATGCAGCAACGCCGCGTGAGTGATGAAGGCCTTCGGGTTGTAAAGCTCTGTCTTTGGGGACGATAATGACGGTACCCAAGGAGGAAGCCACGGCTAACTACGTGCCAGCAGCCGCGGTAATACGTAGGTGGCAAGCGTTGTCCGGATTTACTGGGCGTAAAGGATGCGTAGGTGGATATTTAAGTCAGATGTGAAATACCCGAGCTTAACTTGGGTGCTGCATTTGAAACTGGATATCTAGAGTGCAGGAGAGGTAAGTGGAATTCCTAGTGTAGCGGTGAAATGCGTAGAGATTAGGAAGAACACCAGTGGCGAAGGCGACTTACTGGACTGTAACTGACACTGAGGCATGAAAGCGTGGGGAGCAAACAGGATTAGATACCCTGGTAGTCCACGCCGTAAACGATGAGTACTAGGTGTAGGAGGTATCGACTCCTTCTGTGCCGCAGTTAACACAATAAGTACTCCGCCTGGGAAGTACGGTCGCAAGATTAAAACTCAAAGGAATTGACGGGGGCCCGCACAAGCAGCGGAGCATGTGGTTTAATTCGAAGCAACGCGAAGAACCTTACCTAGACTTGACATCTCCTGAATTACCCGTAACTGGGGAAGCCCTTCGGGGCAGGAAGACAGGTGGTGCATGGTTGTCGTCAGCTCGTGTCGTGAGATGTTGGGTTAAGTCCCGCAACGAGCGCAACCCTTATCATTAGTTGCTACCATTAAGTTGAGCACTCTATTGAGACTGCCGTGGTTAACGCGGAGGAAGGTGGGGATGACGTCAAATCATCATGCCCCTTATGTCTAGGGCTACACACGTGCTACAATGGTGAGTACAAAGAGACGCAAGACCGCGAGGTGGAGCAAAACTCAAAAACTCATCCCAGTTCGGATTGTAGGCTGAAACTCGCCTACATGAAGCCGGAGTTGCTAGTAATCGCGAATCAGCATGTCGCGGTGAATACGTTCCCGGGCCTTGTACACACCGCCCGTCACACCATGAGAGTCTTCAACACCCGAAGTCCGTGAGGTAACCCGTAAGGGAGCCAGCGGCCGAAGGTGGGGGCGATGATTGGGGTGAAGTCGTAACAAGGTAGCCGTAGGAGAACCTGCGGCTGGATCACCTCCTTTCTAAGGAGTCGATGCAAAGGGTTTAACCTTTGTAAAAGAGAATTTATTAGATTCTCAAGACACAGCTGGAAAATTATTTTATCTCTGTTTAATTTTGAAAGACTAATACCTAACGGTAATTAATACCGAAAGGGAACGCTTTCAATTGTTCTTTGAAAATTGCACAAGAAAGTTAAAGTAAAGTAGACAATTAATTGTCTATGTTTCTGATGTAAAAGTTAGATTTAGATAATAGACTAGTTATCGCTGATGAAATCTATTATCGATATAAAAGGTCAAGCTACAAAGGGCGTACGGAGAATGCCTTGGCACCAGAAGCCGATGAAGGACGCGATAAGCTGCGATAAGCTTCGGGTAGGCGCAAATAGCCTGTGATCCGGAGATTTCCGAATGGGGCAACCCAGTATGCTAACGCATATTATCCTATACTGAATACATAGGTATAGGAAGGTACACTCGGGGAACTGAAACATCTAAGTACCCGAAGGAAGAGAAAGAAAAATCGATTTCCTGAGTAGCGGCGAGCGAAACGGAAAGAGCCCAAACCAGAAACTTGTTTCCGGGGTTGCGGACAGATCATTAACGGTGAGCGTTTTTAGCTGAAGAGAACTGGAAAGTTCCATCATAGTGGGTAATAATCCCGTAGGCGAAAAGAACTAACATTAGATCTGATCCAGAGTACCACGAGACACGTGAAACCTTGTGGGAAACAGGGAGGACCACCTCCCAAGGCTAAATACTAACTGGTGACCGATAGTGAAGAAGTACCGTGAGGGAAAGGTGAAAAGAACCCCGGAAGGGGAGTGAAATAGAACCTGAAACCGTGTGCCTACAACCGATCATAGCACTTTAAAGTGTGGTGATGTGCTTTTTGTAGAACGAGCCAGCGAGTTACGATATGTAGCAAGGTTAAGTACTTATGGTACGGAGCCGAAGGGAAACCAAGTCTGAATAGGGCGACTAGTTGCATGTCGTAGACCCGAAACCGGGTGACCTATCCATGGACAGGATGAAGCGGAAGTAAAATTTCGTGGAGGTCCGAACCCGTTGGTGTTGAAAAACCATGGGATGAGCTGTGGATAGCGGAGAAATTCCAATCGAACTCGGAGATAGCTGGTTCTCCTCGAAATAGCTTTAGGGCTAGCGTCGATTAACTGAGTAATGGAGGTAGAGCACTGAATGAGCTAGGGGCTGACAACAGTTACTGAACTCTATCAAACTCCGAATGCCATTTACTTTTATTTCGGCAGTCAGACTGCGAGTGATAAGATCCGTAGTCAAAAGGGAAACAGCCCAGATCATCAGCTAAGGTCCCAAAGTGTAAGTTAAGTGGAAAAGGATGTGGGATTTCTAAGACAACTAGGATGTTGGCTCAGAAGCAGCCACTCATTAAAAGAGTGCGTAATAGCTCACTAGTCGAGAGATCCCGCGCCGAAGATGTCCGGGGCTAAAACTTACCACCGAAGCTATGGATTAACGTATTTATACGTTTTTGGTAGAGGAGCATCCTGTATGGGCAGAAGCTATACCGTAAGGAGTGGTGGACTGTACAGGAGAGAGTATGCTGGCATAAGTAGCGAGAAAAGAGTGAGAATCTCTTTGGTCGAAAACCTAAGGTTTCCTGAGGAAGGCTCGTCCGCTCAGGGTTAGTCGGGGCCTAAGCTGAGGCCGAAAGGCGTAGGTGATGGACAATCGGTTGATATTCCGATACCACCAGCGTCCGTTTGAGAAATGGAGTGACGCAGAAGGATAGGATGTGCACACTATTGGATGTGTGTCTAAGCATTTAGTCAGATTAGACAGGAAAATCCGTTTAATTAATGATGAGGTGTGATGGGGAAAAGCCTTAGAGCTTAAGTATCTGATTCCACACTGCCAAGAAAAGCTTCTATCGAGGATTATGGTGCCCGTACCGCAAACCGACACAGGTAGGTGAGGAGAGAATCCTAAGACCAGCGGAAGAATTATTGTTAAGGAACTCGGCAAATTGACCCCGTAACTTCGGGAGAAGGGGTGCCTCTCTATGAGAGGCCGCAGAGAATAGGCCCAAGCAACTGTTTAGCAAAAACACAGGTCTCTGCTAAAGCGAAAGCTGAAGTATAGGGGCTGACGCCTGCCCGGTGCTGGAAGGTTAAGGGGATCACTTAGCGCAAGCGAAGGTGTGAACTTAAGCCCCAGTAAACGGCGGCCGTAACTATAACGGTCCTAAGGTAGCGAAATTCCTTGTCAGGTAAGTTCTGACCCGCACGAATGGCGTAATGACTTGGGCACTGTCTCAACAATAAATCCGGCGAAATTGTAGTGCAAGTGAAGATGCTTGCTACCCGCGATTGGACGGAAAGACCCCGTAGAGCTTTACTGTAGCTTAGCATTGAATTTCGGTATTGTCTGTACAGGATAGGTGGGAGACTGGGAAACAGGGTCGTCAGGCTCTGTGGAGTCAACCTTGGGATACCACCCTGACAGTACTGAGATTCTAACCGGTCGCCATGAAACTGGTGACGGGACATTGTTAGGTGGGCAGTTTGACTGGGGCGGTCGCCTCCTAAAATGTAACGGAGGCGCCCAAAGGTTCCCTCAGAACGGTTGGAAATCGTTCGTAGAGTGCAAAGGCAGAAGGGAGCCTGACTGCGACACATACAAGTGGAGCAGGGACGAAAGTCGGGCTTAGTGATCCGGTGGTTCCTCGTGGGAGGGCCATCGCTCAACGGATAAAAGCTACCTCGGGGATAACAGGCTGATCTCCCCCAAGAGTCCACATCGACGGGGAGGTTTGGCACCTCGATGTCGGCTCGTCGCATCCTGGGGCTGAAGTAGGTCCCAAGGGTTGGGCTGTTCGCCCATTAAAGCGGCACGCGAGCTGGGTTCAGAACGTCGTGAGACAGTTCGGTCCCTATCCGTCGCGGGCGTAGGAAATTTGAAGGGAGCTGTCCTTAGTACGAGAGGACCGGGATGGACCAACCTCTGGTGCACCAGTTGTCACGCCAGTGGCATCGCTGGGTAGCTATGTTGGGACGGGATAAACGCTGAAAGCATCTAAGCGTGAAGCCCACCCTGAGATGAGATTTCCCATAACGTAAGTTAGTAAGACCCCTGGAAGAACACCAGGTTGATAGGTTAGAGGTGTAAGCACAGCAATGTGTTCAGCTGACTAATACTAATAGGTCGAGGGCTTGACCAATAATCTTTAACTTTTTCTTGTGCAATTTTCAGAGAATAAATTATTCTCTATCTGGTGATTATGGCGTTAAGGGTAACACCCGTTCCCATACCGAACACGACGGTTAAGCCTTATCGCGCCAATGGTACTGCAGGGGAAGCTCTGTGGGAGAGTAGGTTGTTGCCAGGTCAAATGAATAGTGAGGGGTTAGAATTTCTAACCTTTCACTTATATTTATTCATGGCCAGTTAGCTCAGTCGGTAGAGCAGAGGACTGAAAATCCTCGTGTCCCTGGTTCGATTCCTGGATTGGCCACCAAAAACACCTAAGCAAATGCTTAGGTGTTTTTTTATAATAAGTAAGTTAATTTTAATTATTAAACTGTTTAGAAATATTGTAGAATCTAGTTGATTCTACAGTATTATTCTTCTTTTCGTATATAGTGCCTATTAAAAAATAAATCTCTCCGTTTGTAGGATCCAAAGCAAGTAACTTCTTCAGTTTGACGAAGGCTTCATCTATATACCCATTGTGCAGTAGTTCTTTACATTTCTTAATATTTGAATCCATGCTGTCATCTTCACTGATGGTGCAACTACTTAATTCTTCAATAACGGTTTTAACCTTATCTGAAGTAAAGGGTTTTTGTAGATAAGCTACTGCACCAAGTTTAGTGCACTCAATAGCATTTTTAACCGTAGCAAAAGCCGTCATAATTACAACAGGTGTCATTATTCCAGTTGAACGTATTCGCCTAAATACTTCAGTTCCGCTTATTTCGGGTAGCTTAATGTCAAGAAAGATTAAATCAGGCTTCTCTTTTTCTAACATTTCCAACGCTTCGTAGCCATCTGCTGCTGTTACAACATCATAGCCTATTAATTGTAAACATGTAGTAAGAAGCATTCTAATATTTTTTGTATCATCAACGACTAAAACTTTCATTTTAAATAATCTCCTTTTCGTTAAGTGGAAGGGTAAAAGTAAAGCTACTTCCTACATCCATCTGGCTTTCACACCAAATTTCACCACCGTGCACTTGAACTATTTCTTTTGCTATAGTTAAGCCGAGGCCAGTGCCTCTAACTTCAAAATCATATCCTTTAACTTGAACAAATCTATCAAATATTTTTTCTAAATATTGTTCAGGGATCCCTACACCAGTATCTTTAACAGTTATTATCATTTTCCCATGCTTTGCGGAAGCAGTTATTAATATCTCATCCCCAGCATTTGTATACTTTAAGGAGTTTGATATTAGATTATTTATTACCCAAGTGATTTTTTCAGGATCTGCATATATCTTTGGAGATTTCTCATCAATATCTAAGTATATAGCAACATCTTTGTTTGTTGCTATATCGTAAAAACCCTTAACAGCTTGCTCAATAATACCAAGTATAGAGCAGGTACGCATACTGAACAAGGATTTGCTCCATTCAATTCGTGAAAGCTGAAGAAGATTTGTAACTAACTCGGAGAGCCTCTCACCGTCCTCTTTAATGGTTGCGATAATTTGCTGTTGCTGATCATTAAGCATTCCAATATTTTCGTCCTCAATGAGGCTTGTTCCCATCATGATTGAAGTTAATGGTGTTTTAAACTCATGAGAGATAGTTGAAATAAACTCTGCCTTAACCTTTTCAAGTTGCTTTAGATGAGTTACATTTTGGAATAAAACTATAATACCATTTATACTGGAAGTATTGTCTTTAATTAGTGTAACAATTACGTTAAAATAATAATCTTTGTTATCTGAATGAAAATATGCAATTTTTGATACATTCTCAGTGTTTGTTAAAAAAATATTGGAGATTTGAGAATGTAAATCAGCATTTTTAATAACTTCTAAAAATGATTTATTAAGCACATCTTCTTCTTTCAAATTAAAAAAGTCTTGGCATGCATCATTCATAAGGACAATTTCCTTCTCAGTGTTTAATACAATTAGAGGATCAGCAAGGCTTTTAACTATTGCCGAAAATTTATTTTTTTCTGTAAGTAATTTACCGGCTGTACTTTGATCATATTCAGAAAGTCTTTCAGTCATTTTATTAAACTCTTCTGCCAGAATTCCAATTTCACTATTAGCTGCAACGATTGCTTTCTTTTCAAGATGACCTTCTTTAATAGATTTAATAGTCTCAGTTAGTTCATAAACTGGATGAAGAAATCTATTTATAAAAAAAGTTGAGAGTAGAAGTCCTAAAATTACACAAATGGAGGAGATAATAAGAATTAGGTACATATAATAATGGGATTTGTGTAAAACTGAATTTTTATTTTTAAACATTGCCTTTTCATTTAAAGATGATAAATCTTTTAATTCAGAAACAATACTTCTATAAGATGGGAGTATATGCTCGTTGTAATATGAAACTGAAGCAGGTAAGCCTTTTGAGTTTCTTATTTCTTGAACCTCCGAAAATAGCTTTAGGTAATCCAAATAATTATTTTCGATATTTTCAACAATTTTTTTCTCACCTGGTTCTGTTATATTTCCCTGCTCTATATTAAAATACTTATGAAATGAATCACTATTCTTGTAAAAAGAATCAAGTCCATCTTGCTTTTTTATGCTAATATAATCAAATTCAGATGCATTTTGATTTTCAATTGCTTCTATCATTGCATTTGAAGCATTAATACTTTTATAGTTATTTGTCAGTAATCTATCAATAGAATTACTTAAGTTGTAAAGATTGTATACTGAAATTATCCCAATAATTGCAATAGCTATTATTAAGCATATATTTACTAAGGTAACCTTACTTTTTAATGTATTCACGGGTAAATACCACCTTTTAATTAGTTAGTAATTTGCAAAAAGTATAAATCAATGTGATATTATACATTAATCATAAGGTATTACATGAATTTCTACATCTTTAGCAAATTTTAATAGTTTTGATACTGTAGAACCTCTAAATAAGGTTTGGATTTTTGTTCTATTACTATGTCCTATTATTATCTGAGTAATATGCTTTTCTTCTGAAAACTTTGCTAGTTCCTGTGATACACTTTTGCCAACTAAAGTTTTTACTTCAGCTCCTAATTGCCTAGCTAGTTTATAATGACTTTCAAGAACATCTAAATCCTTTTGAGTTAACTTTGGTGCTAAAAAATGTGTGCAATTTACTACAACTACTATCCACTCACATTTATTATTTTTGGCAATTCTTGCACCTCTTCTAATGAATTTTTTAGCCCATGGATTTGAAGTAACACATACCATTACCCTTTCTACGGTGTGCCAATTATCCTTAATACCATGCTCTCTCATATATTCTTCTAGGTCTTCATCTACTCCTTCAGCAGTTTGTCTTAACGCGATTTCTCTTAGAGCATTTAAGTTACCTTTTCTAAAGAAATTTTTAAGGGCTCTTTCTATATTCTCTGATTTATACACACTACCTCGAATTAATCTACTTTGCAGAGCGTCAGGAGTAATATCTACAACTACAATTTCAGAAGCATTATCCACAACCTTATCAGGGATTGTTTCTCTTACTTTTATCCCAGTAATTTGTCTAATTACATCATTCAAGCTTTCTATATGTTGAATATTTAAAGTGGAGATTACATTTATTCCATGCCCTAGTATCTCTTGCACATCTTCATACCTCTTTTTATGTATAGAACCGGGAACATTGGTGTGGGCAAGTTCATCTATTAATACTACTTCAGGATTTCTTGAAATAATGGCGTGGGTATCCATCTCTTCCATTGAAACTCCATTGTATTCGATTTTTTTTCTTGGAGTAATTTGAAGGCCAGACACTTGCTTTTCAGTTTCTTCTCTTCCGTGGGTTTCTAAATAGCCAATAATAACATCTTGCCCTCTACTAGATCTTCTGTTTGCCTCGTTAAGCATAGAAAAAGTTTTTCCAACTCCAGGCGCATAACCTAAAAATATTTTCAAAGCACCATTTTTGTCTTTATTTATTTTTTTTAAAGCTTCTTCAGGAGAAATTCTTTTACAAAGGTCGTTCATTTTTCTCATTCCTCTATCTTATATGATACTAACATTATAGTTAATAAACAAAATATTGTAAACAAAGATAGGAATAAGTTAAAATCAAATTTGATTTGTACATATATTTAAAATTATGATATTATAAATGTGAATTAATTTATAATAAAAGGAGATTTAAAATGGATAATAAAGTACTAGCAAAAGTTAATGGAAGAGAAATAACTGAAAATGATATGCAAGCTGCAATGGCAAAGTTCCCAGCTGAAAAAAGGGGTCAATTTTATAGTGAAGAAGGAAAAATGCAGCTACTTAATCATCTAATTTCCTTTGAGCTTATATATAATGATGCTCTAGATAAAGGCTTAGAAAAAGATGAGGCGTATCTTAGCGAACTTGAAGCATATAAGAAGGAAATCCTTACACAAGTTGGTATTACTAAAATACTAGCAGAGGTTACAGTTTCAGATCAAGAAGTAGAAGATTATTATACTGCCAACAAAGATAACTTTAAGAATCAAGGCGCTATTACGGCAAAACATATACTTGTTGAAACTGAAGAGAAAGCTGCTGAAGTTAGAGCAGAATTAGAAAATGGTAAAGATTTTGCAGAAGCTGCTGAAGAGTATTCAATATGTCCATCAAAAGCAGAAGGAGGAAATCTTGGACAATTTTCAAGAGGACAAATGGTTCCAGAATTTGAAAATGCAGCATATGCTTTAGAGGTTGGAGTTTTAAGTGAACCTGTAAGAACTCAGTTTGGAGTTCATATTATAATGGTTGATCATAAACAAGAGGATAGCGTAAAATCTTTTGATGAAGTTAAAGATTCAATTAAGAACAATATATTAAGCGAAAGACACAACTTTAAATTTTTAGAGTATTCAGAGTCTTTAAAGAGTAAATACTACATAGAAATGGCTTAAAATTAAAAACAAATTGTTTAAAGGACGATCTCTACGAGACGTCCTTTTTTTAATCGTATGAAAAAAAATTCTTACTAGCTACTTTAAAATATAATCTAAAGTTTCTCCGATACTTTCATGAATTATTAAATCGGCCTTATTATCATAAGAAGTTGATGATTTGTTAATTAAGATAAGTTTACTGCCTTTAAAATATTGAATAAGGCTAGCGGCTGGGTATACATTTAAGGAGGTTCCTCCAATAATAAGTACATCTGCATTTTGTATATATGAAACCGTAGAATTCAATACATTCATATCAAGGCTTTCCTCGTAAAGTACAACATCAGGTTTTATGAGTCCACTACAAACATCACATTTAGGTGAATTTACTGATTGAACAATATAATCAAGGTCAAAAGATTTATTACATTGAGTGCAATAATTTCTATGAACAGAACCATGAAGTTCTAATACATTTTTTGACCCAGCAGCTTGATGAAGTCCATCAATATTTTGGGTAATAACTGCTCTAAGTTTACCCATTTTCTCTAGTTTAGCCAATGCTAAGTGGGCTGAATTTGGCTTTGCGTCTCGATATATCATTTTAGACTTATAAAAATCATAAAAGTCTTCTGGGTGGTCTACAAAAAAGCTATGGCTTAACATTGTCTCAGGTGGATATTCATAATTATTTTTTGTTTTGTATAACCCCGTTGTGGATCGAAAGTCAGGTATATTACTTTCAGTAGAAACACCTGCGCCTCCGAAAAAAACTATATTATTACTGTTTTCTATAATTTGTTTTAAACTTTCAATATTCAAAATAATCACCTCTTCATAATTGTATCACAAATACAATTTTATTTGACATAATAATTGAAGCATGATATTATAATAAAGTTGCTATGGCGCTATAACCAAGTGGTAAGGTACGGGTCTGCAACACCCTCATCCCCAGTTCAAATCTGGGTGGCGCCTCCAATTAAAAAAGCTTGTAAATCTGATGATTTACAAGCTTTTGTTGTTATCAGCTCTAGTATATAACAGCTTCAAGCACATTAATAATTCCAGTTTCAGCATTAATTTTAACCTTAGCTCCTATTGGAAGCGTTAGTCTTGGATAATCATGTCCTGCAGATAAACCTGAAAAAATAGGAATATTTAATTCACTAAGTCTATCCGAAAGAACTTCTTCCAAAGTAAGACTTCTTTCATAATGTGGAAGGCTACAACCTTTAAATTGCCCTAGAATTATACCTTTGCATTGTTGAAGTTTTTTGCTATGCAATAGTTGAGTAAGCATTCTATCAACTCTATAAGGGTCTTCAGAGACTTCTTCAATAAATAGTATGTTATCCTTGGTTTCAATTTCATAGGGGGTTCCTAGTGTGCTACAGATTATTGCAAGGTTCCCGCCTACAAGATGACCTTCAGCTTCACCTTTAACAATACAGCTAGTAGGAAATCCATTTGGATTGTTTATAGTGTATGGTACATAGCCTTCCATAAGAGTGGTGATAAAACTATTAAAGGTATCAAAATCTTCAAAGTTTGAGCTACCCATTGGACTATGAAAAGTAGTAAGTCCAAACTTTTGGGATAATAGGTTTAGTATAATCGTTAAATCGCTAAAACCAGCGAATATTTTTGGATGATTTTTTATTTTATCAAAATCTAGATATGGAAGTATTCGAGCAGACCCGTAGCCTCCACGTACACTCAGTATCATATCTACAGAATCATCTTCAAACATATCCATAAGGTCGGAGGCCCTATCTTTATCACTGCCAGCTAGGTATCCCCATTTATCATAAAGATGACAACCTTCTACTATATTAAAACCTTTGTTTTTAAAAAATAGAATGCCTTTCTTAATTGAATCTATGTTTTCTGGACTAGCAGGAGATATCAGCCCAATAGTTCCTCCAGAACACAATCTTTTTCCAAGCATTAATACCACATCCTTGAAATTATTTAAAAATATCATATCAAATATTATAATATTAAGCTAGTAAAGAAAGTGACTAGTTTTATGTACATTGCTCTATATGTTTTTAAATAAATCAGTTTTTGATTCGTTAATTAAATCCTGTTTTTCTAATAAATCAAGACCAGTAAAAGCTAAAGCCTGAACTGTCTTTAGTGCTATATCTTGAGCATAAGTTGAAAGAGTTTCCTTGGCAAAGGCCTCTGAAGGATAATCAATATTGGGAGTCTCTACTATAGATATATATGCACTTAAGCAAGGAACTATTTTACTTATGCATCCTAAACTTGAGGGAGCTGAGTTACAATTTATATTATCTAAATTAATTAGGCCACATTCCTTTAAGTTATGAGCAAAAAGCCTATTCAAAGTATCACTTTTAGTTATTTCATTACAAGGAAGGTTATATAGATTGACCTCTTGTCGTAAATCAGTTAATTCACCCACTGCTTTAGCTAAATTCTCTACCTTTTGCCTTATTTGAACTGCAAATTCCATAGTTGGTGCTTTAATGTCTAGAGTTAATTCTGAATTATTAAATGAAAAATTATCTAGATTGCAATTATCTCCAAAGTCTCTTGTTAATTGAGAAAGAAATGTGATCATAATAGAATAAGCATCTATAAGCTTGTATTTTGGGTTAGAGTCTAGATAAAAAACAATTCGAAGTGGAATAACTGCTGGGCAATTAGAATTATCTATATTATATATGTGCGGTTTGGCAATTAATATGGCATCTAAATCATTAAAAGCACCTTGTTTATGCATGGTGATTTTTGAACCGCCACGTAACTCCCCAGGTGTACCTATGACTATAATAGAACCAGAAGTTTTAGTGATAACTTTTGAAAGGGAGATTGCAGCAGCCAAAGAAATACTAGATGAAAGGTTGTTGCCATATATGTGGCCTGTTTTACAATCCCCATCATATTCGCATATAAAACATATTTTTGGATGACCTTTTCCGAACTCAGCATAGAATGATGTTGAAATGTCCATAAAATTTTTTTTAACTGTATAATTATGATTAGAAAGTATGCTTGTTATATACTCCATGGTTTTATGTTCTTTAAAGCTTTCCTCAGGACAGTCATATAGATATTTAGTAATTTCATTTAGTTTATCTTTAAATGTTGAAAGATAAGTTGTAATTTCTTGCCTCATAAAATTTCTCCTTTGATATATATTATGTAAAAGTATTCCCACTTTTGAAAAAAATATTAATGTTTTATTTTGTGGACAAAATAAAAAAAGATAATGTATTGAATAAAATATAATATCAAGGCAATAATTAGTAATAGATTAGCAGAAATTTTTTTTGAGGGGGATAAAATGAACAAACATAATTGTATTATATGTGGAAAGCCTTCAAATGATGGTATAATTATTAATGGCATAGGAATTTGTAAGAATTGTGAAGAGAGACTTGTAAATTCCAATATAGAGACTGATTTCTACTCTTACTTTAAAGAGTGTATAAGAAAGTCTATAGTACAATCTTTATTAAAAGGAGCTGATACCAATTGTCAGAATTACCACTTGTAGAAGAGGTCTTAAAATACACAAAAGAGAATAATATATCCTTAAGCATGCCAGGGCACAAAAGTGGATTAGGTTTTCAAGACAATGCTATAGGGAGAGAGCTGTATGAGAGTTTTATTAAATGTGATATAACTGAGGTTGAAGGTGTAGATAATCTTCATTCTCCACAAGGGGTTATAATGAAAGCTCAAGAACTATTGAGGGATTATTATAAAAGTAAAAAATCCTACTTTTTAATAAATGGAAGCACTAGTGGTAATCTAGCCATGATATTTGCTAGCTTTAATGAGGGTGATAAGGTTTTGGTTGAAAGGAATTGCCATAGATCAATTCTAAATGGAATAATTCTCAGAAAATTAAAACCTGTTTATATTAAAAATGAAATTCATTCTAAATATGATGCACCCATGTCAATAGATATGGAGCATCTTTTACATACATTAGAAATAAATACTGATGCCAAGGGTATTATAATAACATATCCTAATTATTATGGAATATGTGCTAATCTTGAATTGATAATTAAAGAATGTAAGAAAAGAAATATGAAAGTTCTTGTAGATTCAGCCCATGGTGCACACTTTGGAGTAACAGAAGGATTGCCTGAAAGCGCAGTTAAACTTGGAGCGGATATGGTTGTAATGAGTGCACATAAAACACTTCCAAGCATAAACCAAGCTGCATTTCTACATGTAAATAGTGAAGAGCTTATTAATAAGGTAGATTTTTATGTAAGTGCTTTTTTGAGTACAAGTCCATCTTATATGATTTTGTGCTCAATGGACTATGCAAGGCATTTCTTACAGGAAAAAGGTGGACAAGCATATAAAGAACTATTAAAACGGGCCTTAGTGTATAGAACTTGCATTAACAAATTAGATCATTTACATATAATTGATGATAGTGATATGGATAATATGGATTTAACTAGATATATATTAAATATAGAAAAAGGATATAATGCACAAAAGGTATATGATCACTTAAAGGCATGTAATATACAGCCAGAAATGTGTGACGGAAGAAATATTGTTCTTATATTTTCTCCCTTTAATCTAGAGGATGATTTTCAGAAAGTTTATACTACCCTAAGGAGTTGTAACTTCCAAGGTATGAAAGAAGAGTATTTAAAAATAATATCAAACGATTTACCAACTAGAGTTTTAGAGCCTTTTGAAGTAATGGAAGAAAAAAAGGTATGGGTGGTATTAGAAGATTCAATAGGCAGAATTTCTGCGGGTGCTGTAGTTCCATACCCACCTGGAGTTCCAGTATTAACTTTAGGCGAGAGGGTAGATGAACAGGTCATTAATGTGATAAAATATTATATGAAAATTCATGATACAATACTCGGAATTGAAGAAGGCAAAATACTCGTACTGGAGGAAGTCAATGAATAAGGGATTACTGATAACTTTTGAAGGACCAGATGGGTCAGGAAAGTCAACACAAGTTGAACTCCTAAAGGAATATTTAAATTTAAGGGGCTATGAAGTTATATATACAAGAGAGCCTGGTGGAACCTTAATAAGCGAAAAGATAAGGCATATTATTCTTGATAATACAAATGAGAATATGAGCGGAATGTGTGAGGCTTTACTTTATGCTGCTTCAAGAGCTCAACTTGTAAGTGAAGTGATAAAACCAGCAGTTGAAAGTGGCAAAGTGGTAATTTGTGATAGATTTGTACATTCATCTATTGTATATCAAGGAATCGGTAGAAATCTTGGAATTGAAAGGATTAAAGAAATAAACGACGTGGCTATTGATGGCTTAGTGCCAGATTTAATTTTTATGCTAAATATATCCTATGAAGAAGGACTTAAGAGAAAATCTAAGCAGAGGGAATTAGATAGGCTTGAAAATAGTGGTGATAACTTTCACAAAAGAGTTTTTGAAGGATACAAACTTATTGGACAAACATATGAAAATATAATCAATTTAGACGCCAATAGGGATGAAGCAATTATCCATAAAGAAATAATCGAAATATTAAAAGGCAAATTAAATTGATTTAATTTGCCTTTTTTATCATTGTGGCAGGGGTCACGTTATTTTTATTGAAAGATTTGGTCCACGAATCTGTATAATAATCGCCAAGGGCCCACTGATCCATTATTAATTTTTCACCACCCGCTTGCAGAACAACTTGAGCTAAGGGTAAAGGGCTTATTTGATTATTTGTAAGTTTATAAATTGACAAAATTGTATTAGAGAGTGTAATTAAAATATCTTTGTTTGGAGAGGATATTGCATCAACTGCATCAGGTACTTTTTCCTGTATACTACTCCAGGAAGGCGATAAATCATCATACCCGATAAGAATTTTTGGAGCGACGATGGGAACTAAGAAGTCCAATACACCTTTTGGGTCCGCTGACATGTAATTTAACCTGCCTTGCAATATCCAATGACCATTTTTTCTAAAAACACCCCAATTATCATCTTGAACATCTTTTAGAGAACTTGATTTGTTATTTTGCAAGTTTGCATAGGCGGCAGCACTTTCTTTTAAAGCTGTACCACCAGAGGTAGATGTAAGTTGAGTAATTTTTATTGCAGCTTTAGAGTTTAGATTGTCTATGGGAAGTACTTGAAGAGAAGAACTAAAGGTAACATCTGATTCAAGCGAAGTACTATTTTGAACAGTTTTTGCTATGGATATATAGTCGTTTGCTGCAAAGGTGATTGCCTTTGATTGAACATATGTGCTGGTTGGAACAGAAAGTGTTTGGGCTTGCGTTCCAAAGGGAAACGCGTTTAAGTAGTCGTCATTTTTAATTCTTGTGGACTCTAATGTCCAAAACCCAGACATTCTTGGTAAAAAAATATTTTGAGTCTGATTTATTGTATCTAAGGTATTGTTTCTGAAACAAATCCAAAGGGTTCTATAAGAATAATCAATGTCAATTGGAGAGCTACTTTCAGAAGTAGCTTTCTTTATGGACCTAAGTCCAATCAAAACTCCTGACTTCTTTGATTTAGAAGAGTCATTGGCATCTACTTCTTCCGTTGTTTCCATTTTGGAAGCAATAGAACTAGAAGCAGATGCATTTTTTGAAACTTTTTTTAAGAATAAAAACATACCATCTACATTAGTGATTATAGAGTTATCATCAACTTTCATAAATTCATAGAAAAAGTTATTTTCAGAGGTTATTGTTATTATTTGAATTTCCTTTTGTTTAATATCTAGATAAGAAGGAGTTCCTTTGTAATTAGAAAATAAATAGCTTTCAGCATCAACAATTTTAGTTTTATATATAGGTTTCTTGCAGTAATTATTTCCCAAAGTAGCAATAGCAGTAGAAAATGATGCAATTGTATTATTCCAGGTTTTATCGGTACTTAGTTTTGATATGTCTTGTGGTTTAACATTCATAACCTTCCATTCACCTAAAATTGGGATTGAATTGTTGACAGGGCTTACAATTTTGTTTCCTGTACTTAAATCATTATTATAGTTACATGAAGTAAAGATAATCATAAAGGTAAGTATTAATATTAAGTAAAAAGACTTTTTCATTTAAATTCCCCTTGCTATAGATACATTATTTGGCTTGCTGCAAAACAAAAAGTAATAGCAAATAACAGAACAGTAACGTTTCTTTTCATCTTTTTTATTTCATTCATAATAATCTTTCTCCTCTACATTCATATAAATTTAGTATAGTGAATTCTTTATATGAATTTGTTACAAAGTGAATAAAAATTATTACAAAACAGTTACAAAGGTAAAGAAACATATACCTCAGTTCCACTATTTTCTTCACTAGTTATTTTAAGCTCACCATTATGCAATTTAATTATTTCGTCACAGATTGAAAGACCAATTCCATTTTTTGAGTTACTGCTTTTTCCTTTAAAAAACTTTTCTGTTACTTGAGGAAGTTCATCAGCAGGTATTCCGCAGCCACTATCTTTAACAGCAATAACAATAAAAGTATCATCTTTAGATATTGAAATTGAAACACTACCTCCTTGAGGTGTGAAATTAAAAGCATTATCAATAAGATTAATTAAAACTTGTTTTATTCTATTTTCATCTATAAAAATTAAGGGAAGGAAGTTTTCATAAGTTAGTGTAAAGTCAATATTCTGCCTGATAGCTCTTGGTGTAAGTTGCTTTTTAACATATTCAATAATGGTTGTTATATTTGATTCTTTTAAAGTCAGAACAATTTTTCCTGAAGATAGCTTGGAGAAGTCTAATAGTTCTTCAACTAGTGAGGATAATCGATCACTTTCTTTTTCTATTATTTCTAGACCTTCCTTTATAGACTCTTTGTCTTCAAGACTTCCTGAATTTATTGTAATAGCCCACCCTTTTATTGAAGTTAAAGGAGTTCTAAGCTCATGAGAAATAGATGAAATAAACTCATTTTTTAATCGTTCATTATTAAGTATTTCGTCTGACATATAGTTTAGCGTGTCAGATAATTTTCCTATTTCATCGTTATATCTTTTAACAACTTTTTTATTGAATTTTCCAGAGGCCATATTCTCAGCTGCTATAGTTATTTCTTTTAAAGGCTCAAGTATTGTATTTGATAAAAAGATACTAAATAATCCAGAAAGCACTATTACTATTATTCCAGTTATTATTAAAATATAGGATAATCCGTCTATGCTTTTATTTATTTCTTTTAAGGAAGTAACAAATCTTAACACTCCAACTGTTTCAGTCCCTACTTTAAGTGGATATGAAACTGAAAGGACTTTTTCATTATCATAGGATACATTACCTATCCAACGACCACTATCACCACTTAGAGCTTTATGATAGTCTGAAGTATTAATTCTCCCGTCCTGTATTGCACCAATGGAATCCATTAGGATATTTCCATTAAGATCTATGACTTGAACTTCTGCTGTAGTATTTTTCCAAAACATATCTGCATTATCCCGAATATTTTCTTTTAATGAATCCGACGAAAGATAACCATTATAATAATCAGCTGAAATTTTAATTTGATTGTATAGCATATCTGCAGCATTTCTATAAAAATACTGACGCAGGGATGTTATAAGCATGAAATCTAGAATAATAACAGCTATAAAAATAACAATAAGGTGACTACCAACTAGCCTTGTTCTAATACCCTTCAAAATATTATTCTCGCCTCCATCTATAACCTGTGCCCCATACTGTTTCAATGTAATTTGGTTTAGAGGCTACATCTTCAATTTTCTCTCGTAATCGACGTATGTTAACATCAACTATCTTTAAATCACCAATATAATTTACACCCCAAATTATATTGAGAAGAGCGTCCCGGCTAAGAGCTTTCCCTGGATTTTCAATAAAGGTTTTCATCAATAAATATTCTTTTGGTGTAACATCAATCTCAACCTGTGCCTTATAAATTGTTTGAGATCGTAAATCAATCCTAAAGGGCGGGGAGGAAAGTATGTTGTTATCATTTGCCAAAGCGCTTTGGCTTCTTCTCAAAATTGCTTTTATTCTAGCAACTAATTCTAGTGGATTAAAGGGCTTGACCATATAATCATCAGCACCAAATTCTAATCCCATTATCTTGTCCATGTCTTGAGTTCTAGCTGTGAGCATCATTATCCCAATGTTTGCATAGCTTTTTCTAAGCTTTTCACAAACTTGAAAGCCATCTATGCCTGGTAACATTACATCTAGTAGAACTATTTCAGGGCTTTCTAAAGGAACTAGTTTCAAAGCGTCTTCTCCAGAGCCTGCTTCAATAACTGAAAAATTATTACGTTCCAAATTAATTTTTATAAAACCTCTTATAGAAATTTCATCTTCTACAATAAGAACTTTGGTTTTCATGGTATCACCCCTTGTCAAAACGTTACATAATTCAATATAATTATAGTATATATTTTATTATTAAGTAAACACATAAGTTTTTTGAATGAAGCTTTAGTCTAATAGTAATTAAATAATAGATACCTAATCAAAAATATGATAAAATAGAAAATATAGTAAAGCTATAATTTATCAACATAAATTATTGAGAGGAAGGATTAAAATGAAATTAGTTATTACTATCGTTCATGATGATGATGCTGCAGATTTGCTGGATGCTTTATCAGAAAAGGGTTTTGGAGTAACTAAACTTGCAACTACAGGCGGATTCTTAAGATCTGGAAACACGACTTTGATGATAGGCATAGAAAAAGAAAAAGTAGATAATGTTATAGAGGTTATAGAAAAGGTGTGTAGAACAAGGGAACAAATAGTGACTTCTCCTTCACCAATGACTGGCTCTTCAGGGGTATATGTACCTTATCCAGTTGAAGTAGAAGTAGGTGGAGCAACAATATTTGTAGTTGATGTTGATAAATTTATAAAAATATAGTCTCGAAAGAAATGGAGATTTAATAGTGAGCTTTCATAATATAATTGGTCACGAAGATATTAAGAAACAACTCTATAATTCTTTAAATATGGGCACTATATCTCATGCTCATATTTTTTGTGGTGAAGATGGAATTGGAAAAAGCAATCTTTCAAGGAAACTCTCTTTAAATATTTTAGGTAAAAAAGAGGATAAAGAGTATGCAGACATTATCCACTGGAGAGTTGCAAAGGGAAAGCAGTCAATAGGGATAAATGAAGTTCTTAATATGATAGATGAAATTAATAAGAAACCATACGAAGGAACTAGAAAAGTTATTATAATACATGATGCTAACAAAATGACAGGTGATGCGCAAAATGCATTTTTAAAAACTATTGAGGAGCCTCCAAAAGGAGTATACATAATGCTACTTTGTGAAGGCATGGAAGATATATTAGATACAATAAAATCAAGATGCCAAATTCATAATTTGAAGAGACTAGACAGTAAATCCTTAAGATTATTTTTAAAGAGAGAGTTTCCAGAGCTTGAAGAAGATGCCCTTAATATAGCAATCTCCTTTAGTGATGGTAATCCTGGTAGGGCAGTTAGTTTTTTAAATGATGTAGAATTTACGGAGTTACGAAGTACCGTTTTAAATATAATCAAGCTAAGTACTACAAATAACAAACTGGAAATATTAAAGTATGAAGACTTCTTTTTGAAGAATAAAGTGATATGGAAGGATGTTCTAATTTCTTTTCTATACTATATTAGAGATATTTTAATATATAAGGAAACCAAAAATGAAACATTAGTAATAAACCGAGATAAAATTTTAGATATAAAAGAACTATCAGATGTATTTTCATTTAATAAACTCAGTGGTATGATAGAGATTATAAATGATGTAGCAGAAAATTTAAATAGAAATGTAAATATGGCGTTAGCAGTAGATGCAATGCTTTTAAATATACAGGAGGTATAGAATGGTAGCAGTTGTAGGCATAAGGTTTAAAAAGGCTGGTAAAATATATTATTTTAGTCCTGGAGATCTAAAGCTAGAAAAAGAGGACAATGTAATTGTTGAGACCGCAAGAGGAGTGGAATTCGGTAATTGCGTTATTGGAAATAAATTGGTACCTGAAAATGAAATCGTTCAGCCTCTAAAAAATGTAATTAGGAAAGCTGATTTAGAGGATTTAAAAAGGCATCTTGAGAATAAAGAAAAAGAAAAGGAAGCTATAGAAGTTTGCCTTGAAAAAGTAAACAAACATAATTTGAATATGAAGCTTATAGATGTAGAATATACTTTTGATAATAATAAGGTAATTTTCTATTTTACCGCAGATGGAAGGGTTGATTTTAGAGAACTTGTTAAGGACTTAGCTGCAGTTTTTAGAACTAGGATTGAGTTAAGGCAAATAGGGGTAAGAGATGAAGCTAAAATGATAGGTGGCATAGGACCATGTGGAAGACCACTTTGTTGCGCTTCATATTTAGGTGATTTTGCGCCAGTTTCAATAAAAATGGCAAAGGAGCAGAATTTATCTTTGAATCCAACAAAAATATCTGGAATATGTGGAAGACTTATGTGTTGCTTAAATTACGAGCAATCAACCTATGAATATACAAGAAAGAGACTACCTAAAGTATTTTCAATAATTGATACACCTTTTGGCAGGGGAGAGGTTATAGCTAATAGCGCCGTGAAAGAAGCTGTTAGAGTGAAACTTAATCAGGATGGAGAAGAAGTAATCAAAGATATTTCAATTAGTGAAATATCCTTAGTTTCGGGAAGTTTTGAAGGCACCATTAATGAAGAAGAAATTAAAATTGAAGTTGCAGATATTGATCAAAAGGTTATTAAGGACCTACTAAAAGAGGACTGAGGTGATTTATTATGAAATCAGCATTTAAAATCAGCAACCTGCAAACCTCCGAGGATGTTTCTAATATCAGAAATGCAATATCAAAAATGGAAGGCATTATTGCAGTCCAGGTAAATAAAGATAAAAAAGAAGTAAATGTGGTTTATGATGATTATTTTATTAATGCTGAGGAAATAATTCTTTCTATTGAAGATTCAGGATACACTGTTTTATAAAAATAATCTTTATAAAAATAGAAAAACGTGATAAAATATTTAATGGATGGTTGTCCAAAACTTTAAGGAGGTGTAGTTTTTTATGGCTTACAAAATTATAGATAGTTGTATATGTTGTGGGGCTTGCGCAACAGAGTGTCCTACAAACGCTATTAGTCAAGGAGATGCTCAATTTACAATTGATGCTGGTGCTTGTATTGATTGTGGAAATTGTGCTAATGTTTGCCCAGTTGGTGCACCAATTCAAGATTAGTTGTTATACAAAAAGACCGCCGTTTGGTGGTCTTTTTGCATGATTCATTGAAAATAGATACTTGTTGACATGAAAATAAATAAATCCTATACTTTAATGTATAAGAAGCTAAAGAAATATGTAAATTGTTCGATAATAGTATAATTGTGATTATATTATTTACTGATTGGGGGAATAACAATTTGAGTTCATTGATAGGTATTATTGGTGCATTTGTAATGTTGATAGTTGCATTTATTTTAGAAGGAGGAAAGCCGATTAAGCTAATATCGCTAACTCCAGCAATGATTGTTATTGGAGGTACTTTATGTGCTGTAGTAATTGCTTATCCTATGTCTACCTTGAAAAAGATGATGAAGGCAATAAAGGTAGCGTTTAGCAGCAAAAAATCTAATTTGCCTCAACTAATTTATTATTTTAAAGATATTTCCACGAAAACCAGAAGAAATGGTCTATTAAGTTTAGAAACAGAAATTTCAGGGAGTACTGAAGTTGATCCATTTATTAAAAAGGGATTACAGATGGTGGTAGATGGTCTTGAACCACAGTCTGTAAAAAGCACTTTGGATCTTCAACTAGAGATGATGGCAGAACGACATCATTCATGTATTAGTGTTTTAGAAGCAGCAGGAGGTTTTTCACCAACTTTGGGTGTATTGGGTACAGTTATGGGACTAGTTCAAGTTTTAAGTAATTTGTCTGATCCTGAAGCTCTAGGTGAAAAAATTGCAACTGCATTTATAGCAACTTTATATGGTGTTGGATTTGCAAATTTAGTTTACCTTCCACTTGCGGCTAAGCTTAAGAAGCTTGAATGCTGAAGATATTCTTGAAAAGATGTTGATAATTGAGGCTGTAACGCTTATACAAGAAGGGGTTAATCCCAATGTAATTAGTGAAAGGCTTAAGAGCTTTTTAGATGCAGAGGGTCTTGCTGAATATGAAAAATTAGATAAGGCGGTAGAAGCATGAAGAAGCCAGTGGAGAAAGAAAATGGAGAAAGATGGCTACTCACTTATTCTGATTTAATAACTTTACTTATGATACTATTTGTAATTATGTATGCTATGAGTAATGTTGATGAAGCTAAATATGCACAATTAGCAAGTTCTTTAAATTCAGCAATGGGTAGCGGTGGCAGTACCCCTACTATGATAGGAGCAGGTGGACCATCTACGGCAGTTGTTGGAGTTGACAGTGTTGCTTTGGACGGCTCTTCTTCAGATGCATCAACTCAAGCTGAACAAACAAAGCTTGAGGGATTAAAGAAGCAAGTAGATTCATATTTGCAGAAAAATGGATTAGCTCAAAGTGCTTCAGCAACAATTCAAGAAAGAGGACTGGCCATAAGTATCCAAGATACTTTGATTTTTGATAGTGGTAATGCAGATTTAAAACCTGGTACTGAAGCTAAAATTATTGAAATAGGTAAAATGCTTTCCTCCATTGATAACTATATCAATGTAGAGGGTAATACTGATAATGTAGCAATTAATACTAACAAATTTATGGATAACTGGGCACTTGCATCTAGCAGAGCAGACAATGTTTTGAGAGTTCTGCTTAAAGCAGGAATACAGCCTGCCAAAATTTCTTCGAACTCACATGGTGAAAGTAGACCTGTAGCAACCAATGATACAGCTGAAGGTAAAGCAGCTAATAGAAGGGTTGATATTGTTATATTAGATAATAAGTTTAGCACTTCAGAGAGTGCCAAGGCAAAATAGAGTAAAAGGTAAAAGGCTTTTCTGCTTTTAGGAAAAGCCTTTTATATTTATAGATTTTTGAAATTAAAAAGTGTAGTATAAAATATGAATGTATTTTAAGTGAGGGTTTTTATGGAATTTTTATTAAAGGATGAGACCTTAGACGATTTGAATCTAGATGGAATCATGGTAATACAGAAAAGGAATGCTTTCAGATTTGGGGTTGATGCGGTTCTTCTTGCAAATTTTGCTAGAGTTTCAAAAGGAGCTAAAGTTATAGATCTTTGCACTGGAACTGGAATAATTCCATTTATATTAGCTGGGAAAACAAAAGCAGATTTTATCATGGGAGTGGAAATACAAGAGGAAATGGCAGAAATGGCTATAAGATCAACTAGGTATAATAGACTAGAAGATAGAATAGACTTTATAAACGGGGATTTAACAGACATAAATCTATTAAAAACTCTTCCTAAAGTGGATGTTGTTACAGTAAATCCTCCGTATAAGCTAAAAAATACCGGAATAATTAATGAAAATGATAAAAGTGCTATTGCAAGACACGAAATTTGCTGCAATTTAGAAGATGTAATAATTGCTAGTATGACAGTGCTAAAGGATAATGGAAGAATGTTTATGGTTCACAGACCAGAAAGATTGGCGGATATATTTTGTCTTATGAGAAAACATAGGATGGAACCTAAACTAATAAGAATGGTTTGTCCATCTAAGGGAAAGGCGCCTAATATAGTCCTTGTTGAAGGACAGAAGTATGGAGGAACTTTCTTAAAATGGGAACCACATTTGTACGTACATGAGGAAAATGGAGATTACACTGAGGAGATAAATGAAATATACGGTAGAAAATAATTGTGGCAAGGATGTGAATTATATGGAATACGGGAAGTTATACTTAGTTACAACACCTATAGGTAATTTGAAGGACATTACACTTAGGGCGCTTGAGGCTTTAAAGTTTGTAGATATAGTTGCGGCTGAGGATACTAGGAATAGTTTGAAGTTACTTAATCATTTCGAAATCAAGAAACCACTTATTAGTTATCATCAGCATAATGAACAAGGTAAAAGTGAAGACTTAATTTCAAAAATAAAAGAAGGTATTAATATAGCACTTATTACAGATGCAGGCATGCCAGGAATTTCTGATCCTGGAAGCGTAATTGTGAAAAAATGTATAGAGGAAAATATTCCTTTTGAAGTTTTACCCGGGGCTACAGCATTTGCTACAGCACTTGTATACTCAGGGTTAGATACAACTAAGTTTCTTTTTAAAGGATTTCTGCCTCGGGAAGATAAGGACAGAAGACCTATAGTATTAGAGATAAAGGAAAGAACTGAGACAATAATATTTTATGAAGCCCCACATAGAGTTATCAACACATTAAACTTCTTAAAGGAAACATTAGGGGATAGACAAGTAGCAGTTTGTAGAGAGCTGACAAAAATGCATGAACAAATTCTCAGAACAAGCCTTTCAGAGGCTTATGAATATTTTTTAAACAACGCTCCTAGAGGGGAATTTGTTTTAGTTGTCCAAGGAAGAACTCTTGAAGAAATTGAAGAAGAGCGAATTGCAAAATGGGAAGAGTTGAGCATTGAAGATCATATTAAGAAATATATTGAAGAGGGAATTGACAAAAAAGAAGCAATTAAAAGAGTTGCAAAAGATAGAAAAATAACGAAATCTGACATATATAAACATTCCATAGATATTTAGGATAGAAAATGTTACTATTCTATTAACTTCTTGCATTTATTGTTGTTGTTTGTAAGTATATAGTGATATAATAAAAAAGTAATTTTAAAGGCAGCGTTGCTGAGTAAGGGGGGAATAGTTTGCTTAAGAAAGTTTTCACAGGTGTGATGGCACTGACAATGACTGTAACATTTGGTACTAATGTATTTGCAGCTCCTGTTTCTGATAGCGAGAGTGAACAACAAAGTATCATTAATCAAAACAGGGATTTACAAGGTAAAGCAAAACAGAACGTAGATTCCATTCAAGGTAAGATTGAAGCTATAGATAATCAGATTCACGATACTAATTTGCAAATCAGTGCAAATAAGACCCAAATTGCTAGCAATCAAACAAATATAAAGGTTGCCGAGCAGAGCATTAAAGATGCAGAGGCTAATTTGGCAAAAGAGCAAGAGGTTTACAATCAAAGATTGAGAGCCATATATATTCATGGAAATGGTGGCGGAAGTGGAGACTTAAAGATTCTTTTAGAATCAAAAGGAATGTCAGATTTTCTTTCGAGACTGGGAACAATTAAAAAAATATCTCAGCTTGATAAAAAAATCACTACAGATTTAAAAAATCAAAGAGTTGCTATTGAAAATAAGAAAGATACTTTACAAAAAGATAACATAAAACTAGCTACTTTATTAAATGATAATAATCAAAAACTATCCAAGCTTCAGACAGATCAGCAAGCGCAAACTGTTCTAATTGCACAGGCGAAGCAGGAATCAAATAAATATGCATCAAAGATAGCAGATGCCACAGCAGAAATTAAAAGAATGACTGCATCGGTTCCTAAAATGGGTGTATCAAGAGGAGCTACAGCTATTAGTTCAAATGCAATCGTAGCATATGCAAACAACTTCATTGGTTGTGAGTATGTGTATGGCGCCAATGGACCAACAACTTTTGACTGCTCAGGTTTCACATGTTACGTTTTTCGTCATTTTGGAGTAGGCCTTAACAGGGTTGCTTCAGATCAAGCAAGACAAGGTAGTGCTGTTTCAAGCGATCAGCTTCAACCTGGAGACTTAGTTTTCTTTGGTTCTTCTAGGAATATAAGCCATGTTGGTATATATGTGGGAGGCGGATGCTATATTCATGCACCACATACTGGAACCACAGTACAAATATCACCATTAAATCGTTCTGATTTTGTATGTGCTAGAAGAGTATATTAGTAATTAAATGTTAAGGGGCTGTCGCACTAATAAATAGTGCGACAGCTTTTTTGTCTAAAAAAATAAATCTCCCACTCGGAAGAGTGAAAGATTTATAGTAAAATTAATAAAGGGAGAATCAAGCAACACAATGTTTTTAAATTGTATTATTGTATTAAAGAAAATAAAAACCACGCATTAGATATGCGTGGTAAAGAAAGATTTTTAATCTGTCCTATATTATTTTTCAGCTCTTATATCAGATAAACAAGACTTACAGATATTCTTTCCTCTGTAGTTAATAACATCTCTTGCGTCTCCACAGAAAATACAAGCTGGTTCATACTTTTTAAGAATTATTTGTTCACCATCAACGTAAATTTCTAAAGCATCTTTTTCAGCAATATCTAATGTTCTTCTCAATTCAATAGGAATTACGATTCTTCCAAGTTCATCTACTCTTCTTACAACACCTGTTGATTTCATTTAACATTCCTCCTTATATTACACTATTCGACATATCGTCAATTAAATAATAGCAAATATGACATAAAAAGTCAACATGCAATTTGATTATTTTTTGATTAAGTTACAAATTTCTTACTAACTTCCATCTAATAGTTAATATACTACCATATAATTCAAATGTCAATAGAATATTATATAGTGAAAGCGTATAATCAGTGTGAATAAAATAGTAATTATATGGATAATGAAAAAAATTCATGTCGAAAGGCTTGTACAATATTAAATAAACAAGTAAAAATCGTTGAGCATAAAGGAAATAAGTGGCATTTGTGAATAAATTTATAATTTAAGGTGGATAAAAATATAAAACATGATGCTAAAAATGACTTGCATCTGTAATTATATTTTTTAACAGGTAAAATTTACGAATATTTTTGAAAAACTATTTTTAATAATTTAATTGTGTTATAATTACTGAGTTTATATATACTAAAAACTTATAAGAATCTCAAATGGGATTTATTTTTTTGCTTAAAACGTTAAATATAAAATTTTGCTAATGAATAACAATTGTTTTAAACAAAATATTCATTCTAATTATAATTGGGAAAATATAATTAGAACTATATGGATATTAATGCGAGTAATTAATTTTATTTTGAATTAGTGTACATATATTTAACACATTATCAACAAGCAAACTGTGGATAATGTGGATAAAAAGCTGAAAGCCGTAATAAAATTTGTAAATATAAATAATAGAATAATAATATAGCAAGGTTTTCAGTTGTCCACAGATTCTGTGGACAATAAGTTCAACAATGTGGATAAAATAGATAAGGTCATAAATTGTAACTTTTTAATATATAACGGTAGTTTTGTATTATTATAATTAAAACATTAAAATATATGATAAATATATTCACAAATTCCATATATTTATACAAAAATATATGAAGATTTAGTTTTAAATAATCAGATTTTTAGTCCTCGATATCCATAAATATAGATTGTAGCACTCTTGATATATTGTTAGAAAGATTTTAAACGCATATTTATGCATAATAGCTTAATAATAAGGGTGTTGACAATGAATTAAATGGATAGTACTATGAAAATGCTAATTAAGAATAATACAGAGTTTATGGAGGTATTTGGATGAAAATTGTCTTAGCCTTGGGTGGAAATGCTCTCCAGTCCAATCCAAAGGATGCAAGTGCTGAAGCACAGTTACAGACATGTAAGGAAACAGCTAAATCAATCGTAGAATTGATACAAGAAGGACATACTATTGTTATAGTTCATGGAAATGGACCACAGGTAGGTCAGATACTAAATACTATGGAATCAGGTCACAAGCTAAATAATTCTAATGTTTTGTTTCCTTTTGATGTTTGTGGAGCCTTTTCTCAAGGTTATATCGGTTATCATCTTCAAAATGCCATTGAAGAGGAACTTAAAAAGCTTGGAGTGAAAAAGTCCGTTGGTACAATTGTTACACAGGTAGTAGTAGATAAAAATGACATTGGGTTTTTAAAGCCAACAAAGCCAATTGGTTCATTTTATGATGAAAACGAAGCGAAAACATTAGAGAATGATCAAGGTTATGTTATGAAAGAGGATGCAGGTAGAGGCTATAGAAGAGTAGTAGCATCACCTAAGCCTATAGATATTATTGAAAAAGATATAATAATAACACTAATTAATGCAGGAACAATCGTAATCTCTTGTGGAGGTGGTGGAATTCCTGTTATTATAGAAGAAGATAAAATTAAAGGAGTGCCCGCAGTAATAGATAAAGACTTTGCTGCAGAGAAACTGGCAGAAATTGTAGATGCAGATATACTTCTAATTTTAACTGCAATAGATAAAGTTTGTATTAACTATAATAAGCCAAATCAAGAGGAACTGGATACAATTACTTTATTAGAAGCAGATAAATACATCAGTGAAGGGCAATTTGCTCCAGGGAGTATGTTACCCAAGGTTGAGGCTTGCAAAAAATTTGTTCAATCAAGCAAAGGTAAAGTAGCTATAATCGCGTCTCTTTCTAGTGCCAAGGAAGCTGTAGAAGGAATAGCGGGAACTAAGTTTATAAATAATTAAAATATGTAGCATATATATAAACTCTTAGATAACCATATAAGGAGGGCGAAATGTTTAAGAGAGAAATTAAGGTCTATTCTGAAATTGGTGATTTAAAGACAGTGCTTTTACATAGACCAGGACAAGAAATTGAAAATCTAACTCCAAATTATTTGAGCCCACTTTTATTTGATGATATTCCATACTTAAAAGTAGCAAGGGAAGAGCATGATAATTTTGCAAAAGTTTTGAGAGATAATGGTACCGAGGTTTTATATTTAGAAAATCTTGTTGCTGAGGCTGTTAAGGAAAGTGATGTTAAGCATCAGTTTTTAAAAGAAGTAATAATTGAAAGTGGAATAAATAATGTTGACTTACAAAAACAGGTAGGTGAGTTGCTTGTTTCTTTACCGGTTAAGGCAATGATAGATAAAATAATAGCTGGCGTAAGGAAGAAAGAGTTAGGAATTTCAGAGGAAAATGATGAGTATCCGTTCTTAATGCATCCTATGCCTAATCTATATTTTACTAGAGACCCTTTTGCTTCAATAGGATCAGGGATAAGTCTTAATTCAATGAGGACTCAGACTAGAAAAAGAGAGACTATTTTTGGAAAGTATATTTTCGACTATCATAAAGAATTTATAAATTCTAACATAAAAAGATGGTATGATAGAAATGATATATATTGTATTGAGGGTGGAGATGAATTAATACTATCTGAAGATGTGTTAGTTATTGGACATAGTGCAAGGACGGATCCAGAAGCAGTGCTAAGAATGGCAAACAATATATTTCAGTCAGAGGAAAGTTTTAAGACTATATTGATTTTTGAGATTCCAAAGACTAGAGCATTTATGCACCTTGATACGGTTTTTACAATGATAGATTATGATAAATTTACAGTTCATCAAGTTGTGGAAGGTCATTTGAAAGTTACATGTATAACTTATGATTATAAAAACAAGCATCTTTTAGTTAAGGAAGAAGAAGATACTCTCGAAAAGATACTTTCCAAATATTTAGATAAAGATGTTACGCTGATAAGATGTGGCGGGGGAGATAAAGTAATAGCAGGCAGAGAACAGTGGAACGATGGATCAAATACGCTTGCAATTTCTCCTGGAAAAGTAATAACCTATGAGAGAAATTATGTTACTAATGAAATTTTAGACAAATATAATGTAAAAGTATTTGATATACCTTCTGGAGAGCTCTCCAGAGGACGTGGTGGGCCTAGGTGTATGTCAATGCCATTATATAGAGAAAAGTTATAAAAATAGGGAGGAATATGAATGTATAATTTAAGAAATAGAAGTTTTTTAACTTTAATGGATTATAGCCCCAAGGAGATTAGTTATTTGCTCGATTTATCAAGGGATTTAAAAAGAGCAAAATATACTGGATGTGAACAACAAAGACTAAAAGGTAAAAATATCGTATTGCTATTTGAAAAGGATTCAACAAGAACAAGGTGCGCATTTGAAGTTGCTGCTTTAGATCAAGGTGCTCATGTTACGTATCTAGGACCAACTGGAAGTCAAATGGGCAAGAAGGAATCAATTCCTGATACTGCAAGGGTACTAGGAAGAATGTATGACGGTATAGAATACAGAGGATATGCACAGAGCACTGTGGAAGACTTAGCAAAATATTCAGGAGTACCTGTATGGAATGGACTTACAGATGCTGATCATCCTACACAGGTGTTAGCTGATTTTTTGACAATTCAAGAACATATTGAGAAGCCTCTCAATAAAATTGTTTTTGTATATTCAGGTGATGGAAGAAATAACGTTGCTAACGCACTTATGATTGGTGCAGTAAAAATGGGCATGGACTTTAGAATGTTGTCACCAAAGGAACTTTTCCCTACAGAAGAGTTGTTAAATAAGTGCAAAGAAGTTGCTTTAGAAACTGGAGCAAAAATAACTTGTACAGATAACGTTGCTGATGCTGTAAAGAATGCAGATGTTATATATACTGATGTGTGGGTATCTATGGGAGAACCTGATGAAGTTTGGGAAAGCAGAATAAAGCTTTTAAAACCATTTCAAGTTAATATGGAAATGTTAAAACTAACTGGAAACGATAAAGTTATTTTTCAGCACTGTTTACCAGCCTTTCATGATCTTAAAACAAAAGTTGGAATGGATATATACAATAAGTTTGGATTAACAGCCTTAGAAGTAACAGACGAAGTATTTGAAAGCAAGTATTCAGTGGTGTTTGATGAAGCAGAAAATAGAATGCATACTATTAAAGCTGTAATGGTAGCAAGCCTAGGATAATAAAGAATAAAGATAGACTGTCTCAGTAATGGGAGGTCTATTTTTTTGCCAATTTGACTAAAAGTAGTAATTTTGTCCATAATATAATGGGAAGTAATTTGTAAATTTTTGTCCACAATTAATGCAAGTTTCGATAGTACAGTATATAATAAACCTAAGAACAATAAAAGCATACGGGGGGATTTTCATATATGGATTTTGTAAAGGATGTATTTAAGAAGGAGATTACAAAAAGAATATTAGTATTGTGCTTAATTATATTTTTCATGTATATATTGAGAGGGATGCTTAATTTATTTTTATTAACTTTTTTGTTTACTTATACAACATATACAATTCAAACAGGGATAACATCTAGGCTTGATAAATATATTAAAATTAAGCCAGTTTTCATAACGATTTTGATATATGCGTTAATGTTCTTTTTTATTGTATTTGTAATATATAAATACATACCAATGATGATAACTCAAATGGGGGATATTGGTTCAGAAATTTCGAAATTTAATTTCAACAACCTTGGTGGAGAATTTGGCTCAACTTATTTAACACCATATATTAACAAGGTAGATATTACAAAAATGTCCAAAGGTGTAAGCTATAATCAAGTATTAAAATATGTAGCTAATGTTGGCACGTGGGGCTTTAATGTATTTATGGCCATGATATTAAGTTTCTTCTTTATGATTGAAAGAGAAAAACTTAAGATATTTGTCTCACAATTTGAAAATAGCAGAATAAGTCCAATATACAAATATGCTAGAATTTTTGCTAAGAATTTTTTAAACTCTTTTGGAAAGGTAATATCAGCACAAATACTAATAGCTGCAGTAAATAGTATTCTTTCCGTAATAGCATTTTGGATAATGGGGTTCCCTCAGCTTTTAGGCTTGGGGGTTATGATATTTATGTTTAGCCTAGTACCAGTTGCTGGTACCATTGCATCCTTATTGCCACTATCAATAATAGCCTATACAGTGGGAGGGTTTAAAGAAATCTTATATGTGCTTATACTAATAGGAATATTGCATGCACTTGAAAGTTATGTATTAAACCCCAAATTTATGGCTGATAAAACGGAGCTGCCTGTATTTGTAATTTTCGTAACACTTCTTGTATCTGAGCATTTTATGGGTATTTGGGGTTTGTTGTTAGGAGTTCCGCTTCTAATGTTTATTTTGGATTTTCTAGATATTGAAGCTAGAATTAAAAACATATAGGTAGTGTATGGAGTAATTATTGTCTAAATAGAAGGGATTTTATTTACTTTTGTAGAACATATAATCTAATGCACAGAGTATTTAGTGAAGGGTGTGGTTAAATGGGAAAAAGGAAAATATCAATTATCTTTGTGCTTATTCTTGTACTAAGCCTATTCAGCGGCTGTGGTAAATCTTCAAAAAAGGAAAATAAACAAATTGGAGATAAGATAAATACATATATAGATACATTGTCAAAGGATAAACAATACAGTGGAGCTGTATTGGTTGCAAAGAAAGGAAAAATAATAACTAATAAATCAGTAGGATATGAAAATTATGAAGTAGATGCAAAAAACACTGCTGTTACGAAATTTAGAATAGGGAACATGACTAATCAATTTACAGCAGCGGCTATACTTCAATTAGAAGACAAGGGAGTTTTAAATGTAGAAGATACTTTAAGTAAGTATATTCCAAACTATCCTAAGGGTGATAGTATTACAATTTATGAGCTACTAAGTCATACTTCTGGAATACCAAATTACTCTAGCTTTGATGATAATGCTATAGCTTCCAGACAAAGCTATACTATACAGAAAATAATTGATAGTTTTAAGAATAAGCCTTTAGAATTTACGCCAGGAAGTAAATACAAGTATAGTGATTCAAATTATATTTTACTTGGATATATAATTGAAAAAATTTCAGGAAAAAAATATTCTGATTATATAAATGATAGTATTTTAAGACCACTTAAAATGAATAATACTGGAATTATGGATAATGAAACAATTATTAAAAATAAAGCAAGTGGATATGAATTTAATGAGCTTGGAAAGATTATTAATGTAAAATACCAAGATGCATCAAGATGGTATTCAGCAACAGGAATGTATTCTACAATAGGCGATTTATATTTATGGGATAAAGCGCTTTATGGGGACACTATTATTAGTAAGAAGGGAAAAAATAAATTTTTCAATCCTGAATCTGGGAAAGATTATAGTTGTGGATGGATTTCAGATAGCACTGCAGGACATAAGTTTATTTGGCAGGATAATGCTGTGAGTGGATTTTCAGGTTCTATATCAAGATATATAAAAGATGAGTCAGTAATAATAGTTTTATCGAATACAACAATGAGTAATGAGGATATTGCTAAGATTACTAGCAATATAGCTGTGTATTTGTTTCAGTAGAATAAGTATTGGTAAACCTATTCCTTTGTCATATTCATTATGTTATTAGATGAGAGAAGCATGATACTAGAACTTCTAAGTATCATGCTTCTTGTCTTCAAGTAGGCAAATGCTTTGAGCAGATATCCCAGCTTCTATTCCTGTAAAGCCAAGACCTTCTTCTGTAGTGGCCTTAACATTTACATTTGAAATGTTTATAGATAAAGCTTCTGAAATTGTTTCTCTCATTTTGTCAATATAAGGAGCCATTTTAGGTTTTTCAGCAATAATAGTTGAATCAATATTTATTATGGAATAATTGTTTTGATTAAGAAATTTGACTACTTCCTTTAGAAGCGAAATACTTGAAACTCCTTTATATCTTTTATCTGTATCAGGAAAGTGTTTGCCTATATCCCCTAATGCTGCTGCACCAAGTAAGGAATCCATTATCGCATGGGTTAGCACGTCTGCATCAGAATGTCCAAGAAGTCCTTTTTCATAAGGGATATCAACTCCCCCAATAATTAGTTTTCTATCTTTCACTAGTTTATGTACATCATATCCCATTCCAATTCTCATTTCATTCACCCCTTATAAGATATTATAACTTAGTTTATTAAAATATAAAATAAGGACTCTTCTTAAAAAAGAAGAGTCAATTTAACTGAAATGTGGTTTTATAATATATCTTTTACCTCAAAGTCTTCTATCTTGATTACACCGTTTTTAGAATGTAAGTGATGATTATCAATAGGCTTTTTTCTGAAAAGGTTCTGGAAAAAAGATTTGAGTCTCTTCTTTTTATGCCCGTAGGAAAAGTTAACATAAATAATATTATTTTTCATATAACTCACCCCTAAATTATTAGAATATTCTGTACAACAATAGTATGACACAAATTCAGATGTTTTTCTATAGTTAAATTAAGAAAAGTTTGCAAAATAAAATTGAACTTTCGATTGTTGTTAGAAATGACAGACTAAGATATAATTAAAATAAGTCTAAAGGAGGTAAATTTTAATGCGCAAAATTATAGGGGGAATATTAATTGTTATTGGTATTAGTATTGTTGGAGCGGCTATTGGAATGAGAATTTATGGTGAGTCCAAGCAAAAAACAATGATGAAAAAATATGAAAAAAGTATTAAAAATTATGATGCAAGTAAGGAAATAAAAAACAATAGTAGTCCATCCCATAAGGCGCCAGAGGAAACAACAGGAGTAGTAGGGATTATTAGAATACCTAAAATAGATCTTAAAGTAGCCATTGGAGAAGGAGTGGATATGGACACTTTGAAATTTGCAGTTGGGCATTTTCCCAATACAGCAATGCCGGGAGAAACAGGGAATTTTTGTGTTGCAGGGCACAGAAGTTATACATATAGTGAATATTTCAACAGGCTAGATGAAATAGATAAAGGTGATGAAATATATGTTAAGAATAAAAAAGGTGAATTTAAATATATAGTTTATGAAAAAAAAGTAGTCATGCCATCCGAGTATTCAGTTTTAGATCCAACGAAAGATGCAACGCTAACCCTTGTTACATGTACTCCTATAAGAGTAGCAACCCATAGATTAATAATCAAAGCTAGGATGCAATAAGCTGAAAAATTATACACAAGTTATCCACAAAGTTGTGGATAATAATTTCATACCAAAGCAAATATATGGAATAAAACCAATTATATTCATATGTTTATTAATAAATTTTAAAATATGCATTAAAAATAATGTATAATAATGGAAATTAACATTATGTTAAACAGTTATCAACAAAGAATTTGTGGACAATGTGTACAAAAAATTCAAACAATTCCGTTTATTCTGAATTGTTTTGGAAAATTTTGATAGAATATGTTAATAGATAAGAATTATTAAATGAAAATAACAAGTTATCAACAGAAATCATATTTTATATGTGGATAATGTGCATAAAGTATTGATATTAGTGCATTTAAAAAGAAGCATCATACCGATGCTTCTTTTGTTTTGATGGAATCTGATACTAAATCATTTATTTTCTTTAATTCTTTAGTAGTAAGATACCTCCATTTTCCTTGTGGTAAATTAGAAAGTTCTACATTCATTATTCGTACTCGAACTAGTTTAGTAACTTTGTATTCTAGAGTTTGACACATTCTCCTAATTTGCCGATTTAATCCTTGTGTCAGTACAATTCTAAAAACATAAGTGCTTTCTTTTACTACAGTACAAGGTTTTGTAATTGTATCAAGTATGTTAACACCTGAGGACATACTTTTCAAGAATTTACTTGTGATTGGCTTATCTACAGTAACAATATATTCTTTTTCATGATTATTCCCTGCACGTAATATTTTATTAACTATGTCGCCATCATTAGTTAGAAATATTAAGCCTTCAGAATCCTTGTCTAATCTTCCGATGGGAAATATTCTTTTTTGATGATTTATAAAATCTACAATATTTCCTTTTACGTGTTTTTCTGTTGTACACGTTATTCCTCTAGGCTTATTCAAAGCTATATAAATTAGGTCTTCACTGAAATTCAAGGGCTTTCCATCTAGTAGTACTGAATCCCCAGGAGAAACTTGGGTTCCTGTGATAGCTACTCTATCATTAATTTTTACTCGGCCAGCTTCTATAAGTTTATCTGCTTCCCGTCTTGAGCAGATGCCCTTTTCACTTATGAATTTATTTAATCTTGTAATAGGTTTATCAGAAATTTCTTTGTGAACAATATTTTTAGGCATATGTAGCACCTCGTCTATTGATAATTATGAAATAAAAGGACTATAATATTATTATAACCATAAACTAAAATTTTGAAAGTGTAAGAGGTGAGTTTATGAAAAAAGTCGTTATTTTTAACTCAGATAGCTGTTCTTTTTGTAGAGAAGCTGAAGCATACATGAAGGAAAATGGAATTGAATATGAAGATAAAAATATTAAAGTGCCTGAATTTAAAAAGGAACTCATGTCACTTGGATTTAGAAGTGTTCCTTTGATTCAAATTGATGGAGAGAGCATTTTGGGATTTGACAGAGAGCTCATTGAGGAGAAGTTGAAGGATTAAGGAATAAGGATTAGGGATTAAGTAATATAAGAGTTAAAGTGTAGAAGAAATCAAAGGCTTAATTGATTCTACAACTTTAACACTTGTTTCTTAATCCTTTTTTATCTAATTCATTAATTTTTTAGAACCTAATCAGTTCACAGCAAGATTTTAAATTATTAATATTATACTAATCAAGATTAGATTTTGTCGATTTTTAAAGTTGATTATAGTGTTGATTTAATTAACCGTTGAAGAATATAATAGAATTATGCTATTAATTTACGGTTGGAGGTTTTTTATGACGACTATATATATTACTAGACATGGAGAAACCCTATGGAATACATTAAAGAAAATACAGGGTTGGAGTGATTCTCCTTTGACAGATAAAGGTATAAAGGAGGCAGAATTATTATCTAAAAGACTAGAAGATATAAATCTTGATATTATTTATTCAAGCCCATCTGGCAGGGCATTTAAAACTGCAGAAATCTTAAAAGGATCAAGGAAAATTGATATAATACCAAGTGATAATTTTAGGGAAATCCATTTAGGAGAATGGGAAGGGCAAGATAGAGACTATTTAAGTCGCAAGTACGGTGAAGCTTTCCAAAGGTTTTGGAGTAGACCAGATTTGTATGTACCCTTTGAAGGGGAAAGTTTTAAGGATATACAAAACAGAGCAATAAAGGAAATCAATAGAATTGTAAAAGAAAATCAAGGTAAAACAATACTAATAGTAACCCATACGGTAACTATTAAAGTTATTATGGCATATTACGAAAAAAGAAGTTTCAGCAAGTTGTGGGATCCACCATTTATAAATCAAACAAGTCTTAGTAGGTTAGATGTTTATGATGATAGAACTGAAATATCAATGTATGCAGATGATTCACACCTAGATGAAATCAATAAAAAATGCACAAAAATTATTTAGTGTACATACTAATATTTTTCAAATAAATATTACAATATTGAGGATAATAAAGCTAATTTAAAGCAAGGGAATTTCATTGGTTTTTTTGATAAAATACAATAAAATTCAATCGTTGAATTTCATGTAATATAATACTATCATTAAGTAAAGTCAAAGAAAGACAAAGTCAAAGAGGAGGGTATCATGGCAAGGCTATCAGATATTATCGAATCTTTTATAAAAAATATGTTAATTGAATCACAGAGCAGTGAATTAGAAATACAGAGAAATGAGCTTGCTATATATTTTAACTGTTCTCCTTCTCAGATAAATTATGTTTTGACCACAAGATTTACTACTAACAAAGGATACTATATTGAAAGTAGGAGAGGTGGTGGAGGTTGCATAATAATAAGAAGAATTGAGATTGAATCTCATGAACCTATTATGGATATAATAATTGAAAAAGTTGGCGAGAGTATTACATATGATGGCGCAGTCCAAATTATTGATGGATTAAAGGAATCAGGAATTATTGATGATAGAGAATCAAATTTAATGAAGAGCTCTGTAAATGATAGAACTCTTTGTGGATGTAATAAGGACAGAAACAAAATCAGAGCAGATATTCTTAAATCGATGGTTATGGCCATGCTTTTATAATTTTTTTAATAAGGAATATTTAAAAGGAGTGAGATATATGATATGTGATAATTGTAAAAAAAATGAGGCCACAGTTCATATAACTAAGATAATAAATGGTGTAAAGCAGGAGCATAGCTTATGCGATGTTTGTGCTAGTGAATTAAATGAGATGAATTTTGTAGATATTAATAAAATGAGCATTAAGTAATACATTTACAGTTCAAGACTTACTTGGTGGGATAATTGACTATGTAAATCAGTCTTCCAAAAGTAATTTAAGTAATATACCTACATGCAAAAACTGTGGCATGACCTACACTGAATTTAAGAAAACTGGATTAATGGGATGTAGTGAATGTTATGTGAGTTTCAAAAACTCCTTAGTTCCCATTATAAAAAGGGTTCAAGGTAACATTGAACATGTTGGTAAAATACCTAAGAAGTCTGGAAAAGAAATTATGGAAAAGAGACAATTATTGAGACTTAGGGAGGAACTAAATAGAGCTATTAATTCTGAAGAATATGAAAGAGCAGCGGAACTTAGGGATGAGATAAGAGAAGTTCAAAGAATTAATAAGGAGGTTTAGTTATGGAAAATTGGATTATTGGACACAATGAAAATGATAGTTTAGTTATAAGTAGTAGGATAAGGCTTGCGAGAAATGTAAAAGGAATATCTTTCCCTAACAGACTTGATGAAGAGAAGAGTAAAGAAGTTATAAAAGACATTGAGAAAGCTTTTTATAAAGTTTCTAATAATGAAGAATTATTTAAGACTATTTATATGTGGGATGAAGAGAGACTTTCCCAGGAGGCTTTTTTAGAAAAGCATCTTGTAAGTCATAAACTGCTTTTAAATAATAGTAAAGCCGCTTTTATTTTAGATAAGGATGAAACCATTAGTATTATGATAAACGAAGAAGACCATTTGAGAATGCAATGCATTACAGCTGGACTAAATTTCACAGATGCATATGATATAGCCATTAAGCTAGATGATTTGCTAGAAGAAAATTTAGAATTTGCCTTCAGTGAAAAATTTGGATATATTACTGCATGTCCTACTAATGTTGGAACAGGATTAAGAGCGTCAGCAATGATTCATCTTCCTGCACTAGCTATGAATGAGGAAATAACTGGTGTATTTAAAGCACTTACTCAAGTTGGAATGACTTTAAGAGGACTATATGGAGAGGGATCTCAAGCACTAGGAAATTTTTATCAGATTTCAAATCAAGTAACCTTAGGAATTCAAGAAGAAGAAATTATTAATAATTTAACTGCTGTAGTTAATAAGATTATTAATCAAGAAAATCTTTCTAGAGAACATATGCTGACAAAATACAAATATGAATTAGAGGATAAGATTTTCCGATCATTAGGTCTATTGAAGTCAGCAATACTAATGAATAACAAAGAGTGTTTAATCAATTTATCTAATGTTAGAATGGGAGTAGAAATGGGTATAGTAAAGGATATAGATTTAGAGACTTTAAATTTACTCCTCGTTGAAACTCAACCAGCATCTCTTCAGACAAAATTAGGTTGTAAACTTTCTGAGAGAGATAGAGATTTAAAAAGAGCTGAAGTGGTTAAGCAAATATTAAAATAGATAGGAAGTGTTAATATGATGTTCGATAAGTTTACTGAAAGAGCTCAAAAAGTGTTGTTTTATGCTCAAGAAGATGCGCAGTTATTCAAGCATGGATATGTTGGAACAGAACATATATTGCTTGGAGTGCTTAAAGAACAAGAGGGTATAGCAGAAAAATGTTTAAAAGATATGGGAGTTACTTTGCAGGATGTTAGAGGATTAATAGAAGAATATGAGGGTATGGGAGACATAGATTTAAGTAAAAATGAAATTCCTATTACACCAAGGACCAAGAGAATCCTTGAAGATAGTATGTCTGAAGCTAGAGAATTAAATCACAACTACATTAGTCCTGAACACATTTTGCTTGCACTAATCAAACAATCAGAAGGTGTGGCTTTCACAATACTTAATAATTTAGGTGTAGATTTTGATAAGCTAAGAAAAGACCTTATCATAGCACTTCAAGGAGAACCGCCGCAAGAAGGTTCCTCAAGAGCAAATAAAAGCAAAATAGAAACACCTACATTAGATCAGTTTGGAAGAGACTTAACTGAAATGGCAAGGGAAGGGAAACTAGATCCTGTTATAGGAAGAGATAAAGAAACTGAGAGATTGCTTGAAATATTATGTAGAAGAACTAAGAATAATCCATGTTTAATTGGAGATCCAGGGGTAGGAAAAACAGCTATAGCAGAAGGTTTAGCACAAAGAATAGTTTCAAGTAGTATTCCTGAAATATTAAAGAATAAAAGAGTAATAACATTAGATCTTTCTTCAATGGTTGCAGGATCAAAATATAGAGGTGAATTTGAAGAACGAATGAAAAAGGTTTTGGATGAATTAAGATCATCTGGAGATGTAATTCTATTTATTGATGAAATTCATACTCTTATCGGAGCAGGGGCAGCTGAAGGAGCAATTGATGCTTCAAGTATACTAAAACCAGCATTAGCAAGAGGAGAGATTCAATGTATAGGAGCTACAACTATTGAAGAATACAGGAAAAATATAGAAAAGGATGCTGCACTAGAACGAAGATTTCAACCAGTTAATGTCGGTGAACCAACAAAAGAAGAAGCAGTTCAGATATTAAGAGGGTTAAGAGATAAATATGAAGCACATCATAGAGTTAAAATCACAGACGAAGCACTTGAAGCAGCGGTTAATCTTTCAGATAGATATATAACTGATAGATTTTTACCTGACAAAGCTATTGATTTAATTGATGAAGCTGGAGCAAAAGCTAGAATAGATAATTTAACTGCACCTCCAGATTTAAAAAACCTTGAAGAGGAACTGGAAAAGGCAGAAAAAGAAAAATCAGACTGCCATTAATGTTCAAGACTTTGAAAAAGCTGCTAAGCTTCGTGATAAAGAAAAAGAATTAAAAAACCAACTTGAAGAAGCCAAGAATGATTGGAAGATGCAGAATAATGCTTCAGCAAATATAGTCGGAGAACCACAGATTGCAAGAGTTGTTTCACGGTGGACGAATATTCCAGTTCAAAAATTGACGGAAAAAGAATCTGAAAGATTGCTTCAGCTTGAAGAAATACTACATGAAAGGGTTATTGGTCAGGAGGAGGCTGTTAAATCTGTAGCTCGTTCGGTAAGAAGAGCTAGGGTTGGACTTAAGGATCCAAAGAGACCTATAGGTTCCTTTATATTTTTAGGTCCAACAGGAGTGGGTAAAACAGAGCTTTCAAAGGCATTGGCAGTAGCAATGTTCAGTGATGAGAATAATATGATAAGAATTGATATGTCTGAGTATATGGAAAAACATACTGTATCAAGATTGATTGGCTCTCCTCCAGGATATGTAGGATTTGATGAAGGCGGTCAGTTAACTGAAAAGGTAAGAAGAAATCCTTATTCTGTAATACTATTTGATGAGATTGAAAAGGCACACCCAGATGTATTCAATATTCTTCTCCAAATTCTTGAGGATGGTAGATTAACTGACGGAAAAGGAAAAACTGTAAACTTTAAGAATACGGTTATTATTATGACCTCTAATGTTGGTGCATCAACTATTAAGAAGCAAAAATCTTTGGGATTTTCCTTTGCAAGCAATGAAAAAGAAAAGGAAGATGAATATGATAAAATGAAAGAAAATGTTATGGAGGAACTAAAGCGTTCCTTTAGGCCGGAATTCTTAAATAGGATTGATGACATAATTGTATTTCATCAGCTTGAGGAAAAGGATTTAAAGAGTATAGTCAAGTTAATGTTAAAGGACGTTTCTAACAGACTAAAAGAGCAGAGCATTAATATAATTTTTAATGAAGAAGCTGAAGAACTCCTTGCAAAAAAAGGTTATGATACTACCTATGGTGCACGACCTTTAAGAAGAGCTATCACAAAGGCAGTGGAAGATAAGCTATCTGAAGAAATACTAAAAGGGAATGTAAAAGTAAACGATGATGTTAAAGTTACTGTTAGTGAAGATAATCTAGTTTTTAAAAGGAATAAGTTAAAGAAAGCCTGATAAGGGCTTTCTTTTCGTGATTGGAAAGTAAATATAGTCTTTTTAAGAGGATATAGGAGAGGTATAATTAGATGGCTAAGATTAAAAATATATATGTATGCCAAGAATGTGGTTTTGAAACTCCAAAATGGATTGGTAAGTGCCCTGATTGCAGCGCTTGGAATAGTATGGTAGAGGAAGTCAAAACAATAACTTCTGTTTCTAAAATTGGAGTTTTAAGCAATGAAAATCAGCCGAAAAGCATAATAAACATAAAATCAGGTGAATTTCAAAGATATAATACTGGCATTATTGAACTTAATAGAGTTCTTGGAGGAGGGCTTGTAAAAGGTTCTCTAACATTAATTTCAGGAGCACCTGGAATTGGCAAATCCACACTTTTACTTCAGGTTGCAAATAATATTGCTATAAAATACGGCAAAGTCTTATATATTTCGGGTGAAGAATCAGAAGAACAAATTAAGATAAGGGCGGATAGATTAGGGGTTATATCTGAAAACCTTTATATATTATCTGAAACAAATTTAGAGCTAATAGAAGCACATGTCAATAGCATGGAATGTGCATTTGTAATAATTGATTCAATACAAACTCTTTTCAAACCAGTTTTAAGTTCAGCACCAGGTAGTGTATCTCAGGTAAGAGAGTGCTCAAACGAATTAATGAGAATTGCAAAAACAAAGAATATACCTTTTTTTATTGTAGCTTTAAATAACAATAAAATGATAAAACAATATAACTACAAAAATTATATTGCGTAACAGCAGATATATAAAGGGATAGAACCGTATTATGGTTCTATCCCTTATTTAATTAATATTGATAAAACTAATATATAGAAGTATAATTATTATAGATGAATAAAAAGCATAGGAGGGATAAAAGTGTATGAAAGATGAATCAGAAAAGGATGATATAAAAGATAATGTAATAGATTTACAAGAAGAAAGAACAACATATAGGTTTGTTCAAGAAGTGTGTAAGAGAGATAAGATTCTTTCAGATGGTAGAATAGAAGTTAAAGAGAATATCCTTATAATGATTGAACAGACAAAGGGGAAAAATGTAAGAAGAAAAGTTCATCCTGTTTCGGAGTTTTTGTTACAGCCTATGAAAAAAGGAGGGCTTCCTAAAGTAAGCTCACTAAAAACTAAAGCGTCTTATATTGTTAAATTTTTAAACTATGTGTTGATTGAAGAAAATGATATTTTTAAGATTAATGATTTGTATGATTTAATGTTTGAGCATGGTGTAGAATTTTTAAATGAATATGGTTCTACTGGGGTTAAGAAAAATACAGTTGTAAGTTGTGAAAATGTATTAAAAAATTTCTATTACTTTTTATGTAGAAAAGAAATATTAAAAAATGTTAAAATAACTGATTTTGAATTGGAAACAAAAGAACATAATAATATGTACTATCCAAATACATATATAAAATCTCCTTTTTATGGAGTCGATTATCCATCAGATGAAGTAACAAACTTATTACATTTTATACCTCAAGAATTGGTGATAATTTTTATTGACACAGCGGTATCCTATACACCAGAGATAGCTTTAGGTGTTTATTTTCAGTTTTTTGGAGGGTTGAGATTGGGAGAAGTAGTGAATATATCAAAAGCATCAATTAGGCTAAAAGGGCCATATGGACGATATGGTGTAGTTATAAATCTAACTGACAGAAAATTTAGAAAAGAGCTAAAGCATGCTAATTCAGGTGGAGCAGTTAAAAAGGTAAGAAAACAAGCTGTTTTCCCATATAAAGGTGAATTGCTTGAAAAATTATATAAAAATCATATAGATAAATACATTGCAACAGATGACAGCAATGCCTTATTTGTTAATAAAGATGGAAAGGCTATGGCTGACTTTAGCTATAGATATTATTTTAACAAGTTAAAGCATAAGTTCTTAGAACGATTAAAAAATTCAGATAGTGAAGTGCTTAGAAACTACAGTATTGATTTGAAGTCTAAAAAATGGTCTACGCATATAGGGAGGGGGGTATTCTCTAATATGATAGCAGAAGTAGCAACTAACATTGCACAAATTAGACAGGCAAGAGGAGATAATTCTTTTGATGCGTCTTTTGCATATCTTAGTGATTCAGCTAAAATGGCAAAAGAATTATATGATAATCAGATTGATATGTGGGATATGTTGATAAAAGAGGTTGAAGACAACAATAGTGAAAAGTAGATAATGTAAGGGAGTTATATAATGGGAGTAAACTTAGAAAAAGAATGGTACAGTACAGAAGAAGCTCAAGCACTAACTGGATATGATAGCAGAAAAATCACAAAATATATTCGAGAAGGTAAAATTACCAATTATAAAAGAGAAGGATATTATTACTTTATTAATAAAGAAGTTATCCAGGAACTTATTGAGAAAGAAACTTATCTTAGTAATAATTATTATACTTATAAAGAAGTAGCGGTAGTGTTGAATAAAAGTTTAAAAGCTGTAAATGAAATGGTATATGCTAATAAATTTAATGATGTTAAAAGAAATGGAACAAATGGGTATATAAGAAAGGAAGAAGTTGAGGGTTATATTGTTAAAACAAATGGTAGACTTACAAGAAAAGAAGTTGCTGAAATTACGGGACTATCAAGATTTGAAGTAGATACTTTAATTCAAAGGAACTTTAGAAGCAGAGCAAGTAAATGAATACCTATGGTATGTATATAAGATATCACTTAACAAATTTATAGAGGATATGAAGAACGGATATACAGTTGAAGATATTTGCTCAATATTAAATATTGATACTATAGAAGTAAATAGACTTGCTAAAATAGGATGGATAAAACTTTATGATATAAAAGACATTGGGACAAGAATCAGCAAAGAGGCTTTCGAAGATTACCTAAAGAAAAAAGAAGAATTATGTACTGTACAAGATATAAGTCGGGAGTATAATCTTTTAGAAGGTGTTGTTAGAAAAAGTATTATTCTTAAAGGGTTGGTAAATGGACAAATAGATAATAACTTTCTGTATTTTGTTCGAAGGGAAGAAGTAGTAAGGTTTTTTGAAACTTTGGAAGGAATTAAATTATTTTATTATGGAAAAGAAAATTACAATGAGTTTTTTAATAAATTTATAGAAGCAATTTTAAATATAACAGAATATAAGGATACAGTAACACTATATAGAGACTGGGCTAAAGATAAAATTAATAAATCTAAGGCTACAAACAAAAAGAATTTTGTTAATTACATGGTAATAGCAATTGAGAAACTTTCAGGAGCTTTAGTAAAAGAATTATACAGATATATAGATGATGAAATAAAAGCTCTAATTGGTAACAAAGAGATAGGTTTTTCTACAAGAGACATTGAAATAGTAGTAGGCTTTTTGACCTATTGTAAGAGAAAGAGAAAAGAACAATGTTTATTTGTTGATGATTACAATATTAATACAATTATTAACAAAGATAAACCAATTGAAAAAGTTTTATATTCTAAAGCAGAGTGGGTATCGTATTGTACTCATTTAACTGATATAAATAAGCATAAAGAAAAGGCAATCGCTAAAAGAAAATATGCTGAAACATGGCTATTTATCTTACTGCATTTATCATTAGCATGGAGAAGTGTGGATGTAAAAAAAATGCCGAATATACCTTTAGAGTTAGTTGGAATTGATGATTTTAGTTGGTTTGATGAACATGATTTTACACTTGAAATAGCACAAACTATTATAAATAATGTTAAGCGGAGAGCGATTGGAGTAAAGGCGGATAAAAATGGTCAAAATGCACATTTGGTTATAGGGTTAACAGTGCCAACTGCTATTGCATTTGTCATTTGTGAATTACACAGAAGAAAGGCAGAAAAAAATAATAATCTCATATTATCATTTAAAAAATATCAAACTGGTGATTTTAAGTTAGTTTTAGGCGATGAATTGACTAATTTTGGGAGCTTGAAATGTAATAGAACTTTGCAGACCTATCAATTTGAAACTGCTGTTAATAGAGAGGGAAAAGCTCATATTGCATATCAACTATGCTCTGTTGCAAGGTCTCATAAAAGTTACATCAATAAAGCTAATGATATAACAAGCGTATACTTAATAACTACTAATACAGACGCAAGTCCCGATAATATATCTTTACATCTTTTTGAAAGAGGTTTTTTTGGATGGCAAATTGGACTTATGCTAAACTTAGTATATGATACAAAGGATTGGAGATTGGAAGATAAGACAGCAATGATTAAAAAAGTTAATAGTGAATTTTCACCAATTGCGTCTGATAGTATCTCTGAATATGTTTATACAAGGCATACAGAAGCCGAGTCTCTGTTAAAAGAACTAATGCTTTTGCCGAAGGAACAAATTAGAAATAAATTAGAAGAAATTGCACAATTTAAATCACCTGCCATTATTGACTATTCACAGTGCATTAAAGGTATAAAAAATTGTCCTTATAGTACTAAAACTATATCTTGCTTAGGATGTAAATATTTAATCCCCACAAACTATATTTTAGAAATTGTAAATGTTACTTTGTCGGACTTAATGGAACGGTTAAATAAAACAAAAATGTCTGATACAACGAAAAGAATTAAATATACGTACATGATACATAAATTAATGTTCATATTAACAGATTTTAGAAGAGCATATAAAAACTTTGATATTAACTATATAAAAAGCTTTATTGACTTAGATAAGCTCAAAGAGGATTATATGAGATTAGAAGAAACTAAATTTTTGAAAATTAAGGAGGAAAAATGAAAGATATAAATAGAGCTAATCGTATTGGAAATGAGAATGAAGGTATTCTTATAAAAGATATTATTAATCATTCAGATACAACTGCGACCGTAATATTAAGAAAGAAATATGTTCAGTTTGATAAGAACGATATAGTGAAGTATAAAGAAAAAATGCAACATCTGATTTCAGTAGGCATATTGGATGAAGATTGTGAATACGAAGCTAACATATGGTATGGTTTAGATGACACATGGAATAAATACTTCGATTTTAGAGACTTAGAATATAATAAGGATTTATACGATTCTTTAAAATGCTATGTCATTACTGAATTATATGACAGGAAGATTGGAATAAGGTCAGTAGCAAATAGGTTAAGTGAAATTAAGAAGACAATTAAAATGACTAAAAGTTATGATAGAGAGTACATGTATGAGTTTCTTAAGTATATAGAAAGTAAAAGTGAGAATAGGTGGGCCAATCCTAATTTCAAGTTTGGAAATATAACATTTTTATATTTCAATCCAATGAATGATTATAAGGAATACCTTGTTGAACTATCATATATTAAAGTTTCACATACGGTAGGTGATGATGTAAGAGTATTGCCACCTTATAAAAGTATAGTATGGTTTGATTATATTCTACATGATTTTATGAATACAGCAGATTTAACAATGATAAAAAAATACTATCCTATATTTCTATGGTGGAGAATAACTACTGTTATTCCAATAAGGCCAAACGAATTTACTAAATTTGAAAGAGAATGTTGTACCTTCAATAATGTAGAGAACACATATAATATAAAAATACCACGAACTAAATTGCCACCTAACCCTCTTTCAAAAATGCGAGTAATACCAATAATTAGTGAGCTTAAAACTAATGAAGAAATGTATAAAATTATAGATAATTATATTAAATTAATGGCAATTGAAAATGAAAAGTATTTAATTACATTAAGAGCTTATTCGGATACCTTCCATCAATATGAGCATATGTATGATGCTCATATTGTTAAGGATAGAATTACATATAGTAACTTCTTAAGAATGATAGAAAGTTTTTATGAAGAAATAGTGAGTGGAAAATATGGATATAATCTTGTTGAAAATAGAGAAGAGATAACAGAAGAGAATGAACATAACACTTTGATAAAATTAAAGCTTGGGGACACAAGACATTTAGCTTTTTGTTCCATGATGTTACAAGGCTTTAATCCGTTAACTATAGCTCAAATTGGAGGTCATGAGACCTTGATAGCTCAAAATCAATATATCGGACATTTAGATGAATTTATTGATGCACATTCACTGATGTTGGCTAAGTCTATAAAATCAAATATTAATAGAAATAAGGATAACCTAAATGATTTATTTACGTCAGAGGATAAAAGACGATTAACATTTAAACAATTTGATAATGTTGAGCCAAGAAGTATAGATGAAGGTTTGTGTTATAGTAGAAATTTCCCACAAGATTGTGCAGACAAAGACTGCTTATTCTGTGACTTTTTTCAATTTGAGTTCGATAAATTAAATGAAGTTACCTATGCTGAACTTAGTGATAACTTATCTATTATAAAATCTGAAATAAAAATTAAGATTGACTTTCTAAAAAGATATTATGTAAATATTACTAAAGACGGAAGTATTGATTTAATAAATCTAAAGTGTAATGATAATGCCCAACAGGAATTAATTAAGCAAAGTAAATCTTTAAATATTCTTGTAAATAAAAAGGCTACATTACTTGCCTATATGGAAAAAACAAAAGAATTAAAGTAACTATATTTTTAATGGAGGTGTGTTTCTATTAAGACAAAAACTGTATATACATGTACGAAATGTGGATATGAAAGTGCTAAATGGATTGGGAAATGTCCTGACTGTGGTGAATGGAATAGTTTTGAAGAAAATATTGTTGAAGCTAAAAAAGGTTCAGCAAAAAATATAAGTTTAACTACAAAAAGGACACCAATTAAAAAGTTAGCAGAAGTGACATCAAGCAATAGTGATAGAATTATAACGAGTATAAATGAGTTCAACAGAGTAATGGGGGGTGGAATAGTAAAAGACTCCATTACAATTATTACAGCAAAACCAGGGGCAGGAAAATCGACTTTATTGCTACAGGTTGCAGACGATGTATCATCAAAAGGATATAAAGTAATTTATGCTTCTGGTGAAGAAAGTGATAGTCAAATTAAAAGTAGAGCCGATAGGATATTAAATAAAATTAATGAAAATATATGGATAGTTTCAGATACAAGCTTAAATAATGTAGTAGATTCTATAAATGAAATCGACCCTGACTTAATAATAGTAGATAGTATTCAAACATTTACATTAGAAGAATATTTACCTTCCAGAGCGGGGTCTCCAACACAGACTATGGAGTGTGCTAATGAGTTACGAAGAATTGCTAAAAATGATGATAAACCAAGGGCCGTTATTCTTGTGGGGCAGATGAATAAAAGTGAAGAAATTGCAGGTTTGCGCTCACTGGAACACCTTGTAGATACTGTTTTAATTATAGATGGTGAAAATGAAGAAGAGTTAAGAGCATTGCAAAGTTCGAAAAATAGATTTGGAGGAACTGGAGAAATTGGATTTTTTGTAATGACAGAAAATGGTATGGTATCTATAGATAATCCATCTGAATTTTTTATGACTAAAAGAGAAGACGGTGAGGTTGTTTCGGGCAGTGCATTAACCGTTGTTAGAGAGGGGTCCAGACCAATAATTGTTGAAGTAGAGAGCTTGGTATCAAACTCTTTCACACCTTTTCCATCCAGAATCGGTGAGAATTTAGGCAAAGACCAATTAAATACTTTAATCTCTATTCTTGAACAAAGAGGAGGAATTAATTTATTTAACAAAAATGTTGTTATAAAAATTACTGGTGGATTGAGATTGAGAGAACAAGCTATAAATTTAGCAGTTATAATAAGTATAGTATCATCTGTTTACAACAAGGGAATTCCTAATGATGTTGTATTTATTGCTGATGTAGGACTTACAGGGGAGCTTAAAAAAGTTCCATCTCTTGAAGCAAGAATAAGAGAACTTGATAGGATGGGTTTTAAAAAAGTGTATGTAGCAAAGAATGCTTTCAGTAGACCAGTAAAGTTTAACAATATTCAAGTTGTGGAACTTAAAGTATTAAGGGAAGTAATAAATCATGTTTTTGGGAAAAAGGAATAGTATTGATAGAAATTGAAAAAGACTTTTTAAAATAAGGGTCTTTTTTACATTTTAAGATAGTAACAATAAAATTAAGTTTATACAAGCGTAACCCCTATATTAGGGTTACGTTCACTTCCAATTAATAATTATATCCATGTGTATCTGTAAAAACTTAGCACAAAGAAATATAAATAGTATTAAGAAATTATAATGAATTGGGATTTTGTTATTGTATAATTCAAAAAAACACTACATTTAAGGAAGTAGAACTGTATGATATTACAGAAAAAAATTAATAGTATTCAAAGAAGTGAAGTAAGAAAAAAAATGATTGTTACAAAAAAATACATAAAGGATTTAAGAGAGAAATCATTCTTAAATATATCTGAGAACATGGAAAAGCTTATCCTTGACAAGTTTGGTAAAGTACATGAATCAGATGAAGATGGAAGTATTTATGAATATACAGAAGAGGATATTTAGGAACAAATAAGGAAAATGCTTTGGGTTGCGTTAAGTTCAGAATTAATTATTAATTTAAATAAATGGCCATTCAATAACTGTATTTTAGTATGGAGATTATTCATAGACACTATGTCTGATAGTCTATCTAACGTCATAAAGAAAAGAGAGCTATTTTGCCGATAACAAGGTTGCTTTAGAGGTGCAAACTAAAAAAGTATGCTACTAAGTAAGATTTTAGCATACTTTTTTCATTAATTGTTTAGTTATTAATGCACAATAATATATCAACAAGTTCTATCCATATACATATTATACTTATTTTATGATATAATAATTGTTATATCATTATTTTGGGGGATTAATATGGATAAAGTAAATCAATTGACTTTAAAACAACTTAAAGACTTTGATACTATTCAATTTAAAAAAGATTTAGTTAGTGATTGGTGGGAAAATCTAAGTGACGAAGACGTTTATGAATGTGATATAATTATAAGACCTTATTTTAACGAAGGTGTTATAAGACAAGAATTAAATGAAAGTAAAGGATTTTTATACTATTACTTTAAATTTAATTCAGAAACAGAAGTATTATTACAAGTTTATGGATACAATCGAATAAACTATAAGTTTAGTTTCTTATGTGAAATAACAATTGATTATAAGTTAGGAACTGTAAGCGAACCCATTGTAATTGACGAGTTGAATAAAGCCAAGCACCTAAATATGTTTGATATGGCAGAAGACGCAGAAAAAGATTTCCGAAAATGTTTCTGTTATCTCGACGCAAAATTAAAAAAGAATTTAGATATAAGTGCTTTTAATAAGGAAAGTAGTCATATAAAAAACACAAAATATAATGACCTTGACACGAATAAAAAAGTGGTTGTAAATAAAAAGTCAATTATAACTATTGGTGATATGTCTATTAAATGCTCCAACACTTCTTTAATTGCGTTTAGAAAGGTTGTTAAATTGGAAAACCAAAGGCATACAGAAAGTTGGTCTGTTCGGGGACACATCAGGCATTTGAAAAATGGCAAAACAGTTTTTATTAAACAATATATAAAGGGAAATAAGAATATTCCCCCTGCGTCTAAAATATATAAAGTAAATTAATTTTGCCAGGTAGTTTTATGGTACATATATAGGTGATAAGAGTGAGGGACCCAAGGTGGATTTTGATTTAAGAGACTGGAAAAGCATACCTATTAGGCAAGACAATATGAGCAGATTTTTAGGCAATAGAAAGGAATACTTCATGTTTGATTGCGAACAAAAGGCAAATGGAGGAATACATATCTTGAACGTTAAAAATTATTATTATCATATTCTCCACGAAGAAATAGTTCAAAGAGCCATATCTAAAATAGATGAAAATAAATACACACAAGTTGATAAGGTTCTGAACCTCTTAATATAAAAAACCTTAAATATTGTGAGTTAAAATTTAGAACACCTCAAAAGATGTTTTTGTTTAGTTCTCATTTTTCTTTTATTTCTATTTTAACATTTTTTCTTTTTCTTTAGCAAACCTAACAATATCAAAGTCTGCTGAAAGTTAATCTAAATCTTTTAACATACTTCATACTCCCCAATTGCCATCGGCAAAAGAATATATTGTTTCAAACTTAAAGTGTATCACATTGGATTTTTATAAGAAACAAATAAAAAATGACAAAACTAACGAATTATTATATCTAATGCATTGTTCATTCATCCCAAAAAATCTTTGAGTTTTTTTAATCTTAAATAATGGCTTCGAATCCATGTTCTATATGATTCTTCTTCTAAAAAATCAACCATCTTAGATATATCTTTTGTTTCATCAAAAAAATTTAATGCTGAATAATATTTTCCCATATCACTTTCAAAAAAAAGAATTGGTGGAAGATTTTTTTGGATAAGCACATAATTTATTAATATTCTTGCTAACCTTTCATTACCATATGTAAAAGGGGATACGGCGTTAAGAAACCAACAATAAAAATAACTAACAACCGCTAAAGTATTGTTATCATCCATTTGCAATTCATTAATATTGTTAATTAAAAATATTAATGTGTTATTTGATTCTATTTCTGTTGGTCTATATTTTAGGCAATTAATTCCAGTAATTAACTCTTCATTGTGGGAATATACTGGTATTTCAACATTCTTTATCATTTCTTGTGTAAAGCAATCTTTCATTAATATGTAGTGAAACTTGTTAATTAAATCAATAGATAAGTCCTCTTTGTCTTTTTTATCTAATTGAAAAAACTTTTCATAAATTTCTTTATGGTTTACTATTTCATTAATAGTTTTAGTATTTCTTTTAAAATCAATGGCTGTATCTCCTTTAAAAATACATTCTACGTCACTTAATCTTGTTTCTTTGTTTACTATCTTAGTTGAATAATAGGTGAACTTTATAAAAAAAATATCTATTATTTTTTGATTTACATTTGCCCTCCAAATATCTATATACTTAATAAAAGTATCTTCATTATATTTAAATTCTGAAACCAAAACGGTGCATCCTTCCTTAAACAAGCTGAAGCTCAACTTAATTAATTTTTATTAAATCTAATTTTTATGGCTTCCATAGCTAACTTAAAGTTGGAATTATCCAAACTCAAAAAAGTATTCAGTACAGTAAGGTCACTCTTATAGCCATTATAAAGGTTAAAGGCCAATTTAATTAAGGTTTTGCTACTACCACATAAATCTACTTCGCTATTATCAAATATCTCGGGCAATATACCGCCTCCATCTTCAAAATTGTAAATGTAGTTTACCTTTCTATATAAATCTGCATTCCCTGAGATTATAAAAAACAGAGCATATCGTTCTAAATCACCTTCACATACAGACGCTTTTCCCAATAATTGATTAAATCTTTTTTTATGTTCAACATTTAAAATTTCCACCATGTCTTAACGCTCCCCCGTATTGTATATTTTAGTAAATTGATGTTTTGCATTTTTATTTATAATTTTTGTTGACCGTAGAGACTAAATAATTTGTGTAATTTATGTTACAACAAAGTTGTAAAGCATTGGCAGTTAAGTGTTTACATATAAGAATACATCTTTTTTAAAAGAAAATTGTCAATAAAAAAAGTTGGTGTAGACTATAGTCAATAAACAATTTTGACTAAACTACACCAACTTCAAATAAAGTTGTATTTTTTTATATTTATTTTTTTCTCGAATAAAATTTCGGAATCGATACATGTGAATTCCTCCTATTAAATTTAAGTTTACTGTCTTTAATTATACCATAATTCGTAATAGTTATACATAACAAAAGCTAAAATTGAGCTGAGGTTAAATGAGTTGGTGACAGTTAAACATCATATGAATTAGTAGTATATTTAACATAGATATTAGGACTTTAAAGTATGGTGTATCATAGACATATTGATTATATAAGCCGTTAAGAAACAGATTACCATTCAATAATTATTAGTGAGAACTCATTGGTTTACCGTAAATAAACAAGCCAATAATGAATAGTACATATTTACTTTATTTTACTTTAATCTGATTCGGATAGACAAAAAAATACAAAACTGTGGTAAACTAAAAAGTATAAGTTATTATAAAGAATATGTTTAAAATACGGAATGCAGAGATAGACGAGGAGAGAAAATTATGGAGAAATTGACATTACAAAATTTAGAGGGCGTATTATGGTCGTGTGCGGATATTCTGAGGGGCGAATTATCGGCCGCAGAATATAAGGACTATATATTTGGATTACTATTCTTAAAGAGATTGAATGATGAATTTGATGAAGAAAGAGAAATTAGAAATAAGGAATTTGCCGAGCAGGGAATGGTTGCAGAAGAAGTAGAAATGCTGTTAAATGATAGTTCTATTTATGAAACATTTTATGTTCCTGAGAGTGCAAGATGGGGTAAACTTAAAAACTTGAATTTAAATATAGGGCCAGAGCTTGATAAGGCTTTTAAAGCATTAGAAGATGAACCTAAAAATGCAGAGCTTATAGGTGTTCTTACTACAGCTAATTATAATGATAAAGAGAGAGTTCCAGATAAAAAGCTTTCACAGCTTCTATTACTACTTGATACTATTAACCTTGCAAACTCTAACCTTGAATCAGAGGACATATTAGGAGACGCTTATCAGTATTTAATAAAACAATTCGCTGACGAAGGTGGAAAAAAAGGCGGAGAGTTCTATACACCTACAGAAATAGTAAGAATAATGGTGAATGTGTTGAAACCACAAGAAGGGGATAGAATTTACGACCCCACAGTTGGTTCAGGCGGTATGTTAATACAGTCATTACAATATATACGAAACCAAGGTGGAAATTTTAAGAACATATCCTTATTTGGACAGGAAATTAACCTTTCAACATGGGCAATCTGTAAGATGAATATGTTATTCCATGAAGCAAAAGGAGCAGACATCCAAAAAGGTGATACTATAAGAGAACCAAAGCATACAGAAGGTGGAGTTTTGAAGACTTACGATAAAGTCCTTGCTAATCCTCCATTTTCGCTAAGTAACTGGGGTATAGAAGAAGCAAGTGCTGACCAGTTTCACAGATTCCCATATGGAATACCACCTAAATCCTATGGAGACTTAGCATTTGTTTGTCACATGGTAGCAAGTTTAAATGTAAAAGGTAAAATGTGTTCAGTAGTGCCACATGGTGTTTTGTTTAGAAGCGGAGCAGAAGGAAAGATAAGAGAAGGATTTCTAAAGGATGATTTAGTAGAAGCTATAATTGGACTTCCACAGAACATATTCTATGGTACAGGTATTCCTGCGGCCATAATTGTGATTAATAAGAATAAACCAGAAAATAGAAGAAACAAGGTTATATTTATTGATGGAAGCAATCATTTTGTTAAGGATGGAAACAAGAATAGAGTAAGAGACGAAGATATAGACAAAATAGTTAAGGCTTTTGATGAATATATAGATATAGAAAAATATGCGAATGTAATTGATATAGAAGATATAAAGGAAAATGATTATAACCTTAATATAAGTAGATATGTGGATACAAGCGAAGAAGAGGTAGAGGTAAATATTGAAGAAGTTATTGGAGAAATAAATGAATTAGAACTACAAGGTAAAGAGATAGAATTAAGATTGAATGGATATTTGAAAGAATTAGGGTTTGAGGAGATAGGCTAAGATTAGAGATTTAGTCGTTGTAGTTATATATAAATAGATATAAGTAAGAGCTTTTATGAGCCTCTAATAAAGGGATTGGTAATGGCATTTAAGATATTATAGGCTACAAATGAATTTAAATCTGCTGTAATTAGAGTTCCATTATCAATAATAACATTTAGATTTGTTAGGGATTTTTAGTTATGGAGTAGCATGTGGTATGGAAGAATTGGAGGAAAGTTAATTTATTATGTGATAAATACTTTTCTTGTTTGGTTAGTTTTGAAGATTATATGAAGTAGAGGTGACATAATAGTGAATAAGGTTAAAGAAGGATATAAAAGAACTGAAATAGGAATTATACCTGTTGATTGGAGTATTGATAAACTAAGTAATTTAACTGATAAAATTACCGATGGTACTCATAAAACGCCTACTTATATGGAAGAAGGAATACCCTTTTTAAGAATTACAGATATTCAAAAAAGTGAAATTAATTGGAATCATGTTAAATATGTATCACAAGATGAACATAACGAATTAATTAAAAGATGTAAACCAGAAAAAGGAGACATTCTATATTCAAAGAATGGAACAATAGGAATTCCAAAGATTATTGATTGGGATAAAGAGTTTAGTATATTTGTTAGTCTTTGTCTTATTAAAATAAAAAAGGATTCGGATAAGCTTTATAATAAATTTCTTGAAAAGTATCTTGGCTCTGATAGTTGCTTAAATCAAATTAGATTAAGAGCTAAGCAAGGGACGGTAACAAATTTACATCTTGAAGAAATAAGAGAACTTGCAATACCTTTACCTACAATAAAAGAACAACAAAAAATATCCGTAATACTATCATCTTTAGATGAAAAAATAGAAAATGCTGATAATCTTATTGAAAAGACAAAAGAACTTAAAAAAGGACTTATGAAGATGCTTCTTACAAAAGGAATTGGGCATGATAGGTTTAAGGATACGGAGAATGGAAGGATACCAGAGGATTGGGAAGTTAAGACAATAGAAGAAGTATGCAACATAGTTGATTATAGAGGGAAAACACCATTGAAAGTAGACGAAGGTGTTTTTCTGGTAACTGCTAAAAACATTGGTAAAGGATTCATCGACTATAATGTATCAAAGGAATGTATAAGGGAGCAGGACTATAGTGAAGTTATGTCAAGGGGATTACCTAAAAAGGGAGATGTTCTATTTACTACAGAAGCACCACTTGGTAATGTTGCTAATATTGATAGAGTGGATATAGCTCTTGCACAAAGAGTCATTAAACTAAGAGGAACGTCAGAAATTTTAGATAATTATTATTTAAAATACTTTATGTTATCTGAAATTTTTCAAAAAAACATTTATGATGAAGCAACAGGTTCAACAGTTTTAGGGATTAAAGGAAGTAGGTTAAAAAAAATAAAAGTATTAATACCTAAATTAAATGAGCAATTACAAATAGCTTCAATCCTAACAATAGTTGATGAAAAAATAGAACAATATGAATCTAAAAAAGAAAAACTTCAAGAACTTAAAAAAGGACTTATGCAGAAGCTTTTGACAGGTAAGATTAGGGTTAAGGCGTAAAAAATCAGACATGAATGAAAGTTTTGTATAAAAGGGGAGGGGGGATTTTTATGAGATTAAAAAGATTAAAGCTTGAAAATTTCAGAGGATACACTTGCGGGGAAATTAATTTTGATACTGATATGAATGTAATTATAGGAAGAAATGATGTTGGAAAATCAACAGTTATGGACGCATTAGAAATTTTTTTTAATGGAAGCAATAGTGACTCCCAAGTTAAAATAGATATAGATGATTTAAATGTTTGTTGCGGAGAGGATAATAAACAAGTAAAGATTATATGCTGTTTTGAAAATATTGATAATAAAGAAATATTAGTTGATACATCGAATTTCACAAATTTGAAGGAAGAATATTTATACAATGAAGATGGGTTATTAGAAATAGCAAAAGTATGGAATTGTTCTAAAGCAAAAATTGGGGCTTCAGATTTAAGAATTTACTTAAATTCAACATATCCAGTGCTTTTTGATAAGCCACTTATAACATTAAAAATTCAGGAATTAAGAAAAAAATTAGATGAATTAAAAGATGAAATTGTAAACTATGAAGAAGTTAATAAGAATAAAAGTGCGGAAATTAGAAAAGCATTATATGCTTATCAAGTAATAAATAAAGAAGTAGAGTTTAGCGATACTCAAATTGATATTACAAAAGAAGACGCAAAGAATATATGGGAGAGTATAAAAACCAATTTACCATTATTCTTCTTATTTCAATCAGATAGAACTAATACAGATGGGGATTCAGAAGTACAGAATCCATTGAAGATAGCAACTAAAAATGCTCTCTCTGAAATGGAGACAGTATTAAATGATGTAAAAATTCAAGTGGAAAAAGAAGTGAAAAAAATTGGTGAAAAAACAATAGCTAAGCTAAAAGAATTAGATGAAAATATAGCACAGAATCTAAAAACTGAGTTAAAATTAAAACCATGGGATTCTATATTTTCCTTTGATTTAATTGCTGATAATAATATTCCATTAAATAAAAGAGGTAGTGGGGTTAGAAGATTAATGTTGTTAAGTTATTTTAGAGCAGAAGCAGAGAGAATATCAGATGGAATTAACTCAAAAGATATTATTTATGCAATAGAAGAACCTGAAACTTCACAACATCCTGACTATCAGAAAATGATAATTGAGTCATTATTGGAGATTTCAAAAGACAGTAAGCACCAAATTATTTTAACAACACATACACCAGAAATAGCAAAAATGGTTAGTGTTGACCAACTAATTTTTATAAAAAAGGATGAAATGAATAAACCATTTGTTGAAATAGATGAAGAAATCAAAGTTAAAAATATTATTGATACGTTGGGTATACTTCCAGGAATAACTTCAAAGTTAGTGATATGCGTTGAAGGCGAAAATGATGTTAATTTTATTCGAAATATCAATAAAAATATAGATGAATTTAGAAAAATTATTGATATTGAAAAAGAAGGTATTAATATTATCCCTTTTGGTGGAAGTAACTTAAAAAGGTGGATAGAAGAAAATTATTTAACAGGCTCAAATGTGAGAGAAGTACATATTTATGATAATGATGTAAATGAGTATGCGAAGAAAATTAATGAAATAAATGAAGTTAATGATGGTAGAAGGTTTGGATGGATTACTCAAAAAAGAGAAATTGAGAATTACATAAGCCCAAATCTTATAGAACAAGAACTTGCACTAACTATTCCTGACGAACACAAAAAAAACTGGGATAATACTGATGTTCCAAAGATTTTGATTGGGAAAACTATGACACATATTAATGATGTTAAGGAAAGAGAAAAAGCTATAAAAATGAAATTGAATAGTGGAATTTCTAAGAAGATAAATAAACATTTCCTTGAAGAAGTTGGTGCTTATGAGGAAATTGAAAAATGGTTTTTAGATATTAAAGATGTATATGATAAATAATATTTTGCATACAAAGGGTGTGAAAATATGTCTTATTTAGGAAATGAAGAAACCTTAGTAGAATTACCTGCGATAGATTATTTAATAGATAACTTAAAATATGATTTTATTCATGGTAAAGAGCTTATTCCAGAAAAAGGTGAGAGGGATTCTTTTACAGAAGTAATACTTGTTAAAAGGCTTGAAAAATCCTTAAAAAGGTTGAATCCATGGATGGATGAAGGTAACATCAGTAAAGCCATTAGGTATTTAAGCAGACCAGAAAATTTAGGGACAAGTCTTTTAGAAATAAATGAAAAGCTTTATGACGCTGTTGTAGATTTAAGCTATACAGTAGACCAAGACATATATGGTAATGGTCAAAAGAAGCCTCAAACAGTTCAATTTATAGATTGGGATAACGCAGATAATAATGATTTTCTTGTTACAAGGCAATTTGAGGTTAAAACACAATTAGGTAAAGCAATCTATCCCGACATAGTTATATTTGTTAATGGTATTCCAGTGGTGGTTTTAGAGTGTAAATCTCCTTTCTTGGAAAAAACTAAGAATGAAAATGTAGGTAAAAAAGAAGCCTTTAAGCAACTTAGAAGATACATGAATGAGAGAGATAATGATTTTTCAGAGGGTAATCCAAGACTCTTTTATACGAATTTTTTTACAGGAATAATGAATAAGTATCATGCGTATGTTGGAACAATTAGCTCTAAGTATAATCAGTATTTAGAGTGGAAAGACAGTTACCCAGTTGCAAAGGATAAAATTCCAGGAATAGAGGATAATGGTCAGAACCTATTTATTCAGGGATTATTAGAAAAAAATAATCTTCTTGATGTAATGAGGAACTTTTTATTGTTTGAAACGGATAATGGAGCTACAGTAAAAAAGATATGCAGATACCAACAGTTTAGAGCTGTTAATAAAGCAATTAGTAGGCTGAATGAAGGAAAGGATTCATTATCAAGAGGTGGAGTTGTTTGGCATACTCAGGGTTCAGGAAAGTCTTTGACAATGGTAATGTTAGCAAGAAAAATAAAGAGAACTAAAGAGCTTTCTGACGCTACTATAGTGGTGGTAACAGATAGAATTGATTTGGACAAACAGATTTATGCAACGTTTATAAGAACACTCTCAAAAATTACTACCCCAGAACGTGCTAATAAAATTTCTGAGATGAAGGATTTGCTATCAAAAGCTCAATCTAAAGTTATAATGACTACTATTCAGAAGTTTGAAAGTGAAATAGAAGAAAGAGAAGTTATCGAAAATGGTAAGAAGGGTAAGAAAAGATTTAGCCTTCCTTATGAAGTTCTTACTACAAAGTCTAATGTAATTGTGCTTTCAGATGAAGCTCACCGAAGCCAATATAAGGATACAGCTTCAAATATGAGAATTGCTTTGCCTAATGCAACATTTATTGGATTTACAGGTACTCCCATAGATAAAGATGATAAATCTACGCCAAGAACATTCGGTGGGTACATAGACAAGTATGGTATTAAGGAAGCTGTGGATGATGGGGCTACTGTAAAGATAGTCTATGAAGGAAGAAGGTCAGAACTTCATATCAAAGGTGAAAGCTTAGAAGAATTATTTAATGAAGCTTTTAATGAAAAAAATGATGAAGAAAAAGAAGCAATAAAGCAAAAATATGCTAACAAAAAGACAATAATTGAAGCTGATGATAGAATTAATGATATAGCAATAGATATGCTGAAACATTATAGAGATAATATTTTACCTAATGGGTTTAAGGCACAAATTGTTTGTGTAAGTAGAGTAGCTTGTGTTAAATACTATAATGCCTTAAAAGAGAATATGAAGGAGATAATGGGAACAGAATTAGAGGCTAAGGTTATCTTTTCTGGCAATTTAAATGAAGAAACATTCTTAAAGGAACATTTTACTACAAAGGCTGAGCAGGAAAGCATTATAGATAGGTTTAAGCAACCCATTGAAAAAGACAAGCTGTGCTTTATTATCGTAAAAGATATGCTTTTGACAGGATTTGATGCTCCCATAGAGCAGGTAATGTATCTTGATAGACCATTAAAAGAGCATAATTTACTACAGGCTATTGCCAGGGTGAATAGAACTTGCACTATGGATATTAAGCGTAAGATGAATAATGATAAAGATAAAATTGACAGTATTATAAAGCAATGTGGTTTTGTTGTTGATTATTATGGTGTTTCAGATTATTTAGAGGAAGCTTTAGCTATATTTGATAAGCAAGATTTAGGTCAACCAATGCAACCTATGAATGAATTGTATAAAGAAATGCTATCTTATAGAGAAGACATTATGAATATGTTCAAGGGAAAAGATAAAAATAATCTTGATGAACTTATTAATGTGTTAGAACCACAGGATAAGAGGGCAGAATTTGAAATAGGATATAAACGCTTTTCAGGAGCTGTTGAAGCACTGCTACCTTCTCATGTTGGGACGGATATTATAAATGATATAAAGTGGCTTGGCTATATTAGAGCAGGTGCTAAAGCGAAGTATAGTCCACAAGAGGAATTAGACATTAGCGATTGCGGAGAAAAGGTAAGAGAAATAATAGAACAACATTTAAAATCTCTGGGTGTTTTCCAATGGATAGAGCCTATAACTTTATTTGAGGATGACTTTAAGAGTAAGATTAATACATTAAAATCAGACGAAGCACAAGCCTCTGCTATGGAACATGCTGTAAAACATGCTATAAGTGTAAAAATGGATGATAACCCAGTATTCTTCACAAGTCTTTTAGAAAAACTTCAAAAGATACTTGATGAAACTAAGAGTAACTGGATAGAGAAAAAGAAGAAACTTGAAGAATTTATTGAAAAAGAAGTTGAAAAAGGTACGAAGTCACAGTCTGAAAGCTTGGGTTTAGATGAAAAGGAATTTGCTTTCTTTGAGGTTGTGAAAAAGTATATTTTAGAAGATAGTGAAGGTGCTGAGGTAAAAGGTAATAAGGTTAAAGAGGAAAGTGAAACATATATTAGTCAAGATATAATTGAGTTATCTAAAGAAATAGCAAAGGATATAGCACAAATTATCCAAGAAAATTATGCTGTGGATTGGGTCACTAACAATTCCAAGACATCAGATGTTGAAAGAGCTATTTTTATGACTCTTAATAAAAAATATTTCAAACAGATTAAACTCGATGCAAGGAAGCAGATGGTTCAGCCATTATTAAATTTAGCTAAGAAGCATTTTTCAGTGATTTAAGAGTTGGTTTATTAGAATAATAGTAGGTTAGGATTAATGTATAGAATCACCGTAATCCTAATAAATGAGGTATTGAATGAGGCTTTCGTTTAAATTTGGGACAACAAACATAGCATTTAATGTAGAATATAAAAACAGAAAGACAATGGAAATTTCAGTAGAACCGCCTAATATTATTACTGTTACTGCACCGATGGGAACATCAGAGGAAAAAGTAGTTGAAAAGGTAAAGGGCAAAGCAAACTGGATTATACAGCAAATATATTCATATAAACATATGAACTACGAACCAATTAACCGAGAGTTTGTTAATGGGGAATCCTTTATGTATTTAGGCAGAAATTACTCTTTGCAAATAGAATTGGATTTAACTATAAATAGACCAGAGGTAAAGCTTTATCGAGGTAAATTTATTGTTACAGCTCCAAATAAGAATGAAGAAGATATTAGAAAAGCAATGGAGCTATGGTATAGGGATAGAGCTAAAGAAGTTATAGGGATAAAAATTAAATACTATCAGAGGTTCTTTAATATTGTTCCTACCGATATAAAAATTAAGGAACAAAAGAAGAGATGGGGAAGCTGTACATCTAAAAATCAACTATTATTCAATTGGAGATGCATAATGGCAAAGGCTAATGCACTTGATTACATCATAGTACATGAGATGTGCCATATTTATCATAAAGACCATTCAAAGGAGTTTTGGGAGCTTGTAGCTTCTGTACTTCCTGACTATGAGATAAGAAAAGAATGGTTGAAGAATTATGGTGTTAGGATGGATTTATAGTGTAGAAATAAAAAAGTATAACTGTAAGCATTTGATTTAATAGTAAAAAGGATGTGAAGTAATGTATCCTAAAATGAACATGAATAAATTTCAAGAATTACTTAATAGTAATGGTTTCACAGAAGCTAATAAATATAAAAATCAATGTATACCTAAATCGCTATACAAATATTGCTCATTATTTGATGAAAAATATATTGATTTTAGTAGCGAAAATAAGAGGAAATTAGATTTTTTAAGAGAAGATAAGTTGTGGCTATCCAATTACAAACAATTTAATGACCCCTTTGAGTATAAGATGATAACATTAGATATTGATAAATTAAAGGGGACTGAATGGGAAACTGATATTGATAGATTAGAAACTTTATTAGAAATATTTAAAAGCAGAACACTGGCTACATGTTTTTCCTCAAAAATTGATGATAATATGCCAATGTGGGCTCATTATGCAAACAATCACAAAGGATATTGTATAAAGTATTCTGTTTTGAACCCAGAGTTAATATACCAAGTACAATATGAACCCAAACGAATTAAAAGTGCTGTAGTTCTAACTAATATATTTAATGAGATTGCAAAATCATATAATAAAGGACTCGAAAAGCCTACAGATGAATTTTATAAAAATTTCATATATTTCCATATGTCATTTTGTTGCAAGCATGATTTTTGGGATTATGAAAATGAATATAGATTGCTTTATGAGAACTCTTGTAAGACTAATGGTAAGAGTATAAGTCTAATAGAATCTGGATTAAAGGTTGAAGCCATATATATTGGATATAAATGTGAAGAAAACTACATAAAAGAACTTCTTAATATAGGCTCTGAAATCGGATGTGAATTATATAAAATGGATTTTGATGAATATGAAGAAGATTTTAAATTAAAATCAGTAAGAATTATTTAGAAATAAGTTAAAAGAGAAATGAATTTATTAAACCTAATTATATATATTAAATAATAAAATCAGGTATATGATTTTATTAGGCTTAATTAGAAGTATTTATGGATTTTAGTTTAAATTCAAACTAAAAGTAAGGGAGGTATTGTATGAGTGAAGATATATCAAATTCAAATAAATTTTTAACTATATACAACGAATTAGATAAATTTATGAGGAACGAATTAGAGGTTGACGATGGAGTAGGACATACTAATTTGATTAAAAAAATGACTATAAAAAATAAAATATTTTTAAGATATAAGGATGATTTGATTTCTTTTGCTAAACTAAGAAATGTAATAGTACATAATCCAGATAAGGAATTTGCAGAACCGATTGCAGAACCACATGATTACATAGTAAGGAGATACGAAGACATAAGAAATAAAATTAAAAATCCACCTATAGCCCTTGAAAAAATAGCTATTAAGGCTGAGTATATATTTACGACTTCAATGGAGTCAATTGCACTGGATGTAATGAAAGAGATGAATAAAAACACATACACACATGTTCCAGTAATTGGAAATGGAAAAGTGATAGGAGTTTTTAGTGAAAATACTGTTTTTTCCTATATGGTAAAAAAAGAAGATGTACTAATAGAAAAAGATGTAAAGATAAAAGAATTTGCAGACTTTATCCCGATAGAAAAACATGAAAGTGAATTCTTTGAATTTGTTCCGAAAAATATATTAGTGATTGATATTGAAGAAATGTTTCAAAAGGAGTTAGTTAATCGAAAGAGACTTTCAGTAGTATTTCTAACGGAGTCAGGTAAGCCTTCTGAAAAAATATTAGGCTTAATTACTGCATGGGATGTTGCAGGATATAAAGAATAAGCTATCGAAGAACTTAAAGTGTAATAGATATTAGGTTTTAAGTTGTTTAAATCTGGTTATCACTAATACTAATTGGGTGCAAACAAAACACATACTATAGAGATGGTATGAATATAAAATGGATGGAAGATAACACAATTAAGTTTGGAAAATATGTAGAGTTTACTGATGTGCATTATAAAACTATATGGTTAAATAAAGTAGCATGTAATTTATTTAGAAGTGGGAGTACAAAAATGGATAATTTGGTAATTTGGTGTGCGGACATTGGTTCAATTAAAAAAAAATTTTGGATGGTGCAGAGCTGAATTAGGTGAAAAGGATATTTATAGTATTGGAATAAGTATCGAAGATTTTGCTAAAGGTATTGCAGAAGATTTATCAGATGGCTATAAAGTAGCTTTGGGATTTGAATGCCCATTATTTGTACCTATATCAAACAATCCTCTATTTCTAACCAGTGCAAGAAATGGTGAAGGTGATAGACCTTGGAGTGCAGGTGCGGTATGTGGGGCTTTAGCAACAGGCATTACTGAAACTGTATGGATACTAAGTAGGGTTAAGGAATTATTGAAAAAAGAAATAAAAGCAACTTTTTCTTGGGGTGAATTTATAGATAAAAACTATAACTTATTTATATGGGAGGCTTTTGTTTCTAAAGAATCAAAAGCTACAACGCATTCAGGCGACGCAGAAGTTGCAGTCAAAACATTTATTAGTCAATATCCTGATATTGTACAAGCAAATGCTGTAACAGCAGAAAATCCATATAATCTTGGTGCGGCCGCACTATTAAGGGCAGGAGTAAGTGATGATGTGGGAATGTTATCAGAGATGTGTATTGTGATAAAGTCATAGAAAAGTAAGGAAATAAGAGATGGTTAAGGCTTAAAATTTTTGAGTAATATATCCATCTTAAAGAGCTAAGCTTAAACTTATTAATAGGGGAGATACAAATGGCTGTATTAAATATTGATATGGATTATTTTTTAAACAAGATACACTATACAATGGATGGGTCTAATAATAGATTATGTTCTGATGAATATATAGCATGGACAAAAGATGACTTTAAAAAATTTATAGAAAATGTATTAGGATTAAGTAAGGATAAAAAAACAAGAGGGAAAGTCGTTAATCATCACCAAGAGGCTTTTTATTATTGGAGAGAGAATATAGAAAGAAATATAATTAGTATTCCATTTAAATTAATTCACATAGACGCTCATGCTGATTTGAGTTATATGCCAGATGGGTCATTTCAGTATATAAATAATAAATACATAGATAAACCATATAGTGAAAAAACATATCCAGAAAATTTACGTGATTTTGGTAGTTATGCTAAATTTGATTGTGGGAATTACTTATTATATGCATTGGCTTGTGGATGGATAAATGAAATGGATTATGCATTTCATCCAGAACTTGAAGAATTGGATTTTCCACATTTTTTAGCTGAAAAAGTAGAAAATAAAATTGTTTTTTCAATTGGAGACAAAAATAGTAAAAAACTCTATCAACTTTATATAAATCCAGTTAAAAGAGAGGACTTAATTATAAATGAAAAAATTGATTTTATAACGGTTGCGAAATCGCCACAATTTACTCCAATAGAAAGTGATGAATTATTAGAGATATTAAAACAATATCTAATATTGGAATAAGTATATGGAGGTTAGTAAATGATAGGATACCATGCAACATTAAGTGCGAACGCTGTTTCAATTATAAAAGATAAAGTAATTAAATTAACAAACGATAGAAATTCAGTTTATGGCACAGGAAATGGGATTTATGAAACAAGTAAAGGGTATATTTATTTAGCAACAACAATAGAAAAAGCTTTAGATTTTGGATTAAGAGCTTGGGGCAGAAAATATCTTGATGATACAGGTTTAGAAAAAGAGTTATATATTTTTCAAATAATATTAAGTGATGATATTAAAATATTTGTTGATGAAGATGAAGTAATGCTTGAAGGCTTAGATATAACAGTTGACAAGATGGAACTTCTAATTGAAACTCAAGCATTTAGAATAAATGAAGAATTACGTATTGGAGAAGAAATTGTTAGATATGCAACAATTAGATTTAAAGATGTAGATGAAGGATACCAATTTATTGATTCACATATGTTAAATAAACTTGTTATGTGGAATGTATTGAATTGAGGAGGTTTCTATTTATTAGTTGAGAAAACAGGATAAATAAGGAGAGGCTATGAATATACTTTTAGACGATATTGATATATTTAAATCAAATATTAAGGAATATATAAATGAGCAAGACGCTAATAAACGGGAGTATGTAATACGAAGTTATAAATCCTTTATTAAAAGAGCATGTGATTTTAAAATTGATTGTGGTAATATGGAAAATACTATTCCTGATATTCCCAAAGACGCTTATGAGATTATTTTAAGTGAATTGCAAATGTTAAGAAATAAGGTTACTGTAGCAATAACTAATCCGTCTGTTGCTAAAACAATTAATAATGAGAAAAATCTAATTGAGTATATAAAACAAAATGAAGGAATAGAATGTGAATTCGGGAAAATAAATATTGAGATTTCAGAGAAATTGGGACAGGGTGGAAATGGGTTAGTATATGTTGGAAAAATAAATGATATTCAAATAGCTATAAAATTTTTGATTGGGTATAATAGTAATAAATATACAAGATTTAAAGCAGAGTATTTTAATATTAATTTAGTAAAAGATAAAATGATAAACATTGTAAATAATATTCAATATGGAGAATTGAAAACATCTGATAATGTGTTTCCATATATTATAATGAAGAAGTATTCTGAATCATTAAAAGAGTATTATAAAAAGTTGAAAACAATAGAATGGTATGAAGTTAAAAATTTATATGATTTTTTAACAGATACGCTATTGTACGTGCATAAACAAAGTATTGTGCATAGAGATATAAAGCCTGAAAATATTTTGATTGATGAAAATGGTAATTACGTATTAGCAGATTTCGGAATAGCTCATTTTACAAAAGAGGACTTTCCTATTAACAATAAAACTGAAAAAAGTGACAGAATGGCTAATTTTGAGTTCTCAGCACCAGAACAAATTGACAGTAAAATAAAGTGTACATATGCTACAGATATTTATTCTATGGCACAAGTTATTTATTGGTTTGTATTTGGAAAAGTACACAAAGGAACAGGAATAAGATATTTTGAAGAAATATTTGATAATTCAGAAGCAATTGTAATGAGCAAAATAATACATAAATGCTTACAAAATAACTGTGGCGACCGTTATCAAGATATAGAAGAAATAAAAAATCATTACAATATTTTATATAATGATTTGAGTAACAGAAATGATTATGACCCGTTTGAAGATATGTTTATTTTACATGATATTCTGAGTAGTACAAATCCAGATTTCTATAATGGAGTATCCTACATTGATGATGTAGAAGAAATGAAAAATTTTTTCAATAAACTTAATAATGGAGAGTTTAAAAGAAGAATTGAATTCAATACAGGAATCGGCAATGATACTGTGAAAAAAATTACATATCTTAACAATGGTAACTTTTCAATAGATGGAAGAGAAATAACAATTGAGAAAATTTGGGGAAGTGTTTCAGATGATTTATATAATGATATTTGTATATTAGAGTTAACACCATCAATACCATATACAATTAATGGAGAAGAATATTTTGCTGTAGCTATAATTAATGATGAACTGATTGTACCTATAGAGAAAATACAATCAGGATATATTAAAATTGACGGTATTGTTCATAAGACACAAGCTCTAAAAATAGAGGAACGACAGATATATAACGAATACAAATATATAGTATTGGGAACATTTCATCAATGCTCTATAATCGTTGAAAATGATGAATATATAGAATCATTACAAAAAAAATTAATTTTAAAGAAAGAAATAATTTTAGAATTGAAAAGAAATATTTCTAAAAATAAAGAATATGACGTTTCCATGAGATTATAGAAGTTCATACATATAAATATAAAAAACACATGTAAATTTAAGGATTTCATGTGTTTTTTTATTGAACAACTATATTGTGTTAATTTAATTTGGTATCAGAATTATTTTAGATAACTAATTTATCTTTAATCTTTAGAGTTGAATTTTCCTATACATTTTTGTAATATATTCTAAATAACTTTTAGCTGTAGTTACAGCCTTATCAATTGTTATCTTCTTGTTCTTGAACATAGGTATTTCAGTAAATATTTTAGGTTTGTTAGAGGCTAAATCAATTGAGTTTCCAATTTCATTACACATATCTGCCATATAATCCTTAAATACACTAAATACATCAAGTCTTTGTGCAAAATCTAATTCAACCTTTATTTTGTCATCCATATTACAATATATATTAAGAATAATATCAGATGTTCCAGTGCCAATTCTTATGATGTTTTTTGTTAAGTCTTTAAAATTATGTACTGCTAAATGCCAATACACTTCTTCTCTTAACCCTTTTAAGATAGCCTTAGCAATAGAATTACCGCAGTGTTCATTATTAAGATGTAATATAAATTTTTTATCTTGATTTACAACTTTTGAAGTTACCGTAATACATTTACCAACAGTGGGTTGATAATATTTAAGTTTATCTTTTTCATTAAAACCAATATTAATATGGTTTTGCACTTTTAAAATCAATTCTATTGGTATATATACAAAATAGACCTTTATATTATAGTAAGTTATTAATTCTTCTATATCCTTTATATCTTCATTCAGAAAATCAGGGGCCATTAATACTATCTGTGCGAATTTGTTTTTTCCAATGATTGATAAAATATTAATCAATTGATTTCTATGAGTTACAAAATCTTTTACACAGTTATGTCTTATGGAAACCTCTATAAATGCCAGTGAACCATCATCTACTTCACAAATTAAGTCAACTCTAATTTTATTTTTATTAAGTCTAACTTCGCTATGAATGTTTTTAACATTAATTCCAACTATATCCTTAAACAGCGCCTCCTTATTTCTAAAAATTTCAACAATGTAGCCCTCCTTATCACAATACTTTTTTATTCCTTGAGTTTTCATATTCATATCTCAACTCCTTAATATTGTTACTGCTCACATCTAATTCAATTAATGCGTTGTGTATTTTATCAAAATTTTTTCTGCCGATATTTCGTTGATTTTTTCTATATCTACAAATTGTGGAAACATTAATATTTGTAATTTCACTAAGCAATACATTGCTTATTCTACATTTAGTCATTATTATGTTAAGAGTTTCATTTGCTACCATTCTTTAATCATTCCTTTCAGAAAAACAGATAATGTTCGATTAACGCACTTTTATTATTTGCTATTTATTAAAATAAATACATATAGTTAAAATTCAAATATAAGAAACTTAAATATTATTGCATAATAATAAAGTTGTTATTTTTAAATTTGTGAAATATTTTTTTCAGCTCTATTTAAATATAAAAAATTATACATTTGTTAAACCGACAACAGTAATATGTTTATAGAGAGTATGATATAATAATTTTAAGAAAAATTCTAAAGTTGATATCGGTATTCCCATATTTGATTGGGAAACGGAGAATAATAATATTTAATTTGCTCATAAATATGAAATACTATTATCCCTTTAATCATATAAAAAAAATACAAGGTGTGCGATTATCGAACTCCTTGATATTAGAGGATGATTAGATGGAAAGAGATATTAGGAATATGTTAGGGCCTACAATTAAAGTGTACAGAGAAAAAATGGGAATTTCTCAAGGATGTCTTGCGGAACGTTTAAATAGGGAAGGTATAAATATAGACAGGACTATGATAGTGAAAATTGAAAATCAGACAAGAAAAATTTCTGATATTGAAATATATGCAATTGCTAAAATTCTACAAATAAAGCATAAGAATTTATTTAAGGACATATCCAAATAGAAATGAACAAAATTTCTATTTGGATTTTTTGTTTTGACTAACATGAACTAAACTTTAAATTGTACTACTTTATTTGTGATTAATTAATATATAAAAATGGGCTTAGTAAATATAAAAATGTTATATGAGTAAATTAATGATTGCATTTTTGTTCCAATAGTAGCAGGTACAAAATTTGCAAGTTTTGAATTTCAGCAATTAAGTCTGTGTGATATAATTATTATTACAGAATTTACGATGATAACCATGAATACTAAATAACTGGTTACTTTTAGTAGAAAGAATTGAAAAAAGAACAAAGACCTTTTAGGAAGAACGAAAAGATAGAAATAGAGTTAAGAATCTATATATCTTAAAGAGCAGTATATTAGTGAAATAATAGAGGCAACTGGGTTAAGTAACAATAGCTATATAGATATATTAATTGAAGTAATGTTTAAAAATGACCAAATGAGGTGAGGATATAAATGGGGCTTGACAATATAGAAGCTGATGGAAATAACGAAGTAAAAAATAAAGGTGGAAGACCTAAAAAATATGAAACAGATGATTTGATAAAAATAATCTATAAGTATTTGCAACAAGAGAATCCTCCAAAAATTAAAAGGTCTGGTTTAGTAAAATTTTCAGGGATTCCGATACAAGCATGGAGATTTAATAAGGAAGTAACACGAGAGATAGATACTATTAATAAAAGAATTGAAAATATGCCCTTATTTATTTCAACTGAGGGTATTAGTGAATTATTATCAATTCCTTCTGGCGAGGAATTAGTAAATACAAATTATAAAAACAAACCTAAATTAACGAAGATAGTCAATGACTTAATTGAACGATATCAGCAAAGTTTTAACGAATCACTTAAAGTAGAAGGCTTAAAAAAAGAAAATGAAAGATTAAAAAGGCAGATAAAGAATTTAGAAGCTGATGTTGAGTTCTATAAAGAAGAAATGAAAAAGATGGTTGTTCAAAGTACATCTCTACTTGAAAGAAATGAGAAAAATCTAAAGGAGAATGTAGTTGATATTAAAAAATATAGTGAGACTAATACCACATTCAAGGACTTGTTTGAGGACTAACGGAAATTTTCATTATGTATAACTAATTGAAATATTAAAAAACTAATAGGTTTTATCATAAATAGGTTTTATCACTACCTTATAGGTTAACAATATCAATACTTATATAGTTTTATCATTAATTTTATTATTAGTTAAATAGGGCATGTTACTAAACAAGGTGAACTTGCTGGACCAAGGGTATTAGAACATATGGTAGACACTGTACTTTCTTTTGAAGGTGAGAGAACTGAGGAGTATAGAATATTAAGGACTATAAAAAACCGTTTTGGCACAACAAGTGAAATTGGAGTTTTTGAAATGAGGCAGGAAGGTCTATTAGAAATTTTAAATCCATCAGGTGTATTCTTAGAAGAAGTCAATTTTAGGCAGGAAGGTTCAGTAGTTGTAGGAATAATGGAGGGCTCAAGACCAATTCTAGTAGAAATTCAAGCTCTTGTTAGTGAAACAAAAGCAGCATTTCCAAGACGAACTGCAGTAGGTATAGATACATCAAGATTAAATTTGATTCTTGCAGTGCTTGAGAAAAAGCTTAAGATACCTTTTTATAATGCTGATGTATATGTAAATGTGGTTGGAGGACTTAACATAGACGGAACATCTGCAGATTTAGGACTTGCACTTGCTCTAATATCTTCAGCAAAGGGTAGAGAATTCAAATTAAATAAAATGTTAGTTGCGGGAGAAGTAGGTTTAACAGGGGAAGTGCGACCTGTAGCATTTTGTGATAGAATAGTAAATGAAGGGAGTAAAATGGGTTTTGAGAGCATTATTATACCTATGAGAAATAAAGGAAAAATACAGCCTGAAGGAATAAACATAATAGGAGTAACATCATTAAGTGAGATTATTATTAAAGTTTTTTAGTAAAGTAGGGTGATTTTGTATGAGGATAGAAAAGGATAAAGAACTAACAAGTATTTTAAGATTAATGGCACCAGGAACTCAGCTTAGAGAAGGTTTGGAAAACATTCTAAGAGCAAAAACAGGGGGGCTTATTGTCCTTGGAGACAATGAGAATGTATTGAAATTAGTTGATGGGGGTTTTGCAATTAATGCTGAATATTCACCTTCTTATATTTATGAATTGGCAAAGATGGATGGAGCAATTATTTTAAGTAGTGATCTTAAAAGAATAATACATGCCAATACTCAGCTAACGCCAGAATCTATTATTCCAACATTAGAAACTGGAACACGACATAGAACTGCCAATAGGGTGGCAAAGCAAATTGGTAACATAGTAATTGCAATTTCACAACGTAGAAATATTATTACTATTTATAAAGGTGATATAAAGTATGTTTTAAGGGATAGTAGTGTAATACTTGCAAGAGCGAATCAAGCCATTCAAACTTTAGAAAAATATGTTTCAGTTTTAGATAGAGTAGTTGGAAACCTGAATCTTTTAGAATTTCAAGATTTAGCAACATTGCTTGATGTAATAACGGCAATTCAGCGTACTGAAATGGTTATGAGAATTGTAGGAGAAATAGAAAGATATATTTGTGAACTTGGTAATGAAGGCAGACTTATTTCTATGCAATTAAATGAGTTAGTGAAATACGTTGAACAAGATGAAATTTTACTTATTAGAGATTACTGTCAATCTGAGTTGGATTGTAATGAAGTATATAAACAAATTCAAAATATAACACAAGAAGAACTATTACAATTAGATTCAATTGCTAGAATACTAGGATATACTGGTGTAACTTTAGTAGATACACTTATCTCACCAAGAGGTTATAGAATGCTTAGTAAAATTCCTAGAATACCATTAAGTGTTATAGAAAATACCGTTAAACACTTCAAGGAATTAAAAGCTATAATTGAAGCAAGTTATGAACAATTAGATCAAGTAGATGGCATAGGAGAGGCAAGGGCCAAAGCCATAAAGAGTGGATTAAGAAGGCTTAGGGAACAATTTATGTTGGATAAACAGATATAGCATAGAAAGCAATATCTGTTCCTATGCTATAATAAGTAAAAATAATATCACCTTAAAGAATATTTACCAAGAGTATCAATTTTATCATATTCTTTAAGAAAAATATCATAAAGATTAAGGCCTAATAGGTTGCAAAGAGATGCTAAATAAAAAAGATTATTGCCTATTTCGTTTTCAACAACACCTCTACAGCTATCACAAAGGTTGCCTTGAATTTGTGGATTTAGAAAGTTTTTTAAATCATCAATATTGTCAATATTGGTGTTTCCAGGTAGTTGTTGTTTTTGAGTTTGAACTTCTATACATCCACAGTTGGTAACTGTTTTTGCAACGGCTCTATTTATTCTAGCCCCGGATTCCTGAAGCTTTGTCATTATATCTAATATACTTCTGTGCCGTAATAATGATTCATCCACGGAATTTTGAAAATCATCAAAAATAACATCCTTCATTGGGTTCATCTCCTCTATAAAGCTTTTATAACATTTACATAATAATTATAGTTTTTTTATAACAATTTTGTCAATAAAAGCTTAGTACATATTTTTGTTTACTCCTATATAATAAAACAAGAGCGTTTTTATTAATAGGGGGATAAGCGTGTTAAATATTGGTGAGAAAATTTTTATTCCAAGTTATGGTGCTGGCATTGTCTTAGAAATTGAAATAAGAAGTTTTTTAGGATACGATAAGGAGTATATTACAATATATCTAATCGTTGATGATATGGATTTGATGATCCCTACAGACAAGATTAATAATTATAAAATAAGGTCGGTTTCCAGCGACATACAAATTGAAAAAGAATTATGTGACTTAGGACAAATTCCCATGGAGATAGAGGTTAATTGGAATAAAAGATATAGAATGAATAGAAATAAAATAGCATCGGGTAATTTAGCAGAAATGTTTGAAGTTCTAAGAGAACTTTACTATCTACAGATGAAGGAAGAATTGCCTACTGGAGAAGAAAAAATACTAGAAAAGGCTAAGCATCTTCTTGCAAGTGAAATAATGCTTATATTTGGAATTAGCGTTAATGAAGCATATGATAAATTGAAAAACATGTATTGTACAAATATATTTTAACAATTATTGCATTAAATCCTATGTTCATATATTATTAAATGTATTATTAGGATTTAAAATGGATAAATTGGCAATAATTTAAGAAGGAGGTGTACGAATTGGTAAGAAAAATTTTAAAGGGATTTTTTACTACTATAGGTATAATAGCAGGTTATTTTATTGGAGCGGCTTTAATTAACAATGATAGATTGACTTTTTTGGAGCACTTTAGAAATGGGACTGGACTGAGCATTCTATTTGTAATTTTATCCATGATATTTTTCGGATTTATATTATTTATATTATCACCTTGGATTAATCTATGTATTTTTAAATTTATGTATTATTTAGAGAGAAACATTCAAAAATCATCTGCTAACGAAATGCTATTTGGTACTGCAGGTGCAATTGTGGGATTGATATTCGCAGCATTTTTTGTAAATATAATTTCTAGACTAAATAGTATTATTTGGACAGGAATTGCGTTAATTGTATCAATTTTTATGGCAGTTTTATGTTCTGACATTGCTATTAAAAAGAGAGAGGACCTAATGCTTTTCTTTTCAAATAAGAAGAGAATAAGCACTAGAGATCGGAAAAATAAAAGTGTATCCAAAGGTGATCCCAAAGTGCTAGATACTTCAGTAATAATTGACGGAAGAATTTTTGATATTTGTCAAACTGGATTTGTTGAAGGTGCTTTAGTTATACCCAATTTCGTTCTTGAAGAACTAAGACACATAGCAGATTCTTCAGATGCACTTAAGCGAAATAGGGGAAGAAGAGGATTAGATATACTTAATAAAATCCAAAATGAATTAAGTATTGAGGTTCAAATCTCTGAAAAAGACTTTCCAGAGATAGCAGAAGTAGATAGCAAATTGCTCAAGTTAGCTCAAGTTATTAATGGGAAGGTTATTACAAATGATTATAATCTAAATAAGGTAGCTAAGTTCCAAGGTGTTCCAGTTCTAAATATTAATGAACTAGCTAATGCTGTTAAACCTGTAGTTTTACCTGGTGAGGAAATGACTATACAGATAATAAAAGATGGAAAAGAATCAGGTCAAGGAATTGCATATCTAGACGATGGTACAATGATTGTTGTTGAAGGTGCAAGAAGGCACATTGGAGAGATAATGGATGTAGTTGTAACATCAGTACTTCAAACAGCTGCCGGAAGAATGATTTTTGCAAGACAAAAAGATCAGATGGAACAAGCGGAGTAAAAGAGGTTTTTATGGGAAAAGTATGTGCAATAATAGCTGCAGCAGGTAAAGGAAAAAGAATGGATATTGGCTTCAACAAGCAGTTCATTAGCATAAAAGATAGGCCAGTATTATTTTACACTTTAGACGTTTTTAATAACGATGAGTTTATTGATGAAATAGTTATATGCGCAAATGAAAGTGAAATAGATTTTATTCAGAGTGAAATTGTTGAGAAGTACAATCTTTTTAAAGTTTCGGCAGTTGTTGCTGGGGGCAAAGAAAGACAGGAGTCTGTTTTTAATGCCTTGAAGAGCATATCAGCATGTGAAATTGTAATTATTCATGATGGAGCACGGCCTTTTGTAAATACCAGTATTATAGATAATGGTATTAAGTATGCTAGACAATATGGGGCAGCGGCTTGTGGAGTAGTACCCAAAGATACGATTAAAACTAGAGGGAACAATGGATTTTCTTCTGGAACTCTCAGCAGAAATGAACTTTTTTGTGTTCAAACACCACAATGTTTTAATTATGAAAAATTATTAGAGTGTTACGAAAAAGCGGAAGGTGTTATTAATAAATATACAGATGATACTTCTATATTTGAGGACTTTGGATATCAAGTCTATCTATATGAAGGTAGTTATAACAACATAAAAATCACGACACCTGAGGATTTGATAATAGCAGACACAATAATAGAAGAACGAAATATGGAAAACTAGTTTTGAGATGCAGAGATATAAACTTAGGGGCAAATTCCAATAGGAGGAGTATGTCCCTAATTATTTTTATGTATTAAGTTTCTTTACAAAGGGATGTTTATGATAACTTAGCGCTAAAGCTGATGAAATAAAAATTCTAATGGAAAAGTCATGTGAAAAAGGATATACTATAGAATAGTTAATAATGGATAGGAGGAGCTATATGAAAATATATAACACTATGACAAGAAAAAAAGAAGAATTTGTACCTATAACACCTGGAGAGGTAAATATGTATGTTTGTGGTCCCACAGTATACAATTTCTTTCATATAGGCAATGCTAGAACCTTTCTTGTTTTTGATGCCATAAGAAGATATTTTGAGTATAGAGGTTATAAGGTTAATTTTATTCAAAATTTTACAGATATTGATGATAAAATGATAAATAAGGCTAATGATGAGGGTATTACCATTAAGGAGCTTGGAGATAGATATATAAAAGAGTATTATCAGGATGCAGACGGACTGAATATCGAGAGAGCTACAGTAAATCCAAGAGCAACTGAGTACATGGATGAAATAATAGCTTTTGTAGGGGATTTAATTAATAAAGGATTTGCCTACGAAGTAAATGGAGATGTGTTTTTTAGCACGAAAAAATTTCATGAATATGGAAAATTATCAGGTCAAAACCTTGATGATCTACAAGCTGGTGCAAGGATAAATGTAGATGAAAGAAAGAAGGATCCAATGGATTTTGCAATATGGAAGGGAAAAAAAGCAGGAGAACCTGCTTGGAATAGTCCATGGGGTGAGGGTAGACCTGGATGGCACATTGAGTGCTCTTGCATGGTACATAAATTACTAGGTGAGACTATTGACATTCATGCAGGTGGATCAGATTTAGTTTTCCCACATCATGAAAACGAGATAGCTCAAAGTGAAGCAAGAACTGGGAAGCCTTTTGCAAATTATTGGATGCACACTGCGTATTTAAATATTAATAATCAGAAGATGTCAAAATCACTAAATAACTTTTATACTGCAAGGGAAATATTAGAGAAGTACAGTCCAGATGTTGTAAGATTGTTTATGCTCTCAGGTCATTATAGGGCTCAACTTAACTATTCAGTAGAACTCTTGGATTCAGCTAAAGCCGCATTAGAGAGATTTAATAATGCAATTTCCAAGTTAGAAGAATTGAGTGCTGAGGTAAAAATTGATAAACTTTATGAAAAGGAAAAGGAATTTGTTAAGGTATTAGAGGCGCATAAGCAAAAGTATATTGAAAAAATGGATGATGATTTTAATACAGCAGATGCGATTTCAGTTATGTTTGATGCAGTAAAGGATATAAATATTCATGTGGATATTAATTCATCTAAGGAATTGATAACCATGTCACTTGAATTAATTAGGGATTTAGGTAAGCCTCTTGGAATACTTCAAGAAACGAAAAAAATTAATCTAGAGGGTGAAATAGAGAAGCTAATTGAAAAGAGACAGCAGGCGAGAAAAGATAAGAACTTTAAATTATCTGATGAGATTCGGGACGAACTTAAGGCACAGGGGATAGTCCTTGAAGACACTCCACAAGGAGTACGTTGGAAGAGGATATAAGTATAATTATTTTTAAGATAGGCTGTAGCAATAACTACAGTCTATTTTGTTTTGTAGAGTAACAATATATTTTTAGTCTCTTAATGCTTAAAATAATCAATCAAAGTGCATAAGTTAATTAAGGTAAGGAGAGCTGTAACCCTCATATTTCCTATAAATTCTTAAGAAGATAAGTTCTTAAGAATTTATCTTCTTATCAAGATATCTTTCCTTGAACTGAAAGAACATAGTGTAGTAAGATAGAGGCATAGAAAATAATTAGTATAGAAAAAATGAAATGGAGATTCAAAATGGATTTTGAAATACTAAAAAATAAATTTTCAACAATGGAGGCAAAGCAATTAAATCCTTTGGTGTTAGCTTTTATTGGTGATAGCATATATGAAGTATTTATTAGAACATATTTGGTTGACCAAAATAGAGATATGTTAGTGCACAAGCTACATATAAAAACGATATCCTTTGTAAAGGCTCATGCTCAAAGTCGATTTGTTAAGCTTCTTGAAGAGGAGCTTACTGAAGATGAAATTTATATTTTTAAAAGAGGAAGAAATACAAAATCAGGAACAGTACCTAAGAATGCTGATGTTCAAGAATATAGATCTGCTACTGGTTTTGAAGCACTTATTGGATATTTATATATAACAGAGCAAGAAACTCGATTAAATGAAATTTTAGAGAAGGTTATTGGATTTGATAATCAGATATCAGCATTGGAAACAAAAAAGAAATAGATTAATTTCATTAGAGAACATTGCTTAACCTAACAAGAGAAATAAATATGATGAAAAAGAGGCGTGAAATGAAAAAAGAATTAAATACGAAATGGGATAATAATAAAAAATCTAAAGATGTAAAAGATAAAAAGGAATTTAAGAATTCTTCAAATTATAAAGGGCAAGGTGATAGTGTTAAAGCTGCAAAGCCAAATGAAGTGGAAAAAGATGCTAGAGAGGATATAGTTGAAGGTAGAAACGCAGTAATTGAGGCTTTAAAATCTGAAAGAACAATAGAGCAGATTTTAATAGCAAAAGGAGATTCAGAGGGATCAATTAATGTTGTGCTAGGACTTGCTAAAGACAAAGGGATTGTTGTAAAAGAAGTTGACAGAAAAAAACTTGATCAGATTACTGACAATGGAAATCATCAAGGAGTAGTAGCTATAGTAACTCCTTATAATTATTATGAGGTTCATGAAATACTTAATTATGCAAAAGAGAGGGGTGAGAAACCTTTTGTAATAATCTTAGATGAAATTGAAGATCCACACAATTTTGGAGCAATAATAAGAACTGCAGAAGTATGTGGAGTTCATGGAATTATTATTCCTAAGCGAAGAAATGTTGGAGTTACGGCTGCAGTATATAAAACATCTGCAGGTGCAGTTGAACATATGAAAATCGCAAAAGTAACGAATGTGAATACTGTGATTGAAGATTTAAAAGCAGCAGGAATTTGGGTATATGGAGCTGATATGGAAGGTGCTAACTACTGTTTCAATGAGAAACTAGATGGTGCAATTGCACTTGTAATAGGTAGTGAAGGTAGAGGAATATCGAAGCTTACAAAAGAGAAGTGTGATGTATTAGTTAAAATACCAATGGTAGGTCAGATTACATCATTAAATGCCTCTGTAGCAGCAGGAATAGTTATGTATGAGGTACTAAAACAAAAGATAAGTAGTAACAAAAAGTGAGAACAGTTTTTGTAGATGGTTATAACGTCATAAACTCCTGGCCCATATTAAGAGATACTTTAGAGTATAGTATAGACGCTGCAAGGAGACAATTAATTGATATAATGCAAAACTATGCTGTTTTTACGGGCTATAAAGTAAATATTGTTTTTGACGCATACATGAAAAAAGGAAGCATTGGGGAAAAAGAAGTTTATCCAGGAATTGTTGTTGTTTATACCAAAGAAGGTGAAACGGCAGATAGTTATATAGAAAAAACTGTTAATAACATTGGGAGGAAGATTGAAGTATGTGTAGTTACTTCAGACATGCTAGAGCAGCAACTTGTGTTTCAAAGAGGTGCTATTAGGACGTCTTCCACAGAATTTTATTTTCAAGTGTTAGAAATTCAACAAAAAATAAAGGATAAAACAGGGAAAATACACTCACAAAAAAGGTACAAACTGGAAGACTACATTAGGGATGATGTTTTAGAAAAACTTGAAAAGATTCGCAGAAACCGTTGAAATAACTTGACTTGATTTTTATGACTAAGGTATAATCAAAAGAGTGGCTATTTAAGTACGGAGGGGATTTTGTGGGGAAGAGTAGTGGGATTACGAAATATAATGTTCTATTTGACGATAAGTTAGATGAAGAAGTTGTATTAGAGGCTAAATTTGGAAACACACAAGCACAAGAATATCTTATAAATAAATATGAGAATTTTGTAAAAGCAAAGGCCAAATCATACTTTTTAATAGGCGCTGATAAGGAAGATATTTATCAAGAAGGAATGATTGGCTTGTACAAGGCAATCAGAGATTTTAAACCCGATAAATTGGCATCCTTCAAAGCTTTCGCAGAATTGTGCGTCACTAGACAAATAATTACTGCTATAAAAACTGCTACGCGGCAAAAGCATATTCCTTTAAATACTTATATTTCATTGAATAAACCTGTGTATGATGAGGAATCTGATAGGACCTTAATGGACGTAATTTCTGGAATAAAGGTTACTGATCCAGAAGAACTTGTTGTCAGTAGAGAAGAGCTATTAGACATTGAAAATGAAATAAGTCAAGTTTTATCAGAATTAGAAATGGAAGTATTAATGTCGTATATTGAAGGGAAATCCTATCAAGAAATTGCTTGCGATTTAGATAGGCATGCCAAATCAATTGATAATGCACTTCAAAGGGTTAAAAGAAAATTGGAGAAGTGCTTAAAGAAAAGGTGAATTTTAAGGTTGACAAAAAATAAGTATACTAGTAAAATATTTAATTGGTATGCGACTCATTTTGTGCCTGCGGGAGTAGTTCAGTGGTAGAGCACTAGCTTCCCAAGCTAGGTGTCGCGGGTTCAAATCCCGTTTCCCGCTCCATTAAACAAATTGCCCATGTAGCTCAGTCGGCAGAGCGTCACCTTGGTAAGGTGGAGGTCACCGGTTCAATCCCGGTCATGGGCTCCATGAGAAATTAAATACCTTTAACACGCCAGGATGAGTTTACTATACATCAAACAAAAAACAGTCGAATTCATTTTACTTTTAGTGAGTGTAAAAAAACAGCCATTTGCTAAAATGTATAAAACAAGGAGGAATATAAAAATGGGAAAAGCAAAGTTTGAAAGAAATAAGCCACACGTAAATGTAGGAACAATAGGACACGTAGATCACGGTAAGACTACATTAACAGCAGCAATAACCACAGTATTATCAAAGAAGGGTTATGCACAAGCAACAAATTATGCTGAAATAGATAAGGCACCAGAAGAGAAAGAAAGAGGAATTACAATCAATACAGCACATGTTGAGTATGAAACAGACAACAGACATTATGCACACGTTGACTGTCCAGGACATGCTGACTATGTAAAGAACATGATAACAGGAGCAGCACAAATGGATGGAGCTGTATTAGTAGTAAGTGCAGCAGATGGTCCAATGCCACAAACAAGAGAACATATATTACTTGCAAGCAGAGTTGGAGTACAACACATAGTAGTATTCTTAAATAAAGCAGATATGGTAGATGATCCAGAATTAATAGAATTAGTTGAAATGGAAGTAAGAGAATTACTAGATGAGTATGGCTTCCCAGGAGACGATACACCAATAGTAGTAGGATCAGCATTAAAAGCATTAGAGAATCCAGAAGATGCAGAAGCAACAAAATGCATCAATGACTTAATGGAAGCAGTAGATAGCTTTGTACCAACACCAGAAAGAGCAACTGATAAACCATTCTTAATGCCAGTAGAAGATGTATTCACAATCACAGGAAGAGGAACAGTAGCAACAGGAAGAGTTGAAAGAGGAGTACTAAAAGTAGGCGAAGAAGTAGAAATCGTAGGATTATCAGAAGAGAAGAGAAAATCAGTATGTACAGGAATAGAAATGTTCAGAAAGTTGCTTGATCAAGCAATGGCAGGAGACAACATAGGAGCATTATTAAGAGGAGTACAAAGAGATGACATCGAAAGAGGTCAGGTTTTATCAAAACCAGGTTCAGTACACCCACATAAGAAGTTCGTAGGTCAAGTATATGTATTAAAGAAAGAAGAAGGCGGAAGACATACACCATTCTTTGATGGATACAGACCACAATTCTATTTCAGAACAACAGACGTAACAGGATCAATAAAATTACCAGATGGTATGGAAATGGTTATGCCAGGAGATCATATCGATATGACAGTAGAATTAATAACACAAGTAGCAATGGATGAAGGCTTAAGATTTGCAATTAGAGAAGGCGGAAGAACAGTAGGTTCAGGAGTTGTTACTACAATAATAGAGTAATAATTACATTAAAGGACTGGGTTTTAATAGATTGATAAGTCTAGCACAGATATTGAACCAGTCCTTTAAAGCTAATAATCACAATACTCACTTGTAAGATTAAGGAGCTATGACATTATATTATTGACAATTTAATTTTGCCATGATAGAGTAAATGGGTAACGCATAATTTCGCTAAATTTTCACAAAGATGTTTTTATATATGGAAAACTGGGAGGTGTAAGTTGTGAGAGTGAAGATAACATTAGCATGTACAGAGTGTAAGCAGAGGAATTATAACAATATGAAGAACAAGAAGAATGATCCAGACAGACTTGAAATGAAGAAATATTGTAGATTCTGCCACAAACATACACTTCATAAAGAGACAAAGTAGTAAGCGCATTCAAACTCAATTAAGGATGTGAATAAAATGGTCGCAAGTGTTAAAGGAAAGTTAGGTTTTCTGAAAAGTATACCTAAGTTCTTTATAGATTTGAAAGCCGAAGCTAAGAGAATTACGTGGCCTTCAAAACAAGATTTCAAAAAATCAACTTTAGCTGTAATTGTATTTTGTCTTATATGGATTACAATTGTATTTGTAATGGATACTGGGTTTAGAAGTCTTTTTCAAGACTATATCCTCAAATTAAAATTATAATAAAATTATAATAAAGTTATAAGTTAAAAAGGAGGTAGGGACTGGACAAATTGACTGTCCCTTAGATTATGGCAGAGAGAGCTAGATGGTATGTTGTACATACATACTCTGGATATGAAAATAAAGTTAAGGCAAATCTAGAAAAGACGATTGAGAATAGAAATCTTCAAGAGCTTATATTAAATGTAGAAGTTCCGATGGAAGAAGTAGTAGAGATTAAAGATGGGAAGAAAAAAGCAAGCTTAAAAAAAATATTCCCAGGTTACGTGCTTTTGAAGATGTTTATGACAGATGACTCTTGGTATGTTGTAAGAAACACAAGAGGAGTTACAGGATTTGTTGGACCAGGATCAAAGCCTGTTCCGCTTACGGATGAAGAAGTTATCACAATGGGTATAGTAGAGAAGACTGTAAAGATTGAAATCCAAATTGGAGAAAATGTTAAGGTTATCTCTGGTCCACTTGAAAACTTTATTGCATTAGTAAAGGAAATTAATTTAGAAAAGCATAAGATTAAAGCGTTAGTTAACATGTTTGGTAGAGAAACACTCGCTGAACTAGATTTTAATCAAATAGAGAAATTAGATTAGTGTATAGGATGGAAGCTGTTTTGAAAAAAAAATAGTGAAAGTCTTAATAAAGTGGGAGGACAAAAGTCCGTATTACCACATAATAGGAGGTCAATATTCATGGCTAAGAAAGTTACAGGAATGATTAAACTTCAACTTCCTGCGGGAAAGGCAACTCCAGCACCACCAGTTGGTCCAGCATTAGGACAACATGGAGTAAATATTATGCAATTTTGTAAGGAGTACAATGCAAGAACAGCTAGTCAAGCTGGGCTTACAATTCCAGTTGTAATTACTGTTTTCCAAGACAGATCATTTACATTCATACTTAAGACTCCTCCAGCTGCAGTATTATTAAAGAAAGCAGTAGGAGTAGAGAGCGGTTCTGGTGTACCTAACAAAACTAAAATTGCTAAGATTTCAAGTGCAAAAGTAAGAGAAATTGCTGAAGTTAAGATGCCAGATTTAAATGCAGGTTCTATAGAAGCTGCAATGAGTATGATTGCTGGTACAGCTAGAAGCATGGGAATAGTAGTAGAAGATTAATTTATCAAAATAGGTGGGAGGTTATAAACCGTTACTACCACAAAGGAGGATATCCATATGGGAAAGAATTATGTAGAAAGTGCTAAGCTAGTAGATAAAGCTACATTGTATAATGTAACAGAAGCTATGGAACTTGCACTGAAAACATCAAAAGCTAAATTTGATGAAACTATTGAATTAGCTGTAAGACTTGGAGTTGATCCAAGACATGCTGATCAGCAGGTAAGAGGTGCTGTAGTGCTTCCTCATGGAACAGGTAAAACTGTTAGAGTTTTAGTTTTTGCTAAAGGTGAGAAGGCTAAAGAAGCAGAAGTAGCAGGTGCTGATTTTGTAGGAGCTGATGAGCTAGTTGATAAAATTCAAAAAGAAAATTGGTTTGAATTTGATGTAGTTGTTGCTACACCTGACATGATGGGCTTAGTTGGAAAATTAGGTAGAGTGCTCGGACCCAAAGGTTTAATGCCAAACCCTAAGTCTGGAACAGTTACATTTGATGTAACAAGAGCTCTAGCTGAAATTAAAGCTGGTAAAGTTGAATATAGAGTTGATAAAACTTCTATTGTTCACGTTCCAATCGGAAAGAAATCATTTGGTGTTGAAAAATTAGCTGATAACTTCCATACATTGATGGAAGCAGTTATTAAGGCAAAACCATCAGCAGCAAAGGGCCAATATGTTAAATCAGTTTCTATTTCAAGCACAATGGGACCAGGTGTTAAAATTAATCCAACAAAAGTGTTAGATTAATATAAATTTGTTTTCCAATATTGACATTGATTTGTTTGTCTGATAAACTAACAAAGTTGAATAAAATATTTTTCCGTAGACAGTAGGTGCGAGAGCATAAAGGAAACTTACCTACCGAGGTTACTTATTTAAAGTATATTTGCTTTTATAGGTCTCTTCGTTTTGCGGAGAGACTTTTAATTTATAAAAATTACAGTTACTGACTGTGAGGAGGTGGATATATAGTGGCAAGTAAAAACAGAGAAATAAAAGAAGCAAAAGTTGCAGAGATAAAAGAAAAGATGGGCAAAGCTCAAGGTATAATTTTTGCTAAATATCAAGGCTTAACTGTTGAAGAGGATACTAAACTTAGAAAGACTCTTAGAGAAGCAGGTGTAGAATACAAGGTATATAAAAATAGCTTAACTGCATTAGCTGCAAAAGAGTTGGGATTAGATGGCATAGAAAGTTATCTAGAAGGACCAGTATCTGTTGCTTTTGGATACGAAGATCCTACAGCTCCTGCAAGGATTTTAAATGACTTTGCTAAAGAGCATAAGATTTTAGAATTAAAAGCAGCAATAGTAGAAGGAAAAATATTTGATGGCAAACAAGTTGTTGAACTTGCATCAATACCGCCAAAGGATGTTCTTATTGCAAAACTTCTTGGAAGTTTCAAGGCTCCTTTGTCAAATTTAGCATATATGCTAAACGCAATTAAGGAAAGTAAAGAATCAGCGGTTGACGCGTAGTTAAAATTTTGGAGGTGTTTTTATTATGACAAGAGAAGAGATTATTCAAGCTATAAAAGAAATGAGTGTTTTAGAATTAAACGAGTTAGTAAAAGCTTGTGAAGAAGAATTTGGAGTTAGCGCAGCGGCTCCAGTAGCAGCTGCTGGTGCAGCTACAGCTGCAGTTGCTGAGGAACAAACTGAATTTGAAGTTATCCTTGCAAGTGCAGGAGCAGAAAAAATTAAAGTTATTAAAGTTGTAAGAGAATTAACTGGTTTAGGATTAAAGGAAGCTAAGGAATTAGTTGACGGAGCTCCTAAGACATTAAAAGAAGCTGTTTCTAAGGAAGATGCTGAAGCAATTAAAACAAAACTTACTGAAGTTGGAGCATCTGTAGAAGTTAAATAGTAATTTTAAAAGGCACTTTTAAGCTAAAGGTGCCTTTTAAATTTAACGGTTGACAATTTAAAATGTTTGTGATAAAGTAATATATTGCATCACCTCATGTATACGAAGTATATATTATTCATAAACTTCAATTAATGAAACAAATTGGATTTTATGAATTAATTTTACAATTATGGTGATACTAAAAAGATATGAATGTTTCCAATCCGAAAACGCAAAGTCCTTAGGGAAAGTGTGTGTTTTTGGTTATTTTGATTTATGCGAGGGGTGAAGACTAATGGTACATCCTGTTAAAAATGGTAAGAGAACCAGAATGAGTTTTTCTAAGCTACATGAAGTAGGCCAGATGCCAAATCTGATAGAGGTTCAGCTAGACTCTTACCAATGGTTTTTAGACGAAGGACTGCAGGAAGTATTTGATGATGTGAATCCAATACTGGATTACACAGGGAATCTTATTCTTGAGTTTGTAGGTTACAAACTTGACATGGACAATATCAAATATTCTGTAGAAGAATGCAAGGAAAGGGATTCGACATATGCTGCACCTTTAAAAGTAAAGGTAAGACTCCTTAACAAAGAGACTGGTGAGGTTAAGGAACAAGAAGTATTTATGGGCGATTTCCCTTTGATGACCGAGCAGGGAACTTTTATTATCAATGGTGCGGAAAGAGTTATCGTAAGTCAGTTAGTAAGGTCTCCAGGAGTTTATTATGATGTAGCATTCGACAAAACAGGTAAAAAACTATACTCAGCAACTGTAATTCCTAATAGAGGAGCATGGCTAGAATATGAAACAGATTCTAATGATGTAATGTATGTTAGAATTGATAAGACGAGAAAATTGCCTATTTCGATTTTAGTTAGAGCAATGGGGATTGGGACTGATGCAGAGGTAACTGATTATTTTGGCGATGAGGAAAGACTTAGAGCAACAATAGAAAAAGACAATACTAAGACTAAAGAAGAAGCATTGCTAGAAATTTATAAAAGACTTAGACCTGGTGAGCCACCAACCGTAGATAGTGCAGTATCTCTTATCGATTCCTTATTCTTTGATGCAAAAAGATATGATTTATCTAGAGTAGGAAGATATAAATTTAATAAAAAGCTAGCACTTCACCTAAGAATTGCAAACCAGATTGCTGCAAAAGATGTTGTAAATCCATCTACCGGAGAAATTCTTGTATCTAAAGGTGAGAAAATAGATAGAGAAGCTTCTTTAGTAATACAGAATGCTGGAGTAAATGTAGTAGATATTCAAGTTGAAGATAAGACAATTAGAATTATCGGAAATAATTTTGTTGACATACATAAGCATGTGACGTTTAACATAGATGAATTGCACATAAGAGAATTTGTTCACTATCCAACATTAAAGGAAATTTTGGATAACTTTTCTGATGAACAGGCAATCAAAGAGGAAATCAAAAAGAATATTAACAGATTGATTCCTAAACATATCATCAAAGATGACATGCATGCAACAGTTAGCTATGAAATTGGTTTAGCATACAATATTGGAAATACTGACGATATTGATCACTTAGGGAATAGAAGACTCAGATCTGTAGGTGAATTGTTACAGAACCAATTTAGAATTGGGTTATCAAGAATGGAAAGAGTAGTAAAGGAAAGAATGACTATTCAAGACCAAGATGTAATAACTCCACAAGCGCTTATAAATATAAGACCTGTTGCTGCTGCAATAAAAGAATTCTTTGGTAGTTCACAACTTTCACAATTTATGGATCAAACAAATCCACTTTCTGAGTTAACTCATAAGAGAAGATTGTCAGCACTTGGACCTGGTGGTCTTTCAAGAGAAAGGGCTGGTTTCGAAGTTAGAGACGTTCACCATTCTCATTATGGAAGAATGTGTCCTATAGAAACACCAGAAGGACCAAACATTGGACTTATTAATTCTTTAGCAACTTATGCTAAAGTAAATGAGTATGGTTTTATTGAGGCGCCTTACAGAAAAATAGATAAAAAGACAAATAAGGTTACTACTGAAATAGTATATATGACAGCTGATGAAGAAGATGAATACCTTATTGCACAAGCAAATGAACCGATTGATGAAGATGATAACTTCGTAAATAAAAGAATTACAATTAGAACTAGAGAAGAAATTATATTAGTTTCAATTGATGATGTTGACTTTATGGACGTTTCTCCAAGGCAAATTGTTTCAGTTGCTACAGCTATGATTCCGTTTCTTGAAAACGATGATGCAAGTCGTGCTTTAATGGGTTCCAACATGCAACGTCAGGCAGTACCGTTACTACAGCCTCAGGCTCCAATTGTTGGTACTGGAATTGAATACAAAGCTGCTGTTGACTCAGGGGTTTTACCTAAGGCGAAGAATGCTGGGGTTATTGAATATGTAAGCGCTAACGAAATAAAAGTAAGAAGAGACTCAGATGGTGGCATTGATTCTTATAGATTACTTAAGTTTAAGAGATCTAACCAAGGTACTTGTATAAACCAAAGACCTATAGTTGATAAGGGCGAAAAGGTTGAGGTTGGAACAGTATTATCTGATGGACCTTCAACAGATTTAGGCGAAATTGCATTAGGTAGAAATATCCGTATAGGTTTTATAACTTGGGAAGGATACAACTATGAGGATGCTATGCTTATTTCTGAAGAACTGGTTAGAGAAGATGTATTTACTTCAATCCATATTGAAGAATATGAGGCTGAAGCAAGAGATACAAAACTTGGACCAGAAGAAATTACTAGAGATATCCCTAATGTAGGCGAAGATGCATTGAAGGATATTGATGAACGAGGAATAATAAGAATAGGTGCTGAAGTTAGATCTGGTGATATCTTAGTTGGTAAGGTTACTCCAAAGGGAGAAACAGAGCTGACTGCTGAAGAAAGACTCTTAAGAGCTATTTTCGGTGAAAAGGCAAGAGAAGTTAGAGATACTTCACTTAGAGTACCTCATGGAGAATCTGGTATTATAGTTGACGTTAAAGTGTTCACAAGAGAAAATGGAGACGAATTGCCTCCAGGAGTTAATGAATTAGTAAGATGTTATATAGCTCAGAAGAGAAAAATATCAGTTGGAGATAAAATGGCTGGTAGACATGGTAATAAGGGTGTAATCTCTAGAGTATTACCTGAAGAAGATATGCCATTCTTACCTGATGGAAGACCTCTTCAAATATGTCTAAATCCACTAGGAGTTCCTTCTCGTATGAATATAGGTCAAGTGTTAGAAGTTCATTTAGGATGGGCTGCTGGTGAGCTAGGGTGGCATATAGCTACTCCAGTTTTTGATGGAGCTACTGAAGAAGAAATAGTTGGATGCCTTAAGGATGCAGGATACGAAACACATGGTAAAACTTTACTTTACGATGGAAGAACGGGAGTTCCGTTCGACAGCGAAGTAACAGTTGGATACATGTATATATTAAAACTTGCACATTTGGTTGATGATAAAATACATGCAAGATCAACTGGACCATATTCACTAGTAACTCAACAACCTCTGGGCGGAAAAGCTCAATTTGGTGGTCAGAGATTTGGAGAAATGGAAGTATGGGCTCTAGAAGCATATGGAGCAGCACATACTCTTCAAGAAATTTTAACAGTAAAATCAGATGATGTTGTTGGTAGAGTTAAAACCTATGAATCCATTGTTAAGGGAGAAAATATCCCACAACCAGGGATTCCTGAGTCCTTTAAAGTTCTTATTAAGGAATTACAGGCTTTGTGCTTAAATGTAAAGGTGTTAAATGATTGTAAAGAAGAAATTAAGCTAAAAGACACTGTAGATGAAGAATTAGAGGAATTAGAGGTTAATATTGAAGGAACTGAAACATTTGTTCCACCAGCTCCTGTAGAAGAATTTGCTGAAGTGTTAGATGACTTAGAAGAAGTTGAAGAAGAAGTAGACGTTAATTTTGAAGATATACCGATTGAAGACTTTGAAAGCGAACTTGAATTAGAAGACTTTAATGATGAACATTAATTGAAGGGAGGATGAACCCTTGTTCGAATTAAATAATTTTGATGCCTTACAAATAGGTTTGGCTTCACCTGAACAAATTAGAGAATGGTCTAGAGGCGAAGTTAAGAAGCCAGAAACAATAAATTACAGGACATTGAAGCCAGAGAGAGACGGTTTGTTCTGTGAAAGAATTTTTGGACCAACAAAGGACTGGGAATGTCACTGCGGAAAATACAAGAGGGTACGATACAAGGGTATCGTGTGTGATAGATGCGGTGTTGAAGTTACTAAAGCTAAAGTTAGACGTGAGAGAATGGGGCATATTGAATTAGCAGCTCCAGTATCTCATATATGGTACTTTAAAGGTATTCCATCAAGAATGGGATTAATTCTTGATATGTCACCAAGATCACTAGAAAAAATACTATATTTTGCTTCATATGTTGTTATTAGCCCAAATGAAACATCACTTTTAAAGAAGCAACTTTTGAACGAAAAAGAATATAGAGAAGCTATTGATAAATTTGGTGAAGAGAGCTTTGTTGCTGGAATGGGAGCAGAAGCAATTAAAATGCTTCTTGCAGAAATAGACTTAGAGCAGGGCAGTATTGAACTAAAAGAGGAATTAAAAACTAGTTCTGGTCAGAAAAAAATTAGAATTATTAGAAGACTAGAAGTAGTAGAGTCTTTTAGATTATCAAAAAATAGACCTGAGTGGATGATTATTGATGTAATCCCAGTTATACCGCCAGATTTAAGACCTATGGTTCAATTAGATGGTGGAAGATTTGCAACTTCAGACTTAAATGACTTGTATAGAAGAGTGATTAATAGAAATAATAGATTGAAGAAGTTATTAGATTTAGGAGCACCGGACATAATAGTTAGAAATGAAAAAAGAATGCTTCAAGAGGCTGTAGACGCTTTGATAGATAATGGAAGAAGAGGAAGACCAGTAACTGGTCCAGGTAATAGACCTTTAAAATCTCTTTCAGATATGTTAAAGGGTAAACAAGGAAGGTTTAGACAAAACTTACTTGGAAAGCGTGTTGATTATTCAGGACGTTCCGTAATAGTTGTTGGACCAGAACTTAAGATGTACCAATGCGGATTACCTAAAGAAATGGCATTGGAACTATTTAAGCCTTTTGTAATGAAAAAACTTGTTGAAAGTGGAGTAGCACATAATATTAAAAGTGCAAAGAGAATGGTAGAAAGAGTAATGCCTCAAGTATGGGATGTACTTGAAGAAGTTATATCTGATCACCCAGTATTACTTAACCGTGCACCTACACTCCATAGACTTGGAATACAAGCATTCCAACCAGTTTTAGTTGAAGGCAGAGCAATTAAACTTCACCCATTAGCTTGTACAGCATATAATGCTGACTTTGATGGAGATCAGATGGCAGTACATGTACCGCTTTCAGTTGAAGCTCAAGCTGAAGCTAGATTTTTAATGCTTGCTGCACATAACATATTAAAACCTTCTGATGGTAAACCAGTTTGTGTACCTACACAGGATATGATCCTAGGTGCATACTACTTAACTATTGATAAAGATGGTGCTAATGGAGAAGGAAGAAGTTTCTTCTCACCAGAAGAAGCTGTAATGGCTTATGAAACTGGAGATATTGATTTACATGCCAAGATTAATGTTAGATTTACTAAGATCGAAGATGGGGAAACGGTATATGGTATGATTCAAACTACCCCAGGTAAGATTATTTTCAATGAATCTATACCACAAGATCTTGGGTTTGTTGATAGGAGTAATCCAGAAAACAAATTTAAACTTGAGATAGACTTCCTTGTTAGTAAGAAAACTCTTGGAGATGTTGTAACTAAGTGCTTTATGAAATATGGAGCAACAAAGACCTCAGTTATGCTAGATAACATTAAATCAATTGGATATCATTATTCTTCAATTAGTGCTATCACAGTATCTACTTCTGACATGATAGTTCCTGCTGCAAAAAAAGATTTACTTGCATCAGCAGATGCTGCAGTAGATAAAATTGGGAAAATGTATAGAAGAGGATTTATTTCTGAAGATGAGAGATATGAAAGAGTTATCGATAAGTGGACTAAAACTACAGATCAAGTAGCAGATGCACTTATGGAAAGCCTTGATAAATTTAATCCAATATTCATGATGGCTGATTCTGGAGCCAGAGGTTCCAAGAGTCAGATTAAACAACTTGCAGGTATGAGAGGTCTTATGGCCAATCCTTCTGGTAAGATTCTCGAGTTGCCTATTAGAGCTTCCTTTAGAGAAGGTCTTGATGTATTAGAATACTTTATTTCAACTCATGGTGCTCGAAAAGGTAATGCGGATACAGCTCTTAAGACAGCTGACTCAGGTTACTTAACAAGAAGATTGGTTGACGTATGCCAAGATGTTATTGTAAGAGAAGAAGATTGCGGAACAACAAATGGTTTTGAAGTTAAAGAAATCAAAGAAGGTAACGAAGCAATAGAAAGAATAAGTGAAAGACTTACAGGTAGATACTCAATTGAGCCAATTAGTGATCCAAACACTGGGGAAGTAATTGTACCAGCTGATCATTATATTGATGCAAAATTGGCTGAACAGGTTGAAAAGGCCGGAATTAAAAAGGTTGTAATTAGATCTGTATTTACTTGTAGCGCTAGATATGGTGTTTGTGCAAAATGCTATGGTATGAATATGGCAACTGCACAGAAAATCAATATTGGTGAAGCTGTTGGAATCATTGCAGCACAAAGTATTGGAGAACCAGGTACACAACTTACTATGAGAACATTCCATACTGGTGGTGTTGCGGGTTCGGATATAACCCAAGGTCTTCCTAGAGTTGAAGAGTTATTTGAAGCTAGAAAACCAAAAGGTCTTGCTATAGTAAGTGAAATACCAGGAACTGTAAGGTTTGAAGATACAAAGAAAAAGAGAATGGTCTATGTAACTTCTGATGCTGGCGAAGAAACTAGTTACGATATTCCTTTTGGATCAAGATTAAAGGTTACAAATGGAGATATAGTAAGTGCAGGCGATGAAATTACTGAGGGATCAGTAAATCCTCATGATGTTCTTAGAATCAAAGGAATTTTAGGTGTTAAGAATTATCTTCTATCTGAAGTTCAAAAGGTTTATAGACTGCAGGGTGTTGATATTAATGATAAACATCTTGAAGTTGTTATAAAACAAATGACAAGAAAAGTTAAGCTAGAAGAATCAGGTGACTCTAGTATGTTACCTGGAGTTCTTACCGACATATTTGATTTTGAAGCTGAGAATCTAAGAGTTAAAGAAAATGGTGGCGAGGAAGCAGTAGGTCATGTTGTTCTCTTGGGTATAACAAAAGCTGCACTTGCAACAGATTCATTCCTTTCAGCCGCATCTTTCCAAGAAACCACAAGGGTTCTTACGGATGCAGCTATTAAAGGTAAAGTAGACCCATTACTTGGACTTAAAGAAAATGTTATCATTGGTAAATTAATTCCGGCCGGTACAGGTATGAGTAGATACACAACTATAAAAATAAGTACCGAAGAAGAACCAGAATTAATAGCAAATACTGAAGAAAGTTTAACATAGAATTTATTGACATGGATTCAGTATGATGATAGAATAAAATTTGTGTGATTAGAAGCAGAAGCAAGGAGTAACTCCTTGTTTCTGTTATGATTTACTTTTTGAGGGGGGTACAGCATGGTACAAAGACTTTTAGGTAAAAAGGTTATTGGAGTTAAGCAAACAACTAAAGCCATAAAAAGTGGTGAAGGTAAGATTGTTTATATAGCTCGAAATGCTGATATCGAAATCATTGAAGCAATAGAAAATTTATGTAAAGAATTTCAACTTAAGATTGAATATGTTGATACCATGAAGGATTTAGGAAAGCTTTGCGGTATTGATGTAGGAGCTGCTACAGCGTTACTTTATGAAGAATAATTCAATATGCATATTATCTATTTATATATATGAGGAAAATCCTCAATGGCAGTTGCTGTCATAGATTTTAAAAGAAGGAGGTGCAGATATGCCAACTATTAGCCAATTAGTTAGAAAGAGCAGGAAGGCAGTTAAGACAAAGTCTACTTCACCAGCACTAAAAAATTGTCCTCAGAAAAGAGGCGTTTGTACTGTAGTTAAAACAACAACTCCTAAAAAGCCGAACTCAGCGCTTAGAAAAATCGCTAGAGTAAGACTTACAAATGGATTTGAAGTTACTGCGTACATTCCTGGTGTAGGCCATAACTTACAAGAACATAGTGTTGTTCTTATAAGAGGTGGTAGAGTAAAAGATTTACCCGGTGTTAGATACCATATAATCAGAGGAGCTTTAGACTCAGCTGGAGTAGCTAACAGACTACAGAGTAGATCAAAATATGGAGCAAAGAAACCTAAGGTTAAAAAATAGGAATTTTTGCTAGTGCGATGTCTTCAGCATTAATATAGATTAATATAATTTTTTTATATAACACATTTGCAGGAGTACAGAGCATTTTACGGTAAATCCATGTAGGATTACCGAGTACCGATGAACTTAAATACAGTTATTAAGGAGGGAAGAAAAGTGCCAAGAAAAGGATTTATTGCAAAAAGAGATGTATTACCAGATCCAATGTACAATAGTAAAGTTGTAACAAAGTTTATCAACAGCATAATGATTGATGGTAAAAAGGGTACAGCACAAAAAGTATGTTATGAAGCATTTGAAACTATAGCAAGTAAGTCAGGAAAAGATGCTATGGAAGTATTTGAAGCTGCATTAAACAATGTAATGCCACTTCTTGAAGTTAAAGCAAGAAGAATAGGTGGTGCTACTTATCAAGTTCCTATCGAAGTTAGACCTGAAAGAAGACAGACTTTAGGAATTAGATGGTTGCTTATTGCAACAGAAAAAAGAGGCGAAAAGTATATGAGTGACAAGTTAGCAGCAGAATTACTTGATGCTTCCAACAACACTGGAGCAGCAGTTAAGAAAAGAGAAGATACTCATAAAATGGCTGAAGCTAACAAGGCTTTTGCTCATTACAGATATTAATATCAAAACTGTTTTGGCTTTAAGCCGAAACAGTTTTGTCAAATTTTAATTTACTTCTCGAGAGGAGGATAATAAACGTGGCTAGACAATTTCCGTTAGAAAAATTTAGAAATATAGGAATAATGGCACATATAGACGCAGGAAAGACTACAACTACAGAACGTGTATTGTTCTATACTGGAAGAACTCATAAAATAGGTGAGGTTCATGAAGGTCAAGCAACTATGGACTGGATGGTTCAAGAGCAAGAAAGAGGTATCACAATAACTTCAGCAGCTACAACTTGTGCTTGGAAAGATCATCAGATTAATATAATAGACACACCAGGACACGTAGATTTCACAGTTGAAGTTGAAAGATCTTTAAGAGTACTTGATGGTGCTGTTACAGTTTTAGATGCTAAAGGTGGAGTAGAACCACAAACTGAAACTGTTTGGAGACAGGCAGATAAGTATGGTGTTCCAAGAATGGTTTATGTAAATAAAATGGATGCAACTGGTGCTGATTTCTTAATGTGCGTAAACATGTTAAGAGATAGACTTAAATGTAATGCAGTTCCAATACAGCTTCCAATTGGTAGTGAAGACAAATTTAAAGGTATAGTTGACTTAATAAAGAACGATTCTATTATATATCAAGATGACCTTGGTAAAGAATTTATAGAGGGTCCTATTCCTGAGGATTTAGTAACATTATCTGAAGAGTATAGAAAAATAATGATAGAAGCAGTCGTAGAAGCAGATGAAGAACTTATGATGAAGTACCTTGAAGGTGAAGAAATATCTGTTGAAGAAATTAAGGTTGCTTTAAGAAAAGGTGTAATTGCTAATCAAATAATTCCAGTTATTTGTGGATCTTCTTATAAAAATAAGGGAGTTCAACAAATGCTTGATGCAGTAGTAGAATTTATGCCATCACCATTAGATGTTCCTGCAATTGCTGGTGTTACTGAGGAAGGTTTAGAGGATTCAAGACCATCTGATGATAACGCTCCAATGTCAGCTTTGGCTTTTAAAATAGCTACAGATCCGTTTATAGGAAGACTTGCTTTTGCAAGAGTATATTCTGGAGTAATGAATAGTGGTACTTATGTTTTAAATTCTACAAAAGGCAAAAAAGAGAGAATTGGTAGACTTGTTAAGATGCATGCTAACCATAAAGAAGATGTCGAAGAGTTACGTGCAGGTGATTTAGGTGCTATAGTTGGTTTGAAAAATACAACTACAGGAGATACTTTATGTGCAGAGGATAGCTTTATTATCCTTGAAAGAATGGTATTCCCTGATCCAGTTATTTCTGTAGCTATTGAACCTAAAACAAAAGCTTCACAAGAAAAAATGGGTATTGCATTATCAAAACTTGCTGAAGAAGATCCAACATTTAAGACATTTACTGATCAAGAAACAGGTCAGACAATTATTTCAGGTATGGGTGAACTTCATCTTGAAATTATTGTTGATAGACTTACAAGAGAATTCCATGTTGAATGTAATGTTGGTAAGCCTCAAGTTGCATACAAGGAAACAATTAGAAAAACTGTTAAAGCTGAAGGTAAATTTGTTAGACAGTCAGGTGGTCGTGGTCAATACGGTCATTGCTGGATAGAAATGATACCTAATCCAGGCGATTATATTTTTGAGAATGCTATTGTTGGAGGAGCAATTCCAAAGGAATTTATTTCTCCAATTGATCAAGGTATAAGAGAAGCTTCTTTAACAGGTATTCTTGGAGGATATCCAGTTCTAGATTTTAAAATTAGACTTGTTGATGGATCATATCATGATGTTGACTCATCTGAAATGGCATTTAAGATTGCTGGATCTATGGCATTTAAGAATGCTATGGCTAAAGCAGATCCAGTACTTTTAGAACCTGTAATGAAGGTTGAAGTTACTGTACCTTCAGACTACATGGGTGATGTAATTGGTGATCTTAACTCAAGAAGAGGAAGAATCGAAGGAATGGAGCCAAGAGCTGGTGCTGAAGTTATTCATGCATTTGTTCCACTTTCAGAAATGTTTGGTTACTCAACAGTATTAAGATCTAGAACTCAAGGTAGAGGCGTATATTCAATGGAGACTGATCATTTTGAAGAAGTTCCAAAGAACATACAAGAACAGATTATAGAAGCTAACAAATAAAAAATTATTGTATAAACAAGGAGGAATATAAAAATGGGAAAAGCAAAGTTTGAAAGAAATAAGCCACACGTAAATGTAGGAACAATAGGACACGTAGATCACGGTAAGACTACATTAACAGCAGCAATAACCACAGTATTATCAAAGAAGGGTTATGCACAAGCAACAAATTATGCTGAAATAGATAAGGCACCAGAAGAGAAAGAAAGAGGAATTACAATCAATACAGCACATGTTGAGTATGAAACAGACAACAGACATTATGCACACGTTGACTGTCCAGGACATGCTGACTATGTAAAGAACATGATAACAGGAGCAGCACAAATGGATGGAGCAATATTAGTTGTAAGTGCAGCAGATGGTCCAATGCCACAGACAAGAGAACATATACTACTTGCAAGCAGAGTTGGAGTACAACACATAGTAGTATTCTTAAACAAAGCAGATATGGTAGATGATCCAGAATTAATAGAATTAGTTGAAATGGAAGTAAGAGAATTACTAGATGAGTATGGCTTCCCAGGAGACGATACACCAATAGTAGTAGGATCAGCATTAAAAGCATTAGAGAATCCAGAAGATGCAGAAGCAACAAAATGCATCAATGACTTAATGGAAGCAGTAGATAGCTTTATACCAACACCAGAAAGAGCAACTGACAAACCATTCTTAATGCCAGTAGAAGATGTATTCACAATCACAGGAAGAGGAACAGTAGCAACAGGAAGAGTTGAAAGAGGAGTACTAAAAGTAGGCGAAGAAGTAGAAATCGTAGGATTATCAGAAGAGAAGAGAAAATCAGTATGTACAGGAATAGAAATGTTCAGAAAGCTTGCTTGATCAGGCAATGGCAGGAGACAACATAGGAGCATTATTAAGAGGAGTACAAAGAGATGACATCGAAAGAGGTCAGGTTTTATCAAAACCAGGTTCAGTACACCCACATAAGAAGTTCGTAGGTCAAGTATATGTATTAAAGAAAGAAGAAGGCGGAAGACATACACCATTCTTCGATGGATACAGACCACAATTCTATTTCAGAACAACAGACGTAACAGGATCAATAAAATTACCAGATGGTATGGAAATGGTTATGCCAGGAGATCATATCGATATGACAGTAGAATTAATAACACAAGTAGCAATGGATGAAGGATTAAGATTTGCAATTAGAGAAGGCGGAAGAACAGTAGGTTCAGGAGTTGTTACTACAATAATAGAGTAAGAATTATATTAAAGGACTGGGTAATTAAAATACCCAGTCCTTTAAACCCAAATATATAAGATATTATCTAAAAGCTAGAACTAAGTGTAAAAAATACTTGTCAAAATATATGCTCTAGTGTATAATTAGATAGTTGTTATGTGATGACAGCGATGAGGCAAGAGGTTGCCGGTTTTCCGGGTAATTCTTCGCTGAGTATGCTTGATCTAGAATCGGGCGATGGGGTAAATGTCTACGATTCAGTGTGCTTTAAACAATGAAACACCTGGACCAGTTTACAGCCTCTGCTGTTGTGCGTATGTATAAACGTACATGAAAAGGAGGGAATAAAATGTCAAAACAAAAAATAAGAATCAGACTTAAGGCATTTGATCACAATATATTGGATCAATCAGCTGAAAAAATTGTTGAGACTGCAAAGTCAACAGGAGCAAAGGTAGCAGGACCAGTTCCACTACCAACAGAGAAAGATGTTGTAACAGTTCTTAGAGCTCCCCACAAGTACAAAGATGCTAGAGAACAATTTGAAATAAGGACTCACAAGAGACTTATTGACATTATAAGTCCATCACCAAAAACTGTTGATGCACTTATGAGATTAGACTTGCCAGCTGGCGTAGATATCGAAATAAAATTATAATTGTAGTAAAAACTACAGGCTATTATGATCACAAGATGATCCGCTAATATGTTTAGGAGGTGTAGTAGAATGAAAAAAGCTATATTAGGCAGAAAGCTTGGTATGACTCAAGTATTTAATGAAAATGGCAAAATCGTTCCTGTTACAGTTGTGGAGGCAGGTCCATGTGTAGTCGTTCAGAAGAAGTCTACAGAAAAAGATGGTTATGAGGCAATACAAGTTGGTTTTGATGATATTAGAGCTAATCTAGTAAAAAAACCAAGAACAGGACATTTTAATAAAGCAGGAGTTTCCTTAAAGAGAGTTCTTAAGGAATTAAGATTAGAAGATTGTTCTTCATATGAAGTAGGTCAGGAATTCAAAGCTGACATATTTACTGCTGGAGAAAAAATCGATGTGTCAGGAATTTCTAAAGGTAAGGGTTTCCAAGGCTGTATCAAGAGATGGAATCAACACAGAGGACCTATGAGCCATGGCTCAAAATTCCATAGAGCACCAGGTTCTATGGGAGCATCATCAGATCCAGCTAGAACTTTTAAAAACAAGAAATTACCTGGACATATGGGTAATGTAAGCACAACAGTATTAAATCTCGAAGTAGTAAAGGTAATGCCTGAAAAGAATATAATTCTTATCAAAGGTGGAGTACCTGGACCAAACAAGGGTTTTATAGTAATAAGAAACTCAGTAAAAGCTTAAATTTAAATAGAAAGGAGGATACAGAATGCCTACAGTAGGATTATTTAATAAAGAAGGACAAAAAGTTGGAGATGTTCAACTATCAGAAAACGTATTTGGAGTAGAAATAAACCAAGATGCAGTTCATCAGGTAGTAGTTGCACTTCTTGCAAATAAAAGACAAGGAAATCAATCGGCTTTAACTAGAGCTGAGGTTTCTGGAGGTGGAATTAAGCCTTGGAGACAAAAGGGTACTGGTAGAGCAAGACAAGGTTCTACAAGATCACCACAATGGATTCACGGTGGTGTAGTATTTGCACCAAAGCCAAGAGAATATAGAGTTTCAGTTCCTAAATCTATGAGAAGAGTTGCTCTCATGTCAGCACTCACATCAAAGGTTGTTGAAAATGAGATAATAGTATTAGATAACTTGGATTTTGCAGTTCCTAAAACTAAAGAAGTTGTTAAAATGTTAAAAGCGTTAGATGTAAAGAAAGCACTTATAGTTGTTGCAGAATCAAACGAAAACGCTTATAAATCAGCAAGAAATATTGAAGGAATAGAAATTATTCCTGTTAACAATATAAATGTATATGACATTTTAAAATACGAGAAATTCGTAATAACAAAAGAAGCTGTATCAAAGATTGAGGAGGTGTATGCATAATGAAGTTAGTTAGCCATGATATTATAAGAAGACCAGTTATAACTGAAAAAAGTATGGCTGAAATGGGAGACAAAAAGTACACTTTCGTTGTTGACGTACACGCTAATAAGTGTCAAATCAAAAGAGCTGTTGAAGAAGTTTTTGGAGTTAAAGTTGATGAAGTTAAAACTGCAAATATAATGGGCAAAATGAAAAGGGTCGGAGTACATATTGGAAAAAGACCTGATTACAAAAAAGCAGTAGTTAAATTAACAGCAGACAGTAAAGCTATTGAATTCTTTGAAGGAATGCAATAAAATAAAGCAGGTATTGGCAGAAGCCAGATAAGCGAAAAAGGGAGGGAAATCAGTTGGCAGTTAAAAAATTTAATCCTACCACGCCTTCAAGAAGAGAAATGACAATGAGTACTTTCGAAGAAATTACTACAGCGTCACCAGAAAAATCTCTTTTATTGCCTAAAAAAAGAAACGGCGGTAGAAATGCTAATGGTAAAATAACTGTTCGTCACCATGGTGGTGGAGCAAAGAAACAATACAGAATAATTGATTTTAAGAGAAATAAGGATGGTATTCCTGGAAAGGTTTCTACCATTGAATATGACCCTAATAGATCAGCTTACATCTCATTAATTACCTATGCAGATGGAGAAAAAAGATATATTATAGCTCCTGTTGGTTTAAAAGTAGGAGATGTTATTGAATCTGGTCCAAATTCTGATATAAAGAGTGGAAATGCTCTTCCATTAAAGAATATTCCAGTTGGTACAATAATTCACAATATTGAATTAGCAGCTGGAAAAGGTGGTCAGATTGTAAGAAGCGCAGGTACTTCAGCACAGCTTATGGCTAAGGAAGGAAACTACGCAACATTGAGATTACCTAGTGGTGAAATGAGAATGGTTAGAATTGAATGTAGAGCAACAATTGGAACCGTTTCAAATCTAACTCATGAAATTGTTAACTTAGGTAGTGCAGGAAGAAAAAGACACATGGGTATTAGACCAACAGTCAGAGGATCCGTAATGAATCCTAATGACCATCCACATGGTGGTGGAGAAGGTAAAGCTCCAGTAGGTCACGCAGGCCCAATGACTCCTTGGGGTAAACCAGCTCTTGGTTATAAAACAAGGAAGCATAAAAAATACTCAGATAGATTTATTATTAAGAAGAGAAACGTTAAATAACTTGGAGAGAATAATAAATTCTCTTCTCGTCACTTTTAAAGTTTATGAAGGGAGGCAACAAATTGGGTAGATCAGTTAAAAAAGGACCTTTTGTCCACGAAACACTTTTAAAGAAAATCAATGAAATGAATAAAGTTGGAGAAAAGAAAGTAATTAAGACTTGGTCAAGAAGTTCAACAATTTTTCCACAAATGATTGGACACACAATTGCTGTTCATGATGGAAGAAAGCATGTGCCAGTTTACATTTCTGAAGATATGGTTGGTCATAAACTCGGAGAATTTGTTCTAACAAGAACATTTAGAGGACATGGCGATAAAACAGAAAAGTCATCAGGCCTAAGATAGTCTAGGAAGGAGGTAACTAACTATGGAAGCGCAAGCTGTAGCTAAATATATAAGAATGTCTCCAATGAAAGTTGGAATAGTTCTTGATTTAATTAGGGGTAAGAATGTTGATGAAGCTTTAGCAATATTAAAATATACTCCAAAAGATGCTGCTGTGGTAGTTGAAAAAGTATTAAGATCAGCTAAAGCAAATGCAGAAAACAACCTTAGTTTAGACGGAAGCAGATTATATGTTTCAGAAGCATTTGTAGGAGCAGGTCCTACACTTAAGAGATTTAGACCACATGCTCAAGGTAGAGCATTCAGAATAAAGAAAAGAACAAGTCATGTAACTGTAAAAGTTAAAGAGAGAGCTTAAAAGAAGGAGGGATAGTTTTGGGACAGAAAGTACATCCACACGGCTTTAGGGTTGGCGTAATTAAAGATTGGGATGCAAGATGGTATGCCGATAGTAGAAATTTTGCTGATTTTTTAGTAGAAGATTACAAAATAAGAACTTTTGTTAAAAAGGAATTATATGCTGCTAGCATTTCTAAAATTGAAATTGAAAGATTTGCTAAGAGAATAAAATTAAATATTTTCACTGCTAAACCAGGAATGGTTATTGGTAGAGGTGGCTCAGGAATTGACGTCTTAAAGAAAAAAATTGAAGCATTAGTTGATGGGTCAACAATTATGATTAACATTGTTGAAGTTAAATCTGCTGAAGCAGATGCTCAACTTATGGCTGAAAGTATTGCTCAACAGCTTGAAAAGAGAATATCCTTTAGAAGAGCAATGAAACAAACAATTCAAAGAGCAATGAAAACTGGAGTTAAGGGAGTTAAAACTCAATGTGCAGGAAGACTTGGTGGCGCTGAAATAGCAAGAACTGAGCAGTATCATGAAGGAACAATTCCACTTCAGACTTTAAGAGCAGACATACAGTACGGATTTGCTGAAGCAGATACTACTTATGGTAAAATTGGTGTAAAAGTTTGGGTCTATAGAGGAGAAGTTCTTCCAGTTAAGAAGGTAGTTAAGGAAGAAGTTAACGCGTAAGGAAGGAGGAATAGGACATGTTAATGCCTAAGAGAGTTAAACATCGTAAGCAGATGCGTGGTAGAATGAAAGGTAAGGCTACAAGAGGTAATTTTATTGCCTATGGTGACTATGCAATTCAAGCTACAGAATGTGGTTGGATTACAAGCAACCAAATTGAATCTGCCAGAATCGCAATAAATAGATATGTTAAAAGAGGAGGAAAACTTTGGATAAAGATTTTCCCGGATAAACCAGTTACTGAAAAACCAGCTGAAACTCGTATGGGTTCTGGTAAAGGTTCACCTGAATATTGGGTAGCAGTAGTTAAGCCGGGTAGAGTATTATTTGAATTATCTGGAGTTCCTGAAGAAGTTGCAAGAGAAGCAATGAGACTTGCTTCACATAAACTTCCTGTTTCAACTAAGTTTGTAACAAGAAGAGATTTTGAGGAAATGGGTGGTGAAATAAATGAAGGCTAGAGATTTACAAGATTTGAGACATAATAGTCCTCAAGATTTAAATGATAAATTACACGACCTAAAAGATGAGTTATTCAAGTTAAGATTTCAGTTAGCTACTGGACAGCTAGAAAACCCAATCAGAATAAGAGAAGTTAAGAAATCTATAGCCCAAGTTAAAACCATCCTTAGGGAAGAAGAGTTAAGGGAAAGCGTGCAGTAAAACTGAAAGGAGGCATATCCTGTGGAAAGAGCAAATAGGAAGAATAAGATTGGCAGAGTTGTTTCAAACAAGATGGATAAAACAATCGTAGTCGCTGTAGAGACAAAAGTTCGTCATCCTTTGTATGGCAAAATTATGAACAGAACTACTAAATTTAAAGCTCATGATGAGAATAACGAAGCTAATGTTAATGATAGAGTTTTAATTATGGAAACAAGACCATTGTCTAAGGACAAGAGATGGAGACTTGTAGAAGTGGTTGAGAAAGCTAAATAGCTTTGAGACTGAAAGGAGGGTATTTTTATGATTCAGCAGCAAACCATATTGAAAGTTGCAGATAATTCTGGAGCAAAGGAAATTATGTGCATAAGAGTTTTAGGTGGATCCAAAAGAAAATGGGGAAACATTGGAGATATAATAGTTGCTTGCGTTAAAAGTGCAACACCAGGCGGTGTTGTTAAAAAGGGAGACGTAGTAAAGGCAGTTATAGTTAGATCGGTTAAAGGTAAGAGAAGACCGGATGGTTCATACATTAGGTTTGATGAAAATGCAGCTGTTATTATTAAAGATGATAAACAGCCAAAAGGAACTCGTATCTTTGGACCAGTTGCAAGGGAGCTAAGAGATAAAGAGTTTACTAAAATTCTTTCATTAGCACCTGAAGTTCTATAGAATAGGGAGGTGGCAACTATGGCGTTAAATAAAGTTCATGTTAGAAAAAAAGATACAGTAATGGTTATTTCAGGGAAAGATAAGGGTAAGACTGGTGAAGTTTTACTTGTTAATCCGACAGCTGGAAAAGTAATCGTTGAAGGTGTAAACATTGTATCTAAACATAAAAAGCCAAGCAAAGCAAATATGCAAGGTGGAATACTAAAAGAAGAAGCCGCAATAAATAGTTCAAAAGTAATGTTATATTGCAAAAAATGCAATTCTGTTACAAGAATTAGTAGTAAAATACTAAAAGATGGAACAAAGGTTAGAGTTTGTAAGAAATGTGGCGAAACATTTTAATTCTGAAAGGAGGGTAACTAATGGTTCCAAGACTAAAAGAAAAGTATGATAATGAAGTAGTTCAGGCTATGATGGAAAAGTTTGGGTATAAAAACATTATGGAAGTTCCTAAACTTGAAAAAATAGTATTAAATATGGGTGTTGGCGAAGCAAAGGATAATCCTAAGGTTCTTGAAGCTGCAGTAAGTGATATGCAATTGATTACAGGTCAAAAACCAGTACTTACTAGAGCTAAGAAATCAATAGCTAATTTTAAGTTAAGAGAAAATATGCCTATTGGTTGTAAAGTAACCTTAAGAAAGCAAAAAATGTTCGAATTTGCGGATAAGCTAATGAATGTTGCACTACCAAGAGTAAGAGACTTCAGAGGAGTTTCAGATAAGGCTTTTGATGGTAGAGGGAATTATTCACTTGGTATTAAAGAACAATTAATATTCCCAGAAGTTGAATATGACAAAATTGATAAAGTAAGAGGTATGGATATAATTTTTGTAACCACTGCTAATACAGACGAGGAAGCTAGAGAATTGTTAAGATTCCTAGGAATGCCGTTTGCTCAATAAAAGGGAGGGAAAGAATTGGCACGTAAGGCTTTAGTTGAAAAGTGGAATAAACCAGCAAAATTCACTACAAGAGAATATACTAGATGCAGAATTTGTGGAAGACCACATTCTGTATTAAAAAAATATGGTATTTGCCGTATTTGCTTTAGAGAACTTGCATACAAGGGAGAAATTCCAGGATGTAAGAAAGCAAGTTGGTAATACTTATTGAATGAAAGGAGGCACAATAAATGGTTATGACGGACCCTATTGCAGATTTGCTAACACGTTTAAGAAATGCTAATGTTGTTAGACATGAGATAGTTGAACTACCGTCTTCTACAATAAAGAAGGCTGTTGCAAATATATTGCTTCAAGAAGGATATATTAAGAATTTAGATGAATATACTGATGGAGCAGTTCCAATGTTAAGGCTTACTATGAAATATGGGCAAAACAGGGAAAGAGTAATAACTGGTCTTAGAAGAATTTCTAAACCAGGACTTAGAGTTTACTGCAAAAAGAAGAAATTCCTAAAGTGTTAAATGGACTTGGAGTTGCTGTAATATCAACTTCAAAAGGAATTTTAGCTGATAAAGATGCTAGAAAATTAGGTTTAGGTGGAGAAGTTATCTGCTATATATGGTAACAATGAATTTGATTAAGTTTGACACGGTGAGAGTATTGCTGTGTGCAAATTAGAATTACAGGAGGTGTAATTATGTCTCGAGTTGGAAGACTACCTGTAGCGATACCAGCAGGCGTAACTTTTAATGTAACTCCAGAAAATGTTGTTACTGTTAAAGGACCTAAAGGCCAGCTTGTTAAAGCTATGCATAAAGACATGAAAATAGTAGTTGAAAATAATGAAATAATAGTAACAAGACCGAGTGAAGTTAAACAACATAAAGCTCTTCATGGATTAACAAGAGCATTAATAAATAATATGGTAATTGGAGTAACTGAAGGTTTCAAGAAGAATCTTGAACTTGTAGGTGTAGGTTATAGGGCTACGTTACAAGGAAATAAACTAGTTATGAATCTTGGATACTCACATCCAGTTGAAATTGATTCAGTTGAAGGAATAACTTTCGAAACGCCAGCTCCAAACAGAGTAACAGTAAGTGGAATTGACAAACAATTAGTTGGTGAAATCGCTGCAAATATCAGAGTATGGAGAAAACCAGAGCCTTATAAGGGAAAAGGAATTAAGTATGACAATGAAGTTATAAGACGTAAAGAAGGTAAGACTGGTAAGTAATAGTAGAAAGGAGTGAACGTTATGTTCAACAAAGAAGACAGACAGAAGAAGAGAGTAAGACGTCATCTTAGAGTACGTAAGAAAGTTTCTGGAACCTCAGAAAGACCAAGATTATCTGTTTATAGAAGTGAGAAAAATATCTATGCTCAGATTATTGATGATGTAGCTGGAAAAACTCTTATTTCTGCTTCATCTTTAGACAAAGAATTTGGTGAAGCTCTTGGAAGCAACAAAGAAGCAGCAAAAAAAGTTGGAGAATTAGTTGCAAAAAAAGCTTTAGACAAAGGCATCAAAGTTGTTGTTTTTGATAGAGGCGGATATATATATCACGGGAGAATACAAGAGCTTGCAGAAGGTGCAAGAGAAGCTGGCTTAGAATTCTAGAAAAGGAGGGAAATAAATGAGAATTGATCCTAGCACACTTGAACTTAAAGAAAAAGTTGTTTTTATAAATAGAGTTGCTAAGGTTGTTAAAGGTGGTAGAAACTTTAGATTCAGTGCACTTGTAGTAGTAGGAGACGAAAACGGTCACGTTGGAGTTGGTACTGGAAAATCTATAGAAATACCTGAAGCAATCAGAAAAGGTATCGAAGATGCAAAGAAGAATTTAGTTGAAGTTTCAATAGTAGGTACAACAGTTCCACATAGAATTGATGGTGAATTTGGAACTGGAAGAGTTGTAATAATGCCTGCTGCAGAAGGAACTGGAGTTATAGCTGGAGGTCCTGCTAGAGCAGTATTAGAATTGTCTGGACTTAAGGACGTTAGAGCAAAATCCCTAGGTTCAAACAATCCAAGAAACATGGTAAATGCTACAATCAATGGTTTATCAAGACTAAGAGATGCAGAACAAATTGCAAAACTTAGAGGTAAAACTGTTGAAGAGATTTTAGGTTAGGGGGGAACGACCTTGGCTAAACTTAAAATAACATTGAACAAGAGTTTAATCGGAAGAAAGAAAAGTCATATTGCAACTGCTACAGCACTTGGATTAAAGAAGATTGGTAAGGCAGTTGAACATGAGGATACTCCTCAAATCAAAGGTATGATTAACAAGATTAGTTATTTAGTGAAAGTAGAAGAAGTTTAAAACGAGGAGGTGTTAAGATGAAACTTCATGAGTTAAAGCCACCTGCAGGATCAAAAAAGGCACCTAAAAGGATTGGTAGAGGTACTGGTTCAGGTACTGGCAGAAATGCAGGTAAAGGTGAAAAGGGTCAGAGGTCAAGATCAGGTGGTGGAGTAAGACCAGGTTTTGAAGGCGGTCAAATGCCACTATATAGAAGACTTCCAAAGAGAGGATTTACTAATATTTTCGCTAAGGAAATCTCCGCAATAAATGTAGACAGATTAAATATTTTTGAAAACGGAACAGAGGTTACACCTGAACTTTTAATAGGAATGGGTATAACTAGAAAAGCTAAAGATGGAGTTAAAATTTTGGGAAATGGAGATCTTCAAAAGAGTTTAACTGTTAAAGCTACTAGTTTTTCAAAATCTGCAATAGAAAAGATAGAAGCTGCTGGAGGAAAAGTTGAGGTGGTATAAATGTTATCAACCCTACGCAACGCTTGGAAGGTTCCTGAACTAAGGAAGAGACTACTATTTATAGTTTTTGCAGCAATTGTATATAGATTAGGAAATGCAATACCAGTTTCTGGTGTTGATCCGTCTAGACTTACTACTGCTGCTAAATCAGGAACTTTATTTGGTTTCTATGATTTAATTTCCGGTGGAGCATTCAGTAAATCTACTATATTTGCAATAGGTGTAATACCATATATTAATGCTTCGATTATAATGCAGTTACTTACAATAGCTATTCCCTATTTAGAGCAATTATCTAAGGAGGGGGAAGATGGACGGAAGAAGATTCAGAAATATACAAGGTATGCTTCAGTTCCATTAGCTGTACTTCAAGCATTTAGTCAATACGCTATAATTAGGAATCTTGGTTGCTTAACAGATACATCAAAATCTCATATGTTTATGATTGTCTTAACATTGACTGTAGGATCAACGTTCTTAATGTGGTTAGGAGATAAAATTACACAACATGGAATTGGCAATGGTATTTCACTTTTGATATTTATTAATATTATGTCAAGAGTTCCATCGCAAGTTTCCGGAATTAAATCTTCAAATAATGCTGGAAGTGTAGATATAGTTCAGACAGTAACTTTTATTGGAATTGTTGCCGCAATGTTTTTAGCTGTAGTAGCTTCGACATTAGCTGAAAGACGGATTCCAGTTCAGTACGCTGGTAAAACTGTTGGAAATAAAACATACAGAGGACAGTCAACCCATATTCCTATTAATATTAATAACTCAGGTGTTATTGCCATCATTTTTGCAATGTCAGTATTACAGTTTCCAGCAACTTTAGCTAAATTTTGGCCTAGTGCACCTTTAAGTAAATGGATTGAGGGTAACCCATACAGTGTATTTAGAGGCGATACTTATTTGTATTGTGCAACTTACCTTATATTGATAATGTTCTTTACTTGGTTCTATACTCAAATTACATTTAAACCTGACGAGATGGCTGAAAACATGCATAAATCTTCAGGATTTATACCAGGAATAAGACCTGGAGCACCTACTGAAAAGTATATCGAACAGGTATTGGGAAAAATCTCCTTTTTAGGCGGATTGTTTGCGGGGATGATAGCAGTTGTTCCGGTTTTGGTATCTATAAAAATGGCAGGATTTCAATCAATCCAATTTGGAGGAACATCATTATTGATAATGGTTAGTGTAGCACTTGAAACAATGAGACAAATAGAATCTCAATTAGTAATGCGTCATTACAAGGGATTCTTAAAATAATTTAAAATTAGGAAGTGATGCTGATGAAGATTGTAATAATGGGACCTCCTGGAGCAGGAAAGGGCACTCAAGCAAAATTGATTAGTAGTATGTATTCTGTACCACATATATCAACAGGAGATATTTTTAGAAAAGAAATTTCTAATAAAACAATCTTAGGCATTAAAGCAAAGGAAGCTATTGATAAAGGTCATCTAGTACCTGATGACATCACAACTAATATTGTGAAAGAAAGATTAACCTTAGAAGATTGCAAAGCAGGATATTTGCTTGACGGTTTTCCTAGGACTGTAGTTCAGGCTGAATACTTGGATACATATCTTTTGAATCAGGAGGAAAACTTAGATGCAGTTATTTTAGTAGAAGTTCCAAGAGAAAGAATTCTAAAAAGAATGACAGGTAGAAGAGTTTGCATAAATTGTGGTGCTAGTTATCATGTTGACTTTAAACCTTCAAAAGTTGAAGGAATATGTGATGCTTGTGGTAATCAAGTTGTTCAGAGAGTGGATGACGAAGAAGAAACTGTTAAACACAGATTAAGAATATATGATGAGCAGACTCAACCATTGATTAAGTATTATAAAGAAAAAAACTTACTATATATTATTGATGGGACTCAAGATATCAAGGTGGTTACAAATAGCATTTGCAACGTTCTTGGGAGTAAATCAGTATGATTAATGTTAAATCTGATACTGAAATCGAGAAGATGAGACTTGCAGGTAGAGTTGTTAGAGATACTCTTCTTAAAATAGAAGAGGCAATAAAACCAGGTATATCTACAGCTGAACTGGATAGTATTGCAGAAGAATACATCTTAGAATGTTCTGCGAAACCCTCCTTTAAAGGATATTGTGGATTTCCTGCTTCAATATGTACTTCCATTAATAGCGAAGTAGTTCATGGTATCCCTTCTACAAAGAGAATTCTTCAAGAAGGTGATATTATAAGTGTGGATTGTGGAGCTGTCTTAAATGGTTATCATGGTGATGCAGCTCGTACCTTTTCAGTTGGGAATATTTCTAAAGAAGCTCAAAAACTCATTGAAGTAACGAGGGAAAGTTTCTTTAAAGGAGTAGAATGTGCTAGAGTAGATAATAGACTTACTGATATATCATCTAGTATTCAACAATATGTTGAAAGCTTTGGTTATTCTGTGGTACGCGATTACGTGGGACACGGAATAGGAAGAGAAATGCATGAAGAACCTCAGGTACCAAACTTTGGGAAGCCGGGCAGAGGAACTAAGCTAGTTCACGGAATGGTTTTAGCAATTGAGCCTATGATAAATATTGGTGGCTACACTGTAAAAGTGGAAGCTAACAATTGGACAGTTGTGACTAAAGATGGCAGTCTTTCAGCACACTATGAAAACACAGTTGCTATTTTAAAAGATGGACCTGAAATACTAACTTTCGGAAAATAGAGGTGAATGTTTTGGATTACAATGCAGAAATAGGAAGAGTAGTTTACTCAAAAGCTGGAAGAGATGCTGAAAAATGTTTCATAATTACTTCAGTTTTAAATGAAGAGTATGTCTACATCTGTGACGGAGATTTAAGAAAAATTGAAAATCCTAAAAAGAAGAAAATAAAACATTTAGAATTCACTGATATTATTGCTGAAGATATAAGAAATTCTATACTTTTAGGAATCAAAGTTAGTAATTCACAGGTGAGAAAGTTTTTGCAATGTGAAGACTTTAATAAGGAGGTTTGATTACCTTATGTCAAAGGATGATGTTATTGAAATGCAGGGTATCGTTTTAGAGACCCTACCGAATGCAATGTTTCAAGTAGAATTAGAAAGTGGGCAGACAATACTTGCGCATATTTCGGGAAAATTAAGAATGAATTTTATTAGAATACTACCAGGTGATAAAGTAACAGTGGAACTTTCTCCATACGATTTAAGTCGTGGAAGAATTACCTGGAGAGCAAAGTAATAAGGAGGGTTTGCTATGAAAGTGCGACCATCAGTAAAGCCTATATGTGAAAAATGTAAAATCATAAAAAGAAAAGGAAGAGTAATGGTTATCTGTGAAAATCCTAAGCATAAGCAGAAACAGGGTTAATCAGTTTTGGGCACGGCTGACAACAGTATTATTACTGTTGGCCTAAAGCTTTATTATATACAATACTCATTACTAAAGGAAAACCAGGAGGTGTAAATTTTAATGGCAAGAATATCAGGCGTTGACCTACCAAAGGAAAAAAGAGTTGAAATAGGTCTTACTTATATCTTTGGTATTGGCTTACCAAGCTCACACAAAATATTAGAAGCTACAGGAGTAAATCCTGATACTAGAGTTAAAGACTTGACTGAAGATGAAGTTAACTCGTTAAGAGACTATATTAATAAGAACTTAAAAGTTGAAGGCGATTTAAGAAGAGAAGTAGCATTAAATATAAAGAGATTAGTTGAAATTGGATGTTACAGGGGAATTAGACACAGAAGAAATCTTCCTGTAAGAGGACAGAAAACAAAGACAAATGCTAGAACAAGAAAAGGCCCTAAGAAAGCAATTGGAGCTAGAAAAAAGAAATAGTAAGGAGGGACGTTAATGGCAGCTCAAGCAAAGGCTAAGAAAACTAGAAGAAAAAAAGAAAGAAAAAATATTGAGCACGGTTGTGCACATATTAAGTCTACATTTAACAATTCAATTGTTACTTTGACTGATGCTAAAGGTAATGCTTTGGCATGGTCAAGTGCTGGTGGACTTGGTTTTAGAGGTTCAAGAAAAAGCACACCATATGCTGCACAACAGGCAGCAGAAACTGCTGCAAAAGCAGCATCTGAGCATGGTTTAAAGAGCGTAGATGTATATGTTAAAGGTCCTGGAGCAGGAAGAGAAGCTGCAATAAGATCACTACAAGCCGCTGGACTAGAGATTACATTAATAAAAGATGTAACTCCAATTCCACATAATGGATGTAGACCGCCAAAGAGAAGAAGAGTTTAATTACAGGAGGTGTAAGTTAATGGCAAGATATACTGGAGCAGTCTGCAGGCTTTGCAGAAGAGAAGGTATGAAATTATTCCTTAAAGGTGACAGATGCTATACTGATAAGTGTGCATTTGCTAGACGTGGATACGCACCTGGACAACATGGTCAAGGAAGAAAGAAAGTATCTAACTACGGATTACAATTAAGAGAAAAACAAAAAGCAAAAAGAATATATGGTCTATTAGAAGGACAATTCAGACTTTCCTATGAAAAAGCTGAAAAAGCAAGAGGAATAACAGGTGAAAACCTATTAAAGATTCTTGAAACTAGACTTGATAATGTTGTTTTTAGATTAGGATATGGTAATTCTAGATCAGAATCAAGACAATTAGTTAATCATGGTCACTTCTTAGTAAATGGTAAAAAAGTAGATATTCCATCCTATAAGTTATCAGCTAATGATGTTATCACAGTTAGCGAGAAGAGCAGAACAACAGAAAAGTTCAAAGTGTTTGCAGAAAATCCAAAAACATTACCAAATTGGCTAACAGCTAATGTTGAGAATTTCGAAGGAAGAGTTGTATCTGAACCAGATAGGGCGGACATAGATGTTCCTGTTAATGAAACATTGATAGTTGAGTTATACAGCAAATAATTAGATTAGGATCAGTTGCCCTCAGAAATCAGTTGCCATTTTAATAAGAAGGAGGGTTAATAATGTTAGAAATAGAAAAACCTAATATAGAATGTGTAGAAACAGCGGAAAATGGTACTTATGGTAAATTTGTAGTTGAACCACTTGAAAGAGGTTATGGTATTACACTTGGCAATTCTCTGAGAAGAATATTACTTTCTTCTCTCCCGGGGGCTGCTGCTAACGCAATTAAAGTTGAAGGAGTTCTTCACGAATTCTCAACAGTTCAGGGTGTAAAAGAAGATGTGACACAGTTAATACTTAATATCAAAGGTCTTTCACTTAAATTAACGGGAGATGGACCAAGAACCTTATATATAGACGCAGTTGGTCCTTGTACAGTAACTGCAGGAGACATCAAAGTTGATGGCGATGTAGAAGTTATTAATACTGATAGGCATATTGCGACTATAGATGATGGTGGAAGACTTTATATGGAAATTTCTGTTGACAGAGGAAGAGGATATGTATCTCAAAACAAAAATAAGAGAGATGATCTTCCAATTGGAGTCATAGCTGTAGATTCCATATATACACCAGTTAAAAGAGTTAATTTTACTGTTGAAAACACAAGAGTAGGTCAAATCACGGATTATGATAAACTAACTCTTGAAGTTTGGACAAATGGAACAATTAGACCAGATGAAGCTGTTAGCTTATCTGCAAAAATCTTAATTGAGCATTTTAAATTATTTATGACATTAACAGATCATGCTAACAATGTAGAGATTATGGTGGAAAAAGAAGAAGATAAGAAAGAAAAAGTGTTGGAAATGACTATTGAAGAACTTGATCTTTCTGTTAGAAGCTATAATTGTCTAAAAAGAGCTGGGATTAATACTGTTCAAGAATTAACTGAAAGAACAATAGAAGATATGATGAAGGTTAGAAACCTTGGTAGAAAGTCTTTAGAGGAAGTTGAGCAAAAGCTAGCTGCTCTTGGACTTGGATTAAAACAAAGCGAAGAGTAAGGAGGTAAGGACATGGCAGAACAACGTAAGTTGGGAAGACCAACCGATCAAAGAAGAGCAATGCTTCGTAATCTTGTAACTAGTTTCTTGAAAAATGGTAAGATTGAAACAACAATTACAAGAGCAAAGGAAACACAATGTATTGCTGAAAAGATGATTACTCTTGGAAAAAGAGGAGATCTTCATGCTAGAAGACAAGTTCTTGCATATGTAACTGAAGAACAAGTAGTTGCTGATTTATTTGATAACATAGCTCCAAAGTACACCGAAAGAAACGGTGGATATACTAGAATTTATAAAATGGGACCAAGAAGAGGCGATGGAGCAGAAGTAGTTATACTTGAATTAGTATAATAATAGTGTGTAAAAGGGATTAAGTATAACTAACTTAATCCCTCTTTTCATAAAATTGATAATTGAAAATTGATAATTATGCTTGGTTTTTACTTAAAGCTCTGTGTATTGTCAATTTTCAATTTTCAATTTAATATTATATAGAAATCTTTTAAGTTAAATAAGAAAAGTGGTGAAAAAATGAGTGAAAATATGATTGATTGTATAGATTTAGAATATAAGTATGTAAGTGATGGCAAAGAGAGTATAGCCATAGATGGTGTGAGCTTTCATGCTAAAAAGGGAGAGTTTTTAGTAGTACTTGGAAGTAATGGTTCAGGTAAATCCACATTAGCCAAGCATATAAATTCATTACTTTTACCTGGTGGAGGCAAAGTATATGTGGATGGAATGGATACGTCAGATTTAAAAAGAACATGGGACATAAGACATACAGCAGGAATGGTTTTTCAAAATCCTGATAATCAAATAGTTGCAACAATTGTAGAAGAAGATGTGGCTTTTGGACCAGAAAATCTTGGAATCGATCCTTTAGAGATAAGAACTAGAGTGGATGAAGCTTTAAAAGTTGTAGATATGTATGAGTATAGAAGGCATGCTCCACATTTGCTGTCTGGAGGACAGAAGCAAAGGATTGCAATTGCGGGCATTATAGCTATGAGGCCCCAATGTATAGTGTTTGATGAACCTACTGCAATGTTAGATCCTTCCGGGAGAAAAGAAGTGATAAGCACAATTAAGCATCTTAACAAGAAGTATGGTATAACTATAATATTAATAACTCATTTCATGGAAGAGGCTGTTGAAGCAGATAGAATAATAGTTATGGAAAAAGGTAAGATTGTGATGGAAGGAAACCCAAGAACAATATTTTCAAAAGTCGAGGAATTAAAGGAAATTGGATTAGATGTGCCACAAGTCACAGAACTTGCATATGAGCTTAAAAAAAGTGGTATTCCAATTAATGAAGATTTATTAACAATAGATGAGATGGTGAATGAGATATGTCGATTAAAATTGAAAACTTAACTTTCACATATATGCGAGGAACTCCATTTGAAAAAAAAGCTATAAATAATATTAGTTTAGAAATTGTAAATGGAGAATTTGTAGCCCTTATAGGACATACAGGTTCAGGGAAATCCACTTTAATTCAACATATAAATGGACTTCTAAAGCCTTCAGAAGGACGAATATTTGTGGATGATGTAAATATAACAAAAAAAGGTGTTAAACTAGCTCAAGTCAGAAAGCAGGTTGGGCTTGTGTTTCAATATCCGGAATATCAACTTTTTGAGGAAACTGTTGAAAAAGACATTGCTTTTGGCCCTAAAAATATAGGACTAGAAGTAGATGAAATTAAAATCCGAGTTAAAAAAGCTATGAATATTGTTGGACTTGATTATGATACTTATAAAGAAAAATCTCCATTTGAACTTAGTGGAGGACAAAAAAGAAGAGTTGCAATTGCCGGCGTAGTGGCAATGGAGCCTAAAATATTAATTTTAGATGAACCAACTGCAGGATTAGATCCTAAAGGCAGGGATGAAATATTAACCCAGATTAAAAAATTACATGATGAATATAATATGACTATAATTCTTGTATCACACAGCATGGAGGATGTAGCAAAAGTAGCTAAAAGAATAATTGTAATGCAGGATGGAGGGGTAATACTTGATGGAACACCAGGTAATGTATTTAAGGAAATAGATATACTTGAGAATGTAGGACTTGCTGTACCACAAATTGCATATTTAGTTCAGGCGTTAAAGAAAAAAGGGATTGAATTGAATCCAAATACATTCACAATTGAAGATGCTAAAAAACAAATAATAAACTTGTTAAGGGGTGAAGCCAGTGATTAAGGATATAACCATTGGTCAGTACGTGCCTGGGGATTCTTTTGTACATAAACTTGACCCAAGAGTTAAAATACTACTATCTATACTATTTATGATTTGTTTGTTTGTGATAAATGATTTTAGAGGGTATATTTTCATAATCCCATTTACTATATTTACAATATTAGTTTCTAAATTGAAATTCAAATATATTTATAAAGGGCTTAAGCCTATATTTATATTGTTAATAATAACTGGTATTTTGAATGTGTTTATGTACCCTGGTAAGGAAATATTAATTAAATGGCAATTTGTAACCATATATAAAGAAAGTGCATTTATGGCTGCATTTATGGTTATTCGTCTTGTGTTTCTAATAGTTGGAGCATCTATTTTGACCTTAACGACTTCACCAATCGAGTTGACTGATGGCATAGAGAAATTGTTAAATCCATTCAAGAAGATAGGACTCCCAGCACATGAAGTAGCAATGATGATGACAATAGCATTGAGATTTATACCAACACTAATTGATGAGACTGATAAGATAATGAAAGCACAAATGGCAAGAGGTGCAGATTTTGAGTCTGGAAATATATTTGTAAGGGCTAGGAATCTAATACCATTGTTAGTACCTTTGTTTATTAGTTCATTTAGGAGAGCTGACGAACTTGCAATGGCTATGGAATCTCGTTGCTATAGAGGTGGAGAGGGTAGAACTAGAATGAAACAGCTTACTATGAGTTATAGAGATGGAATAGCTGTAACTTTCTTTATCTTAGTTTTAGCGCTATCAATTTCATGTAAATGGTGGCTGAAAATATGAGGAACATTAAATTAGTAATAGAGTACGATGGAACGAATTACGCTGGGTGGCAAATTCAGAAAAATGCTTTATCCATTCAACAAGTAGTAGAATCATCTATAGAGAAGATAACAGGTGAGAGAACAGAAGTAGTAGGCTGTAGCAGAACCGACGCTGGAGTGCATGCTAGAGGCTATGTAGCTAATTTTAAAACTAAAAGTACAATGCCAGCAGAAAAATTTAGCGACGCACTAAACACAAAATTGCCTCGTGATATTGTAATTTTAACCTCAGAAGAGGTAGATTTCAATTTCCATTCAAGGTATGATTGTAGTGGAAAGACTTATTGTTATACTGTTCTTAATAGAGCACAACCTATTGCCTTAGGCAGAAATTATATGTATCATATGAAGTACAAGCTGGATATTGAAAAAATGAATGAAGCATGTAAGTATTTTATAGGTACACATGATTTTTCAGCTTTAAAAAATCAAGGAAGTTCCGTGAAAACATCAATACGAACAATCACTGAATTGAGAATTGAAAGTGATGGGGATATATTTAAAGTATATGGATCTGCTGATGGTTTTTTATATAATATGATGAGAATAATTGTAGGAGTTCTACTGCAAATCGGTATGAATAAATTTGAGCCTGGAGATGTTGAAAAAATAATTCTTTCAAAAGATCGGAAAAGAGCAGGAACAGCAGTTCCAGCCTGTGGACTTTGTTTATTAGAAGTCTACTATTAGGAACAAATATTGGAATATAAATATGAATTGAAACAGTACTAAATTATAATAAATTCGTGAAAATAATCAGTTTGAATATTGACACACTAGGCCAAATGTATTATAATATACGGTGTTGTATTATGATTGTGTATAAGATCCACTAGCCCCGGATCTTGACATATAAGAAATTAAGTTAAGTAGTTCAGGGAGGGAAAATTATGAAATCATATGTTGCAAAACCAGAGACAATTGAAAGAAAATGGTATGTAATAGACGTTGAAGGAAAGCCACTAGGAAGAGCAGCAAGTCAAATTGCTTCTATATTAAGAGGGAAGAACAAACCTCAATTTACTCCAAATGTGGATACTGGAGATTATGTTATTGTTATTAATGCAGAAAAGGTTCTTTTAACAGGAAAGAAATTAGATCAAAAGATGTTAAGACATCATTCAGGATATCCAGGTGGATTGAAAGAAACTCCATACAGAATAGTTATGCAAAAGAAACCAGAATATGCATTTGAAGAAGCGGTTAGAAGAATGCTTCCAGTAGGACCACTTGGAAAGCAAATGCTAACTAAGCTTAACGTATACAGAGGTGCTGAGCATAATCAACAAGCTCAAAAACCAGAAGTATTAGTACTTAAGTATTAATAGAAACTGAAGGGAGGATATAAAATGGCAAAAGTTCAATATTTAGGAACCGGAAGAAGAAAAAAATCAGTAGCAAGAGTAAGACTTGTACCTGGTGAGGGTAAAGTAATTATAAATAAAAGAGAAATGGAATCTTATTTTGGATTAGGAACTCTATATGTTATAGTTAACCAACCATTAGTTTTAACTGCAACAAAAGATAAATTTGATGTTTTAGTTAATGTACATGGTGGTGGATTCACAGGTCAAGCTGGAGCTATAAGACATGGTATTTCTAGAGCATTACTTAAAGCTGATGAAAATTTAAGACCAGAGCTTAAAAAAGCAGGTTTCTTAACAAGAGATCCAAGAATGAAGGAAAGAAAGAAATACGGTCTTAAAAAAGCAAGAAAAGCATCACAATTTTCAAAAAGATAATATTTGTAAAATTAAGAATCCCTCAAACATTGAGTTTGTGGGGTTTTTCTTTTTGTAGAAACATATAAAAAGTTTAAAAATTATACGTAACTAACAAATAGTTAAATTAGATCAATAGTTTTTTTAATAAAATACATAATGGAAAACCACTTCAGCTAAATTCTAGCCAAGGTGGTTATTTTAAAATGCATAAATTTGTTTTGAATTTAGAGTATAGCATCTTTTTTTTTTACACAAAATATATTAAGTCGTAAATATATATTTAGGATAATTTTGGAGGTGATTGTAATTTTAAAATATATAAGATGGTTATTATTGTTGCTATGTTATTCAACAATATTCTTAGTTTGCGGAGCTCAATTTAATAATATAGATGCAAAAGAAGTATATGAGAGTAGAGATAAGGAGTTAATATTAATTGATCCTGGTCATGGAGGCTTTGATGGAGGAGCTGAAGTTAATGGAATAAAAGAAAAAGAGCTTAACTTAAGTATAGGACTTCTTTTGAAGGAAGAACTAGTGAAAAGTGGCTTTAGGGTAACTATGACTAGAGAAAAAGATGAGGCAGTAAAGCTTGATAAGTCAAAGTATAAAACTAGAAAATCCGAGGATTTGGAAGCGCGATGCAAGATGAAGAGTGAATCTGATTGCAACATGTTCATTAGTATTCATATGAATACATTCACTGAAGGTAAATATTTCGGTGCACAGGTATGGTACTCAAAAATCAAGAGAGTAGAATTCTTGCAAGGCTAATGCAGAAAAACTTCAAGGAAAATATAGATTTAGATAATAATAGGGTAGAAAAAGCAGCATTAGATTCCTACAAAGTACTTAGATGTAATGACGGGATTCCTGCAGTTATAGTGGAATGTGGTTTTCTTTCAAATCCACAAGAAAGAGAAAAACTAAATGATAAGGGTTACCAGAAAAAGATAGCTGAAACTATTGCAAAAACAGTAAATGACTACTATTTAGGCAAATACAAAGCTAGCCACTCTCAGCAAATACAATAAATTCTTGCAAAAAGGATGTAGTTGAATAGTAATTTGATTACATCTTTTGTTATTTATGAATATGCAGAATCATTGAATAAATATTAAATGCAAGAATTCATGCATAATATTGAAAAAATGAAGGAAATGTGATATTATATAATTGACCAATGGATTAGTCCATTAAGCAACTGAAATTCGGAGGTGATTTATATAATTGAAATAGATAAGAAAAATGGCATTCCAATTTATATTCAGGTTAAAAAGCAGATAATGCATCAAATTATGTCCGGAACTTTGAAGGCAGGAGATAAGATGCATACTGAAAGAGACCTATCTGAATTACTTGGTGTAAGTAGAAATACAATTAGTACAGCCTATAGTGAACTGGAAAGTCAAGGAGTGCTTCGCTCTTTCCAAGGAAAAGGCACTTTTGTTGCAGAAGAAGCAAACACATGGAAAGCACAGGGTATAAAAGAGAAAATAATAAAATTTGTAGACCTTGCACTGGGAGAGGCGCTTGGTAATGGAATGAGTTCAGAAGAATTTCTGCAGATTGTTACTCAGCGAGTTATAGAAAAACAAGAAATAATTCGAAAAATGGTTGGGGTATTTATAGAATGCAATTCAGAGCAAGCTAAAATGTTTAGTAAGCAGTTAAGTGCAAGTACCAATATAAATGTGAAATCCTTAGCTATAAATGATTTACAGATTATGAACAGTGAAACAAAAGGGATTATGGAAGAAGCGCAGGTAGTTATTACAACTTTTAATCATGTTAATGAAGTAACGGAGTTAACAAAAGAATATAATAAGGAGATTTTAGGTGTAGCAATTAATGCAGATATTGGTACAATAGTTAAAATAGCTAGATATCCTGAAAAAACGAAATTCGCTTTATTTTGCATTTCAGATGAATTCAAATTTAAGATGGTTGGTGCGTTGGAAGCTGCAGGACTTGGAAATTTGGATATTATCTTTAGCAATGCAAGGAAAAAAGAAGATGTTATAAAAATAATAGATCAAGTTGATAAAATCATTGTATCACCAGGAAGATACAAAGATATAAAAAATTTAAATCAAGATAATAAAGAAATAATCGAATTTTTATATACACTTGAGGATGGTTCCGTAAAAGCGATCAAATCAAAAATCTTAGAAAAGAAGTATCAAAAATAAAGGAGTAAGAAAAATGAAAACGGTAGTAATGGGAGTAATTGGTTCAGATTGCCATGCGGTTGGAAATAAAATTTTAGAATATGCTTTTTCTGAGGCTGGCTACAATGTTGTTAATATAGGTGTTCTTTCTCCCCAAGAAGATTTCATAGATGCTGCAATAGAAACTGATGCAGATGCAATTCTAGTATCTTCTTTATATGGACATGGAGAGATAGATTGCAGGGGGCTAAGAGAAAAGTGCGATGAGGCTGGTCTAAAGGGAATTAAACTTTTTGTTGGAGGAAATCTAGTAGTTGGTAAACAAAACTGGGATGTAGTATACAAAAAGTTTAAAGCAATGGGTTTTGATAGAGTATACCCACCTGGAACAAATCCTCAAATTAGTATTGAAGATTTAAGAAGTGATCTAGGTGAATAATTTAGGAGTGGTAAGATGAAAGCGTATTTGCTTATAGATTTTGGGAGTACCTATACAAAACTTACTGCAGTAGACATTGAGAGCGAAGAAGTATTGGCAGTAGAAAATGCAATTACAACAATAGAAAGTGATATTATGGTAGGATTCAACAATGCCTATGAAAAATTAATATCAAAGCTTTCTACTAATAATGTAGAATTTATTAAAAAATTAGCCTGTTCATCTGCAGCAGGAGGCTTGAAAATGATAGCAATTGGACTTGTTCCTGAGCTTACGGGTGAAGCAGCAAAAAGAGCTGCTCTTGGAGCAGGCGCTAGAGTTCTTAAAACCTATAGTCATGAACTTTCATCTAGAGAATTACAAGAAATTAAGGAATGCAAATTAGATATTATTTTGTTAGCAGGAGGTACAGATGGAGGTAATAAGGACTGTATAATTAATAATGCGAGAAAACTTGTTGAATATAGAATTAATATTCCAATAGTAGTTGCTGGAAATAAGACCGCAAGTGATGAGGTAGAAGAAATATTAAAGTCTGCAGGGTTTGATTATAGAATTACTGAAAACGTAATGCCCAAACTAAACTTTCTAAATGTTGAGCCAGCTAGAGAAGAAATAAGAAAAGTTTTTATGGATAAAATTGTAGAAGCAAAAGGAATGAAAAATGCGGAAAGCTTTATTAATGGCATATTGATGCCTACACCTGCGGCAGTGATAAAGGCATCTGAAATACTCAGTATAGGTTCTGATAAGGAAGAAGGAATAGGAGAGTTAATAGTTGTAGATATAGGTGGAGCTACTACAGATATTCATTCTATAGCTAGTGGAGAACCTTCAAATTCTGGCGTAACACTGCGAGGCCTGCAAGAGCCCTTTGCAAAGAGAACTGTTGAGGGAGATCTTGGGATGAGATATTCAGCTCTAGCACTTTGGGAAGTAGCAGGAACAAAAGCCATTGGTAAGCATATTGAAGATAAAGATACTGATATAGAGAAAAATTGCAGGTTAAGAACAGAAAAAATCGAATTTATAGCTGATTCTAAAGAAGCTATAGAATTTGATGAGGCTATGGCAAAAGTTGCCATAGGTATATCTATGGAAAGACATGTGGGAATCATTGAAAGTATGTACACTCCCATGGGTGCAGTTTTTACACAGATAGGCAAAGATTTAATGAACGTGAACTGTTTAATTGGAACAGGAGGGATTTTGGCCAATAGTAGAAATTCAGCAGAAATACTTAAAGCAGGAACTTTTGATACTAGTAATTCAACATATTTAAAGCCAAAGGAGCCACTGCTTTTACTTGATAAAGATTATATTATGTGGGCAATGGGTCTATTAGCACAGGACTATCCAGATTTAGCAGTTAGAATGATGAAAAAATATTTACTTAAAGTATCCTAAGGGGGTAAATTTAGTGGGAATAAATAATAAAAGAATGACTGAAGATGAATTTTTTAAAATTAGAAAGGAAATATTAACTCAGTGGCCTACAGGGAAAGATGTTAATTTGCAAGAGGCTGTGGACTATCTAAAACAAATTCCTAAAGAAAAGAGTTTTCCTATAAAGTTAAGAAAAGCTAAAGAGGCAGGAGTAACTTTAGCACAACCTAGAGCCGGTGTTGCGCTAATCGATGAGCACATTGAACTATTAAATTATCTTGAAAATGTTGGAGGAGCAGATTTACTGCCTACAACAATAGATAGCTATACAAGACAAAATAGGTACGATGAATGTGAATTTGGAATTAAGGAAAGTAGAGCAGCAGGAAGATCATTATTGAATGGGTTTCCAGCAGTAAATCACGGAGTACATGGCTGTAGAAGAATTCTTGAAGAAGTGGGGGTTCCTATTGAAGCTAGGCATGGAACACCTGATGCTAGATTATTAACAGAAATAATACATGCTTCAGGTTGGACTTCTAATGAGGGTGGTGGAATATCTTATAATATTCCATATGCAAAAAACATTTCAATTGAAAAGTCTATTAGAGATTGGCAATACTGTGATAGATTGGTTGGCTTTTATGAGGAGCAAGGAATAGCGTTAAATAGAGAACCCTTTGGGCCATTAACTGGAACGCTAGTACCTCCAAGTATTTCTAATGTAGTAGCAATTATCTAAGGACTACTGGCTGCAGAACAAGGAGTCAAAAACCTAACTTTAGGATATGGACAATGTGGTAACCTAATACAAGATATAGCAGCATTAAGAGCATTAGAGGAGCAAGCCGGGGAATATTTAAAAATGTTTGGATATGATGTATACTTGACAACGGTTTTTCATCAATGGATGGGTGGATTTCCAGCAGATGAGGCTCAAGCCTTTGGCGTAATTTCAACAGGGTCAGTTGCAGCAGCTTTAGCAGGAGCTACAAAGGTTATAGTAAAAACTCCACATGAAGCACTAGGAATACCAACAAAAGAAGCAAACGCAGAAGGATTAAAGGCTACAAAGATGACTCTTAATTTATTACAAGGACAAAGGATGACACTTTCAAAAGAATTAGATGCAGAAATTCAAATTATAAAGGCCGAGACAAAGTGTATATTAGATAAAGTCTATGAACTTGGGCAAGGAGATTTAGCAACTGGTACAGTAAGGGCTTTCGAAGCAGGTGTAATTGATATACCTTTTGCTCCAAGTAAATATAATGCAGGAAAAATGATGCCAGCAAGAGATAATAATGGATGCATTAGATATTTAAGCTTTGGGAATATTCCTTTTAATAAGGAAATTAAAGATTATAATATGTTAAAGCTTGAAAAGCGAGCAATTTTTGAAGGAAGAAAAATAAGCTTTAATATGACCATAGACGATGTTTATGCTGTAAGTAAAGGTGTTTTAATTGGGAGACCAGAATTAGTAAGCGTATAAACGGAATAATACATCAAGGGACAGACCTAATTTTTCAGGTCTGTCTCCTAGTATAATACGGACTTAATCAAGAGAAACTTTTATATTAATAGGCCAACATGGAAGGAAGATAGATATGAAAATAGTAGATTTAGTTTGTTCCGCTGGAAGAACAGGATTTTATTTTGATGATCAAAGAGCAATAAAAAAAGGTGCTAAACACGATGGATTTACCTATATTGGAGATCCAGTTACTGAAGGTTTCAGAGCTGTTAGGCAAGCTGGAGAATCAATTTCAATAATGCTAGTACTTGAAGATGGCCAGGTTGCATATGGAGATTGTGCAGCTGTTCAGTATTCTGGAGCAGGTGGGAGAGATCCTTTATTTCTAGCTGAAGATTTTATTCCTATAATTGAAAGAGAAATAGCACCTAAATTAATTGGTAGAGAAGTTAATTCATTTAAAGCTTTAGCAGAAGAGTTTGACCATATGAATATAAATGGTAAAAGACTCCACACAGCTATAAGGTATGGTATAACTCAAGCCATTCTTGATGCAGTAGCAAAAACAAGAAAAATTACTATGGCAGAAGTCGTTTCTAAAGAATATGGGATAGGAAATAAAATTAAAAGAATCCCCATATTTACCCAATCTGGTGATTCTAGATTTGATAATGTTGATAAAATGATTATAAAAGGTGCAGATGTAATGCCACATGGACTAATTAATAATGTTGAGGAGAAACTAGGACTTAAAGGCGAAAAATTACTTTCCTATGTGGAGTGGCTAAGAGATAGAGTTTTGAAATTAAGAACGAATGAAGATTATTCTCCTATATTTCATATTGATGTATATGGTACAATAGGAATAATATTTAATAATGATATTGATGCAATGGTAAAATATTTAGGTACACTTGAAGAGGCAGCTAAGCCCTTTCATTTAAGAATTGAAGGACCTATGGATGTTGAAAATAGAGAAAAACAGATGGAAGCGCTTAAAGAAATCTGTGCAGAATTAGATAAAAGAAAAATTAATGTTGAAATTGTTGCTGATGAATGGTGTAATACTTATGATGATGTAGTATATTTCGCTGATAATAAGGCAGGACATATGCTTCAAATTAAGACACCTGATTTAGGTGGGGTCAATAATATAATAGAAGCAATTCTTTACTGTAAAAAGCTTGGTGTAGGAGCATATTGTGGAGGTACTTGCAATGAAACGAATAGATCTGCAGAGATATGTACCAATATTGCAGTAGCTTGTGGAGCTGACCAATGTTTAGCGAAGCCAGGCATGGGAGTAGATGAAGGCTTTATGATTGTAAACAATGAGATGAATAGGATAATTGCTTTAGCATCCAAAAGAAACAAATCAAACTAGCTAATTTACCATTCATTAAAGTGATATATCTGAATATGAATGTAATACAAGATATCTTAATATATAAACATAGTAGTAAAATATCATGTTGTTACTTAGCTGTAAATGTTTTATATATTAAGATTCCAAGTAGTTAACAAATAATCTTAAATTTTGGAAGGTAATGATAAATAATGGAGGATAAAACTTTTAAAAGTTTTAATATAAGTGAAGATATAATAAAGACAATAGAGAAAATAGGATATAAGGAACCTACTGAGGTTCAAGGGAAAGTAATTCCTTTGGCACTTCAGGATAGGGATATTATAGTTAAATCTAAGACTGGTAGCGGAAAGACGGCAGCTTTCGGAATACCGCTATGCCAAAAACTAGAGATTGAAAGAAATAAACCTCAAGCTTTAGTTCTTACACCAACTAGAGAACTCTGTGTACAGGTAAAAGAAGAAATAGGAAACATAGGAAGATTTAAAAGAATTAGAGCAGCTGCAATTTTTGGAAAACAGCCCTTTAATAATCAGGCCAAAGAACTAAAGCAGAGGATTCATGTGGTGGTAGGTACTCCTGGAAGGACTTTAGATCATTTAGAGCGAGGAACTTTAGACGCAGATGAAATAAGATATTTAATTATAGATGAAGCGGATGAAATGTTAAATATGGGTTTTATTGAACAAGTGGAAGCAATAATTAACAGGTTACCAAAAGAAAGAATTACAATGCTATTTTCTGCAACAATGTCAGAAAAGATCCAAGCTTTAAGTGAAAGTTATATGATAGAACCAATTACTGTTGAAATAAATCCTGAAACACTTACGGTAGAAAAAATTAGTGAGGTTATTTATGAGGTTGAGGAAGAAGATAAATTCAAACTTTTAAATGATATTATTTATATGGAGAATCCAGATAGTTGCATCCTTTTTTGTAGAACAAAAGATAATGTTGATAGATTAGCTAGGAGATTGCAAGATAGGGGTTATTCATGTAAGGGACTTCATGGAGGAATGTTACAAAATGACAGATTAGAAATAATTAAAAGCTTTAAAAATGGAGAGTTTACATTTCTAGTTGCAACAGATGTTGCTGCAAGAGGAATAGATGTTGAAGATGTGACGCATATAATCAATTATGATATTCCTTTAGAGAAAGAAAGTTATGTACATCGAATAGGACGAACAGGAAGAGCAGGAAAAGAGGGCAAGGCTATAACCTTGTTAACTCCTTTTGAAAATAAGTTTTTAAAGGAAATTGAAGATTACATTGGCTATGAACTTTTTAAAGAAAAAGAGCCTTCAAAAGCTGAGGTTGAAGCTGCAAAGCTTCATTTTAACGAAAAAATCAAACCTAAACCTAAAGCAAGGAGAGATAAAAACTTAGAGCTTAATAAAGGGATAACAAAAATATATATTAATGCAGGTAAAAAGAAGAAAATTAGACCAGGAGATATTGTTGGTGCTATTACAAGTATTGAAGGAATTACTTCTGAAGACATTGGAATTATTGATGTTCAAGAAAATATTTCCTACGTGGATATACATGAGGGAAAGGGAGCAGAAGTAATTAAAGCCTTAAAAGAAATAACTATAAAAGGAAAGATAGTTAAAGTTCAAAAGGCAGCAAAATAGTAATTTCTAAGATATATCTTGGCAGGAGGGTTTTGTGACAAATCAAATAAAGCAGAATTTAAAAAGCATAAAAAAAGAATATAAGAACTTGTTTCAAAACAAAGCTTTGATGAAGATAATTATTGCAGGCTTTGTTTCTTCATTAGGAAGTAAAATTAGTTATTTTGCTTTGTTAAAAAAGGTATATGATTTATCAAATGGGAAGATAACTAATTTAGGATTTTTAGCTATAGCTGAATGTATTCCTTTTATTTTCTTTGGAGCATTGGCTGGAATAGTCATTGATAGATTTTCTAGAAAGAGAGTAATGATTTTATCAGATTTCTTCAGTGGATTTGTTACTCTTTCAATTATATTTGTTAATGACTTAAATTTGATTTATTTAATAGCATTTATTTCCGCACTGGTAAATGTATTTAGAATTCCAGCACAGAGGTCTTTCGAGCCTAATTTAGTTGAAAAGGAGGATATACCGCTTCTTAACTCTTTTATAGCAATAAATAATAATTTAGTATTGATTGTTGGATCTGCACTGGGGGCAGCAGTTGTGGGTTTTGTAGGTGTTAGGAATGCATTTGTTTTTGATTCAGTATCCTTTTTCATTTCTTGTGCTATTATATTTACAATTTTTATTAAGGAAGCTCATTTGGATATTAAAAATGAGAATAAGGAGGGATATCTTAAGGAATTTAAGAGTGGAGCATCAATAATGTGGAAAAATAAGACCTTGAAGTTAATACTTCTTATTGATCAATACGTAAACTTTGCAATGGCAATGCAAGGTCCATTGATTTATATATTATTAAAGCAATCCTTTCATTTAGGAAGTAATGCGGAAGTAGCTTGGGGTATTTTATTATCTTCTTTAGGAGTCGGAGCAGTTCTAGGAAGTTTTGCCATTGGAATACTTGTAAAAAAGCATAAGAATAAATTTAGACTGTTTTTAAATATTCTTTTATTTGATTCGGTATTTTTTACTTTATTTATTGTAAATAGATATTTCCCGTTATCTGTTGTTATATTTGCGTTCCTAGGATGTATTGGTACTGCACACAGCATAATATTAAATTCTACAATACAAAGCATAGTGCCTGATGAAAGTAGAGGAAAAGTTTTTAGTGCAATTGGAATGATTTCAAGTCCTATATCCATTCTGTCAATATTAATTGGAACAACTGGAGCTGAAATGATTAGCGCCCAGAATGTATTACTATTAACAGCAGGTTTAGAAGTTTTAATAGCTATAGGTGTAAGATTTACTAAAACTTATATAGAATATGATAGTTCTTTAGAAAATTAAGGATTGCTTTAGATAACAGGAGATACCATGACCTTTGTTGGACAACTAATAAAAGAAGTATGTCCCACCAAAGTGCAAAAGATAAATATGAACGGTTTAGTTATATTTCTTCTACCTTCTATTTAAAATAAGAAGGGGATATCTATAGTATATGCAGGGGCAACAACTATATTGTGTATACTTTTCAAATATTTGAAATTGGTGTACTATAGATATAGTAACGTTGATAGGAGGAATCGATCAGATGTCGTCAATAAGAGAAATTTATGCATCAGACATTATTAAAGTTGTAAAAAATTTATGTATAGACGCAAATTATTATCTTTCAAAGGATATTAAAAATAAATTAAAAGAGGCAGCTAGGGAAGAAACGTGGCCAATTGCAAAGGATGTATTAGATAAACTATTGGTAAATGCTGAGATTGCAGAAAATGAAAATGTGCCAATGTGCCAGGACACAGGAATGGCATGTGTATTTGTGTCTTTAGGTCAAGATGTACATATAGTTGGAGGTAATTTAGAGGAAGCTATTAATCTAGGAGTTAAGCAGGGTTATAAAGAAGGGTATCTAAGGAAATCAGTAGTTGGAGATCCGCTAGAAAGAATTAACACAGGAGATAATACTCCTGCTGTAATATATTATGATATTGTTCCTGGAAATAAACTGAAAATTGCAGTAGCACCCAAAGGTTTTGGATCAGAGAATATGAGCAAAATAAAAATGCTGAAACCTTCAGATGGAATAGAAGGTGTTAAACAATTCATACTTGATACCGTAAAAGAAGCAGGCCCTAATCCATGTCCTCCAACAATAATTGGAGTAGGAATAGGTGGTACCTTTGATAAGGTTGCAGTTTTAGCTAAGAAGGCTCTTTTGAGACCAATAAATATGCCCAATGAGAACCCATTTTATGAAGAATTAGAAAAAGAATTATTAGAGAAGATAAACGAAATGGGGGTTGGACCTCAAGGCTTTGGAGGGAAAACAACTTCTTTAGGTATTAATATAGAAGTATATCCAACTCATATTGCAGGGCTTCCTGTGGCAGTCAACGTAAGTTGCCATGCTACAAGACATGCTGAAATAACAATTTAGAGTGAGGAGGATTATTGATGGAAAAAAGAATAACAACTCCTCTAACAGAGGATAAAATTAAAGATTTACATGCTGGAGATACAGTGCTACTCTCTGGAACGATATACACTGCAAGAGATGCAGCTCATAAAAGATTGGTGGAGTTAATTCAAACAGGAAAGAAGCTGCCAATAGAGCTAAAGAACCAAATAATTTATTATGTAGGGCCTACACCTGCGAAACCTGGTAAAGTGATGGGATCTGCGGGACCTACAACTAGTTATAGAATGGATTCTTACGCCCCAAGTCTACTTGAGTTAGGACTTAAAGGTATGATTGGAAAAGGATTAAGGTCCGAAGAAGTTGTTCAGTCAATAATCAAAAACAAAGCAGTGTATTTTGGAGCTATAGGTGGAGCAGCGGCTTTGATTGGTAAATCAATTAAAAGTGCTGAAATTCTCGCGTATGAAGACTTAGGGGCTGAAGCAATCAGAGAACTTGAAGTAAAAGATTTTCCTGTAGTGGTTATAATAGATAGTGAAGGTAATAATCTATATGAAATTGGTCAAAAGAATTATTTAGATAACATAAAGGAAGAATAAGATGAAGATAATTAAAGCTGCCAAGGCGGGAACTCTAGAATCTAATGATATATTAATTATGGTTTCTCCAAATCCTGAAGGTGGAATTAGCCTAAGTTTGGAGAGTATTGTATTTAAGCAGTTTGGTGAGTCAATAAAGACAACAATTCTAGAAAAGTTGAATGAATTAGATGTTAAGGATATAACAATAGTTGCTCAGGATAAAGGTGCATTAGATTACACTATAAAATCAAGGGTAGAAACAGCTGTTAGAAGAGCACTATAGTTAGTAGAGGTGTTAGAATGAATAAACTTAGAAGGACTATGCTTTTTATACCAGGGAACAATCCAGGTATGCTTCAAAATGCAGGAATACTAGGAGCAGATTCTGTTATTTTGGATTTAGAGGATGCAGTAAGTGTAACAGAAAAGGACTCAGCGAGAATACTTGTTAGAGAAGCAATTAAATCTGTTGATTTTAATGGAACTGAAGTGGTGATAAGAGTTAATCCACTAAGTTCACAATTTGGGTTTGAGGACATAAAGTTAATTGCCAAAGTTAAACCGGATGCCCTACTTATTCCTAAAGCAGATCAAAAAGAAATAGAATTAGTAGATGCATTGCTGAAAGAAATAGAAGAGCAACAGGGCTTTGAACCTGGAATTATAAAGATAATTCCACTGATAGAAACTGCTTTTGGACTTGAAACTATTTTTTCTGTAATTCAATGTTCAGCTAGGGTTATTGCTGTACTCCTTGGAGGAGAAGATTTGACTGCAGATCTTGGGGTGAAAAGAACGAAGAAAGGTGAAGAAATTTTGTATGCAAGGAATAAGGTTGCTGTTGCTTGTCGTGCAGGAAAAGTTGATGCCATTGATACACCTTTTACAGATACAAATGATGTAGTTGGATTAAGAGAAGACACTGAAAAAGGGAAAAGCATCGGATTTACAGGAAAGGCAGCTATTAATCCTAGGCAGGTAGAAGAAATTCATAATGTTTTTGCTCCTTCTGAAGAGGAATTACAGCATGCATTTAGAGTTATTGAAGCAATGAAAATTGCGCAGGAAGAGGGCAAGGGTGTTTTTTCACTAGATGGAAAAATGGTTGATGCGCCTATTATTAGCAGAGCATTAAATATTATAAATATGGGAAAGAATCAAGGGCCAAATAAAAATAATCAATTTTAAGGAGAACTACCATGAAGATTTTATTATATTTTTTATTTTTGGGCATAACGCTATTATTACCGTTATCTTTTTTAGCCTTTGGATCAATTGGTAATATTGTATATCAATTGATTTTCTTTGCTGCTGTAGCAGGATATTTGTATTTGTTGTATATGGTAATTAAAAAAAGAAACAAGTAGTTGTAAGATAGGGAGATTTTATTATGAGGAATGCTACTTTAAGAGAACTTCCGGATTTTGTAAAGGGGTATGGTGAGATTTCTCCTTTTGTGGGAGCTTTTCAACATAGAAATCAGATAATCAAAACTAAGGTAAAGGTTAACCCAGTAATTCCAGGTGAGAACAAATTAATAAGTTCAATTGATGAAGTTTTAGATAGAGTTAATATAAAAGACGGTATGACTATATCCTTTCATCACCATTTAAGGAATGGAGATTATGTGTTGAACATGGTGATTGATGCAATAAGCAAGAGGGGAGTAAGAAATATAACTGTAGCTGCTAGCTCTATTTTTCCAGTTCATGAACCAATAGTTGAACATATAAAAAATAAAGTTATTACAGGCATATATACAGCCTATGTGTCAGGAGCTGTTGCAGAAGCAATTTCCTTAGGGTATTTAGAAAATCCTGCAATAATGCAAACTCATGGCGGCAGAGCTAGAGCTATTGAGAGTGGCAATTTACATATTGACGTAGCTTTTATTGCAGCGCCGACGGCAGATAACTATGGAAATATTAATGGAGTCTATGGAAAATCAGCCTGTGGAGCGCTTGGATATGCAGTTGCTGATGCTGAATATGCAGACAAAGTAGTAGTAATAACTGACAACCTTGTAGCATATCCTGCATGTCCAATAGAAATTTCACAAGCCAGTGTGGATTATATAGTAAAGGTTGATTCAATAGGGAATCCTGATGGAATAGTTTCAGGCACAACTAAAATAACAAAAGACCCTGTTGGACTCAAGATTGCAAAAATGGCAGCTGAAGTTATGGAAGCATCAGGATTAATAAAGGATGGGGTTTCTTTTCAGACTGGAGCAGGTGGAATTTCACTAGCGGTTGCAGAAGAGCTTAAGAATATCATGAAAAGTAAGGGAATTGTTGGTTCTTTTGCATCAGGTGGAATTAATGGATATCTTGTTGAGATGATGGAAGAAGGAATATTTAGAAATTTGTTGGATGTTCAGTGCTTTGATTTAAAAGCTGTGGAATCCTATAGAGACAATCATAACCATCAAGGAATGTCAGCATCTATGTATGGAAACCCCCATAACAAAGGTGCAGTAGCGAATAAATTAGATATTATGATTTTAGGTGCCACTGAGGTAGATGTTGATTTTAATGTAAATGTAACAACAGCCTCTGACGGAAAAATTATGGGGGGTTCTGGCGGTCATAGTGATACTGCAGCAGGAGCAAAGCTTGCAATAGTGGTAACTAATTTAATAAAAGCAAGACTACCTATAATAAAAAGAAAAGTCACCACAATAACAACTCCAGGCGAAAGCATAGATGTAGTGGTTACTGAAAGAGGAATTGCAGTGAATCCAGTAAGGCTTGATTTAATAGAAAAACTTAAAAAAACAAGTTTACCAATAATAACAATTGAAGAATTAATGAAAAAAGCTGAGGGTATTACAGGTAAGCCGGAAGAAATTAATTTCAGTAAAGAAATTGTTGCGGTAGTTGAATATAGAGATGGAACAGTTATTGATGTAATAAGAAAAATAGCAGCATATTAGAGGAGGAGCTTATGAAAAACATTGTTCTCATTGGAATGCCAAGTGCAGGAAAAAGTACAGTAGGAATTATACTTGCAAAGACTTTAGGAATGAGTTTTGTAGATACGGATATAGTAATACAAGAGAACAGTAATATGCTTTTGCAGGAAATTATTGATACACAGGGAATTAAGAGCTTTTTAAGTATAGAAGAGAGTAGTATTTTATCCATTAGATGTAAGAAGTCTATCATTGCTACAGGGGGAAGTGTTATTTATAGCTCAAAGGCTATGGAGTACTTAAAACAAGAAGGGATAGTAATTTATTTTAAAATTGATTTTGCAGAGATGAGTAGAAGATTAGATAATATCTCTACTAGAGGAATTGCATTAGATAAGAATCAGAGCATTTTTGATATGTATAATCAAAGAGTTCCTATATATGAGAAGTATGCTGATATTACAGTGGATTGTTCCCAAAAAGATGTTGAAGAAATAATTAATAGTGTAATAGATGAAATAAAAAGGGGGTATCTCAAAAATGATTGAAAAATCATTTTAGGAGATATCCCCTTTTGCAAGTTTGCCTAAAATTACACTAAAGAGTCTAACAGTGTTCCTGTATACATGTTTTGTCCAGACACTAAACTGTTAGAAGGTGTAAGGTAATTATAGAAATTAGAAAATACACTAGTAAAATCTGTAGGTTTTGTATATTTCAATGGCGAAGCTGCTATAGTTGAGGCTTTGTTATTTAAGTTTTGAGCAACTCCGTAATTACCACTGAAAACATCTTTAACTCTGGTTAAATTTTCTTTTAATGACTTGTCCAGTTTTTTGTCGTCAATAGAAACAGTTTTATCATTATTTATAGTTATTCCCATAGACGCTAAAGAGGACCTTCTTGAAGTCATTATACTACTAATATCTTTTTCAATAGTTTGGGCACCGCTAAAGCTACTTACATTTGTTTCTGCGAAGTTTATTACTTTATTGTAATTTGCAAGTAGATTCTTTATATCGTCTTTTATTGAAGAAGTATCAGCGCTGGTAGTTAAAGTAACATCTTTACCTGATGCCTTAGTTAATGTAATTTTCGTTTTATTATTATCAATTGCTATAGTGTTGCTTTGAGATGTAGCTTGTTTTCCATCAAGTGTATATTCTGCATTCTTTGATTCAGTTTTTGTTAAATTTGTTCCAGAAGTAGCCACCGCACTTCCAGAAATATCTTCTAATGAAAAGGAACTATTTGTTCCAGTTTTGTCAGATAGCAGATTGATATAACTAGTGCCTGACTTAGAATCAGAAACAACGTTAGCTGTAACACCAGATTTTGAAGAATTTATAGAGCTAGCCATCTTTTCCAAGGCAGATTTATTTGTATCCGTGCCAGATACTGTATATGAAATACTTTTAGCTGCAGAGTCACCAACCTTTAATGAAAATGTGTTAAGTCCTTGATTAGATGACTTTTCAGTAGAGTTTAGTTTATTTCCAATATTGTTTTGTTCAGTTGCAAGTTGAGTTATATTTATTGTGTTTGCTCCAAGTGTTGATGTTGAAGTTGCAGTACCTGATACCGAGGTGCTGTCTGATGATGTAACAGTTTTTTTGCTAAAACTAGCATTACTATTCAATAAGGGCTTTGAAGCAGAAGTCAAGTTGCTCATATTACTTTGTAGTGAAGTCAAATATGATGATGTACTAGAGTATAAATTTTTTGAAAGTGATTGAGTGCTTAATTTATTAGTAGAGTTGGTACTTGAGAGATTGTTAATTGTGTTTAGTGGGTAATTTTTATATAGTGACGAAATTGAATTATAATAATTTGATACTCCGTAAATTGATGTTGTCAAGATATCCACCTCCTTAACATCGATATATAGATTAATTATACCACAATTAGCCAAAAAGGTATATTTATTTCTAGCTACTTTCACCCTAACTTATGAAATGACAATAAAATAATTCTCCCGCTTCTCATAGAGGAAGAATTAATGCTGTGATACCAATGTTAACAGGTACTGGATTCGCAATGGAACCAATAGTGATGATTTACTATGGATATTATGTAACATAGATAATAATATCGTTACTAGTTTTGTTTGCACCAATTTTTATGGGTGTTTTCAGTCGGAAAAATAGGGTAGAAAAAGCTAAAGTTAACATTTAAGCATATATTTCTATAAAAATGTTAATATATGTTTTATTTAAAAGAATTATAGTGTATACTTTAATTTGGAAATAAAAAATTCCACTGATTAAATTTAAGGATTAATATTAAAAAATATGAATCAACTTAATATAGAATTTTTAATTTTTCTATAAGCATAATCTAAACATGATGATAAATTATTTGAACTTTTACCTGCACCTTGAGCTGAGAATTCGCTTCCTCCACCTTTACCATCAATTAAGGTAAGTGCGTCTTTAATAAGGGAATCCATGCTCAATAGCTTTAAATCTTTTGATTTCATGAAAATAACATGAGTTTTATCTTGAACTTGCAAACCAAATAATACTACTACACTTGGAAAAAGCACTAATTTTGAAGCCAAAGCATTTGTATATTTAACATCAACATCAGTATATATTGACTTAAGGACCCTTACACTATTGATATTTTCACAATTTGATAGTAGTTTTTGAACTTCAAAGTCAGCTACTTGTGATTTCAATGAATTCTTTTCGAATATGGCTTTTTTTAGTTCAGCACTTAAGCAGTCCACTTTAGGCAACAATTCTTCATGGTTGCAGGATAGAAGCTTAGTCATAGTTTCTAAAGTTTCATATTTTTTAAAATAGTCATGTACTGCACGTGTACCACAGATAAACTCTATCCTTGTTGAAGTAGAGCGACTTTGAATTTTCATTATTTTGATTATTTGAGTTTCAATTGTTGATAGTGGATATGTGGCATTGCATGGAATTGCTGAAATATCACCTATTTTAACTATCCTAGTTGGATAATTTCCGACAGTATGAATTTTTTTAGAGCAAATTTTTTTTAGTTCTGAATTTGTAGCATAAATAGTTTCAATTTTATGGTTATCAGAAATTATTTCATTGGCCATTTTTTCTATATTTCTGATTTCCGTAATTTCTATAATTTTATCTAAATCTATATAGCAAGAGTTGCTTTGTATATTTGTTTTTATGGTATTAGCTTTGAGCATTTCCATAAAACAATAAGAAAGTATTTTCTGACCTAAGTTTTGTTGCATAAAGTCAAATTTTTTTTCAAAATCGATGGTGCAAGTTACTCTATGAATCTTTGAGGGTTTTTTATCAATAACATGATATATTTTTTCACCTTCTTGATAAACAAAAGATACTGCTGTTCCATTTATGTATCCTGTGTCGCTGGGCTGAACTTCACTTTCTGGATAGAAATATGTATTGTCAAGTTCTATGTGATATTTGCCATCTTTTTCGATAATATTAGTAATCTCAGAAATAAATTCTTTTTGATATGGATTTTCATAAATAATATTTGCCAATTTTGAACAACTCTCTTTCAAATTAATTGTACCATATAGGAAGTTTGTGATAAAATAGTATAGTTAATAATTAACAGAATAGGGTGGAAAAATATGAAAAAAGTATTAGTTTTAGGTTGCGGTGGGTCTGGAAGATCTTCATTTGCGCGACAAATTGGGCGGTTTACTGGACTTAAAGTGTATCACTTAGATATATTTTTTTGGAAACCAGGTTGGATTACAACACCAAATGAAGAGTGGGAAGCTTTTATTAACCAAATTGTATATGAAGATGAATGGATTATAGATGGAAATTATACTAGAACATTAGATTTAAGGTTAAAAGAGGCAGATACGGTAATATTTTTTGATATGACTAGAACTCGCCGTATGTGCCGCATAATAAGAAGGCGATTTAGCTATAGCCCCAAGGTTAAAACAGATATAGATGAAGAGTGCAAAGAACATTTGAACTCAGAATTTTTCAAATGGGTATGGAACTATAATAAAAATGTGAAGCCAATAATATTGAAAAAATTAAAAAATTGTTCTAAAGATAAAGATATTATTATTTTTAAAAAGCCTTCTCAGGTTAGGGAATATCTTGAAAAATATAAATTAGAAGTCCAGTAGGTTTATAATTTTGAGTTTCTAATTTGGATAAAAGTAGAGACTGTAAATAGTAGTGCAGCCGACCCCATAATTATTCCTGCAAGTGGCTTACCATAAACAAACCAAATAATACTAATAGCTACAAAAACCATTGTAGCTATTAAATTTAAAACTAAAACTAATCCTTGATTTTTCATATTTATGTTACCTTCCTATCATAAAATTTATTCTTAATCTTGTGGTTTATTTTTTCATTCCTAAAATTGCACCTGAAAAAAAAGGAATAAGCCAAATTAGCCATACAATAATACTGAATTTATGAAACCTAAATTTCATTTCTCCTTGATTTTCCACTAGAACCTTTGTAGCCCAAATTGAATGAAGTAGCATTAAGATAATTCCTATTATCCCAGTAATTCCATGGAAATTAAATTCTATACCTGCGTTAGATAGTATGAACATCATAATTGTCCCCAAAATATCAAACAACAACCCAATCCAAAAAATGATAACATTTAAAAAAGAGAGGCAAGCTTGTTTTCGTTCAATCCAAACACCAGTAGTGTAAAATATTAGAGCGAGGTTAATAAAAACAACTGCAAAAATTAACATATTTTAAAATCTCCTTATAACATTATAGCTGATATCAGTTATATATTATATGTTGATTAATTAATTTTAAGGTTACCAAAAATACAAATATTTAACTATGTACCAACTGTGGTGCACTCGTGTTTTAAAGGATGTATTGTGATGAAATCCACTAATAAAAACTCTATTAAGAGTAAGTATTCCATTTGATTTATTTGCCCATCTACCATCAGTAGTAAATGCCATTTCATATCCAGCTTCTTTCAATGCTTTTAAGGTATCCATATTATAACTTCCAAATGGATAAGATATAAAATTTGCTTTTTTATTTAGTGTTTTCTCTATAAATTCTTTTGATGCTTTTAAAGTAGTTAACTGATCGTAATAATCATAGGTTGCTAATTTATCATGTCTAAATGTGTGACTCTCTATGTCAATTCCATGAGCTTCCATTTCTTTTAGTTGAGCAGATGATAAATATTGTTTTCCTTTATCCACATAGTCAGTTATTATAAAAATTGTAGCTTTCAGATTATATTTTTTTAATATAGGAAATGCAGTTGTATAGTTATCTTCATATCCGTCATCAAAAGTAATAAGTATGGATTTTTTTGGAACTGGTTTATTATAAATCATAAAGTCGTAAAATTCTTCTGTACTTAAAGTTGTAAATCCATTATCGTGTAAGTACTGCATGTCCTTATCAAACCTAGCAGGACTAATCATATATGGATTATTTTTTTGAGTTCTTATAGAATGATACATTAGAACAGGGACACTGCTATTATTATGCTTTAGTGACACTTTCCCATAGTCTACATTATCACTTTCTAAATTGGTTTTAGGATTTTCTGATAGCTGCTTATAATAATCATCATTAAAACTTTCAAACTTCAATTCGTGTCTATAATTACCAATTGATTTCCATGCAATTAACACAATTATTACAGTAGCAACTAGTAGTAATATTCTTTTAATTATTTTAGCCATTGTTTTTAAGGTTACCTCCTAAATGTATGAAAAAAATTGGATTCATATTTATTGAAACAGAGTTTTTAATTTTTATGAAACATACTAATATATTTTACCATAAACTATCTATAACATCTATTCTTTTAAGGATGGCTAAATTAGGTAACAAGAAAAATCACTCAGTTTTATTTTAAAATAGTTGCACCCCCTAACATTTATTGTTAGAGGGTACAGCAAAACTATATATTAAGCTCTAGCGTCAAGCATTTGTTTAATTTGATCTACATCTTTATCGCCTCTACCAGAGAGGTTTACAATAATTGTCTTGTCCTTTGGCAATGTAGCGGCTAGCTTTATTGCATAAGCCACTGCGTGAGCGCTTTCTAAAGCAGGGATTATACCTTCAACTTTTGAGAGTTCAACAAAAGCATCTAAGGCTTCATCATCTGTAACTGATACATATTGGGCTCTACCAATATCGTTATAGTAACAATGTTCAGGACCTACTCCAGGGTAATCAAGACCAGCTGCAGAAGAATAAACCGGAAGAGGCTCTCCTTGTTCATCTTGAATGTTATAACATTTGAAACCGTGTATTATTCCAACAGAACCTTTTGTCATAGAAGCAGCATGCTCATTTGTGTCGAGTCCTTTTCCTGCAGGTTCAACGCCAATGATTTTAACATCTTTATCCTCAAAGAAAGGATGAAATAACCCAATTGCATTACTTCCACCACCTACACAGGCAACAAGATAGTCAGGAAGTTTAGCTTCTGCTTCAAGTATCTGTCTTCTAGCTTCGATTCCTATAATGCTCTGGAATTCTCTAACCATAGTTGGATATGGATCTGGACCAACTGCAGACCCTAAAAGATAATAAGTATCTTCAGCGTTTTCAACGAAATCATTAAGTGCAGCATCTACAGCATCTTTTAAAGTTTTAGTTCCAGTTGATACGGGTACTATTTTTGCTCCAAGTAAGCTCATTCTAAATACATTTAATTCCTGTCTTACGATATCCAATTCACCCATGTATATAATGCACTCCATTCCGAAAAGAGCACAAACAGTTGCAGTAGCAACTCCATGTTGACCAGCACCAGTTTCAGCTATAATTCTTTTTTTGCCCATGCGTTTAGCGATAAGTGCTTGACCTATAGCGTTATTAATTTTGTGGGAACCAGTATGATTTAAATCTTCTCTCTTAAAGTATATTTTTGCACCACCAACTTTTTTTGTTAAGTTATTAGCCAAATATAGAGGATTTTCTCTTCCAATATATTGTTTTTGATAGTAAGCCATTTCCTCAAAGAAACTTGGATCATTTATGCAAGTATAAAAATTCTCCTTAGTTTCATTTAATACCTTTTCAAGTGGTGGTGGAACAAAAGCTCCTCCAAATTGTCCAAAGAATCCATTAGTTTTTTCCATTTAAATTACCCTCTTTCACATTTGATTCATAAAAAATCTTGCAACAAATAAAAAAAGCCCTCTTAATATGCTTTTGCATATTAAGAGGGCGATGCTAATCACGGTGCCACCTCTACAATTGTAGAATTGATAAAACTACAATAACTCTTTTAGATACCGGAAATAAGATTCCTATATCCTATCTCTGTAACGGGAGAAGCCCGTGTCACCTACTAATTAATTTCGGATTCCACTCATAAGACCATTCAATAAGTTCTAAAATATTAGGTTCTCAGCAACCCCTAACTCTCTGTAATCCTCAAAAATATTTACTATTCTTACTCATTGCTTTGTTTTTTATTATAACTTTATTACAGTATAGTGGTAAATTATTATTCTGTCAATAAATAATTTTATAGAATTGCATTTTTTTCTGATTGATTTCTGATTAAAAATAGCTTTGCTGTGATAGAATTATAATATGCTATAGTAAAGGATGGATATAAGATGAGAGTAAAAAATTATATCATTGAGAATTATATAGTGTTAGGTAAAAAGTTTTATAGTGAACGTAATATTAAAAGGGCATTAGATTATTTTAAAAAGGCTTATGCTTTAACAAAAGGTGAAAAAGATATAGAACTTCTTCTTGATATGGCACTTATATATGATGAGCTAGATGAGTTTGCTTTAGCTGAGGTAAAATATAGAGAAATATTAGCAATAGACAGTGAAGACTCTAGGGCTTTTTATGGATTAGGAATTATTTATGATACTAGGGAAGAAAATGAAAAGGCAGCGGAGTTCTATGAAAAGGCTATTGAATTAAATCCAGATTATAACAAAGCATACTTTTTTCTTGCAAATGTTTATGAAGATTTGGAACGGCTTGAAGATGCAATTGGTTGCTATAAGAAAGTAATTGAGCTTAATAAGGACGATTTTTGGTCCTACACTAATTTAAGTAGTGTTTATGAGAAATTAGAAGAGTATGAGTTAGCCCTAGAAAGTATACAACAAAGTTTAAGGATTGAGCCTAATCATTATATGGCTCTTTTTAATATGGCTGTAATTTTAGGAAAGCTGAATAAGGAAGAGGAATCTATTAATTACTATAAAAGAAGTATACAAGAAAACATAAATTATCCATATAGCTATTTAAATTTATCAATTATTTACAAGAATAGAGAGTTGTTCGATATAGCTATAAAAATTATTTCAGGAGGAATCCTTAATAATCCAGAGGCAAGCTTTTTATATTATAACAGAGCATGTTTTTATGTGCATACTAATAAAATGGAAGAGGCATTAAAAGACTTAGATATAGCAGTACATATTAGTCCTGATTATGTAAAATATATTGAAGAAGACGAGGAACTTTATCCTCTTAAAGTTTTTCCAGAGTACAAAAAAATTGTGAAATAAGTTTAGAATATAACAATTAATTTGCAGATAGATGTAATATTAATGTAATTAATAGGGTCAAACAACCTGAAAAAAATCACTTAAGCATGCTTGACTCTTGTGAGAAGCAAGTTCTTGGAATAAATGTTTTAAGTGATGAACTTGCTTCTCTATATATTCACTTGAAGGATTACTATTGAAAGTGTAGAATATATAGAAAGTAAGAATAAATAATATGGGTGATAAAAGTATGAACTCAGATAAATTTCCTTTAAGTTTAAAAAGTAATAATATTTTTAATGATATTTTATTACCATTAAGAGAAAGAAAAACTTCATCTAATGATACAAATCGATATGTATTTTTTTATAGATATATTGGGTTAGGCTCAGAAGATGAATATTTAGACAAAATATTAAACTTACACAGGGAACTAAGTAAGCTTGAAAATTTATATCTTGTGTTTAATGGCAAAATTGAAATTCCTTTTAATTCAAAAATTACGGATAGGGCAAATGCTTATTCAAAAACAATTACATTAGATCATTTCATTAGCGGAGAGGTTGTAAGCATTTTTCAGAGAGAAAATCTACTTGAGATTTTGCCGAATTCTGTAGCTAATTCAAAATTTGTTGAAGCACTTAAAGAAGTAATTAAAATCTTTAGTATAAATGAAAAACTCTCCAACATGAGTATAGGGATGAATTTTGTTATTAAGCTAATATGTTGGTCAAATGGATATATTCCTAATTTGTTTGATTCTTTTATGACTATTTATAATCCGAAAATAGTTTATTATGGAGAAATAAAAAAACATGAAGGCTATTTTCTTATTTTGCTGTCATTAATGGGATGCGACGTACTATTTATAAATAGCTTTGGAGATGATGTTTTTAAAAATATTGACAAGGAAAACATCTATTCTAATGTTATAGAAGAAGCAAACAGGTCAATGATTAAAGATATTCAGCTTTTAGTTAACAAGGTGGACTCCTCGTTGCAGGCAACAACTAATAATAGTTTCAAAACTGTTATTAGGGACTCAGAGGATATCTTTGTAGATATTTTAGTCCCAATAAGTAAAAGAAGAGATTTTGTTGAAAACACTGTTTATCCAGTGTATTTTCAAAGATATATAGGAATAGAAGATAATGATAGCGCAGATAGATATTATAATTCTATATTTAATCTAGACAGAAAATTAAGTTCTTTAAAAAATGGATATGTTAAATTTGATGGACCAATTCCTATGTTAGGAAACGAGGAAACATCAAGTATAATGAAGGAGTTTTCAGGGCAATCTAATTTTTTTGATTTAAATAATAGAGATATATTTATTAGCAAGATACTTAATTTCAAGAGTTTTCCAAAATCTAAAGATGAAAAGATGAATTCTATTTCTAAAATTGCATTTAAAGAAGTCGTTTATTTGTACTTAAATAAAGAAAAGAATATTAACGCTTCTAAGATTCAGAATTTTATTATAAAGTTACTTGGATGGATAAACAAATATACTAATGAGCTTTTTAAAGAATCAATAAAAGAAGACAATCCTAAGATATTATATTACGGAGAAATCAAAAATCATGATATCTATTTGTTAATTTATTTTTCTAAATTAGGTTGTGATATAATTTATATTAGTTCAGAATTTTCTTTTGATAAGATCTTTGAAGAGTTTGATATTAAACAGGAATATTTCAAAGTGACTAAATTAAATACTAGTAAGCCCTTGGAGGAATTTCCTATAATAGAAAGACAAGTTAGAAAAACTACAATAGCTTATAATGCTTCTCAAGAAATACAGCAAGTTATATATGGAGATGGAGAAACTGGGCTTTTCAAAGCAAGGCAATATGAAGCTGGCATAACTAGTCCAGTCGGAATAAAGACAACCTATGATGAACTTAAGATATTGTGGAACGAGCCAGCAAGACTAAGACCTGAATTTAAGGTAGAAAATAATACTGTATATGTTCCTAATTTATTTGTGAAAATAAATGGTGTATTTGAAAACATAAATGATTACTGGGCTGATTACAAATACTTTATTGATGCAAAAAACACTTTTGTTGTAAAGAATTTGCCTTTTACAACGGTAACTTATACTAAGCAAGATTTATATTCTTCTGCTTTTCTTTTAAATGATAAAGGATTAGTAGATGAAGGAAAACTATTTAAAAGCCCAGTTTATAAATTTGGATTTCTAAAAAACTCACTGCAAAGTCTTATTGTTAGCAAAATTAATGAGTTGATTTTATCTAAGCCCTTTAAAGAGGAGATGGATGAAAAACTTAAGCTTAAAATACTTATGACAGTAATTAGCATGGATAATCAGGTGCTAGAACTACTAGAAAGATTTGATTATACTTCTGAAGTTCCTAAGCTTGTTATTTATGCGAATTCAAGAGAAAGTTTTAGTGAAGAAGATATTATAATTATTGCCTTTATGAAACAGGTAGGCGCAGATATAGTAGTACTTACTCCAACTAACTACAATAATTTAGAGTTAATGCTAAGGGATAACTTATTTGATGTAATCCAACTTCAATCTGTTGCTTTTGAGCTTGAAATACCGAATGTATTAGTAACAAATACAAAAAACTCTAAATCATCAATTTTTAAATTTTTAAATTTCAAAGGAGGAAATAAAAAATGAATTTAACAGGAAATCAATCACAACCTCAAGAGGTATTAACAAATAATACTGAACTTGAAGTAATGCCAGTTTACAATGTTGAAGAACAGAAGGCTGAGGTGGCTTTAAAGGTTAAAAACTCACCAGAAGTGATGAGTATCGTAAAGCAAATTGATATAAAAAACATGGACAGTATAATGAAATTTGGTAATGATACTGCAGAAAATATCGCTAAATTTTCAGATATGCTACTTCATCAAATGGAGATTGCTAAAGTTGAAGATTCGGGAACAATGCTTATTGAGCTAAATAAAATTATGGATAGGTTTGATATTAAAGATTTCAAAGAAAAGGAACCAGGATTTCTAGGTAAGCTCTTTAATAAAGCAAGTGCTTCAATAGAATCTATCTTTAAGAAGTATCATACTATGGGTGATGAAGTTGATAAAGTATATGTAACTTTGAAGAGCTATGAAGCTGAAATTGGTACTACAAATAAAAATCTTGATGATATGTATCAGAAAAATTTAGAGTACTATGAGCAACTTGAAAGATATATTTATGCTGGAGAGTTAGCACTTGAGGAGTTTGATACTAACATAATTCCAGAATGTACTCGTAAGGCACAAGAGTCAGGAGATAGAGTTGATGAAATGGAATTAACTAGTATGCTCCAAGTTAGAGAAATGATGGACCAAAGGATATTTGATTTAAGGTTAGCAGAAAATATTGCACTTCAAACAATGCCTTCAATTAAGACAATACAATATGGTAACTATAATCTTGTAAGAAAAATAAATTCTGCATTTATTATTACCTTGCCAATATTTAAGCAGTGTTTAACTCAGTCAATAATGCTAAAAAGACAAGAAATTCAAACAAAGGCTTTATCAGCTTTAGATGAGAAAACTAATGAATTACTATTAAGAAATGCTCAAAACACAGCACTTCAGTCAAAAATGACAGCAAAACTAGCATCTGGCAGTTTTGTAAGCGTGGAAACTTTAGAGAAATCTTGGCACACAATAGTTACTGGTATTGAAGAAACTAAAAAGATTCAGGATGAAATGAAGCAAAAGAGAGTTGAAGGAAGCGTAAAACTTCAACAATTAAAGAAAGACTTCCAGGAAAGAAAATTAGGTTAAGGCATATGCCTAAGTGAGGTTGTCTCAAAATAGATGTACTATCTTACAAAATTACTTAAGGTATGAAGTAGTATATCAATATTTTGATACAGCCTCTTGTTTTGAATATGCCTATAAGAAGGGAATTTAAAATGAGATATTTTGATTACATTGAAGATAGAAACATTTTTTATAAGGAACCTGAGCAGTTTATGCTTAGTTCAGATAAAGAAATACTTTCACATGCACTTGGTGCAACTTTGTACATTCCAGCAACAAGAGAAAAATTAATCAAAGACGTTCTATCCACCACTTCTCATACAGTAGTAATATGTTTGGAAGACTCTGTACCTACGAATTTATTGGAAGAGGCAGAAAATAATCTATTTAGTCTTTTTGAAAGAATTGAAAATGAAAGCAAGGATAATAAAAGCTTTTTAGATTTATTACCATTAATTTTTATTAGAGTGAGGAATATAGAACAGCTTCAGAGAATACTAGAAAAATCAAAGCTTATAGGACTCTGCGGATTTGTGTTACCTAAATTTAAATCAGTAGATGGAAGGGGCTATTTAGAGATAATTTCAAAGCATAACAAGTTATATAATAAAAACTTATATGCAATGCCTATACTTGAAACTGCTGAGATTATTTTTAAGGAAACAAGGATTAATGAATTACTTAATATAAAGAGAGTTCTAGATGAATATAAAGGAATAGTTTTAGTGGTTCGAATAGGAGGAACTGATTTTTCTGGGATTTACAGCCTTAGAAGAAATAAAGAAGTTACAATATATGATGTTAGTGTAATTAGAGATTGTATTACTGATATTATCAATGTCTTTAAAAGAGATGGTTATGTTATTTCAGCTGCAGTTAATGAATACTTTGATCATAATTCTGAAGTTCTTATTAAAGAAGCCTTACTTGATAAGGCAAATGGATTCTTGGGAAAAACTGTAATACATCCCAAACAAGTAAAGCTTATAAATTCTTTAATGGTCGTTTCTAAGGAAGAATTCTTGGATGCAGAAGCTATTTTAAAATCGGATATAGATGGAGTTATTAGAAGTGCTTATTTAAACAAGATGAACGAAGTTAAACCTCACTTAAATTGGGCAAAAGAGGTTATGTTACTTTCTAAAATAACGGGGGTATTAAATGATGGAAGAGACTTTAGAAATCTACTCTAGTAATGAGAAAAGTTTTAGGATTGATAAAAATCTTGATGTTTTAGTAGATATAAAGAAGAATAAGTACAATATTCCCAGCGAATTTCTTTTTAAGATGGCTGCAAGAAAGAACTTAAAAAGAGAATTTCTTTTTGTAAGCAAAGTTATAGGCAAACATTTGCCAATGCATCCACAAGCGCTAAATATTATTGGAGGATTACTTGCTAGAAGTTGGGTAGAGGAAAGAGAAAATACTTATTTTCAGGACACTGAAGTTTTAGTTAAAGCTATTAATTACCTTCAAGAAAAGGAATTTGGAGAGCAAATTGACGAAAGTCAGTTAGCTGAAGCAATAGGCGCTTTAAAGAAACCAATTGAACTGAAAAATAAGACTTTGTTTATTGGATTTGCAGAAACAGCAACAGGAATTTCCCATGCAGTTTTTAATAGTTGCTCAAATGCGACTTTTATTCATACTACAAGAGAAAACATAGAAAGCGTTAAGCCTAGTGTATTATTTGAAGAAGAACATTCCCATGCTGTAGAGCAGCAACTTTATCCCCTGAATCCAAGTATATTTGAGGAATTTGATGATATTGTGTTAATAGATGATGAGCTTACAACAGGGAAAACTGCATTGAATCTTATTAATAAGATAAAAGGAAAATACTTTGGTGTTATAGCAATACTTGATTGGAGAGAACGTGAACAAGAACTTTTGTATGAGGACAATAATGGTAAAAATATAAAAGTATGTTCTTTAATAAAGGGAACTATTAAACATGAGAAAAAAGGAGAATTGGATTTCGCTGACAAGATTGAGGACTTATGTTGATAAAGATCCAATTAACTTTAAAGATATTAGATTTAGAAGTGGAAATTACGTTGAAGGATATCTTATGGAAACAGGAAGATTTGGATGTTCATCAAATATGCATAGAGACTTTTTAAAAGAAGTAAGTAAAATTGCAGTTGATTTGAAAAAACATAGAGTTGATGGAAATTGCCTTTGTGTTGGAACTGAAGAGTTTATTTATATTCCATGTGTAATTAGTAGTGAAATGGGAAAAAATATATACTTTCAATCAACCACAAGAAGCCCAATTTACGCAAAAAATATTTCTCATTATGGGATAAATAGAAAAATTGCTTTCAAATCCCACGAAGATATTGATATACAAAAATACTTGTACAATATACCTTCAGATTATTACAACCAAGTATTCATGTTTTCAGAGAAGCCTTTAGAAGAAAGCAAAAGAAAAGAATTTGCATATATTTTTAGCAATTATAATATAAGAAATGTGGTTTTTGTAAGTTTCGAAAACAGCCAGGAGGTAGGAAAAAGAATATGAATGAACTGATTTTATCAGGAAGTTATTTGCCAGAGGATGTTATTTTTCTATTGAAGAATATTAATGGATTGATAGTTGAAAAAAATAACGAAGTTAGAGAAAAGGCTGTCCAAGGTGGAACTCACTATTCAGAAATGCTACCTATTGAATATCAGCCCACCCAAGAATATATGAATATTTTTTTGAGACATTGGAGCAAAGTAAAACCAAACTCGCCCAACTTACAGCCGTGCTTAGTGATGAAATTATTAAAAAAAGAGGCAAGGACCTTGTTTTAGTTTCCTTAGCACGTGCAGGTACTCCAATTGGGATTTTAATAAAAAGATATATAAAGCATAAATATAATATTGATGTACCACATTATAGTATTTCCATAATACGAGATATAGGAATAGATACTAATGCACTTAATTATGTAGTAAAGGAGCACCCAACTGCTCAATTACAGTTTATTGATGGATGGACTGGAAAAGGTGTTATTCAAAATACTCTTTTCGATGCATGTGAGAAATTCTATAAAGATTTTAATGTTAAGCTAAATCCTGATTTGGCAGTTTTATCAGATCCTGCATATAGTACAACCACCTATTCAACTACGAGAAGATTTTTTAATACCAAGTGCTTGTCTTAATTCAACAGTTTCAGGATTAATAAGTAGAACGGTTTATAATAAAAATATAATAACTAAAGATGATTTTCATGGTGCAAAATATTATACCGAATGGGAAGCTTCCGATGTATCTAGATTTTTTATTGATGAAGTAACAAATGAGTTTGATAAAATAAATGAAAAGTATGAGCACATTGTGGATATTGCAAATAATAAGGGATTAAAAGATGTTGAAAAAATACAGGCTCTTTTCAATATAGATAATATTAATCTTATTAAACCTGGAGTTGGAGAAACTACTAGAGTTTTATTACGAAGAGTACCTTGGAGAATTTTAGTAGATTCATTGGACAATTCTAACTTGAGACATATATATAAACTTGCTGAAGATAGAGGTGTTCCAGTAGAGGTGTTTAAAGATATGTCCTATTCCTGTTGTGGAATAATAAAACCAAAAGGAGCAGTTGAAATATAATGATTTTTGCATCAGATTTAGATAGAACACTTATTTATTCAAAATCTTTTATTAAAGATGAAATGAAAGATATTTTTCCTGTAGAAAGAAAAGATGAAATTGATTTATCTTATATGAGCGAGAAATCCATGGGACTACTAAGTTTATTAAGTAAGAAGATAACCTTTGTACCAGTTACCAGTAGATCGTTAGAGCAATATAGAAGGATTTTTTATATTAAGGATAACTTAACATATAAGTATGCAATTGTGGCCAATGGAGGAATACTACTTAAAGATGATAAAATTGATTTGACCTGGAAAGCTAATATAGATAGACAAATGTCAGAAATAGTTCCTCCAGAGGAGTTTCTGTTGAAATTAGATGCTTTCTTAAAAAATCCTGAAGTGAATTCTTTCAGATGCTGTGATAAGCTATTTATTTATATTGTTCTAAAAACAGAATATATTGAAGAAGGATATGTAGAAAATTTAGAAGTGCTTTGTAATGAATATGGATATGGAACAGTTAAAAACAATAGAAAAATTTATATAATACCGTTTTTCATTAATAAATGGGCGCCACTTAAATATATTATGGAGATGGAACAGGACAACGAAGTTTTTTCAGCAGGTGATTCAATTCTAGATCTACCAATGCTAAGAAACTCAACAAAAGGCTTTGTTCCAGCACATGGTGAGCTCAATAATGATTATAAAAATGTATTCACAGAAAACAAAAACCTACAATGTACAAAAGAAAATGGTATATACGCAAGTGAAGAGTTCCTAAGTATTATAAATAAAATGATAGTATAAAGTTAGTTTTTGCTCTAGAAACGGGGACAGACCTAATCTTTCCAAGGTCTGTCCCTCGCCTGCAGAAATTGTTAAGAACCTACACAGATAATTTGCCCAAGAAAACCCGGGACACCCTTCACCTGCGAAGCCCAGCTATTAAGAGAAGGGTGTGCCGCCGCCTGCCAAAGACAAAAATTAAAGTTAAAGATAATTTATAAATAAACAAAAAGGAACACCAGGATGATCTCTTTAGAAGAAAGCATCATAGTGTTCTTTAAATTTTTATAAGTTAAAGTTGAAAATCTGCGGGATTTAAACCAAGAATATTGCACATTTCCTTAACTAATTGCATTTCATTTTTATCGAAATCTCCATCTGCAGCACCAATAGAACAACAAACAGCTATAAGAGTTCTAGCAGCATCTGGGTGCTTTTTTAATTTTGATATTGGCTTAATAGCTTCTGCCTTACCAACATTGAAGTCGAACTCGAACATTTGAGCATAGTGGTTAAAACGATCTAATACATCAGTCATTTTAAATACCTTTAATGATTCATTTATATTTATAAAGCCAACCATCTTCTGTTTCTCTGAAGAATCAATAGTTCCATCTGCCGCAGCAATCAAAGCGCATCCAGCAGCTACCGCTTCCATAAAATCCTTGTTAGCAAATTTTTTAACCCCAGAAACTGTATTATTTTTTTGTTCAATTAACCAATCTTTTAATCCCATAATTATTAATCCTCCTGATTTTTGCTTTTATTTTGTGTATCTTCCAATAAGATCTTTTAATGAGCCGTCATTAGTACCTTCACCTATAGCGGAGAACTTCCAATCAGAATTGTATCTATAAATTTCACCAGTAATTAGCGAAGTTTTACCTGCATAGCTCTCGGATAGATTATATTTTAATAATTCTGAATTACCCGTAGCATTTACTATACGAATAAATGCATTTTGGATTTGGCCAAAATCTTGATTTCTGTTGATACAATCGTAAATATTAACTACAAACACTAATTTATCTATATCTGCTGGAATTTTTGATAAATCTACAAGTATTTGCTCATCATCGCCATCACCATCACCAGTTCTATTATCACCAGTATGAGTTACACTACCACAACTACTTTTTAAATGTCCAAAATAGATTACATTCTCTATACTTGTAATTTTACCATCTTTATTTATCATTAAAACTGAAGCATCACAATCAATGTCTTCAGCCTTTTTTGTTGAGTGTAATTTACTTAATAGACCCTTTGGAGCAGGTGGTGCTACAGCATCCCAACCAAGTCCAACTAATATTTTTGTTAGTCCGTTACTTCCTTTAGTTAAGTCAACACGTTGACCTTTTTGAAGATTTACTGACATAAGAAATTCCTCCTAAATTACTACATATGTATTATTATTTTAAACATTTACTCCGAAATTTAAACAAAGAGCTCTAAGTCCACCTTGAAAACCGCTACCTATAGCATTAAATTTCCATTCGGAACCATATCTATAAAGCTCGCCTACAACTACAGCAGTCTCTACACTAAAATCTTCACCTAAATCATATCTGATTATTTCTTCACCGGTATCTTCGTTACATAGTCTAATAAAGGCATTAGAAATCTGACCAAAGTTCTGGACTCTGACCTCAGCATCAAAAATAGTAACAGTGAATGCGATTTTTTGAATGTTTTGAGGAACTTTGTTTAGGTCTACAGTTATCTGCTCATCATCACCATCACCTTCACCGGTAAGGTTATCTCCTAAGTGATTTACGGATTGAGAGGAATGCTTTAGGTTATTATAAAAAACAAAATCAGCATCGTCTATTACTTTACCGTTATCACCAAGTAGAAAAGCAGCGGCATCTAAGTCGAATTGGTTTCCACCGTCATATTTATTGGTATCCCAGCCTAATCCAGCGATTACTCGTATAAGATTCGGATTACTTTTAGTTAAATCAACCTTTTGTCCCTTTTGCAAACTAATAGTCATTTTAAACGCCTTCTTTTTGTAATTTTAAATTTTAAATGTTTATTCCGAAACTTTTGCAAAGCGCACCAAGACCACCTTGGAATCCGCTTCCAATTGCATTAAATTTCCACTCTGAGCCATTTCTATATAATTCTGCAACAACTACAGCTGTTTCAATACTAAAGTCTTCTCCTAGGTCATATCTAATTAACTCTTCGCCAGTTTCTTCATTGCATATTCTAATAAATGCATTGGAAACTTGACCAAAATTTTGTTTTCTTGCTTCTGCATCATTGATTGTAACAGTGAAATCAATCTTTGTTACACTTTGTGGAACTAAACTTAAATCTACTTTTAATTGTTCATCATCCCCATCACCTTGACCAGTTAAGTTATCTCCTAAATGGACGACTGAATTAGAGGCGTGCTTAAGGTTATTATAAAAAATAAAATCGCCATCGTCATTTACCTTTCCAGTATCTCCAAGTAGGAAAGCTGCTGAATCTAGGTCGAAATCAGAACCACCATCATATTTGTTTGTGTCCCATCCAAGTCCTATGAGCACTTTTTTAAGACCAGGATTAGTTTTAGTTAGATCAACCTTTTGTCCTTTTTGCAAACTAACTCCCATTTTAAATCCTCGCTTTCATTAGGCATGTAAAATAAAATTATACTAGCATGCAGCTAGTTATTTTATAATATGCCTTAAATATATTTAAAATTAAATATAGAAAAATCTATATTCAACCTTAATTTTACTATAAACTGAATGTAACGTCATTATAATTGTAGGAATTATTTGTTAACATTGTATTAATTATTGCCCAAAAGTTGAAAATATTTCATTATAAAATAAGAAATAGTACATATTGCTTGCTATTTGGTCAATTTTCAGTAAAATTAATTATATGCGTAAATATTTTTAAGAGGTGATTTTTTATGAAGTTTTTCAATGTTAATGCTGAAGAAGCTCTAGAGGAGCTTAAAGTAGACAGTGAAAATGGTTTATATAGCTCTGATGTTAAGGAAAGGTTAGAGAAATACGGTAAAAATGAATTTACTCCTCCAGAGGAAGGCTCTTTACTTCAAGATATAATCGAATCAATAAAAGAACCGATGATGATTATATTATTAATTGCTGCTGTGGTGAGTGTTTTAATAGGTGAATGGCAGGATGCAGTTGGAATAGTTTGTGCCGTAATTGTTGGAATAGCAATAGGCATTTTTACTGAAGGCCAATCGGCAAAGGCTGCTGAGGCTCTTTCAAAAATGACCGAGGACATTGCGGTTAAAGCATTAAGGAATGGAAATGTTGTTCAACTTAGCAAATCTGAATTAGTTCCTGGAGACATAATTATTATTGAAACTGGGGATATGATACCAGCTGATGGAAAGCTTATTGAAAGTGTGGACCTTAAAATTAGAGAAGATATGCTAACTGGAGAATCAGAAGATGTTAGCAAGCGTCATGATGTGCTTATTCTTATGGAAACTCTAAAAAAAGGTGATAAGGAAATAATACAAGATCCCATACATGCTAAACAAATCAATATGGTTTTCGGTGGAACATTTGTAGCTTACGGTAAGGGTAAATTTGTTGTTACAGCAACAGGAGATAGTTCTGAAATGGGCAAAATTGCACAGAATCTTTGTAAGAATGATGTTGAAACTCCACTTCAGAGCAAACTAGGTAAACTTGGAGGGGCAATTTCAAAAGTGTCAAGCGTCATTGCTTTAGCGTTATTTATTGTTATGGTCATAAAAATGGTGATGAAGAATACAATAGATGCAGATTTTTCTGGTTTCTTTCCTTTCTTAGATTCAATGGCGCCAATTAAAACTTCTTTTGTTGTCTGTATAGCATTGATTGTTGCTGCAGTACCAGAGGGACTACCTACAATGATAAACATGACATTGGCAATTACTATGCAGAAGATGGCAAAAATAAATGCGTTGGTTAGGAAGAAAGAGGCTTGTGAGACTATAGGTTCTGTTAGCGTAATATGTTCAGATAAAACAGGTACTCTTACTCAAAACAGAATGTCAGTTGAAAAAGTATATTTGAATAATAAGTTTGTAGAATATGAAGAAGGTAAGAGTCACAATCATTTTGTTGATAACTGCTTGCTGAATTCTACTGCCGATATAGAAAAAAATAGTGATGGAATAAAATATTTAGGAAATGCTACAGAGTGTGCTTTGCTTGTATATAATGAAGAACAGGATTATTTAAAGCATAGAAAATCTAAAAATATTATTCACCAAGTTCCTTTCTCTTCTCAAAGAAAAAGGATGTCTACAGTTGTAAATAATGACGATGAATATATAGTATATTCTAAAGGTGCTCCAGAAATAATATTAGAACTTTGCAACTATGAATTAGTTGATGGAAATATAATTGAACTTACTGAGGAAAGTAGAAATACTAAATCACTTGAAATTGAAAAGCTTCAGAAGGATGCAAGCCGTGTAATTGCTTTTGCGCATAGATTTATAGAAGCGGAAGTTGCATTGACAGCAGAAGAAAATTATCATGTCTTAGAAAATGGTCTTATTTTTGAAGGCTTTGTAGGAATAAAAGATCCACTTAGAACTGATGTTAAAGATGCAATAGAGGTAGCAGAAGGAGCAGGAGTGGAAACTAAAATGCTTACAGGTGATAATATAAATACTGCAGTATCTATTGGTAGGGAACTAGGGTTACTTAAAAATAATAAGATAGCTGTTGAAGCTTCTTATATTGATGTTTTAAGTGACGAAGAACTTCAAAAGGAGATTAAAAACATTGCTATTGTTGCTCGTTCTAAGCCTGATACAAAACTAAGGATTGTTCAGGCACTTCAAGCAAATAACGAAGTTGTAGCTGTAACAGGAGATGGTATAAATGACGCACCAGCACTAAATAGAGCAGATGTTGGTATAGCTATGGGAATAGCTGGTACTGAAGTAAGCAAAAATGCTGCGGATATACTTTTAACTGATGATAACTTTAGTACAATAGTTCAAGGGATTAAGTGGGGTAGAGGAATATATAGCAATTTCCAAAGGTTTATTCAATTCCAAATTACTGTAAATATTATTGCTTTTTTAACTGCAATTTTATCTGTGCTTTTAGATTTCCGTATGCCATTTACTACAATTCAATTATTATGGGTTAATATTATTATGGATGGACCACCTGCATTATCTTTAGGATTAGAGCCAGTTAGAAATGCCGGTTTGAAGAAGAAACCTATAAATAGAAATGCAAATATTATTACAAAAACTATGATGATAAGTATGCTTTTAAATGCAGCATACGTTACATCTATACTACTAATACAAATGAAATTTAATATTTTAGGTGTTGATAAACACAACGAATTGATAAGTAAATCTACTAATGAAGTTTTGGCTCCGAGATGGGTACAGTATTATTTGTTTTATTTGCCTTCAGTGCATTGTTTAATGCGTTTAATTGTAGGGAATTTGGATTTGATAGTATTTTTACTCATTTTACAGAAAATAAAATTGCTATTGAAATAATTTCAGCAACTGCAATAGCTCAAATTGTCATCACTCAATTTCTTTCAGGCTTCTTTAATTCAGTACAATTGAGTGTAGAAATGTGGATTAAAGTTATAGGGTTAGCTGCAATGGTTATTGTAGTTAATGAATTAGTAAAACTTGTTGGTAGAATATTACATAAGGATAAGTTGAATGAGGAAGTGGAGATATGAAGAATAGTAAGGCTAATAATAGAAGAGCATATATTATGCTTGCACCTGCAATTGTAATTATCATGGCAGTTGTAGTATATCCTTTATTAAAATCCGTATGGCTTAGTTTCTTTGATGTGAAATTAAATCAGTCAATAGGTAAAGCTAGTTTTGTTGGATTTGATAATTATACATATTACTTTGAAGCTAAATATAATAGCTTTTGGCATTCTATTGCGTTCACATCGATTTTTACATTAATTACTTTAGTTATAGAAGTAATGATTGGAATTTTAATCGCTGTAATTATTAACAAAAGTATTAATAAAATGAATGTAGTTAAAGGAGCATTACTACTTCCTTTTGCGATTCCAGTTGCAGTTTCTGCACTAATGTGGAAATTTCTATTTGATGCGGATGCAGGTTTATTATCAAATTTGTTTGAAAAGCTTCATTTGATAAATCATGCAAATGTGATTTTAACAACTAACGGTGGACTAACCTTTGCTGCTGTTTTTGCAGATGTTTGGAAAACTACTCCAATATTAATATTCCTATTTTTGATAGGACTATATCATATAGATAAAAGCATCTATGATGTAGCTGATATGGATGGGGTAAGTAAGGGAACTAGGTTCTTTAAAATAACCTTACCGTTATTAAAACCTACAATTTTAATTGCGGTACTTATAAAAATTATTGATGGATTCAGAACTTTCGATCTTATATATCTATTGACAGGTGGAACAAGAACACAGAAACAATTTCTACGCTTACACACAGTACAATTTTTTCAGAAGGCCAGTTAGGGAGAGGTTCTGCATTAGCAGTAGTAACTTTTCTATTAATTACAATAATTAGTTTAATATATATTAAACTAATAGGCTCAGATATATTATTGGGAAAAGGAACAGGGGTGTAGTAATGAAAAATAAAAAATCCTCTAATATAAAAATCTACGGTTTTATAGTTTTGATTTTATTTGTAATTATTTTGCCTTTTTTCAGTGAAATAATGGCTTCAATTAAAACTTCCAGTGGTATTAGTAAGCCATTTAAATTGATACCAAGTAAATTTATTAGTACGTCATACTCTAACATTTTTGATAATACACCTAGTGATAGTTCATTTAGTAGATTTTTATTTAATAGTTTTGCAATTTCAAGTATCACTACGATACTATCAATAGTTATAGCCTTCTACGCAGCTTATGCACTTGCTAGAATAGATTTCAAAGGCAAAAAAATTGTAACAGGATTCTTTATTGCAATGCTTATAGTTCCACCAATTTCCATTATTTCCCCTTTATACACTTTGGTAAAAGATATGGGAATCAAAAATAGATATTTAGCATTAATAATTCCATATTTTAGTTTTACACTGCCTTTAGCGGTGTTAAGTTTAACTATACTATTCAAAAGAATACCCTGTGATTTAGAAGAGGCTGCAATTGTTGATGGTGCTTCTATGAATCAGGCTATACTGAAGATTTTTATACCTTTAGCAGCGCCAGCTATTCTTATTATGTCAATTATGGTTTTCATTGTATCTTGGGGTGAATATTTATTTGCGATGACAATTAATACTAAAGATATAAGCAGAACAGCCACATCGGCAATTACAAATCAAGCTAGCTTTGGTGAAATTGCAGCAGCTGCAATAGTCATAATAGTTCCCATCATTCTATTAGTGTTAATATTTCAAAAACATATATTTTTTGAAGCTATTCATAATTCAAAAGCTAGTAGAACATTATAAATTATTGACTTAAATCCACTAGAATGTTATTTTTAGTATGTAATTAAATAAAAAATCTTCAGGGCAGGGTGTGATTCCCTACCGGCGGTATAGCCCGCGAGCCTTAATTGGTATGATTCGGTGTAACTCCGAGGCCGACAGTAAAGTCTGGATGGAAGAAGGATTATTAGCGTATTTATGCCCTGACTTTTTGTCAGGGCTTTCATTTATTAATTATGTAACTTACGCTTTTACTATCCTTGAAGATACTAAAAAGGAGGATATTAAAATGAAAAATGTATCAAAATCAACTAACCTAATTATCAAAATAGGGCTTCTAGGAGCAATTGCGCTAATTTTAGCTTTTTTTCAATTTCCTATACTTCCGGCTTTTCCTTTTTTAAAGATGGATCCAAGTGATATTCCGGCTTTAATTGGAGCATTTGCCTTTGGACCATTGGTGGGAGGAATTATTGAGGCCTTAAAGAATGTTCTAGTATTTATTTTTAACAACTCGGGGACTGGTGGAGTTGGCGAGTTTGCTAACTTTATGGTGGGTTGCTTCTATGTTTGTACTGCAGGCTTTATCTATAGCAGAAACAGAACTAGAAAAAGTGCCATTCTTTCATTAATTGCAGCTACAATTTTTATGTCAGTTGCAGGGGTTTTAGCAAATTATTTCATATTTGTTCCAATGTATTATGGAGATAAGCCAATGTCCTTTATAATTCATTATTTAGTTTATGCAATAGTGCCTTTCAATTTGATTAAAGGTGTTATTATATCAGTCGTAACCATGCTCATTTACAAAAGAGTATCCGTACTAATCCACTCAGAAGATATGAACAACAAAATGCTGGCAGACACAAAAAAATCCTCATAAAAAATAATTTTGGAAAAAAGTATATTAAATAGACTACCTTTACATTAATTCATATAGATAGTAATATATAATTAATGAGAGGCGATTAATATGGAGAAGAAAATTATATAAATCTAGCACAGATAAAATTATAGATGGCGTTTGTGGAGGTTTTGCTGAGTATTTCGGATTAGATTCGACATTAATTAGAATTGCATGGGCTGCACTAACGTTATTTAGTTGTGGTACAGGTATTATATTATATATCGATATGTTTAATTATAATGCCTTTGAGCCCATATAATTAAACATAGAAATTGTGATTTTGAAGATTGTTCAGGTAAGCTCGCTGGCCTGAACTTTTTCGTGTCTTAAAATAGAGATAGCTGTCAATGAAAAATAAATTTACCAGGGAAATTATACGGATTATTATTGAAAAAATGATGTATGGCACTAGATGACAATTAAATATATAATAGGAATGTGAGCAAAAACAAGGAGTGGGGACAATGGTAGATGGATTAAAATTAGGTTAGCAGAAGAAAAAGATACAGGGATTATTTTGGATTTTATTAAGGCTTTGGCAGAATATGAAGGGGAACTCAGTGAGGGACAGTTGTTGCAACAGAAGAAGTATTAAGAGATTCTCTTTTTGTTAAAAAGGGTGCAGAAGTAGTAATTGGTGAGCTTCAAGGTAAGCCAGTTTGTTTTGCATTGCTGCTTCATAATTTTTCTACCTTTATTGGTAAAGCAGGTATATATCTTGAAGATCTTTTTGTATTGCCAGAAGCGAGAGGAAATCAGAATAGGAAAAACCATGCTTTCATATTTGGCCAAATTTCACCATAGAGGAGAAACTGTGGTAGATTAGAATGGAGCTGCGACTGGAATGAGCCTTCCATAAAGTTTTATAAGAAGCAGGGCGCATGTGCAATGGATGAATGGACTGTTTATAGAGTCTGTGATGATGCACTTACTAGTTTAGCAATGGAAGCAAAGGGAGTTTTCAGTAGGATAATAGATGCATTTCTGTATGCATAGATAAAATACACTTCATTGGAGGACAAATTATGCTCTGGATAATATTGATTGGGATTATTGTTATAATAGATCAAGTGGTTAAGTACATAATAATACAGAATGTTAAATAGGATCTTTAGTTACAGTAATCGATAAGTTTTTTTATCTGACACATATTAAAAATACAGGAGCTGCGTGGAGTATACTACAGGGGAAGAGGATTTTCTTTGTATTAGTTACCTGTTTTGCATGCCTATTAATAGGGTATTATCTATATAAAGCAGAACACAAATTACTTAAATTAGCTTTATCTTTAATTTTTGCAGGTGCAATGGGAAATCTTATTGATAGAGTTGTTAAAGGTAGTGTTACTGATTTTCTTGAATTTCATTTTGGGTCATATATATTTCCTGTTTTCAATATTGCAGATATGTCAGTAGTAATTGGTACGTGTTTACTTGCATTCTATATGTTTTTTATTTATAAAGAATAAATATGAGGTTTTATTATGAATGCCATAAATTTTGAAAGAATAAATTTGAAAAACCAAGAACAAAGAGAACAAGTTCAAGTTTTTTTGAAAAAATTTAATCTTATACTTGAAGAAAATGTTGATTATACAATTGTTTATAAAGACAAAGGTATAATAAAAGCAACTGCATCTAAAACCAGAAATGTTTTTAAATGTTTTGCAGTTTCGGAAGAGTTGAGAAGCAGTGGAATAACTCAGCAGCTAGTATCAAATCTTCTTGATAGACTTTTTGAAGAGGGCATGTATCATAGTTTTATTTTTACAAAACCTGAATATATAAAAACTTTTTCCGCGTTAAATTATAAGCTTGTACATGAGGTAAGAGATGTGGCACTTTTAGAAAATGGTACATACAATATTGAAAGTGTTATAAAAAGTATTAAAGAGGATTTCTCTATTAACCTTGAGACTAAGAAAAGTGCAATAGTTTTAAGTAGTGATGGGTTAACTAGTGAAGCTATAAAACTAATTAAAAAAGTTGCAGAGGAAAATGAAGAGGTATTAATATTTATTGCTAATGAAGATATAGTAAACATAGAATTATTAAAGGATGAAGTTGATAAAAATTTTAAAGATCTGAAAAATGTAAAGTTGATTTTTGAAGTGGAGTACATATTATCAGTTAATGTTTTTCCAAAATATTTTATTAGGGATAAGGATCTATTGATTAGAGCGTTTAATGAACTAAGGATAGGTATTTTCAAGAAATATTTTTGTAACGGCTTTAATATTGATAAAATATATTTTTGTGAGGAGAATTCAATTGGATTATTTAGCTGAAGCCATTTTATTAGAACGAGAAGAGCGGGTTAAATATCAAGAAAAACTAATAAAGCGGTTTGATAGGCCATTAGTAACGGTGAGAGTAAACTATCCAGGAAATAATAAAGAAACGGATGTTTCTTTAAGCATAGTTAAAATAATAGATGAGGCCTTAGTAAAAGAATTTAAGGAAAAGCTGATTTTTAAACTTTTTAGAATTACACGGGAAGGACCAATTGTTATTATGATAGTAGAGGATGAAGCTAAAAAGATTAAAGAAGTTACTATAGATATTGAAGAGAAACATATACTTGGTAGATGCGTGGACATAGATGTATATGATGAAAATGGAACTGGACTTAACAGAGTAACACTTGGCAAAAAAACAAGAAAATGCTTTGTTTGCGATGAGGATGCAAAGATATGTGTAAGAGAGCAGAAACATACATTTTGGGAGGTAAGTTCCTTCATACTTAGTAAATATGGGGAATATAAAAAAAGTGTTAATGGATAAACAATATGTATTCTATGAAGAAGCAATTCAAATTGCAAGTATAGCAAATAAAGCAATGCTCTATGAAGTAGCATGCTATCCGTCACCAGGGTTAGTATCGCCAGTGTGCACTGGTGCACATAAGGATATGGATTTCTTTACGTTTATAGATAGTAGTTCTGCAATATTCAAGTACCTAATGATTTTTTCTCAAAAGGGTTTTACTGAAAATAGTCCAAAGGATATTTTTCGTGAAATTAGAGAGGTTGGTATTAAATGTGAAGCTGAAATGCTAAGAGAAACAAGGGGGATTAACACTCATAAAGGCATGATATTTCTTATGGGAATAAGCTGCGCAGCAGTTGCAAAGGCAGTGTATGAAAAAAGACCGTTTAAAGAAGTTAATTGCATAATTAAAGAGATGGTTGAAGGTATTTCTGAAAGAGAACTAGTAGATAAAGAGCTAAAGAATAAATGCTCACATGGAGAAGAAATATATGAAAAATACGGTTCCAAAGGCATAAGAGGAGAAGTGGAAAAGGGAATACCAATAGTGTTTGACTTCTCAATTGATTTTTATAAACAGAACATAAAATTAAATACAAATGACAGGATGGTAAAAACTTTAATTGGAATAATACAATTTTGTGATGATTCCAATATTATTTATAGGCATTCAATTGAGGTTTTACATGAGGTTCAACAAAAATCAATAGAAATATTAGAATTATCGAAAAATGATACTAAGCTTTATGTTGAAGAAGTGGATAAACTTAATCAGGAATTTATTAGAAGGAATATCAGCCCTGGTGGGAGTGCAGATTTGCTAGGAATAACGGTATTTTTTTATTATATTGAGAAATATATGGCGAAAAATAATTTAGTAAATAAGGGAATGTATGTTGTTTTGTATAAACAACTTACATTCCCTTTAAATTTTATTGTGATTCTATTTCTGGTTCAGGATGGATTACAACATAGGATTCTCCTGGTAAAACTGCTTTTATCTCTTCTTCTATTTTATCACATAAAGTATGTGCTTCAACTAGTGAAGTGTCCACATGAACATGTACATGAACATCTATTTCTCTTGTAGGTCCACTTTTTCTTGTTCTTAAATTGTGATAAGTGATTACCTGCGCATGAGCTTCAATGATTTCTGTTATCTTGGTAAGATCTTCATCAGGTAATCGTGAATCTACTAGGTCATTTAAAGACTTCTTAATTAAATCTACTGAAGTTTTTATTATTAATGATTGCAACAAATAGGGCGGTCAATGGGTCTACGATCTTCCAACCGGTAATTTTTAGAAGTATTAAACCACCAAAAACACCTAATGAAGTGAAAACATCTGTAAGGAGATGCATTGCATCAGCCTCTAAGGCTATTGAATCAGTTTTTTTAGCTATTTTTAATAGCACCATTGAAATAATAAAGTTAACTATAGAAGCAACTAGCATAACGAAAATTCCAGCGTAGACATTATCTACTTTGCCACCATCAACTATTTTTTTAATAGCCTCAAATATTATTAGTATGGCAGCAATTAATATTAGTAGTGCCTCTACAAAACCAGAAACATTTTCATATTTACCATGCCCAAAAGGATGTTCATCATCCTTAGCTTTAGAAGCTTCTTTTATAGAAAAAAAAGCAATCAAACTGGCTAATAAGTCTATGGAGGAATGGATGGCTTCTGAAATAACACTGACTGAACCCATTAAAACTCCTGCAATTAATTTGAAAATTATAAGTATAGAATTAGAAAAAATAGATAACAAGGCAGCTTTTTGCTTATTCATTATATCAATTACCTTCCTTTTATATTCAATTGATAATATTTAATAGAACAATTATAGCTTAGATACAATCATAATTCAATCTTTATTAGCAATGACAATATAGATTTAAATTCTCAATTGAGAAATGTATTTAATTAACTTTGTTTATCAATAAAGATAAACTAATTAAATATATTTTGTTATTCATACTCTTTTACTTATTATCTAATTTATTGTTTGTATTTTCAATAGTATTTGTTACGCTTTAGATGGATAGAAACTTCTTTTAAACTCTTAGTGAATTTAAATATGCATCTGTATAGAAGTATTGAGATGTAATGGTATGTGTTCCACCTGTTTGCTAATTATACTACCTATATTATCGAAAGATGACATAAAGGTGATATATTTTTCTTTAGGTATTCTAAATTTAATATTTGCACTTCCACTTTTAAGGGTGTTTACATTAGAATTCTGCACATATCCACTTAATTCATTGAATTTGTAAAGGAAAGAAAAAAAGACTCCTATACCTAAAAAATAAAGGTAATAGAAATCTTTCCTTTTAAGCAATTAGCTTAATACTTTAGCAATATTTTCAGAAATGGTTTTAATATCTTCTCTTCCATCAACTCTTGATAATGCATCAGCTCTAGTATAATAATCTATCAAAGGAAGAGTTTGGTTGTCATAAACATGTAATCTTTTCTTAACAGTTTCTTCAATATCATCATTTCGTTGAATTAAACTTCCGCCACAACAATCACATTTACTTGCTTCCTTTGGTGGTTTAGCTTTAATATGGTAGCTTACACCACAATCAGAACATAATCTTCTTCCTGTATTTCTTTCAATAACAAATTCATTAGGTACATCAATTAGCAAAACAGCATCTAAAGCTGTATCTTTGCTTTCTAAAAACTTACCAAGCTCTTCGGCTTGAAAGACAGTTCTTGGAAAGCCATCTAGTAAAAAGCCTTTTTTGCAATCAGCTTGGCTTAGTCTGTCTTTTACAATTTCTAAGGTTAATTCATCTGGAACTAAAAGTCCTTTATCTATGTAACCCTTTACTTTCACTCCCAGTGGTGTTTTTTCAGCTATGTTCATTCTAAAGATATCTCCAGTAGATATATGAGGTATGCTATACTTTTGGCTAATAAACTTCGCTTGCGTGCCTTTTCCAGCCCCAGGGGGACCTAACAAAATCATTCTCAATTCATAAACCTCCCAAATTTAAAAAAATAATATTTTTAACAATATAATATTTATAATATGCACTTTTCAGTTTATATAGTACATATTATATATTATATAGCATACACTATATAATTAAAAGTACTAAATAAAAGTTTTATTAGTATATTATATAATGCATATATCATATTATATTGCAAAAACTTGAAAATAGGAGGCTTGAGGGTTGTTAATTATTTATCTATTACATCGCAAATATTTTTAAAAACAGTTTGAATATCTTGTCTACCGTCCACTATAGATAAAGAATGATTAATAGTATAGTAATCTATTAAAGGATGTGTTTGTTTATCATATACATTTAGTCTTTCTTTAACGGTCTCCTCTATATCATCATTTCTTTGTATGAGTCTTCCAGCACAAAAATCACATTTATTATCTGTTTTTGGAGGATTAAATTTTATATGATAGCTTGCTCCACATGCGGAACATATTCGTCTTCCTATATTTCTATCTAGTATAAATTCTTTAGGAACGTCAATAAGAAGGACTAAATCTAAAGGGTTATCTATAGTTATTAAAAATTTACCAAGCTCTTCAGCTTGAAAAACCGTTCTAGGGAAACCATCTAATAAAAATCCATTCTTGCAATCAGGAGCAACTAGTCTATCTTTTATAATTTTTATCGTTAGTTCATCAGGTACTAATAGCCCTTTACTTATATAATCTTTTGCTTGCATACCAAGAGCTGTATTTTTAGAAATATTCATTCTAAAAATATCTCCAGTAGATAAATGAAGTATTCCATATTTTTCGCAGATTAATTTAGCTTGAGTACCTTTCCCCGCCCCAGGGGGACCTAACAAAATCATTTTCATTTCAACACCTCCAAAATATTCTGAATATTATAATTTTATTATATAGTATATTGTGCTAATTTCCAAATAGAAGATTAAATGGAATGAAAGTATATGTTTTTATAGATTAATGAGTTAATTTGTACAAGAAAACTTAGGACACTATTCATTAAGGTTATATTAATAAGAGAAGTGTATCTTGCTCATGACAAGATAAAAATGAACGATTAAGATAGCATTCTAATTAAATAAGTATAGCTTAATATTTAAAGATAAAAGTGAAAGAACAACATGCTGTTTTATGCTAAGAGGTTGTTCGCTGCATTAAGAAAGACTAAGCTGGTTTATTTTTAAAATTGCATTTTTTATTATTATACTTTTTCAGTGGTCACATTTCTAGGAGAAGGGTGTCCCGCCTTTTACCAAGAGAAAAATTAATAATTAAGATATCTTATAAGGAAGAGTGATTAAAAATAGCACAATAACTTTTGAATAAAAAACTATAAAAAGAAAAAAAACAAGAAGATATAGTAATCATGCGGGTTTAACTAATTACCAATACTTATATCATATAATATTATCTGCAAATACACATAATATAACCAATAAATTTATATAAGGAGATGTGAATATGTCTGATAGAACAATAAAAAGCCATGTGGATTTTGAAAAAATAGAAAGATTTCCGTTTGATGAGCCTTTTGAGTATAAAGATGTAGTGGTTAATGATCTTCATTTAGGTAGCAAGGCTCCAATAGATGCAGAAAAGTTCAAAGAAGAAGTTAAAAAAGGAATCTATAATGGAATAAATGTTGTTGAAGATAAGGGTGTAACAACTATATATATAAAAAATAAAGTTTAAAATCAGTCCCGAGTTTTCGGGGCTAATTTTATTTTTAATGAAGGAAGCTATTTATAACTAAATAATTTAAAATTAAAATTATTTGGTATAATATATTTAGAAGAAGAGGTGATATTCTATGAAAGAATATTTTCAGATTTTTAAAGAATTTGAAGAACATTTATTGAATGATGAGACTCCATCAGAATATTTTAATAATAGATTAACTAGTGGGATTTTTTATAGTGTATATCCTTTTACTCTATTAGGTAATTTAATAAAAACGCAGCAAGAGCCAAAGCATCATCCTGAGGGAAATGTTTGGAATCATACTATGTTAGTAGTGGACGAATGCGCTAAGTGTAGGAAAAAAAGTGAAGACACCAGGGTTTTTATGTGGGCTGGGTTACTGCATGATTTAGGGAAAGCAACTACTACTGAACTTAGGAAAGGAAGATTAACTTCATATGATCATGACAAAGTAGGAGCTAAGCTCTGCAATGATTTTCTAGAGTATTTTACAGATGATTCAGATTTTATTAAGAAAGTAACTAAATTAGTACGGTGGCACATGCAAACTCTTTTTGTAGTTAAGGATTTACCTTTTGCAGAAATCAAAAATATGTTATCGGAGGTATCCTTGAAGGAAGTAGCACTACTTTCACTATGTGATCGCTTGGGAAGAGGAAATATGACAGATGAAAAGAAGAAAGAAGAAGAAATTAATATTGACAAATTTATTAAAAAATGCAATACATTTAATTAATGAGTAAATTGATTGATTTGAAAATACCTCTAAAACACTTGACAGAGAAATTTTATGGGTATAAAATTAATTCGAATTAAATAGTTCTTTCTTATCAAGAGTGGTTGAGGGACTGGCCCTATGAAACCCAGCAACATCTATTTTATTAGAAGTGTGCTAATTCCAGCAGGATTTCCTGGGAGATGAGAAGTATGATTTGTTTTACTTAGCCATTTTCTGCAACTTCAGGAAATGGTTTTATTAATTTAGAATATGACTTTTGGAGGGATTAATTTGCCTATAGTAATACCTAAAGATTTACCAGCTTCGAAAATACTAAATGATGAAAATATATTTGTGATTAACGAAAATATGGCCATGCATCAAGACATTAGACCATTAAAAATTGCCATAGTCAATTTGATGCCAACAAAGATTGAAACAGAAACTCAACTCTTAAGACTAATTGGTAATACACCTCTTCAAGTAGATGTAGATTTTGTACACACAAGGAGCCATAAAGCAAAAAACATTTCCGAAGAGCATTTAGTAAAGTTCTACAAATCCTTTGAAGAAATAAAAGATCATAAATTTGATGGGATGATAATTACTGGAGCACCTGTAGAGAATCTTAAGTTTGAAGAAGTTGATTATTGGAAGGAACTAGAAGAAATAATGGAGTACTCAAAAACAAATGTAACATCTACTTTACATATTTGTTGGGGCGCACAAGCGGGCTTATATTACCATTTTGGAGTACCTAAATTACAGCTTCCGGAAAAAATATTTGGAGTTTTTCCACATTATGTACTGAATAAGAACTCTCAGTTATTAAGAGGCTTTGATGATGAATTCTTTGCTCCGCATTCAAGATATACCGAGGTAAGAAGATCAGATATCGAACGAAAGTCGTCATTAGAAATATTGGCTGAATCAAGTGTTTCAGGAGTATATTTAGTGGCAAGTGAAGACGGGAAGCAAATTTTTGTGACAGGCCATTCTGAATACGATGATTTAACTTTAAAAACTGAATATGATAGAGATATTAATAAAGGGTTAAATATCAAACTTCCAGAAAATTATTTTTTAAATGACGATCCAACTAAGGCTCCAAAGGTTAAATGGAAGAGTCATGCAAATTTGTTATTCTTAAATTGGTTAAACTATTATGTATATCAAGAAACACCATATTTACTAGAAAGTTAAAGGTTAAGATTTACTTAACCTTTAACTTTTATTTCATTATGATGTAAATATTGACACTGATATAAGAAATAGCATATTATAGTCGTAAATCATGATTTGGGTAGGAGGAATTAAAATGTTTTGTTCCAAATGTGGAGCTGAAAATAATGACAATTTTGTATTCTGCTATTATTGTGGAGAGAAACTTGAACAACAAATAGTTGAATCAAAAATAATAGTTCCTAATTATCTTTTATTAGCTATACTTTCAACAATTTTTTGTTGCATGCCAATTGGAATTGTAGCTATAGTTTTTGCGTGTAAAGTAGACAATAAATTAGAAAAAGAAAGCTATACTGAGGCAAAGGACGCATCTAAAATGGCAAAGGTATTTATTTGGATATCTTTTGGAGTGGGAATAGTTATTTGGTTTGTATCAATAGCAATAGCTATAATTACTTTTATTACATCTTAAATTATGATTTTGCCCTATTCAAGCGCTCATTCTTAATAATATAAAAATAAAAAAACTAAAAATATGATATATTATATTTTTACTGTTTACTTTTCATATTTTTTAGAATAAAATCAAATTATTAGATAATATATTTATAAGTAGGAGGGATATCAATGCAGAAATATGAGTGTTCAGTATGTGGTTATATTTATGATCCAGTTGAAGGAGATTCAGATAATGGAGTAGCACCAGGAACTTCCTTTGATAAATTATCTGAAGATTGGGTTTGTCCAGTATGTAGTGTAGGTAAAGATCAGTTTGAACCTGTAAATTAGATAAATTAATAGCTTCATTTTTGAAGCTATTTTTTTAAATAAATATAAAAAGACAATTTAGAAATTCAAATAAAAACTTTTCAAAAGATACTAAAAGTTTATGAAATATTATATAATATATATATTGATACTTGAAAATTTAAAAGGCAGATATGAGGTCTGCCTTTTTTAGTCTAAGCATTAAAGTTCTTGAGGAGGCGGATATAAGTGCTAAAAAAGAAAATGATAGCTATGATATTGGCAGGTGGACAAGGGTCTAGACTAGGAATATTAACAAAGGATAATGCCAAGCCTGCAGTTCCTTTTGGAGGTAAATATAGGATTATTGACTTTCCATTAAGTAATTGTTCTAATTCAGGTATAGATACAGTAGGGGTTCTTACTCAGTACCAACCTATGATTTTAAACTCCCATATTGGAATAGGTGCACCTTGGGACCTTGATAGAAATAACGGAGGAGTAAGTCTTCTACCTCCACATATGAAACAATCTGGCGGAAACTGGTACAACGGTACTGCTGATGCAATTTGCCAGAATATTAATTATGTGGATTTTTATGATCCTGAATATGTTCTAATATTATCTGGTGACCATATTTATAAAATGGACTATTCAAAAATGTTAGCCTATCATCAAGAGAAAAATGCGGATGTTACTATTGGTGTTGTAAAGGTAAGTTACGAAGAGGCCTCTAGATTTGGAATAATGAATACAAATGAAGATAATTCAATATTTGAATTTGAAGAGAAACCGGAGAAACCTAAAAATAATATGGCCTCCATGGGAATATATATATTTAATTGGAAAACCTTGAAGCAATATTTAAAAGAAGATCATTTGTGCCCAAGTTCAAGCAATGATTTCGGAAAAGATATTATTCCCAAAATGCTTAATGATGATAAGAAGTTGATGGCATATTCTTTTGATGGATACTGGAAAGATGTGGGTACCATTGATAGCCTTTGGGAAGCAAATATGGATTTATTAGACCCAGAAAATAAACTTAATATTCATGATACAAAGTGGAGAATCTATACGGTTAACCCAATGAGGCCCCCTCAATATATAGGTAGTAGTGCAAAGGTGACAGGGTCTTTTGTTATTGAAGGTTGCTCGGTCTTTGGAGAAGTAACTAATTCTGTTCTTTCTGCAGGCGTTCATGTAGGTAAAAATTCAGTTATTAAAGATTCAGTAATTATGACCAATGTTGTAATTGGAGATAATGTAATAATCGATAAGGCCATAATTGGTAGTGAATCTATAGTGAAGGATAATAGCAGAATTGGGAATGGTAAGGATATTGTATTAATTGGGGAGCAAGAAGAAATAAAGGCTAATTCTATATTAGCATAAGGTGAGAGGTGATTGAGATGCTGAAAAATTATATGGGAATAGTGAACTTAAATGAAGATGAAGCTAACATAAAAAGCTTAGCACATAAAAGATCTCTTGCTTCAATACCTATGGCAGGAAGATATAGAATAATTGATTTTGTGCTTTCAAATATGGTGAATTCAGGGATACAAAAAGTTGGTATTTTTACTCAAAGTAATTCCAGATCATTAATGGATCATTTAGGATCAGGAAAACCCTGGGATTTAGATAGGAAAATTAATGGTCTATTTGTTTTTAATTTCGGTATGAAAGATTCATACTCAAGGGATATAGAAGTATTTAAAAATAATATGGAGTATTTTTATAATAGCAAACAAGAAAATGTAATTTTATCTCCATCCTATATGGTTTGTAATATTAATTATGAAAACGCTGTAAAATATCATGAAGAATCAGGTAGCGATATAACAGTAATTTATAAAAAAATAGATAATGGTACAAAATGCTTCTTGGAGTGTGATGTATTGAATATTGATGATAACAGCAGAGTTGTGAGCGTAGGGAAAAATATGGGAGTGCATGATGAACACAACATTTCGATGGAAATGTTCATTATGAAAAAAGAAGTATTTATTAAATTAATTTACAAAGCTGTAGAAACTGGGCAATATAAAACCATAAAAGATGCAATTTATAATAATATTCATGAATTAGAAATTAAAGCATATGAGTTTCAAGGATATCTCGAATGCATAAATTCTATAGATTCCTATTACAAAGCTAATATGGACATGTTAGATATTAAGACTACTAAGGAGTTATTTTTCAATAACGGATTAATTTATACTAAGGACAAAGATGAGGCTCCAACAAAGTATTCAGAGAATTGTAATGTATCTAATTGTTTAATCGCAAATGGTAGTATTATTGAAGGTAATGTAACCAATAGTATTATTTCAAGAAGAGTGAGAATTCAAAAAGGTGCAGAAGTTAACAATTGTATTATAATGCAAAATTGTGTAATAGGTGAAAACACTAGTCTTACGAATATTATAATAGATAAGAATGTAAATATTGAAAATGGAACTGAACTGAAAGGTGATAAAGAATTCCCATTAGTTATAGAGAAGAAAGCCATATTCTAATTATTTAAGGAGTTGAAGAGTATGAAAGTATTGTTTGTAGCATCAGAGTGTCATCCTTTTATTAAAGTTGGAGGACTAGGGGATGTGGCTTACGCACTTCCAAAGGCTTTAAGAAAAATTGGTATAGATGCAAGAGTAATCATACCTAAATATGGGAAGATTGATGAACAATTTAAAGATAATATGAGTAATATAGCTGAATTTGAAGTGACTGTTGGTTGGAGAAACCAATATTGCGGACTACAGTACTTAGAGTATGACGGTATACCATTCTACTTTATTGATAATTTATATTATTTTAATAGAGAAGGTGCTTACGGTTATTATGACGATGGTGAAAGATTTGCTTTTTTTGATAATGCAGTTGTAGAATCTCTTAAGTATATGACTGATTTTACACCGGACGTTATTCATTGTAATGATTGGCATACAGGTATGATTCCGCCTATTCTTAAGAAGAGGGTTGAGGAATTTGCGGATATTAAAACCTTGTTTACCATTCATAATCTTCAATATCAGGGTAATTTTGGCAAAGAAATACTTGAAGAATTATTGGGATTAGATGAAAGTTATTACAATGATGGTGCTTTAAAGCAAAATGACGGAATTTCCTTTATGAGGGGTGGAATAAATTTTGCTAACAAAGTTTCTACGGTTAGCTATAGTTATTCTGAAGAGATAAAAACGCCTTATTATGGAGAAGGTCTTGATGGTCTGTTAAGCTATAGGAAATACGACTTATGGGGAATAGTAAATGGCGTAGATTTTGATATTTTTAACCCTAAAAATGACAAGGATATATACCGTAATTTTGATTCAAAAAATATAGATGGAAAAGCTGTAAATAAAATTGAACTTCAAAAACAACTTAACCTGCCTATATGCAGTGAAGTACCGATGATAGGTCTGGTAACAAGATTGGTTAAACAAAAGGGATTAGATTTATTTGCTCATATTTGTGAAGAATTGCTTCAGCAAGAGGTTCAAATAGTTGTTGTTGGAACTGGAGATGAAGAATATGAAAATATGATGAAATATTTTGCGTGGAAGTATCCGGAGAAGTTCTCAGCAAATTTAGTATTTGACAATAAACTTGCTAAGAAGGTTTATGCTTCCTGTGATATGTTCTTAATGCCTTCACTTTTTGAACCTTGTGGAATTGGCCAGCTGATAGCGCTGCGCTATGGAACAATACCTATTGTTAGGGAGACAGGTGGACTTAAAGATACTGTAAAAGCATTTAATGAACAAGAAGGAACAGGGAATGGTTTTACATTTACAAATTACAATGCTCATGATATGCTTTATACAATAAGAAGAGCAATCTATTATTACTATAATAAAAATGTATGGGACAAGTTAGTTACAAGAGCCATGGAAGAAGATAATAGCTGGAGTAAGTCTGCTAATTTATATAATAATTTATATAATAGTTTGTAGTATTTTTTCTTTGCAGTATTATTTAGAAGTGAGTTCATCGTATAAGTTGTGCTTACTTCTATAGAAAAGATATACAAGCTGAAATTTATTTTCAGCTTGTAAATTTATATAAGGGGTGAAAATATTGAAAATAGATAAACAAGAATTTAAGAAGGATTTTAAAAAGAAACTTATGAATATGTTTACTGAGGATGTAAGTGATGCATCAGACCTGCATAAATATTTAGCCTTAGGTGTTCTAGTTAAAGAATATTGTTCTGAAAACTGGCTTAATACAAGCAGACAGTATACTGATGAAAATGAGAAACAAATATATTACTTTTCAATGGAATTTTTAATTGGAAGATTACTGGGGAACAATCTAATAAATTTAGGTATTAAAGATGTAATTTCTGAAGGATTATCTGAATTAGATATTAGTTTAAATGAGCTTGAGGAAAAAGAAATGGATGCTGGACTTGGAAATGGCGGACTTGGAAGACTTGCAGCTTGCTTTCTAGATTCAATGGCTTCACTAGGAATACCAGGACATGGATCTGGAATTAGATACGAATATGGACTTTTCGAGCAAAAAATTGTTGATGGATATCAAGTTGAAATCCCTGACAATTGGCTCAGAGAAGGAAATATATGGGAAACTAAAAAAGAGAATAAGGCTATAATGGTTAAATTTGGAGGGCAAGTGAGGTCCGTTCAGGAAAATGGGAGTTTGAAGTTTTTACATGAAAACTTTGAACCTGTTCTTGCAGTCCCATATGATACTCCAGTTATTGGATATGAAAATAATACTGTAAATACTTTAAGGTTATGGAGCGCTGAAACTGTAGGAAAGGATTTTGATCTATCTTCCTTTAGTAGAGGAGAATATTTAAAAGCAGTAGAATATAAATATTCAGTACAATCTATCTCACAAGTATTATATCCAGATGATTCTCGTTATGAAGGAAGGCTATTAAGGCTAAAACAGCAATATTTCTTTGTTAGTGCTGGAGTACAAAGCATAGTTAGAAGATATAGGAGAATGGGTAAACCACTTGATAAATTGGATGAGTATGTTGCAATTCATATAAATGATACACACCCTTCCGTAGCTGTAGCCGAGTTAATGCGAATTCTGATTGATGAAGAATGCATGAATTGGGAAGATGCATGGAAAATCACAACCAATGTAATGGCATATACTAACCATACAATACTTTCTGAAGCGTTAGAAAAATGGCCGGTTGATATGTTCAAGAGTCTTTTACCGAGAATATATATGATAATTGAAGAAATTGATAGACGTTTCTGCAATGATTTAATAATGCATTATCCTGCAAATTGGGATAGGATAAATTCCATGTCTATAATTCATGATGGAATGATTAGAATGGCTCATCTTGCAATTGTTGGAAGTCATTCTGTAAATGGTGTGGCCAAACTTCATACAGAAATATTAAAAAGGCAAGAGTTGTCAAATTTTTATAATTATTATCCTGAAAAATTTAACAACAAAACCAATGGAATAACTCACCGAAGATGGCTAGTTAAGGCGAATCCGGAACTTACTAAAGTTATAACTGAAACAATTGGAGATGGATGGATTAAAGAACCAAACAGGCTAGATGACCTAATGAAGTATTCTCTTGACCCAGCCTTTGGAGAAAAGGTAAGAGATGTAAAGCAGAACAATAAGATAGTTTTTGCAAAAGAAATTGGGCAAAAATATGGTGTAGAGATTGACCCCAATTCAATATTTGATGTTCAAGTTAAGAGACTTCATGCATATAAGAGACAGGTATTGAATGTATTTAACATTTTAGAACTATATTATAGACTAAAGGAAAATCCTGATTTAGATATAGTTCCAAGGACGTTTTTCTTTGGTGCCAAAGCATCACCAAGTTACTATCTTGCAAAACAGACCATCAAATTTATTAACAGTGTAGCTTACATGGTGAATAATGATAAATCAATTAAAGGAAAAATTAAAGTCGTCTTCTTGGAAAATTATAGAGTTTCACTGGCAGAGAGAATAGTTGCTTGTGCAGACTTAAGTGAGCAAATTTCCACTACTACAAAGGAAGCATCAGGAACTGGCAATATGAAATTCATGATGAATGGCGCCGTTACAATTGCAACTATGGATGGAGCTAATGTAGAAATGTATGATGCTGTTGGCCCTGAAAATATTGTTATTTTCGGAATGGATGATAAACAAGTGCTTAACTATTACCGAAACGGTGGATACTCTTCAATGGAAATGTATAAAAACGATGTTCGTTTAGCAAGAATATTAGATTCACTTATGGATGGATCTTTAGGGGTATCTAATTATGAGTTTAGAAATATCTACGATTCATTGTTAGTTAATAATGATGAATACTTTGTATTGAAGGATTTTGACTCTTATGTATATGCTCAAGGAAAAGTAGATTGGTTGTATCGTGATAAAGCAAAATGGCAACAGATGTGCATTGCTAATATTGCTAAATCTGGAATATTCTCTAGTGATAATACAATCCAGCAATATTCTAAAGAAATATGGGGAACCCGAAACGTACAAATAAAATCATAATAAAAAACCCGATAAGTTTATTAATTTGTCGGGTTTTTCTTTAAAATAATAGTAAATATGTAGTAATTAATGTTTTTTAGTAATTATCCTTGAATATTTTAAAAGATATGATAGGATGAATTGTATGCAGAATTAAACGACTATAGTGCATTAAGGAGAGTATTTATGGAGACAATTAACCTATACAAAGTATTATTAGCACTTTCTAGTGCAATAGATTTAGCTGAAGATAGCATGTATTATGATAGCGACAGTGATTCTAGACATAGATTTCAAAATCATTCTAGACGTACATGCTATGTTGCTGTTGGTATAGCTAAAAAAATAAGCACAGATGATAAATTTATTGAAAAGGTGTATATATCATCCATAATACATGATATAGGGATAACAGAAGATATAACGAGTTCACATTTGGATAAAGAATTTATAGCTCAGCATTCAGTTGAGGGATTTAAGTTAGCTAGCAGATTGCCTATTAATAAAGAAATACCTGAAATACTTAAATTTCATCACGAAAATTATGATGGATCAGGTTTTTTTAATTTAGAAGGTGATGAAATCCCACTTATTTCACAAATAATTAGATTAGCAGATACTTTTGAGATACTTTATAATGAGTCCATACCAAATTATCTTCAAAGAGATAGAATAATTGATCAACTAGAAAAGAATAGAAATATTCTTTTTTCACCTAAAATCGTGGATTTATTTATTGAAGTTCAATCAAAGGATTATTTTTGGTGGGATGTGGAAAATATTGGAGCTATTCCAGAAATTATGAATTATATTAGACCAAATTTAATAAAAAAGGTAAGTCTTCACGATATTAGGAATATAGCAATCGTTTTTTCAGATATTATTGATAGCAGAAGTTCTTTTACATACATGCATTCAGTTAACCTAGCAAATCTAGTTTTATTAGTTGGAAATAGTCTTAATATGGATCCAACAAGAATGATGAAACTTGAAATTGCTGCATTGCTTCATGATATAGGTAAATTAGCTGTTCCAAGCAGTATCTTAAATAAAGAGGGAAAACTAACTAAAACTGAAAGGGACATCATGAATAGTCACACCTATTATACAAGGGTGGTGCTTTCAAAAATTGAAGATTTTGAGGATGTTACAAACTGGGCTGCTAATCATCATGAAAAATTAAATGGTAGTGGATATCCTATTGGATTAATATCCTCTGACCTTAGCCTTGAAGAAAGAATAATTGCTGTATGTGATATTTACGAAGCTTTAACTGCAGTCAGACCTTATAAAAAGGGTCTTAGCAGAGATGAAGCCATGAAAATGCTTGACAACATGGTTAATATTGGAGAATTATGTGGCGAATCGTTAGAACTTCTTAAAAAAGTTATTTAAAAGATAACCCTGTCATTGCTATGACAGGGTTATCTTTTAATCTAAAATATTTTTGCTATAAATTGAATATAAATCCCTTAACTCTTTCATCTTAGTATCCATTTCAACCTGTAAGTCTGATACCGCTTGAAGGTTGTTAGCTTCAGTGGCCTCTCTAATTCTTGAAAATAATCCTTTACTTGAATAGGTATCTTTCAACAAATACAGCCTCAATGTTTGAATTTTTTGCCAATATGAGATATCTAAATCTAAAGCATTTTCACTATTGTGTATCATTTTATAACTCTTTATCTCGTCTATATAGTTGGATATTATTCTGCTATTAATTTCAGTTAACCATCTTTTTTCAGTGCCAATTCTAAAACTGTTAATAATTTTGTCACTAAGTACATCACCAGACTGAATAGCCTTTAGTTTTTCTGGATACTTATCAAAGGCGGATAGGTTCTCAAATACAGTTGAAGGTGCTTTACCAAAATACTTAACTCTTTCTTCGTCGCTGAAATCTTCAAACACGTCTTTTTCACTTCTATATGCTCTTTCGGTGTTTAAATAATCCGCAGGTTCTCCAGGCTGTTTAGAAAGTTCTTTTAATAAATCATCTTGAGACTTGTTATTTGTTATTGCATAAGTTATACCATCAAGCATAGCTAGATATAAAGAAGCCATAACAAGGTATGTGTTTGAATGTGGGTTTGGAGCCCTAAGTTCAAATCTTGTTCCTAATGGACTATTTAAATCTCTAACTAACCCCATTAGAACACTTCTGTTTCTTGAAGGAATTTCAACACTATGGCCTAGTGAAGTTACTATGCACACTGGTGCCTCAAATCCAGGTTTTAATCTTTTTAGGGAATCATTTGTACGAGATACAAATGGATTAATAACCTCATAATTATTTAATACTCCCATAACAGAAGCGTAGCCAAAGATACTTAAGTAATGATGGTTAGGTGCGTTAAATAAGTTTATTCTTTTACCATTCTTAAGTTTCAATGCCATACCGACATGAGTATGTTCACCACTTCCTGCCACTCCTTCAATTGGTTTTGCAAGAAAGGTTACATCTAATCCATTGTTTCTAAATACTTCCTTAACTAGAGTTCGCACTAACAACTCATTATCAGCTGCTTGGAGAGCATTTGAAAACTCCCAGTCTATTTCTAATTGTTCCATAATATGCGTTAAGTTACCAGATTCATCAATCTTAGCTTTAACTCCACCAACTTCTTTGTGACCCATTTCTGGCTCAAGGCCGTAGGTATCCATTAAAATTAGAGACTGCTCAAGAGCAGTTCTTACAGAACCTCTAACGCGAGTCCAGTATTGTTCCTGCAATACTTGTGAAGTTGATAACTCTTCCACTTGGGCTTGATTATTTGGAGTTTTCACCCAAAATTCTAATTCTGTTGCTGAAGTAGCAACAATATCTTCTATATCGTTAATTGATATTCCAAGATCAGATAGCGCTTCAGGATATTTTTCAAATAAATCCATTAGTGTAGTCTTAAAGTGCTCAATAGATCTTTTTAGTATATAACGAGAATCTATTGCAATATTTTCATGATATAGGAAACACGGAATGCGGAGAGTTCCAATAGGATTATCAGTTTCTTCATCTATGAGCTCATTATTATAATCAATATACCAATTGACATCTAAGTCCGCTAGCATATCAACTTTAGCATTGTTTAAAGAAGCGATGCCAGGTAGTACAACTGAAGAGCCATCTGTTTGTATGGCTCCTTTTAAAAATGTTGAGATATCATTTAGAAAAACCTTTATTGGAATTTTTTCATCAGTATCATTACCAGAAAGATCCACGCCAATTAAAGATACAAATTTTATTTCTGTATGAGATGTAAGTATATTTTGCAAATCTTCTTCAGAATGTTTTTCTTTAGGAATAACATAAACTAGATCTTTTAACATAATAGTCCTCCTTGTAAATTCAAAAAGAGCAATAAGTAAAACTCTTAGTACTCTTTCCTAAATTTAATATTATTATTTACTTGTACTCAAATGAGTTATATAATATACTGGAAATTTTACATTAAATTTATTTTACTGTCAACAATAATAGATGTATCAAGTAACTTATGAATTGTTTTTTACTTTTCATCTATATTTTGTTAGAATATAGATGGATGTATTGTTGTATAAGAGGTGAGGGTATGGGCAAAAATGAAAATCCAATAGGCTTTTTTGATTCTGGAGTTGGAGGTATTAGTGTACTCAAGGAAGCAATCAAGCAATTACCTAATGAAAATTATATTTATTATGGCGACTCAAAGAATGCTCCTTATGGCACTAAAAACATAGAACAAGTTCGCCAGCTAACGTTTGAAGCTTCAGAATTTTTAATAAAATCAGGTGCTAAAGCTTTGGTTATTGCGTGCAATACTGCTACCAGTGCATCTATAGATTATCTTAGAGAGGTATACTCCTCAATACCTGTTATTGGTATTGAGCCGGCCTTAAAGCCAGCAGTGGAACTAAAGAGAAAAGGTAAAATTATTATTATGGCTACTCCCATGACTTTAGCAGAAAAAAAATTTAACGAGTTGATGCTGAATTATCAAAAGGAAGCTGAAATTATCATGCTGCCATGTCCCGGTTTGGTAGAGCTTATTGAAAATAGAATAATTAAAGGTACAGAATTAGAAAGTTACCTTAGTTCAAGGTTTTCAGAATTATCTATAGATGATGTAGCTGCAGTAGTGCTTGGCTGTACCCACTACCCCTTTGTAAAAGGAGAATTATCCAAGATATTAGGTGAAGAAATTCCTGTTATAGATGGTAGTGTTGGAACTGTAAAGTATTTAAAAAAGCGGCTAGAGGAATTTGATTTGATTAATTCAAACACTGAAAAAGGCGAGGTAAAGGTTTTAAATTCTTTAGACAATAAAGAAATAATTTTATTTAGTTACAAATTATTAGAAATGGAAGCAAAATGTCGCTAAATTTTTATTTATTATATGGTGAATATATCATATAATATGTAATGTAAGAGATTTTCAAAAATAAATTTAAATAAAAGGAGAATATAATATGAATCCAATTGTTACAATAAAAATCAAAGATGGCGGTGTAATTAAGGCTGAATTATATCCTGAAATTGCTCCTAATACCGTTAAAAATTTTATATCTTTAATAAACAAAGGTTACTACAATGGCATTACTTTTCATAGGGTTATTCCAGGATTTATGATTCAAGGCGGTTGCCCAGATGGAACTGGAGCTGGTGGACCAGGGTATTCAATTAGGGGAGAATTTAAATCTAATAAATTTAAAAATGATTTGGTACATAGTGAAGGAGTTCTATCAATGGCTAGGACCTCTGCACCTAATTCAACAGGAAGTCAATTCTTTATAATGGCTGCTAACGCATCTCATTTAGATGGAGAATATGCTGCATTTGGAAAAGTAACTGAAGGAATTGAAGAAGTGAAGAAGATAGTTTCTGTAAAAAGAGATTACAGAGATAAACCAGTAGTTGATCAAGTAATGGAGGAAGTTACTGTAGAAACTTTCGATATAGTTTATGATGAACCTGAAAAAATGTAATTAAGGTATTGACTAGTTTTGTTTGAAAATGCCTATGAAAAGAGCGTGATGTTTTGAATAATAATAAAGTAATGTTGATTTTCGGTTTTAATTCAGAGGAAAAAGAAGAGATAGATAAAATTATAAAAGAGAATAAAATCCCAGGATATAAGGTTATTACAAATGAAATGTCAAAGATGAAAATAGGAGACATTCTTTCCGGGCTAAAATTTGAAATTTATAATGATTATCTTCCTGAAGAAAAGGTTATTATATTTAACAATTTTAATGATAATGAAATAAATATAGCAATTAAGAATTTAAAACAATTAAATCGACAAATTATTATGGCTGTTGTGACACCCACTTCAATTGAGTGGAGCTTTGATTATTTAATTCAGCACTTAATAGAAGAAAGGGAATGGCATGAGAAGAATAGAGGATAAAGAAAAGAGATTAGAGAAAAGAGAATAGATAAGGTTAATTTTTAATCTCTATCTTTGTTTTTTAATCTCAACTACAAATTAGTGAGGTAAAAAATGAGTAGAATTTCAGATAATATAAAAAAGGCTAGGCTAAATACTGGTATGAGTCAAAAGCAACTAGCTAAAAAGTTAGGCGTTGCGGAAAGTTTTGTAAGTGAAGTTGAAACGGGAAGAAAAGTACTCAATGAAGCCACTATAAGCAGAATCGAGAATATACTAAAGATAAATTTAAATGATATCAACATGTATGACGAGGATATGAATTTAGAACAAGTAACAGTGATAGCTAAGCCTAAAAAAGAAAGTAAGAAGAGTGAACCAGTAAATGAAATGTGGAATGACGCATTTGGATCTGTAATTAGAAATGTTCCAGTACTAGATTATACTTTAAGCAAAGCTTTATCAACTAAGACTATGCCGATTTTGTCCAACAAAATAAACGGGTTTGCACAAGATAAAGTAGCATTTTTAGTGATTGAAGATGAAGATATGATTGGCTATAGAATTTGCAAAGGTGATTTAGCATTTATAAATCTTAATCATGATATTGAGAATAGTTCAATTTGCCTTTTAGAGTACAATTCTGAAAGGATTATTAGGCAAGTGAAAAAACTAGATGCATCAAAGATTTTGCTGATTAAAAACAATGGTACAGTAAAGACTGAAACTGTAAATCCTAAGGATATTAAAGTCTTGGCGAGATTGGTGTCTGTTGAAGTTTTATTAACTAGCTAATATTGAGTTAAATTATAATTAACAAATATGTATGAGGGTATTTTAAAATAAAAAGAAATTTTTATTTTGAGATACCCTCTTTATTATTTTTATTATCATTCTAAATTGTATACTCAACAAAAAATTCAACGATAGTTTATCATTTATTTTTCGTGAATTTTGAAAACACATATTACAATTAATTAAGGTAATAATAATTAGATAAGGCACTACAATTTCATACCATTTGACCTTAAATAACCAGTGCAAAGAGGTTTTGTAATAGTGAATATTAGCAAATGGCAGATGTTTTGTTTAATGATTCTGTTTGAAATAGGAAGTACCACAGTTTTTGGATTGGGTCTTGATGCCAAACAAGATGCTTGGATTTCTATTATATTAGCCATGTTATTTGGATTTGTATTGATATGGATTTATACAGAAATTCAAAAATATTACCCTAACAATAACTTGACCGATATTTTAATAAATGTATATGGCAAATGTATTGCGATACCGTTAATTCTTCTTTACGCTTTAGAGTTTTTTGGATATCTACCTTAAACTTTAGAGAGTTCGGAGAACTTATTTCAATGGTCGTACTTCCAACTACACCATTAGTGATTATTCTAAGTGTTTTTATGGGTACAGTAATTTATATTCTTTTTTTAGGTTATGAAGTTTTAGCTAGACTTGCAGAGATTATGTTTCCAGTTATTCTATTTTTTATTATCACTACATATGTATTGCTTATTTTCTCGGGAGAAGTGGATTTTGGCAGACTACAACCAGTTCTAGGTAATGGAATAAAACCAGTACTGAAAGCAACCTTTCCTGCTTTGATCAATTTTCCTTTTGGTGAGATGGTTGTATTTCTAATGTATTGGAATTATGTGAATGATAAACAAAGTGTTAGGAAAATATCGTTTTTTGTTACTGGAGCAACTGGGTTATTGCTAGCTTTGCTGTTAGTTTTTATAGTTTCAGTGCTAGAGGTACCTTATGCTAAAAATTCAACAATTCCTATATATGAATTGGTTAAACTTATAAATATTTCTGACATAATAACTAATTTAGATGCTATAGCAACAGTACTTCAGTTCATAGGAGGTTTTTTTAAGATGATACTCCATTTTTATGGAGGGGTATTAGTTATTAAAACACTTTTTAGAATTAAAAATGATAAATTGTTGATTGTGATTTTTGGTGTGTTTTGGCTGATATTTTCACTTACATATTATGAGAATCTTATATTTCATCGCTGGACGGGATTGAAAGAGTCTATTTCATATTTTTATAGTGGATTTACTGTTATGGAGATAGCATGTCCTCTATTGATACTTGGAAACATATGGATCAAAAATCGAAAGAACAAACTAATTCAAAAATTCTAAGTATATTGTTAGGGAGCATTATAATATGAACATAATTAAATTAAGTAATCTAATTGACATGGATTTTGTAAATAAATTAATTGATATGGGTTTTGTACCTAGCATTATTATAGTAGGCGGATGGTTTTATGCTATAATCCTTACCTTGATTTTTTTATATAACCTTCTTTTATATATATTTCAATTATTAATTCACCAAGCTAAGTAATTTAAGAGCTTTGATTATACAATTATTTATTTGGGTGCTAAAACTAATGAAGTTGTAAGGATGTGTCTATAAATGGGAGAAAAACAATGGAAAGATAGAGGAGAAATTAAAAATCTATTTAATTCAGAAAAAAGTTTCCTGGATTTATGTAGAGGATATAAAATTTCAGAAAATACTACAAAGGAGCAAGTAACATATGATAACCAAAATATAGAGGAAAATTATCCAAATCAATATATAATTTATAAGAATATAGAAGCTAATAACGTTCACCTAAAACAAATTCTAGGCAGAAGTTACGATATTGTATTCAGAGAATATAAAATGTTAAATAATGAAGAAACAAAAGTTTTTATTTGTTTTGTAAATAGCCTAGTTAATCTTAATATAATTAATCAGTATATTGTTAATCCATTAACTCAGAATTTAATGAAGAAAGATTATGATACATGTAAAATACCGTCAAATATTTTTAAAATAATAAATGATAATATTTTGAGTATAGCAGATTCAAAAGAAACGCAATCCATGGATACTGTTATAACTGAAGTTTTATCTGGTAATACTGCGTTATTTATTGATGGATATGATAAGGCTTTTATAATGAAAACACAAGGTTATGAAGTGAGGAAGATTGATGAACCTGGCACTGAAAGGGTGGTTAGAGGACCACGTGAAGGATTCATTGAAGATTTAAGAACTAATATATCAATGCTTCGTAGAAAAATAAAAAGTTCTAGGTTAATTTTAGAAACGCTTACTATAGGAAAACAAACGCAGACACTTATTTCCATAGCATATATTGATGGGATTGCTAATTTACAAATTGTTGAACAGGTCAAAAGCAGATTAAATGCAATTGATACAGATTCTATATTAGAATCCTGTTATATTGAGGAGTTTATTAGAGATCATCAATTTTCATTGTTTCCCAATATTGGTAATAGCGAAAGTCCAGATGTAGTAGCAGCAAAATTATTAGAAGGAAGAGTGGCAATCTTTTGTGATGGAACACCATTTGTTTTAACTGTACCTTTTTTGTTTATTGAAAATTTACAAAATAGAGAAGATTATTATTCTCTTCCTTTTTTATCATCATTTATTAGATTAATGAGGTATCTATCTCTTTTTTTAACAGTGACTGCTCCGGCTTTATATGTTGCCTTAACAACATTTCACTACGAAATGGTCCCTACAGTTCTACTAATCAATATGGCTTCCTCACGGGAAGGAATACCTTTCCCAGCTTTTTATGAAACTATTATTATAAGCATAATTTTTGAAATTCTCAGAGAAGCTTCCATAAGAATGCCTAGTGCAGTGGGGACATCTATTAGTATTGTTGGAACACTGGTTATTGGAGAGGCGGCTGTGCGAGCTGGGATTATGAGTAATCCAATAGTTATTGTTATGGCTATAACAGCAATTACTAGTTATGCCTGTACTCCTTTAGTTACTGTTAACATAATTATTCGTTTTCTATTCATTTTTTTGGCATCAATATTAGGAATTTATGGAATTTTAATTGGATACTTTTTATTATTAGCCCGAATGTGTTCATTGAAATCTTTTGGAGTTAATTATCTAACACCCATCGCTCCTGCAAACTGGTCAGAATTAAAAGATACCTTTATTAGAATCCCTTTAAAGCTAATGAATAAAAGGCCTCATTTGGCTGATGACAATAACTTAAATAGGCAGAAGTCTAAGTCAAAATCTAGTGAGGATAATTCTAATAAAGGAGCGAGTTAAGATTGAAGAAAATTTATTTAATATTACTATGTATACTATTTACAACAGGATGCGCTTACAGTCTAGAAATGAATAAAATTGGAATAGTTATGACATTTGCAATTGACAAAGATGTTAAAAATGGAGATATTATTTTCACAACTCAGGTGATAAGGCCGGGAGCATTATCTAAGGAAAATGTTAACAATACTGAAGCTCCTGTTGAAATTTTTACTACCAAAGGTAGGACAATGTATGAAGCTATTCAAAATCTATCACAAGTATGCGATAGAAAAAGCTTTTATGCACATACAAAAGTAATTGTTATCGGAGAAGAATTGGCCAAAGAAGGAGTTACAACGTTTCTTGATTTTTTTGTAAGAGGAAGAGAACTAAGGGGGTATACTTGGATTTGCGTTGCAAAAGGGTGTAAAGCCAGTGAGGTATTGGGAGTTAAAAATGGCATAGACACTATACAAGCAGTATATTTAAAAGATATTATCGAGAATAGAAAGCATCAGTCTAAAACAACTACTGCAAGTGTTATTGATTTTTATCGAAAAGCATTAAATGGTGGCATAGAACCAACCATGGGAGTATTTGAACTTATTAAAGAAGCTAATAGCCCCATAGAAAACAAAGGGTCACAATATACTAAGGTAGTAAAACTTACAGGTTCTGCAGTATTTAATAAAGATAAATTAGTTGGTTATCTTGATGAAAGAGAAACTAGAGGATTAAATTTCATTAGGGGTGGGATACGAGAAGGAATTGTTATAGTACCTTCTTTATTGAAAGAAAATGGTTTAATTACCCTTAAAATTAAAAATGTAAAAAGTAGTATTAAACCAGAGATTAAAAATAAAAAAATTAGTTTCAATATTAAAATTAATGTAAAAGCTATTTTAGTTGAAGAAAAAAATTTAGTGGGAACTGATAGCCCAAAGGAAGTTATTGAACCAAAACAAATGCTTGACTATCTAAAGAAAATAAAAAAAGAAGCCAATGAGTCAATTGACAGTGATATTAAACTTGTATTAGATAAATCACAGAAAGATTTGAAATCAGATATTTTTGGCTTTGGAAGTATTCTAAACAAAAAATATCCTAACAAATGGAACATGATGCAAGAAAGTTGGAGTGATACCTTTTCTACGGTAAATTATACAACTAAAGTAAGTGTAAGTATTATTGGAACAGATTTAAAGCAAGGTGTTTTTGAAGTTAAATAAACATCGGGATAGCCCCCATCCATTCTCTTAGGGAGTATTCCGATGCTTTAATTTATATAAAATTAACAAACATCAAGTTATAATTATAAAACTGCATAAGATACTTTTAATATAAGGTAGTATACTCTATATTCTTATAATAAATATTAAGAATACTCTTAAAGTTCCAGTTCTTTTTAGAAAGCTGAATTGCTCCATATTCACTCATTCCAACACCATGTCCATATCCACCGCCGTATATTGTATAATATTTCCCGGTCTTTTCTATAGAGAAAAACTTGGAAGGTATACTTGAGGGATTTTCTATAGCAGTTGAATCTAGTCTATTTAGCAAAGTGTCAGTGCCAGTATATTCTTTTGTAAAATTGAATGCACTTCCAATACTATAATCATCTATAAGTATTATTGTAGCATTAGCAAAAATAAAGTTAGTTGAAATTGCATTACCACCTCTACTTCTTTTAGTCACTTTTATATCTCTCAAATCGCCAAGCTTAGGAAGAGTTGATACTAGCTTACCATTTTTTTCAATATTTACTAAGGCTTTATTAGTATTATATAAATTCAAAATTGTCTTGTTTAATTCATTAGACAATGCATTTTCAGAAATTTTAATATTCCATCTAAAATAAGGAGATGTTGAATCTGCTGTAACATAACTTAAATTCTTAAAAAAAGCTAACCAAGTTTCTTCAGTTTCAGGAAGCTTCTCTATTGATGAAATATAGTTAACAGTTCTTAGATATGGCTTGGATTGAGTTTTACCATCTGGACTAAACCAAACATCCTCATACCTTACCCCTGTTCCACAAGAAACAGGAAAAGCTTTCGCGTCAATAGGCATTTTATTGTAGGTCATAATCAAACCTTTAGTAGAAGATATTGCGCTATTTGAAATACTGGTTTCATTAACGCTATTATATGATTGACCTTTAGAACTATCATCTATATAAAACCCTAAATTTGAATTAGTACTTGAAAAGATATATAAAATTGCATAAGTTCTAGATGCAACTGCTTGAGCTTTTAGGCCTTCTTCACCACCTGAATTATCCACTTGAGAAGGGATAACTTTTTTTAGATAGTCCTCAATACTTAATTCATTTACAATAAATATTCCTTTAGGAGATATTTGAAACTCAAGAGTGCCCATATATTCAGGATTGTATTCAGGATTTCCTCTTTTGATGCTTAAAATTTTAATGTTCCCCCCGTTTAAGTACAGTCTACTCAGATGATATTTTGAGGTGCCATTTATTGTTACAAGCATTCCCTTTGAATTATAGTCAATATTTATTAATGTGTTAGCAGGAATTTCCTCAGAATATTTGTCAGTTAATGAATACAGCTTCAAGGGAGAGACAGAAGTAAGCTTAATTTGGTCATGATAAACTGATGAATAATCAGTATTTGATATACCAATTCTTGTATTAATATAATCAATTGGAGAAATAATGAATGTAGATAAGTTTCCAGAGCTGTCTCTATATGACTTTACATTATTTTTTCCAACAATTAAATCACTGGTTGAGCATGGCTGTATACTAGTTTTGGTAAGCCGATAATAAGATGCTTTTGTTGCTACTGGAACTAGTCCAATTGATTCTAATTCGAATTTTTTGTTGTCTTTAAGCATTACTCTATTATTAATTGGATTTACAACCTTGAAGTCATAAGCCTTAAAATAGGTGCGCTTATAATTTATTACTGAGTATGCAGGATATTTTAGATCCTTAGCCTTGATAGTATGTTTTTTACCATTTAGATATACTGTAGTGTTCTTAGAATTCGATTTTACTAATATTGCATTTTCAACTTTATGTGGGAGAAGAAAATAGTATCCAAGTATGCCCAGTACAAATAATACCAATATAGTAATTAATAATGATTTCTTCATAGTGTAACCTCCACATTATTTTAATCTATACTTATAATATAAACTATTTTGACGAAAAAATAATTATTTTTTATAATATTAACAAAAGAATATTAAAGTTGTATAATAAAAATACGGATAAATTACGATAGATAAAATGGAATAAGCTAAGAGGAGGAAGAAAATGAAAGGAACAATAGTTGCTACTTGGATAAAAACATTCAGAAAAATGTATGGTGATGACATTGTCAATAAAGCTATGAGTTCGGTAGGCTTTAATAGTGATAAAATTTTCTCACCCTTAGAAAATATTGAAGATGACAAAGCTAAACGAATTGTAGCATGCATTTCAAAAGAAACTAATATTGAACTTAATATGGTATGGAGATCCTTAGGAAAGGATAATTTGTATTCTTTTTTAAATGATTATCCAGCATTTTTTCAACATGAAAATTTATACACATTTTTTAAATCCTTGTTTGATGTTCACGTTGTAATGACTAAAAAATTTGCGGGTGCTAAGCCCCCAATATTGGGGATAGAACCTATTTCGGATAGAGAAGCTATTTTCACATATAATTCTAGCAGGGGAATGTTTGATTACTTCTTAGGACTTATTGATGGTAGCTCAGAATATTTTAAAGAAAAATTAGTGGTTCAAGAATTGGAAAGAACGGATTCAAACTTAAAGCTAAAATTGACTTTTGAAAAAGATATATTTTATAAGAAAGTATATTCTTTCAACAAAGCCCTGTCACTAGGATTCATTAAAAATTTAAGTTCTAAATTAGGAGTATTTACATTTATGATTACATCACTTGGACTTATGCCTGTAATTGGAATGGATACAAATAATATTCCATCTGCATTAGTAGGAGGGGTAATCGCCGGTATGGCAACTCTAATTTCAAGTGCTTTATTGATGAGACCCAAGAAGCATATTTTTAACGCATTAGAACAACTTAGTAATAGTAATTACGTGGAAGACGGTGAAATTGTTTCTGGGGACTTTTTTGAGGATATCTACAAAGAACTTAAAAAATACAGAAAAGTTGTTAGCGCTGATTTCGTGGGATTTAAAGGTGTTACAGATGAAATGAATATTTTTATTGGAAATATTAATGAAATTTCAGATGTTATGAATGTAACTTCTGTTGAAATTACAGAGGTTGTTCAGCAAGTTGCAGACTCTTCAGTTAGTCAGGCAGAAAATACTGAAAGAGCTGTTTCAATTTTGAATGGTAATATTGAATCTTTAAAAGCAATAGTTGTTAGTGAGAATAAAAACAAGGATGAACTTCAAATTGCCATAGGCAAAATAAATAATAGCTATGAAAGTGTTGAAGACTCAAGTAAAAACCTTTCAGAAACTCTTATCAAATTCAATGAAGTTAAAGAAAAAGGAATTGAGTTAGAAAATAAAGCAAAAAATATTACTAGCATAGTGTCTATAGTATCTGAAATATCTGAACAGACAAACTTACTAGCTTTAAATGCATCTATTGAAGCGGCAAGGGCTGGAGAAGCAGGTAAGGGGTTCTCTGTGGTTGCAGAAGAAGTTAGAGGACTAGCTGAGCAAACTAAAGGAGCTGTTGAAGAGATAAATACTAACTTGCTTCAGTTTGTTACTGATATTGGACAACTTGTTCAAGACATAGAGCTGCAATATAGCACTTTAGATAATGAGACTCAGCGACTTGGGAAAATTAAAGATATAAGTCATGAGGCTAATAATTCGATAATTGTTGTTTCAGAATCATTAATTGAAACTGTAAATAGGTTAAATAATGAAGCAGATTCAATTTCAAATATTTATGAAAATATTGAATCTTTATCCGCATTAGCAGAGGAAAACTCAGCAGCTTCTGAAGAAGTAAGCGCTAGTATTTCAAATTATGCAAATGAGATTCAGAAGCTTGTGGTCAATATAGGAGACTTTAGAAACATTATGAAAGTATTTAAAGGCGATTTAGAAAAATATAAAATTTAATATTATTACACTCCTCTTAAATCAAAATCGGGTACAAATTTTTCGGATGAAGTTCCTTCATCTTGAATGAATCCTTTTGTGATGCCTTTTGATAACGCATAGTTTATTAGGCTGTCATAATGTTTTGAATTAAGAGGAGTATTTATTTCTGGATATTTTTCAGCATTAAACATAGGTGTATATTGATTCATTATACTTACATATACTTTATCTTGAAAGCTTTCTGCAATGTAGTCGATTATTTTTTTTGAATCAAATAGTAGACCAGGTAACATTAGATGTCTAATAATCAATCCTTTTTTTATTAAACCATCATTGTCAAAAATTGCTTCACCAACTTGTGACAGCATCTCTTCTATTGATATCTTAGCATAGCTAAAATAATTAGGCGCATTAGAGTATTTTATAGCATATTTGTTGTTAAAATACTTTAAATCTGGCACATATACATCCACATATCCATTTAAGGATTTAATTGTATTTATATTTTCATAACCACTACTGTTATATATTATTGGAACTATTAATCCCTCATTTCGAGCAAGCTTAATTGCGTCTATTATTTGAGGGACATAATGTGTTGGGGTTACAAGATTAATATTATGAGCACCACTTTGTTGAAGTCCAAGAAAAGTTTCTGAAAGTCGCTTGGTTGTAATTTCTACGCCTATACCTTGTTGGCTTATTTTGTAGTTCTGGCAAAATACACATCTTAAGGTACAATTTGAAAAAAATACAGTGCCAGAGCCTTGAGTTCCAGAGATACAAGGTTCCTCAAAGTGATGCAGAGAAACTCTTGCAAGTTTTACATTTTTGCCTGCAGTGCAAAATCCAGTTATTCCACTTAATCTATCTATTCCACAATTGCGTGGACAAAGAGTGCAATTTGAGAGTATGTCCATTATAAATATCAACTACCTTTCTTTGATGTCTGAAGGCAGGGGACAAACCTAAAGATATGTCCCCAGTTTGTCTAATAGTTACTTTGTCTAAAGTATAATTATATATTGTATTAACGAAAATTTCTATAATAAAAAGCAATGCACTGAACTATGAAGATTAGACTTATAAGACCAAAAGCTGGATATAAAATTGAAATTAGTTTTACAAATCCTATTTGAGAAATTGGTATTGCAAGTAGCATTATTAAAAAAACTGATTTTTTATAAGGTATATTAAATTTTTCTTCAAAGGTTTTGGTTACACTAAAAATATCAGAAACTTCAGTTGAAAACATCTCTAGCCAAATTATAAAAATTAGCATTACTTGAATTATTACTCCAAAACGATTGGATATGTATAACAAGGGTATTTCATATTTTAATATGTAAGGCATATTTAATAATAAGATTAAATTAATAAAAATCGATAACAAGGTAAGTCCGATAGCACCAAGTATAGTTCCCCAAATGATACATTTCTGATCCTTAAGCTCAGAGCTTAAAGGAACTAGAACTCCACTACAACATAATATGTTAAAACCACCATAGAGTAAGGTTGACATAAACCAATGGGATTTTGTATTGTGTATGCTTTTTATATAACTAATACTAATAGAGTCTTTAGAAAAAAATATGTAAAGTATAAAGATTGTTGTAATTACTATTATCAAGGAAGGAACTATAATAGCATTTATCTCAAAAAGTCCCTTTGTGTTTTTTAACAAGATTAATGTAGAAAGTAAACACATTAGAAGTAGTCCTATCCATTTGGATACATGAAAGTATTGATTTATCAAGGCACCACTTCCTGCTAAAATTATTGCAGCTCCAAAAATCAAGAATAAGCTCATTAAGATGTCCGTTACTTGTCCTAAAAGACCAGGACTTACAAGCTTAATTAAGCCATTGTAGGAATTTAAATCAAATTTAATACTGATTTTTATTATTATTGATCCTATAATGATGTATATAAAACAGCAGAAAAGAATACCTATAAAGCTCTTATATCCATATGTACTGAAGAATTGAGTAATTTCTTGACCAGAGGCTAGTCCAGCACCTACAATTGTTCCTATAAAAACAGTAGCAATTTGAAATGTTAATGATAATTTTTTTATCAATTTGAACCTCCAAAAAAATTTAATTACTATCTTTATAAATATATATATAAATTTTGAGATTTAGAAATTAATTTCTTATTTTGTGGGAAACTAATTACAGAGGTGGAGGTGCAAACATGAAAAAAATTTTGATTTATTTAGCAACTATGCTTTTTATTTTGAATATTATTGGATGTAAAAGTTCAGAACAAAGTTCAACTTCAGAAAATAAAAAATTTGATATGAAAAAAGCAGAAAGTTTAATCGATAATTATATGCAGGCTTTGATAAGAGAAGATGATGAAGGCATAAAAAAAGCTTTAAACGATAAGCTTAATAAAAATGCAGAGAATCCTCTTAAATCAGCTCTTAGAGTTAAAGGCTATAGCAAAACGGAAAATTATCAAGTTGGGGATACCGGAATTTTCAAGGTTAAAGTTGCAAGTACTAGTCTTACGAGTACTAAAGCTTCTCTTGACACCTATACAATTAAAGTTGCTCTAGTTAATTGGAATTATAAAATCAGTGACATTAAGAGCACAGTTGAAAAGGAAAGCTACTACGAGAATTATGGTCTTAGAATTAGAAATAAAAATAATGTAAAAAGTGATTTATTGATAGATAGCGATGGTATTCCGCAATTTGGATTTTCTAAGGAAGATAATGCAAAAATAGATAAATTGGAATTACCACGTAGTAATTTTAGTAATATTGATTTTGCATATTCAGGTGACTCTATTGCTATTAGTACAGTTAACGATGTAACCTTTGTTAGTATTGTAAATATTTCAAGTGATTCAGTTCCCACCGTTGGAACTGGAGGTCAAAGTGAAGCAGGAGGCGGAGGCGGAGGCGGAAGTCAAACAGGTCAAAGTAGTAGTCAAGGTCAAAATGCGGGCCCTAGAGAGATACCGGTTGGTAAGGAGATTAGCACACTTGATGTGATAAAAAATGGCAAGGTTGACTTTATGGTATTTTCTCCTGATGAAAAATTATTGGTATTACAGTATACTAATAGTAACAAAATGAAGTGCTTGAAAATTTATGATACTGAGAAGAGTGATTTAATTCCATTTAAATTTGAAGAAAATTATAATACAAACAATGTAGAAATTCTATACTCTTACTTTGATAAAGATATGCTATATTTCCAGGTTGTATCAAAGGATGCAAAAAGGAGATAGAAAAGCCAGTTGTTGGTATGTGGCAAATGGATTTAAAAAAATTTAAAGTAAAAAAAGTCTGAGAGGAGAAGCTAATTTGATAAAATTATGGGGAGACAAAAGATATAAAAGCCTCAACTACTTTCTTAGAGATAAATTTAACGAAAAAGTATTTAAGATATCCTTAGACGGGGGCTTCTCTTGTCCTAATAGAGATGGAACAATAAGTAATGGTGGGTGCATATTTTGCAGCGAAAGAGGCTCAGGGGATTTTGCAGGAGAGAGAGACAGTAGTATTGAAGAACAATTTATTTCTATAAAGGAAATTATGAATAAAAAATGGAAGGATGGAAAGTATATAGCTTATTTTCAAGCGTACACTAATACCTATGCTCCAGTTGAGGAACTTAGAAGAAAATACACTGAGGCTATTAAACAAGAAGGTGTAGTAGCAATCGCAATTGCTACTAGACCTGATTGCCTGCCAGAGGAAGTATTAGATTTATTAGAAGAAATAAACAAAAAAACATATCTGTGGGTAGAACTTGGACTTCAAACTTGTAAGGATGAAACTGCAAGCATTATTAATAGAGGATATAAATTACCAGTCTTTGAGAAGGCGTTAAAGGATTTGAGAAAAAGAGGTATTGATGTTGTAGTTCACTGTATATTTGGATTGCCTGGAGAAAATAAAGAGGACATGCTAGGCACTATTAAATATTTATCAAACCTAGATATTCAAGGAATAAAACTACACTTGCTACATCTAATGAAAGACACCCCGTTAGAAAAGTTATATAATAGAGGCGAGCTAGAATTTTTAAGTCAAGAGGAATACATAAATTTAATATGTGAGGCAATAACCTTATTACCAGATAGTATAGTTATACACAGACTTACAGGAGATGCACCTAGGGAGTCTCTTATTGGTCCAATGTGGAGTTTGAAAAAATGGGAAGTATTGAATTCCATTGATAAAAAATTAAAGGATGAAGAACTTTATCAAGGTTTGTATTATCCTACAAATTCAATTTGACACTTTTGTTAGATTTGCGCATAGTAAAAAATGACTTATAAGGGTAGAATTATACCTATATAAAAATAGTAAGGGGAGATGCAAGATGGCAAGCTTATCATTTAAACATATTTATAAAGGCTATTCTGGAAATCATACTGCTGTGAAGGATTTCAATCTTGAAGTAGAAGATAAAGAATTAGTTGTGGTCGCAGGTCCTTTAGGGTCTGGAAAGACATCGATTTTACGAATGATTGCTGGTTTAGAAGAAATATCTCAGGGTGAACTCTCTATTGGAGATTCAATAATTAATGATGTTGAACCTAAGGATAGAGACATTGCAATGGTATTTCAAAATTATGCTCTTTATCCACATATGTCAGTCTATGAAAATATGGCATTTGGATTGAAATTAAAAAAGCTCTCCAAAGAAGATATAGATAGAAAAATTAGGGAAGCAGCAAAGCTTCTTGATATAATAAGCATATTAGATAAAAAACCTAAAAGCTTATCCGTTGATCAAAAACATAAAGTCGCATTAGGCCGTGCTATTGTTAGAGAACCAAAGGCGTTTTTACTTGATGAGCCTTTATCTAATATAGACTCAAAACTTAAGGTTAAGCTCAGAACTGAAATTTCAAAATTACATAAGAATTTAGATGCAACATTTATATATGTTACAGATGACTCAGTAGAAGCAATGGCACTGGCAACAAGGATTGTAGTAATTAGAGATGGAGTTATTCAACAAATTGATACACCACTGAATATTTACAATAACCCTGAAAACTTATTTGTTGCAGGTTTTATTGGAAGCCCGCAGATGAATTTTGTTGATGCAAAGTTAGCTGAAAAAAGCAATAGAATTCTTGTAGTATTTGGAGAAGAGGTAATAGTGCTACCAGAAGATAAAAGTAAAGTGCTTAAAGAAAAAGGTTATGTAGGCAAAGAAGTTATCTTTGGAATTAGAACTGAAAATATTAGAACTGATGCAGAATTTATTGAGCAACATAGAGATGGAGAAATAAAAGCAGTGGTTGATTTAGTAGAATTAACTGGCGCAGATACTATGTTATATCTCTCAAATGGCAAGGCCAGCTTGACAGTTAAGATAGAGGGCATTTCTACAGTAAAAGTTGGAGATAAGATTAAAATTGCCTTAGACGAGAGTACTATTTTTATTTTTGATAAAGAGACAGAGATTACAATAGTTTAGGAGGAGAAAGGATGTACAATTTTGAAGCGTTTTTACAGGATTTAAATCATTCTACTGGACTAGAATTTAGTCTTTTTGCTGAAGACGGAAATACTATTTACGAAAGTGATTTAAATTTAGACAATACGCAATTGTTCTTCCTTCCTGTTAATTTAGGGAATACAAAGGCTACAATAAGTATTAGCAAAGAATATGAATTGTGTGCTAGCTTATTAAAATACACAATTGAAACAAAGTACAGTGAGTTTTTTTCTATGCGTGAGCAATTATTAATTGATATTTTAGAAGGCAAAGAAGTTTCAATAAATAACATTGAAAAAAGCAGTACCTTTTTATCAGAAGGCTGTGAAGTTCTTGTGGTAAGTGTAGAAGGAAGCAGATATGAAGCTTTAAATATCATTAGACATATTTATAAAGATCAAGATATTTTAAGCTCTGCTTTTAAAGATAATGTTGTTTTAATTGGAGATTTTGAAGATATTGAAGAGCATGCTAAAGGCATTATGGATGCTATATCCTCAAACCTATATTGCAAATCAAGTGTTAGTTTCAGTGGAAAAGTTTTTGATACTGTTTCTATAAAGAAAGCCTATGAGGATGCAAGAGAATGTATGATTTTAGGCAAAAAATTTGGATTAAAAGAATATGTCTTTAATTATAATAATATGTTATTTGAGAAGGTTGTTTACAATATTAGTGAATCTATAAAAACTGAACTCCTTGCAACCTTCAAAGAGAAATTTGATTTGTTTGATAGTGAAATGTTAACTACTATTGAGGAGTTCTTAGATTGTGGACTTAATATTAGTGATGCAGCTAGAAAACTCTATGTACACAGAAACACATTAATTTATCGACTTGATAAAATCCAAAAAGAAACTGATTTTGATATTCGAAATTTTAAAGAAGCAACAGTTTTTAATATTGCCTTTTTAGTATGGAAAGAAAACATATATTGAGAAATTGCATATATAAATAAAGAAGAGTAGGGCTGTTTCATCATAGAAAGTTATTTCTAGGGTGTAGCGGCTTTTTAAATTTAAAAAATAAAAACCGTTCTAATAAATCATTCGTCTAATTAGCATAAGAGTATTTAAGGGGGTGCAAAATTTGGAATTAGAGGAAAAGGTATTAAGAGCTAAGAAAGGAGACGATAATGCCTTCTATGAACTAGTTAATGAAAAAAAAGATATACTTTACAAAACTGCATATGCATACGTAAAAAACAAAGAGGATGCATTGGACATAGTTCATAATACTGTGTACAAGGCCTATGTTTCATTAAATAAGTTAAAAGAACCAAAGTTTTTTAATACTTGGTTAATGAGAATATTAATTAATTGTTCTTTAGATTTTATTAGAAAAGAAAAAAAGGTAATAGAGTTACAGAATGAAATAAGTACCGAAGAAAACCAGCTGCAATTACCACATGAAGAGATTCTAGATTTATATGACGCAGTTGATAAGTTAAATGGAAAGTCTAAAACAATTGTAATATTAAAGTATTTTCAAGATATGACATTAACTCAGATAGCCGAGGTAATGGAATGTCCATTAGGAACAGTAAAGACAAATTTACATAAAGCCCTTAAGGAGCTTAGGATGGATTTAGAGGAGGTGGAGACCATTGGATGAAAGATTTAATAGTATTGAAGTCCCAGCAGAAATTGATTTAACTATTGAGACTGCTATTAAAGAAGGCAGAAAAAAGAGAAAGATAAATAAGCTTAAACCTTATGTAGCAACAGCGGCTTGTTTTTGTATAATGGTTACTGGATTTGCTGTTTACAAAAATATGGACAATAGTAAGGTTAATTCGGATAAAAATATAGAGGTTGGAATTATTAAAACGGATAAGCTTCCAACAGTAGGAACATATAAAAATTTAAATGTTTTATTGAAGGATTATATAAAGAATAGCAATGTAAAATTAGATGAAATAAAGGGTGGCGCATTGTATGATGGTATAACCAATGGAAGAACGTCAAGTTCTACGGGAAAAACATTAAGAGATGGTGCGCAGCAGCAAAAATCAGGAAGTAGCGTAAATTCAACAAAAGATACAGTAAATATTAGCGCAGATTATTCTGAAACAAATCAGCAGGTAAAGGGAGTAGACGAAGGTGATATAGTAAAAACTGATGGTAAGTTTATATATAGAATAACAGGTAATAAGCTTGTAATCGTAAACTCAGTTCCAGCTGAAAAATTATCTTTAGAGGCTACCATTAACTATAGTAATGGATTTACCCCTAATGAAATGTTTGTGAAAGGTAAATATTTGACCGTTATAGGGAATTATGTTTCAAGTGAACCACCTAAAACAATAAGTGATGATTTAATCTATATAAATAATCAACAAACTAAAGTTTACATTTATGATATCAGTGATAAGAAAAAACCAGCACAAATTAGAGAAATTGAGCTAGATGGATCATATACACAGTCAAGACTTATTGATTCAACAGTTTATGTTATCTCTAATAAAAATATACCATTATATAAAGATGAATTATATAATGAACTGCCAATATGTAAAGATTCTGTTTTAAGTAATAAAGAAATCAAAGTTGACTATAGTAGCATAAATTATTGCCCCAATGCACTTGAACCTAATTATATTATAATAGGATGTATTAATTTAGATAAAATAAATGATCAAATTAATATTAGCACTGTACTTGGGTCAGGAGAAAACATATATGTTTCGGAAAACAATATTTATATTGCAGGTAGTAATTATACTGGTGATGCTTCTAAAGAAGGTAAAACTTCAATATACAAATTTAGTCTTAATAAAGATTCTACTAAATATGTAACAAGTGGAGTAGTGAAGGGAACGCTCCTAAACCAATTTTCAATGGATGAAAGTAAGGAATATTTTAGAGTGGTAACAACTGAAGGTAATAATACTAAAAATAATCTTTATATTTTAAATAATGATATGAAAACTGGTGGCGCTATTGAAGGACTTGCGCCTGGAGAAAGAATCTATTCTGCTAGGTTCATGGGAGATAGAGCATATATGGTTACCTTTAAGCAGACGGACCCTCTATTTGTAATTGACTTGAAAAACCCCGAGGCTCCCAAAGTTCTAGGAGAACTTAAAATTCCAGGTTTCAGCAATTATCTAGAACCTTATGATGATAATCATATTATGGGATTTGGTCAAGATACTGTATACGTCAACGAAGGCGGAACAATTATGGCTAAGCCTGTAGGTATGAAGATAGCTATGTATGATGTTACAGATGTAAGTAATCCTAAAGAACAATTTCAAACAAAAGTTGAAGGGAATAATTCATATTCATCCTTATTGAACAACCATAAAGCGCTACTTTTTTCAGCGGATAAAAACCTTTTGGCTTTTCCTGTGAGTTATGCCAACGTAAACAAACCTGAAAATATAGGAGGCTTTCAAGGTGCCTATGTATACAATGTTGATTTAGTTAATGGTTTCGTTTTAAAGGGAAAAGTTACTCATAAAGATATGAAAACAGTTGGTGATAATTCAGAACCATATTATTTTGGCTCAGAGATTGATAGAGAATTATATATAGGAAATATATTATTTACAGTATCAAATGGAGTGATTAAAGCTAACAATCTTCAAGACTTAAAAGAAGTATCTAGATTAGTAATAAATCCTGATTATTCTCAAAACAGTGGTGGAGTAATGCTTAAATAATGTAAATGCTGAGGGCTCTGAGCCCTCAGCATTTATATTACTTGAAATATATAAAATTTTAAATACGAGGATTCATCTGAATTCCATAGTATTGGATGATCTGCGGCTTGTGTTCTATATTCAATCTGCCTAATAGTTCTTCGTGCATCCATTGCAGCTTCAGCAATAGTCTCTCTAAATAGCTCCGGATTCATAAAGTGAGAACATGAGCAGGTAACAAAAAAACCACCTGGCTTAACTAATTTTAAACCTCTTAAATTTATCTCTTTATAACCTCTTTTGGCACCATTTACTGTATCCTTAGATTTTGTGAAGGCTGGAGGATCTAATATTACAACATCAAATTTTCTACCTTCTCTAGCCCAAACTGGTAGAATATCAAAAACATTTTCACATTGGAACTTTACTGTTTCACTTAATCCATTAAGTTCAGCATTTTTTGTTGCAAAATCCACTGCATATTGAGAGATATCAAGACCTAAAACACTTTTAGCACCAGCAATACCAGCGTTTAGCGCAAAAGAACCTGTGTGTGTAAAGCAATCTAGAACATCTGCAGCTTTACATATTCTATGTATGGCTTCTCGATTCTGTTTTTGGTCAAGAAAGAAGCCGGTTTTTTGACCATTTTCAATATCCACATTGTATTTAACACCATTTTCAGTAATTTGAATCATTGTTTCAAAAGGCTCAGTTAAAAATCCTTTAAAAAGTTCCATTCCTTCTAGTTTACGTACAGAAGCATCGCTTCTTTCATAAACTCCTTTTGCACCATATTCTTCTTTTAGTAGTTTAACAAAAATATCTTTATATTTATCTATTCCCAGTGCAAGGGATTGAATAACATAATAATCTTCATATTTATCTATTGTTAGTCCTGGTAAAAAATCCGCTTCGCCAAAGATAAATCTGCAGCTTGAAGTATCAATTATCTTTTTTCTATAGTCCCAAGCCATTTTAAATCTTTTTCTGAAGAATTCTTCATCAATAGCTTCATCAATATCTCTAGTTAAAATCCTAATAGTTATTTTAGAAACATCATTAATAAAGCCCTTACCTATAAATTCATGTCTAAAGTTATAAACTTCAACTATATCACCATTTTCATATTCACCATCAAATTCCTCGATTTCATCTGTGAAAATCCATGCGTGACCATTTTCAGCTCTTCGTCCCTTACCTTTATATAAGTAAAATTTACTACTCATAAAAACCTCCAAAGTCAATTATTTATATTGAAAATTATATCATATAAAAAATACCTTTGACAGTAAGTATGTTTTTATTTAAACTATAACATGTATTGAATTTTTACGTTAGGTAGGAGATAAATTAATGAGTATATTTACAGCAAAAAATATTAGTCACGGTTTTGGTGACAGAGCTATATTTGAAGATGTATCCTTCAGATTATTAAAGGGGGAACATGTAGGACTTATCGGTGCAAATGGTGAGGGTAAATCTACCTTTATGAATATAATTACATCAAAGTTAATGCCAGATGAGGGACAAATTGAGTGGTCAAGTAGAGTTAGAGTTGGCTATATGGATCAGCATACTCAGCTTGAAGCAGGACAAACTATAAGGGATGTACTTAAAGGTGCTTTTAAATACCTTTTTGATTTAGAAGAAGAATTGTTAGCTATTACAGACAAAATGGCAGAGGCATCTGAAACAGAATTAGAGAAACTATTAGAGGACATGGGAACTATTCAAGACTTACTTGATCATAATGGTTTCTATGTAATTGATGCAAAAATTGAAGAATTCGCTGGTGGACTTGGACTTAGAGATGTGGGTTTAGATAAAGAGGTTTCAGATTTAAGTGGAGGACAGAGAACTAAAGTATTACTAGCAAAACTTTTGTTGGAAAGCCCGGACATATTACTACTAGACGAGCCCACTAACTATTTAGATGAGTCTCATATTGAATGGTTAAAGAGATATCTTCAAAACTATGAAAATGCATTTATCTTAATTTCTCATGATATACCTTTTTTAAATAGTGTTATTAATTTAATTTATCATATGGAAAATAGGAAACTTGGTAGATATGTAGGTGATTATGATAATTTCATGAGAGTTCACGAAGCTAATAAAAAGCAATTAGAGTCAGCTTACGATAGACAACAAAAAGAAATTGCCAAGTTAGAAGATTTCGTAGCAAGAAATAAAGCTAGAGTAGCAACTACTGGGATGGCTAAGGCTAGACAGAAAAAACTTGATAAAATGGATGTTATTGAACTTCCAAAAGATAAGATTAAACCTGAATTTAATTTTAAACAGGCTAGAGCTGCTGGAAAAGTTATTTTTGAGACAACAGACTTAGTCATTGGTTATGATTCACCTCTATCAAAGCCTATAAATATTAGGATGGAGAGAGGAGAAAAGATAGCATTAGTAGGTGCTAATGGATTAGGTAAAACTACTTTACTTAAGAGTCTAATGGGAGAAATTAAGTCTGTTTCAGGAACTGTTGAACTTGGAGATTATCAATATATAGGATATTTTGAACAAGAAATAAAGGGGTCAAACTATAATACTTGTATTGAAGAAGTATGGCAAGAGTTCCCTGGATATACTCAATATCAAATAAGAGCAGCCCTGGCAAAATGCGGGTTAACTACTAAACATATTGAAAGTAAGATTTTAGTTTTAAGTGGTGGTGAGCAAGCAAAGGTAAGACTATGTAAGCTTATTAACAGAGAAACAAATATTTTAATATTAGACGAACCTACAAATCATTTAGATGTTGATGCAAAAGAAGAATTAAAAAGAGCATTACAAGAATATAAAGGTAGCATTCTTTTAGTATGCCATGAACCTGAGTTTTATAGAGATGTTGTAACTAGTGTATGGAATTGTGAAGAGTGGACGAATAAAATTGTTTAATAGACTATAAGTATGAAGAGTTAGCTTAAATGTGCTGACTCTTTTTATTATAGTTAATTAATGGGTGGCTTACAGGTACGAAGGCATTAATATATTGAATATAAAGTAGTGAAAACCATGATATTTTATGTGCACATAAAATATCACGGTGTTACTACACGTACACTATATATATTAAGGGATTAATATGTATATACTTATAAAGAAATAAAGGAGGGGGATATCTATATGTATTTTGATATCTTTTTATTAAAGGTATATAATTATATACAGAGTGTATTAACATTCAAAAAGAAAGGTAGTAGATTAATTATGTCAAAGAAAAATAAAATGTATTCTATTAAAGAGAAGACGACCAATGACCTGCTAATTTTAAAAGGTGGATATCTAAGTGTAAAAGTGGAAAACATTCACCAGCATCTTGAGGAAACCAAAAGAGGTTGCGGAACACAGGAAAGCAAAAAAACATATAATAGGAAAAAGAACAGTCGTATTAATAATGATTACGATTGTTCTTTTTTTATTTTTAAAAATATTTTATTTTCTACCACGAGAAGTCATAAAATATTACCTACAATAATCATATACTATCGGTTTACAGTTTAGCCATAGAAAGACTTACGAAATATAACTTCAAAAATTTCTGCCACACATTAATAGAGGAACAATGCTTAAAACAGTACAAAATAGTAAGGAGATATATTATAATTATAAAATTAGAAGAAAGTTTTTCTGAAATATAGAAAGGCTTTCCTTTTGTTTAAGAAATTATTAACGTTACCACTAACAGTCATTAAACATAGTATAAAATAATATTGTAAGCTAGTTAGTGATTCATAAGAATGGGAGGAAATAAGTTTGTACTAGATGAAATTTTGAGAAATATTAAAGCTTTTGAGGAAAATGGAAGTTTGGGGGTTATAAAATATGTTAGCACAAATGGACAATAATGAAGCTGCCGCGTGTTTAGAAAGTGTTCGAAAAGGTGATAATGGTGGCTATATAAAATTGTTAGATAGATATGATTTATTGTTATTCAAATTTATAACTAAGAAAGCCGAAGGAAAAATAAATGAATATGATTTAAAAGATATTTTACAAGATACTTGGTGTGAGGTATATGAAAAAAATTGCGGCATAGACCCAAATAAGTGGTACAAACCAGAAATAGCAAGTTTCTATACTTATATTGCGAATTTAGCAGTTATTAGGCTTAAAAAGAAAAAAACAGAGCTTAAAGGTATTATCGATATATATAATGGTAGTGATGAGGAACAAAAGATAATAATTGAAAATATACCTGACGAGGATGAAAAAATACCAGAATCTATAATAATAAAAAAAGATAGTATTTTATTTAGATTACAAGTAAAAATGGAATTACTAAGAATAATTCTTCTTTGTGGTGGGTATCCACATCAACAATTGGCCTTTTTAGTAACAAAATTCATACATGGTAAGCGTAGTCAGAGAGCAGTGGAAGGTAAAATTACTGTTGTGTATGATATGTTTGGAGAAGCAATACTTCCTAAAGTATATGAGTATGCAACTAAAGAGATTATGAACAAAGAGGATATTGGAGAGTATGGAGAAAGGATAATCAAAATGATGAAGCCTGTTGAAGAAAGATTTCCATATTCAATTATGCAGCTGACACAGAAAGATCGAAACAGAAAGTACTATTCCAACATTTTTAATATGCTAGTCGAAGAAACTTGCTTCAAAAATTATTATCAACTCTCTAAGGACTCAAATATATGTAAAGATAGAGATCAAGTTTCAGGCACGGTTTCAAATTGGATGGAAAAAGTAAGAAGAAGAATATGCAGACTAATGGACATTCCAGAAGGTGAACATTCAACTTTATTTGATAGAGAATATGAAAGTATTCCTGAAATTTCTGAGAAAAGATGCGTTGATTGTATATTTAAATCGATACCTCCTTGTGAGAATCAATTATAGTATATTAGCTTAGGAGGACAAAAATGGATAAGCATATTACCAATCAAGAACTTTATAGTTATTTATCAAATGACCATGATGATGAATTAAATCTTAGGGTTAGTCGTCATATAGCAGGATGCAAAGAATGTTTAGAAAGAACTAAGGCAGTAATATACTTGAAAGAACATTTTGAGGAAGAATGGGATGATTTAAGCCTTGGAAGCATTAGTAAACTTAACAAAGAACTAAATAGTATTGATAAGGAAAAAAGCAAATGGAGAAAAAAGATAATTCCATTTGGAAGCAGTTGGAGCAAGATCATTACAGCAGCAGCAATATTTATCATTGTGATTGGAGTAGCATATTTTAAAAATACAGAAAGCACTTCAAGTAAATATGATAAGTGGAAAAAGGTTGGTGTGATAAATTCAACAAAAAATTTGAATGAAAAAGTAAATAGTAGAGAATTTACCAATATGTTAGCCAGACTTGCTGGAATAAATGATGTTAAGATAAATGAGAATGAAAAAAGTAAAGATAAATTACGAATGTCAGATGCAACAGAGGCTATTGCAAAAACTTTTTCCTTAAGCTCTGATGATAAGAAGAGTATGATAAAAGATTTCAACCTTAATTCAGAACTTACCTATAAAAAAACATTGGATATTTTTAATCGCTTTGCTGGTGAAGTTTATTCAAAAGATACGAAAGTTAATAGTATCAAGGGTAATCTTGCAATTAATGTTAGTGGAAAGACTCTTAAAAATGTTAATATCTCTGGCAATCTGTATCTTATGCAAGGAATTGGTAGCGGTGAAGCAGTACTTAGTAATGTAAATGTTGCTGGATCGGTATATATATTAGGAGGAGGACAAAGTACTATAATAGTTGAAAATTCTAATATATCTAATATGATTGTAAATAAAGCTGATGGAAAAGTTAGAATACTGGCAAAAGGTAAAACAGAAATTAAGAATGTGAAGCTTGAATCAGGGGCTAAACTACAAAATGACAGTACTTCTGTGGATGCATTTAAGGATGTTACCATTACAGCTAAGTTGCCAGAAAATAGTGAAGTAAAGTTAGATGGAAAGTTTGATTTTATTAACATCGATGCCACAAAGATTAAGGTTGTTTTAGAAAAAGGAAGCATTAAAGAAATGATTTTAAGCAAAGTTTCAGAAAAAACAGAAATCCAAATATTAAAGGATTCAATTATTGAAAAAATAGATGTAAATTCAAGTAGCCGAATGGATGGAGCAGGTTCAATTGACACAATTAATATAAATGCTAAGAATGTAGATGTTGCGGCTAAAGCAATAATAGTTAATTTATCGGAAGAAGTGAAAAATATACAGTCTGGAGTAGACCAAATATTGAAAGGAAAAATAAATGGAGATACTGATACAGATTTGGAGAAAATAATACCTAATATATCAAAAGACAATAAAGAAAATGATTCAGTGAAAACATTACAACCAGATATAGATCTTCATAAAATATTGAAAGAAAAAGTACTAGACATTAATGACTCAGATTTGGAAAAAATCATACAAGATAAAACAAATATAATTAATGGTATAAAATAAAATACCTTAGAAATGAACTCTGTATAGGCTTTTACTAGTCTATACAGAGTTTATCTAATTTTTTTAGCAATACTTCTTTAATAATAACTTTTATAAAATAATTAAAGTTGAGTAACAATGTTGCGTATGATATGATATATCAATAGATAGATATATAAATTGGAGGAGCCAATATGTATCATAATTATGCAGGCGTAAGAAGTTCAAGATATGGAATAAATCCTTTTCCAGGTCCTGAGACCTGGACAAATGCAATGAAAAGCATATCAGAATATAGTCCTAATTCCCAACCCATTGCAATTTGGCTTGTAGGTGAAGTGAACTTTGATACAACAGGAATGGATTTAGAATTTCCTTCAGGTGGGAAGAAATATCCTTTTATAAATTTCATGGATAAAGATAGACAAGAAGAGTATTTAAAATATTTTGATTTGGCTGAAGTTAAATTATATTTACAACTCGAACCTGGTTTTGCAGATATCGATACATTAATAGATATAGTTCTTAATAGGTTTAAACATCATAAATGTATAGCTGGAATTGGAATTGATATAGAATGGTACAAATGTGCAGTAGAAGAAGGAGAAAATGCTGAAGTAAGTGATAGCCTTGCAGAACATTGGGAAAAGAAAGTAAAGTTACATAATAGCGACTATAGATTATTCCTTAAACATTTTGATAAATTCAATTTATGTCCCAATTACAGGGGAGATATAATATTTATTAGTGATTCTCAGGAATTTGTAAACCTAGAGGAGTTTGTTGATGAAATGATTGATTTTGCTGATTATTTTTATCCCAATACAGTAATGTTTCAAATAGGGTATCCTAGTGACAAGGTATGGTGGAGTAAATTAATTAATCCACCTAAAGAAATAATTGAGGTATTAGCCTTAAAGACTAGGCAGGAATTTGGTGCTATTTGGGTTGACTTTTCATTGAAATATGTTATTTCACAAATTAACAAGTAGCCATTGCAAATAGTTCTAATACTTAGTATGGTTAATAGAGGAATAATTGCATATATATAGAAGTGTATAAATATTAAGAAACATTATATGTAATAAATATTGGAGGTTTTTATGAGTAAGTTACTAAAATGGATGGCCTCTCGCTTTTTTAACATAAACCAACCATTCACAATGGCTGTGGCAAGTTCAATTGGTATTTTAATAGGAATGCTTCCACTAACTGGAATTAGGCTTCCTATTTTCATTTTAATATCACTTATATTTGGTATTAATGTATTCTCTTTTTTAGTTGGACTAGCAATAACCATAATATTTCCGCTAATAAATGTAGGGATTTTCACACTTACTCAACATTTTTCAGGGTATAAAACCCATTTGTTTAATAGTGGAAGTATTTCTATTATATATTTTTTTCAGTCTATTAATGCTGGAAAATATCATTTTGTAGAAAGCCTTATTTGGGGATGCATTTTGGCTTTAGTTAGCTTCCCTTTTTTTAAGTGGTTTTACAGCTTGAGAAGAAGAAAACTTCGTGAAAATACTTCCAAAATATCTGTTTTTTATGATTATTCAGGTAAAAGATGGGAAACAATAAGAAAGTTTAGTGCTATTTTTATAATTATATTTGTTTTTATAGTATCTATATTTATTTTCAGTTTAACTGAAGATCCTATTTTGCCAAGGAATTCTCAACTTGAGACTGAAGGGATTAAAAGCAAGCCACATGTTAAATCATTACCTCAAAAGGTAAAAAGCAAAGTTGAGAATCGTCTGATTAACGAAGAAGGAAAAACTAATGATATGTTTCAACTTGATTTTGGAAAGAATAATAAAGTAGTTCCAAATAAAAAAAATGAAGATAAAAAAGTTTTTGCATTTTATGTTGACTATGATTATAAAAGCTTAAATTCACTGAAAAATAATATAAAGAAAATCAATGTAGTTGTTCCTAATTGGTATGTATTAAAGTCAGATGGGTCTGTTAAAAATAACAGTAAATCCAGTGTAGATGATATTATTAAGAATAATAATGCTATGGATATGCCGCTAATAAATAATTATGTAGGTGGAGATTGGGATAGTGATTTAGCACATAAAATATTTACTGATAAAAAAACAAAAACAAATTTGATTAATTATTTATTAAAGAGCAGTAAAGAACATGGATATTCAGGTGTTAATATCGATTTTGAATCTATAGATAATGAAGACAAAGATTCAATGACGGCATTCATGAGTGAGCTTTCGGCTAAATTTCATTCCAATAGCTTGAAGGTATCCATGGATGTTCCAGCACAGGATGATGCTTTTGATTACAAAGCATTGTCAACAGTTTGCGATTATATGATGGTAATGATGTATGATGAACATGATGATACTGGAGATGCGGGGCCCATTGCATCAAATAACTGGTTTAGCAATGTGCTTGCTAGCATAGAAATCCCTAAAGACAAGCTTGTAGTGGGACTTGGGAATTACGGATATGATTGGAATCTAACAAAAAAAGGAATTGCTGACTCAATTTCATTTGGTGATGCTATGGTGTTAGCAAATAAGTATGGTGAAGAGATTAAATGGGATTCTAAAAGTGGTAATCCATATTTGAATTATTCTGATGGAAATCAAAAGCATGAGGTTTGGATTTTAGATGCAGCAACTTTGTATAATGAATTAAAAATTGCTGATAAAAACGGTATGTGTGGAACTGCGATTTGGGTATTGGGATCAGAGGACTCAAATATATGGAATTTGCTTGGTGATATAGATAATATTAAAGAGAATGTTAATAGTATTAATAGACTAAGCAGTGATGTTCCAGTGAATTATTCAGGTGAAGGTGAAATTTTACGTATAGAAACTACTAAAGGAACTTTTGGGGAAAGAAGCATAAAAGTCAATTCTGACATTAATATTACTGATGAAACTTATGACAAGTATCCCACAGGGTTTCAGATAAAAAGATTTGGAAAGCCAAAGGGCAAAGAAGTGGTTTTGACTTTTGATGATGGTCCTGATCCTAAGTATACTCCAGAAATACTTGATGTTTTGAAAAAATATAATGTAAAAGCTTCCTTTTTCATTATAGGTGAAAATGGTGAAGCCAACCCAGATATTGTTAAGAGAATATACCGGGAAGGACATGAAATAGGTAATCATACATTTACTCATCCTAATATTGCAAAGGTTTCAGCTACTAGAACAAAGCTTGAGCTGAATTCTACACAAAGATTCGTTCAAGAGTTAACTGGACATTCAATGATATTATTTCGTCCACCTTATGTAGCAGATGCTGAGCCATCAACACCGGAAGAACTATCGCCCATTGTAAGAGCACAAGATGAAGGATATACAATGGTAGGAGAACTTATTGATCCAACTGATTGGCAACAACCTTCAAGTGATGTTATATTGAAAAGAATAATGGATGGATTACCCAATGGAAATGTCATACTACTTCATGATGCGGGTGGAAATAGAGCAAATACTGTTAAGGCTCTGCCTAAAATAATAGAATCATTGCAAAACAGTGGATATAAAATTGTATCAATTCACGATTTACTTGGAGAGAGTAGAAATGTAGTAATGCCATCAGTTAAATCTAAAGACAATGTTTTTTTAGTTTATGATAAAGCATTATTTACAATACTTTTACATTGGGAAATTGGAATAAAAACTTTGTTCTATTTAGCGATAATACTTGGAATTATAAGATTTGTATTTCTTGTATTCTTTTCCTTCCTCCAGAAAAGGAAAAGTGGCAAACTAGAATATGACATTGATTATAAGCCTTTTGTTAGTGTTGTATTAGCTGCTTACAATGAAGAAATGGTTATTTGTAGAACAATCGATTCTATTTTAAATAGTGATTATGAGAATTTTGAAATATTAATTGTTAATGATGGATCTACTGATAATACAGTTGGAGTTATAAATGAAAAATATAAAAACATTCTGAAAGTAAGACTTATTAGTAAGATTAATACTGGAAAGGCTTCTTCAGTAAATGTTGGGTTTAAAGAGGCAAAGGGTGAAATTGTTGTTGCTCTTGATGCAGATACTATAATAGGAAAAGATGCAATTTCTCTTTTAATTCGCCATTTCGCAGATGAAAAGATAGCTGCTGTTTCAGGAAATGTTAAGGTAGGAAATGTACACAACCTGCTTACGTTATGGCAACAAGTTGAATATATTACAGGCTTTAATCTTGAGAGGCGAGCTTTTGCAGAATTAAATTGCATAACAGTTGTGCCTGGTGCAATAGGAGCATGGAGATTAAAAGCTGTTGAAGAAGTAGGTTACTTTAAAGAAGATACATTGGCAGAGGATACTGATATTACCTTGACTTTGCTTTCAAAAGGTTATAAGATAGCCTTTGAAGAATTTGCATATGCATATACTGAATCACCTAGTGATTTAAAGAGCCTATTAAAACAAAGATACAGATGGGTATATGGTACATTACAATGTTTATGGAAGCATAGAGAAGCTTTGTTCAATCCTGAACAAAAGACTCTTGGATTTATTGCTTTACCAAATATGTGGCTCTTCCAGTACATATTCCTTACAATATCACCCATTGTAGATATATATTTCTTAGTAGGATTATTTGGAAAAGCTACTAGTAAGGTAATTATATTTTATTTTATTTTTCTTGCCCTAGATTATTTAGCAGCAATATACGCGTTTAATTGTGAAAAAGAAAGTAAAAAGCCACTAATTCTACTTTTCCTTCAAAGACTTGTGTATAGGCTGATTATGACCTACGTGGTTATAAAATCAATATTTTCTGCACTTATGGGGATAACTGTTGGATGGAACAAGCTTAAAAGAAAAGGCGATGTTAAGGAGTACAATTAATATAAATATTATATAGAATTATATATTGTAGATAATAAAGTATATAAAAAGAGATAAGCTGTATCATTCTAAAAATTTTATTTTAGAATGATACAGCTTATATTACTATTTACCATTATCTAATTTGAAGGTCTGATTCTATTCATTATCTCTGGAAAGACTATTTGAGTTGCTTTGAGCCAGCCTCTACTATTTATTCTATCTTTTGAAGGAACCTCAATTTCATACCATATGTCACCATTCACTTCTGCAATATTCATAATGTTAACAGTTGAGTTTTTTTGAAGTTTGCATATATTCAAACTCTCATCAATAGGGGCTAGATTTACTAAACAGTTTTCTTTAGTATATCCATAACTATATTCGCTTCTAGAATATTTGATTATTATATTAGTATTTTTTTTATTTCGCATATTATTATTTTGGCTTGTTAGTAGTAATATATGCTTTCGCTGAGCATAGATTTTATTTTGAAAATATAAAAACATGAAAGCACAAGCAATCATAAGGAATAAAACAAAAACAAAATACACTCAAGTGACCTCCAAAAAATTTTTACACTAAAAGTATATTCAAATTACATCCATTAATTCATCATATTTAAATATATATTTGTCAGCTTCTCTTCGTATGTCTTGCTCTTGGTAGTCAGAGTATTCATCGTAAACACCTACAACCTTCATTCCAGCAGATTTAGCCCCTAGGACCGCAGGTAAGATATCTTCAAACACAATGCATTCTTCAGGTCGTACTCCTAGTTTTTTTGCTTCGAGCAGATATATATCCGGGAAATTTTTCCCTCGAGTCACCTCATCAACTGTAGTAATGGAGTGAAAGTAATTATAAATTCCATTGCTTTTAAGAGCTTTCTCAACAAGAAGTAAACTATTACTTGTAGCAATACCAATCTTAATTTTAAAAGATGTTAACAACTTTAAAAATTCTCTTGCCCCTGGTTTTAGTTTAACATTGCACTCATACTCATTTTCAGCCATATTGCTCCACTCGCTAATTATATCTTCAACAGAACAATCAAGAGAATAATTTACTTTAAAGTACTCAGCACACTGAAGAAAAGTTAGGTGTTCAATTTCATCCTTAAGATTTTGCGGAACATCAAAACCTCTTTTAGTAAGAAAATCAGTATCTATTTTGTTCCAAACCCACATAGAGTCAATTAACGTACCATCCATATCAAAAATAACAGCTTTTATACCATTTAACATGTAATCACCTCATAGGTAGTATAGCATATTATTATATAAGTAAAATACTCAAAAAACATGTAGGTTAAAGCTAAGATTCGAATCCGTAATTTGATTATGCAAGTATTATAAAAAGTTTAATTAGAACGTTCTTTTAAATATTTCAATTTTCTCTTCTAATTTAAAATCATCGCAAGAGTTTATATCTAATTTCTCGAGAATCAAGTTCATACAAGTACTATCCACTGGAATTTTTATGTCACACTTATTTGCAAATTCATCTACAAACTTCATGCCATCTTCTTTTGATATAATTGCTTTAGGACCACCAACGCATCCACCAACGCATCCCATACCTTCTAGAAAATTCGCTTCCAGCTCTCCGTTTTGAGCCTTTGCCAGAAGTTCTTTGCAATTTACTACACCATCTGCCTGTATAGGATTAAAAGCAATTTGTTTTTCAGGGAACATTTGTTTAATTGTATCACCAACTGCAATTGAAACACCTCCAGTTCGGCCATAGAGCCTTCCACATCTTGAGGAATACTCAGTTGAGATATCCTCTTGGAGTTCAACAGGATTTATTTTTAATGCTTCAAAAACACTCTTTAATTCTTGGAATGTCATAACATAGTCGATATCATTAGATATATCCTTTTCTTTTGCTTCTGCTTTTTTTGCTACACAAGGCCCGATAAAGACTACTTTGCAATCTGGATTTAGCCTTTTTAGCACTCTGCCTGATGCAGCCATAGGTGAGACGGAAGGGGAAACATATTTTATTAATTCAGAATAAACTTTTTTCAACATCCCTACCCACATTGGGCAGCAACACGAGGTAATCATAAAGTCATGTTTATCATGAACTAGTTTATTAAATTCAACGGCTTCTTTTAATGTAAGCATATCAGCAAAAAAAGCAACTTCAACCATATCGGTAAACCCTATTTTCTTAAATGCGGATCTTAATTGATCAATAGTCACATCTTCACCAAATTGACCTATTATGGCAGGAGCAACTGCCGCAATTACAGTAGCATTACCTTTTAAAATATTAGATAAAGGTATGAATTCAATTTTATCTAATATTTTTCCTTCTGGACATGCATCAACACAAAAACCGCAATCTGTACACTTCTCACTGTCAATAATGGAAGTCTGCTTACTCTTATCAGTAAAAATAGCATTAAAGGGACAAGATTTTTCACATAATGTTTCTCCATTAACATCAATGCAAGCTAAGTTGCAATTGCCAATTTTATTCACAACCTTGTGACATGGGGAATAGTTTTTAATTGCTGATTCAAGATTCTGTATATAGTTTTCATTGAGGTTAACAGTTACACCACATAGAGAAGAAATTACTTCACACATAACATCCTTATTAATTTTTTCATCGGAGAGAAGTTCATCAATTTTACTTCGAAGAGTTCCTTCGTAATATGAATTGACTAAGGCTTTGAATAATTCTGTATACATTGAGTTCATACTAATTACCTCCTATAGGTTAATGTGACAAATGATTAATTAGAAGTATAGCACAATTATTGGTACTATTTTTAGCTATTATGAGAAAAAAAATACAATATAGAATAACTTTCTAGTTTCAGCTAATACTAAATTAAAGAAATTAAATTCATAATTTAAAAAGCCTTTTAACATTAAGTTAAAAGGCTTTTAATTATCCACACTTCATAGACCTGCAGAGTTAGTTAATAAAACAACTAAATTTGCAGCAACATTTAATATCCATACAATCAAAAAAATAGTCGCTAACTTTTTAATTGGGACTTTAAGTTTACTATACTTCAATGAAAATGGAAATATAAGTAAGGTTAAAATAGTACCTGTTAAGCAACAATAAAATGATAACGGTACAAAAACCCCTAAGATATCAGTAATAATTGATCCTTTCATAAAAGGGCTCCTTGATCTAAAAAAATTTTGAAAAAACAATTTTAAATTAGTAGTTAGATTTTTTATTATCATCAGTGCCTTTTGTGGGAACAATAGATGTAAATAAACTAACGAAAATAGATAGGATAGACGACTCTATAATGTTAATATACACTATATATTTTGTTTTGTACAGAACCAGAGTTGCTAATAATGTTACGATAAGTGAAAATAGAAATAGGTAAATATCAAATTCTTTAAATAAACTAGAGAATTGCTTTTACTGCATTAAATATAAAAAACCTAGTTGATTCTAGGTTTTTTAATATTGAGTATATATTTAGTTTAAGCTCCTTCAGTAAGAAATTTATACTGAGATAAGTATAAATCGTAATATAAGCCCTTTTGTTTTATTAAGTCTTCATGTGAGCCTGATTCTACAATTTCACCATGATCAATTACCATAATTCTATTACAATCTCTAATTGTAGAAAGCCTATGCGCTATTACAAAAGAAGTTCTACCAAAAAGAAGTTTTTCGATACCACTTTGAACTAATTTTTCTGTAGCAGTATCAATATTTGAAGTTGCTTCATCTAGAATCAATACTCTTGGATTAGCGAGGAGTGCCCTAGCAAAAGAAATTAATTGTCTTTGCCCTACTGAAAGTCTAGAACCCCTTTCATTAACTTCTGTTTCATATCCATTTTCAAGTTTCAATATAAATTCATGAGCATTGACTGCTTTCGCTGCATTAAGTACCTCTTCATCTGTAGCATCTAGTCTCCCATACCGAATGTTTTCTTTTATGGTAGCTGAAAATAGAAAAGTGTCTTGAAGCATTATCCCCATTTGAGATCTTAATGAATCAAGTTCAAAATCTTTAATGTTCCGTCCATCTATTAGTATTTCACCATTTTTAGTATCATAAAATCTACTAATCAAGTTAACAATGGTTGTTTTTCCTGCGCCAGTTGGGCCTACTAACGCAATTGTTTCTCCAGCCTTTACCTTAAATGAAACATTGTTAAGAACTATAGTTCCATCATCATAACTAAATAGTACATTTTTAAATTCAATATTTCCTTTAATCTTAGGCATTTTAACAGAACTATTCAAGTCCTTAATATCTGGCTCAATGTCTAAAATATCAAAGATTCTTTCTGCTGCTGCAATATTAGTAACAAAAGTAGTAGAAAATTGAGATAAGTTAACAATTGGTCTCCAAAACATGGATATGTACCAGGTAAAGGATACGATAGTACCTACAGATATTGTACTCACATTTCTTGCACTACACCAGTATACTGCTACCACGCCTATGCCCCATGAAAAATCAACAACTGGCCAAAGCAAATCATTTATTTTAACAGCATTAATGAAACCAGACATCATCTCTGAACTTAATGTGGAAAAACTTTTTGATTTCTGATTTTCGTTTGCAAAGGATTGAATTACTTTCATTCCAGAAAAACTTTCATGAGTAAAAGCATAAAAGTTTGACCGCTTACTTCTATATTCTTGCCAACATTTTCTGCTAACAGTTTCTATTAGATACATTGCTAGCATTAAAAGTGGAAGTATGATTATAGAAGCTAAAGCTAGCTTATAGTTTATCAAAAACATAACAATTGTCACACAAACCAAGTTTAATGTGTCAGGAATTAAATTTGTAATACTATTATTAAAAAGTTCCTGAAGAGAGTTAACATCACCCATTACTCTTGCTAAAATCTTACCTACAGGTCTATTATCAAAGAAATTGAAGGATAGCTTCTGTATATGGGAATAAAGTTGTTGCCTTATGTTCAGAAGAACCTTATTTGTAACTGATGCCATCATATTGGTTCGTATTCTTGATGCCCAAAGGGCTGCATAGTTTATGGTAAGCATAAATGCTCCAAGCAAAAGTAAACTATTTTTGTCATTATTCTTTATATATTTGTCAATTGCAACTTGTAAAAGATAGGGGTTTAACACTCCAGTTATCATTACAAAGAGTAAAAGTAAAATTATTATTATTACATTTCCCTTAAAAGGGCTTAAATAAGATAAAAGCCTTTTAATAATTTCATTTTTTGAATGAGTACTTAAATCTTCATCTTGCCTAACAGAATTTCTAGCCATTATACCACCTCGTTTTCTAAATCTTTAAAATCCTTAAATTGTTCACAATAGATGTCGTAGTATTTTCCTTTTAACTCCAAGAGCTCATTATGTGTACCTCGCTCAATAATGTGACCATCCTCAAGATAGATAATCATATCTGCATTTTTTACCGCAGATATTCTATGAGCAATAATAAATGTTGTAGGTTTCTTTTTTCTGTTCTTTAGGTTTTTTAATAGAGAATATTCAGTTTCCATGTCAAGAGCAGAAGTAGCATCATCAAGAATAAGAATTGATGATTCTCTAATTAAAGACCTAGCGATTGAAATTCTTTGTTTTTGACCTCCAGAAAGCCCTATACCTCTTTCACCGATTATTGTTTCATAACCTTGTTCAAGGTTCATAATAAATTCATCTGCACAAGCTTCCATACATGCAGCACGTATTTCTTCCACTGAGGAATCTTCTTTGCCAAGCTTAATATTTTCAGTTACGGTTTCAGAAAATAAAAATACATCTTGAGCAACTACAGACATTTTGCTCCTAAGACTATAAAGATCTAACTCTTTAACATCATGTCCATCAACAGTAACTGAACCAGACATAACATCATAGTAACGTCCAATTAAATTAATAATTGATGTTTTACCTGATCCTGTAGTTCCCATTAATGCAACAGTGCTTCCTGGATTAACTTCAAAATCAATGTTTTTAAGTATAATTTCTTCATTATACTTAAAAGTTACATCATTAAATTTGATGCTTCCTTTAATATCATTTAGGACTATGGAATCAGTGGGATTTTCTATTTCAGCTTTTGTATCAAGTATTGCAAAGATTTTTTTTGCCGATGCGTTATTTTGTGCAATCATATTAGTAAGCCAACCAAGCATTCTCATAGGCCAAATCAGCATCCAAATATAACCACTAAAAGCTACTAGAGTTCCGATAGTAATGTTTCCATCAATTACAAGAATTCCACCAACACATATCATAAATATGATTGAAATGTTTGTTAAAAATTCAATTTGCGGAAAATATTTTCCAAATATGTTTGTTTGTTCAACATTTAAGTTATAGTTAGTTTCATTTAATTTCAGAAATTTTAGAATTTCATGTTTTTCCCTAGAAAATGCTTTTACAAGTCTTACACCGGAAATATTTTCTTGTGCCACTGTATTCATTTGAGCAGTTTGATCACTAATTTTTCCATAAGTTTCGCCAGCTTTTTTCTCAAGTTTCATTGCAATAAATGCAATAGGTATCATTATCGATACGCAAAAAAGTGCTAATATCCAGTTAAGATAAAATAGTATTGCAGATGCGATTATAAAATATATGCTGTTTTCAATGAAAAGTCTGAAGCCAAAGCTAACAGTTCGCCATATATTATCAACATCCTCCCCGATTCGAGACATTAACTCACCAGTATTCATTTTATCAAAATATGAATAAGGCAGGCTTTGAATATGATCGAATAATTCACTTTTCATGTCCTTGCTTACTTCAGTTGCAAGGTAGTCTGCTAAGTATTCTTTATAATATCCTAGAATAGCCCTTAATAGCGCTATTACAGCAACACTGATAAGTATAATTGGTAATAGATTCATTTCATTTTTTGAAATTACTCTGTCAACCATTATCTTAGATAGATAAGGATTAAGCATATCAAGTATTATACTTAGAAGCATTGCAATTGCAGGAACTATTACTAAAGATTTTCTTTTTAGTACGTAATTTAGTATACGTTTCATTTATTGTCACTTCCTTCCAAAATAAAAAACCGCAGTATAACCACGGTTTAAATACATGATAAATCATTAATTGTTTTACTTAGTGCTAAAATAAAACCTAATGAAATAGCATAAATATAAAAAGCCATGGGAAGATAACCCATGACTTATTGTTAATTAATAACAGACTGATTTATGATAAAAATATCATTCCAGAAGTAGGGCTATCAATATTAAGTTTATCTGTATTTTCTAAAGAATAAAAATCATTTAGTCTATCAAGTTTCACTAACATTTTCCTACCTCCTTTTTTATTTTTAATTTCAATTTACTTCCTTTATAGGGTAACATCAATCAATTGAATATGTCAAGGCTTTTAATTTATCAATTTTTATAATAAGGAATCCATACTTTTCTTGAACCTACTAAATTTTAATAGTAAGATATATAGTGTTATAAAATAAGCTATAATAATTTTTATATAAATCTATCTTAAGGTTCGGTACAAGATATTTAGATTTGCATATTTTGCCTAAGATAGCTGAGGACATCCTTCAACTTCGAAGCCGTGCCACATTCAGAAGGGTGTCCCACCGCCTGCAGAACATAAAATGGAGGTATAGACTATGAGAATATTAAAAACAGCGCTTGCTGTTGTATTATGTGTTTTAATATCAAGGCTATTAAACCTTGAATACGCTTTTTATGCATCAATTGCTGCAATAATTACAATGGAAAATACGGTTTCTAATTCATTTAATGCTGGAAAGAATAGAATGCTCGGAACTCTAGTTGGTGCCTTAGTTGGGTTTTTGTGCGCATCTATAATGCCAGGTAATGCAATTTTATGTGGATTAGGTATAATAGTAGTAATATACTTATGCAATTTTCTTAAGTGGAGTAAGTCAGTTTCAATAGCATGTATAGTTTTTTTAGCTATTATGATAAATTTAAATGGTAAAAACCCTGTATTTTATAGTTTAAATAGAATCGTTGATACATTTATGGGTATTATTATTGCAGTTCTCATAAATTATTTTATTTTTCCACCTAATAATATTAAGAAAATACATGAAGGTTGCTTAACACTAATAGGAAATATAGAAATGCTTGTTGATGAAAAAATTGTTAATATTGATGGGGTTGATTTAAGAAAACTAAGTTCAAGTTTATTTGAATTACAAAAGGATATTTTAGTTCATGAACAAGAATTTAGAATAAGAAAAAATAAAATTAATGAGCTAGATAATGTAAACATAATAGTCAGTATACTATTTAATATTTTAAGTCATCTAAAGGTTGTTAAGAATTTAGAAGAGAAGTATAGGGGAAATGATGAGGAGAAATTGAGTAATATTGATAATTTCTACAGTTACAATGTTGAGGAAATAGTCAATGATTTGAAAAAGGTTAGGGAGTTGATTTAGATTTCTAAATAACAGCCCTAACCTTATTATTTTTAAAGCTATAGTATATTTGTTAACTAACTCATAAGAAGATATTTTTCACCTATCTCAAAAACATCTCCAGCACCTATAGTTAAGAGCAAATCTCCTTCTTGAAGTTCATGATTTAAATAGTCCCCAATAGAGTCAAAATTATGAAAGTTTTTGCAATTTACTTTATTGCATCTTATTTTATCGCCTAGCATATCAGATGAAATCACACCTGTGTCCTTTTCTCTAGCAGCATAGATGTCTGCTAATATTAATTCATCAACATCATAAAAGGCTTCAGAAAATTCATCTAATAGAGAAAGTGTTCTTGAATAAGTATGAGGTTGAAAAACACAAATAATTCGCTTGTTAGGTAAATTCTTAGCAGCATTTAATGCAGCTTTTATTTCTGTAGGATGATGAGCATAATCATCAATTACTGTAACTCCAGCTTTTTTTCCCTTTAGCTCAAATCTTCTATGAGTACCAGAAAATTCTGATAGACCAGTTTTTATATCTTGGAAGGGTACTTTCAAGCATAACCCGGTTACTATACTAGCAAGTGAATTAGATAAATTATGCATGCCTGGAACATTTAAACTTATAGTTCCCAGATTAACATTATTATGAAACAAATCATAAGTTGGACAACCTTTCTCATCGAAGGTTATGTTTCTAGCTTGAATATCTCCTTTTTTAAATCCAAAGGTACAAATGTTACAATTAAGTTTAGGAATAATTTGTTCTATTCGCTCATCTTCAATATTACAGACTAAATAGCCATCATCAGGAATCAATTTAGCGAATTGTAAGAAAGCAATTTGAATTTCATTTATATCTTTGTAGTAATCTAAATGATCAGCATCAATGTTTAGGATAACACCGATATAAGGATAAAACTTTAGAAAGGAACCTTTGTACTCACAGGCCTCAGTTATAAAATAATCACTATTTGAAGCACGAACATTACCCCCAATTAAATCTAATTCTCCTCCAACAAGTATAGTTGGATCAAGGTTAGCTTTAACTGCAACATGAGATATCATGGAAGTTGTAGTGGTTTTACCATGAGTACCTGCTATAGCAACATTGTATTTATGACCTTTCATAATATCACCTAAAAATTCTGCTCGGTCAACTGTAGTAATACCTAATCTCTCAGCTTCTAAAAGTTCAGGATTTTCTTTTGAAATGGCAGCTGTATAAACAACTAAATCAGAATTTATTATATTTTCAGGTCTATGACCAAATGAAATCTTAGCACCATTAGATAGAAGTTTATCGGTAATAGGAGAAGATTTCATATCAGATCCAGAAACACTAAAATTATTTTTTAAGAGTATTTCAGCTAGACCGCTCATGCTTATTCCACCTATACCTATAAAGTGTATTTTTTTATTTTTATCTTTTATAAAATCAAATGACAATGATACCAACTCCTTAAAAAATTAAATGTTAAAAATGTGCATCTATAATTATATACAATTTTTATATAAAAAAACACATAAAATAGTATATAAATAAAATATACTATTGATAATATGATGGTATTGGAATAAAATATGAATAATAATATGAAAATATTAATTTAAGTTCGTAATTTTGAAAAAAAGGTGATGTAATGTATAAATTCAGTAGAAATCAAAGAGTATCGGCTATCACGAAGCTTTTGGTAGAAAATCCAAATAAAATTGTTAACTTAAATAGCTTTACTGAGCTTTTTAATGCCGCAAAATCTACTGTTAGCGAAGATTTATTTATTGTCAGAGATACATTAAATAGGTTGGATATGGGAAGAATAGAAACAGTGTCTGGTGCTTCAGGTGGAGTAAAGTATATTTGTGGAGTTCCTGAAGAAAAAGCAAAAGAGTATGCTAGAACATTATGTGGAACCCTTAGTGACAAGAGTAGAGTAACTCCAGGAGATTTTCTTTATTTAACTGATTTAATTTGCAATCCAGAAATAGTACATAAGGCAGCTCTAATCTTAGCATCTGCCTTTAGTGAATTATTAATTGATTATGTAGTAACAGTTGAGACAAAAGGAATTCCTCTAGCTTATGAAGTATCTAAATTACTAGGGGTCCAACTAGTTATAGTTAGAAGAGAAAATAAAATTAATGAAGGACCATCTGTAAGCATTAATTATGTTTCAGGTTCTAATAGAAGAATTCAAAACATGTCATTATCGAAAAAAGCAATGAAAAGAGGAAGTAATTGCATTTTTGTTGATGATTTTATGAAGGCTGGAGGCACTGCTTTTGGAATAATTGATTTGATGAAGGAATTTGAAAGTACGGTCTCAGGTATAGGAATTTTGGTTGATAATGTTCAAACACCTAAAAAATTAGTACATGATTATATTTCAATTATTGACCTAGTTGATATTAATGAAGATGGTTTTGCAACTCTCGAACCATCAAAAAGGTTTAAATAGTTTAATTTTCAAAATATTTCTTACTTTTTTGATAAAATAGAAGGAAAAAGATAAATAATAGAGAATAATATATATAAAGCAACCTGGAGGTGGAATTAAATGCAGATAACAGATGTACGAGTAAGGAAAATAGCTGCAGAAGGTAAAATGAAAGCTATAGTATCAGTTACTTTTGATAATGAATTTGTTGTTCATGATATCAAAGTTATTGAGGGACAAAATGGCTTGTTTATTGCTATGCCAAGTAGAAAAACTCCAAATGGGGAATTTAAAGACATAGCACACCCAATTAATACTACAACAAGAGAAAAGATTCAACAATCTATTCTTGATGAGTATGAAAAGGTGAAAAACGAAGAAGTACCAGCTGCGGAAGAAGTAGAAGTAGTAGTAGAATAAATGTGGTGAAATAGAAAGGAGTATATATGCTCCTTTTTATTTTTTTGAAATACTAACACTTAGGTTGAAAAATATTGTCATTTAAAATATAATAATAGAGGTTGAAATATAATAATATTACTCATTTGAGCTTAAAGAGGTGTTTTGATGTATAAATGTGCTATTATATTGGCAGCTGGAGAAGGTAAGAGAATGAAATCAGAACTTTCAAAGGTAGTGCATAAAGTTAGTGGCAAGGAAATGGTTAATCACGTAATAGATATTATGAGAAGTGCTGATATACCAGATGTAAATTTAATAATAGGAAAAAGTGCAGAGTTGGTAAAAGAAGCTACAAGTTTAAAGAATGTAACTTATTCTTTTCAAGAAAAACAATTAGGAACGGGCCATGCGGTTCTTTGTGCAAAAGATTTTTTGAAAGACAAAAAAGGTACTGTAGCTATTTTCACAGGAGATGCACCGTTAATTACTAAAGAGACTGTTGAAAAATTTGTTCAGTTTAAAGAATCAGAAGACTATAAAGCCTGTATTTTAACTTCAATTGTTGATAATCCAACAGGATATGGAAGAATTATTAGAGATAGTAGTGGAGAAGTTCTAAAGATAGTTGAACATAAAGATTGTAATGAAGAAGAAATAAAAATTAATGAAATAAATGCAGGCATGTATTGTTTTGACATAGAAACACTTATTCATAGCTTAGATAAGATTTCTAATAACAACGCTCAAGGTGAATACTACATTACTGATGTAATAGAAATTATTAAGCAGCAAGGATTAAGAATTGGCGCAATTGCAGTTCCTTTTGAAGAAACATTAGGAATAAATTCTAGGATAGAGCTTGCTGAGGCTGAGAAAATTATGAAAATAAGAATTAATAAGAAACATATGGAAAATGGGGTTACAATAATAGACCCAGAAAACACGTATATTAGTTCTGAAGCTCAAATTGGGCAGGATACAATAATATACCCTGGGAATATTATTGAAGGAAAAACTAAAATACAATCAAATTGTATTTTGTACCCTAACTCTAGAATTGTTGATAGCATTATAGATAAGAATGTAACTATACAAAGTTCTGTAATTTTAGAGAGTGAAATTGGAGAAGGTACTTCAATAGGACCCTTTGCATATGTTAGACCAGCAAGTATAATCGGAAAACATGCTAGAATTGGTGATTTTGTTGAAATAAAAAAATCTACAATTGGCGATAATACAAAAGTATCGCATCTAACTTATATAGGAGATGCTGAAGTTGGAACTGGTTGTAATTTTGGTTGTGGAACAGTAGTTGTAAATTATGATGGTAAGAAAAAATATAAAACTTTAATTGGTAATAATGTTTTTATCGGCTGCAATACAAACTTAGTTTCACCTGTAGAAGTTAAAGACAATGTTTATATAGCGGCAGGTTCTACAATTACAAAAGAAATTCCTGCGGGCAATTTAGCAATAGCTAGATCTAGGCAAACTAATTTAGCTGGATGGGTAGAGAGAAAAGGATTGAAAAAATAAATAAGGAGGGATACCTAGATGATAAATCATGGCAAAAACATTAAAATCTTCTGTGGCAATTCGCATCCCGAATTAGCCAAGGAAATTGCGGACATATTAGAGGTACAAGTTGGGGATTCTAAGGCAAGTAAATTTAGTAATGGGGAAATATCTGTAGATATTAATGAAACCGTTAGAGGGGCAGATGTTTTTGTTGTTCAGCCAATTGCTGAACCTGTTAACGATTCCCTGATGGAATTGTTAATAATGATGGACGCATTTAGAAGAGCCTCTGCAGGAAGAATAACTGCAGTTGTTCCTCATTATGCCTACGCAAGGCAGGATAGAAAAGCTAAAGCCAGACAGCCAATAACTGCAAAATTAGTTGCTGACTTAATTCATACTGCAGGAGCGGATAGGGTACTTACTATGGATCTTCATGCACCTCAAATCCAAGGATTTTTCAATATTCCTGTGGACCATTTAGTAGGAGAACCAATTCTAGCTAAGTATTTCAAAAGTTTAAATTTTGGATCCGAAGAAGTTGTTGTGGTTTCACCTGATATTGGTGGAGTAAAAAGAGCTAGAAAACTCTCAGAGCATCTTCATTACCCTTTGGCAATTATAGATAAAAGAAGACCAAGACCTAATGTTTCTGAAATAGTAAATATTATAGGTGATGTAAGAGGTAAGAAGGTTATTCTTATTGATGATATCATAGATACAGGAGGTTCTATAACTAATGGTGCTAAAGCTCTTATGGAATTAGGTGCTACTGAAGTATATGCTTGTTGTTCACATGCTGTGCTTTCTGGCAATGCCATAGAAAATTTATCTAACTCAGTCTTAAAAGAACTGGTGGTTTTAAATACAATTCCAATACCAGCTGAAAAACATTTTGATAAGCTCAAGGTTATTTCAGTAGCGCCCGTATTTGCAGAAGCAATAAGAAGAATATATGAAGATGTTTCTGTTAGCAAAATATTTGAGGATAATTAATATAATAATTGTAGGTATCAGTTTTTGGACTGATACCTTTTTAAATAGAAATTTAATTTAAATGTAGAAGTACATTTGATAAAAACATAGATGAAATAAATTCTTATTGATAATTATAGTAGTTAATTATTTGTTACATTTATAAATATTCTGTTATTAATATTAGAATCTGTGTTAGATTATAATATATAGATGTAATTAGGCATCTTCAAATTTTATTATGGGGGTAGAAGGTAATGGAAGGAACAATAGGTAAACTATTAATTGTAGATGATGATGAAAATATTTGTGAAGTAATTAAAATGTATGTAGAGAACTATGGGTATAGCACTAAAGTGTGCCATGATGGAAGAACTGCGCAGGAACTATTTATAAGCTATAAGCCTGATTTAGTTTTGCTTGATATTATGCTTCCAAATATTGATGGAATTGATGTTTTAAAGTGGATTAGAAGAGAAAACAGTACACCAGTAATTATGCTGACTGCTAAAGGTGAAACTTTTGATAAAGTTTTAGGACTAGAGCTTGGTGCTGATGATTATATTGTAAAACCTTTCGAACCCAAAGAAATGGTAGCAAGAGTGAAAGCAGTGCTAAGGAGATTCAATTTAGATAATTCAAATAAAGAAGTATTAGACTTCGAGGGTTTAAATATTGATATTAACTCATATAATGTTCTTTATAACGACGAAGAAGTGAAAATGCCACCAAAGGAGTTTGAACTTCTATACTATTTGGCTTCCAATAAGAATAGAGTTTTTACAAGAGAGCAATTATTGTGCGAGGTATGGGGATATGATTATCCTGGTGATTCAAGAACAGTGGATGTCCATGTAAAACGTTTAAGGGAAAAACTTCAAGGAGGACCGAATTGGCAAATAGAAACAGTATGGGGAGTAGGCTATAAATTTGAGGTGAAGTAAATGAAAAATGGGCTTTTTTCTAAAATGATGGCAGCTTATTCTTTAATAATTTCCGTAGGATTTATAATAACTGCTACAATACTGTCATTTTGGTTTCAAGGATATTATGCTGACCAAAGGAGAAATCAATTAGTAGGACAAGGAGTTTATATCCAAGATGTTGCATTAGATTATATAAATCGTAAAACAGAAATGGATAAGATACAAGACAGGCTCAAAATACTTGGACAATCCTCAAAATCAGATATTTTATTTGTAACGAATTATGGAGTTGTTGCGGTAACCTCTGATGCAAAATATAATGCGTTTATAGGGAAGCAAGTAATAACAAAAGATTTAGAAGTTTTGAGAAATAGAAAAGAGAAGGACAATATTATAGAAACTAAAAATGATTATAAAGATATTTTTAAAAAATCAGCTCATGTTTTTATATTCCCAATGTACAATGATAGTGGCGTATTTGAAGGTGCAATAATGATGAATACTCCATTAAAAAATATGCGAGAACCCTTGGATAAAGTATATAGTATTATTTGGTTTTCTGCATTTATTGCTATTGTCGGATCTTTTTTGTTTTATATTATTTCTCTCAAAAAATAATTATTAAACCTTTACTTGAAATTAACAATGCTGCTGATAAAATATCAAAAGGTGAAGTTGGAAAAAGGGTTGAAATTAATTCAACGGATGAAATAGGTGAATTAGCAAGATCCTTTAATTCTATGGCAGATTCACTTGAAGAGGTAGATAGAAATAGGCAAAGATTTATTTCTAACGTCTCCCATGAGCTTAGGTCCCCTATAACTTCCATTAAAGGGTTTATTGGAGGTATACTTGATGGGGTAATTCCGAAGGAAAAAGAGAACTATTATTTGGCAATTACTAATGATGAAATTCAGAGATTGACTAGACTTGTTAATGATCTTTTAGATTTAGCCGCCATTGAGTCTGGACAGCTTTCTCTTTACATGAGTGTTGTAGACATCAATGAAATAATAAGATTATGTGTTATTAAGTTTGGAATTCAAATCGATGCAAAAAGAGTAAATGTAGATGTTTTCTTTGAGGGGAATTGCTTATACGTTCATGCTGATAGAGATAGAATTATCCAAGTTATAACAAATCTTATTGATAACTCCATAAAGTATGTTAGTGAGGATGGTAAAATAAAAATTGCGACTAAAACTAAAGGAAATAAAGCTTATATTTCTGTTTTTAACGATGGACCAGCTATTTCTGAAGAAGACTTGAAACATATTTGGGATAGATTTTATAAAGCAGATAAATCTAGAACTTCTAAATCCAGTACTGGATTGGGACTTTCTATTGTACGGAGCATACTAACTCAACATGGTGAAGATATATGGGTTGAAAACAAAAATGGAGATGGAGTTACATTTACTTTCACGCTAAAGAAACAATAATCATTTGATTTTTGGAGGTGTTTTATTATAGATGGCTATTGATATGGAAGAAACAGAAGAAATAGAAAAAGAAATTCTAAACAGGGTTTCAGGTAAAATAAATTTCAAAGAAAAAAAGAATAAACAGTTTTTTAAAATGTTCTTGAAGGGTGTAGCATTTTTTACAATTGCAGCAATTACTGGGGGCGTATCCGGGGCATACATTAGTAACAAGAAAAGTTCCCCTGTGATTTACCCAGGATCTACTAATGTTAAAACAGATAGTAGCAATGATGAAACAATTAATTATGGTATGGTTTCTAAAGTGGTAGACAAAGTATCTCCTGCTATGGTAGTAGTAAATTTTAGAAGCAACAAAGTAGAAGGTCAAAACCAAATTGATAGAGCTGGAAACGGAATTATTTATAAACCAGAAGGGTATATTATAACAAGTTATCATATCATAAAAGACAATGGAAATATAACAGTAAGCTTACCTAATAATGACACTCCTGTTACAGCCAGAGTTATTGGATTTGATAAGTCAACTGATATTGCGGTTATAAAAATAGATGCTAAAAATCTTCCTTTTGCAAAATTTGGGGATCCTACAAAACTAAATGTGGGTGATTTTGTTGTTGCTATGGGTTATGCTACTCCAAAGGATCAGTTTTTAGGAACAACAACTGCTGGTATTATTAGTGCTAAAAAAAGTATTGAATTAAAGGATGTAGAAACAGGAAAACCTAGTTCGTACAATTTATTTCTTACTAATGCCAATATTAATGATGGTAATTCAGGTGGTGCTCTTTGCAATGTATCGGGTGAAGTAATTGGAATAAGTAGCTTAAAGTTGGGTAAATATGACCAAAATATTCAAGGGTTAGGATTTGTAATATATATTAATAATGTAAGTAACATTATTGATAAAATTATGAATGTAGGTATATTAAGCAAACCTCAGATAGGGGTTAAGGCAGTTACAGCAGTGCTGGAAGACAAAAGTATACAAGGAGCATATATACAAGAGGTTATTCCTGGAACGGGTTCCGATTCATCCGGAATAAAACCGACGGACATTATAGTTGAAGTGGCTAGCATGAAAATCACAAAAACCGAAGATATAACCGAAGCTATTAAAAATTATAAGGTTGGAGAGAAAGTTCATATAAAAATTTGGAGAAATAATAAAATAGTTGAAGTTGATATAGATCTTAGTGAGAAAAGAGATAATAATTATTAAGCAAAAGGCAATGGAGGAAATAAATAATGTATTTAATCGTAGGGTTGGGCAATCCTGGAAGTCAGTATAGAGGAACCAGACATAATGTAGGATTTGATGTTTTAGATTTGTTAGCTTCTAAGTATAATATAGAGGTTAATAGGATAAAATTTAAAGGTATATATGGAGAAGGAAGAATACTGGATGAGAAAATCATTTTGTTAAAACCAAGTACCTTTATGAATTTAAGCGGAGAGAGTGTTCAAGAGGCAGCAAATTTCTACAAAATAGAGGAGAACAACATTATTATTTTGCATGACGATATTAGCCTAGAAATTGGAAGAATGAGGATTCGTGCAAAAGGAAGTGCGGGAGGACATAATGGCTTAAAAAGCATAATAGCCAATCTTTCTTCAGATGAGTTTATAAGAATTAAGATAGGAGTTGGACAGCCTAAAAAAGAGTTAGTTTGCCATGTTTTAGGAAAGTTTTCAAAGGAAGAGAGACAGTTGGTAGATGAAATTAACAATGCTGTAACAGATGCTGTTGAGTTGATTATAAAACAAGGAATTGTTGAAGCAATGAATAGGTTTAATGGATATAAAACAGAGCTTAAGGAGTGTTGATATGAGGTTTAATGGGCTATTACAGCCATTAAAAGACAGTGAGGAACTTAAAGATATACTTGCTTGGACAGAAAAAGATAAATACCCAATTGGAATTTTTGGCCTCTCAGAATCTGCCAGGAGTTATTTAATTGAAGGTATCTATAGTGAGAAGGAGTTACCACTGTTAATAATTACTTCAAGTGATGTGGAAGCTAAAAATATTTATGAGGATTTATCGCTATTTTCCAATGATGTTTTTTATTTTCCATCCAAAGAAGTTGTTTTTTATAATATTGATGCTTTTTCAGGAGACTTAAGGTGGGAACGATTAAAAGTTATTCGGGAAATGATTAGAAAGAAAAAGAAAATTGTAATAAGTTCAATTGAAGCATTAGCATCATCATATATTCCTGCTGAATTATATGAAAAGTATGACATGGAATTTTCTGTAGGAGATAACTTGCAATTAGACAGATTTTCTGAGATTCTTATTCAATGTGGATATGAGAGAGTAGACATGGTAGATGCAAAAGGACAGTTCTCTATAAGGGGCGGAATTTTAGACGTATATTCACCCATAGAACAAAATCCCTATAGGGTTGAATTATTTGGAGACGAAATTGATTCAATTAGAAGCTTTAATCTTGAAACGCAAAGAAGCATGGAAAAAGTGGAAAAAATAGAGTTTTTTCCTGCTAAAGAGATCATTTTAGATTCCAATAGCGTAACTAAAGGATATAACATAATTAAAAATGAACTAGAAGATGTTCTAGATAGATTAAAGAGTAAAAAAGATAAAGATTTAGCTGATAAAATAAAAGGAATTGTTAATACTAATATGGAACTTCTGAAGGAAAATTGGACTTTTGAAAACATCGATAGTTATTTACCATATTTTTATGAAAAGACTTCCACTTTGTTTGACTATCTAGGTGATTGTATTATTGTTATGGATGATGTTCAAAGGTGCAAAGGAAAGCTTGACAGCATTTATTTGGAGTTTGAAGATAATTACAAAACTTTTCTAGAAAGAGGGAGCATTCTTCCAAAACAGGGGGAAGTGCTAATAAAAAAAGAAATAATTTTTGATATATTAGGTAGAAGTAAGGTTTTGACCTTAAACTCAATACCTAAGTCTTCAAATATTCTATCTCCAAAGGCAATAATTAACTTTACACAGATTACTCTTCACAATTATCATGGACAACTGGATTTATTAATTGATGATATTTTAGATAAGAAAAGACGTGGGTTTAGAACTGTCATTTTATCAGGAACAAGGGCTAGGGGAGAAAGACTTGTAAATACTTTACGAGAAAGAGAAATAGAAAGTACCTATAAGGATGTCATAAATAAGATAGAAGTAGGAGAAGTGATAATAACTTTTGGTAACTTACTAAATGGATTTGAATACCCTGAGCTTAAAATTTGTGTAATTTCTGATAAAGAAGTCTTTGGATTATCTAAGATGAAAAATACAAATAAGTCCAACAAAAAAGGAATTGGAAAAATAAAGAGCTTTGCTGAATTAAAACTTGGGGACTATGTAGTTCATACAAATCATGGGATAGGAGTATATAAAGGTATCAGGCAATTAGAAGTGGAGGGACTAAAAAAAGATTATTTACAGCTTAACTATGAAGGCGGAGATACTCTTTATGTTCCAGTAGAACAGCTTGACTTTGTACAAAAATATATTGGAAGTGAAGGGAAAAGTCCTAAAGTAAATAAATTAGGAGGCCAAGAATGGTCAAAAACTAAAAGCAAAGTAAGAAGTTCTATTAATGAAATAGCTGAAGATCTACTGAAGCTATACGCAGAAAGAGCTACACTAAAAGGATTTGAATATTCTAAAGATACTGTTTGGCAAAAACAATTTGAAGAGGAATTTCCTTATGATGAAACTGCTGATCAGCTAACAGCAATTGAAGATATTAAAAATGATATGGAATCAAACAAGTCTATGGATAGATTGCTATGCGGTGATGTTGGGTATGGAAAAACAGAAGTAGCAGTTAGAGCAGCGTTTAAGGCTGTTATGGATGGAAAGCAAGTGGCATTTTTGGTGCCAACTACAATACTAGCTGAACAACATTATAATAATTTAATTCAAAGATTTTCGGATTTTCCTATAAAAATTGATATGATAAGCAGATTTAGGACACCTAATCAACAAAAAGCAACAATAAAAGCTGTGAAGGAGGGAAATGTTGATATTCTTATAGGTACGCACAGAATCCTACAAAAGGATATTTTATTTAAAGAACTGGGGCTATTGATTGTAGACGAAGAGCAGAGGTTTGGGGTAACTCATAAAGAAAAGATTAAAAACATAAAGAAAAATGTAGATGTATTAACTTTGACAGCTACTCCTATACCAAGGACTTTGCATATGTCTCTTGTTGGAGTTAGAGATATTAGTGTAATAGAAACACCACCAGAAGAAAGATATCCTATTCAAACCTATGTTGTTGAATATAATGAACAATTAATTAGAGACGGAATTATGAGAGAGATGAATAGGGGAGGCCAGGTTTACTTTGTTTACAATAGAGTTGAAACAATAGCTGAAATTTCGAGTTACATATCTAAATTGATTCCTGAAGCAAGGGTAGCTATCGCACATGGCCAAATGACTGAAAGACAACTAGAAAAAGTAATTCTTGATTTTGTTAAGCATGAAATTGATATATTAGTGTGTACAAGTATAATTGAGACTGGTATGGATATACAGAATGTTAATACCATGATAATTTATGATTCAGATAAAATGGGACTGTCTCAATTGTATCAATTAAGAGGACGGGTTGGCAGATCAAATAGGATAGCTTACGCATATTTTACATACAAAAAGGATAAGGTTTTAACTGAAGTTGCTGAAAAAAGATTAAAGGCGATAAAAGACTTCACTGAGCTAGGATCTGGATTTAAAATTGCATTAAGGGATCTAGAGATAAGAGGAGCAGGAAATATGATGGGCTCAGCTCAACATGGACATATGTCGGCTGTTGGCTATGATCTTTACTGTAGGATGCTTGAAGAAACTATCAAGGGTATTAAGGGAGATATAGGAGAAGAGAAAGTTGAGACCACTGTTGAGTTAAAACTAGATGCATATATACCGGGTACATACATTCAAGATGAAACTCAAAAAATTGAGGTATATAAAAAAATTGCAGCCATTAGTTCAAAAGAAGATTTAATGGATATCCAAGAAGAAATAGAAGATAGATTCTCTGATATACCTATAAGTGTTTATAACCTTATGAATATTTCATATCTTAGAACTGTTGCTGGTACAGTTGGAATTGAAGAAATAAAGGAAAAAGGAGATGAAATTCTATTTAAGTTTGATTCTGCAAATAGAATTAAAGAGGAACTTGTTTTCGGGATCAATAAAAAATATAGAAACCAGTTAAAATTTAAAATATCTGATAAACCTATGTTAGCATATAGAATTAGTCAAGTTAAAAAGGATAATATACTTATAAAGTTACTGGAAATTTTGGAATATATGAAATCAATGGTTGAAAGTAAATAATTTTATGTTAAAATAAAATTGTATTGTTAAAAACAAGAACACAAAGAAGTGGGGGAATAATTTTGAAAAACATAAAAAAGGTATTACTCGCTGTGGTGATTGGAATATTTGTAATTTCATCTGTAGGGTGTAAAATGGTTGCAAAAACAGACGAAGCGATAAGAAAGTCTCCAGTGGCAAAGGTAGATGGAGAGAAGATAACTAAAGCTCAGCTAGATGAAAGAATGGGACCTGTTAAGGCTAACTATGTATCACAATATGGCGCAGAATGGGAAAGTAACTCCCAAGCAAAAGCTGCTTACGATGAACAAAAGAAACAAACTCGTGATGATATGGTTAAGGAAGTTTTAATACTTCAACATGCAAAATCAGCTAAAGCTATTCCAACAGATAAGGCAATTAATGATGAATTCAAGACTAAATACGATGCAAATGTAAAGCAATTAGGTGATGAAACAAAGCTAGTTGCATATTTAAAACAATATGGATATACAAAAGATTCATACACTACTTATTTAAAACATCAAATTAAAGTATCACAATCTATTGATTTACTTATGAAAGATGTTAAGGTTGATGATGCAGAAGTACAAAAAGAGTATGATACAAATAAGAATATAAAGTATACAACTGACCCTAATTATACACATATTATGCATATTCTTGTAGCTACTGAAGCTGAAGCAAATGCAGTGATTGCTAGGTTGAATAAAGGTGAAGATTTTGCAACCGTTGCAAAAGAAGTATCAACTGACACTGGATCTAAGGAAAGTGGTGGAGATTTAGGAAATTATTATTTAGATGAATCAAGAAACCCATCACCACTTGATGCTGACTTTTTAAAGGGTGCCAATGCAGTAGCTGTTGGTAAAATATCTCCTCCAGTAAAAACTACATATGGCTATCATGTAATTAAAGTTACTGAAAGAACTAGTTTCCAACCAAAGAGTTTCGCAGATGCAAAAGCAGATATTAAAACTTCATTGTTAAGCGATAAAAAGACCAAATTGCTTACAGCTGATTTAGCAAAGTGGAAAAAGAGTTTAGGCAAAAAAATTAAAACTTACGATAAAAATTTATAATAGCTTAAAGACTGTATCAGAAATGATGCAGTCTTTATTTTAAATTGATTTAATTTAAAAAACAATATAATAGTGTATAAAATTACATGTTTGGAAGGATAATAATAAAACAAGCAAATACCAATTATTTTTATAAAATTTTAAGAGGAGGTAAGTAATAAATGAAAGCTACCGGCATAGTTAGACGAATTGACGACTTAGGTAGAGTAGTTATTCCTAAGGAAATAAGGAGAACATTAAGAATACGGGAAGGAGATCCTCTAGAGATATTTACAGATAGGGAAGGCGGAGTGATTCTTAAAAAGTATTCACCTATTGGAGAACTTAATGATTTTGCCAAAGAATATGGTGAATCATTACAACAAACCGTTGGGAATATTATACTTATAAGTGATAGAGATAACATTATATCTGTAAGCGGTATTATTAAGAAAGAATACTTAGAAAAAAAGGTTAGTAATGAACTAGAAAAAATAATGGAAGATAGAAAATCAGTTAAACTAGGAGATGGTGCAGGAAAAATAATTTCTATAATAGAAGATGAAGAACTAGATGGCAAATACTCATCACAAGTTATAGCACCAATAGTAGCAGAAGGAGACTCTATCGGAGCTGTAATAATTCTTTCAAAGGAAGAAGGAAAAAAGTTCAGTGAAATGGAACTAAAGTTAGCAGAGACAGCTTCTTCCTTTTTAGGTAAGCAAATGGAACAATAGATGGAAGAAATTCTGCCATTTATTAGATTGTTCAAGAACCCCATGCTTTTTTATGGGGTTTTAATTTTTTTATCTTAATGAGACCTCTAAAATATTTCTATATATAATTTTACACAAATCTCAAAAATCCTTTTTGATTATAAAAAAGCCCTCGCTAGACAAAATAAATATTAGATTTATTGAATCAAAAGTAATAATACTCTTGAAATTAAAATAAGTATACGTATAAGTTATCGGTTTTAAATATTTTGGGGGTATTATTTGGATGGAAAAGCAATCATTAATAAAAGCAACGTTAATTCTTGGTGTAGCAGGTATATTAGCAAGATTTTTAGGACTCTTTTTTAGATGGCCACTTATAATGTTAATTGGAGATGAAGGTGTTGGATATTATCAAATGTCTTATCCTCTGTATATGTTTTTTCTTGCCATAGCATCTGGAATACCGGTTGCAATTTCCAAAATGGTTTCTGAGAGAAATGCATTAAACGATACGGAGGGTATTACTACAATACTAAGGAAAGCGCTATTACTGATGCTTATTTTAGGCGGCGGATTTTCACTTTTTCTTTTTCTAAATTCAAGGTTTCTTATATCATTCTTGAAATGGGATCAAAAATCATTTTATGCTTTAATTGGAATAGCCTTTGCACCAATTTTTATTTCCATTATGAGTGTTTTTAGGGGTTTCTATCAAGGAATGCAAAATATGAAACCTACAGCAATTTCAGAAATTATTGAGCAACTTGGGCGCGTTTTTATCGGAGTGGGGTTAGCATTTATTCTACTACCTAAAGGAATAGAATATTCAGCTGGAGGAGCAGCCTTTGGAGCAGCGGCAGGAGGGATACTTGGAGGAACATACTTATTAGTTAAATATATAAGGGTAAGACCATTTCTTCATAGGAAGAGGCAGAAAAGTGATAGAGATATACTTGGAAGAATACTTTATATAGCAATTCCAATTTCCTTAGGATCAACCGTAGGTACGATTATGAATTTAATAGATTCTATTTTAGTTCCTCAAAAGTTGTTAAGTGCAGGGTTCACTGCACGCCAAGCAACAATTTTATATGGACAACTTACAGGGAAAGCATTTGTTCTAGTAAATGTACCCCTAACTTTATCAATCGCACTTTGTTCTTCAATAGTTCCTGTTATTGCAGAACAATTCATCCTGAACAATTTACAGGAAGTACATAATAAAATAATTATGGCATTTAAATTTTCTGCAGTTATTGCAATTCCTTCTTTTCTTGGACTATATTTTATGGCAGCTCCTATTATGAATCTCCTATTTCCTGGTCATGGTGATGGATATATGTTATTAAAGTATCTTTCTGTAAGTATACCCTTCATTGTAGCCGCACAATGTACCACAGCCATATTACAGGCTACAGGTAAATACTTAGCACCAGTTATTAACCTGGTAGTAGGATGCTTAGTTAAAATAGTTGTAAGTTATGTTCTTGTATCTATTCCGGGCATAAATATATATGGAGCTATAATTGGTACTGTTCTAGGATATATGGTTGCATGTACCATGAATATACTGCTTATAAAAAGAAAGCTCCAAGTTAAGATAAATTTTTATGAGATATTAATTAAGCCTAGTTTCGCTGCCGTTATCATGATAATTGGAGTTGTATTTCTTTACTTCTATGCTTATAATATTACAAAGAGCAATGGAATTTCTTCCATTCTTTCAATATTTTCAGGAGCTCTATTATACATAATGCTAATACTTACTTTTGGAGTATTTAAATACAGCTATATAAAAAGAAGGTTTTCTAAACACTAAAGGAGAGGATTAAATGATAACTATAATGGGATTAGGACCTGGGAATAAGGATGCATTAACTATGGGGGCGTTAGATGCTCTTAAGAGCTCTAAAAACATATACGTAAGAACTGAGAAGCATCCTACCATAGAATTTATAAGGACACTTGGATTGAAGTTTACTACCTATGATGAAAAATATGAAAATGGAAAAAACTTTGATGAAATTTATAAGTTGATTGCTGATGACTTATTGATAGAACATGAAAAATATGAAAATATAGTCTATGCAGTTCCAGGGCATCCGCTTGTTGCTGAAAAGTCCGTTAACATACTAATTGATTTATGTAAAAGCGAAGAAATAGCATATGAAATTTTACCTGCAGTTAGTTTTATAGATGCGATGATAGAAAGTCTAAATATTGATCCCGTCAATGGACTTAAAATTATTGATGCATTTGACCTAAAAAATCAAATACAGGATAGGAGAAGTGGAGTAATTATAACTCAAGTTTATAATAGATTTATTGCTTCAGAGGTTAAATTATGGCTTTCACAGTATTATAAAGATGAAACTGAAATTTATTATGTACGGGCAGCTGGAGTTAAAGAGCTAGAAGTAATAAAAAAGATTCCTATTTATGAAATAGATAGACAAGAGGATATTGACTATTTAACATCTTTGTATATTCCTAAAGATACTAGTGTTAAAGATTTTAATGACTTATTAGAGATAATGGATATATTGAGAAGTGAAGAGGGTTGTCCTTGGGATAAAGAGCAGACACATGAAACATTAAAAAGATATCTAGTAGAAGAGTCATATGAAGTTTTGGAAGCGATTGATGAAAATAATGAGGATATGCTAATTGAAGAATTAGGAGATGTTCTTTTACAGATTGTTTTCCATTCCAGAATTGGGAAAGAAGAAGGATATTTTGACATTGGGGATGTTATCCAAGGTATTTGCAATAAAATGATTTGTAGGCACCCTCATGTTTTTGGAACTGAAAATCTGGATACTTCAGAAGAAGTGCTCGTTTCGTGGGATAAAATTAAAAAGGATGAAAAAGGCTTTAAATACTATTATGAAGAATTAATGCATGTTGCAAAGAACCTTCCTGCTTTAATTCGAGCTGAAAAGGTTCAGAAAAAAGCAGCGAAGGTTGGATTTGATTGGGAATCTATTGAGGGTGCATTTGATAAGGTTTTAGAGGAAGTTGAAGAAGTAAAGTATGTATATAAACACAATAATAAGGCAAAAATATTAGAAGAAGTTGGAGATTTGATATTTTCTGCAGTAAATGTTTCAAGATTCCTTGACATTGAGCCAGAATCTGCATTAAACTGTACTATAGAAAAGTTTATTAGAAGATTTGAATACATGGAGAATCAAGCTATAAAAAAAGGTAGAGATTTAAAAGATATGTCGTTAAATGACATGGATTTGTTATGGAATGATGCAAAAACCTACGAAGAATAAAAAAAAACAAAAAAAATCTCTCAAAAAGAAGGACTTTTCTAAGTTTATGAAGAATTAGCAATTTATAAAAACATATCTAATTCTATTGTCGATTTGTAAGGAGGAAGTAATAATGAATAAGGCAGAATTAATTACAAGTTTGGCTGAAAAAAGCAGCCTAACAAAAAAAGACGTTGAGGTAGTTTTAAAAGCATTTGTTGAGAGCGTTGAAGAAGCACTTGAAAAAGGTGAGAAAGTTCAATTAGTTGGATTTGGTACTTTTGAAACAAGAAAGAGAGCAGCTAGAGTAGGAAGAAATCCAAGAACTAAAGAAGAAATAAATATTCCTGAATCAGTTGTTCCAGTATTCAAAGCTGGTAAAGAGTTCAAAGACAGAGTAGGTAAATAATATTATCTTACAAAAACCTGGATTTAATCTAGGTTTTTTGTTTTACACAAAATTTGAGAGGTGATTTATATGAGGTTAGATAAGTATTTAAAAGTCTCTAGAATCATTAAGAGAAGAACGGTAGCTAAGGAAGCTTGTGAAAGTGGCAGAGTACTAATCAATGATAAAGTGAGCAAACCTGGTACTGAAATCAAAGAAGGAGATATTATTGAGATAAGATTTGCTAACAAGTCCTTAAAGGCTAGAATAATTAGCATAGCTGAACATGTTAGGAAAGAAGAAGCGAAAGCTATGTATGAAATTATCGAAGGCGTTGAAGACGAAGAGTAAATAAGAGAATTATGGAAAGTAAAACTAAATGATAGCATTTGTGTATGTAAAGCATAAAACCTAAATTATTTCTTCATACCATAGTTACCTCCGGTAATATATATATATTTATAACATATATATGTATTAGCACAAATATGTGTAAGAGCATAAACTTTGAAAAGGAGGATACTCATGGAAGTAAAAAAAGAAGTAAAAATGGAAGATAAGAAAGGCTATTTAAGTCTAGAGAATAGAAGAAAGTTATCTTTGAATGGAATTGTTGAAGTTGTAAATTTTAATGATAAACAAATTGTCCTTAATACCAACTTAGGTGGACTAAACATTAAAGGTGAAGAACTAAAAATGACAAAACTTGATGTTCAAAATGGAGACATTGTGATTATCGGCAAAATTAACTCTTTTATATATTCTGGTAGTGAATCAAGATTGGATAATGAAAGTATTTTATCCAAGCTCTTTAAATAGGCGTTGGTATGTTAATTTCATTGCAAACACAAGTAGATGTTCTAATATATAGTATTATAGCTGGCATTGTTTTGGGAGCATTATTTGATTCATATAGATTACTACGAGGATTTAGTAACCCTAATAGAATTCTAACTTTTTTTGAAGATATGCTTTTTTGGATATTTAGTTCTATTGCGATTTTTATTTTTTTGTTATATACTAACTATGCTTTCATGGAAATATACGTATACATATATATGTATTTAGGTGTATTTTGTTATATAAAATTTATAAGTAAATTTTATATTTATATGCAGTATAACTTAATAAAGTATATAACTAAAACTCTGCGAGTATTAAAAAATTTTTTTTTATATCCAGTGCAGTTAGGTATTAATTATTTTATTACAAAAATAAAAATAATAAATAACAAGAAATAGCTTGAACAAAACAAGAAATGTAATTAAAATAGATATAAGAGCTTTGGGGGATTAAATATTTGCTTTAAGAGGGTAAAGAGATATGAAAAAGAAAATAAACTATAGGAAAATTATGGTCATTATGCTTTTAGTTTATTTAAGCTATTTTTTTGTTAGTCAAACTCTATCCATGCATCGAATCTCAGCTAATATAAATACTGAAAAACATACTGCTGAGAAATTAAAAGAAGAACAAGATAATTTAGATGATAAGGTTGAGATGGCTAAAACTGATAAGTACAAGGAGGTTCTCGCAAGAGAATTGCTTAATCTTATTAAAGATGGAGAGACTCCTGTAATAGATTCTCAGAAGAAATAGTTGACAATATGGTTTATAATTTTATTTATATAAACATTTTTATTAAGGAGGAGTCTTTTAAACATGGCCTTAAAGGAAGGAATTATTTTAGAAGGTATAGTGACAAACATTACTAGTTTTGGTGCGTTTGTAGAAGTGGAGGGTAAAACAGGTTTGGTCCATATCTCGGAAGTTGCAGATACTTTCGTAAAAGACATCAGGGAATTTTTAAAGGAACAGGACAAAGTTAAGGTTAAAGTCATTTCTGTAGACGATAATGGAAAAATTAGCTTATCTATTAAGCAAGCATCAGCTCCAATTAAATCAGTAAAACCTATTGAGATAGATTGGAACTCAGATAAAGCTAAGCAGCCAAGTGGAAATTTTGAAGATAGAATGTCTAAGTTTTTAAAAGATAGCGAAGAAAGATTTCAAGATTTGAAAAAACATCAAGAGTCAAGAAGCAGAGGATATAGCAAAAAGAGTTAATAAAATATAGAATATACATAGGGGCTTAAGCCCCTTAAATATTTTATGGGGTATTATTAAAAATGTGTTGACATAAGTATAAGCATGAGATATAATAAATTTTGTCGCTAATAAGTGGCGAAGATTTAATAAGCTGAAGTGGCGGAACTGGCAGACGCACAGGACTTAAAATCCTGCGATGTTAATCCATCGTACCGGTTCGATTCCGGTCTTCAGCACCAATATCGCGGGGTGGAGCAGTTGGTAGCTCGTCGGGCTCATAACCCGAAGGTCGTAGGTTCAAGTCCTGCCCCCGCAACCAATTTATAAATATGGCGGAATAGCTCAGCTGGCTAGAGCATTCGGTTCATACCCGAAGGGTCGTAGGTTCAAGTCCTATTTCCGCTACCAATATATCACAGAGTATGTCTGTGTTTTTTATTTTAAATTGAGATTATCATATAGTTAGCAAATTTATTATAAAGTTGTTGACATATATTTATACATAATATATAATAATCTATGTTGCAATCTAGGCAATAAGCTGAAGTGGCGGAACTGGCAGACGCACAGGACTTAAAATCCTGCGATGTTAATCCATCGTACCGGTTCGATTCCGGTCTTCAGCACCAATATCGCGGGGTGGAGCAGTTGGTAGCTCGTCGGGCTCATAACCCGAAGGTCGTAGGTTCAAGTCCTGCCCCCGCAACCAAATTTTAAAATATGGCGGAATGGCTCAGCTGGCTAGAGCATTCGGTTCATACCCGAAGGGTCGTAGGTTCAAGTCCTATTTCCGCTACCACACATAAGCTCACAGAGTAATTCTGTGAGCTTTATTTTTTTTATTTGACTTCATGAGGGTTTCTATTCGGCAAGAGCTTTAACGACATTTTTTGTAACCTTTAACTACAGATAATCAAATACTTGTTACTATGTTGTTTTATTCTATTAGTAATTATCAAGATATGTATTAATAAAATATAAAAAGCAACTGATTAAATGACAATAATATACACAAGCGTTTGGTATAATTAGGTAAAACATGAGTTTACAGAGAGGTGTTAATATGCAGTATGGAATAGAACTTTATCCTTATGAAAGAATTAATAAAGTAGAGAGAGGGAAAAATACTAATCATAATATTAAAAATAAAAAAATATTAAAAGGATTTATTTATTTTTTAGCTACGTTATTAATAAGTAGAGTAATTTTAGTGAACTCTACAGCGCCATTTGGTGTTGCAACTACAATCTCATTTTTAACAATGAAAGAAAAAAAATTAACCTATATTGTTGGAGCCGGATCATTATTAGGGTATTTAACGTTGTTTAATAGTGTAAAAGAAATAGGAGTATATTTTATTGTAATTATTACTCTACTGTTGATGAAGGTTGTGATAAATAAAATATCAATTTTAAAAAGTAGGATTTTAGTATTTTCAGTTATATTTGTTGAGGTTTTACTTTATAAAATTTTAGCAATTAGACTTACGTATGGTGTAGCAATGCTGATGACCTCTGTGGAAGTAATTTGTATTCTTCCAATATATCTTATTATTAATTATTCAAGAATATGCTTTCAAGAGTATAAAACTAAACATTTATTTAGTAATGAAGAACTTGTAAGTATGGCTATAGGAATTTCTTTAATGGTATCTGGAACATGGGGAATAGCTATCTATAGTATAAGCTTAAGAAATATATTAGCACTTAGCTTTGTTCTTTCAATAAGCTATGCTAATGGATGTGGCATTGGTGCCGCTGTGGGGGTATCCATGGGACTAGTTGTAGGCATGTCATCAAAAAACATGAATGCATATATAAGCGTTTTTGGATTATGTGGACTTATTCCAGGAATATTTAAAGAAACAGGCAAATGGTTTAGTGCTATTTCTTACTTGGTTTCATTGGGAATTTTAATTTTTTATTCTAAAATAGGGAGTCAATTTAAGTTAATTGAAGTATTAATAAGTTGCTCAGTATTTTTGCTAATTCCAAATAAATTTTATAATGAAATGGAAGTTGAGTTTAATAAGACTAAAAAAGAAGAAAAGATAAAGGAAGGGTACATAGAAAAAATTAAGACTATTTTAGTTGAAAGGCTAAATGAGTTTTCTGATGTTTTATATAATATGGCTAGTATTTTATATAATCTTGTAGATAATGACAAACTAGTATTAAAAAATAAGAGTGGTTTATTAATTGAAAACTTAGCAGATAGAGTTTGTAGCACTTGTAATATGAATAGTATGTGCTGGAAAAGAGAATTACATTATACATACTCTGCATTTTCAGAGTTAATAGGAAATTTTCAAGTAAATAAAATTATTGTACCTGCAGAGCTAGAAAGAAAGTGTGTAAAAAGAACTGCACTCCTAAAACATACAGAACAAATAGTAAACAATCACATAATTAGTGAGATGTGGAGAAGTAGACTTAGTGAAGGGAGAGAGTTGATAGCATCTCAAATAGAAAATATGGCTATCTCTGTTGATGAGATAATGGAGGAGTTCAATACTGATATCAGATTTAATAATGAGATGGAAAATAGAATTACTAGAATGTTAGAGAAAAACCTTATATTTATAGAGGATTGTGTTTGTATAGATGATAAAAACGATAGGACAGTTGTTAGAATAACGATGAAGGCATGTGGAGGTGCACAAACTTGTGGAAAAGAAATGATAGCATCTATTAACGAGGCAACTTCAAAACTTATGTGTATAAGTGATGAAGGGTGTAGGATAAACGCTAATACGGATAATTGTTTAGTTGTTTTTGAAGAAATGCCGAAATTTTATGTTTCTACGTTTGTGTCAAGGCAATGCAAAGAGGGAGAAATCTCCAATGGAGATAGCTATTTTTTTTCTAAGCTGAAAGATGGAACTTATATGTCAATACTTAGTGATGGAATGGGATCAGGTCCAGGGGCATGTCAAGAGAGTAAGGCTGTGATAGATTTAATAGAAAAGCTTACTGTTTCAGGGTTTAGCAAAATGACTGCAATAAATACTGCAAATTCTATTATGACACTGAAATTTTCTGAAAATGAAAAATTCTCAACTGTAGATTTAAGTAGTATAGATTTATACACTGGTGATATTGAATTTATGAAGGTAGGTGCGGTTGCAAGCTTTATTCTTAGTGAAAAAGAAGTAATTTCTATTAAATCTAAAACACTTCCTATAGGAGTACTAGATAAAGTAGATGTTGATGTAAATAAAAAGAAAGTAAAAAATGGTGACATGATTATAATGATCAGTGACGGGGTGCTAGATTATGATACAAACAGGGTAGGGGATACTGGTTGGATTATAAAGTATCTAGAGGAGAATCAGAATTGCAATCCAAAAGCAATTGCGGATGGCATATTGGAAAAATCTAAGGAACTTGGAGGTAAAGTAAAAGATGATATGACTGTAATAGTTTCAAAGGTTTTCAGCTTATACTAAAGAATTATAAATTATATAAAATGTAAATAACAAACATGGACACTCAACTTCGAAGGAAAATACTTCTTAGAAGAGTGTTTTTTAGGTTGAAAAATATAAAAAAGTGAATTTTGGAATAATAATATATTAAATTATTATTTCAAAATTTGATTTCTCATATTTTATGGTATAATGGGTTATTGTAAATATATTTTAGGAAGTGTATTCAATGATTCAGAAGGTTATTAACACAATTGAAAAAAACTCTATGTTTATTAAAGGTGATAGGGTAATCGTAGCCGTTTCAGGGGGGCCGGATTCCATAGTCCTTCTTCATTTACTTATAAAGTTAAGAGAAAGATTAGGAATTTCCATCATGGTTGGTCATGTAAATCACTGCTTGAGGGGAACAGAAGCTGATGAAGATGAACAATTTGTACATACATTTTGTAAATTATATAATATTGAGTGCTACAGCAAAAGAATAGATATTCTCAGATTGGCCGAGATTAATAATATTTCAAGTGAAACTGCTGGTAGAGAAGCAAGATATGGGTTTTTAGATGAGTTGAAAAATAGTTTACATGCTGATAAAATTGCGCTTGCCCATAATGCAAATGATCAAGCAGAAACTGTGCTTATGAGAATTATGAGGGGTACTGGCATTGAGGGTTTAGTTGGAATCAAGCCAGTTAGAGATGATATATTTGTGAGGCCACTTATAAATGTTTCTAGAGGGGAAATAGAAGAATACTGTAAAATAAATAAAATTAGCCCAAGAATTGATAAAACAAATTTTGAAAACATTTATACTAGGAATAAAATAAGACTTGAATTAATACCATATATACAAGAAAATTTTAATCAAGACATAATAAATGGAATCATTAAATTATCAGATACGGCTCAAAAAGATAATTGTTACATAGAAAAACAGGTAGATTTAAGATATAAAAAGTATTGTAATAGAAAAGATGGTATGGTTATAATAAATAGTGAAGCGTTTATCGAGGATGAAGCAATTTTAGCAAGGTTAATTAGGAGGGCACTTTTTGATATTAGTGGTAAGTTGCATAACTTTGAAAAAGCGCATATCTATGCTATAATAAATATTCAAAAACAGGGAACAAATAAAGAAGCAATTCTCCCTAATGGGATATTTGCCTTCAATGATTATGGAAATATAATATTATCACGCAATAAAATGTCAGAAGATAAGGGAAGATACAGCTTTCTTTTGAATATCGGAAAAGAAAATGAAATTAAGCATTTTGGCATGACAGCTACGCTAAATATATTAAACCGAAAGGACATAATATTTACGGACAAACCTCGAGTAAAGTATTTTGATTATGATAAAATAAACGGTGATATTGTGATTCGAAATAGGATTGATGGGGATAAGTTCATTCCACTTGGAATGGTAGGTTCAAAAAAGCTTAAAGATTTATTCATTGACTTAAAGGTAAAAAAAGCTGAAAGAAATAATGTTCCTTTAATTTGTTTTGGTGATGATATTGCTTGGGTGGTAGGATATAGAATAAGTGAAAAATACAAAATTAACAGTAATACAGAAAATATTTTACAGATAAAACTGGAAAGCGAGTGTTAAAGATGAAAGAAGATATTAAGGAAATACTTTATAGTGAAAATGATTTAAGAAAAAGGATTAAAGAGATTGGAACCACAATTAGTGAGGAATATAAAGGGAGGGAATTAGTATTAATAGGAGTATTAAAAGGATCCGTTATGTTTATGTCTGATTTAATGAAAGAAATAGATATTCCATGCAACATGGATTTTATGGCTGTATCAAGTTATGGCAACTCGACTCAATCTTCAGGTGTAGTTAGAATATTAAAAGATCTTGACTTTCAAATAGAAGGAAAAGACGTTTTGATAGTTGAGGATATAATAGATACAGGTGTAACACTTAAATACTTAGTGGAATATTTAAAAGCAAGAAAGCCAAATAGTATAGAAATCTGTTGTCTTTTGAATAAGCAAGAGAGAAGAAAAGCTGATATCAGTGCAAAGTATCTTGGCTTTGAAGTCCCAGACTTCTTTTTAGTTGGATATGGATTAGATTATGATGAAAAGTATAGAAACTTACCTTTTATAGGAATACTAAAAGAAGAAATATATAATTAATAAAAATAGTGTTATTGTAATAAAATTATCCTTGTGATAAAATCTTATATTATTAAAGAAAAGAGAGAGGGGGGCCCGATGTGAAGAAAATTTCTAGTGCAACGGCCTGGATTATTATACTTGTAATGGTTATAGTTATAGCTTTTATGTTAGCGCAGGGAGGAAAATCTGGCAAAACAGTTTCCTTTAACGAGTTTCAAAAGCAATGGACTGCTGATAATATAAAGAAGATTGAAGTAAAAGAAGATAAGATGTCAGTTAAAGGAACTTACCAAGATGGTTCGACCTTTGAAACTGTAGTTCCATATGAAAGACTTAAGGATTTTATATCTAAAAATGAAAATATCAAGGTTTCAGAAAATTATATAGCCCCTGAGAAGACTCCTTGGTGGCTAAGTATAATGCCAACTTTGATTCTTGTTTTAATGTTAGTAGCTTTCTGGTTCATATTTATGCAACAGTCTCAAGGCGGTAACAGAGGTGTAATGAATTTTGGGAAAAGTAAGGCCAAAATGGTTACTCCAGATAAGAAAAAAGTTAATTTCAATGATGTTGCTGGGGCAGATGAAGAAAAGGCTGAATTAGTGGAAATAGTTGACTTTTTAAAACAACCCAAGAGATACCTTGAAATGGGAGCAAGAATACCTAAAGGAGTTTTACTTGTTGGCCCACCAGGTACTGGTAAGACTTTACTTGCAAAAGCAGTAGCAGGTGAAGCTGGAGTTCCTTTCTTCAGTATTTCTGGTTCAGATTTTGTAGAAATGTTTGTTGGAGTTGGTGCATCAAGAGTAAGAGATTTGTTTGAACAGGCAAAGAAAAATGCACCTTGTATTATATTCATAGATGAGATAGATGCAGTTGGTAGACAAAGAGGCGCAGGCCTTGGTGGTGGTCATGATGAAAGAGAACAGACATTAAATCAATTGCTTGTTGAAATGGATGGCTTTGGCGTCAATGAAGGCATTATTATGATTGCTGCGACTAATAGACCTGATATCTTAGATCATGCATTATTAAGACCGGGCAGATTTGATAGGCAAATAATGGTTGGACATCCAGACTCTAAGGGAAGAGAAGAGATATTAAAGGTTCATTCAAAGAATAAACCTTTAACTGAAGAGGTGAAATTGGATGTATTGGCAAAGATGACACCCGGATTTACTGGAGCAGATCTTGAAAACTTGATGAATGAGGCTGCCCTTTTATCAGTTAGAAATGATAAAAAGGCAATTGGAATGGATCAACTTGAGGAAGCAATTAACAGAGTACTTATGGGACCAGAAAAGAAGAGCAGGATTATAAGTGAAAAAGATAGAAAATTAACTGCCTTCCATGAAGCAGGTCACGCTGTTGTTCGAAAGCTTTTACCCAATGCAGACCCTGTTCATCAAATTAGTATTATAGGTAGAGGAATGGCTGGAGGATACACAATGCACCTACCTTCCGAGGACAGAAGTGGTTATTCTAAATCTGGATTTGAAGATGAAATGGTGAGTCTTCTTGGAGGAAGAGTGGCCGAAAAGCTAGTTCTTGGAGATATTAGTACAGGTGCTAAAAGTGATATTGATAGAGCTAGTAAGATTGCAAGATCTATGGTAATGGAATATGGAATGACTGATGAGTTAGGACCAATATCTTATGGAGCTGATCAAGATGAAGTATTCCTAGGAAGAGATTTAGGAAGAAGTAGAAACTTCAGTGAAGAAGTTGGAGCTAAGATAGACATAGAAGTAAGAAAAATTATTGATAATGCTTATAATAAAGCATTACAGTTATTAAGTGATAATAGACATAAGTTGGATGCTGTAGCAGAAGCTTTACTTGAAAGAGAAAAGTTAGAAGCTAAGGAATTTGAAGCAATCTTTGATAATGCATAATTAGTTTACAAGAGAAAGAGATGGTATTATGGAGTTTAATTTTAAGCCAGGTATAAGTGCTTTAATAGAAACTACTGTTACTGAAAATGATTCCGCAATAAAACTTGCTTCAGGTACATTAGCAGTATATGCTACACCATCAATGATAGCGCTTATGGAAAATGCATCTAAGAGCTGCGTAGGACTTCACTTACAGTCTCAATATACTACTGTAGGAATTGAAGTGAATGTTAAGCATATTAAGCCTACAGCAATAGGTGGGAAAGTTAGATGTGAAGCTACTCTAACTGAGGTTCAAGGCAAAAGACTATATTTTAAAGTTGATGCTTGGGATGAAAAGGGAAAGATTGGTGAAGGTATTCATATAAGATATATTGTGGATGCTGAAGAATTTATTAAAAGATTATAAAATTAAATTCAAACAGGAGTCAATTTGTATTATAATATAAATTGATATCCTGTTAATTTTATAATAAGGAGGAAAAATATGAAAAGTGATATTGATATAGCACAAAGTGCTGAAATAGAGAAAATTATTAAAATAGCTGAAAAGTTAGGGTTAAATGAGGATGATATAGATTTATATGGTAAGTATAAATGTAAGATATCTCTTGACGTAATTGAAAAGAATACAAATAAAACTGATGGTAAGTTAATATTAGTTACAGCAATTAATCCTACACCAGCAGGTGAAGGAAAATCTACTGTAACTGTGGGACTAGGTCAAGCTCTCTGTAAGAAAGATAAAAATGCAGTAATAGCACTTAGAGAACCATCCTTAGGCCCTGTTTTTGGAGTTAAAGGTGGCGCTGCAGGAGGTGGATATTCACAAGTTGTTCCTATGGAAGATATTAACTTGCATTTCACTGGAGATATGCATGCGATAACTACAGCAAATAATTTGCTTGCAGCTGCAATAGATAATCACATACATCAAGGTAATTCACTAAATATTGATGCTAGGAGAATAACATTCAAAAGGGTTATGGACATGAATGATAGAGCTCTAAGAAATGTTGTTGTTGGCATGGGTGGAAAAGGAAATGGCTTTTTAAGGGAAGATGGATTCATGATTACTGTAGCTTCTGAAGTAATGGCTATTTTGTGTTTATCCACTAACCTTATGGATCTAAAAGAAAGAATGGGAAATATATTAATTGGATATAGTCTAGAAAATGATCCAATCTACTGTAAGGACTTAAATGTTCACGGAGCCATGGCATTACTAATGAAAGATGCTATTAAACCTAACTTAGTTCAAACACTTGAAAATACTCCTGCAATAATTCATGGTGGACCATTTGCCAATATAGCTCATGGTTGCAATAGTATTTTGGCCACTAAAATAGCGTTGAAGTTAGGAGACTATGTAGTAACAGAAGCTGGCTTTGGCGCTGATTTAGGTGCAGAGAAGTTTTTTGATATAAAATGCAGATATGGTGAATTATCACCTGATTGTGTAGTTATAGTAGCTACTATAAGAGCATTGAAACATCATGGCGGAGCGAAAAAAGAAGAGTTCAATATCCCTAATGTTGATGTTCTAGCTAAGGGAATAGAGAATCTTGAAAAGCAAATTCAGAATGTAAAGAAGTTTGGAGTACCTGTAGTAGTTGCTATTAATAAATTCACAACAGATAGTAGCGAAGAAGTACGTTATATAGAAGAGTTTTGTGATAATCTAGGAGTCAAAGTTGCACTTACAGAAGTGTGGGAAAAAGGTGGAATGGGAGGATTAGAATTAGCTGAAAAAGTATTAGAAGTGTTAGAAAATGAAAAAAGTAATTTTAAATGCTTATATGATGAGAAAAAGTCCATTAAAGAAAAGATAAATATTGTTACAGGAGAAATTTATGGAGCGGATGGAGTTACATATTCAACTGTTGCAGAAAAACAGATTGCAGAAATAATTAAATTGGGGCATGATAAGCTACCAATCTGTATTGCTAAAACCCAGTATTCATTATCGGATAATCCGTTACTACTTGGCAAACCTACAGGCTTTGATGTTTCGGTAAAGGAAGTAAGACTTTCAAACGGTGCAGGATTTATTATTGTACTTACTGGAGATATTATGACTATGCCAGGACTACCAAAGGTTACAGCCGCAGAAAGAATGGATATCTTAGATGATGGAACTATAGTAGGACTTTTTTAAAATCCATATAGAAATATATTTTCATTAGGTAATTAGCTTGAAAAAACCACTTAGAGTCAAAAGCTATGTATAAATAATTCTATTGACAAATATGTATCTAATGCTACAATTAAATTGTTAAATTTGTCCCATTAATTAGTGTATAAGAGCAGCTAAAAGCTGCTTTCATAGTTTATAAGGAGTGTATTACTGTGATTTTAGTATCAGATGTAGGCAATACTAATATAGTTATAGGCATATATGATGAAAAAAATTTAATAGCAGAGTGGAGATTGTCGACTGATCCTGTAAGAACATCTGATGAATTTGGGATTCAAGTTTACCAGTTATTCGATCAAAACAAGATGGACCCTTCAGAAATTCAAGGAGTTATTATTTCATCTGTAGTTCCGAATATTATGTATTCACTTGAACATATGTTTAGAAAGTATTTTGATGTATCTCCTATTGTAATTGGACCAGGTGTTAAGACGGGGATAAACATTAAGTATGATAACCCAAAGGAAGTTGGTGCCGATAGAATCGTAAATGCAGTAGCGGCGCATGAGTTATATAAAAAACCTTTAATAATTATAGATTTTGGTACAGCTACTACGTTTTGTGCAGTCACTAAGAATGGTGATTACTTAGGCGGAACAATATGTCCAGGACTAAAGATATCTTCTGAGGCACTATTTCAAAAGGCGGCTAAGCTTCCAAGAATAGAACTTCAAAAACCAGAATCAGTTATTTGTAAAAATACTGTAACAAGTATGCAATCTGGGGTTATTAACGGTTACATTGGGCAAGTGGAATATCTAGTTACTAGAATGAAAAAAGAGATGATGATAATGGGAGAAAAGGAGCCTTTAGTAGTTGCTACTGGTGGTGTTGCGGCACTAATTGCTGAGGATTCTCCTAGCGTAGATTTGATTAACAGAAATTTGACCTTAGAGGGTTTAAGGATTATATATGAAAAGAATAAGGAGTAGAATTATTAATGAAAATATTGAATCTGGAGCTTGAAAACAATGTTTTTCTTGCTCCTATGGCAGGAGTAACAGATTTGCCATTTAGAGTTATTTGCAAAGAAATGGGTTGCGGATTAGTTTACTCTGAAATGGTAAGCTCAAAGGCTCTATGCTATAAAAGCCAGAATACTATAGACATGCTTAAAATTTCAGATCGGGAAGCTCCAATTGCAATTCAGATATTTGGGAATGATCCGTATAGTATGGCTAAAAGCTGTGAATATTTTAATGATAGAGCAGATATTTGTATTATAGATATCAACATGGGATGTCCTGTTCCTAAGATTGTTAGAAATGGTGAAGGAGCAGCGTTAATGAAAAATCCCCAACTAGCAGCTGAGATAGTTAGGGAAGTAAAAAAAGCTACCCCTAAACCTGTAACAGTGAAATTTAGAAAAGGCTTTGATGAATATCATATTAATGCAGTTGATTTTGCAAAAACTCTAGAACAAGAAAGTGTGGATGCTATTGCAGTTCACGGCAGAACCAGAGCACAGATGTATGAAGGAAAAGCTGATTGGGAAATAATTAGAGAAGTGAAGGCTGCTGTTAAGATACCTGTGATAGCAAATGGGGATGTTTTTAGTGTTGAAGATGCAATTAGTATTACTAAGTTAACTAACTGTGATGGAATAATGATTGCTAGGGGAGCCCAAGGTAACCCATGGATTTTCAGTGAAATAAAGCAAGCATTCACAGGCGAAAAAATAATAGTTCCCACAGTAGAAGAAAAAATTGATGTTTGTATATATCATTATAGAATGGCAATAGAACAATTTGGAGAATATAAAGCTTTAAGAGAAATGAGAAAACATATAGGTTGGTATGTGAAGGGCATGAAGAATTCAACTGAACTCAAAAATATTATTAATTATGAAAATACTTGTGCTAAAGCTATTGAAATTCTATTGAAATACAAAACTCAGTTATAAATTTGCTGAAAGTGAATAGAATAGTTGTATAAATAATTAAAAACTGTTTGCTTTTAGTATAGTTATTAGCAAAAAAGCAATTTTTTATTTCCATTATAAATTAATGACATTGTGATGGATGAGATAATTTTCAGGGATATGTGAATTATTGACATTATAATATCACTGATTTATAATAACTTAAATGCTTAATAAATAACGTGTTTTTTTAAATAGAGTATCAAATTTCTTAACTATAATTTCATACTTGCGTTATTTCAGATGATTCCAAGCTAAGACTTAGATTTTTGCTTGTACTCTTTAGAAATGGCAAGACAAAAGGGAAGTTTTTAATATTTAGTGAAGGGGAGAGCGAAATGAGTGAATCAAAAAAACATTTAATGACTTATGAAGGGCTTAAAAAATTAGAAGATGAATTAGAATATTTAAAAACAGTTAAGAGGAAAGATATTACTGAAAAAATAAAGGTTGCACTTTCTTTTGGTGATTTAAGTGAAAATGCAGAGTATGATGAAGCTAAAAATGACCAAGCTTTTGTAGAAGGAAGAATAATTCAACTTGAAAATATGTTAAAGAATGCAGCTATTGTAGATGAAAGTGAAATAAAGACTGATGTAGTGAATGTGGGAGCAAAGGTAGTAGTAAAAGACTTAGACTTTGATCCTGAACTTGATTTTGAGGAACAAATGGAATTGTTTATTGTAGGATCAGCTGAAGCAGATCCACTTGAAAATAAGATTTCTAACGAATCGCCTATAGGAAGCGGATTGATGGGCAAGAAAGTTGGAGACGTATCAGAAATACCAGTGCCAGATGGCGTAAAAAGGTATAAGATTCTAGGAATTAGAAGAGATTAATTGGAGGTAAACTAAAAATGGCAAGTGATGAAATAAATATTGAGCAATTAGAAGCAAAGTTTAACGAACAATCGATGATCAGAAGGCAGAAGCTATCGGATTTACAGGCTGCAGGGAAAGATCCCTTTGATGTTTATAAAGTCAATAGAACTCATACTTCAGATCAAGTGAGAGAAAATTACGAAGAACTAGAAGGAAAAGATGTAACTGTTGCTGGAAGACTTATGTCTAAGAGAGTGCAAGGAAAAGCTGGTTTTTCTGATATTCATGATAGATTTGGTAAAATGCAGTTATATATTAAAATTGATGATGTTGGTGAAGAAAAGATAAAAGAATATAAATCTTTTGATATCGGCGATTTTGTCAGTGTGACAGGAATGGTTTTTAAAACTAAAACTGGCGAAGTTTCAGTACATATAAAAGATTTTCAGCTCTTAGCTAAATCTTTAAAACCACTTCCAGAGAAATGGCATGGACTTAAAGATCCAGATTTAAAATATAGGCAGAGAGAAATTGACCTTATCACAAATCAAGGTGTTAGGGAAACATTTTTAAAGAGAACAGCAATAATAAAAGGAGTTAGAGATTTTCTAGACAGAAGAGGATATTTAGAAGTTGAGACACCAATTTTATCACCAATTGCTGGAGGTGCTGCTGCTAGACCATTTACTACACATCATAATGCTCTTGATATAAATATGTATTTAAGAATAGCTACTGAATTATATTTGAAAAGATGCATAGTAGGTGGCTTTGAAAAAGTCTATGATATGGGCAAAAACTTTAGAAATGAAGGCATAGATGTAAGACATAATCCTGAATTTACAATGATAGAACTATATGAAGCGTATGCAGATTATAATGACATGATGGAAATCACTGAAAACTTGGTGTCTGAGTTATGTGAAAAAGTGAATGGAACCACAAAAATTTCATATCAAGGTACAGAAATAGAATTTGCGCCACCATGGAGAAGAATTACTATGGTAGACGCGGTAAGGGAATATGCAGGTATAGATTTTACAAGTGTTACAACTGATGAAGAGGCAAGAGTGATAGCAGCAGAAAAACATCTTGAATTTAAAAAGGATTTGAAGAATTGTTCAAAAGCAGATGTATTAAATTCATTATTTGAAGAATTTGCAGAAGAACATATGATTCAGCCTACATTTATATGCGATTATCCTACTGAAATCTCACCACTTACAAAAAAGAAAAGAGGAAATGCAGAGTTTACTGAAAGATTCGAAGGTTTCGTTTATGGTAGAGAAATATGTAATGCATATTCAGAACTAAATGATCCAATTGTTCAAAGAGAAAGATTTATGCAACAATTAGAAGAAAGAGAACTTGGCGATGATGAAGCATATATGATTGATGAAGAGTTTTTGAATGCTCTTGAAATCGGTATGCCACCAACTGGTGGTCTTGGAATAGGCATTGATAGAATCGTTATGTTCTTGACTGATGCTGCTTCAATTAGAGATGTAATTTTATTTCCAACAATGAAACCATTAGCTTAATTATTAATAAGCTCGAAATTAATTTTTCGAGCTTATATTTTTTTTTCATAAAAGTATTGCATTAATTTATTTTTTTGATATAATATTTCTTGTAGTCGTTCCGAGATAGCTCAGTCGGTAGAGCATTCGGCTGTTAACCGAAGTGTCCAGGGTTCGAGCCCCTGTCTTGGAGCCATTTTTTATTTTTTGATATACGATAGGATTTAATTAATTTAATATTTCACTATGACAAAGAGGAAGTTAATAAATTTTCCAAAGAGAGGCTACGGTGGTGCAAGTAGTTGGGATTTATTAAGATAAGGAGCTTTTGAGTGAATTAAATGAGAGATGGGCACATGCCAAAAAGGGTGGAACCGCGGAATTTATTTCGTCCCTTGTGGTAGGGGCTTTTTTTATTATAAAAAATTAGGAGGTATTTTTATGACTTTTGAAAAAACTATGGATAAGGTTACAGGACTTGCTAAAAATAGAGGATATGTTTTCCCAGGATCTGAAATTTATGGAGGACTGGCTAATGCATGGGATTATGGTCCGCTAGGAGTTGAATTTAAAAATAACGTTAAAAAAGCTTGGTGGAAAAAGTTTGTACAAGAAAGCCCTTATAATGTTGGTGTTGATTGTGCTATTTTAATGAACAGCGATGTTTGGGTTGCATCTGGACATATTGGTGGTTTTGCAGATCCACTTATGGATTGCAAGGAGTGCAAATCTAGATTTAGAGCTGATAAATTAGTTGAAGATCATATGACTGAACAAGGAAAAGAAGTAGCTAGCGCTGATGGATGGAGTAACGAAGAACTTAAGCAGTATATAGAGGACAATAATATTGTTTGTCCAAAGTGTGGTAAGAAGAATTATACTGACATAAGAAAGTTCAACTTAATGTTTAAGACTTTTATGGGAGTTACTGAAGATGCAAAAAATGAAGTATACTTAAGACCAGAGACAGCTCAAGGTATATTTGTTAACTTTAAAAATGTTCAAAGAACTTCTAGAAAGAAAGTTCCTTTTGGAATTGGACAGATTGGCAAATCATTTAGAAATGAAATTACACCAGGTAATTTTATATTTAGAACTAGAGAATTTGAGCAGATGGAATTAGAATTCTTCTGTGTTCCTGGAACTGATCTCGAATGGTTTAATTATTGGAAAAATTATTGTTTCGAATTTTTAATGAAGTTAGGAATGAACAAAGATTCTTTAAGAATGAGAGACCATGCTCAAGAAGAACTTTCCTTCTATAGTAATGCAACTTCAGATATTGAATTTAAGTTCCCGTTTGGTTGGGGTGAATTATGGGGGATAGCAGATAGAACTGATTATGATCTTAAAAAGCACTCTGAACATTCAGGTCAAGATTTAAGTTATCTCGATCCTAATACTAATGAAAAATATATACCATATTGCATAGAACCATCTTTGGGAGCGGATAGAGTTGTACTTGCGTTTTTATGCGATGCTTATGATGAAGAAGAAATAGCTGAGGGTGATGTAAGAACAGTTTTGAGGTTACATCCAGCACTTGCTCCATTTAAGGCTGCAGTTCTTCCATTAACCAAAAAACTTTCTGAAAAATCAAATGAAGTTTATGATATGCTTAGAAAAGACTTTAATGTAGATTATGATGAAGCTGGAAGCATCGGTAAAAGGTATAGAAGAGAAGATGAAATCGGAACGCCTTATTGCATAACTATTGATTTTGATACTTTAGAGGATAATACAGTTACAATTAGAGATAGGGATACAATGGTTCAAGAAAGAATTAATATTAACGATCTTAAAAAGTTTATTGAAGATAAATTAGTTTTCTAACTACTTAGACCTCACTTTTGTGAGGTTTTTTTGTTATAGTGCATTCAAGCCCAAATAAAGATTATGTGAAAAAATCCATCTGATTATTAAATTTAGTGCATAGTATTAGTCAGAATAGCAAATTTAGTAATGAATTTTCTTCGCAATAAAATACAAAAGTGTTATAATTATTTAATAAAATATTTCTGGAGGTTATTTATGAAAAAGAATTTCAATGAATTTAAAGAATTTATTAAAGACAAAAATGTGGCTGTAGTTGGTATTGGAGTAAGTAACATTCCTTTAATCGAATTTCTTGTAGTTTTAGGAACAAAGGTAAGTGCCTTTGATAAAAAAAGTGAAGAAGATTTAGGCGAAGTTGCAGAAAAATTTAAAAAGACAGGAGTAAAGCTAGTTTTAGGAGAAAATTATATTGAAAAACTTGAGGGCTTTGATGTAATATTTAAAACGCCATCAATGCGAATTGATATTCCAGTACTTTTAGAAGCAAAGAAGAACGGGGCTATTATCACTTCGGAAATGGAAGAGTTTGTTAAGTATTGTCCTGCTAAGATATTTGGAGTTACTGGTAGTGATGGGAAAACAACAACTACAACATTAATATATAAGATGTTATTAGAAGAAGGATACAAAACCTGGGTAGGCGGAAATATTGGAACACCTCTTTTTGCAAATATCGAGCAAATAAAACCTGAAGACAAAGTTGTATTAGAACTATCTAGTTTTCAGTTAATGACAATGACAGTATCACCTGAAGTTGCAGTTGTAACTAATTTAAGCCCCAATCACCTAGATATGCATAAGAGTATGAATGAATATGTGGATTCTAAGAAAAATATATTTAAGTTTCAACAAATAAATGATTTTACTATTTTAAACTTAGATAATGATATAACTAAATCTATGATTCCAGAAGTGAATTGTAATTTATTGAAATTTAGTGTTAAGGAAGAAGTTAAAGAAGGGGCATTTCTAAAAGGTGGCAAACTTTATATAAAAGAAAAAGAAGTTTGTGAACAACAAAATGTAAAGCTTAGAGGAATGCATAATATAGAAAATTTGTTAGCTGCATTTTGTGCTTTGAGTGATGATGTATCAATTAATTCTATGAGCAAGGTAGCTACAACTTTTGCAGGTGTAGAGCACAGATGCGAACTAGTAAGGGTTATTGAAGGCATCGAATATTATAATGATTCAATTGCAACTAGTCCTACTAGAACTTTAGCTGGATTGATGGCTTTTGATAAACCAGTTATTTTAATTGCTGGGGGGTATGATAAAAAAATTCCTTTCGAAATATTAGCTGAGCAAGGACATTCAAAAATAAAAACATTAATTCTTATGGGGGCTACAAGATATAAAATCAAAGAAGCTTTTCATAATTTTGAAGTGACCAGTGGTATAGAAACTCAAATAATAGTAGTAGATACTTTGGAAGAGGCAGTTGAAAAAGCTAATGAAGTAGCAATGACTGGAGATATTGTAACTTTATCACCTGCATGCGCTAGCTTTGATTGCTATCCTAACTTTGAATTCAGAGGAAATCGATATAAAGAAATAGTGAATGAATTATAAACCTAGAGTAGACTTTTTAGTCTGCTCTTTTAAATTGCATTTTGTATTTTATTATTATGACAGTATGGATTTCATAAACAAAGAAGTCATATAAGTATGAAATAAAGTTATTATTATAAATACCAAGTGAAAAAGAATATATATGTATATATTTAGTGTGATTAATATATAAAAATTTTTCAAACTGTTAAGTGAAATTGGGAATAAAAATGTGGTAATTGAGTTAAACTAAACTTGTAATAGAATTAAATGAGGTCATGCAAGTCGAGCGAGAAACTTCGGTTTCTAGCGGCGGACGGGTGAGTAACACGTGGGTAACCTGCCTCATAGAGGGGGATAGCCTTCCGAAAGGGAGATTAATACCGCATAATACAGTTTAATCGCATGATTAGATTGTCAAAGGAGTAATCCGCTATGGGGAACGGAACCACGGCGCGTTAGCTAACCTGTGAGGTAACGGCTCACCAAGGCCACGATGGTACGCAGCCTGAGAGGGTGATCGGCCACATTGGAACT
>CAWBTU010000004.1:0-1239244 GCA_963791805.1 uncultured Clostridiaceae bacterium
AAGCTCATTGAACCTAAATCACCTGAAGTTCTGCTTCTTACTGCAATCTTCCCTTCATTCATTTCTTTTTCTCCTAAAATAATCATATAGGGAACTTTCATCAATTGAGCTTCTCGGATTTTAAAACCGATTTTTTCATTTCTCAAATCATTTTCCACTCTATAACCTGCTATTTTTAACTTTTTAGATATTTCTTCAGCATAGCTTCTTTGATTTTCACTTATATTCATTATTTTAACTTGAACTGGAGCAAGCCATGCTGGAAAGGCACCTGCATAGTGTTCTATAAGTATACCAATAAATCTTTCTTCACTTCCAAAGGCAACTCTGTGAACCATTACTGGTCTGTGCTTCTCGCCATCATCGCCTATATAATTTAAGTCAAATCTTTCTGGAAGTTGAAAATCAAGCTGAACAGTTCCACATTGCCAAGTTCTTCCTATGCAATCCTTTAGATGAAAATCAATCTTAGGACCATAAAAAGCTCCATCGCCTTCATTGATTTTATATTTCAGTCCCACTTCATTTAAAGCTTCTATTAGTGCATCAGTTGCATGATTCCAATCTTCTTCACTTCCCATTGAATTTTCAGGTTTTGTTGATAATTCAACAAAGTATTCAAAACCAAACACTTTATAGAAATTATCTATTAAATTTATTACTCCAATTATTTCATCCTTAGCTTGCTCTTTTGTCATAAATATATGAGCATCGTCTTGTGTAAAGCATCTAGCCCTCATTAAGCCATGAAGTGCACCTGAAAGTTCATGCCTATGAACTAAACCAAGCTCACCTAACTTTAAAGGTAAATCTCTATATGAATGCATTGAATTTTTGTAAACTAATATAGCTCCAGGGCAATTCATTGGCTTTACAGCATAGTTCCCTTCATCTATTTTTGTAAAATACATATTATCTCTATAATGATCCCAATGTCCAGATTGATGCCAAAGGGCTTCATTTAATATTATTGGTGTTTTAATCTCTAAATAATCTGCTTCAATATGTTTTTCTCTCCAATAGCTTTCTAAGATATTTCTAAGCACCATTCCTTTTGGATGAAAAAATGGGAAGCCTGGACCTTCTTCATGAATACTAAAAAGGTCTAATTCCTTACCTAATTTTCTATGATCTCTCTTTTTAGCTTCTTCTAGCATATTTAGATATGCCTCTAATTCACTCTTTTTATCAAAAGCTGTACCGTATATCCTTTGAAGCATCTTATTGTTTTCATTTCCTCTCCAGTATGCACCTGCAAGAGAAAGTAGTTTAATTGCTTTTACTTTTCCAGTTGAGATTACATGTGGCCCAGCACATAAATCTGTAAATTCGCCTTGAGAGTAGAAGGAAATAATAGAGTCTTCTGGTAAATCTTCAATTAATTCAACCTTATAGGGTTCATTTCTCTCTTTCATATATTCAATAGCTTTTTCTCTAGGTAATTCAAATCTAGTTAATTCCAACTCTTCTTTAGCTATTTTATTCATTTCATTTTCTAATTTTTCAAGTACCTCAGGGGTAAATGCAAAATCAACATCAAAATCATAATAAAAGCCACTATCTATTGCAGGTCCAATTGCCAATTTAGCTTCTGGATATAGTCTTTTCACTGCTTGTGCAAGCATATGAGAAGCTGTATGTCTTAAGGTCCACTTTCCATCCTCATCTTCAAAAGTTAATATTTCTAGCTGGCAATCTTCATTTAATACTGTCATAAGTTCTGCTCTCTTACCATTTATCTTTGCAGAAATAGCTTTTTTCTTAAAAGCAGGATTAATTTTCATTGCTACATCGCTAACTTTGGTCATAGCTTCTACCTCTAGTACTTTTCCATCTTTTAATGTAATTTTTATCATTTCATTTACCTCCTTTGATATTTATTTTAAAACAAAAAAATAAAACCCCTCCCACTCATGGGACGAGTTATTTCGCGGTTCCACCCAAATTGGTAAAAAATTTACCCACTTAAAATCCTTAACGCAGAAAACGTAAGTACTTAATTAATTTCAGTACTCAACTCAAAGGTGGTTTTCAACAATACTTATTAAGAAAATCTCTCAGCCGGTGAATTTTCATCTCTTTTAACAGACTATTATTTACTCTTCCTTATCAATGTTTTAAAATATTAATTTATATTAGTATATGCCTATTAATAATCGCTGTCAATAAGAGCCTATTAAACCTTGACAGTATGTTTTATTCTTTCACATATTTTGCAGCTATCACAAATAACTACCCTTTCGCCAAAGACATTTTTTATGGTTTCAATAAATTCAGGATTCGCGCAATTTTCTACACAATGGATATGAACACTTTTAGGAGCATTAGTTATTAAGCCACTTATTATTACATCTTCCATGCTTACGTTTCCAGAGTATTTAGTATCATTTAATTCTGTTAGTAGTAATTCTAATATACTTACTCCTTCGCCATCTTGTATTATATAGCTTCCATTATGATCTATTGTTATGTTTATTATATCAATTTTACTATCTTGTATATCTACAAAATATTTTAAAAGCTTTATGAATTCATTGTATTCTTTTTCAGCCATGTATTTTTCAACTACTTTATCTACGATACCTTCAAGTTCGCTTATTAGTTCTTTCATCCTAAAGGTTACAAAGCCATTAATATTTATTTCCTTATTCTGTTCAATACATAGCATTATTTTATCTATAATATTATTTTGCCTATTCATACAATAAACAGTACTTTCATCAAAGATTTTGCCTTTATTCTCCATAGCATTGAAACATATATTCCTTACCTCTTCTAGTTCTTCTTCCTTTAAAAAGAAATATGTTTCGTTTAAAAAATACTGTATTTCACTTTTGCAAAACTCTTGAATTACAACCTTATATAAAATATTAGCAAGGTTAAGATTGAAGATGCTTAATGTCTTTTCAGTATAATAAATATCTTCACATAAAATTTTGATAATGTGATTTCCTTCTGATAAGCTCTCAGCTATACCAATTATAATGTTTTTAGATATAAAGTACTCCTTCATATCCTGTAAATCTCTTGTGATATCCTTAATGTCATCGTTATACACTATAGTCATTAGAAGCAAACTTATCACTTCCTTTCTAAGGATAGTATGTGTTTTAATGCGCTGTATATACAAAATAATTCTAACATTTATCGACAAATTTAATTTTTTGTTTTATCATATAGGGAAAACACAAAGTATCACAGTTGACATCTAATAAATTAAATAATATTTTATCAGTCTGCAAATTTTCTTAATTTATTCTATTGCAACTATATAATGGTTTGTCGCTTTAATCTTTGGCAGGCGGCGGCACACTCTTTTTTTAGCAGATGGGCTTCGCAGATGAACATTGTCCCGGGTTTTGTTGGAAAATTTTTTAAGGATTATGTTAGAATATGGTTTCACTATATTTATCATATTTAAGGTGGTGTTAATTTGAAAAAGGCTTTTGTGGATTATAGGATTGATGAACTAGAGGAAATAAATCTTAGTAAATTAAACATAGACGTAATAAAATGTCCTCCCTGTAATGAGCTATATTATGCTATAAATGGACATCCAGATGTTCTAGTGCATTTTATTGATAAAAAAACCTTACTAGTTCACAAAGAAATAGCTACAAGTTTTATTGAATTATTGAAAAAATATGATTTCAACATAATTTTTTCAGAAAAAACTCTAGATAGAAAGTATCCAGAAGATATTTTTCTTAATGCAGTTAATCTTAAAGGATTATTTATTCACAATTTAGCTTTTACAGATAAAAGTCTTCTTAAATCCATACAAAATAAGAAACTTATACATGTGAAGCAAGGCTATACAAAATGCTCTACTGCTGTAGTCAGCGACAAAGCTCTTATTACAAGTGATAAAGGTATATTTGCTTCCCTTATTAATGAAGATATAGATATTCTCCTTTTGCCTCCTGGAGATATATTATTACCAGGATTAGACTATGGCTTTTTAGGTGGTGCTTGTGGCTTATTGGATGATAAACATTTAGCCTTTTATGGAAGCCTAGAATACTATTTGTACGGAAACCAGGTTATTAGTTTTTTAGAAAAACATAATGTAAAACCTGTTTACTTAAGAGAAGGTAAACTCATTGATAGAGGAAGCATATTTGTATTCTAGATAAAAATTAAAAAAAACCTGTAAACAATTAAGTTTACAGGTTTTTTTTGGAGGCGCCACCCAGATTTGAACTGGGGATGAGGGTGTTGCAGACCCGTACCTTACCACTTGGTTATAGCGCCAAAAATGGAGCGGAAGACGAGATTCGAACTCGCGACGTTCACCTTGGCAAGGTGACGCTCTACCACTGAGCCACTCCCGCAAGAAAATGGTGGCCAATCCAGGAATCGAACCAGGGACACGAGGATTTTCAGTCCTCTGCTCTACCGACTGAGCTAACTGGCCAAAGAATTAATATGGCGACCCGGAAGGGACTCGAACCCTCGACCTCCGGCGTGACAGGCCGGCACTCTAACCAACTGAGCCACCGGGCCGCGTTTGGTGGGAACAACAGGGATCGAACCTGTGACCCTCTGCTTGTAAGGCAGATGCTCTCCCAGCTGAGCTATGCTCCCAAACTTAACTAATTTACAGCACATTTAGTATTATATAACCTGGGAGAAATCTTGTCAATATTTTTTATCTACTTTTTATTGTTTATTGCTTGCTTTAAAATTATACCAATATCTTCATTTGTAAATTGGTAACTTTTATTACAAAAATGACATTTTAACTCTTCTGTTTTACCTTCTTCATATATTTCTAGTAAATCCTTTTCACCGATACTCACTAACGCCTTTTCTACTTTATTTCTAGAACAATCACACTTATATTCAGGTATAACACTATCTAATACTTTCAAATCCATATCATCAAATATATAATCCATAACTTCATCAATTGACTTTCCATCTGAAAGAAGTGTTGTAATTGGAGGTATTTCCTCTAGTCTATATGTAATTAAATCTGCAAGCATTGGATCTGCACCAGGCATCATCTGTATTATAAAGCCACCAGCAGCTTTTATGCTTAGATCTACATCAACAAGCACTCCAAGTGCAACAGCAGATGGTGTTTGCTCTGAAGCCGTAAAATAGTATGCTATATCATCCCCAATCTCTCCTGTGCTTATGGGTACACTGCCTACATATGGTTCCCTAAGTCCCATATCTTTAATAACAGTTAAATCGCCTTTAAGTCCAATTGCACCTCCAACATCAAGTTTACCTATAGCATTGGGCGGCAATTCAACTTCAGGGTTACCAATCAATCCTTTAACGCTACCATCTGAATGTGCCGTAACTACTACTCCTTTGGCTTCTCCTCCACCAGCTATCTTTATAGTTAGTGAATCTGATTCAGATTTAAGCATGACGCCCATTAACGATCCTGCTGTAAGCATCCTTCCTAAAGCTGCTGCAGCTGTAGCAGAACAATTATGTATCCTGACACCTTCAGATACTAAATAGGTTGTTGTTGCTGCTATTACTCTTACTTGCCCATTTTTAGCTGTTGCTATTATTAATTTATCTTTCATAAAATTACACTCCTTAATGCTATTTTCTTATTCTTGCTACAAAAGTGATACGTTCTGTCTCCTCAGAAATTGGCTTATCTTGATAACAATCTAAAATATCAATAACTTCTAATCCACATTTATTAAGAATTTCAATAATATGTCCACCCTTATAGGCTCTTTCACTATGCTCTTCATCTATTCTATAATAGGTTTCCCCTTTTCTAATAAAAAAAGTTAGGAACATGTCCACTATTTCATTTTCAAATTTATTTTCCCAAACGTAAAAAACTTCACCGTCATCATAAGTAAAGGTATTATTACCTAAAATATCCTTTATTTTATGATAAGAATTTATATCAAATACAAAAATTCCTGAACTGCTAAGATGTTTTTTAACACTAATAAATAAATCTTTTAAGCTGGATTCTTCCGTTATGTAATTAATTGAATCTAAACAACAAGTAATTAGTTCAAATTCCTTATTTATATTAAGTTCACAAATATCCTGACATATAAACTTTGGTTTAGATGGGCTGTTTCTCATTTTTCTTTCTGCTTCAGTAAGCATTTCACTAGACATATCTACACCGAAACTATGTTTAAAGTATTTGTATATAGCTTCAGTTAGGTTGCCTGTACCACATGCTAAATCTAAAAAATTATCCCTCTGTACACTATTCTTTTCACAAATTTCTAAAATAAATTTTCCAAAAGCACTATAGTCAATATCATCATTAATGAGTTCATCATAAATGTATGCAAATTCTTTATAACAATCCATTTGTCTTTTCCTTTCATAGCTTAGGAATCAAAAATAAAATAATGAATCAAAGATTCCTAAATATTCATCATGCTAATATTATATTTTTTAATTTGGTAAGTCAATAAGTGACGCATAAAAATGTTACTTATCTAGTTTTATTTTTTTCAATGTTTATTGAAATTATCTCCTTGTTATTAGGTAACTTTAATTCTTTTTTTCTTTTTGTCATTATCCCACCTATTCTACCAGTTTCTTCTGCAGTTAATCCACTCCAACCCAATTCCTTTACTTTTTCTTTAAGTCCAAGTTCCTCAGCAATTTCATATTTAATCTTTTCTCGTATTTTCTCAAGTTCTGTTAATTCTCTATTTGATTTAAGCTTCGCTTTAATAACTTTTTTCAAAGGTGTTTTAGACATGAATACCCCTCCATAAATAAAACTCTCTTTAGTTTTAACTTTAATTCAGGTATTTATTCAAAATATAATTCAACAAAAATAAAAACCACGCATTAATAATTCTGCGCAGTTTCTATTATTACTTAAATAGATGACATGCCACAAAATGATTAGGTTCAACCTCTTTAACCTCAGGTTCAACTTGTGCACATTCATCTGTTTTATATTTACATCTTTGAATAAATCTACAACCAGGCTTAGGGTTTATTGGACTTGGAACTTCGCCTTCTAATATAATTCTATTCTTATTCTTTGATTCCTCAGGATCTGGAATAGGGATAGAAGATAGTAGTGCTTGAGTGTATGGATGCAATGGCTTATCATATAAAATTCCACTTGGAGCTAGTTCTACCATCTTACCTAAATACATTACACCTACTCTATCTGAAATATGCTTTACCATAGATAAGTCATGTGCAATAAATAAATAAGTTAACCCCAATTCCTTTTGAAGCTTTATCAACAAATTAACTATTTGAGCCTGTATTGATACATCTAAGGCAGAAATAGGTTCATCACAAACAATAAACTTAGGTTCTATAGCAAGCGCTCTAGCAATACCTATTCTTTGTCTTTGTCCACCCGAAAACTCATGAGGAAATCTAGATGCATGTTCCTTATTCAAACCAACCATTTTTAACAATTCATTGATTTTGTCTGTCTTTTCTTTACCTTTATATATCTTATGAATATCTATTCCTTCACCAATAATATCTCCTACTGTCATTCTTGGATTCAAGGATGCATAAGGATCCTGAAATATTATTTGTGCATTTCTAGTAAAGTCTTTTTTATCTTTGCCTTTTAGCTTATGAATGTCTACTCCTTCAAAAAGAACTTCTCCACCTGTAGCTGGGTATAAACCCATTACTGTTCTTCCACAGGTTGTTTTACCACAACCAGACTCTCCAACGAGTCCCAACGTTTCACCTTTTTTAATTACAAAGGAAACATCATCCACTGCCTTAAGAATTGCTTTGGGTCCAACTTTAAAATACTTTTTTAAATTTTTAACTTCAATAAACTTTTCATCTTGTTCCATTATAATGTACCTCCTTTTCTTAAAGGTACTTCTACTTTAGGAGCATTTTCATGCTGTAGCCAGCATTGGACTTCATGTGTCTCTGTCAATGTTGTAGCTTCAGGCATTTCTTCTCTACAAATTTGCATTGCATACTCACATCTTGATGCAAAAGGACAACCAACCGGTGGCTTTATTAAATCAGGTGGAGTACCTTTAAGAGAATATAAGTGTATCTTTATTCTCAGTCTCTAATCTTGGAACTGACTGCAATAATGCCCAAGTATATGGATGCTGTGGATTATAAAAAATTTCATTTGTAGTTCCTCTTTTCTATAATCTTGCCTGCATACATAACTTGTATTCTATCTGCCACATCCGCAACTACTCCCAAATCATGAGTAATAAGAACAACAGCTGTTCCAAGTTTCTTTTGAACATCTTTTATTAAATCCATAATTTGTGCTTGAATAGTTACGTCAAGCGCAGTTGTTGGCTCATCAGCTATTAATACCTTAGGATTACATGCTAATGCAATTGCAATCATAGCTCTTTGCCTCATCCCACCTGAAAATTCATGAGGATATTGCTGTACTCTTTTGTTCTGCATTTGGAATGTTTACTAATTTTAACATATTAATAGATTCTTCCAATGCTTCCTTTTTGGTCATACCTCTGTGCATAATCAAATTTTCAGAAATCTGTTTTCCAATTTTCATGGTAGGATTTAATGACGTCATCGGATCCTGAAATATCATACTCATTTCAGATCCTCTGATATTTCTTAATTCTTTTTCGCTCATTTTTAATATATCTTTACCGTTAAAAACAATTTCTGAGCCCTTCTTTATTTCTCCTGGCGGTGTTTTAATGAGCCTCATTAGTGATTTTGCAGTTACACTTTTACCACAACCTGATTCACCAACTACAGCCAATGTTTCACCAGCGTCTAAATAAAAACTTATACCTCTAACTGATTGCACTTCACCAGCATAAGTATGATACGAAACGCGTAAATTATTAACCTCAAGAAGTCTTGCCATACTTATTCTTACCTCCTACTGTCGTAATTTTGGATCAAGCGCATCTCTAAGGCCATCACCAAGTAAATTAAACGCCAACATAGTTATACTTAATACAATAGCAGGGAAAATTAATTCATGAGGATGATTTGTCATTTGTCCCTGTCCTGCAAAAATCAACGCACCCCAGCTTGTATTTGGAGGTTGTATTCCTAAGCCTAAAAAGCTAAGGAAAGCCTCATCAAATATAAATGCAGGTATGTCCATGGACATATATACTAATATTACACCAATTGTATTTGGTAGCAAATGTTTTGCAATAATTCTTGGTGAACTAGCTCCCAAAGCCTTTGCAGCAGATACATATTCAGATTCCTTAAGTTGCATAACTTGTCCCCTAATTAATCTTGCAATACCAGTCCATCCGGTTATACATAATGCAATAATTAATGTATTGATTCCCGGTTTTAAAACTAATAGTAATAATATTACTACTATTAAGTATGGAATACTAACAATTATTTCAATTATTCTCATAATAATTGTATCAACTATACCACCATAATAACCACATATACCACCAATGAAACATCCAACTATAATTTCTATAAAAGTTCCCGCAAACCCTATGATTAGTGAAACCCTTCCACCCTTCCAAACTCTTACAAACATATCTCTGCCAAGATTATCTGTACCAAACCAATGCTTTCCATGAGAGAACTTATCTAACTCCCCATAACTCTGAGTATCAAATTTATAGGGCGATATCCATGGTCCAATTATACACATAACAATAACAATAATTAAAAGAATTAAAGAAAGCATTGCAACTTTATTCTTCTTAAGCCTTCTCCAGGCATCAGCCCAATAGGAAATAGTAGGTCTAACCATAAGGTCTGAATCAATATCATCACAGCCTAGAATTTTAAATTTGTCTTTACTTAACAAAGCCATACTTATCCCCCTTTAACCTTTCTTACTGTCTAGTTTAATTCTAGGATCAACTAACATATATGCAATATCAACTAGTAAAAGAGCAACTATATATAAAAATGCAAAAAATACAGTAAGGGACATTACCACAGTATAGTCTTTATTACCTATAGCACCAACAAGTTCTCTTCCGAGCCCTGGAACACCAAATATACTTTCAACAACAATAGCTCCAGTTATTATTGATGCAATTCTAGGACCTATAATTGTTATTATAGGCATAATAGCATTTCTAATAATATGCTTCCACACTAGGCTTATTTTTGTAACACCTTTAGCTTCAGCGGTAAGAACATAGTCTTGACTTACTACATCTAATACAGAGGTTCTCATAAATCTGGCATTAGATGCAAGTCCAGGTAAACTTAATGCAATAGTCGGTAGTATTGTATATTTTAATCCAGAAAAAAATGAAGCACCAGTCGGAGCCCATCCAACAATAGGTATTCCAAACTTACCACCTAACGCAATATTGAAGTAATACTGCAGCTACAAAACTAGGTACCGATAACCCAATCAAAGCTACAAATATTACGGAATAATCCACCCAAGTAGACCTTCTAAATGCCGATATTATGCCTAAAATAACACCGACCACTAGACCCAAAACAACAGCTTGAATTCCAAGTCTAGCTGAAACAGGAAATTCCTTTTTTATCATATTATTCACTTTAGTGCCAGGGTATTGAATAGATTCTCCCATATCTCCATGAGCTAAATCTGAAAGATAACTAACATATCTTTCATATAACGGACGATCCAATTTATATTTTTTTCTAATTGAAGCTTGTACTTCAGGAGATAGTGCCTTTGCTTTATTGGCTATTGGATCACCTGGTATGGAGTTAATAAGCACAAATGTTACAGTGGCTATAATCCATAAAGTTAATATCATATAAGCAATTCTTTTTAGTACGTACTTAGCCATATACTTTCTCCTTCCAACTAAAAACGTCAAATTACAACAGGACAAAAGTCCTGTTGTAGAGTAATTGAAATATTATTTTCCTGATATATATGCATCTTTCATATAAAAATATGAACCACATAAAGGAACATAAACGCCTTTTAAATAATTATAAGTAATAACATCCATTGTTCTGTACATATATGGAGAGATACCTGCATCTTTAACTACAAGAAGTTGTTCTGCTTGTTTGAAATCTTCAACTCTCTTTGTAGAATCCAAATCAGTCATACCCTTCTTTACCAATGCATCATATTCTGCATTTTTGTATAATCCATTGTTGTTTCCATTAGTTGAAGTAAATGGATTAAAGAAAGAGAATGCGTCATTATAGTCAGCACCCCATGCACCTCCACAAACGTCAAAGTCATGTTTAGTTCTTGACTTAAAGTAGGATGGATTTGTTGGTGCAAAAACAATATCAAGATTAATACCTAAATTAGTTTTCCATTGGCTTTGCATATATTGAGCTATTGCATTTGTAAGTGATGAAGCTGGACCTGATAAAAATTTCAAAGTGATTTGTGATGGATCACTTACTCCAAGCTCTGCTAAACCTTCTTTAAGAAGTTGCTTTGGATCTTCAGTAACGCCTTTAAGTGGTTCTTGTACAGATTTTCTGTAATCTTTATCTCCCACTGTAAGTGCAGGTGGAACTACACCTTGTGCTACAACATTTTTCTTATAAGCTACATCTAGAAGTGTCTGTTTATTATATCCTAAAGCAAGGGCTTTTCTAACCTTTGCATTAGCAAGATATTTGTTTGTATTATTAAAATAGAAATAGTAGGTTGTAGGATTACTGCTTTGAACATGATTGTATTTGCCTGATTCCTTATTCTTATCTAAAGTCTTAATGTCATCGCCTGTGATTGTTGTATCTACAAAATCAATCTGCTTTGCATTAAACATTTTAACTATTGTAGCTGGTTCATTATTTATGAATCCATTTACAGTTTGAAGTTTAACATTTTTAGCATCCCAATAATTTTCATTTTTTGTATAAACTACTTTTGATCCCTTTTGGAAATCTGTAACTTTAAATGCTCCATTGTAAACCATACCTTTAAAGTCTTGACCGTATTGATCTCCTAATTTCTTAACTATATCTTCTCTTTGAGGAACTAAATCCGTAAAAGACAGTGCAGCTTCAAAATATGGTGTAGGTTGCTCTAAAGTAACAACAAAAGTTTTATCATCTTTAGCTGCAACTCCTAATGTGCTTGTGTCAGCTTTTCCAGCAGCCACATCTGCTGCCCCTTTCACTCCAATTTCTTCAAGAAATCCTAAATAATCTTGACTTACTTTTGGATCACAAAGTCTTCTCCATGAATAAACATAATCTTGAGCTTTAACAGGTTGACCATCTGACCACTTTGCATCATCTCTCAATGTAAAGGTATAAGTTAAATTATCAGCTGACTTATCCATTTTTGTTGCCCCAGCAAAAACATTAGTAACTTTACCATTTACTTTTTTCTCTACCATGAGACCTTCATCTACATTCATTAGAGTTGTGCTTGATTCACCATCACTTACTAATGATGGGTCCAATGTGGTGTAATCGTAACCTAATACATTAGCTACCTGATTTGCATCAAGTTTGTCTGAAGTTGAGCTTGACGAGCTATCACTACTTGAGCTACCGCATCCAACAAGTGATGCGCTTACAATTAGTGATGCAAGTAATGTTGCTGTAATTTTTTTTCTTTTCATTTTTATCCCCCTTTAATTTATATTATATTTATAGTTAATGTAGAAATTATTTAGAAATAAAAACTACAAATATAAACTTTTCTAATGTCTTCACCAGCTAAAAATATTACATATTACTCCATGATAATACATAATATTATTCTTTAATTTTATCATAATTTATTTTTAATGTCAATCAATATGGCCCTGTTTATGACTGTTTGTGGATATTTCTGAATTTTCTTAATATTGTATTTTTTACTGTTTGCAAGTCAATTTCAATCTCAATAACGCTTTTTTAATTTATCGTTTTAACGTATCAAAGCAGACAGTATGCATTTTTTTACATGTTTTATATTATTTCCGTATTTTGTCTTTAATTTTAGACAACTTTAGCATTTTTTTCTTTCATTTCCTTTATTTTTTGTAGTTTTCTTGTCATGTTTCTTAATATTTAAATATTTCTGTTAATTCATATTCATTAGCCCTGTGAAAGTATGTAAATCATTTTCCATTAATTTCTATCATTTATTTCATTACAGTAAGTTAAAATTACTGAATTATTGAATTACTAATTGCTAATTACACTATTTAGATGTCATAATTTGTCCTTTGTTTATATGCATACTTAATAAAAAACTTCATTGTATTTTAACAAAAGTATATAATTTTTCACTCTTCTCATATATAATATAATATAAGTAATTTTTAGGAGGGCTATAAATGAAATATAATGTCGCCGTCGTTGGTGCCACTGGTATGGTTGGGAGAAAATTTATTGAAGTTTTAGAGGAAAGAAAATTTCCTGTTGATGAAATATACTTCTTTGCTTCAAAAAGATCTGCAGGTAAAGTTTTAAAATTCATTGGGGAAGATGTTGTTGTAGAAGAATTAAAAGAAGATAACATAAAAGATAAAAAAATCCACTTCGCTCTTTTTTCTGCTGGTGGAGATACAAGCCTAGAGTTTGCTCCTATATTCGCCAAATATGGCTCAGTGGTTATTGACAACAGTTCTGCATGGAGAATGGATCCTGAAGTTCCATTAGTTGTGCCTGAAGTAAACCCAGAAGATATAAAGCTACACAAAGGAATAATTGCAAACCCAAATTGTTCTACTATTCAAGCAATGGTGGCATTAAAACCACTTCAGAATAAATATGGAATAAAGAGAGTAATTTACTCTACCTATCAAGCAGTTTCAGGTGCTGGTGTAGGAGGTTTCTCTGATCTTGAAGATGGAATGAAAGGTGAACCACCGAAGAAATTTCCAAAACCTATCGCAGGAAATGTGATTCCACACATTGATGTTTTCCTCGAAAATGGTTATACAAAAGAAGAAATGAAAATGGTAAATGAAACTAGAAAAATCTTGCATGATGATAATATGAAAATAACAGCTACAACAGTCAGAGTGCCAGTTTTTTATGGTCATAGCGAGAGTATAAACGTTGAACTAAGCTCAGCCTTTGACGTTAAAGATATTTTTGAAGTTTATAATGCTTCTAAAGGAATAATTGTACAAGATGATATTGAAAACCTTGTTTACCCTACACCTGTTGACGCTGCTGGCCATGATGAGGTTTATATTGGTAGAATTAGAAGAGATTTTAGTACTGATAATGGATTGAATTTATGGGTAGTTGCTGACAATATCCGAAAAGGTGCTGCATCAAATGCAATTCAAATTGCTGAGTATATTATTAATGAAGAGAAATAATTTTTAAGGAGGATTTTATATGAGTATTTTTAAAGGCTCAGGAGTAGCAATCGTAACTCCATTTAACGAACAAGGAGTCGATTTTATTAAATTAGAAGAATTAATTGAATGGCATATAGAGTCATCCACAGATGCTATTATTGTTTGTGGAACTACTGGAGAAGCATCAACGATGTCTGATCAAGAAAAAAAGGAAACTATAAAATTTACAGTTGATGTAGTTAATAAAAGAATTCCAGTAATTGCCGGTACAGGATCAAATAATACTGTAGCCTCAGTTAATATGAGTAAATGGGCTGAAAGTATTGGAGTTGATGGACTTTTAATCATTACACCATATTACAATAAAACTACCCAAAAAGGGCTAATTGAACACTTTAAAGCAATAGCAACTAGCGTTACTGCACCAATTGTAATTTATAATGTTCCTTCAAGAACATCTATGAATATATTACCAAAAACAATTCTTGAGCTAACTCAATATAAGAATATTGTTGCTGTTAAAGAAGCTAGCAGTAATATTGGACAAATTGCAGAAATCAAAGCACTTTGTGGTGATAAAATTGATTTGTATTCTGGTAACGATAATGAAACTATTGCAATAATGTCCTTAGGAGGTATTGGTGTTATATCCGTGTCAGCTAACATTATACCAAAGCAAATGCACGATATGTGTACTTTTTATCTAGCAGGTAAAACAACTGAAGCTTTAAAAATTCAATTTGATTACTTTGCTTTAACTAATTCCCTATTCACTGAAACAAGTCCAATTCCTGTAAAAACAGCTTTGAACTTAATGGGTAAAGATGTAGGGAAGCTTAGACTTCCACTTTGTGATATGTATGAAGAAAACCTTCAACTTTTAAAAGAAGAATTAAAGAAAATGAAGTTGATATAAGCAAATAAAGTTTTCTTAGTTTGGAGGACAGATAATGATAAATATTATATTAAATGGCTGTGGCGGAAGAATGGGAAAAGCAATAGTATCCTGCATAAAGGATTTTCCAGAACTAAACATAGTTGCAGGAATAGATACTTTTGAAAAATCACTTGCAATGTATCCAATATTTGAAAATATATTAGATTGCAATATTTCTGCTGATGTTGTATTAGATTTTTCTAGACCAGAATCTCTCCACGGTTTGCTTGAGTTTTGTAAATCTAAAAATCTTCCACTTGTAATTTGTACAACCGGCATTACTGAAGAGCAAATTAGCGATATAAATGCCGCTAGTAATATTATTCCTATTTTTCGTTCAGGAAATATGTCACTTGGAATAAATGTTATAAATTCAGTTTTGAAGCAAATTTCTTCAGTTCTTTACGATAATTTTGATATTGAAATAATTGAAAAACATCATAACCAAAAGGTTGACTCTCCTAGTGGAACAGCTTTACTACTAGCTGATACTATTAAAGCTTCCATACCTGAAGACACTTTTTATATTAAAGGACGAGATGGAATAGTAGGAAAAAGAGAGCATAAGGAAATTGGTATTCATGCAATTAGAGGTGGAAATATTGTTGGAGAGCATTCTGTAATTTTTGCTGGTCAAGGTGAGGTTATAGAAATTAAGCATGAAGCTCTTTCCCGAGATGTTTTTGCCGTAGGAGCTTTACGAGCTTGTGCATTTATGGCTAATAAATCAGCTGGAATGTATAATATGGATAATGTTGTCCAAGAATCAATGAAATAATGACTTGATTATTAAAACGCAAGCTAAAAGCTTGCGTTTTTGTTTATCCAAGTACTAATTCTATTAATAGCTTCTTCTAATTCCTCCATACTATAAGAGTAAGATATTCTAGCATAACCTTCACCGCCAGTTCCAAATGCCGATCCAGGAACTATTGCAACCTTAGCTTCACTTAGAAGCTTTTCACAAAATATCTCACTGCTGATTTGAAACTTTTTTATCGAAGGAAACATATAAAAGGCGCCTTGTGGTAATACACATTCAAAGCCTAATTCAGTGAGCTTTTCATAAAGGAAATCTCTTCTGCATTTAAATTCTTGGTTCATAAGCTGAACATCTGAACTACAACTTCTTAATCCTTCTAACGCACCCCATTGAGAAATTGAAGGAGCACAAGAAACAAAGTATTGATGAACTTTAATAATATGTTTCATGTACTTTTCTTTTGCGCAAACATAACCAATTCTAAGCCCAGTCATTGAAAACATTTTAGAAAATCCACTTACCAGAATAACTCTATCCAATAATTCTTTACATTGGGCTATAGAATTGTATTCTTCTCCAAAATATAATGCGCTATAAATCTCATCACTAATTATTATAACCTGTCTATCTTTTAATAATTTTATTAATTTGTCTTTATCCTCCTTTTGTAAAATAGCCCCAGTAGGGTTTGATGGAAAAGATAAAACCATTAATTTAGGTTTTTCTTCATCAAGTATTTCTTTTAAAACTTCAAAATCTATACTAAATTCTTTATTTAAACTATAGTTTAATACCTTTCCACCTGCTAATTTCACGCAGCTCTCATAAGCAGGGTATGCTGGTGTAGGAATTAATACTTTATCACCATTATTGATAAGTGTTGAAAAGACACTTAAGAGGCCCTCACTACCGCCAACTGTAATGCATATTTCCTCAGGATTATATAATATATCCATTTCCATTAAATAAGTAGATATTTCATTTCTTAATTCACTATACCTGCGTTTGCTGTATATGTTGTTTTACCTTCTTCAATTGCATTTACCATTGCAGTTTTAACCCTTTGTGGAACATTAAAATCAGGTTGACCCAGTGTTAATGATATGGCGTCTGGATATAGCTGTACTTTATTATAAAACTTCCTTATTCCAGAGATTTCGATACTTTCCACATTTTTAGAAATTATATTGTTCATGATTTCCCCCTTTAGTAGCTTAATACTCTATTCCTTCTCTAGCTTGAACACCCTCATTAAAATAATGCTTTATATCATTCATTTCAGTTACTAAATCAGCCTTATCAATTAGTGATTGAGGAACATTCCTCCCTGTCATAACTAATTCGATTTTTTCAGGTTTAAATGCGATTAATTCAAGTATCTGTTCTTCAGTAATTAGGTTATTCTTCATTACACCCATTATCTCATCTAGAATTAAAATATTACATTTTTCTTCTTTAAAAACTGATAAACAATAATCATAGGCTTCTTGTATTTCTTTCTTAAGTTCTAATTTCTCATTGTCTCTTAATGTCCAAAAAAATCCCCTAGGTTTTTCAAACCTTTTAATAATAAAATTCGGAGCAAGCAATTTTGTACTGTTTAGCTCACCAGTACTTCCACCCTTTAAAAACTGCACCATTATAACCTTGTATCCATCACCTACCGCTCTTACTCCAAGTCCAATTGCCGCTGTAGTTTTACCTTTTCCATTCCCAGTGTATATCTGAACATATCCTTTTTCTAATTCAGGCATAATTTTTTCCTTCCTTAATATATGTATATTTTTAATTTTATCCTTTATGGAGCAGGACACCCTTCTCTCTTTAAGCTAGTCTTTGTAGTTGAAGGGTGTCCCGGGTTGTCTTGGGCAAGATTGTTGTTAATATAACAGTAATTTACACTACGTAACAATATGATATTTCCTGCGTAGAGATTGTCTGAGCGAGCATTAGAAAGACTTTGCTGATTTATTTTAAAATTGCGTTAAGCCCACGAAATGTTTGAGCATAGCGAGTTTTGAGTGGGTAGCAATTTAAAAATAAATCAGCTTAGTCTTTCTATGCGCAGCGAACAATCTCTTAGCAGGAAATATCATATTGTTTACGTACTTTAATATTTTATGTTACTACTTATATTTGTTTTGGTATATATTGCACTTCTATAACAAATTATATAACATTTTATTAATTATAAAAAGTTTTTTGTACTTTAATTAAGTAAAGTTTTCATTCTTCTTAAAAGTATGATATTATTTATTCATTAAGTTATGTTTTAAGGCATGATTACTTTTTAATTGCGGAGGTATAAACAATGGATTATGATTTAACAGATCCTTATGAAATCGCTCGATTCATAAAGGAAGCAAAAAAAACTACACCAGTAAAAGTATATATTGATGGAAATATTGGTGGCTTAGAATATGGTAACATAGAAGTTTATGGGACAAACACTTTTTATGTTCTATTTGGAGATGGAAATGAAGTCTCAGATTTTGTGTTAAGAAACAAAGACAAGATTACTAAATTTAAAATGGAATTAGATAGAAGAAACTCTGCTATACCATTATTAGACTTACTTCAATTAGATGCAAGGATAGAACCAGGTGCTATTATTCGTGATAAAGTTAAGATTGGTAAAAATGCTGTTATCATGATGGGCGCTGTTATAAATATAGGTGCAGAAATTGGTGATGAAACTATGGTAGATATGAATGCTGTAGTAGGTGCTCGTGGTAAACTTGGTAATAGAGTTCATCTAGGCGCTGGCGCTGTAGTTGCTGGAGTTTTAGAACCGCCAAGTAAGAGTCCTTCTGAAATTGGAGATAACGTTCTAATTGGTGCAAATGCAGTAATTCTTGAGGGAATTAAAGTTGGAAAAAATGCTGTAGTTGCAGCTGGATCAGTAGTAGTTGAAGATGTTCCTGAAGGAGTTGTAGTTGCTGGTACTCCTGCAAAAATTATTAAAACTGTAGACGACAAAACTAAAAACAAAACTCAACTCTTAGATGATTTAAGAAAATAGAAAGGTAGACCGCTTGGTCTACCTTTTAAACTGTACTTTCTTCTAAATCATCCTCGAACTCTTCAGATGAATCGATTGAATCATTTTTATTTATTCTTTCCATTTTTGAAATAGAAACTTCATAAGCTATTTTTTTTACAAGCTCATTTTCTGAAACTCTCTTCTGATATTCCCTACTTTGAAGTCTTCCCCAAACTCTTATATTGTCTCCAACTTCAAGCCCCTTGCAAAATCTTGAGTTTCTTCCCCATGCGATTGTAGGTATATAATCAGATTTATTATATGATCTATTAACTGCAAGAAGCATATCTGCAATCTCTCTTCCAAATGGTGTAGTCCTATAAATTGGTTGCTTGCAAATATATCCATCTAAGTATATTTGATTAGGATTTTTGCTCCTTTCTTCACACTTAGTAATATCTCTTGCAAAGACCGTTAGAATTAACCTGTTGGCACCATCTATAAATTTGTTATAAGACCTCAACTGCCCCTCTACAATTACCTCAGCATCCACAATTATCTCCATATCGGAAATAAGTCTCTCTGATACTGTTATTAGTAAAATATCCTTTGCATCACTTAACCTTTGAACCTCTAGGTTAAAAGTATAAAACCCCTCTCCATACATTTCGTGACTGAACTCAAGTCCTGATATAATTTTACCCTCTAAATAAATCTTATTGTTTAACATTAAATTATCCATCTAAACCCATCTCTCCCTTCGTATTTTCATAATCCTTTCATAAAAAATAATATTCAAGTTTTCCTCTAAATATGCATCTTTTGAATTAAGTATAGTCAAACAAGCTGTTAAAACTGATTCAGTATTATGTTTCTGTACAATTAGTAAATTCTTAATTTAAAAATTAAGAAACCTACTTAATCCATAATATTAAACTTTATATATTAAATTTTTAATATATAAATTGTAACTTGAAAGGTTTATCTTCATTCTTTTCTAAAAATGCAATTTTAATCATTTGATCAACTATAGTTAAAAAATATGTTATTAATACTATTCTTAACCGTAGTTCATTTTTTATTCTAAGAACTAAATATTTTATCTGTTTCCATTATAATACATTTATTCAAATTTACAAACACTTAGTCTTGAATTTGTTTCCCGTAATTATCCAAATGATAGCCATATTTATATATTAAATCTGAAACTACGACAAATTCGTATCCATCTTTTTGTAGTTTTTCAATGACCCTTGCCAAATTATCGGGAGTATATCTTGCGTTGGTGTGAAATAAAATAATTGAACCACTCCTTGTTTTATTAACAACCCTTTGATATTCCGAGTTTTTATCCATTTCCCTCCAGTCAATACTATCCACATCCCATTGTATAGAATACCTTCCTGAGTCTTCTACTGTCTTTATTAATGAATCATTATATTTTCCTTCTGGACACCTAAATAATTTTGTAACTTGACCTGTCAATTGAAATATTTTTATATCCGTAGTATCTATCTCATTTAAAATACTTTCTCGAGATAAAGCTGTCATATCTGGGTGACTATTAGAATGGTTGCCAATTTCATGACCTCTACTATATATTGCTTTAACATCATCAGGAAAATCATCAACCCACTTCCCAATTAGAAAAAAGGTTGCTTTAACATTATATTTTTGAAGCACATCAAGAATTTGCATTGTATAATCATTTCCCCAGCTAGTATCAAAGGTTAATGCAACTTTCTTTTCTTTAGTCTCCACAGAATATATTGGCAATTTTTTATTTGTTTTTATAAAAGTGTCCTTTGTATTTATATTTCTACTATTTATAAATACAGATAATAGAACACATAAAAAAATTAGTGAAATAACTATGTATACTTTTTTTTTCATATTTTCCTCCAAACTTTTTCTTACATTCAATTTATATTCTATAAAGTATAATTAGAGAACTTACTTTATTCGAAATAAAATGTGGTTAATTTCTCCTCAATCCCCTAAAAATTTATAGTATACTTGAAAATCCAAAGTACAAACTATAAATAGAAATCTACATAAAGGAGGTTAAAATTATGGCTTTAGGAGAAAGTGGAAGTGGTCGTACTCAGCTTGTAAAAGAGGCACATCAAATGCTTGATAACATGAAATATGAGATTGCTGAAGAATTATCTCTTGGTGTTCATCAAGGTTCTGAAGATTATTGGGGTAAAGTAACCTCAAGAAACTGTGGAAATGTTGGTGGCGAAATGGTAAAAAGATTAGTATCCATGGGCGAAAGTGATTTATTAAACAATCAATAATAGTACTCATTATTTAGAGTGAACTTTAATATGCTCCCCTTAAATTAGACAGTAAAAATCAAAACTGTTTATTCAAGGAGGGCATATTGTTTTTTCAAATCTTTTATAATAGATTTAAATTGGGTTTTTATGCTATAATTAAATCATTATATTTTAGGAGGTTCAATTAATGTATGATGATACCCTGGAGTTAGCCGAAAATAAGCTTTTGCTTTTATACCTAATTCAAGAAATTAAACTTTCAGTATCAAATAATCAGTTAACCCAGATAATCCTTGAAAACAATTTCATTAATTATTTTACACTTCAGCAATATATCTCTGAGTTAGTTAATTCTAATTTTATTGAGTATATAGAAACAAATAAGAAACATAGAATAATAATTACAGATAAAGGAACAAAAGTATTAAATCTATTTAGAAACAGAATATCTCAAAGCAAGAAGGAGACCATCGATAATTATCTAAAAAAAAATATCGATAATATTAAGAAGGAGATTAGTGTAACTTCAGATTACACTATTGAGAAAGAAAATAATTTTATTGTCAATCTTAAAGCTACTGAAAACGATACAATTCTAATCGACATTAAATTGAATGTTGCTTCAAATAAACAAGCTAGGGATTTATGCACAAAATGGAAAAACAATTCATCCGAACTTTATAGTAATATAATAAAGCTTCTAACTCAAGATTAAATTAAAGCCATACCTGTAGGTTCTCCTCCTATACAAATGGCTTTTTTATTTTCAGTACATATATCCACCTTGAATAACAAGTTATTATAATTATCTCCCACAAATAAAGAATCGCCTATCTTTTTTATCCCCCTTGGCATACCCCCTATACTGATTTTTCTAATATGTTCATAATTCTTTATGTTAACAATACTTATTGTGCCTTCTCCAAAATTCGAAATATAACAGTATTCGTTATCACAATCTATATCCACTGGAGAATACCCTACTTGAATTCTATATAAGACTCTGTAATTTTTTGAAGAAATAATACTAATATTTCCTCGTTCATAACCCCCAATATTACTTTCACATACAAAAATATATTCTCCATCTACAGAAAATATAGCTTTTGTCGGATAAGCTCCTACATTTATATTTCTTACTTTTTCTTTATCTATACAATCAATTAATGTTATTGAGTCACTGTACATATTGGACACTAACATCCTCTTGTTTCTAAAATCAAAGCTAATACTGTGTGGCAAATTTTCACAGGGGATTTGTTCAACAATTTTTTTACTTATTAAGTCGAAGACAATAATACTATTACTTTCACCACAAACTATATAAGCATTGTTATTAAACACACTTATATCATTGCAATTAGCACCTATATATTGGTGTTCTATTTCCTCATTTATAATAGTATTTACAGTTGACAAACTGTTGCTGTAATTATTTACAACTAGTAATTTATCCTTATAGACCAAGATTCCATGCGGACCAATTCTATCTATACTATTAGCACCAAGCTTTATTTTGCATATTTCAATCATCTCATTAGTTTCAATCTTTGATATTGTATCTGAGGAAGTATTACAAACATATAGGTATCCCAATTTTATCACCCCTTCACCTTTATAATATGAAGTTAGCTTAAAACTGATAATATACATTTGACACCAATCACATTTTTATCTATATTAAATATAGGATTCATTTTACTCAAGGAGGAAATCAGATGTATAACTATACTACTAAAGGAGTTTGTTCAAGAAACGTTAGTTTTGAAATTGATAATGGGAAAGTAATAAATGTATCTTTTATAGGCGGGTGTGACGGAAATCTTAAAGGTATTTCAACACTTGTTGAAGGTATGGATGTTAATGAAGCTATAACTAAACTTAAAGGCATTCGTTGTGGTGGCAAAAGCACTTCATGTCCAGATCAACTAGCTAGAGCTTTAGAATCAACTTTATCTCAGGACATATAATAAAAGCACAAAGTTCTAGCTTTGTGCTTTTATTATTTTTCTCATATCACCAATCATATATAAGGACCCTGAAATCAATAACATATCATTCGGTCCACAATAGCTTAAACCTCTCGTCACAGCTTCTTCATAGTCTTCAATAGCCTCACAACAAGCATTATGCTTCAATATAGCAGTTTTAAGCTTCTCAGCAAGCTCTCCACGCTTAGAATGAGGTGTCACTGCAATAACTCTACTTGCCATTGGAACTATTGTTTTAATCATGGACTCAACTTGCTTATCAGCAAGAATGCCCAAAATTAGGATAACCTTGTTATATTTAAAATATTCCTCCACATTATTCCTTAAACTCATAATACCATCAATATTATGAGCACCATCAATAACTAGTAATGGTGCTTGTCTCATTACTTCAAGTCTACCTGGCCATTTAACTTTCTTTAAAGCTTTAGTAATGTTATCTTTGCTTATCTTTGCACCTAATTCTATTAAAACTTCAATTGAAGTAATTGCTGTGGCACAATTCAAAAGCTGATGTTTACCTAAAAGTGAAAGTTCAATCTTATACTCATCCTTTTTTGTTCTAACTATTATCCTTTGAAAATTACTCTTGTCATCAACAGAACATAATTTTGCTGAATCCTCAAATACTCTAGAAAGTATACTGTTTTTTATAAAGCATGTTTCTTCTATGATATGTCTTACGTCAGATTTTTGAGGATATAGTACAACAGGTACTTGATTTTTAATAATTCCAGCCTTTTCTAAAGCTATCTTTTCTATTGTATCACCAAGTATTTGCATATGATCATAACTAATAGAAGTAATTACACTTAAAAGGGGCATAATTACATTTGTAGAATCAAGTTTACCCCCAAGACCAACTTCAATGACAGCATAGTCAACTTTTTCGCTTGAAAAATGTAAAAATGCTGCGCAGGTTACTATTTCAAATTCTGTAGGATGCTCATATCCTAGCCTAATTACTTCATCAACAGCATTTTTTACTTCTGTGACAACATTGCTCAAAGAATCTTTAGGAATATTCTTTGAATTAATCTGTATTCGCTCTTCAAACTCTTCAAGATAGGGTGATGTATACATTCCTACTTTATAGCCAGCCTCAATCAAAATCATATTTATCATAGCAGATGTTGAACCTTTTCCGTTAGTACCTGCAATATGTATAGATTTTAAGGTTTTATGTGGATTACCAAGTATCTCTAATATCTTTTCTGTCCTTGAAAGTCCATAATTGCTTCCAAATTTCTCTGTATTTATTATATAACTCATTGCTTCATTGTAATTCATATATTCTCCTACGTTTATATCTTTAGTAATTTTTTATAATATCTATAATTTTGCGCATGAAAAACTACAGATTGGAATTAAAGTAATAACTTTAATCAACCTATATACCTATTATTCTCTTCATATGCGATATATATAGTTTTCCTTAATTGAGTATCTACATTCTCCTTCAATAGTATATATATAATTTTCCTTTATAAAAAATTCATTGTCACCGTCTTCAATTTTATAAATATTATCGTCTTTTATCCAGTATATAGGCTTGCCAGCTTCATTTAATATATATTTATCTTCAATATACGAATTATCTAACATATTAGTTCCTCCCTGCATCGTCAAACCATTATTATTAAATCAAATAATGGAAATACTACTATTTGCTAATCAACATATAGTGTCTCATAAACTATCTCTTACTATATATTGTACAAAACACCCATTCTATTGTAAAGATAAATATAAAAATCATTTATAAAATTTATACAAATAATTCAAATATTATGTATTTATTAGTAACTAATAAAGTTAAATAGAAAAACCTACAAAATCAAATATTAATTGAATTGTAGGAATTATTTTTATAGCTTTACGGTAGCATACATCATTTATATTGGGGTTCTTGACTTTCAATATAATTTTGTCTACCCTTTAAAACTTCAAGAGTATCATCAAGTTGCCTTGCAATTTTTTCAAATTCAGCTTTTGCTTGCTTATCTTCAGTTTCTAAAGAAAAAGTCTTCATTGTAGCAGAAGCGCTTTGAATTCTTGCAATTGCTTGCTTCATTTGAGTACCTACAGTCATACTTACATCTCCCTTCAAATTATTACCCTTTAGGTTTAAAAATTAGTGCTGCTATAAATCCAAAAACTATTGCAGAAGAAATTCCTGCACTAGTAATTTCAAAAATACCAGTCATTACTCCAATAATCCCATCTCTTTCTGCTTCAACTAGAGCTCCACTTACTAGTGCATTACCAAAACTGCTTATTGGAACTGAAGCTCCAGCTCCAGCAAACTTTATTAAAGGCTGATACAACCCTAGCCCTCCTAAGACTGAACCTGCTACCACTAATGTACATGTAGTATGTGCAGGTGTAAGTTTACCTACATCCATCATTAGCTGCCCAATAACGCAAATTCCACCGCCTACTAAAAATGCCCAAATGAACTTATCCATATGCGTTCCTCCTTTACATTTCTATTGAAACTGCATGGGCAATGCATGGAATACTCTCCTTTTGTTGATAAGACATTGGGGACATTAGAGCTCCAGTAGCTACTATCAATATTCTCTGTAACTCACCTTTTCTCATTCGATTAAGAAAATGTCCATAGGTTACTGTAGCAGAACACCCACAACCACTACCACCAGAAAAAACTGGTTGATTCTGTTTATATATTAAAAGTCCACAATCAACAAAACTTTGTGAAGGAATAATTAACCCATCTTTATTAAGTAAATTATTGGCTATTTTATGTCCTACTTTTCCCAAATCGCCTGTTGCAATTATGTCGTAATATGATGGATCAATATTTAAATCTCTAAAATGAGCTTCAATAGTATCCACTGCTGCTGGTGCCATTGCTACTCCCATATTAAATGGATCAGATAATTCCCATATCTATTACTTTACCTATTGTAGCACTTGTAATCTTAGGTCCTTCTCCTTCATACCCTATTACTGCAGAACCCGCACCTGTTACCGTCCATTGAGCAGTTTGTGGTTTTTGGCCACCATATTCTGTTGGATATCTGAATTGTTTTTCAGCAGCAGCATTATGACTACTTGCTGCTGCAATAGTATACTTTGCGGCTTTACAGTCTACCAATAATGCTGAAAGGCTAAACTTTCCATAGAACTAGAGCAAGCACCAAATACTCCAAGGTATGGAATGCCTAATGTTCTGGCAGTAAAACTACTTGATATAATCTGATTCATTAAATCACCACTTAAAAAAAATTGAATATCTTCTTTCTTTATTCCTGATTTTTCATATTGCTCTTTCACAAGCATGTTCCAGAAAAACTTTCTCGGCCTTTTCAAAACTATCTTGACCTACCCAAATATCCTCGTGAATAATATCAAAATCCTGAGCCAAATTTCCCTTTCCTTCAAATGGCCCACCTACGGCACTAGATGCAAGTATACACGGCTTAGAATTAAAAATCCAGGATTGATGTCCTTTAAGCAATTAAATCCCTCCTACCCACTTAAAAGCCAAGCTAATTATTGCCACTATAAATGCGGAAAAAACTCCAAAAGCGATGACTGAGCCTGCCAGTTTAAACATATTTCCTCCCACTCCAAGTACATATCCTTCACTTCTGTGTTCAATTGCCGCAGAAGCTATAGAATTAGCAAATCCAGTCACTGGTATAGCTGTTCCTGCACCTGCCCACTGAGCTATATGATCATATACACCAAATCCAGTAAATAGAACTGAAACAATAATTAGAACTGCAGAAGTTGGGCTCGATGCTGTTTTCTCTGTAAAATTAAAATAGTTGATAAATATGTATTGTAGTCCTTGACCAATAGCACATATTGTGCCACCTACAATAAATGCTCTAATACAATTAGAAATTACAGCCCTTTTAGGCTCTATATTAGTTGCTAAGTCTTTATATTGTACTTGTGAGGTGTTAATTTTTTTTTATTTGGCATCTTTATCCCTTCTATCTTAATAATATGACAATTTATTAATAAATCCTCACCAATTTTACTAAATTTAACTTTTGAAATTGCAAATAACCTATATTTTCTACATTTCCTATCCATAATATTGTTTCAAATTATTTCTTTTTTATTCTTTACATATCTTTCAAGTAAAATAAAGAAGAACAGAGATTAATTTTTCTCTGTTCTTCTTCGTATATTTATTTTAGACTTTTCAACCTAGCTTCAACAGCTTCTAGCATTTCCTTATACTTATCTCCCTTAGCTTTTTCTTCATCAACAACGGCCTGAGGAGCTTTTGAAATAAATTTTTCATTAGTAAGCTTCTTTTCTACTCTGTCTATCTCACTTAAAAGCTTTTCCTTTTCCTTATTTAGTCTCTCAATTTCTTTGTCTAAATCAATTAAATCAAGTAGAGGCATAAATAGTTCAGCTCCCTTTGTTACAACTGAAACTGCATTTTCAGGAACGTTGTCTTTAGATGCTATTATCTCAATATCACTTACTGAAGCTAATTTTTCAAAATATGCTTTACCCTCTTCAAATGCAATTCTAGCTTTAGCTTCAGTAATATAAGCCATAACCTTTGCTTTTCTTGACGCTGGAACATTCATCTCTAATCTTATATTTCTTAACGCCTTAATAGCTTCAGTTACATAAGACATTTGTACTTCTGCATTTTCATCCTTCAATTGTTCAGAATATACAGGCCATGCAGAAATTGTGATTGACTCAAATTCTCCTTCAAGATGAAGATATATTTCTTCAGTAATAAATGGCATAACTGGGTGAAGTAATTGTATACTGTTAGTTAGAACTTTATATAATACATTAAGGGCAATTCCCTTTTGGGCTTCATCATTACCATAAAGTACCGGTTTTGCTAGTTCAATATACCAATCACAGAACTCTGTCCAAATAAAATCATATACCTTTTGAGATGCAATTCCCAGTTCATATTTTTCAATATTATCAGTTACCTCTTTTATTACAGTATTTAATCTTGATAAAATCCATTTATCCGCAAAGGTATAATCTTTATTATCCTTATATTTGTTCATCAACTCTTTGTCTAGGTTCATCATTACAAATCTTGATGCATTCCATATTTTATTAGCGAAGTTTCTTGCTGCTTCAACTTTTTCTTCATAGAATCTTATATCACTACCAGCAGCATTACCAGTTGCTATCATAAATCTTAAGGCATCTGCTCCATATTGATCAATTACATCTAGTGGATCAACACCGTTATTTAGTGATTTTGACATTTTTCTGCCTTGTGAGTCTCTAACCATACCATGAATCAATACAGTCTTAAATGGTACTTGCCCTAGATTATGAAGTCCAGAGAATACCATCCTTGCTACCCAAAAGAAAATAATATCATAGCCAGTAACTAAAACGTCAGTTGGATAGAAGTACTCTAAATCTTCAGTATTCTCAGGCCAGCCTAAAGTTGAAAATGGCCAAAGTGCAGAACTAAACCAAGTGTCTAACACATCTTTATCTTGATCAAGTTTTTCGCTACCACAATTTGTGCAAGCGTTTGGAGCCTCAGTTGCTACAATCATCTCTCCGCAGGTTTGACAATACCAAACTGGGATTCTATGTCCCCACCAAAGCTGCCTAGAAATGCACCAGTCTTGAATGTTTTCCATCCAGTTAAAATAAGTTTTATCAAATCTTTCAGGTACAAATTTGGTATCTTTATTCTTTACAGCCTCTAACGCAGGCTTTGCAAGAGATTCCATCTTTACATACCATTGCTTTGAAATCATAGGTTCAATTACAGTTTGGCATCTATCATGACAACCTACATTATGAGTGTGTTCCTTAATTTTAACTAAGAAACCTTGCTCCTCTAATTCTTTAACGATTATTTTTCTTGCTTCATATCTGTCTAGACCTACAAACTTTCCACCATTGCTATTTATAGTTCCATCTTCATTTAAAATATTTATTTCCTCTAAGTTATGTCTCTTACCAACCAAATAATCATTAGGGTCATGAGCAGGCGTAATTTTAACTGCACCTGTTCCAAATTCTAAATCTACATATTCATCTGCAATAATTGGAATTTCTTTGTTTACAAGTGGAAGTAGAAGTTTTTTTCCTACTAAATGACCATATCTTTCGTCCTTAGGATTTACAGCAACAGCAGTATCTCCAAGCATAGTTTCTGGTCTAGTTGTTGCTATTTCTAAAAATTCATTAGTTCCTACAATTGGATACTTTATATGCCAAAAATGTCCTTCTTGCTCATTATAATCAATTTCAGCATCAGAAAGAGCTGTTTTGCATTTGGGGCACCAATTAGTAATTCTGTTACCCTGATAAATTAAACCTTCATTATACAATTTTACAAAAACTGTTCTTACAGCTTTATTTAAATTATCATCCATTGTAAATGCTTCTCTAGTAAAATCAGCTGAACAACCCATTTTCTTAAGCTGCTGTCGGATCCTCTCTCTATATTCATCAGTCCACTCCCAAACCTTTTCTAAAAAGGCTTCTCTGCCAATTTCTTTTTTTACAATACCCTTCTTTAAAAGTTCATTTGCAACCTTAACCTCAGTAGCAATACTAGCATGGTCTTCGCCAGGTAGCCATAGTGTGCTGTAACCCTGCATTCTTTTAAATCTTATTAAAAAATCCTGCATTGTATTATCCATTGCATGACCAAGATGCAGTTTACCTGTTATGTTTGGTGGTGGCATTACAATTGAAAATGGTTTTTTATTTTTATCCACTTTAGGTGTAAAGAATTTCTTCTCCTCCCACCATTTATATATTCTTTCCTCGAATTCCTTAGGATCATAGTTTTTCGCAATATTCTTTGAATCTTCCATTTATATTCCTCCTTAAAATTGTTTGCTATATATTTTTGAAAATAAAAAAAGCCCTAGTCCTATAAAAGGACGAAGACTCGTGGTACCACCTTTTTTCCTGCTAGTAAAAAACAGGCTCTTAAAAAAATAACGGCAAAGAACACCGTCTTTACCTACTTAATTCAGTAAAGAAACTCCAAAGCTACCTTCAAGATATTCCATATAGAAGGTCTTACAGCCTGTGAACCTTCCTCTCTAAATACTTCTCTATCTTTACTCCTCTTTATCAAAGCTTTTAAATATATATATTTATTATAAACTATAATTTGACTCTGTCAAGAATTAGTTATGACCTTTTCTTCCAACCAACAAAAACAAAGTATAGTCTATATTTTCACCCTCTACAATTTTTTTATCACTATAGAATGTATTTATTTTTACAGCTTCAAATCCAATCTCCTCAAAAGCTGATATAAGTATCTCTTGCTTGAAACCATTATGCCCTTTAAAGTCCTTATCTTCTCTATGAAAGCTACCATCTTCTTCATTTAAATCAACAATACATAAATACCCATCTTCTTTTAAACATTTATGTAAATCTTCAATTGTATTTTTAAATTCAACAATATGGTGTAGTACCATTGACATGTATATTACATCATATTTATTTTTTTTATATTGATTGTTATTTTTGCCAATATGATTTCCAACCATATTTTTAATTCCTAATTTCTCAATTTTAGAATTCAGCTCCTCTATCATTCCTTTAGATGTATCAACAAGTTCAATACTTTCAAATTTATCAAACAGATTAAAACTTATTAATCCAGTTCCACAACCAAATTCCAAAGCATTACATTGTTCTTTTATATCAATTTCTTTCAAAATTTCATTCGCTATTAATTTTGCCCTAGAAACTCTCTCATCATTATCCCAATTTTTAGCTGCTATATCAAAATCCATAATAATCTCCCCCTTATTATTCCATTATATCATAAATACAGTCATTTATATATTGGTGAGGAGCGGGACACCCTTCTATTTTGGGATTACAAGTTATTTTAATTTGTTAATTTTTGACTTAGTTGTTTCGGGACACCCTTCTCTCTTTAGATGGACTTCGAAGCTGAAGGATGTCCCGGGTTTTCTTGTGCAAAATTCTTGATTATATCATTTTATTACGTTACATTGGACACTGAATCATATCCCCAGTTTTTTGTCTGTGGTTGTTGTATTGGTTGTATTATCTAGCTTTCCTATTTTTCGGAAGCAGGTCATCCTTCTTTTTTTAGTTGTTCTTCGAAGTTTAAGGATGTACCAGGTTATCTTGTGCAATATTTTTTTAATATAATGATTATTTAACGCAACGTAACAATATGATTTTTTCTGCGTAGAGATTGTCTGAGCGAGCATTAGAAAGACTTTGCTGGCTAATTTTAAAATTGCGTTAAGCCCACGAAATGTTTGAGCGTAGCGAGTTTTGAGTGGGTAGCAATTTTAAAATTAGCTAGCTTAGTCTTTCTATACGCAGCGAACAATCTCTTAGCAGAAAATATCATATTGTTACGTTACATTCATCATCATATATTAATCATAAAATACCCTCTTTAAACCTTATATAAAATCGCACTAATATTATACCCAGCACCAATAGAACAAAATATTAAATTCTCCCCAGTATTAACGCGGTTCTCCTCAATAGCCTCATTCAATGCCATAAATGGACTATTTACCCCCGTATATCCATACTTATCCCCCACATAAGTGAGCTTGTCCCAATCCAAAGAATATATTTCCTTCATTTCATAAAAAAATGCTTTTGAAAATTGGGAAAAGAAAAAGTGGTCAATATCCCCAATTTCATAATTTGTTTTTTCAAGCAGACTATTAATTAATAATTTCCATTCTCCAGGAACATAATCTGTATCGAAAGGTACAAGTCTAAATTTTTTATCTTCAATATCTATATTAGGATTATACACATTTGAAAATCCAACCATAGGATTTGCAAAGTTACGTGAATCTTTAGGTTCGGTTTTAAAATTGGATTCTATAAATCCCCTTAAATGCTCTTCTGATTTTTTTTCAAGAACCAATGCTACAGCAGAATCTGCAAAGGATGAATAAACTACAGGATCAACCTTGCTTGCAATTAGGCTTGAAAGTAAACTTCCTACAATTAAGACTTTATTTAAGGCTGGGTTCCCTCTCATTATTCTACTAGCTATATCGAAAGCTGTTATCATACCAGTGCAATTAGTATTAATATCAAAACAAAGATTAGCATTAATAGTTTTTAGTCCTTCATGTGTAAGTAGTGCATTTGAAGGACATACAAACTCTGGGCTGTCAGTTGCAAATATAATTCCATCTATTTCCTCAGGCTTTACATTGGCTTTTTCCATAGCAATTAAACATGCTTTCTCTGCCATGGTTATAACCGTTTCTTCTCCTTCAGTGTCAAGAAATCTTTTTTCTTTACCTAAAGACCTTAAAAGAGACTCTATCTCTATATCCATTTTGTTAAAGTGGTCAATAAAAAATTGATTATCTACTTCATTCTTAGGATGAAATATTCCTACTCCACTGAAAATAATATTTTGATACATTTTATCACTCTCCATTAAATATTAAATTTATTCATTTTATATATTTTTTTACACAGTTTACCTTGTATATAATACAATAATATTTAATGAAATTTATGGTAATTCGTGAAATGTCAAAATTCTCCCCTAAACGATAAAGAATTAGGAGGCTAATTCCAGTCTTTTTTTGTCATTTTGTGCTATTATATTAATTGTGCTTAATATTGCACTTAATAATGTTAGGGGGAAATTTATCATGTACAAATTTGAAGTTAATAAGGAAAAGAAAGAATTTATAATTAAAGTATGGGGGTTCTATACAGAGGATGTAGCAAATGAATTTGTAAAAGTTTACAATGAGGAAGTAAAAAAAGTAGTACCTAAAGATTATATTCTTGTGGTAGATCCAGATCAACTATCAACAAGCAGACCTGAATTGTTACCAATACTATCAGGATGTTTCCAGTTCTATATGAAAGGTGGCTTTAAAAAGATTTATATGATAACACCTACTTCTACAGCTACTGCAATGCAATTAAAGAGAATCGCAAAAGATACTAATTTTACTGGTACCTTTATTAAATCTATTGACGAGGCAGTATAATTAACATCAATGAATCAGCAACATTTCATTGATGTTGCTGATTCATTGTACACAAAAAAGAAAAAAGACAGCTTTAGCCGTCCTTTCACTTTTTTTGTGTACAATCTATTTTAATAAACTCATAAACCTCTTTAGAGGAGTACTAAGAGATTTTAAATTAACAATTGAAATTAAAGTACTACCTTAAACTTCAATCTCTTCATTAACATTCTTCTTAAAATTAAAAATTTCACTTGGTTTTGCAATTACTAAAAGAGTTCCTATTGTTATAATTACACTACCTAGAATTAACTGACCTGTAAGTTTTGTACCTAAGATTAATGTTTGGAATACTATTGTCCATAAAGCATATGTTATGTTTAAAGCAGTACCTTTAGCGGCACCTATAATATAAATCGCTTTATAGTAGAATATATAGGATATAGTTGCAACAAGTGAGGATAATGCAAGTAACCAAATCGTGTTACTAGTAAGAACTCGGCCTGTTAAAAAATGTCCTTTTAAAAGAGGTATTATAATTATTCCATAAACTGAAGCAGAAACTATATATCTTATATTTAATGCTTCTATAGGTCCTATATCTTCCTTCATACCATAAGCACATATTACACTCTCTGAAGCCCATCCGAAAACTGCTCCAAAAGCAAAAAGTAGACCTACAAGAAAAGTGTTTCCACTTACTGATCCAGAACCAGAATATCCCAATACAAATACACCCACTACACTTAAACCTATTCCCATCCAGGTATTTTTTGCAATTTTTTCTTTTAAGAATATTAGTGCAAGAACAGCTCCTACTGCTGGGTAAACCGCTGAAATATTTGCAGTATATGACGGACCTATATACCTCATACTAAACATATAGCAAGTCATGCCGAAGGGTCCTCCAAACAAAGCACCTATTGCTATAAATAATCCACTTTTTGTCTTAAAACCTTTTAAAACAGATTTAAAGCTTCCTTTAGTAATATTTATAATGCTCATATATATAGCTGAAATAGTATCCTTTAAAAATGCAGCAACAAATGGGGCTAGAAATATTACGTTATCATTCTTTGAAAATAGTGCTGCCCCTAAGATTGATCCTATTATGACAGCATCTAATCCCCATGCTAAACCAGATGTAATACCTGATGCAGCACCTACCTTTGAATTGTTTGATTTATTCATTTTTACACCTCTTTATTTTTAATAATAAATGAATGTCTTGTTCCATACTTATAGCTTTTATATAATTACTTTTGAATTTCATAATTTTATGCTGCTATCAATAGCATTTATGATAAATACTGATCAGTTCTTCAATTGAAGGTTGTCTAGGATTAGTAGGTGTACACCTATCATTCATTGCTGTTTGTGCCATATGCAAAATGCCACTTTCAAACTCATTTCTATCAACTTCAAGTGCTTGAATATTATCTTCAACTCCTAGAGCTCTTTTCAATCTGCTTACAGCCTGCATGAAATTCACAGCACCTTCACGGTTAGTATGTGATGGAAGCTTGAGAACAGCTGCAAGTTTTGCATACCTTTCAGCAGCATAGCTATTTGCACTTCCTGCCAAGTCTGCGTTGTACTCCATAACTGCATTCAATAAAAGTGCATTTGAACGTCCGTGTGAAATGTGAAAAATTGACCCCAAAGAATGTGCCAAACTGTGATTTATACCAAGACCTGCATTGGTAAATGCCATTCCTGCCATACAAGAAGCGTTTTGTACTCTATCCCTTGCATCTGAGTCATTCACATCCTTGTAAAGCTTTTCGATATTATCAAAAATTAATTTCACTGCTTTTTCCGCAAGCGCATCCGTAAAGTCCGTTGCCTTTAGAGAAACATAAGCTTCAATTGCATGAACCAAAACATCAATGCCTGTGTCCACTACTACACGCTGTGGAACATGTTGAATACATGTTGAATCAAGTATGGCGATATCAGGTGCTATATATTCATCTACTATAACTGATTTTTGCCCCTGTGCTGTAATAACAGTGAAATCAGTTACCTCCGACCCTGTTCCACTAGTAGATGGAATAGCAATAAACAAAGGCTTTTTCTTTTCCTGTCCTGCTGCACTCTTAAGCTTCCAGTCAAAATAAAGGATTCCCTTTGCAGTATCTATGGCAGATCCACCGCCTATTGCAATCAGCACATCAGAATCACTATCTCCATATAGGTTAAGTCCTTCTGCAATTACATTGATATCTGGATCAGGTCGAACTCCCGTAAAAACAACTGAATTTATTCCCGCTTTGCTTAAGTGGTCTGTGGTCTGCTTAAGATATCCAAGCTTATCCATTATAGAGTCAGAAACTATAAATGCCTTTGTGCCACTAATTTTTTCTAAAAGTGCAATAGATTGCTTATTAAAATATACATTTGATTTCAGTCTAAAATTGTCTTCCATGTTTTCCTCCTATTCTTTTCAAATACAGCTAGCTTTATTAAATAATTGCAATTGAGAATAAAGAAATTGGGGCTGTTACACTTTAAATATTTCTAGTTATGCAACAGCCGACAATTAATAAATACTATGCTTTTAATACTGTCTAGATTGCAACTTCCTTTTTATCTGATTTAGGAAGAATAGCTTCAACTTCGCCATGTGGACGAGGAATAACATGAACTGAAATTAATTCACCAACACGTTGTGCAGCTGCTGCTCCAGCATCTGTTGCTGCCTTTACTGCTCCTACGTCACCTCTTACCATTACTGTTACTAATCCACCACCAACAAATTCTTTACCTACTAAGTAAACATTTGCTGCTTTTACCATTGCATCTGCAGCTTCTATAGCTCCAACTAAACCCTTTGTTTCAATCATTCCTAATGCATCAAATTTCATTTTTATTTCCTCCTATTTTTTATTTTTTACTTTTACTTTTTAATACTAATTTATTTTGCTTCTTCTTCTTTTCTATCTGTTTTAGGAAGAATAGCTTCAACTTCACCATGTGGACGAGGAATAACATGAACTGAAATTAATTCACCAACACGTTGTGCAGCTGCTGCACCAGCATCTGTTGCTGCCTTTACTGCTCCTACGTCACCTCTTACCATTACTGTTACTAATCCACCACCAACAAATTCTTTACCTACTAAGTAAACATTTGCTGCCTTTACCATTGCATCTGCAGCTTCTATAGCTCCAACTAAACCCTTTGTTTCAATCATTCCTAATGCATCAAATTTCATTTTTATTTCCTCCTATTTTTTTATTTTATAATTGTAATTTTTGATACTGAACTAAGATTCATAGCATTTGCTTCATCTGTGTCAATATGACATTCTAAAACTGAAGCGTCATTTGCTCTTATGGCTACATTATTGTAAATTCCACCACGAGCTTCATTAACTTGAATACTAACTGTCTGTCCATCATGTACGCCTAATTGCATTGCATCTTGTGGAGTCATGTGTATGTGTCGTTGTGCAACAACTAGTCCTTCTGTTGTCTGAACAGAACCCTTAGGACCAATTAAAGTAATTCCAGGTGTACCGTATAAATCACCAGATAGCCTTACTTGAGATACTACACCCAGTTTAAAGGAATCTCCTTGGAGAACTTCTACCTGTGTTTTACTACGTACTGGACCAAGTATCCTAACTTTCTCAATGGCACCCTTTGGTCCACATATTGTTACCGTTTCTTTGCATGCATACTGTCCAGGCTGTGATAAATCCTTAAACTTAGTAAGTTGATATCCTTCACCAAAGAGTCTATTCACATCTAACTGTGAAAGATGTACATGACGATTAGAAACTCCCACTGGGATTTCATTTGTATTCTGCTTCACTTCTGTAGAAGGTTGAGTAGTCTTAACAGCCTCCAGTAAAAGCTTTAGTACAGCTTCACAATTGTCCATTTTAGTTAGCTCCCTTCATTGCATTTACTAATTCGCTTACTAACTTCAGAAGCTTTTCATTATCAGCGCCAGTCAAATCATAAGATACAGAATTTCCACCACAGCATTTTGAATCACTTTGTACTTCACAGTTACCATAAAGTTCAGGATGATTGAAAGTAGGGTCTGCTGAAGCTAATGTAGCGCAATCTTTTATACCATATGCCACTCTCTTGATATTAATCAAATGTAATGGGCTAACATTTTCAGAAACAGAACTTCCTCCCCATGTACCACAACCTAATGTAAAGGAAGGTATAAGTCCTGTGCTTGCACCAGTACCGCCTTGACTTCCACCAGTATTAACCAAAATACGTGATGCTGGTTTTTTAGCAAATTCCATTACCATATCTCTATTTTCTGTATGAATACTCATAGTATGTCCAATACCGTTTTGAAGTAATTGTATGCTTAAGTCACATGCCTCGTGCCAATCCTTTGCTGTATAAAAAGCTAATACTGTTGTAAGTTTTTCATAAGATAGTGGATATCCTTCACCAACTCCACCTTGCTCGCCTATTAGAACTTTTGTTCCTTCAGGAATAGAAATACCTGCAGCAGTTGCAATAACTTGAGGAGATCTACCTACGAACTTTGCGTTCATTGTGTGACCATTTTTAAACAACAAAGAACATACCTTTGCAGTTTCTTCAGTAGTCATAAAGTAGCCACCATTTTTCTTAAGTTCAGCCACTACTACATCATGGTTGCATTCTTCAACAATTATTGATTGTTCAGATGCACAAATAGTTCCATTGTCAAAAGTCTTACTTGCCATAATGTTTCTAACTGCTTGATGAACATTAGCAGATCTTTCAATATAAGCTGGAGAGTTACCAGCACCAACACCTAATGCAGGCTTTCCTGAACTGTATGCTGCCTTAACCATTCCAGGACCACCAGTTGCAATAATCATAGCAACCTCTTTGCATTTCATTAGTTCATTTGTTGCCTCAATAGTTGGAGTAGAAACACCGCTAATTATATTATGCAGGAGCTCCTGCAGCCACTGCTGCCTCATTCATAAGAGTTATTGCTTTCATTGTGCATTTTAATGCAGCTGGATGTGGTGAAAATACAATTGCATTACGTGATTTAATTGCAATTATTGATTTAAATATAGCAGTTGATGTTGGATTTGTTGAAGGAACAATTCCCATAATCAAACCAACTGGCTCTGCAATCTCAATTACCTTTTCAACTAAATCTTCTTTAATAACACCAATAGTCTTCATATCTTTGATAGCATCATATACACTAGTAGAAGCCATATGGTTTTTATATGTTTTATCTTCAACTTTTCCAAAACCAGTTTCTTCTACAGCCATCTTTGCAAGACAAACCGCATGTTCCTCTGCTACTTTAACCATATTGCATAAAATCCTATTTATTTGTTCTTCAGTATAACTCAGCAATCTGATTTGCTGCAATTTTTCCGAGTCTTGCAAGATTTCTTGCTTCTTGTACTGAACGTAAATCCTTATCAATATTATCCAATTGATACACCTCCATCGTTTTTTCCTAAAGTTTTTATTATAATATTTTAATTATTCCCGTAATATTTTCTAAACTCTGTAAGTAGGAGCCTCTTGTCAGCCTTTGAAACCTTCCTTCCTGTAATACCAAAGTTCTTATATTCACGAGCTAGATTTCTAAGTTCTATCACTTTAAACTTATTAAGAACCTTAATAGTTTCTTCTAAACCCTGTTCAAGTATCATCTTATCTACAGCTTCCTTATTATATGATTTACTTTGATTTGATTTAATGGAAGTAACTGTATTTTCTTCAATGGCTTCAACTGCTATTTCCTCTTCTGATTCAGCTTTTGTAGACTCATCCATTGGAATATCAACGTTTTCAAAAGAAGCATCTGAATCTTCAACTACTGTTCCTTCAAAAGAATCTACTGCTGTATCTTCTTCAATTCTTGTTTTTTCTGTTGGAACAGTCGATATATCTACATCTTTTAGCGGTATTGCTGATACTATCATATTGTCCAATTCTTGATGTGGGCGAGGAATAACATGCTCTGAAACTAGCAAAGCACTATTTATTTTTCTAACTGCTGCTGCGCCAGCTTCAACTGATGCCTTTACAGCACCAACATCTCCAGTTACAACAATTGAAACTAGACCTCCGCCTACAAATGTTCTTTCCAAGAGATTAACATCTGCCGCTTTGAGCATAGCATCTGCACTTTCAATGGCTGCAATAAGTCCTTTTGTTTCCATTAATCCAAGTGCCTGCATTGATTAACCCTCCTTAACTTTGTTCAAACATTCTAATATGTAGCATAGAATGCTTTCATCTTGTTAGGTGAACCAAATGTTAATTTAGCTCCCTTAGGGAAAAATACTGAGTCACCAGGTTGTGCTGTATAAACTTTTCCGTTTACTGTTACTGTCAGTGTACCTTCCACAACGTGGTAAAGTTCTTGGCAAGCAGTTTCCCAGTCAAAGTTACATCCTTCAATTGTAATAAATCCTGCATTCATTGAACATCCATCTTCCGAATTGATAATTTCCTGATAGAATACTTTATCACTAGGATTTCCAGTATCAAGTACGTCATATCTTACTGAATTACCACGAACTACTTTTAATCCATTAGGATCAGTTTCAGAAACATAAGCCTTGTTAGAAAATGAATCAAGCACTCCATTTAATAGTCCTTTTTCCATCATTGCTTTAAAACTTTATAAATCATTTCACTATCAATTCCACTTTCACAGGCTTTTGCTGGTTCAGAAGCGTTTACCTCGCAAACTTTTGCTAATTCACAGGTCTTCACCTCACATACAGTTTTATCTGTAGAAAATTCAATTCCACAAGCTCTCGCCGCATCTTTTGCTGCAGGAGTAACAATTGTGTCACAATCAATATGAAATACTTTTTGTCCTTGCTTTTCTGCTGTTTCAATATCTTTTACACATATCAATTTTTTCATTACTTCACACCCTTTCATTTAGTCATTAAAAACATCTTTCATATATAAAAGTTCTAATATATTTAGAACAAAGATGCCAACAATCTGTCGGACGGGGAAGGTATAATTTCTGCATTTACAAGTAATCCTTTTTCTTCAACTAGAGCCTTTCCTGCTTCAATACCAGCTTGAACAGCTGCTACATCACCAGTAAAAGTAAAGAATGACTTACCACCAAGTCCATTTCCTAAACGGAGCTCTAAAGGCTGTAATTCTGCTGCTTTCAAAATTGCATCAGCAGCTATAACCATTGTGGCCAGTGAGAAAGATTCAATAATTCCTAGCGCCTGAATTTCATCTGGCATAGTTGCACCTGTAATTGCAGGAAACACTGAAGGGCTGACATTTGGTATTATAATGGAATCAACTAAATATTCCTCTGCCAATCTTTCACCAACACTAACTGAATCGTTAACTGCTGCAACATCTCCTTGAACAATAGCAATATACTTACCTGGACAAACAGAACTAGCTGTTACTATTTCCACATCAGAAGTTTTTACCATCTGATCTGCAGCATATATACCACGTGCAATACTTGTAAATTCAACCATTCCTATTGCTTTCGACATATCAATCCCTCCTTATCACAATAAAATCATTACTGCATTCTTCAACAATTCCTGAAACACTTGCATGAATAGCAGCACTCAAACTACCTTCAGGAATTTTACCAATCATCTGTCCCTTCTGAACATGATCGCCTACAGAAACAATACTTACCGCAGGTGCGCCTACATGTTGTCTTGTTGCAATATGTACCACTTCAGGCTTTATTTCAATTTCGGTCATAGGGGCAGGCTTATCAAAGTCATGTAAACCTAATCTTGCAATAAGACGTTTACTTGGGACCAGACGGTATTCTCTGCTATTTCGCGTCGTAAATTCTGACTTTGTTGGCTTATATCGAATGTTTTGTCTCTGCCAATTTTCCTTTAAAATAAAGATTCGCAGATTTCGGATATAAGTCCAGCTGGGCAGGAAAACAATTCACATAAATTACACTGACAACATAGCTGAGCTGTCTTCTGACCTTCCACATCATCTAATGCATAATTTAAAGCTCTCATCATCTTGTGCGGTTGCATATCATGTCCAAGAAGATATCGCGGACACATATCTGTACACATACGACACTGTTCACAAGAAGATTTGTTTACTCTTCTTGCCTGTTCTAATGTTCATCGATTTTTTACGAATCAGAAAATGCTGCTTTTTTCAAAATTACAAATCCCTTATTTTTCTTTGTAACATATCCATCTAAATTACTCATTACAGGACCCATCATAGGCCCACCATCAATAACTGAATAATCATCAAAATTTTCTATGCCACTGAGTTTCAAAACATCTATAATTGGTGTGCCTACTGGCACCTTTACAGTCAAGCGTTTAGGAATATCTCCTGCTAACTGTGATATATTTTTCTGTAACTGTTTCTCCTATTGAAGCATTGTATATATTTAGTGCAGTTTCTGAATTTATTACTACACATCCAACCTGAATAGGAATACCTGTTTCAGGAACAACTCTTCCTGTCAGTTCATAAACTAGAACCTGTTCATCACCTGCTGGATAAACATCTGGAAGCTCTTTCACCTCAACAAAATCACCAACCTGTAATGCTTCAATCCTCTTTCGCAGTATAGAAATTACTTCTTTATGCTTTCCTTTAATACCTATAATTGCTTTACTTGCTCCAACTAACTTTCCCGCTGCTTCAAATCCTTTTATTATCTCATCGGGAAACAACTCCATCAACTGCTGATCAACTCTTAGTAGAGGTTCACATTCAGCTCCATTTAAGAAGTATATATTCTGACTTTGATGCTAGTTTTGCATGGGTAGGAAACCCTGCACCACCTGCACCAATAACGCCAGCTTCTCTTACCATATCAAGAAGACTCATTCTTATCACCTCCTGTAGTTCTCTGGGGCACATAAGAATTATCAATTCTTATGTCTCCTGAGATTATCCAAAATTGCAATCTTCATCAATGATTCCCACAACAACCGCATCAACTGGAATATTATCATCGTTCAACATTCGGCGTGCAGATGAACCTGTAGTTACAATAACTCTATCTCCAATACCAGCACTGATGTTATCTACAACAATCAAACGCTGACCTGCAGATGTACCACCAATTACCTCTGCTAACATGAACTTTAAGTCCATTAAGTGATTCTGCTTTTCTTGTTGCCCATACATTATCAATCAGTCTTGCAGTTAACATAGATCTTTCTCCTTTTCCATCTTGAGTTTAATCTCATGAATAGCAGATTCAACAGATGATGTATCACCAAAAATTGCAATCATTATCATATTCTGAGGACAACTTCCTTTAATATCTTCAACAGTGACACCCACTGCCTTTTCAGCAATATCTGCTGCGCAAATCATATCTATCATTCTGCCCTTGCACAAGACCAATTGCATCAACACAAATTGAATTTTTATCTTTGCCTGGTCCCATGCGTCTAATAAGAATATCTACTGTGCTTTCGCTAGGAGATTTGATAATTCTAAATTCCATATCCTCGCCTCCTATTCATATACTTTCCTGGGTACAGCTAAGTGCTATGCCCAAAGGAGTTACAAACATTGGATTTTGTGGTTTATGGGTGAAAATGCCTGTCTTTTTTTCTATAATCGTTTCAATACCAGCCAGGCAACATGTACCACCTACTAAAGAAATTTCTTTTACCTCATAACCCTTTGTGTGCTGATTAATTATTGCTGCAATTTTTTCAACTACCGGTTTAAGTACTGGTAATAGCTCTTTATGGTTTCGAGGATCACGTTTATAGATTTCTGCCTCTGCAAAAGATATTTTATATGCACCAGAAACAACTAGGGAGAAATGAGTACCTCCTGTTGGTTCATCTTCAACATAAACTACTTTTCCATCCTTTAGAATTGAAATTCCTGTAGTTCCACCACCAATATCTACAACTGCACCATCCTGAATTTTCAGAACTTTGTTTGCAGCAGTGGGTTCATCAAGCACATTAGTTATTTCAAAACCAGCAGCTTGTACTACATTTTTAACTGCTCCACCATCCAAAGCATCAGTACCTGGAGGAATCGCAGCTGCTGCATAAATCAATTCTGCACCTAGTTTTTCTTCAAGCTCTTTTTTCATTTCTCTAACAATATTAATTGCACCAATATAATCCACTACCATACCGTCTCGAACTACATCTGCATATCTGTAAGCACCTGCAACTGGTTTATAGTTTTCATCTAAAACTGCTAAAACAACACAGGCAGTTCCCAAATCCACTCCTGTATAATAAACAGAAGATTTACTTACAATTGGATGCTCTATTACATATTCAAAGTCCTTAACAAGCTTATCGCAGTATTCAAAAGTTAAATTATTCTCTGACATTTTTCACCTCCAAGAACAGAACAAATCATTTGAGATAAGATATTTATAATTTGATTAACCTTTTTAATAATTTCTTTACATAATTCATTCTCATCATTGTCCTCGTATAGTTCTAAAACAACTGGTTCAATTTCACGAAGAGCACAACGTAATCTATGCAAAATTATAATTTTTCTTCCATTCCTTAATTCCATATGCAACTCTGTGATTTCAAAACAGTCGCCCAAATCATCAGAGAAATTATCATTCTTTATGCCTGTGCATTCCTGGCAAGAAAGATCTTAAAGCTGAGCCTTTTCCCATGGCCATATCATTGATACGGTGAAACTGCTGTCCTAAATCAATAACCTTCTGTGCCAAAGAAACGTCTCCACCTAATAGTTCTTCTTCTGTTTGTAGAAATAATGCTTCTACTGACCTCATACTGCTACTAAGCTTTTTCTTTTTCCAATTCTTTATCTGCAGAGCTTGTGGTTTCTCATTTATGTTACTTGTCTTTGGATAAGAATCATTGTTTAGCATATTGATTCCATGATCCATTAAATACTGACGTGCTCCAGGCGTAAATCTTGCTCCAGGTTCTATCTCATAAGATGTAAAAGGTTCTTTTCTATATAAATCCCGCAAATCTTCTTCGGTTATAAATTTCATTTTAATCCCCCTTTACTTTTAAATAATCTTTTAAAGCGACCATGCCTGTCCCACTAGGAGCACAAATTTTATAATAAGGCTCCGAAATTCCTATTTGCTTCAACTGCCGGATACATAATTCTTCATTTTCTGGCATTAAATCACTTTTTGTTATTACGCCAATTGCAGGACATCTGAACACCTTGGCAAATCCAGGTGAGTACACACAAACGCATCTTGACTGGTCAACTAAGATTAAAATATGAGATGCATCCTGTGCTGCTGCAATTATATGTTTGTACATCCATGAGTTTTCAATAAAAGAACTCGGAACATCTATTGTATTCTTCCCATAAATAATATCCTGTGTTTTTCTTAAAGGACCTTTATAATCGTTTAGCGCATTTACCAATGTTGTCTTTCCAGAGTTTCTAGGTCCAATCACCATTACTCGTTTCTTACTCATGTTCGTGTAATAGGAGCCGTCATAAAGTCTAACAGTTTTTCAAATGTACTTGTTACTGCTGCCAATGCTGTTTCAACGCTTTGTACATCACCTGTAATAATTACAGATCCAGTAAAACGATCTAAAAATCCAATTTCAACATCCGCTGCTTTTGTAGCAACATCTGCTGCAATAATAGATGCCTCATAAGGTGTTATTGTTAAAATTCCAATTGCTCCCTTATCATCAATCCCTAGGCGTTCATAAATGTCTGGCATAGGGGATGCGATAACATGAGCGATTGTAACCTGTTTCCCAGGTACTGATTCTTCTATGACACGTTGTAATGCTTTTTCACCAACTGCTCCCATAAAAGTTACCTCACAATCTATTTTCTATTCTACTAATCATTTATCAGTGCTTAAGCACCACAACTGGAAAATCGTATTTTTTTATCCAGCTCTCAATTCTTTCCAATTCTTCGTTGCTTAGACTTGGGTCACCCTCTATTGGGTATTCTTTGCTTAACTGAGTGTACTTATTTACGCCTAATTTGTGGTAAGGAAGTAAGTCAATGCCTTTAAAGTTTTTATAATCACGGTAAGGCATTAAAAATTCTATTACCCTCTCTATCTCATCTTGACTATCATTTATTCCTTTTAGGAGCGGCATTCTAACCTTTACGTTATATCTTCCATGAAGTAGTGTCTTAAGATTTTCAAGGATTCGCTCATTGTGCACTCCTGTTAATTGGTAGTGCCTCTCTGGATCAATATGTTTTATATCAAAAAGGAATAAATCCGTAAACTCAGCAACCTGAAGTATTGATTCCTTTTTTGCATAACCACAAGTTTCAATTGCAGTATTGATTCCTTCTTGCTTACATACCATAAGAAGATTTGCAGCGAATTCTGCTTGCATAGTAACTTCTCCGCCGCCTAGCGTAACTCCACCACCTGAAACATCATAAAAATCTTTGTCCTCTTCAATAATTTCCATAAGTTCGGAAACAGTTTTTACCTGTCCAACAATAGTTAATGCAGATTCAGGACAAACATCTTCACACTTATGGCAACCTATACAATCAATGCTTTGATTCACTTCATGTTTTAGGTCCTTTGAAATAGAATGTATCTGAGCCGGGCAAACAGAGACACAGGCACCACAATCAATACATGAGTTTCTTTTATACATAACTTGATATTTTTGTTCCAATCCTTCAGGATTCGAACACCACTTGCAACGTAATGGGCATCCTTTAAAGAACACAATTGTTCTTACTCCCGGTCCATCATACATATTGTACTTTTGTACATTGAAAATGAATGCTTTTCTTTCAATAATAGTTGCCTTTGTATTGCTCATATCATCCAATCTCCCGTTTGATTCATTTTGATATTCAACTAAATAATCTAGCTGCTGCCAGTACCTTATAAACTTTGTAGTGTAAAAGGTACAAGCGGCAGATAAATTAATTTAAAGTCCTTAGAATATCTTTATTAAAAATGTGTTAACATAGTTCTACTTATAATCTCATCTTGAACATCCTTACATAGTTCAACAAAGAATGCACTGTAGCCAGCTACACGAACAATCAAATCACGATAGTTTTCAGGATGCTTCTGTGCTTCAATCAAGGTTTTGTTATCTAGATAATTGAACTGCATCTCTCCATTGCCATAGATACAAGCAGTTTTTAGTAGTGTAATAATACCCTCTTCACCTTCTGGTGTATCAAGAAGTCCTGCCATAAGCTTAAAGTTGTGAACCATGCCTATGTTCATATTGTCACAAGCTAGCTTAGAAATAGTTTTTATTATAGCTGTTGGTCCTTTAAAATCTGCGCCTTGTGTAGGACTGATACCATCAGATAATGGAGTCCAAGCCATACGACCGTTAGCAGATGCACCAAGTAGCTGACCAAATGGAGTATTGTTTGAAATGGATAGAGTACCATGACTTAATACAGAATACAAAGTCTTGTATTTTCTGTGATCCATTTCTGTAAAGTTTATTAAATCTGCAGCAATTAAATCTGCATAGTCATCGTCATTACCATATTTAGGAGCTTTTAAACAATCGATTTTAACCTGTTCATATCCTACAAACTCAGCTTTTAATGCTTCGTTTAACTGCTGAAGAGTATATTTCTTCTCATCGTATACTAACTTCTTAATAGCAGCCATGGAATCTGTATAAGTTGCAAGTCCTGACCATACAACACCTGGTCCGAAATTGTACATTGCGCCACCTGCTGAAACATCTTTACCTTTTTCCATACACCCTTCATACATTATAGACATCAAAGGCTTTGGAGCTAATTCTCTATGAACACGTTGTGAAATTACTGTAGCAACGCTACTCCATTTTGTAATATATTTGATTTGTTCTTTAACTGCATTATCGAATTCTTCGTAAGTTTTAAAGTTGCTTATATCTCCTAAATCAGGACAAACCTTCTTGCCATACCATAAAGGAACACCATGGTTTAAAACTAATTCAATACATATAGGCCATTGTGTATATGCTGTAGAAGTCCATTGATATAAACGACCAGACTTCTGAGGTTCAACGCATCCCATTAAGCAATAGTCTCTAGCATCTTCTATAGAAACACCTTTTGCTAGCATCATCTTTATATGTGCATCATCAAAATGACAAGCTGGGAATCCCATACCTGAACGAACAACATCAACAATTTTCTTCATATACTTCTTAGGTGATCTGTTATGAATACGTGTAGCTAAAGATGGTTGATAAATTTTAACATGACGAACTGCATCCATTAGTAGGTAAGTTAAGTCATTTGTTGCATCAAGACCTTCTCTTGTTACTCCACCCACACACATATTTACAAATGGTTGGTATCCTGCAAAGAACTTAGATGCGCCTTCACTAGTTACCCACATCATCTCTGACATTTTTATAAGCATACAACCAGATAACTCAAATGCTTCAAAGTCATTCATACGACCTTGTTCCATATCTGCCTTGTATAAAGGATACATATATTGGTCAACACGACCGATTGACATACCAGTTTGATTTTCTTCAACTACTAATAAAGATTCAACAGTCCAAACAGATTGGATTGCTTCCCAATAAGTACGAGGCTTATGTGCAGGAACCCATGCATTGATTTCAGAAATCTTCTCTAATTCAGCCTTACGCTTAGGGTTCATTTCTTTAGCTGCAAGTTCAGCGGCATAATCTGATAAACGCTTAGCGTAAATCATAACGCCTTCAGCAGTATCTATAACGGATTTATAAAAATAGATTTTTTCGATATCATCAGGATTTTCGTAATCTAACTTATCCAAGTGATCTTGTGCTTCCTTCTGAATATCAAGCATTCCCTTTTTCATAAGGATTACATCATATCCAGGATTTGAATCTCCACCACCATTTGTTGCATGATAGGAGCAATCTGATACAAAGGATTCACCTGAAAGCTCCCAAACACCAGCTTCACGATACTGATCTTCACAATACTCGTCTACAGATTTACCTTTCCAATAAGGGAAAATCTCTTCACGCATAATTTTTTTATCTTCTTCTGATACATAAAATGGATCTTGAGGCCTTGACCCAATTGTCTCAAGTTCAGTTTCCATCCATCTCCAAGCTATATCCGGTGAAAAGGCTCCAGCACGAGGTGCACCACAAGGAGCTCCTACGATAAGTTCATCTGGTTGAATTACTAAAGGTGCTGTCTCACAGCAATACCTAAAACTTTTACCACGAAATATACTTCTAGGCATTCCAGGGTTTTCCTGAGCAATTTTAGTAATTGCTCTAGCACGATGTGTTGTAATTGTAGGTGTCCACTTTAAATAGTTTTGTTTAAGTCTGCTAAGACGTTCTGTTATACCATTTGGAACACCTGATTCCTGCTCACAAGCTACTGCACTGGTTACAGGAACTTCTTTTGTAATTTCATTAGAAATACCTTCGAACATTTTCATTAAAGATGATCGTTCTTCTGCAGACATATTTTTAGTTGCCTCTGCAAATTTATTTGAAAATTCACGAATATCCATAATTGTTACCTCTCATTCTTTCATAAATTTTAATATCTATAGTTTGTCATGCTCCATGCAAACCGTATTACTACCTTAGTTCTTCCATAGCATTTTTCAAAATTTGCTGCAGCATTTTAATATCTTCTAGGTTATACAGGTTCTGGTTTTCCATCTGGCATAAAGCGTTTTTCTCCTCTGCACTTATGCCACTTACAATTTCCTCTATATTCCTCACTCCATAACCGACTTTACGGATATAAATAAGATTCATCGGTGAAACATTATCAGAGGTCATACCTTCTCCAGCGGATCCGCTACCCAAGGTCAAAGCAGGAAACAAATTAGTAGTTGCACCTATACTTCCAAAGACAGCAGGAGTGTTAACAAGCACCCTACCAACGGGTTTTTTTAACGCAAATTGACGAATCACATCTTCGTCTTTTGAATGTATAACAAGAGTGTGTCCTTGCCTTTCAGTTAAGAGCAACTCAATGCACTTTTCACAAGCATGCATCCAATCATCTTCGATGTAGTAGGCCAAAACTGGGCCTAGTTTTTCTTTAGAATATGGATTAGTCTCAGAAACATATTTTTGCTCCGATATTAGAACAGTGGTACATTCTGGAACAGAGAATCCTGCTTTTTTTGCCAATTCATGTGCCGATTTACCAACCATTTCTGAATCTGTGCTACCATCACTATGAAAAAAGAGAGAACCTAGTTTTTCTGCCTCAGTTTCTGTCATGAAGTATGCACCATTATTCTTAAGCTCCTGTTTTACCTCATCTGAGATACAGCTATCTACAACAACAGATTGTTCTGCAGCTGATAAAATACCGTTATCAAAAGTCTTACTAGAAATGATATCCCTAGCTGCCTGTTTGATATCTGCTGTACGCTCGATAAATGCAGGTCCATTTCCAGTTCCTCCATAGATTACAGGCTTTCCTGATTTGTATGCTGCTTTAAGCATTTCATGAACACCTGTATTCATAATTAAGGAAGTTGCTTTGTGGTTCATTAACTCTATTGTTCCGCTTTGCGTAACAGTATGTAGATACGCAAGAGCCCCTACTGGTAATCCATATCCCTCAGCTGCGCGAATCATAATATCAAGGGCCTTACTAATTGTCTTCCTCGCTCTAGGGTTTGGAGAAAATATAATTGCATTACCAGACTTAATTGCAATTAAAGTCTTATAAATAGTTGTAGAAACTGGACTAGTTGCAGGGCATAAAGCAATAATTATTCCTCTAGGCACACCTACATCCATAGTCTTTTTCTGCTTATCTTCCTGAATAATACCCACGCATCGCATTCCTCTAAGTCTAATTGGCAAATATTCACATGCAAAGCGATTCTTAATATATTTATCCTGCAATTTGCCATAATCAGTTTCATCTCGGGACATCATGGCAAGTTCGTAGGCATGCTTTCCTATTTCTTCTGCCATACGCTCAACAATCTCATCCAGTTTTTCCTGAGGAAAGGTTGCCAGTTGTTTTTGAGCAACACTGGCATTTTCCACAAGAATTCGAGACTCTTGAATGGAGAGCAAATCATTGTCAATAATATTCATTTCTGACTCTCCTTTTCACTCACTAAATATTTTTTTATGGATTCAAAGTTTCAAGCGTATAGAGCGCCATGATTTTTTCAAGATCTTGGTGTGGACTTGGGATAACAACTGAACTATAAACTTCAGCTCCCATATTAGTAACAGCGCTTACGCCACTATCTACAGCTGCTTTACATGCTCCTACATCTCCGCGAATCAATACTGAAATATAGCCAGAAGCTACATTTTCAAAGCCAATTAATTCAACATCCGCAGCTTTGCACATTGCATCTGCTGCCTCTAAAGCAAAAACTATACCAAATGTTTCTACTAACCCTAAAGCTCTGTATTTACTCTTTGGTAGTACGTTCTCTGTCTCAGCTATTTCATATGTTGAAACAACGCCACCAATATCTTTAATAGGACGTGGCATAACATTTTGTGCTGTTAATGTACCTATTGCTGCAGCTGCAGCTGCTCCTGCTTCAACAGATGCCTTAACTGCTCCAACATCACCCTTAACCATAATTGTTACAAGTGTTGAACCTATGTTTTCGTATGCTACCAATTCAACATTAGCCGCCTTTAACATTTGATCTGCTCCCTCAATTGCTGGAACCATTCCTAATGTTTCAATTAGACCTAATGCTTCTTCTCCGTAATATTTCACAAATAACTCCCCTTTCTTAATTAAGAACATATTTTTTTTAAATTTATTCAAGTAATTACACTTTTACGTGCAAAACCTTGCTTTGAAATAATAATTTACCTTATTAATCTTTTATATATTTATTAATTGTAGCTGCGCCTTCATCATTTGCATGATAGTAAATTCTTAAATTACCTGACTTATCCATATCAAAACTTTTTTCTTCAATAAGTCCATTAGCTTCAGCTGTCATTAATGCTGAAACAATAGAATTTTTATTAAATGCTCTGAAATTACTATATTGATCTTTTAAAGCTTCCATAACGTCATCTGCACATGCTGCTTTAACTTTTGTAAAATGTTTTAGAATAGCATAATTAAGTGGATTCATACAATTTACACCTCACTTTTTTTGAATAAGTCCATTGGATTCATTGCGATTATCAATATACCGATTGCCATTAATACAGCACAAGCCCAAGATATAGGAGTAAGTGTCCAACCCTTTATACCGAAAATCACACCAAGAATAATCCAACAGCAGAATGGTCCGAAGAATGAGTAAGTACCATTAGTTGCCATACCAAGAGCAACACCAGTCATACTACTACCCTTGTACCAAGTCATATATGAAAGATATGCACAAAGACCACTTACAGCAAACCAAATCATGGCTGAACTGCTTGTAAACGCCTGTGCAGTAAGATGAAATGAATTACCTGCATTTCCACCTACAATAGCTATAACGGGAATAAATATTAATAAATTTGAAAGTCCTGATGTTACTTGACGAATTGTAATACCGATCTCAGAATCTACCATTGCTGTACCATAACCAGCTATACAACCTTCAATACCCCATCCAAGAGCAGCTACAATGGCACATATTATACCTACTGCAACACCTTTATGTGCACCTCCAGTCATACTTGAGATACCAATCAAAGCACTAGCAGAAACACAAATAGCAATTCCAAGAAGCATACGCTTATTTAGTTTTTGTTTGTATAAAATTCTGCTTAAAATAGCGCCAATTGCAGGGCAAAGTGCAGAAATTGGAACAATTAGTGATCCAGCTGATGCAAGACCAATTACATAAGCTGAATTGGCAATAGGGCCTCCCATAAGAGCAGCTAACATAATCAACCTACCTGGTTTAGAATTAAGTGTTCTAAAATAATCTCCAAGCTTACCCCTAACACCTGCCATAATTAATGACCAAACTGCACTACAAGTGTCATTTACACCACAACCAAGTGCACCAACTACATATAAAACAGCAAATGCAGATAAACCAGCTTTATTTGCACCATTCCAATCAGCCCAAACTCCCTTTGTCATAGCTAATGCTAAAAATGCTGAGAATAGTCCATAGGAAAACCCTGAGAATAAGCCAATTCCAATACCTTTTTTATAAAATCCTGATAATAACTTTTTTTTAGCAACCGTTGCACTCGCATTAGCTCCTGCTACTTCACACATAATTATCCTCCTCTTAAATTCTTTTGAACTTTACTTTATTAATGTAGTTGAACTTAACTTGACTTAATATTTTTAATTTCATCTAAACTGTAATCCATTACATAATAAGTAGTAATTTCGCTAGAAAAGTCTTGAACTATTTTTTTAATACCTCACTTAAATACCTATACCAACTGCTCTACATAGGCATACCTCCTAATTTGTAAACAAACATTTTCAATTACGTAGTTTTATAGTTTTTTAAAATGCTTTGATGCTTTAATTTTAGCTCATAATGTTGTTATAGTTTTTAACAATAAAAAGAAGTTCTTGTACAATACTGATTTGTTTTTCTAATTTTTATAGCACTATCTTGATTTTCTTGGATTATTAGTAGCATGAATTACCTTAATTTTCTCTTGAAAGGATAGAAAAGGCATTGAAACTTGATGAATAAACCATCAAGTTTCAATGCCTTTGCCCTTAATATCAATTTAGTTACATAACTTTGTTAAAAGATTCATAATGTTCTTCTATAATTGGTAATATTTTTTTATAACTAGAACTGTTCCTATTGTCAGAACTATATGAATTTCGTCTGCGATATTCTACTGGAGTCTCTTTTAGAAGTCTTGTAAATACCCTACTAAAATACGATGCATCCGTGAATCCTGATTCAATAGCTATTCTATAAACAGGATAAGAGGTTGTGAATAACATTTTGCAGGAATTGTTGATCCTCAACTGATTTAAATAATCTATACAACTAATTCCCATTTCTTTTTTGAAAATACGACTAAAATATTGTGCATTAAGATGTATGTGATTGGAAATAGATTCAAGGTCAATCTTTTCTTTAAAATTATTGTTGATATAAGAGATAGATTTCTGTATTATATCCGATTCACATTCCTTTTCTTTTAGAGGAAGCATGTATTCATTTAAAGGTACATTATTTAAATCCAGAATAATTTTATTAATAGCTAATTTTAGTGTTGAAGTTTTAACTGGTTTTAATAAATAATCTTTTACTTTAAGCTTTACTGCACTTTGGGCATAGGTAAAATCTGAATAGGCTGTAAGTATAATTGTTTGTACATTGGGTAAAGATGATATTATCTCTTGTTGAACTTCAATACCATTTTTACCAGGAAGTCCAATGTCCATTAATATAATATCAGGTTTATTTTGCTTAGCTTTTGTTATTGCCTCAATACCATTTTTTGCATCATCAAGTATTCTAATCTCATTTTTAAATTCATTAGAAATAATTTTGTGTAATGCTTCTCTTTCCATTGACTCATCTTCAACAATCATAAGTGTATACATTAAATCCAATCCTCTCTTTTGTATGATTAATAAAATACTTAGATTTAGTTTATTTTTTTACGGGTGATAGTTCTTTAAAGCATGGTAAAAGTATCTCCATTTTTGTCTCTAAATTTTCTTCACTGTAGATTTTTAAGCCATAATCAGCACCAAAATAAGTATTTACCCTATGATGAGAGCTATAAACGCCTAATCCTGTATGATTTTTTTTATCATTATCTAACAGTTCTTTAATTTTTTTTGCTGAAATACCCACGCCAGTATCTTCAACTGTAATTCTAATATTATTATCTATAATCTCTCCTGAAATACATATATTGCCACCTTCAACTTTTGGTTCAAGTCCGTGTATAATAGCGTTTTCAACAATAGGTTGCAAAACCATAGCTGGAATTCTATAACTTAATAATTCATCCGGAACATCAATAGTGTATTTTATGCGATCTCCAAAACGTATACTTTGAATGAACAAATATTTTTTAATATTTTGTAATTCACTGTCTATAGTTGGAAACTCCTCATTTTGTTTTAAAGTATATCGTAATAAATCTGATAAACAATAAATCATTTCCTCTGTATTTGGTGAATTTTCTAAAAATGCCATTCTAGTAATAGAGTTTAGTGTATTAAATAGAAAATGCGGATTAATTTGGGCTCCTAAGGTTTTTAATAATGCTTTTTCGGCTTCATCCTCATATTTTAGCTTCTCTTGTGTTTGATGCAATAATTTTTTTTCAGTAACAATTTTTGTAGCTACTTCTGTGAAATAATTAGATAAAAACTCACAACATTCTAAGAAGTTTAATATATTTTCTTCTGAAGCTACTGGTATTTTCAAAATAGCTTCTTGCATTTTATCTTCTGGAAGATCTAATTCTTTAGAAAGCCTTTTTACATTAAAGTTATTTTTTTTAAACGTCTCTGATTCAGAAAAAAATTGTCCTACTATAACAGAACCTAAGAAAACATCATCGACTATAATGGGAGCTATACAATTTTTTATACCCATATGACAGTCATAAACCTGACATTTCCTATCTTTGACAACCTTTTCATTAAAAATAAATTTATATTTTTCACAGAAAGTTACACCTTTATTTGTAGAACAAATTAACTGAAAAAAAGGTGTAGAACTCACCATTTCCCCAAACACATTACCATCAGCATCAATAGTAACTATGGAAAAATTTAATAAATTGCACATTTTTTTTTGCGCAGTTACTAACAATTTTTCATCAATTAAGTTCCTTAAAGACAAGTTGTTGTAGTCAAGCATATAAATTCCTCCTATATTAATGATACTATCAGCAAATCAATGTAATATAATTTATCCTTATTTTCTTCATAAGAAACATTCTCTAGGCTAATTAATATTGTACTACAAGTATTGTAGCAAGTTCCATGCCAACTATTGCTATTTGTAGAAGTTTTTCTAGGCATTGCAACTAGCGCATTTCCTCCTAGTTTTCCATTAATAATAATAGCCGAATATTTTAAATGCAAAATATTATTGCATTTAAAATATTCGGCTATTTGTATTGTTAAATCCTTAACGTGTGCCGTTATAAGACAAGTTTCCGTATATATTTCATCTATGCAATTTAAAATTGCATGCAGTTTTAAATTGCTTTATAAAATTCTATACAGATTTAGATTACATATATTCAGATTCCTCAATCTCATGTTTCCTAATCCTATATTGAAGAGCCTGCCTAAATATTCCTAGTTCCTTTGCTGTTTGACTAATATTTCCTTGATTCTTTGAAAGTCTTTCAATAATTACCTGTCTTTCAACTTCATCTAGAATATCATGTAGAGGCTTTTCTGCTGAATAAGTTTCTTTACTCGGCTCATTGATACTAAAGGTACTCTGTTTTAAAAATTTTCGCTGTAAAAATGAAGATAGGTGTTTTAATTTTAATGTTTTCTCATCTTCATCTACAAGGTTCATAGCACTTTCAACTACGTGTTCTAATTCTCTAACATTTCCAGGCCAATCATAGTTCATAAATAGCTGCTTTAGTTCATCGTCAACTTCAACAATATTGTTATTAAAATCTTTGCTGTATTTATCTGTAAAAAATTTTGTTAATACAGGAATATCATCTATTCGTTCTGTTAGTGGAGGAATATGCAGTACCACTGTTGCTAATCTATAATATAAATCTTCTCTTATTTTATTGGATTTGATTTCTTCTTCCATATCCTTGTTAGCAGCGCTAATTAATCTACACAATATCTTTCTCTGTTTATTATCTCCAACACTTCTAATAGTTTTATCTTGAAGGAACCGTAATAACTTGGCTTGAGAATCTAAATTTAAGGAATTAATTTCATCTAGAAAAATAGTGCCGTTTTGAGCTTGATATAATAACCCTTCATTATTTTTTGCACCAGTAAAGGCGCCTTCTACAGTTCCGAAAAGAACACTTTCTACTAATGTATCTGGTATAGCTGCACAATTAACTGCTATAAATGGACCCTTGGAAAAATTACTTTCATTGTGAATGCTTTGCGCAAATAACTCTTTTCCCGTTCCCGTTTTTCCTAGAATTAAAATAGAAGAATTACTATGCGCTACTTTATGTGCAAAATCAATAGTTTTTCTTAAATTTTTATTATTACCAATTATATTGTCAAATGTATAATTAGCACAATTATTTTCCGCAATTTTGTTTGTATTATTTGAGGTATTCGACATATATAGTTAGCTCCTTTCCATGTATTAGAAAGAAATAGGATTTTTACAAATCTTTTATTATAATTGAATAATTGATATAGATAATAAATGAAAAAAGAAGTATCCCAACAATTATCATTAGTTTGAACATAGAACTATATTCTTCATAAACATGGCTAAGAGGAATTATGCTTACATAAGTCCAATATTGATCTGCACCTTGAATATTTATTGAGCTAAAAACTCTTAATACTTTTTCATTTTTATCTGAAGAAAATCCAACTTCGGTAAATTGATCTCCTTTTGATGTTCTTTTCAATATAGGAATCCATTCCTTTTCCTTCTTAACACTGCTCATTATTTTTCCAGGATTAGAGCCATTAGCAACATAAATTCCTTCTGAAGATACAATTTGAGAAAATCCACCCATAGGGGTTACTTGCTCAATTTCAGTTTGTAGATAATCTATAGTAGTGTCTATACTTACAACTCCAATAAATTGTTCATTTCTCATTATAGGAACTACAATTGAAACCATAGTAACATTTTTCCCTTGAACTGGGTAGTTTGTAGGTTCGGTAAGATATATTTTGTGTGTGCTTTGTGGAACACTATACCATAGCATTTGCTTTTCAGTATAATACTTATTAAAGCCAAGTTCTGTAGAAAACTTATTATCACTTGCTCTAGTTATGTATGGCATAAACTGGCCTTTAGAATCATTTCCTTCTTTATCTATATATTCTGTATCTTTTCCATCAAACTCATTAGGCTCATAGGCTACAGTAATTCCAAAAATATCCTTCGATTGAGTTAAAGTATTCTTCATTGTTGATATAACAATTGCTCTTGAAGGGTTACCTTCTTGTACCATTGTTTCCATTTGATTTGCTATACTTTTCCCTATAGTCTCAACTCTTTCAAAGTTTAGGACAACTTTTTCTGCATTATCTTTTGAGGTTAATAATGCTATATTTTTAGCTTGCTTATGGCTGTATGAATAAGATGACTCCAAGACTATGATATTAAGGGTAATAAATCCTAATAATAAAATTACGCATGCACCAAGGGTTAAGCTTTGCCCTAATCTTAATCTTTTAAACATATTAGTACCTCCTAGAACAAGTTCATTTTTATCGCACATTCTTCCTTATACTTGAGAATAATCAGGTTTTATAGGAATATAATTATAGCTGTTTTCTAAAATAAATAATAGAGAAATACCTACCAATGCAAATATTTCACCTGTCATTATATTTTAAGGTTAGCACGTTTCCTAATGAAACACCAGCACTTAATAATTCTAATTTTAAGAAGAAATATGTAAAAATTATCTTCTATTTAATTCTAGCTAAAAACTTATATGTATCCGATGACAATACAGCACATTTCTAGTAAAATTCTGATTTGTTTTTTAGTATGTACTAGCATTTTCATGACATTTATGGATTTTTCGCATTCTATATCTGTTCATAGCCTATTTTCCAAAAAAAATATCAAGGCTTATGCTTTATAAGTCTTGATATTTGTATTAAATGATTAAGGAATAAAAATCAAGTAATGAAATAGTTTCTTTATAGTTATTATTATTATAAAGTTCGAAATACATATCCTTGATCTTTTAAAAATTTAATAATCTGAGGCAATGCTTTTGGAGTAGTAGTTTTTCCTGCAGCATCATGCATTAAAATAATTAATTCCTTTTGACCAGAGTAAGTTTGTTTAAACCTTGCCATTAGCCTATCTACTGATGCAAGAGAAACTTCTGCGTCTCCGGTCAAACAATTCCAGTCCACATAATGATACCCTGCTTTCTGAGCAACTTGCCTATATGTTGGTTTATCTGAAGATCCACCAGGGAATCTTATTAGCGTTTTATTATAATCACCAATTATTGATGTTATAACAGTATTTGCTTTACTAAAATCACTTAAAAAATTTTGCGATGAACCATAGATATATTTGTAATCATGAGTATATGAATGGTTTCCTATAGCATTTCCTTCTGCTTTTTCCCTTTTTAATATACTTGGATATGCTTCAACTCTGCTTCCTAATACGAAAAATGTTGCCTTGACATTTTCTTGTTTTAAGACGTCTAAAATTAAAGGTGTTACATTAAGTGACGGACCATCATCAAAGGTTAAGTAAGCCACTTTACTGCCAATTGGTACAGCTTGAGTGTTTTTAGTTGCCAAGGCTTGTACCGCTTTGGCCTGAGCTTCAGCTTTAGCTTGTGCATCTGCTCTAGCTTGTGCTTCAGCCTTAGCCTGGGCTTCAGCTTCAGCCTGTTTTTTTGCTTCTGCTTGTCTTGCTGCTTCCTCTTCAGCTTGTTTCTGAGCTGCTGCTTGTCTCTCAGCTTCTGCCTGTCTTTCAGCCTCAGCTTTTTGCTCCTGAACTAAGAGTAGTTTTCTATTTGAAGCCTCAGCTCTACTTCCTTTAACCTGATTATATTTAAAGCTTATTAAAACTGATATCGCGCATATTACCAATAAACTTGCCAAAAGGGAATATACTCTTCTTTTGTTAATTTTCATTTGATTTTTCACCTCGACTGAATATACTATAATACTACTATAGCACATTAAACTTTTTATAGTTTTCAAATGTATTACAATAAGTTACATTATAGTTACAAAACTAAAACCCCAAAGTACCACTATATTACTTTGGGATTTTAATTTATTCTTTTATAAATACAATTTCATCAACTGCATTATCTAATTTTCCTGTAGTAGATGTTAAGTTTCTTCTGTTTATTAACATTTGTTTTGATTTTCCAGACTTAAATTTAGGTTTATAATCAATCTTCTTAATCTCACTAATTTTTCTATTTTCATTCTTTAAATTTTTAAAAGCCACTGATAACATTAGTTTAATTCTGTTCAATTGATTAACTTCACTAGCACCAGGATCATAATCTATCCCTACCACATTAGTGCCTGGATACCTTCTCTTTAATTCTTTAAACATACCTTTACCTGTTACATGGTTTGGTAAACAAGCAAAAGGTTGCATGCAAACTATATTTTTAACTCCACTTTCAATAAGTTCTACCATTTCTGCAGTTAAGAACCAACCTTCTCCTGTCTGATTTCCAATGGAAACTATAGGTGCCGCTGCCAAAGAAAGTTCTTTTATGCTTTTTGGAGCTTCAAATCTATTGCTTTCATCTAATGCCTTTTTCATTTCCTTCTGATAAAACTCCATTATACTTACCATTAAGTTTCCAACAGTCTTATCAATCTTATTCCCTGATAAAACCTTTTCCTTGTAATTCTGATTATAAGCACAATAAAGGAAAAAGCCTAACAAATCTGGCATTACAGCCTCTCCGCCTTCTTCTTCAATAATACTTACAATATCATTGTTTGCAGTTGGATGAAATTTAACTAAAATTTCTCCTACTAATCCTACTTTTGGTTTTGCTGTTTCATTAATTTCTAAATTATCAAAGTCCGAAATAATTTGTCTAATTTTTTTCTTATATTCTCTAATTGATTGCACTTTACTTACAGATGCTTTACAGTCCTCCATCCATTTGTCATATAATAGATTTGCAGAGCCTTTAATTTTTTCATATGGTCTCACCCTATAAAGAACTCTCATTAAAATATCCCCATAGACGGTTGCCATTACAAATTTTCTAAGCATTGCAATTGAATATTTCATTCCTGGATTCTTTTCAATTCCAGAAGCACTTACAGAAACTACTGCAATATTTTCAAATCCTGCATCTTTTAGAGCTTTTCTTAAGAAACCAATATAATTAGTTGCCCTACAACCCCCACCAGTTTGAGTGATAAAAATCGAAGTATTATTCACATCATATTTTCCCGATTTTAAAGCTTCAATGATTTGTCCAACAACAATTATTGAAGGATAACAGGCATCGTTATTTACATACTTCAAACCTTCTTCTACTGCACTTTTATCAACTGAAGGCAGTATTTCAATTTTATACCCAGATGAGCTGATTGCCTCTTGATACAGCTCAAAATGTATAGGAGACATCTGCGGTGCCAATATTGTATGATTTTTTCTCATCTCTTCTGTGAATATTACTCTTTCCTTAGCGGTATGTTGTTTAAAAGATTTAATTCCATTTAAATCTCTTTCCTGCATTGCTGCACGTAAAGAACGAATTCTAATTCGGGCAGCACCTAAATTATTGCCTTCATCAATTTTTAAAACCGTATATATTTTCCCGTAGGAATCCATTATTTCTTGAACTTGGTCTGTTGTTACTGCATCTATTCCACATCCAAAGGAATTTAACTGAATAATTTCTAAGTTATCCTGCTCGGCAACAAAACTAGCCGCTGCATATAGCCGTGAATGGTATGCCCACTGATCAACAACTCTCAATGGTCTTGCAACATTACCTAGGTGTGCCACAGAATCTTCAGTTAAAACAGCCATTTCATATCCCGTTATAATATTGGGAATACCATGGTTTATTTCGGGATCAATGTGATATGGTCTTCCAGCTAAAACTATACCTTTTTTACCAGTTTCCTTCAAATATTTTAAAACTTCTTCACCTTTATTTCTAATATCAGCCTTTACATCTAGTTTTTCCTTCCAAGCTTTATCAAAAGCAGACTTCATCTCTTTCTTTGAAATTCCTTGCGGTTTGAATTCTTCATAAAGTCTTTCAAAAAATCTAGTTTTATTGTCTAAAGGGAGAAATGGGTTCATAAATTTAATATTTTTTTCTCTAAGCACATCCATATTATTTTTAATAACTTCTGGATATGAAATTACAATTGGACAGTTGAAACAATTATTAGCTCCCTCATCTTCCTTTTGTTCAAAAGGTAAGCTTGGATAAAAAATAAAGTCTACCTCTTTATTAATTAAACTCATAATGTGACCATGAACTAATTTTGCAGGATAACATACTGATTCAGAAGGAATTGTTTCAATACCTTGCTCATAAATCTTTTTTGAAGATCTTGGAGAAAGCTCAACTCTATATCCAAGCTCCTTGAAGAATACTGCCCAAAATGGGTAGTTCTCATAAATATTTAATACTCTAGGAATTCCAACCGTTCCCCTTGTTGCTTCTTCTTTCGTTAGAGGCTTATATGCAAATATTTTTTTATATTTATAATCATAGAGGTTTGGAATATCACTTTTATGAGTTTCTTCCCCTTCCCCTCTTTCACATCTATTACCAGAAATAAATTCTTTACCTCCTGGAAATTTGTTTATGGTTAACAAACAATTATTACTACAAAGACCACAGCGTCTCATGGATGCTTCCATAGTAAAACTGCTTAAGTCCTTTTCTTTTATTAATGTGCTTTCATAACCCTCTTCATATCTTTGCTTGCCAATAATTGCAGCTCCAAAAGCACCCATAATACCAGCAATATCTGGTCTAACAGCTTCTCTGCCTGAAATTAACTCAAAACTCCTTAAAACAGCATCATTATAAAAAGTTCCACCTTGAACAATAATTTTTTCTCCAAGTTCTTTAGGATTTCTAATTTTTATTACCTTAAAAAGAGCATTTTTTATAACCGAATAAGAAAGACCTGCCGAAATATCGCCAACCTTTGCGCCTTCCTTCTGAGCTTGTTTAACTCTTGAATTCATAAACACCGTACATCTTGATCCTAAATCAACAGGATTGCTTGACGTAAGTGCTGATTTAGCAAAATCATTAATACTCATATTAAGTGAATATGCAAAAGTTTCTAGGAAAGATCCACAGCCTGAAGAACATGCTTCATTGAGCATAATGCTACTAATAATACCTTCCTTTATTCTAAGGCATTTCATATCCTGTCCACCTATATCAAGAATAAAATCTACTCCTGGCAAGAAAAAGTCAGCCGCCTTATAGTGTGCAACTGTTTCAATTTCACCAATATCAACAGATAATGCTGATTTAATTAACGCTTCCCCATAACCTGTAACAACTGAATTTGCAATAACCGCTTCAGTAGGCAGAATACCATATAACTCTTTTAATATGGTTATACATTGCTTTAAAGGATTACCTTGGTTACTTCCATAATATGAGTAAAGTAGCGCACCATTTTCATCAATAAGCGCTGCCTTAGTTGTGGTTGAACCTGCATCAATTCCCAAGTAACACTTACCTTTATAAGTATTTAAGTCATTTCTTTTAGCTTTATGCAAACTATGTCTATCATTAAACTCATTACGCTCTTGATTATCAATAAATAAGGGCCTTAATCTTTCAATCTCATGACTAACTGATTCTTTTAATTTTGTAAGCCTAGAGTTTAAATCCTTGAAGGAAATCACTTTCTCCTCTTTTGAGGAAAGTGCAGCCCCTATAGCTACGAATAGCTGTGAATTTTCTGGAAAAATCACTTGCTCTGGAGTCAGATTTAAAGTTTCAACAAACCTTTTCCTTAACTCAGATAAAAAATATAATGGTCCTCCTAGAAACGCAACATTACCCCTAATAGGTTTTCCACAGGCAAGACCACTTATAGTCTGATTTACCACAGATTGAAAAATAGATGCCGCAATATCTTCTCTTGCAGCTCCTTCATTGAGCAAAGGTTGCACATCTGTTTTAGCAAAAACACCACATCTAGCAGCAATAGGATATAAAACGTTATAGCTCTTTGCCATTTCATTTAGTCCAAAAGCATCTGTTTGAAGTAATGCCGACATTTGATCTATAAAAGCTCCCGTACCGCCTGCGCAGGTTCCATTCATTCTCTGATCAATGGTATCATCAAAATAAGTTATCTTTGCATCTTCTCCACCCAGTTCTATTGCTACATCAGTTTGTGGAATTAATGTCTCAACAGTTTTTGTCCCAGCAATTACTTCTTGGACAAAAGCAACATCTAACCACTTAGATACTAAAAAGCCACCTGAACCTGTTACCATAACAGTTACTAATTCTTCTTTAAATATAGAAGATGCTTCTTCTATTAAACTAACTATTGTATTCTTAATATCTGAAAAATGTCTTTCGTATTTACTAAATAATATTTTATCGCTATCGTCAATAACAACTAGTTTTACAGTTGTCGATCCAACATCTAGACCCAAATGTAATAACCTTCTCATCGCTCATCTTCCCATTCTTCTTAATTGTTTATAATAAACACCTTGTAATAGTATTTATTAGTCCACTTTTTATTATATGTTTTTATCTTGAAAATTTCAACTATTCCTATTATTTTATGCGTGCAAGATATTATCTCAACTTCACTTATTTGAATATTTAGGGATAAAATTGGAGAAAATAAAGGTAATATTTTATATTTAAAGCTAATAGAATTTATATAGAAGTTTACTTTTGGAGGCGATAAAATGAATTACTTTAATAGGGCAAATGATTATTATAATTCAAAAGACTATAATAGTGCCATTGAAATGTATAAAAAATCCTCAACAAATCAACAAAATGAACCAGCTTGCCTTTATAATTCTGCTGTATGTTTTATAAAATTACAACAGTATAATAAAGCAATCCCACTTCTAAAATCCGCCATAAATCTAAAAAAACAAAGCATCTACTTTTTTAATCTTGCCTACTGCTACGCAATGGAAAAAGACTACAAAAAAGCACTAATTCACTTTAACATCGCCTGGTCCCTTGACGAAACCGATAAAGACTGCGAAAAAGCAATAAACTTAATAACAAGGAACTTGAAAAAGTAACTCCAACTATTTTTTTAATACATAAATGCGTTAAGTCCACCAAATGTTTGAGCATAGCGAGTTCTCAACCATCTTCTCACGTCAAATATTAATATTTACTCTACTATTCAAAATGTACGCAAAAGTAACAAGATGCTATTTTCTGCGTAGAGTTTGTCTGAACGAGCACTAGAAAGACTTGGCTGGTTAATTTCAAAATTGCGTTAAGTCCACGAAATGTTTGAGCGTAGCCAATTCTCAAATATCTCCCCACTTCAAATATTAATATTTATTCTACTATAAAAATCTACGCAAAAGGAAAGACATGAGATTTTATGCGTAGAGGTTGTCTGAGCGAGCATTAGAAAGACTTGGCTGGTTAATTTGGAAATTGCGTTAAGTCCACGAAATGTTTGAGCGTAGCGAGTTTTGAGTGGATAGCAATTTTCAAATTAACCAGCTTAGTCTTTCTATGCGCAGCGAACAACCTCTTAGCATAAAATCTCATGTCTTTCCTTTTATCCTACATTCGAAATCAATATTTATAAATCACCATTCTCCAGCAACTTCCGCCCCCTTATGATCCATATCAAACCTTGCCGTATCAAAATAATTACCACCCTTAAAAAATGTGCAATCTACATTGACCCATCTTTTATCTTCAGTATAGTATATTTGATTCCATGCATGTCCAACCCAACTAACCCCATTGAAACCATATCCCGTAATAAGCCTTACTTTAATATCATTAGCTCGGCACATAGCTACAAAAAGACATGCATAATCGAAGCAAATTCCTTTTTTACTATCAAAGGTAGAAATTGCACCAGAATTCTGACTAAAATTGTTATTGAGAACAGCATTAGCTTTTGCACTATCATACTCAATATTTTTTCCAATCCATGTATATAATGTTTTAGATTTATAAAGAATATCTCTTTGCTTTGAAATAAGTTGTTTTGCATAATCATCTATTGTCTTGTTTGATTTAATACCTTCTTCTAATGTAACCCCATTATAGTAAACAACTCCAGTAGATTGCCAACCATCTTTTGTTTGAATTTTAAAGGAATCATTGATTATTGTAGGCAGTTGCTTTGCTATTGCTGATTTAGTAATTGGAATTACAACTTCTGTACAAACATTATTATATAATTTTGACTCCTGTAAATATGAATTCACATCATTATCTTTATTGAAATTCGAATAAATGTTTAAGGTAAAGACTACCACTAAAACATATGCTATGGCCCTAGGAAAATGGAATATCACCCCTATTATTCTTTTAAAAACATCGCTTCTTGATTTGACCCTTTTTTCAATAATGTCTAATATAGGGAAAAGTGTAATCATAAAAACAAAATACAGAGCCAAACTTATTATCTTATATATTATATAAATTATTAATGGAATAATAATTACGTACAAAATCAAATTATTATTCTGTATATAGTTAGCTGTTTTCATGGGAATCAAATCATATAATCTTTTGTATATGCCAGTCTCATGCTCAAGAAATAATTTCCGACAAAAACTACTCCCCATAAATAGAGCTATTATAAATGCAATATCTCCGCCTATACTACTTACACCTTTTTTATAATTATCTGATGAAAATTTTATAAAAAAGCCTTTAATTAAAGGATATAAAAATACAATAAATAGTACTAGTGTGACTGGATTGGACTTCACTATTAATCACCAACCTTCATAACTACTTTCTTTAAAACTACTTTTATTTCATCCCATCCATAACCCTTCCTAAGAAGATAATCCGAAAGTTTTTTATAAACCTTTCTATTATCCTTTTCAGATTTAATTATGATATTGTATCTTTTCTCTGCTAGCTCTAATAGTTCATCATCTTCATTATCATCTTCATTATCATTTTCAAAGCTTTCAGCCTCTTTTTCGATTTCAAAAGTAACTTCCTTAAGTATACTTGGTACTACTTCCTTAACGATTTCAAAGTTAAACCCTTTTGTTACTAAAAAATCCCCAAGTTTTTTGTAAAGTTTATTTTTGTCTTTTTCATTTTTTATTAATATATTTAACTTTTTTTTCGCAAGTTCTCTGGCTACTACTTTTTCATTGCCTTCAAGTAATAAATTTAACTTTTCTTCAATTATATGTTCTGGAATACCTTTATTTTTCAATGCAAATTTTATCTTTTCTCGCCCTGCTCCATTCATTTTCTCTTTGATGTATGCATTTGCATATCTTGAATCATTAACAAAATTGTACTCCTTCATAAATTCCATTACTCTATTAATAGTTTTTTCTTCATATTCTTTGTCCAAAAGTTTATCGATTACTTCTTTTTCCGATTTATAGGTTCTCTCAATACACTTCAGCGCATCATTTTTCCCTTTAAAGTAATTATCTTCTTCTGTTATCTCAATAATACTTTCTTCTTCAATTTTGTTTCCCTTTTGAATTTTATATTTATATACTAGCTCTAAACTACAGGCAAATGAAAACTCATAATCTATATAAATATTAACCCTATCAGTATTTTTTTTCTGAGCTTCTATTCCTGTTACTTTTCCATTCATTTTATTCACTCTTTCCAGGTAATAATATGTGAATAGTTGGTTTACTAAATACAGTTTCAGCCGTTAAATAAATTTCTTCTCTTTTAATGTTTTTTAGCATTTCCATATCATTAACAAACCCATAAATATCATCTCCGTCAACACTTCTATGCATAACATAATTTCCAAGTTCTGTTGGGTCTTCTAAAGTTGATGCTATTGCTGTTTTTAACACCTTTTTCATTAGTTCAATTGAACTGTCATCGAAAATTATTTTCCTTTTAATAATACTAGCTATGCAATCGTCAATAATAGAAATTGCTTCATTAACATATTCATCACTAACTGATGTATAAATATACAAAGTTTTAACATGATATGAGGAATCCATTTCTGAATAAACATCGTAGGCAAGTCCTCTTTCTTCTCTCAATTTTCTAAATAAAATGGAATTATTACTTGCACCAAATCTATGATTTAAAATTCTTAAAACAAGTTCCTCATAGTCACTTAATCCATAGAAAGTATATAGATAGATAATTGTACTTTGCTCAATATCTTTTTTATACGAAGTTGTAACTTGAGGAATATTCTTTTCCTCGATAACTTTTTCCATCTTTAATTGTTGACATTTCCAATCATTAAAATACTTATTAATCAAAAATAATACTTCTTCATGATCGAAATTAGAAACTATAGTAATATAACAGTTGTTAGGGACATAATATTTTTTATAAAAGTCAACAAGCTTCTTCTTGTTTATTGCTTTTACAATTTTTTCGTCACCAATAACATCATATTTAAGTGGACTTTTTGAAAATGCCACTTCATTTATTTTATTAAAGCTATATTCTTCAATATCATCCCTGCTCGTCCTTATTTCAGCAAGGATTACGCCTCGTTCCTTTTCTATTTCATCTTCAGGGAAAATGGAATTGAGTAGCATGTCGCTTAATAATTTTAGAGAATTTTCAAGTTCTTCTCTTAAAGCTGTAATGCTATAGACAGTGCAACTATAATCAGTATATGCATTATATTCTCCGCCAATCTGTTCAAGTTCACCATTTAGAATTTCATTATTTCTTTCATTAGTACCCTTAAAAAGCATATGCTCAATAAAATGAGAGATACCCTTTTCTGCTTTATTCTCTACTAGAGCTCCCACTTTAATTCCAATATTTATGGACATTAATTGAGACTCTCTCTTAACACTTATAAATTTTAACCCATTATCCAAAACAAATTCTTGAGCATCAAAAACCTTATTATTCATATATACTCCTTTAATTAAACTAATACCTTAAGTTTATATAATATCATATTATTAATTATAATTCTATGTTCTATTTACCAATTATACTGGGACAGAGTAATTAAAAACCCTGTCCGAACTTAGTTATTATTCCGTTCCTTTAATAAGGCCTTTACTAGAATGTTTTTTCTGTTCATCTACATGTATTACCTCTGGACTTTTGGGCTGTTTACTCCCTTTTTTTGCTGCTTTTTTATCTTCACTATGAGTCATAGATTTCTCCTCTCAATTTGAAAATATTGTATAAATAAATTTAGCATTATAGATTCTTAATCTAAATGCTTCTCTTCTGGGGCTCCAAAAACTGCCCTAGCACTTTCATCTTTTGGACTATGTTTAATATTTTTCTTTTTGAAATTGTCATCTTTCTTTTTGTTTTCCTTGCTGTATTTGATTTTGTCCATATTAACTCCCCTTTCATCTTTATAATTTACAATTAATATTATATTTATTCTTTTGATATGCTAATTCATAAACTTAACTAATAAAACAAACCCCATGACATTGAATATAGCTTCAATTTTCATGAGGTTTGTTTTTTAACTAAGTTTTTGTACTCTTACCAGTCGCCTTCTTCACCGTCATCTATATATAAAAGACTTGCGTCTATTGGCTCTGCATGCATAACTTCTGTCATGAATTTATTAATTTGATTTCTAATGCCTTGTCTTGAAGTAACCCTGCTATCAAGGAACTCATATCTAAATGTACACATTGGTACTCCATTTTGTTTGCAAGTATCTCTCATTGCAGCTTCTAAGGACATACTATTTTTGCAACCAACATGAGCAGGTAGTAACATAAAGTCTACCTTATAATCTTTAATAACTCTTGCAAGATCACCTAGCATATTTTCTGCTGGACCTCTTGTATGTCTAGACATTGTTGCCCACATATAACGTTTTGATAACCCTTGTAACATTAAATCTACACTAGATGTGTCTATATAAGACATATCACCATAAGTGTCAAGATCCATCATTGATCCTATACCCCAACATCTCTCAAGCCAACCTGGCAAATGACCATATGATGCAGGCCATGGATTCCAAACTATTGTACGATATCTAAAATTAGGGAAGCATATCTTTCCTTTTTTGTAATCTTTCTTAGCTATTTCAGTTAATCGTTTATGATGCTTTGTAGTTTCTGGCAAACCAGAAATGCAATTAAAGCTCCATAAATGTGGTAAAGCTATGGCGTCATTACAAATAGGTGCATCATCTAATTTCGCAAGCTCCCATCTTTCAATTTCGTATTCAACCATTTCGTTGTAATTTTCGCAAGCATCTTTTAGCTTATTCCAATCCATAGTATGGCCTGTATTATCTTGTAAGAATTTTATCATTCCCTTAAGATCTTCTACAAAAGGTTCAATTGCATCGTCATTTCTAAAGTCATATGAAGCACTCATTCTATAGATTGGCACATTACCTAATTTTTCTTGAATAGTTTCATAGGAAGAAAATCCTCCATCACATGGAAGGTTAGAACAAACAATGCATTTTGCCATAGGGATTTCACCCAGTAAAGAAACTCCTGTAGTCATTCTTGGTAATCCACAAGTATCTGAAGGTAAACCAGCATTTTCTGCTGCATCAAGATACCTTACACCTGTATATTGATCAAGTTTAGCTAAAATAGTTCCTGGAAGCTCTGAAACTACATTCTCTAAATCCATTGCAATCAAAACTTCTTTGGGAAGCATATACGCTTGAGTAAGTATTACTTCATCTGGATGTTGAAGTGCATTTAAGAACATATCGCACATTGACTTTATCATATATGATGTTTGAATTTGTACTTGTTTAACGTTAGCACCACTTCGTCCTTCTACATATGTAGTAGCCATGGAATTAGCCTTCATCATATCAAATAACCAAGTGTATTTTAACATACCTGAAGTAACTGCTATAGGGTCTTTTAATCCCATTGCACTTATGTTAAACCAGTTAATACACCAATGTTTGTAATTTAAAATTTCTATTTTCAATCTTTCTGGAACCATATCACTTATTGTTTCCACTTTATTTGTAATTTTTTTCACTGGTTCAGATTCCTTAACAGCAGTTTTAATAAACTGCGATTCATCTGAATTTAACATTACTTTTATAGAACCAACCCGAGCTACCTGCTGCTTTAGCATATCCTTTGCAAATTTTTTAGGAAAGTCCGATTTTTTTAAGCCCTCTAAATCTTCTTTAACAGTTAATTTTGCATTCTTAAGCTTTCCTGATTCTTTTGCATTTTTCACTATTGAAGTTCCTATTTTAGCAAAGGCACTTATTTTTTCTAAACTTTTCATACTCTACACCTCTCTCTCTTATAGATTTTCTTTCTTATTAGTAATGCTTTCTAAAAATGCTTGTATTCTTGTTCTAATTTGACCTTCACCTGTAAGTGAGTATTCTCTATCTATTCTAACAATTGGCATATCATATTTCTTCATTGCCTTTATATAAGTTAAGCTCTCATATCCCCATAGGTCGCAGAATTTAATAGTATCAAATACTATACCTTCTACCTTGTATTCTTCTATAAGCTTTTTAGAATATTCAATTCTGCTTTTTCCATTTTCCATCATTCTAGGGCATTGACAAGTGTTCATATAATATGATGCCATATTAAAATAAGGATCTCCTTCTTCTTCTATAGGCTCAAGCCCTGGTAATGAACCAAAGCAATGTCTATCGGCAACTACAATAGCTCCCTGTGCTTCAATTAATTCTATAAATTCAGGCTTGTCAAATGTTGATCCTACTAGCATTAATCTTATCTTGTCATTTTCTTCAGTTTCTCTATTTTCAATCTCTATTTTTAATTTTTTCAATGGCTCTAGTAGCATATCTTTGGGTGCAGCCTTTGTAGCTCCATGTATAATATGCCATTCAGTTCCAGTTAATTTAGGATTGTCCCCTTTTCTCATATCACCAATTGACTTTAACACTTTATTAAATTCATTAATATCTTTTATAGATTTCCTTAAAGTATCTTCATTAATATTTGCGTTATATTTTTCATTTAACATCGTTGCTACTTTTTTCATGTCTTTAGCTAGCCATTGAAGGGATGCCTCTGTCACTTTATGAGGAGTATCTAGCAAATAGACAAAAAATTTATCATTCTCGCTATTAATATTTTCTAAATTAAAGTGTTGGCCACATCTACGTATATGATCACAACTTGCAGCAAAAACTAATCCTCCTAAAAATTCATATTCTCCATCTAATCCTGCTTGTAAGATTGATTTTGCATATGAACAAATAACACTTGATAAGTGAAAATCAGCATCAGTTGTACTTGTTGCTTCCGGTGATCTCATCCATATTGGAAAAATATTTCCTGCAGATAAAAGTGGTTCAGGTGCTACATAACAATTATATCCAATTGCTGTCCTACCTTGCTTTAATGCTTCACTTACTACATCATTTTTTGAACAGCTCATAATGTGTTCAAAATAACTTAATCCTTCTAATTTTTTCATCAAACTCACCATTCTCTCTAATTTTAAATTTTAGTTGTACTTAGCAACTAATTGTAATTTCTGTCAACCTCCCTAAAATCATATTTATTATTAATCCGTGACAAAACGAACAAATAATTTCTAACAAGTTTCAGCCTCAGAATAAACATGGGTAATAAACCGAATCTTCTGAATTATTAGGGTAATATGAATTTATGCAAAGTGATTAGAGCTGAACAAACAATAATTGTAGGTCTGTTCTTATATAATTCAAAAATAAGTTGCTATATTCCCTTTATGTACACTTTAATTGTATCTTATTTAATTGTGCATCATTTAATTGCGCATTATACAATTGTGTATAATTCAATTGTATGCAATTGTTTATATTTATAATATCGTTTACATTTACATATGTCAATATTTAAACTAATTTTTTTGCAAAAAAAATAAGTTAGCCGTAATCTACAAACTAACTTAACCTTTCTCAATTAGCATATTTCTTTGTTTAACATAATGTCTAAAATTATTTTATCTGTCTCCATAGTGCCCATATTACCTAGCCTGCATAGATTTTTAATTGTTTTTTCAACATCTTCATCTATAATTCCGTCTGTTGCACTAATCTCTATTTTATTAATAGCAAGTAGAGCAGATTGTATTGCTGCATTCGTGCAAGAAGAAACTTTCAAAGCACATCCTGCCTTTGCGCCATCACAAAATATACCTGCAACATTTCCAATCATATTTTGAATAGCCGATTTCACATCACATTTATCACCTTGCAAAAGTCTTGTTATCCCACAACTAGCTCCAGTTGCAGCTATAGTAACTCCACATAAAGCAGATAATCTACCAAATTTAGACTTAATATGTATTGTTACCAAATGACTTAGTAAGGTAGCTCTTATTAGCTCTTCTTGTGAAAGATTTAACTTTTCCCAAACTGCTAATACTGGCAGTGTTGCAGTAATACCTTGATTCCCACTTCCTGAATTACTCATTACACTAAAAAGCGAGCCACCCATTCTTGCATCTGACCCTGCAGACGCTAAAGACATTGCATAATTAGCCATATCATCGGATAAGATATTCTTTTTTACACTATCCTTAATGGTTCGCCCTACCTGTAGACCATATGGATTTTCCAAACCATCTACTGCAATTTTCTTGTTCATGTTTATACTATCTTTAACAATCTGAAGTTTATTTATATCTACATCATTCACAAAGCTCAAAATTGTATCAATACTCATAAAATCATAATTTTCTTCTTTTTCTATTTCATCTCCTTCAGAAATATTTTTGATTATTTTGCCGTCAACTTCGATTAAAGTGATATTAGTATGCATATCTTCAATTATTACTCTTGATGTTGATTCAAAGGTTTTTACTATAATTTCTATGTACAATTTTTTAGAAGTTTCTGCTAAATCTACAGATATTAGTCCATATTTAATCATATTTTTTGCTTTATCTATGTCATTTTCATTCAATCCATTTAAAACTTCAAGACATTTATCATCATTTTTCGAAAGTGAGCCAAGTGCAGCAGCTAAATTGATTCCACAACTTCCTGTTCCAGGGATTACAACTGCCATTGCATTTTTTATTATGTTATTACTTGCCAATACCTTTAAATCAGTAACTTTTTCCCCTTTTAAATACTTAATTGCTGTTGCAGTAGCAAGTGCTATAGCAATTGGTTCCGTGCATCCAAGCGCAGGCACAAGTTCTTTATTTAAAGCTTTAAAAAACAACTCCTCCATAGTGTAAACCCTCCCAATATTAATCTTTTATCTTATTTAAATATCTATAAACTGTAGGCTCAGAAACTTCTAAAGCCTTTGATACCTCACTTACTGCGCCTTTTAATTGAAAGGCACCCCTATTATCTAAATCCTTAACTACATTCATTTTTTCTTCAATTGACATTCTTTGGGGCGAAATCCCAATACATCCAATTACGTCCTCTACCATGGTAATAAGCAAAGCTTCAACATTAGTATGTAATTGCTCTTCAATCTTTATCTCTTTAACATGAACATTTTCCTTTATTCTGCTATTTTCAAAACTCTGTGTTACAGAAGTTAACTTATCCATAATTTCTTTTACTTTCTCAAACGGCTCTATATCTATATTTACACATAATACCCCTATAATTTCCTCTTTTTCATCTTTAATAAAAAAGCTAGAAGAACGAAATGATTTATTCTTCCCTGCGGCTTTGTAATTGGCAATAAAATCTTTGTCTTTATAACTTTTATCTTGTATAACCTTTAATACTAGATCAGTAAGTGGTCCTCCAACCAAACGACCACTTAAATGCTCATTTTTAATTGCAATAATAGAATTTTCTGGACATGTAAGGTCATGAAGGACTACCTCCGCGTTATCGCCTAAAACAGCTGATATAAATTCAACTAAAGGAATATATCTTTCAATAATTTTTCTGTTATCCAAAATAAATCTCCCCCAGAAATTTGTGATAATTTTTTATAACTATGATAATTATTTATCACTTAATGTTATCATAGTTATAATATATATACAAGCTCTCATACACTAATTTCATTCAATGGGAATACTGATAAATTTTTTCAAAGTCTAATTGAAGAATATTTTAATTGTGAAACTTTAAAAATAAAAAAACTAAAAGGTATGGACAATTAAATCCATACCTTCAAAAATATTTCCTACATATTTAGTGGGCTTATATTCATTTTAAACTTAGTAGAAAATATAATAATCTCAATTTGTAATAGTCTATTTTCCTATTAACATATCTTTTTCAACTATATGACTAATTAACCACTCATTAAGATAATTTAATATTTTCATTATAGCTTCATCTTGATTTTCATCAATTTTACTTAAGTTCACCCCATCTAAAGTTTTAACAAAGTTTTCATGCTCAACCTTTTGAGTAAACAATCTTTTATAATTAATACTCTCCATATATTCTTCTTCATCTTTAAAATGATAGATAGTATACTCTTTAAGTTCTTCGATAATCTCAACAATTTTATCAAATTTGTCATTAGCATATTTTTCTTTTAATAATTGAAATGCTCTTTCTCCAATCTCAAAAAGCTTTTCATGCTGTGCATCAATATTAGGTATTCCAATCCTGTATTCTTCCTTCATTTCAAACATTGTTTATTCCCTCTCTCGTTCAGTTTAGTTTTCAAGTTCATAATTATTATTATATAATAAGGTCTATATTTTTTCAATTTTTTTATGAAATCAATATATTTATTTATTTATTTATTTATATCTGAGAATTCTATTTTAATACTTTGCTCACAATTCTCAATAGCACAATTAACCTGCTTATTATTTTCTTCAACAGTTCCACTTTCTAATACTTTTATTGGAAGTTTAACTATGAACTTGGTTCCAAATCCAAATTCACTTTCTACAGTTATTTCTCCACCATGCATCTCTGTAAGAGATTTTACCAAAGACAACCCTATCCCGCTTCCCTCATGATTTCTAGTAAATGACTTGTCTACTTGTCTAAATCTATCAAATATAATATCTAACTTATTGTCTGGTATCCCTATGCCAGTATCTTCAACAACAATAGTAATGTATTCTTTACCATCTAAAATATTTACATATATTTCGCCTCCAGCTGGAGTAAACTTTACCGCATTTGATAAAAGATTAAGCATTATCCTTTCGATTTTATCCAAATCACAAGCCATTATTTTTTCTTCAATTTCAGTATCAAAAGTAAGTTTCAGATTATTATTATTAATATATTCTCCTACTGACAAAGTGATTTCTTCAACAACACTTATAATATTACAATTAAGCAAATTTAATTCGATAAAACCTGAATCTAGCTTTGTTGAATCAATTAAATTATTTATTAATTTTAATAACCTAAAACAGTTTTGTCGTTCTATATTTAAATTATTTAGAATCTTATTCCTGTCAATTGGCTTTCCCTCATCTTGAACAGCCATGACAATAATTTTTATAGAGCCCAATATTATATTAAGAGGAGTCTTTAATTCATGAGAAACATTGCCGAAGAATTCTGTTCTTAAGGTTTCCATTTCTTTAGCTTCCTTTTTCAATGCCACTTCCTCTAATTTTCTTACTGTAATATCTCTAACTGTTGCTACTATTGCATCTTTACCATTAAGAATAACTGTTCTAATATTGATTTCAACCCAGAATTCGGTATTATCTTTTGTCTTGCAAATGCACTCACGTATAATTGGATTTTTCACTTTAGTTTCCATAAATAATTCAGTTAGTTGCAATCTGTCTATAGGTGATTTATCAGAAACTATTTCACTTACATTCATATTTATTAGTTCCATGTATGAATATCCAAACATTAATGCAGCAGTTTCATTAATATTTATTATTTGCCCTAAGAAATCATGAATGAAAACAGCATCATTTATAGAATTAAAAACAGTATCCATATACTTTTGTGCTTCTACTATGGTATTCTGCGCATTTTTATATTCTAATTGTCTTAGCCCACTTTCACCTAGCGTACTAACAAGACCTATGTAATATTCTATTATGTGTTTTACTTTTTTTTTGGAGAATATTGGTACTCTTTTAAGTGCATCAATATACTCTTCTTCATCAAATCCATATTTAAAAGCCTGTTTACGAAAAAATTCTAAATCTATTACTTCATCCTCGTAAAAAAATTGGCCCAAAAAAATTGTAGCTAAATGTTCACCTGCTATAATTATTGGTACCCCTATATCCCATAGATTATTTATGCATTTATATTCTACGTACATACCATCCATGAGATGATCTTCAATATACTTATCACTAATCAAACAACATCTACATGTGCATTCATTCACCCTATGAAATTTTGTACAAATATCTTGCCATCCAGTTTTAACATAGATTGTTCCATTCACATCTATAATGCCAACTGGAACTCCTGATATTTCATAAAGATTCTCAGCCATTTTCTCCAATGAATTAATATTAACTAATTCTGAAAAACTAAATTCAATCATAATTAACTCCTTAGCTGCAGGTTATGCAAAGTATATATATAATTATATATCACTTGAGAACTATTGTAACTAGAATAAATTACTAAAAAAGAGTGCCCAAGCTGACACTCTTTTTACTATTAATTTAAATTAGAGGATAAATACTTTTTTCTTTTATTCAATTGGGAAAGTATATAGCATATGTTGATAAAATTATGATTAACATTTGTAATAACTATTAATATACATATGCAATTGGTGAATTAGTACATATTTAGATTCATATTCTCATTAACATTGCTATTACCAGCAGATGGCATGTTTCCCCATGGCATAGTTCCCCAAGGCATATTTCCCCAAGGCACGCTAGGATAAATTGGAGATGAACAACAATCAGGGGTATAGAACTTTGGTTTTATCCATTTCATTTTTGGCACAGGAATTTTAGGTAAACATATTTCAGGCTCACAATTATGATGGTGACTGTGATGACGATATCCTGGTGAACTCATTTCGTCAGCATCTATATTAATATTTAAATTTTCATTAAGATTTTTATTTCCCATTGGGAAAGTGTTAGGATATCCAGCTCCCCAACCTGATCCCCATCCAAATCCAGGTCCCCATCCAAATCCAGGTCCCCATCCGGATCCGAACCAGCCATTTCCACAACAACAATTATGGTGATGATGATGTCTATGGCGATAATCAGGTTCATCAAAAGAATCATCCTCAAAATTTATATTTTCATCGTCATCTCTAAAAAATGGTGGGAATTGATTCTGATTCCATTGGTTTCCGCCCCATTGGTTTCCACCCCATGGACTTCCACCCCATTGGTTTCCAAGCCACGGATTTCCGCCCCATGGAGACCCCCATGGTGACCCCCACCAGTTCATTCCACAACATCCATGATGATGGCCTTTGCGTATGTCATTAAATTCCTCTAAGGATTCTTCATCCAAATCTCTATAATAAGGACATTGCTCATAATCATAGTTTTGTTGAGCATTTATATTGTCTTGAGAATTTTGTTGTTCCATTTTAATACCTCCATATTTAATTATTAGCAATGGTTATTATATCCTTACAAGCATTTGTTACCTACCCAAGTTGAACCATAAAAATCACCATATGGCAATGCACAAAAGTACTGTGTTAGATAAGCTAAAGGCTTGTAAGAATATTGACGTAGGAAAAGTGATTCAGGTGAATTTGGGTAAACAGGATGCATTAACTCCTCCGAAACAAAATGATTATGTTATATTATATGAAACTTATCAGAAGAGGTTCCAACAATTATAATATTTAATTTATATAAAATAATTTCGTTGAATGATACTTAAATCAAATTTACTCCTACTTAAAGAAATACTACATAGGGTTACCCCATGTAGTATCTATTGCATCCATGTTATTTTGTGTAATAGAATTACCATCTGAAAGAATAATGTAAAAATAATTCTATTTAATAATTTAAGCCTACTCTCTATTAAATGAATGTTCCTCAAAAAGCTCATCAAGTATTACATCACAATCTACAATAACTTCACAAATACAGTCTATGCACACAAATCTAAATCTACCATCACAGCCTCTACCTTCTCTAAGAATTACTGTATTATCTGTTACAGCAATAACTCTAGCATCTTCAATAAAGCAGTGATTAGCACATGCATCAAGAACTATATCAACTACATTATCTTCATCATCATCTTCAGCAACTAGTATTAAAAGTTTTCTTATATCAGTTGGAAATAAGAACCTTCTACTACCTGGATCAACGTAAACTGGATCACCTGAACCACAACCATTTTTTCTTCCTGAACAACTCATTATATTCATCTCCAATTTAATAATAGTAATATATTACCTAATAACATATTATTTTAAAAATATAAAGATGTGATTAAATAATAAGTATATTAAAAATTTATATTTTCACATGGATTAATTATATTATAGGGATAATTACACACAGGCATATTATATGGACATAACCGATACCCTGCTCCAAAATTCCCTTTATAGTTCACTTTAACATTTTTCTTTATACTCTCATTAAAATAACCATTTGGATTAGAATATGAATAAGAATATGAATTGGGATATATTTTTAGATATTCATATGGCATATTAAATGGATAATGGCTTATATAGTACATTAAAATTCCTCCACGATAATACTGTTTATACTATAAAATATGAAATTTTGTATGAATTGTTGCCTCAAATTCAAGACTAATCTTAATGTATCATTAATTAAGCTACTTACATAAAATAATTGTATAGAAGTGCAGTTTATTATGACTTCTTAGTTTAGTTATCTATATGAGGGTAATTAAATGTCTACAGGAGATGATAAAATGGAAATTATTGATGTTAGCAAATTACCACTTGTCGGTAAAGGAGTTCATGGAAAAGTTTATAGGATAGATAAATACCGTTGCATAAAAGTTTGTAAAAAAACTGAAGCTATGCAAATGGAGTATAAGGTGCTGAAACATGCATATGGTTATCCTCAATTTCCTAAAGTATATGAATGTAGAAATAACTATATGATTCGTGAATTCATCGATGGTCAAAATATTAGAGACTATATTAAAAAAAATAAATTTGATGTAAATCTAGCAAGAGAATTAACTGAATTGATTAAAGTATTTATCAGCTTGAATTTCACAAGAATCGATATTAGGATGGGTGAAGTATTCGTTACTAAGGATTCTAAAATTAGAATCGTTGATACTACACGTTATATGGACAAGAAAGCAGCCTACCCTAAGAAAATGCTGAAATCTCTTGATGAACTTGGATGCCTAAAAAAATATATGAATTTTTTACGAGAAAATTACCCTGAGTTTTATAAATCATGGAGATAAAATAATATACTCCTGTTACTACAAGGGTAACAGGAGTATTATGAAAAGAGAATTGGTGAACAAATTAATGAGTAAATTGAATAAAAAATAAAACCACAAAATTAATACTTTTCAGATATTAACCTTCGTGGTTTATACTCAAAGATTTTAAATTATATTAAATATGTGGATAATGTAAGCTCTCGTAGCTTACATTTATAGTATACTATATGATTGTTAATTTGTAAACACATTGTTTTTTCATTTTACATTGTATTTTTGTTCTAACTTAAAAGGATAGTAAGTTTTCTTAGCTTGCCTAAGTCCCTGTATTCCTAAGTCCTGTTCCCTATTTATATATGGAATTTCACTATAATGGTTCTCTATAAAGGTCTTATTTATAAAGGTATACAGCCCATTAATTTCTGAATCTGCTTTTTCAATATACACAATTGCCATATCTTCGTTTATTTTTTCACCAATAGTAAAGGCTGAAAGTTTCTCATCAACGTATACTGCCATACCATCAAACCCTAAAATACTTCTGTTAAGCAGCATTTCTTCTATTGCTTCTAATTCATAAAGCAGGTATCCTTTGGCATCCCTAACATTTACCCATTCCTTTGCAGCTTTAATGCATTCATTAATATTTTCATCATTTATTTCAGCAGTTCTATATTCATTGTTTTTTACAAAATTGTTATAATGGTTTTTCTTATTGTGTAGTTTCTTACCTGAAAGCGTCATAAGTTTTGAACTTTCATAAATATAATCAAAATTATCAATATCCTCTTCAAACTCAAATTTATTAACATATATTTGCTGTAAATCATTAATAAAACTAGTTTCAATATCTTTAAATAAAAAGTTCATACTATTCTCTTCTTTATAATCTATTAAAGCTGAAACTATTTCCTTCAAATTATTCATATTGTATCCTATTGGTTGCATAAAATGATAATTATTATTGAAATCTTTCTTTTTTATAATTATGACATCTTTATATACAGTATATCTAATATCGCAAGCTTTTCTCCAAATAAACAAATTAATAAAAGAATATTCAGATGTTGCAAATTTGTACGGCTTTAAATATTTATCAAAAAAATCTTTATCTTTTAATGAAAGTGGTTTAAATTCTAGCATAATTTCCCCCTACTTATAATATGAAAGAAGCTAAAAACCACAGAAATCAATCCCTAGCTCAGAAATCAACCCTCGTGGTTTATATTAAAATTATATTCATATTATGTATATATGTACACCCTCGTAGTGTATTAATACATTTTACTACTTTTTATGTCGTTTGTAAACCTAGTTGATTACATTAAATTGGAGCTTTATTTTATATTGTTAATCAATTCCTCTGCCATGAATTCAAGAGATTTAAACAACTAATTTCCCTATTTCACTCATATCATAACCACCTATTCCACGTAGTTCTTGTTGAAATTCTTTTGAATTAAGAATTTCTAATACTGCTTGAAATTGGAGGTTTATTTATATCATCTTTTTTAATAATCAAATCATATCTTTCCTTTTGTAAAGGTACAAATTCAACATCTTGAACCTGAAGAGCAGCTTTTTCATTTCCTACAGCTACATCAGCATCACCTCTTGCAACAGTACTTGCTACTGCTAGATGTGATAAAGCTTCACTTTCATATCCTTTAATTGACTGCCATGGTATTCTCAGTTTACATAATTGCTCATCTATTAGAACACGGACTCCACAGCCTCTTCTCTCTATTAATCATTAAAACATCAGGTCTAGTTAAATCCTTCCAGGTAGTTATATTTTTAGGATTCCCTTTAGCCACATAGAAGCCCTGCATGCGACTCACTAAATGAACAATAACACAAGGCACTCCTGGAAGTATTCTTCGAACATAAGGAATGTTATAACCTCCAGTATCTGCATCCCATAAGTGAGCTGTAGCAATGGTTACATTTCCCCTATACAGTTCAACCAGACCATTGTAACTTCCTATATAACATCTCAGAGCTTGAAGCTCCATTAGGATGTCGTTCTAAGTGTCTCGTTAATACATCCAGAAGAATATCTTGTCCACAAATTATAAAATCATTTTTATAATTTGAAACTGGTAAAAAACTCCTTGAAGCTTGGCTGAGAAATAATTGAATTATTAGTTTTTTCAAGATTAGTCAGGTTTAGACTTATCTTAGTTCTACTTTTATTTTTGTATTCTTCAATATCTATTGCATCTATACGAACTTTTCTACCTATTCTATACGAAGGAAGTTCACCTCTTTTAATTAATTCATATACTGTATTTTTAGAAATATTTAAAATCTCTGCAACTTCCTGAGTTGTTAGACCTGAGTTTGCTTCCATAATAAACAATCCACCTTTCAATTTCCTGTAAAAATAATTACAACAATACATTTATTATCTGATAAATATTAATATTTTGCAAGTACTGTCTTTCTATTTATACAGACAATATTAATATTCATTGATTAATTATCAATTATCATATTATAAGCATAATAATTATCAATTATTCAACAAAACCATTGTATTATTTTAAAATTCGCATTATAATATGATTTATATACAAATTCATCACATTTGACACAGTTTTGTATTCATTATACACCAATTAGCACAAGTAATACAATTAATGTAAATTAAATTTTTAAAAGGAGGGTTATATACGTGGAATTAGTTAAAGAAAGTTTAAATCAAGTAAATTTAAATATAGAAAGTTTTTCAAAAATGATAGGCGAAACTTGGAATGTACCTTCTGATATTCTTAAAAATTATATTTTAGCCAATGTAAGTATTGCACTGATCAGAAACTCTGAAATGAAAAAAGATATTAATAAATTATATCTTCTTGATAAAATAAGTATTATGATGCTGTTAAAAATTCTTCATGTACAAATCATGTTATTATGACTCAAGGTACACTTGAACAAGAAATTGAAGGAAGAAAAGCACTAGGTATTCTTTTAATTGCAGAAAAAGATTATAATTTAAGAAATACTGTAATTAAATTATTAAGAAAATATTATCCTATAGTTTTTAATGCAGTTAAAAAGCATGATAAAAGAGAATTAATTAAAAGATATCTTCAAATGGATGAAGTCACCAGAAAAACAGAAGGACGAATAGATGCTGCAGTATATTTTTATTTTGGTATATATCGTTCAGCAGAAGCAGTTGATCAAGGTTTTTTCAAATCAATTATTAATGATGTAAAAGCTTTTGAATTTTATGATCCAATGACAAGAGATATAGCTAAAGAATTAGAGATTCACAAATCTGAAATACAAGAAATTAAAGCCTTAATAAAAAGAGAATATGGTAAAATAAATAGTTATAAGGATATTTTAAACAGTGATGATACTGCCTATTGAAGAATTAGGTGGAATCTTAGAAAACATGTTTATTATTAATAAACTTGATATAAATTATCTCTTTTCAGATTCTAAATTTTTTAAATATTGATGAAATAATATTATCTTATATAAAAAGAGGAAATAAATCTTTAGATCCTAAAGTAATACTTGAAACTCTTGTTAATGGTATTTTTATAAAATCTTTAATTAATGATTATAAAAAATCTAGAGAACTTGTATTTTGAAAACAATCAAGAAACATTACTTTTTAAAATAGACTCTTTAGAGAAAAAGTTAACACCGCTGAAGAAGAAAATCAAAGATATTTCAACTAAACTTAACATCACTTAAGCAAGAAAATACAAGCTTTTGAAGAAACTCTAAACAGTCAAATAAATAAATTAAATAAAAGCCATAAATCTGAAGTAACTGAAATGCAAAATAAAATTAAAGATCTTGAAAATCAATTATTAGCAGAGAAAAAATATAGAAACTGAATTAAATGATTTAAGAGAATATATATTTGAAGTAAATAATGATTATATTCCATCAAATTCAGAAAAAACATTAGCAGATTATATTGCAAACTAAAAAAATCATAATCATCGGTGGAGCTAAAGAATGGAGAAGGAAATTCAGAGAAAAATATCCTGAACTGAGATCTTTGACATGGCTTCAATGAAAATTTTGACACCAGTATTTTAGCCAATTATGATTATGTATTTTTCTATCACTGGTTTTATGAATCATGCTACTTATTATAGGGCTATGAGCTTTTATAAGAACACATCAAATTAAATTTGGTTATATTGGAAAGACAAATATGGACTTGGTAGAAGATGAGCTTATTGATGAACTAGAAAAATTAAGGTGATGCTACTTAGAACTGTTGCATCACCTAATAATTTTATCTTGTTTTATTGTTAAATCGTGATTACCATTATTACTTTTAATTACTGCTACTTGTACTAGGATACATACTTTGACTCTTAACAGTGCCTTCATTTATTTTTTCAATCTCTGATTTTAAATCTAATCTATTAAACTCCGCTTCAAACCAAGGTGGAACATGTCCGCAGATTATTTCTAATTCATCGAAAGGCTAGTGTTGCGAATAAAAGGCAATGAGTATTTGCTTAGAGGAAAAATTTTCGCTACTTTGCATTTCTGTTTTTAAATCAATAAAATAATTCCCCTCTTTTCCATTTCTACAGGAGCTGGTATAGTCTTTAGTTTTAGATTCTTCATTCTACTAGCCTTCTAGATTTATAAATATAATATCAAGAAAATTCTCTGGTGCGCCATTAGCTTCCACAATATTAAAACCCATTCCATCTAGAATTGTGTACGAAATTCCCTTTATGTCACTTGCCACAAAAATTCTGCACTCACCAAGTGCTTCAGCCATATTTTTAATATTCTCTCGAATTGCTGTAGCTTCCATTGAATCATCAAGTTCAAAACTAATTTCTTTAAATACTTGCCATCCTCCTCTTCTTTAGAATAAACTCGTGTAGTACCACTTTGATTAAAAGGTATTGTATTACCATTAGCACCAATAAATACTGCAATTTCCATATTCATATTCTCACGCCCAGATTCCTATAAGCTTTTATTTTAAATTAAACAATTTATCAGATTGTACTAAATTTTCTTTTGCTGTCATTTCCCGTGGCGTAACCTTATAAACAGAAACCGCGTTTCCATCTAGTGAGGATCTATACTTTTCAATGAAAATACTGTTTAAAGGTTTAGTGTAATACTTTGGCATATACTTATCAAGAACCTTTTGAAGAATTGTAGTCGTTTCTTCTAAATCAGTAACCTTTTCTGCCCTTCCAAAAATCATTACGCTCATATATGAGGTATCAGCATGTGCTGGCACAGGATCAGTTACTGTGCCATGTTCTTTATATACTGTGAAACAAACCATGGGACTTTCAGAAAGTATCTTTACTTTTTTACCAGAGCCCATGCCATGAAAATATACTGCACCATTATGCCATACATAGTTTACTGGAACTGCATAAGGATATTCATCGCTTGTCATACCAATTACACCAGTTCTAGATTCCAAAAGAAATATTTCAATTTTCTCTTTATCTGTGCAGTCTCTTTGCGTGTAACTAACCTTATTCATAGAATAACTCCTCTCTGTACATTTTCTCTAATTCCGTAAGAAACAAATTCATCCATCTATTATTTTGCTTAATATATTCAAAATTGCCGAGTATTTCTTCTGGTGACTGCGTATATAAATCTTGTACCATTTCCTCTCGACAATTATCAACAATATCCTCAATAATGGTAGCTGTATTTTCTAAATGATATTGAAATCCAAATACCCTATTTTTATAAATAAAAGCTTGCTGTTTACAACCATCGCTTTCTGCAATGCATTTTGCTTCTTCTGGAAGAATACTAAAGGTATCTCCGTGCCATTGAAATACAACTGGCTGTTCAGGAAAAAAGGAAAACAAGGGCTTAGATCTGACCTCTTCGGAAAGCTTAACTGGAAACCATCCAATTTCTTGATAAGGATTTCTAGTAACTTTCCCGCCTATTGCGTCTGCAATCAATTGACCTCCAAGGCATATTCCAATTACTACTTTTCCAAAAGAGATGGTTTCTTTTATAAACTCTTTTTCACGAATAAGCCAGGGATATGCTTCTTCTTCATAAATATTCATTGGACCACCCATGACAACAAGCCAATCAAAATCTTGTTGCAGAGGCAACGGATCATCTTTATATAATTTTGTATCAGTCACAATGTGACCATTATCCTTTGCCCAAATCAAAATGCTTCCTGGGTTTTCAAAGGGCACATGTTGTAAATAGTGAAGTCTCATTTCTTTCTATCCTTTCATAACAAGTTACAGGTTTTACCACATACTTAGTACCCATTCTTTATTTTTCTTGTACTCCATATCTGCAAACAATGTGTTTGCCATTTCTTCAGCAAGCCACATAGCACCTGCATATCCAACTACTGGATATCTGTACAATCCTGCACGGTCATAAGTTGGGAAACCAACTCTTACCATTGGAATATTATAGTCAATAGATACAAAACGTCCCTTTGAATGACCCAAAATAAGATCAAGTTCAAGTCCTTCGTTTTTGATTCTGTTTTCAAGTTCCCATAAATCTGCATTTGTTATAATTTCCATATCATAATCTACATTTTCTTTAAGTGCTTTAATACGTGGATCATTCTTATAGTTAGGATTATCATCTCCAAGTAGAAGAAGAACAGGTTTCATCTCCAAATCTAGACAGAATTCTGCAAGACCAATAACAAGATCAGGATTTCCATATATAGCAACTTTCTTTTCCAGCCAAAAACATGTGTGTAAGATCTGTTAGTGCATCTATGGCAATTCCACGTTCACGAACTAGAGATTCGTGGAATTGGCTTTCCTGTCAATTTTTTTAAATTCTTCAAAAATGTATCTGTATTACGGATTCCAATAGGTGTTGGTCCAATTATTGCTAGGAACGTCAAATTCACTTTCAAGATATTCACGCAGCTTTTCCACCTTCATATCTGTTAAGAGCAATAGTTCCAATTGCATCTGCTGTTCCAACTAAATCCTCGATTGTTGTGCTGCCATGAGAAACTGCACTTTTATCTGGCATTAAGTGGAGAATCAAAACTTTCAATTTCGAAAAGAACAGTGGCATCAACATCCATTTCAGACTAAAAGATGTTTTAGTGCTGTTACATCTCCTGGATTAACCCATCCTGTAATTAAGTTTAATTTTCCCATTAGGTTTGTCTTTTTTTGCAAATGCTTTCACAAATATCCTCAACAGCTAACATCGTATCCAGTTAACCATACTTCCTTTAAAACTTGGTGTATGAATTGGAATAAGATGAACTTCTCGACCTGCATATTTTTCTTTCAAAAGTCCCTTATTAAGTCTTTCTAACAACACCATCTATATCATCACCAATAACCTCTGTTGAACATGTTGATATGATTGGTATAACTTTTACATCTGGATATCTCATTAAAAGTACATCTACTGCTTCTTCAACACGATGTAACTGCACCAAATACAGCTCCATCTTCATGTAAAGAAGAAGATGCAATTTCAAAACTTTCCTTGAAATGTTGTGAGAACAGAAGATCGTACGAACATAACACATCCTTGTCCTCCATGAACTATTCCAATACAATCCTTTATTCCTATACTAGCATACTGAGCGCCACAAGGCTGACATGTGAATATCGGATTTATAACGCCAGCACGATCTTTTTCTTTTACTTCACAAGACATAATATCACTCCTTTCTAATATAGTCGGATCATTAATTTCTTTATTTAGAGACCCTGTAATTGTTAAAAAATCTATACGCTCTTTTAGTCCTTGCATAATTAACTTAATTTCTGCTTTGTCCATATTTGCAAGCCAAGGATAATTGCTTTTGTAAGTTTCAGCAAGAATACTGTGCATCCACCCAATAACATTTATCAGCAGGAGTTTCTTTTTCTACAGGCTCATCACACAATATTTGCATAGTTTTTGTAAGTATTTCCTCATTTTGTTTCTCTCTATCCCATGCACGAGAGTGAAACTGCCATAAACATTTTTTCATAATATAATCTACAAGTTGCTCAATCTTATCTTTCATATATATCTTCCATAAATATCATCACCTCCATTATACTACGTCAATTAACAGCTTCTTCTCTGTTGATTTGGATAAGCATATGTCTTTCCACGCAAATCTGAAATAATATCATATTTACCAGTATACTCTCTCAGTACAGCTTGAAGAAGTTACTATCCTCACTTAAATTCACATCAGAAATCATCTTTCGTGTCACAAATGTCATTATCTGTAGGTATTTCATCTTTACTTATATCCAAACCAGCAAGCTGATGAATTGGAGAATATATTGCATTATATATATCACGTGCAAGTCTAACCCATCCTTCAAATCCTTTATAAGGTCCGTTATGATATGCATGTACATTAAGGTATGGAACTCTAATTTTTTTGCAACTTCTCCTGGACGTTTACCAGTTAAAATTATATCAGGTTTCAATGTTTCCATTGCTTCAATAGTTTCAAGTTCATTAGGATCATCAATTGCAAGAGTACCTTCTTCACATCTAGCAATACCCTTTTCAAAATCTCCTTGATGTCCAAATTTTGAATACACAGATACAACCTCAACTCCCATCTCTTCATGAATTGCATTAGCCCAGTGCCAAAGTTTAGATCCACCTGGCCAAAGAAATACTTTTTTACCTTTTAGACGTTCTTTATACCAATCTAATTCAGGTTTCCATCTAGCAGTTTCTTCATCAATTATAGCTTGTGCTTTGTCTTCAATTCCAAAGAATAATCCAACTTTTCTAAGAGATCCTGACAATGCTTCAAATCCAAATCCATCAATATCAAGACGTGGAATTCCATATCTTTTTCTTAGTTCATTACAAATATATTCAGCAGAACGTGCACATTCAAGTACATTTAGATGTGCTTTATGCATAGATCTAAGATCATCATAAGATCCGTTACCAGTAAAAGTTGAAAGAACTTGAATTCCCATTCTTTTGAAATAATCTTGCATTACTTCTTGATCACCTTGAATGTTATATTCTCCAACATAATTTATAACATAATCACTTGTAATTTTAGGTTCAATATTTCCAACCTTTTGATCAATCCATGCAATATTGATTTTATGATGTCCTCCAGATTGGCTTGGTCCTCCAAAACCAGGAGAATTACACACAAATATATCTACATCTGGCATCTCTTCCATAACTTGTTTAGCAATTGCATTTATATCATCTCCGATAAGTGCTGTAGCACAAGTTTGGTATAAGAGTCATTCTTTTTATATTAGGAAATGCTTTAAATGCTTCAATTATATTTTTCTTTAGCATTTTTTCAGCACCAAATACAATATTTTTTTCTTTTACATCTGTTGCATAAGTATATTTCAGTTGAAAATTATCATTATCGCTTATATATCGTTTTGGTTTGCCAAGTGTCGTATGTACATCCAACAGGTCCATGACTCATATGGATTACATCCTTCATTGGTGTACCAATAACATGTTTTGCTCCACAGTATGCACAACCACGTTCTGAAATTGACCCTGGAATTGTATTAAGGTATCCAAGAGGAAGGGCATCGAGTCAAATCCTCTCCAGGTCCTTTTACAACTGCATGTTTTTCCCTTTCAGGAATACATTCGCTACATTTAAATAAATGATATGGCATAATTCATTCCTCCTCCTTTTTTACATAACAGCACTTTCGCCCTCTTCATCTGTGCTTACTCTCACAGCATTATCTACAGGACATATAAAAATTTTTCCATCACCTATTTGATCGAGTCTGATTTACTTCCAATATAGTTTTTATAACCATATCCACATCATCATTATTTACCACTATAGATAGAAGCCTTTTCGGTATATATTGCACTCCACCTTTCTTCCCTGGTGACAAACATTCTGGTCTTATTTCACAGCTTAATTCTGAAGCAATTCCCTTTTGATTTCCGCGTCCAAGCACCGAACATGCAGTTAAACTAGGGAAACCTTGCTTTTCCAATGCATTTTTTGTTGCTCCAACTTTTTTAGGACGTATGATTGCAATTATTTCCTTCATAGATATACCTCCTTATAACCCCTTTTCGCCAGTACGAACTGTATAGGCAGCTTCTACAGGAACTATAAAAATTTTACCATCTCCAAAATTTCCTGTATAAGATTTGTATTTTATTATTTTAGTTGCTTCTTCAACAGCCTCATCTTCTACAACTAGCATAATCATGACTTAGGAAGTTCATCATAATGTGTTGCTCCTACCGTGATTCCTTTTTGCTTTCAATCGTCCAAACACATTGATTTTTGTTAACGAGAAAAAACCAGCTTCTGCTAATACCATCTGTTACTTCATCAGCGGATTCAGGACGGATTATAGCTCTTATCATTTTCATATTAATTCCTCCCAGCCTTTATTTTGATATTATTACTTACTCTTAATACTTACTTATTTTCTACGATACTGAATTTGAATATTTTTAGAAATATTTGCTTTTGATTAGCATATCAATTTGGCTTCAAACTCATTGACATGCTAATCTTAAATATCCATTAATCCATAGTCCATTAAAATTTCTTCTAACTTATTCTGTGACATTGGCTTTGGGATTACAAACAATTTATTCTCATCTATTTTTTTTGCTAATTGTCTGTATTCATCTGCTTGCTGCGCTGTTGAATCAAATTCAATAACTGTCTGTTTGTGTATTTCTGCTCTTTGAACCATATTGTCACGAGGAACAAAATGAATTAATTGACTTCCAAGTTCTTTTGCAAAAGCTTCTAGCAAATCTAGCTCCTTATCAACTTTTCTACTGTTACAGATAACTCCACCAAATCCAGGTTTTAATATTGAATCAAGATCTACATCTTCACCTTCATCTCTTAAAGTATCAAGTACACTTTTCTGTGCAAGACCACCTAAAAGAAGTCTAGTGGAATCTGCTTTTGGATCGCATCCGACCACCATAATTTGCTTTCCCATTGTTGCAAGTCCTGCTGTTAGATTTTGAGTTGTGGTAGATTTTCCTATACCACCTTTTCCATAAATCGCCACTTGCCTCATAGTAAATTACCTCCTTAAAGAAATATTTATAAAATAAAGTGAATAAAGATTAAGTATCACTTTATTTTTTAACAGGTTGAAATTTAAAATGTTCTTATGCGAATTTGGTTTAAATTGTGTTAATCATTACCAAATTGTATGTTGTATCCATTATAATATTGGTTTTTATGAAATGCAAGCTATTTTTTGACTATTTAATTTAATAATACATATTTTATTATTAAATAGATAATTTTTATTATGTATAATTATCTATTTAACATTCGGCGAAAACGATATCAATCTGAGTATATGGTAACTGATTGTAAATATGTTGCTTTTAGTACATCTAAATTCAGTTAAATAAAAAAAGTACTTATATTTATAGCTATTAAGTACTTCTAATCGCTTTTAAATTTTCGGTTTGAAAATGCGTTTGACATGCTTGTAAAGATATATTAAAATAAAAAAGCATAAATTTTAATATGCAAGACAGTTCGTAACCATCCTGTCTTTAAACAAAACTAGGAGGTAGTAAAAATGAATAATTCTTTAGCAAAAACAAAGATCCTTGTGGACACGGCACTGGTAGCTGCATTGTATGCAACGCTAACTTATGTACTTGCCCCAATTAGTTATGGCCCTTTGCAGATCAGGTTTTCTGAAGCCTTAACTATTCTACCATTTTTCTCATCATTTTCTATATTAGGATTAACTCTAGGGTGTGTAATATCAAATATTTTAAGTCCTTACGGTATCTTAGATTTAGTTTTAGGCTCCTTGGCAACTTTTATTGCAGCAATGATAACTTATAAAATAGGAAAGAGTAATTTAAAATACAAGAGATATCTTGCTCCTCTCCCTGCTGTTATTGTAAATGGAATAATTGTTGGATTTTTAATTAATATATCCTTACCAAACGGTCCAATAATGTCCAACTTGGTTGGCATTTCGATTAACATGAAAGCACTAGTACCTACTATGCTATCAGTAGCATTTAGCGAGTTAATCCCTTGTTATTTAATCGGATTACCATTATTACATGTTATTGAAAAAAATGAGATGCTTAAAAAACTCTTTGCAATATAAAAAATAATGCTCCTTGTTTCAAGCGAGCATTATTTTTTTATTTTTAGTTTCTATATTTCTACTAACCTCTATATAAATATTACACATATCCCTAAATAAAATAGTGCATCATAAAAAAAATAGTGCACATATCTTTTTTCTTGTCGCTGCATAAAAAATTTCCCTTGTGCAAATACTAATTATAGATTATACTGGTATATGTTCGCAAAAATGAACATTCGAAAAAGAACATCCTCAAATTAGAGACATAGAGAAATTTCATTTTTCTCTCGAGAAGGTATTAGAACTGAATCTCTGTTTTTCAGTTATGTACCTAAATTTAATAATCCAAAACTTATGAGCAAGAGCTTTTAAATAAATAATGCAGTAGTCAACTGTATTTTAATGTAACCTTCGCGTAATAAATTAAGCAAGGCTATGATGCTTTAAAGATTTGGAAGAGGAAAAGACTAAAAATAAGCTTTTTCAAAATTAAAGCAGGCAGTCAGGGCTATCATAAATATGATATTGCTTGATATTTGACCATAGAAACCGAGTTTTTCAATTTCCGGATAATTGAAAAGATTTGTCTTTCTAGAATTTCGAAGGTTACTGAATAAAAAAACAAAAATAAACAAGAAGAGAAAGGAAGTGAAATCCGTTATAGATTTATTAGAATCATTAATTTTAGAAGAATTTAATATGAACTAAAATCTAAAGTTTTAAGGTTTTAATAGGTTTTAGTTAACGGAATATTTATGGAAAATATTAAATTTGATTCACTAGGACTTAGTCAAGATGTACTTGCCGCAATTAATGCAATGGGCTTTGAGGAGCCATCTCAAATTCAATCACAAGCAATCCCAGTAGTTTTAGAGGGTTTTGACATTATAGGTCAAGCTCAAACTGGAACAGGAAAAACTCTAGCTTTTGGAGCACCAATTATAAGCAAAATGGAAAAATCTTTTGGTAAAATCCAAGTGCTTATACTTACACCTACTAGAGAACTTGCAATTCAAATCAATGATGAACTCACACGTATGACAAAATTCGCAAAATTTACTTCTCTACCTATTTATGGTGGTCAGCCAATAGACAGACAATTAAGAGCTTTAAGAAACGGAGTAGATATAGTTGTTGGTACTCCTGGAAGAGTTCTTGATCATATGAGAAGAAAATCCATCGATTTTAGCAATGTTAATTTCTTCGTACTTGACGAAGCAGATGAAATGTTAAACATGGGCTTTATCGACGATATTAGAGATATAATGAGCACACTTGGAGAAAACAAGCAAACTTTATTATTCTCAGCAACAATGCCCGATCAGATTAAAAAATTAGCTTCAAGATATATGAAGCCTGATATGAAGCACATTACTATCGCAAAAAACACTATGACAGTTTCATTAACTGAACAATTTTATTATGAAATTAAACATAAAGACAGATTTGAAACTTTATGCAGAATACTAGATGTAGATGAACCTGAAAGTGCAATTATCTTCTGTAGAACTAAAAAAGGCGTAGATGAAATAGTTGAATCTATGCAATCAAGAGGTTATGTAGTTGAAGGTATGCACGGAGATATGGGGCAAAACCAAAGACTTAGTACCTTAAAGAAATTTAAGGAAGGTAATCTTGATTTCCTTGTAGCTACAGATGTTGCAGCAAGAGGAATTGATGTAGAAAATATAACTCATGTTATTAACTACGAATTGCCAGAAGACTGTGAGTCTTATGTTCACAGAATAGGAAGAACTGGTAGAGCTAATAGAGAAGGAACTGCTTATAGTCTTGTAACTCCAAGAGAATACATGATATTAAAGCAAATTGAAAAATTTACTAAGAGTAAAATCAAGAGAAAAGAAATCCCTTCTTTAGATGATATATATGAAGTAAAGAACCAAAATATCTTAAATAAAGTTAAAGAAACTATAGAGAAAAATGAATATGCTAAATTTGTTGCTTTAGCAACAGAATTAGATGATGAATATAACCTTGTAGATGTAGCAGCAGCACTTATTAAAATGCTTTTTGATAAAGAATTAAGCTATGACTACAGTGAAAATTCTATAGAAACAGAAAGTTCTGTTAGACTATTCCTTTCAGCTGGAAGAATAGATAAAGTTAACCCTGCAAACCTTTTAGATTTCTTCTGCAGATAACGCTAGAATCAGAAAAGAAGAGATTGGCAATATCGATATACTAGAAAAATTCACTTTTGTTGATGTTTTACCAAGTGCAGTTAATGCAATTTTAGAAAAATGTAGTGGTAAGAAAATCAATAAGAGAAGAGTAAATATTGAAGTCGCTAAGGGAAAGAAATAAGCTTTAATTAAATAGTACCTATTACACCCCCACAGAATATTATAAATTTGAACTTAAATTTATATTCTGTGGGGGTGTTTTCTATGAGTTTCTTTTCCTCTTTTTTGTTTGCCGCCTCAGCAAGTATAGATAACTTTACTGTTTCTATTGCATATGGAATCAAAAAAGTGAAAATAAGTCTACTAAGTAATATACTAATTGCTCTAGTTTCTAGCATTGGTACCTTTGCTTCTATGTCAATTGGTAAGTTACTTGTAAATTTTATATCTTCTAAACTTGCAAATATAGCTGGTTGCACTATACTAATTTTAATCGGGTTTTGGTGTATGCTTTCCCCTTTTCTTCAGCGAAAAAAAGATAGGGGTAAAAAATTACTTAAGTGTGAAGAGCTACTTGATAATCCCGAAAAAGCTGATATCGATAAGTCAGGAACAATTGATGTTAAAGAGTCCTTTTCACTTGCTCTTGCACTAATGCTAAACAATATTGGATTTGGACTAGCAGCCAGTATTACTAATCTAAATATGTATATTACCTCATTAATGACTTTTTTACTGAGTCTTTTAACAATTTCATTTGGGCATTATTTAGGTAAAAGATTTCTTTCGAATGCTTTTGGGAAATATGCTGAGTATGTTTCAGGCTTAATTATTATAGTGCTTGGTGTATATCAACTTTTATAAAGTCCAAACTATATAATTAAGGAGGTGTCACAAAATAGGTGAACACCTCCTTAATATTTTCTTTTATTTTTGTTTTATACATGATTTATAAATGTTATAATCAATCTTTGGAAAAATATTATCTAGCTTCTCAATTTCTTTTAACAATTTTTCATCTATTCTCTTATTTGTGATCTCTTCATATAATATATCAAATCTTTCCACATGAGTATTTACTCTTTTTGTGGCATATTCCACAGTAGTATTAGTCTTAATTATAAATGGCCAGTCTGAAGCTTCTGCAAGCATTAATTCTCTTGCAGCTTGATTTAGTGCCCTTTCCTCAATATCTGTGGGTTTATCATAAATATTAGCAAGATAAATCATCTTTTCAGCACATTTATGAAGCTTTCTATAAATCCAATCATTAGAACTATTTAACCAAACAGAAAAATCACTGTTTTCTCCCCAGCTAGAAGCATTGGGTGTGCTCACCTGTACATCAGGAAATTTATTTAAATAATCTGAAGGGGAAATTAGTTCAAAGTAATTTTCATATTCCGATACTTTTCTAATAAATTCACAGAGGAAATCTGGTCCTTCGAACCACCAATGTCCAAATAGCTCAGTATCATAAGGACAAGTGATAATTGGAGGTTTACTCATTCTTGCACTTGCTACACTTACCTGTGCATTCCTTGAATTTAAAAAATGCACAGCATGATTTTTTGCTACTTCTATTGCATTTTCCCTATTATAGTATTCTTTATTGTCAGTGTTTCCAGTTATTCTTTGATACTTTATTCCAGTATCTACTCTAATACCGTCTGGATTAATATATGGGCCAATATATTCCATTGGCAAGTCATGTCCTATATCTCTATAAAATTCTCTGTAATTAGCATCGCCTGGATATCCTAAAGTGCTACTCCATACTTGATGCCCAGCTTCCATATCTCGTCCAAATGCGCAAACTCCATTAGGGGTAGCAATAGGTAAATATGTTCCAGACTCAGGTTTATTAGATGCATATTGCACTGCATTTCCTTCAACTATAAAGTATTCTATTCCATTTTCTTTAAGAATATCATCTAGTTCATAGCTATACGCACACTCTGGAAGCCATATACCCTTTGGTGGATGTCCTAAAGCATCTTCATAAGACTTCACGCCCATTGCAATTTGAGCCTTCACTGTCTCGGGATTAACCATCAATAAAGGTAATATACCATGGGTGGCGGAACAAGTTATAATTTCTAAACATCCTAATTTATCAAATTTTCTAAAAGCATTCATTAGATTATTATTGTATTCCTTATAAGTTTTATATAAATCCTGATACCTATTATAATAGAACTTTGATATGCTATTTAAATTAGCATCAACCTCTGAGGTTCTAACTAACTCTTTTTCTGTTAATTCTATTGTTTTATTTAAATACTCTACATATCTATCATTTAAATAATCATCTTCAAGCATCGCCATTAATGTAGGTGTAATGGACATGGTGATTTTAAAATTCACCTTTCCCTTTAAAAGTCTATCAAAGCTTTCGACTAAAGGAATATAACATTCTGACATAGCTTCAAAAAGCCATCTTTCCTCTAAGGCTTCATTAATATCTGGATGCCTTACAAAAGGTAAGTGACTATGTAGTATTAATGAAAGATAACCTTTAATCAAAATAAACCACCCACCTTATATAAATTCAGAGTTAACTGATTTCATTATTTTATATAATTCTGTACTTTTAGGTGTACTCACTTTATTTGATGTAACAATAGACGCAAAAGTATTGCCTGGAAGTATTCTTCCAAGCTTAATGAACACATTCAAATTGTCTCTATCAAGATTTATATATATACTATCTACATTAGATTCTAACTGAATTTCATCAATTTCTTTAACTTTCCCATTTCTTACTGAAAATACTTTTATAACAGCTTTAGAGTTACTCCAAGAATTCATTCCGTGTATTTCTTCAAATTCTTTAATTTTAGAATCTGTAATATGAAAATAACAAAATACTCTATTAGAACTTTGAACTAATAAAACTAAAGTTGTATCTTCCTTACTAGTCATAGACACACCTCAATTAAATATCTATTATCTCCACATTTTCAACAGCTTCATTAATCAGTCTTTCAACATCTAGTTTGGCTTCTGAACTTTTAATTAAATCTAGTCTTGGTTTTGTTTTAGGATGCTTTGGTACAAATATAGTACAACAATCTTCATAAGGCAAAATTGAAGTGTCAAAAGTTCCAATTTCCTTTGCCATATTCATTATATCTTCTTTATCAGTAGCAATAAGCGGTCTGAAAACTGGTCTGTCCGCTGCATCAGAGCTAACCACTAAACCTTCCATGGTTTGACTTGCAACCTGACCAATACTTTCTCCTGTTGTAAGGGAATCAATTTTATTCTTAGCTGCTAATTCGCTAGCTACTGCAGCCATAAATCTTCTCATTATTATAGTAAGCTCATTTTCAGGGCACTTTTCAATAATTTGCATTTGAATATCAGTAAAAGGCACAACATACAATCTTAAAGAACCAGTATAACCTTTAAGTAATTTTGCCAATTCTTTTACCTTATCCTTTGCTCTTTCAGAAGTATAAGGATGACTATGGTAATAAACTGCACTTACATTAACACCTCTTCTAGCCATAAGATATCCTGCAACTGGCGAATCAATACCTCCAGATAATAGTAATAATGTACTACCATTAGTGTTGTAAGGCATTCCGCCTACTGCTTTAATTCTCTTAGAATAAACATATGCATTTTCTCTTATTTCTATATTTAATCTACATTTTGGTTTATGAATATCAACTTTAATATCTGAACTATTGTTAAGTACATATGCTCCAACCTTTACACATACTTCCATGGAATTTCTCGGGAAATTTTTATTAGCTCTATTGGTTTCAACCTTAAAGGTATCACAGCCGCTTTCAACTACTTGAAGCAAAGCTTCCTCACAAATCTTATCAAAATCACTTTCTAGTTCAGTTACAACACAAACTTCAGCTACACCGAAAACTCTTCTTACCTTCACAATTATATTTTCTAAATCTTCAGCGTAAATAAACCATCTTCCTGAATCTAGAATAAATTCATATTCTTCACCTTCTAGAACCTTCTTAATATTGTTTTTTAGTTTTCTTTCAAAGCTACCTTTATTTAAGCCCTTTAAGAATATTTCTGGTGCATATTTTATCATCAATAGTTTTCTCATTTTTTTAGTCTCCTTAAAAATATTAATACGTTTTTTAAATTTTCAATTACATAATCTACTTCTTCCTTAGTATTATCTTCGTTAAAGCTAAATCTAACCGTTCCTTCAGCTTCCTTAATGCTAAGACCTATTTCTGGAAGTATTACACTATGACTAAGCTTCTTCGATGCGCAGGCTGATCCTGTTGAAACATAGATTTCTTTTTCCTCTAAAGCATGTATCAGTACTTCTCCCCTAACTCCAGGAAAAGAAACACTTAATATATGAGGCAAAAATTCATCTTGCAATGGACTATTAATAAGTATATTGTCTATACTTTTAAGCTCTTCAATAAAATAAGCCTTCAGCCTATCCACTCTATTTAAGTTTTCATTAATATTCTCACAGATTATCTTAGCAGCTGTAGCAAATCCACAAACTGCGGCTACATTTTCAGTTCCAGACCTAAAGCCTCGTTCTTGTCCCCCTCCATGTATAAGTGGTTCAGGGTTTAAGTCCTTTTTAACAAATGCAATACCTACACCTCTTGGTCCATGAATCTTATGACCGCTAGCTGATAGTAAATCAATTTTGCACTTTTTTACATCTATTTTTAGTTTTCCAAAACTTTGAACTGCATCCACATGGAATTTTGCTCTACTGCTTTTCTCTTTAATAATTGTACCAATTTTCTCAAGGTCTTGTATAGCGCCAAATTCATTATTTACATGCATAATGCTTACAAGTACAGTTTCTTTTCTTATTGCCCTACTAAGTTGTTCCAAATCAATTCTTCCAAATTTATTTACATCTAAATATGTAACCTCTACACCTTTCTTTTCAAGAAATTTGCAAACATCAGTTACACTTGGATGCTCTATTTTTGTAGTAATTACATGTAACCCTTCTTTAGCAAAGCCCTTAATAAGAAAATTATTACTTTCACTTCCACCAGAAGTAAAAAATATCTCACCTTCCGTGCAGTTAAGAATCTCTCCAAAAGTTTTTCTACATTCTTTAAGTTTATCTTCAGCTTTTAAACCTAATGAATGAGTGGACGAAGGATTTCCATAAAAATTTTTCATTATATCACTCATTGTATCTATAACTTCTACATACGCCTTGGTAGTAGCACTATTGTCAAAATAAACTTCCATAACTTCACTCTCTCATATTTAATATAATCAACCAACTAAAAAATCACTTCAGCATGCCTGATTCTTTGTGAGAAGCACTTCTTCTCAAAATATTTATACACTAAAATACTATATACTTATTCTCGATTATTTTCAAGTAAGCAAGCTAAATGATAAAAAAACTGTAAGCATGTCACAGTTTTAAAAAAGTATGATATTATTAGTAAGGAAAAAGTATATTTTTCAGCAAATAACTACAATTTATTTCATTACTGAAAAGCATAATTTTAATACAAAAAAGACTCGAGGGATATATATGAAATTAGATCTTTTTAATGATAAAAAATTTTATAAAACTATGTTAAAACTTTCCGTACCAATTATACTTCAAAATTTGATTTTGACCTCCCTAAACTTAGTAGACAACATTATAATAGGAGGAGTATCCGAAACAGCTATCGCAGCAGTTGGACTAGCTAATCAGTATTTCTTTATTTTGAATCTAGTTTTATTTGGTATAGTAAGTGGATCTTCTATATTTACTGCTCAGTTTTGGGGTAATAAAGATATTAAAAATATTAAAAGAGTTCTTGGTATCAGTGTTATTACTGGCGTCTGCGCAGCATTTATATTTATGCTTGGGGGACTACTATTTCCAAGACAGATACTCGGCCTTTTTAGCAATGACCCTAAAGTTATTACTATAGGTGCAAATTACTTAAGAATAATAGTTTTTAGCTATGTTATAACCTCAATAACTTTCGCCTATTCCTTTGCTTTAAGAAGTACTGGGCAAGTTCACATACCATTATTTGTAAGCATAGTTGCATTAGGTATAAATACATTTTTAAACTATGCATTAATATATGGAATGTTTTGCTTTCCAAAGCTTGGAATACCTGGTTCTGCAATTGGGACTTTAATCGCTAGGATTATTGAAGTTTCACTTTTACTTACATTGGTATACAAAAATAAACTGCCAGTTGCTGCTTCCTTCAAGGAGTTATTTGACTTACCAATAGAATTTGTTAAAAAATTCTTTAAAATTACCATTCCAGTTATATTAAATGAGACAATGTGGGCTTTAGGAGTTTCTCTTTACGCATTAGTTTATGCACAAATGGGAACTGATGTAATAGCTTCAACCACTATATCCACCACAGTGGAAAGAATAATCTGGGTAATTTTTATGGGCATAGGTAATGCCTGTGCAATTATGATTGGGCACAAAATCGGTGAAGGAGATAAAGAAGAAATATTTGTTTACGCAAAACGCTTTATTATCCTAAGTCCTCTATTCGCAATATTTATGGGCGTAGTAGTTTACTTTATTTCACCTTTATTTTTAATGCCCTACCACATATCACCAACTGTCCATAACTACGCGCGTAAAAATTTAATTGTATTTTCATGCTTCCTGTGGTTAAGAGCTTTTAATTTCACAGCCATTATAGGAATTTTCAGAAGTGGTGGAGATACCAAATTCTCACTATTAATAGATACTGGTGGCGTTTGGCTAATTGGAGTGCCTATGGCCTTTGTATGTGGACTAGTTCTCCATCTACCAGTCTATTATGTTTATGCACTAGTATCCTTTGAAGAAGTGTTCAAAGTTGCATTTGGGTTACCCAGGATATTGTCAAAGAAGTGGATAAATAATTTGACTTAATGGAAATTGGCAATTTTCTAGACCTCTGAGTCACAACTCTTGTGGAACTAATATCCATCAGGGTTATTAACTTGCCAGCGCCAAGCATCACTACACATGTCTTTCATAGTTTTTTGAGATGTCCATCCCAAAACGCTCTTTGCCTTCATTGGATTTGCATAACATTTATCAATATCTCCAGGTCTACGTTCTGTAATAATATATGGAATTTTTTGATTTGTAGCTTTTTCAAAATTATTTACTAAATCTAAAACACTATAACCTACTCCAGTTCCAAGATTATAAGAGTCTATCCCTTTAGAATTAATAATTTTTTCTAATGCCTTCAAGTGTCCCCTAGCAAGATCTACCACATGTATATAGTCCCTAACTCCTGTTCCATCATGAGTATCATAATCACTGCCAAATACTCTTAATGTTTCCCTTTTGCCTACAGCAACTTGAGTTATATATGGCATTAAATTATTAGGTATGCCATTGGGATCTTCTCCAATTCTGCCACTTTCATGTGCCCCTATTGGATTAAAGTATCTGAGTAGTGCAACACTCCACTCATTATCAGATGAATATATGTCATGTAAAATTTCCTCTATCATTAATTTAGTGCGACCATATGGATTTGTAGCGCTTAAAGGGAAGTTTTCACAAATAGGCACACTTTCAGGCTCTCCATACACTGTAGCTGATGAGCTAAACACCATTTTCTTAACATTATGTTTCTTCATAATTTCACAAAGCACTAAAGTCCCTGTAATATTGTTATGATAATAAGAGATAGGAACACTAACAGATTCTCCCACAGATTTCAATCCAGCAAAATGCATTACTGCATCAATTTTATTTTCCAAAAAAACTTTGTCAAGAGCAACTTTATCTAGAATATCAAGCTGATAAAACTTAATTTTTTTATTTGTTATCTCTTGTATTCGATTTAATAATTCTGGTTTACTATTAGAAAAATTATCAACTATAATAATTTCATAGCCTTGATTTAATAGTTCTACACAAGTATGGCTGCCTATATAGCCTGTCCCTCCTGTTACTAAAATTGCCATATGCTTCTACCCCCTTTTATATAAATTCCTTAAAAACAATTTATTTACAAAATATTCCTTATATTTATTATACATCAATAGTTAAATTTTACCAATTATTTTTTGTATGTATATTTTGCGTTTTGTACCCATACATTTGATTTTTTCTTAGTTTCCAATTAAAATATCAACGTGAAGATTTTTAAATTTTTATGTAGTTTACTCTAAGGGGGCTATTTTATGCAAATTGAAACTAAGTCAAAAAGTAACATTAATTCTAAAACAAAAGATTTAGTGACGACCTCACTATTAATAGCAGTAGTTTTTGTGGCAACTTATGTTATTCATTTTCCAGCACCATTTTCTCTAAATTCCGGTGGACTTATTCACCTTGGAAATGTAATGCTTTTTATGGCTGCTATTGTTTTTGGAAAGAAAAAAGGCGCCATTGCGGGAGCCTTTGGAATGGGTTTGTTTGATTTATTGTCTGGATATGCTATATGGGCACCTTTCACCTTTATAATAAGAGGGGTAATGGGCTATATGATTGGCTATATTGCAAATTCTCATCATAGAGATGGCAATAACATGACCTGGAATATTATCGCATTAACACTATCTAGTATATGGATGATTGCTGGTTACTATATTGCAAATATTATTCTTTTTCAAAACTGGGTTGCAGCATTTTCTTCAATCCCAGGTGATCTAACTCAACTTGCTTTTGGTTTCATTTTAGGAATTCCAGCAACAGTTGCCGTTAAGAAAACTAAAGTATTTGACAACTACTAATAAAAATAAATATATAAATTTTTATCTATGGTAAAACGTAATATATTTATTTTTAATATAAACAGTTTTCAAATATTTAGGAGCAACAGGATATAATCTATATAGCTAGCTATCAGCTATGGATTATATCTCGTTGCTCCTTTGTAATCTAATATTTATTAAGTTTTGTTAATTATTTAATTGCTTTTAAAACAACTACATAAGAATCCTCATTAAATTCTACCTCAGCAAATTCACCATGTAAATATATTGTGGAGAACCCTACCTTTCTTAACATTGTTAACAATTCATCACTTTTTATTGGTAATAGTGGCACTGAATTCTCATAAATCTTATCTAATCCATCCTTATTAATAATTAATTTAGTTTCAAAGTGAATTTTTTCTTTAGTATGGTCAAATCTATAATTTCTAATAAATTGAACACCTTTTTCCTTATCATAAATAGCAGGTAAGCTTTTTATATCTTTATTTACTATTCTATTGTAGTTGATAATTTGAACTACAAATGCTCCATTGACCTCTAATTTCTCATAGACAGTTTTAATTAAATTTTCTACTGCTTCTCTATCATTAAGATGCACCATTGAATTGCCGATACAATATATTAAATCAAAATTCTTTTCTGCCACAAAATTATTAAATTGCAACATGTCACCAGAATAAAATGTAACGCTCTCAGCTTTTGCTTTATCTTTTGCAATCTGAATCATTGTTTCATCTAAGTCAATTCCAACAGAATCAAAACCTTTTTTTCCTAGAGCAATTGTATAAATACCAGTTCCACAAGCTAAATCTAGCACTTTATCTCCTTTTTTTAAGCCGCTACTCAAGAATTCAGTAGTTTCCTTATCTTCTGGAAACACAATATCATAAACTGAACTTAATTCCTCATAAAAACTCATATTCCTAACTTCCTTTCCATTTCTTCTAGTTCATTTATGTATTTCTCTTGAAGATTTAAATCCCCGGCAGCCTTCTCAATAATCTCACAACTTTCATTCAATTCTTTAATTGCTCCATCACTTAAAGCTCTTCTTGCAAAAGTATAAAAAACTTTATCTTCTTTTTCAATATGACTGGATAATAAATCTGCATAACAAACAGAATTAGCAATTATATCAACTTTGGAATCATTATCCCCATTCTTTACTCTTAAAATTGCTTCTTCCAAGGTTTTTATGTAAAGTCTACCCATAGTATGTTCTATATACATTCCAGAAAGAGGTCCTTTGGCTTCCTCTTTTCCTAGCTCTTCTTCAATCTTTTTAAATAATACTATCTCTTCTTTATTATGATGATGTTTGTCAGCGTAATTCCTTACAAAATTAATCATCTTATCAAAACCATCAAAATCTACATCTTTACCATTTAAAATTTCAACACTCATTCTTCTAAATACTTTAAGGCCTCTCAAGATATATTTATGTTCTTCCATCATTAAATTTATAGCATCCATAATTTATCCTCCTGAAAACTTATTATTTATCATATACTTATATTATCAATTATTCTTTAAGTTGACAGTAACTGATGTTACCATTTATAAATTATAGTTTCCATTAATAAAATCCATATTCTTTATAGTTATAAAATGCTCTTCCACCTTATATAAAAAAGACTCTGCAATTTTAAAAATAAATCACAAAGTCCTTATATTATTTTGCATTCTTTAAATCTTTAGAAATTTCAATAATCCTAGTATCATTATATGTTGTTTTCATTGATATACTATTTACCTCTATCTTTAGATTATCAAGTTTATCATCCATTAAAGTGAGTTTTTCATCCATTAATGCTATTTTCTCAATGAAATCAAGCATTTTCTCGTTTTCCATTTTCTCACCTCATACTTATTATAGCACAATTTCATCGAAATTATTAAGAATTTGCCACCTGTTTACTATCAATAAACTGAAAATCCTCTGCCACAACTTCTGCCTTGTATCTCTTGTTTCCATCTTTGCCTTCGTAGCTACCTGTTTGGAGTCTTCCACTGACACTTATAAGTTTACCTTTAGTCATATATTCTGCTATTATCTCTGCTTTTCTACCCCAAAATATGATTGGAATAAAATCTACTTTTTTCTCTCCACCGGTACCTCTAATTCTTCTTTCCACTGCTAGGGTAAACTTGCAAAAAACTTTACCGCCGTCTTCAATAACTTTTATTTCTGGGTCTTTTGTTAGTCTACCTATTAATATAATCTTATTCATACAGTACCTCCAAATGAATTTTTCTATAATTATATCCTTATAAAGTATTTATAATCATTTCGAGGTTAATTAAATCAATTAATCCATACTGTTGTTCCCACTGGAATGCTTGTATAAATATATTTTGCATTTTCTATTGCTAGCCTAATACAACCGTGTGAAGCCTGTATTCCTAGAGTTGGGTCCATTACATTGCCATTGTTATCTAATAAAATTGAATGAAATAAATAATTACCGCAGAATTGAGAGAAATACTTGCACATAACTCCGCTGCTAGGTCTGAAAACTTCTCCTTTTTCCTGTATTGAAAATATACCTTTTACTGTAGGTGTTTCATCTCTGCCTGAAGCGCAACTCATTGATTTAATTAACTGCCAGTGGTATTCATAGCCTGTAAGTATATTAACCTTTTGATTGGGTATATCAACATAAATCATATAATCCGTCATGCTCATTAGTCCATCACTATTAACAATAGCTTCCGCTGAGTTTTGAGATTTATACTCAGTTTTAAAATTATTAACCTTAGCCATAGCTTCTTGTGTTGGTTCTTTAGAAAGTTCGTCATAGGTTCCTTTATCAACTGTTCCAGTACTTTGAAGTCCGAAGATTCTTTGAAAATATCTAAGATACTTAAATGTAACTTCACCAAATGCTCCATCTGCTTTTACATTAAACCCATAAGCATCTAGCCATTGCTGAATAGTTTTAATGTCTTCATTTTTATTTCCAATCTTGTAGCCTATAAATCTATATACTTCCATTTTTGTCTCTAGTATTTTAGTTAGTTCAATGTCTGCTTTTAATTCTTGTTTTTCTCTAGATAAATTTGCTTTATTCCCGTACAGTACCTTATTTGATTGAAGCTTGAAACTTTTTTGTTTTTCAGTAGTATTGCAATACATAATTATGCAGATTATCATAAGTATTACTACAATTTTGTGTGATTTCAATTTTTCACTTCCATATTAATTATTATAATTTAATATATAAGAAATTTAACTGAAATATGAAGTAGCTAATTGGGATAAAGTCCTTCAAACCCGCTCGGAGACTATAACTTCTTAACTTGTTATCTTTTTATCTTGTTTTCTTGTTTTCTTGTTATCTTGTTATCTTGTTTTTAAGAATAACTTATTTTTTCAGCTTTGTCTTGGAAGTAGCAGGACACCCTTCTCTTATTAGTGGAGCCTTCGAAGGTGAAGGGTGTCCCGGGTTTTCTTAGGCAAGATTATTGTCTTTCTTTGTGCAACGAACAATCTCTTAGCAAAATATATCATGTTATTACCTACACTTTTAATTACAAAAAGATAATTTTCTTAAAAATAGCCCTTATTAACTATACATCCTTTGGATACAAAATAGCAGGAACTTCATTCAAATCACAAGCAAAAGGATTTGGTGGTACAAAAATTTCATTTTCATTACTTCCTCTTAGCTCTGCGATCTTTGTGACAGCGGTGTACACATCTGATATCTTATACCAAGTAGCATAATTCACCACTCCTGTTGCAGGTAGATAAAATGCTTTTTGGAAAGCTATTACTGCCTTCCTTGTATTCGTGCCATACAGACCATCAACTGCAACCTTTGGAATTGCAGGATAATTATTCGATATTCTATTTAAGTAGGCCTGAATTGTTCTTACTGGTTCACCTTTGGAACCAATCCCAAGGTTATATCCTGGATATGAAGAAGGCACTCCTTCTACTTTTTTTGCTGTATCAAATACTAAATCTGAGCCATAAAAATACTTTAATATTTGAGGTGCTGATTGCCCTATATCACCTCTATACTTACTTCCCCATTGTGTTAGCCAACCTGGACACTTAACTCTTACTCCGTCACAATATTGTGTTAATAAAGGTTGTTTTCTACCTGGTCTCTTAACATAAGTAGAAAAGATTTCATCCACTACTCGGCTAATATTTTGATAGATATTTCTTCTATAGACAAAAGCATGATCGTAAGCAGTTGAACTTGTTATAGTAAAGTCTTTTCCTTTTCCTCTATACCATTCTGTAAATACTCTATTTAATGTAAAAGATATAATACATAATATATTTGCTTGAATAGTTGTACTTGGCCAAGTAGAAAATATTTCGCAGGCAGCTACATTTTTAATATACTCTTTGTATGGTACATAGTAATTAGGCGCATTAGCGTTATTTGGATCTCCATCATGAACTATTATAAATTCTGGTATTACTGGCTGCTGTAATACAACACCTCCTGTGGTAGGTGGCTCTGGTTTTTCAGGATCTTCTGGAATCTTAGGAGGAAAATTACCTACTAAAGTATTGGGCAAGATATTTATTATTACTTCTCCTTGTCTTGAAGCTGATGCTTTTTTCATGGGGCACTGTTGAATGGCTTGCTGCTCAGGATAAATTTGGCACCCTTTAACAATAAAAGGCTCATAGCCATTTGCTTCAACTTTCAGATCATATAGACTATAAGGTAAATTTTGAGAGGGGCTTTGGGAATATTCAATTGGTGGCGTATTTAAATTTATAACTTTAGTTTGGCCTGAAGAGTCTGTTGGTAGTGATTTTGTTATTTCTCTAATTGCCCCGGGATTATCTACATTTGGTGTAACAGTTACCGTAGCATTTTCTATTGGATCGTAACTATCACTAATCAATGCTTGAACCTGTAATTCTCCTATATTTGCCATTAATAATTCTCCTTATTTATTAATTCATTGAATTCAAAAGGTATTCTTGTAAATATTTCTCTTTCAAATACTTCTGCACTTCTTAAATTTTCAAAAGAGCTATTTAAGTCCAAAGTTCCATAGCCCCATTCAGTGTTAGGATAAACTTCCCCTGCTCTTCTTTTAGCTCCTCTTATTAGATAAGTTTTTATTTTAGGAGAATAAATTGTAGGATCATTTCCTTCTACAACTCCCCATTGAAGAAGTAGCGCAACTGCACCCGCAGTTACAGCTGAGCCCACACTACTGCCAGTTATTGTAGTAGTTCCTCCTCCCACAGCTGTAGTTGTAACATTAACGCCACCAGCAGCTATTTCAGGTTTAATTCTATTATCTCTAGTAAAACCTCTTCCCGAAGCGCTAACTACTGTATTATTATTTTGATTATAAAACCCTGCACTAATTATCATTCTTCCTGAGGATGGAGAAGTTAGGGTTGTATACTGTGAAGGGTTTAAAAACCTAGTGTTTTCCTTTAATAATTCTCTTTGAGGGAGCCAAGCATCGTACCTACCATTAACTATAAAATCCCCAATCAATTTAAACTTCCATATTCCAGCTCTTACATTTTTAATAGAAATATTTATCTGTTCATCTCCATTTAACTCTTGAGGAAAAAAATATTTCAAGAATAGATTGCTGCCCTCAAAAACAAATTTTACCTCTTCCGATTGTTGTAATTTAGCTGGAATCTTCTCAACCACTTCACCAGAAGGTGAGATAATACTTACAGACAATTTGTCTGGCTTTAAACCCCAGATATTAAATACTATGTCCTTTTGACCCTCATCAATATTTAATTCAATGATCTTTTCGTCTCCAGTTTTTTCAATAATGCCCGTGGTATGAATATCACCATCGCCTTGATTTCCTGTGCCAGTTACAAATGCCACTCCTCTTTTTTTAGATAAATCATTTATAAATTGATCAACAATTAATGATCCATCATGTGCACTAGAATTACTTCCGAGTGGTATATGAATCACAATAGGTTTATTCAATCTTCTTGCTACTTCAAAGGCATATTTAATGCCCAATATCAAATCTGTATTTTCATATACTGGAACCGGAGGATCATATATCCCTTGACTTTCTAATATATCTTTTCTACCTTGCTTTAACTTAACTACAACAAATTCAGCATCAGGTGCGGCTCCCATAAGTTCTGGATTTATTCCTCTTCCACCAATAATGCCTGCCATTGCGGTTCCATGTCCTATTTCATCTTTACTATTAACTATTGTATATGGATCTCCACCAGAGTTTTTAAGTGCGATGGCTTTATTTATATCTTCTTTAGAATATTCTGTTCCAAAGAAAAATTGCTCAGGAAGCTTTTCACTTCTATCAGTTTGATCCCAAAGTCTAAATATTCTTGTAGTATTGTCCTCATACATAAACTCTTTGTTAGTATAATCAATGCCAGTATCAATAAGACCTATTAATACCCCCTGCCCTCTTAAATTTAAATATGGATTTTCATGAAACTTTGTTATATTTGCACTTTCTAGTGGTGATACTTGATTAAGAGTATAGAGAACAGTTTCTTGTACATAAACTATTTCCTTTGCAGTACTCAATAGCTCACTTACTAAATTTTTTTCAATTGATACAACCGCATAATTTTCATCTAATATAAAAGCACACGCATTTTGTATTCCTTGAAATTTCTTAACTATATCTCCATCATACTCTACAATAAAATTTTCATAGTTTTGCTTGATATAAAGATCACCACAAGTTCCAGTGACCTGCCTAAACTCATCTAAAACGCCTCTATTACCTGTTAACAAATCCAGTGCCCCCCTTAAACATAAAGTTCCATATCCCCATTGAGGATCTGGATAAGTAACATCTTCTCTATCTCTTTTTGCACCTTTAAGAAGATAATATTTTAATCTTGCTCCAAATAAGAATGGATCATTTTTCTTTAATATGCCCCATTGCATTAGAAGAGCTGCAGCACCTGCGACCTGAGGAGCCGACATAGAAGTACCTGATAAAGCATCATAACCTCCGCCTGGTACAGAAGATTCAATATTTTCCCCAGGCGCTGTAATATCTGGTCTTAAAGGATTACCCTGCTGATTTCCTCTACCAGAAAAACTTGAAATTTGATTTGTAAGATGATTATAGCTGCCTACAGAAATAACATTATTTACAGTAGCAGGAATACCTAAAGTATTATATGGATCCGGCTCTAAAAATTTTGTTACATTACTTAACCCTTCTGATATGGGCATCCAAATATCAAAGTTATTTCCTTTTGGATTGTCTAAGGTAATTGTTATGGTCCAAGAACCTTGAAGTAAATAATCACCACCAGCAATGAGGCTTACAACCACCTCACCATTTATGTCCAATGGTTTTGGTCCACTATAGTAAATAATAAACTTATCCTTTCCTAAATCGCCTTGAAAATAGCCACTTTTCACTTTTATAACATTGCTGCTAATTCCTGAAGGACTCTTAATTTGTATGTTTATATCATCTAAAAGATTTTTATAAAGTTGCATTAATATGCTATTTTCATCTGGACCAATGCTTACTGTAATATTCTGCATTTTTTTTAATATTCCTCCAACATGATGTGCTGCACTTCCCTCATTTCCAGCAGCTACAACAAAAGATATTCTTTCAAGATTGCTAACAGTATTAATGTACTGTTCAAGTAAACTATTTCCGTTATGAGCTCCTTCATTTGTACTAAAGCTCAAATTAATCACTAATGGCTTGGATAGCTCCCTGGCTTTATCTAAAAGCAATTTAACGCCTCTCATAATTTGAGTACTTTTTGTATTAGTAATCTTGCCTTCTCCAGTCATCTTTATCATGGCAATGCTACTTTTAAAGGCTACTCCATAATATCTTTTATCAATTTTTCCTCCTGCCGATGCAATTCCAGCTACATGTGTTCCATGTCCCAGTTGGTCTTGCTCTGGTACAATACTTCTAGGATTAGGTGATTTTATAGCTCTATTAATTTCCTGCCTATTCCACCCCCTACCTCCTAAGGAAAAATCATAAATATAGTCAATTCTTGTGTTTCCACCTTCATCCATAAATGCTGGATGCATGTAATCAATACCCGTATCAATGAATCCAATCAAAACTCCTTGGCCATCAAGTTTATAATTACCCCAAACTTCCTGAATACAAGATGCAGTATTACTGGAAGCAAATGAAACATAAAGAGTTTTGGGAAGTTCAATATATTGTATTTCATCAATAGCCGATAACTTATCAATACTATTTATAGAAATATCCACTATTCCAAAACCATAGCCTAAATCTTCTAGAGAACCTCCAATTGCATTTATTTTTTTTTCAACTATAGCTCTATTTTGTCCATACAATATAACTAACTCTACTCTTCCTGAAAGTAAGCCTTGGTTTTTCGAAAATTTAGCCAGCTTTTCTTTTAAATCTGCTGGAGCATTTAAAAATATATTTAATAGACCACTAGTCTTTTCCGTTTTAATACCCCCAAAAATAACTCTTGTGTTTATAATATGAAAAAATCAGTAAAATGGTTACAAAAAAACCGCACATTTTAAAATGTACGGTTTAATATCTTACCTATATATTTATTATTTTATTCATCTATAATGTATGGAACCGTAATAACTGCAACATTTCTCCTTCTAAGAAGCATGGTTCTTACAAACATAGAAGTTTGATTATGCAATATTGCATGCCACCACTTTGTGATTATAAACTGAGGCATTACAATAGTAACAGTATCTTTTGGTCCCGCTGAATATTCTTCTGAATCTATATAATCACATAACACATGAAGAATATCTCTGTAAGGAGATTTTTTAATAACCATGTTTATTCCAACATTGTAATCCTCCCACTTCTTTTGAAGCTTACTTGTTGCATCTTCATCTACTGAAATATGAAATACTATTATATTATCAGAAATTGTCCTTGCATAATTTAATGCTTTCAAGAAAGATTTATTCAAAGAATCAATTGGTACAATTACATATTGTTTTTGTTTTATATAGCTAACATCCTTTGGTTTTTCATCAATTGTAAGTTTTAGCTGTTCAGCTACTATAGTGTAATGTTTTTTTACTCTTGTCATAACAAAAACAAGGGATGGGATTATAATTAAAACAATCCATGCACCAGCTTTAAACTTTTCTGTAGCAATAATAAGTACTGTGAAGAAAGTTACAAGTGCTCCTAACCCATTAATTAAAGCTTTATGTCTCCAACCTGGATTTTTTAATCTAAGCCAACGTGTAAACATACTTGTTTGAGAAAGTGTAAAAGAAATAAATACTCCAACAGCATAAAGCGGCATTAGATAATGTGTTGTACCTTGGAATATAATTATCAATGCAATTGCTCCCATAGCTAAAAGTATTATTCCGTTAGAAAAGCTTAATCTTTTACCTCTTTTAGCAAATTGTCTTGGTGCATATCCATCTCTAGCAATTATTGAAAGTAAAAATGGAAAATCGGCGTAGGCTGTATTAGCTGCCATTATTAATAGTAATGAAGTTATTATTTGGACAGCATAAAACATTATGCTTCCTGATCCAAATACTTGAGTTGCTATTTGAGCTACTGCAGTTTTATCAGTACCTGGAACAGCATGATATATAGTTGCAAGATATGAAATACCACCAAAAATAAATAGTACTATACCTGCAAGTAACATTAAAACTTTTTTTGCGTTTTTCTGTGAAGGTTCTTTAAAGTTTGGAATTCCATCACTTACTGCTTCAACACCAGTTAATGCAGTACACCCTCCCGAAAATGCCTTCAAAAACATAAATACTGTTAAATCTTTTACCTGCGGAGGTACTACAGGAGCTGGTGATGCAGGCGAAATACCCATAGCATGTTTCACTATTCCTGTGATTATCATGCTACCGATAATTAGTATAAATAAATAAGCTGGAATACCAAAAAGCTTTGAAGCATCTTTAATTCCTCTTAAGTTTCCGAGGGTGAGTAGAACTACTATAAATACAGCAATAATAACCTTATGTTTAAGTAAGGGCTCATAGGCTGAAGTTATTGCAGCCGTTCCTGCACTTACACTTACCGCAACTGTTAAAACATAATCTATAGATAACGATGCTGCTGCTGTTAAACTTGGTACTGTTCCTAAATTATCTTTTGATACTATATAAGAACCTCCACCATTAGGATAGTTATCTATTGTTTGCCTATATGAAAAAACTAATAAGAACAGCAATAAGACAATGCACAAGGATACATGAAGCATATTTTTGTATGCAGCCATTCCTAAGAAAGGTACTAATACCCATAGAATTTCTTCTCCAGCATATGCAACTGATGATATTGCATCACTTGAAAGAATAGGTAATCCCCAGAACACACTAAATTTTTCTCCTTTTAAATCTTCAGTCTTTAAAGGCTCTCCGATTAAAAGTTTTTCCAATTTTGATTCCATTTCAACACCTCATAAGTTAATTCTTCCATAAAACCATTCTCAAAGCTTAAGTTACTTATAATTAAATACCACAAGGTATGTATTGTTTGTCAATTATTATCAAAACAGCAATGACTCATTATACATTATTTTAAACCAATTATCAATTACAATAAAAATCATATTTATTATTACCATAATGACGCTAGCAAATTCAATTTTTTTCATCTGTTTTTTTCTAATTAATAAAATTAACACATTATTAATTTTTAACAAATAAAATTATTATAGTCTCATTTTTTGAATTTGTTAAATCCTTTATCTATACTAAATATTACCGTATAGTGCTTAATTATCTTGTTTGCTTATATTATCCCATCCTTAACCAGTTTACTTCATCGATACTAAGATTTGAAACGTTTTCATAAAAATAATTAGAAAGGATGAACAAAGTGTTCACCCTTTCTAATTATTTATTTATTCTTCTATTATATAAGGAACCGTTATTACAGCTATATTTCGTCTTTTTAAAAGCATAGTCCTTGTGAAAATTGTTGTTTGATTATGAAGTATATTGTGCCACCATCTTGTAATAACAAATTCTGGCATTACAACTGTTACCATATCATGTGGTCCAGCTATATATTCTTCCGAATCTATATATTCGCATAGCATGTGTAAAACATCTCTATAAGGTGAGCTTTTTACTACCATTGGAATTCCCACATTATATTCTTCCCATTTAGCTTGAAGTTTTTCAGTTGCTTCTTCATCAATAGAAATGTGAAACACAATAATGTTTTTTGATATTGTCCTTGCATAATTTAAGGCTTTTAGGAAGGACTTATTCAAGGTGTCAATTGGAACTATTACGTACTGTTTCTGTTCAATATAACTTATATCCTTTGGTTTTTCACATATTGTCAGCTTTAATTGCTCTGCAATTCTTGAATAATGTCTTTTTATTCTAAGCATTAAAAATACTATCATAGGTATTAGGACAATCACAATCCAGGCTCCATGAATGAATTTTTCTGCAGCGATATCTATAACAGTAAATAGAGTTACAACAGAGCCTAGACCATTTATAAAAGCTTTATGTTTCCAAGATGGAGTTTTCAGTCTTAGCCACCTTAGAAACATGCCCGTCTGAGATAGTGTGAAAGATAAAAATACCCCTACAGCATATAAAGGCAATAAAGCATTTGTTAGGCCTTTAAACGCAACAACTAATATTGAAGAACCAACACATAAAAGAATTATTCCATTTGAAAAACTTAATCTCTTACCTCTCTTTGCAAACTGTTTTGGTGCATATCCATCTTTTGCTAGTAAGGATAACAATAGTGGTAAATCAGCATACGCAGTATTGGCAGCCATAATTAAAATTAGAGCTGTAGTTGCCTGCACTGCTATAAACATAAAATAAAAATTTCCTCTTCCAAATACTTGCATTGTAATTTGAGCTACAACAGTAAAGTTATCTGATGGAACAGCATTATACAAATTGGCAAGATATGAAATACCACCAAACATTAGAAAAACAATTCCACCAAGAAGTAATAAAGTTGTTTTCGCATTTTTTTGAGCTGGTTCTTTAAAATTAGGTATTCCATTACTAACCGCTTCTACTCCAGTTAATGCGGTACAGCCTGAAGCAAATGCCTGAAGAAAAAGAATAATTCCAATATTTCTTACTTGATTTGGTACAGCGCCTACTCCTTTAATATTTGGAGCCGGAGGAATTCCTAAAGTATGCTTTACAATTCCAGTAATAATTAAGCATCCAATTACCAAAATAAAGAGATACGCAGGTGATCCAAATAGTATAGATGATTCTCTAATACCCCTTAGATTTCCAAGTGTAATAATTAAGATTATAAAAAGACTTATCAAAACTCTATATTTATACAAAAATGGTTCTGCAGATGTAATAGCTGCCGTTCCCGCACAAATGCTAACTGCTACCGTAAGCACATAATCGATTGATAAAGCAGCACCAGCAACAAGTCCAGGAATTGTTCCTAAATTATCTTTAGCAACAATATACGATCCTCCACCATTTGGATAACTATCTATAGTTTGTCTATATGAAAAAACTAGTATGAACAGCAATAATACTATACATAAAGATACATATATCAAGTACTTAAAAGATGAGCTCCCTAGAGCAGGAAGTAAAACTATTAATATTGCTTCACTTGCATATGCAACTGAAGACATTGCGTCACTTGATAAAATCGGTAGTCCCCAAAATACACTAAACTTTTCTCCCATTAGTTGATCTGTTCTTAAAGGTCTTCCTATTAATAATTTTTGAATTTTTGAACCCATTTTAACACCTCTAATGCTTATGATATAAATGAATCACTTATAAAAAAGATTTCTTTTGTTTAAAGTACATATATATTGTTTTCAAAACCTTTGTAAGATATTCACTTAAGTATTCTTCTATCTATTTATTATCATGAAGATAAATTATATCTTTAAATGATAATAAACGATTTTGCCTTGCTTAGCTGCTTAAAACCTCATAATACTCAGTAAATCAAATAAACCAGGTTATATTTTGTTATAACACAGTTTTATAATATGAGAAAAGTTTCATAAGTAATCTAGGCAAAATTTATTTGTATAAGCCAAAGTAATATAATTAGATTAAGAAGAGAAGTATAAATTTTAGGCTGGAGGTGTTAGTTGTGAGAAAAAAAGTGCTTATCCTAGTGATTTTTATTGCTATATTCTTTCTATTTATAAAGCATGATACTCCTTATTCAGGTAAGTATTATGCGGGTAGTACAAATGAAGAATTAGTATTAAAATCAAATAACTCTTTCACTATTTGTTTTAGTCATTACAAAGATAGTACAACTATTAGTGGAAAATATAATATTACAAATAATCATATAGATTTAAAGCCAAATGGTAAAAATCCGTTATTATATAATTTTCATCTTACCTCTGGGGAAATCACTGGATCAGAGATTAAATTTTCAAAATCAAATTATGGATCATCTATTGTATTTAAAAAATCTTAGAATAGAGATTATAATCGAGTAGGAGCTGATAATTATTTTACTAGCGACCTCTCACACCACCGTGCGTACCGTTCGGTACACGGCGGTTCAATAAGAATTAATGTACTTACTTAATATCTTTCAGTAAATACTTGTAATCCTATTTCTTTAAGGTATTTATTTGTTAGAGTGGACTTTAAGTATTGGACTATTGGATATTCTCCAATAGCTTTTTCTTGTATTTGCATATTCCCATGCTTTATTTTCATTAATCCCAAGCTTTTTAAGATTATCATGCTTTGTTTTAATTTTCTTCCATTGTTTCCAAAAGCACATTCTAATCCTTCGTCTTAACCATTCATCAAGTTCTTTTGCAACTATCTTCATATCTGCAATTTCAAAATAGTTTACCCATCCTGTTATGCATTGTCTGAAGCCTTATTCATTCTATATTCCATGCTCATAGCATTACTTCTTGCTGTTATTTCTTTCACTTTTGCTTTGAACTTAGCTATAGATTTTTGATGAACTCTTATTCCTATCTTCTCCTTACCTCTGATAGAATGAAAATCCTAAAAATTTTAGTTTCCATGGTCTATCTACTGCACTTTTATCTTTATTTACTTTGAGTTTTAGCTTCTCTTCAATAAATTTTGTTATACTTTCCATAACTCTTTCTGCTGCTTTCTTGCTTTTAACATATATATTGCTATCATCTGCATACCGGCAGAATTTAGTCCTCGCTTTGTCAAGTTCTCTATCCAGTTCATGTAAGCATTATATTACTGAGAAGTGGACTAAGTGGACCACCTTGCGGACATCCTTCTTCAGTCTCAATTACAATGCCATTTATCATTACTCCACTTTGTAAATATTTTCTTATAAGTGACAGTACTCTTTTATCTGCTATTTCTCTTGCATAAGAGCCATTAAGTTTATCATGATTTACTGTATCAAAGTATTTGGCAAGGTCTATATCTACAACCCATTTATATCCCTGTTGCATATATTCTTTTGCATTTCTCTATTGCTTGCTTTGCATTTCTTTTAGGTCTAAATCCATAACTATTATCTGAAAATTTCTTTTCAAATATTGGAGTTAATACTTGTGCAATTGCTTGTTGAATCACTCTATCTACTACAGTAGGTATTCCAAGTAGTCTTATTCCTCCGTCAGGTTTTGGTATTTCTACTCTTCTTACTGGTTGAGGACTATATCTCCCTTCCAGTATATTTGCCCGAAGTGCTTCACCATTTTGTTTTAGATATTGTAGAAGTTCATCTACCGTCATACCATCAACTCCATGGCTTCCTTTATTTGCTTTAACTCTTTTATATGCTAGATTTAAGATTATTCTCTTTCTAATAATCTTTTCAAGCAAATCTACTGGTGTACATCATTTCCATCGTCTTTTCCATCTCTTACATGCCGATAGAAATACTCTGCACTCCTGCGCTACCTTGGAGTTCCACTCCTACCTCTTACAGGTCAGCCTTCTATTATGAAGTTGTCTGCTTTCTTCATATTTCTTCGTATTCTTCAAAGTTTCCAAAACCTCCTATTGTTCAGTCCTTCCCACGCTAACGCGTTTTACGTGGTACTATGACCTCTGCTGACTTCTGATAGTTCAGCCATACATCACTGTATGGGTTGTTATTTCTAAATTCATATCCATAACTTTTCTATCAGACCTCCCCAGGTAAGAACGCAATCTTTCACTCCATCTATCTGCTACATTTACACCGCCTGTTTCGAATAGTTTTGGGCTTTGTTTTGTTTTGCAACCTTACCCACAGACATATGCCTTATATGTAGTTTCTGTTCGTCAGACCAGAGTTTTGCCGCCGACTTCCTTCAGATTCCACCTCACGATGGACACCCTTGTCTTAAGCTATGCACTTGGCACTATCAACCCGTGCTCGGGACTTTCACCCGTTAGATTGCGCCCATGCTGGGCGCACAATAGAAAAAGTAGTAACACTAACTCAGTGTTACTACTTTTTTACTATAAATTCAAATGGTTTCAATAGCATTTTAATCAAAAAGTTTGTAAATCGAAGTAAATATTTTAGCTTCTCTAGCCTTATTTAAGCCCTTATTGACCTCTCCTATTAAATAATAAATTTCCTTATTATATGGATTTAAGGATAAAGCAGTTTTTAAAATGTTATGAGCCTCCTCAAAGCGTTCATTTTCAACTAGGTCTTTTGCTTTAGAAATTAAAGTATGTTCACCATCTTCAACAGAAATATCATTCAAATTATTGTCTGAAGCAAATATTTCTTGAAGTAAAGTATTTATTCTATCTGGAGAAAAAGGCTTTTGAAGATAAGCTACAGCTCCAAGTTTAGTGCATTCTATCGCATTTTTCACAGTAGCATATGCCGTCATAATAACAACAGGACAGCTAACACCTAAATCCCTAAGTTTTTTTAACACTTCAGTTCCATTTATTTCATGCATTCTAATATCTAAAAAAATTAAGTCAATGTTATTTTTTTCTTCTTCTATAATATTTAAAGCTGATTTGCCATCTTCTGCAGTAAGAACTTCAAAATCCTGATACTCAAGACAGGTAGTTAATAACAATCTAATATTTTTCGTATCATCTACAATTAAAACTCGTTTCATATTCCCTCCACTGGTAATGTAAAAGTAAAGGTACTGCCTTTATTAACTTCGCTTTCACACCAAATTGTTCCTCCATGAGCCTCTACAATTTCTTTTGCAATAGAGAGTCCTATCCCGGAACTTAAAAATTCTGTATCGTAAGCACTAATTTTAACAAACTTCTCAAACACCCTATTTTGGTACTCTTTAGGTATTCCTTTTCCATTATCCTTAACATAGACCTTCATTTTTTTCTCATCAACATAAGCTCCTAAACTAATTTTTCCTCCAACATTTATACTTTTTAATGCGTTAGAAACCAAATTATTTAAAACCCAGGTTATTTTTTCTTCGTCTACAACAACATTAGGGAGCTCATCACTAACACAATTCTGAAGACTAACTTCATTGTTTATTGCTTGAGAAGAATAATTACTGATGCAGTTTTCAATAATAATATTAATTGAGTATGTTTTTATATCATATATAGCTCTTTCAGATTGTATTTTAGACAGTTTTAAGAGATTGCTGACAAGATCAGTGAGTTTTTCAGTCTCCTCTTTTATGGTATCTAGGATATTTTCCTGTTTTTCATTTACAGTACCAATATTTTTTTCAAACATTAACCCTATACCCATCATTATGGATGTAAGCGGAGTCTTAAATTCATGAGATATAGTTGCTATAAAATCAGTTCTTATTCTTTCAAGTTGTTTATATTCTGTTATGTTTTTTAATAAAACAACAATAGAATTAATTTTACCCTCTCTGTCCTTAACTAAAGTTACTAAAACAATGAAATAGTATATAGTACCATTTACTTCAAAGCTTATTATCTTTTCCTTATTTGCGCCATTGTTGTTTACAACATAAAAAATATAATCATATAATTCCATATTCCTAATAGATTCTAAAAAGTGACTACTAATAATATTTTCTTCAAGAATACCAAAAATATTTTCGCCAGAATCATTCATTAACTGGATCTTATAGCTTGCATCTAATACTATTAAGGGATCCGAAATGCTTTTTACAATAGCAATAGACTTATTTCTTTCTGAAAGTAAATTTCCAGTAGTGCTTTGCTCAAATTCATATAATCTGCAAGTCATATTGTTAAATTCTTTAGCTAATAGTCCAATCTCATCTTCATTTATTATAGGTGCCTGTTTGTTAATTGCACCTTCTTTAACTGATTTTATTGTTTCAGTTAATAAATAAATTGGTTTAAGTGATTTATTTGTATAAACCATTGATATTATTAATCCAATAACCGCAGCTATGGCTGAAAGCAGTATTATAAGGTATAATACTTTTTCAGCATTGCTTTTTGTATTATTTCTTCCTTTAAACATGGCTTTTTCGTTAACCTGAGACAAATCAGCCAAATCCTTCTTTATTTCAGATATCTGTGGAGATATAGTTGAATTATAAAATTCTATACTTTCATTTTTTGAATGAGTATTTTGATAATCTTGTAAAGTTGAAAATGACTTAATAAAAACAACATAATCGCTATCAATTTTTTTTGCAAGTTCTTTTTCTCCAGCTTCTGTAATGTTGCCCTGCTCTTCATTAAGCCATTTATAAAAATCTTTATTGCCATTATAAATAGTATCTATTGAACTTTTGTTTTGAAAGGCTATATATTGTAATATTGCTTTGTCTTGTGTATCAATAACAGTTGTCATATTGCTTGATAAGAAAATACTTTTATAGTTATTTGTCATAAGTCCATCTATCTCGCCACTTAATCTATATACATTATAGCCTGAAATAAAGCCAATCATGATAATAACTAAAATCAAAAACACATAAATAGCTGCTATTTTTCCTTTTAATGTTTTCATGAGAAACACCACCTTAAAATTTGGATATACTTATTTTATCACATTTTAAAACTTACCCTCACTTTTTAATATATCAGCTATTTCAAGAATAATCATCAATTCATTTACTCTTCATTCTCCAAAAATTCCAAATTCTAATAAAGTGGATCTGCAACAACTAATACATCGACATATTTTGTGTCCATCATTATTCGTCTCACAATAGACCCTTTTAATATTTCATGAAATCTAGTTCGAGCAGATGGCCCCATTACTATTTGAGTTATATTATTATCTTTTGCAAACTTAATAATTGGCACTGCAGGATCCTTAGCTATTTCTACTTTAAACTCCGCATCAAACTTTGTGCAAAGTTTTTGAATTTCCTCTAATTTTTTCAATGACTCCTTTCCATGAGGATAAGAGTTTTCCACATATAATACATAGAATTGGGTTTTCATTATTTTTGCCATTCTATACCCTTTTCTTATTAGGTATTCAGCGTTGAATTTAAGGTTAACACATACTAATATTTTTTCTTGGGCACCTACTAAACAATCTACGCTCTTTTGGTTCTTGTATACCACAAGACGTTCATCTACTTCATTCGCTACTTCTCTTAATGTAAGCTCCCTAAGAGCTGTTAAATTTCCTAGTCTAAAAAAATTATGCAAAGCTGCATCGATTTTATCTGTGGTATATATTTTTCCATCCATTATCCTCTCTCTAAGAGAATCAGGAGATATATCTATTACTTCAATTTCATTAGCAATATCAATAATTTTGTCAGGAACCGTTTCCTTTACCTTAATTCCAGTCATTCTATTAACATGATCATTTAAACTTTCGAGATGCTGAATATTAACTGCTGTCATTACATTTATTCCATTATCCAATATTTCTAAAACGTCTTCAAATCGTTTCTTATTTTTAGAGGTAGGAACATTTGTATGTGCTAATTCATCTATAATAACAAATTCCGGATTTCGCGCTATAACCCCCTCTAAGTCAAGCTCCTTAAGTTTAATCCCCTTATATTCAACTTCCTTTAGAGGAATAATCTCTAAATCACCTATTTGCTTTTCAGTTCCTGATCTTCCGTATGTTTCAATAAGTCCTATAACAATGTCCCTATTGCTTTTTTTCATATCATTTGCATGATGGAGCATTTGATAACTTTTGCCTACACCTGGTGCCCCGCCAATATAAATTTTTAGTTTTCCTTTTTCTTTTTTTTCATAATCAGCCATTTTATCACCTTCTACTTTTTTGATTCAATGGGTAATGCTCATTAATACAAACTATATCTCTCAATCATATTGCTAATTCTATTATTGATAGTTTTTCTATAAGATACATTTTAGAATTTGAAACAGCTAATCGCATCCCATTTGTTTTTTAATTTATCTAAACCCATTTATATTAGCTATGTAAAACCTCATAATAATGAGAAATTCAAAAGAAAACATGCTTTGTTTCCATATAACAACGCACTATAATACACTCAAAGTTTTATAGCTTACCTCCTCAAATTTTATTTGTTTCTATCAACGTAATATAATTGTATTAACAAAAGAAATATCATTATAAATGGTTGCTAATAGAGATCAGGAGATGTTATTAATGAAAAACAAAGCAGTTATTGCTATAGTTGTTATTGCTATAATTCTAGTATTTATAAAACATAATGATACCCCTTATTCAGGTAAATATTTTGCAGGAAGTACCAATGAAGAATTAGTATTAAAGTCAAATAATTCTTTTACTATTTATTTCACTCATTACAAAAATAGTACAACTATTAGTGGAAAATATACCATTACTAATAATCATATAGATTTAAAGCCCAATGGTAAAAATTCATTATTAAATAATTTTAATCTTTCCTCAGGTGAAATAACTGGGTCGGAAATAAAATTTTCAAAATCAAAATATGGATCAGCTACTGTATTTAAAAAATCTTAGCATGATTATCTGAAATAAAGTAATAAAAAAGTAGTATCACTATAAATTGGTGTTACTACTTTTTTAGCTATAAACTCCAAACAACGCCAGTAATTTTCTAGTCGAAAAGTTCATACATAGAAGTGAATATTTTTGCTTCTTTGGGTTTATATAAACCTTTATTTACTTCTCCTATTAAAAAATAAATTTCCTTATTATATGGATTAATGGATAAAGCAGTTTTTAAAATATTGTGAGCTTCATCAAGGTTTTCACCTTCTATTAAAGCTTTTGCTTTAGAAATTATATTAGCTTCTTCGTCATCAACTAAACCATTATCCTCAGAATTAGTGTTCGAAGAAAATATTTCTTGGAGCAAACTGTTAATTCTATCTGGAGAAAAAGGCTTTTGAAGATAGGCTACGGCTCCAAGTTTAGTGCATTCTATAGCATTTTTCACCGTGGCATATGCTGTCATAACTACAACAGGACATCTAACCCCTAAATCTCTAATTACCCTTAATACCTCTGTGCCATTCATTTCGGGCATTCTAATGTCCAAGAAAATTAAATTAAGGGTATTATTTTGTTGCTTTATAATATTTATAGCGGACTTACCATCTTCAGCAGTAAGCACTTCAAAATCCTTGCATTCAAGACAAGTGGTTAATAACATTCTTATATTCTTTGTATCATCGATAACTAATACTTTTCTCATACTTCCTCCATAGGTAAAGTAAAGCTAAAGGCACTGCCCTTACCTACTTCACTTTCACACCAAATTTTTCCCCCATGAGCCTCTACAATTTCCTTAGCAATAGATAGTCCTATTCCAGAACTTAAAAATTCTGTGTCATAATCACTTGCTATTGCTGATTTTTCAAATATTTTTTTCTGATATTCTAATGTCATTCCTTTACCATTATCCTTAACATAAACCGTCATTTTTTTCTCATCTATATATGCACCAATTACTATTTCTCCCTTTGGATTTGTATTTTTTAGTGCATTAGAAACCAAATTATTTAATACCCAAGTTATTTTTTCCATGTCCACAACAATATTAGGTAATGGGCTCTTAATACAGTTATAAAGACTAATTTCATTATTTATTGCTTGAGCGTGATAGTTGTGTATACAAGCATCAATAATACTGCTAATCGAGCATGTTTTTATATCATATACAGCCCTTTCAGATTGTATTTTAGTAATCTTCAATAAATTACTTACAAGGTCAGTAAGTTTTTCAGCTTCTTCTTGTATAGTATCTAAAAGATCTTTCTGCTTTGCATTTATATCTCCAATATTTTTCTCAAACATTAATCCAATTCCCATCATAATAGACGTAAGTGGAGTTTTAAGTTCATGAGATATAGACGCAATAAAATCTGCTCTAATTTTTTCTAACTGCTTGTACTCCGTTATATTTTTTAGAAATACCACAATAGAATTAATCTTATCTTCTCTGTCTTTGACCACAGTTACTATTACATTAAAATAAAAAATATTATCATTTAACTCAAAACAAATAATCTTTTCTTTAGCAGCAACGTTGTTATTTACTACATAAAAAATATAATCATATATCTCCATATTTCTAATAGTTTCTAAAAAGTGACTATTTATAATATTTTCCTCTAATACTCCGAAAATATTTTCACCTGAATCATTTATCAACTGAATTTTGTAGCTTTGGTCCAATACAATCAACGGGTCTGAGATGCTTTTTACAATAGCAATAGATTTATTTCTTTCTGAAAGCAAATCTCCAGTAGTGCTTTTCTCAAACTCATATAATCTACTAGTCATATTATTAAATTCTTTAGCGAGTAGTCCAATCTCATCTTCGTTAATTACTGGAGCCTGTTTATTTATTGCTCCCTCTTTAACTGATTTTATTGTTTCAGTTAATAAATATATAGGCTTAAGTAATTTATTGGTGTAAATCATTGATATAATAAGTCCTATTGCTGAAGCTATGCAAGATAGAAATAAAATAATATATAATACTCTCTCTGCATTAATTTTTGTGTTATTTCTGCCTCTAAACATAGCCTTTTCATTTATCTGAGACAAATCCACCAAATCTTTTTTAATTTCAACTATTTCAGGAGAAATAGTTGAATCATATAATTGTATAGTTTCCTTATTTGTGTGAGTGCTTTGGTAATCTTGAAGGTCTGAAAATGACTTAACAAATTTAAGATAATCTAAATCAACTTTGTTAGCCATTTCTTTTTCGCCAATCTCAGTAATATTGTTATGCTCATCATTAAGCCATTTATAAAAATTACTGTTGTTATTATAAATAGTCTCTATTGAATTTTTATATTGAAAGGCTATATATTGTAAAATTGCTTTATCTTGAGCATCAATTGAATTATTCATATTATTAGCTAAAACTATGCTTTTGTAGTTATCTGTCATTAGTCCATCTATCTCGCCACTTAATCTGTAAACATTAAATCCTGAAATTACACCAATCAAAATAATAACTAAAGTTAATAAAATATAAATTGTTGCTATTTTCCCCTTTAAAGTTTTAATAGAAAACACCACCTTAGAATTGGGACATATTTATATTAATGGACAATAGAGAATGGATGATAAAAATATCATTCACTCTCAATTGCCCATTATTATAGATCTTTATGATTTATTTTAAAGGAACCTTAAAACTTACCCTCACTTTTTAAAATATCTGCCACTTCAAGATTTAGCATCAATACATTTACTCTTGGTTCTCCAAAAATTCCAAAAGTTTTACCGGTGGTGTGTTTTTCTATAAGATCATTTAACTTCTTTGAGCTAATATTAGTTGCTTTTGAAACAGCTTCTATTTGAATCTTAGCTGACTTTGGACTTATATTGGGGTCTAGTCCTGATCCTGAACTTGTTAGCAAATCTGTAGGTATATCCTCAGCTTTTAAGCCAGGGTGAGTTTTTAAGAAACTGTCCATATCTGCTTTTACTCTATCAGTTAATGCATTGTTTGATGGACCAAGGTTCTGAGATCCTGAACTTACGCCTGAATAGGCGATTTTTCCATCACTATCAGGTTTTGTATCTGCTTCTGTATAGGTATTATAATTTGAAATTGAAACCCTTCCTTGAAAAAACCGAGCATCCGTAAATTTCTGTCCAATAAGCTTTGATCCAACCTCTTTACCTTTAAAAGTTACCATGTTTCCATTTGCCTTCTTATGGAAAGCAAGCTGGCTAATTCCTGTCATAGTTAATGGATATATTAAACCACATAAAATAAGTAAAACAACACTTAACATTATTGATTTTTTAAACGTTTCTTTCATATATATCTCTCCTCTCCAAACCCATTCTTAACTTAGGTTTAGAATTCTAAGTAATGGAGCTACTCCTAAATCTAAGATTTTTATTCCCATAAATGGAGCAATAAGTCCACCCAAACCATAAATCAAAAGATTTCTTCTAAGTAATGCTTCTGACTTCATTGGGGTATATTTTACACCTTTCATTGCAATTGGTATTAAAGCTGGAATTATTAGAGCATTGAAAATCAAAGCAGAAATTATAGCACTGTGTGGAGAATCCAAATTCATTACATTAAGCACATGCATTCTTGGTATTGCTATTGTAAACATAGCTGGTATAATTGCAAAGTACTTTGCTACATCATTAGATATACTAAAAGTAGTAAGAGCACCCCTTGTTATAAGAAGCTGTTTACCAATTTCTACTACCTCAAGAATTTTAGTAGGATCTGAATCAAGGTCTACCATATTTGCTGCTTCCTTTGCAGATGCTGTTCCACTGTTCATTGCAATTCCAACATCAGCTTGAGCTAGTGCAGGTGCATCATTTGTACCATCCCCTGTCATGGCAACTAATTTACCTTCAGCTTGTTCCTTTTTTATTACTTCAATCTTATCCTCTGGCTTACATTCAGCTATAAACCCATCTACACCTGCTTCTTTTGCTATTGTTGCTGCAGTAAGTGGATTATCACCAGTACACATTATTGTTTTAATACCCATTTCTCTTAGTCTTTCAAATCTTTGATTAAGTCCCGGTTTAACAGTATCCTTTAAATAAATAACACCATAGATTTCATTATCAACACATACTGTTAAAGGTGTTCCTCCAGCCTTAGAAATTTTTGTTACAGCAGCTTCTAAATCTGAAGGGATTTTACCACCTAAACTATCTACATACTTAACTATTGAATCTGAAGCACCTTTTCTAACCTTTACTCCATTTGAAAGATTGATACCGCTCATTCTAGTTTGAGCTGAAAACTCAATAAATTCATTAGATATATAATCTTCTTCATTTACAGTTATTCCTAATTTTTTTGCTAATTCTACTACTGATCTACCTTCTGGAGTTCCATCCTTTACAGATGAGATTAATGCTTGCATAGTAAGTTCCTCAGAAGTGTGCAACCCAACTGGAATAAACTCAGCAGCAAGTCTATTTCCATAGGTGATTGTACCAGTTTTATCAAGAATCATTGTATCTACATCTCCACAAGCTTCTACAGCTTTACCTGACATGGCAATTACATTAAATCTTGTAACTCTATCCATACCAGCAATACCGATTGCCGAAAGTAGTCCTCCAATGGTTGTTGGTATCAAGCATATAAGTAAAGCTATTAGAGTTGAAACTTGAAGTGTTATATTTGAATACATTGCTATTGGGTATAAAGTTACTATTACAATCAAAAATATTAATGTTAATGCTACTAAAAGTGTGTTTAGAGCAATTTCATTTGGAGTTTTTTGACGGGAAGCACCTTCAACAAGTTTTATCATTCTGTCAAGAAAGGATTCACCAGCTGTAACAGTTATTTCTACTTTTAACCAATCACTTACAACCTTTGTACCACCAGTTACAGAACTAAAGTCCCCACCAGCTTCCTTCATTACAGGAGCTGATTCTCCTGTAATAGCTGATTCATCTACTGATGCTAATCCTTCGATTACTTCTCCATCATTAGGTATAAAGTCTCCTGTCTCAACAAGAACTTTATCTCCTTTTTTTAATTCGCTAGCATTTATTATAGTATAACTACCTTTATTATTAAGTAGTTTCGCTTTTGTATCCTTACGTGTTTTCTTAAGACTTTCAGCTTGAGCTTTACCTCTTCCTTCAGCCACAGCTTCCGCAAAGTTAGCAAACAATACTGTAATCAGTAGAATAAAGGATACAATTCCATCGTATAGACTAAGATTACTTCCAGTGTCACCAAAAGCAGATGGAAAAATTGTAAGGAATAAAGTTATAACAAAACCTATTTCAACTACAAACATTACAGGATTTTTCATCATGCATCTTGGATCAAGCTTAATAAAAGAATCTTTAATAGCATTTTTAAGAATATCTCCTGATATAAATTTTTTCTTTTTATCACTCATAATTTGTACACCTCTCCTAATGACCTAGCATTAAATGTTCTGCTATAGGTCCAAGCGCAAGTGCTGGCAAGAATGTCAAAGCACCTATTATTATAACTACACATACTAAAATAATTACAAAAGTATGATTATCTGTTCTAAAGGTTGCTGCGGTTTCAGGTACTGCAGTCTTCGCAGCTAAAGAACCAGCCACAGCTATTAAAATAATTATTGTTAAATATCTTCCTAGAAGCATTACAATACCAGCTGTAGTATTGGCGAATAATGTATTACCATTAAATCCTGCAAATGCCGAGCCATTATTGGCTGCCGAAGAAGTATATTGATAAATTACCTCTGTCAGTCCATGGAAACCAGAGTTTGAAATAGAGCTAAGTCCAGCGCTTGTTTTAAGTGCTACAGCTGTTGGAATCAAAATTATAAATGGGTGAATCAATATTGCAAAGGCAATAAGTTTAATCTCTTTACCTTCAATTTTCTTCCCAAAGAATTCTGGAGTCCTTCCAACCATTAACCCTGCCAAAAATACTGTAATTATGGCAAACATCATCATATTCATAAAGCCTACACCTTTTCCACCAAACACGACGTTTAGCATCATATTCCATAAAGGTACAAGTCCTCCTAAGGGTGTTAAGGAATCATGCATGTTATTTACAGATCCAGTGGTAAATGAAGTTGTAACAGTTGTGAATAGCGAGGATTGTGGTACTCCAAACCTTAATTCTTTACCTTCCATATTTCCCATAGATTGATTTAATCCAATGTCTTTTAAGTTTGGATTTCCTGCCTTTTCTGCGCCATAACAAAGTGCAAGTGAAACTACAAGTAAAAATGCCATTGCTATAAAAATCATCCAACCTTGTTTTTTATTCTTAAGCATTATTCCAAAAGCAATTACTATTGCTCCCGGCAATATCATCATTGAAAGCAATTCAACTAAATCCGAAAAAGGTGATGGATTTTCATAAGGGTGAGCTGAGTTTGCATTAAAGAAACCTCCACCATTTGTTCCTAGGTGCTTAATAGCTTCAAGAGAGGCTACTGGACCTAGTGCAATGTCCTGATGCTTATTTTCTATTGTTGTTACTGTTTTATTCTGCGAAAGAGTTTGAGGTACCCCCTGAGCAACTAAAACTAAAGTTACTAATATTGCTAAAGGTAATAATACTCTTGTAGTTATTCTTGTAACATCAACAAAGAAATTACCTAAAGTTTTCTTTTTGCCTACTAGCCCTCTCATAAAAGCACCTGCAGCTGCAAAACCTGTAGCTGCAGAAGTGAACATTAAAAATGTCATTACTACCATTTGACTTAGATTACTTACTCCCGATTCTCCAGCATAATCCTGCAAATTAGTATTTGTCATAAAACTTATAGCAGTATTAAAGGATAAATCAGATTTCATAGAGCCAATATTATTAGGATTAAAAATATTAATGTTTTGTATTCTTAGTACAATATAAGCAAATAAACACATAATTGCATTTGATACAATTATCGCTAAAACATATTGCTTCCACGTCATTTCTTCTTTTTTAATTCCAGTAATCTTGTAAATAAAACTATCTATTTTATCAAATACTGGATCCACAAAACTCTTCTCTTCGCTTAAAACATTATATAAATATTTTCCTAAAGGAATAATCAAAAGAACAAATATAAAAAGCGGTATAATTATTTGTATAACTCCCATTTATTAGACCTCCCAGTTAAAATTTTTCTGGATTGAAAAGTGCATAAAACAAATATATGAATAGCAAACCTATTATTATCATTAATTCAATCATATTAAATCCTCCTTCAGCTTACACTCTTGCTAACTTGTCTCTCACACCACATAGCAAAAAAAATCAATATTATAAAATAAAAAATTAGCCCCCCAATAAATACTACATCAAACATATTTATCATCCTTTCCTTTAAGATATAGCCTGCTTTTCACTTAAATTTAAGCATAAAGAAATTATAGTACTTATTCGCTATTTACAAAAACGTTGTAAAACATGTCCTAAAATATTCTTGCATCCATTTATGCTCATTTGAACAAACTATGTAACTCAATCATAGTGCTAATTCAATTATTGTTGATTTTTCGATGACTTATAAAAATAACACTATTTTAATGGACTGATTATATATTCTAATTTGAAAAATTAACTTGAGTTCCTTACAAAAAATCAAAAAAGATGAACAGAATGTCCATCTTTTTTATAATAATTTTATTCTTCTATAATATAAGGTACTGTTATTACAGCTATATTTCGTCTTTTTAATAGCATAGTCCTTGTGAAAATAGTAGTTTGATTATGAAGAACATTGTGCCACCATTTAGTAATTACAAATTCCGGCATTACAACTGTTACCATATCATGTGGTCCAGCTATATACTCTTCTGAGTCTATATATTCACATAGTAAGTGTAAAACATCTCTATAGGGTGAACTTTTAACTACCATAGGAATGCCTATATTATATTCATCCCATTTAGCTTGAAGCTTTGCTGTTGCTTCTTCATCAATAGAAATATGAAATACTATAATGTTCTTAGATATTGTCCTCGCATAATTTAATGCTTTTAAAAAGGATTTATTTAATGTGTCTATTGGAACTATAACATATTGTTTGTGTTCTATATAGCTAACATCTTTTGGTTTTTCACCAATACCAAGCTTCAATTGCTCAGCTACTTTTGTATAGTGTTTTTTTATTCTAGTCATCACGAATACTATGGTAGGTATCAATATTATAACAATCCATGCTCCATGGGTGAATTTATCTGCAGCTATTGCTATTACTGTAAAGAAGGTTACAAAAGCTCCTAGTCCATTGATAAACGCTTTATGTTTCCAACCTGGAGTTTTTAATCGTAGCCATCTTGTGAACATACCAGTTTGAGAAAGCGTGAAAGGATAAAAATACTCCTACAGCATATAAAGGTAATAATTTATTTGTACTTCCTTGAAATACTATAACCAAAGTACAAGCAAAAACACACAAGATAATAATTCCATTTGAAAAACTCAATCTTTTACCTCTTTTAGAGAATTGTCTTGGTGCATATCCATCTCTTGACATTAAAGAAAGTAGCAAAGGTAAATCAGCATAGGATGTATTTGCAGCCATAACCAAAATGAAAGCCGTAGTTACCTGCACTGCCAAGAACATAAAATTAAATGTTCCATCTCCAAAAACTTGTGACGATATTTGTGCCATAACAGTAACCTTATCATTTGGAACTGCATGATAAATATTCGCAAGAAAAGATATTCCTCCAAATATAAACAAAACTATGCATCCAAGCATTACTAGAACCTTCTTTGCATTTTTTTGTGCAGGTTCTCTAAAGTTTGGAATACCATTACTTACAGCTTCAACTCCTGAAAGAGCTGTACATCCAGATGCAAAGGCTTTAATAAACAGAATTACTCCAATTGTTCCAACATTATCAAGGGCACTGCGATCTATTCCTCTAGTAACACTTGTTGACGCTGCTGGAATTCCAAGTACATTTTTTACAATTCCTGAAATAATCATTATACCAACAACTAATATAAACAAATAAGTTGGAATTCCAAATAACTTTGAAGAATCCTTAATCCCTCTTAAATTTCCAAGAGTCATCAAAATAATAATTCCAACACTAATTAAAACTCTAAATTTATATAATTCAGGTACAGCAGACGTAATAGCTGCCGTTCCTGCGCAAATACTAACTGCAACAGTAAGAACATAATCAATAGACAAAGCAGCTCCAGCGGTTAGCCCTGGCATTGTGCCTAAATTATCTTTAGCTACTATATAGGATCCTCCACCATTTGGATAGCTATCTATAGTTTGTCTATATGAAAAAACTAATATAAACAATAATAAAACTATACATAATGATGCATATAACATATATTTATATGATCCAGTTCCTAAAAAAGGAATTAACACCATTAGCATTGCTTCTCCTGCATATGCAACAGATGATATTGCATCACTAGAAAGCACTGGTAGTCCCCAAAAAACACTGAACTTTTCACCTTTTAGCTCTTCAGTTCTTAAAGGTTTTCCAATTAATAGTTTTTGAATTTTCGATTCCATTTTAACACCTCATAAAAAATTATGATAATAAACATCTTTAGCGAACAACAATATTATATTCTCATTAACACATTTTGTTAAATTGTTTATCTATAGCAAATAATCTTTTATTCAGCTGAATTCCCCTGTTTATATACATGATTAAGTTAATAGTTAGATTTTTACAATGATGCTTAATAATAAAACGTTTACACAAAAAATCGAGTAGGAGCTGAGTAATTATTTTACTCAGCGACCTCTCACACCACCGTGCGTACCGTTCGGTACACGGCGGTTCAATAAGAATTAATGTACTTGCTTATATCTATTATAAATACTTGTATATCCTAGTTCTTCAAGATACGAATTTGTAAGAGTGGACTTAAGTATTGGACTATTGGATATTCTCCAATAGCTTTTCCTTGTATTAGCAAATTCCCATGCCTTATTTTCATTAATCCCAAGCTTTTTAAGATTATCATGCTTAGTTTTAATCTTTTTCCACTGCTTCCAAAAGCACATTCTTAACCTCCGTCTAATCCATTCATCAAGTTCTTTTGCAACTCTGCTTATATCAGCTATTTTAAAATAGTTTAACCATCCTGTTATGCATTGATGAAGCCTTTTCATTCTGTATTCCATGCTCCAAGCATTACTTCTTGCTGTAATTTCCTTGACTTTAGCTTTGAACTTGGCTATAGATTTTTGATGGACTCTTATTCCTATCTTTCCATACCACTGATAGAATGTAAAACCTAAAAATTTTCTTTTCCATGGTCTATCAACTGCACTTTTATCTTTGTTTACCTTGAGTTTTAGTTTCTCTTCAATAAATTTTGTTATGCTTAGCATAACTCTTTCTCCAGCTTTCCTGCTTTTAACATAAATATTGTTATCATCCGCATAACGGCAGAATTTATGTCCTCTTTTCTCAAGTTCTCTATCCAGTTCTGTAAGCATTATATTACTGAGAAGTGGACTAAGTGGACCACCTTGTGGACAGCCTTCATCACTCTCAATTACAATGCCATTTATCATAACTCCACTTTGTAAAAATAACCTTATCAGTTTCAGTACTCTTTTATCTGCTATTTCTCTTGCAATAAGAGCCATAAGTTTATCATGGTTTACTGTATCGAAATATTTGGCAAGGTCTATATCTACAACCCATTTATATCCCTGTTGCATATACTCTTTAGCTTTTTCTATGGCTTGTTTTGCATCCCTTTTAGGTCTGAACCCATAACTATTATCTGAAAAAGTCTTTTCAAATATTGGAGTTAATATTTGTGCAGTTGCTTGTTGAACCATTCTATCAACTACTGTAGGTATTCCAAGTAGTCTTATTCCTCCGTCAGGTTTGGGTATTTCCACTCTCCTAACAGGTTGAGGACAATATGTCCCTCCCAGTATATTTGCCCGAAGGGCTTCGCCATATTGTTTTAGATGTGGTAGAAGTTCATCCACCTTCATTCCATCAACTCCATGGCTTCCCTTATTTGCCTTAACTTTCTTATATGCTAGATTTAGATTATTCTTTTCTAAAATCTTTTCAAGCAAATTACTGGTGTACAGCTTTCCATCGTCTTTTCCACTATTAAATGCCGTAGAAATACTATGCACTCCCGTGCTATCTTGGAGTTCCACTCCTACATCACACGTCCAGTCTTCTATATATGAAGTTTTCTGCAATTTTTGTATTTCTCTCGAATTCTTCAAGCTTCCAAAACCTCCTATTGTTCAGTCCTTCCCACGCTAACGCGTTTTACGTGGTACTATGACCTCTGCTGACTTCTGATAGTTCAGTCATACATCACTGTATGGGTTGTTATATCTAAATTCATATCAATAACTTTTCTATCAGACCTCCCCAGGTAAGAGCGCAATCTTTCACTCCATCCATCTGCTACATTTACACCGCCTGTTTCGAATAGTTTTGGGCTTCGATTTGTATTGCAACCTTACCCACAGACATATGCCTTATATGTAGTTTCTGTTCGTCAGACCAGAGTTTTGCCGCCGACTTCCTTCAGATTCCACGTCACCATGGACACCCTTGTCTTAAGCTATGCACTTGGCACTATCAACCCGTGCTCGGGACTTTCACCCGTTAGATTGCGCCCATGCTGGGCGCACAATAAAAAAAGGTGAAAAAAAATTATTCACCTTTTTTATTCGTCTCCTTGCAATCCTGTAATTGCAATGATTTTACTGCAAATATCTCTATTCAATTTTTCAGCTTCATCAATATTCATAGATTCGGTATAAACTCTACAAAGAGGTTCATCTGAATCTGGAAGTACCAAGGCCCATGAGTTTTCATAGTTTAACCTTACCCCTTCTATTAAATCTACAGATTGAGAGGTATTTTCTTCAATAAGGTTTCTCATTACCTTACCCTTCATGTTCCATGGGCATACTATTTCATGAGTTTTGGAATAGTACTTAGGAACAATTGCGTTTATCTCACTTAGCGTTAGCTTAGAATTTGCCATAAAGTTTAAGGTAAACATTAAAGTACTAACTGAATCTAGTGACATAAGGTAGCTATTTACTATTTCTCTTCTTCCAAGTCCTTTTTCTAACTCTATATAATTCTCTAATATACAATTTTGAGATGCTTTAGTTCTTGAAAATTGTGCTCCACATATTTCTGCAACTCTTTCTAATGAAGCAGATGAGGTAATAGGTACAACAAGAGAATTCACTTTTGTAGACTTTAAAACTACAAGGGCATTTAAGGTTTCAAACCTACCCTCTTTTATTATATTCCCTTTATTATCAACAAAAACTGCTCCTTCAGCTTCATCCTCAATAAATGCTCCAAGATCTGCGCCTGTTCCTACAACTTCCTTCACTAATCCATGCAGATTCCTAAATTCATCATAAATTCTAACATGAACATTTAGCTCAGAAAGCATGCGTTTTATAACATCTAAAAGCAATATATTCCTTACGCTTATAACAATTTTTAGCTTTGCATCCTTTATATTTCTTAAATCAAGTTGATTAATTATTTGTCTAGCATAAAACTCTATGCTATCTGAAATATTAGTAATACTTTTGATTGTATCAGTTTTTACTCTTCTGTAATCTTCTCTAATAAAGCTTTGTTCAATTTTCCTTTCCATAGACTTATCAATATTTATACCATTTCTATCCATGAAAAGTATATTAACTCTTTGTGGTTCATCCTTATCAATTACAACATGAATTGCTCCCTGAACTCCAAAAAACATTGATGCTTGTCTTGTCATAGAAGTTGTCATTCTCTTAATATCATACACTTCTGCTCCCATTGATAATAAACCTGTTGCTAAAGAGTATTTAAACATTTGAGCCGCTCCATAATCAGAACTACTTACCACAACCTTAGAACCTGGTTTTAGAAGTGACCCATAGGAAGATCCTAGCTTTGAAACAAACTCTGGAGTAATATCTATATTAACTTCTCCGCTTATTCCTTTTTTACCGAATAGGGATTTAGAAAACTTACCACCCCAAATTACATTTACCTTTACTACTGTACTGGCTTCTACAATTTTGTTGGGCCAAATACTAACTCCTGGCTTAATTATAGCTCGTTCTCCTATAAGCGTATCATTTCCAATTGCTGCTTCTTCAAAAACTGATACTCTTGATTCAAGTTGAACCTTATAACAAATTACTGCACCTTTTACTTCCACATTATTTCCTGTATAGCAATTATCAAAAAACACACTTCTTTTTATGCTTCCACCACAGGAAATAATATTATTTTTGCCTAATATACTGTTTGGCCCCAGTATCACATCATCATATATTTTGCAATTACTACCAATAAATAGTGGAGCAACTAGATTTGCAGTATCACTAATTTGGCAGTTGTCCCCTACATAAATTCCTTCTCTTAACTTATTACCTGGAATTTCAATATTAACTAACCCATTGAGAATATCAAAATGGCATCTCATATATTGATCAATACTACCTATATCGCACCAATAACCCCCTGCAACATAACCATACATAGGTTTATTTTCATTTAATAAGATAGGAAATAAATCACTACTAAAATCAAACTTTTCATTTTTCTCAAAGAATGAGAAAATTTCTGGTTCAAGTATATAAATACCAGTATTTATCTTGTCACTAAAAACTTCACTCCAACTTGGTTTCTCTAAGAATCCAGTAACTCTTCCTTCTTTATCAGTAACTACTACCCCATACTCTAGAGGTATATTTACTTCTTTTAATACAAGAGTTGCTAAGGCCTTTTTCTGCTTATGATATTCAACTCCTCTTGAAATATCAATGTCAGTTAAAGCATCTCCGCTAATTACAATGAAGGTGTCATCTAGAAACTCTTCAGCATTTTTTACACTACCTGCTGTACCAAGTGGGGTCTCCTCAATAAAATATTTTAAAATAACTCCAAACTCTCTACCATCACCAAAGTAACCAATTACTTCATCAGGTAAATATTGAAGTGTAACTCCAATTTCTGTAATTCCCATGCTTTTTAAAAGTTCAATAGCATATTCCATGGTAGGTTTACCTAAAATCGGCATCATCGGCTTAGGTATATTGCAAGTTAGAGGTCTAAGCCTTGTTCCCTCACCACCTGCCATAATAATAGCCTTCAAAAAATCAACCCCTTTATGGTCTATTTTTTATCTAGAAACCATACTAGTCTTTATCTCTGATATCCCATTTGGTACCTGTAGCCTCACAAATAACTTCTTTATATACTTCTACAGTATTTGCTGCAATCTTGTTCCATGTGTACTTTTCATGTATTTCTTTTAATGCATTTTCCTTTATTACTTTTCCAAGTTCTTCATCTTTTAAAATTTTTAATATATTTTCTACAAGGCTTTCAGGTGAACCAGTAAAGCATTTCAGTCCTGTAATTTCATGCTGAACTATTTCAGAAAGGCCTCCGGTATCAGAAACTACTACTGGGCATCCAGCTGACATTGCCTCTAGTGCAACTATTCCAAAAGGTTCATATAATGAAGGAAAAGCTGCTACATCTGAAACCCTATATAATTTATTTCTAACTTCATCTTCCATATATCCTAAAAATTCAAATTTAGGTGACAGTCCCATTTTCTCTACTCTGTCTTTTAGTTCATCGGTCATTGGTCCTCTTCCACCAATAATGAATTTCGTTTTCTGGTAACCATCTACAATTTTATTTGCTGCCTCTACTAATAAATGTATTCCTTTTTCAAAAACATGTCTTCCTATATAAAATACAATCTTTTCATCTTCTGTAGCATAGTTACTCCTAAACTCTTTTAAATCTGCTTTAAATTCAAATTCATCTGAATTAACACCATTAGGTATAATCTTAATTTTATCAGTAGGTATATGAAAAATATCGCCTACTTGTTTCTTCATATAATCACTACACACTATTATCTTCCAACTTTCAAAGCATAACATCCATTCAGTTGATGATATATATCTTTGCATTTCTGTTTTTATTCCATTATTTCTTCCATACTCTGTTGCGTGAATTGTACATAAGAGAGGTATATCATGAGCCAACTTTAATGTGATTGAACCATAAGAGGTCAACCAATCATGGGAATGGATAATATGAAATGGTCCTTTTTCTCTAATAATCTTTGTGCCGATTACTATCATAGCAAGGTTTAATTGCATAACCCACTTTGTGAAGTCATCTGTCTCTAAGCTAAAGGGCTCCACTCTATAAACCTGAACACCTTTATCATTTTCTTCCTTAGGCGCTGTTCCTTCTTCACAAGTAATTAAATGAACCTCATGACCTAATTTATATAGCTCATGGGCTAAATAATATACATGAGTGGAAAGACCACCAACACTTTTAGGCGGATACTCCCAAGATAGCATTAGTATCTTCATAACAATCTCTCCTTAATTTTTTATTTCATTATAATTATAATTATAATTACTTTAAATTTTTATTCAATGTTTTTCTTTTTCAACAATTTCAAATCCTATGATATAATTATAAATAGAAAAAATTTATTTATATTTAGGAGTGAAATGAATGGACTTTTTAAGAGCAGCTGCTGCATGTCCTTTGACTAATGTAGCTGACATTGAATATAATTTAAAAAATATCTACCAATGCATAGAAATGGCAAATAAATTCAATGTGAAATTGATTGTGTTTCCAGAACTATGCCTAACCTCCTACACTTGTGCTGATTTATTTGAGCAGAAAATTATTCTTGATAAAACTATTGAAGCTGTTCAAAAGCTGTGCTCTTATAGTGAAAATCTAGATATGCTAATTCTTGTTGGTGGACCAATGCATATAAATAATTCATTATTTAATTGTGCCTTTGCTATATTTAATGGAGAAATACTTGGTATTGTTCCTAAAAGTTACATACCTAATTATACGGAGTTCTATGAAAAAAGATGGTTTACTCCAGGTTTGGGAATTAAAAACAAGACTGTAAACCTTCCTTTTCAAAAGAGTATTCCTTTTGGAACAGATTTAATTTTTGCATGTAATGACTACAAAATTGGAGTTGAAATCTGTGAGGATTTATGGGTAACCATTCCTCCTAGCTCGTATTTAAGCCTTGCTGGCGCAAATATTATTTGTAATCTTTCTGCCTCAAATGAAATTGTAAGCAAAGCAGATTATAGAAAAAGCTTAGTTGAAAATCAAAGCGCTCGTTGTATTACTTCTTATATATATTCCTCAAGCGGTATTCTAGAGTCAACAACAGATCTAGTATTTAGTGGACACTTACTTATTGGTGAGAACGGTATTATATTAAAGGAAAATTCCAGATTTCAAAGAGAAAATGAAATAGTAACTTCTCTAATAGATATTGATAGATTAAATGCAGACAGAATGAAAAACTTAAGTTTTAGAGATAGTAGCTTGGCTGATAATTTAAACATGAGGGAGATAGGGTTTTCTTTTTCTGATTTGTCTTTTGGAGAATACGATAGATATGTAGATAAGCATCCTTTTGTACCTTCAAATCAGAGAGCAGTAGCTGAAAGATGTAAGGAAATATTTAATATTCAATGTGCAGGACTTGCTAAACGCTTTCAGCAGACTGGTTTAAAGAAAGCCATTATAGGTATTTCAGGCGGCCTTGATTCAACCTTGGCTCTATTAGTTATTACAAAAACTTTTGATATGCTTAATATTGATAGAAAGAATATAATCACAGTTACAATGCCAGGTTTTGGTACTACAGACAGAACTTATAACAATGCAGTTTCTCTTTGCAAGAATCTAGATTCAGAGTTAAGAGAAATAGATATTGTACCTGCTTGTTTGCAGCATTTTGCAGATATAAATCATAATAGAGAAATTCATGATATTACTTATGAAAATGTTCAAGCAAGAGAACGAACTCAAATACTTATGGATATAGCAAATAAAGAAGGTGGGCTTCTAATTGGAACTGGTGATTTATCAGAACTTGCTCTTGGTTGGTGCACCTATAACGGCGATCATATGTCAATGTACGCTGTAAATTGTTCTATTCCAAAGACTTTAGTTAGGTATTTAGTAAAATATGTTGCTGAAAATGAAGATTACATCCATACAAGCCAGATATTGTTGGATATTTTAGATACCCCAGTAAGTCCTGAATTACTTCCAAAAGATAAGGCAGGAAATATAGCTCAGAAAACAGAAGATATAATAGGACCCTATGAATTGCATGATTTCTTCTTATTTCATTTTGTAAGGTATGGAGCTACTCCTGAAAGAATTCTATTTCTAGCAAAGCATGCCTTTGCAGATGATTATGCACCTGAAATTATAGAGAAACATTTCTCTTATTTCATAAAAAGATTTTTTACTCAGCAATTTAAGCGCTCTGCAATTCCTGATGGACCAAAGGTTGGTTCTATAAGCCTTTCTCCTAGAGGAGACTGGAGAATGCCTACAGACGCAAGCTTTAACCTCTGGAAATAGAGGCAGTGACGCCCCTGAGGCCCAGAAAATTCGAAAATCCGCTATGCATTTATGCAGTAGCGGATTTTTACCTATTTATATATATCTACAATTAATCCTGCAATTTCATCTACAGTGCTTGCGATATCTATAGTTTCTCTTTCTTCACTTAAAATCTGCTGAGTAAGTTCCTCTAGCTTAGCATCAATTGTGTCTACAGTTATAAAATACTGAGTCTGCCAAAAACTTACGTCTTTTTTAATACCATACATATATTCAAGTACAGATTTAAGATATTCTCTGATTGCATCTTTATATGCTCTAACATCTGCATAACATTTAGTTACAACAAGACGGGTTCCCTTTTTTTTAATTCCTTCAAACATTTGTCTAAGCTGCTCTTCATTTTGTCTTTCTCTTGCAAAGTTAAAGCTTTGTGAAAATTCGCTTTTACTTGAAATAGCTTTTGTTTCAGTTTTAATAGGCGTACTTCTAGTCGTCCTTGATATTTCCACTTACTTCACCTCCACATTATTATATATTTATTATAACATTTATACAGGCTACTTCATATCTCAATTTTTCCAATGGATATATTTATTAAGTTTTTCTACAAACTTAATAAAATATATCTCTTCTAATTCAGTAAATCTACCAATAATTGGACTGTCTAAATCTAAAACTCCATACTTTACGCCATCTTTTATTATAGGGATAACAAGTTCTGAATTTGAAACATTATCACAAGCTACATGACCAATAAAATCATGCACATTTTCAATTCTCTGAACCTTTTCTTCACTAAAAGCTGTACCACATACCCCTGTTCCAAGCTGTATTCTATTGCAAGCAGGCAATCCTTGAAAAGGTCCTAAAACTAGCTCCTCATCCTTAAGAAAATAAAATCCAGCCCAATTTAAATCCCTCATTACTGCTTTTATTATTGCTGTAGCATTAGATAAATTTGCAAGAATATCAGTCTCTGAACTTAACTGACCTTCTATTAAAACTAGCATATATTTTAATCGTTGTTCCTCATTCATTTTTTCTAAAGCATCTAAATTCAACATCTATACTATTCCTCCTTAGAAAAATCTTTTTTATGAGTTCTTTAGTTTAGTTCCCTTTTCATCTTGAGTTATTAAATTCTTTTTCATCAGACCACCAAGTGCAATTTTAAAATAGTTTTTACTAGTTCCAAAAAACTTTTTAATATCCTCTGGTGAACTCTTGTCGTTCAAAGTCATGAATCCTCCATTAACTTGTAAATACGTCATTATTTTTTCTTCAAGTGAATCTCTTTCATAAAGTTTACCTTGTCTTGGAGTCAACCCAAGCTTACCATCTTCATAGTATTTTTTTACCCTTAGCTCTATTATATCACCCAATTTAATATCAGTGAAATATTCATTTTTAAGTATTACTCCTTTATACTTTCCATCAATAGCCACCATTACGCTTCCATTAGTTTGAAAGCCATAGACAGTTCCATTTACAGAAGCACCAAGTTCATAATCCTCTGCTGTCTCAACCAGATATCTATCAATTTGAGTAGTTGCAGCTATTCTATCTGTTTTGTCAACATAAAGATAAACCATATAACTTTTTCCTACAATTAGTTCATCTGATTGTTCTTTGAACGGAATCAAAACATCTCTCTCAAGTCCTATACTAACGAAAGCTCCTATATTGGTTTTATCAACTACTTTTAGATACGCTAGATCTCCAACTAAGGCTAGAGGTTTTTTTAAAGTTGCAATAATTCTATCCTTTGAGTCTCTATACACATAAGCCTCTACTAAGTCACCTATTTTTAAATCTAAATCTCCTACACAATTGTTTGGTAGCAAAATATCATCATTAGTACTTCCAGTTTTCGCATCTAAATAATATCCAAAATCAGCTTTCCTAATTATTTCTAGAGAGTTTAATTCTCCTATGTTAGCCACATTAACACTCCTTTGTTTATATTTTATTATTTTTTTAGAAGGTTACAAAAATTATAAGCTTCTATTAAGTTTGAATAGTGCTCAGCACTTTTTTCATTCATCATTAAATCGTCCTCGGTAAGCTCTCTAACTACTTTTGCAGGTGAACCAATGCAAAGTACTCCAGATGGAATCACTTTATTGCTAGTAACAACGCTTCCTGCTCCAATAATTGTATTTTCACCGATTTCTGCCCCATCTAATATTATTGCACCCATTCCAATAATGCAATTATTATTTATTTTACAGCCATGAACTATAGCCCCATGTCCAACAGTTACATTTTCACCTATATAAATATCATCCATTACACCAGTATGAAGTGTGCAATTATCTTGAATGTTAGAACCTTTTCCAATAAATATTTTGTTATCGTCTGCTCTGATTACCGCATTAAACCATACGCTAACTTTTTCTTCTATGAAAACCTCTCCAATCACTTCAGCGCTATCTGTAATTAAGCAACTGTCATGTATTATAGGTGCATATTCTCCGAATTTATGTATCATACTATTTCTCCTCTCAAAATTAAAAAGATTATAATATATTTTACCACATTTCTTGCTGTAAATATAAATTTTTTATATAAAGAATAACTACTATTGATTAAATTGTAAATATAATCTATAATAAATATACCACATATAGTGGTTTATATTCAATATTAATACTACATATAGAAACGAATTCTATGGAGGTGCCAAATGCTAGAAGTTAAAGACTTATTCACTAGATACTACACAAAGGATCTAGAAGAATCGAAAACTGTTTATGATTTATTTAACTGGAAAAGTGTAGATGTAGTTATAAAGGACTACAAAAGTGGACAAACTATTGTACATATGGAAAATTTAGAATTCCCTGATTTTTACTCACAAAATTCCTGTGATATAATAGCTTCTAAATACTTTAGAAGAACAGGAGTTACTAATGAGTTTGGATATGAGAATAGCATGAAAATGGTTGCTCATCGTATGGTTAGCTTTTGGTGTGAATCCTTAAAAGATGAAAAGCTCATAACTACTGAAGAACAAGCTAATATTTTTTATGACGAGATGGTTTTCACATTTTTAAATCAAATGTATGCTCCTAATTCACCACAATGGTTCAACACGGGACTTTCACAAAGCTATGGTATCAAGGGAAATAAGAATGGAACTTATTACTTCAATGAGGACTTAAATGCAGTGGTTGAAAGTGAAGATGCCTATTCTAGAACACAAGCTTCAGCTTGTTTTATTTTGTCCATTGAAGATAAGTTGCTAGGCTCACATTCTATATCAGAGCAGTATGTTACAGAAACAAAGCTCTTTAAAGGTGGCTCTGGAACTGGAACTAATTTTTCTAATATTAGAGCAAAAAATGAACCACTTTCTGGTGGTGGAGTTTCTTCAGGCTTAATGAGTTTTCTAAAAGGTTTAGACAGAAACGCTGGTGCAATTAAATCAGGTGGAACTACAAGAAGAGCAGCAAAAATGCTATGCCTAGATGTGGATCACCCTGAAATTGAGGAATTCATTAGTTGGAAAGCAAAAGAAGAAGATAAAGTTAGGGCCCTAGGTAAAATGGGCTATGATATTGACATAAATGGTGAAGCTTATGAAACTGTCTCAGGTCAAAACGGAAATAATTCTGTGCGCTTTTCTGATGAATTCATGGAAAAAGTTGAAAGAATTACTAACGCTGAAAGTGAAGATGAAGATCTTGAATTAAAAGGGAGATCTGATGCTTCTGTTAATAGAACTGTTAGTGTTAAAGGACTTTGGAATGAATTTAATGAAGCTGCATGGAAATGTGCAGACCCTGCTCCAATGTTTTCTGATAGATTTAACGCATGGCACACCTGTCCAGGCGGAGAAGATGGAATTGCAAACGCAAAATATAATAAAATTAATTCTACCAACCCTTGTGGCGAGTATGCCTTCTTAGATGATACAGCTTGTAATTTAGCTTCAATAAATATATTTAAGTTTTATGATAGTGAAACAAATGAAATTGATATATTAGGATACAAACACGTAATTGGCTTACTTCAACTTATACTTGAAGGCTCAATTCATTGGGGGCAGTTTCCTACTGAAGATATAGCAAGAAAAACTCAACTTTTTAGAACTACAGGTCTTGGACTTGCTAATCTAGCTTCATTATTAATGGTTAAAGGTTACCCCTATAATTCAGAAGAAGGACGAGCACTAGCTGCTGCCTTAGTAGGAATTTTAACTTCACATTCCTATTACACATCTTCCTTAATGGCTAAAGAAATTGGCGCCTTTAATAAATTTGAAATAAATAAAGATAATATGTTAAAAGTTATAAGAAATCACTCAAGAGTTGCGGGAGCCCTTACTGATGAATACGAGGATTTAAATTATTTTCCAGTAAAAGTTTCACATGACATCCTTGCAAGAGAAAATCTCACATATGTTGGTGAGGAGCTTAAAGCAAGCTTTACAAGAGCATTAGAGAGCGGAAAAGAATATGGCTATAGAAATGCTCAAGTTACAGTAATGGCACCTACAGGCACTATTTCCTTTGCCATGGATTGTGGAGCTACTTCTATAGAACCATTTTTCAGTCATATAATCTATAAAAAACTTGTTGGTGGCGGCTATATGACTTTAACAAACCCTGTAATAGAACTTTCTCTTAAAAATTTAGGCTATTCAGAAGAAGAAGTTCAAGATATTTTGGACTACATATTAAAAAAAGAAACTGTTATAGAAAAAGGATATGAATATGAAAAAATAGTTGATGGAAAGATTGAAGGAGCTCCTCATTTAAAAGATGAACACTTAGCGGTCTTTGATACTGCAAACGCTTGTGGAACAGGAAGCAGATTTATAGATCCTATGGGCCACGTTTTGATGGTAGCTACTCTTACCCCATTAATTTCCGGGGCAATTTCTAAAACTGTTAACCTACCAAAATGGGCAACAATTGAAGATTTTAAGGAAGTAGTGTTATCTTCCTGGAAGCTAGGCATTAAAGGAATAACTTTATATAGAGATTCATCAAAAGCTTGTCAGCCTCTTAACACTTCTTTAAATGATGAAGAATCCATAGATAACGCAACCTATGATCAACTATTAACTAGAGTTAAAGAGCTTGAAACCAAGACTCACTATTCAACCCGTGAAATGCCAATAGGAATTAGACAAGGTACAACCCACCCTGCACAAATTGATGACGTAAAAATTTATACTACTGTAAATAGAAGCCCTGAAGGCGAAATAATAGAGATCTACATTACTACAGATAGAGAAGGTACAATCATTACTGGACTATTGAATTCCCTATCAAAATCTATTTCAGTAATGCTACAATACCATGTACCTCCTGCTGATATTTCCCGTATGCTAAGAGGTCAAAAGTACGAACCTTATGGCTTTGTTCAAAAACATCCATACATTAAGTCCGTTTCCTCAATTTCTGATCTTGTGAGTAAGATTATTGATATTGAGCTTGGAGATTACTCTAGGTGTCAAGTAAAGCCCGGCAATGAGCATATGCTTCATCATATGGCTACTAAGAAGCATAAAAGTGACGATGGTGAAAGAGTCTATGGCTCTACTTGTTCCCACTGTTCTAGTTCAAGAATGGTGCGAAATGGTACTTGCATGATTTGCCAAGATTGTGGCTCTACTACAGGATGTAGCTAGGGTGCCAGGCACGTGACAAGTGACATTATATATACAAAAGCGGATTCCTCGGAATCCGCTTTCTAATCATACACGTAGCTAGGGTGCCAGGCACGTGACAAGTGACATTATATATACAAAAGCGGATTCCCCGGAATCCGCTTTCTAATCGTATAAATGGAGTATTCATTTTTTTACAAATTATAATTAAGCGTCGGCACTTTCGTTGTCTTTTTTCATACTTGTTGCTATTCTAAATACTATATTAAGTCCAGCTACTCCTGCTACTGCAGATAAGATATATCCTACCGCCTCTGGAACCCCATCAACAGAATAATCTGGCATCATTGCCTTCAAACTAAAACCATCTTTCATTCCTTTTGGTACATAGCCTACATCTTTTCCTCTTGAGCTAACAGTGCTTATTTCATCTCCGCCCCATTCACCCCAAGCAGTACCTGTTGCTAATAGTCCAATTGGAGATAAACATATCAAAACTAGCATTAGAGCAACTAATGGCTTCATTTTTGTCTTTTTGCCTTCATATAAAACGCCAGGTGAAACTTGCTCTACAAATTTTACAACTCCAACTGTAATAAATGCTTCTAATACTCCTGCAACTAATAAATGTGGTATTAACATTGCTGGTATTGAAACTGATAAATTGTAAGGACAATACATTGCATTTCCTGCAGCATCTTTAAATAACCATGGTTGTATACCAAACTCAATTGCAGCACATAAAGCTGCAACATTTATTGCTATATACGATGCAATAAAAATTGAAACATATTTTCCTTTGTCTGTCTTTACTCTATCCTTCAAGAAAGTATAGAGGTAATACCCTACATATGGTAAAACAAAAGCCATGTTAAAACAGTTAGCTCCAAAAGACAGGACACCACCATCTCCAAATAGCAAGGCTTGCAATAGCAAGGCTATTGTTACAGAAATGCAGGCCGCTCCAGGTCCTAAAAGTATAGCTATCAATGTTCCTCCTACAGCATGTCCTGTAGTTCCACCTGGAAGTGGAATATTAAACATCATAATTAAAAATGCAAAGGATGCACCTATTCCCATAAGTGGCATTTTCTTTTTACTAACTTCTTTTTTAACTTTTTTAACTGACGCTGTCCATACTGGAATCATTGCAGCGCCCATAACAGCACAGGTAGCTGGACTTAGATAATTGTCTGGAATATGCATTGTTAATAACCTCCTAAAAAATAAAACCACGAAAAATGATAACTGTAAACAGCCATCAACCTTCGTGGTTAATAATTAATATAATTAATATAATTTATTTAAGTTATGTACTACTAGTAAACCCTCGTAGTTTACAATTTTATTATACTATATCATTCTTATATTGTAAATAGTTAATTTGTAAACATTTTCATTCAATTTTAATCTTATTTTTTTCTATTCTCTATAAAATTGATAATAGAAATTAATTCATATTAGTCATGTAAGATACTTTTAAAATATCAATTAATAATATATTGAGAAGAAATACTATCCTTATAAATTCCATTCACGGACATCAACTCATTATGACTTCCTGACTGTACAACCCCACCATTATTTAGCACTATCAATCTATCCGCAGTAAGAATTGTGGATAATCTGTGTGCTATAACTAGCGTTGTTCGTTCTTTTTTCAACTGACTTATAGCTTTTTGTATTTCATTCTCATTTTCTGAATCGATATTTGATACCGCTTCATCAAGAATTAAAATTGGTGAATCTTTTAATAGTGCTCTAGCAATTGAAATTCTCTGTCTTTGACCTCCTGAAAGCTGAACCCCACGTTCACCTGTTCTAGTGTCATAACCATTAGGAAGTTCAGTAATAAATTCATGAGCAAGTGCTGCTTTCGCTGCATTTTCTACTTCCTCATCTGTTGCATTTGGATTCCCTAACCGAATATTTTCTCTAATAGAAGTATTAAAAAGATAAACATCTTGAAGCACAACGGAAGTCATTTGACGTAATGTTTTTAAAGGCATATCTCTGATATCTAGATTTCCAATCTTTATGTTACCTTCCTTTACGTCCCAAAGCCTTAGTAGAAGATTGATACAGGTAGTTTTTCCAGCACCTGAATGTCCAACCAAAGCAACTGTTTCGTTGGGATTTACTAAAAAAGAAACATTATTGATAGCATTAGCAAGATTTCTCTGGTAGGTGAAGCCTACATCACAAAATTCAATACAAGGTTCAAGATTTTCTGTTTCATATGATTTTCCTTCATCTTTTACTAATGCTTCAGCTTCAACTACAAGAAAAATTCTATTTGAAGCTGCAAGAATGATACCAAAATTTCTAGCAATTGAACAAAGTTCAAGAACAGGAACGAATATATATACAGCTAGTATAACTGCAACAGTGTACCATTCAAAAGCTAACATATCATTTAATACTAGAGAAGATGCTACTGCCAATGTAGCTACCATGGCCAAACCAGCAAAAGCATATAGTAGCGCTCCTTCGAAACCCAACCTCTTTCCGTAGGTTACTTGACTCTCGCCTAATATATCCATTCGCTGATTTATTTTTTTTAAATAACCCTCTTTGTAATTTAATGATAAGATTTCTCTTAATCCCTGTATTCCTTCAACAGTTTCAGCGTTAGCATCTGCAAGTTTCTCTCGAACATCTTTGCCCTGTAAATCCGCTTTTTTTGCAGTAAAAGAGGAATCATAACAACTATTGCAATAAAGAACAGCATTAATAAAGCTAACATCCAATTGAGTATCCCAAGAAAAATAAGCACAATAACAGGTACAATTGTTGCAACTAGCATAGTACCAAAGGTATGTGCAAAAAACCATTCTAGTATCTCTACATCACTCATAAGAGTTGATGCAAGCTGACCTGATCTCATGTTTAGCAAAATTGCAGGTGAAACCCTTTCTACTGCTTCATACATTTTCGTACGAAAATCTGCAAGTATATGAAACGCAACTTCATGAGCAAACCACATTTCAGAATAATACATTATAGCTCTAAGCACTACGATAATACCTAGAATTATAAAGAAATATTTAGCAGATTCAGATAATTCTCCATTAGCTGCTAAGCCCACCATATATGCACAAACTGCCGATGTAGAAATTGCAAACAAGTGATGAAAAACTCCACTTGAAACAGCAAATGTCATGTTTTTTCTATATGGCTTCAAATACTTAAGAAATTTTATAAAATTGGATATTCTATTATTTTTATCCTTGTTACTTATTAACTTACCCATAAATCTTCTCCTTGACATTATATTGAGCTTTTACAAGCTGAGAATATATTCCATTTTTTTTGATAAGTTCATTGTGATTTCCGCTTTCCACAAGACTGCTATCTTTAAGCACAAAAATCTTATCCGCATTTTTAACCGTTGACAATCGATGAGCGATTATTAAAGTTGTACGTTTTTTTGTAAATTGCTCCAAAGCTTCTTGAATCAATTTTTCGCTAGCAGCATCAATGTTTGAAGTTGCTTCGTCAAGAATTAAGAATGGCGCGTCTTTTAAAATTGCCCTTGCTATAGATATTCTTTGGCGCTCGCCACCTGAAAGTGTTGTTCCACGTTCACCTACAATAGTTTGATATCCCTTTGGCAGATTGGAGATAAATTCATGGGCATTTGCCATTTTCGCAGCATTTTTAATTTCATCAATTGTTGCTCCTGGCTTTACCAATAAAAGATTTTCTTCTATAGTGCCATAAAATAAATATGTTTCTTGAAATACTACAGAAATCTGACTTCTTAAATACTCAAGTGAATAATCCTTCAGATCCTTTTCTCCGAAGATAATCTTTCCTTCCTGTGGATCAAAGAAGCGAAGTAATAGGTTCACTATTGTAGATTTGCCTACTCCTGATTTACCCACAATGGCAACAGTTTCACCAGGCTTGATTTTAAAACTTACACTTCTTAAAGCTGCTTTTTTTTCTCTATTATATGAAAACTTAATATTTTCAAAGGCTATTCCTGGTAACTCTTTTGAAGCAATTTCAAATTCTGAATTTTCCTTTTCAAAGACCAATATAGGTTCATCTAGTATTGAAAATACTTCTTTTGCAGCAGAAAATCCTAGGAAGCTTGAGTGCCAAAAAGCATTTAAATCATTAACCGGTCTAAAGCATTCAACCACAAGAAATAAAACAACAAACAAATTAGAGAGTAGCATTTTGTCATTTGAAACTCTCCATGCACCTGCTGCAATTGAAAATGCATATCCTGCTGATACTGCAAGATTAATTACACTTGAATTTATCAGGGAAATAGTTGTTTCATCCATGGATTTCTTGCAAAGCCTTTGTGCATCTTTAGAAAGTTCTTCTCCTTTCTTGCTACTAGCATCAAAAACCTTAAGTGTAGTCATGCCTTGCATAGCATCAATATATTGAGCATTTAACACTGCGTAGGACTGCCAATATCCAAGAATATATTTTTCAATAATTGGCATACTAATTTGTGGTCCAAAAACTGCAACAATAATTCCAAGAAGAATGAGAAGTGCAACAACCCAATCAAGCATGAAAATGTAAATAACAATGAAGCCCGCTGAAAATAAAACAATAAATAACTGTGGTATGTAATTTACTAGAAAAAACTCTAGGGATTCAACACCATCAGTTATCAAGGACTGAATATTTCCGCTACGATTACTATTCATAAAACCTGGACCAAGTTCCATAACTTTTTTTATCAATTTTCCACGTATCTTTGACTTTACTGTACAGGCAGCCTTTTTTGAATAACTTTCGTTTAAAAATATTAATACTGAACGTATACAAATACAAATAAGCGTAATGCATATCATTTTTAAAAGATAAGTCCAATCTCCATCATTAAAAACAGAAGAAACACCTTTCGCCATTGCAAAAGCTTGACCTACATAGGTTGCTGTTATCATCAAACCCATTAAGACTTTGATAAGCATTTCAGTTTTAATTTCGCTGACAAACATACATAATCTAATATAAAACTTCATTTCTCAAACCTCCCATTGATTTATAAATACTTATTGCATGCAATATACTACGTCACATATAACCTTAAATTTATGTTTTCATCATTATTGATGATGAAAGCGCATTTGTACCTAATGCAATGATATCTACTTTCTCTGGTAATTCCTTTCGTAGTTTTTCAACTATAGCCTTTCCTATGACACCGCCTTGTCCATTTATAACTGCTATCCTCATATTAAATCCCCCAATAAATTAAATAAAATTAAAAACCACGAATATTGAACACTAAAAAATAGTACTCAACCTTCGTGGCTGTATAAAAATCTAAAATCAAAATATTAAATGAAAATAATATGAATCCTCGTGACTCACTTAAACAACAGTTTAATAATACAATGTTTTCTCATAATTTGTCAATTGTAATTTTCAAATCATGAAATTTTTTAATGTAATGTTATTTTTCCAAATCCACTACCATAATCATTAGCTAACTGCGAATAAAGCTCTTTGCCAAGTAGAGATTTATAAATCTCATTTGCCTTTTTTTCTGGATCAATATCATTAAATTTATCTGGATATACAACTTTGCCTATATAATAAGCATCAGATATGGCTACTTCAACATTATACCAATATGCTACATAAGGTAATTGAGAATATACTTCTCCATTTTTAAAGGCAGCTAGTCCTTTATAAAAATCAGGATTTTTCTTATAATCATCCTGTAGCACTTTAAGGCCAGGCATGTCTATAAAAATCTTCTCTGGATTCCACTGAACTATTTTTTCTTTATCTATGCAAACAGGATCCGTTTTACCAGTACCTTCAACAACATTCTTAGCATTAATTGCATTAAATAAAGGATAGTTTTCTTGAGTGCTTTCAATGCCACGTCCACCATACCAGGTTATAGAACCTGCATAAACCTTTGATTTTTTGCTATCAGGAATGTCTTTTGTTCTGTCATTCAAATCTTTTTTGCATTTTTCCATATATTCAACTACCTCTTTAGCTCTTTTATCCTCATCCATCACTTTGCCGATAAGCTTTAAGGAACTATACACATCTGGATCAAATACAGCTGATTTTCCATAACTTAGTGCAATTACAGGAATTCCAGTTTTAGATTGCAAGTTATCAATCTGAGCTTTATCACTTACAATAGTAAAAATAACATCTGGCTTAACTGCTAATATTTTTTCAGGATCATAAGGTTTTGAAAAATCCTGTCCAACAATAGGGAGTTTAGCTAATGAAGGATTCGCCATAATATAGGCTTTTCCTTTAGTGAAACTTATATCATTCTGTTCTATTCCTACTAACTTCTTTAAATCACCAACATAACAATAAAATCTTTGTGCACCATAAAGGGCTATAGCTGTTTTGGGTGTACCTTTTATTGTAACCTTTCTTCCCGCCATATCTGTCACTGTGAGCTTTTTATTATCCGAGTTGTCCTTAGATGATGATTTAGATCCACACCCACTTACTAATGCAATTAGTATAAACATAGTTAATAACAACGACACTATTTTTTTATTCATATGTACCTCTCCTCGTATCAATATTTTTTGTGATTAATCGTTTTACAATGGTATTACTACTCGAGTAGTTTGATATTTTTCAATCTTTACTGGAACTGAGTAGACGCTTTCAATATTTTCAGAAGTCATCACCTCCATTCCACCAGCTGCAAAAACTTTACCATTTTTAAATAGTATAAACTTGTCCGCAAATCGAAGGGCTAAATTTAGATCATGCATGGTCACTACTGCAGCTATTTGCTTCTCCCTTACTATTTTTTTAACTATACTTATAACTTCAAGCTGATTTTTAAGATCAAGGCTACTAGTAGGTTCGTCAAGCATAAGTACCTCTGGTTCTTGAGCTAGTGCCCTTCCAATCAATACCTTTTGAAGCTCCCCACCACTTAGCTCATCTATGTATCTCAGAGAATAATCCTCCAGCTGAAGCATTTTCATAACATTATTTACTATATCCAAATCTTTCTGTGTAATATTCCATTTAATATATGGCTTTCTGCCTAGTAGTATCGTATCAAAAACAGTGCATCTGGAACTTTGAATATTTTGAGAAACGTAAACTATCTTTTGTGCTAATTCTATACGATTCATTTCTTGAATATTTTTCTCCTCAATAAATATATCACCAGTTTGTGGTTTTAAAATCTTATTTAAGCATTTTAATAAAGTGGATTTACCAGTTCCATTTGTTCCGAGTATTGCTAAGCATTCTCCTTTTTCTACAGAAAAAGCCACATCACTCAAAACCGAATGACTGGGATACTTAAAAGCTAATCCATCAACAGACATAACCATCATCTTCTGTACCCCCTTATCAATAGAAAAATAAATAAGGGTGCTCCTAGAAAAGAAGTAAAAACCCCTACAGGTAATACAACTGGCGCGATGATTGTCCTCGATACAGTATCAGCGATTAGAAGAATCAAAGATCCCATAAGTGCTGATGCTGGGATTAAAAAGCGATGATCTCCTCCAACAAATCTTCTCATTATTTGTGGACCTAAAAGTCCAATAAAGCCGATAATTCCAAGAAATGAGACTGCCACAGCTACAAGCAAGGAAGAAATTATCATTCCTTCAAAACGAACTCTTTCTACATTGACACCTAGACTTTTTGCAGATTCTTCACCACTATCAAAAGCATTATAATCCCATCTTCTAAACATGAAATAAATTATTGATATCCCAACAATAATCCCCATAATACTTACTTCTTTCCAAGAAACTCGTCCCAAGTCTCCAAAAGTCCAAAAAACTGCTGCGGACACCATTGTATCCTGAGCAAAACACTGAATAAACATGGTTCCAGCTGAAAAAACTGATTTAATAGCTACTCCTACTAAAACTATAACTTCTGGCATAAAGCCCCTTAATTTTGCCAATAGTATAAGAACTAAAGCAGCAAGCATAGCCCAAATAAACGCTAAAATAGTAACCATATATGGATTGTTTATGTTAACAGCATTTGTACTAGAACTTCGTGTATTACCAGCCCCAAATACTATAATAGCTAAATTTGCTCCAAAAACTGCTGCATCAGTTATTCCCAAAGTATATGGATCTGCTAATGGATTCCTTAAATTATTCTGCATTACACAGCCAGCCACAGACAAACCAGCTCCTGCAATAATCGCAGCTATTACTCTTGGCATACGAATACGCCAAACTATAATGTGAGAGCTTTCGCTTCCATACCCCAAAATTGACATCAAAACCTGATGCAGTGTTAAGTTTGTGGAACCAGCATTAATTGAAATAACAGAAAAAATTAGAACTAATATAATCAAAACTAAAATTATAACTGTTTTTCTTCCTATATACTTTTTATAATCCTTTGTCCCATCAAATTGGCCTTTTGGTAGTAATTTATGCTCCATGTTAAGTTCACCTCTTAATTTCTTTTGCTTACAATCCTAGGCTATTTGATTGTCCACTCTCCAAAAGAGCCAAAATACAACTGCTTCAGTTACACTGTTAATAATCCCATTTACACTAAGTTTGTCATAATAGGCCTTTATTTCTTTATACTTCTTTGAAACAACTTCATAACCTTCATAGGCAATTAATTCATCAATGGATTGCTCCACACTTAAATTGCTTTCCCACTTCATTTTCTTAAAGATTATATTGGGGTAGTAATCTCTATTCCATAAGTAATCAAAATATGACTTAGTATCATCTTTATCCACAATAGGCTTTGTATTAATAATATTTTCTTTAACATAGGTACGGTACTTTTCTTCAGTTTTAAATAACCCAGAAAAAAAACAATATTTTTTGCTTGCATCGCTCATCTTTTGTAAATCTTCAAAGGTAGTAATGGCTGGTGTAGTTGTAGCGAAAACAAGATCAAATTCCTTTTCCCATTTTCTCTCTTTAAGATTTAGCTCTTGCCAAGGAATTAGTTCAAATTCTACATTATCAATTTTTGATTCTTTAATAATTTTATTTGCATACTTAATCATATTCTCTGAAATATCAATGCTCTTTACTAACTTTACTTTTTTGCAAGATCAACGTCATAGTGTCCAGTTCCACAACCCACATCCAATATTTTTGAATCCTTTCCCAATTCCATGTTATCTAATACAAATTTACTGGGACTATCTTTATCTGCACTTTCCATAACTACCTTAGCATATTGGTAATAATCATCAGCTCTAGAATTCCATACACGCATTGATTCTTTAATCCTCATCTCTTGTTGTTCTGTTAATTCACTCATAAATTTCCTCCTATCAAATATTTGATTTTCTAACTTCTTTATTCTTTCTCCAAGCTACCCAAAAAACCACGAAAATTGATATTTGTTTACAAAATCAACCTTCGTGGTTAAATATAAAATATCTGTCTTCTTTTTAATGATTCTATGGTTTCTATGCCTTCAATTGTTTACTTTTCCACCAGACAATTGAATAGTCTGTGTTCATTTCAAAATATACTTTTCCATCTTTTTTTACTAATTTCTTATTAAAGTATTCATTTAGCACTTCTTTTTGTTCCTTTGTAGTTAATTTTATATTAATCATATAGCTTTTTAGAAATTGCTCAACTCCTTGAAATTCAACAAGTTCATCATGATGATATGGTAAAATATTAGGGTAAATGCCCATTTGCCATAATACATTTATTACACAATCAATATTTTGTTTAGGTAAATAATCTACTCCATATAATGAAGGCCATGCCGCCATATATATTTTCTCCCAAACAGGTGATTTTGTATCATAAACTAGGAATACATAGCCTGAAGATGCATCATTCATTTTCATCAATGCACTTCTTAAATCATAATAAGCTAATGAAAAAGAAGAAATTACTATATCAAATGGATCTGTGATATTTTGTCCCAATTCTAAGTTTTCCCACATTTCATTTATACAAGTTACATTTCTAATATCATTTTTCTTCAAATTTTCTTTAAGACAAGAAATCATTGCTTTTGATGGTTCAACTGCTGTAACATCCTTTACCATCTTTGAAAGAGGCAGTGTATGTCTCCCCGGTCCTGATCCTATATCTAATACCCTTAATTTTTCTAAATCTTGAATTTTAGAAATTTCGATTAATAATTTGTCTTTAAAATTAAATATTCCTTCATTTTGTGCCCAATGATTATACTGCTCAACTACCTCGCTATTCTCGAAATATGCTGAGCAAGTTTGTCCACCAGCCATTTTATCACTAGCTTCCATTGAGCTTTTCCAAATTTCATTCCAATTAATATTGGGATACATTGAACCTTCTTCTTCCATTTTTCTTCCTCTTTTCTATTTTGGGTTACATGTTATTTTAAGCGCTTCACAATTTTCTATGATCCAAAGACAACATAAAAAAAGGATATAATCCTTCAATTAGCATTCGCTAATCTTCTTGAATTATATCCTATTTTCATTTGGTCATCTACTCCATTTATCCCTTTTTGCTCCAAAACTGTAGACAACTTATTCTTTTTAAAGTGCATTGGACTTACACCCATAATATCCGAAAAGGCTTTGGAAAATTTGCTAGCATTTTGATATCCAACCATTATTGCAATCTCTCCTATGGTACTATTTGAGTTACAAATTAACCCTGCTGCCTTTTTAATTCTAAATTCTTTAATAAATGCATAATATGATTTTCCATATATTTCTTTAAAATAATCTGAAAAAGCTCTAGAACTCACATCATATTTTTGGGCTATTTCTTCTATCTTAATATAAAGCTCTATATTCTCCGTAACTTCTTTTTTTATTTCCTTTACTTTATTGGCCAGATTCTTATCTAAATACTTGCTTTCTACTTCCACAGCTTCCATATCATCATTAATTAATAACAAAACTAGCTCCGCAAACTTAAGTGTTGCTCTTTCTTTCCAAAATACATCATTAGGTATAATAATTTCCTTCATTATTGCTTGTATTTTACTATGGTTTGACAATACCATACATTCACCATATTCATTAATTTTTTGAAGCAACATGTTACTTGTAATTTGGGTATTAACAAAAATAGTTTTTAAGAAATTATCTAACTTTTTTTCAGTTGTAATTATTGAAATGCCCTTATAGTATCCTAATGGATAATTATGTTTATGTTGTTTATTGTGTAAAAGTCCAACTACAAAATCACCCGTTCCCACATAGAACACCTTGTTATTTTTATAATGTACTTCACATCTGCCATCAATACAATAGTGCATTCGAATTACATCCGGCTCCTCCAAGGGAAATAACTCAGGGAATTGCATTATTAATTCATTATATACAATCAATATACCATCAAATATTTCGTATTGAAGTGCCCTTTTGCATATACAATTTTGATTTTCTCCATGTTCAACTGTTTCTACCATTTTCAGAGAAAGAGATTGACACTTAATATCCTGCATATATAGTTGTTTGTTCATCTCAAAATAGCCTCCTACAAAAAATAAAACCACAAAAATTGATAATTCAACAAAATCAACCCTCGTGGTTTATCCTTAAATATTATTTTATTTTAGTTGTTTTCAATGTACTCTCTCGTAGTGTACATATTGCTATTTATTACTTTCTTACAATTCAGTTTTATGGTACAATATTTTCTCACAATTTGTCAATCATATCTCTAACTTTTTTATTAACCTTTTTAATGTTCTTTTATCAGAAACTGTTAGCTCGTGCACTTGACATTGCTGTTTAATTTATGTTACTTTATATATGTAAATAAACGGACGAGCTGTTTATTTTTGTTTGGATTCAAAATATCAACATTAAACTTTAGTTATAATGAGCCACGAAGGTTTCTAATTATATTGAAACTTTTGTGGCTTTTTTTGTGTTCAATTTCATCAATTATAGCTAAGGTCTTTTACAAAGAAGCTTAAGGAGGTTATAAAAAAATTGTAATTTAGTAAGGAGATAATTAAGTTTATATTTAAAAATTATATAACGGTTTTAAAAGGAGAGGATGTAAATGTCAAAATATTATTGTGGTTGTGATGTAGGATCAACCTATGCAAAATGTGTAATTTTAGATGAAAATAAGAATATTGTTTCAAAGGCAACTGTTAGAAGTAAAGTTGATCCAGGTGAATCAGCAAAAGCAAGCATTGCTGAAGCTTTAAAGAAGATTGATGGTATTCAAGACGCAAACGAACTTACCTATATTATTGGAACTGGTTATGGCAGAACTCAAGTTGCCCTTGCAAATGAAAATGTTTCAGAAATTAGTTGTCATGCTATGGGTGTACATACAGTTAATCCTTCAATAAGAACTATCATTGATATAGGTGGGCAAGATGTAAAGGGTATTAGTGTTGATGCTGACGGTTCCGTTAAAGATTTCGGTATGAATGATAAGTGTGCAGCTGGAACAGGTAGATTTTTCGAGCTAATGGCTAGAGCCCTTGAAGTAAATATAGAAGAATTTTCACCATTATCTCTTAAATCAACAACGAACATCTCAATAACTTCACAATGCAGTGTATTCGCTGAAACAGAAGTTATTAGTCTTTTAGCACAAAAGAAATCAACAGCTGATATAGCACAAGGGGTTCAAGTGTCAGTTGCCAAAAGATGCTTTGGAATGGCTAAAAGTGTTGGGTTAATTGAGGGTGTTACAGTTACGGGCGGATGCGCTAAAAATGAAGGTTTGATACTTGCCTTAGAAAAAGTATTAAGAGTAAAAATCACTAGACTTGATGAAGATCCTCAACTTATGGGAGCCTTAGGAGCCGCAGTATATGCACATCAAAAGAGTTTAGTGCAAGGTATGAAACTAAAATATTAACTATAACTTTTATTATTATATAATCATGAAAATTACACACAAATATGATACAAATCTTTAACTTGACATCTTAATTACTGTATGTTAACGTATACATGTAAATAAACGGACGAGCTGTTTATTATTCTCTAATTATCCAATATAAATAAGTACTAGATGAGCCACGAAGGTTTCTAAATGCATTGAAACTTTTGTGGCTTTTTTGCGCGCAATTGCAAAAAACAAAATTTGAGGGGGATCTTAAAAAATGAACTTAGAATTAAGTGAAGTAAAAGAAAAAATCAGACAGCGTTGGAATGAATCTTCAGAGAATTTTGATAGCTGTCCTGGTCATGGAGTTGCTAGTGACAGGGAAAAAAATTCATGGAAATCCATTCTAGTAGAGGCAGTTGGAGAAAAGCCTCTTAAAATTCTAGACGTTGGCACTGGAACTGGATTTATAGCTCTATTGCTAGCTGAAATGGGGCATGAAGTCATAGGTGTAGATATTGCTGAAGATATGCTTAAACAGGCACAAAGAAAAGTTGATAGTCTTCAATTGGATGTTAAATTTCTTCTTGGGGATGCAGATAAACTGCCCTTTGGAGATGAAATATTTGATTTAGTAATCAACAGGCATGTATTTTGGACTATGCCAGAACCTGAAAAAGCAGCTGCAGAATGGAAAAGAGTACTAAAACCAGGAGGCAAGTTAGTAATAATTGATGGTGATTGGACAAACTATAGTTATGGTAGATACATGTGGAAAATGACCTCTGATTTAACAGTATGGATTACCGAGGGACGAAGTCCAATGGATAAATATAATAAATCTTCTTTCAATTTTGAAAATGAACTTCCTATGAAAAATAAAAAGCGTCCGAAGGAAGACATAAAAATATTGAACTCTCTTGAAATGAAAGCAAATGTAAAGAAATTTAAAGATCCAAGAGCTTATGGTGTTTTGGATAACATTAAATATGGGTATTATAAAAGATTTGTTATAACTGCCATGAAAAAAAATATTTAATAATGAAGGAGCAATTTACAATGAAAAAAATATTCACATCGTTATTACTAAGTATTCTATTTGTTGCTTTGACTCTTGCTACAGTGGGTTGTGGCTCCGAAAAAAGTAGTGTAGGAGAAAACTCCTTGGTTGTAGGGGAATTATGGGCTATCAACAGTATAGATCCAGCATCTAATGGTACATTGACTTCAGAAAAAGCTATGCTTACTGAAAGTTTGGTAGGTGTAAAACCAAACTTTGAGCTTGAACCAGGTCTAGCAACAAAATGGAATAGAGTTGATACTAACACCTGGGAATTTACACTACGCAAAGATGTTAAATTTCATGATGGTACTTCAATGGATGCGGAAGCTGTAAAATGGTCTCTAATGAGAGCAGTAAAAGTAAATCCTCAAGTGGCATCTTTCACAAAAATTAAGTCAATTGAAACAAAAGGTACAGATACAATTATTGTTACAACCTCGCAGCCTAACGGTGATCTTCCTGCGGCTATGCACTATACCTCAGCAGCTATTATTGCACCAAGCTCAGTTGATAAAGATGGTAAGTTCTTAAAGCCTATCGGAACTGGTGCTTTTAAATTAGATCAGTGGGACTCTTCTACTGGAATTATGAAACTTTCTAAATATACTGGATACTGGGGAAAGGTTTCCAAACTAGATAAACTTGAAATCCGTCCTCTTCCAGATCCAAATACTCGTGCCCTTTCTTTAGAAAAAGGAGAAATTAACTTTACATGTGATCCACCTTATAATGAATTAGATCAACTTAAAAAGGAAAAAGGATTAAAGGTAGAGCTTCATCAAACTGCTAGAACTTACATTATTGAAATGAATTTGAATGAGGACATGTTTAAAGATGTTAATGTAAGAAAAGCTTTAAGTTATGCCATAGACAGAAAGACCATCTCTAAAGATGTGCTATTTGGATGTGGTACTCCTGCAATAGGACCATATATGCCTGGCATGGCGTGGACAAATGAGAATTTAAAAGGTTACCCTTATGATATCCAAAAATCAAAACAATTGCTAGCAGATGCTGGCTGGAAGGATTCCAACGGAGATGGAATTGTGGATAAAGACGGTAAACCAATGAAAATAACACTTATGACATATCCAGAGAGACCTGGCCTTCCACCAATCGCACAAGCTATACAAGCAGAATTCAAACAGGTAGGAGTTGATGTAAAAGTACAGGTTATGGCAAATTCTGCTATGAGTTCTACTGTATCTACAGGTAAGTGGGATATGAAAATGAGTGCCTTTGCAACCGCAATGATACCAACACCTAGTTACCACCTACAGGTATTATACTATTCAAAAAATAATCCAGCAATTGGATATAACAATGCTACAGTAGATAAGCTTATTGATAAGTGCATGGCATCAGATGACAAGAATGAAAAATATGCAATCTCTAAGCAGGTTCAGCAAATAATTGAAGATGAAGTCCCTGTATTGCCTATTGCTTATTATGGCATTGCTGTAGCTAGTAAAGATAATGTTGAGAGCTATATATTTAACCCTACAGCTCATGATTATAATCTTAATACAGAAGTTCATATTAAGTAGGAGGAGAAAAAAATGTGGCAATTTATAATCAAAAGATTGATGGCAACAGTGTTGGTTATTGTTGCCACTTCCATGCTCACCTTTGGGATACTTAATTTAACTCCAGGTGAAACAGGCGCGGTCATATTAAAACATGCTTTCATCGGTATCGATGAAACCCCTGAGAAATCTTCAGTTACAGATATTAATAAACGTTACAAGTTAAATAATCCATTATACAAGCAATATTTTACATGGTCAAAGGAAGCTGTACGGGGCAACCTTGGTACTTCCTATGTTTATCACATGCCAGTTTCAGAGCTTCTAAAATCAAAGCTTCCTGCAACTGCCTTACTTGCAGGGATTAGTGTAATACTTTCTTTATTGATTGCTATTCCTCTAGGAATCCTATGTGCCGTGAAAAGAAACTCAATTGTTGACCATCTATGCCGTTTAGGTGCCCTTTTGAGTGTATCTATGCCTAGTTTTTGGCTTGGCCTTTTGTTGATTATTCTATTTTCACTTCGCTTAGACTTATTTCCAGTGGCAGGATATCAAGGTTTTTCATCACTTGTGTTACCTTGTGTGACACTTTCTGTGAGCATGGCAGCTGTTACATTACGTATAATGAGAGCAAAAATGCTGGATGTTTTAAATCAAGACTACATACTAACTGCAAGAAGCAAAGGTTTAAATGGGGGCAAAGTGATTAAAAGACATGCACTCAGAAATACTCTTTCTCCAGTGATAACTGTAGTAGGTTTACAGTTTGGTCACTTGCTTGGAGGATCAGTAGTTGTAGAAACAGTATTTGCATGGCCTGGCATAGGAAAATTACTGGTAGACTCAATATTAGCCAAAGATATACCTGTGGTTTTAGGGTGTATTTTGTTTATTACAACTGTTTATGCAGTAATAAATCTATTAGTGGATTTATCTTACGCTCTATTGGATCCAAGGATATCTTATGGGAGGTAACTAAATGGAAGATACTATTACCTTAAATCACAGTAATAAAAATTATATAATTAAAATATGGAAGAAAAATAAAAGGCTGTTTTTCGCACTTTTAGCAGTATTTCTAATTGTTTTAATCGCATTGATTGGTCCCTTGCTTGTACCGAATGACCCCGTTACTGTAAATTTCCCTCACAAACTAGAAAGTCCATCTTTTAAATATCCCTTTGGAACTGATGAATTCGGAAGATGTCTATTTAGCCGCGTAATTTGGGGTGGGAGGGTTTCATTGAAAGTTGCATTTACTGTGGTACTAACTAGTGGAACTGTAGGAATACTTCTAGGTCTTATGGCTGGATATTTTGGTGGAATAGTGGATAGTTTTATAATGCGTATTGCAGATATAATGCTTGCATTTCCAAGTATTATTCTTGCACTTGCACTAATTACAGCCATTGGTCCTGGATTAACTGGTGTTACAATTGCACTGTCCCTTGTACATTGGACTTCCTATGCTAGGCTAGTTAGATCAGAAGTTCTTACTGTTAAAAACTCTAAATACGTTGAAGCAGCACGAGCTATTGGAAATGGTACGCGAAAGCTACTATTTAGATATATATTACCCAATGCTATTGATTCAGTAGTAGTTATGGCCAGCATGGATATTGCCAGCGTTGTTCTAGCTACAGCAAGTTTAAGTTTCCTAGGATTAGGTATACAACCCCCAACTGCGGAATGGGGTGCAATGATTAACGAGGGAAGAGTTTTCATCCGAAGCTCTCCACAATTAACTATTTTTCCTGGAATTGCAATTATGCTAACAATTTTAGCTTTTAATCTTTTAGCAGACAACTTAAGGGACGCGCTGGACCCAAAATTGAGAGAAAGTCAGATTGAGTAAAACTGACAGAAAGGAGATGCTTTTACTATGAGTATACAAGAATATGAAGAACCATTACTTTCTATTCGCAATTTGAAAACTGTTTTTAAAGTAAACGATGCTAATATAAAAGCAGTAGATGATGTATCAATCGATATCTATAAACATAGTGTTCTAGCATTGGTTGGCGAAACAGGCTGTGGGAAATCTGTTCTAGGGCTTTCAATTCTTCGTTTACTACCACAAAATGCCACTTCAACAGGTCATATATTCTTCAATAATACTGATTTACTTGATTCAAGTGAAAAATATATGCAAAAACTCAGAGGAAAGGAAATCGGAATGATTCCTCAAAATCCCGCAACATCCCTGAATCCTCTTATGAAAATAGGATATCAGGTTATGGAAGTAATTCAGCTTCACAAAGGAGTCAAAAGAAAGAAAGCAAAACAGGACGTCATAGATATTTTCACACAATTAAAATTACCTGAACCAAAGGAAAAAATAAAAAATTATCCACATCAGCTAAGCGGAGGAATGAATCAAAGGGTATTAGTATCCATAGGAATTGCTTGTAGCCCTGATCTAGTTATTGTAGATGAACCCACCAAGGGATTGGATGCAGTGCTGAAAAAAGAAGTGGTAAATTTGCTTAAAGAGCAGAGTTCAATTAATGGATCTAGCATGTTGCTTATCACTCATGATTTTTCTGTAGCTGTATCTCTTGCTGATCATATTGCTGTTATGTATGCAGGCGAAGTTGTTGAAGCTGGTCCAGCACAAAAAGTATTGCAAAATCCTATACACCCGTACACCTTATCCCTAATTAATGCCTTGCCTAGTAAGGGACTAAACCCTATCCCTGGTTTTAGTCCTAGTCTTTCCTGTGTTCCAGAAGGATGTAGGTTTGAACCTAGATGTAAATTTTCGTCTGCTAATTGCACTAGTGTCCATCCAGATTTGTTAGAAATCGATAAAACCCATTATGCGAGGTGTTCTTATGTTAATAGAAGTTAAAAATATCATTAAAGACTATAATGTGGGGTTGTTTGGTAAAGGTACCTTTAGAGCTGTAGATAATGTAAGCTTCTCTATTAAGGAAGGAGAAACCCTTGGGCTTGTGGGTGAAAGTGGGTGTGGAAAGTCCACTTTAGCACGGCTTATTCTAATGTTAATAAAACCAACTTCCGGAAACATTCTATATAATGGAAAAGATCTTACAAAAATGTCCTTTTTGCAGCTTCAAAATTTAAGAAAAGAAATGCAAATAGTATTTCAGCATCCTCAGCAGTCTTTGAACCCAAGAATGAAAATTTATGATTCAATTGCTGAACCCTTACGATTACATAAGCTAGTTACTAATAAATATGAGGAAAAAGAGCTAGTGTTTCGACTAATTGAAAGTGTAGGTATCTCCACGGAGCTTCTTCAGCGATATCCTCATGAACTAAGTGGTGGTCAATGCCAACGTGTTGCGATTGCTCGAGTACTCGCCTTAAAACCTAAATTTATTGTAGCTGACGAACCAACTTCAATGCTAGATGTTTCTGTACAAGCACAGATACTACATTTAATAAAAGAATTGCAAAAGGAATATAATATAGGAATGTTATTTATCTCGCACGACTTAGAAGTTGTACAGGCGGTTAGTGATAATATTGCAGTAATGCATTGGGGAAAAATAGTTGAGATTGGAAGTCAGAAACAGATTTTCATGAATCCTAATCATTCTTATACAAAACATCTTATAAGCACTATCTTAGATGTACCTGAGAGGGATGGCTCTTACGCCATTTAAATGTCTACTTGAAAAAACGTAAATCATTAAAAAGCCACAAAGGTTGAGCACTAAAAAATAGCGTTCAACTGTGGCTGTTTTAAATCATTTCAGTATATTCATATTTTGGTTCAAATACACTAAAGGTATCTCCTTTAGTTCACTTTCCGATATACTTGTGCAATTTTACTTTTTATTGTTTCTTTTATTACTCCATTCACAGCTTCCTTCTCAAGAAATTCACAAACCTTTTCGCATATCTCTACAGTTAATTTTCCATCTTGCTCAAATTGGCCACAAAAATATGCATAAGCTTTTTGTGTAGGTAATATTTTGTCCCAAGTTCTGTCAATCAAATTATTACTTAATTTATAATAATTTTATAATATTACATATTTAACCTGATTTTTTTACACTGTCCAAGTCATTATTCCTAGCTTAGATTTAAAGTTTTCTGAAAATATTCCTTTTTCATCAAGTCTCTCAGTTACAAATTCTGAAATTTTCTCTTTAACATCATCAGTTATTTCCATATACCTCCAGTAGTGATTACAGAACCTTTCAACAGTCTCATTAAAATTTTGTGACTTTGTCCACTCACAATTCTCATAGGTCAGCTCTGGAAAATATCCCATAGAATAAATTATATTAAAGGCGTGTACTATGTCGTTGCCGCCTCCTTTTGGAGCTCTCTTCCAAAAACTAGACTGTTTAATTCAGTAGCTACATTGTTTTTTCCAAAGCCAGCTGCTGTAATATAACTGCAACAATTCTTACTAGCTTCATTCATTTTATCAAGAGTTTCAAAATCACATATTCCAGGATTAAGACTAGATATAACCAAATCAAATTTCTTATACATGTCCCTAGCTTTTAAATCTACTTGTCTCCAATCCGCTTTAATAAATTCAATATTGTCCACTCCTTGCAAACTTGCCTTGTTTTTCATAATCTCAAACATACCATCAGAATTATCGAGACAATATACCTTCTTGCAAAGCTTTGCTAGAGGCAATGAATAAGCCCCTGTTCCACTTCCTACATCAAGCACTATGCTCTCTTTATTTATATATTTTTTTTGTAACAACTTGTTAATTGCTGTATCTACTCTTCTTGTGTCTGCTCCCATAGCATCATCATAGGTTCGGGATATACTATCCCAAACCTTAGAGATTTCTTGTTCTGAACGAACCTCTAAGCTAAACTGCTCAGACTTACTCATAGCTTCTTTCCATTGTTCTTTCCAATATGAAAAGTATTTTTCGTACATCATTATGATTTTCCCATCCTTCCCTGTAAGCTTATTTAATAGATACCTTATAAAGGTCAGGCCAGAAAGTTATATCAAGGTCAAAATTCTTCACCTTTTTCTTTACAGCATAAAGTGTTACATCATGCCATAATGGTATTATATAGCTCTTATCCTTACTAATATCTTGCATACTATTATAGTATTCCTTTCTTTTAGATGCCTGAGGTTCAACAGCTACCTTATTTATTAGGTCATCTAGTTCAGTGTCTTTTATTCCGTAACTTCTGCTTTTATTGTTTGCACCTGTAGATAGCATGTTAGCAACAAAAAAAGTATTTGGTTCACCAGAGGAAACTGTATATGGTTGAGGGGCTATATCATAATCGCCTTTTTTTAGTCTGCTTGACCAAGTTGCAGAATCCACAGTTTCAATTTTAACATCAATGCCTATCTTAGTAAGCTCTGACTGAACTAGAAGTGATACATCCTTATAAGGCCAACGACCTGTTAAGGATGAATTAAGTAATAGTACTACAGACGCCTTTGTGTCACCTATTGCTTCAATTTTAAGTTTACGAGCTTTTTCAATATCATATTCATATTTACAATCTTTTACCCAGGTTTTCCCTACAGGACTTAGAATACTAATTGCAGGCTTCCCATAACCCTCAAGGAGATTTTTTGTAATCTGATCTCTATTTGTTGCAAAGCTTAATGCATTTCTAAGTCTAACATCATTAAAAAACTTGCCCTTATTACAATTTAAAAGCATATAGTGATTTGTGCTAACAAGTCTTTGCTTAAGTTCAAGATTAGAATCACTACTTAATTTACTTGCTTGTTGAGGCAATATAGCTCCTACATCTGCTACAGCGTCTATTTCTCCATTTTGTAATGCAGCAAGTCTAGTTGCAGCATCAGGAATGTTTTTAAATACAACTTGATCGATTTTGGGAGTACCTTTTCGGTAATCAGAAAATTTTTCAAGATACAAAATTTGTGCCTTATCATCATAGTTTTTGTATTTAAATGGCCCTGTTCCATATGGAGTAACTATCTTTCTATCACTATCAAAGGATTTAAGGCTGAACATAGCTCCATTTTCGTAGGCAACTCTTTCAATAAAATCAGGAATAGGCTTTGCATGTTTAACTTCCAAAGTATAATCATCTACTACAGAAATACTTGTTATTTCACCATAGGCTGCTGAATTATTAAAATTCGGATCATATTTTTTGTCAACAGAATTAAAATGATACATTCTTTCTAAATTGTATTTGGCAACCTCTGCATTAAATTTTGACCCATCATGAAATTTTATGTCTTTTCTTAGCTTTATTGTCCACGTAAGTCCATCTTCAGATTTTGTCATTTTTTCTGAAAGTTCAAACTCAGGTTCCATATTATTATTAAGCCTTACAAGGCTCTCCCATACATTTGTAGTTCCATGAACATATGCATTAGTAGTTGGTCCTAACCAGAAAGTTCTTCCAGCACCTATAGTTAGAACCTTTGGTGATGAGGATGTAGAAGATGAATCTTTACTTTTTGAACTATCACATCCTGAAAGAATTAGAGATAAACATAAAATTGTAGTTAATAATACTTGTACTATTTTTTTCATAATAGATTATTCCTCCCTATAATATCTTTAGTAATTTAAGATAAGCCTTGACTCTAAAAGTTCTTTTGAGTACATATGCTTTGCAGAATTTTCATTTATTCTTTCCAATATCTCAACTATCTGTCCCTCCTTCATAACTGCTATTCTTGTGCAGAGTTTTTCTACTGCTTCAATATCATGAGATACAAAGAGAAAAGCCATACCCATATTTTCATTTAGCGTTTTCAAAAGTTTTAAAATTTGTTTTGCTGTAAGAACATCTAGATTTGAAGTAGGTTCATCTAATATTATCAAATCTGGTTTTAAGGCAATTGCCCTTGCAATAGCTATCCTCTGCCTCTGTCCACCACTAAATTCATGAGGATATTTATCTAATGACTCTTTGCTTAGTCCTATCATCTCAAGAAGTTCTTCTACTCTTAAAGAATTCAATATATTAAAATTTTTAAGAGGTTCCGCAATAATATTCTTTACTTTCATTCTGGGGTTTAAGGATGAAGACGTATCCTGAAAAACCGCCTGAATTCGCCTACGAAAAGGTTGCATTTCTTTATTGCTTAAATTGATAATATCTATACCATCAAACTTTACTGTACCTCTATCAGGTGTCATAAGACCCAATAGAATATTACAGATAGTACTTTTCCCGCACCCACTCTCACCCACCAAACCTAAAATTTCACCCTTTTCTATTTTAAAGCTGACATTGTCTAGCACTTTCGCTACTTTATAATTTTTCTTTATTCCAAAGGCATTACTGCGATTTTTATAGCTTTTAGACAAACCTTCAGCTTCAAGAATGTACTTTCCCATTCTATCCGCTCCCCTCTTTACTAAATTTTAAACCCTTCAATTAATGCCTTCGTATAGCTATGCTGTGGATTCATAAATATTTCTTTTGTATCATTTTCTTCAACAATTTTACCTGCATACATTACAGCTATTCTGTCACAAAGCCTATACAATTCCGACAAATTATGCGAAATGTATATCATGCTTACATTCCTTGTTTTGTTGATATTTATAAACTCATCAACGATCTGCTTTCTAAGAGCAGCATCAATTGATGCTGTAGGTTCATCAGCCACTAATATATTCGGGTTTTGGCATAAAGCCATTGCTATCACAACTCTTTGACACATTCCTCCACTAAGCTCAAAAGGATATTTATTCATAATGCTCTTAGGTTCTGGCAAATGGACTTCCTTTAACATGCCTTCAATAATTTCATCTTTTTTTTTCTTTTCTATCTCTTTTTTCATGTGATAGAGGATATCATAAAATTGATGCTTTATTTTTCTTGAAGGATTCAAGGCACTCATAGGATTCTGAAATACCATGGAAATTTGACTTCCTCTAACTTTCTCTAGCGGTCTTTCATTCATATCACAGATGTCAATTCCATTTATATTAATCTGTCCCTTACATCTAGCATTTGTAGGTAGCAACCCAATCAAGGCTTTTGCTGTTGTGCTTTTACCACATCCGCTTTCTCCTGCAATACCTAGAATCTGACCTTTTTTAAGATTAAAACTGATATTTGACACAGCAGTATGTGTAGTAGATTTCATAATATATTCTATGCTAAGATTTTTTACACTTAATATGTCCATAATGTCCTCCATCAATAAGTTGTTGGGTCTATTTTATCTCGCATTCCATCTCCTATAAGATTAAAAGCTAGGATTGTAATACCTGCTGCTATAGTGGGATATACTACAAGCCAAGGAGCTGAATCCATAAATAATCTTCCTTCATTTATCATCATTCCCCATTCTGGATGAGGTGCCTGTGCTCCAAGCCCTAAGAATGAAAGCCCTGATATTCTCATTATTGTTGAACCAATATCTGTAACAGCCATTGTTGCGATAGTTGAAGCGATATTGGGAATAATATGATTCATAACTATTTTAAAATTTGAAGTTCCAACTACCCTGGCAGCTTTAATATAATCAGCTTCTTTGATTTCATATACTGCACTTCTTACAACTCTTGCATACCTACACCAAGAAACTAATGCTATTGCCAGCATGATATTCATAATTCCAGGACCTAATAGCCCACAAACACACAGTGCCAATATCATTGCAGGAAAGGCAAGTAGAATTTCACAAAATGACATCACAATTCGGTCAACAATTCCTCCAGATAGACCAGCTATTATTCCTGCAGTTGTGCCTATAACAATTGTTACAAATAATACCAGTATAGATACAATCAAAGTTACTCTCATGCCATAAAGCAATCTTGAAAGAATGCATCTTCCAAGCTGATCTGTACCTAATGGATACTGCCTAGAAAATTTAATAAGTCTGTGATTCATATCAACTTTGATGGGATCATTTGGTGCGATTAAAGGAGCAAATACAGATAGTACAATAAGTATTGACACCATTGTTATCCCTATATAAAAATATCTATTCTTTATTCTCAAGATTTCATCACTCCTTTTCTTACTTGAGGCGAGATAAAATAATAAGAGAAGTCAACAAGTGCATTCATCAATATATATATCAGTGCCATTAAAAGAGCATAGGCCTGTATCACAGGGTAATCCCTGCAATAAATAGCACTAACAACGTAGCTACCTGCACCAGGTAGAGCGAAAAGAGTTTCTATGATTGCTGAACCTCCTAGTAGTCCTCCAAAAGACAGACCGATACTTGTTATTATAGGCATCATAGCAGGCTTAATTATATTATTGCGAATTACTATACTTCTCTTTACACCAAATGCCTTTGCTGCATACACATAATCCCTTTGTTCAACCTCTAATATCTGATTTCGTATAAGCCTTGAAAGTACTGCTCCCATTCCTGAACCTAAAGCTATGGAAGGCATTATCATGTTCTTAATACTGCCTACTCCCATTACGGGCAGTAGCTTTAACTTCACTCCAAAAAACATTATTAGCACTATACCAATGCAGAATGTGGGTACTGACATAAATACTATATTTAGCAATCTGATAAAAGTATCCGGCCATCTATTTTTGTATAGAGCAGAAATTAATCCTAAGGGAAAAGCAATAATTAACATAATTATTGTTGCTCCAAATGCCAAGCGCATTGTTACAGGAAACCTTGTAACAAGCTCATGAGATACAGATAGTCCAGACTTATAAGATGTACCTAAATCCCCTTTTAACAGATTGCCTGTCCATTTCAAATATTGGACCACAATATTACTATCAATTCCTAAATGTTCTCTTGCCATTTGTCTTTCTGCTAATGTTGGTGACTGATTTCCGGAAAGTAGTGCATCCACTGGATCACCTGGTGCAAATCTACCAAAACAAAAGGTTAATATAGAAACCCCTAACAAAACTACTATTATATGTACAATTTTCTTGCATATAAATTTCAATACATTAACCTCCATTTCACTTTTCCTAAGTATATTTATCTATAATATTTTTAATTAAACAAAAAAATAAAACCCCAAAAATTGATATCTATTTTAGAAATCAACCTTCGTGGTTTATAATCAAATAATTATTCTATGTTATGTATTATGTAAATGCACGCTCTCGTAGCGTACATCTACATAATACTACATTTTTCTTGATTTGTAAACATTTTCAGTATATTTAGATACACAAATTCTATAACATTAATATGAAGCGATGCCTTTTTATTATTCTTCAATATTTCTACAAACTTAAATTATCCTACGTTTATTATCATCAGATATTCCAGTTAATTTATCAACTCTGACCTGAATATTGTCGACTTTATTGTAAATATTATTAATATGTTCTGAATTATACTTATATTATTCTTTTTTCCGGATGCCTTATTGGTGAGCAATCGAACAATTGCTTTGTATAAAGGTTAGTAATTTGAAAAGCATCATTTCTATTATCTATAATCTCAACAATTTCACCTTTATTCATAACTAAGATTCTATCGCATAAATACTTTACCACCTGAATGTCATGGGAAATGAAAAGTATTGCCATATCTAAATCCTGATTTAATTCCTTAATTAAATGTAAAATAGAGGTTTGAATTGATACATCTAGGCTAGAAACTATTTCATCACAGATTAAAATCTTTGGCTCTAATAAAAGTGCTCTGCAAATATTAACCCTCTGTCTCTCTCCTCCACTTAAAGTATGCGGATATCTATTCAAAATTTCACCATCAAGTTGCACACGATAAAGCATATCCAAAATTCTTTTGCGTTTTTCTTCTTTCTTAAGACTATAATAATTATTTAAAGGTTCGTTAAGGATCTGCCATATTTTCATTGATGGATTTAGTGCTGCCATAGTATTTTGAAATATCAGCTGACAGTTTTTACGATAGTTTTTAAGTTTTTGCTTTGAGTATATATTAACGTCTTCTCCTAGAAATAATATTTTACCTTCTGTTGGTTTTTCTAGTCTAGAAAGCTGCCTAGTCAATGTGCTCTTGCCACAACCACTTTCTCCCACCACACCTACAATTTCATTTGCTCCAATAGTAAAATTAATATTTTTCAAGGCCTTTATCGTACCAGCGTCTCTTTTTATTAAAGAGATATTTGTTTTGTATTGTTTTTCTAGATTTTGCACTTCCATTAGCATTTTTAAGATACCTCTCTTTCAAAGCTAGACTTTAACAAAGATTTGGTATATACATCTTTAGGGTTATTAAAGATTTCAAGTACAGAGCCTTGCTCTACAATTCTACCTTTATTCATTACAATAACATCATCTGCCACCTCTGCAACTACCCCAAAATCGTGAGTAATCATTAGTATTCCAATACCGTACATATCCCTTATAGATAGAAATTGCTTCAAAATTTCCTTTTGCACAGTTACGTCAAGTGCAGTTGTAGGCTCATCAGCTATTATTATTTCCGGTTTCATAACTATTGCAAGTGCTATCATCAGTCTTTGAAGCATGCCTCCACTTAGCTGAAAAGGGTATTGCTTAAGAATAATATCTGGTTTTTCAAAGTTAAGGCTTTCTAAAACCATTTTTATATCCTTTTGAAAACTAGATAAATTATCTATTTTATGACTTTTTGCATATTCATGAAACTGCTTATTAATTTTTATACTTGGGTTAAAAGAATTCATAGGATTCTGGAAAATCGAAAATATCTTTTTACCACGAATCTCTCTCATATCTTTATGCTGCAGCTTTAACAGATTAGAATTCATGAACAATACGTCCCCTTCAACCTTACCAGGCTCTGGAACCATATTTATAATTGACAGCGCAGTCATGCTTTTACCACTTCCACTTTGACCCACAAGGCAAGTAATTTTACTTGGGAGCATATCAAAACTGATATTATCCACAATCTTCTTATTATTAAAGCTTACTGATAAGTCATTTACATTAATAATTGAATTCATATATTTCACCAACCTTAAGGTTTAATACCCTCAATAATAATTCTTTTATAGGGATTGAGTAATTTCTGTTTAAAGGGCATTGCTTTTTTCTCTTCTTTTTCTACTCCCCTAAGTCCGCTAACTTTTATATTTTTTAATCCCGATTTTTGTATCAACGGCACTATATTTCGCGCATTTTCATCCTTCATCATCGGAAGACTTTCTTGAAGTTCCTTATCATAACCACTACTATGTTTCCATGGATTCCTAAACTCAGTTATAGCAATAAGTAACCTACCTAAAAATACACTGATTGAATTAGAAGCTTTATTATAGAACCAATTACCATCGATGATTATTAGTTTACCTCCTGGTTTAAGAACCCTTATCCATTCACTGATTGCCTCTTCAGGATGAGGTAATGTCCAAAGTAAATGTCTATTTATTACTAAATCATAGGTATTGTCTGGTTCATCCAAATTTTCTGCATCGCCATAACTAAAATGAACTGGTAATCCTTTCTCTTTAGCCTTTTTCTTGGCTACGCACATCATACCTTCAGATATATCTACCCCTTTAACATTGTTTCCAAGCTCTGCAAGCATAATAGCTAGAAAGCCTGTACCAGTGCCTACATCAAGTATATTATTCCTTGTGTTGCCTGTTAAATTTCCAAGTGCATTTTTCCATGCTGTAGCTTCTTCTTTGCTCTTTAGTCCATGAGCATATTGATTGTCATATTCATTTGCGGAAATATCCCAACTTGAAGCTATTTTCGTCTTAGTTAAAGTATTCATTAATTTATTCCTCCCTGTAATCCAAATTTATTTTTTAGTGATTCCCCTAAGAAATTGATTGAAAGCATTGATATAACTATCATAATTCCAGGGAAAAGAGCTACCCACCAAGCACCTATAAGAATATCATTTTGGGCATTGCTCAGCATGTTTCCCCAAGAAGGTATTTGTGGTGGTATACCAATTCCTAAAAAGCTTAGAGATACCTCGGTAAAAACTGCATGAGCGCAGTTGAATATCGCAATTACAAATATTCCTGAAAGACTATTTCGTAATAAATGATCCAGCATTATCCTCCAAGAAGGTGTCCCTAATATAACTGCTGCTTTTACAAATTCTTTTTCCTTCAATTCTATAAACTGAGACCTTACAATCCTGGCAGTTGACATCCATCCTGTGAATCCTATAACAAGAATCATACTAACTACTCCGCCCTTTATTATGGCTTGTAGTGCAAGCATTATAATCAAACTTGGAATTGCCAGTAGTGCATCAAGTATTCTCATCATAAAACTGTCAAACCAACCACCAATATAGCCACTAATACCACCAAACAATACACCAATTATAGTTGAAATTAACACCGCGATAATTGAAACGCTAAGTGATACACGTCCACCGTAAATAATCCTTGTATATACATCCCTTCCCATATTGTCTGTGCCTAAAATATGATTTTTACTAGGATGCATAAACACCTTTCCTAAATTAACATCTACAGGGCTATAGTTAGTAAAAAAATTAGAGAACACTGATAGTAGAATTATTGTTAATAGAATTCCCCCCCAAATCTTTATTCCTCTATTCTCTTTCTTCATTTCTCAACATACCTCCTAAGCTTAGGATTCAATATCAAGGATGCTATATCAGTCAGCATTATACACAAGACCACAATAGCTCCGGATATCATAATGCAGCCCATTAAGAGAGGGTAATCCTTAGTAACTGTGGCTTTTACCGACAATTGCCCAAGACCTGACCAAGAAAAAAGAGATTCTATAACTACTGATCCTCCAAAGAAGGCTGGTATTGTTATTCCAAGATAATTAATATAAGGAACTATAGCATTCTTCAGTATTCCTCTTGTAATAAACCTTTCCTCCATGCCATTTGCCCTTGCAACCTGCACATAGTAGCTTTTACTTTCTTCCTTTATTTTTTCCTGAATAAACCTAGCATACAGTCCTACATGAGTAAGCGCCATCACTAGAGTTGGTAATATTAGATGCTTCATTTGATCTATAAATCCACCACCACCTCGTAAACTTTCTGTTCCTGAGGAAGGTAATATCTTTAGATTAACTGCAAAAAACATTATAAATAGAATTCCAAGCCAAAAAGCTGGTATTGAACTTAATACTATACTAAAAACAGATAGTCCTCGGTCCCAAAGGGAAGCCTGTTTAAGACCACCTTTGATTCCAAGTATTATAGAAAAAATAATAATTAGTAGCATAGCGCTGGAAAAGAGCTTAAGAGTATTAGGAAATCTTTCTTTTAAAATCTTTTTTACCGGCCTGCCTTCTCTATAAGAAACTCCCATATCACCTTTGGAAATTTTACCTGCCCATTTAAAATACCTAACAAAAACTGGTTTATCCATACCATAAGAATTATTTATATTTCGCCTTTCCACTGGTGTCAATTTTTGAGCATCAGCTCCAAACATTGCTAAGGCGGGATCTCCTGGTGCTGCATTTATTATAATAAAAGAAATAATACTTACAAATATCAGTACTATGATGCTTTGTGCTAGTCTTTTTAGGATAAACTTACTAATCATTTATTTTCCATTCCTCAATATTCCACAAGAACCCAGCTCCATGATGTCCAAGTGTTGTTTCTTTTATTCCATTAACCTTCTTATTTACACCATAAAGTGCCTGAAGATATGCAATGTAGTTATATGGAGGATTATCAGAAATCTCTTGCTGAAACTCTTGATATACCTTCTTCCTTTCTTCAGTGTCTACTGTAGTTCTACCCTTTTGAAGCAACTCATCCACTTTGCTATCCGAATAAGAACCATAATTATATCCTGTTCCTCCGATTTGGCTTGAATGATAAAGCTTATAAGTATGATCATCTGCATCAAATGGACTTCCCCAACCAAGTAAAAAGGCATCACATTTTGCAATTGTAATTACACTCCAGTCAAGAGCATCAACTTTTACATCTGCTCCTATCTTTTTAAATTGAGAAGCTATATAGTTAGCCATATTTACCCTTACTTCATCAGTTATTGGACAAGTAAGTGTAAATGCTAGCTTCTTTCCATTCTTATATCTCATGCCATCTGAACCTTTAATCCATCCAGCCTGATCAAGTAGTGTTTCAGATTTTTGAAGATCATAATTATATTTTTCAACATTTTCATTTTTATATCTATTTATTTGAATTGGAGAATACGCTTCAAAACCATATCCCATCAGTATATTATCTACTACAGCTTTTCTATCTACTGCATAATTAAAGGCTTTTCTTACATTTGCATCTTTCCATAAATCAATTTTCATATTATACATCATGCATCTGTAGTCTGCTGTTGGAACTTTGTAAACTTTTATACTATTAATCTTCTCAATCTTAGCAACCTGACCTGGCTCTAAAAATGCCATGTCTACTTCTCCAGTTTGAAGTTGTACCGCTCTTACATTCCCATCAGGAATAAATTTAAATATAACATTGTCTATTGATGCTACAGTTCCATAAAAATTTTTGTCTGCCTTTAGTGTAAGACTTTTTCCCTTTTCCCATTTATCAAACATATATGGACCACAGCCAATAGGTTTTTGGTTGAATTCTGCTGTTTTTACATCTTTACCTTCAAAAGCATGCTTCGGAACTATTCCTATAGTCAACTTGTCAAGTAATGGTGGAAATGTATCCTTTAGAGTAATCTTAATTTCATAGTCATTAACTATTTCTATTGAATTAATTTCTTCAAATTCAGACTTAATCTTAGAAGCTGATTTATCGTCAAGTATAGTATTTAGAGTGAAAGCTACATCCTCGGCTTTTAACTCCTTGCCATCATGAAACTTTATTCCTTTTTTAATTTTGAAGTTATATACACGTCCATCTTTTGAGATTTCATAGGATTCAGCTATATCCTTTTGAGGTATGTTATCTTTATCAAACCTCATAAGTCCTCTAAAAATAAGACTGTCCACATTTGTTGTATCTAAAGTAGGGTTGATTTTTGCATATTCAGTTTCTGCTGCATATATCAAAGTCTTGTCTTTTCCAGAAGATTTGTCATCTGAATCCTTTGAACATCCTGTTACAAAAATTGATAGTGACAAACTAAGTATTAATATAATTGCAAGTAATCTTTTCATTCTAAATTACACTCCTTCATTTTTTCTTCATTGTTTTTCTCCCTTTACTTTCTATCCTTTATTCTCTTCATACCTCTCCCCCTCAAAAAAAACAAAACCACGACAATTGATATCTATTTCAGAAATCAACCTTCGTGGTTTAAACTTATTACTTATATATATTAAATTGTGATAGTATGTATACCCTCGTAGTATACATGTAGATAATACTATACAATGATAATTTTGTAAACATAATTCGTAAAATTTTACACTATTTTCTATATAGTAGTGCTATTTATTTAGTATTAATGTTATGCTAAAAATACTCTGAAATATTTAAATCTATAGTACCGCCTCTTCTTAATTCATTTCTTAGATCAAGCATTTTGCAATCAATTATTTGAAGTTTTTCTAGATTGCTTTTTTCTTGTGAGCTTGTTTCAATAATTTTATCTATGCCGCCATTTTTAATCACAAGTCTTTTATCTCCCATTAGAGCTAGAATTGGATTATGAGTTGACATTATTACTATTTTTTCTTCTTTTACTAAGAGTTCTAAGGATTTTTTTCTATCAATGCCCGCATTTTCAATTTCATCAATAAGAATAATTGGTGATGTGCTAAGTAATGCTGTATCAGCAATCATTAGTGCTCTAGACTGACCTCCACTTAATTGTGTCACAGGAGTGTTTAAGGTAAAGTCTTCTCCTGCTAAAGAATTGGCACATTCAATAATGGCTTTAACCATAGAGTCAACATTCTTAATCATTCTACTCTCTGCATGCATGGTTATAAATTCTTCAACAGTAAGATCCATGATGAAATTCATGTTTTGTGAAAGCTGTGCAACTAATTTATTTTGCATTGAAAACCTTTTCTCCTGAGATGGAATTTGGTTATTAACTAGAATTTGTCTTTTAGTAGGAGTATCCTTTTGTGCTAGACACTCAATATCTTCAAGTAATCTACTTTTACCAGAGCCTGTTGGCCCTACTATGCTTATTATCTCACCTGGGTGCATTGTCAGCGTAAAGTTCTCTTTGCATCCTATTTTATCAATACCACCAATTATAGTAATTGAACTTAAAACCGCCCTATTATCAATGTTTAATAATCTCATTTCCTCTACAAAATGATTAAAACTAGCTAAAATATTTTGTCTTTCTATTGCCTTACTTAACAAAAATTCATCAGTAAGTTCACACACTATTTCTTCACAACTTTTAGAAGTATCAAAATTTATAATACTTAATTGTGAGAAAAAATCTTTAATATATGGATGATCATTAATTAATTCTATTAATGGTATAGTGGTTAATTCTCTCAAGATATCACGTTCTTTCATATAGTTTTTATTTTTAAAAATTAAATTTATATAAGTTATGCCCCTATTACTTTAATAATAAGGGCATTATGAAAAAAGGTTTGGGGGTCTAAATAATTATTGAGAAGCAAGCTCTTCTTTTTCTTTTGCTGCCTCAAAATCCAAACACATCTGCGTAACAATTTCTCCGCCGATTTGATAGTCTTTGCCAATTCTAACTTCCCCTTGGCAATATGAACAAAATGCTTCCGGCATAGCATATCTAAGTTTCTTTCCTATAAGTCCATCTACTATTTCAGCAGAATTTAAACAACGTCTACTAAACTCATAGGCACCTTGTCCAGTAATACCATTTACATTCATAACCTTCGCCTTAGGGTTAGCTTGTTTCACTCTAAGTGAAAAAACTTCTCTTTCTGCTTGAGATACAATATCTCCTTTTGTTATTGCAACAATATCCGCAAGTTTAAGCATTGGACCAATTTTTTGTGGTGTATTAACCCCAGATAAATTATCTATAACACATACAGCTAATACCTCATTAATGTGAGGAGAACACCTATTGCAAAGACCTGCACTTTCGCTTATAAGTACATCTAATTCTTGTACTTCACCCCATTTAACAAACTCTTCAATGTTGCAAATATAGTAATGGTCAGGACACAAATTTCCTGAAAGTCCTACCTTTACTGGTATTCCTGCTTTTTCATACGTTGCATCATCATAAGTTGTTAGACAATCAAACTTAATAATTCCAACCTTTAAATTTTCTTCCTTCAAACACTCTATAGCTTTTAATATTACTGAGGTTTTACCTGAAGAAGGAGGACCAGAAACTGTAATTAATCTCAAAACAATCACCTTCTATAAAATATTTTTGTAGAATTCTTAAAAATAAAAAAACCACGTAGTTAATAACTTTTCAGAAATTAACCTTCGTGGTTTGCATTTTCTAATTCTATATTTTTAATTATGCTAAAATGTACACTCTCGTAGCGCACAATTAGATACTACTATACTATTTTAAATTTGTAAATACTATTTTGTGAATTTTTACTTTATTTGTTAAATTAATTTATTCAGTTTATTTTCGTGATTCATGTTTGAGAATATAAACTGTACTCTAGAAAGCACCGATTTATATTCCTTCCAGGCCTACCCTTACCATCATAAAATGAAAAAAAGCATTAATAAAATTGTAAATAATGGAATTTATAATTGGTGTTGCATTTAAAATAAATCCATGATACATTGTAAAATATAATTATGTTCTTGCGCAATTACGTAATTGAGTAACTGTATAAACAAAAAGAATTTGGAGGGATTTATATGATTGACATGAGAAGTGATACATTAACAAAGCCAACTAAAGAAATGAGATCAGCTATTCATAATGTGTTAGTGGGTGATGATTGTTATGGAGAGGATCCAAACGTGAATTCACTTGAAAGTCATTGTAAAGAACTATTTGATGTTGAAGCAGCGCTCTTTACCCCAAGTGGAACTATGAGTAATCAAATTGCTATTAAAGCTCAAGTTGAAGAAGGAAATGAAGTTATTACACACGCAAATTACCATATTAATTTTTACGAAAGTGCTTCTACAGCAATGCTAAGCAGAGCTGTACTAAATTGTACGAGAACCGAAAATGGAATTCTTGATACAAAAGATGTAGATTATTTAGTTCATTCTAAACCTAGAGGTCCACTATACTCAAAAGTTCAAATGGTAACAATTGAAAATACAATTAATTATTACCAAGGCAAGACTTTCCCTCTAGAAAATATAAAAGAGCTTCATAGTTATACAAAAAGAACAAAATTAAATTACATTTAGATGGTGCTCGTTTATTTAATGCTCATATTGCGACAAATGTACCATTATGTGAGTATGCGAAACATGTTGATTCCCTTAGTGTTTGTTTTGCTAAAGGACTAGGTGCCCCTTATGGATCAATGCTTATGGGAAGTGAAGAATTTATTAGCAAAGCAAGAACCATTAGAAAGCAATTTGGAGGTGGCATGCACCAAATCGGTATGTATGCTGCTGCTGCCCAATTTGCACTTGACCACCATCTTACAGAATTAGCGAAAGATCATGAATTAACCAAGGAAATGGCTACTTTATTGAATAAAATAGATGATGTGGAAATTAACCCTGATTTAGTAGAAACCAACATGATTTTTATGAATATTAAACATTTAAAGGTTGATACTGATGATTTTGTCAAACTATGTGAGAATAAAGGATTATTAGTATTTCCCTGGTTACCAGGTGTGATTCGCATGGTAATTACTCGACATATTCAAAGAAAAGATGTATTCAATGCCTCATTGATTATCAAGGAAGTAATACAAGAACTTGCTGGTAGATGTGAACATGTTTGCTAAATATCGACAATACATAGTAAGTTTTCTAGTTCGAATCTTTAATTCTATAGGATTTTTTATAATATCGCCATTTCTCTCCCTTTGGTTATTGAAAGTGAAGGGACTGAATTTAAATGATACAAGTTTTATTGTAGCTTCGTTCACACTTTCTTCTAAGGCAGGGAGTGTTTTGGTAGCAGGTATTATCGATCACTTGGGATTCAAGTTAAGTATTAATATAGGGTTGTTTTTGTCCTCTCTGATTTTGTTTCTGATTACATGGACTAAGCCATATATCCTAATTGTGTTGCTCACCATTCTCCTAGGAATAGCTATCAGTCTGTATAATATTTCATTAAAGGCGCATATTTCAAATCAGGAAGATCAAGTTCGATTACAATCCTATGCACTGTTAAACATTGCAGTGAACGTAGGCGCTGCAATGGGTCCATTAATAGCAGGAGTGATTTTTGATTGGAATCCAAAATTTTTATTACTTTTGAGTATGTCTAACTACTTTGTTGCAGGCATGATTTCCATGTTTCTACCACGAGATCAAGTTAAACCAAAGAATACTGATAAAAATGTTATCAACTTCTTAATAGAAGAGAGAAGATCTATTGAGTTTCGAATTTTTATTCGATTTATTCTCCTCTCATCCCTGTTTTGGTTTCTCTACACACAAATATTTACAACCCTTCCGATGTATTTATCTGACAATATGGATGCAAAAATTATAGGTTTGCTATTTACATTAAACTCTATCACTGTTATATCCGTGCAAGGAGTCTTTCCAAAGCTAAGAAATAATCTAAGTAGTAAAATGTGGTATCTTGTCGCAGTCCTACTGATTAGCAGCTCCTTTCTTCTATTATGGACAAGCAAATCGGTTTTTCTCGTCATGCTTGCTATAGTACTTTTTAGCATCAGCGAGATTATATGGGTACCGTCAGTAGATCATGAATTATCTTCCTTACGTGGAAGTTTGAGTTCTTCATGGGCATTTGGAATCAGTGGTGTAATTTGGGGTGTTTTTGAATCAGCGGGAAGTTACTTCGGATTAAATGTGTTTAAACAATTTGGTGATGCTACTTTTCTGATACTTTCCTTGATTGGATTTATCATTTTTACAATATTTTTAAAGGCTTATTCTGTTGAGAAAACTCAAATACAAGAAAGCCACTAGGAGGATTGAATGAAACGTATATTATTTATTGAAACAAATACAACAGGAACTGGATTGCAGGCAATGAAATACGCGAAAAAGCTCGGTTATGAAGTTCATTTTTGGACAAGTGATTTGAACCAGTATCGTTTTATGGGAGAACAGCATCCAAGTCAGCTTGCAGATCAAATTGAAACATTAGATACTTTTGACGCTGAGTTCATGCATCAAAAAATTTTGAATGAAAACCTGTCTTTTTCTGGAGTACTAGCTTTTGACGATTATCACTTGATGCAATGTGCCTATTTAGCAAAGAAATTGTCACTACCAGGTCAAAAATTAGAAGCCTTAGCTAAGGTTAGAAACAAAGCAAAAATGCGAGAACATCTTACAGAAGTTGGATTTTCACGTATCAAACAACCAAAATATCAGATTGTATCAGAAACAGAGCCGAGTCATTATAATAATATTCCTTTTCCATGCATACTAAAGCCAGTAGATGATAGTGGTAGCAATGGCGTTACTATTTGCCATACCACGGAAGAACTACAGTGTGCACTTGAAATCGAAAAGGATAGGATAGTGAACGAAAGAGGATATAAGTTAGCTCGACAATGGCTGATAGAAGAAAAAATAAGTGGTCAGGAATACTCAGCAGAATTGGTCTATCATCATGCAAAATGGAAGCTCATCTCCATCACACGCAAGGAAACATATGGCTCTCATTCCGTAGAGTGTGGCCATGTATCAGGTACATTTAAAATTAAAAAAGACATTGAACAGGATTTGTCAGAACTTCTTATGGTATTTGATTTAGATTATAGTGCAGCGCATGTTGAATTTTTTCAATCGGAAGATGGGTTGTATTTAGTAGAGATTAATCCACGCTTGGCTGGTGATTGCATTCCAGATCTTGTTGAAATTGCTACTGGTGTCAATATGATACAAAATATTGTGAAGCAGTCTGTAGGTTTGGAAGAGGACCTTATTATATCTAATCATCAGTATGCTGCAATTCAATTCATACTCCCTGAGCATCAAGGCACTTATTCAGCTGTTTCAGGCGTTGAAAATTTAAAGAATCGTATGGATATAGAGCGCGTTCATATCGGTCCACTTCCTTATACTTCTCATGGGATTAAAAGTAGTTACCATAGAATTGGATATGTCATTGCAAAAGCCACTTCTGCAGAAGATGCGCGTCAAATTGCTGTCGAAGCCGTCAATCAATTAGAATGGAGTGTGAGATAATTTGAAAAAGCTTTTAGTGATATTAGGTGCAAGTGAATATGGTGTTTCAGCAGGGAAAAAGCTAGGTTTACAAGTTGTTGTAATTAGCCCAAAAGGTGCTAGCATTTCAAGTGAAATCACATCACAGGTAGAAGGTGTTTTCTTTGTAGAAAGCTTAGAAAAAGAAGAATGTGTGTTTAGGCAGGTACAAAAAATAAAACAGATATACATAAATATTGATCTGATACTTAGCTTTACTGAGCTTGGTTTAGAAACTGCCGCAAAAATTAGTAAAAAGCTAGGTTTACCAACGAATGAACCCTCAGTGATTCAAGCTACCCGTAACAAGATGATGATGCGAAAGAAATTTCAATCAAGAACAATCCTTTCTTTAGCTTTTCAGTCAGGTTTTATCAAAGAATTTATCAAAGAACTACCAATGAAACCACCTTTTATTGTAAAACCATTGGATGGGTTTGGAAGTAAGAATATATACTACATATCAAGTGCGAAAGAGTGGCTCAATTGGTATGAGGAACAACAAGAAAATGATGCTATTCATTGGATTATTGAACCTTATATTAAAGGTAAAGAATACAGTGTTGAAAGCATTTCTTGTAATGACAACCATCAAATTTTAGGGATCACAGAAAAAACCACAACTGGAAAGCCCCATTTTGTTGAAACAGGTCACAGCGTACCAGCTAATTTATCCCAGGAGGAAAAACAACACATCGAAGAAATTGTCATTGAAGCATTATATTGTCTAGATGTTAGATATGGTCCATGTCATACAGAAGTGAAGTATGATAAAATGACCAATCAAGTCTCAATTATTGAGGTTCACACAAGACCAGGAGGAGATTTTATACCTTATTTACACGAACTTTCTTCTGGTTTGAATCAGTACGAACTAGGAATACAGTCATATTATTCAAGTGAATGTATTTCATTAGAAATGAGAAAAAAACTTTCATACAGTATGATAGAATTCTTTGTTTTTCCAGAAGGAATCTTAATGGAAAAAGGACTTTCCTTTCCAATGCAAAAAGAGTATACCAAAGCATTGGATATATATTATAATATAGGAGATGAAATCAAAGAGACCGTTGATTCTTGCTCTAGAGGTGGTCATGTGATTGTTTGTTCTTCTGATAAAGAGAAAAGTATACAGCTACTACAAGAGTGCAAAGAGAATATCACTTTAAAAATAAAAAATAAAGGTATGTGATTAGATGGCAGTTTTTGCAAAAACCCCCGTATGGAAGAGAAGTATCGTGAAAGTAAGGATTTCGCAAGTTTTTGAGATGATGACCTACCTTCGCTATTGTTATTTGGAACGCGATGAAGACGATATATTACTTAAAGAATTCTATATAGACCATAGCAATTTATTAGAAAAATATTATGGCAATTTCGAATATGGGTCACAATTCGCAGAATGTGTTCTTGGGCTTGGAGAGGATCACAGTATTGATGCATTCTTTCATTATCTCAATGAGGTTTCCAAAGAGGAATTCCTATTCTACTTATTGGGTAGATACATACCACTCGATCAACTTTCAGATATTTTGTTCCACAATCCACATCCAACTGTTCAAATAGAAAGAATGATTAAAGAGATGGATGGCCTTGTCAACCCTGAACAATTGGCATTTGTTGAAAATTATGAGGCTTATAGCCAAGAACTCTTCAAACTATGGAAAGATTTTTACGATGCTTATTTCATTCAAAAATCGAGTACTCTTGAGGAATCCTGGAGAAAAGTAAATAAACAATTAGAGTTAGACCTTAAAACCAATAGTTTAGACGATGTCATCTCAAAGCTATTAGTAGGCTACGACTTACCAAAACAATTTCCAAGTAAAGAAACAGAAGATATCTACCTGTATCCATCTTTCTCAGTTTCTCCTAAATTTATGATAATCTGGGGGTTAGGTCAACTTCATATTGTATATAATGCTTTCTTATACGCAAATAACTTAGATCAAAATCATCAGCTAATAGAAAAAATACATGACGAAACCATGTTAGAGGATATATCTGATTTTAGTAAATCTTTGTCAGAGATAATTAGGTTGCAAATATTACTATTGATTGCTAAAACTTCTAAAATTAAAGCACAATTAATTGCACAAGAACTAGATATTAGCACTGCTACGGTATCTAGACATTTAAGCACGTTAAAACAAAATAAAATCATTTTAGAACAAAAAGAAATGGGATGTAACATATACCAAATTAACAAGGACGCTTTTGAAGACTATTTTCAGTGTATCCGTAGGTTAGTAATTAAATAGAACAAATTTAAACCAAGCCAAGCTAACCCTTGGCTTTTTTATTTTGGCATATAAGGCTTATACACTGCATTTCAAAACCTTATTCATGGTCATACTCAAGATGATATTTATTCTCGTCGTATGCTGCACAAGGTTTAAATTCATATAATATATTTAATTTCTTTATCTTTAAATAATCCTTCTATCTCTTCTATGAAGAATTCTTTTATTGAATCTAGATTTTCTTTTGGGTATACATACTTTCCATATCCAAATTGTCCAAATTTAAACTTGCGTTCTTCATCATTCATTGGTAGTTGACTCTCAGGAAATATATCAAGTATTCTATTTTTAGCTATTATTGTATAGCGGTGAGATATAATCTCAAAAGTTACAGGATACTTTAAATTATTTGGTATTTTTGTGGATAATTCTAATAATAAATCATGATATTCATCTCTCCAATTAGGATAAATAAATATTGGTGCAATTAAAAATCCCATAGGGTACCCTGCTTTAGCAACTCTAATGCTTGCTTCTATTCTTTTATCAAGAGAAGCTGTAAAATGTTCATATTGGTTTATTATCGAAGAAGTATTAATACTAAATCTTATTTCTGTATGACCCTTATGTTCTAAATTAAGTAATGAATCTATATCATTGTACTTTGTTACAAATCTAAATCTAGCATTTTCGTTACTAGCAAAAAATCTAATAGCTTTATCTATGGAATGTGTATAGGGTTCTACTGGTATTGGGTCAGAGGTTGCAGCTCCTTCAAATATAGTTATTTCAGGTAATCTATCCTTTATGTATTTTTGAGCTTCATTGAGAATATCATCTATATTTGCATGAACTCTTATAAAAGGCTTATCCCCTAACTTAGTATTTAAGTAACAGTACTCACATTGCCCCATACAACCTGATACTAATGGAAGCTGATAATGGGCTGAAGGTTTACATGATTGAAACTTTAAACTCTTCTTCGATCCAACGACTAAAGTCTTCTTACCCTCTCTATATTGAGTGAATAAATTGTCACCAGGAATATGCTGCTTCAGTTTATTTGAAGTCAAGTTTATAATTTCCGTATTATCCTTATTTTTAAACTTGTCAAAAATCTCCCTAGCCATTTGGTATTCTAATGAATCTTTCTCAAATACAATCCTTTCGGGCTTAAACATATTTTCCCCTCTCCTTGCTTTATTTACAAAAGTATTATTATTATTTTCTGAAACTCCAATAATATTCAAATATTTTTTTGGTGCCAGGCACGTGACAAGTGACAAGTGAAATATTGGACTAAACTCTTAATTTTGATTATAATAATACTGAATGAAAAACAGAACGGAGTAGATAGAATGAACAAACAGGATTTAGCTGCAATAAAGAAAGAACTAAAAATAGAAAATACTATGCTTAAAGTTAAAGAAATTTATAGCATTTACTTAAAGAAGGATAATGAAACTATTATTCATTCAGAACTTGAATATTTTGAAAGCTTTGATAGTGAAAAGCAAGAATTGTACTTGAATAACTTTAAAAAAATATTAACTGGAGCCTTAGACACAAAGATCTTTGAATTAAATTTTATACCTCTACATGATCAACAGCCAGGAGAATACAATGCTCCAAATGTGCTGTATAAAGCAGTAAAAGCTGAAAAGGATAGCTTTGCAACAGAGGCTGATAAAGTAATTAAAAAAATAACTGAAAACTATAAATATGAAACTGATGTAATTGTCACTTTCATTAGAGCAGAATACTTTAAGGGAGCTAATAAGAGACGCAGCAGAGAAGCTGAAGAGGCTGTTGATGACAATGTTTATGCATTTGAATTTATGATGTGTAGCGTAAATAAAATAGATTCTCCGAAAAAATCCCTACAATTTGATTTTGTTGAAAGGAGATTTAAAGTTAACTCTGCATTAGAATCAAATATAAATTTGACAGCACCTGTTGAAGGTTTTATGTTTCCTTGTTTTAATAACAATAGTGCAGATATAAATAAAATTATGTATTATACCTCTAAGCCTAAGGAGATTAATACTAATTTTGTCCAAAATATTTTAAACTGTGAAATTAAAAAAACTGCTGAGGAAGAAAAAGAAGAATTTGGACAAATACTTAAAAATATGATTGGTGATACAATTGCACCAGTAACTATGCAAAATATTTATGAAAAACTTTCAGAAAAACTTGAAAATGAGGAAGAAAGTGAAGTACCTACTGTTAGCTTTCAAGATGTGAAAAATGTTCTTACAGAAAGTGGCGTTGAGAATATTGAAAAACTTGAAGATGCTTATAAAGAAGTAATAGGTGATGGAAAGTATGATTTTAAAGTTCAAAATATAGTTCCGGATATGTCTACTAAGTCCGTGAAGATTTCAAATGGAAGTATGAGTCTGTCTATTTCTCCAAGTGAACTTAAAAACTTCAGAAAAGTTAAAGATAGTCACGGTAATCCTTGCTTACTCATTGAACTTACTGATGATGTGATTATAGATGGTTTTGAACTTAAAACTGAAGAAATTTAGTAATACTTTACAAATTGATTTATTAATATTATAATGAGTTAAAATTATAACTGAATAAAATTAACTAGGGGTGCCCTTTGGCTGAGATGGTTATTTAACCAATCCCTTTGAACCTGATGTAGTTAGTACTACCGTAGGAAAGTTATTTACCTTAATTATTGTGATTGAATTATTGCGATAAATTTACTTAGGAAGCTTTACCTTATGGAAAAGCTTCCTTTTTGTATTCCTTAGGAGGTGAAAACTGTGATTATCAATGGTAAAATCATGAAATTTGAAGATGAAATAACAATAGCTTCCCTACTTAAAGAGTTAAATTTACCTCAAGAAAAAGTAGTTGTAGAAGTGAATTTTCAAATTATATCAAAGGAACTTTATTTAACCCATAAGCTTTATGACGCTGACAGTATAGAAATTGTAAGCTTTGTTGGAGGTGGTTAAAAATTGAACATGGAAAATGAATTAGAAAAATTAAAAAATGCTAAAGTTGGGATAGCTGGACTTGGTGGAATCGGTTCAAATGTGGCAGTATCCCTTACAAGAACAGGAATCGGAAAACTAGTTCTAATTGATTTTGATAAGGTAGAAAGAAGTAATTTAAATAGGCAGCAATATTTTCTTAAACATATTGACATGTACAAAACTGAAGCATTAAAAGAAATATTGTATGATATTAATCCTCACATCATTCTTGAAACTAAAAATATCTTTGTTCATGAAGATAATATACAAGAATTATTTAAAGATGTAGATATAATAGTGGAAGCCTTTGATAGCTCTGAATGCAAAGCGACTCTGGTTAATACTATTTTATTAAAAATGTCAAGCATTCCAGTGGTGGCTTCTTCTGGAATGGCAGGCTACTTTTCCAGCAATCTAATAAAAACTAGAAAAGTAGGAAGTAATTTTTATTTAGCTGGTGATGAGTTTTCTGACATAGAGCTCGGCTATATGCCCTTAGCACCTAGGGTTAATATAGTAGCAAATCATCAAGCAAACATGGTTCTTAGGCTTATCCTAGGAGAAACAAAGGTGTAGTTTTTTTAGAAAGAAGTGTAATAAATGGACAATCTAATTATAGGTGGCGTTGAGCTTAGAAATAGGTTACTAATAGGTACAGGTAAATTTTGCAACAATTCTATTGTACCTAAAGTAATAGAAGGCTGTGGTGCTCAAGTAGTAACTATGGCACTTAGACGAGTTGATATAGATTCTAAAGAAGACAATATTATAGAGTACATACCTAAGAATTGTATACTACTACCAAATACTTCTGGTGCTAGAAATGCAGAGGAAGCTGTTAGAATTGCTAGACTAGGAAAAGCTATGGGTTGTGGCAACTGGGTTAAAATCGAAGTTATTTCTGATAATAAATACCTACTTCCGGATAATCAGGAAACTATAAAGGCTACAGAAATTCTTGCTAAAGAAGGCTTTATCGTACTTCCCTATATGAGTCCTGATCTAATGGCTGCAAGAAGATTACTAGACGCAGGTGCTGCAGCCATAATGCCTTTAGGTTCCCCTATTGGAACAAATCGTGGTATACAAACTAAAGAATTAATTCAAATATTGATAGATGAAATTACATTACCAATTATAGTGGATGCAGGTATTGGAAAGCCTTCTGATGCAGCTTTAGCAATGGAAATGGGAGCAGGCGCTGTACTTGTAAACACTGCTATTGCTACTTCAAATGATCCAATTAAAATGGCTGAAGCCTTTTCTCTAGCTGTTAGGGCTGGGAGACTAGCTTATATTTCTAAGCTAGGGGCACAAAATGATATAGCAATAGCCTCTTCGCCTTTAACAGGTTTTCTACATGAAGGTGATAAATAATGAGCTTTTATGATTGTTATTCTGAATATAAAGATATGAATTTCCATGATTTTTTTAATACTGTTCAGGATGACGATATATTAAAAATACTGAGTAAAGATAAACTTTCTAAATATGATTTTTTATCCTTACTGTCCCCCACTGCTGAAAAATATTTAGAAAAAATGGCTGAAAAAGCACAAAAATTATCTCTACAACATTTTGGTAAAACCATTCTGTTATATACCCCATTATACTTGTCCAATTACTGCGTTAATAAATGTGCTTATTGTAGCTATAATATAGAAAATAAAATTAATAGGAAAACCTTAACCTTTGAAGAAATCGAAGCAGAGGCAAAAGCTATTTCTTCCACAGGGCTTAAGCATATTCTTGTACTTACTGGTGAAAGTAATAAAGAAGCTCCTGTATCCTATATTGCTGAGGCAGTTAAAATTTTAAAAAAATACTTTGACTCAATATGTATAGAAATTTATCCCCTAACTAAAGATGAATATTCAATGTTAGTGGAAGCTGGTGTTGATGGTTTAACCATTTATCAAGAAGTTTATAATGAAAGCATTTATGATAAAGTTCATATTGCAGGACCAAAGAAAAACTATAAATTCAGGTTAGATGCTCCTGAAAGAGGCTGTTTAGCTAAAATGAGAAGTGTTAGTATAGGCGCGCTATTAGGACTAGATGACTGGAGAAAAGAAGCCTTTTATACTGGACTACACGCAGATTATCTTCAAAACAAATATTCTGAGATGGAAGTAAGTCTATCCATTCCTAGAATAAGACCACATGTAGGAAGTTTTAATGATCTAAGCTTTGTAGAAGATAAAAACTTACTTCAAATTATACTTGCCTTTAGAATCTTTCTTCCTTATGTTGGCATCAATATTTCCACAAGGGAAAAACAAAGCTTTAGGGACAATTTAATCCCTCTAGGTATTACAAAAATGTCTGCCGGCGTTTCCACAGAAGTTGGTGGACATACCTCTGGTTCTACTGGAGATAGCCAATTTGAGATAAGTGATGGACGTAATGTTGAACAGGTTAAAAAAGCTATATTAGATAAAAACTATCAGCCTATATTTAAAGACTGGATGGCACTATAGAATAAAATTTAAAGGAGACTAAAAAATTATGTATACAACTCAAATGGATGCCGCAAAAAAAGGCATAATCACTAAGCAAATGGAAATCGTAGCTAAAAAAGAAAATATGAATGTGGAGACGTTGAGGAACCTTATTGCAGAGGGTAAAATTGCACTTCCTGCTAATAAAAATCATATTTCCTTAGACCCTGAAGGCGTTGGACAAGGCTTAAAAACAAAAATTAATGTAAATTTAGGTATTTCAAAAGACTGCTGTGATATCGATGAAGAAATGAAAAAAGTGCAATTAGCTTTGGATATGAAAGCTGAAGCTATAATGGATTTAAGCTCTTTTGGTAAAACAGAAGAATTCAGACAAAGACTTATTGCCACCTCACCTGCCATGGTAGGAACAGTACCAATTTATGATGCTGTTGGATTTTATGATAAAGAATTAAAAGACATCACTTCTAAAGAATTTTTAGAGGTAGTAGAAAAACATGCAAAGGAAGGTGTGGACTTTGTAACTATACATGCGGGTATTAATAAGGAAACTGCCGCAGTTTTTAAAAGAAATAAAAGACTAACAAACATAGTATCTAGAGGGGGCTCTCTCCTTTATGCTTGGATGGAATTAAACCAAAAGGAAAATCCTTTTTATGAATATTTTGATGAGCTTTTAGATATATGTGAAAAATATGATTTAACCTTGAGTCTTGGTGATGCTTGTAGACCTGGCTCTATTAAGGATGCTACTGATGCATGCCAAATTAAAGAATTGATGGTACTTGGAGAATTAACCTTAAGAGCTTGGGAGAGGAATGTACAAGTTATTATTGAAGGACCTGGTCATATGGCTTTAAATGAAATTCAAGCAAATATGTTACTTGAAAAAAAATTATGCCATGGTGCACCTTTCTATGTTTTAGGACCAATAGTTACAGATATTGCTCCAGGTTATGATCACATTACAAGTGCCATAGGTGGAGCTTTGGCTGCTAGCTGCGGTGCAGACTTTCTATGCTATGTAACTCCAGCTGAGCATTTAAGACTTCCAAATTTAGAGGATGTAAAGGAAGGTATTATTGCAGCAAAAATAGCAGCTCATGCTGGTGATATTGCTAAAAATATTCCTGGTTCAAGAGATATAGATAACGAAATGAGTTTAGCAAGGCAGCAACTCGATTGGACAAAAATGTTTCAGCTTGCTATTGATCCAGAAAAAGCTATAAGGTATAGAAAAGAATCAACGCCAGAGCATGAAGATTCCTGTACTATGTGTGGAAAAATGTGTTCAATGCGAAACATGAATAAAATAATGCAAGGCAAGGATGTTAACATATTGAGAGAAGATACTTAAATTGTTATATCTAATAACTAATAGAAAACTGGTTGAAAATAATAATTTTTATAATATTATTAGTGAAGCAATAAATGCTGGAGTCTATGCTATTATTCTTCGTGAAAAGGATTTATCCTGTACTGAACTTTTACCTATAGCAATAAAAATCAAGAATATAATAGGAAATAGAGATGTGAAACTTATCATAAATCAAAGTTTAGATGTTGCAAACGCTATAGAAGCCAATGGCTTTCATACGAATTATCAAAGCTTTATTAAAACTAAGCCTATTTTTAATGGTATTCTAGGGACTTCAGTTCACAGTCTAGAAGAAGCTATACAAGCCGAAAAGCATGGTGCTGATTATCTACTACTTGGACATATATTTGAAACAGAATGTAAAAAAGGTATTCCACCTAAAGGCATAGAGCTTATCAAAAATGTAAAAAATAAAGTTAGTATCCCTATAATTGCTTTAGGTGGAATAAAACCCGAAAATCAACGTTTGGTTATAAACGCAGGTGCAAGTGGCATTGGAGTTATGTCTTCAATTATGCAATCTGAAACTCCTTATGCTTTGACAAAAGATTATATAGAAGCAATGAATAACTGCCTCGCATTGCAAAATCCCCTCAATTATACTAAACTATAATTAAATTAATTAAAAGTTGAACATCTCTCAACTATGAAATAGAAGGGGTTACATATGAGAAAAGAACATGTAAATTATCCGAAAGACATTCCAATTTCTATTTCCTATGCAACAATAAAACAATACCCTCTCCATTGGCATAACACTATAGAAATTCTTTATGTTCTTAAAGGTAAGATTGAAGTTACAATAGATTCAGATAAATATGAACTAGTAGAAAAAGACCTAGAAATTATTAATATTAATGAGCCACATACAATTCATAGTACTGATAAGGAAAATAGAGTTTTACTATTTCATATAGATCATTATTTTTTCGAAAAGTACTATAGTGATATTGAAAATATGTTCTTCTACACTAATACTACTGATGATAAAGCTCAAGAAGGTGAAGAATATGATATTCTTAGAACCTTTTTAGCTAAAATTCTATGTGAAGCAGTTCAAAGACAGGATAACTATGATGAAGAAATTGAGGATATTCTTATAGACCTTCTATATCATCTTATCAATAATTTTCATTATTTAATGTATGAAAAGGAAGAGCTTAAGGAAAAGGAACATCAGCTTGAAAGATATCACAGAATAGCAAAATACATATTTAACAACTATAACGATAACATCACTCTTTCAGATATAGCTAAGCAAGAATTTTTAAGCACTCATTACCTTTCCCATGAGATTAAAGATGCTACTGGTTATAGCTTTACAGATTTATTAAACTTAACTAGAGTTGAAGAATCTTTAAAGCTTCTTTTAGATACTGACAAAACAATTTCTGAAATATCAGATACTGTTGGCTTTTCCCATACAAGATATTTGAATAAGCATTTTAAGATTCATTATAAATCAACACCTCTTCAGTATAGGAAAAAATATAAAATTAGTGAAGAAGCATTTGAAAAACAGAAAAATATCGAATTGCATGATTTAAAAGAAAGTCTTAGCTTCTTAACTTATTACTTAGAAGATTATGATAGGTTTAACTATGAAGATAAAATAACAAAAATTAATATTGATATGTCCCTTGACCAAGGATCTTTCGAAAAAACATTTAAAGAGATAATAAATGTTGGAGATGCTTTTGAACTTCTTATTGAAGATAACAAGGATATATTAGAACTGTTACAAGAAGAAATAGGCTTTGAATATGCTAGACTTCTAAATCTATTTAGCATAGATATGGCTATATTCCCAAATTCTAGATTTTATAACTGGAATAGAGCAAGTGATGTACTTGAGTTTTTAGATACTCTTGATATAAAGCCGCTTATTGTTTTAGATGATAGCGGCTTTACTTCAGAAGGCTTCTTTGAAGCAATAAAATCCTTCTTAGACTATTTTGAGGAACTAGATACCATAAATATAAATTCTTTTAAATTTCAGTTTATATCAACAATGAAAGAGCTTGAGATAAACAAAATATCAACTTTCTTAAATGAAGAATACAATTTACAGATATGTAATAAACCCTTTGACCATGTGGAAAATGTCAATTTTATTTATGATACAGCATATATGTTACCGTATATAATCAATAATGAAGTTAATAACAGGCCTTCACTAGATTTCTTAAAAGCTTTTGATGTCCTAGACAAACAAGTATCTTTAACTAATGAAGTGTTTTTTGGATATCCAGGATTTATTAATGATAAAGGTATAAAAAAGCCTTCATACTATGCGTACTATCTTCTAAATAAACTTGGTGACACTCTAGTTGCTAAAGATGATGGATATATCGTTACTAAAAGTGATAATGAATATCAGATTTTGTTATACAGCCATCATGATGATATAGACAAATTGCTAACCCTTGAAAGCTTTTCAAAACTTAGGGGTACTAAGAATGCAACTGCAAGAAAACTTTCTTTAAATATAGTAAATGTGCCTTCAGCAATTAAAATAACAAATTATGAAATAAACGAAAAGATAGGTTCTTCTTATAATTACTGGATGGACATGGGCAGACCTAAAAGATTAAATAAAGAGGAGAAAGAAATTCTTCATAAGGCTTCCTTTCCAAAAATATACTTTAAAAGCTACAAAAAAAGCACTATATTTAATGTTCAAACAAACTTGAATGGATATGGCGCCCTGCTGATTATAATTAAAGAAGTATAATGAGATATTTAAAAGACACCCTTAAAAAAGGTGTCTTTTGTGTTTTATTGAAATTATCAATTTGTGTAAAATAGCACATTGGTACTTTTTTATAAGCAGTTTAGTCAATGTAAAGTTTCATTTTAACCACTATACTATAATTACAGCTTAAAATAATATCAAAATAAATTTAAACTGTAAGAAATTCGAGGTGAACCTTTATGGGGATTGACAATAATATTTTCGCAAAAGAAAAAATAAGTAAACTACTTTTCAGATTTGCTGTGCCAGCAATAATTTCATTATTAATATTGGAACTTTATAATATGGTGGATACAGTATTCGTAGGTAGATATATAGGAGCTAATGCAATTGCAGCGCTTACCATAGCCTTTCCTATTCAAAGATTTATTATAGCTATGGGTATGTTAGTTGCTGTAGGGGCTTCCACTTACACTGCTAGAACTTTGGGAGAAAAAAACATTAAGGATTTGAAAAAAGTAATAATAAATTCATTTAGTTTAACTTTATTGTTACTGATACCGATTTGTACACTTATCTTTATATTTAGAGAACCTGTTCTTTTGGCGCTTGGTGCTAGCGGCTCAACATATCCACTGGCAAAAGATTATGTATCTATAATACTTCTCGGTGGTGTGTTCCAATGTTTGTCTGTGGTGGCTTGCTACATAATGGTTTCTCTTGGAAATACTAAAGTAACCCTTTACACTAACTTACTTGGAGCTACTTTAAACATAATAATAAATTATGTACTAGTTGGACTTCTGGGCTTTGGAGTATCTGGTTCTGCTATTGCAACAGTTGTTTCTCAAATATCAGCTTTCGCCTTTGCTCTATATAAATTTAGAAAAGTAAATTCAACTTTTAACATTGACTATACACTAAAAATTGCTTCTAAATCACTTAATAAAAGTATTCTTGCTGGAATTGTAGCCGTTGGATTTTCAACCTTTATCATAGAAATTGCAGATGCCTTTGTTGCTATTGTACTGAATAACATACTTTCCTCACAAGGTGGAGATATGGCTATAGTGATGGTTGGAATAATTACTAAAATTTCAATGTTTATGTTTATAGCAATAATAGGAATAAGTTCTGCAATGCAACCAATCGTTGCTTATAACTTCGGTGCAGAAAACTATGAAAGAATGCAGGAAGCCTTAAATGTTGCAATTAAAACTGTAATAATTACATCCTTTTGCTTCTGGTCAGTACTAATGATATTTTCAAATTCAATTATAGGCTTTTTCTTAAAGGATGCAGCCTTAGTTAATGAAACTGTAAAAGCATTTAGAATATGTATCTCTCTGCTTCCTTTAGTAGGAGTATATTATATTGGAATGTACTACTTCCAAGCAATTGGTGAAGCTAGAACTAGTTTCTTACTTTCAATTTATAGAGAAACTATAGTATTTATACCGCTAGCAATACTTCTAGTTCAAATCTTCGGAATCAAAGGTGCTTGGATTGCTTATCCAATAACCGATGCTATAGCAGCTTTAACTTCTATCTACTTTATAAAACGAGCTACAAGAGAAACTTCGGATTATAGATTAGAAAGGAATTTGTTACATAGCAGAGCATAAATTTTAAAGGGTTGACTCCTTATTTTTTAGGAGTCAACCCTTTTTTACTTAAATATATCCTTAAGAGCTATTTCTAAATCTTCAAAAATTACATCTAGAGGTGCATGATAAACCCAGCATTCTTTGCCTTCAAAATAACCACCTAGTTTTCTCTCTATATTAAAACTAGTTGCTTTCATGCCTGTCACCACGCAGTATGGATAATATTTTCACACACAATGTTGAAACCTTCATATTATATTTATGTAAAGGGTTTCAATCAAAAATATTATGAAAGGATGGTATTATGAAGAAAAATAACCAAAGGAAATTTATTTCATTTTTATTATGCTTCTTTGTTTTACTCTTTGTTCCATATGTATCCTTTGCAGCAACAACTGCAAATGTAAATGCTAGTATAAAAACTAACATTTACCCTATAGTTATGGTGCATGGTCTTTTTGGTTGGGGTAGCAATGAAATGCTTGGCGTTAATTATTGGGGAGGGTTAGGACTTAATATAAAAGCTGATATGGAAAAACAAGACCCCAACGTTAAGGTTTTTACGCCAACAGTTGGCTCTATGTCTAGCAATTGGGACAGGGCCTGTGAACTCTATGCAGAGTTAGTTGGCGGTACAGCTGATTATGGTGCAGCACATTCTGCAAAAGCTGGGCATGCTAGATATGGTAGGACATATCCAGGCTTCTATACTAATATTAGTGATGTAAACAAAATACATTTAATTGGACACAGCATGGGCGGAGAAACCTGTCGAGTCCTAGTTCAATTATTAGAGCAAGGAGATGCTGAGGAGCTAAAAGCTACAGGTGATAAAACTAGTCCTTTGTTCACAGGAAATCATCATTGGGTATGCAGTGTAACAACAATTGCAACTCCACATGATGGCAGTTTATATGATGACTTTATGAATAATCTACAGCCATTAACCCAGAAGGTTTTTGCAGCTGTAGGAGCACAAGGGAGTTTATTAAACTCTAATATCCCTTTATTTGACTTTAAACTAGATCAATGGGGAATAAAAAAGCAACCAAACGAAACCAACTTAGCTTACTTTAATAGAGTAGCAACCAGTCCTTTATTGACAAAGAAAAATAATGATTTAAGTATCTGGGATTTAGCACCTGCTGGAGCTAAGGAATTAAATTCCTGGGTAAAGGCTCAAAGTGACGTTTACTATTTTTCTTATGCTTGTCTAGATACACATTTAGACCCAATAACTGGTTTCCAAGTGCCTAATCTAAATATGACTCTTATTCTAGCAAAATCTGCTCTTTACACTGGTTGTTATATTAGTAAGCCAACCGACATTGTTAAAGTGGATAGTTCTTGGTGGAAAAATGATGGAGTTGTAAGTGTTCCATCTGCAATAGGTCCTCACTTGGGATCAACTGATACTATTGTTAACGCAAAAGTTGGAGATACAACTTATAAAATTGGAGTTTGGAACTATCTAGGGTTAATAGACAATACAGATCATGTTGCTGTAGTAGGGTTAAATTTTAAATATAATACTAGCGCTGCAGTCGATCCTTTATTTTTTAGTATAGAGAATAGGTTAAGTCATCTACATTTAGATAAATAAATAAATCTAGTACATGTCGTTAGCAAAAGCCAATGTCATGTACTATACTTGTTATTTTCTAAATTCAACCTACACTTCTAAACTCAGAGATATGAGTAACTACATACTCCATACATCCCATACACATTGCAAAGAAGGATAAAACCATTATCAGCATTATTGACCCAAAATCGTATTTCATTATCTCTTCTTTATTTATTAAATATGCTACAACTATTTCAATTCCTAGAAATACTAAAATCAGGGGCCACAAAGATGCTATGATTCTATAATTAAAACTGGGATAAATTAATCTTAGTAAAAACATTGCTCCAAAAACAACCAACACAATTCCAGTGGTAAAAGTTCCCACTCTACGCCCTCTAATCATCAATATCACATTCCTTCTTCTTCCCCATAATAAGCTTTATTCCCACAACAATTATCGCAGCACTAATGATTATCTGAGGAGCTACTCTTGTTATATTATCCATAACTCTGTATACCTCATAAGGTAAATAGGTGTCTATGTTATTCATTATATTATTCCAAATCATGTGAACACCAAGAAGTAATAGTATTATCCCTACAACTAATCTATTTTTCTTGAATACGCCTTTATCTATTTTCCCTAATTCATCAAAAGAAAATAAATAGTTATCTTCTAGACTTGAGAACTCTTCATCAGTTGAGTAACGTTTGTTCATGCAGTCGAAAAATGAATAAAACCAAAGTAATGGTAGCAAATAAAGAAGTGGTCCTATATCAAGCCAGCTTGAAAGAAATAACAAGCTGAAAAAACCTGCCATAAATGATACACCCATTTTCATAAAACCCATATACATATGCCCTGCACCAGGCATCATTGAAAAACAAAAGGTTAAGAATTTACTTTTTTTCCTTTTCATTGCCCAAAACCTCCAAATTAATTATTTTTTGAGAAAAGTGATTAAGACTTTTATTTATTGTGTTTACTGTACTTAAACTAGCTGGATTTACATTTACTGCCTTGATGTTTGTATTTGCTAAAGAATTTAATGCACCTGAGAAAACAAAAACTAACGCTATACTAGCTGCCATTGTAACTCTAAGTGAATAAAAAATAAATTCATTCTTGCTTTGTTTTTTATTCTTTATTTTGCTAAGAACTTCCTCCTCAAAGCCTAAAGGAGCATTTAAAAGTTCACTTTCATTAAAACTATCGGCCAAAGCCTCTGCACAATCCTCACAACTACAAATATGTTCTGAGATTAAAACTAACTCACTATCTATTAATGTTCCATCTTTTAGGCCTTCAAGTGATATTTTAGTTAAGTGACCGTTTTCTTTAAATAATGCATTACTCAAATAAACTCCTCCTTCCATAAGACTTTCAATTGCTTTTTAGCTCTATACAATTGAGTTTGCAAAGTTTTCAAACTCTGCCCTGTGTCTCTTGCCATATCGGAAAGCTTAATATCTTCACAGAAATAATTTAAGGAAACTGTCCTATAAGGTTCTTTTAATTTATCACATAAATTATGTATGTCTTCCTTGCTATATTTTTTTAGCAAAGTAGCCTCTGGTGAATCTCCCTTATCCTTCAATTCTTCACAAGCCTCATCAGATAAACTGTCAACTGCTCGCATTGGACTCTTAAGAAAGTCCTTACATTTATTTGTTGCAATTCTACTAATCCAAGCCTTAAAATTTACTCCATCAAATTTATCATAGTTAATGTAAGCTGACAAAAAGGTTTGTTGTGCTAAATCCTCTGCATCAAAATAATTTTTAGTAAAGGATAAACAAATAGTAATGATTAAACGTTCATATTGTTTTATATAGACTTCGAATTCTTCCTTTTGAATAATCATCACCCCTTTTTGTCCTTACACTTAATAAAACGATTGAGAAAATAAAAACACTTCAAAAAATATTTAATTACAAAACTATTTTACCATATTAAAATAATGTCACTTGTCACTTGTCACGTGCCTGGCACCAAAAAAAACACCTGCTGGGGGATGCAAGTGTTTTCTATGGGTTTTAAACTATCTTAACTTGTTTTAATTCACCGTCACTTAATGCTAGTGAAAAATCAGCTTCTTCAGCAACAGTTTTTGAGTGAGTTACTACGATTACACACTTATCTAATTTATGAGCCAAATCTTTAAGAATTTCAGTTATTTCCACTGCTGTTTTGCTGTCAAGATTTCCTGTTGGTTCATCAGCTATTATAACAGGAGAGTCGGTGGCAATGGCCCTTGCTATAGCAACTCTCTGCTGTTGACCGCCGGAAAGCTTTTGTACATTACGATTAGTTTCATCTTCGGTAAGCCCTAAATCCATTAAAATTTTTGTAGCATATGCCTTACGATCTTCTTTATGAGATCCCGAAATAGACATTGATACCAAAACATTTTCTACTGCAGTAAGATAATTAATCAAGTTAAACTCCTGAAAAATAAGTGATATATTTTTCTTTCTGTAATTTGTATACCCTATTTTTTTAATACTATTTCCATCAAAAAGAACTTCTCCAGAGGTGGGCTTATCAAGTCCTCCTGCAAGGCAAATAGCTGTGGTTTTTCCTGATCCTGATGGTCCAACAATAGCATAGAAGTTACCTCTTTCAAAACTTACATTTACTTTTCTTAAAATGTCACGGCTATTGTTCTCTTTATATTTAAAATTTACATCTTTAAACTCTAATATTGCCATTTTAAAACCTCCTAATTAGCCTTCGATAGTATTGTCTTTGGATTCATTCGCATTACTGAAGATGCTGGAAGTATTGTAGCTAGAAGTATGATGAGTATTCCCACCCCGTAAAGTTCTAACACAACATCCATTGTTAGATTTACATGAACTTCGCTAGCCTTAATTGTATCTACTTTAGTATTGTTATTAGCATTATTTCTTAAATTACCAAACCCGTTACCACGTTGGAATTGATTTGACGTAGATTCTTGCTGACTATTAACTGTTTTATTTTCGTTAGTAATTAAAACATTGCTTACTCCTTTAGAGATGAAAAGACCGGAGCCTATTGAAATCCCAAAGGAAATAATAGCTATTAACAAAACTTCACATAAATATTGACTAATAATTTTAAGTTTACCTTCACCCATTGAAAGTAGTACGCCAGTTTCATAAATTCTCTCTTTTACCCATAATGTCAATATAAGAGCGAGTATTATTGCACCTGCTATGGAAACTACTACAACAGCTATCTTTGCAAAGGAAGTTACATTATCAATTGGTTTCATCATAGCATCATATTGTGAATTATTTGCATCTAATATAAACTTAGTCCAATCTATATCTGCTTTCTTTGCTTCCTTAAGCACTTCGTTTACATTTTTAGGATCATCCACAATGTAAGTTACTTTATCTATACCATCATTCATACTAAAGCCTCTTGTCATTGTACTAGTTGAAGAAATTGCTGCTTTTTTAAAGTCTAGAGCAACTTGATAATCAACATACAATGTATTAGCAGGACGAGAATAATCCGACCTGAATCCACCTTCACCTGTAGTATCCTGTTGATAAATTCCTACTATCGTGAATTCTGTTGCTTCTGTACTACCTACAGGAGTTATTTTTATTTTATCTCCTAGCTTAAAATTGTTAAGGGTAGCAAGTGTTGTTTCAACGTACACTCCTTTTGCTGTACTGTCAGTTGGTAGAGCTTGTGTACTTAAAACCTTTGCATCTCCATTTTGAAATGAAGCTGCATCACTAATTGATGAAACTCCTGTTACAGTAACATCAGGAAGTGTAAAATTTGAATTTTTTGTGTTTTGATTGGGATTATTTGTATTATCAGCAGTTGCACTTTCTTTTACTATATCAAACCCACTTGCCATTGCAGCTGTGTTTACAACAACATTCATTTTACTAACATGAGGCAATTTCTTTATTTTTTCTGCCATGTCTAAAGTAACTGGTTCTGATTTAATAGTAAACTTTTGTCTGTCTGTCGAACTACTTGTTGAACTTCCATTTGTTGAAGCATTACTACTCATTTGGGATCTAAGCTCTTCTCTAGCTTTGTTCATATCATAACTTAGAGTTATGGTGGCTCCAAGCTTCTTACGAGCTAAGTTTCCAGCTTCATTTGTAGCATTTAAAATTGCAAATCCTGAAAAAATAAGATTAGCAATAGCGAAAAATATTAAGAATAGTATTACTGTTTTACTCTTTCTGCGTGTTACAGCTTTAATTGCACGTCCAAATAAATTCATATTCATTCCTCTTTCATATTTTTTTGTGTTTTTCAGTTGCAAGTTTATTATATACTTTCAATGTGAATTTAAAATGAATCTAATATGAATTGTACAAGAAAAAAAAGACCAATAATTAGGCCTTTTCAAAATTTATTATAAACTTAACTCCTTCTGATACATTATTTATAGAATAATCAGTTCTAAGCATATCTAGTACTCTTTTAACAATATATAAGCCTAGTCCACTTCCTCCAGTTTTACGATTTCTTGACTTTTCAACTCTGTAAAAGGGTAAAAATATCTTTTCAAGCTGATCCTCATCAATATGGGCTCCCGTATTTAAAATTTGCAATTGTACCTTTTCGTTTATTGTTTTTAAATCTATAAACACTTTCTCATTTTCACTAGAATATTTTACAGCATTACTTATTATATTTGCTATTGCTTTTGTAATTAACTTTTCATCAGATACAATGAAAACCCCCTTTTCGATATCTGTTATAAACTCAATATTTTTTACTTCTGTGAAATAGTAGAATTTCTCCAGAATATCTAAAACTAGTGTAGATAAATCTATTGTGGCAAATTGTGGAGTAAATAGAGTGCTTTCTAACTTGGAAATATCTAAAATTTCATAAACTAGTTTTTCCATATCCTTCATAATTTTATAGGATTGCCATAGATACTTTTCTCTATCCTTATATGCCCCAATTTCATAAATCATACCTTCTAACTGACCAGTTACAGCTGTTATTGGCGTTTTTAATTCATGGGATATGGTTGCAATAAATTCCCTTCTTTTTGTTTCTTGTTCTCTTTCCTTTTGAATATCATCTTTTAATTGTAAGTTAGCTTCATTTAATTCTTCTATATTTATTTTTAAGTTTTTTGCTAGTGTATCCAAGCTTCTAGACAATTCTCCTAATTCGTCCTTTGTATCTATATGAGATTCTATTGAAAAATCCAATCCAGCCATTTGTTTAGCTACTCCATTTAAATGAATCAAGGGCTTGCTTATTATATGAGAATAAATATATGCGGCTAGAATTGATAAAATAATAATTACAACTAGCATATAAGGCAAAAACATAAGTATAACTTTTGAAGCTTCATCAATGGGCTGAACTGTAGAAATAATTGTTATTTTATATTCCTTTGAATCATCTAGAAAGGTAGCAGTATCAGTAATAGAAATAGTATCGTGCTTCCTTAAATTATCATAATAAGGATTTGGATTTCCAGTTCTGTTTTGAGTTATACGAAATCTATCTCTTATCTCCTTGTTAATATTTTTGTTTACATCCTGAGGAAAATAAAATATAACATCTTCTCCATTATCAATGCTTATTCGAACATTATACTTATAAGCAAAATCGCTTAAAATTGTATGAGAATCGTCGCTTTGAGTTTGCTTTAATGTTTTTACAAGTTTATTCATGCCACTTTGCAGATCTGATTTTTTATAATTTAGATAATATTTAGGAAGTAGAAAATAAAAAGTTAAATAAATTATAAGTGCTGATACTGTTAACAAAGTACTTGTTATGCAAAAAATTTTAAAAACTATTCCACGTTTCTTCATATTATTCCCTTTCAATTATATATCCTAATCCTTTTATAGTTTTTATATATGGTAAATCAATTTTTTTACGTATATTTTTAATATGAGCATCTACGATTCTATCATCCCCAAAATAATCAAATCCCCATATTTTATCTAGAAGCATATCTCTAGTCATAACGACACCAATACTTTCAAGCAAGGTTTGCACAATTTCAAACTCTTTAACAGTTAGCTCAACCATTTCTCCGTCAACATAAGCTTTATATGAACTTAAATCAAGTTTAAGTCTACCATACTCAATTTCATTATTACTGTGAAAGTTTTTCGCTCTCCTTAATACAGCTTCAACTCTTTTAATTAGCACATTGAAGGAAAAAGGTTTTGTAATGAAATCATCTGCTTCTAGTTCAAATGCTTTTAACTGGTCTTTTTCTTCACTTAATGCAGTTAAAATTATAATTGGAGTGGAGGACTTTTGGCGAATCATACTACACAGGGAAAACCCGTCTATATTAGGAATCATAATATCTAGTATAACCAAATCGTATTTTCCCTCATTAAACATCTTCCATGCTTCTAGCCCATCATCAATTGCCTCTACATTATAATTTCGAGCCTTTAAAAATTCCTGTATCAATTCTTGTATATAAATATCGTCTTCTACAACTAGGATATTATAGGTCATAATATTCTCCTACTTTCTAAACATTTGAATATAAGAAGTATACAATAGGTTTGTGAATTTTGTATGAACTACTATAATAATCATATATTCTTAATTGTATTCTTGCATTCATCATACAAAAAATAGAAGAACAAACTCGAAGCTGTTCTTCTATAATATTTTTATAATACCACTTAATTTCTATATCTAGTTTTATCTTTGGCACAATAGTTCATTTAATTGTGACAACAAGTTGTTCCCACCAGAAATTGATATATTGCCTACTTTGTCACAAATCCTCTCTAAATGCTCCAGTTCCTTAAGTTTATAAAGGGTTTGATTTTCCTCCATTAACTTTGCTGTATTTAGCAAGCTTCTCGTTGAGGCAACTTCTTCACGTCTAGAAATCACATTTGCCTGAGCAGTTTTCTCTGCAATTAAAACAGTGTTCATTATATCTCGAATCTCACCAGGCAATATAATGTCTTTTATACCTGCCTCAGTAAACTCTATATAATAATCTTCCTGTTTCTCTATTAGCTTTGAAAGTACAAAATTTGCAATTTCTTCTTTTTGTTCTAGAAGTTCATCAAACTTGTATTTTCCAACATACTCACGTAAAGCAAGTTGGGTTAAAATATATATCTGATTCTTGTAATCCTTAATTTCAGACAGAAGTTTTACAGCATTAATAACTTTAAAATTACATACAAAATTAATGCGCAAACTAACCTTATCTGTAGTTAATATTTCTTGCCCAGAAATGTCAAGTTGTTGAATTCTCATATCAACAAGCTGATGAGATATCTTTGTCTTGCTGTTCCAAAAGAAGTGAATTCCACTAGTGAGTTCTCTGTGAAATTTACTATTAAAATATAGCAATGCTATTTCCCCTTCTTCAACTACAATTTTTGTATACAGTTTCATTGGGATATAATTAAAAATATTAATATCTATATCTTCTGATACCTCTGGATTTGATATATCAATAGTTTCAAAGGTATGTTTCTTGAATATATTCCAAAAAGCATATTCACCACTTGTTAGCGTGTTGATCAATCTACCGTCAATATAGTGAAGTGCAATTTTATTGTCTAATACATTTATCTTGGTAATGCTCTCTTCAAAATGTTTGTCCTTCATGAGCACATTAATATCTATGCCTGCGGTATTTACCTCACCTTCAATTTTCACCTTTGTCACTGTGTATCCAAAGACAGTTAGGTAGCTATGCATACCTGAAGCTAAAAACTTAACAAATCTACCATTTCTAAATAAATATCCTCTTTCATTTTCATTTATGATAATTTTCATATTATTACCTCTTTTCGGTTATATTTTTTATGATATATAATTGTAATGCTCACATAATTTGCACGGAGCTTTAATTTAGTATATATAAATTACCTCGGTTCCTGTACCATGTTGGATACAAGCATGGAAGCAATAAATTATAAACGGTATCCTTAAAACTACAAGGTACTTATTATGTTATGATTGGAAGAAGTGACCTTCTTTTTACTCATAGAGCATTACATTATATATCTTTTTTCATCTCCAGACTTATACAGTCTAAAATAGAGAGGGATTTGAACCCTCAGCACATAATGCTTGCCATTTGGTGATTACTCTACCACTGAGCTAACTGTGCATTGGCACAATAGAGGAGTCGAACCTCCAGCGCATCACGTCTTTCTTACTATTTCGGTATATTGATAAGGACACCCTCAACACCGCAAAGCTTAAAAGCCTATGCATAGAAATAGTAAGGTATATATAAAAGCTTTCGCCCATATATTTTGATTATCCTTTAACACCACCAATTGGCATTCCCTTTCCTGTATGAGTATCAGGCATAAGTGATACCCACTTATGTATAAATGGTAATTGTGATAGATTATATGCTTGTTCTAGACAGCTTTCCTCTATACTAGCGGCTTCTGGAAGCCATATTTTTATTGGTTTCTTTGTTTTTTCACTGCAAATAACAAACATATTTAATCACTCCTTAGTTTTATTTTTTCATTGTTTGTAATGCCATGTGTAAATATTACCATCCATAAATCAAGTTATCATATAAAAAAAGTTGCGAGCTTAAACCAATTAATTGCTTTTATAAATATTAATTGGTAAAATACAATCAAAACAAAGGTAGGTGAATATTATTATGGCAGAGTTTTCAGAGCTTATTAAAAACTTTGATAAGATTAGAGATTATATGCGTGATTTTTTTGTATATGGTTTTAAAGCAAGAAATGACTTTACTCAAAAGAGTGCTCGTACATATGATGATGAAAAACGAAGAATTGAAAGCTATTTAGGTGAATATATAAAATGGGATACTTCAAAGGGCAGCAAACGCGTATTTATATCTCTGGATAGCTCAAAAATCTCTCAAAATCCTCTTTATTCTGCCTGGAAATCTAAAAGCTTTACTGCCAAAGATATAATGCTTCACTTTTACTTATTAGATATATTAAACAAAAAAAACTGTCTTAATATTGAAGAATTGACTGACCTATTATGTGAGAAATATGATTTATGCTTAGACTCACAAATAGTTAGGATAAAAGCAAATGAATATGTAAAAGAGGGAATCTTAACAAGTAATAAATACGGGAAAGCTTTATGCTACAGCTTATCACAGGACTACCTTTATAAAACTAAAGAAAATTATGAGGACATAATTGATGCCATTAAGTACTATCAAGAAGCATCACCTTTTGGTGTTATAGGAAGTTATCTACTGGATAACGAGGACAAAAAAAATGATATTTTTACCTTTAAGCACCATTTTATTGTACATACTTTAGAGGATAAAATATTATTAGAACTTATGGACGCTATGAAAGAAAAACAGAAAATTGAATTTGTTAATCAAAGTACAAGGCTTGGAAGTATTAGTACCCTTTATGGAATTCCTCTTAAAATATTTGTCAGCACCCAAAGTGGCAGACGTTATGTTAGTATTTATAATGAATCCCGTCAGCGCTTTATAAACCACAGACTTGATTATATAAAATCCATTAAAACATTAGAAACTTTTGAGGATTATGATTATCTAAAAGAAAAGCTTAATGGAAATTTAGATAAATGCTGGGGCGTTTCCTTTGGTGGCAGTACTAGATGTGAAAAAATTTCTGTGAAATTTTATATTGACGAAAAAAAAGAACTCCATATCATAAACCGTCTGAAAAGGGAAGGACGAGGTGGAGAAATAGAAAGAATAGATAAAAATGTTTACCTATATTCAAAGGAAATTTTTGATACAAATGAAGTAATGTCTTGGATAAAAAGCTTTACAGGTAGGATTATATCTGTAGATGGGACAAGCAAATTTGTAGTGGATAAATTCTATAGTGATATGAAACGAATGTATGAAATCTATCTAGGTGGTGAGCAAAAATAATGGAACTATTTTCTGAAATTTATAGCTGTTATTATACAGTTGTTGCAAAAATTTTAAATACAGCTTTTAATAACCCACTAACAAAAGCCGATATAACTGAAATCATTGACAGTAATGCCTTTTCTGAAAGTGCTTTTTACATACTTCCAAAACTCCTTGAAGGAGATTGGAAGCTGTTGAAAAATACAGGGGATAAATATATATCAATGCTTGGAGAGAATGTTATTCTTCCTCTAACAAGCCTGCAAAAATCCTGGTTAAAGTCGCTTTTGTCAGACAAAAGAATAGCTTTATTTTTAAAGGATGAGCAAATTGAGTTTTTAAAAGAATACTTAGCAAATATCGATCCATTATTTGATATAAATGACTTTTACTATTATGACACATATTCAGATGGAGATCCTTACCACCAAAAGGCTTATATTGAAAATTTCCGTGCTGTTTTAGCTGCTTTGAAAACCAAAACTATCATAACCATTTCCTTCGAAAGCGGTAAAAGAGGATCTATTAATGGTAGTTACTTACCCATAAAAATAGAGTATTCTAGCAAAGATGATAAATTTAGAGTTCATGCATTTAAAATACGTTACGGAAAAATTGTAACTAATGCCACTATAAATATGTCCCGAATCTATAAAGTAGAAATATCAAAAGAAAGCTTTCAAGGTACTCTTCCATCTGATAATTATGTAGATAAGAACAAGTGCAATGATCCAGTAATAATTGAAATATCGAAGGAAAGAAATGCAGTTGAAAGGTGTATGCTCCATTTTGCCAACTTTGAAAAACGTACAGAATACGATGAAACTACAGACAAATATATTAGTTATATTTATTATAATCTTCAAGATGAAACTGAACTTTTAATTCGTATATTATCTTTTGGTCCCGTTATTAGGGTCCTTGGACCTGAAAGATTTTTAGCTCAAATAAAAGAGAGGGTAAAAAAGCAATCAGAACTTTTGGGGATATGTTAGCTTTGCTTACTTTTAAATCACGAATAATAAAACTAGAACAATTGCCATATTAATGTAGTTTAGCAATTGTTCTATACAATAGATTCTTTAAATAAATTGACCTCTAACTATTTTAATTAACTTTTCTTTTTCATTTAAATCAGAATCATCTAATACTAGCTCTAGTAATTGATTTAAAACAATACCTATTTCTTTTCCTGGACTAATACCTAGCTCAATTAAATCTCGTCCGTTTATTTTCAAGTCTTTAATAGTGAAACATTGCTTTTTTATAATTATCTCATCAATATCAGCTTTTGCTTTTTTTAATTGTAAATGTCTTTCCATATAGAACCCTAGATTCTGAGCTTTAATATCTGCCTCTTTTACCTTTAATAAGTCTCTTAAATTATTTTCTCCAATTTTATTGAGCAGCTTTTTTATCTGCTTTTTGTGTGTTATTTCTAAATCATGGTGCTTAATTAAAACTAAAACTTTTTCTATAGTTTTGTTATCATATTTCATACTCTTTAATACATTTTCTGCAATTATAGTTGATTTTTCTGCGTGGTTATAGAAATGGTCAATGCCCTTATCATCTGTAGTTAAGCATTCAGGTTTACCTATGTCATGAAAGAACATAGCTAATTTTAAAGTTAGATCTTTTTCTATATTATCAATACTCTTTAGAATATGATCCCCTACAGTAAATATATGATAAGGATTATTTTGCCTTGTCCCCTCACAAAGATGATACTCTGGAATAAAATGTTTTAGTAACCCATAATAATTTAAATCTTTAATTTGCTTAGAATTTGATAAAATAATCTTATTAAATTCTTCTCTTATTCTTTCAATGGACACATTCTTAATACTATCTGATAACTTTAGAAGAGCCTTATCTATATCCTCATCAATTTTAAAGTTTAATTGAGCTGAAAATCTTATAGCCCTTATCATTCTTAATGCATCTTCATTAAATCTGTCTTCTGCTTTACCTACACATTTAATAATTCTGTTCTCTAAATCTTCTAGTCCACCAAAATAATCCACTATACCAACTTCATAATTATATGCTATTGCATTAATTGTAAAATCTCGTCTGCTTAAGTCTTCTTTCAAGGAAGATGTCCAAATTACCTGGTTTGGGTGTCTGTTGTCCTCATATTCACCATCTATACGGAAGGTAGTAACTTCGTAAGGAATACTTTCAGTATCACAGGAATTATTTTCTATTAATGTTACAGTACCATGCTTTAAGCCTGTAGGTATTACTTTGTGCGTAGCCTGAAAATGCTGGATTATATCTTCTGGCAGACAATTAGTGGTTATGTCCCAATCCTTAGGATTTCTGCTTAATAAGCAATCTCTAACGCAACCGCCTACAACATAAGCTTCGTAACCTTCATCTTGTAATCTGTTTATAATCTCTTTTGCTCCACTTGGAATTTCAATATTAGTATTTTTATTCAATTAAAACACCTCGATTAATTTCCATTACCAGCTGATTAATTTTGTCATAATCTAGATTTTCAGGCAAGGGAGAATTGTCTTTCGCATATTTAAACTTTTTATCATATACATCAACCATTTCAAATATCTCTTCATAGGTATATTGGCCATTTCGAATAGCTAATAATAAATCTCTATCCTTATCCCTATATGTGTGAATACCTTTACCTTCTAATATTTCTGTACCCATTATTAATAATCTAATTAAATGCATTGAATGTTTAAGCAAATGAAGTTCATCTTTTTTACTGTTTCTATGATTAAGTTTATCATAATCAGAAATAACATTAGACATTTCATTGACCATTCCCTTAAAATCTCTCAATGGATAATGTTTTAAATTTATATCCATATATATTTCACTCTCATATTCTTCTTTTTCTGACTTATCAATATATAGTTTAAATTCACCATTTGTTATATCTTTATATCTATCTTCAAAAGTACTCATTTGTTTTTCAATGCTTCCCATTATATGTTTTTCCTTTTCTGATTGAGGATAACTGTCTCTTGCTAATGCATTTTCCAATCTTCTTAGCTGCTGAATAGCATACCCTCCAAAGGAAGTATAGGCCTTTGTTGATAAGAAAATTTCTGCATTATTCCTAATTAATCTTCCTTCTTTAGTGCAAATAAATAAATGCTCTTCCTTTGTTCCAAGTATCTCTAATACATTAGGGTTGCAGTTAACTAAAAGATTTACTATTTGTTTTAAAGGAAATACTGTACAATCTAATTCACGATTTTCTATTGGCTTATCATTGCAATTCATAGTCAATATTTCTTCTTTTGAATTTAGATATATTCCTCTTACATCAAAATTGCTTATATGTTCTGAAGTGTCAATATTGGTTCCATAAGCATAGGAGCCTCCAGTCGTTAGAAGAATTATATTATTTAATCTAACATCATTTCTTAAAAAATCATATTCTTCACTATTAATTTTCCCTCTCATTTGTAGTATGTCCATTTTCAGGGCTCCTTTCTTGAACAAAAATTATTTTTTTTCTAAAATTTCATTTATATATTGTCATAAATTCACATCAACTTCAAGTTTGAAATTACTAGAGTAAGATAATATAACATAAATGTAATCATATTGCAATTATAAATAAATCTGCTTAGTCTTTCTTGGCGCTGCGAACTATCTCTTATCAGTAAATATTATGTTGTTCCTTTACTATATTATTTTATATAGTAGTATAGTTACTAATATTGACAATACCATAACTAAATCCTATAATTAATTTAAAATACATGAAAGGTAAAGGTATTCGCAGATATGAGAATGTAATTCACTTAAAGGATTTTTTAGTAAGATGTTAATTTATCTTCAAGCAGAAGATTTTTTGACCTACATTTTATTAATACTATGAGTGGATATGGACTTGTTCATGTGAATATTGCCTTGGTAATTATCATATTTTTTTATGATGCTTATTAGTGTTAACTTTGTGCAAGTGTTATCCCCTCCTAGGTTTAAGGAGGGTTTTTTTGTTATTAATTGAAGGTTTAAATATAAAAAAATATTATGGTGACAAACTTATTTTGGATGTGAAGAAGTTAAAAATATACTCTGAGGATAGAATAGGAATAGTTGGAGTTAACGGTATTGGGAAGACCACCCTAATAAATATACTTTCTAAAAAAGAGGAGCCAGATCAAGGCGTTGTTAAAGTATATGGAAGCTACTGCCTGGTGGAACAGCTTGGCTTTGAGGAGTATGGAACTATAGGGCAGAAGATAGCTAATAAATTCGGAGTTAACTCTACCTGGACCAATAATTTAAGTGGTGGTGAGAAAACAAGATTCAAATTGGCTAAATGTTTTGAGAAAGAAAATAATCTAATCTTTGCAGATGAACCCACAAGTAACCTTGACATGGATGGCATAGAACTTCTAGAGAAGAATTTTAAGGAGTTCAAAGGTGCACTTGCAATAATATCTCATGACAGAGAGTTCATGGATAAGATTTGCAATAAGATACTCGAATTAGATGATGGGAAAATAAAGATTTACAATGGTAATTATAGTAGCTTTAAGCTTCAAAAAAATTTAGAAAGAGAAAGAATGTTATTTGAATACCAAAAGTATGAAAATGATAAAAGGAATCTTGAGGAGTCCATTGAAGGTGCTAAGCAAAAGGCAAAAACTATAAGAAACGCTCCAGCGAGAATGGGTAATTCAGAAGCAAGACTTCACAAAATGGGAAATCAAAAAGCTAAGGCTAACCTAGATAGAGCTGCAAAAAACATGAAAGCAAGAATAGACCATCTTGAGGTAAAAGAAAAGCCAAAGAGAATACAAAATATAAAATTTGACGCCTTAGATATTGGTGAATTGCACAGTAATATAATTATCTCAGGTAAAAATATAAACAAGTCTTTCCAAAATAAAATCATATTTGAAGGCGCCGAATTTGATTTGTATAATCATTCAAGAACAGCTCTTATAGGACCAAACGGCAGTGGTAAAAGCACTTTGATTAAAATGATAATGTCTAAAGACTCTACAATCAAGAGAGCCCATGGCCTAAAGATAGGCTACTTCAGTCAGGATATGGATATATTAAAGGATGAATCAAGCATTTTGAAAAATGTAATGGAAGATAGCATATATGATGAAACCTTTGTACGCATACTTTTAAGCAGACTCCTATTTAAAGGTGATGAAGTTTATAAGAAAATTAAAGTTTTAAGCGGAGGAGAAAGAGTAAAGATTTCTTTTGCTAAGGTATTTTTGAGCGATATAAACCTATTGATATTAGACGAACCAACAAATTATTTGGACATTAACTCTCTTGAGGTAATAGAAGACGCTTTAAAAGACTATCCTAGGACAGTGCTATTTGTCTCCCATGATAGAAAATTTGTAAGTGCAGTTGCAAACAGCATACTTTCTATTGAAAATCATAAATTAATCACCTTTAAGGGAACCTATGAAGAATTTATGATAAAGAGACATAACAGAATTGATATAAGTACGGAAGAACTAAAGAAACAAATTTCTGTTCTAGAAATCCGCCTTTCAGAAATTATTAGCCGACTTTCTATGCCAGGTAAAAATGATGTTGTAGAACAATTAGATAAAGATTATCATCAGGTATTAATGGAGCTTCAAGAATGTAAGAAAAAGCTACTGGGTAAATAATTTTTATATAAATTCTTTACCTTGTTTGAATTTTTAAAAAGTACGATAATATAGATAACCGGTTAGTACCTTTTGAAAGGAGATGGTTATTTTGATTAAAGTGGAGGGGTGGCTGAAAAGCTAACCAACCCTAGGAGGTTTCGGCCTCCTTTTTTTATAATTTATTACATAAGTTATAATTAATAACCTGTTATAATATTGACAGTAAATAAATTGAGTTTTAAAATAAAATTATGAAATTTATTTATTTCAGATGAAAGGAGTGTATTTAAATGAAATTTGTATGTATTGTTAATGAGGTGTTTTCAAACTAATTTAATACATGGGAAACAGATGTTTTTTTGTGTTTCCTAAAATTAATAACCGTCATCTGAAGCAGCAGTAATAATTTGTAATATAATTATGCTTTTAACCGTGGATGGTTAGTTGTCCACGGTATTTTTCTGTCTAAATAAATAATTAGGAGGTGTAAAGATGATTAAGAATATTAACTTATTTGAAATTTTCAAAAATAAGGAGGACTTAATTATTGAGTTACAAAAATGGCAAGGAGCTTTTACCAGAAAGGCTTTTGAAAGAAATCCAGAGGTACATTCAAGGTGAACTAATTTATATACCTAAAGAAGAGAATGTTAGAAAAGCCTGGGGAACAGGAACTGGAACTAGAGATTATATGGATAAAAGAAATAATGAAATCTATGCTAAATATAAAGATGGTGCCGATATTGATTATCTAATGTCAGCTTACAATTTATGTGAAGATAGTATAATTAAGATAGTTAAAAATAAAGGTAAGGAAAATAAAAACTTGCCTTAAAATAATTCAAAAAGACCCCTCGATTATAATTATTCGAGGGGTCTTTTTTTGAGATAACCCATATAATTTATTGCATTAAATTAGAAATTTTATTTTTTTATAAACTTGCTAAATCTGTTTTTAATTTTTTCTTCTCCAATTATCTGCATAACAGTGTAAAGATCAGGAGTGCTAGATCTATGAGTTATTGCTGCTCTAACAGCTGCTGCTACATCTGCTACCATTCCTTTAAACATTTCTGGATTGGCTTTGTATTCTTTTCTGTTTGAGGTGTAGCCAAGTTCTGCTCCAAAAGATTTTAATTCATCAAACCAAGTGTCTTTATCCACATTAAAATTAAACACTTTGGAATAAGCTTCAATTATACGCTTAGCTTCTGCTAATTCCATATTTTTAGGAAGCTCAATTTGATCTACTTGCTCTTTGTCAAATAATTCATCAAAGAAATAATAAACTTTACCTCTAACATCCATCCATTTTGCAAAGTCTTTTCTTGGGTTGGAGCCTTCTTTATCTATATTAAAGATTTCTTTAGAAAAAGTAGCATTAGCTGTTATAAATTCATACATCTCCATATCGAATTCCTTTGCCCACTTTGTATAACTAGCATATACTTCATCAGCTTTCATTCTAGCTATAACATCCTTTGAAACATCTCCAAGTTTAACAAGGTCAAATAATGCTCCACTTTTGCTCATCTTGTCTAGAGTTATTTCAAAGCTTGAGCTATCTTCATATGGATTTTCCACTCTCCATTCCTCAAAACCTGAATTTATTATATTTAATAAATACTCATTTACTGATTGAACTGGATATCCTACTTCATTGTAGTATGAAACTGCCGCTTCAGGGTCCTTCCTTTTAGACAGCTTTCTCTTTGATCCACCATCTAGCTTCATTATTGTTGGAGTGTGGGCATAATTAGGAATCTCAAAACCCAAAACATTAAAAAGCTGAATATGGATTGGAAGTGAGGATAGCCATTCTTCTCCTCTAATAATATGTGTAGTTCCCATAAGGTGGTCATCTATAGCATGGGCAAAATGATATGTTGGTAGTCCATCACCTTTTATTAGAACAATATCTTGATTGTTTTCAGGGAAGGATATATCCCCCTTAATCAAATCATTGATTTCTACCCTTTTTTCACTTTCTCCAGGTGATTTTAATCTAAGTATATAACTTTCTCCACTGTTTATTCTTTCAATTGCCTCTTCACTTGATATATTTCTACACTTGGCGTATTCTCCATAATAACCTGGTGTTACCTTTTGTTCTACTTGATTTTCTCTAACTTTAGTTAATTCTTCTGGGCTACAAAAGCATGGATATGCCAATCCCTTTTTAATTAAATCAAATGCAAAAGTCTTATATATTTCTTCTCTTTCACTTTGTCTGTATGGACCATAATTGCCTTTTGAGCTATCTTTGGACATCATACCTTCATGAAAATTCAATCCAAAATTATGCATAGTGCTTATTGTATCTTCTACAGCACCTTCTACTTCTCTTTTTTGATCAGTATCCTCTATTCTAATATAGAATATTCCTTCACTTTGATTAGCCAGTCTTTCATCGATTAAGGCTGAAAATACCCCACCAATATGTTGAAACCCTGTAGGACTTGGTGCATATCTTGTAACTTTAGCACCTTCCTTTAAACTTCTCTTTGGATATTTCTCATAATAATACTCGGGACTTTTATCAATGCTTGGGTATATTAATTTCGCTAATTTTTCAAAACTCATAATTATTTCTCCTTCCTTTAATTAAAAAATAAAAGCCTCTCATCCTAAAAAATTAGGACGAAAGGCTGTTTTCCGCGTTACCACCTAAATTGGTTAATTTCCCTTAACCCAACTCAATTATCTTTAAGGGAATTACCCCATAAATATACTCCACCCCTTAGGATTTTCTATTTATTGCTCCAAAGCTTCTTTCCACAGCGTTAAATTCTAAGCTTCCACCCTACTTAAATCTCTTTAAATTAACTCTCCATGTACTCTTCTTTCTCATTGCACAATATTTAAACACAATTGAAATTATACAGGTAACTATTGCTCTTGTAAAGATGTTTTGTTATAAATTAAATGTTTTAATATTGTACTAAGGCTCAACTTGGATTTAGTATAGTGTACCTTTTCTATCCAATATGATTTTCTTTAAACCTTCTAAAATAATATTCTCATTTTCTAAATACACTAATTTGTACTCTCCTATGCTAAAACCAAAGCTATTGGTTAAATCTGAAGGTATCGCTACATATATTATTTTTTCAATTTCTAATTTCCACCCAGTAGTAAGTTCCTCTAAAGTTTTTTTTGGTAATCTCATAAATTCATTTGGTAATTCAATTGATACAACATTTATTAACTCCTTGATATTATTTTCAATGTCAACTCTTGTTAACTGATTATATCCTTTTTCCAAAATCCTCACATTAAAAGCCCCACCAGCAAAAATTAACCCTACATAGGTTATATTACTTCTACTACAAATAAATATTTTCCTTTTAGGTTCTTCTAGTATTACCCTCGTTCCAGCTGCCAAACATAAAAAATTGTCAATCAAAATTACCCTACTGCATTTAGTTTGTGATGCTGCATCACTAATTATTTCTGGAACCTTTGATTGAGAAATTTGAAATGGAAACGCAATAAACAATACGGGCTTAGATAATGATTTCTTAGTATTACTTAAAACATATATTAATAATTGCTTCATGATATTGTAATCATGCCAGTAACTCTCATTATTTATATTTGTCAATAAATCAGGAAAAACTTCTTCCATAGATTTGTCGATGAAAATATTATCTTCCTTTTCATAAGCTCTTATTCTCCCATCAAATAAATCCACTCCTACATACTTTCTTCTCAAAAATCCAAATACATTTTTATTCCTTGTTTTTTTATATGTTCTATTCTCATAAATATTTTCACTCTTATTTACCTTATCTTGCAGTTGTAAGAAAATATTATCAGTTTCTTCTATTAATCTCATTCTTCTCTTTATTGCACTTTCAGGTATCTTATACTCTTTCATAAAAATCTCACCTCTATATTACATGTATACTTTTACTAATCAACCTTAAGCACATAATTAGAAGTAAAAATCGTTCCAATTTTTAAGCAGTCAGATCATTTGCTAAGTTGCTAATTATAACAAACAATTGGAGCGCCCTCACTAATATTCTCATATATTGGCTTAGCCACAGCGTATGGTAAGTTCACACAACCATGAGAACCATCTGTTCTATATATAGTTCCACCAAATTCACCTTTCCTCCAGCTTGCATCATGAAGTCCAATGCCAGCATTAAATGGCATCCAAAAACTAACGGGAACTTTATAATCCTCACCTACTAATGTATAATTTTTCAATTTATATTTTAACCTATAAATACCTGTTGGCGTTCCACGGCCCTCGCTTACATTACCTGTAACAACATCTCCTTGAACTATTAATGATCCATTTTTATAAAACCATAAATGTTGTTTTGCCATATCTATTTCTACATAGGTATTTCCAATGTCATTAGCACTATGAGATGCGGCTGTTTGTATGTACTTGGGTTCTTTATCTATGGTTTTTCCGTCTTTAACTGCAGCAATTAAATCTTCCGTTTCTTTTGCAGTATTAATTTGCCATCCATAATCACCACCGCCAATATTTATTGTTCTTCCTGAAGATGTAACAAAACTCCTTGTCTTACCATAAGTATTTATTTTACTCGATAGTACATCCATATATTTTTTCATTTTTTTCTCATCAAATGTAATTTTAAAATTATCATTAACTGTAAGCCACTCATTTATTGCTGAACCATCTATAGTTTCTTTATTGTCTCCAAAAGTATAGGTGATTTTTGAAGAGACATATTGATTGAGACTATCTCTAATTTTAGTAGTTTCGTTTGATTTTACAGTATACTCTGGATTAACATAACATTTGATTGCTTGCAAATCTATTTTATTTTCTCCTTTAAGTATAGCCTTTACTACATTATCGTATAATGCGTTTTTATCAACTTTGTTCCCATTTAGTTCTGCACCAATCGTATAGCCTTTATCTGAATATTTGAAACTAGGATTTTTAGGTTCAATTACATTTTTACTATCGAAACAAGATAGATTGTCCAGTTTTGCTTCCAATTGTTTTTTATCATATGAAACTCCTGCATTCAGTTTAGTATCTTTTGAGCTTGCTAATGCTAGAATCCACTTGTACGAATGCTGTTTATCTTTAAGTTTATTAAATTTTCCACCTGAATTATACTTTAGTCCAATGTCCTCTGCTCTAATTTGTTCGTTCTTACCATCTCGCTCCTTCAAATTCAATTTATAGGATTTCATCTGAGATGCCATTTTTTTATTTGCTCCCCCTACAGTTTTCCCAGAAACACTTACACAGTTAATTTCAGAACCAAAATAAAAATGACTCCTGAAGTATTCTGCTATTCCAAAATAAATAACAAGTACAGTGCAAAGAGAAATAACAGTAAACATAAGAATTTTATTACGTCTACTCTTTTCTGTAGTAGCAATGATAATTTTATTACCTTCATTCTTTTCTGTATCCTTTTCCATTGTCGACCTCCCCTTTTTAATTACAATGATGATAAAATAGTAATGAAATTAAAATAACTTATATTTTAAACACTTATGATTTAAGTGAAACAATATATTATATATGTAAAAATTGGTTATAATATACATATAATATATCACTTTCTCAGAAAAACACAACCGCCCGTAAGTATTTTTTTTGTAAAATACTTACGGGCGGTTGTATATAAGTTGATGGAGCTAAGGCATAACGTATAGATATATTTATAAAAATATTTACTGTTTTTGAGTATGGATAATTCCGTGTTCAATAGCTACTGCAACAGCTTCTGATCTAGAATCAACATTTAACTTACTATAGATATTAGTTAAATGTGCTTTAACAGTTCTTTCAGATATCTCCATATCAAAAGCTATCTCTTTACTTGTACAACCTCTAGCAATAGATTGTAAAATAAATAATTCTCTTTCTGTAATTGAAATATTTAAAGAATTCTTGTGTTTATTAGAATTATTTTTAGAATTAAAAATATTATTACTGATTTCAGGTTGAAGAAGTATTTCTCCCCGAATAGCAGATTCAATTGTTCTAATAAGCTGTTCTCTTGTAGTATCTTTAAGCAAATATCCTTTAGCGCCCAGTGCAAGCCCTTCCATGATTAAATTATCTTCATTGAAGGTTGTTAAAATAATTATTGGTACTAAATTATTTTTTTCGTTTAATGCCTTTATTACTTCAAGGCCGCTCATTTTACCCATATTTAAATCCATTAAAATTACATCTAGTTCTAATTGTTCTATAAGCATTAAGGCTTCATTGCCATTTTCCGCTTCACCTACAACTTCATAATTTTCTTCAGTTTCGAAAATTAATTTTAATCCTTCTCTAACCACAAAATGATCATCTACCACCAATATTTTTCTTTTACTCATTTTCATTAAATACCCCTTTCTCAATTGGTATCCTAATATTAATATTTGTGCCAGATTTCCTTTTGCTTTTTATTTTAATCTCTCCATCAATTGCTTTTACACGCTCTGTAATTCCAAGTAAGCCATAATGTCCATATAATTGATCTAAAAGTTTAACATCAAAGCCTATACCGTCATCCAAAATATTTATATTTATTTCATTATCATTTTCTATTATTTCAACAGTTGCTGTCTTTGCCTTTGAATGTTTTGCAATATTATTTAGGCACTCTCTTACAATGTATAAAATATGTTCAAATATCTTTAAGGCTATCTTAGATTCAACTTTAATATCTAAGGAAACAGAGCAGTTTGATATAACTTTAAAATGTGCTATTTCATTTTCTACTGAATTAACAAAATCTATTTCTGAATCTTCTTTAAATCTCAAATCATCTATGGCTAACCGTGAATCTGATAATGTTTTTCTTGCATATCCCATAGCTTTTGACACAATTTCTTGGGACCTTTTTATATTATTATTATTTAAATTAGCATCTACTGCTTCTAGTTGCATAATTATCCCTGCAAGCCCTTGCGCAAGGGTGTCATGCAAATCTCTAGCCATTCTTTGCCTTTCATTAGTTAATGTTAGTTCTTCTACTTTTTCATAAGCAAATTCCAGTTCTCGTAAAATTTTTTGAGTTCGAATATGCTCTCTTGATTGTCTAAAATAGACAGTTGAGAATGCAACTGTAGCAATAATAAGAAGAAAAAGTATTGGAATAGCCCTAATTAAATCATGTACACCACCAATAGTTGCAGTAATACTACAAAACAAAGCATAAAAGAAAAGGAAAGTAAATGTAACTTTTAAGGTGTTATAATAAATTCCTATGCTTTGGAAAATCAAAGCAGCTATAAGTCCAAGAAGTATAGCAATATATCCCTTTGGCATTATAAATGAGGCAATAGTTATGATTATTCCTTGTATGCCAAAATAAATCCAATGCTTATCCTTAAATAAAATATTAGTAAACAAATAGACTATTGAATAAATCCCCATTAATATAGTAAAAATTATACTTTCCCATATGCAAATTTTGTTTAAATTTTGTAAAAATAGAGTAGTTAAATAATTTAAAAAAATGCCTACTAGTATGGGGGTTCTAACTGCAATATTTTCATCTGTATCCATTGTATATAATGATTTTAACTTATTTATCAAATCTATCATCTGCCTTTTTATAGAATTATGGCATAGATTAATTTCTATGTCAAAATTTTAAAAAAGCTATAACATTCAAATTATTTTAAAATGTTATAGCTTTTTTTTATTGTTTAAATAATTTGCTTATATGGTGTCTAAGGATACTGTAGGTATTCCTTCGTCTTCATTTATGTCTTCACTCTCAAGATCAAATTTAGGTAAAATTTTATCTAGCCATTTTGGAATATACCAAGCACTATCACCTAATAATGTCATAACCGCTGGTACAAGTGTCATTCTAACAACAAAAGCATCAAATAGCACACCAAAGGCGAGAGCAAGTCCCATAGATTTAATATTTATGTCACCCTGAGTAGCAAAGCTTGTGAAAACCACAGTCATTATTAATCCTGCTGCTGCTACTACAGTACCACTACTTTTAATTCCATGCAAAACTGCTTCCTTTGCATTACCATTTTTATTATAATGCTCCCTTATACCACTTACTAAAAACACTTCGTAATCCATTGCTAAGCCGAATACGATTCCTATTAGTAAAATAGGCATGAAACACAATATTGGGCCCGGTTTAGATATACCAAGTAAGTTTGCACCGTATCCCTTTTGTAAGGTGAGAACCGAAAAACCAAATGTTGCAGCTAATGTCATTACAAAGCCAAGAATAGCCTTTATTGGTATAAGTATAGACCTGAAAACTAAAGTCATCAATACTAAGGCAAGTCCAAGAACAACTATAGCGAATTTAGGAATGGCTGCACTAAGTTTATCAGAAATATCTATATTAACTGCTGTTGAACCTGTTACCATTAGCTTAACATTATTCTTTTTTTCAATATTTTCAGCTTTTGAGCGAATAGCTTCAACTAAGTCTTTAGTAGTTTTGTCATTTGGGCCTTTTTGTGGCACTATTGACACCATTGCTATTTTTCCACCGGGACTTGGAATTACTGGTGAAATACTAACTACATTTGGTAAATCTTTAATTTTATTAACTGAATCCTGAATAGCTTTTAATGGATCATTTGAAGCGCTAGAAGCATCTGCTACAACATAAAGTGCACCATTACTTCCTTCTCCAAAGCCTTCAGATAAAATATCATATCCTTTTCGTTCTGTAGTACTTTTTTGCATCATCCCATTGTCAGGAAGCCCTAATTCTAAATCAAGAGCTGAATAAGAAAGCAAAATAGTTAACGCTAAAACGGAAATAATAACTATAATTGGATGACCGGTTACCACTCTACCCCATAAATTAGAATTAGAATTTTTATTTTTCATTTCAGATTCTGATTTAACAGATACTCTTTTCTTTTGTTTAGGAGTAATATGGCTTCCTGCTAGCGTCAAAACTGCAGGAACTGCTGTAAGTGATACCAATAATACAATAAGTACCATAGCCGCAGCCGCATCTCCCATAATCCCTAAAAATGGTACTCCCACTAGTGATAGCCCACACAATGCAATAATTACAGTTACGCCAGCAAATAAAACTGCCCCACCAGCTGTACCCATTGCTAAAGCAACAGCTTTTTGTCGTTCATGGCCTTCACCAAGGTTTTGGCGATACCTAGAAACAATAAATAATGCATAATCTATTCCCACAGCTAAACCAATCATAGACGCTAAAGATAGTGAAAAAGACGACATTTTCACAAAATTAGTTCCTATAAGAATTGACAGTAATCCAACTGACAATCCAATAAGGGCTGTTAGAATAGGTAATCCTGCTGCTAAGAATGATCCAAGTGTAAATGCAAGAATGAAAAATGCTGCAATTATACTTATTAACTCAGAAGTTCCACCAACTTCTGTTTTTGATGTGCTAACAGTTCCGCCTAATTCAGTTTGAATGCCTGCATTTCTAGTTATTTTTATACTTTCCAATATGTTATCTTTTGATGACTGTTTAACTTTTTCTTTTTCAACATTATAAGTTATATCTGCATAAGCAATTCTTTTATTGCTACTAATAGTCCTCATTGTATAAGGACTAGCTACAGAGGCAACAGCCTTATCATTATTTTTAACTTCTTCTATTGTTTTGTTTATAGCATTTTTTACGGATTCATCCTCTACGGTTTTTCCTTCTTCAACTTTAAAAATAAGCCTTATTGTTCCATATTCTTTAGTTTGCCCAAATGCCTTTTGTAGTACCTCACCTGCTTTTTCAGATTTTGTACCTGGAATAGTAGTATCGCCCTTGTAATGAACTCCCAGGCTTAAAGTCAAACCAACTGCCACTAGTATAATCATTACCCAGCAGGCAATGATTGTTTTTGGCTTTTCATAAATCCAGTTGCCAAGTTTGTACAAGAATTTTTTCATAAATACACTCCTTTATTCTAAATATTATTTTAATACTCTTTTAGTTTTGTTATGAAAGGTTCCATATTTATGTTATAGCAAATCAATAATCAAAACAATTGTACCTTAGGGCAAAAGCAATGTATAAAAGAAGGACATCTCCCGTCAAATGGAAGTTATCCTTCTTGAAGTTCAAACACTGTAGTAAAAAAGAAGCTACTTCCTACCCCTTCACAACTTTCTACGCCAATGTCTCCATCCATCATTTCAATCAACATCTTTGAAATTGCAAGACCAAGCCCTGTGCCACCAAATTCCTTTGTATTAGAGTCATCTACCTGGCTGAATCTTTTAAATAGTCTATCAATCTTATCTTTAGCGATTCCAATTCCTGTATCTATCACTACAAATTTCAGCTTAACTTTGTTTTCAAACCACTCCTCTACATCTGCATTAATAACTATTTCACCTTGAGTTGTAAACTTTACTCCGTTGCCAACTAAGTTTGACAATACTTGCCTTAGTCTAACCGAGTCTCCAATAACAGTATCTGGCATTTTTTCACTATAATTTAATTGTATACTAAGTCCCTTTTGTTTTGCTCCAACCTGAAACAGATTAATGACTTCATCAATTGTATTTTTAACACTGAAATAAGACTTTTCTAAACTGATTTTACCAGCTTCAATTTTCGAATAATCTAGAATGTCGTTTAATACCCGAAGTAGTCCTCCAGTTGATGACTTAACTACATTTAAATATTCCCTTTGTTCTTCGGTTAAATCCGTCATTAGTGTTAAATCAGTCATACCAATTATTCCATTCATAGGCGTCCTAATTTCATGACTCATATTGGCCAAAAACTGACCTTTCGCAATATTGGCAGCTTCAGCATCCTCTTTGGCCTTAATTATTTCTACCTCAGCTAATTTACGGTCAGTTATATCATGATAGTTTACAAGTAATCCATTAATACATTTGTCATTAAAAAGATTTATTGCATTTATCTCTACTATTTTATAGCTTCCATCCTTGCATTTGTAACTAAATTCTGTGGTTCCTTCTAAAATTTCTTTATCTATAATAGACATAAAAATCTTTTGAACGCGTTCCTGATCTCTAGGATGAACTGTTTCTGAGTAGTCTAAACCAATAAGTTCCGCAGTATGCCAGCCAAAAAATTTTTCTACATTAGGGCTCTTGTATCTCATTATTCCATCTTGATCTATGATAGAAATAACATCAGAAATGTGTGTTGTCATAGCTTTGTGTTTTGCTTCACTTTTAAGTAATACATCTTCTAATAATTTGCGCTCTGTGACATCTCTAGAAATATTCAATAAAGCAGGTTCATTCTTATAATTTATTAAAGTCACTCTATTATCAATATTTCTAGCATTTCCTTCCTTATCTTTAATGATAGTCTCAAATTCAACCCTTCCACAGGCTTTCAAAGTGTCTATTCTAGCCTTCATTATTTCTTCCTTCACCTCTAGCTCTAAATCTTTAATACTTAAAGCCATAAGATCATTTTTACTGTAGCCAAAAATCTCTGACACAGCATCATTGGATTCAACAAAATTTGATGGAGTACCATCTGGTGTAATATTAAATATCGAAATACTGTCCTTGTTAGCGTTAAAAATCATTCGAAATTTCTCTTCACTCTCCCTAAGAGCTCTTTCTGAATTCATACGCTCTGAAATGTCAGTAACAGTAACGGCAATTTGATTTTTCTTTGTGCAAAAAGAATGGGTTGCATAATATTTCCCCGTGATTTTTAGGTAATTTTCGTAATAAATTGACTCGCCTGTCAAAACAACCTTATTTAAAATATCTATCCAGTATTTTTCTGCATCCGGAAATACATCTCTTATTCGTTTTCCAATAGCTCTCTCCTTTGTTATACCTCCTAACCTAGCGTAACTATCATTGATATCAAGATATATATAGTCAACAGGTTTCCCATCTTTATCCGTTATTATTTCAAGAAGTGCTACCCCCTGATTCATAGAGGTGTATATAAGCCTGAACTTATCCTCGCTTTCAGCCATAGCAATTTCTATTAATTTTTTACCTTCTAAATCAAGCTCACCTATTTGGTCTACTTCATTAGAAATTTCAACAAAATATGCTACAAAATAATTTTTCTCTGGAGAATAAATAGATACCTTATACCAGCACTGCAAGGATTCTGAAAACTGCTTAAATTCTTTATTACAAGGATTTATAGCTATATCCCCACAAAATCTAATCCAATCTAATTCAACTTTTTTGAAATCCCGAAAGATTTCAGTAGCTTTTCTGCTAACTATATCTGAACGTAATAGCCCTGTAATTGCCTCAAATGCAGCATTAACTTCAATAAATTCATAATCACAGGGAATACCGTTTTCATCACATATTATTCTGTGATAGGCATATCCTGCTGGATGTTTTTCAATTAATTGTTTATAAAAATTATCATTCATAAGGACTTATCCTCCAATTTATATTTTCTAAACTATATTCTTCTTGTAATTTTCAGGTGTAATCATCATAATTTTCCTTTTTATATGCAACTATTTTTATGTAATTTTACCACTTTTTATATCATTTACCAACATATTTTTCAATTAAATTCTCTATTTATTTATCTACTGCATGGTAACTTTTAGAATGCTTTTCTTAGAATACATGTATTATGAGCTTGAAAAAGCTAAAAAAAATACCGGTCATTATAACTAATGGCGGTACTTATGAATTACTTAATGCTTTCAATATTCACTTGTTCAAATGTATATTTCCTCCTTTTTTATTAGCCCTCTATTCCAAAAACTACTTCATTTTCACCTTCTGATATTTTATCAGAAATACTAAAGGTTTCACCATCTTCTACACCCTTATAATAAATATCTGTGTTGCCTTGAAATGTAGAATTAATATTTATGGAGGAATGAAAAGTTTTTTCACTAAAGGCTTCAACTACTTCTTTATCTTTAACTAAGACTAGGCCCCATTCTTGATTAGCTTTCTTTTGTGCTTCGAAATTCTCTTGTAACCCTAATATAAAACCCATGGCATAGTCATTTCCTACACCTTTTACGCTATAGCCATCTTTAACATATTCTCTTTGTATTCTTTTAGTAGTAGTTTCTATACAATCTATGGCATATTCTAAAACTATATTGCACACTAAAACATCCTCTTCTCTTCCGAAGAAGGTTATAGTGTTAACTCTTCTAGTTTTATAATAGTTGTAGCATCCAAAATTATCAGCAATTATATGGGCAAGCATCCCTTTCCATTTTGCTTTTGTAAAAGAAATACTGCTTATATCTTCTTTAATTTTACTATTATACTTTTTAAAACTTGTAACTTCTTGCATTGATAATTTATGTTTAGCAAGCAGCTCCTGAGCTTTAAGCATGGCCACTTTGGCTTCATGTTCATTACTGCTTTCACTTAAACTTAATAGTTTTTGTATTTTTTCAATTAATTCTTCACTCAAATATTTTAACTCCTTTTAAAGAAATAATTAAATAGTCTTAATCATTTTTCTTTTGATTTTAATTCAATGTTATATTACATATTCTTCATTTAGCAATGAATAATACAGCCTATCTTCATATTCACCATTTATATAAAAATAATCTCTTAGAGTACCCTCATATTTAAAACCACATTTATCAATGACTTTTTTTGATACTTGATTAACTGGTCGGTGACAAATTTGTATCTTATGAAAATTAACATCATTAAATCCAAACTGAATTATTGCTTTTGTAGCCTCAGTTGCAAGTCCTTTTTTCTGAAATTCACTACCGATACAGTATTCTATTTCACAAAAGTGGTTTTTATTATCCACAAGAAAAAAAGCTATTTGTCCAATACATTCATTTGTTTCTTTTAAAACGATTGCCCATCTATAATAGTCAGACTTCTCATATGAAGGTATGATTTTATTTAAAAGTTCTAAAACTTCTTGCTTATTTGAGTAAACTGGTTCGCAATATTTTAATTGTACTGAAGGATCACTAATCCAATTTTTTAACATTGCAATATCATCTGTATAAGCAAATTTTCTTAAAATCAGCCTCTCTGTTTCAATACTTTGTGTGCCTTTGTTCGTAAGCATAATTATAACCCCATTCTAATATTTTAATTTATACTTTTATTATCTTAATTCTAATAATTCCCCAATTACAATGCATTTTGAATCCATACCGTGTCCAATATCTTTAGTTTTAGCAATAGGCAGTTGTATGTCCTGTAGTACATTTATAAGTATATCCTGAGCCTTAGGCTGACAATTATCCTCTTCCATTTTTGTAAAAGTTCCAAGTAGTATTCCTTTTACTTTTGAAAACACTCCCATTTGCTTGAATTGGTTGAAAAATGATGTCAGGAGAGCTATATCTCCACCAAAAGCTTCTAAAAACAATATTTTATTTTCAAACTCAGGCCAATAAGGTGTTCCTGCTAATTTCAAAAGACAGCGAATATTGCCACCTACAACAATACCCTCCATCTTTTCCCCTTGTATAAATGAATACTGAAAATCAAATAAATCCTTTTTACCATTTAAAAGTGAATTTGTAAACCACTTTACTTGAAGATCTTTATTATCATATATTAGATTTCTAATCTGATATAAATATGATGGGGCTTCTGTTTTTGTATATATTGCATTTATTATAGTAGTTAGATCACTATATCCAAAGAAAGGCTTGGGATTGCTTTTAATTAAATCAAAATTTAAGTATTCTAAAATTTCATTTGCAATATCTCCACCAGATATATCAAATATAGCTTTAATCTCAATATCATTATAAAATTTCATTAATGCATTGGCACGCTCTTCACCACTACCACTATATACAGCATATTTTTCGAAAATAAAATCACTACATATAGGGACTAGTCCTATCTCTGTTATTACCTCAAGTAATTCTTGAACCTTTGTCTTATATGATAACAGTTGAGCATTAGAACAAGCAACTATTCCTATTTTATCACCTTTTTTAAGTTTCATTTTCATTTGCCCCTATTCTGCTTAAATAAATAATATTTGTTTAATGAAGTTTAGTTTTATTTTATGCTATTATATCATATCTTTACATAATTGTATTTTATCTAGTATAATATCCAAAATGTATATTTTTTTATAAAGCAATTAAGAATTTGGAGGATGATATAAATGGGTAAAAAAGTATTAGTGCTATCTGCAAGTCCAAGAAAAGGTGGAAATTCTGACATGTTATGTGACCAATTCATGATTGGAACCAAAGAATCAGGAAATCTGGTAGAGAAAATCTTTTTACGAGATATGAAAATTAACTATTGTATCGCCTGTGAAGTCTGTATTAAAAATGGGGGCAAATGTGTCCATAAAGATGATATGACTGAAGTTTTGGAAAAAATGATTGCTGCTGATGTTATTGTCATGGCAACCCCTGTTTATTATAATACAATGAATGGACAACTTAAAACATTAATTGATAGAACCTTTGCCAGGCATAAGGAGATTAGAAATAAAGAATTTTATTTTATTGTGACTGCTGCGGATAGCAGAAATGAGGAGCTAGAGAGTACTTTTGAAGGGTTAAGAGGATTTACCCGCTGTCTAATGAGCTCAAAAGAAAAAGGTTCCATATACGGAACTGGAGCGTGGGGTAAGGGAGAGCTTGAAGGAAGTCAATCTATGAAACAGGCATATAAGCTAGGTAAACTTGTATAAGTGAATTAACTATTGCAAACACGAACTTAGCTTTTCATTTTAGAATTTTAATTTAAAAATTCTATTGACTTAGAGTTAACTCCAAGTGCTAGACTATAGATATGCAAAGTGCACCTGCAAATAAACTTTAAAAAATTAGTGGTGCTAAAATAAGGAGGAAACTAAAAAATGGAACATAAAAAACTAGGATTTGGATTTATGCGTTTACCTATAATGAATCAAGATGACCCAACAAGCATTGATTCTGATATTTTAAATAAAATGGTTGACACTTTTTTAGAAAGAGGATTTACCTATTTTGATACAGCATATATGTATCATGCTTTTAAAAGTGAAATTGCACTCCGAGAAGCTTTAGTAAAGCGTCATGACAGAAATAGCTTTACTGTGGCTTCAAAAATGCCTACTATGTTTTTGAAAACCAAAGAGGATCATGAAAGGATTTTTAACGAACAGTTGGAGAAATGTGGTGTTGAGTATTTTGATTATTATCTTCTTCACAACCTTGGCGTCTCTCATTATGAAATAGCTAAAGAACTCGATAGCTTTTCATTTATTCAAAAGAAAAAAGAAGAAGGCAAAATAAGAAACATAGGTTTTTCTTATCATGATAATGCAAGTCTTCTGGATGAAATATTAACAGCACATCCAGAAGTAGATTTTGTACAGTTGCAACTGAACTATTTAGATTGGGACAATGAAAGCATTCAGTCAAGAAAATGTTATGAAGTTTCTACAAAACATAAAAAACCAGTTATTGTCATGGAGCCCATTAAAGGTGGTGCACTTGCAAAGGTTCCTGCCAAAGTAGAAGAATTACTTAACTGCTATCATGCTGATATGTCTGTACCAAGCTGGGCAATTAGATTTGCAGCAAGTCCTGAAAATGTAATGATAGTACTAAGCGGTATGTCAAATATGGAACAGTTACTTGATAATACAAGCTATATGCAGAATTTTAAGCCACTTATACCGGAAGAGTATAATATAATTAATAATGCCGTAAAAATAATAAATGAATCTATTGCAGTCCCATGTACAGCATGTAGATATTGTGTGGATGACTGTCCGAAAAACATAACGATACCGAATTATTTTGCATTATATAATGCTGAAAAACAAGCGTTAAAGCAACTGTTTTCAATACAAAGTGTATATTATGGAAATCTCACAAAAAAATATGGAAAGGCATCAGATTGCATTGGATGCAAAAAGTGTGAAAGAAGCTGCCCACAGCATATTGAAATTACAAAATTTTTAAAGGAAGTTGCAAGCACCTTTGAATAATTACTAATAAAAGATTGGAGGGAATCAAAATTGACTATTACAGAAGTAAGTGTAAAATTTGATCTTTCACAGGATACGCTCCGCTATTATGAACGAATAGGTCTGCTTCCTAGTGTAACTAGAAATAAAAGTGGAATAAGGAATTATTCAGAAGAAGACTGCAGGTGGGTTGAATTTATTAAATGTATGAGAAATGCAGGTCTCCCTATTGAAGTATTGATTGAATATGTTGCACTATTTCAAAAGGGTGATGAAACCATTGGAGCTAGAAAAGATCTATTAACTGAGCAACGTAAGATACTAATGGAAAAAATTGAAGATATGAAGCAAACACTAGAACGATTGGATTACAAAATTGAAATTTATGAGCAGTCCGTAGTCTTAAAAGAAAAAAATCTAAAAAAGGAAAGTGAAACTATGTCCTAAATCAACTTTTTAGATGCTTTAGCTATTTACAGCGCTCATAGATTTCGGCAAAAAAGGCGTCATTAATTGGTTCAATAAAATTAGTATAATTTCATAACAATAGAAATTCTCCAACTTTTATAAGCAGTAACCACCTTGTAAAATTGGAGAATTTTTAACAGTCTCTGTTGCTCAAATTAAATATAACCTCTTGTTCTCTAAACAAGCTTGAAACAGCTTCCTCGTAATCATATAATCTTTCTGATTTCCTGATTTTTTTCGCATATTTTTCATTATTAGAAAACGCTTGAATCATATAAAACCATAATTCTTTCATTTTAAACAAGATATTCCTATCTCCAAAAAGTATCTCTTTATAATCTTCATATATTTTATCATGAAATTCTTTTAGTAATTCTTTTTCCAGTTTAATATTAGTTTTAATATTACCTATCATTCCTGGGTTAGCTAATAATCCCCTTCCAAGCATTAATGTGTCTACGCTAGGAAAATCTGTGCAAAACTTCATGTAATCATCTATTGTGAAAATATCACCATTATAACAAACAGGGTTTTTACTTAAAATCAAAGCCTGTTCAAAAATCTTCAGATTGGGTTTGTTTTTATAAAAATCCTTTTGAATCCTTGGATGAATAATAAGCTCTTCTATAGGGTATTTATTAAATATTTTGATTAAATTATAAAATTCCTCAGGCTCAACTTTCCCTATTCTGGTTTTTACCGAGATTTTTGTTGTAGCCTCAGAAAAAATTTCTTCTAAAAATGCATCAAGTTCTTCTGTTTTTGAAAGAAATCCAGCTCCCTTATTTTTTGAAACTACAGTTCCAGAAGGACATCCCAAATTTAAATTTATTTCATTATATCCCAAAAGTTCTATTTTCTTTGAAGTATGAATAAAATCTTTTGCATTATTAGTTAATAGTTGTGGAATCAAAACTATCCCTTTGTTATTTTCAGGCAAAAGATCATTTAATTCTCGAGCTTTAAAACTTTCTCCTTGATTTGCAACAATAAAAGGTGCAAAATATTTGTCAATATTATTGAAAAAAGCATTGTGGGCATTTCGATAAATATAGCCCGTTAAACCCTCCATAGGTGCGAAATAAAAATTCATATATTTAATAGCTCCTTCTATGCATCAATTTACTTTTCAAAGTACTTTAATTCATCTATTTATAGATGAAAATGAGCCAATATCATAAAATCATATTGGCTCAATCTTTATATCCATTTTTAATACTATATTTTGCTGTAATAGAATGTACGGAACTTTACAGTTAAATTACGCATTCTTCGTATGGTGTTATAACCCATTTAATACATCCATCTTGTTTATTACCGAACACTTCATAGCCTTTTTCAATATCATTGAGTGGTGCTTTGTGTGTAAGTATAAAACTTGTATCTATGGTTCCATCTTGGATTAATTTAGCAATTTCTTCAAGACCTTCTGCTTTCTGTATTCCCATTCGAAGCTGAGCGTTTTTGTATATAAGTTTATGCATAGGCAATTGAATTGGTCCATTAAATACTGCAACGGTTGAGATAATACCTTCATAACCAACAATCTTTGAAGCTACATCAATAGTTGCTTGTACCCCTGCTGTATCTAGAACTTTTTTAGCTCCTCTTCCTTTTGTATATTCCATTACTTTTTTAATAAGCTCTTCATCTCTTGCATTAACTGTGAAATCAGCTACACCCTCATCAAGAGCTTTTTTTAAGTTTTCATCTTCTAAAGTAATTGCTATTACATTAGCTTTAAACATTTTTTTAAGAAGTAAACAGATACTGAAACCTACAGGACCCAGTCCCATAACTGCTACTGTTTCTCCTTCCTTAACTTCTGCATTTTTAATTCCAAAATAAGCTGTTGCCAGCATATCTCCAAGTAGCAATATATCTTCATCTTTCAAGCTATCTGGAATTGGCATCAAACAACTTTTAGCATTAGGAATACGAATATATTCTGCCTGACAACCTGCTGTATTTATTCCAAAGCCTCCACCATTGCTGCAATAAGCAATTTTTCCTGCCTTACACATTGGACATTCTCCGCAGTATGATAGCGGTGCAACATGCACACGATCTCCAGGTTTAAAACCTTTTACATCGCTTCCAACTTCAACTAACTCTGCACAAAATTCATGTCCTAGGACAAGTGGCGCCTTTATGTATGAATAATCATGTTGTGTAATATGAATATCACTTGTACATATTGTAGATAATGTAACCTTAGCTATTACATCTGTAGACTTCTCTAAGCGTGGTACAGGAACATCCTTTAACTTAATTTGTTTTGGTCCCTCGTATACCAATGCTTTCATTGTTTCTTTTATCAAAATAGTCACTCCTTTTATCTTTCTTTAGTTTATAATTTAATGCCGAACTACCAATATAAAATTTTATAAGATAGGCACTAATTTCTCCTAATAATGAAAAAAAGTTTTTTCAAAAACTACTGTTCTAATAATTATTGCTATATTTATCATGTTCAATGTAATATTACTTAATTTTACTAAGCATGTCAATAAATTTACATTAAATTAACATTTCAACAAAATTATTTGTTTTTTACTTTCGTAGTATACTTATTCCTTTCTTAACATCATTAGAAGCAATAGTCATACTGCAGATTAAAATCACTGTTTAACAAGGAAATAGTATGCCTTATTAATAAAAATAGGATCTTCTTCTAAATTTCTTTTAGAAAAAAATCCTATAAATCATCTACAATATTTATTTAACTAAAATAAAATTTCTAAATCACTTATGGGGAATGATTTGCAAGAATGGATGTATCCAAATTTTTCATCTGCCAGTCTAAGTAGCACTCCTCGAGGTTGAAAAACTTTGCCAGAAACTAGTTTTACGCGGCATAAACTACATTCGCCAGATCGACAGCATACATTAACTCTAACACCAGAGCGTTCTAAAGCAGTCAAAATTGACTCACTAGATTTAGCATCAACAATCTTGTCTTTTCCAACTTTTATTTTGAATACTTCTTCTCCTGTTAATTCTTTTGGCCATCCAGGTTCGTTTTGAATGTCTTGTCTAGAACCAAACATTTCACGTCGAATCATTCTAGGTGGAATGTTCAATTTATTCAATTCACTGATACAAAAGTCGTACATTTTCTGTGGGCCACAAATGTAGAAGGTATGATCCTTTAATTCTCCTACTACTTCTTGAATACATTTTGCATCAATAAATCCTGTACGTCCTTTATAATCTGAGTTTCCCTCATCTGATACAACCAGGGTATAAGTGAAATTCTTATGTATAGCTGCCATATCCATTAATGTTTCGTGAAAAAGAGCTCCTTCTACATTTCTACTTCCATAGATTAAATGTATTTCTCTATCTAGCCCTGTATCTAAAATTTCACGAGTCATACTTAAGAAGGGTGTAATACCACTTCCTCCTGCAAGAAAAACTTGTTTTTTTGAATGAAATACTGGATTATAGTGAAAGCACCCTGCAGGTCCATTACCCTCAAACACATCTCCAACTTGAACTTTGTTCAAAAAGTAATCTGAAACAAATCCATTAGGAATTCTTGCTACAGTTATTTCATAATAAGATCTTTGCTTTGGAGAAGATGAAATACTATATGGACGGCTAGTTCTTACTCCATCAATTTCAGTAAATACATTCACATACTGCCCTGCCTCAAATGGTGGAAAATATCCATTTGTTGATACAAATCTAATAGTTTTTGCATCCTTGGTTACTTCATGTATTTCAGAAACTTTAAGTTCCAGTTTTTTAGGATGTAAATCCTTCATAATCTCACTACTTCTATTTCTCTCTAAAATATAATCTTTACCATTTTTTCTGCTGATTTCAATGTCCAATAAGGTTTCTGTTCCATGCTCCATTTGTCCTATAATGATTTCTTTTATGTCTTTCATTATTTCACCTCCTCAAGAAGCCCGCTCGCTACTGTATTACCATACATATAATTAGGACCAAAGCCACAAATATTAACCCATCCACTTGCAAATACCAGGTTTTCAATATGATTATCCCTTGGGAAAAAGAACACGGAAGATTTCAAATCCTGTTCAAATCCGTAAATAGCACCACCAGGATGATTTAAATATCTCATATGTGTAAGTGGAGTAGCAACTTCTATCTCTTCAATATGTGATCTAATACCAGGAAATCTTTTTTCTAATCTTTCTATAATAATATCTGCTGCTTTGTATTTTGTTTCATAGTATTTCTCTGAAGATAATTCAATCCAAGGTTCACCATACTTTAAACAACCAGCAGTAATAATACTAGTTCCTGGAGGTGAAACTGTTGGATCATCTACTGTATAGCAAGTTGCAATAATAGGATCAATTTCAGGCAATAATTTATGTGACGATTTAAAAGATTCATTAGCATTAGTATTTTCATATATAAGATTAAAAGAATCTGTAAATCCTATATCTTTTGGCTCACAATCTAGACCCATAAAGCAAGTAAGGGCTGAAATACCTACAGTATAACTTTTTAAGTACTCTTTAGCTGATTCTGGTATTTCTTCTGGATCAAGGAGATTGAAATATGTGTGCACTGGTGAAATATTTGAAATGATCTTTTCGCATCTATACTCTACCCCATTATCATCTACTACACCCACAGCTTTTCCCTGTTTAGTTAAAATCTTATTAGCTCCACAATTGTATTTTATTTCCCCACCATTTTTAACAATAGTGTCTGCTAAAGCCTGAGAAATAACTTGAGAACCTCCTTTTAAATAATAAGGTTTGTCCTCAATATAAATATAAGTGCATCTTGCTAAGATAGAAAAAGGGAATCTTTCTGGAGGCATTCCCATGAAACACCAATATGCATTTAAACATAGCTGTAGCTCATTGCTTTTAAAGAATTCATCTAGTACCTCTTGTGTGCTTTTCAAACCGTACTTAGCCAATATAGGAAATTTCTTTTTAAAAAATAACTGAGTCATTATCTTTTTTCCTGATGAAGGTGGCTCCTTCGAACCTTGGCTTGCATCCATAAAGGCTTGAGTTTGCTGACTAAAATCATAAACTAATTGAAAATAGTTCAAAATTGCTTCCTTTTCCCCTGGAAATTTTTCTATTAAAGCAATCTCGGCTTTTTTTCTATCAGCGGGAAGTGCAAGTGAAAACCCACCCGGAAGATTCACTTTATATAGTGATTCTATTGGAATCCAATCAATTTTATTTTCAATTGCATATTCCTGAAATAGTTTTCTTAATGGACCTGGTTTTTCCTTAGTTCCCATTGAACTTAATTGATGCAGTGCCACTTCAAACTCAAATCTTCCTCTGCGAAAACTTGTGCCACAGCCTCCTGGAATATTGTGTTTTTCTAAAACTAGAACCTTTTTCCCCTTGATTGCTAGCGTTGCAGCAGAAGATAGACCTCCATTTCCTGCACCGATAATTATGAAATCATAGTTTGTCATAAATATCACTCCTACATATTTAATTAATATATAGCTAAAAGAACAGAAGTTCCTACTAGCACTAGATTTACAATCATAAGTACAACTTGTCCTTGTTGAGTCTGTGTCTTGTCTACAAATTTAGCAAAACTATTGTTTACGAAGAATGTTTCTAACTTTTCTTTGTTTGAAATTTGTGTTATGCCTGCAACTGTAAGCGAATTTCCTCTTAATAGAAACCAAACTCCAGGATTCCACATAAGTAATGCTCCAATTATAGGCGCCCCTAGAACTCCAACATGTAATTTTGCTAAATTATGACCAAATTCATAAGTAACAAAAATCCAGTTCCACAAAGTATATGCTGCAATCCAAAATATAATTCCTTTCATTGTCATTGTGTAGTAAGTTCCATTCCAATCACCTTGGATAAAAGGGATTGAAGCAACTAACGCAAACCCAGAAATTGCATTAAAATAATTTTTTTTCTTTAGTAAATCTGTTAATGTTGCCTCTAAAATATTAATACTGAAAAGTACTGCTACGATTATTGTACACGTACTCCCTGAAACAACATTCAGTACTGTAATTACTACTAACAACCTCATCAATAATAAAGTAGATAACTTTAGTCTTTCAAAAAACACCATATTAAGTCTGGCAAGAATGATAATAGGGATAATAATATTGATAGGAATGTTTGCTGCTAGTGGAAAGAACATAGTTAATAGTGCCATACCAGTAAAAAAAGCAGTAAGCAATATTAGTCCTTGATTTTGACCGATCCTTGAAGTCAATGAACTTTCTAGTTTTGTTTTCATTAAAATTCTCCTTTCATATCACAGAACTTAGTTCGTCGAACGTGATTCTATTTTCAAGATATCATTTTGATATTCCTTTGTCAATTCTTGATTTTTACTTGATTTTATGATATAATTTTACAAATTATCTAGAGGGAATTAGGTATTATGAAGAAATTAACAGGACGTCAAAAACAAGCTATAGCAACTAAATTAAAAATTACGCAGGTTGCTATGGAACTTTTTAAAACACAAGGCTATTACTCCGTGAAAGTACAAGATATTTGCAATGCCGCAGAGGTTTCTGTTGGAGCATTTTATCATTATTTTAAATCAAAAGATGAAATATTTAATAATGGTTATATGCAAGTAGATATTTTGTTGCAAGAAAGAGTAGAAGCTATAGACAGCTTCATTAATACGAAAGATGAAATATTAGTTATCTTAGGAGAAGCTGGTGCACTTTTGCAAGAATTAAGCTGGAACTTTGTTGCTCAAGCATACAAACAATTAATGTCTGAGCAGACGAAATACACACTTCAATCAGACCGTTTTGTATTCCAACGAATTCAAAAGGCAATTGAAGTTGGTATTGAAAAAAATGAATTAGTAGCTTCCATAACCCCATCTGAACTTACAATTACACTTTTACGAATTTCAAGAGGAGTAATTTTTGATTGGTGCTTACACGAAGGTAATTATGATTTAAGAGAGAAAACTATGTCAGATGTAAATTTGATTTTGACTAATTATTTAAATCTATAATTAAGTATAAATTTTGTTTTACATAGCCTGAGCAATCAGGCTATTTTTTTATTAACTTAAGCCAATGCTAAAGCAAAAAATCCCCCTACCCTAAGATAAGAAGATCAATATCATATATTACTTTGCTTTTTCGTCCTTATTCATGACTTGAAATTGATTATAAGCTTTTCCTATCTCTTCATTCTTTAATGCTAGTCTCTCCTTTACCTCATTTCATTTAAATATTGCCATGTTACTCCATTATCTTTTGATTGGTACAAAGCTTTGCAGCCTCCATTATAATCTCCATCAGAACCTTGTCCAACTAAAATATTAAGGTTTCCATCTTTCTCATAAGGCATTCCAGGTAAATCAAATGGATTATACGTTTCGCCATTATTTAAAGCCACTTTTATGTCTTGAATATCTACCTTTTTATAAGATACTCCTCCATCTTCTGTGCGATATAACTGTCCCTTACTTCCTCCACTATGAGATAAACATAAAAAACCAAGCTTATCGCTTAAAAAAGTCATTTCTGCTGCTGATCCAAGCGCCCCTGAGAATGGATCTTCATTTATTGTATTCCATGTACTTCCACCATCGGTAGTGCCAGTTAATGAATAAGATCTACTGCCCGCTGCAGCTGCCACTATTACTAAACGATATCCTCCATGCTTTGAAAGATAAAATTCATTTGCAATATTATTGGATTGATTAGAACTCTTTTTATTGTCTTGTGAGGGCTCTTCTGTACTAATATTATTTAAATTATCTGTTAAGTTGTATCTAACAGGAGTAATTTTACTTTCTTTGCCGGGTACATATACAGAGACAGTATATCCTATTATTTCAGAATAGGAATTAACATCTGAATTTGTATTCCCCTTTGAATCAATATAAACAATACCATCTGTATTATATCCAAAGCTTCGTTTACCAGAATAAAGGATACCATATTGTTCTCCAGGCCAGTTGCTCACTGTTTTTTTAAGTGGAATTATCTTCATTGTATTAAATAATGGCTCTAGAAGTTTATCATCATTATATTTTTCATTGGCATAACCATTTAAATATATAGTTATATTTTTTGACTTATCGCTGTTATAACTGATTAAATAGCTTTCTGACTTACCTTTAGCATTTTTCCCATAAAGAAATGTATCAACGGATGTAATTTTTCCATTAGAATCAAACTTAAGGCTAAAGTTACCTACAACATATAATTTTTTAGGCATATGAATTTTTTTATCAATATCTTTATATATTCCTTCTATGCCACTTTCATAAATATTATTATGTTCAAGCTTTACAGTTCTTTTATTTTTCAAATCACTTAAGTACCATGATAACTTTCCATTGTACTTTACTGCACTATGATGTATTTTTACTCCATAAAAACATGTTATAAAAACTATACTTATTGCAACTACACAAGTCCATATAGTTTTACAGCGCCAATATACCTTATTTCTATCTATACTCTCTTGCTTTACAACTGCTGACCTTTTTACAATTCTAATTATTAGAATAATAAACCCCGCCAAAAAGAATACCATACACCCTAATAATACAGTTATATTATGCTTAAACCGTCCAAACTTACATAAAGTATACAATTCATAAAATGTAATCCAATATACTATTGTAAATATTGAGTAGATCACCATTGATACAATTAATTGTTTTTTTGTAATTTGCTTGTTCTTTCTCATTTTTACCTCTACATTCCATATTCTCTTTATTATAGGGTTCCAAAAATTAATATTTAAATCTTAGATTCCATAATTGACTATATTATACAGCAAATTTCTAGTAATTAGCATTATAAACCAAGATAGTTAATAAAATAGTCATAAAATAGTAGTACTGCTTAAACTGATTATTCGCGCTCCTGCCTTGTATAAATATGTAGAATTTACAATATTCTTATATGTATTTATCGTTTTTCAGCGAATACCGGTTGAACTTGTATCGGTGCTATGGTAACATGAAAATGATTACATATTAATAAATTAAGCAGCCGAAAATAAGGAGGATTATTGATGAAAAATAAAAATCTAAAAATTACAAATGGTATTTTAATTATTTGGTTAATTTCTTTGCTATCTACATTTTCCATAGGGATAATAGGTTTTAAAAATATGTCCTCTATGAATACCAATTTGAATAGTATGTATAAGGAACAGCTACTCGGGATTCAAGACTTAGGTGGGGCATATGGAAATTTTGGAGCAATGAGAGTTGCCTTTACAAAATTACTGGATAGAAAATATGATGAAAGCTATTTAACAAGTATTGAAGATAATAATAAAATATTTCAAGCTAACTTAAAAAAATATAGTGAAACAGGAATGGATGATAAAACTACTGCTCAATTAGAAAAAACCAATAAAGATTATGATGAATATTATAAGTATGTAAATATTGTAAAGCTTGCAAAACAGGAAAATAAGGAAGTGCCCTCAGAATATATTTCTACTCTTGCTAAAGCAGGTGATGAAGTTCTCAAGGACATAACTAGTATGATTGAATATACTAGTGTACAAGCTCAAGACATGTATAACAAAAATGTAGATCAATATAATTCTACAAAAACAATGTTTGTTATAATATTAGTTTTAGCAGTAATAATTTTATCTGCGCTTACTTTTGGTGTGTTTACTATTATTAAATCATCTATCAAAAACTTTACTGCTATCCTAAAAAGTCTATCTGCTGGTGACTTTACATTAGATATAGCTAAAAATGAAACCAATGAATTTGGTTTCATGAAAAAAGAACTTTCATTAACAATTGATTCCATATCAGATATATTAAAGATAATTAAATCCAATACAGGTTTAATGACTGATCAAACTGCTTCTTTAGCAGCAATTTCAGAGGAAATGACTGCTTCTTCCCACGAAGTTGCTAATGCTGTGGAAGGTGTATCCGCAGGATCCGCTTCTCAAGCTACTGAACTTGTTCAGATGTCCAATAGTTTAAATAGTTTTGGTACCGCAATAGACACAATTGTTTTATCCGTTTCAAATGTGGACAAGAATGCTAATAATGTAAATAACATGGCCAAAAATAGCAATAAGCAATTAGAAAATCTTTTTACTTCTATAAACAATATAAGTTCATCATTTAAAGATGTAAGCACAAAAATATTAGAGCTTGGAACAAGTGTGAAAAAGGTTAATGAAATAATTGAACTTATTAACAGTATAGCAGACCAAACTGAATTATTAGCCTTGAATGCAGCAATCGAAGCTGCTAGAGCAGGCGAATCTGGAAAGGGATTTGCTGTTGTTGCAGATGAAGTAAGAAAACTTGCAGAGCAAAGCAAAAATTCATCCTCTGAGATTAACACCCTATTATCACTTATTTCTGCAGAAACAAATGGAGTTATTACTACTACAGATAAAGTAGATGCTGAACTTGAAGATCAAGTTAGTGTAATAAATAACTCAATAGCCTCTTTCAAAGATATAATAGATGCTATTGAAAGAATGCTACCACTTATCTCTAATGCTGCCTCTGAAACGAATAAAATTAATAAGGAAAAAACAGAAATTATTAGTAAAATTAAAACAGCTTCTGCTGTTGCAGCAACTAATTCTACTTCAGCAGAGCATATTTCTGCTTCCACTCAACAAATGAATGACTCTAGCCAAGAAGTAGCAAGAAGTGCAGAAAAGCTGGCTAATGTTGCAACCGAAACCCTAGAAGAAGTGAATAGATTTAAATTATAAAATCAATTTTTAAAGCTAACCTAAAACAGTTCAAAATTGAAGATACAGTAGTTATTGCGTAAAAAAACACCTCTACGTTGATTTAAAGGTATACAATACCTATCTTTCACCGTAAGGTGTTTTTATTTATATCATATTTTTAAAGACTTTCTTTATAGAATGAGCCTATACTAGTGAATTTTAACATTTTGACCCCTTGCAGTTATATATATTATCTTAATGATGAAAAAGACGCATTCCTGTAAATGCCATAGCTATATCATATTTATCACAGGTTTCTACTACATTATCATCTCTTATAGAACCTCCTGGCTCGGCTATATAGGAAACTCCACTTTTTCTTGCACGTTCTATATTATCACCAAATGGAAAAAATGCATCTGAACCTAAGGATACAGCTGTTAATTTTCTTACCCACTCTTCCTTTTCTTCTTTAATTAATGGAACTGGTTTTTCAGTAAAAATATTTTCCCATAAGCCATCTGTTAAAATGTCCATATAATCATCTGAAATATAAATATCTATTGCATTATCTCTATCTGCTCTTTTTATTTCCTGCTTAAAAGGAAGGCTTAGTAACTTTAGGATTTTGCCTTAAAAACCATATATCAGCTTTATTTCCAGCTAGTCTAGTACAATGAATTCTAGATTGTTGTCCTGCACCAATGCCAATTGCTTGCCCATCTTTCACATAACATACAGAATTAGATTGTGTATATTTCAATGTAATTAAAGCAATTATTAAGTCTCTTTTTGCATTGTCAGGTATTGTTTTATTTTTTGTCGGTAGATTATTTAGCATATCTTCTGTTAATTTAATATCATTTCGTTTCTGCTGAAAAGTTATTCCATAAACCTCTTTAGTTTCTATTTCTTTCGGAATATAATTTTTATCCATTTGTATTATTAAATAATTACCACTACGTTTATTTTTCAATATATCTAGTGCCGCTTTTGAATAAGCTGGTGCTATTATTCCATCTGAAACTTCATGTAATAAGAATTTTGCTGTTTGCTCATCGCACTCCTCAGATAAAGCAACAAAATCACCATATGATGACATTCTATCTGCGCCTCTTGCTCTTATATAGGCTGTAGCAATGTCAGATAAATCTACACCTTCAACAAAATATATCTTTTTTAATGTTTCAGTTAATGGAACAGCTACAGCTGCCCCAGCAGGGCTAACATGTTTAAATGAAGCTGCTGCTGCAAGTCCAGTGGCTTCTTTTAATTCTTTTACAAGTTGCCAACTATTAAATGCATCTAATAGGTTAATATATCCTGGATTTCCATTAAGAATTTTTATAGGAAGTTCGCCGTCCTTCATAAAAATTTTAGCTGGTTTTTGATTTGGATTACATCCATACTTTAATTTTATTTCTTTCATTTTTTTGTTACACTCCTTTTCAAACAAAAAAGCCCACTATCTGGACTTTTGCCCAGACGGTCGGCTCATAATTGTTATACTTCATGTGGTTTATTCCACTTCCGTCAGTCGTATAACTTATATATACATAAATATCATTGTTATATAGATTTGTCAAGTTATCCTGTTCTAATCATCTAATCCCTTTCCACTTAAAATTTGCTACATATATTTTGGGGCCCTTGACTCTCTAGTTTTTGATTGTTTGGCTTCAGAAAAATAAAGAATGTATGCTCTTTGTCTTCCCAGTGTCAATGCTTGAAAAGCAGTTTTTAAGGCAGGAATCTCATGAAATTTATTCTGCAATTCTTCGGTGAGCTCACATTCAAGAATTATCATTCTCAGTTTCTGCACCGAGACTAAAGTTTAAAAAGCACCTTTATAGTAATTTTTCATATAATTTAAACCAGTTCAGCCCATGAATTCCAAGTCCCAAATCAACTGTATCAATATATTTAAAACCACATTTCTCATACAGACTAATAGCAGGTATATTACCTTCGTAAACATCCAACCTAATTGACTTAGCTTTCAACTTAATACTCTGTTTAATAGAAAAGTCCATTATGGCTTTCCCTACTCCACATTTCAAAAATTCTGGATGAACTGCAAAGGTATGTACAACATACACATCTGAGTAGTCAGACTCAAACTCCCACTTAGCTTTGAAATAGGCTGGTTCAGGTTCATGGCTTAAAATAACAGAGCCGATTATTTTACCATTATGTTTCGCTACATAGAGATTACCATTTTTAACTCCATGAATTGCATCTTGTCTAACTGGATATATATCCTTTAACCATCCAGGATAGTTTACACCTTTCGCTAAATGGTCATTCAAATCGTTATAAAGCTGTTCTAATTCATCAATATCATTTTCATTTCCTAAATCAAAAATTATGTCCATATTTGTATCCATCCAATCTGTAAATTTTATATTGTCATGACCTCTTTGTTTTTTTACAAGTTAATCAAGTTCAGTATTTTTTTCATCCATTGCTGAAATGAAAATATTACTGCCATGATTCTTTCCACTCTTGCTTTACCTTGCTTTTAGAATACGCAATCAAAATTAAGAATATTAGTTAAATGAGCTGTCTATCAGATTTACTTCATACTGATAGCGATTAATGCTATTTGCTGTTTCACTTTGATACTTTTGAGTAAGTGTACTCAAATTATCTTCATCCAAGCCTGGGACATTTTTCAATTCCGAATATGAATAATTTCTAATATTATTTTGAGTTTTAGTTATATTTCCTAATAAATTTTTAAGTGATTCTGCAAATTCAGATTTTGTTTTTGTAGTGTTTAATTCGATCTCCTTTATAGAAGAGGCTAAAGTTGTAACCGTTTTTTTAAGTTCATTTATTTTGTCTGAAAGCTCACTTGAACTGACGCTTATTCCAGTAAAGATTTGATTTAAACTATTTACTGAATCATCTTCAATTTTTTTAATCCTTTTCTCAAGTTGTTCAAGAGCTTGGCTCTTTATATCATCTATACTTTTAGTATCAACATTTTTAATATTTTCACTTGGCTTACTCTCTTGTGTTTTTATTGAGGTATAGATGTTGCTTCTTAAAGTATACATAGCATTTGCTGAATTTATTTCATGCTTCTTTTGGATTTCAGAATCTGCATTATCATCAAAAGAAACACTTTTATCCAACAATCCATCATCATGGTTAATAGTATATGAGGTATCAGTTTTGCTTACCAACGTATTTATTGTATTTATTAAGTTTGATTGATACTTATTCTTTATTTCTGAATCTGCATAATCATCAAATGAAAGACTTTTATCCAAGGTTCCATCATTAACTTTGCTAATATATGAGGAATATGCTTTCACATTATCTTCAATTTCAGTTTTACAATAATCAAGCTTTGAATTAATAATACTTCCCACCATATTAATAAACCTAGCATGCTCAAGAGAATCTTCTATTTGATTCCCCTGTGTTTCTCCAGCTTTATCAAGATTTTGTAGCTTTATTTTAAATAATGCTTGTTTTGAAAGAGTTAATTTGTCTGCACTATTATTTAAAAAAGCTGTATTACAATTTTTTAAAATATCTTGTAAGTTGTTATGACTTAAAGAATGTTTTTTTGAATCTATACCACTATTATGAATTTTTAATCCAATAGAATTATTATTACTAATATTCATTTTACTTTCCTCCCATGACCTTTGTTGTTAAAATATCTCATATGCTTATACAATTTCTTTATCGTTTATAAAATGTCAAACTTGAGTTTTATTAAATAAAATTACGATAAAATTTCAATAAGGAGTGATGCAAATGCCCATAATTAAACCTATCTCTAATCTTAAAAATAACTTTAATGCAATTTCGGATATATGCCATAAAATGGTCAGGTGGATATGTAAATGGAAGGCTTGAACATATTGAGGTAATAGCTGTTCTATAATTTCACTTAATGGACTTACTAATCCAACTACTTGCAATAGCTAAACCTTCTTTCCGTAAGTTAGTCTCATTTATGCTAATTTTTTTAACAAAAAATCCTCTTACCATAAGATAAGAAGATCAATAAACCTATATTATTTTTTCTTGTGGTTTTCTTTACTTTATCCATATCATCACTTCCTGATGATATTTTTGACTATCTTTAATGGTTATATTCATACGTTTATGGCTTTATCTTAGCAGAAAATCGAATTTTATTCCACAATGCTTATTATTAATATACCAACTTAATCAACAGGTACCATTCACTCTAGCAATCAACTTTGTATACTAAAAATAAATTATAGTTGGTGAAATAGTTTTATCTATATCAATAATTCCAAAAGAATATTGTTTATTTCTTCTTTTATCAGTTGGTGAGCCAGGATTAAATAGAAGAATACCTTTGTTTAACTCGCAATATGGTATATGACTATGACCAAAGATAATACAATTAACTTCATCATTTCTAAAGCATTCCATGGCCCTATCAACTGTTTTCCCCTTGTTACCATGTCCATGAAATATGCCAAATTTAAAATCTCCAAGAGTTAATATCTTTTTCTCTCCATACCTTTCGAATATCTCTAGCGGGTCAGTATTTCCTGCAACAGCAGTAACTGGAGCTAATTCCTCCAATTTAGATATAACATCCATACTCATAATATCTCCAGCGTGAATAATATGATCTACATTTTTAAAAGTTTCAACTACTATCTCTGGCAAAGTTTTAGCTTTTTTAGGTATGTGGGTATCTGATAGAACACCTATTTTCATCCTCTTTACTCCTAAACAAAATATAAATAATTTTCATTCTTATTACCTATTAACTTCTATTTTTTTCCTATGCTCATCATCCTAGGACTAAGCACTGGCTGATTTTCCATAAGCATTGATAGCTTTTTTATTCGCCATCTCAATATGCTTTGTTGTAATATCAATTAAATGCACATTATAGCCCAAATCAGATAACCAGAAGGAGTATGCACCAGTGGCTCCTCCTACATCATAAATTTCTATATCTTTATTTTTACAGTTTTCTAAAATTAGTTTTTGCGTATACTCTTTTTCAAACCTTCCAAAATCATCTTTTAATCTATTTTCTTCTTCAAAATCTACATAACTATCAACAATTTCTTTTGATACGTTATCCATATACAGTCACCTCTTTTTTTCATTTATTTGAATTAGTTGACTCTTGTACTATCTTACTAATAGCTTGTTAACATATGAATCTAAATAGCTTTAATACCTTCTTATTTTATTAATGTATTGACCTTTTTTTATGCTTGCCACCCATTACATCGGATACGTCTTGTATGGTAACAAATGCATTTTTATCTTTGTCGTTAATGATAGTCCTTAATTTTGCAACCTCTAATCGTGTCACAACGGAGTATATAATAGTTTTCTCATTTCTGGTGTATGACCCTCTACCGTCTAAATAGGTGACTGATCTTCCTAAACGTGCAGTAATGGCTTCTGCGATTTCATCTCCATTATTAGAAATAATAATGGCTGCTTTTGCTTCATCTAAGCCCTCTATAATAATATCTATCACTTTATATGCTATGAAATAGGCGATAAGGGAGTACATTGCCCTATCCCATCCGAATACCAATGCAGCACTACTTAAAATAAATATGTTAAAAAACATAACAATCTGTCCAACTGAAAATGAAGTACGCCTATTAAGGACAATAGCAACTATTTCAGTGCCGTCCAAGGATCCGCCATAACGTATAATCAGCCCTACTCCCACTCCTAAAATCATACCTCCAAAAACTGTTGCTAATAAAATATCCTTAGTTAAACCTGGTATTGGGTGGAATACTGATACCCAAATGGATAAGGAAGTTATTGAAAATAGTGAAGATACCACGAAGGTTTTTCCAATTTGCTTATATCCAAAGAATAAAAATGGTATATTTAATAGAAAAGTAAATATACCAAGTGGTTTTTTAGATATGTAACTTGAAATTATGGATATGCCTACAACCCCTCCATCAATAATATTGTTTGGGATAAGAAATATTTCCAAGCCTATGGCAGCTAATATTGAACCAACAAAAAGAAAAAAATATTTTTCTGTTGTATTCAATATTTTATACTGCTTTTTTTTCATTTATGATCCTCCTTCTATTATAATTTATTAATACTATATATATTTTTTTAATAATTACTCTTTGTTGTAATATTATACAATTTCTTCATAACGAAATCAAATTGTTATTAATTTTTTAAATTATACCATTGTTTACGCCTCTAGTGGTTTTTATTAGCGAAGCGAATTGTTCTTTAATATATTATGGTTGTAATTTCAAGAATAAAATGAGCGATCCAATCATAACACAAGTTGCTACTCCATATAGAATGCTCGGACTAAATGAATATATAGCTGCTGCTGCAAGGGGAACAAGAACTCTGTAAACCGACTGCAAACTTTGATTTACACCTTGTAATTTTCCTTGACTACTTTCGTCTACACACTGGGAGAGTCGTCCGTTGTAAGATGGATCGAACAAGCCTTCACCTAGTGTTATACTCATAACCGCAGCAATAATAGTTACTTGCGACGAGATATGAATGCTAAGAATTATTAGCGTAAGTCCCAGTGCTAGTCCGAATAGACCAACAATACCAATATTCCGCTCACTGAACCTTTTAAGAAGAAGCGGTAATAACACAGCTCGCGAAATAATATCGCAGGCCCCAATAAGAGTAAACAAACCACCGATAAGCGCAGGCCCCCAGGAGAAAATATCTTTTAAGAAGATGCTGAAATTGAATTGATAGATTTCGAGTCCCACATAGAAGAATCCTCCGACGATAATAAGGGCGCTGGCCTCTTTCATGGTGAAAATTTCTTTAAACTGACTGAAGATATTGAAGCTTTTTATGGAAAAATGGGTTGATCGTTTTTCAGGAGCCAGTGATTCTGGCAGAAAGAAATAGATACAAATAATGGACAGGAACATTATACCTGCAGTAACGAAAAAGGGTAGCGTAATTGAAATGGCGCCAAGGGGACCTCCCAGTGCAGGTCCTATCATGCATCCTATTCCCATGGCAGCACCTATATAGCTAAACCATTTTGTGCGCTCCTCGGGTTCTGTGCTATCAGCAATGTAAGCAAACAACGTACTGATATTGCCTGCTGTTAATCCATCAATTATGCGACCCAGAAATAGCACCCACAGCGCACCACCGATACCAAACAGAATATATCCTATAACAGATCCGAGTAAACTAATGATTAAAATCTTTTTTCTACCGTAGCGATCGCTTAATGCCCCAAATATTGGCGCTGCAAAAAAAGTGCAAGCCGCAAAAACTGATGCCAGTGCACTCATTCCTACAACTATTTGCGAAGCGGGCAAGTATTTGCCAAGTAAAAATGGCAATAGTGGGAACACCACCGTCATCCCGATTCCATTCATCAACACAATCCCTACAATAATCCACAAATAACTTTTACGCATTTAAAATTCCACCTCTCGAAAAAGAATAGTTATGTTTCCTAGGAAACAAGATTATCTTATCACTTTATTGTTTCCGTGTCAACAATAAAAAAAGACTCTATCATACGCTGATGTTCCAGCGTATGATAGAGCTCCCTTTAGGCTACTATTTTGTACAATCCCATTATTCAAAATCATTCTGATTTATTATATCTACACCTTGCTTCTTTATTTCTGCATCCAAATGCCTACTATACTTTTCTGCGAAGCTAAGCATGATATCATATTCTTCCTCGGTTACCTGCTCAAATACGACTTTATCCCGCTCTTGAAATTCTTTGTGCAGATCCTCATGGACTTTGTTAATTGCTTTTCCTTGCGAAGTCAAGCGAAAATAGATTTCTTTCTTGTTATCTGGTTTCTGGTAGCTTTCGATAATACCTTTTTTTATGAGCTTCTTAGTTAGTTTACTTATGGCACCCCTAGTAACATAAAAGGATTCCGCAAGTTTTGTCACGTTGGAATCTACATTTTCTCCAATGTATTCGATGCAATGTACTTCAGAAGACTTATAATCCTTAAAACTATCTTTCATCTTAACCTTATTAAGCGCACCCATCTTGTTTAATAATTCCCTGAAACCCATTATTACCTGTTCTTCTTTGTTCATGGCATGTCCTCCCACCCCTTGGTGTATTAACAATATTATATTAAACTTTTGTTTCTGTTGCAACAATGTTAAAGTAATTATTCTCCTTAAATAAAGGAATCATGAATCTCCAGTTGAATCCGTAAATCTTAATATTTTGACTCTCCTTTAAGGAATACTTCCCCATATTCTAATTTCTTTCAGTTAATTATATATTTTTCTTTCCTACACTATAATTTTCACTCACAATTTGTTTTATATATATAATTCTCTGTATTATACAGCAGCATATGCAGTCTTTAAAATCTCTAAGATTTCTTCCGCAGTTAAAGCTTTATATCCTCCTGCAAGTAGTACCGTTGAGTTTGCAATTAGTGGAAGCATTTCTTCTGTTGCACCAAGTTCCTTAATGCTGGTTACTATACCACACTCTTTTACAAAGCTTTCCATAGCAGCAATTCCTTCTAAAGCAACTGCTTCCTTTGTCTTACCAGCTTCATCTACACCCCATACTTGCATAGCAAAGCAAACAAACTTTTCCAAACTAAACTTATATATATATCGGTAATATGGAAGTGAAATTGCTGCCAGTCCCATACCGTGTGCACAATCTGTATATGCCCCAAGCTGATGTTCAATCATATGAACTTCCCAGTCTTGTGTTTTGCTTAATCCCATAATTGGATTCATTGCAAGGGTAGAGCTCCACATTAAGTTACTTCTTGCTTCATAGTTATTAGGGTCTTTCACTGCAATTTTTGCACTATTAATGATAGAACGAAGAAGTCCTTCAATTAAATAATCACTAGTAACATCATCTTCACCTGAGAAATAAGCTTCCATTAAATGTGACATCATATCAAAAATCCCACTTACCATCTGATATTCAGGTAATGTAAATGTATATTCCGGATTCAATATTGAAAATTTCGGATTCATATTTGATGGAAAAACACGTCCCATCTTAAGTTTCATATCCTCATTAGTAATAACTGATCCACCATTCATTTCGGAGCCTGTTCCTGCCAATGTAAGAATGGATGCAACTGGTACTATTTTATTATCTACAGGCTCAAAATTTAACCAGTAACGTGTCCATGCATCACCTTCACAATATGCAGATACTGAAATTGCCTTTGCACAATCAATTACTGAACCGCCACCAACAGCTAAAATCAAATCTACACTATTCTCATGTACAAGAGCAGCACCTTCCATGACTTTTTCATAAGTTGGGTTGGCCATGATTCCAGATAACTCCACAATATTTTTACCCTTTTCCTTTAAAATAGCTACAACTTGATCATAAAGTCCGCTTTTCCTAATAGCGCCTTTTCCATAAGCAAGCATAATGGTATCACCATAATTAGCAAGTTCATTGCTTAAGTTATCTAAAGCATTCTTTCCAAAATATATTGTTGTTGGATTCTCATAAGTAAAATCTAAATTCATTCTTTTCTCCATTCCTGCGCATTTTTTGCACATCAATCAATTTTTTATTTTTGCAATTTCATTAATACAGTTAATGGTATTTAAGGTTTTAGAGAAATCAATATATTGTCTCTCTATTTTTACTCCTACTATTTTAGTTTTCCATATCCTTCATCAGATACAGGCTCTAACCACTCGTTTGATGAACCTTCTGCTGGAACTTCTATTGCTAGATGTGCAAACCAGCTGTCTGGTGCGGCTCCATGCCAATGTTTTACTTCTGATGGAATATTGACTACATCTCCTGGTTGTAATTCTTGTGGTTCTTTTCCCCATTCCTGATAATAACCTCTGCCAGCTGTACATAACAACACCTGACCACCTTTATGATGCACATGCCAATTGTTACGGCATCCTGGTTCAAATGTTACATTCCCTATCACTATTCTTTCCATAGTCAACAGGTTTAAGTAACTCTCTCCTGTAAAATACTTCCCAAACATTTTGTTCTCTTCTCCCATTGGGAATACGGTAGCTGCTTTTAATTCTTTTAAATTACTCATTAATATCACCTCTAAATCTTAAATTGTTTCCTTCATTTTTTGCTCATTTATTACTCAATATAAAATACTATACTTTTATCCTAGTACTTAAACCTAACTCCAAGTCAAGTGCTTTTTTTAATATTAAATCTAAAATGAAAAGGTAAGTTCGTGTTTACAATAGTTAATTCTTGTTTCATGATGTTAGTCTTGCACAAAATATTTTGCTACAATGTTATTATCAGTGGATTCCTCCGTGCCTATTGGAGGTATATACATATGAAGAATTATGATTGTAAACATTTGACCACCACCCAACGCATCAAAATCGAAAAAGGTTTACTAGATGGAGAATCTTTTGCTTCGATTGCCAGAAAGATTGATAAATATCCAAGCACTATAGCAAAAGAGGTGAAAAAATATCGCTACTTTCCCGAACGTGAAAATCCCGACAAAAAATTCCCTTGTATCCGTAAAAGTAATTGTTCCATGAGATCCCTTGCAGTCGCAGGATGCTTTACAATTACATTTACAAAGGGATCTTTACCGCAAGGAATATTGACCTAAGGCGACGTGTGCGTTATAAATGTAAGGGGCGTAAAAAAGGCACAAGAATCAGCCTTTCTGCCAAGGAATTTCGTATCAACCGTACTTATGATGATTTCTGCACTCTATTGAAAAAAGCGTCAAATTCCCGTGTTGTTGAAATGGGTACAGTGGAAAGAGGTTATGGTAACAAAAAACAGGTTTTTCTGACCATGTTTTTTCGCGACTATTCCCTAATGCTAATATTTGTTCTTGCAGAGAAGTCTCAGGACTGCGTTTTGGAGGTCTTTGACACTCTTTCTGAGAAGCTTGAAGTACAGGATCTTCCATGACCTTTTTCCTGTTATACTGACAGATAACGGTGTTGAATTTCAGTCACCTAAGCGATTGGAGTATGATGCCAGTGGAGAGTCACACACAGCCATCTATTATTGTAATCCTAATAGTTCGTGGCGAAAGGGAATGATTGAAAAAAACCATAAATACATCCGATATGTCATTTCAAAAGGTCAGAGCTTGGACCCTTATTCTCAGGCTGACATCGTTACTTTGATGAATCATATCAACAGCGAAGCAAGAGACAGCCTAAACGGCATCACCCCGTTCAAGCTGTCTCTCCTGCTTTTTAATTCACAAGCTGCATAAACTCCTCAAACTGGTGGAAATTCTACCTGATGAGGTGACCTTACATCCATCACTTCTGAAAAAATAGTCTTAGATGCACGGCGATCTACTACCCGAACTTAATCTTGCAAAATGGGCATGTAGAATTTAGTTTTGCTCTCAATTTCAGGTGCTTGTTTCCTATGCATAAATCTCTGAAACAAGTATCTTTAAACCATTATACTGCTTGAATCTTGTGTGGTAAATATCAATCTTACTGAACTAAGTCCTGCATTCTTCAGCATTTATCAGATACAAGAAATTACTCATTCATTTAACCTTTTAATATTTTTAATATTAAAACCTTTTTTGCAAGAGAAAAGCTGTTGCACTATTTTCTTAGTGCAACAGCCCCTCTTATATTATTTAATTAATTCCATCTAACATAATAGGTTGAACTTACATTAGTATATCCTGCATATCCTTGGCTGTATCTCATCCAAGTACCATGGCTTGAGGAAAAGCCATCGGCTATTCTAAGCCACTGATCATCACTATTATATTCGGTTCCAAATACTGCCACGACATGACCAACTGAATATGTAGGTGTCCATAAATCAAGCATAACTGGAACAGTTGATGCAATATTAGTTTGTATCAGATTAAATGTAGTGTTACTACCAGATGTATAATTACAGCCACTAGCTGCTTTGTTAAACATAGCGTACGTATTTAATCCTTGATACGCATTTTGAGATGTAGTTCCAGTTGTTGCATTAGTTTTCATATACCCATAGAGGTCGCTGTATATTCTTTGATAATTATCTACTCCTATTGGCTGCAAACCATATACACCTCTTTGTTGATACCAATAATGAACTATAGTTGTTCCAGCATTTGGTGCGCAACCAGCTTGATCACCAGCTACATAAAAATTAGCTTGATCAAAACCGGGCACATCATGTTTCTCATACACTACCTGACTATAATTCATAGTATCTAAGTTATTTATAGAATTACTAATTGAAACAGATTTAAGAGAACTATTTGTTTTTAATTTGTCTAGCAACGATTTAGATTTTGTATTATTCTTGCTTTTTAAGAATCTAGTATAATCTGATTTTATAGTATTTTTATTAACAGCAATTTTATTATTACTAAATGCATTATAGAATGCTTGATTTCCTGAATCTACACTTTTTACAAAAAGGTTATAATTTGAAAAGTAGTACAATTTATTACCTTTATGATTTTGATCAACTATTTTATCTGAGTAAAATCTTTCATCGTATGAAAACCCTTCAACTTCTGGAGCATTTGCATTTGCACTGACAAGTATATATCCTGAATCCTTATTGTCTTGTTTTAAATTAAAAGCATAAGCATTAGGAGTATCGTCAAAATCATATAAAGTAACTATATCAGAAATTTTTATACCATTTTTCCATGGGCATGAACTATCATTTTTATGTCTAGAAGAAAGTGTGTCTAAAGCCAATAATTTTGCGTCAATTAAACTTATGTAGCTATTATTGTGAGATTGATTTATATCAAGTGTATCAGCTTGTACAACTTGTACAAAAATTGATAATATGAAAGTTAATGTAATTAAAAATGAAAATATTTTTTTCATTATTTTACCTCCAATAGATTATTTAGTTTGTATTATAATAGAGCTTGTTTTGTTATGGTAATTAATAGTAAACTGCTAATTTATATGTAGAGCAATGTAACCAACTGTCAATTATTGAACACATAAGAGATATAATTAGTCGCTAAATTTCGAAATTTAAGTTTTTAATACAAGCACTATATATGAAATTATTACATAAAGTACACAATCTGTAAATAAATATCTCAACCTATTTTATTACATATTAGTATAAAATATTACAATTATCTATTTTTAATGTATTATTCTAGTCATAATCTCATCAATTACTATTATAGATGCTTTTATCCATATTTTCGTAATAGACCTAGTATCTTGCAGGGATTGGAAATTTATTAACAAGCTCTGTTACCACTCACCCAAAGGACCACTCTAAAATTTTACTCTCGTCCTTCCTCAAAGGTGTAATACCTTCAATACAGCATATTGTATCATCTTTAGTTTCTTCTTTAATTTCATCTTTAATTTCTTCATCTATATCACTAAAATTAACTATATCATCCTTCTTCTTGTTTTTCTTTCTACCTTTATTAATTTCTAAATTTCCTCCTTTAGCCTCTCGAGCACTTTCTACAGCATTTCCAATTGTTTTATTATCTAATTTTCTAACTATATTGTTATTTGTCTCTTCTTTATTCTTAGCTATTTCTTTTCCCTTCACCTTAATATTTTGATGCTTAGCAAAATTTTTCACTCTATATACCTTATCTTCTGTAAACTCAATCATTTCTAATTCTATAAATAGATCCAATGCCAATTTAACTTGAGCAATATCCCTATTAAATTCTATTGCTAAAGTCTCAATAGTATAGGGAATGCTTCTTGAAAGATACAAATCCCCTACTAAATTAGCCTTTCCTGCTAGCAATACAATTCTACTCCATATATAATGAATAGCATCTCTTTCTGGCTTCATATCTATTATTTTAAATTTTGTATCCTCATACATATCAACTCTAAATTTTACATATTTTCTTTCTCGCATATATCTCATTCTCCTCAAAATTTTATTTTTTTCTTTTCTGATTAATATATATGCGTTCATGAATAAAATTCAAAAATAATTTTATTTTTTTTTAATCTCAGGTATGCATTTGATTCTCTTTAAATCTACTTAATAAAAAAAGTAACCTTCGTTTTTTACTATCTTCACAACATCTCAACATATGTTTTTACAATATAGTTACACTATTACGCGTCGAGTTTGCATTGGCAAGATATTCAAGATTACATCTATGTATTCCACACCCAAAAGAAAAAGAACAGCAAAACTGTTCTTTTCAATTCATATTTTTTTGTTTGTTCTCATTTGCCTGTTCACACTTGATTATTTCTCCAAGTATTGGGTCTTTTATAGAACTTGGAAGTTAACTTTCAAGTTCTGTTGTTATTAAAAGCAACTTACATTTTAAACTTCTGAACTAGTACATCTAATGCTTCAGATAAATTATTTAGTTTTTCTGCTGAAGAAACCACTTCATTTAACGCAGATGCCTGTTCCTCAGAAGAAGCGCTGATTTGCTCAGTTGCTGCAGCAATTGTTTGTGCTACTTCTGTTGCACTTGTTATATTCGTAATAACCTTTACTTTTTTATGATCTATCTCTGCCAATGATTTAATTACTTTTCCCATATTTTCTTCAAAGGCTTGGGTTGCATCATCAATTTTTATAAAGGCGTTATTACTAAGATCTACACTATTTTCTGTTTTCTTATTTAGATCTATGGAAGTAGTAATTTTATCTGTAAGAACTTCAATATTGTTTTTTATTTCTATTATTACATCATTTATCTCAGAGGCTGAACCAGAAGATTGTTCTGCAAGCTTTCTTACTTCATCAGCAACTACTGCAAAGCCTTTACCTGCTTCCCCTGCTCTAGCCGCTTCAATACTTGCATTTAATGCTAGCAGATTTGTTTGCTCTGTAATTGCCTTTATTGTATCTGTTATGGTGCTAATCTTATTAGAGTTTGCAGCCAAAATTTCTACCTTTTTAGCAACTTCATCATTTGCCTCAGAAGTCGTTTTAAATATACTTCGCAAATCACTAATTGTATGTTTTCCTTGCTCAGTTGCACTTCTTACTTCCTTAGATGCTACAGCCATAAGTTTGGAATCTGATAAAGATTGATCTACTTCAGCTCCCAAGTTTGAAGTAAGTTCCGAACTAACTTCAAGTGCTTCTGCCTGATTAGATGCTCCATCCGCCATGTCCATACAAGCTTTTGCCACCTCTTGTCCTACTGAACTAGATTGTTCTGAAACTGATACTAATAATTCGGAAGAATCCTTTATTTCACTAGACGTACGTTTTACATTTGACAAAACAGAAACTATATCATCGACCATACAGTTTACTGCGTGAGTAATTGAATGGACCTCATGAGTTCGTATATTTGATTCAGAGATTTTATTTGTAAAATCCCCTTCACTAATGTTTTTTAACAAACCCTCTAGGTTTTTAATAGGCTTACTTATCTTATTAGCAGAACTTATTCCAAGTAAAATTGCTACAGCTAATATTAGAAGACTTATCCCCCCTATTATAAACACTACATCATATGTTTTAGCTGAAAATTCACTTTTAGGGATAAATCCTATAACTGTCCATCCAGTTTTTTGATTTACTTCTGAATACGCTAGATTCTTTGTCCCATCAATAGTGATACTTTTTCCATTCAAAGAAGTGTCTTTAACATCTTTTATCCAGCTCTCTTTTGTGACATCTTTACCTACCATACTTGAATCTTTACTACCTATTACCATTCCTGTATTATCAAGTAATACAAAGTATCCCTTCTTGCCTGCTTTTTGTTCTGAAAGATTCTGAGATAAAACTTGCAGTCTTACATCAATTCCAGCAACCCCTATAATTGTACCTGTCGTTTTGTCCTTAACCGCCTTTACAAAAGAAACTTCATATACACCTTTTTGAGTAGCATCTTCATATGCGTCAGTTAGCACAACTTCATCAGGCTTTGCAATAGCAGACTTGTACCATTCTCTCGCTCTAGGGTCATAACCATCTGGTAATGGAGAGTCTGGCTCTAGCAATATCTTACCAGTGTTTGTAGCCATATAAACTGCAGCTATATCTTTATTAGAACTTGTATATCCTTGAAAAGTTTTTCTTAACCAGGTTGAACTATCAGGACTAGCTAATATGGAATTTACATTAGGATCTGTTGACAATAAGTTAACAGTATTAACACTATTTTTATCAATAGAGTCAATTAATTGGGAGGTTTTGCTTAGATTTGCATTCATTAAATCACTAAAATCTGTTTTAAAATTGCTACTTACATAGAAATAAGTTACCGCAGTTACAATAATAAGTGGAACTAAAACAATTAAAATTATCATTTTCAGTAATGAATTTCGAAGTTTCTCTTGCTTTTTCATAAAATCGCCCTTCCCTTAACGTGTTTGATTTTCGACTTGTTTCGACATTGCCTTGTTAAGTATAACATGTCTTTATTCTTTTCTATAGTACTACTTGATAATTTAAATTAATTTTTCCTAAATATTACTTCCAATTTTCTCAGATATGTCTAGTATTCTAATTAAATTCTATGTGAGGAAAAACAAAGACGCTGATTTAGTTTTAGATTGTATAAAATGCCAACTCTAGTTAATACAAATCAATTATTACGATTTTCAAAGAAATAAAGTGCAACCTAAGTTACACTTTATTAAATAGGGCTTTTATTCTATTGTCTACAAAAGTTACTAATTGCTTTTCACCGACGTATCCAAGCTATATCAACAAATACTGTTCTAGTTTTTTTAAGAGATCTGGCGTCATACAAAACTTAGAAGTTTGCTTTCCAGTTCTGCTGCTATTTACGAATCCGACAATATTAGTTGTGCAAATGCATTGGCTGCATGAGAAAGAGGAATATTCTTAAGTTTAACCATTCCTATGGCACGGTGAGGAAGAGCTGGTAATATTGGTATTGCAAAAATAGTTTTGTTGTCCACCATAGTTTCTGCAAATTCTTTAATTACAAATGCAATTCCTAAATTTATTTTGGCAAATTTAATTAACAAATCTGTACTATCTAGTTCAATTGTAGGTTTTAATGTGACACCCTGCAGCCTAGCGTATTCATCTAACAACTGCCTTGAATTACTACAACACTTTAACATCAACAAAGGATAGTTTTCCAGATCTTTTATATTAAACTCTTTCCTGTAAAGCTGCTTAAACTTCGTTCCAAAAATAATGCAATCCTGAATGGGCATATAATTTATAATCTCTATCTGCTCCTGATCCTGCTGCATTATAGGTAAATTTATAAAGCCAAAATCAATACTTCCTTTCTTCAGTAACTTAAGAGTTTCATCCGTTGTTCTATTCATAACTTTTATGCTTATTTTTTCATAAAGTTCATTATACTTTTCTAAGTATGGTAACAAGAATCCACTTAGTATGGAATCACTTGCGCCTATGTTCACTTGTCCAGATTCCAAATGTAGTAGCTCATCATATTTTTGTTCTGCTGTATCAATAAGCAGCATTGCTTTACCTAAATAGGAGTAAAAAACTTCACCTTCACTGGTAAGCTTCACTCCCTTTGAAGAGCGAATAAACAAGGTACATCCAAGTTTTTCCTCCAACATCTTTATTGACATACTTATAGAAGGTTGCGTCACAAATAACGCTTCTGCAGCTTTGGTGATATTACCATACTTAGCTACAGCACAAAATATTTTATAGGAATCTAAAGTAATATTATATTTGCTCATTTTAAACCTCAAACTTATCATAAGAATTATTGATGGTATATATAAATAATATCACTTTCATTTATTACAGACAATATATTACAATAAAAGTGGAGTTATTTAACTACAAGTACTGACAATGATGTCACACAAATAACATCAAAAGGAGCTATACTATGGAATTACTATTTTTATTACTCAGTGGAATCAGTTTAGGGATTATGACATCCCTTAATGGTAGATTAGCTCAATCTCTAAATGTATTTACAGTTAGCTTTTTTACTCATATGATAGGCGCCGTATTACTACTCCTTTATGCCAAATTGATAAAAAGAGAGAAACTTCAACTTGCAGGCGCTCCTTCATATACTTATTTTGTAGGTTTTATGGGAATTACTCTTGCTACCACCAGCAGTTTTTGTGCAGCAAATATAGGCGCTACTGCAACCATGTCGCTTTCCATACTTGGCCAAATTCTCGTATCTACGATTATTGATCATTTCGGGCTTTGGGATACAGAAAAAATAGCATTTCGTCTAAACAGAATCCCCAGCTATAGTCTTATACTACTGGGTGTGTTTATGGTGGCGTATTTTTAAAGAAAGAGAGGAGCTATATTATGATTTTTGTTTTATTAGCCATATTCAATGGTATGTTAAGTGTGATAAATAAAATGGTAAATGTTCAGGCAAAACGGCATTTAGGCATGCTGAATGGAACGCTTATCAATTATCTTGAAGGTACGCTGTTATCTTTACTTCTTATAGTTCTCCTTGGGAAAAGTAATGAACTGAATCCAACTATACTAAGTGCCATCCCTCCCATCTATTTTATAGGTGGAGTTGCGGGACTTCTTGCCATGCTATTTGCTATAAAAGGTATGGATAACACAGAAGTGATTTTATCCACTGTACTGATCCTAATTGGACAATTGGGAATGGGTTTTGTTATTGATTCTTTTGTAAAGAAAGACCTGACTTTTCTGAAATTCATGGGTATTATTCTAATTATTATAGGAATTGCATTAAACCAATATCACATGAAAAAACAGAAGATGGATTCACAATATAGATATCCAATCTCATAATTAAATTTATTCAAAAGCACAAATCTTAATTTATTATTTTATTGGTCAGCTTTCATTAATTTGAAAATATTTTTTTATTGATTTTGCAATAGAACCTGCAATCTTTTCTTGATACACTAGGTCTTTTAATTTGTTTTCCTTTTCAGGATTAGTAATAAATCCACATTCTATAATAACTGACGGTATATTAGCATAACATCTTAAAATTTTGTAGGCACCATCAGTTTCTTTCACTTTCCTTTTCTTATATCCCAGATCTGTATTTAAATTTTCTTGTGTTATATGAGCTAACTTACTACTTTCCTCATTTTTTGAATGCCAAACCTGTGGTCCACAACAATTACTCTGTTTAAAAAAATTCTGATGAATACTAACAAAAATATCACAGTTGGACTCTCTCTTCATTTTACATCTGTTATTTAAATCTTCTCTTTTCATTTTCATTATATCCTCATCTTCAGTATAAAGGCCCTTATCTTCTTCTCTAGTCATTACAACCATATATCCTAGCTCTGTTAACTTTTCCTTTACTTTTAGACTTATGCTAAGATTAATATATTTTTCTATAGTTCCACTTTTAGATATAGCCCCTCCATCCATACCTCCATGGCCTGGATCTATTAATACAATTTTATTACCATCAATTTCGGTAGGTGTTGCAAAAACTTTTGTTACCACAAAAGGATTCCCAAAGAAAACAGATATAAAAGTTGTTACTATCATAATTATAACTAGGAAAAAACATCTATTACTTTTGTACATAATTTATTCCTCCACTTTGAGTATATAGAGTATTTTATGCAAATCTTTATTTTTTATCTATTTTCTAACGAAGCGAATTAATCGTCTTAAAATTTAAACAATATCAAGAAAATGCTGTTGAATGTGAAGAAAGTAATCTGAATTATACAACAACTATTATGTATTTTAAATAAATATTATAGTAGTTTACGATAGAATCAAAAGATAAGTACTAAAAACTGATCCTTGTCTGTAATAATTCATGGGGATTAAGATTGTAGTTCACCATATAAATATCAGTATTATATGAATAGTATATCTAGCTAGCTTCACAGAAAAATTTGAATAAATTGAAGAGGAGTTTTTTTAATGGAGTGGATTTATTTAGCTTTAGCTATTGGATTTGAGATTACAGCAACATCTCTTATGAAGTTTTCTCAAGGTTTTACAAAAATATTGCCAACAATAGGAACATTTTTAGGATATATTATATGTTTTAGCTTTCTATCCTTTGCATTAAAAAAGATAGATATTAGTGTGGCCTATGCCATATGGTCTGCAGCTGGAATAGTTATATTAACAGTAATTGGGGCACTAGTTTTTGATGAACATATTAATGCAATAAAATTAATTTCTATAATTTTTATTATTGTGGGAGTTGTGGGATTAAATTTGAGCAATACTAGTCATTAATATTGTTAATCTATTTCATATTGCTTGGAAGCCATGGTTCCAATATACTATAGGGTATTTTCGTTCCAATTGTACTTTCTCCCATTTTAACATTAGGCTTGAGTTTTCCATGATAGTCACTTCCACCTGATGCATAAAGCTTGTGCTCACTGCAATAATTAAGTAAATGTTTTGTTTTGTCAATTGTATGAAGAGAATGATAACATTCTATACCATCAAGTGCATTTAACGATACTATTGAATTTAGAAAATCTTCGTGATCATCTGAAAAGTATCCATAAAGGTGAGCCAAAAATGATTTACCACCTGCTTTTTTTATGAGAGCAGCAGCTTCGCTTACTGTGAGACAATCTTTCATTTGGTCAACAAAAAATGGACTATCTACATTAGTGACACAAGTTCTATAAAATGCATTTAGACTTTCCCATATATCTTTATCAAAATATTTTTCGTTTTCGGGATATTTCCTAAGATCAGCATGCATTATCTGTGTTGCAAAATATTTACCATTAATTGATAAATTATCACTATATTTAAGGCCAAGATTTTGGCATACAGTCATCATTTTTTTCAGATAAGCATTTTCTCTGTCATAAAACTTTTCATCTGAAACCAATCCTGTTGAACTTATTATATCAAAGTCTATACCATATCCTAATATTTCAATTGGTTTTCCATTATGGACAGCAGAAAACTCACAGCCGGGAATAAGCTTGCCTTGAAAATAGTTTTCAATCTTAATAGCTTCCAACTTTTTATAAGCTCCAATGGAATCATGATCTGTAATAGATATATATTTTAGGCCTAATTGCTGTGCCTTAATAAGAATATCTTTAGGTTCGTCAGATCCATCTGATGTAGTGGTATGTATATGTAAATCTATCATAGATATACAGCTCCTTACTTGTTATATAATACGATTGTGCCACAACCTAAGAATGTTGTGAATAAATATAACTGTTGGAGGGATTTGTTGCACAGAAATTTTAAATGTGTAATATCCTCTTTATATTGGCATCAATGGTTGTATTTATAACTTTAATCATTTCATGTTTTTTAAAAATTTTATATTAAAATATAATGCAAAAATCGCTAAGATGATAAAAATTGCTACCTTTGTTACAATAGCCCCAATAGGAAGGGAAATTCCTGCTTTTATTTGGAATAAGGTCTGAATTGGAAGCATTATTCCAATAACACAGCATACTGTTAATAATAATTCTAATAAAATATATCCCATCAAAACAATAATTAAAAAAGTAACTATATGCAAGCTCTTATCATTATTTTCACTCATAATTTTTATATCCCTTTATATACAATTATTATAATATATCTCCAACATCTTAATGAAAAAATTTTTTCCTGAAATATTCACTATCGGAGAATCTAGATTCATTAATACACTTACTAATTCGATATGAAGAAGAAACAAAAACAAGCAAGGTAGTGGCATATATAAGTAAATTAGTGATTAGTAAATATCCAGTGTGTAAAAGTTGAAAGGATACATATGAAACCAAAGGTATAATATAAAAAATCATAGCAACAATCCTACCTAAAAAATCAAAAATAAATATAGATTTTTCATTGAATGTATTTTTAATGAAATTAGAAGTGACTATAAACTCTACAAACTTAAATAGGATAATAAATAAAAACCATAAGGGAAGAATATGAAAAGTATACAATACAATATAGAAACCAACAATATAAAATAAATCGGCAACTACGTCAAAAATTGCGCCTATACTAGATACACTTCCAGTATCCCTAGCAATTTTGCCATCAAAAAAATCAGTTAAAAATATTGTAAAACTGATTATTATAGGAATTAACAAGTTTCCAAAATAACTAACAATATATATATTTAAAAACAGTGATAGCATTACTCGCAGTAATGTTATGATATTGGGAAGTTTTTTTATAAGTCTTGTCATAATTTTCACTATTCCTTTGATAACTCTTTTCCTAAATTGTAAGCATTATTTTTGCTTTCTTCTTTTGAACTTGAAATAAATTTTACTTTTTTATATGCTTTTATACCATTAAGAGATTTTTCCATAATTTCAAGTTCACTTTTATTTGAAGCGTCTCCTCCAGTTGAAAATATTACAACCTTCTTAGAAGAAAAATCTTTGATTTTTGACATGTACTCTGTTACTGGATCTAATGGTTTTCCTGCATAAACTGGTGAACCAAAGATTATTATAGAATATTTTGATATATCATTACTTAAATCTTTTGCGGGATAATTTACTGTTACCTCATAGCCTTCATCATTTAGTCCCTTGGCTATTGAATTTGCCATTAAACTAGTAGCATTCGTTAAAGAAGGTTGAAAAATAATTAAAGCCTTCTTTGAAGACATATTTTTACCTTTCAAAATACTCTCCTTACTTACTTTGGGACTATTTAAGAATTTAATTATAATAACCATAGATATAATTAAAACAGCCACTAAAGCTACAATTCCAATTAAAATTTTCTTTAGCATATTTGCTTTCCTCCCTACTGAATCATTACTTTATATAGGTATTTTAGATTTGACAAGAGCTTAATTTTTATTTCTTCACTGCTGTTTATAAAACTCCGATTATTGATCCATTTACATAATTGGCCATGCAAATAACTATGAAGTATATCACCAATTAAAATTGCTTTTTCTTCTGAAAGTTTGTTATTGCTAGCTTCTATAATTACTTTATTAAGCGCTTTACCTGGCTTACTTAATATTTCAGATACTTCACTAGAAGGACTTCCACCTATAGTCTCTAGCCATATGAGTTTATACCAACCAGGATGTTTCATTGAAAAATCAATTAAATTTGATAAAAGCAAATAAAGTTCTTCTTCATTAGCTCTTTCAGTAGTTAAACAAGGTCTTCCATATTCCATCATTTTAAGCAAAGCCAATCCAAGCGATTCCCAAAAGATTTCATCTAAGCTACTAAAATAATTATATAAATTTGTGTGAGTACATCCAATCTTTTTAGCAATATCTCTTAACGTTACATTTTTGATTCCTCTATTCTCTTCAATTAGGCTTAATGTAGTTTCTAAAATAATTTCTTTGCTTATATTATTTTTATTAGTTTGCATTATAACAACTCCATCCATATAACCAATGGTAATTACCATTGGTTATATAATATCAAAAATAAATATATAGGTCAATGAAAACAACTGACTATAACATCAGATGTTTATTAACAACATTTACCTACTTAAAATCTTCCTTCAGTATGGAATACATTTAATATACGCTCTCTGTACAGTGTTAATTTTATAGTTGCACAGAGGATAATCGATTCTTTGGATGCATACGCAAAAATATCTTCATAACTTCACCTGCTCTACAAATTACTATTTATATGTTTCTACTAAATCAAAATTTCAAGGTAAGCAACTAAATTGCTCATGTCATAATCTTTAAATACACCTTTAATATTATCATAAAATACTCCATCTTTATGCAAAAGAAAATGCCCATGCTCACTCAAAATACAGCATTTCGGTAATTCAGCCTGTTTACCTCTCGTATATTTCATTTTTTCTGCATGAGGAATTTTATATAAATCTAAACCTATAAACAATTTTCTACCAGACATTTTACCTTTTCCACACTTAGTATATTCTACGATCTCCTTAACACTTTTATTAGTTAAAAGAGCAATACATACTTGTCCACATAAACCATCTAATTGATGAGATAAAATTTCAGTATTTAACATTTTTTATGCCCTCCTTTGAATTATTTTCAAATTGTAATTTTATTTGTTATCTAAATTTTTCTAGTCTATATAATTCCTCATCATCAACTTTATCAATTCCATTCTTATAGTCATAACCAAATTTTTTATAAAATTGACAAGCAGTAATTGATGCTGGAATTTCTATTCTTTTAGCCCTTAAAAAATATTCATCCTCTTCTAATGTTTCAATTATCTTTCTTCCAATTCCTTTTCCTTGATATTCTGGTAATACGAATATTGTAAAGAAACTACTTTCTACTTCGCTTCCCCAATATGGACCTATTGAACCACATCCAACTAATTTATCATCTTTATAAACCACATAACCGTGCGTCCATTTTGATCTTCCTATTAAATATTCTGGTGTTAATATTTTTACCTCATTTTCAATATATTCCACTGTATAATCTTTAATATTTACTTCTCGCAATGTTCTAGCTATTAAGTCCGAAACTTCTTTTGCATCACTTTCTTCAAATCTTCTAAGCATAATAAAATTCTCCCTCTAATATAAAAATGTAATAAAAAAAGCTACCCTCCTTGACTACTATTTCAAGGACGATAGCAATATGCTTCGTGTTACCACCTTAATTCATCTACATTTCACAAAATAGATCTCTGCAAGTACGGAATATAATTCGATACTCTGGTGCTATACTGGGCACTCCCACCGTAGCCTATACAATAAATGTAGTCGGTACGCAGCTCCAAGACCATTTTCAATAATATTCCTTGTACTTGTTCTCACCTTTACAAGCTCTCTGTAACATTTCCTATTATTTACTTTTCTTTTCACAGCTTTATTTTTATAAATTTTACCAAATAATTATATAATAGTCAATCTTCAAATTACTATTTATCTTATGCTTGAAAAATTTACAAATGATGCAATTACCTATACATTATTATTTAACTTCTTGTATTTACGACCCTTGGGGGTTTTTATGAGCTAAGCGAATTTGCTACAGAGATTGAAAGTTTGATTACAAGCTCTGTTGCTAGTATTCTGCTACAATCATTTTTAATTTTAATTTACCAAAACATTTACTTGCTTCATAAATGTCGTGTTTACATGGCGGTTCTACAGGATTTAGAATTTCAATAACGAATTTTGCAAACCCACAATCCAATTGATATTTTAAATTATTTAAAGTAGTTTCTTTGTTACAACATTGAAGAAAAACATCCAAATTATTATAGTAACTTCTTTCATAGCTATTAGACATCATTTCTTGCCATACATCAATATCTATGTTATGCCCACAGAAAGGACATGTAATTGTTTCAAGATTACTACCACAATCAACAAATATAGGATTTGCGAAGCTTTTCCAAGATATTTTATCTGACTGAACATACATTTTTAAAATTTTCACAGCTCTATCAGCAGCTCGCTCATCAACTGGTAAGTAATCGTAACTTTCCGGTATAATTCTATATATAGCATCTGACATAAAAACCTCTCCAATCAAATAAAATTGTTTTCTTATTGCTATCTCTCAACAAAGTTACTTATTGATTTTACTAGCTTTCACAAAAAAATGAAAGCCGAAAACAAATGAAAAGCAATAATTAAAAAATGCTTTATTAGAATAGATTTATTTATGATATCATTTCGGTCGCCATAGTGAGAGCTAAACTCTCAAAAAAATAATATACGTAAATTAGTAACAGACTTAATTTCATCTATTATTGCTTTGTCACATATTTCATAAAACTTCTTATAGATATCTTCGTTAGGTACTACTACTGCTACTTCTGATAACTCAAATTTGAATACATCTGGGACACGCCATTCTCTCTCGTGAGTCCAATCAATATAATTGTCATGATTACTTAAATCTAAATTTACTATTCTCCACCACTCTTCTTTAGGAAGATATTTCTTAGCGTCATCTGCTCTATCGTAAATAACTGGCCTTCCATTCTTATTGTAGACATATGGCTTGCTGAATAATAATCCATAACCCGTATAACGAATTTTTTTCTCATCTTCTCCCATTCTCAATTTTTGTTGGCAATATATATTTTGAGTAAGTGCGTATAATGGCGCATCTTGAAAGCATATAGCTTTTCTGTTACCGCAAAGAAAACCAGACTCAGATATACTGCCTTCTATACACTTATCATTCAATATTTTTATTAACACATCTAATGCATCAACTTCAATCCCATCTTCATCAAATGGTTTAGTTAAGTGAACTAATTGCTCTGTTATGTCATTTCTCTCTGCTATTCTTTTTCGCCAATCTTCTTCCTTCATTAACTTACCCCTTATTTCAAATTGCAATTTGCTATTTACTTTATAACATCCTGATAGATTATATCCACTATTTCATTTAAATCCTTATCTTTATACAGTAATACTTCAGGGATAATATCTAATAAATCTTTTTCATTCCACCATTTTCTCATTTCTTTTTCTCCGAATTCATGCGCATTAGGCTTTTGTTGATGTCGATTTAAGGTTTCTTCAAAAGGTATATCGAAGTAATATGCAAAAATTTGGTCTTTGAACTCATCCAGTAAATTTTCAAATAAATTTTTATACCACTTTGAATTTAAGATACCTTCTAAAATTACAATATTACAATTGCTTTTTCCGTATAGTGCAAGTTCCAATATTAACGGACTGGCTTCTGGATTAGGTCCATCTTTCGCAAATAGTATTTCTCTTCTAACAACATCTTGTGAAATTAGCATTGTACCATGTCCAAATTTTCTTTGTAAAGACTTGCCTGTCGTAGTCTTACCACTTCCAGAGTTACCTCTTAGTATTATTAGCTTCGCCACTCCATCCATCAAATATTTCATCCTTCTCAATCCATTAATATTAGAATTTATTTACCATATTTTTATTTTTTCAGTAAAAACTTCTTGCCCATTTTTCTTTGCTATAACAGTTAAGGAGCAAGGAATAAAACTACTCCCCCTATACTCTGGTTTGCACTCATAGCCATTAACCTTTTCCTGTTTTAGTAAATCTTCAACCATATCATCATATCTATCTTTTAATGTAACTACTACCGGTGGCACATATAATGTATTCTGAAGAACAGGCTGACCGTTAAAACGTAACGGCATCAAATAAAGTGGTTCAAGAGTCTTTTTCTCATATAGTTCTTGAGCTTTTTCATTAGAATCAATTTCAGTAAAATCTAATTTGTTTGTATCCTTTTTAAAAAAATTTAATAATCCCATTTCTTACTCTCCTTTACAAATTACTATTTATAATGTTTAACCTTAAATGGGAAATTATCAAATTCCATATTTAATAAAGGATATTAAATCCTCAACATTATCAAAATCATCATAATCTCCATTTATTCCTTTTCTATGATAGACTACTCCATTTTTTTCATTTTTATCTAAACAATCAAGAAGTTCTTCAATTCCATATCGCTTAATGAACAAAGTAAATCCATAGGGTTTTATTTTGTTTAGCAATCCTATATGACATTCTTCTTTACATAAATAACAAGCAGTTATATCTTTTTTAATAGAACATTTGCGATTTTCGCACCATTCTTTATCTGGACATTCACCTGAATTACAACCAGAACATTTTTCATTCTCTGAACACAGGCAACAAGCAAGTCCACAACGTGCAATTCCTAATTCTCTTCTCATTATTACACCTCCTAAAATTGAAATTTATGTTTAAAGAGTTTTAGTAAAATAGTAACGTTTTCCAGTGACAGGATAGTTTTCTAATGTAAACACTTCCTTGTATCCATGCTTTTTATAGAATTCAGGTGCTTGAAAACTAAAAGTATCTAAAAATGAATACTTGCAACCACGCTCTTTCGCTGTTTTTTCTGCCTGATTTAAAATATTACTTCCAAAACTATGTCCTCTTAATTCTTCACTAACCCATAGAAATTTTATAAACAACCAATTACCATGTGTATTTCCAATTAGACCAGCAATTTTTTTGCCTGCTTCATCTTGCAAATAAACCCCTAAATCCTTTGGGTTTTTATCTTCAATTCTCGCTAAATTATATTCTAATAAACCTTGAAAAATAATATCTTCATCTTGTTCTTTAATTTCATCAGTAATCTCAATTTTCATTCTATACCTCCTTTGTTGGCATTGAAACATAGTTAAATTACTATTTATATGTTTCTACTAAATCAAAATTTCAAGGTAAGCAACTAAATTGCTCATGTCATATTCTTTATATACCCCTTTAATATTATCATAAAATATTCCATCTTTATGCAAAAGAAAATGCCCATGCTCACTCAAAATACAGCAGTTCGGTAATTCAGCCTGTTTGCCTCTCGTATATTTCATTTTTTCTGCATGAGGAATTTTATATAAATCTAAACCTATAAACAGTTTTCTACCAGACATTTTGCTTTTTCCACACTTAGTATATTCTACAATCTCCTTAACACTTTTATTAGTTAAAAGAGCAATACACACTTGTCCACATAAACCTTCTAATGGCTGAGATAAAATTTCAGTATTTAACATTTTTTCTGCCCTCCTTTGAATTATTTTCATTTTATATAGAAAAGTTATTTTTATATTATTTTCAAATTGGAATTTGAAAGTGCAATTTAACTTACAGGTATTCTTCTAAATACCTCTTTTGAGTGTGGCTATCACAATACTAAAACAAAAAATCCCCTTGCCCAAAGATAAGAAGATCTATAAACCTATATTATTTTGCTTCACTCAGTCCATCATATTCTTTTTTATTTCCGCTACCCTTTCTACTGATAATCCCGTACCCTTAGCTACTATTTCTTCACTTACTCCTAGTTTCAGAAAATTTAAAGCATCCTCTATTGCTTTGTTTTCTATTCCAATTGTTATTCCTTCCTCTTTTGCAGTTTTAATTCTTGTCATTTGGTCATGGATTTCTGCTTTTCTTGCTTCATATCCCATTCTTGCGTTTTCATTCTTACTCATGACCTGCAATTGATTGTACGCTTTCCCTATTTCTTCATTTTTTTGTGCTAGCATCTCCATTACCTCCTTCGATTTCGCCGCAATAAATTCCATCCATTGAGTTATCGCCGCACCTTCATCTTTTTCTATGCCTTCCTTTTCAAGCTTTGGAAGCTCTAAGAATCTTATTTCTAATACTTCTGTTAATCTATAACGCGATTCATCTTCTGTAATATGATAGCTCGAATGTATCTTGTTTAACGGTGTACATTCAAAATCTAATATGTTTATAGTTATACATTTTTTAAGCTTATCATAAGTATCTCCTGCTTTTATTTGTTCTATATACATCTTACCCCAATAGAACATGGTTCTTTCTGCCATGTATTCTGTTGGTAGTATTTGAATTTCTATATCTATCTCTTTGCCTTCTTTTGTTTTGGCCCTTACATCTAAGATTCCTTTTTTATCTTCTTTGAACTTTCTTGGTAATTCACTATTTATTATTGTAAGTTCATTAAGCTCATCTTTAGGTACATCTAGTATTGCGCAGAGTAGTGCTCTTAGTAAATCTATATTCTTCGAATCTCCAAATAGCAGCTTAAAAGCAAAATCGATTTTGGGAGACATTATGAAATTATCATCTTCTATTTTTGCTTTAACCATATCATCACTTCCTGATGATATTTTTGACTGTCTTTAATGATTATATTCATGTTTCATACCTTAATTTTAGCAGAAAATTGAAGTTTATTCCACAATGTTTATTATAAATAGAACCACTTTACAATTAACGAATACAACATTTAAAAACTAAAAATCTTATGTTTTTAAAAACTTAAGAACGTAAGAAGCAATAGTCATACTAGGGATTAAATTGGTTTTTTCGAATATAGCTGCATAAGGGTGATTATATATTTTTATAATCTTTACATAAATGAAAAAATTATCACTCCTGAGGTCGTTGCGAAACAAAGTTGAGCTTGCTAAATCAAAGTATTTATGATGTTGCAATTGACAATTTATCGGTTGGATTAGATCCAAATAATATAACTATGTTTTTACAGTCTAAAATAAGTACCATTGCAGAGTTGACCATATTCTATTCAATGTTTGTTTCGGTAAACTCATTACGTCATAATCCAACTATAAAAACAGAAGCAAAGCAATATGGATACGACGATTTAAGTTATGGTTTTTTAGGCTACCCAGTTAGTCAAACAGCTGATATAACCTTCTGCAATGCTGATTTAGTTCCAGTTGGAGATGACCAACTTCCACATATGGAACAAGCAAGAAAAATTGCAAGACGATTTAATGATTTATATAGGATAAAGGTAATCCTGATGTATGTATGGTAAGCAAATATCATGAAGTTTAATCATAGTGAGTATGAAAATATTTGTGAAATGTGCAGAAATGCTAGTATTGGGTGTGTAGCTTGTAAAAATCTTTTAGCAGAAAAAATTAATTCACTTATTTCTCCCTTTAGAGAGAAACGAGCTTATTATGAAGAACATAAAGGTGAAGTACGTGATATTATACTTGCAGGAAGTGAAAAAGCAAATATGATTGACAATAAAACAGTTGAAGCAGTTAAAAGTGCTATGAGCCTTGACATATAATAGTAGGTAATTCTGCCAAGGATAACTTCTGGATAAAAATAGATAAAATTGTAAAACAATAAAGTTAGCAATTTTGAGAAATAGAAAGAAGAATACGAGAAGGAAATGAATTATGGGATTCAATATAATTAATATGAATACTTGGGATAGAAAGGACTGTTTTAATCATTTTTTAAATAATGCAAAATGTACATACATTTATGTAAAAATAATACAAAGGCAGGAGTTGGCTTCTTACAAAAACTGAAACAGACTTTGTTGCTTGAGCACAGTCTTCCAACTCCAAACTAAAGCACAGTCTCATTTCTCCTGAATAAATTGTTGAAAAATCAAGGAAAAATAATTATAATCAAATTATGCACTAATGACAAATTAGCTAAATACTTCAAAGCTAACACTCATCGATTATACTTACTACAAAGTTTTATCGCAAAGAGTAAGTTGCAAATTGATTAAATTGTGAAAAGGTGAGGATCCATAACTTTAAGAAGTACTTTATCCAGAGAATATGGCAAAGAAAAGAGGATTAAAAATGTATAAGAAATATATTAAGCTAATTGTTTGTTGTTTTGATGCTAAGAAATAATTAAAAATCTCTCCTATTTGATTGAAGAGAAATTTGCATTTTTGAGGTGAGAAGATGACATTCATTATAGAAAATTGGGTGGAAAATCTTGTATTAAAAATAAAAAATGAGTTTGGGGATAGGGTTACCTTTATAGGGTTACAAGGAAGTTTCAAACGCAAAGAAGCCAGTGATAGTAGTGATATAGATATTGTAGTTATTTTGAATGAGCTAACTATTCAAGATTTGAAAAAATATGAGGAGATAATTTCTCAAATGCCCCATAAGGAAAAAGCCTGTGGATTTATTTCTGGGCAAAGTGAAATTCTAGGGTGGGAAAAATCTGATTTATTTCAATTCTATTATGATACGCAGCCAATCTATGGCAGCATAGACTATTTGCTGCCCCTAATTGACAAAGCTGATATTAAACGTGCTATAAAAATAGGTGCATGTAATCTGTATCATGCCTGTTGTCATAATTTTCTCTATGAAAAAAGTTCCGAAATCTTATCGGCATTGTACAAATCATCATTTTTTATTTTGCAAGCTAAATATTTTGATGAAACCAATAGATATATAAGCAGCAAGGTTGACTTGGTAAAACAGCTAAGCGGAATAGATAAAGAGATATTGGAGATTTGCATGAATAGAAAAAAACTAATTGAAATTGATGAAGTGGATTTGTCTCTATATTCTGAGAAAATCATTATGTGGAGTAGTACCCTTTTACGAAGGTACTGATAAAATCCATTTTGATAAATAGGAAAATTTATGATATGTAGATATACTTGAAAAAAATATTATTAGAAGGTAGGTATAATAAATGAAAGTTGTAGCGTTTAACGGAAGTCCAAATAAAGAAGGGAACACTTATCATGCTATAAAAATAGTTGCTAGTGAACTTGAAAAAGAAGGAATAGAAACAGAAATTATTCATGTAGGTAACAAGTCAATTAGAGGATGTATTGCCTGTAATCAATGTGTAAAAAACAAAGATGGAAAATGTGCACTTCCAGGTGATGAGGTTAACCAGTGGATTGAAAAAATGAAAGAAGCAGATGGAATAATTTTAGGATCACCTGTACATTATTCATCCATTGCAGCAACTATGAAATCTTTCTTAGATAGAGCATTTTATGTTACTAGTTTTAATGATGGAATGTTAAGGCATAAGGTTGGAGCATCTGTTGTTGCTGTAAGGCGTTCTGGTGGAGTTTCTACCTTTAATCAAGTGAATAATTATATTAATTATTCGGAAATGTTAGTACCAACTTCAAATTATTGGAATGTAATTTATGGTACAAGGCCAGGAGAAGCGTTAAAAGATGAAGAAGGTGTACAAATCATGAGAGTGCTGGGAAAGAATATGGCATGGCTTATGAAATTGGTTGATAACGGCAAAGAAAAGGTTAAAGCACCAGAAAGAGAAAATAAAAAGTATATGAATTTTATTCGCTAATATAAATGAGGCTGTCGCACTAAAAAATAGTGCGACAGCCCCATACTTCGCAACAACCTCCGAGGTTGTGATTTTCTCATTTATGTAAAAATTAGACAAGAGCTAACAAGTGACTGTCACCTGTCTATTAAGATGCTTTCAAGGATTGGAACTATTATAACTGTTGTGCTAGCCGAAAATCCTGCTGTGGAAGCTGTGGTATGATTGACACCGCAAACCAGCCAAGAAAAAATCAGGAAAAGCAGTACTCCCATTAGCTAATTTTTACATAAATGAAAAAATTAGCACCCCTGAAATCGTTGCGAATCGTAGATGACCTTGCTAAAATTCCTTCATGAATTAAGACCATCTTCCGTATTTGTTATAAGTTAATAATAGCCCATCTTTTGATTTCTTCTTATATATGCTTTTATGCCTTCTTAATCTATAAATTGTTACTATAATCGCTTTAATAAAACAATATAGAGTATCCATTAAAAGTAAGAATCCTATTGTAACAAAACATATATCAATAAAGTCTATGGAGGTTATACTCGCTAATAAACCCAAAACAAAGTTTAGTATAAGAAGAACCAGTAAAATTATAATTGTTTTTTTTCCTAGTAATGCATCTACTCTATCCCAATTTATTATCATAAAATCCCCCCTTAATAAAGCATTTGCGCCCCTTAGATAGTTGCTAATCACTCATTGTAAAAACAAATTGTTCACAATTTGTTTACGACCCCTGGGGGTTTTTATGAGCGAAGTGAATTTGATATTTTATCAATAACTCTAACTTCACTATCTTTTTCTACATAATCCTCTATTGATTCTATTCTTATTTGTTCTCTATCATCACCGCAAATATAATTCATTTTATACTTATCTCCTTAAATGTAATTTTATACTTATATATGAAATTATACCATAGAACCTTAATTTTCGCACAGCCTGCTGGGGGTTTTATATTTTGTTTTTTTGATACATATTAGCAAGAAACGTCAATTTTCGCTTTAGAATTATTGATATAATAGATTAAAGAATTTATTTTGTGGATGTGAGCTCATGGATTATTGAGATTCTGTTATAACTGCTGTTGAATATATAGAAAATAATTTAAAAAGTAATCTTACTTTAAATGATATAGCAAGAGAAGTATTAATATCGCCTTATTATTTTCATAGAATTTTTAGGCTGATTGTAAATAAATCCCTTATGGAGTATATACGCCTCCGAAGACTTACTTTATCTGCAGTTCATATTGCAGACAATAGAAAAATACTTGATGTTGCTTTGGAGTATGGTTTTAATTCAGAGGAAACCTATATAAGAGCTTTTAAAAAGGTTTTTAGCATGACACCTGGAGAATTTAAAAAATCTGGGAATAAGCTTTTATTCTTTGAAAGGTGGAAGCCGGTAGATGCTAATATAGTAAAGCTGTCTAATGGTGCTATTTTGGAGCCTGTAATAGAATGATAACTGAGGGAAGACAAAGGATTCGCAACTTAAAAAATCCACATTATTTATATGGGATTGTGCAATCTAATGATTTTAAAAACAACTTAAACTATTTTACAGGCTTTGAAGTTACAGGAAATGAAGCATGGAATGGCCTTAGAAAACTTAGTATTGCGGCAAATAAATATGCCGTTTTTAAGTATATAGGTAAAATATCTCCTTTAGATCTTTCACCCAAATATACAAGAGAAACTTACAAGTATGTACTTGATATATGGCTTCCCAATTCAGGCTATAAATTAAAGGATAACTACTTGATTGAATTTTTTGATGAAGAGGTATTAAAGGAAGATTATCTAGAAATGGATATCATGCTGCCTATTAAATAAAAAGAAATTTTGGAGGTAAAATTATGCTAGGTATTAAAGATAATAGAAATTTTAATTTATTATTCTTAGGAAAGATAATTTCTCAATTTGGTGATCAGGTATTTGCATTTGGACTTGCTTGGTATGTGCTAACAATAACGCAATCCAGCATTAAAATGTCCATTGTACTTATTTTAACAGCACTTCCCACTGTTCTTCTGGGTCCCTTTGGCGGACTTCTTGCTGATATTAAAAGTAGAAAATCTATACTTGTTATTATGGATTTAGTAAGAATGCTTATGCTTATTATTTTATCAGGACTGGCTTTTTTAGGCATGCTAAATCTTGCTACAATATATAGTGTCAGTATTATCTTGGGAATTTGTGCTGCAATTTTCAACCCCGCAGCTACAGCAATTATACCCAACATTGTAGAACCTTCAGATATTAATAAGGCTATTTCTGCAAATCAATTTGTTTCAAGCTTGTGTTCCATTGTAGGTATGGTTTTAGGAAGTATTATATATGGTTTTCTTGGTATAAAAGCAATACTTATCATTGATGCAATATCATTCTTTCTATCAGCTATATTTGAAAATTCTTTAGTCATACCAAAGATTAATATTCAAAAGGAATTTAGTTCAAATCCCTCAAAAAAATCCTTTAGCATGATTAAAGAAGGGTTTATTTATTTAAGAAAGAAAAAAGGGCTTTATCACTTATTTATATACTTTTCAGTCACAAATTTGATTCTCTTTCCAATAGGAATGCTGTTTTTACCTTATATTTTTAATGTAATAATTAAATCTACTTCATTTCAGGCTGGTATTGTACAAGCTACCTTTCCACTGGGTTGTATGGTAGGTGCCATTTTATATTCAAAAATTAATAAGAAACCCTCTATACATAAGATGGTAGTATTTGCATTCTTTATTGCAGGCATTGTAATATATTGCAATGCACTAGCAATCATCCCAGGGGCGACTACCTATTTATCAAAATGGTCTTATACTATTTATTATTCTGTACTTAACATATTGCTAGGAATAGTAATCGTATGGGTAAATATAACTGTTGGCGTGATTTGTCAACAGGAGGTAGAGGATACCTTTAGAGGAAGAGTTAGTTCTTTACTTCAGTCATTATCAGGAGCATCTGTTCCAATAGGCTATCTCTTAGGGGGATTTATTGCACAAAAATTTAGAATGTACAATATCCTCTTTGTATTGGCATCAATGGTTGTATTTATAACTTTACTTGTATTGTCTGATAAGAATATAAAAGGACTACAAAGCCAAGAACAATAAATTTATTTTGCACTAACCATTTTAATGAAAAAATTTCTTCCTAGAAGATTCACTATTTGAAGCCCTGTAGCAAAGCAAATTGTTCACAATTTGTTTACGACCCCCGAGAGGTTTTATGAACGAAGCGAATTTGCTAGCAGAAAATTGAAGTTTATTCCACAATGCTTATCACCAATATAACAACTTTAGAATAAACGAATAAAACATTTTCAAAACTAAAAATCTTATGTTTTTAAAAACTTAAGAACGTAAGAAGCAATAGTCATAATGCGGATTAGAGCGTTATTGTAATTTTTTTTATCAACTAAATCCATAGATATTCCACTATTATTAATATCGGTTTATAAGTTTCTAACACCTTACAGAGATTATCAATTTGATTTCCAGATGTTTTTGTTGCCCTTCATTGCTTGTCCTTGGAAAAAATTGTTCCCCTGAAAATTGTTTCCCTGAGGTACTTGTGAGAGAAACGAACTTGCTACTTAGCATAAATAAAATCTACAACAATATAGTATAAGTTACATAAAGAAAGCTAAAATTAATTAAGAAAATATAGTTATATCTGTAATACTCTAATATTATATAAATGGGAGAGATTTACTATGCCAAATATATTCTGGTATTATTGTGTAGTTGCTATTGGAATACTATTAATAGTAATTTCAATGATTAAAAAAAGAAATTTTGTAGATTTATTTTCATTCTTTTTAGCTTTTTCGTCACTAGGCTATCTATGTGAGATATTGGTATTATTCGTATTAGGCAGTTATCAATATAAACCCGGGGTGTTTAAAGATTATATTGCTGAAGATATCTTGGGCCATCTTATGTGTAATGGATTCTTTTGGGGAGGTACTGCAATTTTTGTAGTAGTTTTTTCATTAAACTCCTTTTGGATATTTTTGATATCTATTGCTTACATGCTTGTTGAGCTTTTGTTTTTAAAGTTGGGTATCTATGAGCATCATTGGTGGAAATTATATATGACAGGTGTTGGAGCATTCGTAATTTTCACTTTAACAAAAAAATGGTTTTACGGATTATATAAAGATAGACATCAGTTTTTGAGAAAGTTTACGTTTTTTATGATAGCATGGGTAATTCTACAAGGGTCATCTGTGGTGCAAAATCTTTTAGACAAACAGCATTTTAAAATAGGCTTTGTTAACAATGTGTATCAAGATAGTATTTTGTTCAGCGTTCCATATCAGTTGTGTTTAGCTGTACTATACTCAGTTTTTGTTACTAGCCATAAGAAATGGTATTATGTGATTTTTCCTCTGATTTTAAACATATTGATGGATAGTCTCTTTGTGTTTGTAAATATATTAAATTTCTATAATAGTTGGAATTTATTTTATTTCGAGTTTATCCGTATTTTGGGTTTTATTATTTTTCTTGTGCTTGAAAGGTATACTTTATGGTCTAAATCGTATTTGTTAAAAGGTGCTAAGAATTAGCGTTTATCTAAACCTTAGCACCTTGTTTTAGTCAAGATGAATCCATCTTCTCTTTTTTCTATTGCCGTCATAAACCTTTTCCTCTCCTACAACCACAAGAGACGTCCATACAAATACTGATAATGCTGCTACGCTGTGAATAAAGCTTAGCATTACATCAAAGCTCCCGTAGGAGAAGGCTCCTAACTGAATATAAATATATTGTAAAGCTAAGAAGGCTATAGCTACTATTAATACAGCCATCAGCTTTGATAACGAATTTTCATCAATCCAGTTAAGCATAAGAAATCCTATCCCTGCTAGAGCTAAAAGTTGAAAAAGTGATGCTCTTCCAATTGGGATTAATATATGCTGATAACTATAATACCCTAAATAAGAAGATATATTATCAACAAATATCATCCACAGTACAGAGACTACAGCTGTGTAACGTAATTCTTTTATTCTGTCAGAGGGTAATGCAATAAATACTATCGTCCATACAATAACGAAAAATATAAAGTGCTCCATATATGCCTCCTAAATATTAACAATTAAAATGTTGCATTATACTTAATATTCCTCACTAAAAATTTTCTATGCTTTATTACAAGAGGATAAAACTGACTAATGCGGTATTGAAAAATGTTACATTTTATTTTGTTATACATAAGAATCTTTGCAATGAATATAGACAAACATGATTGGTAAATTACTATTTAGCTAATTTTTACACAAATAAGAAAATTATCATCCCTGAGGTCGTTGCGAAACGAAGTTGAGCTTGCTAATCACCATACTAAAACAAAAAATCTCCTCACTCTAAGATAAGAAGATTAATAAACCTATACTATTTTGCTGCTCTCAGTCCATCATATTCTTTTTTATTTCAGCTACCCTTTCTACTGGTAATCCTGTACCCTTAGCTACTATTTCTTCACTTACTCCTAGCTTCAGAAAGTTCGAAGCAGCCTCTATTGCTTTATTCTTTTCGCCAATTGCTATTCCTTCCTCTTTTGCAGTTTTAATTCGTGTCATTTGGTCATGGATTTCTGCTTCTCTGGCCTCGTAGCCCATTCTTGCTTTTTCATTCTTACTCATGACCTGCAATTGATCGTAGGCTTTACCTATTTCTTCATTTTTTTGTGCTAGCATCTCCATTACCTCCTTTGATTTCGCCGCAATAAATTCCATCCATTGAGTTATCGCCGCACTTTCATCTTTTTCTATGCCTTCCTTTTCAAGCTTTGGAAGTTCTAAGAATCTTATTTCTAATACTTCTGTTAATCTATACCTCGATTCATCTTCTGTAATATGATAGCTGGAATGTATCTTGTTTAGCGGTGTACATTCAAAATCTAATATGTTTATTGTTATACATTTTTTAAGCTTATCATAAGTATCTCCTGCTTTTATTTGTTCTATATACATTTTACCCCAATAGAACATGGTTCTTTCTGCCATGTATTCTGTTGGTAGTATTTGAATTTCAATATCTATTTCTTTGCCTTCTTTTGTTTTTGCTCGTACATCTAAGATTCCTTTTTTATCTTCTTTGAATTTTCTTGGTAATTCACTATTTATTATTGTAAGTTCATTTTGATTATCTTTAATGATTATATTCATGTTTCATACCTTAATTTTAGCAGAAAATTGAAGTTTATTCCACAATGTTTATTATAAATAGAACCGCTTTACAATTAACGAATACAACATTTAAAAACTAAAAATCTTATGTTTTTAAAAACTTAAGAACGTAAGAAGCAATAGTCATACTAGGGATTAGCGCGTTATTGTAATTTCTTTTATCAACTAAATCCATAGATATTCCACTATTATTAATTTCGGTTTATAAGTTTCTAACACCTTACGGAGATTGTCAGTTTGATGTCCAGATGTTTTTGTTGCTCTTCATTGCTTGTCCTTGAAAAATTGTTCCACTGAGGTGGTTGTGAGGGAAACGAACTTGCTACAAAAAAATTGAGAACAGCCTAAATGATATTGGGTAAAAAGGATACTATTTCTAAAGTAATGGAAATATCATTCGATACTACCAGTAAATAGATTCAGAGTAAGAAAGGTGTTAATATGAATTCAATTATTAGTAATAAACCAATATCCTATGTTACCAATGCCCTTGTTAATGAGACTAATAAAAGTACAGAAAAAAATATAATTAGTACAAGCTCTAATACCCTGGATAGTTCTGATATTTCTGAAGAAGCAAAAATAGGCTATGAATTTTCAACCCGTATAGAAGATTCTATCCACTCTATAAATGAATCAATAGACCCTAATTTCCTTTCAAAATATACTTTAGTGTACAGTATGATAAAAAAAGAAATTGATTCTGGTGTTTATGGTAGCGATACAAAGAAATACACATCATTATTAAATAGTTCATTTAATAATGCTATTACCCTTGCGTCAACTTCCTTAATAAACCAAGCTTCTATATCTACAGATGTTACTACTGATACCTTAAAGCAAGATAAAAAATGTCCATTGTCCTCAACCACCATAGCCTGTCAAAAGCAAATTGAAACGGCTTCACTACTTATTGTGATATTAAAAGCTGAAAACAAACAAATTACAGAAAGCATTTCCCGCTATAAAAAGAAAAAAAATCATGAAATGGTGGCTTCCTTAAATGAATTGCGTAGGAATTATAATCATATAATAAATAACCTGTCAGACACAATAAACCTAGTTCAAGGCAATAGTGAGGACCCCATTAACACTTCTATTTTATAACCTTTGTAACAAACTGTTTTGCCAACTTCAAATCATCAACGCTTGCTCTTTCCTTGTGAAGCTTTAAAAACTATCCTCTGCAGTGATTTCAATTCCATTAGTTAATTTTTACATAAATGAAAAAATTAGTTCCCCTGAGGTCGTTGCGAAACGAAGTTACGCTCACTATTTACGCCCCCAGGAGTTTTTAATTTTCTTTATTCGGTCACAGCTTATCTCTGGAAAATATTACACCCCAGAGGTGCTTATATTTAGTTTGTCGAAGTTTCTAAAAAAGATAGTACATCCTTAGCCATGCTTTGTGGATTTTCCCAATGAATGTTATGACCAATATTTTCGTAAGCAATAAATTTTGCATTTGGTAATGCTTTACGCAAGTCATCCTGATTCTTTTTACCAAAGAAAGTATCAGATGTTCCCCATAAAATAAGGGTTGATGCTTTTATTTCTGACATAAACGATGTCAAATCAGAAAATGAGACACCTTTAGTAACAGCTCTCCAAGCATAAGGAGGGATAGCGCTAGCTTCAGCCTTTTCGTGTGATAAAAATTCTTTATCCACTGGATTTGGATTACAATACCAATTATCCATAAATTCTTCGCTTGGAGGATTATCTCCAAAGGATAAAGTTGCGTTATACATATCTAATCCAATTGTTTGGTTATTAACTAATGTACTTGATTCCAAGACCAAATGGTCCACTTTCTCTGGATAATTAATTGCAAAGGCTTGGGCAATCATACTTCCCATTGAGTGACCGATAATGTTTGCTTTTTTAATACCTAGTTTATCCATGAATGCAGATAAATCACTGGCATACAAGGATACTGGATACATTCTCAAATCTGGCTTATCAGTTGCACCATGCCCCCTTTGATCCAACATGTAGATATGATATTTGCTTGTAAAGTAAGGTTCAATTAAAGACCAGCTCCTGCTGTTATCCGTCATACCATGCAAGAAAATAATTATTGGTCCATCAGCTTGCCCCATTTCTACATATTTCATTTTTATACCAGTACTAAGCGCAATTTCTTTTTGAATTAGCCCACTCCTTCTGACTGATACTCGTAGGTAAAGAACTACTAGTCTTTGCAGCTGGCTTATTACATCCAATTAGTGAACATGTGAAAAGAATGATACACATTAAAAGTATAAGCCCTTTTTTATAACCTATTTTTTGTTTTTTCATTTTGACCCTCCTTATTTGGTTTACAATAGTTTTTTCAATTTTGATTATAATGTCTAAAGTATACTTGAGGGTCAAGTAAATTATTTTTTTAATGGCAAAATAATTTCTGTAACAAATAATTCTTCAATATTCGTACTCCAATAATCAATAATATATCTTTCAATTGAACATCCATTAACTTTAAAATTATGCTCATTTGCCCAGATGTTTAAAGCGGAATATGTATCAGCAATATTTTTGTGGAGACCTTTATGGTAACCGCAAATGGCAGAGCAACCCAAAATAGTTCTTACTGTTTTAGGAGTATATTTATGAATTTGAATATTGAGTGTGCAGCCTCTGTAGTCTCCTGCTAAGCGATTTGTAGTGCTTTGAAATTCAATATATAGTGGACCACATGTTATTGCTTTTTCATACTCAAAGCAATTAGTAAAATCTGCGTTGACTAAAAGATGCTTTAAAGTATCTTTCTCATATAATCTCGGTTGGTAAGAAACAACCTGAATTTCCGGAAGGAAATTCAGGTGAAATGCGCTAATGTCTTGAGTAAGTACCCCTTTTGCCTCAGTAATCAAATTATACCAAGAAGTTAGACTATCTCGCTTTGCTTTTAGTAAAGATATTTCGTTGCTAAATCTATTAATTTTATCATCCAATAGATTTTGTAAAGGTTCTAAATCACCTCTCTTTAATAGTTCATGGATTTCATCAAGTTTAAAATTATAATATTTATAATATTTCAAGATAGGTATTAATATTAATGCTTCACTGCTGTAATACCGATAACCACTATTTACATCCACTTTTTCTGCATTAATAATTCCTATTTCATCGTAAAAACGAAGAGTAGAAATAGGGATTTTACAGATTTTGCTTATTTCTCCAATAGTAAATAATTTTTGATTTAACATTAAAATTACTCTCCTCTCATAATATCCCTGTTACTCTTTTTTGATCTTTCTATCAATTATAGACATCAATATACTCTTTTATTATTTATTTTGCAATTTTTTTAATGCTAATATTTAAATTAATGAAATTACTTTATATTTTAACTAATATAATGATCAAGGTTTTTATAGAATTCGACAAAATTCAAGTATTTAGATTGACAATATATATATATCGAATGCTAATAATAATTTAGTGCTATATTTATATGAGGGGAGTTACATAATAGATAAGTTCCTCTAGATTTCTCATTAAACAATTTCCTTTTTTCTAAAATAATCAGTCAAAATTACAATTAAAGGGTTTCATCTAACTTCGGTATTACCGACACTCATTAATTAAGTGTTCATTTTTCCAAATTCCTATTATAGGCATTAGCTCAACTTAATCTATTCCCTAATAAACACACCTTACTACACATAATTCAATATGTATTTATTTAACCCTTCAATATTTGTAGTAAAAAGTAAAAACATCCATTATACTACACTTATAGTTACTTAACTATTCTATAATTTTAGAACACATTTTTATTGCAATTTTTTTCACTACTACTTAAATAAAAAATTTATTTTCTATCCCTAAAAGAATGCCTACTTCTCTTTAGCTAATTTTTACATACATGAAAAATTAGCACCCAGAGGTCGTTGCGAAACGAAGTTTAGCTTGCTACTGAAATAATGATACCCCTAATCGCAGTTAACTTATTCTACGATTAGGGGCATTTTTACAATATCCGTTTTTATTAATTCAGTTAAAACATTGTAATGTATAGATTCCGTCTATAGTTTATTTTCCTTATCGTAAACTGGTAAGCACAGCCTTAAATAGCGTGTTTACATTCTCTGAATGCGGAGTAACAGGAGAAATGGGAAGATGTACATCCATCAATCTGTATACCGCCATTCGAGCTGCTCTTACAGAGTATTCCTCTGTAAAAACCATATCCTTAGGGATTTCAACAAACTGGCTTATCATAGCCAAGTTAGTGCTTCCCTTCGGAATAACAGCAGGTCTATCAGCCATGGCGCGAGGCTGGAAATGAGAATCGATATAAGGCATAATGCAAGGAATGACATTTACCGCTTCTGCAATGATTTCATCCAGATGTTCTTCAAAGTGGTATTGATAAACAAGCTCAGTTAAAATCTCTTTTCCTGTGCATTCTCTCATAGGCTTTTTCACATAATCACCAATTTTATTAGGATACAAGCCGTAACCCCAATATACATAACAGCCTTCTGGTTGATTAGGAAAATGTGGTTGAACAGCACCAACAAAGGACATACGCCAACTAGAATCTGGGAATGTCATAATACCAACAGTATTGCGCGAGAAATTTTTTAGGAGCTTATCCATGCAGTTACCTTTGAATGTAACGGTAAAGGACTCCCATGTGGTTTCGTTAGGATTTTTAAAGAACGGTTCGGGATTTCCAAGCCCCGGCTTTTTTCTTGCCATTTTGCTCCACAAGAGGTAAGACGGAGGCAATTCAGTAACTGACGGCGCAGGCATGTTAAAACCTCCAAGAGAAGAACAGTCTGTGATTGAGCCATTTGTCACGAAGCACATGTCATCATCTTTGAGCTGGATAATCTCATCTGTACCATTGGTGTTACAATGAATGGCTTTCACTGTAATGTTGTCTGTATCATCAAAGTCAATGTCCATAACAGTGCACTTCGTAACAAAATCTACATGATAGCTGTTAAGATAAGACTTAAGAGGCAGAATCAGCGAATCATATTGATTGTATCTAGTTCGTGTAACACCTTCTAGAGTTTGAATACGGCTATACTCAAATATCATTCTGTTCATGTAACGGCGAAACTCAAACATACTGGACCATTCAAAAAATGCAAAGGTTGTTTGCCACATATACCAAAAGTTTGTGGTAAAAAAATGATCAGAAAACCAGTCATTAATTTTCACATTGTCCAGCTTTGCTTCATCAGTTATCAGCAATTTTAGCATGGTGATACGATCTTCATTATTAAATCCCATACTTTGAACACTCAAAACTTTTCCATTTTTATCAATCAGCCTGGCATTTGTGCAGGTTGGATGCTTTGCATCGAAATCCAAGATTTCCTCTGTTACGGATTTTCCTAGCTCAACAAGAGAAGGAATATCTCTGAATAAATCCCAAAAATTTTCAAAAGTTTCTCTATTGAGCATACGTCCACCGCGACATACATATCCCTTTTCAGGTGTACCAATACCATCATTACAGCCACCAAGAATGTTCATACTCTCCATGATATGAATATTTTTCCCCTCCATGCCGCAATCACGAATAAGATAAACCGCACCTGCTAATGAAGCAAGACCGCCACCTACGAAGTAGGCTTGTTTATTTCCACAATTTCTGTCCATATAATAATACCCCCATTTAGAATAAAATTGCATATTTTATATGCAATTTTATTCTAAAAGAGCTTCACCAAATTCACAATTTACATTGGTGGGACTGTGTAAAGTAACTTTACACAGCCCCACGAATGTAAAACTTATTTGTCATATTTTGTAAGAGCTTTTCTTATATCGCCCTTTGTTAAAACATCAATTTGATCAATTATCTCCTTTGGTTCTTCAAGCATTCCTCTTTTCAGCCAGTCAAACCCAATCTGAATGAAAGCAAAACTGTAAAAGCGGGCAATAAACTCTTTATTTTTCTGTTCTACATTGAGATCAGTAGATTGAGATTCTACTACTTCCAAAATCATTTTATATAATATGTTGAATATAAAGTTTTCAAAATAATCTCTGCCTATGGAACGATATGTATTCTGCACAAATTTTTTATTGGCAAGCATATATTGGAGAACATGATAATACCCCTCTTGCCATGTTTCATAATCTTTATGATCATTCACTAGCTTCACAGCTTCATTAGTATATATCAATTCAAGCAAATCATAAATATCATTAAAGTGATAGTAAAAAGCTTGACGACTAATTTTGCATTCATCTACAATATCTTTTATTGAAATACTTTCAAGCGTCTTGTTGCTCAACATTTTTTTTAAGGTTTCCGCAAGAGCTTCTTTTGTTGTTTGAAGCATTTTTCCTTTTCTCCTTTCTTATCGTTATGCAAACGACAAGCTTCAGGCTTCTTCACATTATTTTGTACGAGCCTTGTATTCTTTATTTTGCTGTTCTATTTGATTGTAATATATTTCTTTTTGGTAATATGCAAATCAATTTACAGCATATAAAATATTACATTATACTTAGTAACAATGTACATCATTAAGGTTTTTTTATCAACCTATACTGATTCATTAAATATTAGTATTTTCAAATATTTGAAGGCAAAATCAGAGAAAAATTGCTATTTACTATACAGCTCACTTTTTCTAATAAATTCAAATATTTTTTTCTCCATGTAGGATTTTTCTGGAACAGCAACAAACTTAAAAATTATTGATGTTCTTGCAACATCCGCCAATTGATTTCCTTGAGTTGCTGTCATCCAGTCAATTATTATTGGTTTATCTTTTGTTAATAGTATATTATCTGGATGAAAATCTCCATGACATAATATACTATCATCTTCAATTTGTTCAATATATTCATATAATCTTGTTTTTATATCATCTGATAATAATTCTGTCCTTAATATACAAACCTTGAGTCTCATTTTAAATTTAGGTAACTCAAAATCAACCTTCTGCTGAATTAATTTATGTAACTCTGCTAATCTTTGTGCCTCTTTCTTTACTCTCCAAGGTTTAGATGCTATTATTTTCATCATGGTTAAACCATTAATTCGTTCATATACAATATCCTTGAACACCTATAACAACTGGTATAGGTAGGGTTTGCCAAAAGCTATAAAGATTTTGTAATCATTGTCTTTTAAAACTTCGTGTTACCCTTTCTCAAAACAAGTATTACATGCACAAATTGGGTAATACTTACCCAATTTTCGATAATATCTATCTTTTTATAAGCATATTTATGCTATAATGTAAAAAAAACAATAATTCTTCGTTTTCTAAGAATTGAATCAGGAGGAACCGCCATGACTGAAATAAACTATGAAAAATGGTCAAAACTTCATACTTTTAAAGAAATTAGAAATAATTTGCCACCTCAGATACTTAAGTCTTGGGAAGAAAGTCATACTGCAGGAATTAATCCAAATAGAAGTGTACCTCTAATTTGTTCAGATGAAGAATTTAGCATTTGCAAAGAAAATTGCAAATCTCTTTTTATATATTCAAATGAAATTCTCAGCAAAACTCCAAGTAAATTTGATGATTTTGAATTTGGTATTGCCTTGTTTGATAGAAATGGCTGCCTTTTGAAATTTTATGGAGATGATAGTTTCAAACTATGGGCTAAAGAGAATAAAATAGAGAAAAAATCTGTTTGGGATGAAAAAACAATAGGCACCAATGCTGTTTCTCTAGGTCTTAAATATAAGAAACCCTTTGAAGTAAATGGTGAAGAACACTATTCTAGATTTGCCATTGATATGTCAGTTTATTTTTCTCCTATCTTAGTAGAAAAAGATGCTAGAGAAAAATTTGTCCTTGGTGGGATAGCAATTATTACTCCTAGCATTAATAAAAATTCTGTTCTCTCAGTTTTATCTGAATCTATAGCAAGTAAAATTGCCTTGCAGTGCTTTTGGTTTCAATCCTGCGATATTTTCTTTGATTCCATAGAAGGATATTTAGCTCTAGATCAATCCAATAAAGATAACAGGATTTTGTATATAAATAAGCAAGTTTTCAATATTTTTAATATCCCGTTTAAAAATATGTACTACAGAAATGTAGAGGAGATTATTGATCCATTACCTGAAAATAAAGAGTTCTGGAATATTGTCAGTAATAAAACAAAAGTTCAAGATATGGATATGAAAGTATCCGTACATGGCAAGCAAATAAAACTAAATATTTCTGTACGTCCCTTTTATGCAAGAGATTTTCACATTGATGGAGTTTCAATTATTATAAGCTCCAGAGAAAGAATACAGAAACTAGTCTCTAAACATACAGGTAATAATGCTAATTTTAACTTTTCACAAATTATAGGCAGCAATACAAGTTTTATGAATGTTCTAAGCCAAGGAAAAGCCGCTTCCCAAAACAATATTAATGTTTTACTCTTAGGTGAAAGTGGTGTAGGCAAAGATATCATCGCACAATCTATACACAATGCTAGCGATAGAAGCCAGAATCCTTTTATAGCTGTTAATTGTGCCTCTTTCCCAAAAGACCTTATATCCAGTGAGCTTTTTGGCTACGAAGAAGGTGCTTTCACAGGTTCTAAAAAGGGTGGAAATATTGGTAAATTCGAATTAGCAAATCATGGTACTATCTTTTTAGATGAAATTGGAGATATGCCTCTAGATTTACAAGCAGTGCTACTCCGGGTAATAGAGCAAAAAAGCTTGATGAAAATTGGTGGTGTAATTTCTACAGACCTAGATGTAAGAATAATCGCAGCAACAAATAAAAATCTAAAGAAGAAGATTTTAAGAGGAGAATTCCGTGAAGATTTATACTATAGATTAGGAATAATCAAGCTTATGATTCCGCCACTTCGCCAAAGAAAAGATGATATATTAATATTAGCTGAGCAATTTATAGAGCAGATATGTTTTAGAGTTAATAAACCCATAGTTAACTTATCTGATGAGGTTAAGGACTTCTTTGTAAAATATGATTGGCCAGGAAATGTTCGTGAGATGAAAAATTTATTGGAATGTGTAATTCAAATTTATGATGCCCCAACAATAAACTTAGAACAAATCCAAAATTATGTAATGGATGAGCCAGTTTCTGAAAGAAATATGCTAATGCAATCCTTGGATGAACGTTCTATGGATAATACTTTTTCCTTTAATGCAAATCCTTCTAACGCCAATGAATCAAGTATTAAGTTAATAAAAAAACACTCAAAAGAATGTGTTTTGAGTGCTTTAGAATCAAATAAATATAATAAAAATAATACTGCTGAATATCTTGGTATATCGAGAAAAACATTGTATAACAGGATGAGGGAATATGGTATTGAATAGGATATTATTGCAACCTTTTAGTCGATGATTCCTACTAAAGGTTGCAATTTTTTTTAATAATCCATAAAACAAAGTTGAATATTATTACTAGATTACATAAAATTTATTTGTTTATTATTTCTAAAACCTTATTTATTGTAGTATCATAGGGACTAATTATCTCATCTTTATTAGATTTTCTCCAAGATATATCATTTAAATAGTCTCCATAGGTTTCCTCCGCAAATATATCTGGTTTTGTATGAGTCTCTTCATTTATAGTTCCGTCAGAGTTTATCCCCATACTCATTGGAAATCTAAATACAAGACCACTATTAGGGAGACTCGCAACTGCAGGGGTCATTCCAATTCCATCACCACCAGTTGTTGTTCCTACTAAACTTGCCCATTTTGTTTCTTTAGAAAATGCAGCAAAACTCTCAGAAGAAGAATATACAGAGCCATTTACCAAAAGATATATTTTACCTTTAAAATCCACTTTACTTGAAGGGCTTACCAAACAATTTCCATCCCAAAACCCTATAAAATCATCCTGAATCCATTTAGGATAACTTTCTTTTTTAGGTAAATTACTAATAGGACTTAGATTTTTATTCCCGATTGTTGAATTTATAAAAAGTTGTACATATTCTCCTTTGCTGAAAACTAACCTTCGAGTTGATGTTAATGATTTTTCCAATAATGGAGCTACAATATTATCCTGCCAATATGTATCTCCGCCACCACCATTCCCTCTAATATCTATTATTAAATAGGGATATCCTTTAATTTTATCATAGAACTTGCTAATCTCTAAAAAATCACTGTCTTTAGTATCCATGTTCATTGAATCTACTCTCATATATGCCACTTTATTTGAACTTATTATACAGTTTTCTGTGTTGTTAGATTTAGATTGTCCTTGATTATCATTAGTTTCTGAAAATTTTATGCTACTAATTTTTTTATCTACAGTTTCCCCCTTCGCTGTTTTAAAAGAAAGATTCCATTCCTCATTGCTCCTACTTGTTAAAAATAGTGGATTTAACTTTAGTTTGTTTCTAGAAGAATCATACTCAAGATAGGTCTTGTTCATCATACCCTTAACATAATCATCCACGGGTATAGAGTTAATTTTGTCTAAAATATTTCCTTCAAGATATGAGTAATCTATTCCTGCATTGTTTGGTTTGCCAATGTCCTGATTATTTACTACAACATATTTCCCTTCTACATATAAAAAACACAAAGGTACAACATAGTTACCATTATCTTTATTTAATTCTTTTTTCCAATAATTATTTCTAGCCTTTACTTTAGAATTGTCTAATACATTAAGCCAAGTGTAGTTACCTTCATTTTTTTTGTAATCTTCCAAGTATGAAGGTGGAATAATATGAGTATGTGCATTTTGAACTGAATAGAAAATATTAGTCATTGCATTATAGAACTCAATATCATTTTTTGTATTTTTTACTTGTTTCTCGTATTCTTTTTTATGAGCTAACCAATCAAAATTCGTTTTCTTACTTTCAAGTGGAAAATACGGAAAATTATTTTTTAAAATATCATAAGCATAATCGAAGTCTTCTAGTTTTTCTTTTCTTGTTAGCTGTTTAGTACTTCCATCTGTCTTGTTGTGCTTATTAAAGCAACAAATATATATACTAAAAAATGCAATGATTAGAAAAGCTAGAGAAACAAATATCATAAATTTTTTCTTCATTTTGACCTCCAACAAATTAGCAGATATTAGTTACATAATTAGCTATTTCAATTTTTTTGCCACACAAAACATTTCTGCGAAATCACAAACTACTTTTGCCTCTGAATTATTCTGTATATCAGACTTCATCTTTTCAAGTCCGTTAAGATAATCTTTTTCATCTATTAATGTGAGTATTGAAATATCTTTATTTTCAACATATGGTAGTAAACTTGATATTTCCATTAATCTCATTTTGTATTTTATATTCATCTCAACATTGAACCCTCTATTTAAAAGTTCACTAAATATTAATTCTTTTTTCCAAAACCTTTTCAAATCCTCAAAATAGGCAGATGGAAAGTATTTGTAAATCCACCAATTTTTCATTTCATGTATTGCAATATTATGCATTGTGAAAATACCATCCTTTTTAAGAACACGAGTTACTTCATCTAACGCCTTTGCCTTTTTAGTAAAGTGCTGAAAAGCATAATTATTTGATATATAATCAAAGTATTCCGATTCATAGGGTAGACTGTCAGCAACCCCCTGGATTAATGATATATTATTAATCTTATTTTTTGCAATTTTAAGCATATCCTCTGAAGCATCTAACCCACACCAATTAATATTTTTATCACTAAAAAACTTTATTTGATTATCAAGGTAAATGCCTGTCCCACATGCCAAATCAAGAATATTATATTCTGATTGCACATTTTGCTCAATGTATTCAATTAGTATATTATCAGGTTCAATTTTTTGCCTGTATTCATTCTTATCATATTTACTTGCTATTTTTGAATAATCTGTAGTTTTCATTGACTACTCCTCCAATAATTTTAGATTTTCTGAATACCATTTTGGTATTATCAAGTTAAATTTATCATAATCATCAAAGGCTTCAAGACAACGTTTTGTCATTCCAGCAATGTCTTCTTGTCCAAACTTTTCGGCCCATTTAATTGAATATAAAGATGCATGTGCCACATATACAGCCTGAGTTTTCCAAAAATCAATAGGTGGTTTACCATTAAAGTACCCTTCAATTTGTCCTATAGAAAAAGGGACACTATGTTCTAAATCAAAACTTTGAACCTTATAAAATTCCTCATATTTATCACCACATTCCCAGCGGTTAAAATCTATTACTCCAATGGTCTTATTAGGTGTGTATATTAGATTTCCAACATGAAAATCACCATGTAAATAAGCAGGAGCTGACTTGCACAACATAGCAATATTTCTTTTTATAAAGGATATTGTTGTTTCATCATTTGGAATACGAACAGATGAATTCTCATACTGCTCCAGCTGAAATAATTTTCGTTGAATTTTACTAATTGAAGGAATATCCTGTGGTTCAACTTCAATACTATGAATATCTTTTAATATTTTTCCTGCGTCAATACCAAGTCTATATTGTTCCATTTCAGATAAAGTCTCAATCTTTTCATCAAGTCTACTGCCTTCTATCCAACTTAAAACCATATAAACATTTTTATTTTTATTAAAACGTCCTATATCTATAGCTCTAGACATTTGAAAATCAAGTGCATTAAATTTCTTTATAATTTTAAATTCTTTCTTTTTCTTCAAAAGTATCAGCAGCAGATATACGAAGTAAATATTTCATGTTTCTACTATCTTCTACATAATATTTCTCATCAGAAGACCACCCATATTCTATTTTTTCTATTTTTGTCCAATCTTTTAAAATACTTATTTCATTAAAATTATAATTCATTATTACCTCCAAAATTATAAATTATCTTTATAATTTTTCATAACTTTCAACAAAAACTTATTTGCTTTATCTAACATAATTTTTGAACTTTCAAAGGTTATCAACTGAATTGCAGTATTATAATTACACCAAGAATAATCCATAATTTCTTCCTTTTGAATGCATACGCTTTGTTCATTAGCGTTACCTAAAAAAATTACTATTTCTTTTTCAATATCTTCTGCAATTCTATATTTATCCTCTAATCTAAAACCGCTTTCTATATTTATTTTGATGCCAGTCTCTTCAAAGACTTCCCTTATACAAGTTTCTTCTTCTGTTTCCAAGCCTTCAATATGACCTTTTGCAAATCCCCAAAAACTACCTGGTTCTATGCTTTTAAGTAATAAATATTGTATTTCAATGTCAATTATTCTAAATAGAATTGCTCCACATGATTTTTCATACCTCATATCTCACCTCAATAATTTTTAATGTTGGTATTTTAAAATGTTGTGACTAATTAAACAACGTTATTGATTATTTAACCTACTTCAACAAACTCCAATATATTTAAGTATTTTGTAAAAATAGTATGTATTGGCCTAAAATATTGTACCATAAATTTACTATTTATATCAACTTATGTAATAATTGTTTGGCTTATTTTGCTTTAATTTCATAAATATCATAATGTTTTTTCAATTTTATTTTTTATAATTAACAAAATAACAAGAAAGGAGAACCCCATCATGATCTGGAGATTCTCCTTTCTCGTTATTTTTTAATCTATTTATGCGTAAATAGGTATAAGTGTAATGGACAAATTGTAGCTATAGAAAAGCTATAGAGAATTTTTTAAAAAATGTTAAAAATACACAAAAATTTTATTCATTTAAAGCAGCTCCCCCCTCCATAAAATCATTTGTTGACTCAAAATAACTCAACAAAGTTACTTCAGTAGGTGTGATTTTGAAATTAATCTGCCAGATTTCAATTCCTCGTTTTATACAAGATTGTACTTCCTCTCTAATAAGATCGCTGTATTTACCCTTACTCGGGACTTTATAACCTGGATTTTCGTAAATAAAACAGTTAAGCAATATAGCTCTCTCATTTTGTTCTAGGCTTCCTGCTAGCTCACTAATATGTTTAATAAATCTTTCAAAAGAAGTAAACTCACTTACTTTCTTTGTGGCAATATGGTCCTTTATATCAACCTGCAAATTAATCAGTGGTGTCTTAACTTCAATATATGTATTACCAACAAGGAAATCAAGTTTTGAATCGCCAAGCTGCTGCTCCCGTTTAGCAGTATCGCCTTTTTTCACCATAGCAGAAAGTTGTCCAGTTTTTAAAAAATGTTCAACGTATCTGTTTGCTGCATTCTGATTAATTCCAATCCAAGACTTGTTATTCTCAGTGGGCAAATCAAGTGAAATCGCCTCAACTGTATAAAGGGTTTTTCTTGTAAGATCTTTACTTCTAGAAAGCAGGCATGGAATACCACTTAATACAATATTGCCAATACGCCCTGTAGTTGGACAGTGACAATCGCATACAACTCCCTCAACTTCAACCTCCATAATAAACCTGTTTCTTCTTTTTGAATCACACCCTCTATAAGAGCTCTATCAAAAATAAATGCTTTGTTTTTAACCTTCATAATACCTTCTCCTAACAATAAAGCTTCTGACAATCAGTTCCTATTTGTTTATGATTCCTTATTAATTTTCATCATACTTTTCTTTTGCTGACTAATAATTCTTCTTATACTTTTATCCGAAAGAAAGTACTCCTGAGCCAAATCCAAAATTAAAGTACCCTCTATATATTTTAGGTAAATTTCTTTATTTCTTCTTTTTAAAGTATCTCTTGAGCCACTTTTTTCTCCCCACTTCTTTTGTTCTTCCTCTTTTCTAGGTATATATAAATACTCACCATCCACATATTCTTGAATAATTTTTATTACATCAACTGGTAAGACTTTGTATGCATTACTATATTTCATATCTTTACTCCTCAAAATTTTATTTTTTCTTGAAGCAAAGACCAAAAAAACTGTTACAAGCCATGTTTGCAACAGTTTCCATTCTTATATAAAGAAACAAATTTATGGAATCATCTATTAAATCGCTGAGTGTCGAATAATTGTACACTAACTAAAGTCCTTCAATTTAAATCAAAGAGGACTTAGTAAGACCATATAATTCAACATCAGCTATTTTAATAAAGTAATCTCCAAGCAAAGCATAGCCGATTTAGTTCTTATGGCCTTCGCAAGGAGTAGTTTTTATTCCTAATTCATTCTTGTAAATCATATTATTTACACCCTTCATAAATACTAATTTCTAATATATTAATAAATAATGTTTATATTATACAATTATTTTATAATTATTTCAATAAGGACAAATATATTGCTCATAATCATTACAGAATCATTTATTAGATTGATTTTTTATTTTAAGCTATGCTATTATTTCATTGATGAAAGTTATTATTTCTAAATTTAATACCAAAGTAAAATGAAACTTTTATAACAAATATTTTAGAAAAGAGGTGCTGAATTTTATGAACGCATTTATAAAAAAGCACGAGTTTAATTATATAAAAAAACGTCTATCCGATTTAAATAATACTTACAGAAGTTGTGCGGATAAAAATATTATTGGAGTTACTCAAGGATGCACAAATGAAAAAATACTAAATATTTTCACAAATTTATCCGAGGAAGAAAGAGAGCTACTAGATATTAGTAAAATAAACGACCCCCTACAAATCGATAAGTATTTAGATGATTTAAATCAATATGTTTATGGACTACCTCACCTTACAAATGAACAACTTTGTAAATTGTTTAAAAAAGAAAAGAGATTAAAATTACCAGACCCAAATGCGCAGGATTCTAAAAACGTATATTTAGGTTGGGTTGATGAATCCTCTAATAAATTATTTGTAGCCTACAGTATGAATGGTAACCTTATTGGCATGACTTGCAAAACCACAAATTACGGTTCCAAAAATACACATATATGCGCCCTTTGCAATCATGTAGGTACTGAAAATGAGGTATCCTTTGTTTCAGCTATGTGCAAAACCGCTAAAACTGGGGAAGGTGCCTATAAGTCAATAGGCTTTGATTTATGCCTAGATAGCGCTAAGTGCAATGAACGAATTGTCTCTGTTGAAAAACTTGAGAAAATTTTAAAGGATGTTAATAATATAAAGTGATAATCAGAACTCCCTTTTTTAAGGATTATCAATTGTTATTAGTTTTAATAACTGAGACCAGGATAATTTTACAGACAGTGTCTGCAAAATCTCGAAATTATAGCATAAGTAACATAAGCTAAATACGCTTGTTATTATAGAAAGTACTAGTTCCACTCTTAATAATTTGACATATTTGCAAGCCATCAGTATTCACATTATTAACAAATGTTATAGGCATGATAGTAAATATTGTTACTATAGAAGAAAAGTAAATGAAAGTATTAAAAAAATCATTATTGTCTATAACATTCAAATTAAAAAGTAATATTATAATCAAGCAACTTGCTATGTTAAATAAATTCCCGCCCAATAAAGTAATTATTTTTGTTAACTTACTATCTCCAATTTTATCTGCTGAGAAGTAACCCTGTCCAAAAATATATTTCTTTTATTTCAACTTGCCTAAAACTAAAATGTACTCCCACTTCCAATCACAATATTCTTAATCTTTGCCCCGAATAATTTCGCAAAAAACATGACCTAATTCATGAATTAATGTAATTATAGGCAATACTACAGATATTCCTATTAGAAATTCTTTTAAACTCATAAATGACAATATAATCCCTCCAAAAACCAATTAAAATAGCACTCAATAAATTATTTTTCTCCTGAGGCATATAGAACACACTTTGTGGAAACTATACACCTTCTGATTCTTTAATTTCTCTAAGTTTATCAAAAACCTCTGTTTAAAAGTCCTCCATCTTATCTTCTGATATCCTTTCAAGTGTTCTTATAAAGCCATGGGTCCAAAGCTTGTCCCACCATTCTTGTTCATCCTTGTAGTTGAATACTTTTTCTTCACATAGGATTCTTATATTTCTAAAGCCAGCTTCATTTAAAATTTGATACAAACCTTCTTCTGTATCAAACTCTGGGCCGTCTTCCTCTTCAGGTTCATCTTTAAATCCAGGTAAATACTTTTCAACTAGATCATCAAACCAACTAAATTTTTCATCACTTTTTCTAAAAAACGTTGTGAATGATAGTCTGCCATCATCTTTTAGAACCCTCATAAATTCATCTAAGGCAATTTTATAATTAGGAAAGAAGAATATTCCGAATCCACAATTTACATGCTCAAAAGTTTTATTTTCAAACTCTAGTTTTTCGGCATCCATGACCATTACATTTGCATTTTCCACTCCACGACGTTGTATTTCTAGATTTGTTTCCTTAACCATTCCTTCTGCAATATCTATTCCTATAACCTTTCCACTTTGTCCAACTTTCTCCGCAGAAGAAAATAGTGAAGCTCCTCTTCCTGCTGCAACATCCAGTACTTTTTCACCTTCTTTGACACCTGCAAATTCGACTAACTTCTCCCCAAAGTATTCAAAGAACTTTGGACCACTACTATCAAAAACTGCTGCTACCTTGTTAAATGTATTTTTTACGCCTTCTTTAATCTCTATATTTTTATCTTCCATAAATTTATCTCCTTATTACCATTCTTAATAGAAAGTATTCATTGATTTTAATTATTGAATATCAGCTAGTTGTCAATTATTAGCCTTACCACAACAGATATTCCTCTTCCTATAATACCATTTTTCTACAAAAATCCAAATTAGTTTTCATCTGTAACTTTTCAATAGCTAATTACAATCACAAAACAGAGCCATTGAAATTACAGTCATTATCAATAATTAAAAAAATGAACGCAAAAGGAACAATATAATTTTTTTGCGTAGAGATTGTCTGAGCGAGCCTTTAGAAAGACTTAGCTGATTTATTTTTAAATTGCGTTAAGTCCACGAAATGTTTGAGCGTAGCGAGTTTTGAGTGGATAGCAGATTTATAAATTAAATTGCTTAGTCTTTCTTGGCGCACGAACAATCTCTTAGCAGAAAATATTATATTGTTCCTTTACATTTATTATTTAAATATTATATTACTTACTCATATAATCCGTACAATCTTGAAACAAAGAGTACAGCATATTAACACATTTTTCAATATAGATATCCACATTTTCTATTTCATCATCATATATGCTCCTATGGCATAAATCATCTATTATGAAAAATGAATAATAAAAAAATATCTTTTCTTCCTCTTCACCTTTAAAGGGTATAGCTAAAACCTTGAAAATATTTTTCATATTCACATCTCTACGCACCCCTTGCTCTTTTCTAATCATAGCAACATCTTCATCTAAAAGTGTTAATGCCTCCATTTCATTATGAAAAGTTTTAGAAAAGTCGTGATTCTTTATCATAATTTTTATAAATATTCTAAAAAGTTTTTTTGTCTCTTCCTCATTATTAAGTTGTTTATCAGAATTTTCTACCCAAAAATCATAGGTTGGAAGTATAAACTTTTCATTAAGTTTTTCAATTACCCTAATATAAATATCTTTCTTATCTTCAAAATAGGCATATACTGAACCAGTAGCAACGTCAGCTTCTTTAGATATATCTGCTGTAGTTGTATTGTAATAGCCTCTTTCATTAAATAATTTATATGCAGCTTCTAATATTCTATTATATTTTTCTAAGGCTCGTTTCTGAGTTGGTATCCTTGTTTTTCTTTCCATTATTATCACCCAACCTAATAATAAAAGATAAAAAAACAAAAGTCAATGAAATGTGAAATTCATTTCATGTATTGACTTTTATTTTTTTCAAGTGTATTATGTGAATATGAAATTGATTTCATATTTTAAAATATTTATTTTGGAGGTTATTATGAATAAAAAACAAAAAGTATTAGCATTTATTTCTCTAGCAATAGCTTGTTTCTTAACAGTACTAGATTCAACCATTGTAAATGTATCTTTGCCATCCATGGCTCGTTACTATAACACTGATATAACAGGAATATCTTGGGTAAGTACAGCTTATTTAATTCCTTTCTCTGCTCTATTAATAAATTTTTCTAAAATCGCAGACATTTTCGGACGGAAGAAACTATTTATAATCGGCCTTGTAGTCTTTGGTTCTTCATCAGTATTTTGTGGACTTTCAACTTCACTTTCTATGATTATAACTTTTAGAGTTATGCAAGGTATCGGTGCTGCAATTCTTACCCCTCTGTCCATTCCTTTAGGTATAGAATTGTTCGGAAAAGATGCCATGTCAAAATTAGGTATTATAATTGGTATGACAATATCTTTAGCTGCAGCATCTGGTCCTGTTGTGGGTGGTATCTTAAATGAAGCCTTTAATTTCAAGGCAATATTTTACGTAAATATTCCTTTTATAATTATTTCACTTATATTAGGTTCATTGTATGTTAAGGAATGTTATGACAACACAATAGAAAAGAAAATAGATGTACTAGGTTCTGTATTACTTGCTTATGGAATTGGTGCACTAACTTTCTTTCTTGTAAAAGGAAATTACTATGGATGGGGAAGTCCAAAAATAATTACACTAATGGTGACTTCAACTATTTCAATTGTTACTTTCCTAATATATGAACTTAAATCAAAAAATCCAATGATAGAATTTAAACTATTTAAAACCAAAAGTTATACTTCTTCTATAATAATAATTGCAACAATATTCTTTGCTTATATGCCTATATCCTATTTAATGAATTTTTATCTAGAAAATCAATTAGGTTATTCAGTATTAAAATCTGGAATGATACTAGGGGTAGTAAGTTGTATCTCCTTTACTACCTCACCTATTTTTGGACTTATAGCAAAAAACACGGTGCAAGAGTTATTTCCCTATCCGCCGTAGTTTTTGTATCCCTAGGTGATCTTATGTTTGTATTTATGAACAATTCTAATAACATAAAGATAATATTTACTGCATTTATTCTAGTTGGACTTGGCCTTGGCTCAACTTCTCCCCTATACAAGAGTGCTTTTGAAGAAATTTCACCAGATAAGAACGGTATTGCTTCTGGAGTATTAAATAGTCTGAGACAATTAGCTGCATGTTTGGCAATAGCCTTAGTTTCTACCCTAAGCAGTCATTACACTACACAAGCTATCGACAATACAAAAATCAGAATGTTAAATACTGTTAATAATAACACAGTGCTTGAACAGCAAGTTAAAACTACTATGACTGATAAAATAAAGGCTTCAAATACTAGCAAAAGCACTGGCTTCACAAGAGAAATGGCTGATAAATTAATTCAAGCTCAGGAGGCATCAGTATTAAAAGCAGTTCCTGATAATATGAAACCCTCCGTAAAAGAAAAGTTCAATATACAAGCTCAAGAAGTGTACAATATCATAGATGAATCAAAAACTATAAAAAATGATGAAAGCAATAAAGTTTATAATAAATGCTTCACTTTCACAGCTATTATTGCAGTTTTAGGCCTAATAGCAGTACCATTTAATAAGAAAAGTGAAAATGAATTAGAAAAAGTCGAAGTGAAAATAGTAGTATAAATGAAAAAGAAGCGGTCAGCACTAAGTACAATTGTGTAACCACTTCTTCTATTTTGTTAAGTATGTTCAATTTAGAGGCAGTTCCTTCATTGCAAACAAGGTAGTTTACTATTAGAAAATACTGGAGAAAAATTTCTTTACTGAACTACATGCCTTTTTAATTGAGCTTTTGGATTTTTCACTAGTTAATGTTCCCTTTAAATTACTAGTAACGCCATTTAGTTGACTCTTTAGCTGTCCATAATTTAAATTTAATTTATTTATTTCATACATTAAATTAGTTATATTATCGATATCCTCTTTACTTAAATTGTAATTATACTTATCAGATACCTTTGTAACTATCTTTGCTACATCTTTCTTATCCTCTGGTTTTTCTTTAATAACTTCTTTCTTAATTTCATTCATTAATGCTGCAGATTGGTCTTTTCCAATCTTTTCTCCCAAGTTTCCTGTTGTTACAAGTTCCTCGTTAGCTGCTGTTTTTTTAGCTTCATCAATTTTTTTACCATCTTTACCGCTTTCGAAACCCTTTAGTATTCCTGTAAGTGCTGCTGTACCTGATACATTAAAGGGTGCAGCTACCTTAACATTAGCATTTTGTATCCCTGCTGTAATCAATGCATTTTTTATCATAGTTCCATTAACCCAGTATATGTTATTAGTAGAAACATTTAATCCGCCTTTGTCCGTTGGTTCTACATAAGAACAAGATATAGATTTAGTTCCTATTTGGTTCTTGGAAGCTACATTTCCTAAATACTTAGTTTCTTCATTTATATTTACCTCTATTACATTAGCCTCTTGTTTAGTAACGCCAAAATATTTAAGCATCTCTTCCTTTTGAGCCTGAGTCAAATCTCCCCCTAATGTAACATTTTTAAAAGCATCTGCTTTAGCCTGGTTTGCTGGTATAACAGTTATTAAGGATACAATAAAAATAACTGCAACCAACTTACTTAAAATCTTTTCAATTTTCATAGTGTACTTGTCCTTTCCAAATAATCATATAATATATCTTATTAGTAGAATTTATTAAACTCCCCATAGACTATTTAATAACATTATTTAGTGATTTGCAAGTATAGATTTAATTTTTTAAATTTATTTCCAGTTCTACTTTCTATGCTGCTACATCCCTATTATTAAAGCCTACGATTGATATAGCATTAAAAATAATAAAATATATACTAATTACAACAATTGAAAAAGTCATTGTCATTCCATCAATAATTAGGTTACCATTTGAATACTGACTTAAATCATTGGCAAATAAAATATACTTTGCCCAATTAAAGTGTTGTGCAAGTAAACCAGTAACAGGAACTCCTATAGTTAATAAGAACACTCCAACTCCAATTGCAATTCCACTATTACGGAAGACTGTAGCAATCATAAATGCTAATGAAACCATCATCACCAAATTCACACATTGAAGTCCGTAAACACCTATAGTGTGAGCTACCATATTAACCTCAGTAATATGTCCATTTGAATACTTAATAAAGGGATCACTCACACCTTTAAAACTAAATAGTATACCTCCTAATAAAAATGAAGTCACAAATAAGATGATTAACATAAACAATGCATAACACATTACTGTCAAGTATTTTGATAATAATATTTTAAATCGTTTTGAAGGCCGTATTAGTAGCAGCTTAATTGTTCCACTAGAAAATTCATTTGCCACTATACCACTTCCAATTATAATGGTAAAAAGAGAAATTAAAATTATAAAATTAGATGAATTATTTACAAATCCCCATAAAGTATTATTGGCAACAGGTTTCTTATTATTTTTAATACTATATTCATTAACTTTTATTTGATTTTCTAAATAAATTTTTTCTGATTTATTGGTATCCCCGCCTTTTAATCTACCCTCATAGTCCTTATTGTCCTGAGCCAACGTTGCTTTCCAATTGTATTATCATTATTTCCGCTGTGTTTATATACAAATCCTGATATAATTGTGATTATAATTAATATACCTATCATTATCCAAGTGCTAATACGATGAGCAAGTTTCATATTTTCATTTTTTATTAAGTTAATCATATTACGCAATTTCATTTCCTCCTGTCATCTCTAAGAATTTATCTTCTAGGCTTTGCTGAACCTTACGAACTCCGTAAATTTTTATGCCTTCACCCACAAGTTTTGAAACTAATTCAGGAATATTTTCCACCTTTTCAATTATTTCAATTTCTTTTTCATTAATTACTGGTTTATACTCACTATTTATGCTCTTCAAATATGCTTCTGCTTTTTTCATTGGTTCAACATGTAAAGCAACTACCGATTTTTCCTTATCTTCAACCAATTCTCTTACATTTTCAATTCTTACTAGCTTTCCATTTTGTATAATAGCTACTCTATCACACATTAGTTCCATTTCAGTAAGCAAATGACTAGAAACTAAAACTGCAATATTCTGTTCTGCAGCTAAAGTTCTTAAATGCTCTCTAAGTTCATGTATCCCTGAAGGATCTAGTCCATTAGTAGGTTCGTCAAGTACTAATAATGAAGGCTCATTTAGTAAAGCCTGTGCAAGTCCTAATCTCTGACGCATACCTAATGAATAAGTTTTTACCTTATCATTTATTCTCTTATCAAGTCCAACAATTTTAATAACTTCATCAATTCGCTCTTTCTTCAAATCAGGATACATTCTCAAATAGTGAAGCAAATTTTGATAACCCGTTAAATGTTTATATAAATCTGGATTTTCAACAATTCCTCCTACATGTGCTATTGCTTTTTCGAAATCTTTTTTAACACTGTATCCATTAATGAAAATTTCTCCATCAGTCATAGAAATCAATCCCAAGAGCATTCTTATGGTTGTAGTTTTTCCTGCTCCATTTGGCCCTAAAAATCCAAAAACCTCACCTGGCCTAACATCAAAGCTAAGTCCATCAATAATTACTTTTTTACCAATTTTCTTTTTTAAATTTTTAATTTGAACTATTGGTTCTGTTTCCATTTTAGTACCTCCCAAATATCATTTAATTCTCGAGTTTTTAAATTAGAAGTCAGCTGACACTGTCAGTTTTCATTACATATACTGTATAGTCTACCATAATACATATTTAATTCCAAATTTCATAAAGGATAAGTCATGGTGAACTGCTTTTCAAAAAAATTAAAGAGAGGGGGCTTAAAAATCTAAAGAATTTCAGCCACCCTCTTTACTTGGTTTTACAAATAATAGACTATCACCATATTGTCTTAATCGCATGAATTCTAAGCTGTTTCCCCAACTTTTTTGGTGTTGCTATGTTTTTTTCCTTATATCTAGTACATCCAAAAATATACTTGCTGGATGGAACATATGTAAGAAAATGCGAAAAAATAGTTACAAAAATTATTGTGGTTATGCAGTAAAATATGCTAGGAAAAATATAGTTATTTACTGTAACTTTATAAAAGGATATCAATATTCCCGCTACGATATCTATGATTAGCACATGATAAAGATAACTTGTAAACGAATAGTGTGATACGACCTTAAGCAGATCCGTAGCCACATTTTTCACTTTAGCAGTAATTAAAGAAAAATAGTACCAGAAAAGTATTGAACATATATTATATGCAATAATTATATCTGTCTCATGAGCTTTGCTAAAATGAAAAGAAATTCTATTTCCATCACCGTGCATTATAATTAAAAATCTAGGTATAAGTAAAATAATAAAAGATATTATAACTATGCTCCTATATTTTAAAATATATTCTGTAATCTTATCATAATATAAAACAAAGTACATTCCCATAACAAAATAAATGGCATAAAATACTGGAGATATTGAAACAAATTGTTTTAAATCCAAAGTATCTCTACTGTTCATATTCCATTTAGCAGCAAAATATTTTGAAATATTATTTTGTATCAAATCTTTGTCTTGAATCAATTTATAGCTTATTATACATGTAACCACTAAGAAAACTAAATCAAAAATTTTTGATGGTTTTCTAAACCTATTAAACAAGAATAGTGCTAAAGGGAATGTTAATATAATCCTTATATTCATGCCCATATACCATAGGTGATATACAGTATCTCCATTTACTAAAGATATAATAATATTATGAACCTTAACATTATTCTTTGCTATGTATACAAAAGTACAAATAGTGTATGGTAAAATTGTTGTTATTAAACGTTTTTTATAGAAATCAATTACATTTATACTATCCTTATAAGTATAAAAAAGTGATACACCTGATATGAATACAAACATTGGCACAGAAGATTTAGAAATTGTATAAATAAACCTTAATAATACTGCATGCTTCAATGGAATTTTAGGTTCTAAAGAGTACCCTCCAATTGTATGTTGCACTACTATCATAATAAAAGCTAATGCTCTTATTATTTCTAACTCAATTAGTCTTTTTTTACTCAATTTATTTACTTCTCCTCATTTTTACTAATTAAAATCGACTACTTTTCCCTAAAAAATTGCTTCTGATTCATAATAAGTCAATACTTGTATAATACGGAAATTTACACAAGATGTCAATATTGTTAAAAACCAAATCTTGGTTATTTGATGAAGTAGCCTTAGATAATTAGTATTCTCCTCACCCCTACGCTCTTTTTACATTCTCCCAAATACTATGCTATATGCTTATGTTAAGATATGGCTTATGCTACATTTTTTCTATTACTTTGTTAGCACATAGTCCATTCGTTTGCACCCAATAGCAGAAGCAACTGAACTGCATTTTGCTCGCAATAAGTAAAAAATAGTTTTATCCTTAATATCGCTCAAGGTTTCAAAGTTAGCTTGTCCTTTACTTATAATAAGATCTGCTTTACTAAATTCACTATTAAATGAAGTTGAACAATCTCTTAATATTGTTCCTTGAGCAGAATACCCATTGTCAATAACTCTTACTAAGTTTACAACCCCTGTACTGATTGCATCCTGCATAGTCGCATCATTAACTATTGGTCCGCCCTTTACAACATAAGTTACCTTATCTAAGGGAAGATTCTCTAATAGAAATTTATCAAATATTATTTCCCCGGAATTATCCCCAATATACATAATATTTGTTGCACTTTCAACTGCTTCTCTTAGAGCAGTTGTTCCCGTTCCAAAAATATCATGTTTAATACTATCCTCAACAGACTTAATAATATCTGACTTTTCTAGTTCTAGTCCTGCTGAAAAATCTATAATATTTCCTGCAATAGCCAGTCGACATGCCATATCAAAGGGATCTTCTGCTTTATCTAGCCATTTTTCCTTAATAATTCTATCATAAATCTCTTTAGCAATTTCATTGTACTGCTTTTTCAATCCTTCATATGGATCATTAATTCCAGTAATATTCTTAGCATGTTGGTGCATTCTAAAAGCTATTTCTGGTGCCGTCTCATTGAAGTCCATTTCTCCTAATTCTTTCAAAGACCTTTTTATTATTTCTTCTTGCATTTTTATATCGCTGGTTGCCTCTTCAGCTATCTCAACTGCTTGTCTAGCAAGACAGTGAATGCATTCATGTGCTATTTTCATATAATCTTCTCCTTAAGTGTAATATTGTCTTATTCTACTAACAGTTTATTAAAAATTGTACCATTTTAATTATAACTATAAAAACTCACTTACTTATAATATGGTTTTGGGTAAGCATATTATAGGATAACTCTTTAATAATAACTCATAACTGATGATACCTCAAATGTTTGTTGCTATTTGTAACTCATCTTTCCCCCTTGAATATTATGTTAACAAAGCTACGATATCTTTTATTAATATGGAGGGATTATTATGACTCTCTTTGATCAGTCATTTGCCAATCTGGAGGCTATCAAAAGCAAGCGGAATCCGGATGATTATAATATAGTATATTTCGGTGACAGCTGGGTGCAGCGCGGTATAGGAATTGTAAGCAATGACATTTTTGAAGTAGCTATGCAAAGAGCAATGGATTTTGATCCCTTACTTTTTGCCTATGGTGGTGATGGCGCCTATACTGGTACCGAAGATAACCTCAATTTCTTAGTTGATAGAATCAATAGTTTAAACAAAGATAAAAACGGTGACAGAGTGCCATTTTTCATGGTTCCAGGTAATCATGATGCAGCAAGATCAGGTAATACACTTTCCCTGGATAACTATAAAAAAATTATTGGTCCGGAAGATATTCATTGGTGTATTGATTTGCATAAGTTCAGACTTAGGCTGGTTGGGCTGAATTCTTTATATCATTATGTTTATAAAGAATATGGTCTGACAGAAAATGAACTGGAATTCTTGGACAACAGTTTGCCGAATGATAGATGCCATATGAATGTTTTTGTAGTTATGCATGTTCCTCCAAGAGAACCACAGCTTGATTGGGTTGGAGAAGATGCCTTTCCAAATGAAAGAGGAAGAAGAGACTTTTATGAAATAGTGAGAAATAGAGTCTCCAGAGTTCTTTTAGGTCATATTCATGATTTTCAACTTGCTGAAGCTCATGATGTTAAATTCATTCTGTCAGGTGGCGGTGGAGCAACTCTTAATGTATGTGCACGATTCCATATAGTTTTAATAAATATTCGAAACCATGGTAACTTTAGTGTTATAACACAGAAGTTTGTTCCTGTAGGATGGCAGAGAGCAACTGAACCTGTATCCCCATAGATAATGAACGTAATGAAATAAAAGATTTCGTTGAAACTGCGAAGAAAATCTATAATATTCATAAATGGGGAAAAATCCATAGATTTGCGTAAATCTATGGATTTTATCGGTTTTTGTTTTCAAATTGTTTATCACAGTCTCACCGTGTGTGGTAGAATTAGCACTTGTCCATGTTTTCTCGTTAATCTTTTGTCCTCACAAAATTCGTTGTAATATTTTTCCAATTCTATTGTCATCTCTTTACTTCCTCATTCGTTATATATTAGAATATAGCTCTTGAATTAAACAAAATTGATTCAAATTACAATCTTCTATCACCAACACAAGATATCATTGATGATGATACAAAACTTCAGGCTTATATCAAATAAACTATGATAGAAGCCTTTCACGAGCGGGTACTCTAAGAATGGCACCTTCTGGGGTACAAGGTGTTGTTAATTCGAGATGAAAGGTTTTCGGTGTAGAAAATTTACTAGTTGCATATAACTCAATAATACCATTTACTGTAGATGGTAATACCTCAGCACCAGCATATCTAATTGGATTGACTATTGCACCGCAATTATTAAAAGAAGAAGAGAATTAATCTTTGTTGCTATTTTTTTCGTGATATATCAATGTCTCCTGTAGTTGTCTTAACATCTATTTTCTTAAAGGGGTCCTGTCCAATTTTAGCTTTTACATCATTTTTATCTTTAGTCTTATAATCCATATCAAAGTTTGAATTTATATCCCCCCAGGTACATTTTCCATTAAATTCAAAGCTCATTTCTTTTGGAAAATATAATTTTACATCACCAGTTGTTGTTTCAACTTTCCCTGATCCTGATAGAGAAGCTATATCTATATCTCCACATGTTGTATTTATATTATATGAATTCACTAATAATTTATTTATTTTAATATCTCCTGCAATAAGCCGTAATTCAATTTCGTTTGCATTAATGCTACCTTTTGATTCAAAATCCCCTGCACTTTGTTTTAGTTTTATATTATTCAAGAAAATATCATCACTTATGGTGCTATCTCCAGCGCCAGCTTTTATTTCCAAATTTTTATTGTAACTTTTAGGAATATAAATCATGAATTTTTTATTTGTATCTGAAAATTTTAATGATTTTTTCTTTCCTTCCTTAATCTTAATACCATTACCTTCTTTTGAAAGGGTAAATTTTTCTTTTTCGCTCAATTTAAATGAAGATTTTTCAATTATCCTTAACTGACTTTCATCTGTTGTGTATACAACTATGTCTTCACTAGAAAAGTCCAAGTCAATTTTATCACAATTGTCTAGGGGTACACTTTCTTGTTTTTGAATCTTTGTTGCCACTCCATAGTACTTTGAAAAGATAAAAATATCTGATATATCATCCCCTGTGGTTATACCGATTAATAACATTAATGTAAGAAAACCCGCTATGACTGACCATATAATTATATTTGTCATTATTAAACGCTTATGCATAGTATCACTCCCTCAACTGAAAAGTTAGTGTGATAATTTTCTGCACAGCTATTCCTATTATAAATATAATCCAGGAGTAATCCCAACCATCAAATAGAAAACCTATAATTAAAAATAGTGCTACAGACGAAGTCCAAATTATAGACTTTATGGATTTAAGTATATTCTCTTTTCCATTATTAACTGACTTCCATTCTTTGAATTCTTCTACCAGTGTATCATCTTCTTTTAAATATTTAGGTCGAGAAATTACATTATATATAATTAGGCAAGTAGCCACAGCATCAATTGTTAACATTAAACAAATACCTATAGATTTGTTCATTCCGAAGATACCACTAATTAACACATAAATCACAACACTGATTATATATAACCCAACTGATACAGATATAACTAATGCTGATTTTTCTCTATCTTTTTTTATCTGCTCATAATTAAAAACATCATTTTCTTTTAGCCCTCTTATAAGCTCATCTACTTCACCAATCCCTGAAATAGCAGTATTAATTGCTTCCTCTTCCCCTTTGCCGGAATCCACTAAATCATTATATTTATCTATAAGATTTGCCAAAAGCTCTTCTTTAAGTTCATTGGTTTTTCTAGTCTTTGGTGCATTTTCAAAAAGCTCTTCAATTCTTTTCTGCAATTTTTCAGACATTTTCATTACCTCCATTAATTAAATTATCAATTAACTCTTTAGCTTCGTTCCAATCTGACTTGTTTTGCTCTAGGGCCTCTCGTCCTAATTTTGTTAAAGAATAATACCTTCTTCTTGCTCCCTTATTTTCATCTCCCCAATAAGATACTATCATGGAGGCCTGTTCTAACCTTCTGAAGGCTGAATATAACGTGGCTTCCTTTAATTCATATCTATTATTTGTTTTCTGTTGGATAGATTTATTTATTTCATAACCATAGCTGTCCTTCACTTCCAAATGCGCTAATATTATAGTTTCTGTATGTCCTCTAATTATGTCTGAAGTTATAGACATATTTTTACTCCTTTCATCTATGTTTATATTTTACTATTGATATTGCAATATTATATTTATATTATATAAATATATACCTCGCCTGTCAATGTATATATTATTCTTATATACTGCATAACATAATTAATGTTTATGAGTAAAATCATGATTGTGGATGATGATACTAACATTAGAGAATTAACAAGCTCTGTAACTCATCAAATATAGCAACCAATACACAATAAAAGAACATAAAAAAAATACAGCAACTTTGCCGTATTTTTACTTGTAAATCGAGAAAGTATCCTCCCTTCATCAAAGGTTTACATATATTGATGTACATTAAGTCTTAACTCAAAAAATGAAAAATGGTCTCAGCTTTTTATTTGAAACTGAAACCATTTTCTGTTTGCTTGTAATGTTGGTTAGCTTATTACTGTTAATATATACTGATACACCTATCTTAAAAATTACCCTTCAATTTCTTCAGTGAGCTTAACTATCTCATCAATTATGCTACCAATGTACTCAATAGTATCCAGAAGTGGCTTATCTGTAGTTATATCTACTCCTGCCATTTTTGCAAGCTCTACCGGTGTCTTGGTGGAACCTGCTGCAAGTACTGCTCTCCAATCATCTATAGCAGGTTGTCCCTCTTTTAAGATTGTCTTGCTGACTTCCGTTGCTATAGTAAGTCCTGCACTATAAGTGTAAGAATAAAGTCCCATATAATAATGAGGCTGTCTCATCCAGGTTAACTCTGCTCCCTCAATTATCTTTACATCATCTCCCCAGAACTTTTCAAGTACTTCTTTCTTTATTTTACTAAGAGTCGAAGCCTGAACACTTCCTCCGTTATCAATTATTCTGTATACTTCTCTTTGATATGCTGCTTCCAAAAGGTGAGTTACAAAATTATGATAATAAGTATGGCTAATCATTGAAGATAAAACCCATCTTCTAAACCTTTTATCCTTATTAGTCTTTAAAAGGTAATTTGCCATAAGAAGCTCATTAATCGTAGATGGAGCTTCTACAAAATATGTAGAAACATTTATATCAAATATATTTTGACTTTCGTTACATAGTTTAAAGTGACCTGCATGTCCAAGTTCATGAGCTAAGGTGAATACTTCTGCCATCTTTTCACTCCATGATAATAATATAAAGGAATGACTTCCATAAGGACTTGCACAGAATCCTCCTGTGGATTTTCCCTTGTTTTGTGCAAAATCAATCCATCTCTCATTGTAAGCTTTTTTCACCATTTCTAAGTAATCATCACCTAATATAGCCAAAGCACTTTCAATATACTTTTTAGATTCTTCTATAGTTACATTAGGATCATATTCTGGATCAACTGCAATCTTCAAGTCTACAAAAGTCATTTCATCAAGTTTGTGTATTTTCTTTAGCAGTTTTGCATACTTTCTCATGTGAGGTGCCAATTTTTCTGTTATAAGATCTATCTGTCTGTTATAAAGTTCCCTATCAACTTTTTGAGGTAACAATAAGCTATCTATAACTGAATCAAAGCCTCTTAAGGTAGACATATTTTTTTCTTTCTGCACTTGAATCTGATAAGCTGCAGCTGTAGTATATTGATATTCTCCTAATTTATCTGAAAATGCTTTAAAAGCAGCCCTTCGTAGCTTTTCATCATTTTCATATTCATATTCATTTTCAAAAAGTGCATAACCAAGAGGATATTCTTTTTCCTCTACAGTAAAGCTCTTAAAATCCATATCTGCATGCTTAGCTTGTTCATAAACTTGATAAGGTGCCTCCAAAGTTCCAGATAAAGCAGCTAATACTCTTTCTACCTCTGGATGCAGTGCATGTGCCTTTTCTATTTTTATATCCTTCAAATAATTATTATTTTCTTTAGACCCATTTATTGCTGCATCTAAAACTTCATCATCAGCTTGGATAATTTCGCTTTTGATAAAACTTAATCTACTGTCAATGTCAGATATTATATTGATCATTTTAGAATATGTATCTTGATTTTCATTATTTGTATAATCTACTGACACTGAAAGCTCTACATAAGAACCAATAAGATCCTTAACCTTATATAATTTTCTTAATTGGTCTAAGCATTCATTAATCTTGCTTGCTGTATTCAATTTACCTTTATACTCTTTTTCTATCTTCAAAGCAAGCTCCTTCATCTCTTTTACAGCTGCTTGAAATTTTTCTTCTGTAGCATAAATAGAAGATAAATTCCAAGTAAGGGATTGATCTACATCTTTTCTTTCCTTTAAAATTTTTCCCATTAACAATGCCTCCTTAGATATTATGTTCAATACTATTTGCATTTTATATTAAATTTCTATTGCTTACTTCTTATTACTTTCTCAAAATATCCAATGTATGTGCGCTTGCTCCTAAAAGCTCTGGTCTTTCACAGGTAGAAAAATGATAATCAATAAAAAGCTTAAAGGTATCCTCATCCATTGCACCCAAAATAGGGCGCATATAATTAGCTGGTCCATCCGCTGCAATTATTTTTATCCTTTGGAGTTTTGCGGCTTCATTTAATTTATTAATATCTTCAAGCCTTACATAGTCATATAAATCTTCTGGTTCCGATATAACATGGAAATTCTCATCAAGTTTTCCATTATCAATAGATTCTCGAATATTATTTTCCTTAAAGCCATAAGTTAATACACTATATTCATTCATACAATAAGCTACTAGGATAACACCCTTTTCCTTCGTTACTCGTTTTGCCTCTTCTAGCACTTTTACTTTATCCTCAAATTTATATAAGTGATACATTGGTCCAAATATCAAGGTCATATCAAAAGTATTTTCTGAAAATCTTGATAAATCAAGTGCTGTTCCCTGCATTGCTTTTACTGTACTTCCTTTTGACTTTAAAACGCCAAGATTGTGCTTTACAAGTTCAATTGCAGTAACATCATAGCCTTCATTTGCCAATTGTACAGAATATCTTCCAGTGCCTGCGCCAACATCTAAGATTTTTTTATATTCATTTTCTTCCAAGCACTCATGGATATACTTCATAGAAGTAATATATTCAACTTGTCCATGTCTTCTCGTTAATCTTTTATCCTCACAAAATTTGTTATAATATTTTTCTAATTCCATTGTCATCTCTTTATTTTCCTCATTCGTTATATATTTAGAATACAAATTAAAACTTTTTCTTTTAACTATAAATTACTCTAAACTATTAAGTCAGATTAATCAAGATTAATTATACGTTTGTAAATCTGCTTACTCTTTCTTGGCGTAGCGAACTATCTCTTATCAGTAACTATTATGTTGTTCCTTTACTTCATAATTGAAATTATTATACTTATTACTCTTTAATTAAATCTTGCTTCATTATTATAATTAACTTTCACTACTTTATAATATCTTGCAATTCTGCTGATATTACCTTAACTAAGTCATTAACCTCTATTACCATCTGAACTCCTATTTTTCCACCACTAACTATTATTTGCTTTAATTCATTTGCACTACTATTTATAAAGGTTTTATATTGCTTCTTCATTCCAACAGGTGAACATCCACCTCTAATATATCCAGTAACTTTATTTATATCCTTAACATTTATCATTTCAATGCTTTTTTCCAAAGCAGCGCTTGCCGCTTTCTTTAAATCAAGTTCTTCATGCACTGGAATTACAAATACATAATATTCCTTACTATTTCCCTGAGTTACTAAGGTCTTGTATACTTCATTAATATCTCGTCCTATCTTTTCAGCAACAGAAATTCCATCTATCTTTCCATCCTTATTTTCATAAGTCAGTACTTCATAATTAATTTTGTTAAAATCCAAAATCCTCATAGCGTTTGTTTTTGGCGTTTTGCTCATGTAATCAGCCCTCCATAATAATCTATCTTACAAATATTCCAATGAAAATCATTTTTCAAATAATTTACAACCCTATCCTTTAAGTGTTTATACTGCTCTATATTTGTATCAGAAAATGCTTCTTCTCTACTTGATAATATATCTAAATAACTAGGTTCTTTTAAAAACTGTGATTTGGTTAAATCAAATCGCTTATTATTTATTCTATTATAATAATGCCAACCTATAGTAGTTTTAGTTTTTAATATTTCACCACCAAAAAAGTCATTGACAACTAATGCAGTAACTCCACATTGCCCCTTTGATGGGTTATCTAAACTCCATTTTGAACTTGAATCAACTGACCAGCATTTATATAAAATATTTAAAAATTCCTTCATTTTATCTTCGTTAAATTCAATCACCTTTATTGCCTCCAATAAAACTCACTAGCAATTATATTGGCTATATTACATTACTATATTACTATTTTTGTAAAACTTAGTAAACACATAAAGTTTTAGCACTATATTTATAAACAGGTATTACCAAACCTTCTCAACTACATAATCACAAATAAAATTATTTAAAGTTGTATTCAAATAATTAAAGACATGAACGTAAAAGAACAACATGATATTTTCTGCGTAGAGATTGTCTGAGCGAGCCTTAGAAAGACTTGCTGGGTAATTTTCTAATTGCGTTAAGTCCACGAAATGTTTGAGCGTAGCGAGTTTTGAGTGGATAGCAATTTGAAAATTACCCAGCTTAGTCTTTCTTGGCACAGCGAACTATCTCTTAGCAGAAAATATTATGTTGTTCTTTACTTTCATCATTTACTCAATAATATTTATAAGTATTTTACCCACAGATAAGTTCTAATAAATAAAATATCATTTCATCCCACTTGAACTTAAAATAATATTAATTCCTTATGGTACAATAATAATATAAAAAATTTATATTAAGAGGGATAACATGAATTACATAGTTTATGATTTAGAATTTAATCAATACTTCAATTTTTCAAAGGAAGATTCAAATACATCAAATCCAAAATGTCCTTTTGAAATAATTCAAATAGGTGCTATTAAGCTTGATGAGAATTTGAATACAATTTCAACCCTTGATATTTTAGTAAAACCAAAAATATATAAAAACCTTCATCCCTTTGTAAAAGAAATTACTGGTTTACAAATAGAAGATTTAAACAGTGCAATATCTTTTAAAGAAGTTTACAAGGAATTTACTGAATTTGTTGCAAAAGATAGAACTATTCTCGTTGTATGGGGCACAACTGATTTGAAAGAATTATTCAGAAACATAGAATTTTATGGATTAGACAGCTCATTAATTCCTAAAGAATATATTAATATTCAACAATATGTATCACAATATCTTAATTGTCCTAAAGGAACGAATATTGGCCTTAGTAATGCCGTTCAGTTACTAGATGCTTCCAGTCGAAAATAAGTTTCATGATGCCTTTAATGACGCGTTCTATACAGCTGAAATCTTTAAAAAGGTTTTTAATGAAAATTTAAAAGCCAAAATATATGATCCAAATACAACAAAAATCCCACCTAGATCCGAAAACAAAAAAACTGAAATTGATACCTATAACTTAATTCACCAATTTGAGAAAATGTATAATAGAGAGATGTCAGAAGAAGAAAAATCAATAATTAAGCTAGCCTATATAATGGGCAAAACAAACCAATTTCAAATCAAATAAATCTTAATGCAAAAATCTAAATAAGTGGTAGAATTAATAATAAACATTAAACCTCAAGATTTCTTACCTTTTATTTTTTAATGTAAGGGAGTGGCATTTGTGATAAGAAAAGAAGAATTTTATTTTCCTTCTTGTAATGGAAGCACTAAGCTTTATGGTGTTGTTTGGAAACCAGAAGGCCAGATAAAAGCTATTTTGCAAATATCTCATGGCATGATAGAGCATATAGGCAGGTATGATAAACTTGCAACTTATTTATCCGAAAGAGGTATACTTGTAACTGGAAATGACCATTTAGGTCACGGAAAGTCTGTTAATAATGAAGCTGAATGGGGATATTTTGCAAAAGGCAACGCTAGCGGAATAGTAGTAGACGATCTACATAGTTTAACTAAAATAATAAAAAAACAATACCCCAATGTTCCTTACTTTATTTTAGGCTTTAGTATGGGTTCCTTTATGGTACGAAGATATATTATGACCTATGGAGAAGAAGTTGATGGTGCTATAATAGCAGGAACGGGAAATCAACGTAAATCACAAATTTCAACTGGAATTATTGTAGTAACTCTACTATCAATTATTCTAGGCGAAAAATATCGTAGCAAATTAGTAGATAAATTAGTCTTTGGTATGTACAACAAACGTATTAAACCAACCAATACTCCAAAAGATTGGTTCTGTAGGGATTCAGAAGTAGTAAGAATTTATAGAAGTGATCCAGCTTGTACTTATATTTTCACATTAAACGGCTTTAAAACCTTATTTAAAACAATAGAATTTATTAAGAAAGAGCACAATATCTCAAAGATACCAAAATCACTGCCTATATTTATCGTATCAGGCGAAGAAGATTCAGTGGGAAACTATGGCAAAGCCGTTAGAAAGGTATACGACATTTATAAAAAGCAGGGCATAAAAGATGTGAAAATGAAACTATATCCATCTGACCGCCATGATATATTCAATGAAGCTGACAGCGACCAGGTATATACAGACCTTTATGATTTTATTTTGAATAATATTGTAGATAAATAAATTATATGATAATATATACCTTAATTAATAATATGAAATATGAACACAAAAGGAACAATATGATATTTCCTGCGTAGAGATTGTTCTCTGCGAGCATTAGAAAGACTTGGCTGATTTATTTTAAAATTGCGTTAAGCCCACGAAATGTTTGAGCGTTAGCGAGTTTTGAGTGGGTAGCAATTTAAAAATAAATCAGCTTAGTCTTTCTATGCGCAGCGAACAATCTCTTAGCAGGAAATATTATATTGTTACGTTACATTCATCTTCATATATTAATTATAAAATCCCCTTAAGTCCACGAAATGTTTAAGCGTAGCGAGTTTTGAGTGGATAGCAATTTACAAATAAATCTGCTTAGTCTTTCTTGGCGCAGCGAACAATCTCTTAGCAGGAAATATTATGTTGTTCCTTTACTTTTATCATTTAGATATTATTGTTTATCTTTCTTAACTTTAACTCTAAATGAATATCCTCCTCCTTCATCTCATACAACCTCTTATCTACCTCACTTGCAAGTTCACAACCTAAACTAAGATAAAAATCCACCGTTTTCCTAGAATTACTTGCAGAAATATATATTTTTTCAGCCCCCAGCTTTAATGCCTCACTCTTTATCATTTCCACCAAGTTTCTTCCAATACCTTTACCTCTAGATTTTTCATTAACTTGCAATAGTGTTAACTGAAGCTGATTACTATGCTTTCCCATAAATTTATTATCCAAAGCCACAATTCCAACCAAGAAATCACCATCAAAAGCACCCAAAATACAACCGCCCCTAAAAAATAGCTCCTTTAACTCATATATCACTTCCTTATAAGTCTCCCTAGTCCATTCCATTGTTTTTATCTCTTGCTTTAATTTAAGTTTACCTTCATCTAAATAATATACACTTTCTATATTTTCCTTACGGTCTAACTCAATAAGTCCGTCTATTTCATAATTTCGTATTTGTCTGTACTCCAAATATTTTTAACCTCCTTTTTTATCTTGCTAGCAGGACATCCTTCTGTTATCAGCCGCGCTTCGAAGTTGAAGGATGTCCCGGGTTTTCTTAATCCTGGTTTACTTTTCAGCATAACATCAGCTATTTATTTTAGCCATCCTGCAAAGTTGCTTGGTAATTATAATTATCCTAACTAAATTTTTTTCAAAATATATCTATAAAATTCTTGTTTTAATTTAATAAATACATTCGATTAGGTAACAATATGATATTTCCTGCGTAGAGGTTGTCTGAGTGAGCATTAGAAAGACTTGGCTGATTTATTTTAAAATTGCGTTAAGCCCACGAAATGTTTGAGCGTTAGCGAGTTTTGAGTGGGTAGCAATTTTAAAATAAATCAGCTTAGTCTTTCTATGCGCAGCGAACAACCTCTTAGCAGGAAATATCATATTGTTATCCTACCTTATATATTATAGTAAATATCCTTTAAACCCAATAAAAAAATGATGGCTATTAACCATCATCTCTAACCCTATTTTTTCTTTTTAGTTTTCTTTTTAATATCCTTAATGTCTATAACTTCCATGTTAGAGTTTTTCAATCTATTTGGTTTAGCTTTAGACTTTATTACTGCAGGTGCACTATATTTTGGTTTTTTAGCTTTTGGCTGAGCAGCTTTTGGACCCCATCCAGATGAATCTAAAAACCAAATAAATAATAATGCAATAACAGCAGCTTGAAGAAAAGCAAACTTTGAATCAAGCTTTTGACCATTTAGTTGAAGAAATAAAGGTACTAAAAACGCTACAATGGCAATTCCTAAAATTATCCATTTATTAACTTTAAACTTAGGAAAAACATATTGTTTTAACAAAAAACTGATTACCATAACTATGAAAAATAGTGCAATCATACCTAAAATAAAGCTTAACAATCCATATCCCTCCTACTGATAACATACAATACTATTATTCTACATTTTCAAGTATATATCAATAGGTATATTGCAATTTAGAAAATATATTTTTCACCTGGTTTTCTGCAAAATAGTGTTACATCGCTAACTTCAGGTTGCTTTGTAATAAACCTTGTAATTCTTTCTACTCCAAAGCCAGCTCCTGCAGTTTTATATATTTCACCTTGCTTTGCAAGTTCAATATAATATCTAAATGCATTTTCATCAGTATCTAATTCTCTCATCCTTAAAAGAATTCTATCTAAAGTATATTCTCTTTCTCCTCCGCTTAAACCCTCTCCAAAACCTAAAGGCCATATCAAATCGTAATTTTTATAGGTTCCTAGCTTTTCAAGGTCTTCAGCATCATAGAATTCTCTTTTATGGTTAGTTAGGAAAAATGGCTTTGTTGCAGCTTTGGAAGCCTCTGCTTCAAAATCATCTCCATATTTAGCTTTTAATTCATCTGTTGAATATATTTTAAATGGTTCAGTAATATTCAAATGATCAGTGCCAACTCCCAGCCTATTAAGTTCATCTACACAGTTTTCTTTTACAAAGTCAAAAATGTATTTGACTATTTCTTCAATAAATGCAAGCACAAATTCCATGTTTTTCTCTTTAAATTCAAAATCTACTTGTGTGAATTCAAAAAGATGTCTAGAATCTCCTCTTGTAGCTAACTCTAATCTTATGTTTGGAGATACAATATACAGACTATCTATATCTGGATTTAACATAGTCAATTGCTTGTGAAATATCATTGATTTCATTACTTCAAAACTCTGATTGTTATAAGTCAAAGTACATTCTTCTACACTGTGGTTTAATGTATCTGTAAGAGGTGACATCATAAGTGGCAATACTCTTGTAATTCTTTTCTTATACATAAACTCATCAACTGCTCTTAGAACAGATTGTTGAACGAAAAGTATATCTTTAATTTTTTTGTTCTTTATTTTCTGAACTGCTCTTTCTAATAATTCTTTTTCTTCTTTAATTAATTCTTTCTCCAAAATAATTCCCCCTAATATTATGCTATAATTTTCTCTATTGATAATATCATATTACTATACTTGTATTATTGCAATGTTATAAAGATTATTTTCCAATTTATATAAGATTATCAATATATTATTAAGATTATTACGAATGCGAAAAAAATATTATGCAAATTGGGGTTTTTTTTTGCTAATTTATTAATTTATTTGTTATAATAAAATAAACTAACAATGTTGTAAATATATTTGTTAATTTATATTAATTTATTAGGAGTTGATAATATGGAACTAAATATTAGTGGTTTGGATGAATTGGATTATCAAATATTAGAAATTTTGATTAAGGATTCTAGAACTCCTTATCTAGAAATTGCTAGACAATGCCATGTAAGTGGTGGAACCATCCATGTAAGAATGAATAAAATGCAGGAGCTTGGCTTAATTAAAGGCACTAAGCTTATTATAGATACAAGTAAATTAGGTTATGATGTTTGCTGTTTCGTTGGGATTTATCTTGATAAAGCATCTTCTTATCATGAGGTTTTAGCTCAATTGGAAGAAATTAAAGAAATAGTTGAACTTCATTACACTACAGGAGCTTATTCTATTTTCATAAAAGTTATTTGTAAAAGCATAAGTCATCTTCAAGATTTACTTATGAATAGACTTCAAATTATTGATGGAGTTCAAAGCACAGATACTTTTATAACCTTATCTCAACCTATTGATAGAAATATATCTCTTTAGTTTAATAAGTATTATAATAATTTGTATTTATAAATTATTTGTGTTAAAATATAGGCGGGTAGTATCCGAAAGGAACTGCACCTAAGTGTTTTTTATTTGTTAATACATTCTGCTCATATCAATTTTTGAATGAGACAGCTATTTAGGGAGTGAGACCTCGGCATAGCTTGAGGTTTTTTTATTTTTTTAATTGTTATTTATTTAACATTTGGTGGTGATACTATGAATTATAAAGTAGGTTTTATTGGAGCTGGCAAAGTTGGAGTAACTCTTGGTAAATACTTTTCCATCCACGGGCTAGATGTTTGTGGCTACTATAGCAAGAGCGAACTTTCTTCTAAAGAAGCTGCAGAGTTCACAACTTCAAAAAGCTTTAAAAACATGAAACAACTAGTTGATACTTGTAACTTACTATTTATTACCACTCCCGACGATACCATAGAAAATGTATGGTTTGATCTTCAAAAATTCGATTTAAAGAGCAAAATTATCTGCCACACTAGTGGTTCTTTTTCCTCTTCAATTTTTTCAAACATTGACACTTCAGGCGCATTTGGATATTCTATTCACCCACTCTACCCATTTTCAGATAAATTTAACACTTACAAAAATCTAGACAAAGCTTATTTTTCTATTGAAGGAAGCTTGGAATTTTTTGATGAAATGAAAGCTTTACTTGAAGCTTTGGGTAACAAGGTTATTTGTCTACGTGCATCTGAGAAACCACTTTATCATCTTTCTAATGTAACAGTTTCTAACCTAGTTTTATCAATTTTAAATATTGGTACTGGATACTTAGAGCAATGTAATGTAACAAAGCAAGATGCCTTAAACGCATTACTGCCTTTAATTGAAGCTAATCTAACGAATATTAAGACTAAAGGCTTTGAAGCTGCATTAACCGGACCAATAGAGAGAGGAGATATTAAGACTATACAAAAGCATCTCCATGTTATGCCTACAGAGGATGTAATCCTATACAAAAGGTTATCTCTGAATTTAGTAAAACTAGCTGAAGAAAAAAACAAAGAAAGAGAACTAAAGTATGCAAAATTAAAAATTGAATTAGGAGGTTAAGTTATGAAAAACAGTATTTCAACTTTTTTATCCGCAAAAAATGATGGTTCAAAATTAACTATGCTAACAGCTTATGATTATTCAATGGCCAAGCTAATTGATAAGTCTGGAATTAATGGTATTTTAGTAGGTGACTCCTTAGGTATGGTTTGTCTTGGCTACAAAGACACATTAAGTGTTACTATGGAGGATATGATTCATCACACAAAAGCTGTAACTAGAGGCACTGAAAACGCTCTAGTGGTTGGTGATATGCCTTTTATGTCCTATCACACTTCAGTTTATGATGCTGTAAAAAATGCTGGTAGATTGATCCAAGAAGCAGGTGCTGAAGCTATAAAGCTAGAAGGTGGAGCTTCTGTTTGTGAGCAGGTTGAAGCTATTGTAAAGGCTCAAATACCTGTTATGGGCCATATTGGCTTAACGCCTCAATCGGTAAACATGTTCGGTGGCTTTAAGGTTCAAGGTAAAGGTGAAGAAGCTGCAAAAAAAATTATTGATGATGCTAAAAGACTTGAGGCTGCTGGAGCGTTTTCTATCGTTCTAGAAGGAATTCCTTATAAATTAGCAGAAATAATTACACAATCTGTCTCTATTCCAACAATAGGTATTGGTGCTGGTCCACATTGTGATGGACAAATATTAGTTTACCAAGACATGCTAAATATGTTTTCAGATTTTAAACCAAAATTTGTTAAATCTTATGCAAATGTTGGAGATTTAATGACAAGCGCATTTAAAGCTTATATAGACGAAGTACAAAATAGTATGTTCCCAGCAAAAGAACACTGCTTTGAAATAGCAGATGAGGTACTGAGTAAGTTATATTAGAAAGGAAGTAACCTAATGAATACAGTACACACAATTATCGAGGTTAGAGAACAAATCAAGCAATGGAAAAAAGAAGGTTTAACTATTGGATTTGTTCCTACTATGGGTTTTTTACACCAAGGTCATGAAAGTCTAATTAGACAAGCTGCAAAAGAAAATGATAGAGTAGTAGTTAGTATTTTTATAAATCCTACTCAATTTGGTCCAAGTGAAGATTTTGCTGCATATCCAAGAAATTTAGAAAAGGATCAGGCTCTTTGTGAAAAAGCTGGTGCATTTTTAGTTTTTAATCCATTAGCTTCAGAAATTTATTTTGAAAATGCCTCTACTTCAGTTAATGTAACCGATTTATCTGAAGGTTTATGTGGAGCTAAACGTCCAGTACATTTTGGAGGAGTTTGTTTAGTAGTATCTAAGCTTTTTAATATAATTACTCCAGACAAAGCATATTTCGGGGAAAAAGATGCTCAGCAGTTAGCTGTCATAAAAAGAATGGTTAGAGATTTAAATTATGATATTGAAATAGTTGGTTGTCCTATTATTAGAGAAACTGATGGACTCGCAATGAGTTCAAGAAATACTTATCTTTCCTCAGAGGAAAGAAAAGCAGCTTTAGTTTTAAGTAAAAGTCTAAATCTTGCAAAAGAAGCTCTTATTAAGGGAGAAAAATCCCAAAAAAATTTATTTGGAATTATTAAAAATATTATCGAAGCCGAGCCTTTAGCAAGAATAGATTATATTGAAATTATAGATAGTGAAACACTAAAACCAATTGAAGAACTAACTTCAAATATTCTTTTAGCTCTTGCTGTATACATTGGTAAAACAAGGCTAATAGACAATTTTACTTGGGAGGTAAAATAATGCAATTAAATATGTTAAAATCTAAAATTCATCGAGCAGTAATTACGGAGGCAAAACTTAACTACGTAGGAAGTATTACCATTGATCAAGATCTTATGGACGCAGCTAATATAATAGAATGTGAAAAAATTCAGGTAGTAGATATAAATAATGGTAGCAGACTTGAAACATATGTTATTCCAGGAGAAAGAGGCAGCAAAATTATATGTTTAAATGGCGCTGCAGCAAGATATGTTCAACCAGGAGATAAAATAATACTTATGACTTACTGCCAAATGGATAAAGATGAAGCAAAAACCCACAAACCAGTTGTAGTTTTTGTTGATGATGACAATACAGTAATTGAAATAACAGACTATGAGAAACATGGTGAAATAAAATAAATAATTTTTAAGAAAATGCTAATACTAGTATTGTGAAAACTAATATTATGAAAATAATAAAAGGAGATGTATTTTATGCGTGTCTTAGATACAGTAGCACTAGCATTAGTAGTAGTTGGCGCAGTTAATTGGGGCTTAATTGGTTTCTTCCGGTATGACCTAGTATCAGCTATATTCGGAGTTAACACAGTCCTTACAAGAATTATTTTTGCCGCAGTTGGTATTTGTGGCTTGTACGCAATTTCATTCTTTGGACGCGATAGAGAAGTAACAAGAGACAGATAATTTAATAACACAAAAAAGTTCTCAAATTAATTTTGAGAACTTTTTTTATAACATATGGTTTTTGCCAATTTCTTTTATCAGTTTATAAATTCCATTACAAATTCACCCTCTACTACATTCCCTGTTTCTTCATAATGGATAATATCAATAGTAAATTTCTCTACATGTATATCTTTTGTACTCTTAATATACTCTTTTGGTAGAAAATCAGGCATCCATTTCTTTTTGTTAAATTTTAAAAATTCATATTTAATTATTTGTTTTAAAATATTTGAATCTTCATGAAGTATTTCTTCATTGAACTCGATGAAAACTTTATAATAATCAGTTCCAGATATATTTCTTGCAATATATCCCTTCTTATAGAAAAATTCACCTAAAGCATCATAAAAATCAAATGGAGTTTGAAATTTCTTTACAAAATACTTTAATATTAAGGAAAATTTTTCTGAATTGTAATATTTATCAAACACTTCTTCAATTCTTTTTAGTCTAATTATTTCTTCATAGGTTATATCATTACTTCTCAAAATTTCATAGGGTGGGAAAGGCGAATATACCATGCCCCATTTTTTAGCTTCATCTCTCATTAATGAACCCTTTAACAGCTTTAAGAAACCAAGCTGTAAATTTTCTGGTTCCATTACATAAACCTGATTAAAGGATTTTTTAAAAGAAGTAAAGTCCTCCTCAGGAAGTCCCACAATCAAATCTAAATGTTGATGTATGTTTTTTATTTCTTCTAGCTCTAATATCTTAACTTTTAAATCTTCAAAATTCACTTTTCTATCTATATTCTTTAATACCTTATCATTAGTTGTTTGTACACCAACTTCAAACTGGAATCTTCCCTTTGGCGCATTTTTTAATAGCTTTATTTGATCTTTACTAAGTATATCCGCAGATATTTCAAAGTGAAAAATGGTTTCCGTATCGCAATTTATTAAATAGGACCAAATACTAGATGCAAATTTCTCATTGCAATTAAAAGTTCTATCCACAAATTTTACAAGTTTCACCTTTTTATCCACAAAAAATTTCAATTCTTTGTGAACTCTTTCTATATCTAAAAATCTAACTCCATGTGTTGTAGATGATAAACAGTATTTGCATGAAAATGGGCATCCTCTTGAAGCTTCATAATAAACAATTTTATTTTCTAAATCATCTTTTTCCTCATATGGAAAAACTACCTTATTTATATCCATTAATTCTCTTTTGCCATTATATTTAACTTGTTGTTCAGTTTTGTAATACACACCTTTAATATCTTCAATATTTACGTTTCCTAGCTTGAAATCAATAAAATCCTTATAGACTTCTTCGCCTTCTCCTTCTATAACATAATCTCCAGGATTACATTCTAAAAAGCTTTTGCTATCGTAAGAGACTTCTGGCCCACCATATACAATTTCAATCTCACAATTAATTTTTTTAATAAGATTGGCTAATTTTATAATAAATTCTATGTTCCATATATAGCATGAAAAAGCTATTATCTGAGGCTTTTCCATTATTATCTCTTCAAGTATTCTCTCTACTCTATCATTAATTGAAAATTCTCGAATAGCACATTCATAATCCATATCTTTAGTAAATGCTTTCAAATATCTAACTGCAAGATTGCTATGAATAAATTTTGAATTTACTCCTACAAGTAATACCTTCATTTTTTAACTTCCTCTCTTTTTTCCCTTAATACAGTATATATTATCTGAGCATTTATAATCAATTATTTCAAAATCTTTTTCTAATATCTTTATTGTGCTAAGAAATGACGAATCTTTTGCAATATTTAAATCTTTAATTTTTATGTTTTTAAATTGCTTTCCAGGTAAAATAATTTTAAGTGTTCCGTTAAATATTTTACCATAATGTTTGTCCACATCCCATATATAAAGTATACCTTCTGATTTAATATTTTTAGCTATATCTCTCAGTATCCTTTTTCTATTGAATTTTAACCATATATCACTTAAAGAAAAAAATACTACACAACTATCATAAAAGTTATTTTCGATTTTTTTCTTATCCTCTCTCCCTGAAAGGTAATCTACACTAACTTCATCATAGCCATTTTTAAATAAACTATATGTAATACCATAATTGCTAAATCCAATATCAAGTACATTACCTCTTAGATTTTCATGTTCCAAATTTATTAATATAATTTTACTCATTTATGCTCACTCCTCTTCTATAGAATTCTTCACAAAAAAAATAATTCCTCCATATTTTGGAAGAATTATTTGTTAATTTCCTTATAGAATTTTATCATTAATCCAGCTGTAGTTTGCTCCGCTAAATTTATAATCTCTTCAGCAATTTTTACATATCTTTCTTCTTTTAATCCTACTTCTATATACTTGTTTTCTGTAATAACCGCTGCTGCTGAGTTGTTTCTAATATATTCCTCTAAGTCAATATAGTTTAAGATTCCACCCTTTTGATTGAAGGAGTAGTCCGACATAATTTTACTTATAATCCAAATTTCAAATTCCCTATGCTTCTTTAATAGGCTATTACTAGCATGATGGGGAACTGTAGCATCTTGTACAAGATGACAAGCAGCACCAAAGTAGTAAATAGCGTTTCTGGTATCTCCTGCAGTATTATACCCTAGTGCTTTATTGTAAAACTTTTTAAGCTCACTAAGAGAATCAGAAAAACCATACAGTCCCTTTTCATTTTGGGCATGAAAAAAATGGTTTCTGCTTCTAAAATCCTGATCTGCCCATGTAACTCCTTCATTTATCCATTTTATATGGGCTTTAAAAAATTCATATTCTTCTTTGTAGCCTTCATCTTTAAGTATCTCTATAGCTTGTAGATTAATATATTTGTGTACAATACAATGAGTCTTTATCATTTTCTTTTTGATTGGATTTACCGCAAACATAATACTCTCAATTGCTTTCCCATATGTACTTTCCATTGTCCCTCGCATAATCAATTACCTCTTCATTTTGTATTTTTATTCAGCAGAGTTTTAATAATATATAGTATCACTAATAAGATTATTGCTATTAATATATAAAAAATTTTTCTATAATATTTATTTGGACTTCCCTCTATAACCTTACTTACTTGTATAATAAATCCTTGCTTGCTATCAAGAATAATTAGTGAACTTTTTCCAAATTTAATACTACTTATATCACTTTTATTACTTAACTGAATTTTTTCAAATACCTTTCCCTCATTTCCTACTTCAGAAATGTTTTTAGTTTTATTATCATAAAAATAGATAGAATCCTTTTCGCCTATATCTCCATTCTTATCAATTGCTAAAGCTCCTAAGGCATTTAAATATGTATGTTGGTATAGTGGTGCAGGCGGATTTACAGAAGGATGCTGATCAAGAATAAAATAATTTTTATTAAACCTAGGTGAGTTTACTGGATCTCCTCCGCTATAATCTGGCCATCCATACCATAGCCCTCTATCGATTCTAAAAATATAATCAAAATCAAATTTTATTGGTCTTAATCCCCTGTTTTCCATACCTCCAATTGAAGCATATAATTTACCTTTTGAATCAAAATCCATTCCTTTTACATTTCTAATACCCCATGCATAATTTTCTACATTTCCACTTTTGTAATTTACTTTTATAATTGAAGCATTCCCTGGTACATGTCCTGGCACTATTTGCCCCGATAAATTTCTTGTCTTATATGGTATAAATGCTCCTGTATTTTCTTTACCAAAGGTTAATCCTTTTACACTAATATCAAAAGGCGTGATATCGTAGCTATATGTATTGGTTTTAAGCCATTTATTATCTGGTCCAACAACTCCTGAGTTTGTTGCAGCACCTATAGAAATATATAAATTTTCTCCATATACCCTTATAACACTATCTTTGTAATCCCCAAAGTTAGGTAAATCATCTCTGATGGTAACTAAACTCTTATCCTTTAAGTCAAAACTATATATTGAACAATTTGATGTAAAGAAAAGCTTATTATCGAAGAATTCTATTGAATTAATGTTTAGCTTTTCATCCTTTAATATTTCATAACTTTTACCTTTTTCATCAATTATTTGTATTCTGTCTTTATAAGCAATATAATAATTACCCATACAATCAACTGCCAAATCTCTTCCATTCATTATACCTTTGTATTTTATAGTGTAATTTATTTTGTCATCTTTCAAATTTATACTATATCGGTTCATGTAATTATTTTTAATAAATATTCCTCCAGCAAAAACAAAAATCGCAGCAATCACAATTATTATTACCCTTTTCATAAACTTAATTCCTCCAACAAAAATCCTTTTACTATATTTATTTATCTACTTTAAAGGATATTACAAGGAAATGAGTGAATATAATTGCAAGTCCTCACATAATTAATAATAGTATTAATTATGTGAGGACAACTTTATGTATAAAGATAATTTCTTAAAAAATTCATTTATTCTAACTTTATCTAATTCTACTATGGGAATATTAAGATTTATTTTTTCAATAATTCTTTCTAAAGATTTAGGTCCTGAAGGTATGGGGCTTTATACGCTGATAATGCCCATTTATGATTTGTTTTGCTGCTTAGTATGTGGCGGATTAATAACTGCCCTGTCAAAGGAAGGTGCTATATATTATGCAAAAAAAGATTTCACTAATTTAAATAATACTGTACGTTCAAGTATGAACTTTGATCTGATTTGGTCAGTTCTAGTGTCTGTAATTGTTTTTGCACTGGCCCCATTTATTAGTACATATATAATAAAGGATTCTCGGGCATTACACTCCATACAAGTTCTATGTCCGGCTTTAGTTTTCATTGCACTTTCCTCTATTATTAAGGGTTACTTTTATGGTATTTCTCAGGTAACTGTTCCAGCCATAATAGATATTGTAGAAAAAGCAATAAGAATTATTGTAATAATTGGGATAGTAGGCTTAAATACTACTAATAACATAACTAATACAGTTACTTTAGTTTATATTACACTAGCTGTTGGTGAGTTTGTAAGCTTTATTTTATTGTACATTTTTTATAAGCTATATAATAAAGATTACAATAATACCTCCCATGAATATGAAAGGAAATCTCAATTACTATTCAATGTGCTAATCGTTTCAATTCCACTTTGTATTAATGGATTTTTAGCTACTGCACTTTCAGCTGTTTCCACCCTTATAATCCCTATTAGGTTAGTTGTTGCAGGTTTTTCCCATAGCGAAGCTCTCTCAATGATAGGCAAATTTAGCGGAATGGCTTTAACTATAACGCTTTTTCCTATTATAGTTATTTCTTCAATGTCTATTGTTCTAGTTCCTGACATTTCACAAAGCTTAAGTAAAAAAGACTATTTTTCTCTACAAAATAGAATTGAGAGTGTTATACGCTTTTCTGTGTTAATTGGCATTTCTACACTAATCGTTTGCTTATGTGTTCCAAATTCACTTGGGCGGTTGTTCTATCATAGAAATGACCTGGGTTCGTATATTAAATTTTCTGCTTTATCAACACCTTTTATATTTGCTTCAGTAACAACCTTCAGTTTATTGAGTGGTTTAGGAAAGCAGAAAGCTATACTTATTATTTCTATAATAACCTCCTTAGAAGAGCTTATTTTACTATACATATTAACTGCCATGCCCCTAATAAATATTTACAGCTATGGTATTAGTCTTACATTAACTTGTTTAACTTGCTTAACCTTAAATATTATTGTTATTAGAAAATGCTGTTATTTTAAATTGATTACCTCCAAATTCACTATTGATATACTAATAAGTATACTAACCTATTTGCTTCTGCTAGTATTTAATAGTTTTTACCCTTCAACAAACTACCAGTCTAAAACAATCTTAATTCTAATACTTGGTTTTACATTATTATTTTCAGGAACATACTTCTTTAATAAAAAAACTAGCTAGAATTATCTTATTCTAGCTAGCATCCTTTTTGGCAAAAGCCTAGTTACTTTATTGGGAATTGAGTTTAAGTCTTGCTTCTTTATACCACCTATTAATATCAGCCCAAAAGTATATATGTACATTCCAATAATTACAGCCATAAATGTTGAAACTGCATTAGAAATAAGATAATGACTTGTTAAATCAGATAATCCCATATATAAATATGTATAAGCAAAATATACTATTAATCCCATAATAGCAGCTGAAGCAACTGGCTTTATTGCATGAGATAAGAGACTTATCTTAACTTTTAAAGTTTTACGTATCATTATATGATTTAATATTAAGGGTATTGAGAATCCAATTATACTACCATATACTGCACCACTTATATTAATACTTGGCCTTACAATTAAGAAATAATTTGCTGTAATTTTTGCTACTATACCGATAGCAGCATAAATAGTAGCTGTATACAGTTTACCAATACCTTGGAGTATAGAGGTTTGAATTTGAACAACTGCCATTAAAACAATAACAACAGCTCCAATTTTCATTAAATGTGCCCCTTGTTGGTTATGAGGAAATATTAGTTTGAACACTGGATCACTTAAGACTGCAAGTCCAACTGCTGAAGGAACAGCAATTAAAAAACATAATCTTAAGGAATAATCTATTTTATTTTTAACTGCCTCTTTATTGTTTAATATAGCAACACTAGCAATAGCTGGCAAAATAGCTACAGATAAAGCAGTAATAATAGCGATTGGAACATTTATTAGCTGCTGGTACTTACTTAAATTTCCATATAATGCGTTAGAACTTATATCATTATACTTTCCACTAGCAATAAGTCTAATACTAGTATTCACAGCATCCACAAGATTACCAAGATAAGTCATGCTCACACATAGTGTTATAGGAACTCCATAGTTAATTATTTTTCTTAACAGTTGTTTATTAGAATATCGTTCTACTTCAATGTATTTATCTGCCTTGAGCACCTTAAACTTGTTATGTCTTTTGTAATAAATAACTATATATCCAGCTGAAATAATTGCAGCCAAAGTAGTACCCAAAGTTCCTCCTGCCAGCGCTGCAGCTAGCCCATACTTCATAAATAATGCAGCAAATACTAATGTAAATATAGTATTTACAACCTGTTCTATAATCTGTGCAATAGCTGTGGGGGTCATATTTCCTCTCCCTTGAAAATAACCTCTGTAAGCAGCAGAAATTGAGGTAAACAATATTGCTGGCGCCAATGTTAAAACTCCAATATACACCTTTCTTGCATGCATATTTACAGTTACAGGATATGCAATTAAGAGCATTATTATGGTCATTACTAAACCTAACCCGAAAATCAATAGTCTAGCTAACTTAAAACTTCTAACCGCGTCCTTATAATTTTTAACAGCGGTAAGTTCTGAAATCAATTTTGAAATGGCTATAGGAATACCTGTATTTGTAATAACATAAATAAAAACGTAAATTTGATATGCCTTACTATAATATCCATAGCCTGAACCACCAATTATGTCAATTAAAAATGGGAGATATAAAAGGGACAGGACCTTTACAATAATACCAGCTGCTGATAGTATTGCGAATCCCTTATTTGTAGATTGTTTTTCCATAAAAATCGCCTCGAATTACAAAATAAATTTAAATACGTCACCTTTGATTTTCTTTAAAACTGGAGGTAAACTTTCCGCTAAAGTCTTGTTTTCAAGGTAACTTAAATTTTCAGGGCAATCTCTAAAAACAACCTTGTATGCATATAAGAATTGAAAACTTAACCCATATTTATTTTCAAAAAAACTATTTGTTTTTTTATCTCCGTATTTATCATCGCCAATTATAGGATTACCTAAAAAGCTAAGATGAGCTCGAAGCTGATGACTTCTTCCTGTTAATAGAGTTAATTCCACTAATGAAAAAGTACCACAGGACTCAATAGTTTTTACTTCCATAGCAATTTTCTTTGTTCCAGGTTTTGGCTCATTAAATATCTTAGATAAATTATTATCTTGATCTTTTGAAATATATGCTTCATATTTTCCATCTTTTATTTTTCCTTTTACTAAGGACATGTAATATTTTTCTATTTTTCTCTCTCTGATCATTTCATTTAATAATTTGAGAGAATCATAGTTCTTTCCGAAAATAACTATACCTGATGTATTTCTATCTAACCTATTACATGGTGCAGGGGTAAAGGTTACTTCATTTTCAGGTGTATAATCACCCTTGTCATATAGATATGATAAAACATAATCTGTTAAAGTTGCTTCAGAGTCCTTTGTATCAGAATGAGTAAGAACTCCTGGCCACTTTTCTACTAGTAGCATATTTTGATCTTCATAAGTAACCTTTAGATTATTGTCAATTCTTTTAAACTTCTCTTTTTTAACGTCAGATACCATATCCCTTATTTCAAGTAAATCTCCATCAAGGAGCACATATTTCTCTTTTACTTTCTTTCCATTAACCTTAACATCGCCTTTTCTAAGGCTTTTATAAATAGCACTTAAAGGTACATCCTTAAGCCACTTTCTCATGAATTTATCTGTTCTTTGACCTGCCTCATTTGGGCCGATTTCAACCTTCACTAAATCACTCCTAAATTAGTATATTATATTCTCTTAAGTAACTCTATTGCCATTTCGCATTGTAAGGCCACTCCAATAGCTAAGCAATCCTCATCAATATCGAAATAACTTCCATGTGCTGGGTGAGTTATTCCTTTTTCCTCATTTCTACATCCTAAAAAGTAAAAAACAGAAGGCCTTTCCATTGAAAAATAGGCAAAGCTTTCCACTCCCATACTTGGTTTTTCTAATAATATAATTTTATCTTCTCCAATAAGTCTTTTTGAACTCTCACAAAAAATGTCCACTAAATTATTATCATTGTATAGACATGGGTAGCTTTCTTCAATATCAACTTCACAGGTTCCTCCCATAGAAGTAGTTATTCCAACCGCTATCTCTTTCAATCGCTTTTTTGCTAATTCTCTATGCTCTATTTTCATAGTTCTAATAACACCAGAGATTGTTACTTCTTCTGGGATAATATTTTGAGCTGTACCGCCATGAATAGCTCCAACAGTTAAAACTGTAGAATCTGTTGGTGGAATTTCACGGCTTACAATAGTTTGAAGTGCTAATATTACTTGAGCACTTATTACCACTGGATCAGTTGCGTCCTCTGGATGAGCACCATGTCCACCCTTACCTTTAATTTTTATTGTAAACGGATTTGATGCTGCATGAGCTGCGCCTCTCTTTATTCCAACAAAACCAGTTTCTATTTTTTCATCTACATGAAGTCCAATCACTGCATCTACCTTTGGGTTTTCAAGAATACCTTCTTTGATCATAACCCTTGCTCCGCCTGTAGTTTCTTCTGCAGGTTCGAAAATCAACTTTATGTTACCATTAATTTCTTCTTTCATACTATTAAGAAGTTTAGCTACTCCCATCAAAATAGCTGTATGTGCATCATGTCCACAAGCATGCATCTTTCCAGCATTTTTAGATTTATATGAGCAATCATTCCATTCTTGCAAAGGAAGAGCATCCATATCACCTCTTATAGCGACAGTTTTTTCTCCCTTACCTCTTATAATAGCACAAATACCTGTACTTGCAGTTCCAAAAAATTCAATTTTCTCATTTGTTAATAATTCCTTAACTTTTTGAGAAGTTCTAACTTCCTCATAACCGAGTTCTGGATGAGCATGGAAATCTCTCCTCCACTGAATAACTTCCTCAGTAATTTCCTTTGCTTGCTTCAAAAAATCCATCTCTACCCCTCCTATTATTTATCCCAACGAACAATTATCATATCTCCTCTGTTCAATACATCATGAAAACCTGCTTTTTCACCGTTCAGACGTAGCACTAAAACTCCCTTAACAGTTGATAAATCAAAATCTATATAATCAAATATATCTATAAAAATATACCTATCTTTACCTTTTAGTTCAATTTTTTTATCATTTACAAAAACAAAATATCTATTTTCAAGTTCTAGCTCTGCTGTTTCTATTTCTACTTTTTCTAAATTATCTTCTTCACTTATTTTCACTTCCTCAATTTGAGGCGAAAGGCATGTTATTCTATCTAATTCGTCAATTATGTATTCATCACTGATTTCAATATCATCTTTAAAATATTTGTTTTCACCATTATAATGATTAAAATAATTCTTAAAATCCCCAAAAGTTTTTGGTAAAACTATTCTAACATCATCACCTTCACAAATATCAGCATCAACCGTAACCCGTTCTCCATTCAATAAAAAAACTGGTTCTAGATTGATTAGTTCATCATTAATATAGAACCCAGTTGGATTAAAATCTGGAACAAAGTTGATTAACTTTGGTGCCGCACTTTCCCCATCTCTTGCGTACTCAACTTCTATTCTATCTCCCTCTTTGATTTCAGTATCAATATTTGCTAATTTATTATTTACCATAATAAGTGCATCCTTTGATAAAGTTCCAAAAGCAAGTCTTGTACTTCCATTTATGTTAAATCTAATATTTTTACCATTTCTACCTATTAAAACCTTGGGATTAACTCCTGCTTGAAGCATTACATCCATAACTGTATGTTTATGCGAATTAAAAAGACTTATTACATTTCCATTAAAAAGAATATCAATAAAATCATTACCTAATCTTTTAATAGAAACTAAAGCTATTCCAAGTACTGTTACTCCAACACTGCCAAGCTCATTATCAAGGCATTCGCAATCTATTACATCTGCTCTATCTTTAATTGCTATTCTTTGAGGAGGCAGGTTTAATTTTTCAGTTAAATAATCTTTTATAAGAGGTGTATGCGCTCCACCGCCTACTAGGAATACCGCGTTTGGCGATTTTCCACCGTTTAAGTACATAATTTTCTGAGCAATACCTTCAGATATTTTATCAACTACAGGTGAAATTAGTTTAAGTATATCTTCAGAATTTACTTCGTTTTCAAAGCCAAGTACATCTTTAAAGATTATAGTCTTTTTATCACTACATTCTCTTTTAATTATTTCAGCTGTATTGAAGTCAACAAGATAAGCTTGAGTAATAGCTTCTGTTACTTCATCTCCTGCAAGAGGTACCATTCCAAAAGCACTTATACTATCTTTACTTGAAATGGCTATATCTGAAGTACCTGCTCCAATATCAACTAGCACTAAGTTTAATAACCTTAAATTTTTAGGAATGGCTGCTTCCATTGCAGCTATTGGTTCAAGGGTTAAACTAATTACATTTAGCCCCACCTTATCCATAACTGCATATAAGCTATCCACAACACCTTTAGGTAGGAAAGTTGCAATAACTTCAGCAGAGATAGTTTCACCTTTATGTGAAAGTAGATTAGATATTACAAAGTTATTTAAAAAATAGCTTTTAACGCTATATCCAACACAATAAAGCCTTCCTTCAGTTTGCTTATGAACTCTCTCTTCAGCACTTTTTACTGCTGTTAACTCTAGACTTCTGATAGTCTCCTGATCTATTTCTTTCTCGCTGTCAACATTAATGTCAGCTTGAACAGTAACAGTTCTTAAAAATCTTCCTGCTGCTGCAATAGCAACATTTTGTAGTTTAAAGTTTAATTTTTCTTCTAACTGTGTCTTAACGTAGGCTACAGCATTAGCCACAAGTGAAATATCATGGATCTGTCCATCAATCATTGCTCTTTCTTGATGTTCAATATAACTTTCGGCAAGAACAATAAATTTCTTCTCTCTCACAATTCCAACAGTACCAATTACTGATCGAGTACCAATATCTAACGAGAAAATTGTATCTTTCGGATTAAAAATAGCATTATCCATAACTTACCTCTTTATCACCATAATTTAAAAGCTCATATTAATAAATATGAGCTTACTAAAATTATATATTATTCTTCACAAACATTCAACAAACTAGTTAATCAACTTTAGTATACTTTCTTCTTCATGAACATATGGTAACTTTTTTGTAACTTCATATATAAATATTTGTTTTGAATTTCCATTTATCTCAAGCTTTTTATAATCAACTTCATTTGAGTATAAAAGTATACACCAAAAATCCACAAAATCATCTCTTGTCACTAAGGTAGTACTTTCATTTTCTTTTACTATGAATCCACTTCTAAATTTTTGGATAATATCTAATTCATTAAATTTTTCTTCAGATAATATCCTGGAAACGTCTTCCCACATTTTCTTAAAGGATACCAATTGGTAACACCTCCACGTATATAGTGTAGCACATATATTGTATATTATGCTTATAGTATAGCACATTAATCATATATGTCAATATTTTGTGCGTGTTGCACAGCAATCAGGTTTTATTGTCTGCTTTTTTTAATTAATTTATGAAAACGATTTCAGTTTTTTTACAACTTGATAATTATTATTCTTTTCGTGATTAATAAGTTTATAAAAATAATTTTAAATTCTAAAAAGATAATGTATAATAGAAAAGGTAATCTTGATTATTATATTAATTTTAGTAATTACCAAAATACTATTAACTTCTTTAAGTTTAGGAGGAATAATTAATGGGCATTGTAAATAGCATATTAGTAAATAAATGTGCTGTAACTTTTGATGCACAAATGAGATATCTCAGAGTAGCCTTATATAAAGATATTCTCAATGATTTAATTAGTAATGAATACCTTACATTAGATGAGGAACTAAAAAAAGTTTTAGCAATGCAATCAGCTAGTTATCTACTTGGTGAGGATTTAGAACAAATATACAATAACTCAGATGATGAAAGAAAACAACAAATAGACAGTTTATCTTTAATCATAGAAAGTACTGCACAAAATAAAATGATGAACGATGAAATAACACGAGAAGTAGTTGTATACGCTAACGCATTACATATAGATTTAATGCTTATATCACATGGCGATTCATATTTGCAATATCAAGAAAAACAAAGAAAAGAAGACATCATCTTAAAATACGGCTCAGATCTTGATACTAAAAAAGATATCATCCAATCAAACTACTTTAATAAAGCATTTGATAAATATTATTTGATTACAAAAAACATACACAAAGAATTAACTATAGAAAATGCTATGCAACTAAATTAGTTATGAGTATTTTTTTACAGCAACCCACATTCTTTTAAAAAAGGTGAGGGTTCTTTTTTTACCCCATTAAAAGAATTATTATAGTATATCCACAAATTTTCCATTGTCCTTGTAATTGCTACATAGAAAAGTCTTCTTTCTTCCTCAATATTTATGTAGCTATCTTTAGAATATGGAATATTATCGAAATTGCAATTTATAATAAATATATTTTTAAACTCCATCCCTTTTACTCCATGTATAGTACTTAATGTTACTCCCGTTTTTTTAACTTTATTATTATTTAACTGCTGATTCACATTATTAATATGTACTAGAAATTCTTCCTTTGTCTGAAAATTGATACCGATGCGAACAAAACTATCTTTTATTGAATTCATATTTTCAACTTGATTTTTATTTTCTGTGCAATATTTAACCACATAACTATGATATGATAATTCCAGATTTATATACCTAATACTTTCAACTATATTGTACTTTCTAATGTTGTTTATTTGCTTTTTTAATTGTTTAATTACTTTTATTTGTGTAACGGAAATATCATCTAAACTGCAGATATAGCTAAATACATCTTGTTTTATATTATTACGTTTTAATTTTTCTAAATTAAGTTTACTAATATACCTAAAAGGTTTATTTATTATCCTTAGGAAGCTTTCTTTATCAGTATTGTCAATACTTAACTTAATATATGCTATCAAATCTTTGCATATAAAATGCTCATATATATTAAATTCTTTATCTAAAAGATTAAATGCAATATTCTTTCTAACAAGCACATCTATCAGCATAGAAGACTCTCTGTTTGTTCTATAAATAATTGCACTCTCTTCAAGATTCTCTATTTTCTCCTTGGCTAAATTTAATAGAGTGGATGAAATAGTTTCTGCTTCCTCATCTTCATCCATACATGAAATCACATTAATTTTTGTGGAATAATTTTTAAATGAATTTATCTTTTTATCGTTTCTGTTAAAATTATTAATTATTAATTTATTAGATATATCTACAATGTTTTTAGGACTCCTATAATTAACTTTTAAGTATAGCACTGTACTATTAGTAAATATTTTGTTAAATTCTACCATATACTTTGGTTTCGATCCTCTAAATCCATAGATACTTTGATCCTCATCACCTACAGCAAAAATTGAATTTCTGTAATTTAATAATTTCAGTATTTCAATCTGTAGATCATCACAATCTTGAAATTCATCTACAAGAACATACTGAAACTTTTCTCTAAAGAATTCTAAAGATTCTTTATTACTATTTAATAGTTTTTTACATTCTATTTGCAAATCATCAAAATCAATTATCATATTCTTTTCTTTATAATTCTCATATTCTTTTAGGCAATGCAAAAAAACATTTCTATCAATACTCGGCTTAAAATCTTCTTTAGTATGGTTTGATGTCTTGAAGCATGAAATATTATTAATGGTTTCTTTAATTTTTTCTTCGCTTATTTCATCAAGATAAGTCAAAAGAACATTTTTTATTAAATGGTAAACTTCAGCTTCATCTATTATTTTTATCTCAGAATTATATTTTCTAAGCATTTTGTAAAAAAGGCTATGCATTGTACCAAAATAAGGAGTATCTTTGCTTTTATAGATTCTTATATACCTGTTTTTCATATTTTCTGCAGCAGCTTTAGTAAAAGTTATTACAATTATATTTTCTGGGTTTACATTTAGTTCATTTATTAAATATATTATTCTATTAATTATTACTGTTGTTTTTCCAGAACCCGGAGATGCAACAATTAACGTGTTTACACTATTAGTTCTAACAGCTTTTTCTTGGCAAACATCTAAAGCGTAATTCATGGATAATAACTCCATTCTAGTTGAATTTGAGACTATTAAATTTCTTTGGCAACTATAATTTTTGACATTAAATGAAAATATTATTCCTTTTAGTTTTCTTATAAAAGGTAAGTGCAAATTTATGATAGATTAGGTACTACATTAACCTCATCTTTAGTATTTATATAATATGTACAAACTTTTTAAGGAGGTAATTTATTATAATAGATAAATTAAAAGTAGTAATTCCTGCTGTTTTATTATTGTTTTTTCTCTTGATTTTCGGTATAGGTTGTCATGGTAAATCTAATACTATTAGTTCCGAAACAAGTGAAGCAAGTTTTCAAAGCTTACATAAAACTATTACTGCTGGCAGTTTTAAAATGGCCTATAAACGTTTCGAAGGCACTGAAAATATTACTATTAATGCGAATAAGAAGAATAAATTTAGAATTAAATATAATTCTAAAATAAAAGATGGGATTCTTAGTATTGTAATAAATGACCCCTATGGAACTACAATTTCTACACTACCAGTGAATAAAAAAGGTACAATAAAGTTTTCCGCAAAGGGAAATGGTAGAATTACTATACTTGTTACAGGTAGAAATACCTCAGGGTCATTTAAGATATCCTGGAAAAAGTACTAACTTAAAAAGGTTCTTGTCAATCAAGAACCTTTTTGCTTTATATATTTAGCTTTCTTTTGCTGATTTAAAAGTTCCATCCCAGAATTGAACTTTATTTTTCATTTCTGAAATAATAGTATCAGCCTTATCCTTTGTAATTTTCCCTTCTTCAACAGCTTTATTAATTTCAGCTGTTCCCTCTTGAATAAGTAAATTTTTTACTTCTTTCTCTGAATATCCTTTTGCTTTAGCCAAATCAAAGAATGTTTTTCCATCTTTTTTTGCATCAGAAATATCTTGCTCGGTAATTCCTAACTTTTGAAGAATATTAAAGTGTTTCTTCTCTCGATTATCAATATTAAGATTTCCATCCCATCCTTGTATTTCAGCTGTCCTTTTATTAAGAATATCAGTAGCTTTTTCTTTAGTTAGTTTTCCTTTTTCAACTTCTGTATTTAAGGAATTTAAAGTTTCTTGAATAATTATTTTCTTAACTTGCTCCTCCGTAAACCCTTTAGATTTTGTTAAGTCAAAGAATGATTTCCCATCCTTTCTAGCATCCACCACTTCTTTTTCTGTTAGCTTTAACTTTTTTAATACTTGGCTAGATTCATAAAAACTATGTTTATTACCTTTCCCATTATGTTTTTGAGTCTGTTGTGTTTGATTGGATTTTTCTGTTGTACTATTAGTAGCTGCAAAGATTGGTGTACTTACTGATATTGATAGCACCAAAGCTATCAAAGCTGTTTTTGTTGTGATTTTTTCCATAAAATTAATACCTCCATTTATTTATTCTATAAATAGTGTTTCCATAATTTATAAAAATAAAATAAACAAAATATTAAATATTTTTTATGGACAAAAAAAGTGGCAAAAGCCACTTTTAAATTTCTGGAAACCATATTTTTATTTCTCTTTCAGCATTTTCAATACTATCTGAAGCGTGAACTAAATTTCTAGTTTTATCATTGGAATATTTCCCTCGTATGCTTGCTAAGTCTGCAACTAATGGATTTTTATCACCATTAACATGCCTTACAACTTCTACTGCATCATTTCCAGACAAAATTATAGCACATATTCTTTCTTCAGTTATGTAACCAATCAATTCATCAAAATAACTTCTTCCTTTATGCTCTTCATAATGAGTTTCAGCAACATCTTTACTTGCTCTAAGCATTTTAAAAGCTGTAATTTCGAGTCCCTTTTCTTCATAAATACTTACTATGTTCCCAATCAGTTTTCTTTCTACTCCATCAGGTTTAATTAAAACTAATGTTCTATCCATTCTTACACATCCTTACAAAAGTTAATCAAATTCTTCTTTGTAAACTTTCGGAAATGGTGAAAACTCTGCTTCTTCCTCTTTCAAATAATCAAATTGATAATCCTTAATATTGGGCTTTTTTAATAATGAGGGGTTTTTAAAAGGGCATGATTCTTCCTCATCCTCAAGTTTATAAAAAGGACATTCTTCAAAACATTCGATTTTTTCTTCATCAGTTGATAAAAATGTACAATTTTTCATAGCGACACCCCACATTATTATAGATGTAATACCATTATAAAGCAATTTTGAAAAAAAAGAAGTGTTTTTTTACAAATTATCAATATTTTCAAACATTTCATAATTAGTTCATATAAATATTACACTATAATAACAAGTTTATGAACAAAATCAGCTTAATTTGTATTTAATATCCTAATTCTTCATTAATTATAATAATTTTTATATCTGATAAATTGGGTTTCCTTCTTAGAACTGAATATGCCTTGCAGATTCTTGTCATTGAATTACAATCCATGCAATATCCTGTTTTAGTACAAGGATTAGTTGTGTTAAGTCTTTGATTGTTCTTTGGTGCTGCTTCTTTCTTAATTCTTTTAAAAGCATCATTTTCGTCTTTACATATTTTATTAATTCCAATAGTAACAATAACTTTTTTAGGTCCAAAAATCATAGCAGAAACTCTATTTCCAACCCCATCTACATTAACTAATTCTCCATTCATGGTGACTGCGTTGCTACTACACAAAAAAATATCGCTGGTAAGTTGTTGCCTCATAATCTCCATTTTTTCTTCAATACTTAAGTCCTTCGCATTATGATCTAATAATATTCCACCTTTTTCAATAATCTCATTGAAAATATCCAAGGCTTTAATTGTCATAGATCCACCAATGCCAACTTTGTCTCCACTGTTAATGTTACTTAATATAAACTTTGATGCATCTAATTTTGTTTTACAACACACAGTTTCGAATCCATTTCTATTCAAATTTTCTAGTAACTCTTCTATTATTTTAAACACCCCTAATCTAATTATTTAATATTTATATTTTTTTAGGGCATACTATATTCAAACAGGATTTATTAATTTTATTTTAGGAGGGAAATTATGTTCGTTACAAATATATTTTTATCCCGCATTTTTTTCATTGCTACAATAATCTGTTTAATTCTTTCTCTATATTTTAAAATAATTGTTATTAAAACATCCCCCGGAAACAGGGATAGAAATAGGATAATAGGTAATATGAAAGACCCTATGACTTGGAGAGAAAAGAATACTACTCTTTCATATATTCTTATTATCTGGTCCATTGTTTCTTTATGCCTATTTGCTTATCTAAAATTTTTCAATGCTCCCAAAATAATTTCTATAGTTTACCTTTTTATTTATCTTGCAGCAGTTACAGTTTCAATACTTTACTTTGTTCTACGAAAAAAAGTGGTTTCCTAACCTCCATTTTTCAATAAATCAGTAAATCTTTTAACAATCATTGCGGTGAAACCCCAAATTACATAATCCTCATATTGGTAAAAAAATTGTTTAATTTGTCCTTTATGAAATTTATAATTTTCTCCACCTCTAATAAAATGATATGGAAAGCTTTCATCCATTTGTGGTTTGATTGTAACCTCATAACACAATGGTTCATTTTCTAAAAAAAACTTCAAGGGAACCCAAAATATATGATCTACTTCATCAGAATTTGGCTTTACTATTTCTGTTTTCAATTTGCTAACAAAGGAATACATAATTGAATTATATGGACTTATATAGTAGTCCATTTCACCTAAAAATTCCATATCTTCATCCTTCAAATTTAGTTCCTCTTTAGTCTCTCTAATAGCAGCAAAAAAAGGTTCTTCATTTTTTTCTATTTTGCCGCCAGGAAGGCATATATCTCCCGGCTGATGTTTTAAATTAAGTGCTCTAACTTCAAAGCATAAATACAGCTCTCCATTTTCCTCCTTTATTAAAAACATTACTGAACTTTTTCTATACTCCCCTATCATTTTTCCTTTTCGATTTTTAAATTTTTCTTCAATATCAGATAGCATACCCTCATCCTTCCATAACTTGGTGTTAATTGTAATTATATTATATTAGTGCTATACTTATTATATCAAATATTTTTTATGGAGAGATGATTTTGAGATTTAAAAAAGTTTCTATTTTAATATTAGTACTACTTGGTTTTTTCTATTCTATTCATGTTCATGCAGCATCTAAACCTGAAATTGTTGGCAAGACAGCCATAACAATTGATGTGTCTACTGGGGAAATGATTTATACAAAAGATATTGATAAGCAAATGTATCCTGCAAGTACTACAAAGCTTATGACCGCCTTACTTCTTGCAGAAAATAAAAAACAAGAAGATATTTTTACTTATAGTAAATATGCTAAAGCGCAAGAACCCTTTACAATAGATTTTAATGTGAAAACTTTAGCTGTTAATGATAGGATAAACGCTTCAGAAGCTATGGATGCAATGCTATTATGTTCAGCTAATGATATAGCATATATGATTGGTGAAAATGTAGGTAATGGAAGTTATCAGAGCTTTATTGACCTTATGAACAAAAAAGCAACCTCATTAAAATTAAAAAACACACATTTTGTTTCCTCTAATGGTTTACATGATCCTAATCATTACTCAAGTGCATATGACTTAAGTGTAATAGCAAGACAAGCCTATAAATATCCTTGGATAATGAACACTTTAATAAAAAAAGAAGGAACAATCAACAGTAAAAATGGTGTTGTTGCTAACTTTAAAAATAAAGATAAGTTATTGACTGAAAATGGGTGTATAGGCGGTAAAACTGGTTATACTACTGAAGCAGGACGTTGTTTAGTTTCATATTTTGAAATTAATGGTAGAAAAATTGTAGGAGTTGTTCTTAAATCAGATTATGATAAAGATGATACAACAGTTTTTAAAGATATGATGAAAATAATAAATTGGAGTTATTCTGCTGAAAGAGAACCTTTACTTCGCAAAGACAAAGAATTAAAAACCGTTACTTCCAGTTATCATTTGTTGCCTTTTAAACTTGGTCCTAAAAAAACAGTTAAGATATCACTTTCAATAAAAAGCGATGTGAATAGATATGTAAGTTCAGATAATTATGATGTAAAGTATTCTACTAACTCAATAAACCCGTGGAAGTTAAGTAAGAATACATCTGTTGGTAATGTTATTGTTACTAGCCGGGAAACATCAAAAAATTATCCATTGTATCCTTCTGTTTCAAAACATGACTTATTGAATTCTAATAGGAGTTTCTACATAGAATTTTCTATTGTAAGCTTTATGCTTTTAATTATTATTATAGTTTTCTTCAATAAGAAAAAAAACAAAAAATATAAACATAAATATAGACGCAAACGTAAGTATAAGCGTAAAAGTAGATAAAATACAATTTTAATAGAGGTACTAATTTGTACCTCTATTTTTTATGCGCCTTGTTCTGCTTTTTTTGTACTAATTTTATAATAAATAAAGAATATGAAAATAAATATTATACCTCCACCTATTCCAAATTGATCTGTGTACTGTTGATATACATTAAATAAATGTGGCATTATTATTACTCCAGAAATATTGAATGTTATATGACCAATAATTGTTGCAATTATTGATCCAGTCCAGATATAAATAAATCCAAGAATTATACCAAAAATTCCTGCATAAATGGACTGTACTGTGTTAAAATGATAAATTCCAAAGATTACACCTTGAAGAATAATAGCAGCATTCACATTAATTTTATTTTTCAAATCATTTAATATTATTCCTCTAAAAAGAATTTCTTCAAAAATTGGAATAAATAATGTTACACAAACTAATGAAAATTTATTGCTGACTTCTTTTGACATGGTATTATTAACAGAATTGTAATCTGCAAAACATTTCATTATATCTGAAATAGCCATCTGTACTGTAGCTACTAAACAAACAATCATAATAACTATAAGAATTGCCTGTTTAATTTTTATTCTTTTAAACCTACAGTATTCAATTATTTTTATCTTTCTAGACTTTAGTATTAACCAGTAAAATGCAAATGATACTATGGCTGAGGGTAAGAGTATAGGAACTGCTAGATTAATCAAGTTTTCTGATTTCACACCAAAAAACAATGCAATTAACGATGCAACGATCATAAACTTAACTTGATAAATGAAGTATATTATCAGGTACAGTAATATATATCCTGATGTTCTAACAAATGATTTCATATTGAGTTCCTTTCAGATTAACTATTAGCTACATAATTAATCTTAGAAGATTAATTACTTAATGTCAATAAAATAGCCTACTATTTTATAGTAGGCTTTACATTATTTATAAATTATATTTTTCTAATATACTATCAATAAACTTTCCATTTTCATAGAATAATTCTCCATCTGCAAATATCTGACCACCATTTTTCATATCACAAAGCATATCCCAGTGCAGTGCAGAATTATTTATGCCTCCAGCATCAGGCATGGATTGACCAATTGCCATATGAACTGTTCCACCTATCTTTTCATCAAACAACATATTTCTAGTAAATTTTTGAATACCATAATTAGTTCCAATTGCTACTTCACCAAAGTAACAAGAACCTTCATCTGTTTCTAATAAGGATTTCAATAATTCTTCACCTTTTTTTGCTGTTGCCTTAACTACTTTTCCCTTTGAAACTTCTAGTTTAATTCCTTCAATTTCTTTTCCTAAATATATTCCTGGGAAACTAAAGGAAATATGACCTTCTATATCATTTTCTACTGGTGAAGTAAAGATTTCTCCATCAGGAAAATTTAATTTACCATCGCAGTTAATCCATTTTCTTCCTGAGACATTTACTTTTATATCTGTCTCAAGAGAAACTATATGTACTTCTTTTTTAGAGTCTAGATATTTTACCCATCTTTGTTGCTGCAAACTAATTTTTTTCCATTCAGCAACAGGATCATCCTTATCAAGTAGACCTGCACCATAAACAAAATCTTCATATTCTGTTAGGCTCATTGAAGCATCTTGGGCATTAGCATTTGTAGGAAACTGAGTCCCACACCATCTCAAGGATCCATCTCCCATTTTTGATGAATATATTTTTCTCCAACTAGTTGCACCTTTTAGCGATTCTTGGATTTTTGAAGATTCAATATTTGAACTTGCCTTAGTATTATTTGTGCCCCAAGCACTTAACCAAACATCTGCTTTTTCTATTGCATATTTAGTTATAAAGTCCTCTTGATTTAATTGTTCTTTAGTTGAATATTTTAATTTCATTTCGTTTACATCTTGTGATTTTACTATATTTTCAACATGAGCTCCAGCTTTTACGGCTTCCTTAACAACCTCAACCATCCAAGGGATAGTTGCATCTTCTCCACTAACAAAAACAAAGTCTCCTGGCTTAACCTCAGTAGAATAGTTAACAAGTAATTTTGCGAGTTTGTTTAGTCTTTCATCATACATAATTTTCTCTCCTTTACACTATTTCTTCAAATTTTTCCATGTTAAATTTACTTCCATAACTAACAAGGAATACTCCCAGAACTATTATAACACTTCCACAAACTTGCCACAAAGAAACTTTTTCATGAATAATTATAGCCGCACGAAATAACAGTAACAATACATTGAAGATTTATATATGTAGTAATTACAGTAGCTCCAAGTTGCTCTAGACAGTAAATATATATAATATATCCTAGACAAGTACAAATCAGAGCTTGGAATAAAATATTCAAAGAGGCTACTTCAGAAGGGATACTAATTTTGCTAAAAAATAAACCAGGTATTAAAAAAAAGCATCCTAAAATAGCTTGATATGTAGTAATGGTTATACTCTTATAATTTCCTTTAAATCCAGAAGTTATTACATTATATGCTACCCAGCTTAGTGCAGCACCTAGAGCCATTATGTCACCTAAGGTGCCAGTTGAAAATATGCTAACTCTAGCTTTTGAAGAAATGATTATTACTATGCCTAAAAAGCTTAATATTGCTCCTGATGCCTTAAATATTGTGATCTTTTCATTAAAAACAATTCGCTGCGCTATTAAAGTAAAAACAGGAATTGAAGAGAGTAATATAGAAACATTAGATGCTGAAGTATACTTTACAGAATAGTTTTCGAACAGAAAATATAACGTTACGCCAAATATTCCACTTAGAACCATTCGCAATCTATCCTCTTTCAATATTTTCTCATCTGGATATTTTCGTTTTAAAATATAAAACAATAATACTGAAGCAATTAAAAATCTATAAAATGCAGAGGGTATAGGATCCACCCCTTCATCAATTACTACTTTTATACTTAAATATGAAATTCCCCATATAAACATCAGAAAAATTGCCAACCCATGAGCTGTTTTTTTATTCATGTTAATCCCCCTAAGTAAAAAATAATTATGATGCACCACTTAATCTTTATATTTTGATAATAAGCATCAAATTTGCTCTTGATTCTCTATAAATTATATATCAAATTTGTATAAATCACACTAAATTAATGTATAATTAAACTAATTAGTTTTAAGACATCTTCAAGTGAATAACTAGTCAATATGCTAGTCTATTTACTTTCAGGTGCCTAACTCAAATAAAATGTCAAACAGAAGAGGTATGAAAATGATAATAAATAGATTTTTTGTAAAAGTAGAAGGTATAGTTCAAGGCGTTGGTTTTAGACCTTTTGTTTATAATTTAGCTCTTTCTTTGGATTTAAAAGGATGGGTAAATAATAATTCAAAAGGTGTTTTTATTGATTTAGAAGGAACTGACGAGAATCTAAATTTGTTTCTAAAGGAACTAAATGAAAATCCTCCGCCGCTTTCAAAGGTAGAGAATTTAACTTATGAAATTTGTACTCCAATAAACTATACAAATTTTTCAATTAGGGAAAGTGAAAAATTTGAAGATAGTATTACACTAATATCAGCTGATATGGCAATTTGTGGGGATTGTCTAAAAGATATAAAAGATTCATCAAATAGACGCTACAGATATCCTTTCACCAATTGTACTAACTGCGGCCCCAGATTTTCTATTATTGAAGATATTCCCTATGATAGGGAGAAAACAACTATGAAATTTTTTCACATGTGTGATTCATGTTCTGATGAATATATAGATCCCACAAATCGAAGATTTCATGCTCAACCAAACGCTTGTGAAGATTGTGGTCCTAAGGTTTGGGTACTAAACTCTGATGGAGAAAGGATTGATGCTCCTGATCCAATAAAATGGACTGCCGATGAATTAAGTAATGGCAAGATTTTTGCAATAAAAGGCCTTACGGGTTTCCATTTAGTTTGTGATGCAAAAATATTAATGCCATTGAAAAATTAAGAAGAAGAAAAAATCGCCCTCACAAACCCTTTGCAGTTATGGCAAAAAACATAAATATAATAAATAAATACTGTGAAGTTAATACCCTCGAAGAAAATATTTTGACTGGTTCAATAAAACCTATAGTGCTTTTAAAAAGAAAAGACACCTGTTTTCTTCCAGAAGCTATTGCTCCTAATCAAAATAGTATAGGCGTGATGCTACCCTTTACGCCACTACATGAAGTACTTTTTGAGCACTGCCCAGACCTGTTAATCATGACTAGTGCAAATATTAACTCTCTTCCATTAGAGTATACTAATGATTCAGCAAGAAATAATTTATCAAACATTGTGGATTATTTTTTAATTCATGATAGAGAAATACATATTCCTGTTGATGATTCAGTAGTTAGAGTAATTAATAATGAAGTTAAAATGATCAGACGGGCTAGAGGCTATGCTCCAGCTCCATTAAGCTATGAAATAGACAATTCTATCTTAGCCTGTGGATCGAATATGAAGAACACCTTTTGTATTTCAAAGGATAACTTCATATTTGCAAGTCAACATAATGGCGACTTGCAAAACTTTGAAACCATAGAACATTTTAAAGGAAATGTTGAACATTTTAAAAATATTTTTAAATTTGAACCAAAAGCCATAGCCTGTGATTTACATCCAGATTATATTTCAACGGAGTATGCTGAAACTTACAATCTTCCTTTAGTTAAAGTTCAACATCACCATGCACATATTGTAAGTTGTATGGTAGAAAATAATTTAGATTCTCCAGTCATAGGGATTGCCTTTGATGGAACTGGCTTTGGAACAGATGATGCCATATGGGGTGGTGAATTTTTACTAACTTCTATTTCTGGCTTTCACAGATTTGCTCATTTAGAATATGTATCCATTCCAGGTGGAGATTCCGCAGTAAAAGAGCCTTGGAAAATGGCTGTTAGCTATTTAAATCATTCATTGAAAGATGATTCCAACCTTACTAATGTTTTGGTTGATATGTTTGGAGATAAGGCACTTACGATAAATTCCATGATTGATTCAAAGCTAAATTGTGTTAATACTTCAAGTATGGGAAGGTTTTTTGATGCAGTTTCTGCTATTCTTAATATTAGAAGAGAAATATCCTATGAAGGACAAGCTGCAATAGAATTAGAATCTGAAATTGATGAAAAAATCACTACTGCTTATGAATTTGAATTAGTACCCTTAGAATCTGAGTATATTATAAAAACTTCTAAAATCATATTGGCTATACTTGATGACTTAAAAAGCAATATTCCTATCAGCACAATATCTACAAAATTTCATAATACAATTGTGAACTTTTCTTTAGATATATGCTTAACTATAAGAGATACTGTTGGCTTTAATTCTGTTGCTATTAGTGGTGGCGTTTTTCAAAACACTTACCTATATGTAAAGCTATTGAGAAAAACTTAAAGAAAATGATTTTATAGTTTATACTAATAAAGATTTTCCATCAAATGATGGAGGAGTATCTTTGGGTCAAATTGCAGTAGCTAATGAACTACTTTATGAAGAATAAAATCAAAAAACAATGGAACAGGCCATTAAGGTCTGTTCCATTTAAATTATACAGGCTGAGGTCGTCCTCTGAAAAAAGCTTTATCAGCTTTACCCGATTTAATCTGCCACATATGCCATCCTATATATGGAACCATTAATACTAAATTAGCTATGCCCCAATATTTTAATGTATCTGGACTATACCAAGATTCTGCATTCATAACATTAGGAATCAAATTGAAAGTACTTGATCTTACTATCATATGAGTAGCTAATGTATATACTCGAGCAATTACGTATAATTCAGGTCTATTCCTAAATATAGGATATAATTCAGCTGCTAAAAGTATACAAACTGTACTTGCAAAATACTTTGGACTTTCTCCATATACAAAACATGCATTCCAAGTAGTGTACATAAAATTCCAACCTATTGTTGTAAATACCAATAAATCTCCTGGGCTTGCTTTAGTAAATTTCCAGTACTTTTCATTTGTTGCAAGTGGAATTGTAGCACATAACATTAGTCCAACTAGACCATTATATACGTTACCTTCCTGAAAGTCTTTCATAGTTGCTTCCATTATATTCAAAAACAAAATACCATAGAAAAACCAAACCATCCAAGGTCCCTTTAGTTTATTCCAAAGTCCACCTTTTTTGTCTTCATGAACAGAAATACGACAAAATCCTAATAATATTGTTGGTAAAAGAACACTACAAATCTTTGACCAGCGGAACCAACCTTCTACTGTATTTCCCATTATCCACAATGGAAAAGTAAGTAAGGTTACAATCCAAAAAATACTGGAAAATCGATAGTGCTTTCTCATGAATTCTACGATGAAAATAAGTAGCATAAAATACACAGACATAGAAACTACATATTCCCAGACTGGGATGTCCATTTAATCTCCTCCTCTAAACATTAAATAGCTAATATATAATTGTATAACGAACGTTCGGTTTAATTTAATTGTACTAGGTTGCTTAATTTTTGTCAATGTAAAGTGTATTTATCTTGAAGTAAAGCTAATACACATAAAAGTTTTTTTGTGTTATTATAATAATTATAAAATATATTGGGGGTATCTACACAATGTCAAAAAACGGAAAAACTCGTATAATCGAAGCTGCACAGCGCGTTATTGGCCGCAATGGTATCTTCGGAGCTACAGTTAGAGGAATTGCTGAGGAAGCAAATATGAGCACTGGAGCCATATACCATTATTATAAAAGTAAAGAAGAAATACTTTACGATGTAATGGATCAAAGCTTATCTATGTCTTCAAAAATTTTACAAGAAACAGAAACTGGCTTGTTAGATACAGATGAGCTTTTTGAAGAAATATATAGAAATATAATGAAACGTTTTGAAAAGTCAGACGAAAACAAACTTCAATTCTATCTATCACATGAAGCAATGCTTGGCAATGAAGAGCTGAAGGAAAAATTCAAAGAAAAATATAATACATGGATTAGTAGTATAGAAGTTCTAATGGGAAAACTTTATAATAAACCCACAAGTCGTCTTAATAATGCTTTTATTTCAATTCTCCTTGCTGGAATTGATGGTATATTGCTCCAAATCCTACTAGAAGCAAATACAGCATCAAAAAAAGAACTTTCAGAAGTATACCGCTTATTATTATTAGAAGGAGTTCCAAAGTTTCAGGATTTTCTATATAGTCAAGGAAAGTCTAAATAAAGCTTCCAGGTCTAATAATTTCCAGTATATTAAGGTATTGAATGGGCATCATAACTATTGTAATGAGGGTTCAGTGCAGTTGAGCCAAGAGTGTTGTTGGGTTTAGAAGAGCTCTTCATCATTCGGCCAAAGGTATTTACGATGATTATTTATTAGTTGCATAAGTGCCGGAGGGAAGATTATTGCAGGTTCTTAAAAGCTGTTTACATGCCCGACTGTATGTAAGTGGTTCTCCAGGATGTGCCGTAGTCGAGCTAAGACTCCTTAGGTTGTCGAAGAATCATTATTAGATTAATGATACGTGAGGGTATAATTAGTCGAGAGATTAATTATATTTTCGTAGATATTCTATTGAATCGAGCAAAGATTCTTATAGGTGTTGTAGTGCTTACCTGTAGTCGGAAGATTGCATTTAGGTGCAAATATATGTGTAAGGGTTGTAGTGAAGATTGTTTTGGGCTTTCATATCCTAGGGTAAGAGTAGGTGTAACATCCTGCTCTTTTTTTATTGATTTTTTAATTTAGTACCATTTTTTACAAGGAATAATAAGCACTACATAGGGTAATCTATATACTGTAATGAGGGTTTAATAAGGTTGAGTCAAGAGTGATAAAGGGTCACAAAGGGTTCTTTACCATTCGGTCAAAGGTAATTACGGGATTTTAAGAGTTCTTTAATTGCCGGCGAGCAGATTTATATATGTTCTTAACGGCTGTATATGTGCCCAACTGTATATATATGGTCCTAATGGATGTATATAGGTCGAACTAAGATTATATGAGGTGCTGAATCTGTTTTCATTGACTTGAAACATAAGGTCATCTTCAATCGAGAGACTGTCTTTGGCTTTTAAAGTACTTTATATAGTCGAGCAAAGATGTGTGCATGTATTGCAACGCTTGTGTTAGGTCGAAAGATTGTATATGGGTGTATAGGTATGTGCATGGGTTGTAGCGTAGATTTTATTGAGCTTTCAGCCAAACCCCTAGGAAGAAGAGCAGCATAGCTAACTGCTCTTCATTTTTTTATTTTCGCTATTAATTATTTCAATAATATCAAAAAGCGAATCAACAGCATAATCTGGATTATATGCTAGTAATTCATTTAATGGAAGTATAGAATATTTCACTAAACAGGTTTTTGTCCCTGCATTTTTGCCACATAAAATGTCGTTATGACTATCACCTACCATCAAAGCGTTATCAGGTGAAATATCTAGTAATTCACAAGCTTTTAATGCAGGTTCCCCATTAGGTTTATGTATTTCGGTATCTTCAGGAGTTACAATTAAATCAAAATAATCCTTTAGGTTAAATACATTTAGTCCTCTTTCTGCTGAAACTCTTCTTTTAGAAGTTACTATGGCAAGTTTCATTCCACTCTTTTTAAGTTCAATAAGGGTTTCTTCAATGCCTTCAAAGCTTTTGATTAAATTATCATGTACTTTCAAATTATATTCTCTATAAATACTAACCATCTTTTCAGCATTATCCTTATCATATCTTTCCATGCTTTTATGAAGTGGCTCACCAAAAAACCTTGCTATTGTATTAGTTTCAACATCTAAATTTAAGTGTTTTTTAAATGTATACTTAAAAGATTGTACTATTAAATTATTTGTATTTATTAGAGTTCCATCTAAATCAAATAAAACTGCTTTAATCATTAACTCACGCCTTCCTTTTTGCCTTTATCTAAATTAAAAATTCTATTGTAATATCTATTATCTCCAAGCAATCTGCCTTATATGGTTATTAATCTTAATTAGTCCCACTAAACCCCACTATTTCATCAAATAAGGAACTTGCTATATTTATATCGTAATTATATGATTGTAATATAGTTGTACATAGTATTAAAAACTATATGTAATCATATTTGTAGGAGGTCTTGTATTATGTTTCAAAAATTAAGAGAGCCCGTAAGCGGCTTAACACACTTATTTGGTGTATTGATGTCTATTATTGGCCTTTGTTTTCTAGTTAATTCCTCAATTGATCAAAATAGCACCTGGGATATTATTAACTTCTCAATCTTTGGTGCAAGCTTAATTTTACTTTATAGCGCAAGTTCTATTTATCATTTAATATCTGCCAATGAAAAAGCTATTAAGGTTTTAAGAAGAATTGACCATTCTATGATTTATATTTTAATTGCAGGAAGCTATACACCTATTTGCTTAGTTGGACTAAGAGGCATTTGGGGCTGGAGCATTTTCGGTGTTATTTGGGGACTGGCAGTTATAGGTGTAATTGTAAAAAATCTTTGGTTTGATGCGCCTAGATGGGTTTCCACAGCTTACTACATACTAATGGGATGGGTTTTAATAGTTGCAATTTTCCCACTTTCAAAGGTTCTTTCAAATTGGGATATGTTCTGGCTATTTGCAGGTGGAGCTGCTTATACTTTAGGAGGAATTATTTACGGAGCCAAGTGGCCAAATATTCCATTTAAATATTTTAGCTTCCATGAAACCTTTCATATATTTGTATTGCTAGGTAGCTTCTGTCACTTTTGGCTAATGTATCAATATATAATGATTATGTGATATTATTTCTTCCAAAAAGTTTTAATTATTTTTAATTTTCTTCTACTTATCTTTTGTAGGCGACGTGACACTCCTCTCTTTTGGGTTGGGCTCTGGAGGTGAGGGGTGTCACGGGTTTTATTAATGCAATATTATATATCGGCCCAAAAATCTTTAATTATTTTCGAACTAGTTTGCTCATTTTTCATCCTAATAGGATTTTCCCATTCCTCAGGAAATAAGTTTCTATAGGTTGGATAAGCGAAGCGTTCATCAATTAATCTAATGATTCCCTTATCCTCTTTTGTTCTTATTACTCTTCCAACGGCTTGCATTACTTTGTTCATACCTGGATAGATATATGAGTATTCAAAGCCCAGTCCCCTGTCCTGCTGAAAGTAATCTTTTATTATGTCCCTTTCCAAGCAGATTTGTGGTAAGCCTACCCCAACAATTATCGCACCTGATAGCTTATCACCAGTTAAATCTATGCCTTCAGAGAAAACCCCACCCATTACAACGAAACCTACCAAGGTTTCATCTACTTCATCTTTAAAATGTCCCAGAAAATCTTCCCTTTCTTCGTCTTTCATACCAGAACTTTGAACTATTGTTTTTATTTTTGTGTTTAGACTTTGAAAGTTTTCATAAACCATATTTAAATATTTGTAAGATGGAAAAAACACAAGATAGTTTCCTTTTTTTGAGTAACAGTCCCATAGATAACTTTAGAGATTTTTTCATAACTTCTATCTCGATTTGAATACTTTGTAGAAATATTATCATCAACCATTATACAAAGATTTTCTCTAGGAAATGGTGATTTTATTTTTATTCTTAAAGAATCTTCGTCGCCTCCCAATATCTTTATAAAATAATCCATTGGAGTCAAAGTAGCTGAAAAAAGCACTGCTGCTTTTCCTCTCTTCATACACTCTTTTAGTAAAAAAGAGGGGTCTAGACAAAACAACTTGATTTTCACATCATTATCAAATTTTTCAGTGTATGTAACATATCTTTCATCGTAATATTCTGAAGTTCTTATAAATCCAATTACTTTAAAGTATAAATCAAGTAATTCTTTTCTAAATGGTAATTCGATATTTTTTACTAACCATTTCTCTGCTGCAGCTTGAAATTTTCTTAACAAAGGATATAAGTTTTCTGGAGCTGCTTTATTTACCAAAGTGTTTTCTTCTTCAAGATATTTTCTTTCTTCAATAAAATATTTATTTATTTTGTCTACAGCTTTATACACCTCAGGTGATGCTGTTTTTACTTGTTTTCTTAAATCTAAAAAATCCTGTTTATAAAGCTCTGCTGAAAACATTTCTCTAGATCTATCTACTAAGTTATGTGCTTCATCAACTAAAAACATATAGTCTCCTGAAGTTTCTAGAAAAAATCTTTTCAAGTAAACTCTTGGATCAAAAACATAATTATAGTCACATATTATACAATCCGACCAAAGGGTTAAATCTAATGCAAACTCAAAAGGGCAAACTTCATGTTTTTCTGCATATTCCTGAATTTTAACTTTAGTGAAAGAATCTTCATTAAAGATATCCTCCACCGCATTTCTTACTCTATCAAAATGCCCTTTAGCGTATTTACAGCTATCAGGATTACAATTAACTTCTTCCATAAAACATATTTTTTCTTTTGCACATAAAGAAACAGTTTTAAGCTTTAATCCATTTTCACGCATGCCTTGTATTGCATTTTCCGCAAGAGATCCTGTTATAGACTTAGCAGTAAGATAAAATATTTTACTTATATGTTCCTCCCCAAGAGCCTTAATAGCTGGGAAAATTGATGCTATTGTTTTTCCAGTTCCAGTGGGAGCCTGTGCAAATAAATCACCTCCATCTTTAGCAACTCTATAAACTCTAACAGATAGGTCCCTTTGACCTTTTCTAAACTCCTGATGTGGAAATTTTATTTCAGCTATTGAGTTATTTCTTAGCTTTTCGAAATTATTAACTATCTTTGCCCACTGTGCATATCTAATAATAAGACTATAAAAGAACTCATTTAGCTCTTCAATTCTATAAACCTTATTAAAGTACTTCATTTCTTTTGTGTCTAAATTATAGTAGGTTAACTGAACTCCAACTTCTTTTAGCTCATTTTGTAAGCCATATATATATGCATAACATTTAGCCTGTGCGAAATGAAGTGGATTATAGTCTTCTTCAATATTAATTAAAGGGAAAGTTGTGGTTTTGATTTCATCAATAACAGTATTGCCTTCTCGAATTATTACCCCATCAATTCTTCCATTTACTTCTATGGACATATCCATGCACTGAACTTCTAACTTAACAGTGACTTCCGGAGTGTAGTCTTCAAGACTTGAATTTTGAATTGTTTGGTGTGCTTTTATTGCTTCTGTATTCCTAGAAGTTCCTGAAAATCCCGATACAATATCTCCATTTTGAAGTATAAATTCCACTAAATTTCTTACAGATATCTTCGTTTTTTTTTCCATTCTTAGCCTCATACATATTTCTATTATTATATTTCGTAATCTACCACTGCCCTCTTTTCAGAAACCTTACCTACGAACTCACCTACTTTAAGATGTTCTGGATGCTTTTGATACTCATTTAGGTCTTCAATATTATCAAACTCTGTATTTAAAACAACATCATATGCAGTATCAGATTTATTTATATTAATTCCTACTTCAATTTTCTTTATTGAATTAATCTTTCCATTAAGGGACTCTAGTTTTTCCTTCATTATTAGAGCATTCTCTTCCCTATTTGTTCCTTCAGCATTTTGTTTTAATTTCCACATAACTATATGTACTACCATAAAAATCACCTCGTTAAATTATTCTAGTTATATTATATCACTTAATTTCATTTAATAGGAATGTGCCTTATAGACAGTCTACATTAAACTAATATACACAAAATAAGAAAAATTATAAAAGAATAAAAATTATACTTTATGAAATACTAATTAAATGAGGTGATTTTATGAGTAAACGTTCTATGGCAATAACAGAGCCAGATAAAATTAAAAATATTGAAGAGAAAAATTCTGAAAACAAAAAAACACAATCTGTTCAAGAAGAGAGTTATTTGAGTTCAGCTGTAAAACATAATAAAGGTGGCGCAAAAAAGAAATAAAAAATACATTTCAATGCTGCCTCTATAGCCAAATCTAGTCCAAAATAACATAAGCTTTTTTTTAAATTATCAGGAATTACTATTTCATTTCCGCTAATTATAGTATAATAGCAATGAAGGGGGGATTTGAAATGAAAAAATTTCTGCCCATAATATTATCAACTTTGTTTTTAGCTTCATGTGCACATGGGCAAATTGATAATTCTAAATCCAGTAATTCCAGTAATTTAAAAGTTGACACGGTAGTTACCAAATTAACTATTTCTGATATTTTCCCATTTAAAAAAGATATGCAACTAAAATATACCTCAGGTACTGGTGACAACTCCAGCAGTACCTTATCCGTGGATTATATCAAAAATAATAGACTTCAATTTCGCCTTGTAAACGCAGATACTTCAGTAGGTTATGTTGTGGAGAATTCTAATGGTGAATTAAAAATGATAACCTCTCGAGATGAATTTTACTATCACGATGATTTAACTTCTATTCAGAATGCTAAACCAGACATAATGTTGAAGGAGCCTTTAGTGAAGGGGACTTCATGGAAGTTAGTAAATGGTGACAAAAGATATATTTCAAATGACAGTGTTCAAATAGCAACTGCATCTGGAAAATATATTGCTTTAGAGGTAACAACTGAAACGGAAAATGGCAAAGTAATCGACTATTATGCTCCAAATATTGGATTAGTAAAAAAAATAACCAGTACTTCAAACAAAAATATAATTAGTTCTTTAGAATCAACTACTGATAGCGGAACAAGTACCGAAACAGTTAAGTTTTATTATCCAAATGCTCAAGAAACCAATATTCAATTTTTCAAAAGGCAGCTTCACTTTAAAACTGACGATGATGCTAAAACTTACTTTGAAACATTCTTTAAAGAAACGCCTTCAAGCGACCTTGTTAGTATACTACCACCTAATGTTAAAATAAATAAACTTTATTTTAACTATATAGAGAAAAAGGTTTATGTAGACTTTTCAAAAGAGTTTGAAACGGAAATGAACTTAGGATCAACAGGAGAGGATTTAGTTCTAAAATGCATCACTGATACTTTATGCGATTATTATAATGTGGATAAATTAAATCTTACAGTTGAGGGTATGCCTTATCAATCTGGGCATATTATTATGAAGCCAAATGAAGCTATGTATATAGACATTAAAAATATAGTAGAGTTTAAATGAGGGTTTACCATAAAGCAATTTAAATTGCTTTATGGTACCCTCATTACTATTTCTTAACAGGTTTTATCCATTATAATATCATAAAACTGTTCTCTAATAGATTAAAGGCCAATTTTTATGATAGATCCTATAAAAAATTCAAATAGTAGTTAATTATTTTATCTCCTAAAAATATTGCTATAAATGCTCCTATTACTATAAATGGCCCAAAGGGTATATAATCTTTTCTAGACTTAATTTTAAATGCGATTAGTAGCATACCTATTATTCCACCTATAATAAAAGAGAAAAACAGCATTACAATTGTTAATTTAAATCCAAGATATAGACCACAAAGCACACAAATTTCACAATCTCCCCAGCCCATTCCATGAGTTAATAAAATTATGCTAGCTATAATTACTCCTCCAAGAATAGCTCCAAAAACAAAGGTTATAGCATTGCTTCCATACAAAAGTGCATATCCAAGAAAGAGTAGCCCAATTACAATACCTGTTATTGAAACCTCAGTATAAACATCAGTAGTGTCATAGTCTATCATACCAATTACAATTAAAAAACAAGAAAGAATTAAAAATTTAATTAATTCAAAACTAAACCCAAATTGTAAATAGGTAAGAAAAAAAACACTCCCTGTCAATAGCTCTATTAGAGGATATCTAATGGATATCTTATCTCCACATTTTCTGCATTTTCCTCTTAGTATCGCGTAGCTTAAAACCGGAACTAAATCATAGGGCTTTATTTTTGCATCACATTTCATGCAATGTGATGGTGGAAAAGCTAATGATTCTTCTCTTGGTATTCTAAATATACATACATTTAAAAAGCTTCCAATTATTAATCCTATAATAGCTATAAATACGCCAATCATATTTCCTCCAAAATTTTTTCATTCCAATTTACAACTATATGAAACAAGCTAACTACATCTTGCTCATTGTATAATAGTATTTTGTTCTTCTTATCTATAGGCATTCTTCCAAAATATTCATTGTCTTTAACTATTTTCCCAAAAGTCTTTGCTAGATTAGATCCACTAATTAACTCGCTATCTCTAGCTATGTCAAATTCCTTTTCTAAGGCTTTTAATCCAATACTTGTTTTCTTTGCTTTTTCATACATCTTTTGAAGATCCACTTCAAAAAAATGATCATTTATAACAAAATCTATTTTGTATTTTTCAAACAAATAATTTATAATTGTAAAATCATTATTTCCAGAGAAGGTAACGATATATCTCTTTTGTTTATTATAGTACATATCTTTAAAGTACTCTTGTGCTAGTACTAGTATTTTCTCAGCATCTTCTGAATTTTCTATCATATATTGTGTCACTTTTATTTCGTTAGTCTCTTTATCATAATAGCTACATCCAAAAACACCAACACATATTGGTTTTTTATAAACATAATGTTCCAAATCAAAAAAAATAGCCTCATTAATTATATCACTATTACCTTCGATTTCTAAAATATTTTTCTTATTAAAGCTACAAGCATTAATGTCATTTTTACGTATAATCACTTCATCACTCTTTCCTAAAATATATGAGTACTACTTGCTGCTAAAGTATAGATTACATCTTTTCTTTCAACTACTATTTTAGCTCTATCGGTAACTTCTTTATCTTGAATTACTTTATTTATTAATTCTCTAGTTGGATTTATACAGAACGGATATTTAACTAACTGGAACATTGAAAAATCCCCAACAGTATCTCCATATGCATAACTTTGATTTAAATCAATATTATATTTTTCTTGAAATTCTAATACGGATTTTTTTTGCTTATACTATCCCACATAGGAATAATTTCACCTGTATAAATATCATTTTCATTAGTCATATATACGGCTCCACTAAAATCATCAAAACCATGTTTCAATGCCATTTCTTTAACTAACTCATAAGGACTTCCTGATATTGTAATTATCATATGGCCTTGTTCCTTATGCCACTTTATTCTATCTCTTGTGTAAGTATATACCCTATCTCCCTTTTGCTCTACAACTTTTTTTGCAATAAATTCTACTTGTGATTTGTGTAAGCCTTTTATTGCTTCAGTATATATTCCTGCCATCTTTAAAAGATAGTTATCATAGTTACCTTGTCGTTTGTCCCATTTATTATACTCTGGTTTTACTTCATTATACCACTTTTCTGATTTGATAATTTCGTATTTAACAAGTTTTTTGAAGATTTCAGAGATTAACCCTTCCCTATAAAGAGTTCCGTCTAAATCAAAAAATGCTACAATATTGTTCATATTAAACCCCCAACCCTTTTACTGTTATTATACTATAAAATAAAACAAATCAGAAGTTGGCATCTAACATTATAGCACTATATACAAAATTTTCAAAGTCAATCTATTGTCTTTTCTCATACACAAATACTAGCCTAATATTGTAAGCTAATTGTATTGACAATATTATTAAATGATGTTATTATTCAATTGAGAATAATTTTCATTAACGAGGTGATAATATGAGCATAACTGATTTAAAGCCAGGAATGAAAGGTAAAATAAACTATCTAAATGGTGACGATAAACTTGTAAAGCGTCTTCTTGCTCTAGGTTTTATTGAAGGAACAGAGATTTGTTTCAAAACTACAGCTCCTTTTGGTGATCCTATTATATTAAATTTAAGAGGCTACGACCTTGCAATACGAAAAAAAGATGCTAAACACATTCATCTAAAGGAGGTGTAAGATGATTACTGCTGCTCTACTAGGAAACCCTAACGTAGGAAAGACTACTGTTTTTAATCAGCTTACAGGTTCTGATCAATATGTTGGGAATTGGGCTGGGGTTACAGTGGATAGAAAAGAAGGATTTGTTGATAAGTCTATAAAAATTGTTGATCTTCCAGGAATTTATGCTATGGATACTTATTCAAATGAGGAAAAGGTTTCTAAAGCCTTTCTTGAGAATGAAAACCCAGATGTTATTTTAAATATTGTAGATGCATCAAATCTAGAAAGAAACCTCTACCTAACAACCCAATTAAAACAATTTAATAAGCCAATAATTCTAATATTAAATATGGTTGATATTATAGATAATAAAGGATTAAAAATTGATTACGGTATACTTTCAAAAGAATTAAAAGTAAATGTTATTCCAATAATTGCATCTAAAGAAATAGGAATTGATAAAATTGTGGAACTGCTTAAAAGCGGTGATTTTTTATGCAATGTGGATGATAATGATTATCAATGCCAAGATGAAAAGGAAACTTATAATTTTATTGAAAATATATTAAGTAAATGCATGCTCTCTACGAAACCACCTGTAGTATCAATTACTGAAAAAATAGATACTATAGTAGTAAATAAGTTTCTAGCTTATCCCATTTTTCTTCTTTCCATGTTTTTAATATTTGAATTTACATTTTCATGGGTTGGACAACCACTTGCTGACCTGTTAAGTAGATTACTAAATGATGGTTTAGTTCCATTCTTAAATAATTTACTAGATTCCTCTAGCCCCTGGTTTCAGTCTTTAATAGTTAATGGTATAGTTGGTGGTGTAGGATCAGTTATAGTATTCTTACCTGTAATATTAGCTCTATTTCTAGGAGTAACTTTTTTAGAGGAAAGTGGATATATGGCTAGAGCTGCTTTTATTATGGATAAAACCATGAGAAGGATGGGGCTCTCTGGAAAAGCTTTTATACCTATGGTTGTTGGATTCGGTTGTACCGTTCCTGCAATCATGTCTGCTAGAACACTAGAAAGTGAAAAAGATAGAAAGCTTACTGCATTACTTGTACCTTTAATGTCTTGTAATGCTAGATTGCCTGTATATGCACTGTTTGCAGCAGCATTTTTTCCAGGTCAAGGAACTTTAGTTGCTGGTTCTCTATATTTGATAGGAATAGTTATGGCTTTTTTAATCGGAATATTGTTTAAAAATACTATATTTAAAAAAGATGAAGAGCCTTTTATAATAGAATTACCACCTTATAAATTACCTGCTATAAAGACACTATTAGCACATACTTGGGAAAAAGGTAAAGGCTTTCTAAAAAAAGCTGGAACAATTATTTTTTCTATATCAGTTATAATTTGGATGCTATCAAACTTTAACTTTTCAGGTATGACAACTATAGATTCAAGTTTTCTTGCTAGCATAGGACGATTTATTAGCCCAATTTTTAAACCAATGGGCTTTGGAAGTTGGCAAAATTCAGTGGCACTATTAGCAGGACTTTCTGCAAAAGAAGTTATAATAGATACACTTGGTGTTATTTATGGTGGAAATCTAGTAAGTACATTACCTAATAACTTTTCAACACTTTCTGCATATAGCTTTTTAGTATTTGTTTTACTATATACTCCTTGTCTTTCTGTAGTAGTAACTATGAAGAAAGAGTATGGAAACAGGATGGCTGCATTTTCTGTTGCATATCAGCTAATACTAGCTTGGATGGCGTCTTTCTTAGTATATAATATTGGAACTATGATAATAAATCTTTCATAAGAAGGTGAGATAATGGTAATTGTAGAAATAATAGTAACCTCTGCAATCGTAATTACAGCTGCTGGATTACTCTATAGAAGTGTTAAGAAAAAGGCAAATGGTGAGTGCGACTGCGGAAGTTGCTCTACTCATTGCCCTAAGCATAAAAAAGAATAAAGAAGTAAGAAACATCTTGAATACTAGTAATTACTATTCAAGATGTTTTTTACTTCTTTTATATCCTTTGAGCCATTAATAAGATAATCTATTAGCCTTGATGCAGTCTTTTTCGATATTTTTTCAAAAGACATTTCTAGTGGCATACTGCTTTTAGATACTAAAGACTTCAAATATTTAAGCTGCTTTTCAGTAATGCAGTCTTCACGTTTAAGTTGATTATTACAATCTACTTCATACAATATTTTAAATACTTTAGGTAAATTAAGAACATCTTCATAATTATGCAGCATAATTATATTTTTAAGGTCTTCATCCTTATTGTCAATATACTGATTATATAATTCCACACTCATGCCACCATCAATTTTGTCAGTTCTTTCAACACCAATATATTTTTCTACAGTTTTTAAATTGCATCGTTCCATTCCAAGCAATTTATGATATGGCCTTATAAGCCTGTACAAATCAATATGTTCCTCAGGGGCTCTAAACATTATGCTATTCTTAGCCATTCTAGATTTTATGAAAGGTTCATCAAAAGCCATTCCATTATATGAGCACCAAGAATCAAATTTAATCAATTCAGAACCAAAGGCATATAATATTTCAGCCTCGTCCACTAAATTTTCTGCAAAATATTGTTTAATCTTAAAATATTCATCTTCAATAAACCAACCTAAGGATATTAGAATAATTGTGTCCTTTTCCTTATCAAATCCTGTGGTTTCAATATCAAAATAAGCTATCTTTTTCATATTATACTTTTTGAAAACATTCTCTGGAAGGGTTACTTTATCCTTAATTTCTTTTGTAAACAATTCTATTCCTCCAAATCCACTGTTACCTTTTACTATTATATAATAATAGTAAATATTTAACCAGTAAAAAAACTGTCTCAAAATAAAAATCGCTTTTTATTTTGAGACAGCCTAGAAATATATGTTTTTATGAATATATTACATTTCTTCTACTACTTCTATTCCTAACATATTCAACCCTATTTTAATTACTAAGCAAGTAGCTTCTACCATTTTAATTCTTGCATTTTTTAGTTCTATATCTTGAGTACTTGAAATATTATGACTGTTATAGAATTTATTAAAGGCTGAAGCAACCTCAATGATATATCTTGTTAGTATTGAAGGCTCCAATTTATCTATGGCATGCAGTACAACATCATTAAGATCCTTTAGAAGCTTAACTAATTCAAATTCTTCATTGGATTGAATCTTTGAGTAATCAACTTTCCCGGAAGCAAGTCCTGTTTTCCTTAATATACTCTGTGCCCTTGCATAAGTATACTGAACATATGGACCAGTTTCTCCTTCAAAACTAAGCATTTCTTTCCAATCAAATACAATATCTTTTTCTCTATTATTTTTAAGATATGTAAATATCATAGCTCCAATGCCAATTTTCTTAGCAACATCTTCTTTGTCCTTTAGATCAGGGTTCTTTTCATTTATTATTTCAAGTGTTGTAGATACTGACTCCCTTAAGAAATCTTCAAGGAAGATAACATCTCCTTTTCTTGTAGAAAGCTTTTTATCAGCGAATTTTACTAGTCCAAAGCCTACATGAACACAGTTTTCAGCCCATTCATATCCCATTAATTTTAATGTAGTAAAGATCTGCTTAAAATGTAATGATTGTGGTGTTCCCACTACATATATATTTTTATAGAAATCATATGTATCTTTTCTATATTTAGCGGCTGTAAGATCCCTAGTTGCATAAATTGTTGCTCCATCAGATTTTTTTATAATTGTTGGAGGCATATTAAACTCCTCAAGCATTACAACTTTTGCACCATTACTGTCAGTTAGCAATTGTTTCTTATCAAGTTCTTCTATGATTGCATCCATTTTATCATTGTAGAAGCTTTCTCCTGCATAGGAATCAAATTTAACTCCCAGCATATCGTATACAATATTAAATTCCTTTAAGCTTAAATCCTTAAACTTTGTCCACTGCGCTACTTCATCTGGACTACCATCCTCTAGTTTCTTAAAATACATTCTCGCTTCATCGTTTAGAGTAGGGTCAGTTTCTGCTTCATCATGAAACTTAACATAGATTCTTAGTAATTCTTTAATTGGTGCCTCTTCAAGAGCCGCTTCATCACCCCACCTTTTATAAGCAGAGATAAGCTTTCCAAACTGTGTTCCCCAATCTCCAAGATGATTGATACCTACACAATTATATCCTTCAAAAGAAAGTATTTTATATAAGGCATTACCTATAACTGTAGTAGACAAATGTCCTACATGGAACGGTTTCGCTATATTAGGTGAAGAATAGTCAATTGTTATAGTCTTGCCTGCACCTGTATTGGTACTTCCATATTTTTCTCCCTCTTTTAAGATTTTCTCAATAGTTTCACTAATTAATTCTGTCTTTGAAACAAAAAAATTAATATAAGGTCCTAGATTTTCAATCTTTTCGAAACCTTCAATATCAATTTTTCCTTTTAGTTCTTCTGAAATCATGTTTGGTGACTTTTTCATAACTTTTGATAATTGAAAGCATGGAAAAGCAAAGTCCCCCATCTCTTTCTTTGGTGGAATTTCAATTAACCCCTTTATCAATTCTTTATCTAAATCAACTAGACTAACAATTCTTTCTGCAATAATATTTTTATAATCCATATTTCATTCTCCCTTCATTTTTTCAATATAGAACACCTTATTTAAAAGTAAATATCACTTATTTCTATGTCATTACTCTTAGTATTTCCTTTTAGATGCATAAAAAAAACCCCATCTCTAAAACAAAAGAGACGGGGATACGACCGCGGTACCACTCTAATTGACAAATAAATGTCCACTCAAACTTTAACGCAGCTAACGGCTATCCCTAATTAATTTCGGGTAGCATCTCCAGGGCTCTCTTCCTTAAAAATCGCCTACAGAACTTTCAACTACTTCTGCTCGCTAAAGGCATCTTATATAAGTACTCTTCCTATCACTAATATTTTAATATTCTATTGATATAAATTATATTATTATGGACAAAGCTTTGTCAAGGGAATTTCATAATTGACAATTCTTAATTGTCAATTGTCCATTGATAGTATATTCCCCATTAAGCTTAGACATACTATCTATAAGTCCATTTTACTATAAGTTCTAACAATATTGTATCTTGAAAAGGTAATGGTGATTTAAATGGAAAATGGCGATTTAAATAAAAACATAGAGTTAATTCGAAATGGTTTAGGCATACAAAGCCCTATAGTGGTAAAGAATTTTTACATTGGTAAAGACCACCCGCTAGAGGCTGCTATTATTTATGTTAATGGACTTACTAACAAGGATATTATTGATCGTGATCTATTAAATCCACTGATGCTTCATGTACAAGAAAATTTAACTTTTAAGAGAAATATAGGCGACTACCTTTGCAAAAAATATATTTCCATGAGTAACACTTCGATAGAAATTGATTTAAATGCTGTTTTAAATAATCTTAAAAGAGGAAAAACCATAGTGCTTATAAATGGTGTTACAGAAGCAATTATAGCTGATACCACAGGTGGAATGTATCGGGCTATGATTGAGCCCATGAACGAAACTGCATCAAAGGGTCCTAGAGATGGTTTTGTAGAAAATTTAGAAGTTAATATTAGTTTAATTCGAAGAAAAATGAAGGATAATAATCTAACAATAGAATTACTAAATGTAGGAAAACGATCACAAAATGACTTAGCAATTATCTATATGAGCAATGTAGTAGACATGGCTGTATTGGAAGAACTAAGAAAGAGATTAACTTCTATAGATGTAGATGCTGTATTGTCAAATGGTTCGCTTGAGCAATATATTGAAACTAATACCTACACTGTTTTTCCACAAGCCTTTAGTACGGAGCGACCGGATAGAGCAATTGCAAATATGTTGGAAGGTAGAATCGTAGTTGTATTAGAAGGTACTCCAATGGTACTTATACTACCTGCTCTATTCATGCAGTTTTTTCAAGCTGTAGAGGACTATTCTCAAAGAACCATTATATCCTCTTTTGTAAGACTTCTCAGAATTTTTGCTGTTTTTGTAGTTATTACTTTACCTTCTATCTATTTAACACTAATAAAATTTAATGTGGAGCTTATACCCATAAAATTTGTCACCCCTATTGTTCAATCAAGAGTAGGAATTGCTTTAAGTCCTTTCCTAGAGATTGTTTCTATGGAACTAGTTGTAGAGTTTTTAAGAGAAGGTGGGCTAAGACTACCCACTAAGATAGCACAAACCTTAAGTTTAGTAGGTGGTATTATTATAGGCGATACTGCAATTAAATCTAAAATAGTGAGTCCAACTACCTTACTTATAGTTGGTGTCACTGTAATTGCTACTTTCTTAATTCCTAATTATGATATGTCTCTTTCAATCCGAATTTTAAGATTTCCAATGCTGATACTAGCAAATATTATGGGCATATTCGGAATTGCCTTAGGATGGTTTTTTATTCTAGCTCATCTTTCTTCTTTAGAAAGCTTAGGCGTACCTTATTTCGAGTTTCATATAGCAGATTTAAGGGATACCTTTATTAGATCACCCTTGTGGAAGATGAACAACCGGCCAGAGGGAATTCCCAACCAAGATTCAATTAGGCAGACGGATTTTAGAGATAAGTTTAAGAATAAAGGTAGTGAATAAAATGGAAGGAAGCTCTAATAACAAAGAAGTTATTTTAACGGTAAGCCAGTTTATCTTTATTATATTTGGATGTATAGTGGGGGTTGGACTTTTATCTCTTCCAAATGGCTCTGTAGAAGTTGCTCATCAAGATGGATGGATTTCTACTTTAATAGGTGGTATCTATCCACTGTATGTAGTATTAATAGCCAGATATATAAGTAAAAAATTTCCTGATGATACTATACTTACTTTAAGTAAAAGGTATTTCGGTAAATTTATAGGAAGTATTTTAAATTTAATTTTTGCAACTTATTTCATTTTTTTTGCAACAATGATATCAAGTTATTACAGCAACCTGATGCGAAGTTATTCAATTGGATTTCTAAGTTCTTTTAAAGTCATAGCTATTCTATTCATCTTAATCATCTATGTGTCATCTAGAGATTTAAAGGTATTAGGAGTATTAAGCGAGATTTGTTTTTCTCTTACAGCTATTCTTATCCTATCACCTATTGCAGCTTTAAAATTTCCTAACATGACAAATATTCACCCTGTATTTGGTTCTGGTTTTAGTTCCATTGCAAAAGGTAGTATGAAATCCGCTTTCGCGTATTCAGGAGCAGAGATAATTCTATTGATTTATCCTTTTCTTAAAAAGAAAGAAAAGATGCTAATTTCGTCTCTTATAAGTGTAGCTTTTGTTGTAGTCATGTATGTTTGGTGTGTATTTGTAACCACTTACTATTTAGGTCCAGATATTGTGGAGAAAAGTCATTGGTCTTTCCTACTAGTAACAGGAAGTGTAACTATATCAGTAATTAATAATTTTAGATATGTTTTTATGTTTTTGTGGAGTTTAATCGCATTTAAAAGTATCAGCATTAACAGTTATGCAAGTATATATATTTTAAAAGATATTACCCCAAAAATAAAGATGAAACAGCTTTGCTTTTTTATGTATCCGCTATTTGTATTTATAACTTTAAAATATGGAAATGAAATAAGTAGAGTTCCCATTAGTGAAAATATTACTAAGTATTATGTGTTATTTAACTTATCTTATATGACTGTTATTGCCATATTAGTACTTCTTAAAAGGGGGGCTAACGCTTGAATAAGAAAAAATATCTAATTACAATAATTTGTATCTTAATTTACATTTTTATTTCAATTGGGCAGAACCGAGCCCCAATTGAAGAGTTAGCGGCTATTAATGGTGTTGGTTATGATATAGAGAGAAAAGATGAAGATATTATTGAGTATAGTATCCCCATAAGTACAAATATCTATAAATCTAGTGGCAGTGTAACAAACTTGATATTTAAAGAACAAGGACAAAGTTTAGGGGTCGTAATTCAAAAACGGCAAGAAAAGATGAATAAAAAGTTTGTTCAAGGTCAAGAAAAGGTGGTTTTGATTAGCGAGGATTATGCAAGGTATGGATTAAAAACTTTGATAGATGATAGATTTAGAAATTCGGAAGTGAGTGACATGGCTTACATTGCAATATGTAAAGGAAAATCAGAAGAGTATCTAAAATACAAAGTAAAGGGGTATAGTAATTCTTCGGAATATATAGATGGCCTCATACAAAATTCAATTAATAACAATTTCTTTTCTGATGACTACAAGTTTATAGATACATATGTGAGGATTGGCGCAGAAGGAAGAACTTTATTACTTCCCTATGTTGAATTATCGGAAAAAGGAATTGAAATGACTGGTATAGCTATTTTTAAAAAGGATAAAATGGTAGCAACCTTAAATACTCAAAATAGTAAAATACTTAATTTGCTAAAGAATAATTATGCAAATGGGATAATATCTTTACAAAATAGCCCTAAAGAATTCATTGATTTCGAAGCAAAAAGTGGCACAAGAAAAGTGAAATGTTCTAAGCACGGAGATAAATACAGTTTCAATATTGATATCTCCTTAACCGGTACCAGTATTTGTAATGAAATGTATTCAGATATGTTAAAGGATATAAACATAAAAAAGCAGTTTGAAAAAGATATGGCAAAGAGTTTAGAAAAGCAATGCAATGACTTTATAAAAATAATGAAACAGGACTATAAAATAGATTGTATTGATTTAGGAAGAGAAGCTGCTGCCAAGTTTGGAAGGCAAAAGAACATTAATTGGAATGAAGTGATTTCCGATTCGGACATTAGTGTAAATATAAAGGTTAAAGTGGATCTACAGGGTAGAGGAGATTATTAGGAATGCAACTAGAAAAGAAAAATCTACTAACTCCAAATGAAGTTACTTTTATTCTAATAGGAATTATGCTTGATGTTACTGCAGCTGATTTACCCAATAGAGCAATAGCTACTGCAAAACAGGATGGGTGGATTTCCACACTAATAGGGGCTATATATCCTTTATACGTTTCAATTCTTGCTATATATGTAAGTGGGAAATTTCCAAAAGATAATATTTTAATACTAAGTAAAAGATGCCTTGGAAAGAAAATTGGAACTTTTTTAAATTTACTTTTTTTAATGAGTTTTTTAAGTTATCTTCCAGCCTTGCTTTCACTTGTTGCAATGATTATAAGAACAACTATTCTACCTACTTTAACTTCTTTAAAAATCGTGTCAGTTTTACTTCTTTTAGGAGTCTACGCTAGCAATAAAGGAATTAAAGTTATAGGAAGGCTCTGTTCTATCACCTTTTTTATAATACTAGGAATCATGATACCTACCCTATTCCTTTTAAAAGAAGGAAGCTATTTAAACATAAGTCCTATCTTTGGATCAGGTATTGTAAACATTTTAAAGGGTAGCATAACATCTGTTTACGCTTACTCCTTGATGGAACTTATATTTCTAATTTATCCCTTTATAAATGACCAAAGCAAAATAAAAAGTTCCACTTTAAAGGCTGTCGGGTTTACAGCTGTTATATATACCTGGATTAGTTTTATATCCATATATTATATGGGAAAAGATATCATTCCCAAAACAATATGGGGCTTTTTCACAGTAACAGAAGGAGTAAAAATTGAGATTTTTAATAATTTCAGATATATTTTTGTATTTTTCTGGTTAATTATAGCAATTAAATCCATCGCTATTTTTAATTATGTGTATGTGTTTATTTTAGAGGATATTAAAAAAATAAAAAGCAGAAAAATAATTTATGTGCTTATGGCTTTCGTGGTTACTATACTTACAATCAAATATTATGGAGATTTATTATCATGGAAACAGATTACGGACTATTCATCTCCAATCAGCACCCTATATAATTTATTTTATATAACTCTCATCTCATTTTTAATATTGATAAAAAAAGGAGAGATGAAATGAAAAAGCATATGAATAAAATATTTATTATTTTTTTATGCATTACTTTTTTTCTCATATTTTCTGGAGGTGGAAAAATAAATTTAGTTAGTTTAGAAGATTTGGATATTTATGTAGGAATAGGACTTGGGATAAAGAGAAATGGAGAAGATAATATAATCTACAGAAGTTCTAACTCTTCCAATTCATATAAAGAAGATGAGAGTATCCAAAGTATATTAACAACTGGCACAGCAACTACCATTGGCAAAACAAGAGAAGATAGACAACATAAAATAGGAAAGAAGTTTTTTCTGGGGCTTTCAAAAGTTTATATATTAGACGAGGAATATGCTCGGTATGGAATAAGAGGTTTTATGGATATTAACTTTAAGAATCCTGTAGTCAATGACAATGCATTTTTAGCCGTGTGTAAAGGTAACCATGAGGATTACTTTACACATATTTCACCAGACTATGATAACTCTGCAGAATTTATAAGCGATATGATAAAAAATGCGTCAAATTATAATTTTTTTAAGAATGATTATATGATAAAAAATGCCTCATTATCAATGGATGCTGAGGGTAAAAATGTAATTTGCCCTTATATACAAATAAAAGAAAATCAAATTAAAATAGCAGGAATGGCAGTTTTTAAAAAGGATAAACTTGCTTGCATTTTGGATATAAATGATACAAAAATAATGAATATGCTACGAGAAAATAAGGTAAAGGGAATATTAACTATACAAGACCAAGCAGGAAAATATGTGAATTACGAAGCGGAGTCTAAAAGAAAAATCAAATGTAGTAAAATAGGCGACAATTATACCTTTATTATTGATTTAGATTTAAACGGAGATATTATTAGTAATATATTATATAAGGATATGTCAGGAAAAATAGCAGTAACCAAAGCCTTTGAAAAAGATATGTCAAAACAAGTGAAAGAAATGTGTACTGAATTTTTGAGTAAAATGCAAAATGAGTATAAAGTGGATTGTCTACAATTAGGTTGGGTGGCAGCAGGAAAATATGGAAGAGATACAGGTGTAGATTGGAATGATGTTGTTTCTAAATCTATCATTAAGGTAAATGTAAAAGTAAATATTGACAAAATCGGACGCGGTGAGTATTAGGGAACACATAAATTATTGTTTTAATATTCCTAAATCTAACTAAGTAATAGGCGATAGAAGGTGATTCCTTATTAAAAAGAAAAAGATAGTAATTATATTTTTAGTTGCTGTTACAGCTTCCATTTATCTTGAAAAATTACAAGTGTCCCCTATGGAAGAATTAAATATAGTTGCAGGCTTTGGGTATGATATTTATGAAGATTTGAATGGTACTGTGCAATATAGTATTCCCTTTAGTATATATGATTTTAAAAAGCATATAAAAGGAACACAGAAAATTACTATTGAAGAATTCACTGAGCAGAGTAGTAGTATGCTAAAATCAAGGGCGAGTAGCATTGGGGAAACAAGAGAAACAAGACAATTAGGCGCTAGTAAACCTCTTTTAATTGGATCAGAAAAAATAATTATATTAAGCGAAAAACAAGCAAGGTATGGCATAGAAAATGTTGTAGATACGCTCTTTTCAAATGCAAAAATTAATGATAGAGGTATTTTTATAGTATGTAAGGGTAGAGCAGAAGATATGCTGGCCTTTAATATAAATGGATATGCTAGTTCTTCTGATTATATAGAAGGTTTAATTAAAAATGCCACAGACTATAATTTTGTATCTTCAGAGTATACACTTTTAGACTTATACGCAAAATTGGACTCAGAAGGAGAAAATTTAGTGCTTCCATACTTGGAAACAAAATACAATGGTATTGTTTTTACAGGGATGGCCATATTTAAAGGAAAAAAGTTGGCTATTGTACTGCCTATGGATGAGGGCAAAATCATGAATATGCTTAGAGAAAAAAAAGTGAAAGGAATTTTAAGTTTGCAAGAAGCTTCAGATAAATATATAAACTATGATGCAGTTGTTAAACGCAAAGTAAAATGTACCAAGAAAGCAGAAAAATATGATTTTAATATTCAATTAGATTTTCAGGGTGATATCACAGGCAATACATTATATAAAGATATTAAAAAAGATGATGAAAAAAGTTTTGAAAAACTAATGGAAAAAAAAATAGAAAAAATGTGCACTGATTTTTTAGAAAAAATGCAAAGGAATTATAAAATAGATTGCTTAAACTTAGGTGAGTATGCTGCGGCGAAATACGGGAGAGAAACAGGTATAGATTGGAATGAAGAGATCAGTAATGCAGATATTAAAGTAAGTGTAAATGTGAAAATTGATAAGATAGGAATAGGTCAGTACTAAAATGGAGAAATTAAAAAACAACCTACTGGAAGATATGGAAGCTGTATCAATATTAATAGGATTTATGATAGGAGTTAGTATTTTAGCATTACCTAATGCAGTAACAAAGGATGGAAAGCAAGATGGCTGGATTAGTGTGATTATTGGTGGGTTATATCCTATGTTTATGTCTTTGCTGTCGATTTATTATGTAAAAAAACATCCCAATGAGGATATACTGGTGTTAAGTAAAAAATATTTAGGGAATATCCTAGGAACCTTATGTAATATATTATTTGCGGCTCAGTTTGGCCTATATTTCATATTGGTTGTTAACGGAACTATCAATGTTTTTAGGGTATATGCAACATCTTTTTTAACACCTATAAAACTTTTCATTTCTACTATCCTATTGGTGTTTTATGTGTCTAATAAAGAAATAAAAATAATAGCTAAAATGAATAAAATCGGTTTTTATTCTATAGTTATGTTGACCCTTACATTATTAACAGCACTGCAAAAGGGAAATCATTTAAATATTCTTCCTATATTTGGGCAAGGATACAAAAATATTTTTAAAGCAAGTATTAACTCTGCCTTTTCATGTGCTGGAATGGAATCTATATTTTTACTGTATCCTCTTATAAGAAATAAAGATAAAATCAAAAATATAACCTTAAAAGCTACTTTTATCACTATAATAATTTATACTTGGGTAACTTTTATAAGTATTTACTATTTAGGCTATATAGTTACCACTAAAACATTATGGCCAGTTTTACTAGTAACAGAAGGGGTAAATTTACCTGTGCTAAATAGTTTTCGATTTCTATTTTTATTTTTATGGAGTATAGCCATATTTAATGTTTTGACTAATGAGCAGTATCTGTTCACATATATTGTAAGTGATGTACTAAAAATAAAAGATAAAAAGAAACTGTATTGGTTTACCATTCCTATTTCAATCTATTTGTGCTTGCAGGTGGGAAATGAAATTCAAAGAAGGAATATCATCGACTACATTATTCCTAAAGTTACCTTATTTAATATCGGGTATGTGTCTATTATTGCTTTATTAATATTTATAAAAGATAAAATGGGCAAAATAGAGAGTAGCTAGTTTTTTCAAATTACATAGCTACTCTCAAAATATCCCTTTATACATTTATAATATGCCTTATACAGAAATTACATTATTGCATCCATTTTTAGTTGCTAAAGCTACAAGTTTTTGTATCATATCTTCTGTAGGCGTATAGCTATTGATTATATCAGTACGTACTCCTATTGGTCTGTATTTAATAATTTTATACCTTATATCTGGGTTCAATTCTGCTATAAGCTTGCTAATGGCATCAACATTATATATATTTTCAAGTATTTCAGGAACAATTACCGTTCTAATTTCATATATCTTATTTCTCTCAGCCAGTTTTCTTACATTTCTAAGCACTATATCATTATCCCTACCTGTAAGCATAACATGTTCCTTAGGCTTGAAGGCTTTTATATCTACCATTGCCATATCCATAACTTTTAGTAAAGCTTCATTTTCATACAATGGTACTGAGCCATTTGTATCTACAAAGGTAGTCAAACCCATTTCTTTTATTTCTTTAAATAGTCCTATAAGAAATTCAGATTGTAATGTACATTCTCCTCCAGAAACAGTTATTCCTGAAATAAAAGATTTTGTTTTTTTTACCTCTGAGACAACCTCTTCCACACTCATTTCTATAGCCTTAGGATAACTATTATTCTGACAACTCTTTATACAAACATCACAATTTTTACATAAAGTTTTATTCCAAATCACTTTTCCATCTATTAAAGCTAGTGCATTATAAGGGCACTTCTCTACACAAATCCCACAATGAATACAACGATTTATAGTTTCTGGATTATGGCAGTATAAGCAATTAAAATTACACCCTTGAAGAAAAATTGCAGTTCTATTTCCTGGTCCATCTACTGAACTAAAAGGTATTATTTTATTTACTATAGCCTTCAAAGTTTTCTTACTTTTCTTTCTAATATTTTTTGGTTTTTAACTGAACCTAGTCCAAGTGCAACAGTATCTTGTAATGCAACTTGTCCAGCATCTAGTTTTTCCATGTCAGATTTTTTAACCAAGTATCCAGTTATTCTTATTACATCGCAATCAGTTGAATATAAGGAAAAATACCTCATGCCTTCCTTGAAGGAACCTTTGATAATATCTAAAATGAACTCAGGATTATTTTTTGCGGTAGCATCAAAATTAAATACATCGCCAATACCTGATGGGAAAAACTTATGAAATCTTGCGCTTTGAATAATATGATTTTGAATCTCTGGTTCTTCACCTATAGGAATTCTACAGCCTGGACTAATACCTTGATCTGAATCTATTCCTACCTGAGCGTGAAGTAAATATTTTCCACCAGATACTTCACAATATTTATTATTATGCTTATTAACAACCTCTTCCATTTTACACATAATACTATATCCTAAATCATTTGCTGAGTCACTATATCCAAATCTATCTTCCTGTTTTTCAGAATTAACAAAATGGTTAACACACTCTGCTAGTCCAAACATACCAAACATTCCTGTAAATCTATCCTGCTCTATCAAGCCTTCTTTTACTAAAAAATTGCTTTGAAAAAATCCACTTTCCTCTACCAAGAAACGAATTCTTTCATCCATGTAACCTGCCATTCTATTGATTGCATCTGGCAAAATATTTTCCAGGAAATCTTCTGAGTTTTTTGCTTTTTTTGCTAAGAAGGCTAAGTTCAACCTTGATAAAGTATAACTTCCACCACCAATGTATAAGCCATTGTAGCAACTAACTATAGCATATTTATCACCAAGCTCTTCCGCAAACATCTCATGATTTGCAAAGCTAGGTTTTGCAGTTATAAGCACTGTATTAACACAATCTATTGCAAATTTTTCTGAAGTATCTTTACTATATTTTAAGGTAATATTAGGAATTGCAGCTTCTAGTTCTCTTTCAGCTTTTAATATTAAGTTTCCTGCTTTTGTTTCAATAGGTCCAATATTAGCGTGGCAGAAAGAGTCAGTAACAGTTCTATCAATATTAGTTAAAAACAATTTAATTGCATGAAAGGCTTCCTTTTCATCCTTTACAAAAGGTTCTAATAAAGTATCAATACTTCCGATATATACTGGAAAAGAAGAAATTGAAGGCACATGCCTGTATAAAATCAATAAGTTATTTGTGGCCTCCCAAATATCTGTTGGTGGCTTTAACCCAAGAAATTCACTTCCCTGTTTCATAAATTTCTCATAATCTGGCACAATATATCTAGGTCTATAAGGAGCATGCCCTTCAAATAAGTCGCATATTATTCCTTCTTCCCTATACTCTTGTGCTTCCTTTGAAATATTTAGAACATCTAAAGTATCCTCTGCAGCTCTTGCAAGTGTTAATACTTTTTGTTCATAGGTTAAAGTCCTGTCTTTTACAATATTTAGTATCTTGTTCATTTTTTCCACTCCATTTAAATTTATTTTAACCACATTTTTAAATGGGTTGTTTAACACATAAAAACTCATGTGCTGTTACTCTTATTTTATACCTTTTTGCATTTTTCTACAAATTTTTCTTATAAAAAAAGACTATCACCCTTAGGTAATAATCTAAACTGGTCTACGTTCTAAAACTTTTATTTTAACTTCATGCTTACCTGTCATTTCTTCCAACACGTCAATACTTTCTTTAATTTCTTTTGTGTCTTTAGATACACTCTTTACTGCAGTTTCAATTAAATCTATCTTTTCACCCACTAATGTGTCCGTATTTTTAAAGGCTCTATCACTTTGTTCTTTATGCGCTTCTTGACCCTCAAGTAACATTTTAATATCCTTTTGAATGGTTTCTTGAACAATCTCAACTTTTCCAAGTTTTTTATTAACTTCTTTCAAGTCCATTTTGATTTCTGTTTGTCCTTCCATGAGTTTTTCTAAGATTTTTTTTATTTCATCCAAATTAGGTCACCACCCTTTAATCTCTGAATTTATTATACCACGTTAAAATAATCTCTGCAAAAGTGGTTATAAATTAAATTATGTTGCTATTTAAATCTTGATTGGAAAAGTTGTAGGTTCACTGCAGGTGCCATTTTCACAAACATAAGCTGTGACATTACCTTCTAACATAACTTTATTTTTCAAACTAGGTATTATAGCGTTTACTTCTTCACTTCCATCATTAAATACCATAATTGTAAAAGGTTGGTATCCTTTACTAGCTACCTTTAGCATTTCTTGTGTATCTACTCTATCTTTTGTTCCAGAAATAACAATGAATTTTCCTGCTATTTCACTATACAAGTAAGCTGACATAAAACTAGCATATGTGTAAGGTGCTTCTTTTACAGTTCCACCAAAGCAACTAAAAATTTCATTAGCCTTATTTTCTAGTTCTAAGTTTTCTGTTATTCTTGAAAGCCTTAACATATTCATAGCTGCAATGCTATTACCTGAAGGTATAGCTCCGTCATAAATTTCTTTGTTTTTTAATATTAGTTGCTCAGAATCTTTACCATAGATAAATAATCCTTTTTTTTCTTCATCCCAAAAGAGATTTAACATATCTGTGTTAAGGATTAGTGCCTTTTCTAAATAAAATGGATTGAAAGTTGTCTCATACATTTCGATTAAAGCCCATATAAAAAATGCATAATCATCAATATATCCAAGGAATGCAGAGTCTCCATCCCTATATCTAGCTAGTAATCTACCTTCATCATTTTGAAGCTTTTCAAATATAAACTCCACAGCCTTCTTTGCAGCCTCTAAATATTTGTTTTCTCCTAATTCTCTTGCGCCTATAGCCAAAGCAGCAATCATTAATCCATTCCAGGAAGTAAGAATTTTATCATCCTTGTGTGGATGTATTCTTTTTTCTCTAAACTTAAATAACTTTTGCTTTATTTCTTCTAACTTATTTGCCAATTGAGGATCTTCAAGCTCCGTTAAATCTATACCAATAAGGTTAGGTATATTCTTGCCTTCAAAATTTCCTTTTAGAGAAATATCATAATATTTACAAAATAATTTAGCTTCTTCCTCCTGTAATGCTTCACGAATTTCTTCAGTACTCCATAGATAAAATTTACCTTCTTCACCTTCAGAATCAGCGTCTTCAGCAGAATAAAAGCCACCTTCTGTTGAAGCCATATCCCTTAATATATATGTAAATATTTTTTCCACCACTTCTTTATATCTGTTTTCACCAGTTTCCTGATAAAATTGTAAGTATACAATAGCCAATAATGCATTGTCATAAAGCATTTTTTCAAAGTGAGGTACTAGCCATTTTTTATCTACAGAATACCTTGAGAAGCCACCACCAATATGATCAAAAATTCCACCCTTATACATACTATCTAAAGTCCTTTTCACCATCTCTAAAGCATTTTTATCTCCTTTAGATTTATAATACATTAATAGAAAAGACATATTGTGGGGTGATGGAAATTTAGGTGAACTACCAAAACCACCAAATCTAGTATCGAAATTCCCTTTAAAAAAGCTATAGGTATTCTCAATAATAGCTGAAGAAAGTTCACCCTCTTCCTTATCAGACTGAGTTTTTAATCTATTAACAATATCACTACTTGCTAAAACTATATCTTTTTTATTTGTTTTCCACATAAAATCTATTTTTGTTAGTAAATCTATTAACCCAGGTTGACCATACTTAGCTTTTTTAGGTAAATATGTACCCGCAAAAAATGGTTGTTTTTCTGGGGTCATTATTATTGTTAATGGCCATCCACCATTTCCATTAATAGCTTGACAAACAGACATGTAGATACTATCTATATCTGGTCTTTCTTCGCGATCTACTTTTATGGAAATAAAATTATCATTTAAGATTTGGGCCACTTCATTATCTTCGAAGCATTCTTTTTCCATAACATGACACCAATGGCAACAAGCTTACTATAACCAACGTCAGGAATACCCAATAGATAGCAGTATAACCTTATCTTCTGCTTTTGCTTTATCAAATGCTTCTTCACACCATGGATACCAGTCTACGGGATTATAAGCATGTTGTAGTAGATAAGGAGATTTCTCATTGATTAATCTATTGGGTATTCTACTTTTTGAGTTAGTCATTTTATCACCTTCCTTCTATAAATATAATATTAGTATATCCATAAAATAAAAAGGATACTACTTTATATTCAGTAGTACCTTTTAAACTATTTGTATGTTATCTCAATTTTAGTTTCTTCACCCACTCTTGTATATGTTATATAGTCAATGAGTGTCTTATATAACTCATTCTGTTCTTCCCATGTAAGTTCTGGATTTTTTATTAGTTGCCTAAACTCTAACAGCAATTCTACTCTTTCCTTTTTTTCTCTTTGCATCAAATGTTTTTGTTCTACCTTTAGCATCCTACTATCTTCGATTATTTTTTCTTTCTCTAATTTCAAACCAGTTCTAAATGTTTTTAGTTCATCCAATGTATATACTTCAGCTCTATAAGCCTTATCTACTTGTTCAAAAGCATTATCATTAGCAGTTAATAGTTTTTTGTTTACTTTAAATTGTTCATCAATAACACTAAGTCTTCTAGTATCAACTGTATCTATTTCTTGTTGCACATCTTTGATATGGTTTTCTATTGATTCATGTATCTTATCAATTAAAAGCAGTAACGAACTGCTTTTATTACCACATTTGTTTCCAAATGGATCTTTAAACCAACAATTCTTAATTGACAGCAGCCCCTTTCTATCAGACCGTTCAGTAAATCCTAAAAAATGCCCACATAAACCACACTTAATTAGTCCAGTAAGAGGATATATTTTTTTTGCTGTAGTCTTCTTTGGTGCTTTTGTCTTACGACTTAAAAATATCTCTATTGCATCATGTTCTGCTTGAGTTTTTAATGACTTATGCAATCCCCTAAAAATTAACCATTCATCTTCCTTTATTCTTTTAAATTTTAATGCTGTTGAAGCCTTTTTTTTATGTGCGTTACCTTTTGTTTTTCCTATTACTATACATCCACAGCCAGAATCATTATATTCTAGGTGAGTTTTATCAAGTAGTGTATCTCTTACTGTTTTACTGGTCCAATATCCATTAACCTTTCTTCCAGCTGTAAACCATCCTTTTTGATTCAATTCATTCGATATTTGATTAGTAGATTTCTTATCAATTACTACTGAATCTATTATATATCTGTAAGTTCGTTTCATTACTTCATCTTCATAAAGCATTTTTGTTTCTCTATTATATACATAAGGAATTGGTGGATTACCATTACTAAAATGTCCTTTTTTAGCATTTTGGAATTTCCCCTGTCTTAGACGCTTCTTAATCATCTTATACTCAAATTTAGCAACAAATGAATGTATATCATATGCTATGTCATCTTGTGCATTAGATAAGTCCATTATTTTATCCTTAACTACCAGCAAAGTATCTGAGTCAATAAGAATTTTTTTTACTATATCTGACTCACTACTACCTGCTCTACTTAATCTATCAATATCTACAACTAAGACTGCATCTAAATATTCTTCTTCTATAATCTTAAGCATTTTTTGTGCTTCAGGTCTCATTTCCAAGCTTTCGCCTGAAACTATTTCCTCATACACATCATATTTCCATCCTTCTCTTGTACACACATCAACTAATGCATTTCTATGATTATCAAGGTCTTTTTCACTTTCACCACGACTTTTCCTTATATAAATTGCAACATACTTAATTATATAGTTACCATCTTTATCTTTCATTATGTCACCCCACCCTCTAAACGTGCCTTGATCTGCATCAACTTTAAACTAAAGTTTTTTAATGCTTGTGATGATGGCATGTTAACTTCAATAAGTTCAATTTTGTTTTGATATGTTAACGCTCTGTTATACTCTTTGTCAATAGTTGTTCCATCTTCATTTGATATTATAAATTTGCTGGTATACTTTTGATCATAGTTCTCTACTTTTTCACTCATGGCCTTGCTCCAGTAGCTGGCGTCCCAGCATTTATTGTAGCTACAAGTACATACTATTCCTTTTGTTTAAATGTCTTTTTTTACATAAAAAAACACGTCCAACCAGCTCTGGACATGTTCATTAAATATTACTCAATGCTATTTAATTATTTTAATTTATGTTGGGAAATTTAAATTATAAATTATTTATTATAATCTCTGAACGTCAAAACTTACCTAAGTCATATTACTCGAAGAATAGCCCTAATCAGCAACTTCACTAGCCATATCAGAGTAAAAATAACCACCGAATAAATAAAAAATACAATCAGTAACAAATGAATGCTATTGATTGTATTTTTTATAAGCTGTATATAAAGGAAGGTATTTATTTACCTTCCTCATAAATGTTTATATATTTATATAATGTACTTCTACCGATACCTTGCATCTTTGCAAATCCCATTGCAGTAATTTTTCCATAAGCTCCACTCTTAAACTTCTCATATTCTCTATTAAACTCTTTTGTTAACTCTAAATTAGGCCTGCCTAACTTAGTTCCTTTTGCTCTTGCAACGTCTAATCCTTGGTTAATCCTTGAAACTGTCTTTTCCCTTTCTTGCTGTGCCATGTGTGCTTTCAATGTTATTACAATATCCACTACCATTTCATAAATGCTATCCTCACCATTTAATTTATTAAATTCATTCATATATGGAATATCTAATGCTATAACTTTAATTCCCTTTACTTTAAGGTCTTTCAACTCTGATATCACATCATCAGCATTTCTTCCAAGTCTATCCAAATCAGTTATTATTAAAATATCATCTGCTCTTAACATATTATTCTTTAATTTGCTGAATACCTCCCTATTTTCTGCTTTTATAGTTCCGCTTACTCTTTCCTCTAAGATGCTATCGAATTTAAAATCATTCTGTTTTGCATAACCTTCTAATGTTATTCTTTGCCTATCTGTTGTCTGTTTTTCCTTTTTCGTGCTTATTCGCATGTATCCATATACCATATAAACCATCCCTCTCATTTGAAATTGGATTGATTATATCTGTCTACAAAATTATATACAACTTTCGTATGCACTTTTTGTATTAAATTGGACCAATTGGGCTACCTTTTTCATTGGTTTTCTCCTCTGGTCTTATGTTTATCAAATCAACTGATTTATGAGCACTTACAACTAGCCATAAAAAAGCCAAAAATCTATACCCCTCAATTCAAAAAGAAACAATCACCTCTTTAAGAAGTGATTGTCCTACATAATATTAATTTAAAATTTCAAAATTAAATGTTATCAAATCCTATTTTACTAAATCCACACTTAGTCATTCCGCAATTATTACAGTCTATTTCCCAATATGTAAGGTCTTCAACTATATTTTCTAGATTTATATAAGTAAATTCCTGTTCAACACCACAACTGGGACAGTAAGTTTTAACTTTCTTCTCTTTCAATTTTTCCATTAAATCATCTCCCTTTGAAATTATTGACATGCACTTATAAAACTAAACTCAAATTAGTCAGCATCTATAAATTATTTCTGCTACCTTTATGAATTCTAAAATTCCAATCTTTGGCGTATCACTAAATTTACACCTTTTTAATCACTAGTACTAAAACTGTTTCAAAATTCTAGCCATAAATTTAAATCTAAATAATTAATAAGTTCCACCAAAAATAAAAGCAACCACATCAAAGTGATTGCTCTATTTCTATACCACTAGTTATGAAATTGAATTAGCTTTATTCCAAAAATCCTTCTATTACCTTTAACCTTTCCTTATCCTCAATACTTAAATTTTCTACAGGTGTACTCGTTATAAACTGAACATACCCTATTGTTTCTGGCATATTATTCAATGTGTTTTTAATGCATTTTTTGAAATAAGGTATTATTATGAAGATCAATTTCTCAAACTCTTCATCTGTGCATGATTTTTTAATTTCTACTCTAGGTAATTTAATTATAAGGTTGTCAGTTAATGACTTATTCTTGCTATTTTCAGCAATTACTAGATTCAATTGATTTATATAATGTTCTAAGTTGCAATCGCTGTAACCTATAATTTTTGTAAGCATATCATCGTCAAACACCTTAATTAAATTATTAGATGCATAATCTGTTGCCGATTGAGCATTTTTGATTTTTATTTGTTCTGATTCTGAATGTGTATTATTATAATGACTTATTACTGCTGCAATGGATGAAGATGATAAATCAGTTTTTATATAGATTTTTACTGTTTTAGATAAAAAATCCGAGTCCATTATGAATGTAATATATCTCTTTAAGAAACCAATTTCTTCATCAGCTAAATTTAATTTCTTGAACGATCCTATAGGTTTATCCTGCATATTTCCTTGATCATTATAGAAATTATGGTATACTTCACGAGTCATCTTTAATATTGTTTTCATGTTTACCCCTCCAATTACTTTTTTATTTTTCTGTACTTTATCAATGATTAATATTAAATTTAAAGTTCTGGTATCTAATCTCAACATTATAATTTAAGAAATATCCCCTTAAACTAAATCCATGTAGTTTCTATATATATTTATTTTTTCAAACCCCCTTTAAACAACCTGGAATCTCAACTTTTTATAAAATCAAATACCTTAAACTCTTAAATCTAAATTACTTCTATAAGAAGTTATTATCGAGGAGTTTTTTCTTGAAATTTTGTTTATTAATCAGAAATTTAATGCCTAAAATACAAAGTATTCCTAAAAATAAACTTATGTAAAAGTCTTAAAAACTTATATTAATCAATTTATAAACCTATCAATAAAATTATTAGATCTCTCCCACCTATAAACTCTTACCTCACTTTAAAAGTTGAAACTTAACCAACTTCTATGCATAAATACATCTTAATTGACTCATGATATCTATACAGGTTTTGTATTTTTATCACTAGTACCATTAGAGCTTCCACTTTCATCCATTGGAAAACATCTAATTAATACTTCTTCAATTTTTTGAATGCAAATTCTTTGTTAATGTATCTCTAAAATATTATTTTTTAAATTAACTAGTTCAATTAAAGTAGCTTAATTTTTGCATTTTCTATCAATATCTTTTAGTCCAAAATGTATTAGCTATAAATTATTCATGCTTCATGACTTAATGCATATCTCAAATATTGTTTTTAAAATTAACTAGTCTAATTAAAGTAGACTAATTGAGACTTTGGTCAATTATACATATTAGCTAAATGAGCTTTTACTATTAACTATCCATGCTTTTAATCTTAGCTAGCCTTTATTAAGTCCACCAAACTATCCAATCATACCTTCTTCTCAAATATAAAAAATATGCCCATTAATTTAAATGAGCATATTTATTATAATTCAAGATATTTTACTTACTTACACTGCCTTGAACTTAATTAGACTACTGTGATGCTATAATTGAATACACATAACCTGATCCAATGTATTAGCTTAAAACACATTCTTTACAACTACCAATGCTACTTATATAGGTTTTATAAGTAGCAACTTACTTTTCACTTCTAACTGCATACCCTATATTCACCTTCTCCTAATTTTTTACTATTTCAAGTCTGTAATTTCTACTTTATAGTTCATAAGATTATCATATACTCTTTGCGGCATCTCTCTCTTCTTTGTTCCTTCTGATAAGCTAGTCCAGAAATTAGCTGCTAACTTTCTTATATATGCTTCTCTATTGTTTTTATAACATTCAAATGCTTTATATGGAGTGTCGTATGCACCTAAGTTTTCTCCTCTAAAATATGCCTTATATTTTCCTTCATAATCACTTACACCTATTGGATATGCTGTATTTCTGTTGGGACACATTTTGAATGCTGTATTTATCCTTCCAGGAAGTATTAAACACGTTTCAGCCGAATAAACTCTATTACCTTTTTTCAATATATCTTTATCTAAAACCATTGTCTGTATATTTTTTGTATCATACACATTTTTATTGTACCAATATGAAAAATTCTTGTTATTTCTCCAAGCATCAGCCACTGTGCAGCCCTCATGACACCTATTGTATTCTGTTCTGTTATAGCATCTATCAAACATACTATTCCAAACTTCACTTGAATCATGTCTTCTACTCGAGCAGTTTTTAATTAATCCATTTATTAGTGCAAATTCGGTTGTAGTTGTTTTATGCCTATTTTCAAACTCTACTAGTATCTTATCTATATTTTCACAGTCAATAACTCTTACCTTATAATCTTCCCTGGTTAAAAATACCTTACCTGTATATTTATTCTTCATGTTATTAATATAAAGTTCATTCTTTATATGCCCACTCTTTATTTTCAAAATGCTTGTACTCTTTGTGTATCCATTTTCAAACTGCACCATCACTTCTTCTTTATTTTTATAATCTATTACTTGTATTTTAAATCCATCATACATGTCAAATATCTTACCAACATATCTTTCTTGGTTAGTCATTTCTGTATCCCCTTCCCTCATCTGCTACATTCTTGTACTGGTTGTATACACTTCTTGGATATGTATAAGAATCCTCGTCTCATTGAACATCCGATGGTCTTTTCATCTGCTACTAGTTTCTTCAATCCCTCTTCATTTAAACTTAACTCTATTCCAATGCTATTTACTAAAATGTATTGTTTGAATTCTCCGAAACCTTGTATTGAAAATATTACATGCTTATTGTTATTGTTAACTGGCTCTCCTTTTCCATTTACAATGTCTACATCTTTTATCCCAAAGACTCTATCTTCTTTTATTACTTGAATATGTTCTCCAACATTATTTGTTGTATATTGGACTTTTAAGCCTAGTATTTCTACTCCCTTTTTCATTGCTTTTGCAACATCTGCTCTTGTAGCTAAATAACTTTTCTTAGTTCCTATCTCGTACAACTTGTAGGCCGATACTCTTTCAACTCCTTTTACAGATTCAAGTATTTTTCCGATTACAACGTACTTATACATTCTAAAACCCCTCTTCACTTTATTTATTTATCTTAATTGAAGAAGAGGCTTGTTATTATGTATACAATCTAAATCGTGTACTGAATCTTTATAAATTAAATTGTATAAATATATAATTATGTTGCTTATTTTTCGAATAAAAAAGCACCTTAATTTATATTTAAAGTGCTTTGGTATCTTATAAACTTTTACTTATTATAATTCCTTAAATTCTCTGCGCTCATCAGTTATTAACAAGTCGTAAAATGCCTACAAACCCTTGAAATCCCTACATTTTAAACCCATCTATAACCTAATCTCACCACATCAATTTTGGACAACTTTATTCTTACCAATACTAATACTCCAGAATCTTAATACAATTCAACTCAACTCACCTGGTGCGTTTTTATCACTATATCTTACTAATTAACCCTTTTAAATTTTACTTATAAACCACATCTCAGCACCCTATATTTACCAATAAAAAAGTACCTCTAAACTTAGTTAAGGTACTCTTATAGCTTCTTATTATATTGATTGTCCCTTAGTCTTTTGCTCTGTTATTTCAATTTCTTCTTTTAATAGAAGTATTGATACATTTGTTAGATGCCTATCTTTTTACATCCCTATATAATAACTTATCTCGATATTTTACCTATATCTAATAGAAGCTGGTAACTTCATTATAACCAGCTTCACAATTAATATTAACTTAATATATGAGCCCTTCATCTGGAATTTTTACATCAGGTATCTTTATAACTACGTACCCTAGCCTATTAATCCTCCAAAAGCCATTAACAATATATATTTCTCTGCCCTGTCCATCTAGTACTGTGAAAATACTATAGCTGATATTTTCTTTTATTAGATTATCAACTTCATTTTGTAGCCATACATAGTCATCCTGTAAAATTTCTTTTTCGTACTTACAAATGCCATTTTTTCTAGCTATATTAACAAAATCTTTTATATTATTTATTAACACTGTAATCACCAACCTTTATAATTTACTCATTTCTATAGACTTGCTTACTAAATCCTCTTACCAATGTCATACCTTTTGGCAAATCTATTCCAAGCTTCTTAGCTACCTCTATAGCCTCTTCTCCAACAGTTGCTCCTGTAGGTAATCTCCTTAAAAAAGGCTGTATATTCATCAATTCTGCTATGTACTTTGACCTATCAAAGTGTCTAGCTGTTACTTCACCTTTTAAACTTCCGTTACGCTCTTTTGTTTCATAATAAACCATTGGATTAGAACCATTGTAATTAAACATAGCTATATCCTTGACTTCTTTGAACCAAACCAGCTCTTGGCGCTCTTCTTTTGTTAACTCAGATGTTAAATTTAAATAGTTTTGCAGCACTATATTCTCTAATGGTATATGTGTAATAGATGCATGACTGCTTTCTTTCCACATGTCATAAAACACTCTGTCCTCAGAATTATAATAACCCGAGGTATAGGTTCCATCAGTAAACTTTACCCTAAATAGCAGAACTAATTTCTCTTTGACTACCTCTCTTAAATACAGTTCCTTCACGTCTCCGTTATTAGCAAACTGTACATTTACTCCAGTACTTGGAAGTAGAAACTGCCTTTCCACTAATTTTTCTTTGATTAAATCATTACACTCACTAGCTTCAAATATAGGATTGCTCTCAACTAAACTCATGGCTGCTCTATATGGTTTTGCAATCATTTCTCTTGTTTCATCAGTAACAAAATGAGCCATAAGATATAACATTGTCGTTGAAATTTGATCATTTATGATTACTTCATTACATTCTCTTATTGTATTGACCTTGTATCTATATTTTCTAAACAGCTTAATCATTTCTGCTGGATGGTCTAATATGCCTGGTTTATTCTTTAGAACCATTAGATGTATCTCTAAATTTATCTCAGTCAAATAATCGTATAATTCAGGTACAGTTATTAATTTTTCCTTTGAATCTACACCGCAAGCCACCCTTTTAGAAGAACCAGATAAATAGGGAAACTGCTGTATTAACAGGTTTTGATAGCTACTTAATATTTTTGGTTTTATTTTATTCTTACAAAAAACTATGTAGCTTATATAACTTAATTCGAAGAATTTACTATATAAACCGTTACTTTTTATATAATCAGCCATATCTACATAAAATTTATGTAGCTCCTTGCTAAACCTTGCATAATCAAGTTTTGAAATTAATATTTGTTTCTCATATTGCTTTATTAAATAATCTATATCCTTGTCCTCATTTTTTATGTATATACTCAAAAATAAGTCATCTACAGATATATTCTTTATAGGTAATGCTACTGCCTCTGCTGTTGCTGCTGTAAAGTATTTTAATATAGCTCTGTCTTTTGATTTTTCAGATTTTTTAGCCTTCATCTTTAATCACTTCCTTCTTTTCTAAAAACTTGGAAGGAATTGTACCATAAAAATTATATGAATACAGTAGATATTAACAATTTATTCTCTAACCATTTTTTTACAAATTAACCCATCCAATTTTCCCCACATTATTGAATTTGCTGTGGTTTGATTTTGGTCAACTTTATCCTCACCAATACAAACACACTAAACCAAACCTAAAACCCCTCAAATTTGCTCTGGTTTGTCCTGGTAACTATCTACTACTTATACTTAATATATTTCCGAACCCATAAACAACTCAATTTATACCATAAATTTACATAATAAAAAGAGTACCTCAAACCATGAAAGGTACTCTTTCTCAAATTTATAGCTTTTTATTTTTCCTGCTCTCTATCTATTGTTTCCCTTTATTACTTATGTCTTTTTTTAAATATTCTCATGTAATTATATTTATATTTCAGGTATTGGAATAGGAGGAAATGGGAAAACTACTACACCCGTTGGTCCCGTTGGTTCCGCTGGTTCCTTTGGTATTGCTCATGCCTTCCTACTAAACATTTCCTTATCTAAAATACCCCCTGTCCCGCAATACCACGCCACACTATGAACCTGTTACTTATTTTAGAAACACTCCAAGTATTGCAAACTTTGCTCTCAATTTATCCGATATCTCTATGTATATTTCTCCTTGCTTAGTCACATCATTAATACGTACCCACATCCCATTTAAATGTCCATCTATATGTTTATCTATATACCCATCATCTTCTCTAGTCACATCACTAATATATACCGACCTCCCATTTGAATGTCCCCACATCCCATCTATTTGTTTATCTATATGCCCATCATCTTTTCTAGTTCCATTATAAAATCTATACCAGGTTATACCATCTAGTACTTTATGTCTACGTTCATACGTAAATGCAGGAAAGCTCAATCCAAAATCAGTGTTTATTCTTACATTCATGTAATTCTCGTTTCTATAAGTGTATAGCGTAATATTTATATCCTCAACTGAAAGTCCACATGATGTATTTTTTAATCTTAAATTTTTTCTTAGTTTCCCCTTTACATAGGTATCTATTTCATCATCTAGCTCTTTAAAATATCCCTTTAAACTATAATCATCTGAATCTGGATTTTCTCTTAATTTCAATGATGCTTTTTTATATACGCTATTATTTGATTCCTCTTCTAGTTTACCCTCCCAGACGTGTTCTTGTGACTTGAAATAGTCTGTTATTTTGAACTTACTAACTTTATGCCACGTTCGGTATTCGTTTTGAATTACTTCACCGCCCTCAATTAAACCTATGCAGTACCCAGTTTTTTCAACTAATCTTTTATAGTCCTCATCTTTTATACTGTCCATGAGTAGTTTATTTCCATACTTGGTTTCTTTATTAGTAGTTAATTCAGCTTCTAGGTATTCCCCATTACTAGTTATTATATTTTTTAAGTCCTTATCTATCTCTAAATATATTTCTCCACGATTAGCTTCTCTGTCTTTTCGCATCCAGAACTCATCTGTAGTTCCATCACCAGTATTTAGGCAACTCCACGTCACAGCTCCAAGTTTTATAGGTATACTATAGTATTCTATATCTTTAGTGTGGTATTTAGTATAATTAGTATATGTTACACTGTTAATAGCCTTATACCTAGCTGATAGTATTACATCTATCTTCTCTTGCCCATTCAAATTATCAGATATCCTCACTTTAATTGAAGTCATAGCTATTTCATTTATTGTGTGTTTATCTAGTTTTAAAGATTTAGTAAGTTTAAGCTCTATAATTGTATGACTATCTCTATTATTTTCTGCTATCCATAGTTCCTCTTCACCAGTCCAGGTATGTTTGTATCCACCAAGATACTCAGTTACCTTAAGTTTCTGACATGCTATTTGATTTACTCCCATAATACCTACTTCTTCAGTTGTCACTCCAACTTCGTATTCCAGTAAACCTACACAGTACCCATTGCCTATTACTTCTTGTTTATAGTCCTCATCTTTTATACTGTCCATTAGTAGTTTATTTCCATACTCGCTTTCTTTAGTTAGTTCCACTTTTATGTATCCCTCCTGTTGTTTATTGTATTTCTTGTTTTTACTATACTACATCTAGTATGCTTTTTTCTATAATTAAAAACATAAAAATATTACCCTCTAAACTGTTACGTCTATCAGATAATATTTATATTACTTACCTATTCATTTCATGATTATAATTTTATGTATTAATATATTTCTTTGATTATTCAGATCCCTGCACTCATCAATTCTGCTTGCTTAAGTACTATATTTACAGCACCATCTGCTTTTTCAGGAGGATATTTATATTTCCTTAATAACCTCTTAACCATTCTTCTCATAGCAGCTCTTGCTGATTCTTTTTTATCCCAATCTATAGTCTTATTCTTTCTTATCATGTCAGTTAACTCATGAGCCATTGCTATTAAAGTAGAATCTTGCATCTCTTCTAGAACTTTAGGGTCAGCTACTAATGCTTCATAAAATGCATATTCTTCTACTGATAAACCCTTTTCTTGGCCTTCTTTTACTGCTGTTACTATATCTGTAGAAAGATTAAGTAATTCTTGAATTACTTCTGCACTTGAAATCATTCTATTGTTATATTTTTTCATCAGGTCTGTTAATTTTTTAGAGAACAGTTCTGATTTTACTATATTGCTTCTTTGAAATACTTTTATATTATCAGCAAGTAGCTTTCTTAACATCTCAGCAGCTATGTTTTTATGCTTCATGTTCTTGATACTATTCATGTATTCCTCAGATAGTATTGATATTTCAGGATTAGCTTGATTCGTTGCTTCAAATATATTGAACACGCCTTCTTGTTGTATAGCTTGTTCAATAATTACTCCTATTCGTGCATTTACTTCATTAGCAGTAAGCTTTCCTTTATTTGCTACCTTGCATAAACCTGCTTTTATGCCTTTGAAATATTCTATCTCTTTCTTTTGTTCTTCATCTAGTAATGATTTACATAGTGTTTCAGCTTGACTTAATGCTGTCGCTTCTCTAATAAACAATTTAGAATCTTCTTCATCAAAACTTAATGCATAATTGATTCCTTTTAACAATGCATCCAATCTTTCTCTAATTGATTCTCCAAAGAAAGCACTGTAATCAAAACCATAGAAGTAGTCTTTCATTATTTCCAATTTTTCTAATGCTATGCTTAATGCCACACTTAAATCCGGTACTTTATCTTTATCTCTATTGGTATATTGATTTAATGCACTCTTTAGTTCTGCTGCCATACCTATATAGTCAACTACAAGCCCTGCTTCTTTATCCTTATAAACTCTGTTTACTCTAGCAATTGCCTGCATTAAGTTATGACCTTTCATAGGTTTATCTATATACATAGTAGCCATTGAAGGAACATCAAAGCCTGTTAACCACATATCAACTACTATAGCTATTTTCATTTCACTTTTTTCATCTTTGAATTCAATAGCCAAGTTCTTTCTATATTCCTTGTTCCCTATGATGTCATGCCATTTCTCATCGTCTTGATTACTTTCTGTAATGACTACCTTTATTTTATTAGTCCAGCTAGGTCTTTGATCTAATATTTCATTATACAGATTTATTGCTATCTTTCTAGTCATACATACTATCATAGCTTTTCCTGCAAGTACATATTGTCTGTCTTCATAGTGCTTTATTATATCACTAGCTAACATTTCAATTCTTTGCTTGGAACCTATTATCGTTTCTAGTTTAGACAGGTCTTGCATGGATTTATCTATGATGTACTCAGTTGTTTCCTCTGCTATTTTAGAGTACTCAGTATCTATTTGCTTTAGTACTGCTTCATCCAACTTCAATTTAGCTGTCCTATTTTCATAATAAATAGGAACTGTTGCCCCATCTTCAACTGCTTGGGTCATATCATACACATCAATGTATTCCCCAAATATATCAATCGTAGATTTATCATTAAAATCTATTGGGGTGCCAGTAAACCCTATAAATGTTGCGTTGGGAAGTGCATCTCTCATATTTTTAGCATATCCATACTTCCATTCACCCGTAGTCCTGTCAAACTTAGCCTCTAAACCATATTGTGAACGATGAGCCTCATCTGCTATAAATATGATGTTACTTCTTGGAGACAAAATATCAGGATTTTCCTCAAACTTTTGTATAGTTGTAAATATTATGCCTCCTGCATTTACCCTAAGTAGCTCTTTAAGATGCTCTCGATCCTTGGCTTGTTTAGGTTCTTGCCTAAGTAATAACTTTGAGCAAGTTGCAAATGTTGAATATAGCTGATTGTCTAAATCGTTTCTATCTGTTAATACTACAACTGTAGGGTTGTTTAGTTTTGGATCTGTTACAAGTAAACCTGTATAAAATACCATTGAAAAACTCTTACCACTACCTTGAGTATGCCAAACCACACCTACTTTTTTATCGTTATTAGCCAAGGCTTCCTTTGTTCTTTTAACTGCCTTAGTAACTGCAAAATATTGATGATAACCTGCCACAATTTTTACAGTACTTCCTTTTATATCTTGATACAAAACATAGTTTCTAATGATATCTAGTAATCTATCTTTCCTAAATACTCCGTCAAGTAAAACATCAATAGGATTAAAATCATCTTTAGGAGCTTCTCCATCTCTAGACTTCCATACCATATACCTTGTAAAGTCAGATGTAACAGTTCCCATGCTTGCATTTACTCCATCTGATATTACATTAAAAGCATTATAATAAAATAGTGATGGTATATCTAATTGATAATTCTTTATTTGATTGTATGCATTCTCTATCGTAGTATCATCATTTATTGCATTCTTGAGCTCAAAAACAACCAAAGGTATACCATTAACATAAATGATTATGTCAGGTCTCTTTGTCTTATATTCTATGATTGTATATTGATTAACTACTCTGAAATCATTCAAATAAACATTATCAAAATCTATAAGCTTAACCTGGAAGGTCTTTTGCTCATCACCATTTTTGTAAGGTACTAAAACACCTTCAACTAGTAGCTTATGAAAAGCCTCATTAATTTCTGCCAGCTTAATTAATCCTAAGTTTTTAATCTGCTTATAAGCTTGTTCTAGTATATCTTGTGTTATTCCCTTATTAATTCCTGAAATACAATCAAAAAAATAGTCTTTAAGAATTACCTCACTATAATCACGCTCAATATTAGGTCCATATGAATACTCATATTCTAATGATTGAAACTGCTCTATAATTGCTTTTTCTAGTGTGTCTTCATTAAAAGGCATGTGTAATCACCTCTCTTTTATAGGTTTACTTCTAGGTTAGTTAGGTCTATTTCTCCAGACATTAGTTGTTGCAACAATGAATCTCTTAATTGAGACAATACTCTGTTTTGTTTAGAGTTTCTTAATATAGTAGTTATCATAGGAGCTACTGTATCACAAAATTCTTTAACCTTAGGATTGTCTTTTGAAAATATATAAAGACTCAATATATCTTTCTGGTTGATTCCTGGTATTGCCGCCTTACAACCTGCTGTATTCAATAAATGTCTTATATACTCAGATTGAAAATGAAAATACGAAAAAATATTGAAATGCTTATCTCCAAAATCTAACAAAAATACATGTTCGTTCAATACAAACGAATCATATGGAAACCCCTCTCCAAACATTGAAAAATTAGGCATAAAGTATCCTGGTTTACCCCCATCTTTATAAATAAGTAGCTCATACCCTAAAACTATACCTCTTTTCATATCTGCTGCGTACTCTGCTGGAACATATTTAGTTTTAGAATAATCAAAGTATCCAATTCCCTTGATACTTTCTGCCCCAACACTTGGCATACCTGTATCAAATCCACTCACTCCTCCTTTAGGTCGCTTTCCAGTTTCCAATTTAGGTTGTAATTCTTCAATCTTCTTCATTTTTAACTCTTTAGGTATTAACCCATATTCCGTGTCTATAAACTCACTTTCAAAAAAGGCTCGAATTTAACAAACCACGACGTATATAAGGTAGTTGCAATCTCTACTAAATGTTCACTGATATTGTTATTATTTTCTATTTTATCATCTAAATCAGATAATACCTTAGCAATTGCCTTTTGTTCTTGTATATTGTTAGGAATTTTAGCTACTAATTTATCAAATGTGTCTTTAGTTATTGTGTCAAATACAGAGCCGTGAGTGTTTTGTTGTATAGTTTTTATTTTATATCTTAATAAATAATATAGAAAATTGTTAGTTGTAAGTTTATTTGCTCTCAATCCATAACATGATTGATTAAATGCCATAGGTTTACCAAGCTGAGCTAATGCCCCAACCGTACCTCTCGCCGATATTATTAAGTCACCTTTATCTAACATTTTTGTAGAACTATTATCTAAACCTGATTTTGTAATAGTCTTTTCAGTTCTATAAACATTTCTATTATCTGAATTAAAATCTTTAACTGATAGCCAAGGAATGTTTCCGTTCCAGTATTCTTCAACACTTGTTTTTGGAGTTCCCCCTCCAATTATGGTCATTAATTCAGAAAATTTATATTCTTTCCACTCACTAAAACTCATACCCAATGCCTCCTAGATTCTTTCTTATCTCATCCTCTAGGCTTCTTGATTTAGCGAATAGTTCTCCTAACTCACCTGTTAAACTTTCCATCTTTTCTTCAAATGATATTCCGTCATCCTCTACTTCTTCAAGCCCAACGTATCTTCCTGGAGTTAATACATAACCATGCACTGCTACTTCTTCTAACTTTGCAGATTTACAAAAGCCTTGTATATCTTCATATTGAGAATTATTCTTCCAATTATGATAAGTATCCGATATCTTTTTAATGTCATCACTGGATAGCTCTTTTACTCTCCTGTCTACCATAAATCCTAAATTTCTAGCATCAATAAACAATACTTTACCTGTAGTGTTCTCGCCTTTATCTTTACGTAATATCCATAATGATACTGGTATGCCTGTAGAATAAAATAATTGTCCTGGCATTGATACAATACACTCTACAATATCTTCCTTTACCATCTGTGCTCTTATTACACCTTCATTAGATGTATTGGAACTTAATGAACCATTTGCAAGTACTGATCCCATTACTCCGTTAGGTGCAAGATGATGAACCATATGTTGAAGCCAAGCATAATTTGCATTACCTGTTGGTGGAACACCGTATTTCCATCTGATATCCTCTTGTATTTTATCTCCACCCCAGTCAGATACGTTAAATGGAGGATTCGCTAGTATATAATTTGCCTTTAATGTTTTATGCAAGTCTTCATGGAAAGAATCAGCATTATGAGTTCCCATATCTGCTTCTATTTGTCTAAGGGCTAGGTTCATCCTAGCAAGTTTCCATGTAGTAGGATTACTTTCTTGCCCATAAACCGAAATATTATTAATGTTTCCTTGATGCTCTTTTACAAACTTTGCAGATTGACAGAACATACCACCTGAACCACAACAAGGGTCATATACTCTTCCAGAGTAAGGTTCTATTATTTCTACTAAAGTACGTACAATACATGATGGTGTATAGAACTCACCACCTAGTTTTCCTTCAGCACTAGCAAACTTACTTAAGAAATATTCATATACACGGCCTAGCATATCTCTCTCTTTAGCCTTGTCACTACCAATCTCAAGGTTTGTAAATAAAGTTACAAGTTCACCAAGTCTAGTTTTATCTAGTTCAGGTCTTGAATAGTTCTTATTTAATACGCCTTTAAGAGATGGGTTTTCTTTTTCTATTAATTCCATTGCTGTATCTATCTTTTTACCTATATCTACAGAAGTAGCATAGGCTATTATTTCACTCCAACGTGCCTCTAGTGGAACCCAAAATATATTGTCAGCAGTATATTCATCTTTATCTTCTTCAAATCCTTCATTTTCTTCTAATAACTGATCATATTTTTCTGAAAAAGAGTCTGACACATATTTCAAGAATATTAAACCTAGTACTACATGCTTATATTCAGATGCATCCATACTTCCTCTTAGCTTGTCCGCTGCAAGCCATAGCTTATTTTCAAATCCTATTGTTGTTGTATTTTCTGCCATTATATTATAACCTCCATGTGTTTTAGCTTATGTATGCTTAAATAAAAATAATTGCACTAGTTTGAACTAATGCAATTTATATTATACGCTTTATTTTTTTGATTTTCCATTTATTTCAACAAAAAATAAAGATGACTTAAATCTAATTACATAGTTTTCAGTCATCTCCATTATTTGCCTTTTAACTTCAAATGATATAAGAAAGTTATTCCTTACTTTGCTCTTTACAATCGCACTTTATCATAGGACTATTGAAAAATCCTTAAGTTCCATTACTAAATCTTCTACATATTGTGGCTTTAATAATTTGCAAACATCATGATTATCATAACTAATCAGATTTATATTTTTTAATGAATTATATTTTCCTTTCTCCTCATCTTTTAATGTTACTGTAAGAATACTTTGGTTTTTAAAATCATTCAACATTTTCAATAATCTATCTTCTTTTGCAGTAGACAATTCACCATCACGATAGCAGTCTATTATTATTGGATAGTCATGTTTTAATACTTGTATGAAGGCACACATTTTTGCAATATAATATTCATTACCTTCACTCCCTGAATAAACAGCACCTCGTTTTGAAAATAAGCCATCAAATTTTAAATTGCCGTCAGGATCTATATCTTTATATACTTCATACATTTTATCAGCCAATTCTTTAAATAATTCATCTTTCTGCTTTTGAACTTCCTCAATGTTATTTGCATTAACTTCTAATGATTTCCTTAATTCATTAATTTCTTTATCAATAGACATAATACGCTCATCTGCATTTGAAGCACTACTTATATCATTTTTCATGAATAAGATTGATTCAATACTTATGTCATCGGTTTCTAGTAGTTTTTTTAGGTCTAGCTGTTTTATATTAATATCTGTTGTAATATCCTCAATTTCTTCATTATATGAATCTACTTTCTCCTTAATTGAATCAAGTATCTGCCTTCTAATTTCTACACTTGAAATATCAAATGTACAATTAATATCCTTAGTTGAATATCCAATACTTTTGGAATTACAATCAAGGCAATGCAACTCTCCAACAGATAAAGTTTTATTTAATGAATTTAACTCTTTTAAGGTCATTTCATTTTTCAATCTTCTAGTAATTGCTCTATTCCTGTTATTAATTAAATCAACAATGCTATTTTTAAAGCCTTCTATTTGAGTTAGTAGTTCTTCTAATTTTTCTCTGTCTACTGACATATTGACTATACGAGACACATCTGTTTTTGATTTGAGTATTTTATTTTCTTTCTTTAATAACTTTTTTTCTTCTTTTAAAGATAAAATTTTCTTATTTGTTTTATCTTTGTCAATATCTGTATCTATAAATAACGGAATGCCATAATAGCTATATATCATATTTATAAAATCTTCTTTATTATAATAACCATTATTAAATATACTAGAAGTATTCTTCTTATCTTGGCCAACAAAAAACATTTGAAAAAACAGTACTGGGTCAACAATTTTTTTTACTTTGTCTTTTATAATTACTGGTAGCTTAAAAATATTCTTATTAATAAATCGCTTAAATTCAGGCAATGAATCATGCACATATAAACTACCTTTTTTAATAACTACAAATGTATTCTTTTTCCTACATATTTTTATATTTTCTCCGTTTATCTCTAGTTCCACTATATGATAATACTCTTGAAATGGAAATGATGATGGGAAAATAGGGTCGTTTCCCATCGCATACATCATTGATTGTATTATAATTGTTTTTCCCTTATTATTATCATCACTAGATATTATGTTTATCCCTTCACTAAACCTATTTTCTATAAATGCATCCTCTTTATTACCAACTATTACCTTCCTAATTTGCATACATACCATCCTTTACAATTGCAATAAAATACTTAACAGATAATGTATCCAACCAACTGATTTTATTTAAAATTTCTCTGTCCAGTTTTTTATACAATATATCTATTGAATCATTGGGGTCCTGAGATAGAACTTCATAAATATTACTAAAAAAAGTCCAAAAACTATCTGCATTATTTTTATCAAATAACATTTTAGCAATGCATAGTTGACAATCTTCCAACTTGTCTTTCCTACTTATCTGTGGGAATCTTGAGTAAGTGTCTGCAAAAGAAGGTGGTATTCCTTTTTGCATAATATCATTATTTACCAGCCTACTTAATACCAACATTTTTATTTCATTCACATTTAAATGTCTATCATAATTCAAAAATTCATCTGTAGCATTTATAGTTATTCCTTCAACGTTTCCGTTATTTTTCTTACTCGACTGAGCATCTCTTATTTGGTCAAATATTTGTTCTAAAATGATATCATTAGGAATAATCATAGGATTAATCTCTATAATGTTTTTTATGTATGCGGCTTTAGACTTATCATCAACTACAAAACAAACTTTACTCAAAAATTCATCCACTAATGCATCGTTTATCATCGTTTCGTCTATATATTCTTTTGCATTGCTTTCCTCAAGTAACCCTTCCTTAATCTTTTCAATCGCTGTACTACTTATATTTCCAATTCCAAAAACATTCTTATCATTATCAATTCTAACTGTGTTTGAAATTCCACCCATAAATAATATATATGATTCAAACTCAATTTCAGATAAGTAATTTTTCAGTAGCGTCACCAATTCCTTCCCAACTTGTTTTGGAGAATTATTTTTATTTCCCTTGGATTGCATATCCCATAATCTATCTGAAAATCTATCTACTCCTGTTAGGTCGTTAAAGAAATCTACGACAAAATAATATACATCCTTGCAATCTTTTGAAAAACTCATTAAATACAATAACGCCTTAGTTTCATACTCTGCACCACTCGCGGTTGTTTTTTCTGATGATTGTATTTTATAACTCACAGTAACCCTCCTAAGTATATATATGCTTGTCCTATTTATGTATATACTAATTGATATAATTATACAGACTTTTTCCATGTTTTACAATCATATGTAATTTCGCTTATATTATACCCAATTTATTGCGACTAGCTTAACAAGAAAATCTCTCTTTGCTACATGTATTTCTCTTTGATTGTTTTAAATCTCATTATTTAAGTAAACTAAAAAGGACTGCTACAATCAACTTGTAACAGTCCCTTAATAACATTTTTATAGTTTATTTTCTCTTAGTTTTCTTGTTAGTGACCAGTTTCTTTTCATCTATATGTACTTCTTCTAGCTTATCATCCTTATTTTCTGCTGTATCATCAGTGTTTAAATATTTATCGTCAGCTGTTACAACAAATGCATCAGCTAACTTAATAACATCAAGTGTATCAAATGTTACATCTAAGCTATTAACTTTTTCAGTAGATGCAGTTCCATCAACAATTACAGCTTCATCAGATTTTACCTCTGTTTTAATAACTGTTAAATCTTGTTTCTCTTGTATGCCTTCATCTATACTTGCTTTAGCCTCTTTCTTCTTAGTATTACTTGAATTGTCTATCTGTTCAGATTTATTTCTCCTGTCTTCAAATGTTACACCCTCGCAAACTTCAATTTCTCCATTTACCATTTTCACACCTGCGACATATCCTCCTATCTCAATGAGTCCCTTTAATTGCTCTGCTTTAAATTTAAATCTTGCGCACTTGTTTGATATGATTTCATAGAGCTTGTCATTATCCGTTTCAATAACTCTTACCACAGCATACATGCAACTAACTATGCTAGCAGTAGGAAAAAGTGTTCTATATTTACCGACTGCTGACTTTATCATAATGTTACTCATGTTGAATGCTCCATCCAATTCGATGTTACCATTTTCTAATTTCAAGCCGTTTATTTTTCCTTGATTGATTAGATCTTTGACTTCCTTTGGGGTAGTCTCTTGAAAGTCTTTTTTTACCTCATCATACAAATTATAGCCTGCTATCCTAGTTATTCCCAAATCAAGTCTATTTGCGACTGTTTTCATTTTAAACATCCTCTTTCTTTAAAAAACTCTGTTGTTTTACAACTTTGTTGTGGATTGTAACAGAGTTATTAAAGTGATGCAATAACATATTTCAATTAATTCTTCACTTATTATTTAATTTATTTACTTCACAAAACCAGTCTAGTTTCTATTATAATACTCAATTATTTTTTGTGAGTCTCCAGTAAACACATACTCAGAGTTTTTAGTTATAAATCTTATAGTATTATTGCTATCTTCCAACGTAATCCTCAAATATATCATCAGCTATCAAATGCATATTATAAATAGGACTAAAATCAGTTATATCATTGTAATTTAAAAACAACCTATGCATATTACTGTTTTCAAAATCTTTCAATATAGATATATCAACAATTTTATTATGTCTTAGATTTAGAAAATACAGACCTTTTAAGTCCTTAAGTGCAGTGATATCTGCAATATTGTTATGGGCCATGGTTAAATAATATAGTGATGATAATTTTGAAAGAGGGTTTATGTCAGTTATATTATTGTGTGAAATATCTACATCTATCAGATGTTTACATTGTGTAAGTGGTGAAATGTCTGATATTTTACATTTATTTAAATATAAATTTGCTAGCCCATCGAATAGATTGAACGTTTTATTATCTTCATTTTTGCTTTTTTCATATTGTTCTAATTGCTTTTTACACAGATTACCTATAGGTGTAAGTTCAGAAAATTCACAGTTATTTATCCATAAATATCTAAGGTTAGTCATATTTTCAATGAATGACCAGTTCGTTTGACTTGAGTCCGAAATATATAGCTCTTTTAGTATAACAAATTTCTTTAAAAATGATAAATCATCCACAGCTACATATAAATGTAAGCATTTTATATTTTCAAATAGCTTCAAGTCCTCAATCCACTGTCCGTTTTCTGAATTGTTAATGTTAAACATCACTTCTGGAAATATCATATTATAGGCATCTGCATCACTCTGCCAAGGAATCCCCATACTATCTGTATCTTCATTACTAATCAAAATGCCAGATATGTTATTTAAATCATCAGTTTTCAACTCTCCGTCTGGCTTATTTAAAGCTTGTCTAACTACTCTTTCAAATTGTTCATCTTTTAGTTTCATGATTGACCTCCTCCTAATTCTATAAATTTAGTATGCTCAGTAACATATTCTTGCATGGTGTTCACTACTTTATTGCTATCTACTATATGTATGTTTAGATTATCTACGTTTGGAAATTCCATTATATTTTCTATTGCTATGTGTATATCATGTAATTTTGAAATTTCATGTATCCATTTGTTGCAGTTAGTACTTATGCCTCCGTAATACTCATTATTGGGCTGAAATATCATTAATATTAGTGTCTTAACACTGCTAGTCAAGTCTCGTGGAGATATGATACCACGCAATGGACTATCTATAGCTACGCTTTCACCTATGACTGCTGATTCATCTATATCTTTTATTATTTCTTTTACAAGGGGATTCTGTATCCATTCCTTTTTATAGTTTAAATCAAAGTACCTGTTAACTTTAAAAATTGTATGTTCTGTTATTTCAAATTTTATATGCAACATAATGTTACCCCCTTCATACAATCTGTTTTTAGATCCAAATAGCTTCATTTTCAATGTCTTCATACGAAAATGAAGGTACAACCCTATAAACCATATTCATTAATACTTCGATATTTTTTTCTTCAATGCCCTCACACTTATCTATTACATTTACAAGCTCATCCTGTATTGGATTTGCTGTATTCTATCTTATATGTTTCAGTGTATTTAAGGTTGTTAATTTCAAACAAATACTCAATGTCTATATACTCTTCTCCCCAGTTTGTTTCTACAGCTACATAACCTATCTCTATTACAAATTCGTTTACCTTTAATAACTCTGTTATTGCTGCTGGTGATGTATAACTCAATTCCTCACCTAGAAAATTAATTGTTATAATGCCATTTTCTAGTGTAATTGTTCCACTTAACCCTTTGTCTTCAATTGTCAATACGCTACTCAATCCAAATCACCTCTCTCAATATTCTTTCATGTATACCTTCTGGAATTACTGGAAGTCCTTGTAATAATGCGTATTCGTTTAACTCCAAATCTGATTTTATTATTGACTGTAAATGCATTATATCTATTTTATAATCACAGTTTGACGTCATATATCCCCATATAAACTCTGTAATTTCAATGTCATTTTCACCTGCTGCATAAGAGATTACAATGTCTATATCACTTGACTTTTTATTCTTACCTCTAGCAAATGATCCTGTTAAACCGATCCTTGTATCTTTTAGTATCTCATTAGTTTTCATTTCTTTTAGGAGTTGTAGTACTTGCTCTCTATTTAATATTACTTTCTTTTTTCTCATGTTTGACCTCCATCCCACAGTATCTCTATTATTAACATTACGTTATTTATTGAACGGATAAACCTCGCCATAAAATAAGCCTTTGTAATCGTAATTACCGAGTACAACTTGTTGATGCTCCATATCACTAGCTTCTTTATATCGTGGATGCTTTTTTTCATCAGAACAACATTTTGGACAAATAACATCAGTGTTCATCTTAGATAGAGTTCTAATTGTTAAAGCCTTACCACAGCGTTGACAGTTCTTAATTTCAAAAAATTCATCCATTTGTTTCACCACAATCCTCTTTGTATATATTGTCTGGCTCACCTTTCTTTATGCCGCCCCATTCGCTGGCCCACACGTGTATCACTTTATGATTTACTAATCTAACCACTAATATGACAGTGTCAGTTAAGCTAATTTCGTTGTCGTTAAAATTTACTATTTCGCTGTAATCACTATCAATACTCTTATTATATTTATCTAAAATGTAGGCTGATTCTACTAACTCGCTCCCGAACATTGATTTTGCATAATTAGTTACATCTACATTCATCAATACACCCCCATTTCATAAACATTTTTATATAATGGATTGTATTGTATATTATTACTTTTATCAATAGATGGTTTATATTTATTTTTTATCCTATTTTTGCCATTTAATTTTAACTAATCTTATGCTATTTAAAATGATACTACTGTACTTATAATTTATATCTATAGCAGTTTTCATTGAATATTTTTACAAAAAAGAACACCACATTACATGGTGTCCTTCTGTTATTTAGTGTATTTATTTTAATGTAAATCGGATACCGACACGTTAGTTATATAAAAGCGCTTGCTCACGTATAAGTTTTCCATGCTTTGAAGAAATAGGTCATGCCCTTCAAATGTTGTTAAGAAATGAGCTGGCTTTGATTTTGCCTGCTCTGTCTCGCTTTTCGAGTCTGCTCTGAATTGCGATAGGTTTGCTTTTGAATAAAGGTCTGACTGACCCGTGCATACTGGTGATGTCTTTGGGTCTACTACTGCTGAACGAATTCCTGGCATGCTATATCCAACATCTAGTGTTGTTGCTTTCCTAACCACTATGATTCCGTCTACAGCTTCCGAGTACCATTTAGAATCTGGTGCCCATGATGTTACGTCATTACCTTTATTACGTGATAGTGTTTTAAGCAGGTTTGTAATTAATAGTGTTCTATCGTTCAATTGTTTAGCCTCACCTGCTAAACTTCCTACTGCTTGTGCTTTTGTTAATATTTTTTCTACTGTTACATTACCGCTAGCTACTGGGTTTGTACCATTAATTGAACTTAATGCTCCAATATCCCCTATACTCTTTGCTAAGTATATATTACCACTAGTATCTGCTATAACTTTATAAAATACGTCTGTACTATTGTTAGTTGCTACAATATCTAAATCACCTTGATTCGCCGCATCACCTTGTTTATCTTTGCCCATTCTATATTTTAATTCTGAACTTGTTACTCCGCTTAGTCCAAGTGCTGATAGACTCTGTCCTGCGTCTGTTATTTTTATTGACTTGCCATTATTGTCCCATCCATTTGAAGCGTTTGCATCTCCATTTACCCACTGGACAACTCTTAACTCTTCTAATGTTGATTTTGCATTTTCTACTGTTGCGTTATGTTCTGCTGCTGCTTTTGATAATGTGTAGTCGTTTGATGGTACTCCACTACACAGTATATTTCTCATGTTGTCATCTAATATTGTCTGCCATGTTACAACGGCTACCTTACTATTGGATGCCTTTGTTGAAAGTTGGAAAATAGCTCCCCCAGGTATGACCTGATTCTTACCGCACCAAGGTTTTCCTCCATTCACGGCTTTTGCGCTTAAGCTCCATTGAGTTGATGACATTATTAGACTCTCACTCTCATTACTATTTATCCAGGCTGTTTCACCAAAATCATTTGCAAGTATCGAGCTATAAAACTGTGACAGTACATTTACATCTTTTTTGACTGTGTCTGCTGTGTTCATGTAGGTCATTCTAATGTATGGATAAAACTGAATAGGACTAGTATTCTGAACCATTGCTCCTGAACTATGCAATGATGTAGAACCACCGAATGGTGTCGTTGTCATTATTTCAGATGCTACTGTATCATTTCCATCTGTTTTATCATTTCTTGTACCCCTATAAACGTTTACGTTTACTTCTCCTGTAATTTCTTGTATGCCTAATCCCTCTACTCCTAACTTAGCCAGGAAGTTTATTGGATAATGACCGTTTATTCCTCTGTCTCCTACTGGATTTTTATCGTATTTATTAAGTAAACTTCTCAGGTTTATTGAACTACCTTCTTTGTATGATGCTATTGTTGGTATGTCGTTACCCCTCCAAAATACTGTTTGATATTCTGAATTTTGCATATTACCTGCCGCAGCAGTACTAACTACCTTGGAACTGAATGCTCCTCCTGCTCCATTTGCCTCTAACAAAGGGTCTATTGTAGCTGAATTCACTACACTGTAGCTAGAAGGAAATAGCTTTAGCCCCCAATTTGGAACGGATGCATCAGCTGTTGTTACTGCTTTAGATATTTCTGATTCACCAAGTATTAATGGTCCACCTCCTGGTGTTGATGAAATGTGTCTTTGTAATAGCACAAATAATGTTTTCTCCCCGTCTTTCTTTTTGTTAACGTATACAATTTGTTTAGTTGTTCCTGACTGAGTATTTTTATATGCTTTTACTGCATCATCATACTTTTGTTCAGTTGGTGCTGCTGTAAAGTCTTTATTTGTTACAAACCATTTTACTGCGTTATGATAGAATTCATTTCTTACTTCTATTTCTGGCGGGTTACTACCACGATAAAAAGGTCCTATATAGTCAACTTTTCCGTCCGGGTAAATATCCTCGTAATATTTTATTATGTTATACTCTTTTTTATATCCAGTTGATGCTTTTAAATCCTTAGGATCTGGTGCTGCTCCTTGTATCTTCCAATCAGTATTCCCAGTCATTTGCTGCCCTGCAACAGGTGCTGTCATGTATATATGCATTCCAAAACCTATATTACTGTCTAAATAACTCTTTAATGTTTGAAGTGATGGTTTATCATTATAATTACTTACTGCTGTTATTGGATGTGCTCCACTGCCTGTCCAATTTTTACCTGTATACATACAAGACCAACCTAAGTTAGTTGTAAGTGTTGTATATGCTCCGCCATTTGTAATTCCATGATTTGTATAATACTGTACAAGATTAGCCTCTGTTCCATAGAAGTAATTAGGTGCGGGATTTGTTGGCCCATTATTCCAGTCTGCTGGTCTAAACCAAAATACTGGCTCTACTACTACAAAGTAGTTGTTCTCTTTCATTACATCTAATGGTGTTTTAGTAGTGTTTACTCCTATTTTATCTTCCATAACCGATATTGCTGCTGCATTGAATTGGAATACAAATTTACCTTTGATTTTATCTGCATAGTTTAATATGTTGACTGCATTAGCTTCTGAATAGGCCAGTGGTATTTGTTCTAATGATACTTTATTACTTGATGCTAACGGTATTTGTTCTAGTGATATTTTGTTTTTAACTATTGCGTTACTATTACTAGCTACTGCATTATAATTATTTGTATTCTTTAGTGAGTATCCACTGGATGTCCAGTTTGAACCTCCAACTATATCTACTATACGGCAATACATATAAACTGCCTCTGCATATGACTTACTAACTGACGAGCAGTAGTCCCATTCTCCTTTTAATAAATTACTCACTGTTTCATTATATGGCTTACCTTTTATTATTGTTGAATAATTTCTTTGTGATTTTAGTGACTCTGATTGGCTTAATATTATATTGAATGCGTGACTAAAATACCCTTGTTCTAGCATCTTAGATGATGCTTCTTCTTCTATGCTTGACCTATAACTAACACTAGTCATAATTGACCACTGACTTACTGGTCTAAAGTCTGTAGAAGTACTTTGTGAACCAGATGTTGATACAGATTTATTTACTGGTCGAGTCGAACCATATCCAACCGCATAAACAGGTTGTGGAGGTGGAGGTAGATTACATTCTATATTATCCAATCCACCCTTGCCATTAAGAAACCACTCTTTAAAGTCATCTCCAGTTGATTCTGATATTCCATTTGAACAATTTACTGGAAATTTGGGTACTGTCTTTATTGCGCCTTGATCTTTTAAAGTCTGAATTTGTATTGTTCTATAATTACTTGTATCAGTACTCAATCCACTCGCTCTTGAATTTGTATAAAAATCATTGCCAAATCCAACTCCCCTAGATGAAGGTTCACAAAATAGTAGGTCCACTGTTGTGGATACTGTCTTGAAGTCTTTGTTTACTACCGATATTCGGAACCCTGATTGAGCATCATCCCATGTGTATGCTCCATTGGAACCAACTGATCCTCCACCACTTCCTCCATTATTATTGTCTCCTACCCCAGCATCTGCAAATACTTGCCTAGGTACACTTGCTATAATCATGACTAAACATATAAACATTGCTATGACTCTCTTAATTCTTCTCATAGCGTTACCTCCTTATCTATTAATGCAATTAAGCTTATCAACTCTATTCTCAGCTACACTACAACATTTTTAGGTTATTTTTTTGTAGCTTAGTAAGCTGAAAGTACTGCGTCTGGGTCATTTGGTTGAACTACATATCCACCATTTGCTCCTGCCTCATTTCTAGTTGCAGGATTATCCTCAACAACTCCACTAGTTGAACTTGTAGTTGGTGCTGTCGTAGGTTTACTTGGTGTAGTCTCTGTTTTTTGTACTGGCTGTGTAACTGGCTGTACTACAGCTGGTGTTACTGTCTCTTTTGTAACTGTTTCTGGAGGTAATTGCTGAATTTCTGCTAGACTTGTTCCAAGTTTTTTTGCCTCTCCCTCTAGAAACGCTTGTAACTCTAAGTCTGTTAGCCCCATACTAGCCATGTTTTTTCTTGCACTGTCTAGTGCTAGTTTGGATTCCCATAGGCTTAAACCTGATGATAATTTCTTAGATGGGTCGGCTAAGGTTTGTCCTGCTGCGGTTTCTATCCAACCATCACCATAGTTTAATCCATCTTCTGTCTTACCTAAGATTTTAGTCTTATCAGTCACTACCTTGAATTTAGATGGATTTATTTTACCATATTCAGCTTCACTTAAATATCCAAATGCTTTGTTCTTTGCTATCTGTACATTTACTGATAACATAATAGCTTCTGCTTTACTGATTGGCTCATCCCATCTTGAGTCTTTTCCACTGATTAAACCTAACTTGTTTGATACTACCATAGCTTTGTATAATTCTGATTGCATGCCTTTGTTTGGGTTTTGAAGCATATAAGCCAATGTATAAGACTGCCATCTGTCCTTGCTTATCTCCTGGTTGCCTTTTTCAGTTTTGAATCCTGCCTTAAGTGCTATGTCTCCGCCATTCTTTGTATCATTATATGCTTTGTCTGAACCACTCGCTTTTGCTAATTCTTGTGGAAAGTTTTGTTTTACTAACATGTATACTGCCTCTGCTCTTGAAATTGAACCTTTATAGGTGTTACCATCTAAACTCTTATCTCCTGCTTTTAAGAAAGCATACTGGTCTACACCTTGTGCATACTTAGTGTTTGCTGTTTCTCCTCCTACTGCTGTCGCAAATGCTGAGTCAACTTTAATTTCCTTTACACCCTCTTCTGACCTAAACACTAGTGTATAGAACTGTTCTCTGCTCAACGATTGTGAACCATTAAATGATGAAGGGTCTTTTGAATCGGGTAATAGGTTATAGTATGCGTTTAAAGCTCCTGCTAATGCGTAACTATCACTGCTTGAAACATCTGTATACGCTTGGTCTGCTACTTTTCCTATTTTAGTTTTTACTGCACTATCATTCCAATATTTTGTAACGAATGCTTTATTTCTGAATGCATCCTCTAAAGTAGTATTACCATTTCTATCGCCTGTTTCATCTACGTACAAGCATCCTGCTTTACCATTAATACCATTGTCCGTTACAATATTGATGTTAAATATCTCATCGAATCCTTGTCTAAACCCATTATTATAGGTTTTAAGTGCATCAAGTTGAACCCATGCACTATCTGTTTGCTGTGTGCCCTTGACCTTGATATCATATGAGGGTTTTGCTACTTCAAGTACTATGCTTTGCCCTTTGTTTATCATGTCTACCATATCCTGAGACTTCATTGATGCACAGCCTAAAAGTTGACTTGAAAGTATTATTAACGTTAACATAGGTATAGTTACTCTCTTAATTCCCATAAACTGTCCTGCCATAATACTGTCCTCCTTATTTTTTATTATTCTAAATTATTTTCTTCCTTGATCCAGTATTGTCTATGATTGCAGTGCTTGTACAAAACAAGACCACTAGTTGTTCTTTCTGATTTTATTGCTCCATTTATTTTATCAGCTTCAACCATACTTTTGAATTCCTCTAAACCTATTGTTTTTTCGTAGCCTCTTGAATTTACTAATTTGTATTGACTATTCTCTAAGTATCCACTTATAGCTATTAGTATGTATCTGCCTGTCTCTTCTATAGGTCGCCCTGCTCCATTTAATTTATCTGTCTTACTTACATTAAAAGATCCATGAATGCCACTTACCATACCATCACTGCCCTTATATAATCCTACTACTAGAACTCCTCGCTTAACTTGTTCGTATACGGCGCCTTTTTCATATATACCTATCTTCTTACTATTAGCATCATATATTTTAAATGCTAGTACCATTCCACCCTCGTCAAAAATCCTACCTATAATGTACATACTCATATTTTTCAACAACCTTCCTTTTTAATATTTATATATTTAAATCGTCATCATGTATATTTTTAGGCTTAATAAATTTATAGAATTAGTGTTGCGTGAATTACCTCTGTAACTTACTTTTGAATATAAGTATATAACCCAAATTAAATAGAACTGCCACAATTCAATTGTGACAGCCCCATAAATCATTGTTAACTTTATTAATTATTTAGGAATGTTGAACCTACTGGAAAACTATTTCTGTTTGTATCAGTATAACTTCCTACTGGTGTTGTTACTGTCATAGCATTACATTTATCAAATGAACTATCTCCTATACGTGTTACGCTGTTTGGTATTGTTATGTCTTTTAGATTTGTACAGCCGTCAAATGCACTATCTCCTATATTGGTTACGTTGTTTGGTATTGTTATATTATTTAATGATGTACAGTTAGCAAATACACTGTATCCTATGAATGTTACATTATTTGATAATGTAACAGAATTTAGTGCTTTACAGTCAAAAAATGCATAATCTCCCATACTTGTTACACTACTTGGTATTGTTATTGATGTTAATTCTGTACAGTCTGAAAATGCATGAGCTCCTATAGTTATTATACCGTTTGGTATATTTATAGAAGTTAATGATTCACAACCATCAAATGCATCACGTGCTATACTTGTCACTGTATTTGGTATGTTTATAGATTTCAGTGCTTTACATCCATTAAATTGACTACCTTCTATACTCATTACGTTATTTGATAGAATTACAGAAGCCAATGATGTACAGTCTGAAAATGTACAACCTCCCATACTTGTTACTGTATTTGGTATTGTTATAGAGGTTAGTGCTGTACAACCATAAAAGACACCATTTTCTATACTTGTTATACTGTTTGGTATATTTACAGAAATCAGTGCTGTACAACTATCAAATACACCATTTCCTATACTTGTAACTACTACTCCACCAATTGTTGCAGGTATATTAACAACTCCACCTGCACCTACATATGCTGTTATTTTTCCAGCACCATCAAATATAAAGTCTGCTTCATCTGTAGATGGTTTAGGTGTTTCTGCTACCTCTACTTTATTTAAGTCTACTATCTCCGCATTGAATATTGCTATACTTCCTTTTGGAAGTCTTGCTAGTTGTTCTTTGGTTGGTTTTACACTGTAGGTGTACACAACATTACTATAGTTTCCTGGTTCGTTTGTACCATCTAAGGGTGTCGAATATACTCCTTTTAGTGTTTTGTTGTTTGAGTTTGTTAGACTTTGATACTCTGATTCTAAATTTAATCCATCTATGGCTGCTTGTGCAACCTGTGTTGGTGTACCTGCTAGTGCTATTGCATCACCCTTCAATTCTAAGTATCCTTGTACTGCTCGTTGGTTGGCTGAATTGCCAGCGCCTTTGGCTAATTGTTTAGGTCCACCTGATTTTGGTATTAAAACTGCTGCTAGTATTGCTATGATGGCTAGCACAACCATTAATTCAATTAATGTAAATCCTTTCTTTTTCATAATATCCTCCTTATTATACGTTTCAGATAAACTGTATCTTTTCCTTAGTACTTAAATTTATTTAATATGTAGTTTGACTAATTAAGTTCGAATTTCCCTTTAAAATTCAATGCCTATATTATCATTTATAGTTATTAATAATCTATCATCCATTATATAAAAATCTATTATCTGCTGAATTCTTTTTCTATTGAGCTACTTACCTTTAAGGTTGATTTTAATATAACTCCAGCTATTATAACTCCACTTTGCATAAGGCTGATTAGCTGATTTTTATCTATCTCAAAGTTTTTTCCAACCCTGTCTACAATAATAAATACTATTTTATTATCAAAAATCTTACGCTTCACAACTGTATAATATTGTTTTCCATCATTCTCTCCTGCAATTCCTATATTGGAGAAGTATATGCTTAGCCTATTGTGTCCTGCAAATCCCCTAATATCATAATTGTCATCTTTTAAAGCTTTAGTAAGTTGTGTCCCTTTCATATTTAATATTTCATTCGTCTCAGTATTGAGAAAATTATAACTTTCTATGCGTCCATTGCTTGCTAGTATCTTAGATATAGGTATTAACATTCTTTTCACCCCCTTATTCATTAGTTATTTATTACTCACTAATATGCTTTTAAATAGGCTTCATTATTTTCACATAGGTTTATTTTTATCACAGTAAATGCCCTGTTTGTAATATATCTTGATATACCTATAAACTCTATGACCCTAAATTTGTATAAAAATAAAAGACCCCCTAATTTGTATAAATTGGGGTCTTTATTTCTAATACATAGATGCATATATTATTTCATTTAATTTTCTTTTGTATTAATGTATATGTCAATCTTCTTAACATTTAAACTCGTCATAACTTCACCCCGTTTTCGTTTGTGCTTTTTCTTTTTCCTTAGATGCTTCTAGTATTCTTTCTTTAATTTCTTGTAAGTCAGTCTCAAAAGCATTTTTATCTGATAAATACTCTACTGCTAAACTTATATCTCCTAAACTTATTGTTGAACCAACGTTGAACCCTATCACAGCCATTTGACCCACCTCCATTTTAATATTTAAATAATACTCAGTATTATGCTTTATTTTCAGCTTTTAACTTTTTATAGTGAGCCTTTTATGTCTACGTCTTTAGACGTATTATGAAATTTAAAAGTCTAGCAGCTTAATAACTACTAGACTCTTATTTTTTATTTATGAGGTTTTTATCAAATTCAATCTCTTCAAATCCAAACAATCCTAAGTAATAGAATCTACTTAAACCGTCTTTATTTTCAATCTCTACAACATCGGATGTTGTCAGCTCTTTTTCATACGTGTCAAATATCTTATCTAGGTTATTTGTTGCTTTACCCTCAAATTTTAAAATATAAATGTTCGAAATTATATCATCTGTATTTAGGTCTATAGCATCCTGAATCTGTTCTCTAGGTAACGTCTTGTTTATATTATATATTTTTAATATTATTTTATCTCTGCTTGTACTTTTAGGTTTAGTATCAGTTATATTTTTATTTCCTTTCTTTTTAGTTGCTTCTATTGTACTTTTCATTTCTTCTCTGCTACTTTTCATCTTTATCACATTCATCGCACAGTGTCTGTATCCAGTTCCTGTTGTTCCTTACTTTTCCGATCGCTCCACATTCCTCACATATTGTTTCACTTTTGACTTGATATTCGATTATAAGTTCGTATACTTCTCCAATGGAGTATTTAGCGTTGAATCTCAGTGTCCCATACTTTTCTGTAATGTCTTCAATACGAAAATCATGTATATCTACATTATACTTTTTATATAGTTCTTCAATCTTCCCTACTAGTTCGATCACTAAATCATGCCAGCCCACTGAATATACTTGTCCATTTATCATCTGTTGCCATATATAATCATCTTTTTTAATGTTTGGGTATTTCTCTGTTAATGTTTCCTCAATTAAATATGGATACTTCATTTTTTAATGCCCCTTTCCTTTCAACTATGAAACTGATAAACCTTAACATTCATTAGCTAAAAGCATTGTTATATTTTCCATGTCTTTTATTACATAGATTTTAGCCTCCACTGGGTTGTCTGTATAATATCTATACGTCTTTCTATATTCCAACCCTTCTTTTGAATGAATTATCTGCTGAATCAGTCCTTTTTTCATATCAAATTCTATGCTTAAATCAAACACCTGCAAGCTTTCTCTTTCATTAACTTTTATATCATCGTACAAACCCCAGAGCGTTAGGTATGTCAAATTATTCTTATTATTCATTTCCCTAATGCCCTTAGTTATAAATCTATTGTCGTTGTTTTCCATTTTTTACTCCACCTTCTATTCAAATTTCAATAATAATTTTATTGAAAAGATGGTAACGCAAAAACCCTACATATTACAATAGAAAATCACTCATTTAAAAAAATAAATTTTAACCCTTTAATCCTAATTGTTGCAACGCTTTTATTTAGCTTTAAAGCTTTATTCTCAATTAAAAAAGCTATCTAATTTACTTAGATAGCCTTCATAATTTCTACACCCACTTTATCAACTTAATTTCATTATTTACAACTATTACCTTTATGTATGTCTCTATGTTATTTTTAATACGTTTTGTTTCCTCCTCTTTGTACTTATGCTCATGAAACCACTCAAACCATGACCTAGAAGAAAGTTTGAGAAGTCGTTCATCTTTATAAGTGTCTTCATCCCCAGATTTCATTATTATTAATTTTATGAAATAGTATTTATTATTAAAATTACTACAATCACAGTATTCTTCAACTTCACCTTTAAGTTTTCCAATAAATTCTTGCTTGACTTCGCCTGTTACAATGTCATCAATGATGACATCCATTGGTATTTCATTAATTAGCTGATCTAGTATTTCCAGCTGGTCTTCCAACTCTTTCTTTTCTTTTCTACTTAATTCGTCTTCTAATGTTATCAGTCTATCGCTCATGTTTTGATAACAATTTACATATAGCTCATCTCTGGTCAAATAACACTCCCCCCTTAGTTTTTATGATATTAGATACAATATGTTTTTCAATGTCTCACTGATTCCAAAATAAAGTTCCCCTCTTTTATTCAAAAAATCTAGCCTCATCCAAAGCTCCTCTTTACATTTAAAGTCCTCCCAATCACTTGTGTTAATTTTGTGCCATGTTATATTTCCAATTATTATTGTCTCAGCAGAATAGGGGAAGCTAACACCTATTGGTAGCATTTTATTCTTTTTATTCACTGCATTTATAGTTACGAGAAGTTCTATATTGTTTATTGATATGTCTATGAAAATGAGAGCTAGCATATGTTCTATCATTTTATTCTCCATTTTATATATGTCTAATATCAATGATTCATTTAAAATGAATGACAGATTCATTCTTGATCTTCCGTTTAAACTCTCTTTTCGTGCTACTTCACCATCTTCTAGTAAAGCTACACAGTATCCATTTTCTAGTACTTCTTTTTTGTATTCCTCATCTATTATGTTGTTAATTAGTTTTGTATTATCATACTCTTTCTCTTTAACATATTTCATTTGTGTACCCTCCAATCTTTATTATTCTATATTCACACATATGCTTGTATTTTAGCTTCTGTCTCAAATAGCCGATGCTTCAGTAACATTACAATTGAATAAAATAACAGACCAGAAGTTATAAAATTCACACTTCTGGTCTGTTATTTTTATATAAATCATTTACCTTTTAATTCCCTTTTTAGCCTATTTGAAATTCACAAAACTTAAATTTAAGATTTAAAATTTAACCTACTGTATACCCTAGTTTTTCACCACTGTACTATAGTGTTTCTATAGCTGCTAACACCATTTTTTCATTAGTATTAACCGATCCCATTGATTAATATTTATGTTTGTTAGCTTCACATGTTAACAATGCTTATTCTATCTCATTCTAGTTCGAATACCTTTAAATATGTTACCACTTACATCTATCCCTACTGCTGGTGCTGAAGTCTCTTTGCCGTTTCTCTTGTATGCCTTAGCTGTAAATTGATACTGAGTATTTAATCTATTACTATTTGTGTCTAGGGTTAAAGGTGTTGTCAGTGGTAAATAGTATTCATACTTTGTCTGTAAGTAATTACTCTCAACTATTGGTATTAATACCTTTCCAGTTGGTATTGCTGGGTCTAAGCTGTATATTTCTTGTGGGAAATCTAGCTCTAGTAAGTAAGGTTGACCAGTAGTATCTAATGTAAATGTAAGTAACTGACCTTGTCTTGATATAACTGGTGTTATTCCTAAGTTAGCTGTTAGTAGTTCAAATATCTTACTTTGCAATAGTGCTGTATTTCCTACGTTATCCTTCGCATAAATATCTACTTGAAGTTGCTCACTGCTAAATAGACTGTATGCATCTAAGCTGTCTAATTGCCATGTGCTTGCATCAACACTGTGTAATGGTTTTGTAACTGAATTGGCTGTTCCTGGCTGTGTAATAACTGCATATAATTCTTTTACTCCACTTCCTCCATTATCGCTTACATTGTTAATCATAGCTGATAACTGTAAGTCATATGACATGCTATAAGTCGAATCCCCTGTTGGTGGAGTTTTATCTATATTAGTTACGTGTAACACACTTTCAGGACTTATATAACCCTCTACATCTGTGTATTTAAAGTAAACATCACAGTTTGAACTAATCGTTACTGCTCCATTATAGGTTTTATATGTTCCACCAACTCCAACTTTGTATACCATAGAATTGGTTGTGTCAACTAAACCTATTCGTGCAAATTGAACTGTCGTATAATCTGATTGACTATTCATGAATGATGCTATGTTAGCTGATTGATTACTTGTGAAGGTGTATGATGCTGTTGCATATTTCCACCCATCACCCATATCAGTTGTTATTATAGGTAGTGTATTTCTATATCCACCTGCATCGTTTATCCACCAACCTATATAAAATGGTGTTCCACTGCCTCTTGTCATCCTGTAATAGAATGAGAATGTATAAGTATGACCTGCTAAATAAGTGTCTTGGTTCACTGGACCTATATAATTCAGAGGCCAGTTTCCTCCGTCACCGTCTTCTCTTGCTACATTTACACCAGTCCCATAAGGAGTAGCTACATTTGTTATTGTTGTTGCATCTGCTGATGCTGCCCAGTCAGTTGTTCCATTTACAAAGTCTCCGTTTTCAAACCTATTTACTGTTAGTATATCGACTGGAGGCTCTACATATGCTTTTATAGTAGTACCTGTCCATTCTGTTACGTCTTCCCAAGTGTTTGGAGCTGTCAGACTTTTTCTGGCTAGTGTACATGTTGTTGCTACTGCCGCTGAGAAACCTCCTGAGTCAAATACATAAGCATGAGACAAGTAAACTCCGTATTCATTGTTATGCACTTTTCTATTTACATGATATACCCAAGTATTACCTCCATTAAATGTTGCTTTGGACACTGCACTTGTTTGCCATGCTACATCTATATCATCTTGACCATTTAGATTTGTCCATGTTGGAACTTGTACCCTGTCTATAGCTAAAGTACCTGTACCAACTGTACAGAACACATCATATCCATTACTGCTAATATTTTTTATTACTGCACTGATTGTTGGCGGTATAACTACTTGCGTTATTGTCTGGGGGTTTGCCCCAAACCATGCTACGCTTTCTTGTAACATTTTAAAGCTGTTCATATAAGTTACTGCACTTGTTGATGCTGTATAATTTATAGTCCAAGTGTAACTTCCACCAGGTGCTATATTGTAAGGTAGTTCATATCGCGCTGGCGCTGAAGGATAGTTACTTGCACCCCAATCCGTACCTAGTTTGTATTGTCCTGCTACCCATGTATAAGCTCCATTATTTGTAGCTGTAACTGTGTAACTAACTGCTGACCCTGCCAATACTTTTGTAGGTGCATTGGATGTCACAATTGCATCTCTGTCTAAAACTGTTGCTCCACTGTATCCTTGTGTATATTGTCTTGTGTCTGGTTTAGATATAGTCCCAGAATAAGTAGAACTTTCTGTGTACTGATTGTAATAATAATAGTTACCTACGACCAATCCACTTCCCCAGTTATTTAAATACGTTAACCCCGAATAAGTTGAGGTGTAACTTTTCTGTGGTAAACTTCCTCTAAATGAATCATCTATGCCTAAGTCTGCATAGTAAGTGCTTGTACTGCACGGTCTACTTCGATCTAAATTCATATTATTAATGGTACCATAAATGTAGATTCTACCTCCTGTTCCTAAGTAATCTACATTACCAGGAGCTCCCCATGTCGTTAACCATGACCAACTATTATTTAGTGCTGGATTTCCTCCTTTATATCTACCATAATCTCTATTTACCCAAGAACTTGTCCAATTGAAAGTTCTTGGACTTGTATCGCTACCACTTGATACATAAGAACCTCCATTTTTGTATAATGTACCACACCAAGTTCCATCGTCATACCAAACACTATCTGCGAAAGAATTTGATGCATTAGTTTGACTTGCGCTAGCTGTATTAGCACTAACTTTATAAGTCTTCAAGCATAATATTGATAGTACAATAAATATTACACTTAAACATTTAAACCACTTATTATATCTCACATCTCTTACCTCCTTTATACTTACTTTATAAGTATTTTTAGTAAGAACAACCAAACCCAATACCCACTAGCGTTATTATATTTTTCTTAGTTGCTGAGTCATAATATACTACAGCATCAGTGAATGTTCCTCCAATTGATGACTCAGAAGATTGTCCAAACTCATTCCATACGTCTGTTATATTTGTTGCAGACGTTGTGAAAGTTTTACATATTCCATTTTGTATAGTAAGTGTACAATCTTTATTTATAGGTTCCCCACCCATAGTTACTATATACTCATTCCAGCTTGGTAGTCCTTTTACATATGTACTGTAGTTAGAAGCAGTAACCTTGCCACCTACAATATCAAGTGTAGTTTGATGCAAACAATCTTTATTTGTACCATTATAACCATCATAATTTAGAACTTTAAACCTTGAACAGAATGCATCTGTTAAATCCTGGTCAATTCCACTTTGCTTAGCTGGCGCTACAACAGGTGCTGCTATTACAACAGGTGCAACCGCTGGTGCCTCTGCTACTTTAGCAGGAGTTGTTGGTTTACTAACAGTCGTTTCTGATTGTTGTGCTACTTGTGTCTTTTTATCACCTATAGTATCTTTACTTACTTCAGGTACAGTTACTGCTGCTATGCTTTGCTTATCAGCGTCACTAACTTCTACTGTTTTTCCGTTAGCGTCTATTGCAGTTACAATTCCTTCTTTGCTTCTCTCTATTTTTGACCCATCTTTTTTTAATATCTCTATAGTCTCATTTGCATGTTTTTTTAAATTTTGATTTTCTGCTGTTTTAGTGCCATCATTATTTTCATAGTGCATAATTATACTTCCACCTGTAGCAGCTCCTCCGGCTATTGCTACACAAACTATAGCCGAAACGATCTTGGTCTTTGTACTTGCTGTTACTATATTCATAAAAGTTGACTTCATTTTAGTTCTCCCCCCTTCTCCTGCTAATATAAAGATTGATAAATCTTAGCTCCTATTTTTTACCACTTAAACTTTTAATCTTTAAAATTCTCAAAACTTAACTTTAATTTCCACTCAATTATTGAAATTCAGAATTTAACTTCTGTATAACCTATTTTTTCATTGGTGCTATTCTTTTTTTCTATTGATGTTGTTCCATTTCTTCAGTAGTAATAAATCTATATTTATTGTTCCACAATTTAATCACATACCTTATTTATTTTTACTTATTGCTGATTTATTACTTACTGCTTTTTACTAGCTTTACATATAAAAGCATCAGTCTAATAAACAATTATTTTATCAAAGTGAAACTAAATGCCTAGCCTTTTTTATTTCTCCATTTTCCAAGTACGAATATCATGAAAATTATAGCCCTTAATCTCATTTTGCCTGTCCCTATACTCTCTCATTCTTTTCCCTACTGTATCTTTACTAACTCCTAGGATACTCGATACCTCATTTTTTGTCTTTCCATCATTTATTAATGCCATAATCTCTTCACAACTTGCATCTTTATCCGATAAATCTAATAAATTGTTTCTTAATTGCTCATTCTCAATCTCTTGTAAATCAATATCTATATCCAATAAACTCATCCCCCCTTTAAACTATTTAAGCTATTTAATCCTTTAATAGCTTAATCAAAATTCCCTAAAATCACCCTCTGTACTATACTATTTATCTAGTTATATAGTTCAACTATTAATTTCTACTAATAGTACATACTGTTAAGATATACTATTAATATAATCATAATTAAATATGATGATTTCTTTATCTATGCATCAATTCATTCATACATCGTTTCTCTAATTCATCTGATGATTCAATATACAAACTGCGCTCTTCTATAATACTGTCTTGTAGGCTTCTGTTTGTGTATTCCGATGAATACACTCTTTCCTGGAGTATATTCATCTCATTTTTTAATTCTTCATTCCTGGCAGTTAAACTGACCACATTTTCTTTTATTTTCAATAGCTCATCCATATTATCTCCACCTACTAACTATTTTCATAAGCTCATTACGACCTAAATCCAATTCTTTAGAATGGCAGCTCCTATTTTTTTCTAATATCCCTTCAAGCCTTTTGTTTTCAGTTTCTATGTATTTCGCTCTACTCTCTAGTATTTCATTTTGTTGATAGATTACTTCATTTCTAATTGTTAGTAATAATTCTGTTTTTTTATAGCACTCTAATTCTTCATCTTGATTCATATAAAACACCTCCATGATTTAATTTATATACTATTTATCAACTTTTTGAGTCTCCTCCAAATTGTTGCTTTACTAATCTCTAGCTTTTCTGCTATTTCCTTATGTGTCATGCCTTGATCCTTATATGCGAGTATGCGCTCTTTACTAACCTCTGCTTTATATGCATTTTTTTCTCCTTTTTGCATTCTGTTGATTCTTAACTGATAGTTAGTTACATCTCTCTTCTTCTTAAGAAGAACATTATCAATAGTTAGTGCATCAATTTTCATTTTGAGCTTAGTTATTTCTATACCTTTTTCTATTGCATCTTCGCTCTTTTCCTTGAGCTTCTTTTCGATCTTATTTATTTCAGTATTTGATATCAAAGATGCCTGTAAACGTTGCTCTTCATCCAAGTGCATTTTTAATCCCACCCCTCTACTATTTTATTTCCTTTTTCTATTTGCTCGTCCATACTTTTAGCATCAAAATCATCATTTAATTCTTCACTATAGCTGTATGTCTTGCGTTCACAACCCATTTTATTTTTGTTTTTAATACGCTCTCTAGTAGTCCTATTTAATTTTATTGCATCTTTTATTCTAGGAAAGCACATTTTTTATTCCTCCTTAACTTCTTATTTGTTATAATATTTATCCAATGTTTATTTATAGGTAGTTTATTTGCTTTTACCTGCTTAATGTGAGGCTAATACAGTATAATAAAATGATATCTGAACTTATAGCTGCACTCTATGGTGTATATTTTATTTAGTTTTGTGATACAACATACTAACTAATCTTTGTTTCCAATAAAGTAAAGACCATCTGACTATATAATCAGATGGTCTTTATTATTTCTCCTTAACTTAATCCCTAGCCTTCTTTGCTCTTTCTATTTCTGCATCTATTTCTATTGCATCTTCACTATCGTCAGCATACTTGTCACCATATGTGTATGTCTTTGGATCATAATCCTTGTTTCTTTCTGACTGTTCTCTGTCTCTGGCATCATTTATATCATCGTTTCTATCCCTGTCATCATTGTTATAGTTATAATCATCATGTCCAAGTCCACCATTACTTCCTCTGAACCTATTCTGATTACTTGGACTTGGGTTTTCATTCCCAAAGTTTGATATTTTATCTCCTATGCTACTCATCCCACCAGAAACCTTTTCTGTAATCATTCCTGCTACTGATGTGTATACTTCCATTCCCATGTCTCTGTAGTGTTTGAAACAAAAGTCTATCATTTTAAACATTCCGTATATATAAACTAGACTTGCTGCAATTATTATTATGAAGCACCATACTGGGTTACCTGAGTTAACTTGAACACTCTGAACCGTCAGTACTGCGTCTGATGTTGTTACTGCCATTAAACTACTGAATACTGCATAGTATATCAATGTCATTATTAAAAATAGTATGTTACTTATTAGATACCCACATGACACTTTAGTCTTTTGTAAATTACTTGCTAGTATCGAGTGTATTATAGCTACAAATCCTAAGTAGAATATTAATCCCATTGTAAGATTTCTTAATAACGGTATAATATAGGAACACAAAAATGCTGATATTAATAATAGTGTTGCTGATAGCATATCACTATCACTTATTACATTTTGCATAGTGTCTCCGTATATATAGGTTGTATCTTTTGTTACATTTAACATTAACATTTTCATTACAGAATCAAATGATATTGCTCTTAAGTCTAACCCACTTGGATACATAGAGTAAGAACTGTTAAATAATCCAGATGGACTGTAAGCTGTATCGAATGCCAGTACAGATTCTGTTGCCATTTGTCTTAACATTACCTCTTTTGTCATTCCCTTAACGTTAGCGTAATTTAGTAACATTGTCCAACGTCTTGATACATCCTTATTCAACTTAACTGCCTTAAGCTCTACTATGTTAAGGTCTGACTCACTTAAACCTAATTCGTGCATTTGAGCCTCACTGAATACCATTGGTCTGTCAGCTGGATAGCAATCAATTAACATAGGATTCTTTATCTTTACTCTATCGCCATTCTTATTTCTCACTATGGCTGACTTAGTAAATTCAGGAGACTCCATAAGTTTTGTTGCCCAGTTACTTCTAAACATCCATGATTTATTGTTGTTTTTGTAGATGTCGTATTCTGTAATCTTTGCATCCCCTAAAACTCCAGACTTGCCATCCATTCCTCCTGCTGTAATTTGCATTTCGTATAAGTATGGTACCATGTTTGTGAATAGTTCCTGTAAATCTGTTACGTCTTTTATATATCCAGTTTCGCCTGCGTGCATGAACGATGTTCTTACCTCGCTGCCATCTGTTTTCTTGATATACTGACCCTGTAGTTTTCCAACTAGTGACCCTAGTGTTATGTCTGAATCAAAACAATCTTTTACTGCCTCATATGAATAATGATATGGACTTTCAGTTGACCACAAGTAACCATAAGATTGTTTTACTGTTGACCTATCAAATCTATTGTATGTTCCTGCTGCTTGCTCAATTAATACTGAAGTCGATATAAATGATTGAGCCTTTCCTGCCTGTAGCGATGTATCCACATAATCTCTAAATGACTTATCTCCTTTATACTCACCACCGAATCCGAAAGCTCTGTTTAATGGATTAGCATTTGTTTTTAGTAAATAGAAGTATGTGTGAGGCATTTCGTCCAATGGCTTACCTTTATAATAAGCTTCTGACCTATATGGTATTGTAGCAGTACTAGATGTTGATGCCGTATCTGTATAGTCAGGGTAATAAGATTTTCTGTCAGCTAATTTAATGGGGTCTTCTACAGCTGCTACAACCGCTGTACTAGGTGTACTGGTTGTACTGGTTGTATTTGTTGTTTGCTGCTGTCCATTGACAGTAGTAGAAAACTGAGCATCTGCTGGTTTATATAACCAATACATATTAGATACGTCATCATACATGTCTCCCAATGGTATATACACATAATCCGCTGACTTATCATTTGCAGTAAACTGTCTCATTATCATTGGAAGCATCCAACGCACTGACTTTAGTGACTGCACTTCTGCAAAGTTTCCACTTTGAGCCTGTGTAATCTTTCTTGATATATCTGTTTTCACCATTAGTGCTCTATCCAAATAAACTACATTTAAAGTTTTTACAAGTTCAACTACTTTAGCTTGGTCATCTTTTGATAATGAACTTACATAACCTGTTGATATAGATGTGTTATTCACATAATCTTTCTCCATTGTAGCGTTTGTGACCGACTCGGATACCCCCCAGTATGTCATTTTTGATTTAAACATGTTTTGTACGAAGTTATTAGCTATTGATGGAGTTAACTCTCCTGCTGATGGTACTACCAGAACTGTATTTATCACAACTGCCAGCGCTACTACGTACCATGATATTTTTCTACCTTTTAATAACCCTGTTAATATTATCAATATAGATGCTATTGCTATTATTATTATTGCTGCTCTTGTATATATCTTCATAAACCAGGCTGTCATGAAATTATCTGAGTATGACTCTAATGATAAGAATCCTGTTGCATTTCGTGTTGCTAAATTAGATGTAATATTAGAATAAAATGATGTAGCATTACCATATACTATCTTTTGGTAATTATCATATACGAAGTTGTTAATATAGCTCTTCATCATTTCATTTCTGTAGTCCTTACCTTCTGTTGGATGCAACATCATGTATGTATAGTTTAATACATCTTGTTTTTTATCGTCTTGAGATTTTATTTTAGCTATTGATTTTATATCAGCCTTAAGCATATCCGATGTACCATCAAATATTCTTGGATTGAACTCACTTGAAACTACCTTAGTCAGCTTATCCGTTTTAACCCCATACCAGTCAAGATATGTCATGTATATGTAGGTTGAATACAATCCGAATTCTGTTCCTTCTCTTACTCCGAGTACGTTTCCTACTGCTCTCATAACCTCTGATGTTGGATAAACCTTAATCAGCCTTCCTGGAAAGTGGTTTATAGTTGTGCCTGTTGAAAATAAAAGACTAGTTGCCTTTTTATTATCTATTTTTACGTTATCCATACCTTCAAATGGATTAGCCATATCTGTTATTGTTGCTCCAAATAATTTGGTTTTGTCTACATTAACTTTGAACAGTTCGTTGTCTTTATCAGCTACAAATCCTGCTAGTGCCTGTGATATTGTACCTGATGATACTCCAAGTATATTTTTTCTAAATCCCATCATAGAACTGGATTCACTTGTCTCAAGCATACTTTTTATATATTCTCTCTTCACATCTCCTGCTAGAGTAGATTTATCCTTTGTATATGCCTGGTAAATGTAGTTTACGAATAATCTTTCTGCCCCAGCACTATTTGTTTTATTTTTTGTCGTTCCAACATCCATCTGTACAGGTGCTATCACAGGTTCACTGAATAAGCTTTGATCTGTAGTGTTTGTTTTCAGTTTACTTAATATTTTTACATTCGGGTTTTTGCCTGCTATGTTTGCTAGTTTACCGCTTGCCTTTAGCATATTATCTAAAGCCTCTTTGGCCTTGCCATCTTTAGACCAGTCTTTAAATTTAAATTTATCCATATTAGCTGCCTCTAATTTAAGTGTGTAGTCATTTCCAAGTTCTTTATTTGCATCTAAATTAAATAACTCTTCCACCGCTTTACCATAGCTTGTGTTATAAACGCTGCTAGACTCACCAGATACTGTTTTATTTCCATTTGCTGCTGCACCTCCATGGAAATAAGTGTCATACATTATTGAATCAAGATCATAGTACAATTCTAATGTACCCTGTGGAATATTATCAAGATGAGATCCCAACGCAGGAAGTCCCCCAAACCTTACAGCAGTTGTTGAACCAATTATTGGTAGTGTGTCACGCCCAAACCAACCGGATACACTTTGTTGCCCATTTACTACTATGTCAGAACCCGATACCGTGCTGTTAATACCATTAAATATCATAGATGATAAAAGGTTTATTTTTGGGGTAGCTGTTAAATGTTGATTTATTGATGCAGGTATAATAATTCTTCTTGACCCATTATACTGAGTCACAATGTTTCCAAATGTATCCATCCCTAGTTTCAAATTGTTTGATTGTGCCCACATATCATTAAAAGTATCTTTAAATTGAGTACCAAAATCTCCGCAGGCTACACGTGCTATAAATGCAGTAAGTATCTGTGCATCCCATCCGTCTGTATAGTCAAGTACTGTTTCGTACCCAGACCCATACTTCCTGTAGAATGTAGGTATTGACCCAGAATTGATTGTTGCTACGCTAGCATACTTATCATTTGAGTCTATATACTGTGATATCCCCTCATTTTTGCTGTCTCCATCTATAGGAACTATATCTGTATTAGGACTTAATAATCCGTCTGTGTCTCCTAGTGTTACCCATGATTCATCTGAATTACCTTTTGACATTAGAAATAGGTCTTTAAATGTTGCGTCCCTAATAACGCCATTGTTTGCTGGTGTAAGTGATCCGCTTGGAGGAGCTGTTTTAGTAAACCCATCTCTTTTTACAGTGTTAAATGATACAGATAGTTGAGTCACTCCACCTTGCTTTTGTTGATCTACTGCATACTTAAGTAACCCCTTAATTGTTTCTGCATTTGCAGGGTCAGAACCTGTACCGAATTGTAATGCCTTCAGACCTGACCCCTTACTACCAGTAGTAGAATTAGTATTGAATGCTGAATCATAATCGTCAATTAGTGGCGTAGCAAAATTACTTAAGAATATACCCCAAGTTAGCATCTCCCACTTATTCCAGTCATCCGATACAAAGTTAGGATCCAGTACTGGAGAACCTAATGCCTGGTTTGTACCTATCATGCTATAATTATTTGCTCCATAAGCTAGTCCTGATGCTGATAGTGCTGATTGCAATAGACATACTGTAATTAAACTTATTGCTATTCCTTTTTTAATTATATTACTTGTATTTCCTTTTAGCCTCATTATTCCACCGCCTTTATATTAAAATTGCTAGCCTACCTATTACTTTTACAATGTCTCCGAATACATCAATTAGATATACTTATTCCTCCTTAACTTCTTATTTATTTTAATATTCATCCAACGCTTATTTATAGGTAGTTTAGTTGCATTTATCTGCTTCATGTGAGGCTAATACAGTATAATAACATGATATCTAAACTTGTGATTGTACTATAAATTGTATATTTTACATTTACTATTGTTGTTCTAAATAATAAAAGCCACCTAGTAAACACTAAGTGACTTTAACTTATTATCTATTCTATTTGTTAATATCATTACACCAACTTTTAAATTAAATCATTAGTTAGTGTCTCCTGTTTTATCAAGTTTAATTTGAACTAATTCCAGTATATGTGCAGTAGTATCCACTTCTTTCCTTACGTTCCGAAGTCCCTTCCTTATACATGCTACCATCATCGTATTTATAACAACCATTTTCACTGCACCTTTGGGGTAATTCTTCAATTGTTTTGACCCATCCCCGTCCCACATAACCACCAAGTCCGTAGTCAGGCGGTTGGTTAGCCATAGAACTTTTGAAAGATTCTTCAGCTAATTGGTATTCAGCTCCGCTTTGCTTCCACATCAAAATCCATTTTTCATCAGATATATCCGCTCGTACATTTGTTGGTGCACTACCTGGTACTGAGTTCCAGGCCTTTACCCAAGTATCGTAGTCAAATTGACTGTTATACGGAATTGTATACCCATCCTTATCCTTTACATATTTTAATGTTTTATCAGATGAATTACTTGAAGGTTGTGGACTTCCACCAGTATTTCCACCCGTGCTTGGTGTACTTGATGTTTGTGTGCTTGTTTCTGGAGCCTGTGTTTCTGGTGTTTTTATTGCTATGTTCTCTGCTGGAAGCCTATTTATTTCATCAAGAGTCGTACCTAAGTCTCCTGCTTGTTTTTTAAGATAATTTTGTATTTGTATTGCAGACATACCCGAACCAGTAATTGCTGTTCTTGTATCATCTATTAATAATTTAGCTTCACGGAGTGTAATACCACAGCTTAATTTTTCATTAGGGTCTGAAGGTAATTTAGATGCAAGTAGTTTAGCATCTGCTCTATTTGCTTGTAATATTTTTGATTTGGTTTGAATCTGAGCCTCACCTTTCTTTAACTTTGTTTGTAGTTCTGTCCGTGTTTGTTTTGAATTATAGAACTGATTAAACATAATAAAGTTACTTGCTAAACATAATGCCAAAACAACAGTTAGAGATATATTTACAATATTTTTTTTATTTTTCATGCGTACCTCCTTTAGAATATATCAACACAAAAGTGTGTTTTGTTGGATGTTAATTGAGTGAAAATCCGGATTGTCGGTCAGCTAGTTGTACCCAGTGCCTCAGTTTGTTTCTGCCTCATTTTGAGTTGCAGGGTTAACATTACCCACTCCATTGCATGAACTTATTATTGGGATGGGTACTGTTCTCTCACTACTGTTTTTACTTTCCCGGCACTGTTGGCTGTGCTAATAAATTTTTCTTACTGTACTCAACTTTTATTGTTAATTGATTGCATTCCTCCTGTATACTTATCTGTTTCTTCTTAATACCTGTGCTATCTTTATTAATAGATGCACGTTGATTATTTAACCATACATTAAACCCAAGACTCACTACTATGCATACTCCCAAAAGTACAGGTATAAATTTTTTCAATTTAATCTTCTCCATCTTTCTCCACACGTTGTTTATGCCCCCTCTATCTACATGTATATAATAATTATATTTACCATATTTTAACCTATATCGGTTATTTTTGCAATATTATGGTACCTTATGTAAAAATCAATTCTACAATGTTATATTACTTTTCTGTTTGATTTATGAATATATCTTACTTCTTGTCCTCTACATACCATGTATAACACCCTACTTTTTAATCCCAACCACTTATTGAATTTTAAAATTTAAAAAATCATGCCTTTTTAACAGTCATGTATCCTCAAAAAACTCCCTACGACACCAGTATAAAACCTACAATGTAACCTCAGCCATTCAACTGTCAAATTGAATTTTTACTTTCCTTAAAATTTAATCACACTCATTCATTTTTTCATCAAAAGGCTGTTATAGCTCTTTGAGTACAAAAAACAAAAAGAGCCTATCTAACAGATAAACTCTTTATACTCTTAATGTCAGTGACTTTTATACACCAAATTTTTTACAAATCTTCTCCATTAACTTAACAATCGTTTCTGATGCTTTCTGTTGTACTTCAGCACCTTTTTCTAACATATCCCCATCAAAAATAATCCCTTTTATTAAATTATCCGTATCAAGAAAACAATTGCTTATATCAAGTGCTTTAGACATTGAATCAGTACCATCTATGAACTTTTGTAGTTCCTCAACAAATTCATTATGTTCCTTTCTAATTATAACTGGACATGCATTTGGATATAAGTTTAACATCAACGTTAACTTGGTTTCTTTAAATTCACTTGTTTTTTTTAAGTACGTATCATATTTAATCTTTACTTCTTCAACAGTGGTACACCCCTCCATTTTAGGAAACTGGCTTGTGATATCAATTATAATATCACCTATCTTAACCATTTTCTCAGCATACTTTTCATGTTCTGGATTAATCCTCATTTTACCAACTCCTCTTCATTATAGTTCTACATAAATATATAAATTCCTGCTATTAAACCCATTTTCAGTACTCATATCAATAAAAGCAATTACATAAATATGTCCACAAACTAATTTGTAAGCATGTCCTCAATCAACTGATATTCTGTCAGGTTTAAATTCACCTTCAAAATCTTTCTTATGAGCTTCAAGATATTTTAATCTCTTTGGCTCTTGTAAAGTAAGTTCATCTATATTTTTATTTTTTAACCTATTATAGTCTTCCTTATCTTTATAAAATTCCTTTTCGCCTTCTTTTATAGCCGTTCCTACCACCATGAAAACTATAATCAATACTATAAAAGCACCAATAAATGCAACAAATGCTGTAGATATGATATTCAAAATCCCATCCATTTCTTTATAAATTGCATAGCCTTCTCCAAAAACTACAGATATACATAGTATCCCTGCATATTCACTTTTTTTAGCCTTTTCCCATAGTATCATTGGTAATGCACCTAAACCAAATGTCCACAAAGTAAATAATCCTACTGCTTTTATAGGTTCCAATGCCCCAGAAATCCCAGACCCAAATATTAATGAAAATACTATGACCGGTATCACAATAAATCCGCAAATCACTAATATAAGTACTGTAACCCATCCAATCGTTTTTAGACGTTTCAAATAAACTCCCCCTCTTGTCCTACTAATAAACTGTTCTTTAAGTTATTGCAGTTTGTAATAACTCCATGATTTTATTATCCTGCAATTCTATATCATCTGTTAATGTATGTTCGAAATTCTCATTCAAATAAACCTTAAGACTGAATATTGTATCACCTACGAATATTTGTGGAATATTCACTAGCCAAGCTCCCTTAAATGCTTGTTCTAGTATGTTTGTAGCATGCATAGTAAAAACAACACTAACACTTTCATTATTAAAATAATCTTTTAAAGAATCTGTAAAGTATAATCTAGCTTCATGGTATGTATCAAAATAAAAAGCATTAATACATCCATCAGCTAATAATAATTTTTCTATAGCTCGTGCAGCAATTTTAAGTCTATATTCAATAACATATTTATTTGCTACAGCATCTATACAATCAACTATGCAAGAAATCAGTAGTTCCCTTAATATAAATTTTTCTTGAATTAAAACATCAATTTTAACAAAACTGGTAAACAATGCTCCCCTTCTCGGACGCTTTTTAAAGCCCATCATCTTCCAATTATTATTATCTAGACAAAAACCTGAAGCTAGTTGTGCAATTTTAGTTGCTAAAGCCTCTCCACTGCTACTTTTATCCTCATCCATAAATAGTACCTCCTTACTACTATTAGTATATAACTTATATAATGGAAATTATATAGAATTAACCGATAGCTTTTATTTAAGCATCTAATTGTTTTAAAGCATAAAAAGAGCTACCACTGATTTAAAGTGATAACTCTTTTTCTCGATTAGGATATTTTTAACAATTTCACTCTATGTAAACACCATTTAATGGTGATTGCTTTACCGCTCTTTCCTCATTTCCTCCTGTATTTTCCTTGTCCATAAATTCAACGTACTCCACCTATTACACGGCCTTTACTCTAAATTATTCCATTTTTCTCATTGCTTAGACACCTATAAATGTATTCTCTACTTCTTCCTAATTCTGCTGCCGCCTTTGTTTTATTTCCGTTATGCCTTTTCAAGCACTCCAGCACATCTTCACGTCTTAGAGTGTTTTTAGCTTTAACTTTAGCTATTTCCTCTAAACATTGCTTTTTATATGTATATAACTGTGTTTTATAAATTTCTTCAAGTTTTAATCCTTTACTCCGTAGGTCTTTATTCTCAATCTCCATTTTTTTAAGTTTCTCTGATAAGTTGATATTCTTAGCTTTTATATATGCTTTTTCGCTCTCCAGCACTCCATTCTTATTCTCTAGCTTCATTGCATTATTTTTAAAGTACTCTAATTCTTCTTGTAGATCCATGCAAATCCCTCCATTAATATAATTTATATACTATATATACTATATTAAATTCCATGCATATTTACATGTATTTATATTGTCCACACACGATTACACTTTTTAAATATATGTTTAGATTTTTAATTAATTGATTCAATTAAATCATAATTTGCCCTATAAAATTTTATACTGTTATGATGTGTAAGCTAATGTTTACACAATGTCTTTGTTATGCACTGTTAAACCCTTAGTTTTTTATCCAAGTACTTAGTTTTTTATCCTTGTTATCACTAAACTTACTTTGCATTGTATTTATGTTGCCTGTTTATGGTTTTTAGATACTGATTACAAGTGAATCTCCTTTGTTTACATTAAAATCCGCTGTTATGAATTGTAGACCAATGGTTACAATCCATTGTTTATCTTGTATCGCTTTTTATTAGTATTGCTACAAGTAAATCTGCTTTGTTACTTTGAAACCCACCGCTGTTATGAAGTGTAACCTAATGTTTAAAATCCCAATTTATCTTGTATCTATTTTTATTAATATTGATACTTTGGAATCTCCTTTGTTACTTCTAAACCCACCGATGTCATTAATTGCAAACAATGGTTACTAGTAAACAATAAATATAGATGTGACCAATTCATTTTCTTCGAAGTCTAATACTTTTCTTTCTGCCTCATCCTTTGTTTTGTAATTGTGCAGATCAAATTCTCCACTGTGTCCTATATAAACAAATACCCAGTATCCATTATCTGTTACTTCCTTTGTTTCTAAGTCATTCATGATTTCTATTGAATTAATTTTAACTGCACAGTGCACTCCAGATATACATTCAAAGCTTACTTCCAATTCCACAATTGATTTCAGAAAAGTGTTCCAGTATTCATCAAATGTCAAGTGCCCTATTAGTTCTGGTTTTAGTCTTTTGAAATGCTGCTCTTCTGCCCGCTCTAATAATTTTATTGCTTTCACTTATTTATTCACCTCCATTTAAACGTTTAGTCATATATTAACTCGTTGAACAAGCCTAGTTGTACTATAAAATCTGCTGTATCCACATCAATTGAATCTATATTCAGAATTCCTTTACTGATTGGTTTGGTTAGATAAGGTAAAGCTTGTAAAATTCCTAGTAGAAGCTTTTCCTTATTTAACTTATAAACCTTATCGTCCATGTCATATAGCAACAGTAATCCTCCTTTTGACAGTAGCTGCTTACTATGTTTATAATCAAAAACCCAATGGAGGCTTCCGCCTTCTTCTGTTGCTTTATTTACAATTTCGTCTACATCTTCATGCCTTATTTTTAACTTGCAATTCATCTCAATAAATAATTCAGTATCCTTTATTATTTCCATTACAAAACCTCAATCCTTTAATTTATTGAGGCTATTATTTCGCAATATTTAAAGAATTGCAAGACTTAAAATTGTAATATTTGAGTGGATAATTTGTTCATTCAAAGCAACCTTTTTATCTAACTGAATTATTATTGTTTAGATGAAATGCATTAAAGGTAGACAGTTAATGTATATTAATGTAGATATCCTTGTCACATCTGTATGCTAATGGGCACATGGGAAAATCCCAATCCACTCTATGTAACTGTTAAACTGTCCAAATGGGACAATTTATCCATTCAATTAAACTGTCCTATTCCTCCATCCTTGCTTCCTTCTGTTTCCTCCAATTGTTCATATAATATCTTCATATGCCTATTGGTTAAATACACTTTTAAATTAGTTATTCTCAACCATTATATAAATACTTGAAATGCTTGCAATTTTAATTGCCTTGCTTCATTTCCTGCCTTCTACTGTTTGATACAAATCAATATTGTTTTATTCATACCAGTTAAACTATTATTTTAAGTTATCCTGCATTGTTGCACTGTTCATGGTTTCGCTGTTCATGGTTTCCCTGTTCCTGCATTGTTGCACTGTTCATGGTTTCCTGCATCTTCCCTTCCCTGCTTCCATTCAATCTAAAAGATACTTAATTGGGAAAAGTCATTTCTGTTAAACTGCCCCACACTAAAAATTTATTCACACCTGTTAAACTATTCTATCTGATGCTTCCCTCTATTTCCTCCAGTTGTACTGTTCTTAGATCTTTTGTACATTCCATTTACTCATAAATTCAATCTATGCAATCTAATATTGCTCTGCTGTCTACTTGATTAATACCTATCCAGCTTAATGATTCAATAGCAACAATTATATACTCTAAATGCTGATATTTTAAATGCTAAGGTTTTAGACAATGCCTTCCACTGTCCTCTTTCTAGTGTAGCTAGCCATCTGCCATACCTAAGAAGCCTTCAACGTTTAATTGAAGGCTTCTTAATAAACTATTAATATCACCAAATGTAAATAGGTGACAGCATTCAGCACTTGGCTACTTGCTTACTGCTTCTTATTGTATATACTTTGTTACGTGCCATTTGGCTACTGTCTAATTTATAAATACTAATTAAACACTAATTACCTTACTGCACTGTTCCTACTTTTCCTGCTTTGTCCCTGTTTCCTCCACTGTTCCTGCTTTCACTCTATGTTTGCCTCTCCAAACTCTACATAGTTTCCAATTATATTTAAAGCTTCATCATAACTGGTGCACTGTTTTACCTCATACATCATACGTTTTGATTCCTCCAGCATTCTGTTGTCTTTTAATGTTTTACTTGCAATAGCCATTAGATTGAAAATATTCCCATTTGCTCCTATCAATGCAGCTACTGGTTTGCTTATTTCCATCTCTTCCATCTCCTTATTTAAATTATTTAGGGTGTATTGTACATCAGATTCATTTATAATTTCAATACTTAAATTAAAAAAGGCCTATCATTTCACTGATAAACCTATTCATGCTTTCTAACTGTTCACCCTATTTCCCCCTGGTTTCCTCTACCTAATTAAATGACCTGAAATACTTGATTGAATTGTAACTACTAGATGTCCCTATTTATTAGTGGTATATATCAAGCATACTTCCAATTATAGATGCCCGCCTGGTTGCCTGTTTCCTCCATGCCCCTGGTTTCCCAGGTCCCTATTTATTACACTTTCCTGTTCTGGGTGCTAAGTGTTCCTTTGATACCTACAATTGTCCCTGTTCATAGATACCATCGTAGATTAGTATATCCAGTGTCCACTTTCATAGATACCCATGTACTCCTGCTGTTCCTATTTCACAAATGCCAATCTAAATGTTGCGATTCAACAGTTCCTCCGATTCGCCTTGTCCACTCTTTATATCCTTGGTCTTATCCAATTCATCCGTCCTTAACTAATTATCATCTCAAAGGATTAATTAATTTTATACTTACTTTGTGGTGCTTAATATTCTTTCTCTTATATGTTTTTATTTATGTATTTTCTTATGTTAATGGAGTATGTTTTCATATACTTATAGTAGTACTTCCTTACATAAATTACAATTTGTGTCTATTATTGTCCCTCTTACAATATTTTCCATGCAGGCACAGTTTATTACAACTGTTCCATTCAATTTTTTGACGCCAAAATCTTCATGCACATGTCCACAGATGTAATATGCAGGCCTATCCTTTTCTATCTTTTTTCTTATTGCATCACTGCCATAATTATGAGCACTATATCCGAGGTCGAGAATTTTCAGAGGCGGTTGATGCGCCACTACATATTTGCCTGTCATATCAATATTTTTCAGATAAATCTCCATCTCCAGCTCAGTAATCTCCCTTGACGTACTAAGAAATTTAATACACATTTTTTCTAACGGGACAAAACGAGTCTCAATGCCTGTATTATACACATTTGGTAAAAAATTAATATCATCAATGTAAGGTTCGAACACATCATGATTGCCTCGAATGAAGTATACAACTTTGTTTTTAATCTCCTTAATCATAAGCTTGAAATATTCATAATCTTCCATTTGTAACGATTGGAGCTCAAAAATGTTTGCGCCTCTGTAGTCTTTGGTTATATCACCAGCAAAGATTACAACATCAATGTCTGGTCTGCTATTTACGAAATCAATTATCTTCTGTAGGTGGTTAAATTTTCCATGTAGATCAGATATACAAAATATCTTCATTTTTACCTCAACCCCCCAATTAATCCATCATAAATCTTATTTCTTCTATTGTCCTTGCTGTTATTTCTTTTCCCTGCTTCTTCATTCCCAGGTGCGCATCCAGTATAGCAAGCTCGGTTGCTGTTAATTTCTTTTTATTTGCTGCTTCCTGCTTCTCTAATTTCTCTACTAAATACTTTATTTTCTTCTCATTCATTTGAACTCCTCCTAAATTAGATGGATTGTATCATATTATCTAAACGAAACATAGACCTTAATAAATTTTTTTAAATATAAAATCATGTTACTTTTATAAAATCTATAATATTTATAACTATAAACATAAAATAATACCTGCTATCAATCAACCAATTGATGCAGGTATTGTTTTATACTATTGTGCTATAGTAGCATAATTATTCTCTCTATATACTCTTTTTGACTGTATCTTACAGTTAAACTCAGTAATTGAAGCTATAGATATTCCTTGTATATGGCTCTTTCTATCAAGGTGAAGTCCTTCCCATAAATAGTCAGTACTGTCAATTTTGTTATTATATGTTTCGTGTACATGGTGCACCTGCATATCCTTTGGCAGCGATGAAATTTGGCCGTTAATCGTAATAGACCTGACAAGTCGTTCAATAAAGCCTGTAGTCCTTTTTCCTTCAATTTTAATACCTGCTTTGACACGTTCTCTGGAATTATTTTCCTTGTTTTTTGTTTTGCTAACATTGAATGATAATTTTGATAAGATTGGCACTAATTTAACTTCTAACCCATTATAATCAATGTACTCATCAATAATGATGTATTTATTTACTTTTACACGCATGAGAACTGTATTTTTCATTTCATTTACAAGGTAATAGATATTTCCATTATGCATGTAATTTTCTCCAATTTTTACAATAAGTCCAACCTTAACTGCATCCTGTACTGTTTCATTCTCAATATGTATAAAATTTTCCATCATAACCACTCCTCTAAATCTTAATTTACCTTTAATTGGATGATATGCTTGTTTCTAGGTTAACAATTTTTGCATTTATTGTTCTAAATGAAATACAATGTGCCTTCTTTATTTTTTAGATGACCTAAAAATGTATGAATTTTAAAATAATAAAACCTCAGATATACTGAGGCTTATCAATTTCTTTATTATTGTATTTTACTTATACTATTAAAAAGTAATTTGTCTGTTTTTTGGGGTAACGGGTAACTGGTAACAATTAAACTTTACTCATTTATTCACAAAATACTATTTGTCTATTTTCTTGGGTAACGGGTAACTAGTAACCGCTTGAACAACATTTTATATGCTTTCTAATAGTTGTACCAAACCCACTCATCTGCTCTGGGTTTAGACTCTCCATTAGCAGATTTAGCTGATGATTTAGAAATGTCTTCCGCAAGTATTTCACATTTCCATTTACCGGAGGCTACCAATCTATCATAAATGCTTTTTCCCTTATACTTGTACCCTGAAATTAGTATATGCGCTTTTGCATCTATTATTGTGTCTACATATCTATTCTGGTCTGCATCGTCCATATCTATCTCGTAGACCTTCCTTCCTTTACGTGGCTTCAACTCATATGGACTGTCCAAATACATAAATACGCGGTCATTTTTATACTTATTAATTAACATAATAGTATTTACACAATATGCTTCAACACCATCCATTCGCTCAATTACCTTATCCATTGTGTAATCCATCCATTTATAGTAGCTTACGTCCTCATTGCCACTATAATCAGGCTTTGCACTTTTTCCGACACCATTGAATGACTGTTTAAATATTAGTAGAGCTGCTGCAGCAAGCTCAACTGCTTTTTCTTCAGGTACACACTTTTTCCACTCGTCCTGTTGACATTCAAATTCCGTTGCATCTGTTTTATCTAACATTTTAAGCTCAAATACTTTTATCTTTTGTTCATAAGGCTCCCAAATTTTCTTAGCCTTTAAAAACCATTCTTTTGATAATTCTGTTTTTTCTATTAATTTCAGCACTTTATAGGCTGTATTTGAATTGCTTAGCGTCTTATGTATTAAAAACAACCTTGGATTAAGGTCATTTATTATCCTTCTGTTAAAGCAATCAATATTAAGTGTAACTACTCCTGAACCGCCAAACCCATCTATGAATGTACTACAACCACCAGCCCCATCCTCTATAAACTCATTTAATTCTTTCATAAGTTTACCCTTGCTTCCAAAGTATGCGAAATTAGTTATATATTCTTTACTCATGTTACTTTTCCTCCTTAATGTGTCTTCATTATTTTAGTCACTGTTATTACTTTATTAACTGTCGTACCTTTGTCTTCCAAATTCCTTATTCTTACTGTATTATTCATATGTTCATATTTAAAATCACATATGCCATGTTTCATAAACAGTGCTCTTAACTCCTTAGATTTATATCCAAGGTCGTTTTCAATTACATTGAAGTATTCTACAGGTATGTGGTAAGCAGTTTCTGTCTTGTACCTAGCATCCAACTTCTCCTCTGCAAACTGGTATATTTCCTTATAGCAACTTTTAAAACCTTTTTTATTAACCATTACGATTAACTTATGTTTTAATTTATTTAATTTTGATGCTAGTTTACGTTCTCCTCCAAAGTATGCGAAATTAGTTATATATTCTTTATTCATGTTATCTCTCCTTTAAATTAAATTTATTGAATCAGCAGTGAAAGGAATATGTATTCCTTTCACTCAAATTTTGCTTATATCATTTTTGTTACTGTTATTACTTTTTTACCCTCTTTAGTTCCTCCACCTATAGGTGCTATTTTTACTGTATTATCTAATCCTGTCTTACCATCAGGTGTATTAAATGTACAAACTGCATTCTCCATAAACGATATTCTTAACTCTTTAGATTTATATCCAAGATTGTTTTCAATTACATTGAAGTAATCCACTGGTATATGGTAAGCAGTTTCTGTCTTGTACCTAGAATCCAACTTTTCCTCTGCAAACTGACACACTTCTTTATAAGAACTTTCGAAATTCTTTTCCTCAACAACTACTTCTTTTATTTTAATCTTTGCATGTAAAATTAGTGTTTGTACATATTCTGTTAAATCATTTATGTTAAAATCTAAACCAATATATTCTTTACCTAGCTTAGCTGCTAACAACACAACAGCTAACTTTTCTGCAAGTCCTTTGGAAATACCATCGTTACCCACATTATTTTGAAGTCTGATTTGTTCTTCTTTTAAGTAGTTAATAAGTTTTTCAAAGTTATTTTCAGTTAATCCATTTTCAAATAGTTTATTTACAAAGTCCATTCCTACACATCCATAATTTTCTTTACTTGTTTCCTCTACTTTCTTAGCTTCTACTTCGTCTTTTATCAAATCACCTTGTACAGCATTAACTTCAACTAATCTTCTAAGTATTCCACCTTTTTCTTTATCTGTCTTTTCATACATAGAATTCTCAGAACTACTTAATATTGAAGTGTGCCAAGTTTCAATGTCATCGACTTTGAACACCTTGTTTAACCTACCTTTACTTTTACCATCTTCAATGTTATAAACAACATTTGTAAAATCCTTTGTATTGCCTTGAGATGTATCATCAATAAGGCAAGGAACACCCTCTAATCCATTTAACCGTGCACATAAAGCGTTCTCGGTGTTATACCAACTAGTACAAATATTGGGGTCATCTGATTTGCTCCATAAACTCATGCATAGTCTCATTATAGTTGTCTTTCCTTGTGAAGTATTCCCACATATATTTACCATCAAACTATTTAAACTTAAAGCTCCAAATATAGGTGCTGCTAATGAAGTTGCTAGAATAAATTGAGTGGTAACACTATGCTGCATTACCTCATTAGAAATCTTTATTGTCTTCTTCATATCTCCACTTTTTTGAAGATGATGTATATTATCATCAAGTATGATATCATCCATACCTGCAATAGAAGCTCCATCAAATCTAACTTTTCCAGTTGCTCCATCTTTACTCCATCCATACCCTTTATCGTAATACATCCTAACTGGAAGCTCACTAATATTATTTCTCAAGTATTTTTTCAAATCTTTAATACAAGTTGTGTCTTCTTCTTCATTAATTTGTACATTGACTTTTAGCTTTGTACTGTACTTTTCAAAACCTTCAAGACTAAACCCATTAATAATTATGTCTTCAGACTGTGTTACTTCACCTTTTTTATCTTTAAATTGAATAGCACACTTATTTGTTTCTTTTAAGGTATTAAGATTTTTAGTAATGAACATTAACATTTTAATATCTAATTTTTTTGCTGCCTCAGATGGTATTTCTATTGCATTGCTGCTTACATTTGCTTTTTTAATAATTTTCATAATATAGACCTTCCTTTTCATAAGTTGGATCTATAAGGGCCCTCATAGTCATTTGTTTTTTATATTTAAGGACTAAGCTCTTGTCCTTATGTGTTAATTATATTGTTTATACTTTTATATGATTTTGATTTAAAGTCTAAAAATTTCATGTATGTATATAGTAAAAACTTATATGCATATACATATTAATTGAAATTTCTCTGGGATTTTTCTTTTTTAATAATTATTTATGCTTACTTTATAAACTGCTTAAATTCTAATCTTCATCTGCATATCTATCTCTGAAACAATTAACGAAACAAATATTACGCTCAAATTCACCACATCTAGTGCAATCGCACCCACGATGAACTCTATTAACTGTTTTCATAATTTTTTCAATATTAGAAATACAAGCCTCTAACATTACACTTTTATCTTCGCATTCATATGCTTGAATTATTTCATCTCTGACTTTATCAAATTTGATGATTCCGTTATTTGACATCAAATCATCTATCATGCATAAAATGTCATTTGGCATTGTTGCTAAGTTACCTCCTACTACTTTACTGATGTAATTCTCATTGTTTAAGTACCTTCTTTTTTTCATTTTAATCAATCTCCTCTTAATTTATTTATTTTTTATATTTGGACTATCTCATGTCCATGTACTTATAATGCCATGCCTAATAAAAGTACTTTTTTTATTATTTTTTAGTGCACCACAGCTATTCAAAAATGTATAAAAAAAAGCTGATATGTATGCATATCAGCCTTGGGAAATATCTTTTTAAATATTTATTTATGTTTTCTTTTTCTATCTTTGTTAGCCATGAAATTAACTATGTTAATTGCCATTCTTACATATATAATAATATAATCCTGAAAATATAGGTAACTGGTAACAAGTAACCACTTCATCAGAATCCTAATATATTCTTCATAAAAAAGAGCAAGTCCACTTTATTCTGAACATGCTCTTTCAATATTACTTAATTCTATTTAATTATAAATTCTTTATCTAAATCTCTAGATGTGAATACTATCCCCAAATCATAGATGTTTCTAATTATTGTCTGTACCAATCCTTTTCTAATCTCAGTATATCTAGGACTGTATGTAATCCCTTGTTTTGTAGGTGTTTCTAAAACTCTAATATAAGGTTCCCATTTTTTATGTTTATAAATATTTGCCTTATCTATTAACTCTATCTCATCAGCCATATTTATTAAGATTACCACTAACAGCCCTCTTAAACTATATAATGGCTCTATAATTTTTATAGCTTCTTCGATTTCTACTTCTGTTAATTCTATTTTTGATACTTTATCACAAATAGCCTCAGAGTCTATATGTAAAGGATTCATTAACTCATCTGCATAAAGCTTGCCATATGGATAATTAACTCCTGCTACTTTGTCAAAATATGGGTTGTCGTTTGCGAGGTCAACTGTATCTATTGATTCATTATCAAGACTCAAATCTTCATTATTACATCTTATGCCTAGCTTTATTTGTGCATCTCCAGACCAGTACTTTTCAGGTAAACCTGTAATATTTTCAAGTAGTTCAAATGCAATTTTCTGTGCTATTGCATCAAATGTATCTAGATTTCCAGTTTTAGCATGTTTAAATAAAATGTCTAAAAATTCATGCTCATCACATAAGGTTTTGTATACACCAGTTATTCGAAGTATTTGTTCAAGTATCATATAATTTACTTTAATGTTTGTAATATTATTCATATGTTAGCCTCCTATTGAAAATGATGACATAATTATACCACAAACAAATTTGCACTTTGACTACATTTTCCAAGTTATATTATCAAATAATACCATTTTCAGTAGTTTTACAAAATAAAAAACATCTTACAATAATATAAGATGCTCTAAAAGCATTGGTATGTAATGATTCCTTCGTGGTTATAGTAACCGGATTGCCACCAATGACAGCACGAGTATCCTATGGATAAAAATATTGGTTTATTCTCTTCTTCAGCTCTAAAAAAGGCTTCTTTGGACCAAGGATACCAATCTACTGGGTTATTTGCATGTTGCAGTAAATAAGGACTCTTCTCATTTATTAATCTATTTGAAGTTATATTCATATTTAGCACTCCTTTCTCTATATTATAACCGAAAAAACTATCGAGTATTAATCGATAGCTTTCATTTTAGTTATTTTCATTATAATTAGTTACTAATCTATTTAATTCAAATCATATCTCCTTGTTTATACATCATTCCACACCTTGTCATCTATATCATTATCCCAAAAACTCATACTAGTTCCACTAGCTTTTTCCAATTCATTGAATAATTCTCTTTCTCGCTTTAATTTTAAATATGCTATAAAATCTATAATTTCAGGCACTTCTGTGAGTGGAATCTCTTCGATAAGATTAACTAAAATTTGTTTTGCTGCATTCATAAAAACACCGCCTCAAAAGCTTTTTCTTTATATTATACCCTATTATATAGTGTCTTTACACATAAAAATTATATCAAATAAATATTTATATACTCAAATATTTATATTACTTGCTAATAACTTTTTATTAATCTTGCAATAGGTCTTGAAGAAACTGAAGTTTTGAAAAAATCATTTCACCGTCAGTTGGAGTACATCTCCATAAACATAAATATCTCTCCTTTTGATTATATTTTTACATACTTATTATTTATTTAAAGAGTATAAATAATACCAAGAATTTTATGTGGAGTGCAAATATAGTCTAATATTGTAAAATTGTCGTAACATTGACATAAAAAGAAATTTGTGTAATAGTATTGCTATAAGATTAACAAAGGAGATGTCATATATGAAGTTGAGAAAAATGATTGCAGTAATCTTAACAGGGGTGTTTTTATTATGTAATAGTAACATGATAGCATACGCTCATGAGTGTAAGACTGCAGAACAGGAACCGGCAAAAAAACTACTGTTAACACAAATAAGCTTTTGGGAGATGAAAAAGAAAACAACCGTAATACCATTGTAAAATTTGACGATAAGTATATTGAAGATATAATAAGAGGGATAATTCAAAAACCCACAGGTGATATATATGAGAATGAACTTACTAATATAACTTACTTAGTTATTGGCGGAAGTCATCAAAAGATATCTTCTCTAGGAGGATTAAGCCATCTGTCCAATCTTCACGAACTAATAATTTACCGCTGTTGTGTAAAAGACTATTCAGAACTTCAATATATGAAGAAGTTGGAAACATTAAACTTAGCAGAAGTTGGACTTACTGATATCAGTAATATTAATTGGCCTGCAGGTTTAAAAATTCTTAACTTAAGAATCAACAATATTGGTAATATTAGTTCTTTAAGTAATCTCCATAAATTAGTAGGACTTGATATTAGCAATAATCATATAACAGATATTTCACCAATTGGAAAAATATTAGGCCTAAGAGATTTAAAATTTGACAATAACAAAATTATTGATATAAATTCATTATCAAAGTTGAAAATGATCGAAAAGCTTGATATATCCGGTAACGGAATAACAGATATATCTGTATTAAGGGAACTTATAAATTTAAAGTCATTGTCGATGAGGTTTAATAAAATTGAAGATATATCTTCATTAAGCAAGCTTATAAATATGAAAAACCTTACAATGACATGCAATACTATTAGTAATATAGAACCATTATCAAATTTAAAAAACTTAAGTGCTATTGATGTGCAAAGGAATAATATAAGTGATATAACACCATTAAGCAAATTGGTAAATTTACAGCAAATTAATTTAGGACAAAATCAAATAGTTGATATTAAACCTTTGGAAAATTTAACAAATCTGCAAAAGTTGGCATTAAACAGAAACAAAATAAAAGATATTGAACCGCTAAAGAACCTTACAAATTTAGAAGATATTGATATTTCCAGCAATTTAATCGAAGACATTACTCCTCTTGGACATCTTTCAAAAATTGAAACGATGTATTTAACCAATAACCATATTTCGGTTGTAACACCTTTAAATTCTCTAATAAATATGAAAGACTTGTATATAACAGGTGGAAACAGTATAAATGATCAATCTATTAACGAATTGAAAAAAGCATTGCCACAATGTCAGATATATTAGTCATAATTGATTAAAAAGCAGGGCTACTCTTAAAACCCAATAATAAAAGCTATCAAATGCAATTTGATAGCTTTTAGCTTTCTCTTTTTTAAATTCGAAATCAATTTTTTCAGATTTATAAAAGAGGAGTATTGGGCTGAGATAAAGCCCATTTTGCGATTTCATCCTTACGCATAAATGTCACACCAGGATGTTTTAGTGCATAGGCAATAAACTCACTATAAGCTTTTACACGGGCAGGGGTTCCTCCAATACGATCATGTGCTGAAATTGACATCATTCTTCTACGGGTACCTGACTCAGCGTAGAGTACATCGAATTCATCTTTCAGCTCTTGTGCAAATGAAGAGGCTGTAAATGCTGGATTATCAAAACGTATAATATCGTTATTACGTTGGGTATAAGGTACTACTGCAAATGGTTTGCCGTTAACATTCATGATTGAGGGCTCATCACGACTTAGATCATCAATATGATAAATGCATCCTAATCTTTGAAGTATGGACAATGTATTAGGTGTTTGTCTCATCCAGAAAGCGTTAAATCCAACAGGTCTAGTTCCAGTTACTCTTTCAATAATTGAAATATTTTTAGAGTAAGACTCCCATTCCTCCTGGGCACTCATAGAATATTCTGGTGTCCAAGTATTACCATGAGCCGCTGCTTCATGACCTCTTTGGACGATTTCTTTTGCCAATGCGGGGTGTGCTTCTACAGCTTTACCAATCATATGTGAAGTGACTTTTATATTATAGCGATCCCATAGGTCAAGTAGCCTTGGAATTCCCTCTTTGTAGCCATATGAATACCAAGTAGGCGTAATTGCATCTTTATATTTTGAACTAATAGGAGGGAACGGTCCCTCTGCCTGAGCACTCTGACCGCCTGCTTCAAATTGCATTGCTATTGAAATAACAAGACGAGATCCATTGGGCCAGAATATTCCTGGACTCGGCTTCCTCATATACCGATATTGCCCATAATAATTAGGTCTCATTTCAGATTGTACCAAGTGTTTCCTATCTCCAAACAACTTTACTCACCTCTAATACTTTTTGAAATTGTTATTTACTAGCTATATTATGAGTATATGGCACTAAAAGTTCCCATGCTTAACAATGTACTCTTTATCCTTTAAATCACGAACATACAAAATAATAAACTTAATTCCTTACAAGACTTGAGCAATAAGCTTAATTTTGATAGCATGTTTTTGTTCAACGAGAAAATCTTTTCAGAAGCTATAAGCTTTTTATCTGCATAAAAAATGAGCCATATTTCTATGGTTCATCTTGTGAATTTCTTTATTTTAAATTAACTCTGACAAAACTAGTTCAAGATTCTCATAAATTCCAACACTTATTCTATCTTCAAAACTAAATTTCTCGGGTTCTCCATACAACTCATAGATATTTAATCTATAAACTGTTACTGTTTTTGAAATTGGATTTATTATCCAATATTCCCTAACCTTAAATTTTTCATAAAGATACACTTTTTTAACATAGTCCACAGAGGAGTTTGAAGGTGAAACCACTTCTATTATAAAATCTGGAGCTCCCATGCATCCTTTATCATCAAGCTTTGATTTATCGCAAATTACAGATATATCCGGTTGCACAGTATTTTTATTTTTTTCATCTGTTTCTCCATCTTCTACAAATCTGACATCAAAAGGTGCAACATATATTTCGCAATTTCCATTTTGCTTTTCTATATGATTACCAATCTTTCTTGAAATTTCTGTAACTAATTTTTGATGCGCCCTTGAAGGTGCTGGAGGCATAGCATAAATAGAACCATTAATTAGCTCTACACGTTCTCCTTCAGGAAGCTTTATATAATCTTCATATGTAAAATTATTTTTATTTGTAGCTTCTTTCATTTATATCACCTCAAAGTATATATTTACTCTTAATTTCAGTTAATTATATCAAACGCTAAAAATCACAACAATATTATTGATAATTATCGGTAGCTTCATCTGCACAATTACTTTTAAAAGTGTGTGCTTAAAATAAAATCTTTACTTAAGTTTAGTCTCACAATGACACAATATCTTTAGTCGGTCTATCTTAAAATTCGATTTTGCTAATATTTCTGGCCAAATTTTAACCATTTGATATACCTTGTTTTTCTCCTCTTCAGGTAGTTTATCCCAATGTACAATAGAAGGATTAGTTTTTTTCTCACTATCTTCTACTTCACCATACTTGAAACCACGCTTTTTACTATAATTACACCAACGAGTATGCTCTTTTTCAGCTAAAATATTCAATTCTTTAGCTGTAAACTCTGTAAATTCAGGCTTTTCTTTAACAGAAACAACATCATAATTAATTTTTAGTAATGCATTAGGAATATTTTTAGCTTGATGGCGGTGGGAGCTTTTAAGTTCTTCACTAAGATCCTGCCATGGCGTTATTAAACTTCCTTGCATATCTCTGTTATTTTCATTAATTCCTCGATACTTTTCATAAATATCTATTGCGAGACTTTCAATTTTTTCACCATAGAAGGCATCATGCATTAAATGGCGTGAAAATTGTTCCTCATCCACATGTAGTTTTAGCTGTTCTTTAGACGGCAAATAAGATTGTTCCCATTTTTTCGCATTAGTTAACATACTCATCTCAAGTATGGCTTCCATAGACCTAGATTCATGCTTGTACCTTGGAATTTTGAGAAGCGCTCTTAAAACTCCATTATCAATCTGAGCCTCACCACTATCATTTATAAGATGAGGTACTTTACGCTCCAAAAGTGAACGAAGTAGCATTGCTCTTCGGATTATAAATAAGTGGTCCCAGTCATTATCAGTTTGATTCGGTCCAAGGATATTTACATAACCTCTTAGACGACTAACGAAATCTGGACCTTTTGCACTTTTAAATTCAAGTAAGAACTGTTTTTGTTCTTTTTCGCTTTCAAGATCTTCTCCACAAAAGCTTTTAAAAGTACTGCTTGTACCACCTGCAAAAACAAAAATAGCTTTTCCAATAGGATGGATGGAATCTCCTTCTCTAAATACACCGTCCTGCATAGGTGCTAGGAAATATTTTAACCATCCCAGTTTTCCTTCAAGAGCAGAATCAAATTCATCAAAAAATACTAATGGTATTTTCCCTTCTAGCGCAATATCTCTCACTTTATGAAAAGCATTTACTAGATCTAGAGGTGTTCGAAATTGAGATAAATTAAAATCTAACTTTTTTATTAAATTTGATGCAATACTATTAGCAACTTCCAGTATTCCAAAAGATTTTCCAGACCCAGGGGTTCCAAACACTGCAATTGAAAGTGGACGAACTGTATTTTTAGTTGAAATATACTCGAGCATAAGATTTTTAATACTTCTATAGCTTTCTATTTCAGCCTTATCAACTGTTGTTAAATTGCCAAACTGAGCAATGGGTATAAATTCAAGTGCATTTTCCACTCCAGTTTTCACAATATCATAGCCTATCTCTGCTAAGTTTGTAGAACTTTTGTCCTTTAAAATATACCAACAAGCACGGCAATTAGGGCTAAGGGAAGTAGGCACTACTACATCTTGTACATGGTCACTATGTACAAAATCATCTTCATTTTCAACAAATATACATGGATTAGGAAATGGAGATTCTTCAACATTTTCACCAAAGCCTTGAATAAAATATTTTTGAGCAGCAACAGTGCCTTGACGAATACCTACACTTATTGATTCAAATAATTCTTCATTCTCTTGAATTCCTGTAACAATAGCACTCGCAAGTCCTGCAACAAAAGTGGATGTAAGTCCATACATTTTTCCTTGAGAATCTTTAATAAATCCGCCTTCAAATTCATAAGGCAAAAAATACAATGTAGTTTCAGGTACATCTTCATTTCTATAATATATGGCACCTTCAACACCGAAAGGTACTATAAGATGATGACATTTGGCTAGAAAAGAAAGATTAGGGTTATTATTAATTTGCCAAACAAAATCTTGTGCTGTTCTTTCCCATGAAAGGCTTTTGCTTATATTAACTCCCTTGGAACGCAAATCATCACTGTTTATAATTACTATTGTTTTTTCATTATGAAATTTTTGCAGGTGTTTCCAAAGTTCACTTGAACCAATAGGATTATTCATCTTAAATAAGATTATTGGTGATGTTTCTGAGGTCTTTAAAGCTAAAGGCCAAAATTCTTTATTAGAGTTAAATCCATTATTTTCATCATCTAAAATAACTATATCTACACTGGGGTCATCGTTAATAATAGGAAGTAACTGAGGCACGCCAGAGGTCGTTCCTGTAAAGCCCATAAAACGTTTTATTCTATAAACTTGTCCACTATTGTTTTTATCATCAAACATAGGTAAAAGCTCTAACTCAGCAGTGGACCTAAGAAAATCTCCTGATGGAATTAATTCTATATCCTTTATCTCTGGTGAAAGTACAGATGCTCCTGTGGCCAAAGATACAAGTTTTGCTAGAAGTAAAGCTTCTCCTGCTTTTAAAGTACTATGCATATTTAAATGAGTTTGCCAATTGAAACCCGTATTACTCTGAGGATATGTTATCCTTTGTAACAAATTTACACATATATCTCCTGATACAACAATTTTCGTGTTATTATTTTCCATATTTAATCTCCTCTTATAATAATTTTATAATACTTAATAAAAATTATTATCTTAATCTATATTTTTTGTGCAACAGTTGGTATGTAATATGATTTTCTGAATCTTTAACTTCTATGTGCATATATTCAAAAAATAAAAACGGTATATTTAATACGAATGTAAATATACCAAGATATATTTTAGATAGGTTCCTTGAAATTCATGATTAATTTTAATTTATCATAATAACGTTGCTAATACTATTGTAGCATATGATATCTAAAATAGCAGTGAATTTATTATAGGTATAGGGTTAAACTACATATGTTGGTTATACATTATTTCATATAGTTTTTTAATAAAAGTTAAGAGGTGAATTTAATGCTGAGTAACTATAATAATAAACTTAACACATTACATGATTTAAGCAATAGGATAAATATTAAAATGAGAGCCCTTTATATGGATAATATATTTTTAACATGGAGGTGGTGGTTGTGTGTTGCCATGACTATTCTCCCATGGGTTTTATGGATAAAATTCAGAAAAAAAGAAAGTACATCTCGTCTTTTATTTTCGAGCTTTGTGGTAATTATCCTCTCTATGCTTCTTGATGATATTGGAGTTGAATTGAATTTTTGGGATTATCACGTTGATATTGACGCAATTAACCCATCTTTTATTTTATGGGACATGAGCGTCTTACCTGTGGTAACAATGATATTTTTGCAGTACAAAACTAATATTAATCCACTTATTAAAGCTGTAGTTTTTGCTGGGTTAGCTTCATTCGTTGTTGAGCCACTTTTTGCATGGATAAATTTTTATGACCCTGAGAAATGGGAACATTTATATTCATTTCCTATTTTCATAATCATTTATTTGCTAGCACATTTTTGTTCAACGAGGAAATCTTTTGAGAATCTATGAACAATGTCTATTAACATTCTTACAAACTATAAATTAAATTGTTCGAGAAACAATTATTTCTATGACAGTATTACTTATTCTTATTAACGTTGAAGAAAGTGCCTTTTATTTTTATTTTATTATAACCCAAAAAGCTACCCAATAATATTCGATAGCTTTTTAGGCTTATAGAAAATATATGTTATCACGGATTATAACCCTTCATTAATTAAACAAAATTTTCCCAATATCAACAACTGAATCAACAATAAAATCTGCACCTGCTTTTTCAAGTTCATCTCTATCACCGTATCCAAACAAAACTCCTATTGAATCAATTTCTACTTTTTTTGCCCCTATAATATCATGTTCTCTGTCGCCAATCATTATTACTTTTGATAAATCTTTAATATTGCAATTTTCAAGTGCGTACTGAATAACATCATTCTTTTTAACTCTTGTTCCATCAAGATTGCCACCAGCAATAAAAGTGAAATATTTTGAAATATCAAAATGCTCCAATATTTGTTTTGCAAATACTTCTGGTTTAGATGTTGCTACAATAATTGTCTTACCCTTGTCTTTTAATTTTATTAGTAAATTCTCAATTCCATCATAAACTAAGTTTTCAAATATACCCTTGTCCTTATAATACTCACGATAATACTCTACTGCTGTTTTAGCTTCTTCTTCTGAAAAGCCGTAATACTTTTCAAAGGAATCCCATAGTGGTGGTCCAATGAATTTATATAGTTCGGATCTTTCTCTAACCTCAATACCAAACTTCTTCAGTGCATACATAACAGAGTTTGTTATTCCAATGGCTGGATCTGTCAGTGTACCATCTAGATCAAATAGTATGTATTCATATGACATAAATCATTTCTCCTTATATTTTAAATAAAAGTAATCCTATATAATCTTTATTAAATAGTTTACTTTTATTTATTATACTATATTGCCTTATATAATTATAGTTATCTCTTCTTTTTCCTGATTAAAATGGTATATTTGTCTTATCATAACATTGACCAAAGTATACTTTAAACAGAACATATTAAGTCATATATATGCCTATCAAACTATGTTATTCAACATATAACAAACAATAGATACTTAAGGTATGACTAAAGCATCTTATTAGAGCTAATAGTTCTAGTAGATAGCTGATTTCAATTGTTTCTATTTAAATAATTGTTTTATTATACCAATCTTCTAAAATTATTGTCGAAATAAGTTGAAAAATATCTTGAATTAATGGTAAGATACTTGTAGTAATTTGTGTGATTTTTCAAATTATTTTGATTTAATAATAAAGATTAAAACACTCAGTATTTAGATATTAGATTGAAAGGAGAGTTTTTAGTATGTATTCAAATGATAAAACTGAATCAGAGAATTTACTAGATTTTCTTAGTAAAGTTTGGCCCCAACTCTTCAGAAACTAATCCCACTAGATTGTATGGTGGGAATAACTGACAAACAAAAATTTATTGGCTTTGTTTCTGGCGAAAAAATTAAGTCACAGATTAGAAATGATTGGAGCCAATATTCCTAAAAGAAGATGCAATCCTTAAGGCTTTGAATTCAGGTAGACCTGAGAGATTGATAGTACCCAAAGAGGCTTTAGGTATTGAATTTGAGTCTACTGCTATTCCTATTTTCGATAGTCATGGAAATATCATAGGCGGCATAGGTTTAGGTATTGGTTTAGAAAATCGTGAAAAGCTAATTAATAATGCAAATATAGTTGCTACATCCTCAAACCAAACTTCTTCTACAATTGAAGCACTTGCAACTTCTGCTGAAAAACTAGCAACTCAACAAATGTCACTTCAAGCTTTGGCACAAGAAATAAGTACTCAGATAAATGAGACTGGAAAGATAATAGATATAATTCGTGGTGTTGCTCATACTGTCAAATATGATTGGGCTTAATGCTGCCATAGAAGCTGCAAGAGCTGGTGAGCATGGTAAAGGTTTTTCAGTTGTAGCAACAGAAATTCGTAAAATGGCTGAAAATAGTTCAAATGCAATTAAAGAAGTGGAAAATATCCTAAACAAAATAAGTGAAAAAATTGTTGAAATCGATGAGAAAATTGATGATGCATCAGCTATAGGTCAGCAACAAGCTGCTGCTACAGAGGAACTGTCCAGTACGATGCAAGAATTAGCATCTTCCTCAGATTACCTTTTGCAAGCAGCAAAAAATGTTATTGGTTAATATATTTAATAAGGAAGTTTTAGCACTAGAATAAATACTAGTGCTTCTTTTTTTGTAAACAATAATAAATCACATAATGCTAACATATTTAATCGATACCCTTACTACAATTGGATGTTATACTCTTATTTAAAGTATAGATATTCTATATGGACAAATAAATTTTCTATAATTTTTATAAGGGAGGAAACTAACATGAAAAAACTAAAACTTACAAAAGAAAGATTATTACTACCGTTAATCATGCTATTATCTGGAATATTAAACTTCACCAATTTAAGCATTGAAGGATATTCAAATCAATACTACGCAGCTGGGGTAAAAAGTATGACTATGAGTTTTAAAAACTTCTTTTTTGTATCTTTTGATCCCTCTGGTTTTGTAACAATTGATAAACCACCGCTTGGTTTTTGGATTCAAGCAATCTTCGCTAAAATCTTTGGATTTAGCGGATGGAGTATTCTTCTTCCAGAGGCTCTTGCAGGAGTTCTCTCAGTTGCATTAATTTATATTATTGTAAAAAAAGCCTTTGGAAGTGCAGCTGGTCTTCTTTCAGCACTATTTCTCGCAGTAACCCCAGTTTTTGTGGCAGTAAGCAGAAATAATACCTGTGACAACTTACTTGTTTTAGACTCTTCTTTTAGCATGCTGGGCTATTTCTATAGCAGCTGAAAAAGGCAAAATAAAATATCTAATATTAAGTTTAGTTTTTGTAGGTATAGGTTTTAATATAAAAATGCTTCAAGCTTATATGGTAGTTCCAGCTATATATCTAACTTACCTTCTTACAAGTGCAGTTTCATTTAAAAAGAGAATACTTCATCTTATTTTAGGGACTTTGGTTTTACTAGTTGTTTCATTCGCTTGGCCTATAGCAGTAGATTTAATTCCTGCATCAAGCAGACCTTATGTTGGAAGTAGTACAAACAATTCAGAGTTAGAACTTATAATTGGACATAATGGATTAGAAAGACTTGGAATTGGAAGTAGCAGCACAAGTGGTACTAAAAAAATGACTAATAATACTGCACCGACTACCACTACTTCGTCAAGCACTACATCTACACAAGTGCATCACAAGCACTGAAACTTCAACAAGCACAGTAAATCAAGCACAGACACAAATGCACGCCCAACTGGAGCACCACCTTCAGGTACAAAACCTACTGGTACTCCACCTTCTGGAACACGACCTTCAGGTGATGGTGGACAAGCGCCAAGAGGAAAATCTGGAAATGGTGGTGGAAGTACTTTGGAGGTAATGAACCATCTAGTATTACAAGATTGTTTTCAAACAATAGCTTATCAGATCAAATAATTTGGTTATTCCCTCTTGCAGTATTTGGGTTTATAGCAGCTGCAATAAAAGAAAAACTTAAACCAGCTTTTGATAATAGAAAAAAATTAGCCTTAATTCTATGGTCAGTGTGGTTAGTGCCTGAATTTATATATTTTAGTTTCACAACAGGCTTATTTCATCCCTATTACTTAACTATGCTTGCTCCACCAATTGCAGCTCTAGCAGGAATTGGAATTGTATCTATGTGGGAGCTTTATAAACACGGAGGATGGAAATCTTGGATTTTACCTGTGGCACTTATAACAGACGGGTTAGTTCAATTACTAATACTATCCTATTATTACAATACTTCAAATATCGCTAAAATTTTAATGATTGTACTCTCAATTTTATGCTTTGTTTCTTCAATTATGCTTATAGTACTTAATCTAATGAAAAATAGCGATAAGAATACCAAGTTAAAGAAAATATTAGTAAGTACTGCTCTACTAGGACTCCTAGTAACCCCTACTGCTTGTTCAGCTACAACAATATTCTATGCAGTTCCAAGTTTGCCATCTGCAGGATTATCGTTAATTACGAATAAACAAAAGACTGATTCTAATGATAGCAGTAATACAAAATTAATAGCATTCTTACAAAAAAATAAGACAACAGAAAAATATATACTTGTAACTTCATCAACTAGTGGTTTTGCATCAGATATAATAATTAAAACTGGAGAATCGGTAATGACTTGGGGATTCTTCGGAACTGATAAGGCTATTACACTAGCGGAGTTTAAAGAATTGGTTAATAAGGGCGAAGTAAGATATGTAATGATTGGCGGAGGCCAAGGCGGTTCGAAGTAATGAAATCATGACCTGGGCTAAAGCCAATGGCAAACTTGTTTCAGAAAGTGAATGGAAAACTACTACTACAGTATCAACTAGTACTACAACTAGTCAAACAACAAACAATACATCTAGTGCGACTAGTAATGAAGCTACTGATACAACAAATAAAACAACTGACACTTCAAGCTCCTCTGATTCACAAAACCAACACTTTGGTAACGGAAATTCTGAAGAGCTCTATGATTTGAAAGGTGCAGATACAACAAAGTAATTTTATTTGCTAATTGAGGTGTGCTTCTCTAGAAATTATTTTTTAGAGAGTCCACCTCTTTTGTAGTTAACGAAATTTCTCAGTTTCGTCTTCTGCAGGCGGTGGGACACTCTTTTCTTTACAGAAAGCCTCCGAAGCTGAAGAATGTCCCATGTTTTCTTGGCAATTCATTTATATATTTAGGTATCAGGCTAATCATTTAAAATAAATATCATTTTCTGCTTTGAATTTATTAAAAAAATATTGACAAAGAATATACAAGACTATATAATGAGTACATAGTCATTGAGTGCTCACTCACTAAAGAGGTGTTTAAAATGTCCGAAACAAAAAGACAAGAACAAAAAACTTAACAAGAAAGCGTTTAATAGAGGTAGCAATTGATTTATTTTCTAGAGATGGATTAACAGCTACCCGTACTGCAGATATAGCAAAAGCTGCAAATTTTCACATGGAACTCTTTTGTCACATTTCTCAACACAAGAAGAATTAATAATTGTGGTAATAGAAGAATTTGGAAAAAGGATTAATGAACGTCTCAATGAATTAGCTTCTGCAAGTTGTAGTCTACAAGAAGTTTTAGAAGCTCATTTAATTGGCTTGACTGAATATGAAGCCTTCTATACTAGATTAGTCATTGAAAGACGTCTGCTTCCAGAAAGTGTTAGTTCTACTTATATTATGATTCAATCTACTATATCCTTTCATATCAGTATTGCTGCTGAAAAAGAGATGGATAAAGGAATCATTAAGCAAATCCCTATTCATTTGTTATATAATACATGGCTTGGATTAATTCATTATTATATAACTAAAAGCGATTTATTTGACCCAATAATTCTGTATTAAAACAAAAGAGCCCTGAATTAATACAACATTTTATGAACTTAATAAAACAATAAAAAGGAGGAAAATCAAATGAAAACTTGTATTGCTTGTGGAATGCCAATGAATAATCCTGAGGATTTTGCCATGGGGGATTCAGAAAAAGATTATTGCCTTTACTGTGCAAAAGCCGATGGCACTATGCAGTCCTATGATGAGAAATTAGCTTCATTAACTTCGTTTATCATTAAAACTCAAGGATTGGATGAAAAAACTGCAAAAACTGCAGCAGAATCTCGATGACTAAATTACCTGCTCGTAAAGACCATCAATAATTGATTTAAAAGGACAGATGTTGAATTACATCTGTCCTTTTAAATTAATTTCTTTTATGACTTCACCAATTTTTTTAATTCCTTCAATTATCCTATCTTCTTGCATATTGGAATAATTTAATCTAAATGTGTTTTCTTTTCCTCCATTGGGAAAAAATGAACCACCAGGAACAAATGCAACCTTTTTTTCAAGACACCTTTCTAAAAGTGCTCTTGCATTTATATGCGTTGGAAGCTCAACCCATGTAAATAGCCCTCCATCGGGATATGTAAATGTTACTGTTTTAGGAAACTCTTCTTCCATTGTATGAATCATGATATCTCTTCTTTTCTTATAGACTTCTTTTAGTATAGAAATATTCTTATCAATATCATATAGTTCCATGTATTTTGATATTTCCATTTGGCTTCTTGTTGAGGACTGAAGATCACTCCCCTGTTTTAACATGATGAATTTTTGCAATAAATTTTTTTCAGCTGCAATCCATCCAATTCTTAGCCCTGGGCAAAAAATCTTTGAAAAAGTTCCTAAAAAAATTACTAAATCTTTCTCGTCCATAGCTTTTAGCGAAGGCATTGATTCACCATTAAATCTTAACTCTCCATAAGGATTGTCTTCAATTACAGGAATCATATATTTATTAACCAATTCTATAAATTCTTTACGCCTACTATAAGACCAAGTTCTACCAGTAGGGTTTTGGAAATCAGGTACTACATAAATCATTTTAATGTTATCAATAGTTGATAAAGTTTTTTCTAAGTCCTTTATTATCATGCCTCCCTCATCTGTTGCTATTTCTACAAACCTTGGCTCATAAGCCTTAAAGGCGTTAATGGCACCTAGATAGGTTGGACTCTCACACAATACTATATCTCCTTTGTCAAGAAATGCTTTCCCTAAAAGGTCTAACCCTTGCTGTGAACCGCTAGTTATCAATATGTTTTCATAAATTATATCTGTATTTAGTTTACTATTCATTCTTTCTGCTATCTTTTCTCTTAAAGGAACATAGCCTTCTGTAGTAGAGTACTGTAAAGCCGTAGTCCCATTTTCCTCTAAAACTTTCACTGAGACTTCTTTCATTTCCTCTACTGGAAAAAATTCTGGTGCTGGCAGTCCACCAGCAAAAGAAATTATTTCAGGACTCTCAGTAATCTTCAATATTTCTCGAATTTCAGACGCAGTAAGTTTTTTCATTCTATTTGAAAAAGTTATAGCCATCTATATCACTCCTCTTAATGTTAAATACTATATTATAGGTCTTATTTCAGTTTTATCTATGATTTTGTTTTTTCTATATTCCTTTAATGTTGAATCTACAGCTCCCATTAATTTTGATACCCCTTCATTAATTAATTCCACTGAGCAAAAGGTGAAATTTAGTCTTATATAAGCTTCGCTATGAATATCGGAAAAACATACTGAGCCTGGAAGAAACGCTACTTTCTTTGATATTGCTTTTAAAGTTAGCGCTGACATGTTTATATCATCAGGAAGCTTGCACCATATATATATTCCTCCAATTGGAATAGACCATTCAACTCCCTTTACACTGTTTTCATTAAGAGCTTTAATCATTTCATTTCTTTTATATGAATAATTTTCTTTAAGTAATTCAATATGATTGTTTATCAAGCCTTTTCTACTAAAACCATCAATTATCCATTGAGGTAAACTACTAGAGTGAAGATCACACATCTGCTTTAGCATTGAAATTTGCTTTATAAATTCATGTGATGCAACTAGCCATCCAACCCGTAACCCTTGAAACATTATCTTTGAAAAACTACTTATATATATAACATAACCGTATCTATCAAAGGCCTTTATAGGTGGAATAGGTTCGCCCTCATACCTAAGTTCATAATAAGGATCGTCCTCAAGAATTGGTACTTGATATTTATAAGCTAAACTTAATATGTGTTTTCTTCTCTCTAGACTCATAACTACTCCAGTTGGATTTTGAAAAGTTGGCATAGTATATATTAAAACCGGTTTATACCTTTTAAGTAAAGTTTCTAATACATCAGTTTTCATTCCACTTTTATCCATAGGAACACCAATTACTCTAGCACCCAAGGACTTAAAAACTTGAAGTGCTGAAAAAAAGAAGGCTCCTCTACTATTACAATATCTCCAGGATTAATAAGTGTTCTTGCAGTAAATTCAATACCTTGCTGAGAACCTGTTAAAACAATTATTTCATCTATTTTTGAAGAAATTCCCCTACAATTAATAAATTCTTTAATACTTTCTCTCAAAGGTAAAATCCCCTCAGTTGGAGCTATTCGGTAGATTTCATTTCCATGCTCTTCCATGAGTTCATCCTGAATTAACTTTAAATCATTTAGAGGATCTAGTTCTGAATTTGCTATTCCTGCAGCAAAAGAAATTGTATCTTTTCTATTTGCAATTTCCATTATATCTATAGAAACAGCTTCTCGTATTCTTGAAGCATTATCACTAAAAGCTTGCTTCCATTGAATATTATCAGGTTTATTATATTCTATATATCCTTCCGAGATACTAACAATAGTACCTTGACCAACATAGGAATCTACAAGTCCTTCAGATTTTAATTCCCTATATGCATTAAGAACTGTACTTCTATTTACCTCCAATTGCTCTGATAATTTCCTCTCTGGTGGTAGTTTATACCCTCCAGGCAAGTATCCACTTAAAATCATTGCTCTAATTTTGTTTGAGATCTGTATATAAATTGGTACTGAGCTATTTCTATCAATTTCAATCTGCATTTAATCGCCTCCTCATAAATAGGGTTATACCATCCAATTTCAGTATACATTTTAAGTTTTGTGTAGTAAACTACCAATTGGTTCTATGTTAAGCCATCCAATTGTAACTATTTCAAATTCAGCCCCACTTGTAGCTTCCATTAAATTACATTTAATTAAAATAATGATTAAGTATGTAATATTCTGTTGATTCTTGTATAATTTTGTTTTATAATTATTTATATAGTTGTCAAAATTTTCTCAAATTTATAATAAGAGGAGTAATATTTATGATTACAGTTTCTGAATTGAGTACTTTAAAAGTCTTAGCTGAATTGCAAATCAATCTAATACCAGGTGGAGCAGTTTATATTATTACAGACGGTAATACAATTACTTGGAAACTTTCATCAAAAGTATTTGACATCGAGGCACTTAAAGTTGGCAATACCGTTTCAAAAGATGGCGCAGCTGTACGTGCAATGAATGAAGGAAAAACTATTGTAACTAAGGTTAAACGTGAAGTTTATGGTACTCGTTTAACTATGTCCGGAACTCCTGTTGTAGATGAAAACGGTAAAATAGTTGGTGCATTTTCAATTTCTTTTCCTCATCTGCACCCTTTTGCAGCTGGTTTTCCACATTTTGCACCCATTCTATCAGAGATGTTTGCTGAAGGTGTTGTTCTATACGTTACAGACCTAACAAAATGTGTTTACAAGCAGGGTTCTCCAAAATTTGATGTTGATAGTTTTTATGTAGGCTGTAAATTAGAAGAGAATGATGCCTCCTCAAAAACAATTAAATCTAAGCATCTTACAATTTCAAATGTTGATGCAAAACTCTGGGGAGTGCCTGCATTAATAATGAATTACCCATTATTTGATGAAGATAATCCAGACGAATTAGTTGGAACTTTTGGAATAGCGTTACCTAAGGGGAACGCAGCTCAACTTAAAGAAATGTCTAATAATTTAAATTATGGATTAACAGGCATATCTTCAGCAATAGAACAATTATCTACAGCTGCATTTCACATTCATAATAACGAATGTGAATTAAACTCTACATTGAAAGAAGTTTACGAATTATCTGATGAAATCAATTTGATATCATCATTTATTGAAGGAGTTTCTGATCAGACAAAAATGTTAGGTTTAAACGCATCCATTGAAGCTGCTAGAGCAGGTGAAGTAGGAAAAGGTTTTAATGTTGTAGCAAAAGAAATCAGAAAACTTTCTGACCAAACTAAAGGTACTGTACCAAAACTAAAAAAAATTATTGATAATATTAAACTCAAGCTAACGGATGTTAGTAAAATGAGTGAAACATCACTTAAGGCAAGTGAAGAACAATCATCCTCCTCACAACAAATTAATGCAAGTATTGAAGAAATGGCCTCTTTATCTTCAGAATTAAATATGTTATCTCAAAATATTTAATATTTATTTATAATAAATTAACAAGGAGCGTCTTTTAAAGACGCTCCAATTTATTCCTTACATTTAAATATTTAATTAGCCCATTATTTTGAAAAGTATTAACTTCCCCCACAATAAGTGGGGAAACGTAATCTATCATTTCCTGATTAATACTGTTTCCTTCTTCGCTTATCCATTCTCGAGGGACATGTTTAACTTTATTGCTTACACTTTTAAGCTCAACTAATTTTGTTCTACACTTATATTTGTTTCCTGGTTCCCGCTCCAAAGCCACCATATACCCGGTTTTACCCTTTAATGCATAATTAACAGCTTCTCTACCAACTAATTCAGCTTCTTCCAAATCAGTTTTAGAACTACAATGGATAGCACATCTTTGACTAACACCTAGTTCAGTAAACTTAACTCTCTTTTCCACATTGTTCTTTATTAATCCTTGTAGATAACTTCCTATGCCACCTAATTGTTTGTGTCCAAATTGATCATTTTCATAGCAGTTTGAAGCAACATTTATATAATTCTCTTTTGCATCTTTTAATCCTTCTGAAGTAACAACTAAAAGCTTACCATTTCTAGACATGGCTTCTTTTACATCCTTTAAAAACTTCTCTTCTGTAAAAGGCACCTCTGGTATATAGATTAACTGATTAATATCTGGAATTGCTTGCTTGATTATTCCTGAAGAAGCTGCTATAAACCCAGCGTCTCTTCCCATAACTTCCATTACCATTATTGAATTAGAATTATATGTGTTTGTATCAAACCATATTTCCATGGCAGTGTTGCAAACATATTTTGCTGCACTTCCAAAACCAGGGCAGTGATCAGTTTCAACTAAATCATTATCTATAGTTTTAGGTATTCCAATAATATTTATTTTAAAATCAATTTGCTTTGCATATTCAGATAATTTACATGCGGCATCCATAGAATCATTTCCGCCTACATAGAAAAAGTATGTAATATTCATAGTCTTAAAAATCTTGAATAATTTTACATATTCTTCATCGCTATCATTAAAATCTTTAATTTTATATCTGCAAGAACCCAAGGCAGCCGATGGCAAATATTTCATTCCTTCTAATTCTTCCTTTGATAGTTTGTCCACATTATAGATTTGATTATTTAAAATTCCTTCTATTCCATATACTCCAACAAAAACATGATCTGATGGATTTTTTTCAGTGAACTCTTTGATTACTCCATACACTGAGGAATTAATAACTGACGTTGGTCCACCTGATTGAGCTACTAGACAATTTCCTTTTAATCCTTCCACTTTTGTACTCCCTTCATTCTTAAAAACATTCTGATGTCATACTTTAGTTTTTTACAAATGATAATTAAATTGCATTATCTAAAAATATATTAAATAATCATCAAACTAATTATAATATTAAATGTGAAAAAAAACACTCCCAAAATAATTTGATATCTTAGGAGTAATTGAATCTATATATATTTTTTCAAATCTGATGAAGCCTTAATTAGTCCTTCAACTAGTTTTTTAGCTTCGTTAGCCTGATCAATGTATACCTGAGTCATTGATTCAGCTTCCTGTGAATTTGCAGTAGTTTCTTCAGATACTGCCGATATATTAGAAATTGCAGTTACTATTCTCTCATTTGACTTCAATATTTCACTAATATTACTATTTACACCATCAATTTTTACCTTTACTTCATTTGTATTTTTGCTTATATCATTAAAGGAATTTTCAGTCTTAGATATTAGTAATTCTTGCTGTCCATTTGATTCTTTAAGTGACATTACAGCTTTTACAGATTTGTTTGTTTCAGTTTGAAGTTCATTAATAATTTCTGAAATACTATTTGCTGAATTCTGGGTCTGTTCTGCTAGTTTTCTAATTTCATCAGCAACCACCGCAAAACCTTTTCCAACTTCCCCAGCTCTAGCTGCTTCTATAGATGCATTTAAAGCCAATAAGTTTGTCTGTTCAGATATATCCGTTATTACTCCCATAATTTCAGAAATATCATTTGATTTAGCTTTAAGCTTATTCATTATTTCAGACACCTGTGTATTATTTTCAGTAACTAATTTTGTTTTAGTATTAAGTTGTAATATAACATCTTTGCTTATATTTAATTCTTTAATATTTGTATTTGAAGCTTCATCCATTTCTTCAGACATCTTAGCTGTATTCATAATTTTGTTTTGAATTTCATCAACTAACTTTGACTGCTCTTGAATATCCTGTGCAGTATTCATAGCTCCAGATGCGATTTCATTCACTGCAGCAGACATTGACTTAGATGTATTCAATATCTTGTCCACTATTTGTTCAATTCCAATTGAATTATCATCCATAATTCTTGCTATTCTAAGTATATCTTCATTTAAAGCTTTTTGTCTAATCTGCTCCTCCATTATTAATTCCGTTTTTGTCTCTATATCTTCTTTCATATCGCTAGAAATTTTAACGGTAATAACTGCAGCAGCAATATACATCAGTATGATGCAAAATTGAGATGTATAGTCTGTAGTTGCACTAGCACTTGTGTGCCCCTGTATCATATTCGTTACAATTACTGCAATATTTACTGCAACAGTTAGCCCTCCAGTTATGTAAAGGAATCTTTTTTCAAAATATAAACAGTATATACATATAAGTGGTAATGCAAATCCATAAATTCTTATAACTGACTCCGCATTGAACAATGCAAATGCATAACCACAGAAAAATCCTATGGCTGTAATCACTCTTATATATCTACTTAAATTATTTTTAAAATAAATTACGCTGGCTACAATCAAAGGTACAATAAACATTGTCATAACAGTGAATACAATGGTATAGCTACTCTTACCCTTTGATAATTCAGAGATATACCCTCCCATGAGTAATACAAACATAAGCCAATCGAGTATTAAAACCTTACTATTTACCTTTTTTAATAAAAGTTCCTTCTCATTCATAATTACACCCCTTTACCTTTTATAAAATAATAAAACTATTCATAATTTCCAATCAAAACCATTCCATAAACATTATACTCTTTTACCCTACAAATAACTACAAACATACCTATCAATCTGAATTTTTTTCAGAAAAATAATCTTGGCAATTTAATGTTTCTTTTCCTCTTTTATCAATTCTAGTATACACCCCATTTTTATTCAAAATTCTTGCTTTTACTGTATCTTTTAAATAAATTTTTAATATTTCTATTATTCGTTCTTTGTTATTTTTTTCTTCTACAGGAAAAAGTAACTCAACTCTTCTATCTAAGTTTCTATTCATCCAATCCGCAGAGGATAAATATATTTCTTCATTGCCGTCATTTAAAAAGTAGTACACTCTACTATGTTCCAAAAATCTCCCTACAATGCTTCTTACATTTATTCTTTCACTAATCCCTGTTACCCCTGGTCTTAAGCAGCAAATTCCTCTTACTATTAGTTCAATTTCAACTCCAGCTCTTGAAGCTTCATATAATGCCTCAATAATTTCTTGATCTACTAAAGAATTTACTTTTGCAATTATTCTACTCTTTTTGCCTGAAAGAGAATTGTCTTTTTCTCTACTAATCAAATCTAAAAATTTGCTTCTCATAGAAATTGGTGCAACAGAAAACTTATAGGTATTCTCTAATTGAGAATAACCTGAAAGAGTATTAAATAGTGCAGAAGCATCAGCACCATAGTATGGATTTGAAGTAAAAACTCCAATATCAGTATAAAAATTGGCAGTAACGTCGTTATAGTTGCCTGTGGCTAAGTGAACATATCTTTTAATTCCGTCTTCTTCTCTTCTTACAATTAATAATATTTTGCAATGTGTTTTTAGTCCAACTAATCCATATATAACATGGCAACCTGCTTGTTCTAATCTGTTAGCCCATTGAATATTATTTTCTTCATCAAATCTAGCTTTCAATTCTACAAGAACTGTAACTTGCTTTCCATTCTCAGCTGCTTGAACTAGTGCTTCTACTATAGGAGACTTTCCACTAACCCTGTATAGAGTCTGCTTTATTGCCAATACATCAGGATCACTAGCTGCTGCTTGAACTAGTTGCACAACTGATTTGAAAGATTCATAAGGATGGTGAACTAAAATATCTTTTTCTTTTATTGCTTTAAAAATATCTGTCTCTTGAAATTGAACAAAATCCTGAGAATGAAAACTAGGAAATTTGTACTTTTCAAATCCTTTAATTTCTGAAAATTTTGATAGAAAACTTAAATCTAAAGGTCCAATTATATGATAAATAGAAGAATTACTAAGGTCTAGTTCCTTCTTCAATATTTTAACTATTCTCTCATCCAGCCCTGACTGAATTTCTAATCTAATAGCCGCCCCCCATTTTCTTTGCTTAACAGATTCTTTAATTGCTTGTAGTAAATCTTCTGCTTCCTCTTCGTCTATGCTTAAGTCAGCATTTCTAGTAATTCTAAAGCAACCTGAAGTTAAAATATTATGGCCACTGAACAACATCTCTAAATTCAATTCAATAATATCCTCTAAAAAAACAAAACTTCTTATGTTTTCCTGTAATGGTAGTTCAACAACTCTGCCTATAAGCGAAGGAACTTGAACGATAGCAAAAAATGGTTCCTCCGACTTGTTTGGTTTTTCAAGTAATGCTGCAATGTTCAAGCTCTTATTTAAGATAAGCGGAAATGGCCTGCCTTTATCTACAACCATTGGTGTAAGTACAGGATAAATATTATTAACAAAATACTTATTTAATATCTCAATCTGTGCTTTTGAAAGTTTTTCTTTCTTTAAAAAAACTATATTTTCCTTTTTCATGGCAGGGATCAAAGACCTTGTAAAGCAATTGTGTTGTTCTTCTGACATTTGATGTACTCTCGCAGAAATTTTTTTAATTTGTTCAACTGGTGTAAGTCCTGCAAAATCAGGTTCATTAAAGCCAACTGAAATTTGTTCTTTAATTGCAGCAACTCTCACCATGAAAAATTCATCCAAATTAGATTCAGAAATAGATAAAAATTTTAGACGTTCAAATAACGGATTTGTATTGTCTTGCGATTCTTCAATTACTCTTTGATTAAATTCAAGCCAACTTAATTCTCTATTTATAAAATTCTTCATCTAAGTCACCCTCTTCTTTTGATAACAGGCCTATATCCCATTACTTCTTCAAAAAAACTTACTCCTTTATAAAAACTCCATTCTTCAAGTAACGTTTCCTCATTAGTACTGAACTTAAATATTATTTCCTTGCTACTTATAGAAATTTCAAATTTTTTTATTTTTTGCTTGTGTGAAACATCTAGTGCTTCAGCTAATTTTAGTATTGCTGAAAGTTTGGCTATTTTTAGTTTATCTTTGTAATGAAATTCACCATAACTTTCATGCTTGCCATCAGTACTATTTTCACTATGGAATCTTGCAATATTTGCAATTAAATTCATTTCTCTATCTGAAAGGCCCATTATGCTCTCATTTTTAATAATGGTGTAACTATGCATCTCATAATTGTTAATATTAATGTACAATCCTGTGTCATGTAAAACAGCAGCTATTCTTAGATATATTCTCTCTCTATCACCCATTCTATGAGCCTTCCAAGTACTATCAAAAATAAATAAGGCTAAATCTTCAACATATGCTGAATGTTTCTCATCAACTTTATATTTTTTTGCTATATTCCAAATAACACTTTCAATATTATTTAATGAGTTTAGTTTTCTAGGTGTATCAAAACGTTGATCTACCATATTAGCTAATAATCCATGTCTTAAGGAAACAGTGGGGATGTAAATTCCTTCAGCTTTAGTCATATTTAAAAATGCATGAAAAATAATAACTGATGGAAGCAAGAGCTCTTCCCTTTCTCGTGAAAGATTATATTGCTGCTTAATACTATCATCTGCTGTTCCCTTTATTGAGGAATACACCTGTTTAAAATCTGATTTACTAATATAATCTTTTCCTAAAAAACTTAATTCTCCACCTAATCCTATAAAATTCTTTAACTCTAGTTTTTTTATAATAGGTTTCAACATGTATATTTTACTTTCAACAAACTCCTCTAATACTGTTGGAAAATCCAAAGTTAATCTCTCTAAATCCGAGAGCATTTCCAATAGCCTTAAAGCTCCAACTTTAATATTTTGCGTAAAATTCAATTTTCCCTGTTGATATACAGATATCTCTACTCCACCAGATCCTATATCTACTATTAACGCACCTTCATCATATATTTTTTTAATATCTATTAAATTTTCTTCTAGCACTTTATATGTGTAGAATCTTTCTTCTGCACTACTAATAATATCTACTACTAGCCCAGTTCTTATTCTTATTTGTTCAAGTACAAATTGGCGGTTTTGAGCTTCTCTTATACCACTAGTAGACACTGCATGATAACTTTTAATCTTGTAATCATCTATCAGATTAGTAAAACCTTTTAATATATCAGAAACTTCATAGATAGTTTCAACTTCGATCCTTCCTGAAGAAAAAGTATCTCTTCCAATGTCAGTGGGTTTTATTAATTCCTCTAAAGTTTCAACTTTTCCATCCTTAGTTATTTGAGCAATTACCATCCTAATTGAATTTGACCCTACATCAATAGCAGCAACGGTTTCAGTCCCATCTTTTCTCATAAATTTTACTTACCACCTTCTGATTATCATTATGAATATTATATCACATTTTTCTTTCCTCAATAACAAAAAAAGACTTCATTATCTTGTATTTGACATTTCCTTTTGTACATAAAAATGAAATTCTCATTGTAATAAAATTCCACAGTCTGCTATACTATAAATAGTGAATTGAAAGGGAGTATCCTTATGAAAAAAATAGGCATTATAGATATTGGTTCAAACTCTGTTCGATTAGTTGTTGTTAACATTAATTTCAAAGATGACTATGAAATAATAGATGAAATAAAAGAATCAGTACGTCTTGGAAATGATTGTGATGAACTTATGAATCTTTCAGAAAATAAAATCAATACAGCAATTTCTACTTTGAAAATTTTTAAGAATGTTTGTGACGCCTTAGAGGTAGAAGACATAGTAGCTGTCGCAACTGAAGCAGTTAGACGAGCTCCTAATAAAGATTTCTTTGTTCAAACTGTATTAGTGGAAACAGGTATTAGTGTAAGGGTATTAACTGGTGAAGAAGAAGCTTACTACGACTTTTTAAGTGTAAAAAGCAGTATTGAAGAAAGTAGTGGCTTAATCATTGATATTGGAGGCTGTAGTACTGAGTTTATTCATATGGAAGAAAAAGAACTAGTGGAAAAATTGAGTATTCCCTTCGGAGCATTAAACATTACTGAAAAATTTCACACGAGCAATGCCATCACATTTGAGCAAAAAATGGAACTAGAAGCATTTTTAGTAGACCTCTTCGATACTATCCCTTGGCTTAAGACTAAAAAGTTTAAAAGACTTATTGGAATAGGCGGTTCCTTCAGAAGTCTAGGAAATATTCATAGAAATTCTTTTAAAATGAAAAAACTAAAATTACATAACTACAAGATGAGTAATTTTGATGTTATATGTATTAATAAGGTTGTTCAAAATAAATCTATAGAAGAAAAAAAAGCTTTGAAAGGTCTCTCTAAAGACCGTGCTGATATATTTACTGCCTCAGTTACAGAAATATCGACTTTAATTAATTACTGTAATATTAATGAAGTTATTGTTAGCACACATGGATTAAGGGAGGGACTTATTCATGAATATATGGTACAATATTTCTTAAATTAATTGTAATACTTTTATTGGTCTAGGAGGAAATTAGATGAATTCAAATTCTCATAATAGAATAACCCATCTTAGTAATATAAATAGAATAGTTGTTAAAGTAGGTTCATCAACCTTAACCTACCCCAGCGGTCTTCTAAATTTTAAAAGAATTGAAAACATAGTAAGACAATTATCTGATCTTAGAAATAGCGGAAAAGAAATAATTCTAGTTTCTTCTGGTGCAGGAGCTGCGGGACTTGGCAAGCTTGGATTAAGATCCAAGCCGAAAACTATTCCCGAAAAACAAGCTGTTGCAGCTATCGGACAGGGTATTTTAGTTCATATGTACGAAAAACTTTTCTCTGAATATGGACAAATTGCTGCTCAAATATTGCTCACAAAAGAAGATTTAATTGATGAAGAAAGACTGAATCATCTAAGAAATGCATATTTTTCACTTCTTAATTATGGTGGAATACCTATAATTAATGAAAATGATGCAATTGCAGTAGATGAGCTTAAATTTGGAGATAACGATACACTCTCTGCTATGGTTGCAAAAGCATTCGATGCAGATTTATTAATAATCCTTTCAGATATAGACGGTCTTTTTGATTCAGATCCTACTACTAATAAAGATGCAAAACTCATTAATTGGGTTGAAAAAATAGATAACACTATTGAAAACTTCGCTGAAGATACTAAGACAAATCTTGGTACCGGTGGAATGAGCACCAAAATTTCTGCTGCAAAAATTGCTACAACAGCAGGTATTTCAATGATAATTGCAAACGGGAGTTACCCGAATGTCTTAAATAATTTGCTAGAAGGAGAGGAAATTGGGACTTGGTTTGAATAATTGACAATTGGTTTAAGATAACCCGTGACATCCCTCAACTACAAAGTCCATCTTAAGATAGAGGGGTGTCACGCCTCAACAGATAAATCAGAGGGGTGTCACGCTCCGACAATACAAATTAATTGACTTATACCACCTCAATTAAATAAACCAAGCTGAAATGGCGTCACTTATTAACAATTCAAAACAAAAGGAGTGAATAATATGGAACAAAATATACAAGACTATATGCAGGAAATTGGAAAAAAGGCTAAAGAGGCATCAAGATTGCTTGCAAATGCTGGAACGGAAAATAAAAATAATGCATTAAATCTTATGGCCGATAAACTTATTTCTGATAGCACTAAAATTATATTAGCAAATGAAAAGGATGTAGCACGTGCCAAGGAGCGTGGAACCTCTGCACCACTTGTAGACCGATTAGTTTTAACTGAAAAAAGAATTCTTGATATGGCTACTGCTTTGAGAGATATATCAGCTTTGAAGGATCCAATTAATGATGTTCTTCAAATGAAACATATGCCAAATAATCTACAAATAGGTCAAGTAAGGGTTCCACTGGGTGTTATCGGAATAATTTATGAATCAAGGCCTAATGTTACTGCAGATGCTTCAGCTCTTTGTTTAAAATCTGGTAATGCAGTAATTCTTAGAGGTGGTTCAGATGCAATTAACTCAAATATAGAAATTACTAAATCATTGAAATCTGCACTAGTAGAAAGCGGTCTGCCAGGTGATGCTATTCAATTGATAGAAACTACTGATAGAAACGCTGTTGATGTAATGATGAAGCTAAATAAATATATAGATGTTCTTATTCCTAGAGGCGGCGCATCTTTAATAAATAATGTAGTAAATAATTCTACTGTTCCCGTTATTGAAACTGGTACTGGTAATTGTCATGTATTTGTAGATGAATCTGCAGATTTTAAAATGGCTGAAGATATTATTATCAACTCTAAAACACAGAGGCCTGGTGTTTGCAATGCTATGGAGACATTATTAGTACATGAAAAAATCGCTTCTAAATTTCTACCATCTTTAAGTGATAAACTAACTTCTTTAGGGGTTGAGCTTAGGGGTTGCCAATTAACTCAAAACATTCTTAAAGATGCGAAACCTGCTACTGAAGCTGATTGGGAAACTGAATACCTTGACTTAATTCTAGCAGTTAAAGTAGTGCCTTCCTTAGATGATGCTATAGACCATATATACAAATACAGTACTAAACATTCTGAAGCCATACTTACTAATAATTATACTAATTCTCAGCGCTTTCTAAAGGAAGTTGATGCTGCTGCAGTTTATGTTAATGCATCTACTCGATTTACAGATGGAAGTGTGTTTGGCTTTGGAGGAGAAATTGGAATCAGTACTCAAAAGCTTCATGCTAGAGGACCTATGGGAATAAATGAATTGACTACTACTAAATATATTATTTATGGTGAGGGACAGATTAGATAAAGTTAAAATTAATCATTATAAAAGTATAGAAACAACAGGATATTTTCCGCTTAGAGAACGTTCGCTATACCAAGAAAGACTAAGTAATTAAATTTAAAAATTGCTACACCCTCAAAACTCGCTAACGCTCAAACATTGATGGTGCTTAACGCAATTTTTAAATTTAATTACAAAGTCTTTCTAAAGGTTCGCTCAAACTATCTCTAATCAGAAAATATCCTATTGTTTCTTAGTTTTTATAATTTTATAGTATAGGTTATAAAATTTAGAATTCATCGACTGAAATTTTTTTTATTTTCTAAAGTTTGCTTTCAACCGCATCAATTACTGTTTTTAATGCTTTTAGTCTTGCATAGTATTTGTCATTTGCTTCAACAATTGTCCAGGGTGCGAAGGTTGTACTAGTTCTAAAAAGCATCTCATTTGCAGATTCTTGGTACTTGTCCCACTTTTCTCTATTTCTCCAGTCTTCTTCAGTTATCTTCCAATTTTTAGCTGCTATTTCTTCTCTTTCATTAAATCTTCTTAGTTGCTCATCCTTATCAATGTGCATCCAAAACTTAACAAGTACAACGCCAAAATTAGTAAGCTGTTTTTCCATATCGTTAATTTCTTTATAGGCTCTTCTCCATTCTTCCTCAGTACAAAACCCCTCTATTTTTTCTACTAAGACTCGTCCATACCAAGTTCTATCAAAGATTTCTATATGGCCTGCTTTAGGTAACTTGTTCCAAAACCTCCAAAGATAATGGTGTGCTTTTTCTAAATCTGTAGGAGGTCCCACAGGTGATACTTCATATCCTCTAGGATCAAGGTTTTGAGCTATTCTTCTTATATTGCCACCCTTTCCAGCTGCATCCCAACCTTCATAACATATAATTACTGGAATTCTCTTAATATAAATTTCGTGTTCAAGTTCCCTCATTCGCTTTTGATATTCTTTTAATTTAGCTTTATATTCTATTTTATCAACTGCTTTTGATAAATCAACAGTTTCTAAGGTTGTTGTATTCATTATGGATTTATCAAATATCAGTTTACTGTCAACCTTTGGCTTTTCTCTTCTATCACTTATCTCTCTAATTTTTTCTTCGAGGGCATTAATAACCGTAGTAAATACTTTAATGGTAGCAAATTTATTATCTGTAGCTTCCACAACAGTCCATGGTGCATAACTTCTATCTGTTTCTTCAATCATCTCATTGATTATATTAATATAATCTTCATACTGATTATTATGTTTTTTGTCTTCCTTAGTAACTCTCCAGGAAGTAGCCTTATTGCTTTCTAGTTCTGCAAATCTTTTACTTTGCTCTTTTTTACTAATGTGAAGATAAAATTTCAGTATAATATTTCCATCATCTGCAAGAGTTTTTTCAAATGAGTTTATATCTTCAAAAATAGAATTTAGTTCTTCTCCTTTTATATCATTGTCCATTCTTTCAACCAATGTTCGCCTATACCAACTTTTATCAAAGATTGCAATTCTGCCTCTTTCAGGAGTCCTTACCCAATATTTCCATAGAAATGGTTTCAATTTTTCTTCTTCTGAAAGGTAATTTGTAGTATATACATTAAATCCTCTAGGGTCTAGGGGTAAAATAAGTTTATTAATCAAAGTTCCTTTACCTGATGCACCCCATCCTTCAACAACAATTATAACTGGTATTTTAAGCTCTCTAACTTTTCTTTCTAGGGATGATAGCTTTAACTGAAGGTCCTCCATAATTATTTTATACTCTTCTTTAGTAATTTTTTTAGTTAAATCTAATTTCTCTAACATTAAAATTCCCCCAATTTATACTGTATTTGTTTTAAATTTGCTTTAATAAAGTTTTTGATAAAAAATTAGGTTCAATAAAAATTTTGCGAAATTAATAGAGAATTTACTAATGCATATCACATACATAAATTTTTGAAAGGAAAATAAAAAATAAAACAAATCAACAATGAAAATTTGTTTTATTTTTATAATAGCATATTAATTTATCACTTAATAGGTTAAGATTTAGGTCAAATTTTTAGTAATTATCTCTTTACTAATTATATGTTCTATTGTTCCTTCTTCTTTTTCAATATCATCAAAATTATTTTCTCTTAGTGGAATATCCACGAACTTTTCTTTAATTGCTTCATTAAGAAAGTTACTATTCAAATCACCTAAATCAATGTTGTTTTGAATTTTATTTTTCCCCATTTTTTCACCTTCTTCCTTAATAATAGTAGTTTTTGACTTTCCTCCTAATTTTATTCACCTATTTTCCCATCAAATTCAATTGACCTTTGATTTAGTCTTGAAAATTATATAGTTTTCTATTAAGATGATTAAAGAAGGTAAAGGAGTGATAATATGGCAAATTCATATTCTTTTGATGTTGTATCTGAAGTAGATATGCAAGAAGTAGATAATGCGATTAATCAAGCATTAAAAGAAATCAGTACTAGGTACGATTTTAAAGGTCGTAAAGCTGAAATAACTTTAAAAGATGAAGAAATTAAAATTGTTGGTGAAGATGAATTTATAGTAAATTCGATTATTGAAGTTTTAAAAGTAAAATTTGTTAAAAGAGGAATTTCAGTTAAAGCCTTAGATTTTGGTAAAATAGAAACTGGTACTCTTGGCTCAGCAAGACAAACTGCAAAAATTGTTAAAGGAATTTCTAAAGAGAAAGCTAAAGATGTAATTGCAGATATAAAAAGTTCAAAGATAAAAGTTCAGGCTCAAATAATGGATACTCAAGTTAGAATTTCAGGAAAAGACAAGGATGATCTTCAACAAACTATAGCCCTTCTAAAAGGTAAAGACTATGGTATTGAGCTCCAATTTATAAATTTCAGGTAATTTTATAATTAAAAACAATAGACTTTCTGGATTCAGATAGTCTATTATTTTTTCTAATATTGCCTCTTTAATTAACTAGACAATACAATTTTTCTCATTACTTAACTACAATTTCAAACTTAAAATCTCATTATATTGAAATGATTAAATATTTAGAAGTATTAGATAATTATATATTTTATTTAATAATAATGGATATTGACAGTCTATAAATTTCGATGTAATATATAGTTATTAAATAGAAAACGAGGTGAAGAATTATATTAATACTATATTACTAAATTTTTTTTAATGGGGTGATTTCACTAAAAATATGTTCTCAATGTTTATTTTTTATAACGGAGGCTAGTCCAATGGGAACGTTTATTAAAAGGAGATAATATTGAAAATTAGCATAGTTAAAATCTGCCAGTAAACTCGTTATCATTATTAATTGATATGAGTTTGCTGGCATTAATTTTTTTTGCCATTCTTATTATGTCCTTTTATTTACAATATCTTCAATTTTGAATTATATCATTATTCATCTTGCAAATATCTAAAAAAAACTATTTGATATGAATGAATATTTATGATAAAATATTACCTATAAATAGCAGTTAATATATTAGTTTGCTTATATATTAACTGTTTTTATATAAATAATATGAAATTGTACACTATTAATTATTCATTTTGCAACAATAAAATACAAGATTACATTCATAATTAATGCAAGATTGAATAAAGAAAATTCATTTTACTTTCAAATTGCAAGGAGGGAGACTGTGAAAAAAATGTATTATAGTAAATATAGCAATCTTTTAGAGCAAGTTGAATATGTAGATGGTGTTCAGAATATAAAAGAAGCAAATTTATATAAAGATATTTTTCCATATTCTGAAATACCTAAAGTTCCTTTTAATTATCTTCAACTACCAATGAATACACCTGATAATATTTGGATTACTGATACAACTTTCAGAGATGGTCAACAATCAATGGCTCCTTTTACCGAGGATCAAATTGTAAGATTATATGATTATATTCATGAACTTGATAATAATTCAGGAATTATAAAGCAAACTGAGTTCTTTATTTATTCAAAAAAAGATAGAGATGCTCTTACTAAATGTATGGAAAAAGGATATAAATTTCCCGAAATCACTTCTTGGATTAGAGCAACTAAAAATGATTTTAAGTTGGTTAAAGAAATGGGAATAAAAGAGACTGGAATTCTTATGTCCTGCTCAGATTATCATATTTTTAAAAAGCTTGGGATGACAAGGCAAGAAGCCTTTGATAACTATATATCTATTGTAGAAGAAGCATTGCAAAATGGAATAATTCCAAGATGCCACCTAGAAGATATTACAAGGGCCGATTTTTTTGGTTTTGTAGTTCCGCTGGCTAATAAATTAATGGAACTCTCAAAACAATCTGGAATACCTATTAAAATTAGAGCTTGCGATACTTTAGGACTAGGAGTATCATATCCTGGTACAGCTTTACCTAGAAGTGTACAAGGAATCATTCATGGACTAACCTATTATGCAGGCGTTCCTTCTGAATGTTTAGAATGGCATGGTCATAATGATTTTTATTCCGTAGTTCCAAATTCAGTAACAGCTTGGTTGTATGGAGCTTCCTCAATAAATACTACTCTTTTTGGTATAGGTGAAAGAACAGGTAACTGTCCTCTTGAGGCTATGCTTATAGAGTATGCTCAAATGAGAGGTACTCTTAAGGATGTTCAATTACAAATCATTACTGAAATTGGTGATTATTTTGAAAAAGACTTAAAATATGAAATACCACCAAAAACTCCATTTTTAGGAAAAGAATTTAATGTTACCCGTGCTGGTGTACACGCTGATGGAATTCTAAAGGATGAGGAAATCTATAATATTTTTGATACTGACAAGATCTTAGGCAGACCAATTGTTGTTGCAATAAACGAGTATTCAGGTCATGCAGGAATTGCTGCATGGATTAATACTTACTTTAGGCTTAAAGATAAAGATAAGGTTGATAAAAAAAATCCAACTGTTTCTAAGTTGAAAGATTTAATAGATTTAGAATATAAAAATGGTAGAACTACAGTTTTGACAAACGAAGAATTAGAAGCGGCTATTAAGGAATTTATGCCTGAGATTTTATCTTTGGCAGTATGTGGTGAAGCCTGTTAGCTAATAATTATTTTAAGGAGGACAAGAATGGGACTTACTTTAGCGCAAAAAATAATAAAAAATCATCTTGTGTCAGGAGAAATGAAATTAGGCAGTGATATTGCACTAAGAATAGATCAGACTCTTACTCAAGATTCTACTGGAACTATGGCATACTTACAATTCGAGGCATTAGGTATTGATAAGGTAAAAACTAAAAAATCAGTAGCATATATAGATCACAACATTCTTCAAACTGGTAGCGAAAATGCTGATGATCATCTTTATATACAAACAGTTACAAAAAAACATGGTATCTACTTCTCTAAACCTGGTAACGGAATCTGTCATCAAGTTCATTTAGAAAGGTTTGGAGTACCAGGCGAGACTCTACTTGGTTCTGATAGCCACACACCAACTGGTGGTGGTATCGGAATGCTAGCAATTGGTGCTGGTGGTCTTGACGTAGCAGTTGCAATGGGTGGTGGAGAATACTATATAAATATGCCTAAAATTGTAAAAGTCGAATTAGTAGGTCAGCTCAAACCTTGGGTTACCGCTAAAGACATAATACTATATGTATTAAAGCTATGTACTGTAAAAGGTGGCGTAGGCAAAATTTTTGAATACTGTGGTGAAGGAGTTAATTCTCTTTCTGTTCCTGAAAGAGCTACTATTACAAATATGGGAGCTGAATTAGGCGCCACCACATCTATATTCCCAAGTGATGCAGTTACCCTTGAGTTTTTAAAAGCACAAGGACGTGAAAAAGATTTTACAGAGTTACAAGCTGATAAAGATGCTATCTACGAGGAAGAAATCACTATAGATTTATCTATACTTGAGCCAATGCTCGCTTGTCCTCATAGTCCAGATAAAGTTGTTAGTGTTACAGAAGTAAAAGGATTAAAGGTAAATCAAGTGGCAATTGGAAGTTGCACTAATTCTTCTTATGCAGATATGATGAAAGTTTCAAAGATATTAAAAGGGAAAACTGTTGCAGAAAACGTTTCATTAGTAATTGCTCCTGGTTCTAAACAAGTTTTGAATATGATAGCTGAAAATGGTGCTTTAGCAGATATGGTAGCAGCAGGTGCTCGTATTCTAGAGTCTGCCTGTGGTCCTTGCATAGGTATGGGACAATCACCTTCCACTGATGCAGTTTCATTAAGAACTTTTAACAGAAACTTTGAAGGCCGTTCAGGAACAGCTTCAGCAAAAGTTTATTTAGTATCTCCAGAATTAGCGGCTACTTCCGCTATAACAGGTTTTATCGAAGATCCAAGAAATTTCGATATTAATATTAAGGTTGAGATGCCAAAAAAATTCTTGATAAATGATAATCTTGTAGTGGCTCCTGCAGTTGATTCCTCTCAGATTGAGGTTATTAGAGGAAGTAATATCAAGCCATTTCCAAGAGGCATTGCTTTGGGAGAATCTATATCAGGAAAAGCTTTAACCAAGGTTGGTGATAACATTACAACAGATCACATCATGCCATCAAACGCTAAACTTTTGCCTTTTAGATCAAATATACCTTTCCTTGCTGATTATTGTTTAACTCCTTCTGATAAGGACTTTCCTCAAAAATCAAAGTCAAATAATGGTGGTTTCATAATTGGCGGATCAAATTACGGACAAGGTTCAAGTCGTGAACATGCTGCTCTAGTTCCTCTTTATTTAGGAATTAAAGGAGTAATTGCGAAATCCTTTGCAAGAATTCATAAGGCTAATTTAATAAATAACGGAATACTACCAATGGTTTTTGTAAATGAAAAGGATTATGATGATATTGATATGCTAGATGATTTATTTATTAATGACCCAGTTACTCAAGTACTGGCTGATAAAGCTACTGTAATTAATAAAACAAAGAATAAAGAATATGAAATGAAACTTGAATTAACTGAAAGAGAAAAACAAATGATAATTCATGGTGGACTTATTAATATGACAAAAGCTAAATCAGAAAAATAGTATTGATTATTAAAATAAAGTGCATTGAAACAATTCCACTATTGTTTCAATGCACTTTTCTATTTCTTAAAGTCAAATTTAATCTCAGAAAGAATAATGGCGCTAAATATAACTATACAGCCTATGATCATGCTTGTAGTAAAAACTTCTTTCAAAATCAAAACTGATAGTATTGATCCAAATACTGATTCCATACATAAAATAATAGCCGCATGGGTTGGAACAGTATATTTTTGAGCTGTGTTTTGAATTAAGAATGCAAGCATTGTGCTGAAAATAACTAAATACCCAATGGAATAAATATTTCCACTATTAATATCTGACAATGGCATACTAGGTTCAAAGAAAAATGCACAAATCAATGACAAAACTGCAGCTACTAACATCTGAATTATAGCCAGTAATACTGTATCCATTCCTTTTGAAAAGTGACCAATAGCTACAATATGAATTGCAAAGAACACTGCACAAATTATTGTCATAAAATCCCCAAAATTTATACTTACGGCTCCATTTTGAAGTGTTAATAATCCAATTCCTAAGAAAGAAAGAATTGCAGCCAAAACAGCTTGTACACCTGGAAATTTCTTCTTTATTGCCCAATAAAAAAAGGGTACCATCACAACGTTTAAGCCTGTTAAAAAAGCATTCTTCCCTGCTGTAGTATATTTTAATCCAATAGTCTGAGTAACAAAACCACCAAATAATAATAGGCCAACTATACTTCCTGAATATATATCTTTAATTGTTATCTTCTTCATCCTCTTATAAAAAATAATGCTTAAAAATACTCCTGCAAGCAAAAATCTTATAGCCGTTAAATGCAGTGGTTCAATTGTATCAAGCGCATCCTTAACTCCTATAAATCCTCCGCCCCACAAAACTGCAGTTAATAGCAAAAACATATCTGCTACTAAACCCTTATTTTTACCTATCATCTCTAAATTCCCCATTTCATGCCATGAATAAAATCTGTAAAATTACAATATACTTTTTAGCTTATCATATTATTTGTAAAAATTATAGTAAAAATATATATTTATAGAATCATGGTATGCTTAGTTTTCTTTTGCAAATAATAATAAGGAAATTTATTTTATAAGGAGGTCTAGTTTAATGAATACTGAAGCTAGAGATAACATTCATAAGTGTAAAGAAGCCCTGGGAACAGCCCATCAAGCATTATCTGAGGCTGCTAATACAGCCGAAAATGCTACTATCAAAAATCAGATTTTAACACAAGCCAATTCCATCTCTAACTGTTTAGATGAATGTGAAAGGATTTCTTCTGGTTTAAGTCAATATCTGCATGAGAAAAAGTATGAAGGAATTCACCATCAATAAAATTTATTGGAAGAAAAAAATTAATATTCTCAATTATGAGAACTTTAATTTTTCTTCCTCTTTTATATATGGACAAGGTATTTATACTTAAACCTTATTACAGTAAGTATTAGTAAATACACAATAATCATGCACAAATGAATTTACTTTTTTCACAAAAAGTCATAATATTATAAGCATGGAGGTGTTTGATCGCTATATGGAAAATATTAATTGTAAAAAATGCAAACATTTTTATATCACATGGGATAAGGGTTTCCCATACGGTTGTAGAATACTAAAATTTAAATCAAGGCAGCTTCCTTCCATGGATGTTTTTCAATCTTCAGGAGAAAAATGTCTTTATTTTCAAAATAAATAGATTTAAGGTAGGTGGCTCATGAGATATTCTGTTCTAATCGTTGACAAAGATGAAAATACTCATAAATATTTACGTAGCAATTTTTTTCAGGATAGCTTTATCATACATTCAGTTTATTCTGGAGAAGAAGCTTTACTTATGATAGCAAGTCATCAAATTGATATAGTTATTTCAGAAATAGAGCTTTCTGGAATTAATGGATTTGATTTATTAAATAGAGTAAAGAAGTTATCCCCCACTATAGAATTTATATTTCTAACGGATAAAATTTCTGTTGATAACGCAGTAAACGCATTAAGAGGAGGAGCTTCAGATTATTTGAATAAAACAACTGAATTTGAGCTTGCACCATTAGCTGTTCGAAAGATACTTAATAACTATGAATCAAAAATCAAGAACAAAATTCTCCAGAGCGAACCAAATGGTGCTATGGAAAATTATTTAATAAGTAATAGTCCTTCTATGCTGAAAATAATGGAATTAGTAAATCAAGTTGCAAATTCTAAAGCAAATATAATTTTAAACGGCGAAACAGGAACTGGTAAAAGCGTTATGGCTGAAATTCTTCATAAATCTAGTTCTAGAAACAAAAAACCTTTTATTAAAGTTAACTGTGCAGCTATACCTGAACAACTACTAGAAAGCGAACTATTTGGTTATGAAAAGGGGGCTTTCACCGGTGCAGTTGCCACAAAACCTGGTAGATTTGAACTAGCAAATGGTGGCACGCTTTTTTTAGATGAAATTGGTGATATTTCCCCTTTTATGCAAGTTAAACTATTAAGAGTACTTCAAGAAAAAGAATTCGAGCATTTGGGTGGAATAAAAACAATGAAAGTAGATGTTAGGGTCATTACTGCAACAAATAAAAACCTCGTTTCAATGGTAAAGGAAGGAACTTTTCGTGAAGATTTATATTACAGGTTAAATGTAGTTCCAATAAACCTACCATCTTTAAGAGAGAGAAAAGAAGACATTAGTTCCTTAGTGTCTCATTTCCTAATACATACCTCCAGAGAGTCCAACGAGGAGGTTAAAACAATATCTAAAGAGGCTCTTGATAAATTAGTGAATTATAATTGGCCAGGGAATATAAGAGAACTAGAGAATATAATTGAAAGATGTGTTGTAGTGACTCCTGGCAATTTAATCACATTAGAAAATTTGCCTCAAAATATCTTGAACTATAAAATAAATTCACCAGAAAACATACATCCCTCAACCCTTGCAAGTTCAAAAGAAACAATTGAAAAAGAAGAGATAATTAGAGCTTTAGAGGATTGTGACAGTAATATTACTAAAGCTGCTCAGGTTCTAGGAATAAGTAGAAGAACTCTCCACAGAAAATTAAACAAGTACGACTTAACAGGTATAGAATAGATGTTTCTACTTTACATATATTTAATTGCTCTCTAGTCATAAGCGACACTAATGTCTCAAAGAGACATTGGTGTCGCTTATTTTATACAATCCTCTATATTATATGACTATTTTAAATCACCAAGACAGCTTTTTATTTAGGATTGTTTCTCTCACAACTATAAACTCTCCCATCCACTTATATCTTCTTTCACTGTTAACTAGCCATTTCTGGACTACTATATTAAATCCTCTTTAACTTTATACTATTTATTTTTATGCATTCATAAATTCATTCTTACTTTTGGCATGATTATTGCTAGATATATAAATGTAATCTTTATTTATTAAATTTTTAGGAGGATTTTTATGAACGCAATAAATCTTACAGACACAACCTTTATAATTTTTGCAACAACACTCGTAATGTTAATGACACCAGGCTTAGCTCTATTTTATAGTGGAATGGTTAGAAAGAAAAATGTACTTAGCACAACAGTTCATTGCTATACAGCAATGGTGCTTGTATCAATACAATGGGTACTAATAGGTTATACCTTATGTTTTGGAAAAGACTTTGCTGGATTTATCGGCAACTTTCACTTTTTAGGATTGCATGGTGTAGGATTCCTTCCTAACGCTGATTATGCACCTACAATTCCACAATCAGTATTTATGTTATTTCAACTTATGTTTGCAATGATTACTCCTGCTTTAATTTCAGGAGCAATTGCTGAAAGAATGAAATATCTTGCATTTGTAGTATTTATTTTGCTTTGGACAATACTAGTTTATGATCCAATTGCTCACTGGGTATGGGGTGCAGGCGGATGGCTTAGAACTTTAGGAGCTCTAGATTTTGCAGGCGGAAACGTTGTTCATATAAGTTCTGGTATATCAGCCCTTGTTGCAGCTATAGTACTAGGAAAAAGAAAGATGTCAAAATCAATTACACCTCATAATCTTCCTATGACCTTACTAGGAACTGGAATCCTATGGTTTGGATGGTATGGTTTCAATGCAGGAAGTGCATTAGCAGTAAATAATATAGCATTAAATGCATTTATTACAACTAATACCTCCGCAGCAGCAGCAGCTATATCTTGGAGCGTATGTGAATTAATTATTAGAAAAAAAGTTACTTCACTAGGAATAGCAAGTGGTATAGTAGTTGGTCTTGTAGTAATAACACCAGCTGCAGGTTTTGTAAGCCCAATGTCTTCTATATTAATAGGCGCAATTGGCGGTATGATATGTTTCTTCTTTATAACTGTAGTTAAACAAAAATTCGGTTATGATGATGCTTTAGATGCTTTTGGATGTCACGGGATTGGAGGAATTTGGGGTGGCATAGCAACTGGTATTTTTGCTTCTAAGTCAATAAATTCTGCTGGAGCTAATGGACTAATTCATGGCAATATTAAATTACTAGGGTATCAACTAATCGCAATTTTAGCTACTGTTGCATACTCAGCGATAATGACTTTCATAATTTTAAAGGTAATAGGGAAATTTATGACTTTAAGAGTAACCGACGAAGAGGAAATGGAAGGCTTAGATATTTCACAACACGGTGAAGAAGCTTATGGTTTCTAAGTAAAATAATAAAATAATTTGGGGGCTAGATATATGGAAAAAAAATTATCAAAGGTAGAGATTATCACCTCTCCAAGCAAGTTAGATGAATTGAAAGACGCCTTGAACGAAATTGGTATTAGTGGTATGACAGTAACTAATGTTTTAGGATGTGGAATTCAAAAGGGTCACAAAGAATATTACCGTGGGGTGGCAGTAGATATTAATCTTCTACCTAAAATAAAAGTAGAAATGGTAGTTTGTGATGTTCCTGTAGAATTGATTGTGGAAACAGCTCAAAAGTTACTGCAAACAGGAAAAATGGGTGATGGGAAAATATTTGTTTATGATGTAAAAAATGCTATTAGAATTAGTAATGGTGAAGAAGGTCGAGACGCCCTTCATTACGATAGTTAATTATCAGGTTAGGATATACAGTGGCTTATTTAATCCCCTGTATCCTTCTATAAATGGAGTATAAAAATAGGTACATACCTTTTGAGAGGTATGTACCTTATTTTTTCTATTTAGCTAATTTTAAAAGGATTTCATTATTTCTCTTTATAAACTCAGCCATCTGATCAGAACTTAATTGCTTATGGCTTAGTAATGCAATATCGTATATATGTTTACAAAGCATATCCGTAGTTTCCTTTTTAGTTTCATCAGAAGATAACTCATATACAGCTTGTATTAGTTCATTTTTAGTATTTAAAACTAAAGACTCTTCTTTAGGGAACATGTTTGGCATTCCCTTTTCACCCATCATTTTGCTAAGTTCGTTCAATTCTTGAATTCTTCGTGAATGCTCATCTAAAAGTATAATAGCAGCTAAGTCTCCACTTTTAAGGTTTTGAACTTTTATTTTTACTTTATCTATGCCAAGGGCGTTTTTGAATAACTCTTGTATAGTGTTTTTCTTTTCGTCTGAATCTTCTCCTAGATCTTTCATTGTGTCTGAAATATCAGAGTCAATTCTGCTGAAAGTTACGCCTTCCTCTTTTGTTTCAATAAAGTTTACGAAATAATTATCAATAGATGCATCCAATATTACAGCATCTAAATCATTCTCTTTAAACATTCTTATATACTGAGCTTGTTGTAATTCATCATTTGAATAGAATACTTTATTTTCATGTTTTTCTTTATTTTTTTCTAAGTACTCTTTTAAAGTAACATACTCTTCATTAATTGTTCTATAAGTAATTGCATCCTTAACTTGATCAAAGAAATCTTCATCTCTCATACAGCCATACTTAACAAATGGACTAATATCATTCCAAAAACCATTATATGTTTCTCTTTCATTTTTGCATAATCCAGTTAACTTATCTGCAACTTTTTTTGTAATGTGTTTAGATATTTTGCTTACGTTTCTATCATTTTGAAGGAAACTTCTAGAAACATTAAGTGGTAAATCAGAGCAATCAATTACTCCCTTAAGTAATAATAAATACTCAGGAATTACTTCCTTAATATTATCAGCTACAAAAACTTGATTATTATATAATTTTACTTCGCCCTCGCTTGCATCAAGTTCATGCATCAGTCTAGGGAAATAAAGTATACCCTTTAAATTGAAAGGATAATCTACATTTAAATGAATCCAAAATAGTGGTTCATTAAAATCATTAAATACTTTCTTGTAGAATGCAATATACTCTTCATCAGTACATTCACTAGGTGTTTTAGTCCATAGAGGTTGAGTGTCATTTAATGGTTCTATAATAGCTCCCTCTTCTGGCTTAACTTCCTCATTTTCTAAAAATATTTCAATTGGTAGGAATGAACAGTGTTTTTTGATTATGCTTCTAAGCCTAAATTCATCTGCAAATTCTTTGCTATCTTCAGTTAAGAATAAAGTGATTTCTGTTCCCCTAGTATTCTTCTCTGATGTTTCGATTTCATAATCTGTTCCACCATCACAAGACCACTTAACTGCTTCAGCACCTTCGATAAAGGAAAGTGTTTGAATTTCAACTTTTGAAGAAACCATAAATGCTGAATAGAATCCTAATCCAAAATGGCCAATTATCTGATTTGCTTCGTCCATTTTGTCTTTGTATTTTGTTATAAATTCTTCAGCTCCAGAAAACGCAACCTGATTTATATATTTCTTTACTTCTTCTGCAGTCATGCCAATTCCGTTATCAGTAAACTTAAGTGTGTTGTTAGTCTTGTTTAAAGAAACCTTAACTTCATATTTAGTATCATCAGGTATTTTAGCCTCTCCAATTGAACTTAGTCTCTTAAGCTTATTAATAGCATCACAGCCATTACTTACTAATTCTCTAACAAAAATATCATTGTCAGAATAAAGCCATTTTTTAAGAATGGGAAAAATGTTTTCTGTATGTATGGAAATACTTCCATTTTCTCTATCCATAATATTACCTCCAATAATTTCGAAAATTAATTTACCAATCTATATTTTATAATTATAGTAATAAGCTGTCAATATATATTTGATCCTACTATACGGCAAATTAATGAATCTTGCAAATTATTAAAAAAAATGCCATTAGATTCTTCCAATGGCATTTCTTCATCTCAATTATATTTACTTAGGAATACTTGTTACTATTTTTGCAATATCAAAGAATTTAGGTAATGGATTGGTACCGTTTTCACTCAAGCCAACTACACCAAGATGATCTACATTATCTATTACTCCAATATAATTCCAAACACCTTTAACAGGATTTCCATTATAATTTATCACTTTATCTTTTGATCCTGTATGAGGACCGATTGCTGATACAACACTAACTAATCCATCATTTCTCCACCAAGTTTTATCTACAACCACGTCACCAGGTTTGTTATTTGTAGTACAACCTATGAAAGCTGCAAATGGCATAAGCAATAAATTCATATTATTTTTAGGAACTTGATATTTTGTCAACCCACTTTCATAAGTATCAGTGGCGGCTATTGAAAAATAATAAACATCACTTTGTGCAGTCACCCAACTATTTAATTCTCTAGCACCCTCTGGGCTCAGATCCCACGGACTTAAATCCTTAGTATTCTTCCAGAATATACTATTCAATACTCTTTTATTATAATCATCACCCGATTCATTCCTCTGTTTCTTTAATCCCCATTGATCTAATTTATAATCAAAAATAGGATTGTCGGAATTAACTGTACCACCCAGCATTGCTAATCCGCCAATAAATTGATGAAATAATGGTTCAGTGAACGCAGGGCACCTTTTAGCTGAACTTCCATCATGTGGTGTACAAAGAGTTGTTACACTGCTAACCCAATGCTTATTTCCAGTAAACAACGGACTAATGTTTTCAGATGAACTAACGGTCTTTTCTTCAACACTTCCTTGTTCTAGCAATTGAACTAGCACTCGCGAAGTTTGTCCGCCCATACTATGTCCAAGAAGATGTATCTTATTAACATCGCTAATTCTATACCCTATTCCTGGATAGGTTCGTCCATATCTTTCATGTCCATACTTTAATGCATGCGCTACTCCATAATCTACTTTTCCACCAAGTAAGTAAGCATAAAGTTCACAAGCCCTATCCCAATTACTTGAAAAGCTTCCAATGGTGGGAGTATACACATCATAACCTTTATTAATCATTTCTTGTCTTATACTATCAGTTCCTCCCCAATAGTTAACTCCAAATAATTCATTTCCGCCCCATCCAAAAACACCATGAACCATAATAATAGGATAATTATTAGCTTTTTGTGTGCTTGAGACACTGAAATTTGTTGCAGCTGAAGCAATGTTGATATTTAAAGAAAAAATAACAAAGCTTAATAAAAATGCAGTGATTTTTTTGCAACTTAACCTTTTCACAAAACCTCTCCCCTTATAACTTAGTCTAGTAGCTAATTGTGGAATTTCGCATTTTTTCACTGAAAATATTATTTTCTTGGTATGAATAGGAAATGTAAACGTCTCTCAGAGTTTTCTGTTATAATATTTATGCGGCCTCATATGAGAATATACCTTAATTTGCTAACGCAAACTATAGTATTAAGTTAGACTTTGTAAATGAAAAAATAATCGCAATATAAAAATTACTTCAATAAAAATAATGGAGAGTATTTAAATATGAATACTCTCCATCATTTTTATATATTTTATTGTTAAATAATCAACTCGCCTTTAGCAAAAAACGATACATCCCCCGCAATATAGATGCTATTATTACCTTCATTACTCTGCCATGTCTTAATAATACTCGGTCTATTTAAAAACCTTCCCTGATTTATTTCGATTACTTCACCAGGTTTCTTTAAACCATATTTTATTAGGTATGCGCATAATGGACCTGCAGCACTTCCTGTTGCAATATCCTCTGCCTTACCATGGTTATCCCAGGTTCTACATTCTAGCTCATCAGTGTCAAAGATATAGGCAAATTTAGCACCAAAATGAGCAATGAATTCTTCAAACCCTGCTCCAATTATTTTGCATTTTTTTAGACCTCTTCTTACTGGAATAAGTAAATGTGGAAGACCTGTGGACACAACTTCTATTGGCAAGTTATTATTCAAGTCGCTAATATCTAAATTTATTCTTCGAGCGATTTCACTGTAATATTTTTTATCTACAGTTTTTATATACTCTGGAACGCCTTGATTCATTTCGACATGATATGTGTTATCACTCTTGATTGATGTAGTAACTATATCTTTTAGTTGTAACTTAATATTGATAGATATAGTCTCGACTTCAGTATAAAATAATTGGTGAATAACTGCAGTGGCACCGAGGATTGGGTGCCCAGCGAACTCTAATTCTTCTACTGGTGTAAAGATTCTCGCCGAAAAGGAATCTTCTTCTTTTTCAATAAATATTGTTTCATATTGCCTAAATTCCTGTGTAATTGCAATCATTTCATTAGTAGTAAGGTTTTCATCATAAAGTGCAACAATTAAACCATTTCCGCTTAACCTTTTAGAACTAAAAACATCAACATGATAGTATATCATTACTTTCCCCTCATTTCTTTATACTTACATTATAATACAAGTTTCATTAAATTATCTGTTTGCGCATCTTCACCTAATTTAAAAATATGCGTGCTATATTTACTAAATCCCAATTTCTCATAAAATTTTATTGCAGCTGAATTTTTTTCCCATACACCTAACCATATATACTCTAAATTTTTACATTTAGCTACCTCAACAGCTTTTTCTATTAGTTTTTTTCCAATATGCATACCTTTATAATCTTTATCGATATAAATTCTTTGTATTTCTAATGCCTCTTCAAATTCATTATTCTCATGAACTACAGAATAATTAAGTTTCAAGTATGCAATTATTTTCTCATCATTTTCTACCTTATAGAATCTTGAGTTTTTATTTTTCATTTCTAGTTCCAATTGATTATACGAAAAATTATCCTTTAAGTAATCTTCCATATCTTTTACGGAAGTTCCATAGATAAATGTTTCATAAAAAGTTTTTTTACTTATTTCTCTTAGTTTATTTATATCTTCTATACCGCATTCTTCAATATTTATGAATTTCATGTGTTTCACCTACTTATCAAGTATTATATCAATAAATCTATTTCACATAAATACAAATATTTTGCTACAATCCTTAATATTGTGTTTTTTTATATAAAAAGAAGAAGAGCTCCAAATATTTAGAGTTCTTCAACTTTATTATTCCATAAAGTTACACCATATTAATTTTTATTATTTATTTTCTTCAAGATAATCATATACTTTGGTCACCGGTGACAGTGTAAGATCTGTTAAAATGTGAGAAGCATAAACCACTTCTAAAACAGGTAAATCAGCCATAGGTGCCATTACGTGCTGAAATAGTTGTAAACGCGCAGGACCTGTCCACGCACCATGTATTGTAATATCTGTTATCTGTGTACGCACAAGCTCACAGATTCGTGGAGTTCCATCATAATTAGGCATTATCTTCATCATAAAAGTTGGTCTGCAAATCTCTTTTTTGCTTTAGTGGCTCCTAATTCATTAAATTTGTATCCCATAGTTGCAGTAGCAACTCTCAAGGAACCATAATCCAAGGTACCAACTAATGTATCTGAGTCTACAAAAAGTTTAGGGGCTCCTACAACTTTAGGGTAAGCACTAAGCTCACGTCCGCTAGCTATTGCTGGGAAATTATCAACATACATGGAATGTACATAGTCTCCTTCTTCACCATTAAAGGATACTGGTATAACTTGACCACATTCACAATAGGAACCAAGCCCTGTAACATCTGGCATAAGCATAACTTCAAAGCGAACTAAAGGATCTTTAATTTCTAAAGGTTCTGGAACTACCTTTCGAAGTGCCTCCATATTTGTACGATAAACAATATTTAAATATTCTCGGTTATTAAATTTGTAAAAAGTACATGGATATGCTGGTGAAGTTAAAGGCGTTGTGAAGCACTCTGCTACTTCGTTAATTTTCATATAAAAAACTCCTTTCGGTATACACATACATTTTTCTATTCTTTTTCAAAATCACTAATATTTGGACATTTTTATTATATCATGCTCTTTAGCCTACCTCAATAAAAAAGCTGACTTTCTCCATAGATATGATTCTATTGGAACAATGTTTTCATATCATCAGGTACTTCCCTCACATCCTCAATTTTATATACTCCTTTTACTTTGTCTGGAGTAAGCAATACTAATAACATCTTTCCATTTGTAAATGTAATAAGCTCATAATGCTTATTACTGCTTCCTGATGTAGTTATTTTTTTCATATTATTAAATTGCTGAATTGGAATGCTATTACTTCTTTTTTCAGTAAAGAGCTCTTTGAAACTATTATAATCTCCTTCATCAATAGCCTTTTCCATTAACCATGACGCATTATCTGGTGAATTAGCTTTTAAAACTTTCTGTTTGGAGCAAGACGTTAAAATAAAAGTAAAACATAAACTTATTATCAAAATTAATATTATTGATTTTTTCTTCATGTAAATCCCTCCATATCCTTAGTCTAAATGTGAAATATCTGCTTCTAGTATAATTTCAATTTCCTTGTCCTTTATTTCAAAGATAGTTAAACTAGTATCGTTTATAAAGGGTGGTGCCCAAAAATTCTCAATGGGATGATTATTTATTGTTATATAAATAGCCTTAATTAGTGCTGCATGAGAAACTATTAATACATTTTCACAATCATTGTTATTAATAACTTCATCAAGCACCATTCTAGCTCTGCAAATTAGTTCGTCAAAGCTTTCTCCTTCAACTGGCTCGTACAAATGTGGCTTATTCCAAAAGTTATATTTTTGAGTAGGATATAGCTCTTCTATTTTAGAGAATTCCATACCTTCCCATAAACCAAATCCCATTTCCTTTAATAAGTCATGTGTCATTATTTCTATATCTCTATCTCCTCTAATGCAATTTGCAGTTTCAATTGCTCTACCTAGAGGGCTACAATAAATGCGGTGAAAATTAACATTATTTAAACTTGCTCCTAGTTTTTCTGCATTTTCTATTCCTCTTTCAGTTAAATTAGAATTTTGCCATCCTTGCATTCTACCAGCCTTATTCCATTCTGTTTCTCCGTGTCTTGTTAAATATATCTTCATATGTCCTCCATTAAAAATCTGTAGAATTTTATAAACTATCAATATAGTTCTGTAATTTTGTTAGGTATCTTCCGATATGTATCCCATCAATTAATGCATGATTAACTTGAACTGAAAAAGGCAGTAATATTTTATCCTGCTCAGAAAAATACTTTCCCCATGAAATTCTTGGTACTGAATCATCTTTATTAAATGAAATAGTATGTGATAAGTGGGTAAAAGAAATCCATGGAATAGATGTTATATATAATAAGTCATCTCTACGCTCAGACTCATTAAAATTAAAGTATTCCCTTTGATTTCTTGATTTTTCTTCACAGTATGTAACAAATTCAAAAATATCCTCCTTCATATCAACAGTAACAAATTTAAATAAATCATCCTCTTCACTATTAATATCAGTGAAGGATGGATGCAATTTTTCATGCAAAACAACCTTGTTATCTCTTATTCTATAACGTAAATCTTCTATTTCACATGCAACCTTAGTTGATACATAAATCATTGAATAGTAGAAGGAAATTTTATTTTTTCTTACAAAATTCATGAAATTCGTTATATCAACATTAAAGCAAATATTATATTGTGGATAATCCATATTATGAAAAAAATTATAGTGTTCTTTTCTCTTCCAATTATCTAAATCTATATACTCCATATTTTTCCTCCCTAACATACAGTTCTACTTTTCGACATAAATCCTTACCTTACAATATATAACAATCTATACAAATAAACAAGTGTATCCTTTTTTATGCAAAAAAATGAGCACCCTAAGGTACTCATAAAATAATTATTTTAAATATTTACTTGAAGACCATCCCTGTATTCCATTAATACTGATATTAGTCCAACTTCCATCTGAGCTTAATCCTAATACAAGGGCATACTTTCCTTCTGTTAAAACTCCAACTATACTAGCTGTTCCTGATGCATTTTTTCTAATATTTAATTGATAAACTCCATTAATACTTACATATTTACCCGTTGGAGCTAAGCCAACTAAATTACCATATACCCATCCACTTTGTCCGTTATACTTTAAATTATACCAACCATTAGTGTTTCCTAATACAGATAATACAGTTCCTTTAGGTATTGTTCCTATTAATGACGAATTGGCATCTGCAAGAGACCTAAAATTTGCAGCAATATTTACATTAACTATCTGTACCATTGTACCATTTGCAAATACTTGTGGTAATTGTATTGGTGCAACTGGATCATCTATGACATTAATATATCTTCCAGGAATATATCCTTTATTAATTTCATTCATAGAAATAAAGTATTTCTTGGTTCCCATTATTCCGCCATAGGTTTGATCTGGTGTTGCTTCATAGGTGAAAGCTCCTTTTATTCCATTTTGTGTTCCCCATTTATCAAATATTACAACATGATCACCGGGATGATCAATTATATCCATGTGCTTTAAGTCTGTTATATTTATCTTCACAAAATATTTATCAAATAAAGTTGAGGTAGATAATTTATAGCCTGGAATATTGTAGGCAGCTTGTACAAATCCGGAACAATCAAGGCCTGCAGTTCCTGTAATGTAACCTAGTCCTGCACTTTTTACATTACCAGCATATGCACCTTTATCTATAGCATCTTGAAAGCTTGTCCATGTTGCGTTATAGGAACTTGAGTTTAAGCCATCTAGTCCTCCCCAACAATATGGTATTCCAGTTTGTACTGAAACACTTTTGCCAATAAGTTGCTTAGGCTGTGTAACATAACTAACTTTATTAGGTGCAATAGTGAAATTTTTAGATGAGTCGTAGGTCCAATTTAAATTAATCATGCTCAAAGCCCTTTTCTCAACTTGGCTTCTTAATATTGTACTTGAAGAAGTACTTGCAGTAACCAATTGCATTGGAGATAGAATTGCAGTAGTCGAAATTAATATAGAAATAATTGCTTTTAATTTATTTTTCAAAGCTTCATCTCCTTTAATCTTATGCTTGATTCTCAAGCTAATTATAGGTTTAATTCTGTATGTATTCAATCATCAAAATATGGGTTAGTCATCACTAATTGGGTATATATAAAATGATTTAAAATTATGAGAAAACTACTTTTTTAAATTACCATATATGTTATAATAAAATACAAATAAAGGAGATGTTCAGTATGAATGATAGTTTAGTTCAAACAGTTCTTTCAAAGATGGTAGTATACTTTGGAGATGATACCTTAAGAGTAAATCATGCACTTAAAGTATATAGCTTTGCTAGAAACATAGCTATACTTGAGGACTTACCAGAGCAACAATTAAGAATAGTTGAAATTGCAGCCCTACTTCATGATATCGGAATTAAGGAATGTGAAAATAAGTACAATTCCTCAGCTGGAAATTATCAAGAGTTAGAAGGTCCCCCTGTAGCTAAAAAACTTTTAGAAGAGTTTTGTCTACATTCTGAGAATCTTGAAAGAATATGCCTATTGATAGGCAATCATCACAGTTATGAAAAAATAAATGGAATGGATTTTCAAATACTAGTTGAGGCAGACTTTCTTGTTAATATATTTGAAGATAAATATGCTTCAAATCAAATTGAAGTTCTTAAAAATAAATATTTTAAAACAAGGACTGGAATTAAGTATGTAAACGAAATGTATCAGAAGGGCACTGAGTAAACAGTTTTACCTTCCACAATAGTTTTTTTTACATTAAAGCTACTATCTAAAATAATAAGATCTGCAAATTTTCCTACTTTAATACTACCTTTTTCAGCTTGTAATCCTAGCTCTTTTGCAGGGTTAAGAGATGCAAGGTTTATTGCAGAACAAATGTGAATTTTAGTGTTATCCATAAAAGATTTAACACCCTTATTAAGCCTTAAAACGCTGCCAGCTAAAGTTCCATCTTGTAATCTTGCTGAATTGTCAGTAACAATAACCTTTTGTCCCCCTAGCTCATAAATACCATCTTCACAGCATCCAGCCCTCATAGCGTCTGATACTAGGATGATTTTTTCACTCCCTTTTACAGATTCTAAAATTTTATATACTGCAGGGTGCACATGAATATCGTCAGCAATTATTTCACAGTAAACATCACTATTAAAAGCTGCTCCTACTATACCAGGATTTCTATGGTGTAGTGTTGTCATTGCATTAAAGGTATGAGTAATATGACTTATACCTTTTTCTATTGCGTCCATTGCAATGTCATAATTTGCATTAGAATGTGCCATTGCAATTATAATATTAGTTTTCCCTTTAGTTTCTTTAATAAAAGAAAAATTCTGATCCATTTCTGGTGCCAAGGTTACTATTTTTATTATATCTATGTATTGTTTAATAAAATCAAAATTTGGTTTTAAAATATGTTTCTCTAAATGAACCCCTTTATATTTTGCGCATAGAAAAGGTCCTTCCATATGTGCTCCTAAAACTTTTGCACCATTTATTTTCTTACACATAGAATTTCTTATATTATCAAGTGCATTATATATTTGGTCTCTATTCATAGTCATTGTAGTAGGTAGAAATGCAGTAACTCCATTTTCTGTTATTGTGCTTGAAATCCTTTTTAGGGCTTCCTCTGTTCCATCCATTACATCGGCCCCACCTGATCCATGAATGTGAATATCAATAAATCCAGGTGAAACAAACATTTTCTTTGCATCAGTTACTTCTTCACATTTTTTTAATACCTTCTGAGAATTCTTTGAATCAATGATTTCTAATATTTTTTCATCATATATTAATATCTTATCTTCAATCATTTCAGTTTCAGTAATGATTTTACCATTTATTATAGCTTTCAATTCTAATCCTCCTGTGAAACGAAAAAACATCTATGCTTTCTATTTAAAACAGATGTTCTTTTAAACTGATTATTTTTTATTTTGTTGTATATGTCAAAATCACTTCAGACCCAGATATGGCATCTGTATTGGTTTTATAACTTATTTCATTTACTAACTCCATATTGGTTATTAATACAGGAGTAATTAATGAATAACCTTTACCAATAATTTTGTTTCGATCAATTTTAATAATTGGATCTCCAGCTATGACCTCAGCTCCATCTTCAACTAACCTTTCAAACCCATCTCCATTCAACTGTACAGTATCTATACCAATGTGAACGATTACAAGTATTCCATTATTTAACTTCATGCAGAATGCATGATTAGACTTTAATATAAAGGCAATTTGTCCATCAGCAGGAGCTAACACTAAATCATCAACTGAATCTATAGCAACGCCGTCACCTGCCATCTTACTTGCAAAAACTTTATTTGGCACTTCATCTAATTCCATTACCTTTCCCGATAAAGGAGCAAAAAATTCAAACATATTAATACCTCCAAAATAGAAAATACATATTCTATAACCAGTGCATATCAATTAATGTTTCTGCTAAACTTGCGCTGATTTTCATTGTGTTTCTCTCTATAATAGTATTATACAATGAATCACTATTAACTTTCATTAATTTCCCTCAGATTTAGTTATATTTTCGTTAATTTTTTTTGTTTTTTTATATATTTAACAATTTCTATATCTAATTTTCTACTTGTATCAATAATTTCATTAGCATTACTATCTTCTTCAATAAGATTGTTTAATCTATCTCTAAGTTTCTCGAGCTTACACATATTTTTTTAATCCCCCATAAATACCTAACTTATAGTAAAATTTTACATTATTTAAGGATAATTGTCAATTATTGTTTTTTTATTCGCAATTACTTATTTTTATATCAAATAGTGCTTTTTTATGCCTTCTTATCATATTTTTTTTGCTATTTATATTAAAATTACAATTTTGTCTTGGATGTTGCGGGACACCCCTCTCTCTTTAGAGAGGCCTCTGAAGTTGAGGGGATGTCCCGGGTTATCTTGGGCAAATTTGATTTTAATAAAAATTATAGATAACTAAAATTAACTTTAATCTATAATTTTGAAATATCATGATATTTGTTTGGGATTGTATGGTTATCTTACTCGTTCATTTTTGTCTTGGATGTTGCGGACATCCCTCTCTCTTTAGAAGGCCTTTGGAGTTGAGGGGATGTCCCGGGTTTTCTCGGGCAAATCTACTATAATGATAAGTTATAAATATACTCCCATTTATTAATTTGCAATACTACTATATTAGAAAGAAATTATATTAAAAAAATCCAATACAATAAATATGAACTTTAAGCAAAAACATGATATTTTATGTTTAGAGATTATTTGAACGAGCCTTAGAAAGACTTTGCTGGATAATTTGAAAATTGCGTTAAGTCCACGAAATGTTTGAGCGTAGCGAGTTTTGAGTGGATAGCAATTTTCAAATTATCCAGCTTAGTCTTTCTTGGCACAGTGAATTTTCTCTTAACATAAAATATCATGCTTTTGTTTAGTATTAATTATTTTTGTTATTAGATTGTAAGGGTATCTTACTATTACATATTTGTCTTGGTTAGAGCGGGACACTCTTCTCTTATTAGATAGCCTTCGAAGCTGAAGAATGTCCCGGGTTTTCTTGAGCAAATTCGAGTTTTTATGATATCTTAATTCTTCATCTTTGTATTGGATGTTGCGGGACACCCCTCTCTCTTTAGAATGACTCTGGAGTTGAGGGGATGTCCCGGGTTTTCTTAGGCAAGTTAGCTTGTAATGATAAGTTATGGATATGTAAAACTAGAAAGAATTCTTAACATATTATCGTTTAGATTTCTGTCTTTTATAGCTAGTCTTATAAAAGTATCATCTAGTCCGATAAAGTCTTCTGTTCTTCTTATAAGTAGACCTTTTTCTAGGCAAAAATCATATAATTCTTCTCCTGTGACTTGTTTCAATTTGCAGAGTAAGAAATTGCTGTTAGTTGCATATACCTTTTCGATAAAGCTTATTTTTGCTAGTTCTTTGGGTAGGTATTGTTTTTCTTGTTTAATCCAGATTAACGATTTATCTATATAGGCCGTATCTTTTAAAACATGCTTTACGGCTGTTTCAGCAAAGCAATTTATGTTCCATGGAAGCTGACGTTTTGTTAATTCATTTATTAGATTTGAATCTAAACTTACTCCATATCCAAATCTGATTCCAGGTAATGCAAAGAATTTAGTTAGTGCTCTTATTATGAATAAACATTTATATTTAAGGATTTCGCTTATAAAACTATCTTGAACATTTCCAGTAAACTCAATAAATGCCTCATCTATTATTATAGTTTTTTTATTTTCTTCGCAAAATTCTATTAATTCTTTAAAACTATCCTTATTAATTATATTTCCAGAAGGATTGTTAGGATTTCCTATAATTAATGCATCGGACAGTTTCAATTTTTCTTTAAGATCTTCATAGTTGTAGCTCATATCATCTTTAAGAAATGAGTAGGTTACTGTAGCTCCATTCTTTTTAGCACTTCTTTCATATTCAGTAAAGGACGGCACTGGTATAACAACACTTTTAAAAGAACTCAAAACTAAGTCAATAATTTCTACTGCACCATTGCCTAGTAAAAATGATTTCTCTGATATGTTAATTTTATAAAACTGCTGTAAATATGTAGTTAGATTTTGTTTGGTTTCTCTGTAATTTATATCTGGGTACTTAGAAACCATTGCAATTGCAGAATTGATATTTCTTGTAAAGCTATCTGGTGCTCCAAGGGGATTAATATTAGAACTAAAATCAAGAAGCTGCTCAGGCTTTTTTATTCCTTCTTGATATATATTTCCTCCATGAAAATAATTCAAAATTAACTCAATCCCTTCCATAAAAATGTTAATACTAATAGTAACGCTTCTGAAGCATACATCAATTTAATTGTATCTAAAATATTATCTTTAGAAATAGGTTTAACACTATCTCCTATAGTTGGCTTTATGGATACTTCTCCAAAGTAAACATTTGAACCACCTAGTTGAACTCCTAAAGCACCTGCAACAGCAGCTTCTGGATATGCACAATTAGGACTTTTATGATTTTTTCGATCTCTAATCATAATTTTAAGGCTCTTTAATATATTTCCATGAGCAATAGGTGAGACTACAGCAAGAAGTACTCCTGTGATTCTTGCAGGAATATAGTTAAAGATATCATCTGTTTTTGCAGAAAAAAATCCTATGTATCTATATTTTTCATTCATATATCCAAGCATTGAGTCCATAGTATTTATCGATTTATATAGCATAGCAAGTGGAGCACCACCAAATAAAGCAAAAATAATAGGCGCAATTACTCCATCCGAGGTATTTTCAGCAACAGTTTCTACATCAGCTCTTATTATTTCTGCTTCTGTTAGCTGGGATGTTTCTCGGCCAACTATATATGATAGCTTTAATCTTGCGTTTTCGATATCCTCTTCTACCAAGCTGATATATACCTTCTTTGCTTCTTTATCTAAGCATGCAGCTGCTATAGTTGTCCAAATTAGAATAATATTGATGAAATGAAAAAGTATTGGGATGGGTTTTAAAAGCTTCAAGATAATAAAAGGTATAATAAAACATAAAGATGATACAATAATAACGATCAGTCCACCAAATAATCTCATCGTTCTATTACTTTTTATATATTTTCTTCCCAGGTCCTCAAGTGTTTTAATTAATTTACCGATAAATTTAATTGGGTGAGGAAACCAATAGGGATCACCTATTACCCAATCTAATATTATTGCAATTAAGATATCATACATTTTTTTCTATACCCATAATTCTATATATTTCATTAATATCTAAGCTTTCCCGTACAATCTGCGCTAGCTTATCCAGTTCTCTTTCTCTGAGGCTTTCATATTCCTTAGACCTTTTTAACTCAAGACCTTTTATAGCTCTAATTTTATTTAAAATTTCTTCTCTAAATACCACACCATCAAATATACCGTGAATGTAACTTCCCATTACATTACATTCTTTATTAATTGCACCTTCAAAATAATCCACAGGTTTTCCGTTTTCCTTGATAATTTTAAACAAGTTATCAACATTTTCGCCAAGCTTTGAGATTCCCATATGGATTTCATAACCATATATGATTTTGTTATTATAGTTCTTTGCCTCTACTCTCGTAGTAACTTTTTCTTTTTCTAGCATAGTACTTATATCTAATAACTCCATGCCTATAATCTCTTTAACATGTCCTTCTACTTCATAGGGATCTTTTATAGATTGTCCAAGCATTTGATAACCGCCACAAATTCCAAATACAATCCCCTTATATGCTTTAATAGCTTTTTCTATTCCATTTTCTCTCAGCCTTATTAAATCGTCTATAACATTTTTGCTACCTGGTATTATTATCAAATCTGGATTTCCAAGCTCTTCTGCTCTTGTGACGTATCTAATTGATACATCTTCTTCTATTTTTAGTGCATCAAAATCAGTAAAATTGGACATATGTGCAAGCATAATTATTGCAATATCAATTTCATTATCTACATGCTTTTTATACTCCATGGCACCATCTTCATCTTCTAACTGCAAATGAAAATAAGGTACAACGCCTAAATTAGGTCTATCAATAATATCCTCAAGCATTTTAACCCCTGGCTTTAGAATATCTAAATCACCCCTAAATTTATTTATTATAGTTCCCTTAACTCTCTTTTTTTCATCCTCAGTAAGGAGTAACAATGTTCCCGCCAGTGAAGCAAAAACTCCACCCTTATCTATATCTCCAACAATTAACACCGATGCGTCCACTAAGTTAGCCAATCCCATATTAACTATATCTCTATCTCTTAAATTTATCTCAGCAGGACTTCCTGCACCCTCTATTACAACGATGTCAAACTGCTTTTCTATCTTTTCAAAGCCTTCTTTAAGCATATCTGAAAAATTTACTTTTAAATTTTGATATTCTTTAGCTGAAGAATTACAGTAAACTTTGCCATTTACAATAACTTGGCACATCCTATCTGAACTAGGCTTTAAAAGTATTGGGTTCATAAATACTTCTGGCTCTATTCCTGCAGCATAGGCTTGAAGTACTTGTGCTCTGCCCATCTCTTTTCCATCCATTGTAATATAGGAGTTAAGAGACATATTTTGAGACTTATATGGACATACTGTATAACCATCCTGTTTAAAAATTCTGCAAAGTCCAGCAACTAATATGCTTTTTCCAACACTGGAACCAGTGCCTTGTATCATTATCTTTGGCATAAAACTCCTCCAACTTCCTTGATAATAGTTTGTTTTTATATTTTCTAATAAAGATTTAATTAAAGATGCAAAATAGGTACTTATTATGATATTATAAATATTGAATTCACAAAATTTATAATATGAAATTTACGGAGATACAAATGAATACACAAAAGATTAAAGGTAAAATATTTAATAAAGAAAATTTTATAGACTTTCTTTTTATAATACTTGGGAGCTTTATTGGCTCTATCGGAATAAATATGTTTCTTATCCATGCTAGGCTTTTAAGTGGTGGAGTAACTGGTATTGCACTTATTCTTCAATACTCATTTAAAATACAAGCTGGATATATTATTCTTCTTTTTAATATTCCATTAATATTACTCAGTGCTAAGAAGCTAACCGAAAAATTCACAGTATATTCAATCGTTGGTTCTTTGAGCCTATCTATTTCATTAATTATTACCCATCCAATAGCCTCTAGCTTGAATATTAATGATAAGCTACTTTATTGTTTGTACGGAGGTGTTGTTTGTGGTATTGGATATGGTCTAGTATTTTCACACAATGGTTCAACAGGTGGAACAGATATTATTTCAATGATTTTAAAAAAGAAATATCCTAATTTTAATATTGGTAAAATAAATTTTTCTATCAACCTAATAATTGTTACCCTTAGCTCATTCCTATATGGACTTCCTTCAGCTCTATACACTTTAATTGCAATGTATATATCTGGTTTTGTTCTCGACCATGTTGTAAAAGGATTAAATCAGAAAAAACTTGTACTTATCGTAACTGAACATGAGGAAGAAATCTCTAATTTAATTATTAATAATCTTAACAGAGGAGTTACTAGTTTATATGGTAGAGGTGAATATACAAAGCAAGAAAAAAATATTTTGTATATCATAGTTCCTTTATCACAGTTAACTGAACTCAAAGAGATTGTTAGAAACGTTGATACAAAAGCATTTATTACTATTGTTGATGCCACAGAGGTTGAAGGTAAAGGCTTTAAAATAGGACTCTAATCAGCTACATGTATTTAAAAAGGCATTACAAAAATTTTGTCCGTTTTAGGATTCTTTGTAATATATACATCAAGTCCATAGACTTCTTTTATTGCTTTTTCATTCAATATTTCCTGAGGACATCCATGGCTATGAACACTTCCATTATTCATCAATATCATAAAATCACTGTAAGCAGCTGCTAGATTCAAATCATGCAGTACTGCTACAATTGTTATATTCTTATTTTCATTTAATTGTTTTATTTGATTCATTATTTCAATTTGATGATGAATATCTAAATGTGATATGGGTTCATCCAATAAAATAATTTCCGTAGTTTGAGCAATAGCTCTTGCTACAATTACTCTTTGTCTTTCTCCACCACTTAAGGCATTTATACTTTTATTTCTAAGATGCCAGGTATTAGTACTTTCCATTGCTTTTTTGACTGCAATAATATCCTCTTCTCTTTCTGAGGAGAATCTAGAAATATGTGGTGTTCTCCCCATTAACACAATATCATGCACAGAAAAATCAAATTCTATCTCTGTACTTTGGGGTACTACTGCTATTTTCTTAGCTATAAATTTAGAATTTAATAGCTGTATATCTTTATCTTCAATAAATAAATTGTTTTTCTTAACGTCAAGTGCTTTTGATATTAACCTTAATAAAGTAGTTTTTCCAGATCCATTAGGACCGAGAATAGTGTAAAACTTACCTTTTTCAATATTTATATTTACATTGCTAAGTACTTCTTCCTCATAAGAAAAGCTTAAGTCTTTTATTTTAATCACTTAAAACACCTTCTTTTTTGTTTTATACAGAAGAAAAATAAAGAATGGAACTCCAAAAATCGAAGTAATTATACCTACTGGTATTTCTGAAGGTGGAACAACGCTTCTTGCAAGAGTGTCACATATAATTAAAAATACTGCACCACCTAAAGCAGAGAAGGGAATTACAACTCTATTATCTGAGCCTACGAGCATTCTAATTGAATGCGGCACAATTAACCCAACAAATCCGATTATTCCACTTACTGAAACAACTGCAGCAACCATTATGGTGCTTATAACTAGTATGTATTTTTTCAGCCCTTCTACATTGACCCCAAGGCTCCTAGCACTTTCTTCTCCAAGTAACATGATATTCAATTCTCTAGAAAATATAGTGATTAGAAAAATAGCAGGTACTATTATTAAAAATAGTAATTTAACTTGAGCCCAGCTAGCAGTTGAAAAACTACCCATGGTCCACATTATAATTCTTTCAATTTGTTCTCTATTAAAGGTCATTATCAAAGAGATAATAGAGGACAATAAATAATTCAAGGAAATACCTGCTAACAAAAGCGTTGTAGTTGGGATTTTTCTTCCTACCCTTGCAATATTATATACTAAAAAAGTTGTAGTAATAGCTCCTATAAAAGCGTTAAAAGCAACTACGCTCATGCCTAGTATCTCCATTTGTTTTAGAAAAACCATAGTAATAGTTGCACCTAAAGCTGCACCTGAAGAAACGCCTAAAACGAAAGGATCAGCCATAGGGTTTTTAAATATACCTTGAAAGGATGCTCCAACTACGGACAATGCCGCTCCAACTAAACAAGCTAAAATTATTCTTGGCAGCCTAAGCTGAATTAATATAATAATCGAAGAGGCTTTTATATTTTCCAGGGAAATAAAATGCTTAATAATAGGGATTCTACTCATCATAATCAATGCTGTCTCTTTAAAGGAAATTTCTGCAACACCGAAATTTGCGGCTCCAACAATGATAAGCAGGAGTAAAATTACCCCTGCTACAAAAAGCCTTTTGAAATATCCTTTTCTCTTTAAAAAAGTCATAAATATTTCCCCTTTTATTTAAAAAGTTCAGGATGAATTAGCTTGGCTAAAGCTTCTAATCCATCTGCCAATCTTGGTCCTTGTCTATCTACAATATTATGATCAATTTCAAGTAGTTTCCCACCTTTTACTGCTTTTAAGTCTTTATATCCTGTAGTTGCTTCAATGCCCTTCTTTGTGTCATAATCTTTTGAACAAATCAAAATATCAGGATTTTTTTCCACTAACTTCTCTATACTGTATTTCCAACCTGAAACGTCCCCGGCAGCATTTGTTCCTCCTGCCATTTGAAGCATATTACCAATAAAAGTATCATTTCCTGCAGTAAAGTCCCCTGATTTACCAAAGCCTACTACGTAATAAACACTTGGCTTATCTGCTGTCTTTACCTTATCTGTTACTTCAGTTACTTTTTTCTTCATATTAGATACTACATCTTGAGCCTTTTCATTAGCATTTAATACTTCTCCAACTTTAGTTATTGTATTATATACTCCATTAAAGTTCTCTTCTCCATATAAAGCAACAACTTTAACATTAACATCTTCTAACTTTTTTATAACATCTTGACTAAAATGAGTTGATACTATAACTACATCAGGTTTTAAATCAAGAATTTTCTCGAGACTTGGTGCTGTTAATTTTCCAACTGATGGTACCTTTGAAACTTCTGCTGGGTAATCGTCATAGTCACTTCTACCAACTACCTCATTACCTTTTCCTAGTGCATAAACTGTTTCAGCTATATTAGGTGCAATAGTAATAACTCTCTTTGGCTCTTTATCAATAGTAACTGTTCTATTGTAAGAATCTACAACTTTTAAAGGGTAAGTTGTATTTTTTACTGAAACATCCTTGGAGTCAGTGTCTTTCTTATTGCATCCAGCAAATACTAAAGCTACTAGCATAACTAATATGATTGATAAAATTCTTAATCTATTTTTTTTCTTAAACATAATTTCCTCCATTTTAAATAGAATTTATTTTTTTTAATACAACATTATTCTCATTGATTTCAAACATGCTGTAGGTACCTGCTTCAAAAGAAAATTTCCAATAATCCTCAAGGTTCAAATTCAATAGAACTGTGGAAATTACTTTCATGGTACCACCATGTGCTACAATTAAAATTTTTCTATTTTCATATTTCCTAACTATTTCTTCAATGCATTGCTTTACTCTATTATAAAACATAATAAAGCTCTCTCCCTTTGGTATTTCATAGTTAATCCAATCCTCTGACCAGTATTTCCACTGTTCACTAAACTCTTTTTCAACCTGTGAATAGTGTTTTCCTTCCCATAGTCCGAAATTCAATTCTTTAAGTTCTTGGTAAATCACAAAGTTTTCTCTACTTAAAGAAGAAATTATTTCAGCTGACCTAAGTGCTCTTTCTAGTGGACTAGATATAACCACATGAAAATCAGTGTCTAGCAAGCTATTCTTAACCTTTTCGCACTGCAACTCTCCACTGAGATTTATGGGTGGATTTGAAAAACCATAATATACCTTTTCCTTATTTAATTCCGTTTCTCCATGTCTTACTAAATATAAATAGGTCATATTATTCCATACCTTCCCATAACTACAAAAGCTATGAGTATAAATATTTCGCCAAGCTCGTTTGAGGCCCCTAGAATATCTCCTGTAATTCCATCAATTTTTGAAGTTATATATTTATTAAAAAGCCATATAAATGCTGTACAAGACAACATTAAAATAGGTCCTATATAACTGAGCAATACTATACTTATTAATGTACCAAGAATATATCCTATTAAAACTTTATCCTTAGATACTTTTCCAATGAAAAGATTGCCCATCCCACCTTCTGGTCTTGCATACTTAAAAGCATAACAAGAGAATACTAACATTGTTCTAGAAATTGCATTTGAAATAACTAAAGCTATTATAATATTTTTATCCGATAAGGAGCTTAGCAAAGCAATTCTAAACGAAAAATCAAAGAATATTGCAACTGCACCATTTGTCCCCAGTCTGCTATCTTTCATTATTTCAAGCATTCTTTCTTTTTTTCTTGCTGAAAATATTCCATCACAGGTATCAGCAAGTCCGTCAATATGAAGTGCTCCCGTTAGTAAAACATTAACCAAAGTTACCATCACTACTGAAATCAAAGTAGAAAAAATCTGAGAAAACAAATAATATGCACCTGCATTAATAACTCCGATTACCAAACCTACTAATGGAAAATATATTATAGCTTTTGCAAAATCCTCTTCTTTAACATCTAGTTCTACATTTATAGGAAGTCGTGTGAAAAACTGAAGCATTAATATAAAACCCTTCATAAATACCTCACTTTATTTTTAATGGAATACCGCAAACTACTATAGTAACTTCGTCAGCCCTGCTAGCTATATATTGGTTTATCCTGCCTGCTATATCCCTAAATACTCTGGCAAGTTTATACTCTGGCACTATCCCAAAACCTATTTCATTTGTAACCATTATTAGAGTTTTCGAAGTTTTTTCTGCATAATCAAGAAAATCTGCTATTTCTTTTAATATCTTCTCTTCAATTCTGTTAATAACTTCTTGGTGAAAAGATTCTATATCTTCTCCAGTTTGTTCATATAACAGATTTGTAATCATTATTGTTATGCAATCCAATATAATTGTATCGAAATCAAGTTTTTCATTTGAAAAAACCTGTTTTAAATTCTTATATCCCTCGAAAGTACTCCAATTCTTAGGCCTTCTAGCTTTATGCTGACTTACTCTATCCTTCATTTCTTCATCGAAAGGAATTGATGTGGCAATATAAAGAACCTTAGATTTTGTGTCTTCAGCTAATTTCTCAGCATAAGTACTCTTTCCACTTCTAGCTCCACCAGTTACCAGTATAACTTTACTCATAATTTAACCTCTTATATCTACTAAAAAATCATCTTTCATGGATGCTTCCTCAAAGGTTGCCATTTCAGATATAACTTTTGTTGCAGCCTCCACTATATTTAATACTAATGGACATCCTGTTCCTTCTCCAAGCCTCATTTCTAAATTAAGAATTGGGCTTAATTCAAGTTCCTTCATTATCCATTTAAAGCCAGGCTCTGCAGAATTATGAGATGGAATCATATACTCTCTTGTTAATGGATTTATTTTAAATGCAACTAAGGCTGCCGCTGCAGATATAAATCCGTCAATTATTATGGGAGTTCTATAATAAGCTGCTCCTAAAAAACATCCAACAAGTCCAGCAATATCAAATCCGCCTACCTTAGAAAGTACATCTATAGGGTCTTCACTACTCGGACAATTTATTTCAATAGCTTTTTCAATAACTTTCTTTTTGTTTAGAAAATCCTCTTCAGTAAGCCCTGCACCCTTACCGACTACTAATTCTGCGCTTAACCCTGAAAAACTCATAAGTATTGCACTACTTGTGCTTGTATTACCTATACCCATCTCTCCAGTGCCTAAAATCTGATAACCTTCATTCACTAAATCCTGTACTACATTAATACCCGCCTCTATAGCTTGAATAGCTTCGTCTTTACTCATAGCAGGTCCTTTTGCCATATTAGAAGTTCCTTTTCTTATTTTTCTATCTAGCACATTGGAATTATTAATATCAGCATTTATGCCTATGTCCACTACTTTTAAATCCATTCCTGCATGCCTGCTTAATACATTAATTCCACACATTCCTTTTGTCATGTTTATTGTTTGCCATTCAGTTACAGATTGTGGAGTGCATGCAACACCTTCCTCAACAATTCCATTATCTGAACTCATAACTATCATACATTTCTTAGCTATCTTATTATGCAAATTTCCAGAAATGCCAGCAAGTTGTATTGCAATTTTCTCAAGCATGCCCAAGCTACCAATAGGCTTAATTAGCTTATCCAGCCTAGCTGAAGCAGTCTCCATAATCTCCTTGTTTAAAGGCTTAATGCCTTTTATGACCTTCTCATAAATTTCCACAATCAAATTCCCCTTTACTAACTTATTTTGCCCGAGACAACGTTAATCCCAAACAAAAAGACTCCATACCTTACCAGTATGGAGAATAATATACTATTTTATTGGTGATAATGGTAAACCCACTACCTCCTGTAAAATTATGCATTTTTCATCCTCCCTCCGAAGATTTAAATTTCTAGGCTACAGGCAGGTTTACTGGCTTTATTATCATCTTACTCTCCAACCTTCTCAGTTTCCCAATGGTTTTTTGGATTTCATCCTCTATCACAGTAGCGGGGGCTGCAGTGGGCTTTAACCACTTTCCCTTTTAACCCTTATTCAGGGCACCCGAAGTCTTTATTCAATTTTTATTTACACCGTCATTGTAACATGAATTATTTTCCTAAGCAACTTAAATTACTTCTTGGTGTAATAAACAACTCCAATAGCACCAGGGCCAACATGGAGTCCTATAATAGGTCCTATAGGATATATTTGAACTTTAATTCCTAACATGCTCTCTAGTTTGTGCGCAAGCTCTTTACCTTCTTCTTCACAATTAATATTGTGAACAATTAATTTTTCTATTCCCTTTTCCTTTACTTCTAAAAGTAGGGTCTCAACAATTTTATCAACTGCTTTTTTCTTAGTTCTTACTTTATGAAAAATACTAGTTTTTCCGTCTACAACTGTAAGGATTGGCCTAATCTGAAAAATCATTCCCAGTAGCGCCTTTGCTCCACCAATTCTTCCGCCTTTTATTAAGTACTCTAGAGTCTCAGGTACAAATAAATAACGACTTTTCTGAATTACATTATTAGTTGCTTTTATTACCTCTTCTAAAGAACTTCCTTCATGCGCAGCTTCAGCTGCAGCAAGAGCAGCAAAGCCTAATTGCATTGAGTTTGATCTTGAGTCAATGATTTCAATTATTGCATCTGGATACTTTTCAAGAATCATACCTTTTACAAGATTGGCAGTAGAAAAAGTTCCACTCATATCAGAAGACATAAAAATTCCAACTACTGAATGCCCTTGTGAAACAATGTTTTCAAAACATTTATACATTTCATCAATAGTTGGCTGCGAAGATGTTGGTAAATTTTTGTCTTCTCTTAATTTCTGATAAAAATCTGTAGTGTCAATATCGACTTCTCGGTAACTCTTGTTATTCACAATTATATTTAATGAAACAATGCAGATATCATATTTATCAATTAACTCCTTTGGAAGATAGGCTGTACTATCACATATAACTTTTATACTCATTGTTTTTCCTCCTATGATTTAATAAACACTATTATATTTTTACAAAATACTATCTATTCTATTATTATATAGTACTCAAATATTTATTTTATAGCAAGTACAATTCACATAATAATGGTAATTATTTTTATCAAAATACATTATTCTATTAGTATACTTGCATATAGCACCTTTTAATCCTCTCCAATTTGCCATTTTAACTAATATGCATTATAATAGCATAACAAGGTACAAATGCCTTATATCATATAACTTGACAATTATTAATAAAAATATACTTAGTAAAGTATTATTTTTTATTCATTTTTGAAAGGGGAGTTTAAAATAGCTAGCTTTAAAAATTTTTCCAAAAAACTTTTCAAAAGAAAATCTATAGTACAACTATTAATTATTCTTTCTATAATATTTTTAGTTACTATAGTTATTATCACTAGAAAAACTGTTACTTTGGTAATTGACGGAAAGAAAAGCACTTTCACTACATATAAAAGCACCGTAAGGGCTGCATTAGAAAATGATAAAATTACTGTTTACCCTAAGGATAAGGTTACTCCGTCCTTAGATTCAAAAATTTCAAAAAAAAGTAACATAACTATTATTCGTGCAGTAAATGTACAAGTTGTTGTTGACGGTAAAACCGTTAATATTAAATCGGCTGAAAAAAATATTGATAAAATGCTAACTGCTGAAAAAATTATAGTAAATGATAAAGACAAGATTACTCCATCCAAGGATACTAATCTTTCAAATTCTCTTAAGGTTGAAATAGTGCGTGTTGAAAAGAAAACTTTAGTAGAAACATCTACAGTTAATTATAATACTGTAGTAAAGAATGATAGTAATTTAGCTAATACAATCAAGAAAACAATACAAACTGGAGCAAACGGTGAAAAATCTACTACAACTGAAGTAACTTATGAGGATGGTAAGGCAGTAGCTAGTACAGTTGTAAATGAAACTATTACTAAAAAACCGGTGGAACAAATAGTTGCTCAAGGTACTTTACCTGTGCTTCCTATTTCAAGAGGTGGAGATGCCCAGGCCTATACTAAAGTCATCAAAGCCAAAGCAACAGCTTATCATGCAATTAACGGAGTTGGAAATACCTATTCTGCTTCAGGAAGAAAAGCCGTAAGAGACCCTAATGGTTATAGTACTATAGCTGTAGACCCTAGCGTAATTCCTCTTGGTTCTAAAGTATTTGTTGAAGGTTATGGATTTGCATATGCTGCTGATACTGGTACATCCATAAAAGGAAATATAATAGATGTTTTCTTTAATACACTTCAAGAAGCCAATAATTGGGCAGTAAAATATGTTAATGTATATGTATTAAAATAAATTAGTGGAATTAGTGGTGCCAGGCACGTGACACGTGACAAGTGAATAAATTAAGGGACAGACTTTATGTAGTCTGCCCCTGTTTTTTTGAAGGAATCATATGAATTGATTCTCCCTTTAAGCCCATTACTGCTTCAAGAAATACTTCTGAAAGTGTGGGATGAGCATGAACGGTACTTATTATATCTTCAATATCCATATCATTATTAATTGCTAAAACTGCCTCATGAATCAGATCAGATGCATGTGCTCCCATAATATGAACTCCTAAGATTTTATCTTTACCACTTTTTGTACTTGAAATTACTTTAACCATGCCTTCAGGCTCACCTAAGGTTAACGCCTTTCCATTTGCACCAAACATAAATTTACTTGTCTTATACTCTATGTTTTTGTTTTTCGCTTCCTCTTCTGTAATTCCAACTGAAGATATTTCTGGAAAAATAAATATGCAATTTGGAATAATATCTACTTTTTTTGTATTATCAATTCCTAAAATATGTTCTACTGTCTTTATTCCTTGATGTGAAGCAGCATGGGCAAGCATTATTTTTCCATTTACATCTCCAACTGCATATATGCCTTTAATATTTGTTTCATTATTTTCATCCACGCAGATTCCCTTTTTATCAAAATTGATTCCAACTTTCTCTATGTCTAATCCATTAATCACTGGATTTCTGCCAACAGCTATAAGGACATCCTTTGCTTCAATTACTATTTCTCCTTTTTTTCCTTCACAGTAAATAAGAAAGTTATCTTCTTCCTTTTCGATTCTCATTACTTTTGTTGAAACATTTATTTCCATACCTTTTTTCTTTAATAAAGGTACTAACCTTTTAGTTAGGTCTGAATCTACTTGCGGTAATATACTTGGCATAAATTCAATTACTGATACTTTAGTTCCCATTGAATTAAATATTCCTGCGAATTCCATGCCAATGACCCCACCGCCAATTATTGCAAGACTTTTAGGAATTTCTTTAAAATCTAGAATATCATCGCTATATAATATACCTGGTAGCTCCACTCCAGGGATATTAGGTACAGTAAATTTAGAACCCGTTGCAATAACAATATTCTTAGCAGTGATTGTTCTTAGTTCACCATTTTCAAGTGTAATCTCCAAAGTCTCCTTGTCAATTAATCTGCAGCTACCTTGAATGAATTCAATATTATTTGCCTTAATAAGCTGTGCAATTCCACCAACTAATTGATCAACAATACTCTGCTTTCTACTCTGAATCTTATCCACATCAATACTATAATTATCAACAGTAATTCCAAAATCATCAGCATGTTTCATATTATTCAGTATCTCTGCATTTCTGTATAAAGCTTTTGTAGGTATACAGCCTTTATTTAGACAAGTACCTCCTAGTTTTCCTTTCTCAACTAAGCAAACCTTTGCCCCCAATTGAGCTGCTCTTATTGCAGCCTCATATCCAGAAGGACCTCCTCCAATAATTGCAATATCCTTATCCATTACTCTTCACCCATTTAAGCACTGGAGTTCTTGCAGCTCTTACCTCATCTAATCTTCTAACAGGAGTATTGTGAGGTGCAGTTCGGAGCATATCTAAATCTTCTTTTGCTTCCCTAGCAACACTTATCATTGTTTCTATAAAAGCATCTATAGTTTCTAAACTTTCTGTTTCAGTAGGTTCAATCATTATTGCACAATCTACTATCAGTGGGAAATAAATTGTAGGAGGATGATACCCAAAATCTAGTAACCTTTTAGCAATATCTAAGGTTGTAACAGTATGCTCACCTTTTTCTAGTCCACCTAGAACAAATTCATGCATACAAGTTTCATTAAAAGGAAGATAATAATGTTCTTTAAGCTTTTCTTTCATGTAGTTTGCATTTAGTACTGCTATCTGGGACGCTTTCTTTAGACCATCTCCACCCATAGAAAGTATATAAGTATAGGCTCTAACTAATACTCCAAAATTCCCATAGAAACTTTTAATCTTGCCTATAGAAAGTGCTTTTTCATAATTCAATTCATACCTATCTTCTATTTTTTCGATAATTGGAGTGGGCAAAAATGGTACTAGCTTACTATTAACACCTACTGGTCCGCTACCAGGTCCACCACCGCCATGCGGAGTTGAAAAAGTCTTATGAAGATTTAGATGAACTACATCAAACCCCATATCTCCAGGCCTTGTAATACCCATAATTGCGTTCATATTAGCTCCATCGTAATACAATAAACCTCCTGCATCATGTACTAGTTTCGCAATTTCTTCGATATTTTTTTCAAAAAGTCCAAGGGTACTTGGATTTGTAAGCATAAGTCCTGCCACTTCATCATTTAATGCAGCTTTTAAGCTTTCTAAATCTACCCCACCCTTTGAATCTGACTTTATTTCAACCGTCTGAAAACCAGCTACAGTTGCACTGGCAGGATTAGTTCCATGAGCAGAATCAGGCACTATAATTTTCTTTCTTTTAAAATCAGCTCTATTTTCATGATATGCCTTTATAATCATTAATCCAGTTAATTCCCCATGAGCACCCGCTGCTGGTTGAAGTGATACTGCTTCCATGCCAGTAATTTCAGCTAACATTCCGCTTAAATTATGCATTAATTCTAGTGCACCTTGTACAGAAGTAACTGGTTGGTATGGATGTAAATCTTTAAACTTAGGGAATGCTGCAATATCTTCGTTGATTTTAGGATTATACTTCATTGTACAAGAGCCAAGTGGGTAGAACCCAGTATCTACACCATAGTTTTTATTAGAAAGTAAAGTATAGTGTCTTATGGTATCTACTTCACTTACTTCTGGAAGCTGCAACTCACTTTTTCGTGTAAGTCCCTCACCAAACATACTTTCAATATCTAATTCTGGAACATCACAGCTTGGAAGCGAATATCCAATTCTACCTGGCTTTGAAACTTCAAATATTAAACTATTATATTGCTTCATACTATCGCCCCCATTACATTAACTAAGTTATCAATCTCTTCTTTTGTTCTCTTTTCAGTTACGCAAAATAAAAGACCTTCTTGAATTTCTAATCCACCTATAATATTATTTTCTAAAAGTTTATCATTAATCTTAGAACCTTCAATATCACTAGATATAACAAATTCCATAAAAAATGGTTTATTAAATGCTCCTTTATATTTACCTGACTTTGTTAATTCTTTAAAAGCATAATGTGACTTATTCATGCATTGAAGAGCTACTTCTTTTAAGCCCTGTTTTCCTAAAGTTGTAAGATAAACTGCAGTTGCAAGTGCATTTAAAGATTGATTAGAACATATATTAGAGTTTGCTTTATCTCTCCTTATATGTTGCTCCCTAGCCTGCAGGGTTAATACATAAGCACGTTTTCCATCAACATCTACAGTTTCACCAACAATTCTTCCTGGCATTTTTCTCACTAATTTATTTGTAGTTGCCATAAACCCCACATAAGGCCCTCCAAAATTTAAACTGTTGCCAAGGGACTGGCCTTCACCTACTACTATATCAGCACCAATTTCTCCAGGTGTTTTCAGCACAGCTAAAGCTATGGGGTTTACATCCATAATTAAAAGAGCCTTACTCTCATGTGTTATTTTTTCAATATCAGTTAAATCCTCAACAATTCCATAAAAATTCGGATTTTGAATAATAACTCCAGCAGTTTTCTCGTTTATTAAGGTTTTAAGCTGTTCAATATCAGTAGCGCCATCAAGCATATCAACTTCCACTAATTCAGCTTCATGGTATTTTAAATAAGTTTCTATTATTTTTCTAGTCTCTGGGTTAACAGTTTTTGAAACTAGTATATTTTTTCTTTTAGTAGACACAAGTGCCATCATTGCAGCTTCAGCGCAGGCAGTTGCACCATCGTACATTGAAGCATTTGCCACTTCCATATCTGTTAGATTGCAAATCATAGTCTGATACTCAAATAAAGCCTGCAGTGTACCCTGACTAATTTCTGGTTGATAAGGGGTGTATGAAGTATAAAATTCTGATCTAGAAGTAATATATTTAATTACTGAAGGAATATAATGATCATAGGCACCTGCTCCTAAGAAGCAAACTAATTCATTTATGTCTTTATTCTTATAAGCTATTTGTTGAATTTCTTTTATCACTTCTAACTCTGGCTTAGAATTATCTAAATTAAGACCTCCATCTAACTTTAACTTACTCGGAATATTATCAAATAACTGTTCTATATTATTTATTCCTATAGACTTCAACATTAATTCTTCATCATCTTTAGTGCTTGGAATATAAGGAAACATAATTATACCTCCTTACTACATAGTTCTTCATAAACCTCTGCTTTTAGTAATCCATCAAGCTGAGATGCATCTGTAATCTCAATAACTGTCATCCAATTTTCATAAGGGTCTGAGTTCACTAAAGCAGGGTCATCAACAATTGCTTCATTAATTTCTAAAACTTTACCATCTATCGGAATATAAACATCTGAAGCAGCCTTAACTGATTCTATTACTGCAAAAGCATCTCCAGCACTAAACTGTGCATCAACTTCTGGAAGTTCTATATAAACTATTGCACCTAATGCATTTTGTGCAAAATCTGTGATTCCTAAATATGCTTTATTCCCTTCCACCTTTACCCATTCATGATCCTTTGTATAAAGTAATTCTTTTAATATCTTCATTTTAATTCCTCCTTGTATAATGCAGTCATAACATTCAATAGAAAACTGTCTGTATTTCTAACGAACATTACAACTCATTTCTTTTTTATTATTCATAAAATCTTTACCCGAAAGGGTGTGTTTCTAATCTAACTAAGTTTTCTATTTTCCCTTAAGGGAAACCAAATTAGTAAATATTGATGTATAATATCTCCTGAATAGAAGATAGATGGACTCCTCCTGGGAAGTGACTCTATCGAGTCATTATTACCCGTTAATTAGCGTATCATTCCATCAGTGAGAATTCTGTGTTTAGCTGGTTAGGTTTCCCTTTGGGAATTACCTGTGTCACAAACAAGGTTACAAAATTACTGATAGAAATGGAATATCTATTCTATCTCACAAACAAAGGAGATAATATATATGAGTAAATTTTTTTATAGACCAACAGTTGGAATTGATGTATCTGCTGACTTCTCAGTAGTTGCTATGCTGACACCTGACGGTGAAATTCATAGAAAGCCTTTTAAGATAATGCATAATAGAAATGGTTTTGATTACCTAGTAGATCAAATAAAAAAAGCGGAAGAAGAGTTTAACATGAAAACGGCAATTTTCATGGAATCTACTGGCGTATACCATCTCACTCTTTTCCACTTTCTTAAAGATACATTTGAAGTGTGTATCCTTAATCCACTCATTACTAATTGTAACAAGAATGGTGATATAAGAAAAGTGAAAAATGATAAAAAAGATGCATTAACCATTGCTACTATAGGTAAATTTCAAAATGTTAAATATTCTTCTAATTTTGATGTTGAAATTTACACTTTAAAATCTCTTTGTAGAGATTATTATAAATTTACTGATAGTAAATCTACATTTAAGAAAAAACTTTCTACTGATTTAAGAGTTATATTCCCTAGTTATAGTTCTGTTTTTTCAGATATTACTAGTAAAACATCAATTGCTATTTTGAAATCTTATTCTAGTCCTGAAGCAATTTTAAATGCTAATAGAGATGAGCTTATTACTCTCATTTCATGCAATTCAAGAAAAGGACAAGTACAGAGTGAAAAAACTTATAAAAAGCTAATTGATGCCGCTGAGGAAGCTGTTTACATTGGTATTAAGTCACCTAGTTTGTTTGTTAAAATTATTAATACAATTGCTGTAATAGAGTCATTGCAAATCCAACTTGGAAATCTGTTAAATGAAATACATGTATTAATGCATAACAACAGAATTTCAGATGAATTTAAGAAAAATGTGCAATTGCTCTATTCAATACCAGGTGTTGGTGAGTTAACTGCTATTACAATAATGAGTGAAATTGGCAATATTAAAGGTTTTATTAAGCCTAAGCACTTAGTTGCTTATTTTGGGTTAGATCCTTCTGTTAGCCAATCTGGTAAGTTTAAAAGTGACAAAAACACTATGTCTAAACGAGGTACCAGAATAGGAAGAAGAGCCTTATACGCTGTCGCGTTAGCGTCCATACGTAAGAGTAGAAATGGTGAACCTATAAATAAAGTTCTCCTTAATTTCTATGATGAGAATATGAAAGGTAAAAGTAAAAAAGTAGGCTTAGTAGCAGTAATGCATAAGCTAATAAACTACATATTCTCTGTTCTCAAAAGCCAAAAAGAGTATGAACTACGTGACCCCAAGATACACTCTAAAATGTATCTTAATAATCAATCTAAGCCTGCAGCCTAACGGCTAAAAAATCAGGAGTCAATTTCCATTGTTCGTGGTTTTCAATGGATTTTTTGTGATGCCTATTTTTATTAATAAATTTTTTTATGGAAACTCATTGACTTTTACTAGCTGGTCTATTAGTTTATTTTTTGTAGTTCTTATTATAAAATTTCTTTCCAATTACTTTTGCTTTTACAGGTTTATTTCTTATATTAATAAATACTTCATTATCCATTTCTGAATACTCTGTTTCAATAATTGCAAGCCCAATATTTTTCTTAAGAGATGGAGAATAATATCCTGTAGTCACGGAGCCTATTATCTTTCCATCAGCTACTACTTCATATCCGTGCCTTGGTATTCCTCTTTCAAGCATTTCAAAACCAACAGTTTTTCTCTTTAAACCGTCACTTTTTTGCTTTATAAGTGCAGTCTTACCAATAAAGTTTGCCTTATCAAGCTTAACAAAATACCCTAAGCTAGCCTCTAAAGGTGAAATATCTTTAGAAAGCTCGTTACCATATAGCGGCAGCCCAACCTCAAACCTCAAAGTATCTCTACAACCTAGTCCAGTTGGTTTCAGACCTAAGTCTTTACCTACTTCTAATAGTTTATCCCAAATCTTTTCAATAGTTTCATTAGAAGTATAAATCTCAAAACCGTCTTCACCTGTATACCCTGTTCTTGAAACAAGACACTTATCACCATCAATCAACACTTCTCTATTGCAGTAAAAAAACTTTATATCAGAAAGGTTTGATTGTGTAAGTTTTTGCAAAATTTCTTCAGCCTTAGGTCCTTGTATTGCAATTTCTGATACTTCTTCTGAAATATTTACTATTTCAACTTGATAATTATTTTTATTACTTAGCATCCACTGAAAATCTTTTTCGATATTACTTGCATTGATTACTAAATAATAATATTCATCAGAAAATTTATACACTAATAAATCATCCACTACACCACCAGTTTCATAACACATCAAATTGTATTGAACTTGATTTTCTACTAATACAGAAATATCATTAGTAACTAGGTTTTGAACAAACTCAAAGGCATCTTTACCTTTAATGGTAACCTCCCCCATATGAGAAACATCAAAAATCCCTACTGCCTTTCTAACCGCTTCATGTTCTTCAATTATTCCCTCATACTGAACAGGAAGTGCCCAGCCAGCAAAATCTATAATTTTTCCACCACATCGTTCATGCGCATTAAATAACGCCGTCTTCTTTACACCCTCCATAATAAAATCTCCTTTTCTACAATAACTAATTGCTCTAGATAATAGTATACCCAGGAGCACACCTTTAGGTCTGTCCCCTTCTCCCACTCGCCTTCAGATAAATAAAAAAGGGATATGATAAACATGCTAATTAAACATGCCATCATATCCCTCTGTATATTTACCTGAAAGCTTTCAAAGTATAAACTTCGATTTCTCCTTCGGTGCCGTAATCCTACGAACTTTTCAGAGTTCCATCAAATAACGATCCCTTTGCCTGAAAGTTTCTAAACAATTTTTGGCTTTTTGTATATTGCTTCTTCGGCCATCATTTAAGATATCTCTCGTTATTTTCATCTGAGTTAATATTCTTTTATTAAATTATACCATTACAATATTACTATTTCAATCTACTTTTATTCTATGTTTTAGTTGAAATATATTTCTCCATAACTTAAAATTGGTTTATATTAAGAATCATAGATTAGGAGGCGAGCAGTATGCTTTTTATAAATAATACCCACACTAATCCATACTTTAATCTTGCGTCTGAAGAATATATTTTAAAAAACTTTGAAGATAATTGCTTTATGCTCTGGAGAGATGAATCCTGCATTGTTGTTGGCAAAAATCAAAATACTCTTTCAGAAATAAATTATGATTATGTAAAAGAAAATAATATACCTGTAGTTAGAAGATTGTCTGGCGGTGGAGCGGTATTTCATGATCTTGGAAATATAAATTTCACCTTTATTTCAAATAGTGATAGCGAAAGCTTTCTTAACTTCAGAAAATTTACTCAGCCTATTATCGATGTACTTCAAAAACTAGGTGTACATGCTGAATTTACAGGAAGAAATGATTTAACCATAGATGGAAAAAAATTCTCAGGCAACGCTCAATACAATTATAAAAATAGAATTTTGCATCATGGCACTCTTTTATTTTCTTCAAACATAAAAGACTTAAGTGCTGCTTTAAAAGTTAAAGAATCAAAATTTGAAGGAAAGAGCGTAAAATCTGTAGAGAGTCGAGTTACAAATATCTCTCATCATTTATCAAATCCTATATCACTCATGGAATTCAAAGAAATGGTTATGAGTCATGTTATGGAAATCTATACTGGTGAAAAAATTTATACTTTCTCCCAAAAAGATGAAGAAATTATAAACTTATTAGTTAAAGAAAAATATAATACCTGGGAATGGAACTTTGGAAATTCTCCCAAATACAGCTTTTCTAAAGAAAAAAGATTTCCTGCTGGTAGCATTGAATTCAATTTGAATGTTGAAAAAGGTATTATCAAAACTATTAAATTGTATGGAGATTTCTTTGGTAAATGCGATGTTTCTGATATTGAAAATTCTTTAATAGATGTAGAGCATAATGAAAAATCAATACTAACTGCCTTAAGCAAATTTGATTTGACTAATTATTTTTCAAATATTTCAATGGAGGATATAATTGAGGGGCTTATTTAAATAAAAACCTGGGGTAGTTTTGGGTGATAATTGTTTTATCTACTTCATATTAATGTTGTTCCCACAACATTACATCTATTTCTCCCACACACAAAAGGAAAAGAACAGTCGAAACTGTTCTTCTCAAATCATACTTTTTTGTTTGTTTCTCATTGCCTGTAAAACTTGATTGTTTGTAGTTCCAAATATCTGAAATAATTGGTATAAATTACATGCGGCAAGAACTAGGAGAAGATTGAAAATCAGCTCCTTGCTACTACATTATATAATCTATAAAAAGTAGAACTTAAGCAGCCCATCTAATACTTTCTTAGAAAGATATTAGGTGTGCTATAATTCAAAGGAGAATATATTCTATTAAAGTATTCTTATTCACGATTAGGAAATACATTCTTAGCAACATATTTATGGAAGACCCATTCACCTACACCTATTACTACAGCAGCAATTAGTGCATCAGTAATTGATATATGTCTATTAGTCCACGCATAGTTGAACAAATATATAGTTACTAATGAAAGGCCTATGTCAGCAACAGTTGCTATAGTATTATTGTTGGCCATAGGAAGTACTACCATATCTCCTATTAGATATGCAACAATTGTTACTGCCAAGGATACATATAGAATTTGGGTGAAAGTTAAATTAGTTAATAAACCTAACACAACTTCTAAAACAACAGCAATCATAACAACTTTTATTAGTAAAGAAGTTATATGTTTCATAATATTACCTCCAATAAAATTTAGATAAGTTTAGTATTCCTTCTTTTTAAAACAATATCCATTAAATCTATAATCAACCTTTTTCAATAGGTTTAATAATTGTATAAAAGATAATAACAGTTAGATTTTATTTTTCTAAATACTACTAATAGAAATTACTACCTATCCACAAAACGTCCTTCTTTAGGCTTTGCAATTTCTTTGAAATGTTGTGTCAATATTTCTAAATGATTAGATAATTCCTCATCTTTCATAGGGTTTCCATGACTTGGAATTGCAAGTGATGGTTTTAACTCCTTAAGTCGCTCCACAGAAACTTCTGCTGCCTTCCAATCTGTAGTTAAGTATTTAGGAGGTCCACTTATCTCTTCCTTTTGACTTAACACAGACGTAAGAGATTCTTGTTTTACTGTAGAAAATGCATCTCCAACTATTAATGTCCTATCTTTTTCACGAAATAATGAAATATGACCTTCTGTATGACCTGGCGTATATATCCATTTCCAATCAGGCATACCTGGTATGCTTCCATCAGCTGGGAGTGCTACAGCCCCAGATTCAATTTTAATGCTTTGGTGTGGAAAGCTGGGTGACATTTTTGCTATCATACCTTTATCTACCTTAGGATCAGCAATAGGATAATCCTTCTTACCTGTTACATAGGGCATCTCTAACTGGTGAATATAAACTGGTACCTTCCACAAATTAGCAAGCTTAATTACAGAGCCAACATGATCAAAATGTCCATGAGTGAGTATAATTGCTTCTGGACGACTATCTTTACCAAAACGTTTCTCTGCTGATTGTAAAATGAATTCAGCTGAGTTTTCAAGTCCTGTATCCACAAGCACCCATTTATCAGACTTTCCCACTATACAAGCATTTACAATAGTAAACTTCAAAACTAATATATCAGGCATAACCTGTTGTGATGATTTAGTAGCTGCAGATATTCCTTCAACTAATATACTTTCCACTATTAATACCTCCATTACTCCATTTAGTTTTCTAAATTTATTATTTGTTGACTAAGATATTTTATACAAATACTTACGTAATAAAATAACAATAATGAATAGAAATTTGAGTGAGTTTAATATATATAATAACTACATTCATATTTCTAAAATATTTGCACAAACTAACTTAGAGGTGAAGTTTATGTCTAAAAACTCAAAAAAAGATACTAAAGATAAACTTAAGTCTGGGCCATCTACTACTGAATCTTTGGGCAATTCAACTGATGCAAATCTTACAATTGCTTCTTCAGGCCCAAAAGGTGATGATTCTCATGATCTCTTCATGCATTTTAAAAGTGATAAAAAACATATTTAATTTTATCAATTTCTTCATCATTAATTCCAGTACATTTTCTAATTTTTTTATAGGCCTTCCATCTTCATACATACTTCTCGTAGCGAGTCCAACTTCGTTTCGCAACGACATCATTGGTGTTATTTTTTTTATTTATGTAAAAATTAACTAGAACAAACCCTCAATTCAATATTTTATGTTTAAAGATTATTGAGCGAGCCAATAGAAGACATTGCTTCTTTATTATCAAATTCCGTTAAGTCAACAATCAGCAGAGCTTTTCAACAAAAGTTCCGAAACCTTTAAAAAGCCGAGGTAGTTTGGGGTGACAATTGTTTTACTTTCACTGAATCATCTTCCTCTTCAATAAATCTACTGTTAAACATTATCACCCAAAAGACATCTCAAAAACTTTACTCTCATCCTTTCCCAAAGGTCGAATACCTTCAGATATTAAACATATTGACTCCTCTTTAATTTCTTCATCTGAATCAATAAAGTTCGCTATTTCCTCTTTCTGCTTTTTATTCTTCTTTTTATTAGTTTCCAGAATCATGGGGATACCCTTATGTAAATTATCTCGACTTTGTTTATCCTCTATGATTTTATCAACTTTAATAATTTCAAAATTTCCTCCTTTAGCCGCCTGAGCGTTCTCAACTACATTTTCAATTGTTTTATTATCTGACTCTTTAACTATATCCTTATTTGTTTCTTCTTTAAAATCTTCACTTTGTGGAACATAAGTGTTCTTTATATCCTCTTCTTTATTCTTAGCTATTTCTTTTCCATTGACCTTAATATTTTGATGCTTAGCAAAATTTTTCACTCTATAGACCTTATCTTCAGTAAGCTCAATCATTTCTAATTCTATAAATAGGTCTATTGCCAATTTTATTTGAGCAATATCCCTATTAAATTCTATTGCTAGAGTCTCAATTGTATAGGGGATACTTTTTGAAAGATATAAATTACCTTCTAAATTAACCTTTCCTGCTAACAATACAATTCTACTCCATATATAATGAATAACATCTCTTTCTGGCTTCATATCAATTATTTTAAATTTTGTATCATCATACATATCAACTCTAAATTTTACATATCTTCTTTCTCTCATATATATCATTCCCTTCAAAATTTTATTTTTTTGTTTTCTGATTAATATATATGCGTTGATGAATAAATTTTAAAAATAATTTTGATTTTTTTCTAGCTAACACAAGTTAACGTTGTGCCGACAAAATTGCATCTATTTCTGTGACACCTAAATGAAAAATAACAGCAAAACTTTTCCCATTTTCAGCTTTCTGTTTTTTGAGAAAGCTAGTAAAATCAATATCTGAGTAAGTGGTTAAGTACCTGTAACGTTTATGTATCTCATGAACTATGGGTTTAATCCAATGTTCAGAGCTTGGAATCATCTAGCTTGCATTATATCTCTTATATTTTTTGTTGCTTCTAAATCCATCTTTAACGGCAAAAGGAGAAGAACAGATCCACATCTGTTCTTCCCTCATTATTTTATTTAATTGTCTTTATTAGTTCAGTGCTTGTCTCTGGAAAACATTACACCCCAAAGGAGCTAGGAGGTGATTGAACATCAGCTCCTTGCTGTTGATATTTATGCTGCCATTTCCGAATAGTTAATAACAAATATTTCGGCTTTATTTTTCTTAGCTTCTTCAATTATTTTCTCAAGTTTTAATGCTATATCATTTTCTATAAAATACTCCCCGCATTGTTTACAAACATTAGCTGGCACACCTTTAATTATAATTATATGTCCATCAAAATCTACAATATGATTTACATTGTTTTTAATTAAATTAGATTTGCATACTACACAATTCATGCTTGCTACCTCCTTGTTTTTAAATCTTCATACCATTGGTCAATATCCGGATAATAAGTTGTTATCATCCATACATATTCCTGTCCAACAGCACATACAACATGAAGACCACTACTATTATCCTCAAACCCCAAAATTAAACAGCTTGGGAATGGATAGTCACTCTCATAGTATTCTATTATTTCACCACTACTTATACAATCAATTACTTCCTTTATTTTAATACCCCATTGTTGCATCCTTATAAGAATATGTCCTCGCCACTGAATTCTATTGATTTCAACAAGTTCTTTTATTACATCTATACTAAGGTCCATAGTGAGTTTTCTCCTTTATCCGTATAACTATATTATACCACATCATAAAAAAATTTCACGAGATGAATATATTATCAAAAGCTTCTCCAGTATTAATACGGTACCTGGTTCCTTGTAGAAATTGGGGCTTGAATATAAGTTATGTTGCTTTTCACTATTTTCTTCAATAATTGAATCCATCATATTTTCTAATTCTTTATATTAAGTATATACCATAACTCTATAAAATACTCACATTAAAAATTAGCTAAACGTTGTGCCAACAAGATTGCATCTATTTCTGCAACACCTAAAAGAAAAAGAACAGCCAAACTGTTCCTTTAAAATCATATTTTTTTGTTCGTTTCTCATTTGCCTGTTCACACTTGATTATTTTTCCAAGTAACAGACCCTTACAGAAACTGAGATAGTTTTTATTGCTTATATCTATTTAAATATCGACTTAAGCTCTATTGCTAAATCATGAAATATTGTTGAGCACACTATGTCATTCTTTGAATACACTGTGGGTTCTGTGTATATATTATTCTCAAGTGTGTATATCTCAACAACTTTGCTTTTTGGTTTTACTATCCAGTATTCACTTACACCAAATTTCATATACAAATTCATTTTTTCTATGGTATCTTTCGCCGCAGTTGATGGAGATAAAATTTCTACAATTGCGGTAGGAACTCCTTTGTATTTGTTAGGAGTAATTTTAGATTTATCACATATTATAACAAGGTCCGGTTGAACTATTTGTTTTTCACCAGTTTGTTCATCTTCAAATATTATATCGTAAGGTGCATGATATACCTTGCAATCCTTATTTTTAAAATAGGTACCAAGTTCCATCACCAAATTAAAACTTATATCCTGATGCACTGTATTAGGTGAGGGTGACATGTAATATATCGTTCCATTAATAAATTCTACCTGCTCAGTGTCTTTTGTAATTTCAATAAATTCTTCATATGTGTATTTTCTTGTTTTTGGTGACAAAACATTTACCTCCATATTATTGCAAAGTCTCTATACTTACTATACCATCTCCGTGATTCTTAAACAAACTATTCCTTTCTAACTCAAACCCGTTTTCATTTTCGGCTTTCCGTTTTTTGAGAAAGCTAGTAAAATCAATTGCGTAAGTGGTCAGGTACTTGTAACAAATTTCCACGTCGCAAATTAAAATTTAAAATTTCACCCTCAAATCGTAACTATATAGTTCCATCATTTCTAATGAGTTCATGGAAATCTAAAATATACGCCAAAATGGACCTAAGCCCCAAAGCCTTTCATCTCATGCTATCTCTTACCTATCTCTTTCCTAACTTACCTATCTCTTTCCTATCTTCACAACTGTCTCAACGTGTGTCTGTGCAATATAGTGATATTATTACGCTTTGAAAGTACTTTTACGGAATAATATGCCCCAATTTTAAAGTTTTACTGACAATGTTATGCCACTCTCAAAAGGAAAAGAACAGCCGAAACTGTTCTTTTTCGTTTTTGCGTTGCTATAAAAATTATCTTATGAAATTGGTAAATGTAACGGCTTCTCTCTCTGGCATTTCCACACCATTCTTAAGTGCCACTTCTTTACATTTCAAAAAAAATGCCATATTTCTTCCTAACGTTCTCATAATCTGAAGTCCTTCTATATCCTGCTTAACTTGCTCTGGAGTTGCACCATGGACCATATTCCAATACTGAGATGAAACAATTGGCATCTGCATTAACCCGAAATATTTATTCAATTGATCATAGGTTGCGGTTGTTCCTGCTCTTCTTGCTGATATGACACATGCTGCTGGTTTTAAATAAAATGATTCCCTTCCACTCAAATGATCTGCATAAAATGCTCTATCTAAAAATGATGTTATCGCACCTCCTGCTGCCCCCCAGTGTACCGGTGATCCAAAAATAAATCCATCATAGTTCGCTGCTATATCAAGAAATTCATTTACCCTGTCATCAAATACGCATTTTTTCATAGTAATACATTGTTTGCAAGCGATACATCCATTTAAAGCTTTATTTCCGATCCAGAAAACTTCTGTTTCAATTCCTTCCTTATTCAAGGTTTCTACAACTTCTGTTATTGCTGTATAAGTGCATCCCTCTTTATGTGGACTTCCATTTATTAATAATACTTTCATCATTACATCTCCATTTCTTTTAACAATACTTTTTTATTATTATAATTAATAATAATACTTTTATTCTCTAACCCATTCTTCAAGCATACGAGCTTGTTGCAAATATTTTTCATTGTGTAAACAAGAATCTACAGAGAAACAATTTGTAAACACTTCTGTTCTAAAATCACTAATGGATCTTTGCAAACTTGGAAGTGTTAGGATATTACTAACATGGCGTTTCATTTCTTCAGGTGAAGAACCTGTACATGTCAACAAAATTCCAACCTTTTTCTTTGGACCTGATTCATAATCAGAGAATGCAAAGGTACAGCAAAAACGATTAATTACTGTAATGGCCTGTGCAGCCATGCAGTTATAATAGATTGGTGCTTCAGCAATAATACCATCACTTTCGTGTATTAAATCTAGTATTTCAGCGAAATCATCTTCTTGTACACATTTACCATCATAGCTACATTTATAGCAAGCTTTACATGGATGGATGCTCTTATCCCTCACATCTACTCTTTGAACTTCTGCTCCTTCTTTCTTTGCTACTTCCATAGAAGCTTCAATTAAGATGTCACCGTTACCTCCAACCGTAGGTGTAGTCGTAATAAATAATATTTTTTTCATAATCATCAACCTTCTTCTTATATTTATATTTATAAATCAACCAAAATCTGTTCCAGTTTTTATAAGTGGTCTAATCTATTTCTGAAATTTGAAGTTTATCTTCAAGTTCTATTTCTACAAATTTATATATTCCATCTTTAATTCTTCCTTGATTCTTAAAGAATTTTATACTACAATTTAATTATATTTTTCGGTAGTTACTACCCGTCAATACTTTCCTGTACAATACCTCTATCTATATATTTTCGTTACAGTCCTAGTCCATTCGCCCATTTCTCCACATCTGCTTTAGACGCACCTGACCGGAATCGTTCACCTTTAAGCCACTTTCCATTTGCCGCCATTTTGGCAAGAAGTTTTCCGCTATCACCAAGACCTGATGATGCAGAGGTACAGAATGGAATAACTGTTTTACCTGTAAAATCATTAGATTTTACAAATCCATCCACTGGCCATGCTGCAATTCCCCACCAGATTGGATACCCAATAAGGACAGTATCATAAGAGTTCCAATCATCAACTGTTGTTGCAACGAGTTTAACATTTCTGCTATCAGTGTTATCATATTCCTTTGATACACGGCTATTGCTTTTTGTCCAATCCAAATCACCATTACTATATGGCTCTACTGGCTTAAGTTCAAAAATATCGGCATTCAAAGTCCCTGCTAACGTATTTGCAACTGCTCCAGTACTACCTGTTGCTGAATAATATACTACAAGAATTTTTCCGCCTTCTCTCTCTTTTGTTACAGGTTTATCACTGGTTTTTTTGCTGGCATTTTCATTATTATTGTCGATTGTTTCTTTTTGTGAAGTTGTCCCTGCTTTCTCTGATTTACCTGCATTCTGATTCGTTCCACAGCCCACAAGCATTCCCATGAGCAGCACACAAGTTAAAACTATACTAGTTATCTTTTTTGTTTTCATATTTGTTATCTTTCCTTTATTTTTAATATTTTGCTTACCTATTTCACTATTCTTGAACCGCCAAATACTTCTGACATCGAAATTCCTTTTAATGCTTCATCAAACTCTCTTACTTCCTCTTCACTCAATATAACATCTGCAGACAAAGCATTTTCTTTGATTCTATTTAATTTTCTCGAACCGGGAATCGGTACAATCCATGGCTTTTTGCAAAGCATCCATGCAAGTGAAATCTGTGCGGAAGATGCATTATGCGCTTTTGCTGTATTTTGAATTAGTTCAAACAGCTTCTGGTTTGCATCAAAAGCTTCCGGCTTAAACTGAGGCATATTACTGCGGTAATCTAATTTACTGTCAAATGTAGAATTCTTATCGTATGCTCCAGTGAGAATCCCATTTGCCATTGGTGAAAATGCTACCAGACCTATCTGTAATTCCTCAAGTACCGGAAATAGAGCTTCATACTGACGAGCCATCATGGAATATCTGTTTTCCACTGCAGCAACGGAGCATACTACATTTGCTCTGCGCAGATAATCTTCATTTGCTTCTGATATACCCCAATGCAGGATTTTTCCTTCTTTTATTAATTCAGCCATAACCTCTGCAACAACTTCCGGTTCTGTCGTCGGGTCAATCCTATGTTGGAAATACAAATCAATATAATCCATTTTCAAACGTTTTAAACTACCTTCTACGGAAGCACGAATTACTTCTGGCCTGGCATCGGGAATCAGTGGCTTATTTACAGCTGCACTTGTCCTGTCAAAATGAATCCCATATTTAGAAACAATCTGCACCTTGTTTCTAACATCAGCAAGTGCCTCACCCACCAGTACTTCATTATCATGTGGGTCTTCTTGTGAGCCATACACTTCTGCTGTGTCAAAAAAAGTAATTCCACATTCATCATATGCATTGCGTATCATTCGAATCGCTTCCTTACGCTCAGTCGGTGCTCCATAGGCATGTGAAAATCCCATGCAGCCTAATCCAACAGCGGATACTTCTAAATTATTTCCTAGTTTTCTTTTTTCCACGTTATTGCTTCCTTTCTGTATATATTATTTGAATTTGCCGGCTTTTCCCAATCCAAAAGAAATCTGCATCTACTCCTTCTTCCTTTAAGGTCTTCCCAATCTATGATAATCCTGTATAGGTACAGCCATGTTTATTCCTCCTCATAAACTTCTTTTATTAGTGGGAATGTACTCCATGCTTTAGGCCATCCACAATAAAAAGCCAACTGTGTCACTATTTCTACAGCCTCTTCCTTCTTTATACCATGTTCCTTTCCAAGAATGAGGTGTGCTTTTAGTTGTGGATATTGTCCTGCCGAAAAAAGAGCTGCAATCGTAATCATACTTCTATCTCTTGCAGAAAGTTGTTCCTCTCTTGACCATACCTCACCAAATAATATATCATCATTAAGTTCTGCAAACTTCGGTGCCAAATTACCTAGTCTGTCTCTACCTGCCGTCTGTTTCTTTGCCATGTTTATTCCACCCTTCTACTATTTCATCTGAGATTTCCAGAATGCAAGTGAATCTCTAATCCATCCATCTGCTACAGTTCCTGCTCCCAGTCCAAATCCATGGTTCAAGCCTTCATTCTGTAGCTATTCCAAATGTTTTAAGTATTTCTAATCTATTCTGAATACTTCTCCAAATTAAATTTTTTCTGATAATTTCTTTGCTTCACTTCTGTCTGTAGCCATTCCCACATATTGCATTCCATAGAGCCCAGCAAATCGCTTCATTGTATATTCTCCTGCTTCAAGCATCCATTTTTCCGGAGCCGCACCTTGGAACAGGAAGAATAATTTTCTGCCACTAAGTTCCCCTTGGCTTACAGGTCCATAGAAACGGTCAAGCAGATTTCGAACCGCCCCACAGATATTGTGCCAATAAACAGGCGCACCAATGATAATGATATCTGCCATTTTCATCTTTGATACAACTTCATCGAATTGGTCATCCTCAAACTCTTGTCCATAACTGTAAATCTTATAATCCACCAGATTCAATGTCTCACACTCCCTGCCGTGCGCAAGTGTTTCTGCCAGTGCTGCTGTGTTACCATTTCTATTTGGACTTCCATTGATAAATAATACTTTTGTTTGTTTATTTTCCATTTTAATTTCACCTTTCTTTCTCCTGATTTTTAGTTTCATATCCAGCATAAACCGTTATGAAAATATTGCATTGGGTCTGAATCATCATGTTTTCTATTTGGGTCCATTATATTCTCCTCGTTCTCCTTTATAGAGCTGATTCCTGTATCTGTATAACATACACCCCCTACATACATTCTTTTAATATCTCAAAGATCTCATCTGCATCCAGTTTCTTGCAGCAGCCAGCTGTGATATTACTTGTTTTGGCTACACATTTCAACATATTTTCATCTGTGATACCCATTTCTCTGAAAGTAGCAGGAAGTCCGATTTCCTTGATAAAATCCGCTAATGCATCTATTCCTGCAAGCGCTGTCTCTTCTTCTTTTCTATTTCCCTTTGGAATGTTCCACACTTCTTCTGCAAATCTGACAAATCGTCCAAGACCTTCTTTATAGATGTGACGATACAGCACTGGATGAATGACAGCCAATCCCTGTCCATGGTTGCAATCTGTGTAAGCCCCTAACTGATGTTCTATCTGATGTGCCTGGAAATCAGTTATTTTTCCAATTTTTAAAATCCCATTTTCAGCCATAGCTGAATCCCACATCAATTCACTCCTTGCGTCAAGATTATCAATATTCTTGATTATTTGACGGATATTGCGGATGGTATTTCGCATTACAGCTTCATTGATTTCATCCGAGACATTGATTGCTTCTGGCTTGCCAAAATAGGTCTCCATGGCATGACTCAAAGTGTCAAAGGCACCTGATATAACCTGTTTAACTGGAACCGATAAGGTATAGGCAGGGTCCAAAATAGCAAATTCTGCTGAAGCCCCAAGCACACCTGCTTTTAGCATCTTCTCTTCATTTGTAATGACTGCTCCTGCATTTTGCTCTGATCCTGTACCTGATACAGTTACTATCACTCCCAAAGGCAATGCATCTGTAGGAAATCTGTGCTCTGTAAATTCCATCTCCCAGATATCTGTGTCTGCCTTTACCTGAGCCGCTATTATCTTACAGCAGTCGCTGACAGAGCCACCTCCAACAGCTAGAATAAAATCCACTTTTTTCTCCTTAGCAAGAGCAGCTCCCTCCTGTACTTTTTTATAAGTAGGATTTGGCATAATTCCAGAAAATTCCACAATCGCTTTTTCTTCTGCTTCTAGAACAGATATCACTTTTTCATAGATTCCATTCTTTTTGATGGAACCTCCACCATAAGCCAGCATAACCGTGTTCCCAACCTTTTTTAACTCTGCGGGAAGATTGTCCCTCATAGACTCAAGTCCAAAATATGTTTTCACTGGATAAGAATAGATAAAACTGTTCATAGAATAATCACTCTCTCTCTTTTAAATTTTTATTATTTTGCATACTGAACAACAATCTGGATACCACATAACCGATACATACAAATAACACCATAATTGCAACATAATCTACCATGAATTGTAAAAAGGAGGTACTATTATCAAAAAATGCAAATTGAACCTGTAGAAGTAGATAAACATATATGTTATGTTTCATAAATGCATAGATTCCATATAGGGAAATGCCTGCTACGGCGGTTCGTAATATCCTTGTTCTTGCATGAGATTCCTTCTTAAACATCGTTCCTGCTATCCTAACAATCATATTCCAGTGCAGTCCCAGATGAATACTCATGATTATGAACCCCCAATAAGCTGTAAGCATATGCACATTTCTTGCCAGGCTTCTTCCTATATGGACTGGCAGGGGCTTAAATACATATCTTGATATAATCATTCCGCTGACCATGGAGCCTAACATACAAATCAGCAAAGAAATAGCTATGATTGTCTGCAGTATACGGTAAGGCGTATATTTTCCCTTTGTTACATTTTTACTCCATCTTGAATTCAATATATGATGCATGATAAACATAAACATCAGGGCTATTCCAATTAATTCGTGGTTATTTCTTCCCACCATACTATAGGACATCAATAACAGTAAAGCGGCTGTCATCAAAACATCCAATATCATCTTTATTTTTAACTTTATGTTCATCATCACCTCTCTAATCTCCTATATAAATCACATTGTATTTGCTCATAACCACTGATATCCAAGCGCACTTAATTTTTCCGCTACAGGCGTTCCTTCATATTGGTCATTTCGAAACTGGAATGCCGCACCTGCATTAATCAAAACTGCTCCATTGATATCAACACCTTCCTGTACTTCTGTTCGAACACTTTTATTAGTGACGTTTCGTTTCTTAAATAAAGTATACTTAAATTTCTCTTGCCTGGGAACGTCAAAAAAGCTATAATAATTCTAACCAAAAGGTTAGAACTAAAAGGAGATTCATTATGTATGACAAACATCTAAATACATTTATTATTGTTGCAAACAGCGGAAGTTTCCTAAAAGCTTCTGATAAGCTCTATATTTCTGCCAATGCTGTCACAAAACAGATTAATCTCTTAGAAGCTGATCTTGGACTGAAATTATTCCTTCGAAGTCCACAGGGGCTTATTCTTACAGAATCAGGCAAGCTCATCTATGATGAAGCCAAAATGATGATTATGCATTCAGATCTGATTATCCAGAACGCAAAAGAAATAGAAAACCAGCAGGGGTACACGATTAGAGTTGGAATTTCTCTCATGAATCCTGCTGGTATTTTGTTAGAACAATGGGATAAAATATCTTCTCTCTATCCAACTACAAAAATTGATATTGTGCCTTTTGAAGATTCCGTTCCCGCATTCAACGATGTGTTAGACCATCTTGGCAGCAAAATCCACATTGTTTCCTGTCCTTATCAGAACCGGTATTGGGATAGTCGTTACCATACCTTCCACATAAAAGATATTCCTGTTTCTCTCGCCTGTTCCAGAAAGCATAAACTTTCCAAAAGGAAGCTGCTTTCTATCACAGACCTATATGGAGAAACCATTATCATGAAAAATCAAGGAACTAGCGATAGATTTGATGCAATATACGAAGCCCTCAAGCAGCATCCTCAGATTCATATTGAAGAAGTCCCTTACTATGACTATGCTTTCTTTAACCACCTGGTCTCATCAGATAAACTTGCCATCAGCTGTGAATGCTGGACCAATGTCCATCCCCTTTTGGCAACTGTCTCTGTAGACTGGGAATTTACCATACCTTATGGACTGATATATAGTAAAGAACCATCAAAACAGGTCTTAGAGTTTATTATGGCAATCGGTAAAACCCAATAAACAGTTATATCTATGATTATTTGTGAATTTTCATTGTATGAAGCATTTTCACAAATTCAGGATTACTATGATCTACGATTTCACTGTGTCCGAGGTCCATTGCTGTGATTTTGTTCATCTCTTCTTCTGTCAGCTGAAAATTCCAAATATCAATGTTCTGTTCCATGCGTTCTTTATGAACAGACTTTGGAATAATCACAACACCTCTTTGTGTATTCCAGCGAAGTACAACCTGTGCTGCTGACTTGCCATACTTCTCTCCGATTGCTGTCAATGTGGTATCTGTGAAGATTCCATGTTTTCCTTCTGCAAGTGGTCCCCAGGCTTCCGGCTGAACACTATATTCCTTCATAATATTCAATGCATCTTCCTGTGCAAAAAATGGATGTAATTCAATCTGGTTCACTGCCGGCTTTACTTCTACTGTTTCACAGAAATCAACTAAGACGTGTGGATAGAAGTTGCACACACCGATTGCTTTTACTTTTCCTTCTTTATAGAATTCTTCTAAGGCACGCCATGCACCATAGTAATCTCCCATTGGCTGATGGATCAGATATAAATCTAAATAATCCAATCCTAATTTTTCAAGAGAGGTGTTAAATGCCATTTTTGCTCCTTCGTAGCTGGAATCCTGCACCCACAGCTTTGTTGTAATGAAAAGTTCTTCTCGTGGGACACTTGTCTTCTTAATAGCGGCACCAACTGCTTCTTCATTCATATAGGCTGCTGCAGTATCAATCAGTCTGTATCCTGATTCAATAGCGTCTAAAACAGCCTGTTTGCAAACTGCTGCATCTGGAACCTGAAATACTCCAAATCCCTCCATTGGCATCTTTAATCCGTTGTTTAATGTTGTAAATTCCATCGTAATACCTCCATCTGATTATTGTTTTTAAGTGACATTTCGTCATTTACCTTACATTTTTTCATTATAGGTGACGTATTGTCACTTGTCAAGTGCAGTTTTTTCTGTTATCATAATGTTATTAAATTTTACGGAGGAACCATCTATGGCAGAATATATCAGAGCCAGAAGTTCTGAGCAGAAAAAAGAACGAATGAATGAAATTATGGAAGTGACAGATCATCTGTTTACTGAGAAAACTTATCATGATATTACACTTACCACCATAGCTACCTCACTTGGCTGGTCAAGAGGTAATCTATATAAATATGTTACGACGAAGGAAGAGATTTTTCTAGAATTATATCTTGAAAAGCAAAAAAGCTACTTTGAGGATTTGAAAGCCGCTTTTGCTGGAAATAATCATTTATCAAAAGAAGAATTTGCACATACATGGGCTCATATTTTGGATTTACACCACGATTATCTCAAATACTATGGTATTCTTGCCACAATTATTGAGACCAATGTAGCATTAGAACGATTAGTGGAATTCAAGAGGTCAGTAATGAACGGGGTTAATGACACCATTCATATCATTGAGCATCAATGTGGTTTATCCCTTGAAACATCCAGTGAGCTTTTCTGGGCATTTTTATATCATGCCACAGGACTGAACAATGGTTGTACGAACAATCCAAAAATTCTAGAGGCTATGCGAATTGCAGGTATTCCACCACGAAATGTGACATTTACCGATAGTATTTACGGATTTATTTTGATGTGCTTAAAAGGAAGCTGTTAATCGTGAAGTGTTCAACAGCTATATGGCAGTTTCTTAAATTAACTTTCCCCACGCATTAAAAATCATCTTCTCTTTTCACGTTTTGTACTTTTGCATCCAGTGATTTATTCCCTCTATGAAATTTCTTTCGTGCCTCATATTCTTGTATCTATGTCAATATCTTAGTCACAAAAAGTTGAACAAATTATGCGATTTTTTAGCTACATCCTCAACTTTTGTGGCGTGATATAACCTATGCTACTATGAAAAAGACTGCTTATCTGTCCCTATTAGGTAATTTTATCCTCATGCAAAAGTTTATATGAAATCCATTTTATAACTTTATCTATTTCTTGCTTACTTAAGGTATCGCCATTTAAAAATTTTGCAACGTTATTACTATAATATCCCATTCCTTATACGATGCTAACGATAATTCTCTCCAGAAAACGAGACAGGGATATCTCTTCATTATACACAATATATTTATAGATAAGTTCATACGATTCTCCCATTGTCATTATAAAATCATCTAAAATCTCTTTTTTCATCTTCTGATTTGTATTAAAAAAAGAAAATATCAAGTGTGAATGTTTTCATCCCCTCATTCATTAACAAGAAACCAAAATAAATCTGTCCTAATATATATAAAGTTTTAAAATTATCCTTGCTTTTTAATTTGTTCATTGTTATGTATTCATCAGTATAAACCGTTAGTCTATTAAGAAATTCGACAATAAATAATTCTTTTTTAGCATAATAATGTTGAATATAAGTACGATCTTTCCCAACTGCATTGGCAATATCTTGATACGTAGTTTTGTTATACCCCTTGGTAACAAATAAATCAAAAGCAGCTAATGCAATTATGTTTTTATTTTCTAAATTGATGAGTCTGCCAACAATACTGATTTATCCTGTCTTCTTAATTTTTACTTTTCTTGTCCATATTATTTATATTTTATCATTAGTTGTCAAATAATACGCACTATTTTTTTTAATTTTTTATAATCAATCTGACCCATACCCACTTTTATAGACACGAGGAACTCGAGCTATACTAAAAGTGGAAAAGTTTATGGTTCAACAAAAATTACAAGTGCATTAAACAACAAAAACAAAGAGCCTGTTAATCATAAGAGAGTATAACGTCTTATGATTGGAAATGGTATAAAATCAACGGTTTCACGTAAATTTAATGCTACTACTAACTCTAATCATAGATTACTTGTTGCAGAAAACATCCTCAATCGCAATTTTAGTGTGGACAAACCTAATGAAAAAATGGTACGTGATATTACCTACCTGTGGACAGATGAAGGATGGCTTTATATAGCAGGAATATTGGATTTATGTGGACAAAAAATTGTTGGATTATCAATGAGTGAAAGAAAGACAAAAGATTTAGTTATTAGTGCGTTGGATTCAGCATATCTACGTGCTGGAAAGCCTATAGGTGTCATTTTACACTCAGATTGAGGCTCCCAGTATTGCTCTATCGACTACCAAAATTTTATTAAAAAGTATGGTTTTACATGTAGCATGTCTCGTAAGGGAAATTGCTGGGATAACGCTCCAATGGAATCCTTTTAGGGCAAAATTAAATGTGAATGGCTCCATGGTAAATATTTGAAAACACATGAAGATGCTCGTGCCGCTGTATTTGAATATGTAGAGGTATTTTATGATAGGCAGCGAATCCATGCATCTAATGATTATTTAACATCTGAAGAATATTATAATAAAGCTAATCAAAAGTCTAAAGTAGCGTAAAAATAAAATATTAAGATATTATACGAAAACAAGAGCTAATAGGAGTTTAGAGTGTCTAATTTATTGGGTAAGGGTCATTATTCTATTTTCCTGTAGTTTTATTTTACGTCAGGAATGTTACGAACTGACGTTATGTGACCTGCACAAGCCTTGATTCATAATGGTTTGCGACTTTATTAGTATACAATGAAAAAATGGGTTGTCAAGCGTTGACTTAATATTTGATGGGGATTTGAGGGAGTTGGATAAAAGAAGGGAGTGTCAATAAAACTCCAAGGGTGTATTGAGAACTATCGGAGGAGTAGAAGAAATTAAAACCAAACATTCCTAAGATACTTTTACACTAAAGCAGATACAGATATGCACAATAGCAATTTCTAAAATTCATTGTCAACTTATGATTGTAATACAATAAGACCATAACAAGTAAGTGTGTCATGGTCTTATTTGGGACGTAATACAGGAATCCAATAGCTATCGCAGTGTCTTCATTCCGTTTATTTGTGTAGGTTTAGGAGCATATTTGAGTTGGACTCTCAAGTTGTGTATAGCATAGCATGTGGAAATAACGCCAGCAATATAAAATGTTGGTGTATTAAAATAGGAAGAGACAGTTGTCCACATGCCAAGACCTGCGGGTAGATAGGTACAAATGATAGAAATTAAAATCATAATAGAAATATTTACACCAGCACCTGATCGTGACTGACGTTCCGCCCATAAATGTGTAGGCCCAATAGCCACAAGCAGGTTTGTCCATACATATAATTTGAATAAAGCTGCATCCTGCAATCCTCCCATAAAGTACAGGAAAGAGCAAATTAGGGTACCAAACATGATTGTCTGTGCAGCAATTCGGTAAAAAGCCTGTTTTTCTGTAACGGGCTCTTTGTAGTATCTACCGTATGCTTCCTGACGTTCGTATTTGATGGCCATATATAATGACCACACTTCACAGCATACCCATATGAACATCGCCACAGAGAAAGCACAAAATGCCCAAAACCAGTCATTTTGCTTTGCCTCTAAAAACCAAAAGACTGTACCAATGCTGTCACAGGCCAAATAGAACGTGTGCATAGCAATTGGATAAGGGCTCTTTTTCTCTTTTGCCAAAAGAATAATACAATAAACATAGACTAGGTATCCGAAACCGAAGGCGATTCCGGAGGCTATTAATACCCATATTAGGTTAGGGTTCCTTAATGAAAAACTAGTGAGCATATCCTGCAATACCATAAAATTAATCTCCTTATAATTGTATTTATATATTGTACGCGTATAGTATATAAGTATAATATACATCATCTATCTTCAATTTGCAAGTCTAAACAAAAAGCTTATTAACCCAAGCATATTCATAACCAAAATATTGAGTGATTTGACAAATTAGTAGTATCTATGTATATTAATATAAGGAAAAAATATTTCGGAAAGGATAAATGTTATGGCAGCGCATAAGAATATTAAAGAGCGGGAAAGAATACTGTTAGTTGCAATTGATAAATTTATAGAGAATGGCTATAACCAGACATCCTATCAAGATATAGCAAGTATTTGTAATATTGGTAAATCGAAGATTCAGTATTATTTCCCAAAAAAAGATTTATTTATTGCTGCTTTTCTGGAAAGACATTTGGAAGCTGTTTCATCTTGCATGAAAAAATACATGGATGACAGCGACGATATGTTGAGCAGAATGTATTATCTTGGCTATTTCCATTTTGATTTTTTGATTAACAATCAAAGAATGTCCATGCTTACGAGAGATATTGTGGCCAGTCGTGAACTTACGAAAACTGTTTTGCACATGGAAATAGCATGGGTGAAGATGCACTTTTCTGAGGGTAAAATCAGGGACATTACTGATAATATGATAATAGCTCTCGGTGGAGCTTATGAACTTCTTTATCAGTATCAATGTGATAATAGGGAAATAACTTCTCAATATATTGAAGAGAAAGCACTGATGGTTTTTGCGCTTAGTTTGGGTATGAAGCGCAGTGAGGTACAAAAAAGGATTAAAATGTGTCATAATAATATAAAATGTTTTATTGATATGCAAGAGTCACTATTTAATTTTTATTGATGTAATCAGATAAAAAGAGATAAAGTTAAGATTATAAAATAGCCTTTATCGATGGGAAGGATAAAGGCTGATAGAACCAGATAAAAGATCATCTCGGAATGTTTTATTTTACGTCAGTAAGGCTACGAACTAACGTTAGCAAGCTCAACTTCGTTTCGCAACGGCCTTAGAGGTGATAATTTTTTGTTTATGAAAAAATTATCCAAATACAAGCAACGCCAAATGATAGTAGATCATCCTTTTAGAACATTGAAAAGGACAATGAATTTTTACTACTTACTCTTGAGAGGCTTAAAAAAAGTAAGGGGTGAGGTTAGCCTTGCATTTTTTGCTTATAATTTAAAAAGAGTAATTAATATTTTAGGAGTCGAGAAGCTCCTAGGATACCTTATTAAAATTAATTTTGTTATATTTAGAAAATACAAATCAATCCCTATAGCAGCTTAAAATCTAACTGCTATAGGGATCATATTTTGAGAAAACCTAATTTATGCACGGCCTGCCATGCTTCTAAAATAAATCGATACCTTAATACATTTATGATAAACATAAGGAACAACATGAGATTTTCTGCGTAGAGGTAGTCTGAGCGAAACTTAGAAAGACTTTGCTGATTAATTTTAAAAATGCGTTAAGTCCACGAAATGTTTGAGCGTAGCGAGTTTTGAGTGGATAGCAATTTTAAAATTAATCAGCTTAGTCTTTCTTAGTACAGCGAACTATCTCTTAGCAGAAAATCTCATGTTGTTCCTTTACCCTATCATAAATGTATTAATATCAATCCCCAAACATATCCGAATCAAAAAAACAGAATCCGAATCATACTCATCACTACTCGATATATTAAAATCCTTTAATTTATGATCCACAACATCCCTAATCTGATCATACACCTCCATTGATGATATGAAAAAAGCATGCTCTTCTAGATTCTCTTCTCCCACAGATTGAAGCAAATACCTTGATTTTATCAAAGCTATATTAATCCATTTTTCAAATTCTTCATTTAGCTTCCCTCCAAATTTAAATCTGAGCAATTCATTAAAATCAGTTAGTATAAATTCTTTGCATTCTTCTCTTGCCTTCAAAATTAATATATCCTCAAATTTTTCTTTTCCTAAATACTCTTGATTTAGCATTTCATTTACTAAAGTTTTGTATAATGGATAAACTTCTATTTTTCGTTTATAATAATAGTCTTTACGTTCTTTAAAATTTAGTAAATTTGAAAACAAATTATCTATAGCTAATTCTTCCTCCCGCTTTGGTTCAATAAGAAAAGCTGTTTCCTTGAAGCTTCGTATACATTTGAATATTATCTCCTCTTTTTTTTCTACATAGTTTAATATTGCTTTAAAATACTCTTCTATACACTGATCTAATAAATGATTTACTAATGCTTCCTTTTCCCCTTCTTTATCAAGCCTTTGCTTTTCAGTTATATAATATTTTTTATTACCAGTAAGTTTAAAAAACTTATCTATTACAGAAGCCTTCTTTTTTTCTACCTTAATTGAAATATGAGTTTTCTCTTTGGCACGGTTAATATTAACGCATTTCTTTAATTCATTTAAATAATTTACAGCCATTTTAAAATTATATTTAAAAATTGTTTTATCCATTTCTTCTTTTATAGCTTCTTCAATATTGCGTATATTTATTTCCAATTTACTTTCTATTTTTTCTTCAAGTTTTTCAATATTATATAAGTTAATATTATTTATCCAAAATTCCTTTTCTGAAAACTTCTCAATTAAGTCGAAAGAAATATATTCTTCAAAACAAATGTTAACTTCGTACTCTGAAGCATACTTAAGCAAATCTACTACAGCATATCTAGAAAATTCATCTGCTAATTTTTCTTTCTCAAAGGTCATTCCCGCGATTCCTACTGTTCCCAATTTGTACTTGCCTTCATGCATTAATAGTCTACTACTGTAGTGCGATAAGGGTGGATCTTTTGATGGAATTATATTAGTTAATAATAGCATTGATGCAATATATATTAATTCTGGAGCAGGAATTCGTATCCCATCCTCTGAAATAGAATTTAGTAAATATATTTTTGATTCAAGCTCTAACACCGTATTTTCCTCAGAAATAAATTTAAGAATACTACTTAAAGCATCTATTGCATCCGTTACGTTTTTTTCATCCTGCATCCATTGCTTTTCCATTATAGGAAGTATAAAAAGTGAAGCTCCAGAATGCTGCTGCTTATGAATATTCCCATATTTTATTTCTTTTAGTATCTTGATAACTTCAAGAGCAGACACCTCGGAATTAAAAACATCCCATACAAAATAAATGTTAATTTTTACTTCACTAATATTTTCATTTCGAAGTTTATAACCCATATTAACTAGTGCATTAACATATTGTCCGTTAAGGAGTCTATCATCAACTATATTTTGAAGATCCTTTTGAATACACTCTACATCCAATGCTTCATAATAATCAATTAAATCCAAAAATGGCTGAGGTAGATACATTAATTTTTCATGAGTTATCCAAGCAGTTTTTTTTGCATTAGTACCAAGCGTAACAACAAGGGAAGGCTTAAATATTTCTTTCATTAAAACAACCCCTAATTTGCCAAAAGCTTTGACATAATCTTTTCCTTGGCAATAAAATCTTTATTATTAATTTCATTTACAAATTTATTTTGATGATTTGTAAGCACTTCCTTTGAGAACTCAACTTCAATTTTGTCAATAAATTCTTGTATAAATTGATAAATATAATTGCTTTGACTAATAGTTTCCATTACAGATAAATAGCTATCTCCGATTTTTAGACTTTCTGGTATAATTGAGCTATTTTCTGGTAAATCCTTTAGAGATTCATCTGCAGTAAATTCTATATTTAAACACTGAGGTGAATAGAAAACATGCTTAATTCCAAACTCAGTTTTTTTGATATTAAGAATAAATAAACCATCTGCTTCAACAATTATCCCATAGGTCTTAGCAATAGAGTATACTTCTATAAGCTTTTCAAATTCTAGTTCTAACTCATCAAAGCCAATATATCTCTCATTTAAGTGTAAAGGGTAAGTTCTTGAAGTCAGAAGCTTAATATAAAATTGTTTGTAATTTTTAATATCTGGCAAATACGCAGCACATGCTCCCATAGTAATATGTATAACATCAATTGAATAAGGCTCTGTGGTTTCTACATATCTTGCCTGCCTAGAACGTTCTCCATTTTGATTTCTTATCCATCTGTCCACCGCTTCTGGTGGCTTAATTGTAAACACATTATTTGTGACTTCATCTTTAATGCAGCCTATATAGTAACATTCCGTCCAAGAAACTTCAGGATTTTTAATAGCAGACCAAAAGGGAGTGGCTAACTTTGATGTAATATCTAATTCCTTTTTCATATAATCGTTAAGACTTATCTCTTGATTTTTTGCATTTCCTTCCATTAAATTTATAATATTAGTATTTAAGCAAACTTGTCTAACATACATATTGCACATATTATTAAGTGCGCTATAGCCTTCCTTTAAGAAATCTAAGATATTTTTATCTTGAAACATATAACTAATTTTACTATCAATATTTTCTTCAAACCACTGAGAATAAAAGCTCTCGTAATATTCTTTGCCAATCATATCTCTTGCTATAATATTCCCGCCATAGGTTCTCATACTCTGATTTTGTATTTTATTTAAATTATGCTTTATTTCATTTTTCATATCATTCATTCTGCTTTTAAACTCTAAAAGCATTTCATTTACATTGTTTCTTGCATCTTCTATCATGGTGTATCTGTCTTTTAATATTTGAATTTTGATTTTTTGCTCTTCTTGATCCATATAACCATTAAATTTATTAACAAACTCTAGAGGTATACTTTCTTTACCTTTTACTATCTTCCTATCTTTTATGGTATTAATTTCAGATTTTATCTTGCCACTAACGTAACTTGTATAAATACTTAATTCTGAGTACTCCTTAAAAGCCTCTATTTTAAGTTTTGTAAACAATTCCACAATATATTCAATTCCCTTATAAGCTAGATTATTGTCCACAAATTTATTTAAAACTACTTGTATTTCTCCTTGAAAATCCGCCTTTTTTTCCTGCCATCGTTTTCTTAAATCAGAAACATATTCATCTATTCTAGTTAAATTTTCAATTCTGCCATTATTCATATCTTCATAACATATGGATGTTTGTACTTTATATTTCGATGCAAAATTTTCAATGAAGTCCTCAAAATTTATTACTGAATTTATTTGCTCCATTAATTTACCTACTTCTTCCTGAAGCAGATTTTTGTTAATAGACCCCTCTCCTAACTTACTCAATATAGAATTTGAAAGTCTTAAGCTGCAATAATGTTTTAAACTCTCAACAGGAAATACCATAGACGAGGATGAAAAAGTACTAAAGTTTCTTTCCTTTTTAAACACAGGATCTCTATCTTTGCAAATAAAATTAGCATAATCTGCTCTCAGCTGTGATCCAAGAGTAGTTCCAATCTCTTGAAAAAGCTGCAAAGAGCAAAGATCATATATATCCTCAATATTAGTTAATACTCCTCCAATTTCATTTTTATTCTCTATTAGATAGCATACATCTAGTAGTTTTTTCTCAAGTTTTATTTCTCCAACACTGCTATATTTAAATAAATATCTCTCATCATCATGGTTTACGATGGAGGACATGTAAAATTCTAATTCTTTAAGGGCAGCATAACAATTTGCCTTACTTCTACTTTGTGAATCCCCATCTGAAGATAATTTATCATCGTAACAACTTTCCATTGTAAAAAGACCAATTAAATTAGTATTATCTCTGTTAAATATTTTTGATAGCATTACTGCCACATCAAGAAAAGTTCCACAGCCAGTACCGCCTGCAAGAGAGCCTACAATATAAACTTTGTGCCTTTCAATATTCTCTAAATAGGAACTTCCTATATCAGTAAGTACCTTATGCAAATCCACCATATCATTTTTTGCATTAGTAAGAATATCATAGACTAGTTTTGCATTTTTATATAAATACAATCTTCCTATAGGCCTTATAAGTCCTGCTCCTTGATCTGTAGAGGTAAAAAAATCTGGTGTAATCTTGGGATTCTGGGGTAGCCAGTCAAAATTCGGATTATTATAAGCCCAGTCTAAAGTATTCTTAATTCCATCTCCAAATCTAAGCTGACACTTCTCATCATTTTCAATAGAGTCATCTAAAAAAGTTTTTAGATCAGTGTCAATTAATAAGTACCTTATAGGTAGTTTTGCATTATCATATCTTTTATTAAATTGCTGTTTTAACCTTTTTATTACTTGAAATCCTGTACCACCAAGACCTATAACAAGTGTTGGCATTAAATCCTTTGGAATTTGTGATGAATTCATAATAACCTCCCTAGGTAAATACTATTTGAATACTATTGTTACGCCTTTTTAAATTGATTTTAATATTGTCTTCATATTTAATAGGTGTATAAAGAGTTTCACCAAATTGAGTTATACTTTGATTTTCTAATTCATGATATTGCACCGAAAACATTTTATCCTTTTTTGCAATATATAATAACCCTTGAATAAATTTATACTGCTTGGGCATTATTAACTGAAAGTATCCAATTGAATTACTTGCTTCATCTGATATAAAAAGCTGTTTTGAATCAATATTTATATATGCAATATTACTTTTACTTGAAAGAACAATGCTAAGTATATTATTTTTAAAGTTATTTCCCATCTTGTAATTTATTTCTTTACATACACTAAAAGTTTGCACATATTCATTAAAGTAATAGTTACCAACAATATATAAGCCACTTAAAATTAATACAAGGACTAATAATGTTACAATAATCATCCTAATTTTATATAAAAAATGCCCAAAGCTTGGAGCTACTTTTACATCTATATTTTCTTTTGGCAAATAATAAGAAAAACTCTCATTGTTTGTTATTCCATTGATACTTGTTGTTAATTTAGCCTGGCCACTTTCTTTCAATTTAATGTCAGCATAAAGTTCACCCTTAACATACTTTAGTGGAAATGTAACTGAATTATTATTATAATCTACAAGTACTTCCCCAGAAGTATTTTCTAAATTTGAAGAATCTACTTTTTTCAATTCAACTCTTAGAGTCTTATCTGTTACTATTTTCTGTGGTAGTGGCTTAGTATAAAAAAAGCCTGGATCACTTGTTACATTTACTAAAATATTTTTAATAGAAATTATATTACCCTCTCCGTCTTTTGCAGTTAAAAGCACAGGGTAGTAACCAACCTTATCTTTTTTAAATCTAAATGCAAAGCTATTATCCGTTTTTTTTATAATTTCTCTATTACCATCATCCAATTTTTCAAAGTAGAGCCCTCTTATATTACCTTTAGCTTTAATCATTGCAGAAATATCAATTGGCACATTTCTTGGAATAGTCAGATTGTCTACATTTGAGTTAATAAGCAAATTTCCTTCATCTTTCATTTGAATTATTACTAAATTGTCTCCCTCATCCTTTGAAGCTATTTTTATATCACTATTATTACTATTTTTTATTCTATATATTTTGTATACATCACCAGTTTCCTCAGGAGAAACATCTTCATTATTTTGTGTTATTTCAACAAGTGGATCTTTGTTATCACAGGATGCTACCTTAATAACAATTTCCTTAATATAGGAACTAAATTTAAATTGTCTTTCATTAAATAATTGTGTCCTATAGCTTTCAAAATTGTTGAAACCACTTAATCCTCCAAAGATTTTATCAAAAATATTGAAAATTTCTGACGGGTTATCACAATAAAAATATCCCCCATTTGTTTTAATTGAAATGCTACTTAATGTGTTCTTATCAGCGTCATCAGATAGTGCAATTGTATTAAGTTTCACCTTCATTTCAGAAGCCTTTTTTACTTGTGAATTAAATTCTGCTTTATGATTTTCAGTGAGGCCCCCAGCTATATCTTCTTCTCCATCAGAAAGAATAATGATATTTTTCTTGCCTTGCACTTTTTCCATTTGATTTAAAGCTTCTTCTAAACCTTTCGCTAAATCGGTATACTTATTATCAAATTTAAGCTGCGATAATACTTCTTTGAGATTATCTTTTGTAGGCTTACTTTCGAGGGTATATGGTGAAGTAACTCCATCTCCAAAGGAAATAATATTAATATTGTTATCCCCATCAATAGTATCTAGTAGCATAGACGATGCTGCTACAGATAAGCCCCTTGGATCAGTAGTTTTCATACTATAAGAATCATCTACTAGCAAAATAATATTGTTTGGTTCTGTGGCCCCATGAACTGATTTAGAAAAATATGATTGACCTTGAAAAATAACAATTACCATAAGAAAAATTAACTTAATATATCTTTTCAAAGCATCCACCCTTTCACTCTTGTATGGAAAATCAACTTTCACACAAAGATTCAGACAAGCTGAAATATTTTTTTCAGCTTGTTTGACTTTAAACATATTCACTTTATAAATATACTTACCCTTAAGCAATTTTTAGAACTAAATCTGAAAGCAATTTTCTGTTGTAGAATGATTAGTTGTATTATAATATTCTCAACAGTGCGATGTAGAATATAAGGTAGTTTTACTGGAGTTCAAAAGATAACAAAAATAAGGTAACATTTTTTGTTACCTTCACCTTTTTATTTCTCATTTAAATATAGTAATGGCATATTTTATAAATAACCATATTATAATAATGTAATAAATTATCATTGGAGACTATAATATGAGATATATCATTCCTACAGTATGTCTTTTTTGTCCTAACCGTTATATTAATCCGTTCTTGTCCTACACTTATCCTGAAAATCATAAATCTCCTGAATATATAAATTTTATTGAATATCCCAATAAATACCTTTTTAGCCCCACTCTATATGGTAGCAGCAATGTTATTAAGGGAGAGGAATTCCAGCAAGAATATTACTAATAAATTCTCCTCTTCTTTATGTAATAATTTTTAATAAAAAGATGAATTACTCTAAGAATTCACCCATTATCCTGTATTTATTATATCTAGCTTCAATAAGTTCACTCTTAGAGGTATTCATCAAAGTTGGTAGTACTTCAATTAATAATGTTTTTATTTTCTCTGCAGTTTTAGGAAAGTCCTTATGTGCACCACCCAAAGGTTCCTTAATAATTCTATCAATAATTCCAAAATGCTTTAAGTCCTGTGCAGTAATTTTCATAACCTCTGCAGCTTCCTTTGCACGACGGCTATCCTTCCAAAGTATAGTTGCAAAACCTTCCGGAGATAAAATTGAATACACCGCATGTTCTAACATCCAAACCTCATCTGCTACCGCCATAGCAAGAGCTCCACCACTGCCACCTTCCCCTATGATTATTGAGATAATAGGGGTATTTAAGCATGACATTTCTAAAAGATTTTTAGCTATTGCTTCTCCCTGACCTCTTTCTTCTGCTCCAAGTCCAGGATAGGCACCTTGAGTATCCACAAAGCAAATAATAGGTCTGTTAAATTTTTCAGCTTGCTTCATTAGCCTTAAAGCCTTTCTATATCCTTCAGGATTGGGCATTCCAAAATTTCTCTTCACTTTTTCCTCTGTAGTACTTCCTTTTTCTTGAGCTATTACAGTTACTGGCTTACCATTAATGGTTCCTATGCCACCAATAATAGCTGCATCCTCGGCAAATGTTCTATCTCCATGAAATTCTATAAAAGAATCAAATATTTTATCTATATAGTTCAAGGCTGTGGGTCTTTCAGGTAATCTAGCAATCATTATTTTCTCCCAAGGAGTTAGCTCTGTATGCTTAAATCCATTAATTACCTTACTTAATGCTTCAAATGCCATTAAATTACCTCCTTATGTACTAATAATATATGACCTAAGGTTTTCTTTAATTGATCTCTAGGGACTATTTTATCTATAAACCCATGTGAAAGCAGAAATTCAGCTTTTTGAAATTCATGAGGAAGCTTCTGCTTTATTGTCTGCTCAATCACTCTTTTTCCGGCAAAACCAATTAATGCACCAGGCTCTGATAAAATTATATCCCCAAGCATTGCAAAACTAGCCGTCACTCCTCCAGTGGTTGGATCAGTAAGAACAGTAACATACAGTAGTTTAGCTTGACTATGCCTTGCTAGGGCAGCACTTACTTTAGCCATTTGCATAAGAGAGAATATTCCTTCCTGCATTCTAGCTCCGCCTGAAGTTGTGAATATTATTATTGGAATTCTTAATTCGCTGGCCCGTTCTATAGCTCTTGTTATTTTTTCACCAACAGCAGAGCCCATACTTCCCATCATAAAATTACTATCCATAACAGCAATTACAGTTTCAATTTCATTTATATTTCCTTTACCTGTTATTACTGCATCTATAATCCCTGTTTCTTCCTTGCTCTGCTGTACTTTTTTATCATAATCAGGAAAATCTAGTGGATTTGAGCTTCTTAAATTTTTATCAAACTCCTTAAAAGTTCCCTCATCAATAATTAATTTGATTCTTTCTAACGCAGAAAGTCTTAAATGCCCATTGCACTTTGGACAAACCATCAAATTATCTTCAAGATCCTTTTTATATAGTATTTCATCACATTTATCGCACTTAGTCCACATGCCATTTGGTATTGAAGGCTTGTAGTTATGCTCTCCAAGTGCTGTGTTATAAGTAAATTCATCCAGTGAAGTCTTACTTACAGTTATATATTTTGTTTTCTTAAACAATCTTTTAGCCATAAATTTTTACCTGCCTTATAACTTAAATTCCTTTCCTATAAATCCTGTATCATACTTACCATCAGTAAATGTTTTGTTGCTTAAAATAGAAAATTGAAAATCTATGTTTGTATATATTCCCTCTACTACAAACTCACCAAGAGCTCTTTTCATGGTACTCATAGCATCTTCTCTAGTTTTGCCATAAGCAATTACCTTTGCTATCATAGAATCATAACTAGGTGAAATTACATAGCCTTGATAAGCTGCGCTATCTATTCTAACACCAGGTCCACCAGGTACAAGTAAAGTTTCAATCTTTCCGGGACAAGGTTTAAAGCCATCCGCTGGGTTTTCAGCATTAATTCTACACTCGATAGCATGACCTGTAATTCTCACATCCTCTTGGGTAATGCTTAAGGCCTCACCACAAGCTATTCTTAATTGTTCTTTAACCAAATCTATACCTGTCACCATTTCTGTAACAGGATGCTCAACTTGTATTCTAGTGTTCATTTCCATAAAATAATATTTCCCATTTTCATCAAGTAAAAATTCAATGGTTCCTGCATTTTCATAATTAACTGCCTTAGCAGCCTTAACTGCCATTTCGCCCATTTCTTTTCTAAGACTTTCAGTCATAACTGGTGATGGAGCTTCTTCAAGTACTTTCTGATTTCTTCTTTGAATTGAACAATCTCTTTCACCTAGATAAATTACATTTCCAAACTTGTCACCTAGAATTTGAAATTCTATATGTCTAGGATTTTCAACAAACTTTTCTATATACATAGTAGCATCACCAAAAGCACCAAGAGCTTCAGCTTGAGCTGTTTCAAAAGCTGAAATAAGTTTTTCTTCTTCCCTTACAACTCTAATGCCTCTACCACCACCCCCAGCTGATGCTTTTACCATTACTGGAAATCCAATTTTTTTTGCAACCTGAAGCGCTTTTTCGCTATTAGCCACAGCTCCATCAGAACCTGGTATTACTGGTATTCCTGAGGCTATCATAATTTCTCTTGCTTTAGCTTTATTACCCATAGCCTCAATAGTTTCAGGTGAGGGTCCTATAAAATTTATATTGCATTCTCTACACATCATTGCAAACTTGGAGTTTTCAGAAAGAAACCCAAACCCTGGATGAATACCTTGCGCGCCAGTTAAAACTGTAGCACTTATAATATTCTTCATGTTTAGATAACTGTCCTTCAATCTGGCGGGCCCTATACATACAGATTCATCAGCCATTTCTGAATGCATTGCTTCGCTATCTATATCTGAATGAACTGCTACAGTCTCAATGCCTAGTTCTCTACAGGCACGAATAACTCTAACAGCAATTTCACCCCTATTTGCAATTAAAATTTTACTAAACACACTTATGCCTCCATCTACCCATTGTTATTCCCCTATAGCAAAGGTTAATTCTGCCTCAGCTACCTTTTTCCCATTAACTGTTGCAACAGCTTTACCTATGCCTATGGGTCCTTTTCTCTTGATTATCTCTACCGCAAGTTTAAGTACATCTCCAGGAACAACTTTTTGCCTAAACTTAGCGTTGTTAATTCCAGCAAAATATGCAATTTTTCCTTTGTTTTCCTCAAGGCTAAGTACTGAAACCGCCCCTACTTGAGCTAAAGCCTCAATTATAAGCACTCCTGGCATTACAGGCTCACTAGGAAAATGTCCTTGGAAAAAGTATTCATTCATTGTTATATTTTTAGAACCTACAGCTTTTACTCCAGGTTCTAATTCTTCTATTTTATCTATAAGTAAAAATGGGTATCTATGTGGGATTATTTCTTGAATTTCTTTAATATTTAACATAAATTTCTCCTCTTACTTTCCAGTTTCTTTTATCTTAAATAAGCATTGACCATATTCAACCATATCTTCACTTTTTACAAGTACCTCTACTACTTCTCCATCTACATCACTTTGAATTTCATTCATAAGCTTCATGGCTTCTAAAATGCAAAGTACTGATCCTTTATTAACTAAGGTACCTACACTTACAAAAGCAGTCTTTTCAGGTGAAGCTGACGCATAAAAGGTACCTACTATTGGAGATTTTATTATATGCAGGCTTTCATCCTTAACAACTTCAACCTTTTCGAATGTTTTTTCTTCTTTTAATTCAACTATACTAGCTGTTTCTAGCTGATTTTCAACCTTTATACTTGCTTTCTGATTTTCAGGAACACTGCCTACTATCACTTGCTGTGGTCCCTTTGACATCTTTATACGGGTGCCATCACTCTCAATTTCAAGGCTATATAATCCTGATTCATTCATGGTTTGCATTAACTCTTGAATAGCTTTATAATCCATTGTTATGACCTCCAGGCCTTCATTAATAATGTAGCATTATGGCCACCAAAGCCAAGTGAATTTGAAAGAGTATACGATAGACTTGCTTCTCTACCCTTATTGGGGACATAATCTAAATCACATTCTGGATCTGCATTTACATAACCTATAGTTGGCGGTACAAAACCTTCTTCCATAGCTTTAATGCATGCTATAGCTTCAACAGCCCCAGCAGCCCCAAGTAAATGTCCCGTCATAGACTTTGTTGAGCTCACTGGTATTTTATAAGCAGCTTCTCCAAACACACTCTTTATTGCTGCAGTTTCAAATTTATCATTATAAGAAGTGCTTGTCCCATGTGCATTAATATACGAAACTTCTTCAGGTTTAATTCCTGCTTCTTTAATAGCCATCTTCATTGCTCTTGCTCCGCCTTCTCCATCCGGTGATGGGGAGGTCATATGGTATGCATCACAAGTAGCTCCATAGCCTATTACTTCTCCATATATCTTAGCCCCTCTTTTTTTAGCATGCTCAAGGGTTTCAAGTATAAGTATTCCCGCACCCTCGCCCATAATAAATCCATCTCTGTCTTTATCAAAAGGAATGGAAGCTCTTAAGGGATCCAGGCTTGTGCTTAAAGCGGTCATAGAAGTAAAGCCTGCAATACCTAGGGGTGTAATTGAAGACTCAGCACCACCTGCTATCATAATGTCTACTCTATCATCTTGAAGTAAATGAAAAGCTTCTCCTATTGCATTTGTTCCAGTAGCACAGGCGGTTACTACATTAGAGCAAATTCCTTTTGCACCAAATTCAATGGCTATGTTGCCTGCAGCCATATTACTAATTATCATTGGTATAAGCATAGGAGATACTTTTCCTGCACCCTTTTCTAAAAGCTTTGTATATTGTTGTTCAATTGTTCCAAGCCCACCTATTCCTGAACCAACCATAACTCCGAAACGTTCTTGATCAATATCTTCTAGATTAAGCTTAGAATTAGCAATAGCCTCTTTTGAAGCTAGCAAGGGCTAGTTGACAAAATCTATCCATTCTTTTTGCACATCTTCTATCTAATCTTTCCTCAGCATTAAAGTTCTTTATTTCAGCAGCGAGCTTTGCTTTAAAATTTGTAGTGTCAAAGCAAGTTATAAAGTCGATACCACATTTGCCTTCTTTTAATCCATTCCAAAAGCTATCCACATGGTTTCCAATTGGAGTTATTGCCCCCATACCTGTTATAACAACTCTATTTTTCATAATTACACCTCATTTTTGAATTTTTTACATTACCATTCCACCGTCTACATTTATTACCTGTCCAGTGATATATAAGGAATCATCGCCTATTAGGAAAGCAACTAAATTAGCTACATCCCTTGCACTGCCTAGTCTTTTCAGTGGAATGTTTCCTATTATATCCTCTTTTACCTTCTCAGATAGTTCACCTGTCATATCTGTCTGTATGAAACCAGGAGCCACAGCATTTACTGTAATACCTCTAGATGCTAACTCTTTTGCTGTTGCTTTTGTCATCCCTATTATGCCCGCTTTTGCAGCTGCATAATTTACTTGACCTGCATTTCCTGTAATACCAACTACAGAAGAAATATTTACTATTCTGCCACTTTTCTGCTTAACCATAATACGTGATGCATGCCGAGTGCAATTAAATGCTCCCTTCAAATTTACGCTTACTACTCTATCAAAGTCATCTTCTTTCATTCTTAGTAGAAGCCCATCCTTTGTTATTCCAGCGTTATTTACTAATATATCTAGAGAACCAAAGTTAGTTACAGCAGCCTTAACAACTTTTTCAGCCTCTTCAAAATCACTAACGTCACCTTGAACCGCTATTGCTTTGCCGCCTTTTGATTCAATTTCCTTAACAACTTCTTCAATTGAGCTTAAACTTTTATTATAGTTTAAAACTAAATTTGCACCTAATTCTGCTAATTTAAGTGCTATAGCTCTTCCTATTCCTCTACTTGCACCTGTTACAACAGCAGTTTTTCCATTTAACATAAAATTCCTCCATAAACTATGAATTTATTGTAGCTACTGCTTTTTCTAAGGAAGCTACATCTTCCACATTAACGATCTTTAAATTTTTATCAATCTTCTTCACAAATCCACATAATATCTTACCTGGACCTATTTCAACAAAAGTATCTACGCCATCCTTTATCATTTTTCTTATAGTATGTTCCCACATTACTGAGCTCTTAACTTGAGTTTTAAGAATTTCTTTAACCAAACTAATATCTTCAATATATTCTGCTGTAACATTTGTAATCACAGGTATTCTCATTTGACCAAGTTCTATATCCTTTAATTCTCTAGCAAGTTTTTCTCCTGCAGAGTGATAACATTGATGTATGAAAGGGCGCGCTAACAGGAAGCATCATTGCTCTTTTCGCACCTAATTCCTTGCAGATGTGAATAGCTGTTTCAACAGCCTTTACTTCACCTGCAATGACTATCTGTCCTGGACAATTGAAGTTTGCAACCTCAACTGATGCCTATTTCTCTTGCGCTTTGGCAGGCTACTTTAACTTTTTGTATTTCAAGTCCCAATATTGCAGCCATAGCCCCAACTCCTACTGGAACTGCTTCCTGCATAAACCTTCCTCTCTTTTTAACCAGTTTAACTGCATCCTCAAATTTAAATACCTCACTACATACCAAAGCTGAATATTCACCTAAACTTAAGCCTGCAGTAACATCTGCATGGATTCCTTTAGTCTCTAACGCTTTAAGAGCTGCAATGCTAACAGTAAGTATTGCAGGTTGTGTGTTTTCTGTTTTGTTTAATTCATCTTGGGATCCTTCAAAGCAAAGGGTGGTGATATCAAAACCTAAAGCAGCCTTTGAGTTTTTAAAAACCTCTTTTGAAACTTCAAAGTTTTCATATAAATCTTTCCCCATGCCTGGGTATTGAGCACCTTGACCTGAAAAAATAAATGCTATTTTACCCATTTTGGATTCCTCATAATCTTCTCAGCATCTCCAAACATTTCTTCAATTATATCCAAACAACTTTGTTCTTTTTTTATTAGTCCAGCTATTTGTCCTGCCATAACTGAACCCATTTCTATATCTCCATCTTTTGCAGCTCTAGGCAGAGCTCCCCTGCCTAATTCTTCAAATCTCTGGAGATATGTTGATGTGTCCTTCTCCAAGAGTTGAAACTGTCTAGATAGCTTATTTCTTAATACTCTAACAGGATGTCCAGTGGGTCTTCCAGAAACTACTGAATCACTATCTTTTGCCGCAATAACTCTATTTTTATAATTTTCATGGACAGTACATTCTTTTGCTACTAAGAATCTAGTTCCAACTTGAACGCCCACTGCACCAAGTGCAAAAGCCGCTGCTACTCCTCTTCCATCACCAATTCCACCAGCAGCTATAACAGGGATACTAACTGCATCTACCACCTGAGGTACTAAAGCCATGGTTGTAAGCTCTCCAATATGTCCACCACTTTCTGAGCCTTCAGCAATTATTGCATCTACTCCAGCTCTTTCCATTCTTTTTGCCAAAGCTACTGACGCCACAACAGTAATAATCTTAATTCCATTTTCCTTCCACATCTCTACGAATTTTCCAGGGCTACCAGCGCCTGTTGTCACAACCTTTATCCCTTCTTCACATACCAATTTAGCAATTTCTTCTGCATTCTCACTCAAAAGCATTATATTTACACCAAAAGGTTTGTCTGTTAATTTCTTAGCCTTTCTAATTTCTTCTCTAACATAGTCTACAGGTGCATTTGCTGCAGCAATTAATCCTAACCCTCCTGCATTTGAAACTGCCGCTGCTAAAGTACTTTCAGCCACCCAAGCCATACCGCCTTGGATTATTGGATATTTTATGCCTAATAGACTACATAAATTGGTTTCTATCATAGCTGGTCCTCCTATTTCTCACTATCCTATGCAATTTTGCTTTCTATATATTTAGTAATGTCAGCCATATTTCTAATGTTTTCAATATCCTCATTTGGAATCTCAATCTCAAACTCATCCTCTAAAGCCATGACAATTTCAAAGATTTCTAGAGAATCAATTCCTAGATTCTCAAAAGTAGTACCTTCCTTTATTTCTTCTTCACCAATTCCTAACTGAGCCGCAATCACCTTTGTAATTTTTTCAAAAACCATTAATATTTCCTCCTTAAAATTCTATTTATTTTTTTATGAACCTATATCTCAATAAGGGCAGAACCCCAAGTTAAACCTCCACCAAAACCTACCGCTATAATCTTATGCCCTTCTACTAATAATCCTCTTTCGTACATTTCATTTAAAGCAATAGGAATACTTGCAGAAGATGTATTTCCAAACCTATCAACATTTATATAAAACTTATCAATCCCAATATTAAGTTTTTTTGCTGCAGACTCAATTATTCTCATGTTAGCTTGATGAGGAACAATATACTCTATATCCTCTAGCGTTAAATTTGTTTCTTTTAAAACCTGCTGTATGCTATCTGGAATTACTCTAGCAGCAAATTTAAAAACTTCTTTACCATTCATTTTTATATAGCATTTTGTACTTTCATCCTCTAAAAGCATATTGGCAAGAGGTGCTGCTGGACATGTTAACAACTTACCTTTGCTTCCGTCTGAACCAGAATGTATAGATAAAATTCCAGGAACCTGACTAGTTGTTATCACAACTGCACCTGCTCCATCCCCAAACAAAACACAAGTATCTCTGTCTGTCCAATTCACGATTTTTGATAATACCTCAGCTCCAATAACTAACGCATTCTTACATTGACCAGTCTTAATAAATTGTGAGGCTGCATTTAAGGCAAATAAAAAACCTGAGCATGCAGCATTCATATCAAAACAAAAGGCATTAAATGCACCTAATAACCCTTGAACCACACAAGCTGTGGCTGGAGTGAAATTATCAGGAGATGTAGTGGCTAAAATTATTAAATCAATGTCTTCAGGTTTTAACCTGGCTCTCTCTAAAGCTACTTTTCCAGCCTTAGCAGCAATATCCGAGGTGTTGTCTCCTTGGCTTATTCTTCTTTCATTAATTCCTGTTCTGCTATAAATCCATTCATGACTAGTATGTACCACTTTTTCAAGTTCTTCATTCTTTACTACTCTTTCAGGTACATAGCTTCCAAAGCTTATAATTTTCACTTCCTGCATTTATCTACTCCTTTTTTTTACCACCAGCTAAGTTATAGTTAGTCTTGAAAAAATCATTTAACTTAGCTAAAGATTTTACTAATATCTCATTTTCCTCCTCAGTACAGACCATCTATAGTAGCTTTTATCATATCTGAATGAAACTTATCATGAACTCTGAAAGCTAATTTTCCTTGTTTTGTAAGTTGAATATTAACAATTCTCCTATCTGTCTCCGTCCTTGTTCTCTCAACATAACCCTTTTTTACAAGATTATTTATTGCAACAGTTAAGGTTCCTACAGTAATCCCTAATATTGCTGCCACCTCAGACATAGGTTTTATTCCATACATTCCTATAGCTTCAATTGTATGAATTTCAGTAATAGAAATATCACTAAAATTACCTGCTTGAAGTGCTGTCTGCTCAATGGTTAAGAATATCATTAAAAATATCCACTATTAATTCATTTAAAACATTAAAAGTTTTGTTCATTTTTAACTAACCTCTACTTCCATCACCAATTCATTTATAACTTCTTTAACACTCACAATTTTATTTATTCTGTACCCGTTAGTTCCAGTAAATATTAACCCATCCTCAGTATTTCCTTTTACCGCCTGTATTAATGCTTTAGAAATACAATATGTAGTTTCTGCTGGATTACATGGTTTTAAGCAATTAAAGCACTTATTAACCTTTATTGGTCCTTTTTCTAAATCTATAATTAACTTATTTCTAATTGCCCTACCAGGCATTCCCACAGGGCTTTTAATTATCTGGATATCATCAGCACTAGCTCTAATAAAGGCCTCTTTATATTTTATATCTGCGTCACATTCTTCAGTGCCAATAAACCTTGTTGCCATCTGTACTCCAGCTACACCTAATTTTATATACTTAACAATATCCTTCCCTGTATATATTCCACCTGCTGCTATTATGGGAATTGCTTTACCATACTTCTCTTCATAAACTTTAACTTCTTTAATGACTTCTACTAATATTTCACTTAGTTCATTAGCTTCTCCTAATAAAAGTTCTTCTCGTGAATATCCCAAATGCCCTCCAGCATCCGGTCCTTCAACTACTACTAAATCTGGAATCCTACCATGTCTTTTATCCCACATCTTGCAAATAACTGCTGCTGCTCTTCCAGAGGATACAATAGGAGCTATTTTGACTTTAGAACCTCCCACTATTTCAGGAAGTGACATTGGTAACCCAGCTCCAGAAATAATTATATCGATACCCTCTTCAACAGCTACTTGAGCCATTTCTCTATAATTGTTCATTGCTACCATTAAATTTAATCCAAGAACACCTTTGGGGCTAATTTCTCTTGCTTTTCTTATTTCTTTTTTTAATGCTCTTATGTTTGCCTCTAAGGTATTATTTTCAAAATCAGGTTCTTTAAACCCTATCTGAACTCCTGAGATAACTCCTATACCGCCTTCCTTTGCAACAGCTCCAGCCAGTCCTGATAAGGATACTCCAACGCCCATAGCTCCCTGAAGTATTGGTAGCGGCACTACCAAATCTCCAATTATTAATGGAGATAATTTCATATTATCCACTCCCTTTACACTTTGACCATCAAATAGTTTGATAGTCAAAGTATATATGCATAGTTAATCAATGTCAATATGAAGATTTTTAATAATCCTCATATTGACACTTCCCCTGAAAATAATAAATCAACTCAATAGAGCAATTTTATTGAATATCTTAATAATTATCTTTCACAATTATTTAATTATCTCGTGTACCAATATTGAATAAACACCTTCTGGTGAATCGATATCAACCACATCTCCTACTTTTTTACCTATTAACGCACTCCCTAATGGAGATTCAATACTTATAAAAAACTTTGAAGGATCTGCTTTTAAAGTTGTTGTAAGTACAATCTCCTCTAATTCATCATCCTCAATAAATTTTATTACTGCTACACTGTTTACATGTAAAACATCATTATTTATATCCTTATCATCTATAACTATTGCAGTATTTAACATTTTACTTAAATACTCCATCCTTGTTTGATTCTCATGATAGTTCTTCATGGCTTCTTTATATTCAGCATTTTCGCTTCTATCCCCATGTGCAGCTGCAATCATTTTTTCCTTTGCTATTTGTGCTTTAACTGTAGTACTTCTATGCTCAAATTCTTGTTGCAATTCTTTTATATCCTCTATTGTTAACTTATTATGTGCCATTAACTTGCCCCCTATAAATATGTTTTTCTATAGTAATTATATCAAACCACTCATATTTATAAAAATTTTTTTATATAATCTTTTGCATAAAAATAATAGCAGAGTAGTAATTAAATTTATATTACTACTCCGCCATCCTTATTCTTCTAAATCCATCCAATTTTCTTTTATTTCACTTAGTTCGATTAATGCAGATGTTTTGTCTTTCGCTTCAATGGATCCTTTTATTTTAGCGATATTTCTATCTATTGCTACCATTTCATCTCTTTCAACACTAAATTGTACTCTTTTGCTTACTTTTCTCCATGCAATTTTTAGTTTATCTACATTTAACTTTCCTTCTACCCATTTTTCAGAATTAACATCTTTATTAACTCTCTCTATATAATATTGAACATCATCCTTTTGACTAAATGGCTTTTTTACTATGTTCCCTGTTGTCATGATAATTACAAATGCTATTATTAATAATACTGGAATAAAATAATATTTAATCTTTTTCATATCTTATCACCTATTTATATACGTCCTTTGTATTTACTATTTTGTTTCTATAGGAATCTACTATTAATTTTTTAGAGTCATCAATATGAGCATAAAAAATTTCTTGAGGACTTTCATATCCCATTTTATTTAACTCAGTCATAATCCACTGATTATCCACATTATACTTCGATAAATTATCATCAATCATCATACCATTAAATATCACTTCATTATTTGCATCATTATTTTTCAATTTTATATTCATACTATATACCATGTTCTCAAATTCGTCCTTCTTTAAAACAGATAATTGACCATTGGTCTCAATTACTCCATACTTAACTTCATTTAAATCGAAAATCTCTTTGAGACGAAGCTGTCCTAGAAGTTCTAACATTGTAAATTTTATTTTTTTCAAATTATCTCCAAGAATCATACCATCATGAATAACTACTTTAGGTTTATCATTTATATACAAAGAAGCTTTTTTAGATTTTAAAGATATTAGTTGCAAAGCTACTCCAAAAACTACCCAAGTAGTTAATCCAGCCCAATGGGGCCATGCAGCACTATTTAAATCAACAGTTAAAGAAGCTGCAATTGAACCAATTGTAATTCCAAGAATATAATCAAAAAAAGTTATTTGTGCTATTTGCTGTTTTCCAAGTAGTCTAGTAAATATTAAAAGTGTAAAAAAACCAATGACGCCTCTAACAAAAACTACTAATGCTTCATTCATTAAATATCACCAACTAAATACATATTTAGGCTTATTATGTCTTAATATTTAATAAATTATTCTATTTAATTTTGATTCCAAACCATTCAATATCTGCATATCTTATAAAACCACATTTTTTCTCACTAATATACAATATCAAACTACAAAACAATATACAGCACAACTATTTTTATTTATAATAAAAGGTAATATCCTTAACTTTCTTTCATATATTTACAAATATTCAGAACTATATTAATATACAATAAGATAGTACTATAATAAATTTGATAAAAGCAGGTGTTACTATGACAAACCCTACATTATCCTCTTTTGACATACATTGTTTTCATGAAGGAACTAATTATAATAGTTTCGAATTTTTAGGTTGTCATCTAATTAATCATGATAATGTTGATGGCGCTATCTTTAGCCTATGGGCACCAAATGCTAGGAAAATTCAAGTAGTCGGAAGCTTTAACAGCTGGTCTGGAAAATCACATCAAATGTACAAGTTTGAGGATTCAGGAATTTGGGTAATTTTCATACCAGGGGTAAAAGAAGGCGATAGCTATATGTATGAAGTATTTAAACATAATAGTGAAAATCCAACTTTCAAAGCAGATCCCTTTGCATTTTATTCTCAGCTAAGACCTAAGAATGCTTCTATCGTTACCAATATTCATGACTATAAATGGTCTGATGAAAAATGGCTTTCAGATAGAGAACTTACAAACGTATATAGTAGTCCTATTAACATATATGAAGTGCATTTAGGTTCTTGGAAAAATCACGAAGAAGATACTGCTCCAAAAAATGAGCATAATAAAGAAAAAGATGATTACTATACATATAGAGAACTTGCGGATGAATTACCTGAATATGTAGTTTCAATGGGCTATACCCATATCGAATTACTTCCTGTTATGGAACATCCTCTAGATGATTCATGGGGGTATCAGACTACAGGCTATTTTTCAGTAACCTCAAGGTATGGAACTCCTCAAGACTTTAAATATTTTATTGATAAATGCCATAAGAAAGGCATAGGTGTGATACTAGACTGGGCACCGGGTCATTTCTGTAAAGATTCTCATGGACTGTATAGTTTTGATGGAACCCATCTTTATGAAAATGCAAACCCTATGATTGGGGAAAATTACGATTGGGGAACATCTAATTTTGATTTTGAAAAGCTTGAAATCCATAGCTTTTTGATTTCAAATGCAATATTTTGGTTTAACATATATCATGTGGATGGAATACGTGTAGATGCTGTAGCTAATATGCTATATTTAACCTATGGTAAAAAATCTGATATAATACTCAAGAACAAATATGGTGGAAATGAAAAAATTGAAGCAGTGGCATTTCTAAAAAAACTTAATGAGGCTGTATTTAAATATGTTAAAAATCCTTTAGTAATAGCAGAGGATTCAAGCACTTGGGCCATGCTTACTTCACCAACCTACATTGGAGGTATGGGCTTCAATTACAAATGGAACATGGGCTGGATGAACGATATGCTTAAATATATGGAACTTGATCCTATACATAGAAAATACCAACATGATAAAATTACTTTTTCATTTTTGTATGCTTTTTCAGAAAATTTTATTCTTCCAATATCCCATGATGAAGTGGTTCACGGAAAAAAATCACTGTTAGATAAGATGCCAGGAGATTATTGGCAAAAATTTGCAAATCTACGACTGTTTTATGGATATATGATTGGCCATCCTGGAAAAAAACTATTATTTATGGGTTCAGAATTCGGTCAATTTATTGAATGGAACTTTAAGCAGCAGTTAGATTGGCTTTTGCTGCTATATCCACCTCATAAAAAAATGCAGGAATATGTTAGAAACCTTAATTTTCTTTATAAAAAAGAGTCTTCTTTATGGGAGCAAGATCATTCCTTCGAAGGTTTTGAGTGGATAGATCATTCAAATTATGAAAAAAGTATAATATCTTTTATCCGTAAGGGTAATTCAAAAAAAGATTATTTGATTTTTATATGTAATTTCACCCCAGTAGTTTACTATGACTACAGAGTAGGCGTACCAGAGGAAACTAGTTATTATGAGATTTTTAATAGTGATAACTCTGACTTTGGTGGCTCCGGTCAAATAAATACTGAGGTACTTGTAGCAACTAACGAAAGATGGAATAATCAACAATATAGTATTATTACTAAGATTCCTCCACTGGCAGTTATGATATTAAAACCAGATTACAGTAAGGATACAGAAATACAAAAATATCCTAATGATAGTAATGAGAAATTAAAACTTAGAAGATAAAACAGGAGACAGAATAATGAATACAATTATTTTTGACTTAGATGGTACCTTATTGCCTCTTGATATGGATAATTTTGCTGATAAATATTTTGAAGAAAGTGGTGCTTACTTTTCTGACCTTATGGATGGCAAAAAATTTGTTAAGCATTTACTAAGCACCGCACAAACTATGGTTGAGAATATTGAACCTAGAACCAATGAAGAAGTATTTATGGAGGCTTTTGAAAATGGAATTGACGGTGATATAACAGTTTATCAAGATAGATTTCTCGACTTTTTTGATACTGCTTTCTTAAAGACTAAGGATTGCACCTTTAAAACTCCTATAATAAAAAAAGCTATACAAACTTTAAAAGAAAAAGACTATAATCTTGTAATTGCAACAAACCCAGTTTTTCCTCTTAAAGCAATTATTCATAGAATTCATTGGGCTGACTTAGATCCTAGTGATTTTTCATATATATCTTGCTACGAAAAAAATCACTATTGTAAACCTCAAATACAATTTTTCGAAGAAGTTCTATCTGATATTGGTAAAAAAGCTGCTGAGTGTTTAATGGTAGGCAATGATGTACAAGAAGATTTGATTGCGGGTAACCTTGGAATTAAAACATTTTTAATTGAAGATTATTTACTTCATAGAACAAATGAAGTAATCAAAACAGATTCGGGGTAGCTTTGAAGATTTTTATAAATTTGTTCAGTCCCTTCCTTCATTAAAAAGCTTATAAGAATTGATGTTCAAAAGGCATGAACCATTGATAATTTCAATAGTTCATGCCTTTTCTTTGTTTAAAATGTATATTGACCATCTTCACTAATTTTGTAAAAATCACCATAATTGATGTCAAAAACGCTCTTATGTATTTCAGAAACATTTATTTTATTTTTAATTAGTTCAGTTAAAATGCCACAATAGGAGATATCACCTTGTAGAATTGCGCCATAAATTACACCATCTTTGTGTATAATTTTTTTGTAAATATCCTTATAAGCTCTTACCTCAGTCTGGTAAGTAGCATCAGGACTCTCTAAAATTCCTAAGGCAACAGTTTGAATTCCAAAAAAATTCATTGAATTCTTAGCACTAAAGTAATCCTTTAATTCTTTTATATTACCTGTCATGCTATAAGCAGCCACAATACCTTGTTTCACTGCCATAGGCCAAATTGGTGATACGCCACATACATCTCCTGCAGCATATATGTTATCTACTGAGGTTTTACAGAAAGAATCAAATACTATTCCTTTTTCTATTTTTATTTTTGTATCTTGTAAAAAATCCACATTAGGTCTTACACCTGCTGCACATATTATAAAGTTACATTCTATTTCTCTTCCATCTCCAAGCTTAACAGCTTTAACATTTTTGTTTTCATCTACAATTATTTCTTGAACAGAAACACTTGTAAAAACTTTTGCTCCATTTTTAACTAGTTCTTCTTCGTATTGCTTTGCAGCTTTTTCATCTAGTTGAATTGGTAGAATTCTAGGTGCCATCTCTACAATATTAACTTTCACACCTTTTTTTATTAAACCTACAGCAGCATCTATCCCAACTAAACCTGCTCCAATAATCACTGCTGAAGTACTTTCTTTAGCCGCATTATTAATATTTTCAACATCTTCAATATGTCTAAGAGCATAAACATTATTAGCTTCTCGTAAATTCTTAACAGGTGGTATAAAGGAGTCTGCTCCTGAAGCAATTAACAGTTTATCGTATTTCACTGTTTCTTCATCTTCAGTTTTTACATACTGATCCTCTATACTAATTTTCGCAATTTTCTTGCCTGAAATCCATTTAATATTATACTTATTAAAAAAATCATCTTCCAGGAAACTTATTTCTTTTTCAGTTTTACTACCACTTATTACATCGTGAAGCATACACCTTGAATAAACTTTAGTATCTTTTGATATTATAGTTATTTCCGAGTCTTTATCTAAGGTTCTTAAAGTCTTAGCTGCATTTATACCAGCAGCACTGGCTCCAATTATTACGTATTTCATCATTACCCACCTCTCAACTATAATAAATGTATTGCTCCAGTTGGGCAACTCTCAACACATCTTGGAATTTCCCTTCCGTCGCACATGTCACATTTCACAATAATTTTTTTAGTATCCTTATCTGATTTTAAAATGCCATAGGGGCAAGACATAACACACATATAGCATGATGCACATTTATCTTTATTATAGTTAACTATGCCTGTTTCACTGTCTTTAGTCATTGCCCCACTCATACATGCAATAACACATTCTGGCTCATCACAGTGTCTGCAAAACATAGGACAATTTTTTTTATTTTCCTTTTGAATGATATAATTTCTACTTTGATTCTTTGTATCTTCAAGATCTAAATCAAATATTGATTTTCCTTTTTCATTATGCTCTGCCATACAGGCTAAACTGCAGCTAAGGCATCCTTGGCATTTTTCATTATCTATCATTATTCTCTTCATATTGTCCCCTCCTGTACTTAGATTAATTAAGTCCCAATTTTCCTCTTCTATCTAAGATTATGGCTTCTAATTTATCTGCCGCCTTTACAACATCATCTTCTAAAATTAATTTACCACCAGTTAGACCTTCTAGGTCTTCAGTCAATAGCTTTGTTACTACTTTGCTGCCTGTTATAAATGGTGGTATTGCAAGATGGAGTGGAAGTCCAAGTGCTAATCCAAAGGCTCCATCAGCAAGAGCTTGTTCTTCAAGCCATTGTGGTGCTGATAATACAAGTGGAAGCTGTGGAATATCTATTCCCAAGAATTTAGCAAGCTCAGTAGCCACAATTTCAAGTCTTCCTATAGCTAAACATGGTCCAAAATTTAGTACTGGAGGAATTCCTAAACTTTCACAAACTTCTCTTAATCTATCTCCTGCAAGACTAGCTGCTGAAGGTGACATTAATCCAACGTTTTCAAGTCCACCACTAGAACAACCTGCTGAAAGCACAATTATATCCCTCTTAATAAGTTCTTTTGTAAGTTCAACTGTAAATATATCATGTCCTTTAGCAGTTAAATTTGAGCACCCAACAACACCTGCTACTCCTTTTATTTTTCCTGCTATTATTAAGTCTACAAGTGGTTTCCAGGTTCCACCAAGGAAATTCTTTAAAGACTCCTCACTTACTCCTGTTAATACATCATCATACCCGTGATTCTTAGGTATATTTATTTCTACTTTGCCTCTTCTATTTTTATAGCTATTTAATGCTTCTACAATTATTCTTTCGCTTATTTCTTCTCTATCTTTAAAGGAGTATTCAATAAACTCTGCATTTGCTTTTTTAGCTACATCATCAAGACAAACTTGTTTAACCATAAATTTATCTGCAATTGGCTCCACCCCAGGAAGTGTACAGTTAAACTCAGACACTAAAATATCTATTCCACCAGTTGCAAGCAAGGCTTCACTTGTAAAGTTGTTTCCTGCATGACCTGCAAATACTTCTTGATAATGTTCTCCTCTTAACTGTAAATCTTGACCTACGCATGTACATCCTACTATTTTAAACCCCTTTGCTCCAACACTTTTTGCTCTAGCAGTTATAGCTTCTTCTATTAATTTATCCTGAAGATGGGCTATTACTGAATGTTGATGTCCTGTTACCATTAAGTTTATATAATCTTCATCTACAACCTTAAAACCTACTTTAGCTTGTCTAATAACTGGCTCACCAAGAATTACATCATTTAAAAGATTTGTTAAATTCAACCCATATAAACCAGTTGAAATACCTAAACTTAAAGTATTTAAAATCATATTTGCTGGATCACTACTCAAGTTTGTTGATGTTTTAACCATAGCATCGAACACTTCTGATTTTGCTCCACCAGGCATAATCCCAAGCTTTTTCCAATTTTCAATTCTAGGTGCATATGCCATTTTTTCCACAAGTTCCATTTTCTCAAATTTAGGTTTATATAAGTCCATAAGAACTTTATCTGAGACCTTTATTGCCTTTTCATAAATATCCGTCTCTTCTATTTCAAAAATTTTAGCAAGTCTATTCAAAGTTGCTTCACTTTTAATTTTCCCTTTAGTTTCGCCTATTGATTTTAAGTTTCTAGCAGTAGTTTCAACAATATGTATGTAACAGGCAGAACCTGTACCAACAGCTCTTAAAAAGTTTCTGGCAACAATAGTGTCTGCATTAGCTCCACACACTCCCTTTGGTGATTCTGGTGTAATCCTGCAGGGTCCATTTGAACAAAGCCTACAACAAACACCTTGCTGACCAAATCCACACTTAGTTTTTTGGTCGTCCACTCTATGATGAGCTGTCTCTACATCTAATCCCCCAATAAATCCTTCTAATACAGTATCAGCTGATTTGCAAATGTTACAATTTCCACACATTTTTGAATTCCTCCTCATATTTATGTATTGTTTACCTTTTTAGTATAGTTTAACTTATAATTTTAGGTATGCCTATTTACTCTTGTTGCATACCTAAATTTCTCCATTAACTAATTGTTTAAAATTAATGCTTTCTAATTCTAAACTTAAACTTTTCTGTACTTTTGTCATGGCTTTATGAACCATACATACACCACTTCTATTCAAATTACATAAGCTTGGTTCGATTACACATCTATTAACACATATTGGACCATCTATTGCTTCAATAACATCCTTTAAGCAAATATGCTCTGGTAATCTGTTGATAGCATAACCTCCATTAACTCCTCTATAAGATCTTACAATTTCTGCTTGTATTAGCTTTCTTAAGAGCTTTAATAGAAAACGGAGTGGTATTCCTTCACTTTCTGAAATAGTTTTTGCTTCTATTTTTTCCCCATACCCTAATTTAGATAAATGAAGTACTACTCTAAGTCCATAATCTGCTTCTTGAGTTATTTTCATACTGAATTCTCCTTAAACTATACCTGTTTGGTGCAGTTTTATTATAAATTTTTTCTCTTTTCATGTCAATAGTATTTCTGCATTTTCCTGCTAACTTTATAACAGACATTATATTAAATTCAAAATAGTAGTTCCTCATTTTGTAAAAAATATATAGTTTACCTACCGATGTGGATTCTCGGACACAATTCCTACTGATTCCATTAATTGTGTTATCACATCTGTATTAAATTGTTCATGCATTTCATTTAATTTAGCAAAAACCCCACCTGCAGTTGTTGTTACATATAACGGCTTAAGATTGTTTAGTGCCAAAGCTTTCATATCGTCAATACATTCAGAGCACTTACATATATGCTCATATCCATCTAAGACTTGCGGCAACATGCGATCCACCATTATCTCCATGTAATTTCTAACCAATTATTTCATCCCCAAACTTCAATTATTCTGTTTGTTTATTTTCTCTTCAAGCTCATTTAAATACATCCATCTTTCCATCTTTTCTTCTAAATTGGATTCTAGTTTCTCTTTATCCTTTAGAAGTTGCTGCAGGCAAGCGAAATCTGAACTTGATTCTGCTATCTTACTTTCAACTTTAATAATTTCTTCTTCTAGTTTAGAGATAACTATGTCAATTTCTTTAAATTCATGTTGTTCTTTAAAAGTGAATTTTAATGGCTTTTCTTTTTTACTAATTGAAGGGTTTTTATCAACTACTTCTTTACTACTATCAAGTTCTTTATTTGAAGTAGATAAATTCTCTCTGATAATATCTTTTACTTCTGAGTAATTTCCTGTATATTGAATTATTTCCCCATTACCTTCAAAGGAAAATATTTTACCTACAATTCTATCTAAGAAGTACCTATCATGAGAAACTGCAATCATTGCACCTTGGAAATCATCTAAATAATCTTCAAGAATTGTTAATGTTTGAATATCTAAATCATTTGTTGGTTCATCTAAAAGTAATATATTAGGTGACTCCATTAAAACTCTCAAGAGATAAAGTCGTCTTTTTTCCCCACCAGAAAGTTTGGCAATAGGAGTCCATTGGTCACTTGGAGGAAACAAAAATCTTTCAAGCATTTGAGAAGCGCTTACTTTATACCCTTCAGCATTAGATATGAATTCTGCACCTTCTCTAATATATTCAATTACCCTCTGCTCATTATTCATATGATAAGTTTCCTGTGAGTAAACACCAATTTTAACCGTTTCACCAGTTTCAACAATACCTGAGTCAGCCTTAAGCTTGCCACTTATAATATTTAGCAAAGTAGATTTTCCGCTTCCATTAGCACCTATTATTCCAACTCTATCATTTCTTAAAAGAATATAATTAAAATCGCTAATTAGCTTCTTATCATTAAAACTTTTACTTATATTTTGTAACTCAATTATTTTTTTACCCAGTCTACTCCCAGCCAAAGATATTTCTATTTTCTCCTCTGAAAGATCCATTCTATTTTCACCTAATTGCTCAAATCGGTCAATTCTTGCCTTTTGCTTTGTAGTTCTTGCTTTTGCGCCTCTTCTTATCCAAGCTAGTTCTTTTTTAAATAAACTTTGCCTCTTTTTTTCGTTTGCTTGCTGAATATCATCTCTCTCTAGCTTTTTCTCTAAGAAGTTACTGTAACTACCTTTATATGTATAAAGGTTACCCTTGTCTAATTCAATAATCTCATTTACCACTCTATCTAAAAAATATCTATCATGTGTAATCATTAAAAGAGCACCTTTTCTCTTATTAAGGTACTGTTCAAGCCAATCAATAGAATCACTATCCAAATGATTTGTTGGCTCATCTAAAATCAACAAATCTGCTGGAGTAATCAATGCCGAAGCTAATGCTATTCTTTTTTTCTGTCCCCCTGAAAGTCTTCCAACTTTTGCTTTAAAATCTGAAATTCCAAGCTTGGTAAGTATTACCTTAGCTTCACTTTCTAAACTCCATGCATTCAGTTCATCCATTTCATGGGTGATTTTAATCATTTTTTCATTACTAGGATTATCCTCATTAATAGCCTTCTCATATTCCCTAATAAGCTTCATGGCAGGAGTATTACCCTTAAAAACTTGTTCTAATACTGTAGCTTCAAAATCAAAATCTGGATTCTGACTTAAAAATTCTACACTAACTGAATTTCCACGTATTATTCGACCTGAATCACTGTTTTCCACACCTGCAATGACTTTTAACAAGGTAGATTTGCCAGTACCATTTATTCCAATTACACCTATTCTATCCCCATCATTTATACCCAAATTTATATTATTAAATAATTGCTTTTCACTATAACTTTTAGAAATATTTTCTGCACTAATAAAATTCATTTTTCTCTCTTTTCTACTGTTTTATTTTCAAATTAATACTAACTTCTTTATAACATATTTAAAATAAAAGAGCAAATTATGTAATTAGAATTTACTACTATAACTCCTATAATTTTTAGACTTATTATCTACCACAAAAAACATTTCAAATATTGCCCAAGCAATTAAAGTGGAACCGCCTGCAAACCATATGGGGAAATTTATATTTATTGATGAAACAAATCCAGCAATAATAGGAGGAATTGTCTGAGCCAACGCTGATATTGATCTATTTATTCCTAATATTTCTCCTTGCTTTTCTTTTTTAGACAAATTTGAAATTATAGCTATTCCATTGGGTTGATTCAAACCTTGGAATATGGATATAAAGGGTATGACTAAAAATAAACAAATACGTTTATCTACAAAAGTAAGAATAGGAAGAGTTAATGCTAAAAACAACAATGAAAAACTTAAAATCTTTTCAGAAGTTAATTTATTTGAAATTAGTCTCAAAACAAAGCCTTGAGCAAAAGCTATCCAAATACCCATGTAAGCAAAAAAATCTGCTATTTGTGATTGAGTAAATCTAAATTTATGAATTAAAAAGACTTGGAAAAATTGTGTAAAAAAATTAAATCCAATTGTTAATAAAAACATAACTAGAAACATTACCCTCATATTGCTATATTTAAAGGCTTTCCTTAAATTTACGAATCCTGAAAAAATGTTCACCTTTACTTTTCTTCTACATTCTATAGTTTCTTCAAAATTAAAAAATACTAAAATAACATTCAAGGTAGCCAAAAATATTGAAAGATAAAAAGGAGTTGCATATGAAAACCAACTAACAATTGAAGGATCTGATAGTTTCCCACCTATATAAGGTCCTATAACAAATCCTAACCCAAAAGCCATTCCAATGAGTCCGAAATTCTTAGATTTCGTTTTTTCATTACTTATGTCTGCAATTGAAGATTGAGCAATAGATATATTTCCACCTGTAAATCCATCGATAATTCTACCCAAAAACAAAAGATAAATATTTTTGGAAATTATTCCATATATCAAAATCAAGTAACCAATAACAGTTCCTAGCAATGATAACAGGAGCAATTTTTTTCTTCCCTTATTGTCAGCTAAAGTTCCTAAAATAGGTGCACCAAAAAATTGTGCAAAGGGGTAGGATGCAATTAAAAATCCGTATAGTAAAGTTCTTGTTGAAAAAGCACACCAAAATGGTAGTACTCCGCCCATTGGATCTAAAATTAGTGCGGGTAAAATAGGAATAATAATTCCAAGACCAAGCAGGTCTAAAAACACAGTAAAAAAAATTGTCTGAATTGAAAACTTATTATTTTTCAATTAATACCCCCAGAAAAATTGCTTATCTACTTAATTTAAAATTTAGATATTGGAATGCTTTTCAACTCAGCATTAGTTTATTTATATTTAGAAAATGCAACTAGTATGTAACACTTTTATCTTATTTCTATTGTTTTTATAATATTGTAAAGTGTCCTATTTACCTTTGTATCTATTCCATATTCATCGCCCATTTTGCATACTTGTCCAGCAAACATCTCAACTTCAGTTTTCCTTCCTGCCTCTATGTCCTGTAACATGGATGTTTTGTTTTGGGGATCAAGCTTTTCGAGTATTTTGTACCAATCCGCTACATCTTTAGCATTTAAGTTAACACCAACCTTTTCTGATAGTCTTATTACCTCCCACATGGCATCGTCCATAAGGTCTCTAGCTTCTTTTATATTCATAAAGGCCTTATAAGGCGCTCTTAATACTGCTGATGCTTGATTTATTCCAACATTAATCATATATTTCCACCAAAGTGTACGAATCATATCCTCCGGAATAACGTAGGGAATATTTGCCTTATCAAAAACTTCACGTACTGCTTCAACTTTAGGTGAATATATTTTATTTGTTTTCTCACCAAAATTAATTTTCCCAGAACTAGAAAATCTGATTTTATTTTCTTCTCTAACGGCATCAATACCTACGCACATTCCATATAGCATCTTTTCCATACCAAACTCTTCACCTATAATCTCTTCACTAGAAATTCCATTGAGTAAAGAAAGAATAATTGTATCTGGTCCAACAAAATTTTTCATAGCATTAATAGTTTCTGATAAGTCATGATATTTTACACAAACTAAAATTAACTCTGCTATTTCACCTTTTGTTTCTGAATCTACATAATTAAAATCGTAATTCATACCATTTATTATGAACTTATTCCTTTTGTATTTTTCAATTCTATCTTTGTTTGCAATAACTTTAACAAAATCAGAATTAATGTCAAAAAGCTTGCTTGAATATGTTCCACCTATTCCACCTAATCCGATAACATGTACCCTATCAATTTTTTTCATTGTTAGCCCCCCTAATTAATTGCATCTTTCTTTTGATAATTACATTTTAACAAAACAGCTTTTATTGCTATATAAGGTATTTCTTTAGGCAACGCTTCTTTAATTGGTTTTAATGTTGTAGCACCTAAAGACTCTATTGTACTAATAATTAGCTCCTCATATTCTTTGGGAATTAATGAATCTAAATCAACACTATAACCTTCAAGATAACAATCCATTATATGCCCTTCTACTGTACTTAATGCCATTTCTCTTTCTTTTGCAATTTCCTTTATAGATTTGCCTTGTTTAAATAAGTTATAAGTAACAATATAGCTTTTTATCTTTTCATTTTTTTCAACAGTTACTTTATTTTCAATACTTGATGCTATAGATTTTAAAGTTATTCCATTTTCAATAGCATAGCTTTTTATTGTATCAATAAATTCATCACCATACTTTTCAAATTTCTTCTCACCTACACCTTTTATTGCTTTAAACTCTTCACTATTACTTGGCATTAGAGAACACATTTCTGTAATAGTTGAATCATTGAAAACCATATATGGAGGTAATTTTTCTCTTTGGGATATTTGCTTTCTTAAACTCTTTAAACGTGATAGTAGATCTTCTTTAACCTCATGTTTTTCTTCTAATTTATGTAATTTCATAAATACTTTCTCATTGCTTTTTAATACAGCAGTGGATTTGGAGGTAAGTTTCATAACAGCATACTCGCTATCTGTAAGCTTTATATAACCATCTGCTATTAGTTTATTCACTATAAGTTGAATATTATCTCTTTTGTAGCTTCTCATTAACCCATAAGTGGATATTTTTTCCAATCCATAATCCAACACTTTTTTGTTTTGAGAACCTTTTAGTACATCGATAATTACATTTTTACCAAATCTTTCTCCTGCCCTATAAACACAGGATAAAATCATCTGCGCTTCTATTGTAATATCTTTAAGTTCCCTTTTATCATTACAAATACTACAATTTTCACAGTTATCCTTTACATTCTCTTCGCCAAAATAATTCAATATATATTTTCTTAAGCATGTTGATGTATAGCAATAGTCTACCATAAATTGAAGTTTTTTATATTCAAAAGTCTTTCTTTCTTCTTCTAAATTAGATTCATCAATAAAAAACTTTTGAACGTACATATCCCCTGGGCTAAACAAAAGGATGCATTCACTTGGCTCACCATCTCTTCCTGCACGGCCTGCTTCTTGATAATAAGCCTCAACGTTTTTAGGTATATTGTAATGAATAACATACCTTACATTTGATTTATCAATTCCCATTCCAAAAGCATTTGTTGCCACCATAATATCTAAATCATCATAAATAAAGGCTTCTTGCATTTTACTTCTATCTTCATCTTTCATACCTGCATGATACATCCCTGCCTTATGTCCATCTTTTAAAAGGAATTCATAGATATTTTCAACTTCCTTTCTTGTAGATGCATAAATAATTCCAGATTGACTATCATTTTGCATTAAATAACTTCTTAAAAATCCTCTTTTATTCTCTCCAACTATAACTGAATAATTTAAGTTACTTCTATCAAACCCAGTAACATGTATATCTGGAGAATCTAATTCCAATAGTTTAATAATATCTTGTCTTACTAATTCTGTGGCAGTAGCCGTAAGTGCAATTACTATAGGTCTGTTTTCAAATCTATTGATAAAAGAAGAAATTTTAGTATAACTTGGTCTAAAGTCATGACCCCAATGCGATACACAGTGTGCTTCATCTATAGCTACAATTGAAACCTTTAAATCATCTAGTCTTTGACAAAAACTTGGAGAATCCAATCTTTCAGGAGCTACATATATAAGCTTATACCCACCTTCTGAAGCACTTTGCAATCTATTCTCAATTTCATTATTTGATAAAGAACTATTAATAAAAGTAGCATCCACACCTATACTATTTAAATAATCCACTTGATCCTTCATCAATGCTATAAGGGGTGAAACAACAATAGTAACGCCCTCAAATATTAATGCTGGGAGTTGATAACATATAGATTTTCCACCTCCTGTTGGCATTATAACAAGACTATCTTTTCTATTCATAACACTTTCAATAGCAAGCTCCTGTCCGCCTCTAAAAGCATCAAATCCAAAATACTTTTTTAATACCTTTTTACAATTTTCTATCATTTTTTCTCCTAACATATATATTAAATTTCTGATATTTATTCTATAAAAATTCTATCCACTTTTCTAAATACTATTACTTATAAACCAATTATATAATAAAAAATGCCAGTATAATTATTAAACTATACTGGCTTGAGAATTTGTTTTACTGCTCAATTCTATTTCTACCTCTAATTTTGGCTTTATATAAAAGTTCATCAGCATTCTTAACAAAATCGAAAATGGATTCATTTTTATATTGCTTTATTCCTCCACTAGTAGTTACCTTTAAATTACCTTTAAACACTAGTTTAGAAATATTAGTTCTAATTCTTTCCGCAATAACAATAGCTCTTTCCAAGTCTGTATTCGGTAATATAATCAAAAATTCTTCTCCACCATATCTTCCAGCTATATCTATATCTCTTATACTTTTTTTAATGCTTTCACCTACCATGGCTAGAACTTCGTCTCCCACCAAGTGTCCATTTACATCATTTATCTCTTTAAAATGATCTAAATCAAGCATTAATATAGATAAATCATTGTTATTTTCTTTGCAAATATTAATTTGTTCTTCTAATTCTAAAAATATTCTATTGTGGTTTAATAGTTCTGTCAGTCCATCATTTTTTGAAATTTCCTCTAGTAGTTTATTTCGCTCTATAAGTTCCCGTTCAATTTTCATTCTTTTCGTAAAGTCTATAATAAACGTAATTCTTTTATAGGCGCCATCTTTACCGATAAACCTAGTTCCGTTTGCAAGAATAAAAAAATTGGTTCCATTTTTTTTCTTTACTTGCCACTCTACTTTATAATTAATTCCAGTTTCAATTAATTTATTATGAGTCTCTATCATATTGCATAAACTACTTTCACTTCCAATTATACTAAAGTGCTTTCCTAGTAATTCTTCTGGATTATACCCAAATAAATCGCAGTATGAATTATTGGCAAGTTCAATAATTCCACTTTCACTTGTAACAGAAATACCAATAGGAGCATTATTAACTAACTGATTAAATCGAAATTCGCTTTCATCTAAATTTTTCTTTAACTCTGATTCCTTGCTAAGGGATAATTTTAGACTATCGTACTTATTTTTCAATTTATTAATTTCAATTAAAAGTTCTTCTCTTGTAAGCTGCTCGTAGTCCATATTAATCTCCTTATGTTAAATTATATACTGTATCACGCTAAATTATAGCATAAATATGAGAAAAAAAGCAATAATTTAGTAAGTAGAATAGAAATAGTGGCTGCTCTTCTCTAAAAATAAATGTACGAAAATTCTATTTAACTTTTTCCTTATCTATATGAATTTTATAATCTAGAAGTTGTAAAGTACTGAGAATAACAAATTAAAAACAGTTACTTTTATTAAAAAACTCTCAATAAAATTGACAGAAGGCATTAAATAACTGTAGAATATTTATTAATGTACAATTAGGGGGAAAAGAAATTGGAAAAACTAATTACAGCCAAATTTGGAGGAAGTTCACTAGCTAGTGCAAAGCAATTTGAAAAAGTAAAAGCTATAATTGAAGCTGATTCAAATAGAAGATTTATAGTACCATCTGCCCCAGGAAAAAGACATTCAAAGGATTATAAAATTACTGATCTTCTATATATATGTAATTCTCATAGAGAACATGGTATACCTTTCAATGATGTTTTCAAAATTATTTCTGAAAGATATTTAGAGATAGTTGAGCAGTTATCTAAAAAATATAGCCAGATGGCTACCTTGGATATAATAAGTTACTTAAAAGAGATAAAGAGTAAAATTTATGAGGGTGCTTCTGCGGATTACTCTGCAAGTAGAGGTGAGTATTTAAATGCAATAATACTTTCTACTCTTTTAGGATATGAATTTATTGACGCTACAGAAATAATATGCTTTGACCTTTATGGTAATTTTGATTCAAATTCTACACAAGCTAAAATTTCACAAAAATTATCAAGTGGAACTAAAGCAGTTATTCCAGGGTTTTATGGTGCTGATCCTAGTGGTCAGATTAAAACCTTTACTCGTGGAGGTTCTGATGTAACTGGTGCATTAATAGCTAAAGGTGTGCACGCTTCATTGTATGAAAATTGGACAGATGTTTCCGGATTTTTAATGGCAGATCCAAGAGTAGTTGAAAACCCAAATCCAATAGAAACTATTACGTATAAAGAACTTAGAGAACTTTCCTACATGGGTGCAACAGTTCTTCATGAAGAAGCTGTTTTTCCTGTTAGAGAAGAAGGTATACCTATCCTTATTAAGAATACGAATGCACCTAAAGATATAGGAACTCTTATTATCGATGATTCTAGTCCAATAAGTCGGTTAGGTACTATTACAGGAATTGCTGGAAGAAAAAACTTTACTGTAATTTCAATTGAAAAAACTCTTCTAAATATGGAGATTGGTTTTAATAGAAAGCTCTTAACTATTTTAGAAATGAATGGCGTAGCCTTTGAAAATATGCCTTCTGGAATAGATTCTGTTTCACTGGTGGTTGAAGATACTCAAATTAAGAATAAACTTAATGGAATAATTGATGAAATCAATAGGCAATGCAAGCCAGACGCTATAGAAATATATCCAAATATGGCTTTAATAGCTACAGTAGGCCGTGGTATGTCTAAGTCAACTGGTATATCTGCTAAAATATTTAAAGCCCTTGCAGACAGTAATGTAAATATAAGAATGATAAATCAAGGCTCTAGTGAAATCAATATTATAGTTGGAGTTGAGACAAACGATTTCGAAAAAGCTATAACAGCTATTTATAATTCATTTGTTTAATAAACTTAAAGGCGCTTAGGTTACATAACCTAAGCGCCTTTATATTAGTAGTTTTGTACAAATAATTCGAAATATGCTTGTGGATGTGCACAGGCTGGACATACTTCAGGTGCATTAGCTCCTTCAAATATATATCCACAATTTAAACACTTCCAAAGTGACCCCTCACTAGCTGAAAACACTCTATTATTTTCAATATTCTCTGCTAATTTTTTATATCTCTCCTCGTGCCTTTTCTCAACTTCTGCAATTTTTCTATAAACAAAAGCTATGTCCTTAAATCCTTCTTTTTCAGCCACCTCTGCAAAATCAGGATAGAGAGTTGTCCACTCTTCATTTTCACCTTCAGCAGCAGCTAAAAGGTTTTCTTTTGTGCTTCCTAAGAAAACAGGATAAGCAGCTTCATTAATAACAACTGTTTCTTTATTCAAATCACTATTATTTAAAAACTTAAAGAATTTTTTAGCATGTTCTTTCTCATTATCCGCAGTTTCTGTAAATATGTTTTGGATTTGAACATATCCTTCTTTTTTTGCTATTGAAGCATAGTATGTATATCTATTCCTAGCCTGTGATTCCCCTGCAAAGGATTTTAAAAGATTTTCTGCTGTTTTTGTTCCTTTTAAATTATACATTTTATTACCTCCATCTAATTTGTTTGTATTTGTTCTATTATACTATAAAGATATCATTTGATGCTTTAAAAACATCAGATTATTTACATAATTTTATATTAACACTGAGCATGAAACTTTATCTTCTACTTGTTTACGAGCGTGACACCCCTCTCTCTTTAGCTGGGCTCTGGAGCTGAGGGGTGTCACGGGTTATCTTGGGCAAATTTAATTTAAATTTGGAGTGGTATATTTATACAGTTTTATAATATTTTTTCGCCAATATTTATTTCCTTAAACCCACCTGTTTTTGTTTCAACGACTGCTTTAGCTGTTTTTACAGGCATTATTATCTTGTAGGGTCCTAAGTTTTCTATTTTCTTAATTACGCAGAAGTTTTCATCTAAGAAAAGCACATCTATGCTAAATTTCATAAAAAAAGTATGGATACTATTACAGGGTAGGAATAATATAGCCTTATGATGAGGCTTTTCTCTAAACATATATCCAAGAAATCTATTAAAAAAAGTTTTTGCAATAAATATATCCTCACTTTTCATAGGTTCACCTCCCAAACACCACCATCATTTTAATAACAGCTGGTCCTAAAATAATTATAAATATTGATGGAAATATAAAAAATATAAGTGGGAACAGCATTTTAATTGGTGCTTTCATAGCTTTTTCTCTGGCCACTTGCTTTCTGTGTTCACGAAGGTTTGACGCTTCAATTCTTAAAACCTTACCTAAACTAATTCCCATTTCATCAGCTTGTATAAGTGAAGTTATTAACATGGATAATTCTTTTACTTCGCAACGTTCACTCATGTTTCTAAGTGCAATTTTCCTTTGGATACCCATTCTAGTTTCTTTTAAACTTTTGGCAAACTCATCACAAAGCTCTCCACTTATATTATTAATTACTCTTACCATAGCACCATCAAAGGATAATCCTGCCTCTACGCTAACAGTAATTAAATCAAGGGTAAAGGGTAAGTCCTTTAAAATTTGCTTTTTTCTTTTTGTAATGCATGTAGCAATATAAAAGTTAAAAACTACATTTACTGATACTATAATGAGTATGAAAATTGCCAACGACTTTAAAACATTAGGTTCAATCAAATAAGTAAAAATGGCAAATATAAGTGCAAGTATAAAAGTACCCATACTTTTAATGTATACCCATCTTTCTGTGGTGCTATTTTTTAGTAGACCTGCTTTTTCTAACTTTGTTTTAAATGTAACAACTTTATTTTTCGGAGTTATCTTTAAAAGCAACTTACTTATATAATCATAAAAAGGCTTTATGGTTCTTTCTGAAAAAGGAATATAATCAGTGCTTTCATCTTTTGCTAAATGTATATTTACGATTTGTTCTACCCTATTTTCAATTTGAATTTTTTTTCTACTTATAGTAGTTAATATTGTATATGTTAAAATAAATACTGTAAGAAAAGAAGTAAATAGAATAAAATTAAGCACCACATACACCTCCAATTACATATCAATATTAATTATTTTTTTTATCATTAGAAGGCCTATTAATTGATTTATTGTTGAAATACTAATCATTAATAAACCAATGGGCGTATTAAATAAAAGTAGGATATACTCTTTATTAAATAAATATATAATTAACCCTAGACCTATTGGAATTAGCATAACAATTATACCTGATAACTTCCCTTGAGCCGTTAAAGTTTTAAGTTCTTCTTGGATTTTTTGTCTTTCCCTTATGGTTTCTCCAATATTATCTAATATCTCAGATAGGTTTCCACCTATATCCTTTTGAATTAAAATTGCATTTATGATTAGCTTTAAGTCCCCTGACTCCATCCTTTCTGTTAGGTTTTTCATAGCAATTTCTTCTGATATACCAAGACTAATCTCTTTAAATAATTTTTTAAATTCCATAGAAAAAGGATCTTGAGTTTCTTCTGCTACTGCTGCAACTGCCTGCAAAAATGAATATCCTGCTTTTAGTGAGTTAGAAATAATCATTATTCCTTCATTTAGTTGACTGTCAAATTCTTTTATTCTCTCTTTTTTTCTTCTTGAAATAATTAATTTAGGCATATTCCAAACTATAATTAGGATTGTTATCCCTAAAAAATAACTTTTACTAACTGCTAACAGTAGAAATGAAATAGATATAGATGTAAGAATTTTTATTACTAATAATTCATCTACCGTAATTGGAATATCTGCCTTAATTAATTCCATTTTAAGCTTTTCAGATCTCTTTTCACTTAATTTGGTACTAGGAATTAAATGAGCCAACCCACCTAAGAAATCAGATTTATTCTTTTTATGCTTTTCAAATTTTCCCTCCTGCTCATAGTTATCATCAAAGTATTTTAATTTATCTATAGATTTTTCTTTATAAAAAAATATAAAAAAGAAGCTACTTACAAATACCCAAAGGGATAAAAATATTAGTATTACAAGAAAATACATCATTTTTTTCACTTCCATATTTTTATTACTTTAAAGCTGTATTAAATCAGAAGGTATATTGATACCTTTTTCCCTAAGCTTCTGAACAAACTTTGGCATTATACCTGTAGTTGTAAATTCTCCCTTCACTTTACCTTTATTATCTAGACCCCTTTGTTCAAATTTGAAAATATCCTGAAGAATAATAATATCTCCTTCCATACCTTGAACTTCAGTAATATGAGTAACTTTTCTGCTCCCATCCATGAGCCTCGATTGTTGAATGATTATATCTATAGCTGATGCAGCTTGATCTCTTATTGCTCTAATTGGAAGATTCATACCTGACATTAGTACCATAGTTTCTATTCTTGAGAGCATATCTCTTGGTGAGTTAGCATGACCTGTGGTTAGCGATCCATCATGTCCCGTATTCATCGCCTGTAGCATGTCTAAAGTCTCTCCTGACCTAACCTCTCCAACAATAATCCTATCTGGACGCATTCTCAAACTATTTTTAACCAAATCTCTAATAGATATTTCTCCTTTACCTTCAACATTCGCAGGTCTAGTTTCCAGTCTTATTACATGTGTTTGTGAAAGTTGTAGCTCTGCAGCGTCTTCAATAGTTATAATACGTTCAGTTTCTGGAATAAATGAAGAAAGTACATTTAAAGTAGTGGTTTTTCCGCTTCCTGTACCTCCTGAAACAACTATATTTAACCTTCCTTCAACACATAATTTCAATAATTCAGCCATTTTAGAATTCATCGTTCCAAAATTTATTAAATCCTCTGCTTTAAACGGATCTTCAGCAAATTTTCTTATGGTTATTGATGGCCCGTCGATAGCTAGTGGCGGAATAATAGCATTTACCCTTGAACCATTTGGAAGTCTTGCATCTACCATTGGTGAACTTTCATCAATTCTTCGGCCAATAGGTGCTACAATTTTCTTAATAACGTGCATAACATGATTATCATTTTTAAATTTAGCATCCGTCAAAACTAACTTTCCGTCTCTTTCTATATAGACATGATCCGGTCCATTAACCATAATCTCTGTTACACTGTAATCTGCTAGCAGTGCTGTAATTGGTCCAAATCCAATAATCTCATCCAATAGTTCTTCTTTAATTTTCTTTTTTTGATTGTTAGTCATATTTAAGGACTCTTTTTCAATATTCTTAGTAATAATGAAATTAATCTCTTGCTTTAATTCTTCATTTTGATCGGATATTTCATTAAAGTCTATATCTAAATCTTGAATTACTTTGTTCTGTATATTACATTTTAAATCAAAGTATGGATCTGCTACTTTTTCATTAGGTTTACTCGCTTTTTTATCTGAATTTACTTCTTCAAATCTCTTCATTAGTGACATACTATCACCTCTTATATACTTTTATTTCATATACCTAATTCTCCGCACAGTATCTGAATTGATCTTCCAACTTTATCTTTATAATATTTGGGTCTATCACAAAATGGTTCACCTTTATTGACTGAATTGCACACTATTTTTTCATCTTCAGGAATCATTGCTAATATACTATCTTTAAACGCCCCTTCTACTTCAGATTTTGAAATACCATAACTTGTGTTAAATCTATTAATAATCAACTTTACTTTATTCTTATCATATCCTAGAGATTGCATAACACTAAATCCCAGTTTTGTATTTTTCAGAGCTACAATTTCCATGGTAGATACAAATAATATTTTTTCTGAAAGATCAAGGACATGTAAGGTGGAATCATTAAAGTTTATACCATTATCAATAATTATCACCTCATAATGATTTCTAAAGATTTCTATTAGCTTTTCAATACTGTCTTTTTCAATGGATTCTGCTGCTTCTGGTCTCTTGGGTGCAAACACCACATCAAGACTTTCATTATATGAATATATATAAGGCTTTACATTTTCATAATTATCTAGCTGTTTATCTTCCAAAATATCTAATATAGTTTTATGATTATACTGATTTAAGAGCATTGAAATATCTCCAAATTGTAAGTCCATATCAACCAAAAGAGTCCTTTTGCTTTTTTCTTTGCTGATAACAATTGCGATATTTGAAGCAAGCACAGATTTACCTACCCCACCTTTAGAACTGAAAAAACTAATTATTTTAGCATTATAACTTTTTTCCCTACTACTTGTCTGTTTCTGAATACTTTCACTATATTTATCATAGGTATTCTTAATTGTAGAAACTAACACATCAAAGTTAAAAGGTTTAATAATATATTCCTTTGCTCCATAAAACATTGCCTTTTTTAAATATTCATTTTCTGCTTGAACAGACATAATTATTACAATAACTGTGGGGAATTGATTAGTGATTCTTTCAGTTGCTTCTAATCCATTCAGTACAGGCATATTAATATCCATTAAAATCACATCTGGATTTACTTTAGGAATACATTTTAGAACTTCTTCTCCGTTACTTGCTTCTCCAACAATTTCGAAGTAACCACTCTCTAGACTTAACATCTTTTTGATAACATTTCGTGTTTCTTCAATATCATCCGCAATCAATACTTTAATCTTACTCATACTCTCACCCCATTCTAGTGGTTTAATGGAATTTTAAGAACCTCCCCAGTTATAATTTGGTTTTCATTTTGTATATTATTAGCTTCTTTAATCAAATTAAATTTTTCCGTATCTTTATAATATTCTAAACTAATTGTTCTTAAAGTATCTCCATTTTTTACCGTATACATTACAAAATTTTCTTTAATTAGTTCCGGAGAATTAGTAGTCACTTCTGCTAAAACATCTTGCCATTTAGCACCTTTTGTTTCCACATTTCCTTCATTTGCTAGAGGTCTTAGCGCTAATTTAATATTTCCAACATCTTCAGTTAACACTAACTTTTCAATGTCTAAAACAGGTACAGATAATGTAATTAAATAAGTTGTAGGTATTTTCTCGTTTGCATCTTTAGGATTATCCTGCCTACTTATTTGCTTATCAATAGCCAAAACTTGAATGTTTTCCATAATTATTTTTGAAGTATCCGGTCTAACTGTTACATCTAATTCTTTTTTTTCAGGAAAGGTGCCAATTATATCAACACAATCCCCTACCTTCAGTAAATCAGAAACTGCTGATGCTCCTGTAACATTAATAGATATAGCTCTATGATTACTATCTATATTGGCACTAATCTCATTTCCATTCTTATTTAAAAAATTTTCATCACGAAAACCCTCATTTTTCAAAATAGTATTTTTTGAATATTTACCAATAATTTTAGATGAATCTCTTATATAATCCTTGAAAATAGAATTATTAGGAACTTGAATCTGCTGTGTCATTTTTTTTTGAATAATAGTTCTTGCAGGTATGTTTTCATTTGCCACTATAATTGATATGGTATCTGTAGCCTGTTTTTTATTTTTAAAGGATTGTAGATAAGTAACTACAGCTATGGTAGATATTAAAGCTAAAAAGAACGATATTAATATTAATTTTTTACCTATATTTTTCATGATTTCACCTCTATTTCACAAGTTTTACTCCATATAATCCTGTATCTTTTAAGGTCATATCAATTTCTCCTTTTGCTACAAACTTTACAAATCTTCCACTGATCTCAATTTTACCTGATATGCCTACAACATCTTCAACAAAAAACTCAGCAAATCCTACAATTAACACTTCTTTTCTTCCATTAACATCTAACGAGTCAATAATGGGAATAGTCCATAATCGAATTGATTCTCTTGTGAAATTACTAAAATTACTCTGTTCAGAGCTAATATAGTTTTTAATTGAGTTAGCAGCTCCTGCCATATTACCTGGCTCAGTTGAAACATAATCTCCCACAGATAAGGTGCCAGCATATCCATAAAGTGCATTTGCTCTAAAAGTATTTGCGCCGCTTCCTCCCAGAGCTACTGCACCATAATTTCCACTTTCACCATCCCCAGCTTCTTCTTTAAGTGTTACTATCTGTCCATATGAAAAATTATAAAAAACTACTGCAAATGGTCTAATTCCGCCATTTACTACTTTTATAGGTCCTATTTGAGCCTTACTACTAAAGCTTACATTACTACTATTAATTCCAATTATAGGAGCAAATATGTGTTTTACATTACTAACATCATCTATTTCAATACTTTTATTATCAGCACTAATTCCAATTACAGCTCTGCTTGTATCTACATTGTTTTTCTGCAAAAATTCCAATGCAACAGCCCTAGCATTTGTTGGGTTTTGTGGCAATTCAAGAGCTGCAGCTAGTACCGCAGAATCAATTGCATCTGTTAACCTTGTTTTTTCAATATAAACTAAGCCGATATCCACTACATAAGCTGTAAATCCAAACATTGCTCCGATTATCAAGCATACAATTATTGCAACGTTTCCTTTTTTATTTAACTTTCTCATTTAATTCACCACTCATTCAATTCTCATTGTGGTCTGAGCTTTTAGTACAACCACATTATGTAGCATTGCACTAATAATAGGTACAGTTAAATGGTAATTATAGCTTACACTTACTGTTAAAGTTTCTCCGGAATTTCTATTTAACTCATCAGGTGTTACATTAACTGTTAAATTTTCAGGTGATAAACTTGATGAAATTGAAATTATCAAATTGTTTATTTCTGCATTGGACCCGCCTACAATTCCAAGCCTTGCACCTTCTCTTGCCGAATTTTGTATGGTAAGATACGCATTTAACATCATCCCAAATTGAGCTATTCCCATCACTAAAAGTAACAATATGGGAAGAGTGATTGCAAGTTCTACAAGAGCTTGACCTTTTTGATTTTTCTTCATTTTCATGGCAATCAACTCCCCTTTCACATATTATCAGTGTATGTTTATTTTAAATTCAAGTCTGATTAAAATGCCAATTTGTTCAAAATGCCCTAATCATAAAACTATTGATTAGAGCATTTCATACATGAAGCTATACATTTTTATAGTGAATTTGTTATATCAGTAAATTTCTGTGAAATTGCAGGTCCAAGTACTACTAACGCTCCAATTACAACTATAGCAATAAGACCAACTAGAAGTGCATATTCTACCATTCCTTGTCCTTCTTCTTCTTTAAAAATTCCAACTACATAATTTTTAAAATTCTTTAACATACTGAACCCCTCCTATAATTTTTGGTTTTCTATACTCTTATTTTAATTCAAACTAGCTTACGATATAAGATTCTGAAAGTCACATTATTCCGTGCTAAAGGCATAAAAAAATAAGGACTTTAGTCCCTATTTTCTTCCTTATACTTAATTTTATAATATTCTTCTATTGAACTTTGAAAAGCAATTATTGTAGCATGAACTCTATCTGGCGCATTAAGTTTTCTAAAAAGTTTTGTTGCATAATTTTTCACTGTTTTTTCAGATATGTATAATTGCTCACCTATTTCCTTATTACTACACCCTCTTGATATTTTTAATAGTACTTCTATTTCTCGTTTAGATAAATCATCCAGTATACTTTTTATTTTTTCGTTATTATCTTTTATATCTAAAAATAGAGTAGATACTAAGGATTTATCAATATATTTACCCCCTATATATACGGTTCTAATAGCTTCCACAATTTCAGTTCCAGCTGAATCTTTAAGTACATATCCATCTGCACCAAAGTTAATTGCTTTATGTATTATTTCTCTATTACTTTCAATTGTAATCACAATAATTTTTATCACGCTGCTTATTTTTTTTGCCTCTTCAATGACCTTAATACCATTTAATAAAGGCATATTTAAATCCAGCAATAATACGTCCGGCTTAGCTATATCTAACATTGTTAATACTTTCTCACCATTTTCAGCTTCACCAACAAGAATTAAATCTTTTTCTAATCCAATTATACTTTTTAGCCCTTGTCTTATAAGAGCATGGTCATCTGCTATCAATACTTTAATTATCTCACTACTCATCTTTAATCACCTCTCGATTAATTGGAAGTTTGATTTTATAGGTAGTTCCAGTTTTTTTAGATGACTCAATATGAATTTCTCCTTGCAATTGATTTACTCTATCTAATATTCCAATTAGACCATAGGAGGAACTTTTTGTTCTTACCCTCATTAAAGTTTCTTCTACATCAAAACCCTCACCGTCATCATAAATTATTAACATCAAATATTTTGTTCCAAAATCTAGTCGAATTAATGCATGTTTTGCATTTGAATGTTTCTTAACATTATTAAAAGTTTCTTGAATAATTCGGTAAACTGCAACTTGAATAATAGATTCTATTTCTGCTTTTAAAGGTTTTAATTTTAATTCAATCTCTATACCCGTCTCTTCACTAATAACTTTAATTATTTGCTCAATCGTCTGATTAAGGCCTAGATCATCAAGTGTCATTGGTCTTAGATCAAAAATAATATTTCTTACTTCCTTTAATGCTACCTTTACATTTTCTTTTAAATCTGCTAATTCTTTAAAACCTTCCTCTAAATCATTTTCAAGAACTTTTTTGCAAATATCCACTTTCATAATTACATTAGCCATATGCTGTGCTGGTCCATCATGAATATCTCTTGCAATTCTCTTTCTCTCATTTTCTTGAGCTTCTAATATTTTTATTCCCATAAACATTTGTGAATTTTTATCTTCACACTCTAAAGCTGGGCGAATATCGCCATCTAGATATCCTAATGCTATACTTACTTGATTTATAACTTTTTCAGCACTTTCTACATTTGACAGTGATCTTTTCAAATCCATTTCTAAATGATTTCGTTTTTCTTTTAAAACTTTTTCTTCATTTTTCTTAGTAAAAAACTTTATTCTTATATCTGCTGCTGTTTCATAAACAGACTTTACTTCTTCTTCGCTGTGATCCTTAAAATTTTTAGATACCTCTACCAATTTTTGCCTCATTACTTTATCTTGTTTTTCAAGCTCATCCACTTCACTTATAACTTTATAAGTTTCATCTATTATCTTAGCTAATTCTATTTTTAAGTTTTCATATTCACTTCTTATATTATCCACAATATTAAGAATTTGATTTCTACTTGAATCAATTTCTACTATTGTTTTCTTAATAATTTCGCTAATTTCACTTATATTAATTCCCCTATTTATCATTTTGAATCACCCTCATTTTAAATAAACAATTTTTCCATTACTTTTCTGAAGTTAAATATATAAGTTTATATATCAAAATTATCCCTAATATATTGTTTTAATATCCCTATGTAATAAAATGAAAAGTTACAAAACAACCAAAAGCTAAAAATGGACCAAAGGGTATATAGTCTTTGCGCCCTTTAATTTTAAAAATTAGAAGAACTAAACTAATTAAAGCTGAAAAAACAAATGCTAACAATAGTGTTTCAACTACCTTTTGTGGAGTCAAGAATAATCCAAGTGCAAACATCAGCTTCACATCTCCGCCTCCTATAGCCTTAGGTATTAGTGCTAATAAAAAGAGTATTCCCCCACCTATTAACATTCCTAAAAGAGTATTTATAATTGAAATGTTATCAAATAGTACAAATATGATTCCCACAAATAGGGTTATGCCTACTAGAATATTCGGAATAATTTTATATTGAAAATCGATAAAAGAAACAACTATTAGAATACTATCTAAAATAACTGCTTTTAAAAAGAACTTATTGAACCCAAATTTTGAAAATGAAATAAACACTAATAAACCTGAAATGAAAAAGATACCATACTTTAGAAATGGAATTTTAATTAGAAAAATTCTTTCTATAATTATATTTAACAAAAACCCTACTAATAAACCAATTATAACAATAATAATAGTCATATTATCACCCTTTAATGCATAATTAATTTATATTTAATTTTATCTTATAGCAATTATTATATACCTTAAGCATAAAAAATTCTATAGATGTAATAGTTCTATGATTAATATATATAAGGCAAGACACTTTTATTATATTCTGCATACGAAGCGTGACACCCCTCTCTCCTTAGCTTAGTTCTAGGGATGAGGGATGTCACGGGTTATCTTGTCCCCTATCATTAACTTCTTATTTTTATCTTACAAACTAGAGAAACCCCTATCCTAAAACAATGCTTCTAGATAAGGGGATTTTGGTTTTAATATTATTTATTAATTTTTGTATTGTCTTTCACAAACCTCTCTATTCTCTTAATTGCTTCTTGTATTTGCTCCATTGATGATGCATAGCATGCTCTTATATACCCTTCACCACAATCACCAAAAGTGCCTCCAGGTACCACCAAAACCTTCTCAGACAATAATAGTTTTTCACAAAACTCATCTGAAGACATTCCTGTAGATTTTATGCATGGAAATACATAAAAAGCACCTTTAGGTTCAAAGCATTCCAATCCAATCTCTCTAAAACCATTTACAAGAACTCGTCTTCTTCTGTTGTACTCCCTACGCATTTCTTGAACATGATTTTCGCTATTTTTTAACGCTTCTATTGCTGCATATTGAGCAGTAGTTGGTGCACACATTAATGCATACTGATGTATTTTTTTCATAGCTTCAATTAGTACAGGATGTCCACAAGCATATCCCAGTCTCCACCCTGTCATTGCATAAGCTTTTGAGAAACCATTTATTACAACAGTTTTATCCTTCATTTCAGGAAAACTTGCTATAGAAAAATGTTCGTCCCCATAAGTTAGTTCCGCATATATTTCATCAGAAATAACTATAATATCTCTATCTTTTAGAACTTCTACTAAAGGTTCTAATTCTTCTTTAGTCATAATTGCACCAGTAGGATTGTTTGGAAAAGGTATTATAACAACCTTTGTCTTAGGTGTAATTGCATCTTCAAGCTGCTTAGCAGTAAGTTTAAATTCATTTTCTGCTTTTAAATTAATAACTTTAGAAGTGGCTCCTGTAAAAGCGGTACATCCCTTATATGCTACAAAACTTGGTTCAGGAATAATTACTTCATCACCAGGTCCAACTAAAGCTCTTAGTGCGATATCTATTCCTTCACTTCCTCCAACAGTAACAATAACTTGATTCAAGGGATTATATTTCAAATTACATTTTTTATCCAAATACTTAGAAATTTCCTCACGTAGCTCAACAAAGCCTGCATTTGAAGAATAATGTGTATGCCCCTTTTCAAGTGAATATATGCCAGCTTCTCTAATATTCCAAGGCGTAACAAAGTCTGGTTCACCAACACCTAGAGATATAACATCCTTCATCTCATTTATCATATCAAAATATTTTCGAATCCCTGAAGGAGGCATATCTTTTACATTTTGTAAAATCATATCCTCTATTTTCATATAAATATATCCTCCCTATCGTCTCTTGGTTTTTCTCCAAATATGACGCCTTTATCTTTATATTTTTTCAGTACAAAGTGTGTAGATGTACTTAAAACATAATCTTGAACAGCTAGCTTTTCTGCCACAAAAAGAGCTACTTCCTTCATAGTTTTACCTTCTATAACAACTGTTAAGTCAAAACCTCCAGACATTAAATAACATGACTGTACTTCTGGAAATCTGTAAATTCTCTCAGCAACTTTATCAAATCCCTCTCCTCTTTGAGGTGTTACTTTAACTTCAATTAATGCTATTACACTTTCTTTTGCAGTGTGTTCCCAATTTATTAGAGTTGTATATCCTACAATAATGTTTTGATTTTCACATTTTTCAATGTCACTTTTAACTTGTTCAACAGATTTTCCAGTCATTATGGCTATCTCTTCCGCCGTGTATTTACTGTTCTTTTGTAGAATTTCAAGTATTTCTTCCATTTAATAACCCTCCTAAAAATAAAAAAATACCCCTTAATCCCTGAAAGGGACGAAGAAGTCATTCGCGGTACCACCCTAATTAGTGCCAAAGCACTATCTCTACTGGAATATAAAATTCCACCCTCTGTAACGTGAGGATACGTCATTATCTAATATTAGGATCAAATTATCCTAATTTCTCGATAAGCAATTCAGGGGTTGCTTTTTAAATAGTCCACTACTAACTTTCCACCATCAGCTAGCTCTCTTTAAGTTTTTCTATTTATACTTATCCCTATCATCATTTTTAAAGCTTAATATACATTTAACCTATTGTAACAAATGTTAAATTATTAATCAATAGTTTTTTTATATAGTTGATTGTTGTTTAACATTAATAAATTTCTTCATAAACAACTTAATAATCCCTAAAATAGGAACAGAGAGTAAAATACCTAAAATTCCCCACAAGGATCCACCTACAAAAACAGCTATAATTACAAAGACTGGGTTATGGCCTGTAGTACTTCCAACCACTTTAGGTGAAATTACTAAACTATTAACCTTATGTACTATGAAAAGAACAAGCATTGCCCATACTGTAACTATAGGATGAGGGCTAAGAAGTCCTACAATAATTACTGGAATATTACTACAGAAGGGCCCTACGTAAGGAATAATGTTTGCTAGTCCTACTATAAATCCGATTAATATTGCAAAGTCCATTCCAACGATAGATAAGCCTATACTACAAAGTACTCCTACAATAAGTGCATCTAATAACGTTCCTCGTATATAATTTGCAAAAATATCATCTATTTCTCTTATAGTTTTATTAATTGAACATAATTTTTCTTCTTTAATAAAAAACTGCATTAGTTGTACATATTTCTTTTTAAAGTATTCGTAGTCTTTAAGTAAGTAAAATGAAATGCAAAGTCCCAGGAATCCGTTTATCATTGTACTTCCTATACTTTTAGAGAATTTAAAAACACCACTAATAGATATAGATGCTATTTTCCCTATTTGAGTTGTACTTTTACTTAAATAACTCTTAGTATCCACTGATAAACCACTTTTTTCTATTCTTTTGTCTACATAATCAAATAACTCATCATTCCCAGATACAGTACTTTTGATTGAATCCACCATTGATGAAATATTTTTATTATGTGCTATTTCACCAACTATCATTGAGTACGAGGCGTAAATCATAATGATAAAACTAAAAACAACTAATATGTATGTTAGCGTAATACTTAATAAATGTGGCTCTTTTTTTAATTTGAAAATCTTCATTAAAAACCTACTTATGTATTTTGTTAGAGGATACAAAAGGTAAGCAATTACTATCCCAATAATAAGTGGTTTAAATAATATTAAAATAGCATGTACTATATCAAAAAAAATGCTTACTACTTTATTAAAATGAAACACAAAATTGAAACATAGAAAAATACTTATTATAGTTATACAAAAATAAATCATGTAGCTTAGATATTTTCTATTTATTTTAAACTGCATAGTGTAGCTCCCTCTTTTCTTAAATATTATTACTCGTAAAAACACTCCTTAATCCTTGATGAAGGACAAAGGAGTTATTTATTATAAATTCACTTAAAATAACTTAATTGCTATGATTCTACATCAATATTTCTTATATTCTTTTCAACATTGGCTTGCTTCTTTTTATTAATATACTTTAAAATAAACAATTTTAATATTCCTAGCATAGGAACGGCAAGTAGCATACCAAGAATTCCACCTAATGCTCCTCCCACAACAATAGCCATAATTACTAACACTGGATTATGTCCTGTACTAGTTCCAACTATCTTTGGAGATATAAGTGAATTGTCTATCTGTTGTACAATAAAGAAAACCAAAACTGACCATAAAGCAACAATAGGGTGTGGACTAAGCACTCCTACAATAATCGCAGGAACACATCCAACTATAGGTCCTACATAAGGAACTATATTTGCAAGACCTGCAATAAACCCTATTGGAATAGCAAAGTCTAGTCCTATAATTGTAAGTCCTATACAACTAAGTATTCCTACAAAAAATGCGTCTAATAGTTGTCCTCGAATAAACTTAGACATTATATCATCAATTTCCCTTATGGTATTATTAATTGAGTAGAGTCTTTCTTTATTTATAAAGATTAGCATTATCTCCGCATATTTCTTCTTAAAACTTTCATAGTCCTTTAATAAATAAAATGAAATGCACAGTCCAAGAAATCCATTTATAATTACACTTGCTGCACTTTTAGAAAATTCAAAAATTCCGCCTACAGACTTGGTAGCATATTTACTTATTTGCTTTGTTCCAGTACTTAAATAGCTTTTCGCATCTACTGATAATCCACTGTCCTCAATTTTATCATTGATATAATCAAATATTTCATTATACTTAGTCATATTAGTATTGATTGAATCCATCATTGATGAAATATTTTTGTTATGTGATATTTCTCCACTTATCATTGAATAAGAGGCGTATATTATTAGTACAAAACTTACAACTACTATTATATAAGTTAATGCTACACTTAGTAGATGTGGTTCTTCTTTCATTTTAAAAGTTTTCTTTAAAAATCTACCTATAAATTTTGATATTGGATATAGTAAATACGCTATCACTATACCTATTATTAGAGGTTTCATGAGAGTCATAAATGCATGAAAGATAGTAAAAAAAGTGCTTACTATTTTACCTATGTGGAAAATTATATTATAACTAATAAATATTGCAGTAGTTGCTAGGCAAATATAAAAAATATACATTAAATATTTTTTATTCAATTTGAATTGCATATAATATCCTCCTATCTTATCTTTTGCTAAATCAAGTTGTAGTCTAATCCTAATTTTCTAAGTTGCTATCAATATAATTCATTATTTTATAAGACATATAGATATTAAAAATATTTTCATTGTTTGTAAGGTCCAGGTTTACAATGCTGAGAATCTTTTGCATTCTGTAAGTCATTGTATTTCTGTGAATAAAAAGTTCCTTTGAAGTTTTTTGTAGGCTTTGGTTATTCTTTAAGTATACAATAAGAGTATTAAAAAGTTCAGTATTATTTTCTTTATCATACTGTTTCAATTTAATTAAAGCAGGATGATAGAACTCTTTATAGTCTACAAATTTCTGAGTATTTGAAATTAAATCATAAAACTGCACATCCGAATAATATACTATAGGGTTTTCTTTATCGATTCGTTCCCCAATTCTAAGGGCCTTTAGTGCCTGCTCATAATGATGTCTACAATTCATCAAATCAGAAAATTCATTGCTTACACCAAGAAAAATTCTATTGTCCTCTAAAAAAGATTTTAGTTTGTACAAGAAATCATCGTTTTTAATGTCTTTTTCATAATCATAGATAATAACAATATTATCATCGTAATATACTGCTCTTTTAAAAGGGAAAAATGAATTTAATCTATCAGTTAAATATCCAACATATTTTCCCATAGAGCTATATTTTTTTATATCAAATACAAATATTAAAATATTATCTTTAAACTTAATTTTTGCACTTTTAATTCTTTCATTTAAGATTTCTCTATTTTTAATATTGCCTTCAAGAAAATCACAAACAACCTCTTCATATTCTACATTGTTAATATTCCTATACAAGCTATTTTTTTTCATTTCTTCTGCTATGATTTTGCTAGTTAATGAAAGCAATTCAACGTCCTTAGTTGAAAAAGCCTTGTTGCAGGCTAGTAAAACAATACTTCCAATATGTTTGTTTTCAATTTCTATTTTTGTAACCATTTTAACAGTTGAGTTCGCTTCACATACAACTTCGAAAGGCTCATTAGCTTTGAAACCATTTTGAATACTCTTCATTTTTTTTACAGCTGCAATAAAATCAAAGGAACAATATCCTCGTTTAATGTTTTCTAACCAATATATATCTGTTATTTGTTCAATATCTGGGTGAGATAAAACCTTATAACTAGTGTCTATTACTACCACCGGATTCCCTAATATTTCTGTGGCTACTTTAACAATGTAGTCTAGTCCCTTTCCAGTTATAATGGATTTTAGTAGAGCCGATGCATCATTAGAAGCACTAACATCTTCATTAAATAAGTCTTTTATTTGATTAAAGATATCAAAAATATCTTCTTGACTCTGTAGTTCTATAATATTAATCTTACTTGTAATTGTATCAGTAATTGGAGTATTCTCATCATTAACAAGTATAAAACTAGCCTCTTCTATATTTTTCAATTGTTCGTAAAGCATAGACACTTTTCCAATATATATAACATTATTTAGAAAAATTGTTTGCTTCTTTGTTATGAACTTAACATCGTTAAATAAAATATCCGTCTTATAATCTTCATAAAGTTTTATACTTTTTTCTGAAAAGTACTTGCATATCTTGTTAAAACTAACATTCATTTATTTCACCCCAATACAATTATAGTGCATAGTGCACAACAAAATCAATAATTTTCTATTTAAATGAATAATTAAATCACAATCATTAAATGCTATACTATAATCAAATACTTGGAGGTGTTTGTAAAATGAAATATGAAAATCTATTTTCAAAAGGTAAAATAGGTAACTTGGAAATCAAAAACAGAATAGTTATGCCTGCAATGGGTACATCCCTTGCTTCTTCAACTGGTGAAGCTTCTGATGAAATAATTAAATATTATGAAGAACGTGCAAAAGGCGGATGTGGTCTTATTATTACTGAAATTACAAGAATTGATAATGAGACTGGAGCAGGAACACCAAATCAACTTAGTGTTACTGACCTTAAATTTATACCAAGGCTTGAAAAATTAGCAAATGCAATTCATAGATATGATTCAAAAGTTTTTCTTCAGCTTCATCACCCAGGAAGGCAATGTCATTCTAACATTATTGGTGGAAGACAAATTGTGGCTCCTAGCCCAATTACTTCTCAAGCAATAGGTGAAGTTCCAAAAGAGCTTGAAACCGCTGAAGTTGAAGCACTAGTTAAAAAGTTTGTTACTGGAGCAAAAATTGCTCAGATGTCAAATATTGATGGAGTAGAGCTTCATGCTGCTCACGGATATCTTATTGGTCAATTTATTAGTCCTCAATCCAATATAAGAACTGATAAATATGGTGGAGATTTTACTAAGAGAATGAGGTTTATTACTGAAATTATAATGGGAATAAGAAGCGTCTGTGGTCCAACCTTCCCTATTTCAGTTAGAATAGATGGGGATGAATTTGTGGATGGAGGTTTAAAACTTCCTGAAGCAGTTCAAGCTGCAGTATATCTTGAAAACCTTGGGGTTGATGCTATAAATGTTAGCTCAGGTACTTATGAGTCTGTCAATGCAATAATAGAGCCTATATCCTACCCACAAGGATGGAAAAAACATCTTGCACAAGCAATAAAAGAAGCAGTAAAAATTCCTGTCATAGCATGTGACGTTATTAAGAAGCCTGATTTCGCTGAAAGTCTTATTGCAGAAAAAAATGTAGATTTCGTAGCTGTAGGAAGAACTCTTCTTGCGGATCCTGAATGGGGCTTAAAAGCTGCTGAGGGAAGAGAAAATGAAATTAGGTCATGCATATCTTGTTTATACTGCATTGAAGAACTAATGGGCTGTAAAACAACTAAATGTGCTGTAAATGCAAGAATGGGAAGGGAACTAGAATTTGATAATTTCAAAAAAGATGGTAACGGGAGAGTAGTTGCTATTATGGGCGGCGGTCCTGCAGGAATGGAAGCTGCTAGAGTCCTAGCCATCAGAGGCTTTAAACCAGTTTTATTTGAGAAAAAAGGTGTTCTTGGAGGAAGTGTTTATCTTGGAAGTAAACCACCACTTAAAGAGAAGCTAAATTGGTTCTTGGACAATCTCACTTACGAACTAAGTAAACTTAATGTTGAAATTAGACTTAATACTGAACCAACTATTGAAACTTTAAAGGAATTGAAACCATATGCTGTTTTTGTTGCTATTGGCGCTACTCCTATTATTCCAAAAATTCCAGGAATAGATAATTCAAGCGTATGCACAGTAATTGATGTATTAAGTGAAACTACAGTTATTAAAGACAAAAATGTAGTTGTTATTGGTTCTGGAATGACAGGTCTTGAAACAGCTGAATATCTTTCTGAAAAAGGAAACCAGGTATCAGTTATAGAGATGCAAAGTAAAATAGGACCTGATGCTTACCTACCAAATCTTATTGATTTAAGCACTAGATTAAGGAAAAATAATATAGAAATGCTACCATCAATGAAATTAGTAGAAGTACTTGCAGGTGAAGTTGTTCTTCAGAATACAGTTGATAATACAACAATAAACAAAAAAGCAGATGCTGTAGTTTTATCTTTAGGAATTAAACAAAACAAGACTATGGTTGAAGAATTAGAAAAGAATTTCTCTAATGTTACAGTACTTGGAGATGCTAAGAAATCTGGTAGAATTGGTCAAGCGATTCAAACTGGGTTTGAAAGAGCATATTTCTTAGATTAATAAAAAATAGAGCTATCTTAATATAGAATATTATTTCTATATTAAGATAGCTCTTTGCTTAATAATACTATTTAGGGTTCCCTTGACTATTAACTTTTACAAGTATAGATTTCAATAACTCTAATATATTATTGGCCTCTTCTGGTGGAACTCCCGTTTCTAAAAGAATCTTTTCCGGTACATTTCTCACTTTGCTTTTTAGTTCATACCCCTCTTTTGTTACTCTTACCATGACATTTCTTTCATCGTTTGTGTCACGAACACGTTCAACTGAGGCCTTTAATTTCAAGTTTTTTTAAAAGTGGAGTTATGGTGCCTGAATCCAGGAACAGTCTCTTACCTAACTCATTAACAGGAATATTATCCGTATTCCACAATACAAGCATCGCTATATATTGTGTATAAGTTAATCCTATTACGTCAAGATCTTCTTTATATCGTTTTATAGTTTCTTTTGAGCAAACATATAATATAAAACTCAGTTGGTTTTCAAGAATTAAATTTTCATCGCTTACTATAATAATCACACTCAAATCCATTAAAATTTAGATTGTTCTCAATTAAATTGTGTTAAACTAACACAACATTAATATACTACTTTGATAAAAATGTGTCAATTTATAAATTAAGAATATATCTTTATTTTTTATTTTTCAATGAATTTTGCATCCATATCTATTGAGAAAAAAATACTGAGATGTGATACACACATCTCAGTATTGGTACAAATTAATATTTTTATTCTGCAAGTGCCTTAACTTCTTGATATTTAGCAAGATCAGTATAAAGTTCTGCAGTATAAGGATTTCTCTTTGTCTTAACTACTTTGTATGCCATATAAGCAACTACTAATACGTTAGCAGCCAAAGCTAAGAAACTAAATGTAAATAGTGCAGTTCCACTGTTAGTTGATGTAACTTGGAACTTACTGTTGTCTTGGAAATCAGGGAAGGTCTGTGCAAACATACACCATAGTGCTAGAGTTTGTGCACGATGTTGTAACCATGCTCCTTTACCAATTGTAAATGCACAAAGTGTTGGAGCTATTAGTAATGCCATACCGCAGTACCAAGCGTGACCTGGTAGACAGTTGTAAGTATAAGCAAAATTCCAAAGATCATATGCGATTATCCAAAACCACAACATATCTGGCCATAACATATCCATGCTACTATCTTTAGCAGTCTTTTTACGTATAACAATTCCGAAGAATCCAGTAATAGCGATAATATTTAAAATACCGGCAATACCATTCATGTAATTCCATGAACCACCAAATAACCACATATCGTTACCTGAAGCAGTGTAATGAAAATGCTTACCATCATATAGGTGTCCTACCTCGAAATCACGAGATACTGCTTCTGCAATATTGATAGCAAGGATTAAAGGTGGAAAAGCTAATGCCCATTTTTTATCAGATAATTTCCATTCAATTCCTGTTAATTTGTTTTTTCCCTTAACATGTCTGATGCACCAAAAACCAATACATCCAGCTGTAGAGGAATAAACCTTTGCCAAATGGAACCAATCAGTATAAGTAGTATCACTTAATGCTGTAAACCATAATATTGAAAGAAATGTTGGTAAAATTACAAAAGAAAAGAATCCAATCCATTTTGATCTTCTAGTAATTTCATTAAGTCCAAAGAGTGCTACAAGAACAAGTAACCAAACAGCCCATGCAGCTGCTGTGGATGTTCCACTGTGAAAATTATACATATAATAACCTCCTTAAAATAAAAAAATGAGTAAAGTGATTTTTTTAATAATTATACATATTTATATTCTGTAATCGCAAATGTAATAGCTTTGCCTAGGAGAACTATTAAACATTAGTAATTCATGAACATCAATGTACGTTTGTAAACGTATTCAAATGCGATAATAATTGAAGTTTAAAATTCAATTGTCAGCAATTTAATTGCATACGTTTTACCTATCTTTAATATACTCCACTGATAAAAATGTGTCAATCGAATAATTAACAAAAAGTTAAAAAATAACTTATAATTGATAAATTTCTATATTAGATACACAATTTATGTAAACTATTACCTTTTTACTCATGTTCTGTTAACCATATCTAGTATTGATGTTAAAATTCTTTTAATATTATTTGCTTCCTCAATTGGTACCCCTGTTTCTTGTAAAATTTTTTCTGGGACATCCTTAACCATATTCTTGAGCTCATTTCCTTTTTGTGTTACTCTATTTAATACATATCTTGCATCATTGGTATCAACAACACGATCAATCAATCCTTTGATTTCAAGTTTTTTCAGAAGTGGAGTTATAGTTCCTGAATCCAAATATAATTTTCTACCTAGTTCATTGGCTGAGATATTATCTTTATTCCATAACACTATCATGGTTAAATATTGAGTATAAGTTAAATCCATTTTTTCAAGATATCCTTGATACCTTTTAATTACTTCTTTTGTACATACATATAGAATGAAGCAAAGTTGATCTTCTAATACTAAATACTCGTCGCCACTAATAATAATCACATCCAAATCTATTATAATTCACATTGATTGCAATTCAATTGATTGCAATTCAATTGTGTGCAATTTTAATGATACCATATATATTAATTATTGAAAAGTTATTATCAAAAATATTCTTCTTATGCAAAAAAAGCCATGCAAACTATTACGTTTATATGACTCTTATAATTTTTTATTTTTTATTAACGCTTGCTAAAATTGATTTTAAAATTTCTAACACATTATTTGCTACCTCCACAGGCACCCCAGTTTCAGACAATATTTTTTCTGGTACAGTTCTAACTCTGTTTTTCAAATCAAAACCTTTAGGAGATACTCTAACTAGAACATTTCTTTCATCATTAGTGTCCCGAACCCGTTCCACTAATTCCTTTATTTCTAGTTTTTTCAAAAGGGGAGTAATCGTTCCTGAATCTAAATATAACCTCTTCCCAAGTTCATTCACTGGAATATTGTCTCCATTCCATAAAACAAGCATAGTTATATACTGAGTATAAGTTAGGTCGATTTCATCAAGGTATGTTTTATAACGCTTGATAGTCTCTTTTGAGCATGCATACATTACAAAACTGAGTTGGTTTTCTAAAATTAAATTTTCATCACTAACTATAATAATCACACTCAAATCACATAAATTTTAAGTTGTCTGCAATTGAATTGCGTGCAACTTATCCAGTTACAATATATCATTTTGATAAATATATGTCAATCTTTATTGAGATATATTTATCAAAATACTTTAACTAGATAGTTTTTCTTGACCCTCTATCCAGTCAATAAATTGACGTGCTGTTCTTGCAGAACGACCATTATACCAAAGTGCCCATTTTAAGGCTTCTTTATGCAATGTTTCCTTATCAATACTCAAGTTTCGCTTTATTGCAATTCCTTCTACAATTTCTAAATATTTATTTTGATCTGGTGAGGAGAACACAACATTTATTCCGAAACGATCTGCTAGTGACAATTTTTCTTGAATACTGTCCCGAGCATTAACCTCCTCATCAATGTTGCTAGACAATAAACCTTTTCTTTCACTAAAGTATTCTTTTATTAAATGTCTGCGATTTGATGTAGCATATATAATGATATTTGATGTTTTACTTTCAAGGCCACCTTCAAGAATAGCTTTTAGTGCTGTATAGTTTTCTTCATCATCAGCAAATACCAGATCGTCTACAAAAATAATAAATTTTTGTGGTCTGTTTTTTAAATCTCTGATAATAACTGGAAAATCAGTTAAGTATGCCTTAGGGACTTCAATCATCCGTAGTCCTTCTAAGTAATACTCATTTAGTATAGCTTTTACAGTAGAGGATTTACCAGTGCCCCTATCCCCATATATAAGTACATTATTTGCAGCATATCCTTTTAGGAACTGCTCTGTGTTTTCAACGACCTTGGACCTTTCAAGTTGGTATCCAATTAAATCCAAGAATGTAATTGAATCTGGTTCAATAATTCCTTTTAAGAAACCCTCTCCTTTAATTCGTTCCCATACAAAAGCTCTATAATGTGCAAAAGCACCACAGCCATATCGTTTATGAAATAGAATTAGTGAATCCATAACACTGGACCACTCTGAACTTGAAGAAAATGCCTCTTTCATCTCTCTAATATGTTTAGGGATTTTCTCGTCACTGTAAATTAATTTGCTCTTATTAACCCATTCAGGTAATCTTTCAACAATGCTTATATACTCTTTTTCATTTAAACATTGAATTATCATATTTTTAATAGCAACTGAATCTAATTTTGAAACTAATTGTAAACTATCTAAATCATTTTCAGCAGCTTTTCTATTAGTACCACTAAAAGTAAATGGATTTTCATCAAAAATAATCTTATCAATAATGTATTCTTCCAATGAATCTACACCAGATTTAGCAAATTCAAAGAAAAAATCATTATATAAATTTATAGCTTTATCCAATTCAATTTCAGTACTGCATAAATATTTAAGTAATAATTTTAGTCTGTTTATTACTTTATCCTCAATAATCCCTCTATATATGGAAACAGACTCTATATATAGTAACGTTTTATTAACAAATTTATCCGTCTAAATCACTCCAATACTTCGATTTTGTCATTTTTAGCAAACATGAACCTATTCTTTCCCGATTTTTTCGCAGAATACATTGCATCATCTGCCTTCTTAATGAGCTTTAACATGTCATCACCATGCTTTGGGAAAATACTAACTCCAATACTAGCTGTAACATAAACCTTATCTTTCCCGATAATAATTTCTTTGCCAACCTCATCAATTATATTCTTGCATATAATTTCAATGTCCGTTTCACTTTCCATATTTTCTATTATAATAGTGAATTCATCACCACCTAATCTTGAAACCATATCACTGCTTCTTACACAGCTTAAGAAACGTCCAGCAATTATTTTTAATACCATATCCCCACTATCATGACCTAATGTATCATTAACTGATTTAAATCCATCCAAATCAATAAAAAGAACACTAAGTATGTTATTACTTATTTTTGAAATTTCTAGCGACTGCTTCAGCCTATCTTGAAAAAGTTTTCTATTTGCTAGTCCTGTAAGGTTATCGTGAGTAGCCATATCCTCAAGTTGTTTTTGAATTTTCTTACGTTCTGAAATTTCTTCCTTTAACTCTAGCGTTCTTTCCTCTACTAATTCTTCTAGGTTATTATATAGACTAGCATTTTCTAGAGAAATTGCTAATTGTGATGAAACAACTTTTAATATTTCTACTCGTTCAATGCTAAAAGCCCCTTCTATTAAGTTATTTTCTAAATAAAGTATTCCTATTATTTCATTTTTGCTCAAAACTGGCATGCATAAAATCGATTTAGAATTATTCTTAATAATATAAGGATCATTCATATATTTTTCAGAATCTAAAGCATTATCTAGTATTACACTTTCTTTCGAATGATCAACATAAGAAATTATCTTTTTAGGTAAGCTATTTCTAATCTCTAGAACTCCTCCTTTAATAACTTCAATTTTATTTTTATCTTCTCTTCCCGCTACCTGTATTATATATCTGTCTTCTTTTTTTGTAAGATATGAAACCTTCTGTGCACCGGCATTCTCAAGTAATATGTAAACAAGTTTTTTAAACAATTCATCTAGAATAATTTCTCCTGAAATAGCTTGTGTGGCCTTTAAAATTGTTACCATATCTAAGGCTCCAGAAATACTTGTAGTTTTGCTTTCTGTAGTTACAGAAGTTTTTTGTAATCCTTTTCTTTTATCATATCCATCAGTTAGAAAGATTGAGAAATCTTCCTCTAACTGCTTAATTTTTGCTGTTGCTCCCCACAATTTGTAGCAATAATGAGCTTCTTCCATGAAGATTCTCGCCATTTTCACATTGCCTCTTGAAAAATAAAACTTTGATGCAAGTTCATTTGCTAGTGCTTCTTCTTGTATATATTCATTTACTGCAGCCTGCTCAATTGCCTTATTATAATAATCCATAGCCTTTAAATCAAGATTAAGTACTCTTGCTCTTTCAGCTTCAACGAGATAAAACTTATGTAAAAAATTCATAGGAGCGTGTTGAACCCACTTTTTTAACTTTCTTTGATTAGCATTTACTTTCTGCAAAACTTGTTTTTTCTTAATTATCGAATGTTTTTCATATAGCCCAAGTAAAGCTAAAGATTGATAAAAATAAAAAACTTGAACTGTCATTGTTCCATTTGGACTATCCAAATATTTCTCTGCGAGTTCCGCATTTTCAAGTGCCTTTTCATTATCACCAAATAAATAGCATAATATAAGTTTATTGAAAAATGCATAACACAATGTTAGTTTATCCTGTGAATCTAAATGTATTGGTAACATTTCATTTTCGTCATATGCACTGCCGACTAAACTACAAGGGTTCTCATTCTCACCCATTAGATTTAATACAGTTTGATGGTAAATATTTTGTGTATTGATAGCCTCTTTATTCTTCGATTTTTTCATTATATCTGTATATAATGAAATTTCTCTTTCAAGCAGATTTAACTCTTTTCCACCATAATATGAATATATGCAATACATACAGGCAGCTGTACAAGCAAAGTCTCTATTTCCAGTTTCTAACCCTATTAAATGAGCTTCCATTAATGGTTTATATGTTTCTTTTATATGTGCTTTTAAAAAATTAATATAGCAATTAAAGGATGTTAAAGTTTGTGCATTCGCTTCCTTCAAATCCTGGTTTTGCATGATTTTTAAAGATATTTTTCCGAAATCATAGCCTGAATCAATCTTTCCTATTATACATAAAACCATTCCATAACCATTGTAGAATGTATGTGCCCCATCAGGATTTCCGTATTTTACACATAAATTAAAGCTTTTTAATATCATTAATAGAAATAATTTAGGGGACGTCTTTAGAGCTGGAAGAGAAACACGCATAAAAATGCGTTCAGCTGCTAATGCATATGGATCTTCCATTTCGTGCAGGTTTACAAAATAATCCGAAGATTTTCCTATTACAGAAAGCCTGGCCTTTGTAAGAGAAGCAATAACGTTTGCTGAGTTAGGTTTTCGAGGAAACCTTATTCCTAATAATTTTAATGCGATCAAAGCAGTATCAACTGCTTGAACAATCATGTTTTGCGCCCAAAAAGCTGCGATTTTAACTTCATAAGCCTTTACTTTATCTAATACTTCATTACTATTTTTTAAAACTATATATGTATATTCATCTACAGATTGAAAATCACCAATTAATGATGCTATTTCTGCAGATTCAATATATAAAGCAATTAACAACTCATAATAGTCATTAAATGAAAAGGCCTTCATTAGTTCAATTGCAATTTGTAAATACTTATAAGACTCTTGGTAAGCATTTGCCTTTTTAGCTCTCTTTCCAGCAAGTAATTCTAATATGGCAATTTCTTTTCTTTCAAACTCATCAGTAACTAGCTCTATGCCCATGTTTAATTGGTTTACTATATCTAATATTTTCTCTTCATCCTTCTGCCAATTAATGCTAGAAAGCATTAACCTTCCTATTTTTAAATGAATCTCTTTTCTAAATTCTTTTTCAATCAGAGAATAGGCCGATTGTTGAATTCGTTCATGAGTGAAATTATAAACAAGATTGCTTCCTTCAGCTTCAACAATAAAAGAATATACATCCCCAAAAACTACGACTAACCCCTCTTTTAGTGCTTCCCAAAGATCATCATAAGTTTCTTTCATGGACTTTCCATATACTATTGAAAGAGTTTTAAGATCAAATTGACTCCCAATACATGCAGCTAGTTTTAGTACTTCCTGAGTATTTTTAGGGAATTTTTGGATTCTATCTGATACCAATTCAACTACATTGTCTGTTATTCCAGCATTTTGAATTCCATACAAATCCCACTTCCATTTACTCTCGTTTCTGTCAAAGGTAATTAAATCATTTCTATATAATGAATATAGAAACTGATTTAAAAAAAATGGATTTCCCTCAGTTTTCTGTAGGCTCATTTCTGAAAGCGGCGTAACCTCTTCTAAATCACAATGAAGAGTTTCAGCTAATAACTGCTTTATTTCATCAACTCCCAAAGGTTTAAGAAAAATATGATTAACTGTTATGTTTTCTCTTTGAAGATTATTTATTGCATAAGTTAATGGATGTGTTTCATCAACTTTATTATCTCTGAACCCACCAATAAACATCATGTATTTTATTTCATTATCACACAATAAAATTTCCAGCAACTTTAGAGTTGATAAATCAGCCCATTGAAGGTCATCTAAGAACATAACTAACGGATGTTCTTCTGAACTGAAAACTTGTACAAATTTTTGAAAAATCAAATTGAATCTATTTCTAGCTTCTTCTGTAGGTAGTTTAATTGCATCAGGTTGAGCGCCTATTATTTTCTCTACTTCTGGAATTACATCGATAAGTACCTTAGCATTTGCTCCCAAATTCTTTAAGATTTTATACTTCCACTCTTGAATTTCTTCCTTGCTTTCAATTAATACTTGTTCCACAAGGCCTTTAAAAGCAGAAACTATAGCATAATAAGGAATATCTCTTTTGAACTGATCAAATTTTGCCGAAATAAAATAACCATGTCTTCTGCATATCGGCCTATTTATTTCATTTACAAGTAAGGACTTTCCTACGCCAGGATGACCCGATACCATTATTACTTCTTTTTCTCCAATACTAGTTCTTTCAAATGCAGTCAATAATGTTTCCACTTCCATCTTTCTGCCATACATTTTCTGAGGTATTTGAAAACGGTCTGAAATATCATTGTGGCCAATTTTAAAATGTTCAATTTTTCCCTTTAGTCTATACTCCTCCAAGCATTTTTCAATATCAAAACTCAAACCCATCAATGTTTGGTATCTATTCTCAACCATTTTCTCAATAAGTTTCATCACAATATCTGATACCACTTTAGGAATTTTTTTGTTAATTTCATATGGCGCTACAGGCTTTCTAGCAAGGTGACAATGAATTAATCCTAATTCGTCCTCAGCATCAAAAGGTAGCCTGCCTAGAAGCATCTCATACAAAGTTACTCCTAAAGAATATAAATCTGTACGAAAATCAACTGAGCAATTCATTCTTCCTGTTTGCTCAGGGGATACATAATGTAGCGTTCCCTTTATTCTACGAGTATTATCTAAACTTCTATTTTCTTTTGAAAGCATAGCCGCAATTCCAAAGTCGGTAACTTTAACTTCCCCTGTTTCTTCATTAACTATTATATTTCTCGGATTTATATCATTATGAATTATATTAAATTTGTGTACCTCATTCAATGATTCAATAATTTTTTTTGCTAGAATTAATACTTCTTCAAGTTCTAATTTTTTAGTATCCATTATATTGCGAAGTGAGGTTCCTGAAAAATCTTCCATGATTATAACTGGAATATTATTCACTTGTTCTATTCCATATATTTTAACTACTTTGTTACTTTGGATTTTACTATTCATCTCAAACTCATGCTTCAGCATTGAAATAATTGACAAATCGGGATGTTCTGAACTTGGCATTTTGATAATTACATTAGTATTATTACTATTTTGGTATGCTCTGTAAATAACATTCTTGTTTCCTTCATATAGCTTTTCAGTTATTTTGTATCCCGAAATTTGAAACATGCCAATTCATCCCCCAATAATACAAAGTTTTTATATTTTAACAGTATAATTATATATTAACATAAATTGCTCTAAATATGAAGGTTTCCTGTACTATTTAGAAATAATTCACTTAAATGAAAATCATATAAAAAATCCCTTAAGAAAGCATAAAATAAGAATTATATTTGTAATTATGTAGATACTATTAATTGAACACTTAATATTAAGGAGGAATTAAATAATGCCCGATAAAAAAATAACTTGCAAAGATTGTCAAAGTGAATTTCTTTTTACTGAAAATGAGCAGGCTTTCTATAAAGAAAAAGGCTTTGAAAATGAACCTCAAAGATGTGCAGAATGTCGTAGAGCTAAGAAGCAGCAGAATAACAATCGTAATTTCCAACGATAATCCTATGCTTTCTTACAAAATATGATATACCTAAATTTTCAATATCACTATAAACTATTAAACTTAAATAACAAGTCAAGTATTCTCAGAATATTTGACTTGTTATTGTGCTTAAGCTTAAATAATTCTTTTTGCAGTTACAAATCTGCTTTGCCAATATGATGTGCTTATATCAGTTATTTTCACTGTATCTCCTGTCTTTGGGCTGTGGATCATTTGATTGTTCCCAATATATATTCCTACATGGCTTATAATTCCATTACCTGCAAATGAAAAAAATATTAAATCACCTGGTTGCAAGTCTTTAATTGTCACAGTGCTTCCTTGCTTTGCTTGATCCGTAGAAATTCTATTCAAAGTAACTCCTACTTCACTAAAGGTATACTGAGTTAAACCAGAACAATCAAACCCACCAGCTTGTATAGAGTTACCTCCCCATACATATGGAGTTCCAATCAGAGACTTTGCAGTATCAATAACCTTATTAATTTGTTCCTGTCGCATATCTATACTTAAAAATGCTTTGCTAACCCATCCGATTCTCCCATCTGATAATTGAATTTTATACCAATCACCAGATTGTCCTGTAACCTTTAACTTATTTCCTTGCCACAATACATGAATAATGGAATTGGTAGTTGCTGGACCTGATCTTACATTTAGCCTAGTAGCTGTTACAACCCCATATGTATTTATTGTTTCTATAGAGGTAGATTGAGTAACAGGACTAGATATTCCTGTTGAAGTGATTTCTGCTGCTTGCACCCTTGCAGGAGCCATAAAAGGTATTGAAGCTACAACTAATGTTCCTACCATAAGCTTTATAGAATTTACTTTAATATCTGAAAAGGTTTCATCAATAAATTTATTTATTTGATCATCTACTTTCAGTAAATTTTCTTTAATATTGGATACTAATTCTTCAGAGAATTCATCTAAATCCTTATTTAGCTGTATTTCTACTGTATATCCATCTCCATCTTCAACTAATCTATATTCTTTATACCAATCCATAATAGCCTCCTTAAGTAATTCAAATCAAATTATTGATTTTTTACAGTAATTACTATGTTTTTTAATATTGCATAAATAGGTACAATAGAAAAAGCCACAAAAGGGCCGCCAACTGCTATTGCAATTATTACAAGAAAAATATCTGTTAATGGGTGTATGTTCATGCTTTTGGCCATAATTGCAGGCACCACAACTCGCCCCTTTAATGTCTGTACAATAATAAACACTATCATAAGCTTAAGAAACATATATAATCCCATGCTTAAAGATATTACTATAGGAATTATCATAGATATGAAAAAACCAACAAAAGGAATAAATGCTAAAATAAAAGTTATTGTTGCTAGAAGTAATGCGTTTGGCATATTAATAATCCTATAGCCAAAATAAATCATTACAGCTAAACTCAATGCAACTTTAGCTTGCCCAGTGACATAATGACTAAGTATATCATCGCTTTCTGATAGTATAATACCCATAACTTTCTTATACTTTTCTGGAATAAAGTAAAGAACTCTTTTCTTAAACTTGTGGCCATCCTTTAGTAAATAAAAAACTATTACAATTATAAGAAAAGCAGTGGAAAAGGCATTCATAAAGTAGGCAACTATCCTTACAAAGCTATTGCCTATTTGCTGAAGGTAAATTTTAACCATATCTATCAGTAAATTATAAATCTCATTTACATTAATTAAACTATTGATGAAATTTAAATAACCATCCATCTGCTTTTTATCATTTATAACTACCCATAATTGTTTAGAAATTTGCATAAATTGCCCATATGCATATCTACTAAAATAAGATAAAAATCCACTGAGTATAAATGTAAATATACTTAATGTAAGCAAGCTAGCTTTTCCAGGACTTATATCTTTTTTCAAAAAAATATTATTAAGTGGTCTTACGATATAAAATATAAGTACGGAAATTACCAGTGGTATAAGAAATGCTCTAGTAACTGTTCCCGTAATTCTATTTACAATATGTATTTTTCTAAGTAGGATAATTGTTAATGTTGATAAATTAATTATTAACAAAATTTTAATCAACTTACTTTGAATGTTTTTCACTTCCTTCAATATGCTTACAATAATCATATAATTTTTTTAATATGATTATTGTAAGCATATTGAACCAAAATTATCCCATTTATTAAAAAAGCACTGTAGTAATTTAAACTACAGTGACTAAAATATACCATAACTTATTTTTTTACTAGTTCATTCAATAATTACTTATACATATAATTCCTAGTCCAAGGCAACTCATTATTAATTCCTTTTGAAAATAAAATTTGATGAATATCAATATTCCCGCAATTAAAGGATGCTGCACAGGAATTTAGATACATTCTCCACATTCTTATATAAGCATCATCTTTAGTTTTTCTTATTTCAGGCAACGCATTTTCAAAGTTATCAGCCCAGATTTCTAAAGTCCTTCCATAATGTCTTCTTAGGCTTTCAGCATCTATCAAGTACAATTTTTGCTTAGCAATATTTTGTACTACCTCCTTAATCCCTGGTACATAACCTCCTGGAAATATGTACTTGTCTATCCATGAATTTTTTCCTCCCTGATCAATTCCAGTAATAGAATGAAGTAAAGATATACCACTTTCTTTTAATAGATTATTAACTGCTAAAAAATACTCCTGAAGATGATTTTCACCTACATGTTCTAACATTCCTACGCTAACTACTCTATCAAATTTTCTATCTTTCAATTCTCTATAGTCTATAAGCTTCACTTCTACTAGGTCCTCTAATTTCTCTTCTGCAATTCTTTCTTGAACCTTAATGAATTGTTCTGAACTTAAAGTTATTCCCGTAGCTTTTACCTTATATTTTCTTGCTGCTAGAACAATTAGTTCACCCCATCCACAGCCGATATCAAGTAAAGTCTGTCCCTCTTTCAAATTCAATTTATTAAGTATATGCTCTATTTTATTTTTTTGAGCATCATTCAAAGAATCATTTTCAGAAATAAAATATCCACAGGAGTATGTCATAGTATCATCTAACCAAAGCTTATAAAAGTCATTACCAATATCATAATGAAATTCAACATTTTCTTTACTACTAATTAAATTATTTGAAACAGCTTTCTTAAAATCTGCATATTCTTCACTCTTTCGTAAAAAACTTTCTTTATTATTATATAGGGACTCAATTACATCTTGAACACTTCCTACAATATCTATTTTTCTTGTCATATATCCTTCACCTAATGCAATTGAAGGATCCTTAATAATATCTTCCTTAGATATATATTCATTGAAAATTAGTTTGAACTTATATTCTCCTTGACCATAACTTACTAAGTCTCCATCTGGGAACTCTAGCTGAAAGGGATCAGAAAAAATATTTTTAAATAGTGTTTTATAAAATGGTTTATCTATAATCATATTGCTCCTCCTTATTTATGGTTACAATCTTTAAACTATATTATACATTGTTTACTTTATATGTCAAATGGCACATTCTGCTTTTATTCCGTTTAAGTCATCTACCTAATTTAATTGACGTGTCCATATTTAACCTGCATTTCCTCTAACACTCAGTCCATATTAAGAATATTCTACCGATAATTCATTACAGAGCTAAATTTGTAAAGGGGGATCGTATTATGTTTAAACGGTATGTGGCAATTTTTACTGTAGTCATCTTTTTTATTACTCTATTTCCAATAGTTTTTCCTCAAAAGGTTCATGCTTATCAAAATAATTCTTACTTTAGCGATTTAAAAGTAGGTTTAGTAAGTATGTCTTCTACATCAATTACTCTTACCTTAAATGGAAATTACACTTTGAATGGACAAGTCTATCCATCAGGTTCCGTTATTTCTTTAGGTATTAGTGGGACAAGTATTACTATGAACGGAACCTCATTAAGTCAATTTACATTGACAGCAAATAACAGTAGCAATCTTCTAACAATCACTAGTGGACCTGTATCAAATAAATATATGGGCTCTTTCCTATTCAAAATTTTAAATGGTAAAATATTGCCTATCAACACTATTGACACCGAAAGTTATCTAAAGGGTGTTGTAGGCTACGAAATGGCTGATAATTTCCCTATAGAGTCTCTGAAAGCTCAAACTGTAGCTGCAAGGAATTATGCCTTATCAAGACTTGGCTGGGAATCAGCTAAAGGTTATGATTTTGATGATACAGCCTCATATCAGGTATATAAGGGTTTCAATGCTAGCTACACAAATGTTATAAGTGCTGTTGATCAAACCAGAGGTCAAGTTCTTCTTTATAATAATGCCCTTGTAGAAACTCTATATTCTGCATGGCATGGCGGTGTATCAGAAGATAGTGAAAATGTATGGGGAAATTATGTTCCTTATTTAAGGTCTGTACAAGATTCCTTTGAAAGTAACCCATGGCCAAATGGAAATATAGTTTTAAATAATAGCCAAATACAAGCTACATTAGTTTCTAAAGGCTATCTAGCAGCTACTGATTCTTTCCAGCGCTTAGATTTAAGCTCTATAATCAAATATACAAGCGGAAGAATTGCAAATATCAATATAGTATATAAAAATTCAAGTGGAAGTATCCTTACAAAATCTGTAACTAAAGATAATACAAGAACCTTTTTAGCATTGCCAAGTAATCTATATACTGCAACATATGACTCAATAAATGGAACTTATACTTTCTCCGGAAAAGGTAATGGTCACGGTCTTGGTATGAGCCAAATTGGAGCTAAAAACCGAGCCGCTGCAGGACAAACCTATGATCAAATTCTAAAATTCTATTATCAAAATGTAACTTTACAAAACCTTATTTTAAAAGCTACTATAACTAACTTTACACAAAGTACTAATTCTTTACTTATAGGAAACGCTATTTCCTTCAACACTACAGCTGGTTCAGGAAATGGCTTTGGCTACTTATTTAAATATGTAGTTAAGAATGGTTCCACCGTTATATTTACAAAGGATTATGACAGTACTTCAAATCTAGATTATATACCTGATAGTCCAGGTAATTATACTATAGAATCCTATGTAAAAGATAAGTTCTCTATTTCAGATTACGATGATAAAAAAACATCATCTTTTTCAGTTTTCACAGGTCCAGTTTTAAACAGTTTTACCACTAATAAAACAGATACCTTAGTTGGACAGGATGTATCATCTAATATTGATGTTCAAAGTGGTTCTGGTTCATATTTGTATAAGTATGAAGTGTCTAAAGATGCAGTGGTACTTACAACCAGAGATTTTCTTTCAGATAAGACTTTTATTTATACACCAAGTCTACCTGGAAACTATACTATGACAGCATATGTTAAAGATGCGCTATCTAATAAAGCCTATGATTTTAAGCAAACACAAAACTTCACTGCTTATAATTCATTGTCATATACTTTCTTTACTAAAGATGTACAGAATGTATTTTCAGGAGATACTGTAAATTTTAACTCTGGAATCTGTGGGGGCTCTGGGAAGGGAATTAATTATAAGTACGTAGTTATAAAAGATGGTCAGTCTATCTATACAAGAGATTATTCATCCAGCAGTCAGTTTTCCTATATTCCAACTATAGCAGGTAATTATGAAGTAGATGTATATGCACTAGATGCGGTTTCTAGCAAAGTTTATGATGCAATGAGTAGCATGAATTTCACAGTAAATTCTAGAGCATCTCTAGCTAACATTACCCTAGACAAAAGTGCTGCATTAGTTAATGATACTATTACCATTAATGCAAATGGAAGTACTAGCGGAGCACTTTACAAGTATGTTATCTCTAAAGATGGAGTTGTAATATTAACAAAAGATTACTCCTTAAGCTCATCTACTCAATATGTACCTGTAAACTCTGGTAACTATCAGATTCAAGTATTCACAAAAAATAGTTTATCTCTTAAAGATTATGATGATACTAAACTTACAACTTTCACAGTTTACCAAAATCCTGTGTTAGCCTCTTTTACCATTAATAAGCTAGACACTATAGTAGGGCAAGGGGTATCCGCAAATGTGAATGTTCAAAGTGGTTCTGGTTCCTACGTATATAAGTATGAAATTGCAAAGGATGGCGTTGTCTTAACAACTAAGGATTTTTCTTCAGACAAGCAGTTCAACTATATACCTAGTCAAGCTGGAATATATACAATGACCCTATATATTAAAGATGCTGTATCCTCAAAAATCTATGATTTAAAACAAACTCAAAGCTTCACTGCTTACGATGCTTTAAGCCTTTCATCTTTTATCAGAGATGATTTAAACGTATTTATAGGTGATGCTGTCACCTTTACAACATCTACTAATGGTGGTTCTAATAAAGGAGTTAGTTATAAATACGTAGTTATAAAAGATGGTGAAATACTATTAACAAGAGATTTTTCATCAAGTAATAAATTTATTTATGTACCAAATGTAGCTGGAAACTTTGAAGTAGATGTTTATGCTGTTGATGCAAAATCTGATAATAGCTATGATTTAATGAGTAAAATGATTTTTTCTGTAAAAGCAAGAACCTCTTTATCTTCTTTGACAGTTGATAAAAATACTTCTTATATTAATAGTGCATTTACAATTAATGCGGTAGGTTCAAATGTTGGAAGCCTTTATAAATTTGTTGTGTCAAAGGATGGTAGTACAATATATACAAAAGAATATGATACAGCTTCAACCCTTTCTTTTGTCCCTACAGTTCCTGGAATATACCAAGTACAGGCTTTTGCATTAGATTTATTATCTATTAAAGACTTTGATGACACAAAATCAATTCAGTTTACAGCACTTTCAGATGCAAAAATAAAAACTGCCCAAACAAATAAGCTTCAATATTTAGCTGGACAAACTATAAACTTAAGTGCAGTAGGATCTTCTGGTTCCGGAAACTACCTTTACAAATACGTAGTTTCTAAAAACGGTATTGTTTTATCTACTTATGATTATGGTACTAGTGGAAACTTACTATACAAAGTTGATACTTCAGGAACTTATACTATAACCATATATTTAAAGGATGCTATTTACTCAGAGTCCTTTGAAGATATGAAGGTTCTTAATATTCCAGTATACTCATTGCCAACAATGACATACTCAAGTAGCCAGAGTTCTGCATTAGTAGGACAAACAATTAATTACTCAATTAACGCAAGTAATGGCTCGGGTAATTTCCAGTATAAATTTGTAGTTATTAAGGATGGAAGCTTAGCAACTGACACTGGGTTCTCTAATTCAAATGCATTTGCTTACTCTCCATTAATGTCTGGAAATTATCAAGTACTTGGATATGTAAAAGATGCACTATCTGAAAGCGCTTTTGATGTTCAAGGAACCTTAGCTTTAAATGTTTATAATCCTCAGCTTACCACTGTTAATTTATCTGGATATTTCTATGAAGGAAAAGCTATAAACTTTCAATCAGCTTCAGCAGGGGTTAGTCCTAGTGGTTTCAGTTATAGATATGAGGTAATTAGTAATGGAACTATAGTAACGTCAACTAATTATAGTAGTTTGAATAGCTTCGCTTTCACACCATCTGCGCCTGGTTCTTATACTATAAAAGCATATGGTAAAGATGCCATAAGTACTAATGCATATGACAGTATGAAACAATTTTCAATTACAATTAGTAGTAAGCCACTTTATTTTTCAAGTATTCCAATAAGCTATGGCATGACAAGCAATGATGTAATCTCTTTACAAAATGCACTAATTAAATTAGGATATCCTATTTCCAGCGCCACAGGATATTTTGGTACTCAAACTAAAAGTGCAGTTATCTCTTTCCAAGTTAGCAGAGCATTGACTGGAGATGGGGTAGTTGGGAATATGACCTATGGTTCCCTCAATGATGCTCTTATAGAAAAGGCTGGGATTAAGACTTTGAGCTATTAATTATATTGTTCATAAAAAACAGGAGCTTTCTATTTTTTAAAGCTCCTGTTTCTAAAAATTGTATTTAGTATTTGCAGGTTAATGCTACACTTTTTATTAAAATTGTAATTGTATCATAATTTTTAAGCTTCGTCTTCTGCAGACTACGGGACACTCTTCTCTCTATAGCTGGGCTTCGGAGTTGAAGAGTGTCCCGTGTTTTCTTGGGCAATCTCCCTTAGATATTAAATTTAGCTTCATCATAAAACAAAAAAAATTATTTACTATTAATATTTTTTGTAGTATATTTTACATAGTCTATTCTAGAAAAAAAGCAAATCTATCCCAAATTCCTAAGGATATATTGCTTATTTCTAACTAATGCTATTAATATTAAGGAAGCGAGAAATTATGAAAAATAACTTTAAAAAAATAACAGCAAGTTTCATTACTACCCTTTTTATCCTACTGATTCTCTTACCAGGGTTTACAGTTAGTGCAGTGACTAACACCTCAGCTTCTCCAACTAGTTACGTTGCCCTTGGAGACTCAATTTCCTATGGTATGAGTGCCAAAAATAATGAAGGCTATACTACTTTATTATACAATTATTTAAAAACTACTAACAAATATCAAAATTTAACTTTCACTAATTTCAGTAAACCGGGAGATACAACCAACGACTTACTTAAGAAAATCAATACAAAAGATGTACAAGCAAAACTTGCAACAGCTAACATTGTAACAATAAGTATAGGTGGCAATAACTTTTTAGGACCTGTTATAGGGTCAATCGGTAAACTTTTTGGAGCTGAAAACGCCCCTGGAGCGACAATTGAATCTACAGTAACTCAAGCACTAAGTTCACACCCAGTAGAAACCTACTTGAAGCTTTCGAAGTTACTTAGCCCCTCAGATCAAGCATACAAAGATTTACACGCCAATTTAGAAAAAGGTGTAACAAACTTTAACTCAGACTGGGCTACAATAGTCCCACAAGTTAAAGCTTTGGCTCCAAATGCTACTATATATGTAAATACTGTTTACAACACTTTTTCAAAATCTGATTCCTTTTATGGAACACTTGAACCTTTACTCTCTGGAGTGGGTGATGTGCCTGGAATTAATACAACAATTAAAACACTATCCCCCAACAATTATACTGTTCTAGATGTTCATGAATTATTTCAAAACTATAAAGGTGCATATGATCTACTTACTTTTAGCCTAAATAAAGGTAATTTTGACCCGCATCCAACTGATGCTGGACATAGGATAATATTTGAGTCAATATTAGTACATGTTACGTCAATATCCATAGACAAAAAATCCTGTGATATTCATGTTGATAAAGCAATACAATTAAAAAGCACTGTTTTGCCAACAAATGCTACTAACCCTGATATGCAGTGGAGTTCTTCAAACAAAAAAGTTGCTACAGTTAATGAACAAGGCCTAGTAACTTCAAAAGCTAAAGGTAAAGCTACTATTACAGCTACATCAAAAGATGGAGAAAAAAAAGCCTCAATTGTCATCACAGTTAAATCTACGAAGAATGCCAATAACTTTATAATTATTGGTACAGTTTTAGGACTTGTTGCTTTGGTTGTTTTAGTTTACTTTATAGTTAAAAAACTAAAAAAATAAATTCTTTAAGGTGGTAAAAGAGATGAGTGAATTTTTACTAAAAAAGAAATACAAAAATTCCATAAATGATTATCTAGAAAGTATCGCTTCAAATAAATCATACAAAAAATATTTATCAAATCGAGATTCGAATTGTTCTTTGTACTATGTAAAAATATTTGATGTATTAGATAATGAAGGCATGAATAAACTTGTACAATCGCTATATAAGCTTAATCCTAAGAATTTTAAAGTTAAAAATTATTTTAGTAAACCTGGATTAAAGAAAAACAATTATGCTAATATAATAATCAGTGACAATTCAATTTTACCACTTGCTAAAATTGAATTAAAAGATGATATTTATATTAAAAATATAGAATTGAATTGTATTCAAATTAATAATCAGCAATTTGCCATTTGCTACAGATTTGTACTAAGAAGCGTATTCAATAATATAAAGATTGAGAAAGAATTTATCAAAAATAATATAAAGAAAACTTTTAAAGGAAATTATCAGTCCATTTATGCAACTAAAAATATAGCTACCAGTAATAATTTTCAAAACATAACTAATATAGAAGATGTATTTTTTCGAGATATCTTCCAGTCTTATATTGTAAATCATTTATATACTGACCTGGGAATAAACTATAAGTTGCCAATACTTTATTGTATTGATTATTCTAAGGCTAACAGTTTCGAAGAAAATTTGAAAAGTCCTTCATTATTAGATAGTTTTTATAATAGTAATGAAAATTACTATTTATTGGTGGATAATTCAGATAAAAATTGTGGAATGCAGATGTATGCATATTCTAATACTAAAAGTATTCCAGATATAAATCTATTAAAATGTTTTCAGAATTTTGGTAATGAATATTATCATCAAATGTTTGAAAATATAGAGTGTCTAGAATTAAACTCAAGAATATCCAAGTACTTAAGTTCTAAAACAATACGTGTTAAGAAAAAAGACTACAAATGGCTTGTTAATAAGATAACCGCTATTAATGACTTCATCGAAAGTAATAATAGTTTTAGGACAGAAGAAGAATGGGTTAACTACAATGCTGGCATAAAAACAGATAAGAAGTATATTAATTCACCTGAACATATTAACAAATATAAACAAATTTATAACCAATATCTACAACATATTAATAATATTCTTAGATTATAAAATTACCCTTGTCACTTATTTAATCTTGACAAGCCTTTATAATTGGTAAAAAAATTACCCTGAAGAACTAGTTTCTTCAGGGCTTATTATTGTATTTATTTAGCTTTCTCAAATTCGGACTTTGATGCTCCACATAATGGACAAATCCATCCAGCTGGAATGTCATCAAAATTTGTACCTATTGCAATTCCACCTTCAGAATCCCCTATAGCAGGATCATATACATACCCACAAACTGAACAAACGTAATTTCCCATATTAATCCCTCCCTTCTTAATATTACAATAATAACTTCGTTATCTCTATATTTCTTTCTTTTTTTAAATCAATAAACCCTGAAGCATCTAGAAGCAGCGGTCTATCTATGTCATTAGAATCAATTTGGATTATTTGAGCTATGTTATTGTTGCTTAGTAATACGTTTTCACTGATATAGAAGTTAATTACATGCTCAAGAAAAATTTTACTATACTCATAATCTAATTGACCAAAACTCTCCTTTTTGATTACCTCTAGTGCCTCAAAAGGTCCTTGAGGACTTGAATATTGTCTTAATGAATTAATTTCATCAAAAGTATCAGCTATTGCAATTATTCTAGCAAATGGATGGATTTTATCGCCTTTTACTCCCGATGGATAACCTGTTCCGTTTATTCTCTCGTGATGCAATAAAACACCTTGTGCTACTGAATCTTCTAAGCCAGGAATATCCTTTATGATATTATAACCTAAAAGAGGGTGATTTTTTATTTCTATAGATTCTTCAGGCTTAGATTCTCCAAATTTGTCCAATATGCTCTTATCAATTTTTGTTTTTCCAAAATCATGCAAAATTGCTGAACAAGTTAACAATCCAATTTGTTCATCGCTAAATCCTATCCACTTACCAAGTATAGCGCTTAAGGCAGCTACATTTACTGAATGCCTATAAATTACATCCTCTCCACTTCCATTAAGTACAATATCTTTAATAACCGTTCTTGCAGAATTCAAATCTCCTTGAATCTTCTTGGCAAACTTTTCTACTTCATCTATGTCTGTAAGTCCTTCAGTATTAATACTCTCAAATATGCCTTCCACATTAAATGTTAGTTCTTTGAAGGTTTGCTCAATTTCCTCAACAGTTTTCTCTTTTATTACTTTAACAAAATTTATTTCCCCATCTTCATCACTAAAGACCTCTATTTGCTCAAAAATATATTGACTTTTTAACCTATTAATTATAGTCTCTGTAATGACAACTCCACTATTTACCAAAACAGTATCATCTGATACGATTTTTTCAGCTAGAATCATACCTGGTTCTAACTCATTTACAGTCAGTGATTTTTTACTTCTTCCTGAACCATCCATAGTTTCCACGTCCTCTCATAAATTTACCAAAAGCTCTAATCACATAAGTTTCCATATTTAATCCATTATATTATATTCGACAATAACTATAAATACTCCTTTGAATATTTATTAATTAAAAATAATATTCACTATTAATATATAGCTAAAATTCTTATAAATCAATACTTATGTTAGATTTTAATAGCTATATAAATGTTATCAACATTTTTTATTTAATCTGTTCCTTTTAGTCATAATAAATGATAGAATTTATATTAAGAAGTAATAAGAAAATTGTGAGGAATATATGAAAACTTATAGTTTAGCTTATAAGAGTTTCGAAGATTTAATTAATAATATAGATAGTGAATCCATTACTAGTGAACAAGAAGTCTTAGTACAAGTGTTTACTAGTATTTTTGACAAACCCTTTATTTCTAACTTAATCGCAGAAATATTGAGGATTATTCCACAAGCAAAAATTATCGGGACTACTTCCAATATGTGTATTTTCAATGCTGAATACGTTAAAAACACCTGCATCCTATCAATTACAATTTTGGACAATGCTCATGTGTGTACCTGTGCAATTGAGAATAAATGCAAGGATAGTTATGAGCTTGGCAAAGAATTTTTTAGGAATATTTACCAAGATAAAGCAAAAGCAATGATAATATTTGCAACTCCATTTGATATAGAACCTCAAGAACTTCTCATTGGCATAACCCATTCAAATAAAGAAATAGTTATTTCCGGTGGAATTGCAGATATACATTTAGATAACAATAACATTTCTAGTATCGCCTCTAGTAAAAGATATGTTTTTAATGAGAAAAGAATACTAGAAAATGGTGTAGCTGGGGTTTGTATTTCTGGTGATAACCTTTTTGTAAATTTAGTATCAAATTGCAGTTGGCTACCTATTGGTAAAGAACATATTATAACTGAAGCAAAAGATAATTTTATAATATCTATCGATAATACAACAGCTGCAGATTTCTACTCTAACTATATTGGAAAAGAAAATTTGGAAGTTTTATATAGTATAGAAAATCAATTTCCATTGATGATATACACGAATGATGAGTATTTACCAATTCCTATAAAAAAAATAGTTAACAACCATATAGAAACAAATATTAAAATTCCAATTGGAACTAAAATAAAACTTGGTTATGGAAATATGAGTCATATATTTGAATCTATAAGACAAAAAATCCAAATAACCTCTACTCTCCCTTTGGAAACCATTTTTATTTATTCCTGTATTGGAAGGCAACTTTTCCTTGGCGATTTAGTTAATATCGAAATGCAACCACTCAATAAAGAGCTGAGCGTCAATGGTTTTTTTGCTAGGGGTGAGTTTCTTTATAAAAATGGTCATTCAAGTTTTGTCTCACATACAGCAACTGTATTATGCTTATCAGAAAATGAAAACTCAAGAGTTTCAATTGGCGAAACAAAATATGAAATTGACTCTGATATATTTAATCTTAGGCATAAACTTTTATATAATATTATTAAGTCAACCACTGATGAGTTAGATGATTTAAATGTAAATTTAGAAAGAAAAATTCAAGATAAAATTGAAGAATTAACCATACAATATAATACAGATACATTGACTGGTCTCCCAAATAGAATAAAATTTTTAAATGACTTACAGAGCAAGGAGGATTGTCAACTTGCAATAATTGATATTAATAACTTTAGTGAAGTTAATGATTTTTATGGTAATAGGATTGGTGATCTTCTTTTACAGTCCTTTACAGAAGAACTTGTTATTTTTGCTAGAACACACGGTTTACTAATTTATAGAATTAACTCCGATGTTTTTGGTATTATCGATGATTTAAACCTAAGTGACACTGACTTTTTTAATATTATAGTCAAATTCTATAAACATATTACTCAAAACTCTCTAGTTTGTGATACAAGTAACATTTATATTAATGTTAATATAGGCATATCATCAGGTAATGTTTCTGTTCTAGAAAAAGCTGAAATGGCATTAGATCATGCAAAACACAGTGCAAGTAATATTAAAGTTTATGCAGATGATATTCCTATGAAGATAACCTATGAAAATAATATAAGATGGATAACTGAATTACGTGAAGCGATCAGAGATGATAGAATTCAACCATTTTTTCAAGGTATTCACAATAATATTACTGGTAAAATTGAAAAATATGAAACACTTATGCGTTTAGTTACAAAAGATGGTACAGTAATACCACCTATAAATTTCCTAGATATAGCTAAAAAATCTGGAATTTATACTGAACTAACAAAAATCATAATAAATAAATCATTTAAAACTTTTGAGGGCACAAATTATGATTTTTCAATAAATCTTTCTGTAGAAGATATTAGGGATCCTAAAACAAGAGAGCTTATTTACAGTAAATTAGAAAATAATTCAATTTCTAAAAGAGTAATATTTGAGATTGTAGAATCAGAAGATATCGGTAATTACGAAGAAATACGAGATTTTATTGAAAAAATTCATGAATTTGGTTCCAAAATAGCTATTGATGATTTTGGAACAGGATATTCAAATTTTGAATATGTAATAAAGCTTCATATTGACTACCTTAAAATCGATGGTTCAATTATTAAAAATATAACTTCTGACACATCAGCTGAATTAATTGCTGAAACTATATCTAATTTTTCTTCTAAGTTAGGTATTCCAACAATTGCAGAATTTGTGCATAACGAGGAAGTTCATAAAAGAGTTGAAAAGATGGGCCTCTCATACTCACAGGGTTATTTTTTTTCTGAGCCAAGCTCTAAAATTAGAAAAAAAAACGATTAAAATAAATACCCGTCTGTTAAGACGAGTATTTATTTTATCTATTCAAATTTATAGCAATTAAGTGCTAGATTGCCAAATTCAAAAACCTTCTTAAGAAGAATTGCTTTTCGCTTCTCATCTCCAGCTCCCATAGCTAGAAATAATGTAACAAAATGTTCTGGTCTTGGAACCGCCCTTTTAGAATTAGGTGCTAATTGTTCATACTTAAACAATTCCTCCAGATTCCACTGGGTTACTTTATCGTAAACCCAATCATCAAACTCCACTGCCCAAGCCTCAGCTTGTTCTGCATCTGGATTAAGCTGTGATAAATTATGTACTATTCCACCACTCCCAATTATTAAAATATCTTCATCTTTTAATATGGAAATCGCTTTACCTAAATTATATTGTTCCTGTGGAGTCATAAAGGGATTTAATGATAAAGGGATTACGGGAATATTTGCTTCTGGGTACATAAGCTTAAGAATGGTCCATGTACCATGGTCAAGTCCTCTTTCTTTATCCAAATAACTTTCAATTCCATTTTTATTAAGTAAGTCCTTAATTCTTACAGCTAGTTCTCTATTCCCTTTAGCTGGATATTGTAAGTAATACATATCTTCTGCAAATCCATAGAAATCATAAATCATATCGTATTGATCAGCTACTGCACCAATTTTTTGTTTCTGCGCCTCGTAATGAGCGGAGAATACTAGAATGGCTTTAGGTGATGGTATTTCCTCTGCTAATTCTTTTAAAAAGTCTGTGTACTGATTTTCTTCTGTTACAATCATTGGTGATCCATGGGCTATAAAATATGAAGGAATCATTTCTTACATCTCCTTAATTTTGTATACTTTTATTTTATCATAAACTTCCAAATATAAAAATATATTTACTATTTACAATTAAGAAATATATTTATATTCAAACTACTTAATTTATAGTAAAATTAAAATAAAAATGCTACGAGGAGATTTACTTATGAATAATATTTCCTTAAAATATCCAAACTCTATCTTGGTATGAGATACAAATAGAGCTATTTTAAAATTTATGCAGATGTTTTACATATTAAAGATTTTGCTAACTCAATAAAATTTTCAAAATGATAACTTGAAATTTAATGTGAAAGGATGCAAAAATCATGAGTAAGAATACAAGTAGTACAGTTTTAATTGTAGATGACAGTCTATTTAATAGAAAAGTACTTGAAGATATTATACTTAGTTTTGGTTATACACCTTCAACTGCAGAAAATGGAAAGAAAGCTTTAGAATTTCTTTCCTCTAATAAAGTTGATTTAGTTTTATTAGATGTTATGATGCCTGAAATGGATGGTTATGAAGTTTGTAAAATAATGAAAAAAGAACATACTTTAAAAGAAATTCCTGTAATATTTATTACAGGAAAAGATGCCACTGATGATATCGTAAAATGCTTTGAAGTTGGAGGCGTTGATTATTTATCAAAACCTTTTAACTCTGCTGAATTAAAGTCAAGGATTAAAACTCATCTTGATTTAAAAAAATCACATTCTAGCGTTGTACACTTTAATCAACAATTGCTTGCAGTTACAGACAATCTTTATGAAGCAAATAGAACTATTAACAATAAAAATTTAGAATTGGAAGATTCACTCAAAAAACTTAAGGATACTCAAATACAATTGATACAGAAGGAAAAAGTTGCTGGCATCGGACATCTTGCAGCTGGAGCAGCACATGAGATAAATACACCTTTAGGGTTTATTATGAGTAATTTTGAAACTATGAGTAAATATGTTACAAAATTAAAAGATCTTATTTCACTTTATGAAAACTTTAAAAATCCTGAACTGGATTCAAATGCTAAACTAATAGAAAGTATTATTGAGTATGAGACTAAAAATCACATGGATTATATCTTAGCTGATTCTTTTGATTTGTTAAAAGACACAAAAATTGGTTTGGAAAGAGTAAAAGAAATAGTTTCTGCATTAAGAGCCTTTTCAAATATTGATCAAATAAACGAATTTGTACAATATGATTTTAATCAAGGAGTGAGCAATGCTTTAATAATTGCTCAAATAGAATTAATGAATTATGCAATAATTGAAAAGGAATTTAGGAGCATTTCGACAATCTATGCGGTTAGTAGTGAAATTAATCAAGTCCTTTTAAACATTATTATGAATGCAGTCTATGCAATAAAATCAAAGCCAAATATTGAACATGGAATAATTACTATAAGAACTTTTGACATTGATTCCTACGTTGTATGTGATATTAGAGACAATGGAATTGGTATGGATGAGGATACTATGTCTAAGATATTTGAACCATTCTATACTACTAAACCTGTTGAAGAAGGAGCTGGTCTAGGGTTAAGTTTTGCCCAAGATATTATTATAAATAAACATCATGGTGAGTTGAAAGTAGAAAGTAAACTGGGTGAGTATTCTAAATTCACCATCTTATTACCAAAATAGGAGTGGAAATCATCCACTCCTATTTACTCTATGCATTTTCAGCTATAAAATATATTAACTTTTCAGTAGTTTCCCAACCTATACATGCATCAGTTATTGATTTTCCATATACGTCTTCTCCAATATCTTGCCTTCCCTCAATAAGATAGCTTTCAATCATCAAACCTTTAATCATTTTTTTAAGAACGTTATCATATTTTCTACTCATTAGAATTTCTCTTGCAATACGTGGTTGTTCACTATAATGTTTCATAGAATTTGCATGATTTGTATCTATAATAATAGACGGGTTATGCAAAGAAAGTTTTTTATAACCTTTTGCTAAATTAATTAAATCTTCATAATGATAATTAGGAATATTTCTTCCATATGAATCAACTGCTCCGCGAAGTATTGCGTGAGATAAAGGATTGCCCGAAGTTTCTACCTCATAACCATTATATATAAAAGTATGACTCAATTGTGCAGCATTAATAGAATTTAACATCACAGTTATATCTCCACTAGTTGGATTTTTCATTCCAACTGGAACATCAACACCACTAACTGCTAATCTATGTTGTTGATTTTCTACTGATCGTGCACCTATTGCTATATATGAGAGCACATCTGCTAGATAGGAATAATTTTCAGGATAAAGCATTTCATCAGCAGCTGGTAAACTAAATTCACTTAATGCTCTAAGGTGTAATCTTCTTATTGCTTTAATTCCAGCTAGTAAATCTGGTTTTTTTGATGGATCTGGTTGATGGGCCATTCCTTTATAACCTTCACCATTTGTTCTTGGTTTGTTTGTATATACTCTTGGTATAATTATAATTGAATCCTTGACTTTTTCTTGGATTACTGCAAGTTTTTCAATATATTCACAAACAGAATCTTCATTATCTGCAGAGCATGGACCTATAATCAAAATAAATCTATCATCTTTATTTTCAAAGACTTTCTTTATTTCTTCATCTCTATTTTTCTTTATTTGCTTAAATTTCTCTGTCAAAGGTAATTCAGAGATTACTTCCTCAGGAGTAGGTAATTTTTTTATATAATTTATTCCCATAATTAAGCCTCCTTGCTATAGTAGATAATAGTTATTTTACCAAAACATCAACAATAGTCAAGCTAAATTTAACTATTATCCACAAACGCTTCATACTTTTATGTTAATAGTATAAAATAATTATAAGATATTATTACATGGGAGTGATTGTAATGAAAATAGGATATGCATGCATCCCAAAGACAATTTCAGCCAGAACCTCTAGAAGCTTATTATTAAAGAATTTTAATTATGATAACTTTATACGGATAGCATCAGATAATATAAATGACCTAATGCTAATTCTTGAACATAATATAGAGAACAATATTTTCATGTTTAGGATTAGTTCTGATATAATCCCTCTTGGTAGCCATCCGGTAAATAATATTAATTGGAGCGAAATATTTAAGGATAACCTTGAAGCAATAGGTGAATTCATTAAAAAAAATAAGATTAGGGTTTCTATGCATCCTGGGCAATATACTGTAATAAACTCTAATTCAGAGGATGTTGTTACAAAAAGTTTAAAAGACATTGAATATCATACTAAATTTCTAGATTCCTTAAAATTAGATTATACAAATAAAATAGTTTTGCATATTGGCGGCGTTTACGGTGATAAAGATTCTGCAATAAAACGATTTATCTTAAACTTTGAAAGATTATCCCTTTCAGCAAGGCATAGATTAGTTATTGAAAATGATGATAAATCCTATAATATTAATGATGTTCTAAGAATTAGTCATATTTTAAATATACCAACTGTTTTTGATAATCTTCATCACGAGCTAAACCATTCTGGAGAATCTAATCTCCAGAATATTTTAAAGGAGGTTTTCTTAACTTGGACTGAAAAAGATGGTGCAATGAAACTTCATTATTCAGATAGCTCCATAGATAAAAAGGTTGGTGCACATTCACAATTTGTGATAACAAAAAAGTTTTTAACCTACTACCACATAGTTAATGTCTACAATCCCGATATAATGCTTGAGGTGAAGGATAAGGATATTTCTGCAATAAAATGCCTCCAGTGCTTATCTGAAGGTTCTAAACACATACTATATGATATGTGGGCGAAATATAAATATCTTGTTATGGAAAAAAATTATAAGCTTTATAAAGAATGTTCTAGTTTGGTAAAGACTAACTGTAGCATAATTGAGTTTTATGAATTTGTTGATGCCACCCTTCTGCTTCCTATAAATGAAAAAAACTTCTGTAATGCAGCGGAGCATGTATGGGGCTATTTTAAAGAAGTTGCTTCAATTAAAGAAAAAGAAAGATTTAGTCTATACATAAACAATTATGAATTTAATTATAAATTAAAACTATTTTTATATAAACTTGCTATTAAATACAATCAACCTTATTTACTTTCTTCTTACTATTTTTATTATTAGAAATTATTTATCATATATCTGTATGTTCTTCTGCACATCCAACTATGTTGGAAAACTCTATTTTTTCTCTTGTTTCAGTTTTAAAGTCTGATACATAAATTAAGGAAATTTTTCTAATAATAATGTTGAAAGGAGATGTCAAAATGGAACCTGTTCAAACTAACGAATTAAATTCACTTTTAAAAGGAGAATACATGGCAGTATCCAGTTTCGAAAAATGCATTCAAAATATTTCAGATGAAAATGCTAAAAATGAACTGAAATTAATTCAAGAAAATCATAAGCTGCATACTGCTAAAATTTCTGAAAGAATTCAAGATCTTGGCGGTAAACCTGTTAATGGAGTAGGCATTTCTGGCAAAGTTGCAGAAATAGTATCCGATTTAAAAAATATTACTAAAAAGAATCCTGTATCCTTACTTAAAGAAGTGTACTCTGGTGAAGATAAAGGAATAAAGGTGGCTCGTGAAATGGTAAAAGGGGATCTTGATAAAGAAAGTATGTCTTTAATCAATAATATTCTAAATGAGGATAATTCACATCTTGGAACTATTAATGGACTTATTTCATCACTTGAAAATATGAGATAACAGTAAACAAAGTGCTGAATAAGTATCAGCACTTTTCCACTAAACTTTGTCGAAATTATTGTTTGTAAACTAGTACTACTATCTAGGTAAAGTATCTGTAATAACTAGATCAATTTTATTTAAAAGGTTTATTTCTTCTACCTTAATTTTCTCATCTAAATTATTATCATAATAAACTTGAACTATTGGTCTATCTGGAAAACCAGGGTTTTGTTCAATCACAATACCTTCCAATCCATTTGAAATTCTTACTTTACAACCTTTAGGATATATTGCAAAGCTTTTCTTAAATATTTCAACTACCTTAGAATCAAACATCTTATCTACTTCTGAAATTATAAATTCATATGCATCATTGGGGCTAAACCTATCTCTATAGCATCTATTAGCAGTTAGAGCAGTAAAAACATCACATAAGCTAACTATTTTAGCATATTCTGATATTTCATTGCTAGTAATACTATACGGATACCCTGTTCCATCAAGACGTTCATGGTGTTGAAGTACTATATCCAAAATTATTTCATCAGAAATATCTGCATCTCTTAATATTTTATTTCCATTTTTTGAATGGTTCTTAATTTCATTAAACTCAGCATCAGATAATCTTTCCCTTTTATTCAAAATTTCAATTGGCAATTTCATTTTTCCAATATCATGAAGAATTGCTCCCAATGCTAATGATCTAAGTTCTTTAGACCTCACATTAAGCTGAATACCAATAAATGTAGACATTATACTTGTATTAACACAATGAATGTAGGTATAATTATCGTATTCTTGTAAATCAAATATGCTTGTATTGATTTCTCCAGTTTTAATAATATGTTCTATCATATCGTCAACAATGGTAATTTCTTTCTCAATTTTGTTTTTATCTTTATTTAAAATAGAGTTAAAAAATTCTGGAATTGCGTTAACCATAGTTTCTTTAATTATGTTTAATCTTTCATCACAAATTTTCTTGTCTTTATTTATCCTTTCAACAACTACATAGAAAATCCCAGCAGCTTTTAGCTTTAAAATATATGCTTTGGATAGTACTGTTCCATTTTTTAGTAATATATTACCATAATTGTCCATCAAATCTTTTGCTAAAATATCTCCTTCGACTAAATCTCTTGTCAAAACTATCTCCATTTTTGTATCTTCCCCTTAAACTCTTCTATGTATAACTATTCTATGAAGTTTTTCCTATTCCTTTAAATTTTAGCACTATTTCAAAAATAATTTTAGCAAACCTTCTATACTCTACTTCACGATAGTTTTAAAAACCATAGTATAAATTTCAGTTATTTTTATTTAACAATAAAAGCTGATGGCATACTTCTTGGGCCTGCAGAACTACATGGATGATTAATTATCTTACCATCTAGAACTAATTCTGTTGAAGCTCCTCCATCAAGATTGGCTGCATTATATGCCCCATGGTCAAGCATAATATCTTGAGCTTGCTTCAATGTGGCACCTAAACTAGATAATTGCCTTCCGTCAATAACAAGAAACATAATAGTTCCATTTTGCTTTTGTCCAATTAGGGTTCTTGGCTGCAACCCTTCTCCTCCATTGCCTGACTTAATTAAGGGTTCTCCATTTACAATTAAAAATGGTCCAAAACAAGCGGCATCCCTAATTTTTTCCTTTTGCAATTCCTGAATTGTATAATAACCTAATACTAAAATATTCTCTTGATTAATACCAATTATTTCATGCTTAACATTTAAATCTCCAAACAAAACTTTTCCATTTTCAACTAAAGCCCCTTCCGGAGTTCCCCCATTACCTTGTCCATTTGTATCTGAAAATCCACCAGCATTAATTGCAGCTACTGCTTGATACTTTTCAGCTATTTCTGTAAGTTTCATTCCACTAGTTCCTATATTCTTTGCTGTTCCAATTGAAACTCTTGAAGGATCTTCAATTTCTAATAAATAAGCTTTAAATTTATCTGTGCTAACATTTGTTAACTTAATATCATCTGTCTTTTTATCAAGTTCCTTATTATCAGTGCTGTCCGGAATTGCTATTGCTGTTTTATCAGTTTTAGACTTAGTATCATCTACTTTATTTTCTTTCATGATTTCATCGATTCGCCGAGAGCTTAAAAAGGTTTTTGCAATATATTGATGATTCAAAGTAGTCATTGAGGTTGTAACTACCATATCTCTTATATTCTTAAATGGTCCATAAAATACCATAGGTACAGAAAACATGCAAAGTACTAGTCCTTGAATAATTATGAACAATACAAGATTTTTAATTACTTTTAAGGTTTTTTTCATAGTCATATTCCCCTTTCATTAGGCTTTATTCTATCATATTTGACAAAAATTCTAAAGTAGCGCACCGTCAACCTTGATAACCTGCCCAGTAATATAACTTGAATCCTCGCTAGCTAAAAATGCTACAAGCTTAGCTATATCCTCACCTTTTCCAAATTTCATCATAGGTATTTCTTTTACTAAGTTTTCCCTTTCGTCAAAGGTTAAAAAATTGTTCATATCTGTTTCTATAACTCCCGGTGAAATAGCATTAACTCTTATTCCAGATGTTCCAAGTTCTTTTGCTAATGCCATAGTAAAAGAGTTAACTCCTCCCTTTGAAGCTGAATATATTACCTCACAAGAAGCCCCTACATTACCCCAAATTGAAGAAATACTAATTATACTACCTTTTCCCTCTTTTAACATATGTGGGATAACACCATGACTACAATTAAAAACTCCTTTTAGGTTAACATTTATTATATTATCAAAATCATTTTCTTTCATATCCATAAGCAATCCTACTTGGGAAATACCCGCATTATTCACCAATATATCTATTTTACCAAATTTATTCACTATATTATCTATCATCTTATGAGCCTCTATAAAATGAGAAATATCACACTTATAAAGAAATGCTTCCCTTCCAGTAGCATTTATACAATTCAAAGTATTATTCGCTTCATTGTCATCCTTACTATAATTAATAATAACTGTTGCTCCTAAAGAGGATAACTCCATGGCTATACTTTTTCCTATCCCTCTTGATGCTCCAGTTATTAAAGCAATTTTCCCTACTAAATTCATAATTTCACCTATTCCTTGCGTTATTCTCACTAAAAATTTTATCACTAAACTTGTTGCATCTCAACTTTTTTAATAATGGATTTACCTTTTTTCAATCAAGATGGTATTGAAATAAAGGAGGAAAAAAGCTGCGATTAATACGCAGCTTTTTTTATCTATGGTTACTGTTTCTAGCCTTCCAGCTTTCTTGAACTTCTATGTTCGGTAAGTTTTCAAGATTGTTGTTTGCATCATTATCTGGTAAGCTTCTTAAAAACTCTTCCCCATTTTTGGAGATTGCCACTGATACTCCACTTATAGCTCCTTGTTTTGCCATCAAAACAGCTTGCTCTTTTGGAACTATTTCTCCATTATCAAGCTTATATGCATTAATTTCGCCCTTCTCATCTCTTGAAACACTTTCAATGATATGCCCTAATGTTGGATCATAATACATTTCTATTCCTCCTTAACAATAAGTATCCCATCTTTAGGATGCCACCCAAGAAGAAATTTATACCAAATTATTAAAATTAATAGTTTTATTTTTTTAATGGCTCTTTACTTCGTTAGTTTTCCCACCATAAACATAGTCTTCATTCCAAGTGAAGTAAATTTCATTTCATATTCTGTAACTATATTATCTTGGAAATCACTTTCATGTAGGTCGTATGTAATATACTTAATTTTAAACCCATTTTCCTTAAAATAATCTTGAGAAGCTTGGAAAAGATCTTCATTATCAGTCTTAAACCAAATTTCCCCTTCTGGCTTTAAGAATTTTTTATACTCATTCAAGAAGTTTGTATGTGTAAGCCTCCTTTTATTATGTCTATCTTTTGGCCATGGATTACAAAAATTAATATAAATCTTACTAATTTCATCTTTTTGAAATACACCTTCAATAAAACTTATATTTAGTGGTATAATCCGTACATTTTTAAGTTCTAATTCCTCAATCTTTCTAGTAGTATATATCAGCACTTCATCCTTCAAATCAATACCTATATAGTTAATATCTTTATTGTTAAGTGCTTTATCTGTAATGAATTTTCCTCTTCCACATCCTAATTCAAGATGTATTTCATTTTTATTTCCAAACTCTGTTGACCACTTGCCAATATACTCTTTTGGATCTGTAATAAAATAAGAAGCTTGCTCCATCTCAGGTCTTGCCCACCATTTTTTTCGTAATCTCATAATTTCCTCCTAGGTTAATTTTTTTCTTATTTCCTGGGTAATCCTATTTCTATAAACATATGAATAAAATAAATAGCAATGTAAAGTTCAATGAAAGATATTTATTATAAATAAATTAATATCTTGTTCATAGGACAATTCCATTGCTATTCTCCTAATTATTATAGGTTAGTATGTAAGTGATACATAATTACACAAGGGATTTTCCAATATGTAACAGCAATGAAGCTAATGCGTTACTAGGTATTCCTACTAAAATTGGACCCGCAAAGAAAATGAAAATAATTAATATAATAAACTGAGATCTATACATTTTATCAGCTACCCTATAGAAAAACTTGGGAGAGACATCTCTCATTATATAGAACCCATCTAGTCCAGGTATTGGTATAATATTGATTATAGCAAACATACAATTTATACCTATAGTGTAATTAATCACTAGTTCAACTAACAGCGGTACCCCAATATTAATTCCTGATGGTGGTTTTTGCATAGCTATAGTCCAGGCTGGTATCACATTTGTTATCGCAAGAACAGCATAGATAATAGCAAATAATATGGCCGTCCCCAAGTTTGAAATAATTCCCGATAGTCTAACCTTTAAGTCATCTTTGTAATAGTGCTTATAGGCACTGGGGTTGGTTTCCACTGGTTTTCCCCATCCAAATTGAAATAATAGAATCATTAAAAAACCCATTAAATCTACATGTGCTAAGGGATTTAAAGTTAATCTTCCCATAGCTCTAGGATTCTTATCACCTAATCTATCCGCAATTGCTGCCTGCGCAAATGAATGAACAGTAAACGCAATTAATATCGCCGGTACAATTAAAACTGTTTGTAACAACCATGCTCTAAAATTCAAGTTAATTCCTCCTCAAAACGAAACGTAAATACGCATTAGTAAAGACAATTATATCATAAATTATTTCAAGTGGCATCAAAAGTTTTTAAAATGTTTATTTTTATAAACCTTAATGTTTATTTTTTGTAATTTCATTAAACTTGGTCAGAGTAATAATTCCATCTTCAATTGATGCAATTCCTTTATCATACATTGTTTTAAAGATACCGGGATACTCAGTTTTTATCCCAGAATTCACCTCAGTTACAATTCCATTAAGGTTATCATTAACGTATATTTTACCCTCTTGAGAAATGTATAAATTATTAATATTCACCGCAGTTGTTAATTCTCTAGAGCTCCATTTATATTCATTTCCTATGGCAATTCCCCAATAGATTTTATTAACGCATTCATTATTGATTTCTCCAACATAAATATTACCAAGGTTGTCGGTACCTAGAATAGAGGGATTCTTAACCTGAGGAATACTCACTGCTACATCATTTACTGTCTTAATATTTTTACCTACTAAATCTTCGAAGTACAAATTATCATTATTAGTTGCTATTCCTATGTTTCCAATGCCCATACGATCTATTTGAGTCTTATTTATAGAAGTCATATTCTCAAGATTATAAATTGCAACTCTCTGTCCAGGTTTCAAAATCTTAGCATAGATAACATTAGATAATGTAGATATTGCTATATCAGTAACTTGACAGTTTATGCTATATTCTTGAATAAATACAGAGTTATTAAGCTTTTTTCCCCTGACTTCTTCCGAAACCTTAGTAACAGCATTATAAAAATGAAATTTAATTGCTACACCATTACTATTAGGCATTTTATCAGCGAAAATAATCCTGTTACTGTCAGGAAGCCATTTATAGAATGATACTGTAGCTCCCTCCTGAATTTTAGCTTTGTTTACTGTACCAAGCATAGTATCAATTATATAAAGCCCATTACTATCCATATACGATATATACTTGCCATCAAATGAAACTTTAAATTGTTTTGTATTTTCGCTTGCCTTAATTTTTGCATGTTTTTGACTTGTAACATTGCGAACAACAGTATCAGATGCAAAATAATATTTTTCTAAATATAATAGAACTGAAGTTTGAATAATAATCGCAACTAAAACAAAAACGACTATTTTTTTTAATACTCTCACAACTAAATCCCCTTTATCCTCTGTATCAATTATCTTTTAATTGGTAAACTCAATTTTTGAAACAATTACATCATCTTTAAGTGAAATAATACCTTTGTCAAAAAATTTCACAAATTTACCCTCATAGCTATATTTCTTATTAGTGTTTAGCTCTTTAACAATACCTGCTAACCTATTATTAATGTAAATTCTACCTTCAAGTGAAACATAAATATCATTCTTATCATATGGTTCATCTAAAGCTACAGACTTCCACTTACCGAAAGCTTCATTTGATTTTCCATAAAATAATTTATAAACTTTATTATTCTTTATTGCTCCTACGTAAATTAGTCCATTTGTATCTACTGTGAATTCACAAAAGCTATTGGTGTTTTCAATTTCTATTGGATTTGTATCTTTTCCAATATAAACTCCATTAGTTCCGCCAATCTCATAAACAATTTTATCTTCTTGCTTAATAATGCACATTTTATCAATATTGGTACTAATATAGCTTAATTTTTCAATTGGCATTGATACATCTAATCTGTAGACATATGATACATTTTTACTAACTGTTATTTTAGGATAGAAAATTGTATTCATCGTATTAAAAATTATATCACTAATTTCAGCATTTTCATCTGGTAACTTTATTAATACGTCTCTATTATTTACAAAATCTTTAGTTTCAACTTTAATACTATCCTTAACATCATATGAATAAAACCTAACGGTACTACCATTATCAACAATTTGCGTTTCTGCAATAATTATTATATCTCTATCATCAATCCATTTATAAATTGACTTTACTGATTTCACATCTATACTGATTTCTTTTTTTTCATTTGTTCTTATGTTTTCAATTATCAAAACACTACCTTCATAATAAGATATGAATTTTCCATCAAAGGAGACTTGAAAGTCTTTACAATCTGTTGGCAATTTTATTTCTTTACTAGGTGTTGATTTAGTTTTTTTAATATTAACATCTTTATATATTATGTTTTTTTCATCGGCAAAGTAGTATTTATTTAAATACAATAAAAGAACTGTCTGCAATGATAGTGATATTAGTATCCAAATCAAAATAGTCCTTACAATTTTCATTTTGACCTCCGTTTAAGTGCCCTTTTCTATGGTTCAACATATATGATAGTTGGCATACTCCTTTCGCCTAAAGCGTTGCTTGGGGTATTAATAACCTCTCCATTATAGTACATAGTTGTGGATGCTCCACCATCTAAACACATTGCATTTATTGCACCAAGTTCTATCATTATATCCTGGATATCTTTTAATGTAGCACCAAGTTCTAGTCCTCTTCTCCCATCAATAGCTAAAAAAATTATACTGCCATCAGCCTTCTGTCCAATTACGCTTCGAGGATTAGCACCTTGCAAAGAGTACTCAGAAATATGTGGATTTCCATTTACAATTAGTGTTGGACTGAAACTCAATGCTTCTTTTACATTTAAATTTTCTAAATCATTAATGCTATAAGGACCACCAACAACTAAATGACCATCTCCAGTAATACCCATTATACAAGATTGCTTTTCATTTTTGTTTACATTCCCAGTAGGATATACTACATTTCCTTGTGACATAACAATTCCTGTAGGGATTGCACCTACTCCTGACCCTATTTTGCCATCTGGAGAAATATCATTAAATCCACCACCATTAATTGCTGCAACAGCTTTATATCTCTCAGCCATTTTACTTGTTCTTTCGCCCTCAGCACCAAGTTTTGCAGAATAACCTACCTTGACTTTTGATGGATTACTAATAATTAGTGCCTTCCCATGAAATTTTCTCCCTTTAATTTCTTTTAGCTCTATATCATCATTTTTAGAATTAATTACAACTTCACTTGAACTTATATTAGTATTTGTGTCCTTCACTGAATTATTTTTCATAGTCTCCTTTGCTTCTTCTGCTAATATCTCTTTGATTCTTTTATCAGATAAAAAAGTTTTAGCAATATATTGATGCGAATATGTAGCCATGGAAGTACCAACCATTACATTTCTTACTTTTTCATAGGGTCCATAGAATACTTGTAATGGAAAAGTAATTAACGTAAAAAGAATTTGAAAAATAATAAAAAAAAGAAATTTCTTATATGAAAATTTCCTTTTCTTTTTAGTTTTTTTATTATCCATGTATTTATCGCTCCTATAGTTTGTGCTATTTTCTTTTTAGGCAACATCTATCTTCATATACACCTATTTTTATCCATATTGTACAATTAATTTTAATGTTATTGTTAAATGTAGTCAAGCTTTTTAACCAATTGTTCATAAAATAATAACTCACAATCTTTTAGAGCTCTCATAGGCAAGTGCAGATCTTTCACATTCATCGTATTTCAATGTTACTTGATAACAAAGCTCGCTTCCCTTCATTTTCTCTGATGCATAACATAATCCATTTGATCTAGAATCTAAAAAAGGATGATCTATCTGTTCAGGATCTCCGATTAAAATCAATTTTGTACCATTACCAACCCTTGTGATTATTGCTTTTACTTGTTTGGGTGAGAGATTTTGTGCTTCATCAATAATAACCCAGTTTTTAACTATTGATCTTCCTCTAAGAAATGCAACTGCTTCAGTTGTAATAATTCTTCTATCAAATAGCTCCTTAATTTTATCAGCTAAATCTTTTTCATTTTTGTATCTTTCCGATTCATCAGAATCTAAAAGAACCTCAAGATTATCAAATACTGGTCTCATAAACGGTAAAATTTTTTCTTGTTCAGTCCCAGGTAGAAACCCAATTTCTTCATCCATTGTAACGTTAGGTCTACAAAAAAGTATTCTTCTATAAGTATTATCTTCTTCAATAGTTTTTTGTAGTCCTACAGCAATAGAGAAAAGTGTCTTTGCAGTGCCCGCTGGTCCTTTTACAATTACAAGAGGGGCTTTACTAGCATCTGTATATAACGCTTCAAGCATAAACTTTTGCCCTACATTCCTTGCAGATATCCCTAAAGGTTTCATATCTTTATATAAAAGAGGAACCATTTTTTCACCATCAAATCTTCCTAATGCACTTTGTTTAATATTATCAACCGATCGCAAAATAATAAACTGATTTAAAAATATTTCTTGGACACCAAAATCATTACTGCAAATCTTAATTAAATCTTTGTAATTAAGATACTTCTCCTGATAAAATTTTGTGATGTTTTCACTAGAACTGTATAATTCTATTCTTCCAGTATATTGGTTGTCATATTCAGGTACTAATTTTTCATAAAAATCATCAACTTCAATATTTACTATATCTGCTTTAATTCTTTCAAAAATATCCTTTGTGATAAGACGAACATCCTGCCCTTGTTGCTTCAACGCCTTACAAATCTGAAGTATTCTATTATCAGCTTTAATCTTATCCCATGTTGATGGTATTTCAGTATCGAAATGATTCATTTCTACCCTCAACTTGCCACCTTCAGGTAACTCAACGCCCTCCACAAGTTTGCCTTGTTTACGAATATTGTCTAGTATTCTCGCTGCATGCCTTGCATTTGCACCTAAATCACTTTTATCCTTTTTAAAAGAATCTAACTCCTCTAGGACAACCTCTGGTATCACAACCTCTCCATCTCCAAAAGATAGCATTGCAGTTGGCGAGTAGAGAATTACATTTGTATCCAAAACATATGTTTTATTCATACCAAATCCCCCTCTCAGTATATTATATTAAGATTAATCAAGTATTAGAAATTCTCTCAAAAAAAATACACTTTACCTTAGTATTAAATTTGTACTATCTCCTAATTAATAAGCTTTGACTTAGAATATAAAAAGTAATATAATATATAATTAGGGATTGCGTTAATAATAATAATTGACGAATGATAATATTTATTATATAATAAAATTAATCAACTAAAAGGATGGTGTTTATGGATACAATAGCAAATATATTTAGAGAAAAAAAGTTAAAACTAACTCCTCAAAGGATAGCAGTTTACAAATATTTAAAATCAACTAAAGAGCATCCTTCAGCTGAAATAATATACAAATCTTTACAGACAGAATACCCAACAATGAGCCTTGCAACAGTCTATAAGGCACTAAAAACCTTAGTTGATGTAGGCCTTATTCAAGAAATTAATGTGGGTGAAGGTAATTTTAGATATGATGGAAATATATGTGATCATCCTCATATTCAATGTTTAAACTGTAATAAAGTGGAAGATATTGATGGAATTAATTTTATAGATCTAAATGAAAAAGTTCAGAATTTTACCAAGTTTCAAGTTATTGCAAATCAAATATACTTTTATGGAATATGTGATAATTGCAAATAGAAATATTTTTTAAAATAGACATTTAGTCTATTTTTTTTATAATTAATTATCTTCACTCTTCATATACTTAAATGGAGGTGAAATTAATGAAATTCAGAGTAATTTTTCTAAAGAAAAAACATATCTACTACGCTATTTTAGCAACAATTATATTAATTCTATTAATCATCTTGCTAAACTCGAAAAAATCAGCCACTACCTTTAGTACTATTACTGAAAACAAGGCCATTAAGGCTGATTTAACAGGAGATGGAAATGAAGATATTTTATACATAAATACGAATAAGGATAAGTATTATATACAAGTAAATACAAAGGACACTAGTTTATTTCTAAAACCAGAAATAAATATTCCTACTGTAGGGTCCTACTACCCTTACTGGCCTATGAAGGTAACATTGATGGATGTAAACAGAAATAAAGTACCCGAAATTTTTGTCCAAGCATCAGAAAATAACTCCCCCATAAAGCATATTTTTATTTGGGACAAGAGTACTTTTAAAGATATTTATTGCTCAAATGATAATATTCTAGGTTTTATGGATTGTAAAAATAACAAAACTCCAAAAATTATTTCTGCAAATATTTCTAATGGTATTATGACTCAAACTAACTATGTTCTAATAAACAATGAACTTCATAATTTTAGTTATACTCCTGAGGATAACTTTTTTGGAAAAGACACAATGATATGCTTTATTAAATATATTCAAGGCTTGCCCCGAAGCGAACCATATAAGCAAACTGAAATTTTTTTTCCTGGTGTTACTGGAAATGACCTTTCAGTAATAGGAAAAATGTCAGGGGATAATTCAACCTATACCCTTGAAGATGGGCTTTTTATGGATACAAAATGGACCAAAGAGGGGGATGTATCAGAAGTAAAATGGGTATTAAATTTTAAAGGTACCTCTAACACAAATAGCACTGTTATAAAACACTATTCTATTTCTATATTACTAAAAGCAACATCAAATCCCAATAGCAGTTTCTACTTTAAAATAAAATCAATTTCAAAAGAATAGGCTATACATAATAAGTCCTGAATAAATTAAAGGGACCGAAATTCGGTCCCAAGGGGGATGGGGGGTTTTAGCATATAAGATAGGTTGCTACCTTCCTAATATACTATGGAGATTTATTTCTCCCATTACATTAGTATTATTAACATTATTCTTTTTTTTATTCAAAGGAATAAAAAATTATCAGACTTTATAATACAACATAACAAGAACACTTGCTGAATTAAAGAAAAAATGGTTGAAAACTGCATACCAATATCCTTTTTTATTTATCAAATAGCAATTTACAAGTCCAATTGTAAAAATCACTGCAAAAGATTTCAAATTAGCATGAAATAGTGCAAATATGACGCTACTAATAATAGCTCCTAAATATACTCCTGTATATTTTTTTAATACCTTTTCATACAGAACCCACCTGAATACAAATTCTTCTACTACCGGTGCAAAAACCATTGTGATCGGCATCATTATAATAAATTTTAGTAATGAAAAATCACTCATTTCCTTCACTATATTTTGATCCTTAGTTTCAATTTTAAAACTAGAAAGTATAATCATAAAAACTATTGATACAATCATAGCTAGTAAATAATTAAAAATTGCATATTTAAATGCTTTAAATATATTAAATTCATTAAAGTTAAATTTGTATTTCTGAAAATCTTTTTTGTAATTATTCTTACCCATCAAAATCAAATCTATAATTACAATTGAAAACGGAAATAAGTTATAAGTTACATCTGATGTAAGAATGCTTGCAACTAAATATATACTACAAATTAAAAATATAATAACTTTATTAATTCTATTATCCATCCCAGACTTAATGAATACTACAATAGGAACTATATAAATCATAAAGAAAATCATTAGATTAATTACAATACTCATTTTAAAACACCACCATTAAAAGTTTTTTATATAAAAATAGAAGCAGATCAAACTCTCTGCTTCTATTAATTAAAGCTTCTATAGATTCAACTTTAACATGTTATAAAAATAATATCTAAATAAATTATTCAACTATTCTATCAAAAATTGTATCAATAAGCTCTTCTTTTCCTGTCCTTTTTAACGATGAAAAATGAAGTATTTTCTCATCACTACTTAATTTAAGAGTATCCCGAATTAGTTTATCACTTTTAAAAATTTCATTTTTTGTAAGTTTATCTATTTTTGTAGAAACTATAATGCATTCAATTCCATAGTGCCTAATCCAATTATTCATTAAAATGTCATCATCTGTTGGTTTATGCCTTGAATCAACCAATAAAACAAATTTTTTTAAAGTTTCTCTGCCCTTTAGATATGATTCAATCATATTACCCCAGCTTTGTTGCTGCGATTTTGAAATTTTAGCATATCCATAACCAGGTAAATCAACAAAGAACACAACCTTGTTAATTAAGAAAAAATTAACTAATCTTGTCTTTCCTGGAGTCGCACTTACTTTAGCTAACTTTTTTCTATTAGTTATAGTATTTATTAAAGATGACTTACCTACATTTGATTTTCCAACAAAAGCCACTTCAGGAAACCCATCTTTTGGATATTGACCTGATGTTACTGCTGATATTACAAAATCTGATTGCTTAATTTCCATACTTTATCTCCCTAGTTTTTATTCCTGAATAATTGAATTTTGAATCACTGTATCAATTTGGTCAGCGTATATAAAGTTGATTTTTCCCTTTACAGTGTTTGGGATTTTTATAATATCTTTTTCGTTCTCTTTTGGTACAATAACAGTGTCTATACCTGCTCTATAAGCTGCTAGACATTTTTCTTTTAATCCACCAATAGGTAGTACTCTACCTGTCAAAGTTATTTCTCCAGTCATAGCAACATTATGTCTAACCTTTTTACCACTCAAAGCAGATACCATGGCTGTAATCATTGTTACTCCAGCAGATGGTCCATCTTTTGGTACAGCACCTTCAGGTACATGAATATGCAAATCCTTATCTTTATAAAAGTCACCATTTATATTATATTTCTCAGCATTAGATCTAACATAGCTATACCCTGCTCTGGCAGATTCCTTCATTACATCTCCAAGTTGTCCTGTTAATTCAAGTTTTCCTGTTCCATTCATAACACTAACTTCAATAGGTAAAGTATCTCCACCATATCCAGTCCATGCCATTCCCATAACTACGCCAATTTTATCAGCCTTATTAATCTTATCATAGGTAAAAATAAATGGACCTAAGAATCTTTTTACATGATTTACAGTAATAGAAATTGTATTTCTCTCTTTTTCAATGAGCTCAGCAATAGATTTTCGAATAACTGAAGCAATTTTTCTTTCAAGGTTTCTGACACCTGATTCTTTTGTATAGTTTTCAATAATGCAATTGATAGCAGCATCTGAAAAAGCTATTCTATTGTCCTCAACACCATTTTCTATCAATTGTTTAGGTATCAAATGCATCTTAGCAATATTTAGCTTTTCTTCAGAAGTGTATCCAGAGATTTCGATTATCTCCATTCTGTCCATTAAAGGCCGAGGAATAGTCTCTAAAGAATTTGCTGTTGTAATAAATAGTACTTTAGATAAATCAAAATCAAGCTCTAAATAGTGGTCTCTGAAAGTGCTATTTTGCTCACTATCCAAAACTTCAAGTAAAGCATCCGCAGGGTCACCTCTAAAGTCATTACTCATCTTGTCTATTTCATCAAGTAAAAAAAGAGGATTCTTGGTCTTAGCTTGTTTCATTCCATAAATCACTCTACCAGGCAATGACCCAACATAAGTCTTTCTATGTCCCCTTATTTCAGCTTCATCTCTAACACCGCCTAGTGACATCCTTACAAAATTACGATTAAGAGCATTTGCAATTGACTTTGCGATAGATGTTTTTCCAACTCCAGGAGGTCCAACTAAGCATAGAATTGGTCCCTTCAAGGATTTACTCATATTTTTCACAGCCAAATACTCTATAATTCTATCTTTGACTTCTTCTAATCCATAATGCTCTTTTTCAAGTATTTCTCGTGCTCTTTTAATATCCATGTTATCTTCAGTTGTATTACTCCAAGGTAACTCTAAAATCCAATCAATATAAGTTCTAATTACTCCACCTTCAGCTGAATAGCTTCCAGTATTTTTAAGTCTATCAAGTTCGTGAAGAACTTTCTCTTTTACTTCCTTAGGTAACTTAGCCTTATTTATCCTAGCTTTATATTTATTAATTTCTTTCTTGTCTTCGTCATCTTCACCTAATTCTTCTTGGATAACTTTTATTTGCTCTCTAAGGTAATATTCCTTTTGCATTTTATCAATTTTATTTTTAACTTTTGTTCCGATTTTTTTCTCTATTTTAAGAATATCAATCTCACTAACTAAAATTAATAAAATGTTGTCCAGTCTCTTAATAACGTCACTAGCTTCAAGAAGTTCTTGTTTTTTATCTTGCTTCAGCATAAGATATGAACTTACCACATCAGCAAGCCTTCCTGGGGCCTCCATATCTTCTAAAGAAACTAAAGCCTCTGCTGGAATGCTACCTGATAATTTCATGTACTCATTAAATGAATCCTTTACAGTTCTCACTAATGCTTGGCATTTGTTATCATTAGTAGATTCCTTATCACTTATAATCTTAATCTGTGCCTTAAAGAAATCTTCGTCTTCAATATACTCAATTATTTCTCCTCTATTTACACCTTCTACTAATACTCTAACAGTATCACCAGGTAATTTAAGAATTTGTTTAACACTACAAATTGTTCCTATACTAAAAATATCTTCTTTCTCAGGCTCTTCAACTTTAGGATCCTTTTGAGAAACTAAAAAAATCTCCTGCTCATTTAGCATCGCATTTTCTAAAGCGATAACAGACTTTTCACGTCCAACATCAAAATGAAGCACCATATACGGGAATATAGTTATCCCTCTAAGTGGAATTAAAGGAAGAATTTTAATATCACTTTTCATTTTCTCCCCTCCTCATGTATTATTACTCGTGCAATATATTAGTTCTTATTTAATTAATATATTAGCCCAAATTTTAGAAAAATGAAAGTAGCTATGCAAAATATATGCTTAGCTAGACTAATATATTATACCCATAAAAATATTATTTTACAATTGTTATAGGAAAATATACTTAATTAACATGGATTATTAGTAGAACTTGCATAAAGCATTCCTACTTTTGTATCTATGGATATTGATGTTTTTTCATTATATTCCAATTCCATACTTAATGCTATAACTTCTTCAATATTTGAAACAGGAATTACAACGGCATCTTCAATATCAGCAAAACTTTCTTGCCAATTATCCTTAGGTATTATTATTCTTTTTGCACCTGCTTTTATTCCTGCTTCTATCTTTGAATTTACTCCACCTATAGGTTTTACATTACCATGTAAGGAAATCTCTCCTGTCATAGCAACCTTATTATCAACAGGTATATTTTTAATCGCACTATAAATAGCAACTGCGATGCTTATTCCTGCTGACGGCCCATCTATTGGTGCCCCACCTGGAAAGTTAATATGTATGTCATACTCATCACAATTAATATCAAATTTCTTCTCTAGTACACTTATTACATTTTCAATTGAACATCTAGCTGTACTCTTTCTAACCATCTTCCTATTATAGCTACTAATTTCTTCTTCATGTACAATTCCTGTAATTGTAACTTTTCCTTTTCTAATTTTAACTCTTCTAGCCATTGCTTCTATTTCCATAACTGTACCTATATTTGCTCCATAAACTGCAAGGCCATTTACATAACCAACTTGTGGTATCTCACTAATGTTTTTTTCAGGTCTTGGTGAATACTGGCCATTTTCAATAACGCTTTCTAAATCACTTGTTTTAATCTCATCTCTTTTATCATTTATGGATATGCCCGCTGCAAGTTGCAATAGATTTACGGCATCTCTACCATTAGTAGCATACTTTCCTATAAGATGAATTGCTTCTTCACTTATCTTCATATCAATTTTTTCAATTGCGTTTTTAGCAATTGTTTCTACCTCTTCAGAGGTTAATCCTCTAAAATACACTTCTACACATCTTGATCTCAAAGCGGCAACTATTTCTTCAGCATTTCTAGTAGTTGCTCCTACCAGTCTAAAATCTGCTGGAAATCCATTATCGAATACCTCTTTCACGTAGGTTGGCATATTTTGATCTGTTGAATTATAATATACACTATCTAAAAAAACTTTTCTATCTTCCATCACCTTAAGCAATTTATTCATTTCAATTGGATGTAACTCCCCTATTTCATCAATAAAAAGCACCCCACCATGAGCCCTAGTAACTGCGCCGGCCTTTGGCTGAGGAATACCTGCTACTCCTAGTGGACCAGCTCCTTGATAAATAGGATCATGTACTGAACCTATTAGCGGATCTGCTATTCCTCTATCATCAAATCTAACTGTAGTGGCATCAATTTCAATAATTTTTGCATCTTCGCTAAAAGGAGAATTTTTTTGTTTCTTTGCGTATTCTAAAACTAACCTCGCAGCAGCAGTTTTTCCTACTCCAGGTGGTCCGTAAATAATTACATGCTGAGGATTATTTCCACATAACGCTGCAATAAGTGCTTGAATACCTTTCTCCTGACCAATAATTTCTTCAAAATGCTTTGGTCTACTTTTTTCTGATAGAGGTTCTGTTAATTTTACTTTTCTCATCTTCATAAGGTTTTCCATTTCTTTTTTATTTTCTTGTACTACACTAACCTTATTCGATTGTTGAGTTTTTAATGCATTTAAAAAATAAAGTCCTATTATTACTGTAAAAGATATTTCTAATAAAAGCAGTATGTTTGTCATATTCTTTCACCCTTTCTTAACAAATATATTTATGAATATACATTTTTATTATGTTCAGTTTTCATTAATATATTCTTAGAGAGAATGATTAAATTCCAAAATAGTTAAAAAAAGTAGCTTACGCTACTTTTTATGCTGTCTCTGGACCTCTTTTATTTTTATTTCGTTTTGAGCCCTTTATTATAGATCTCTTTTCACCTTCTGGAAGTAAATCCACAATCGGTTCTTTTGTTTTAAGTGTGTCTTCTGTTACTGTAACTCTTGTAATTTCTTCCTTTGAAGGAATATCAAACATAATATCTTTCATTATTTCTTCAAGTATTGCTCTAAGACCTCTAGCCCCTGTATTTCTACTAATTGCTTCTTCAGCAATAGATTCTAGTGCAGTGTCTTCAAAGTCTAAAACAACATTATCCATTTCAAACAACTTCTTATATTGTTTTATTAAAGCATTTTTAGGTTCGCTTAAAATTTTAATAAGCGCATGCCTATCTAAGGCCTCTAAAGTTACAACAATTGGAAGCCTTCCCACAAATTCAGGTATTAAGCCAAATTTTAATAAATCACCTGGCATAATATCCTTAAGAACAACTCCAACATCTTTTTCTTTCTTTGACTGAATATCAGCGCCGAAACCTAAGGAACTCTGTCGTGTCCTCTTTTCTATTATTTTATCAATACCATCAAAGGCACCACCACAAATAAATAAAATGTTCGTAGTATTTATTTGTATAAATTCCTGATGCGGATGCTTTCTGCCACCTTGTGGTGGTACAGACGCAATTGTTCCTTCAAGTATTTTTAATAATGCTTGTTGTACTCCTTCACCAGAAACATCTCTTGTGATTGATGGATTCTCAGATTTTCTTGCAACTTTATCAATTTCGTCAATGTAAACTATCCCTTTTTCTGCTCTTTCTATATCATAATCTGCGTTTTGAATTAATTTTAAGAAGGATATTTTCAACATCCTCACCAACATAACCAGCTTCTGTCAAAGTAGTAGCATCTGCAATAGCAAAAGGGACATTTAAAAACTTAGCAAGGGTCTGAGCAAGTAAAGTTTTCCCTGATCCTGTTGGTCCAAGTAAGAGTATATTACTCTTTTGAAGCTCAACCTCTTCATCGCTAGTTGTTGAATTAATTCTTTTGTAGTGATTGTATACAGCCACTGCAAGAGATTTTTTTGCACCTTCTTGACCAACTACATATTGATCTAAGTAAGATTTTATTTCTACAGGCTTTGGTAGTGCGTTCATATCAATTTGAACAATTTCCTCAAATTCATCAGTAATGATCTCTGAGCAAAGTTCTATACATTCATCACAAATGTACACTCCTGGACCTGCAATAAGCCTTCTTACTTGATCCTGACTTTTTCCACAGAATGAACACTTCAACTGTTTTTTATCCTCAATTCTGGTCATTTCTTCACCTCTCAAGGTTATTTCTTTTTTTCTATTACTTCATCAACTAATCCATATTCTTTAGCTTCATTCGCAGACATAAAATAATCTCTTTCAACATCTTTTTCTACCTGTTCTAATGGTTTACCTGATCTTTCGCTTAATATTCTATTCAATGTTTGTTTGCTTTTTAATATTCTTTGAACATGTATATTAATGTCTGTCGCTTGGCCTTGATACCCGCCTGAAGGCTGATGAATCATTATTTCACTATTGGGAAGAGCAAATCTCTTTCCTTTTGCTCCAGCAGCAAGTAAAAATGCTCCCATAGAAGCAGCCATACCAACACAAATAGTTGATACATCGGGTTTTATGTACTGCATAGTATCAAAAATTGCCATACCCGAAGTAATAGAGCCACCAGGACTATTAATATAAAGATATATATCCTTATCGGGATCTTCTCCTTCTAAAAATAATAGTTGAGCTACAATTAAACTAGCAGTAACATCATTTACTTCTTCACCTAAAAACACTATTCTATCCTTTAACAGCCTAGAATAAATATCATAGGATCTTTCGCCTCTATTAGTTTGCTCCACAACCATTGGCACTAAACTCATAACAAAACCCTCCTACCTATATTACCAATTTTATTAAATTAAGAGCCAGAAAAGGCTGACTCCTAATCTATCATATATTATGCTACAGTTTTACAATTGCTAACCAACATTTTAATAACTTTTTCATTAACTACATCTGATACTATATATTGTTTTTGAGCATCTAATAGTAACTGAGCCATTTTTTCAACTTCATCTTGACCATATTCTTTAGCATACTCAGTTGCTTTTTCTAAAAGTTCTTCTTCTGAAGCTTCTACTTTTTCAGCTTTTACAATTGCTTCAATTACTAATCTAGTTTTAACTCTTTTTTCAGCATTTTCTTTCATGAATTCTCTAACTTTTTCTTCTGTAGTATTTGTGTACTGATAATAAGATGCTAAGTCTAAATTCTGATATCTTAATCTTTGTTCTAGATCTTGTAACATTACATCTGTTTCATTAACTACCATAACTGCTGGAATAGTTAAGACTACATTATCACAAACTGCATCTATTACCTTATCTTCGAATTCTCTTTCAGCTCTAAGATTATTAGCCTCAGTAATTTTATTTTTTATATCAGCTTTTAATTCCTCAAGAGTATCAAATTCTGAGACTTCTTTTGCAAATTCATCATCCAATTCAGGAAGTTCTTTTACTTTGATTTCATTTACAGTAACTTCAAACATAGCAGCTTTGGAATTTAATTCTTCATTGCCATATTCTTCAGGGAAGTGAACATTTACTTCCTTTGATTCGCCTTTTTTTACACCAATAAGTTGTTCTTCAAAATTATCAATGAAAGAACCGGATCCTATTTCAAGAGAAAAATCTTTTCCTTCTCCACCTTCAAAAGGAGTTCCATCAATGAATCCTTTGAAATCAATTACTGCAATATCTCCATTTTCAACAGCTGCATTTTCATCTTTAACTTCGATTCTTGAGCCTTTTTCTTGCATTGATTTAATTTGTTTTTCTATATCTTCATCTAAAACAGGATATTCAACTTTAGCTACCTCAACACCCATGTATTCTCCAAGTACTACTTCTGGATTAACTGTTACTTTAGCTGTATAAACAAAATCTTTACCTTCACCAATTTCAATTATGTCGAGTTCAGGATAATCTACAGGATGAATGTCATTTTCCTTTACAACATTTAAGTATGTATCCTCATAAACAAAATTTATAGCATCTTCGTAAAAAACTTCTACGCCATAGTTCCTTTTAATGATTGCCATAGGTGCTTTACCTTTTCTGAAACCAGGCACATCAAATCTCTTAACATTTTTTTTATAGGATTTCAATAAAGCCTCTTGAAATTTTTCTGCTTCAACAGTAATCTCCAACTGTACAATACTATTTTCTAGTTTTTCTATTTTTGCGTCCATTATTTTTTTCTCCTCCTAAAATTACACGAATGCTTTTCAATTTATATATTATACCATACTTACTAAGTTTTTTTCAAACTATGATGATCAAATAATTTATTTTCTCACAAAAATTATGATATATTACTAATTGTACAAATTATATGCAACTTTTACAATATGCCAGCCAAAAGTTTTTTTGAATTTGTTACTTCTTCTAACGAATTAAAATTTTCTCTATAAACTTCTATTATGGCATTACCTTTATACCCAACACTATTTAAAGCTTTACTAATAGCTAAATAGTCAACCTTACCTTTACCAGGAAGCAAGCAAACATTCTCTTCATTTCTGTCGTTCACATGAAAGTTGACCAAATCTTTTCCCATTAATTTTATATATTCTACTGGTTCTATATTAGATTTATACGCTTGCTTAATATCAAAAGTATAATATAGTGGATATTGGCAACTTTCTTTTATCATGGATAAAAAATTTAGATTTGAGGACATACACCAAGATACATTCTCTTGAGCTAATTTTATTCCTTCTTCAGCAGCTATATATGTTAATTGATTATAAATTTCTATTATGAAATTCTTGTCTAAACTCTCATATTCTAAGTTTCTCATACCATGAAATGTATAAAACTCTGCGTCTAGTTGTTTACACGCTCTACAAACAGCTCTAAAATAGTAAAACATATCCTTTCTTCTTCTTTCGTACCTATCAAAAAGAAAAGGTTCAAAAATAGCACAAAACGCATGTACTGAATTAATTTTAAAATCATTTTCTAATTTTCGTTCATTTATTTTTTGCAAAAAATCATATTCATACTCACTTGGAGTATTTAAAAAAATTTCCCCTGTATCAAATCCATATTTTTTCATTAAAGGGATGCAATTTTCAGTCTCTACTTCAGGATAAAAACACGCTGAAGACATTCCAATATTAATCTTCACCACCCCCTAATCTTTAGCTATTCACTTACATTTCCATTTCCATTTAAATACTCAGTTTTACCATCAATTATAGTAGTTAATCCTTTTGGATTAACATTTCCAAATTCAATGCTTTTCCCATTTAAATTTTCATATAAAACATGTGATTCTGGAGCCTTAACATTCACAATCCATATGTACTTCGTGTCATCACCATTAAACCACGGCCTTTGGCTAACGTATGCAATATTATCATTATCAATGAAGGTTGGAGTACTATCCCAAACATAGCTTGGATTGTTTTTCAAAATTTCTTCCTTAGTATACACTTGACCATTACTTGAAGTGTAATTTTGTTTTGTAATGTCTAACTTATTCCCATTAATATCTACATAGATAATATTTTGAGCAATTATATCAAATATAACGACGCCATTTGAGCTAGGATTAATGCTATACTTATAGTTTGTATTATCAATATCACTATTTACATTTTTGATTTTTTTCTCTCCATTATTTTCTTCATATATTACCTTTACTTCTTTACCATCCCTTAGTGTTAGTGTATAATTTTTTTCTTCTGTTTTTGTTTCATCTTCTTCTGGAACCACTTTCCCTTTACTGTCTGATTTTTTTGACTTGTTATCATTATTTACAATTTTTTTATTATTAATACTGTCTTTAGATTTACTTAGGCCTCCAAAATTAAAATTTCCATCAAATATAAAAATTTTATAACACGAACCTAATATCAAAATTAAAAGAAATGCTATGAAAAATCTCCTTCTCCTAATTTTCTTAATTTTAGCTCTATAATTTTTACTAAAAATACTCGGTTTAGCCACAGCTTACCCTCCTAACATAAATATTCATTGTTATTATAACTCAAATTTATGTAAATTGTAAGAAATCTTTGTTAAATAAATGCTAAATATTTCAACTATTTTAATAAACCCCCATTTGATCAAATGGGGGTTTATATATTTATATTATACCTTTAATTTCATTTAAGTTTCTTATATTTTCCTTTTTCATAAATTCTTCAATTCCATCAATTATTTCAATACAAATACTAGGATTAACAAAGTTAGCGGTTCCTATTTGTATGGCAGTTGCACCCGCCATTATAAACTCTATAGCATCATTAGTTGTAAAGATTCCTCCCATACCAACAACCGGAACATTCACTACCTTCGATACTTCATACACCATTCTAAGGGCAATAGGCTTTATTGCAGCACCAGAAAGTCCTGCTGTAATGTTGTCAAATACTGGTTTTCTCTTGTTTATATCGATTGCCATTGCTTTAAAAGTATTAACCAAAGAAATTGAATCAGCACCAGCTTCACAACACTTATATGCCATATCTACAATATCCTCTGCGTTAGGAGAAAGTTTGACTATCAAGGGCTTTTTACATATTTTTTTTACTTCTCCAACAATTTCACTAGCTACATCAGATTTTATTCCAAAAGCCATTCCACCACATTTTACATTGGGACAAGATATATTCAATTCAATCATATTTACATCTGTACTATTTAGCTTTTCTATTCCTTCAAGATAGTCTTCTATGGTTCCACCTCCAAGGTTTGCAATAATGTTTGTGTTCATTTTAAGCATACTTGGTAATTCATTTTTTATAAAGGCTTCTACTCCAGGGTTTTGAAGTCCAACGCTATTCATCATTCCTGCCCTTGTTTCAAAAACCCTAATTCCACTATTTCCATCTTTTTTATTCAGCGTTAATCCCTTTGTTGAAATTCCTCCAAGCCTTGAAACATCGTATATTTCCCCATACTCTTTGCCAAAACCGAATGTACCAGATGCTGCAATTACTGGATTTTTAAATTTCACTCCACATATTTCTACATCAAGCATCTAAAATCACTTCACTTCCTAAAAATACTGGACCGTCCTTACATGTTCTTTTATTTCCATCTATAGTTTTACATGTACATACTAAACAAGCACCTATTCCACAAGCCATATGTTTTTCCATAGATACATAGACAGTAATATTTTTTTCTTTACACATCTTTAGCACTTTATTCATCATAACCTCAGGCCCACAGCATAGTACCACATCATAGTTTTCTGGTTTAAACAAGTCAGTTACATATCCCTTATGTTCTTCACTGCCATCTTCTGTTGAAACCTTAATGTCATTTACGTATGGCTTCATTTCATCTAATAGAAAACTTTTATTTCTAAATCCGCAGTATAAATCAGTGGTGCAATCAACTAGCTTTTTAGCAACAAGTTGCATAGGAGCAATACCTATACCTCCAGTTATTATGCCAATTTTCCCTGATAACTTTTCTACTGGAAAGGTATTTCCAAGAGGTCCCTGAAGATTAATCTCATCTCCAGCAACTAACTTGGCCAGGATTTTTGTACCCTTGCCAACTACTTGATATATAAAAGTTATTCCATTACTGTCCACATCTTCAATGCTTATAGGCCTTGAAAGTAACGGTTCTTCCTCCCAGGCTCTAAGCATATAAAATTGACCTGGTTTGCCTTCAAAGTTTCCACCAATTTTTAGTTTATATATTCCAGTGGATATTTCTTGGTTACTTAATACTTTTGCATCTGAGTAAATCAAAGCTTCACCCCTTTGTTTTAATCTTGATTAGGAGCGGGACACCCCTCTCTTTTTAGAAAGTCTCTGGAGTTGAGGGGTATCCCGGGTTTTCTTAGGCAATTTATATTGAATTGATATCGGAATTATAGTTGATACCCCTTCTATATAAATATAAAGGTATCTTAATCTTTCATTTTTGTCTTGGTTAGAAGTAGGACCCCCCTCCTTTTTAGAAAGCCTTTGTAGATGAGGGGTGTCCCGGGTTGTCTTAGGCAAATTTACATTCAATTGATATCCGGATTATTGTTGTTACCCTAATATATAAAAAATGTAGCTGTAAGTAACAACATGATATTTTATGTGAAGAGATTATTTGAGCGAGCCTTAGAAAGACTTTGCTGGGTAATTTGGAAATTGCGTTAAGTCCACGAAATGTTTGAGCGTAGCGAGTTTTGAGTGGATAGCAATTTTCAAATTAACCAGCTTAGTCTTTCTTGGTACAGTGAATTTTCTCAAACATAAAATATTATGTTGTTACTTACCTTCATACATTATATATTATGGTTCTAAATCTTTCATTTTTCTCTGATTATGCGCAGGACACCCCTCTCTCTTTAGAAAGCCTCTGGAGTTGAGGGGTGTCCCGGGTTATCTTGTGCAAATTTGTTTCAAGGGTATAAATCTACTTTACATACTTCAAGATATCTTCCTTCATCTTAATGGTTTCTTTTCTTGCACATTCTGCAAATTTTCCAGCACCATTCTCTTCTTTTCTATAGGCTAGTAGAATACCTCTTGAAGAATTTACAATTCCACCATTTCCATCTTTAAGATATAGCGCAACATCTTCAGCTTTCCCACCTTGAGCTCCATAGCCTGGTATTAAGAAGAACATACTGGATAAATTCTTTCTTAATTCAATTCCCTCTTCGGCGTGAGTACAACCCATTACTCCACCAACAGAGCTATATCCACAATTACCTAAAAACTTTTCCCCAAGATCTAATACTTTTTTGCCAACAGTAGAATATATTTTTTCACCATTCTCATCATTTATATATTGAATGTCTTTAGCACCTTCATTTGAAGTTCTAACTAAAACGAATACGCCCTTTTCCTTTTTTTCAATATAGGGTAAGTAAGGTTCTAAGCTATCTAATCCCATGTAGGGACTTAAGGTAATAAAATCACTTTCAAAGTCACCCTCAAAATGTGCTCTAGCATACATTTGTGCTGTATTTGCAATATCTCCTCTTTTAATATCTGCAATAGCAAGTGAACCTACAGATTTAATGTATTTCAGGGTTTTCTTATATGCATTCAACCCTTGTAATCCAAAGGCTTCGTAATACGCAATTTGAACTTTATAGCAAGCTACACAATCCATAGTTGCATCAATTATACTCTTATTAAATTGGAACAAAGCATCTTCAATACTTTCATGTGTTGCCAAAAACTCCTGTGGAATATAATTTAAATCAGTATCAAGTCCTAAACATACATGTCCGTTTTTCTTTACATTCTCATAAAGCTTATCAATTATCATATAAAAATCCCCCTAAAAGTTAATTACTATAAAAAATTACAAAGTAAATTTCTTAATTTCAGATTTATAAAACTCTAATTATATTTAAGCGCTTATCCACCAATTTTTCAATATAATTTTGCCTTCGTTTAAACTCCAAGCGCCATTATCATAAACCACGTGTCCGCCTTTTACTGTTGTAACTACTTCACCACTAAATTCCATAAAATCAAAGGGGGTATTTTTACCTTTTGAGGCAAAATCCTCAGCAAAGATTTTATGTTTTGCTTCAAGATCTACAAGCACTATATCACCATCATAGCCTTCACTTATAAGTCCTTTGTTAAACCCCATTAGTTTAGCAGGATTTCTTGACATTAGCTCAGATAACTTATTCAAGGTGATATGACCATTTTTAACAAGTGTTGTATAACAAACTGAAAATGAGGTTTCTATTCCAGATATCCCAGGAGCACCTTTTTCTTTATCTTCCTTTGAATGTGGTGCGTGATCAGTACCTATTGTATCAACAAAGCCATCTTTAATAGCCTTTATTATAAAATTAATGTCTTCTTCATTTCTAAGTGGTGGATTAACTTTGTAATTTTGTTCTTTTGTAAGAGCAATATGGTGAGGCATTATTTCACAAGTAACTGCATGATTTTCTTTCTTTGCATCAATTATATATCCCATAGCTTCTTTTGTGCTAACATGTGCAATATGAATTGGACACTCCGTAGCCTTAGCTAATTCTATATTTCTCCAACTCATTAAATTTTCTGAAAGTCTTGAATCTTCTTTAGCGATTTCTTTATCTTCACAATGTACCATAATAGTTAATCCAAGCTGTTTAGTTTTAACCATTGCTGCTAACATTATTTTACTATCATCCACGTCATTGCCATCTTCCGTGATAATTCTCACGGGATTTTTTATATCTTCAAGATGACTAATATCATTTCCACTAAAATTCCTTGTTATTGAAACCGTTTGATGAACATCAACTAACCCTAATTTCTTGGATTTTTTTATAATATCGTTGACTATCTCCATGGAACTACAAACAGGTTTTGTATTCGGCATTAAATTTACTGCGGTGTATCCACCTTTAACTGCCGCCATACCGCCTGTCATCAAGTTTTCTTTATATGTAAATCCTGGTTCCCTAAAATGAGTATGAGTATCAACAAATGCAGGCATTAGAGTAAAACCTTTTGCATCAATAACATGGCAGTCTTTTTTAAGATTTGAACCTATCTCTTTTATAATTCCATCTCTTATATAAACATCTCCGTATATATTCTTCTCAGAATCAACAATTTTTGCACCAGTTATTAACAGCTCCATTTTATTACCTCCCTAAAGTGTTTACTTCATCACAATATTCGCATTTATATTCACCAGTTGTTGCGTTTATTAAATGAAAAATATGATCAACATTTTGTTCTACAGAGGTTATACATCTAGGATTTTTACATTTTATAACATTTTCTACCTTCTGTGGCATCTCTAGTTTAATTTTTCTTTTTCTCTCTTCTTTTTCAATAATATCTATAGTTATATTTGGATCAATTAATCCTAAAACTGTATAATCTATATCTAGAATATTCTCTATCTTAATAATATCTTTTTTACCTAGCTTTTTACTATCTACGTTCATTATTAATGCTACTGAAAAATCTACTTTATCCAGTCCCATGTAATTAAATATCTTTATTCCGCAACCTGCTCTAATATGGTCAATTACTATACCATCCTTTATGCTGTTTATTGTCAACATATTATTTCACCCCCAATAATTTTAAAATCAAAGCCATTCTTACAAACATTCCGTATTTAGCTTGTTCAAAATATCTTCCTCTAGGATCATCATCAATTTCATAAGAAATTTCATTTACTCTTGGAAGTGGGTGGAGTACTATCATATCGCTTTTAGCTTTCTTCATTTTTTCTCCATCAAGTATGTAACTGTCTTTTAGTCTTATATAATCTTCTTCATTAAAGAATCTCTCTCTTTGAACTCTTGTCATATATAGTATATCCAAAGTTTCCATAACTTCTTCAATTCTTTCAACTTCCACAAATTCTATATTGTTCTTTAGCAAAACTTCATGCTTTATGTAATCTGGTATCGTTAGTTCATTTGGAGAAATTAATACGAATTTGTTACCTTCATATCTAGACATTGCTTTTATTAAAGAATGTACAGTTCTTCCAAATTTCAAGTCACCACATACACCTATAGTATGATTCTTAAGGTCACCTTTTATTGTATTTATAGAAAGTAAATCTGTAAGTGTTTGTGTTGGATGATGATGGCCTCCATCACCTGCATTAACTACAGGGATTGAAGAGTACATTGATGCAACCTTTGGAGCACCTTCTTTAGGATGCCTCATTACAGCTATATCTGCATAACATGCAACTGTCCTAATTGTATCTGCAACGCTTTCTCCTTTTGAAGCTGAGCTGGAATTAGGCTCAGAAAATCCAATTATCTGTCCTCCCAGTCTTAGCATTGCCGCTTCAAAACTAAATCTAGTTCTAGTACTTGGTTCGTAGAACAAAGTTGCTAGTAATTTACCATCGCAGGCATGAGAATATGCCTCAGGAGTTTTTATAATTTCACCCGCTAATTTAAATATTTCGTTCATTTCTTCTTTTGTAAAATCCATTGGGTCTATTAGATGTCTTCCTTTTAACATTACAAATTCCTCCTCTTTAGCTGACTTCACTTTAAGATCCCTTATGCTTTAAAAGATAAAAAAAAGCCTTCCTTTAATAAAGGAAGGCATGGCAATACCACTCAATGATTCTTAGCTTTCCTTCCAGGCCTCACAGGACCAAACTTAAAGGATATTATTAATTTCAACCAATTTTAACATAGTGCTTTGTTTATGTCAAGAATTATCAGCAAAAATATAGTTTTGTTTTCCCTCATATCCCATCTCCACAAATTTATAGCTTAGGTATTCTGCCTTATTTAACTTTACCTTTAATAAATTCAAGTATGCTGGAAACACCATTAATTGCTCTGACTTTAAGCCTCTTTTTCTTAAAATCTCATTATACTCTTTACAATTCATATACACTAAAGAAGCAATCCCACTTATTTGAACTCCATTAGCTCTGTTCATACCTTTTAGAGAACTATAAATGCAAATTGAAACATTAGGATTTAAAAGAATATTTGCAAATTTTTCCCCACCTTCAGTAAGCATGTAGATATATCCCTGGCTATAAAAATACTCAATTGTGGTTCCTCGAACCTTGCCCTCTTTTCCAGTACATAACGTGCAAGTGTTATTAGTAGTTAAAAAACTTTCAAGTAAAGCTTTAACAGTCTCCTCTGGAACCTTTCTCTTTAATTTATTTCTCACTTCATTCAAATTAAGTGCAAAATTAATTACTTCTTCTATGTTAAATTTGCTAAACTCAATATTTTTAGAGTTTACCTTGCTAAGAAAACAATCTGTGTCTTTTATGCTTTTTAAACCCTTAGGCAATATTTCTCCAGCAATTACTTTTGAGCATACTGTTTTTTCTCCAAGAAGATCCTCTAAAGAATGCAAATACATTTCACCTAAGCCTTTATCACAGCAGTCACAGAACAATGCAATATTTTTTTCCTTAAGCCAGTAATTATTTTCAATAATAAACTTCATTATTTTATTATTTTCAATCTCTTCATACACTGAAGAACCAATAATAAATAAATCAAAATGCTTATATGAATCAGTAAATTCATCAACTCTGCACACTTTTGAAGAGCCCATAATAAGGGACAAATACCCAACTATCTTTTCTGATACCTCATATTTTGATTCATAAAGAATTAATGTTCTCTGCAAAAATCCACCCCCCATTTTTAAAATTTGATTACTACACTGATATTAATATGTTACCCTCTTTAATTGTATGACTACAAAAGTTGATATTTTTTTAAAGCTGTGATATTATATATTCATAAGCTAAAGCTTATAGATTAAGCATATGTTTAGGAGGTACTATGACAAACAGAGAAAAAGAATTGTTAGAACTTATAAAAATAAACCCTGCAATATCGCAGAAAGAGCTTGCAAAATCTCTTGGTATAACTCGTTCTTCTGTGGGCGTTCATATTACTAATCTTATAAAAAAGGGATACATTTTAGGAAAAGGCTATGTGTTAAGCCATGAAGAATACGTTAGTGTGATTGGTGGTTCTAATGTTGACATTATTGGATTCCCCAAAAAAATCTTATTTTAAATGACTCTAACCCTGGTAAAGTAAAAATTTCTTTAGGAGGTGTGGGAAGAAATATTAGTGAAAACTTAACTCGACTTGGTACTCCAACAAAATTAATCAGTGCTGTAGGTGAAGATGAATATGGGAAGAAAATATTAGATCAAGCTAGAAGTATTGGTTTAGATATGAATGACTCATTGATTTTTTCAGACATCCCTACTTCAACTTATTTAGCCATTTTAGACGAAATGGGCGATATGAAAGTTGCTATTTCACACATGGATATCTTTGATAAAATCTCAGTAGATTTTATACAAAGCAAAAGACATATTATTGATAACTCAAAGCTTTGTATAATCGATACAAATATTCCTGAAGAGGTTATTGATTATATTCTAGAAAATTCAAAAAACACAGATTTTTTCTTAGATACTGTATCTACTACAAAAGCTAATAAAGTTAAAAATAAAATTGGCGCTTTTCATACAATAAAGCCAAATAAAATTGAAGCAGAGCTGCTTTCTGGAATTAAAATTAAAAGTGATTCAGACTTAGTAAAAGTATCCGAGTATTTTCTAAACCAAGGTGTTAAAAATATTTATATTACTTTAGGAGAAGATGGTGTTTTTTATAATAATGGCACAGCACGCAACCTAATTCCTAGTCCTAATATTAAGGTAGTAAACGCCACAGGTGCCGGTGATGCTTTTGTGGCAGCTCTTGCATTCTCACATTATCAAAACATGGAAATAGAAGAAAGTACACGATTTGCTATGTCCGCTTCCATATTAGCCTTATCCCATATGGAAACAATAAATCCTAATATGTCAGAAGAAAACGTAAATAAAAAAATGAAGGAGATTGGATTATGTTAGAAAAATATTTAGAAATAAACCCTGAGGTAAAAAGAGCATTAGATGAAGGAAGGGCTGTAGTAGCTTTAGAATCTACAATTATCTCACACGGAATGCCTTATCCTAGAAATGTTGAAACTGCTTTAAAAGTGGAGCAAATTGTTAGAGACAATGGCGCAATTCCAGCAACTATTGCAATTTTAAAAGGTAAATTAAAAGTTGGATTAACACCAGAAGAAATTGAATACCTTGGCAAAAGTCACGATGTAATAAAAACTAGTAGAAGAGACATTCCATTTATTGTTGCTAAAGGCTTAGATGGTGCAACTACAGTTGCTTCAACTATGATTATTGCTGCACTTGCAGGAATAAAAGTCTTTGCAACTGGAGGAATTGGAGGCGTTCATAGAGGAGCACAAGAAACCTTTGATATATCCGCTGATTTACAAGAACTTGCTCATACTGATGTAGCAGTTATATGCGCTGGCGCAAAATCAATTTTAGATATTGGCTTAACTCTTGAATACTTAGAGACCTTAGGTGTACCAGTAATTGGATATGGAACAGATGAATTACCTGCCTTTTATACATCAAAAAGTGGTTTTGGAGTGGATTATAGAGTAGATTCAGCAAAAGAACTAGCCAAAGCTTTAAAAACCAAATGGGACCTCGGACTAAATGGTGGTGCTGTAATTGCTAATCCTATTCCCACTGAACATGAAATGGATTATGACACAATTACTTCAGCTATTGAAGCTGCTCTCAAAGAAGCTAAAGAAAAAGGCATCAAGGGAAAAGAAAGTACTCCTTTCCTTCTTGCAAAGGTAAAAGAATTGACTGAAGGTTCAAGTCTTGATTCTAATATACAGCTTGTTTATAACAATGTAAAAGTTGGAGCTGAAATAGCAGTAGAATTATGTAACTTAAAATAATATCTATAAAATTCTGACTTTTATCGAAATAAGATAAAATTAATATGAAAAAGGTAATAATCTTAAATTTTTAAGTTTATTATCTTTTTTTCTATGCATAGCCTAAGTAACATTTTTTTAAGCCTATTCATAGTTTATATTAGTGCAAAAAATAAAATCACACCAAATTTCAGCTATGAAAGTAAGGTGAATTAAAAGTGGAAAGCGATAAAAGTATCGATGATATAAACATAGAAACAACCGGCCTTAGCCTGCCTTACACAAGCAAATTAAAAAAGCCTAAATTATTAAGCAAATTCAAGCAAATATCAAAATTTTTAGGGCCTGCATTTGTAGTAAGTGTAGCATATATAGATCCTGGAAATTTTGCAACAAATATAAGTGGCGGATCAAAATATAGTTATGTTCTTATTTGGGTTTTATTATGGAGTAATTTAATGGCCATTTTTCTCCAAACAATGTCAGCTAAGCTAGGTATAGCAACTGGCCATAGTCTTCCTGAAATGTGCTCAAAAGTTTTTTCTAAGCCTGTTAATTGGTTTTTTTGGATAATTGCTGAAATAGGTGCCATGTCCACTGACTTAGCGGAATTTCTAGGTGGAACTTTGGGTATATACCTGTTATTTAGAATACCATTATTATATTCAGGATTTATTACAGGTTTGCTTACTTTTCTAATTGTATATATGGAAAAGTACGGTCAAAGGGTTATTGAGATTATTATAACTTTGCTAATTACAATAATTTGCATAGCTTATACCTTAGAACTATTTCTCTCTAAACCTAATTGGAATCAAGTAGGCTTACACACTATTGTTCCTAGTATTCCTGGCAGTGATGCATTATTAATAGCCGTTGGCATGCTAGGTGCAACAGTGATGCCTCATGTAATATACCTGCATTCGCAGTTAGTTCAATGCAGAAGAATTGGGACTTCTGACAGTGAAAAGCTACTTCATTTAAAAATGGAAAAAATAGATATAACCTTAGCTATGAATATTGCTTTTTTAGTTAATGCTGCAATGGTGATTGTTTCTGCTGCAGTGTTTTGTAAAAATGGAATTCAAGTATCTACAATAGAGGGAGCTGAAAAATCCTTTAAGCCCTTGCTCGGTTATCTCTCAAGTGGTGCTTTCGGAATTGCGCTACTTGCCTCAGGCCTTTCTTCTTCTGCCGTAGGTACTCTTGCAGGTCAAACTATAATGAAAGGCTTCGTAAATTTAAATATACCACTTAATATAAGAAGGCTAATAACCATGGCTCCAGCTATGATTATTATCGCCTTAGGAATTAGTCCAATAAAAGTATTAATTCTAAGTCAAGTGGCACTTAGCTTCATACTTCCCTTTCCAATTATTCAGATGCTAATTATTTCAAAACAAAAGAACATAATGGGTAAGCTAACTAATACAAGATTTACTAGAATTATTGGAGCTCTAATAGCAGCTGTAGTAATAATTTTTAATGCAGTATTAATTTATTTTACTATTCAATAGCGTGGACACCCTTCATCTATTAGATAAACTACAATTTGAAGGGTTCCTAATAACTAAGTAAAAATATGATAATCCTTCAAACCCGCATGAACACTATAACTTCTTATCTTTTTATCTTTTTTTCTTCTTAATAAGATATCTTCTTGGGGAAATCCAATTATAAGTGGTTACCTTGAAACTTTTAAAGCCGTGTCTCTATCCAATCCAAGCTCTTCGCAGAACACTGTGAGTACACTTTGAGAACAATTAAATCCTTGACTAAATAACCTACTTGCTTCTTCTAATTTATTCATATTTCTTCCTTCTTTCACTAAATACTTTTGATAGGATACTTATCATATTATCAATATCGTCATAATCAACTATCAAAGGAGGCATTAATCTGATTATTGATGGACGTGGAGAATTTATTAATAATCCTTCTTTTAAACAATCAGCAACAATTTCAGTGCCATCTTCCTCATTTATATCAAATGCAATTAATAATCCTCGACCTCGTACATTCCTAAAACTAAACTGATTTTGCATTTCCTCTAATTTTTTTATTATATATTCACCTTTTGCTTTAGCATTTAGATATATTTTTTTATTTATGATTTCACTAACTACCGCATGACCCACAGCCATTGACAGAGGCTGTGCAGAGTATGTCCCACCTTGATCTCCAATTTCAAATATATTATACTCCTCTTTTGTTAGTAATGCTGAAAGTGGAAAGCCTCCTCCAATTCCTTTTCCTAAAGTCATTACATCAGGTTCTATACCATACTGCTCATATGCGAATAAACTTCCGGTCCTTCCTATTCCTGTTTGAACCTCATCAAAAATCAATAATAATTTATGTTCATCACAAATTTTCCTTAAGTGTTTTACATAGCTTTCTGTTGCTTCAAAGACTCCAGCCTCTCCTTGTATGAGTTCAAGCATAATTGCACAAGTATTATCACTAATTGCTAAATTTATTTCATCTATATCGTTTAAAGTAACATGCTTGAATCCTGGTATCTTTGGCTCATATAATTCTTTCCATGAACTTTTATCTGTTGCAGACATTGTAGCTATAGTACGACCATGAAATCCATTTTTTACAGTAATTATTTCATAAGCACCTTTGCGAAATTTGCTTCCATATTTTCTAGCCAGTTTTATAGCACCTTCATTTGCCTCTGCTCCACTAGTTGAAAAAAACACTCTATCCATACATGAATTTTCAGTAAGCAATTTTGCAAACTTAATCATTGGTTCATTATAAAATGCAGGACTTGCATTTATTAATTTTTTAGATTGTTGCTCTAGGACACTACTAATAATCTCAGAACAGTGACCCAAACTAGTAACAGCCCATCCACCAATAAAATCGAGATACTTTTTCCCATTAGTATCCCAAAGATACATTCCTAATCCTTTTTCCATAACTATATCTGGTTTAACAGAAGTAAACATTATATTTTTATCAGCTTCATCCAATAGTTTTTCAGTATCATTCCAATTATCTTTATTAGAATACAATTTCATTTCATCATACACTTCCTTATCACTAAAAACTTACTGTACCAACAGCTACTAGGATATCTAATAAAATTATTATATGCCCTCCATCTCAAGTATATCTGTACCTTAAAATGTAAATTTGCTTAAGATAACCCAGGATACCCTTCACCTTCGAAGTCTATCTTTTAAAAGAAAGGTGTCCTGCTCCTTCAAAAGACAGAGATGAAAGATTAAGATATCTTGCTTTTATCTTAAATTATAGAAGCAGCTCCATAATAGTTACATTAATATACTTTCCGTCTAACATTCCTTGATTAATGTAAGTCCCTACTTCCCTAAATCCACAACTCATATAAAGCTTTTTTCCAAATTCATTATGTTCGAAGGTACCTAATACTAACTTAGTGAATTCTTGTTGTTTAGCTATTTCTATAAGAAATCCTAATAATATTTTTCCTAATCCTTCGCCTCTATATTCCCTATCAATATATATAGATAAATCCCCAACTCCGCTGTAGCAGTCCCTTGAATTAAATACATTTATTGAAGCCCATCCCACAACTAAATTTTCTTCGTTCTCAATAACTATTACTTTATGTCTTTCTGACCTTCCAAGAAACCATTCGCTCATAACTTCTTCAGTTCTAAGTGTAGTTTCCAAAGTTGCAATTCGATCTTCAATCCCTTGGTTGTATATTTCTTTAATTTTAGATATATCTTGAATTGTCGCTAACCTTTTATTATATTTCATTTTTTAAGGCCTCCCTATTTTATTTTTTCAGAGCATTTATTATCTTTAACTGCTTCAGTTAGCAATTGTAAACTTTCAAGCACCTGATCCCTTTTAGCTTCAGGAATTGATTCAAAAATATTTTTATAATATTCTTCCATACTATTCTCAATTGATTTGTAAACTTGCTCACCTGTATCAGTTAGCTTTATTGACACGTACCTTCTGTCATCTGCGTGAACATCTCTAATAACCAAGTTATCCTCAACTAAATTATTGATTGTTCTACTCATGGTACTTTTATCAAGCAGTAAAATTTTAGATAATTCATTAAGGGAAAGTTCTTTTACTCTTCCTAACTCAACAATAGCGTGGCATTGTGCAATACTACTTCCACAGCAGGAGGATTCATTTTTTTCTAATAAATCTAAATTTCTAACTAATATTCTAATTAGTTCTCTTAAATACTTATCACCAGTCATTTCCAAATTTATCACCTCGATTTAATTGTACTATAAAACAGTTGCATTTAACAACTTGTTTTTTTATTTATATAAAACTTTCTAGATTGCAGGAAAAAAAGATATACTTGAAGAATATGAATTATGTATTTATTACCCAAGCTTTAAAATTTGTAAACACTGGAGTGTAAAAATGAAAAATATAATTAAAAAAATACCTATTCCACTTTCAGCATTAATGTTAGCTTTAGCCACAACAGGTAATCTAGTATTGTCATATGGTGAAACATATAAAAACATTTTTGGATTTATTTCAGCCTCAATATTACTTTTATTAATCCTTAAGATTATTTTTGATCCTACTGGAATAATAGAAAGTTATAAAAATCCTATTATTGCTGGTGTAGCACCAACCTTTTTCATGGGTTTAATGATTTTATCTACTTACTTAAAACCATATACATATTCATTTGCCTTTGGAGTTTGGATCCTTAGTCTATTACTTCATTGCCTTTTGATAATTTTTTTCACCATGAAATTTATATTGAATTTTAATATTAAAGAAGTTTTTCCTAGTCATTTCGTAGTATATGTTGGCATTGTAGTTGGAAGTATTACTGCTCCTATGTACAATCTGGCATACATCGGAAGATTGCTTTTTTATTTTGGTTTTATATGCTACTTATGCATATTGCCTATAGTCTTCTATAGAATAATTTTTATAAAAGAAATTCCTGAGTCTGCCTTGCCAACTTTCACCATCTTTGCTGCCCCTCCCAGTCTTTGCTTGGCTGGTTATTTATCAAGTTTTCAAGAAAAAAGTAATGTGATTATTTGCTTTCTAGGGATTTTATCTTTTTTAACTTTTATATCAATAATTTTATACTTACCTAAAATGCTGAAAATCAAATTTTATCCTAGTTACTCTTCTTTTACTTTTCCTTTAGTAATTACAGCAGTTGCAATGAAAAAAGTTAACACCTATTTAATTAAAACTAATAATCCAATTTATTTATTAAAATATCTAATAAAATTCCAAGAGATACTAGCAGTATCAATTGTTGTTTACGTATTAGTAAGATACTTTAATTATCTTTTTCTTGAAAAGAGCGATTCCAAAATAGATAAAACAAAAACATATGTACCTTAAATAAACAAAGATGAAGGATTAAGTTACTTTAATATCTAAAAAGTAAAAGGTAGTAATATAAATAATGTACTAAAAGAATACTGATTGAAATTTTTGCTAAAGATATTATAGATATTATATTTTCTTTACTTGAAATGATTTTATTAGGATGGAGGGTTACATTGATAGGGATTCTATTCTCACTTTTAGCAGGAATTTTCATTAGTTTGCAAGGAGTCTTTAATTCTCGCGTCAGTGATAAAATAGGTATTTGGGAAACAACTACTTTTATTCATGCAACCGGCTTTATTTTTGCACTGATTATTACACTGATTTGGGGAACTGGAACCTTTAGAAAAATAAATGAAGTAAATAAAATATATCTTATAGGTGGAATTCTTGGAGTTATTATTGTATTTAGTGTGATGAAAGCAATTTCATTGTTAGGTGTTACTTTTTCTATTTCATTACTTCTTATCTCCCAAATTTTAGTTTCAGCTATAATTGATACTTTCGGATTATTTGGCAGTCCTAAAATTAAATTTGATTTTACAAAACCGTTAGGTGTTCTATTAATGATATTTGGAATAATTATCTTTAAATTAAAAGGTTGATATTTAGTTTTCTTATTTAGAATGGTATAATTAATTATTAATGTTTCGACAAATTTTTCAATTGATTACCTTCTTTACTACAGACAATACAATGATAAATAGAATGGAGAGGTTGAAAGTGCTAGTTTGGAAAAATGAATATTCAATCGGAGTGGAATTAATTGATGCACAGCACAAACATTTATTTGAAATCGGGAGCAGTGCCTACGAATTGTTAAAAAGCGACTTATCTATAAACAAATATGATAAAATCCTTCAGATTATCGAAGATCTAAGACAATATACTAAATTTCATTTTTTAACAGAGGAAGAATATATGTTAAAAATTGGATACCCCAATTTTTTAGATCAAAAAATGGAACATGATGCTTTTCTAAAAAAGATTGATTTTGTAATATTAAATAACATTGATAAGAATCAAGAAAAATATCTGGAAGATATACTTTCATTTATCTTTGATTGGATTTTAAATCATATCTTGCAAAAGGATAAGCTTATATCCCAAAAGTAATAGATTGAAAGAACTATTATTAATCAATTTATTTCTCAAGATAAAAAGGACTACTTAACAGAAATTCAAATTCCTATAAAAAAATGTTGACTCTCCAGTTACTGGAGAGTATAAAATAAACCTAGAGAAAAATTCTCTAGGTTTATTTTATACTAAAGGAGTGACTAATTTGGATATTTCTAAAATACTTTACTTTATTTCTTTTTCTATTATGCTAACACTTGTACCTGGCCCAGATACCTTGTTTGTAATTACCCAAAGTATCTCTCAAGGAAAAAAAGCGGGGATTGCAACTGCATTTGGTCTTTGCACTGGTGTTCTTTTTCACTCAACTGCAGCTGCTTTAGGTATCTCAGTAATTTTGCATCAATATCCAATGGCCTATACTTCCATAAAATATGCTGGTGGCTTATATTTGCTATTTCTAGCATGGAGAGCATTTAAAGAAACTAGAAATAATCTTGACTCACCTGATGCAATTCAAAGCAAGGATTTGCTTACTCTATATAAACGCGGAATTTTAATGAATGTTCTAAATCCAAAGGTAGCTCTTTTCTTTGTAGCACTATTGCCACAATTTGTAACTAAACATTCTATTAATATTTCAATTCAAATGTTTTTTCTAGGTGTAATTTTTATGCTCCAAGCAATAATAATTTTCATAATTATTGCTACTTTTTCAGGAATTCTAGGAGAGAAGTTAAAAAGTATCCCTAATATTTGCCGAAAAATAAGTTTGGTTAAAACTGGTGTTTTTACACTAATCGGTGTATCTTTATTTTTATTCTAGTAATATCTTGAATTTTATACGTTCTCAATCCCAGTAACATCATAGCCTGCATCTTCCACAGCTAGTTTGATTGCTTCATTAGTTATATTCTCATCTACATCAGCAGTAGCAACTTTCCCTTTAAGATCAACTAAAATATCTGTTGCCCCAACCTCTTTAAGTGCTTCAGTTACATGGTTTACACAATGTCCACAACTCATACCTTCTACTAAAATCTTCTTTTTCATTTTTATTTCTCCCTTCATATTAAATTTTCTATCTTAATGGCTTAATGGTTTAAAGCCTTTTAAGCGTAATGCATTTGTTAAAACAGATACTGAACTGAAACTCATTGCAAGAGCTGCAATAATCGGATTTAAAAGTGGTCCTCCAAATAAGTATAGCACTCCCATTGCAACAGGTATTCCTAAAATATTGTACCCAAAAGCCCAAAATAAATTTTGTTTTATATTTGTTATAGTTTTCTTACTAAGCTCTAAAGCAGTAGGTACATCTAATAAGTCACTTCTCATAAGCACTATATCTGCTGATTCTATTGCTACATCAGTTCCCGAACCAATAGCTATGCCTATATCAGACTGTGCCAGGGCTGGTGCATCATTAATCCCATCCCCCACCATTGCTACTTTTCTACCTTCTTCTTGCAGTTTCTTCACTTCATTAGCTTTGTCCTGTGGTAAGACTTCAGCTAGGATTCTATCTATACCAACCTGTTTTGCTATAGCTTCTGCAGTCTTCTTATTGTCACCGGTTAACATAGCAACCTCTATGCCCATACTATGAAGCCTCTCTATTGCCTTTTTACTATTTTCCTTAACTGTATCTGCAACAGCAATTATCCCATTTAGTCTACCATCAATTGCTATAAACATAGGGGTTTTCCCTTCCATGGCAAGCTTATTTGAGGATTCATCTAATTCCTCTAGTCCAATATGATTTTCATCCATTAGCTTTTTATTGCCAAGGAGTACCTTCTTACTTTCAATTGAGACTTCTATTCCTAACCCAGGTATAGCTTTAAAATTCTCTGTTTTAATTAGCTCTAATTTTCGCACTGAAGCTTCTGCTACTATAGCCTCTCCAAGAGGATGCTCTGAGCCTTTTTCACTAGATGCAGCTATTTGAAGTAAAAACTCTTCACTTATTCCTTTTGCAACTATTATATCTGTTACCTTAGGTTTTCCTTCAGTTAAAGTTCCTGTCTTATCAAATACTATAGTTTGAATCTTATGAGCTGTTTCTAGCGCTATACCACTTTTTATAAGTACACCGTATTCAGCGCCTTTGCCTGTTCCAACCATTATGGCTGTTGGTGTAGCTAAGCCTAATGCACAAGGACAAGCAATTACAAGTACTGAAATAAATATTGTTAATGCAAAGGCTACTGATTCGCCTGAAAAATACCAAGATAAGGACGACACTAACGCTAGTGCAATAACTACAGGTACAAAGTAACTAGATATTACATCTGCCATCCTAGCGATAGGTGCCTTTGACCCCTGAGCATTTTCTACTAAAGTTATTATTTGAGAAAGTGCTGTATCTTTACCAACTTTAGTTACCTTATACTTAATAGATCCATTTTTATTTATACTTGCCCCTGTAATTCTATCTCCCATGTTTTTTTCTACTGGCATACTTTCCCCTGTAAGCATTGACTCATCCACAGAAGTTATACCCTCAACTACTTCTCCGTCTACAGGCATTTTCTCACCAGGCTTAACTAACACTAGATCTCCTACTTCAACTTCATCAATTGGAATCTCAATTTCTTTGTTATCTCTTAGGATAATTGCAGTCTTAGGAGCTAACCCCATCAGTTTCTTTATTGCTTCAGAAGTTTTACCTTTTGTTACTGATTCTAAGTATTTCCCAAGGGTAATAAGAGTTAGAATTATTCCTGCTGATTCAAAATACATAGAATAGTCCATATTATCCATAAACACTATTTTAATTACTGCAAATAGACTATATAAAAACGCTGCAGAGGTTCCGATTGAAATTAATGAATCCATGTTTGGACTTAATCTATATAAAGATTTAAAACCTACTATATAATATTTTCTACCAACATAAAGTATTGGAATTACAAGTACTAATTCTAATATTGCATTAAGCTGATGATTAAACATAAATATATCTGAAATCATTGGTAACATTGCGATAAGTAATAATGGAACTGCAAAAACAGCTGAAATTATAAATCTATTCCACAATGCTTTTATTTCTTTTTCCTTCTTATCTCTATCTTTGTCTACGTTGCTTTCTTCTTCAGATGCTTTATATCCTGCTTTTTCAATGGCTTTTTTAATATCTGAGGTTCTAACCTTAGAAGGTTCAAATCTAATTGAAAGCTTTTCTGTGGCAAAATTTACGTTTGCTTCCACTACACCATCAAGTTTTTTTGTAACTCGCTCAACAGTCTTTGCACAAGCTGCACAGGTCATACCTTCTATCTTTAAGGTCTTATTACTTGTTTCAACTAAAGCTTTATATCCTGCTTTTTCTACTGCATTTTGAATTTGTAACAAGTTAACCTTAGTCTCATCATAAGTAATATTCAATTTTTCCGTTGCAAAGTTTACATTTGCCTCTTCAACTCCTGGCAATTTCTTGGAAACTCTTTCAACAGCTTTTGCGCAAGCCGTACAAGTCATTCCCTCTATCTTCAATAATTTTGTATCCACGTAAACTCCCTCCTTCTGAAAACTACATTTTTTCTAATATCTAACCTCTAGCATCTAACTTCTGGGAGGCATAAAAGAAACCTTTATCTTTATTAAGACTTATCATTTATCCATAATCTTTGAAAGCAAATCTATTATTTCTTGAACTTTTTCTTCACCATTGTCACTAAGAACAGCATCCTTTACACAATGACTCAAATGCTGCTTTAAGATTAGTAAATTAGCTTTCTTTAGAAGGGATTGAGATGCGATTATTTGGTTAGAGATGTCTATGCAGTATCTTCCGTCTTCTATCATTTTAATTATTCCTTCAATTTGACCTTTTGAAGTTTTTAATGCTTGCAGTGCTTTTGTTTTCTCTTGGTTCATTAAAAAAGCCCCCTTATCCTCTACACCCCTAGGGGGTGGTGTATAGTTTTATTATATACTATTATTGTGAAGATTTCATGAAGAAACTCAATATTTTTTTATTTATTAAAAAATACTATGATTTCCGTTCCAACGCCTTTTTCACTTTCGACTTGAATCTTTGCAGAATGAAGATCAAGTATCTTTTTAACAATAGTCAAGCCAATTCCAGTTCCTTCTATTTCGTGTCTGCTCTTATCACCTCTATATAATCTTTCAAATATAAATGGTAAATCCTCCTTATTAATTCCTATCCCATTATCTTTCACCTTAACCACTATCTGATTTTTATTTTCTGAAACATTAACCCAAATCTTCCCCCCCATATCAGTGAATTTTATGGAATTAGAAATAAGATTAATAAACACTTGCTTAAGCTTGTCTGCATCACCAAGTATCTTATATTTTCCTTCATTTTTAATATTGTATACTAGCTCAATATTTTTATTCTTTGCAGCTAAAGAATAATCTTCACACACTCCTGCTATCAACTCATCAACAAATATATCCTGTTCTACAAGGTCTATCTGGTTAGTTTCAAATTGCTTTAACATATTTAGACCATCTAGAAGTTTGCTAAATCGAATAACTTCATCATCTAGACTTATTAATCTTTCAGTAGAAACAGGTACAACTCCATCAATCATAGCCTCAAGATTATTTTGAAGCACATTTAGTGGAGTTCTTATTTCATGGGAAATATCAGAAATAAGTTTTTTTCTAAGCTCCTCCTGAGTTTTTAATTTTTCTCCCAGCGTATTCATGCTTTTTGATAAAAAATTAAGTTCTCTAATATTACTTTTGATTTCTACTTTAGATTCATAATTACCATTTGATAAATCAACAGAAATATCAGATACCCTCTTAATGGGCCCTGAAAATTGTTCTGATAATTTTAATCCTATAATAGAGACAATAATAATTGTTATTACTGCACTATACGCTATTCCTCTGTTTATAGAATTCTTAAAATTAATATCATCTTGAGATAGTATTACTGGAAAGTATTGACCAATAACAATATACCCAACAATAATGTTTCCATCCTTAATTTCAAAAGTCTTAGAGGTATAATCCCCTTTACCATTACCATGCATAATCATTTGAGTCTTCTCTTTAATATCAGTAGGGTTCATACCCCAAACCACATTTTTTTGTGAATCTAAAAGCGTAATACAGTAATTAGACATATAGGCCTCATGCATTATTTCTATCCCCGAATCTTTTGTCCATTTCTTATCATTCTTATAGACTTGTTGAAAATATTCTAAAACCTTCTTATTACGTTTATCCTGAATATTGCTCATATATTTATTGAAAGTTTTGTCAACAGCAATATTAACAAAAATTGCGGATAAAACTACAGCTGCAATGGAACAAATAATCAATATTAAACTTAGTCTTCTTTTAATACTTTGCATTTTTTTCACCACCAAATTTATACCCAACTTTTGTAACAGTTAAAATATATTTAGGCTCTTTACTATTTGTTTCTATTTTCTTCCTTAAATTTTTTATATGAACATCGATTGTCCTATCAAAACCTTCAAAATCTACACCAAATACTATTTCAATTAATTTATTTCTACTTAGAACCTTTCCTTCATTTGAAGCCAAAGTATATAGAATGTCAAATTCGTTAGGAGTAAGAACTATACTTTCGCCATTTAATTCAACTAATCTTTTTGTTTTATCTATTTGAAGCTCCCCATTGTTAAAGGAAAGTAATCCTACATCCTTTGCATCAAAACGCCTAAATAAAGCGTTAACTCTAGCGGTTAATTCTCTTGGACTCAAAGGTTTTGTAAGATATTCATCCGCTCCCAAATTAAGTCCCTTAATTTTATCATTCAATTCAACCTTTGCTGTAAGCATGAAAATGTACACATCGGATATTTCTCTAATAATCCTGCAAACCTCTTCCCCCTCAATATCTGGTAGCATTAGGTCTAATATGATTAGTTTAAAATTTGTTTTTCTAAATAAGTTAATCCCTTCATATCCTTTATTTGTACAATTTACTTTGTAACCTTCTTTTTCTAGATATGCTTTTATTACCTCCGAAACTTTCTCTTCATCTTCAATTACTAAAATATTATACATATTCATTCTCCTTTCGGAAAATTATTATCAATTATTTATTATAACTATATCATTGTAAATTTATTATTCAACTAACCAATTAACAAATAAAAGCCAGGCTAAAATTACTAATTAAGCCTGACTTCATTTTTTACTTTTTTATTACATTCCTGACATGCCTGACATATTGCTTACTATTTCAGGATTTACCATGCCAAATATCATTGCGATATGTGCTACAACTAGAAAACCACCTATAAGAATAAAATGTTTTTTCATCTTAACTTCTTCTATTTTATTTTTAAATAGTAGTCCTAATTCCATTAATGCTATTGGAACTAGAAATAAAACACCACTTAAATAGGAACTTACAGCAACCACATCTATCCATGTATGCCATCCTCCATTGCTAGTAAGTGGTATAACTACGTTTAGAAAAAGATAAATAAATATACCTGTAAAATAAATACCCGCAAATATTCCAACCGCTTTATTTAATGTTCTTAACCCACTTTGGCTTGCTCTTCTAAAAATTATGAAAAACTCTGATATGGCAAGAGTTTCAGCACAAATTACTGGTATAGCCATAAAAATAATTAAATTCCAAGGTTGGTTTTCCGTCAATAGCGACATATAGTGTGTCATGTTCATAAACTTTACCTCCTTTAATTTTATAGCAAAATAATATCAAAATATTATGTAGATATTATGTAGAACTATATTTTCCGCATAAGAATAATTCTTCATAATATCTACACATGAATTTATTATAATTGAACCATTAAAACATAGAGGATAGAATTTATTGAATTAGGGGGAGAAAAAATTGAATCTGAACAGAGAGAAAATAAAAGTGTACGGCATGACCTGTACTTCCTGCGAAGCAAGTGTAGAAAGAGGAGTAAAAAAAATAGACGGAGTAAAGAAGGCAAAAGCAATTTTCAGTGGTCAATTCCTTTCTGTAGAATATGATAGTGATATTTGCGATTCTGACGAAATAAGATCTATCATAAAATCAACTGGCTATAGTTTAAAAGAGCCAAGTAATTTTAAAATAGTAGGTATATTTATTATTGTTGCTGCAATTCTACTAATTGGAAATACTTCAAGTGGAATAAATATGGATGCTAGGTTACAAGGAGCAACCTATATTGTGCTTTTTATAGTAGGCGTACTTACGTCTATCCACTGTTTAGGGATGTGTGGTGGCATAATGCTATCTCAAACTGTCAATAAAGAAATCAAGAACAAATTTGATTCTGTAAAACCTGCACTACTATACAATTTGGGAAGGGTTGTTTCATACACTATACTAGGAGGAATAGTTGGTGCCTTAGGTTCAGTACTATCGCTATCCATATCCGCTAAAGCAGGTCTTCAAATATTCGCTGGCATCTTCATGATACTAATGGGACTTAATATGAGTGGCTTCAGCCTATTTAGGAAACTAAATTTTAAGCTTCCTTGGTCTGCTTGCTCAGTTAAACGAAAGCCAAAAACTCCATTTTTTGTAGGAATTCTAAATGGATTTATGCCCTGTGGTCCTCTTCAAACTATGCAATTATACGCTTTAGGAACCGGCAGTGCCTTTAAGGGTTCTTTATCTATGCTTGTATTCTCTCTTGGAACTGTTCCACTTATGTTGACTTTTGGAGCATTATCAGGACTTATAAGTAAAGGTTACACTAAAACCCTGTTAAGATTCAGTGGGATTCTCGTAGTTGTCTTAGGTCTTGTAATGGGAAGTAGAGGATTCGCTTTAGTTGGAATTAATCTTCCATCAACACAAACTATTGCTAATTCACTTACAGGTAATAAAACCTATGCCTTTTCTCAAGTATCTAAACCTACAATAGAAAACGGAGTTCAAATAATAAAAATGACTGCAGATGGTTCTGGTTATACTCCAAATGGTTTATATGTACAAAAGGGCATTCCTGTGAGATGGATAATTGATGGCAAGTCAATAAACTCCTGTAATGGGCAAATAATTGTACCCTCATTAAAAGTTCAAAAAAATTTAAAATCAAGTGAAAATATAATTGAGTTTACTCCAACAAGCAGTAAGGATATCAGTTTCAGTTGTGGAATGGGCATGATTAGAGGCGTAATAAAAGTGGTTGATAATATTGAGTCTGTAGATATAGCAAAGCCAGATTCCTCAATACCTACCCCCTCTAGTGGTATGCCTTGTTGTAAATAACTAAAAAATGATTGATTAGAACTGTTAACAATTTTTTCATTTCAATTTCATCTATTAAAAGCTATAATATAATAGTATGTACTATTTATTTTTGCTTACATAAGAAGAAATGATTTAGAGGTGATATTTTGTTACAAAAAAAATTAGCTATATGTTTAGTTTTAACCTTAACTCTTACAGGTTGTGTTTCAGCAAAAACCTCGGATAAGAGTTCATCAAATAAAACAAAACCGACTCTTGCTACGAATGTTAAAACTACTACTGATCCAAAAACTACAAATAACGTTACAACTACAGTACCAGAGACTAAAAAAACCGATGTTACTCCTACAGTTGACCAAAAACCGGTTGTCCCTGTAGTGCTACCTAATACTTCTGGACTACAAACGAAAACCATTGGTTGGTCTTGGGAATACTCACCAAGAGATTGCGCTACCTTATTATCAAAATATCAAGGATATGCAATGGGGGATACTTCTAAAAAAGTACTTTATCTAACTTTTGATGAAGGCTATGAAAATGGATATACTCCAAGTATACTTGATACTTTAAAAGCAAATAATGTCCATGCTGCTTTCTTCTGCACTGCCCCGTATGTTACAGGATCCTATAATGGAGTTAAAGATACTGAGTTACTGAAAAGAATGATGAATGAAGGTCATATTATTGGTAATCACTCTGTACAACACAAATCTATGCCACTTTTCACCACAGAAAGCGCTTTTGATGCAGAGTTAACTGGGGTTGAAAGTGCAGTTAATAGTGTTCCAGGTATAAAAATGTCCAAGTTTTTCAGACCACCAGCTGGAGAGTTTAGCGAATTATCCTTATACTATACACAGAAACTTGGTTATAAATCAATATTCTTTGCTTTTGCATATAACGATTATACTGTAGAAAATCAACCTGATCCAGTGGCTGCAAAAGCAAAAATTCTACAGTATACTAAACCAGGAATTATAATTTTGCTTCATGCTGTTTCTAAAACAAATGCCACAATATTGGACAGCCTTATTAAAGAATGGAAAAGCCAAGGATATGAATTTAAAACTTTGAATGAATTACCATAGAAAAAAATAAATTTTTAATTAATCGAGTAGGAGCTGAGTAATTATTTTACTCAGCGACCTCTCACACCACCGTGCGTACCGTTCGGTACACGGCGGTTCAATAAGAATTAATGTACTTGCTTATATCTATTATAAATACTTGTATATCCTAGTTCTTCAAGATACGAATTTGTAAGAGTGGACTTAAGTATTGGACTATTGGATATTCTCCAATAGCTTTTCCTTGTATTAGCAAATTCCCATGCCTTATTTTCATTAATCCCAAGCTTTTTAAGATTATCATGCTTAGTTTTAATCTTTTTCCACTGCTTCCAAAAGCACATTCTTAACCTCCGTCTAATCCATTCATCAAGTTCTTTTGCAACTCTGCTTATATCAGCTATTTTAAAATAGTTTAACCATCCTGTTATGCATTGACGAAGCCTTTTCATTCTGTATTCCATGCTCCAAGCATTACTTCTTGCTGTAATTTCCTTGACTTTAGCTTTGAACTTGGCTATAGATTTTTGATGGACTCTTATTCCTATCTTTCCATACCACTGATAGAATGTAAAACCTAAAAATTTTCTTTTCCATGGTCTATCAACTGCACTTTTATCTTTGTTTACCTTGAGTTTTAGTTTCTCTTCAATAAATTTTGTTATGCTTAGCATAACTCTTTCTCCTGCTTTCCTGCTTTTAACATAAATATTGTTATCATCCGCATAACGGCAGAATTTATGTCCTCTTTTCTCAAGTTCTCTATCCAGTTCTGTAAGCATTATATTACTGAGAAGTGGACTAAGTGGACCACCTTGTGGACAGCCTTCATCACTCTCAATTACAATGCCATTTATCATAACTCCACTTTGTAAAAATAACCTTATCAGTTTCAGTACTCTTTTATCTGCTATTTCTCTTGCAATAAGAGCCATAAGTTTATCATGGTTTACTGTATCGAAATATTTGGCAAGGTCTATATCTACAACCCATTTATATCCCTGTTGCATATACTCTTTAGCTTTTTCTATGGCTTGTTTTGCATCCCTTTTAGGTCTGAACCCATAACTATTATCTGAAAAAGTCTTTTCAAATATTGGAGTTAATATTTGTGCAGTTGCTTGTTGAACCATTCTATCAACTACTGTAGGTATTCCAAGTAGTCTTATTCCTCCGTCAGGTTTGGGTATTTCCACTCTCCTAACAGGTTGAGGACAATATGTCCCTCCCAGTATATTTGCCCGAAGGGCTTCGCCATATTGTTTTAGATGTGGTAGAAGTTCATCCACCTTCATTCCATCAACTCCATGGCTTCCCTTATTTGCCTTAACTTTCTTATATGCTAGATTTAGATTATTCTTTTCTAAAATCTTTTCAAGCAAATTACTGGTGTACAGCTTTCCATCGTCTTTTCCACTATTAAATGCCGTAGAAATACTATGCACTCCCGTGCTATCTTGGAGTTCCACTCCTACATCACACGTCCAGTCTTCTATATATGAAGTTTTCTGCAATTTTTGTATTTCTCTCGAATTCTTCAAGCTTCCAAAACCTCCTATTGTTCAGTCCTTCCCACGCTAACGCGTTTTACGTGGTACTATGACCTCTGCTGACTTCTGATAGTTCAGTCATACATCACTGTATGGGTTGTTATATCTAAATTCATATCAATAACTTTTCTATCAGACCTCCCCAGGTAAGAGCGCAATCTTTCACTCCATCCATCTGCTACATTTACACCGCCTGTTTCGAATAGTTTTGGGCTTCGATTTGTATTGCAACCTTACCCACAGACATATGCCTTATATGTAGTTTCTGTTCGTCAGACCAGAGTTTTGCCGCCGACTTCCTTCAGATTCCACGTCACCATGGACACCCTTGTCTTAAGCTATGCACTTGGCACTATCAACCCGTGCTCGGGACTTTCACCCGTTAGATTGCGCCCATGCTGGGCGCACAATTAAAGAAGCCTCTCTTATTGTGCAAGAGAGGCTTCTTATATATTTCTATTCTTTTTATCACTCAAATTGAGAATAATAAAGTCTAAAATAAGCTCCTTTTCTCTCAATTAATTCCCTATGCGTACCTTGTTCCTCAATACCATTTTCAGTTAATACTACAATTCTTTTAGCATTTCTAATAGTTGCAAGTCTGTGTGCAATAATAAAGGTTGTCCTGTTTTTGGATAATTCTTCTATAGAGGCTTGAATTACTGCCTCACTTTGATTATCAAGAGAAGATGTAGCCTCATCAAGTATTAAAATAGGAGGATTTTTTAAAAACATTCTTGCTATAGATATCCTCTGTTTTTGACCACCAGAAAGCTTTACTCCACGTTCTCCGATGTATGTGTCATAGCCGTCTGGAAGTTCCATTATAAATCCATCTGCATTTGCTGCTTTAGCAGCTTCCACAAGTTCATTATCAGTTGCTTCAAGACGTCCATACATAATATTTTCTCTAATAGTACCTGAAAATAAAAATACGTCCTGCTGAACTATACCAATGTTTCCTCTTAATGACTCTAGCGTTATATCACGTATGTCAATTTCATCAATGTTTATATTCCCTTCGTTTATTTCGTAAAATCTAGGGATTAAACTACACAAGGTAGTTTTACCAACACCTGATGTACCAACAATTGCAACTGTCTCGCCTTTTTCTACATTGAAATTTATATTTGAAAGTACTGAGTTTCTTTCATCATAGGAAAAAGCAACATTGTTAAAACTAACTTTTCCTTTAACTTTCCCAATATCTATAGCATTATCTGAATCTTTTATATCAGATTCAATATTCATAACTTCATCAAAACGTTTAAACCCTGCAACTCCTCTTTGATACTGCTCCATAAAATTTGCAAGCCTTTTTACAGGTTGAATAAATTGGTTTATATAAATTAAATATGCAACTAGGTCCCCAATAGTTATTTCATTTTTTGTAACAAAATATCCTCCAGCAATTAAAGTAATTACTGTTGATATGTTAGTGAAAAAATTTATTCCAGAACTAAATATTCCAAGGTATTTAACAGATGTGTTTCGAAGAACCTTGAAATCATCGTTGCTTTCATCAAATTTATCTTCTTCAAAATCTTCATTTGTAAAAGATTTAACTACTCTAATTCCTGAAATACTATCTTCAAGTTGTCCATTAACGCCTGCAAGACTTTCTCGAATACTTCGAAAACTTTTTCTCATCTTGCTATTGTAGTGAATAGCAAAATAAATCATAAATGGCATAATAGTAAATGCTATCAAAGTAAGCTTTAAGTTTATGGTAAGTAGTAGAATAAACGAACCTAAAATCATAATAATAGAAATAAATAAATCTTCTGGTCCATGATGTGCAAGTTCGGATACTTCATTAAGATCATTTACCATTCTAGACATAATATGTCCCGTTTTTGTGTTATCAAAATAGCTTATTGGCAGTTGCGTAACATGGGCAAACATATCCTTTCTCATGTCATATTCCATTTTCACTCCTAAGACATGTCCATAATATCCAACAATATATTCTAAAATAGCTCTTAGTGTATATAACACTATAAGTGCCACTCCAAGCTTAAAGATAATAGAAAGCTCTTTATTAGGTATAATATCATTAATGAATTCTCTAGTTACCATAGGGTAAATTAAATCTGTTACAGCAATTAGAAATGCACATACCATATCTAAAACTAATAATCTTTTATGTGGTTTATAATAGCTAATAAATTTTTTAAACATTTTATCCCAACCTTCCATACAGATTTTATTATATTACTTTGTCCTCTTTCTTTGCAACCAATAGAAGTTGTGAACACATATTCAGTTTACAAAATAACTGTCCATACGTAATTATCAAAATAATTATGGAGTTGATAACATGTATATTGATAATTTATCTATTTTTATGAAATCAAGCTCCGTTCCATCACAAGTAAGTATAGCTGTAACTAAGAAGATTCTAGATTCAGCTAATGAAAACTCACAAGCTTTGATTCAAAGCATTTCCTCTATTGGTAATACTGATATTGGAAGTAATTTAGATGTGAGATCATAATTTTTTATAAATTCAATTATATAGAATCCCTTTATTTTGTAAATAATTATAAGTAAATCTAATTTTAGGCGCAAAACCATTTGCTTTAGTATGGTAGAGATGTATAATAAATACAAATAATACATTTTAATCAACCTTAAACGGAGGTGAGCCCAATTGAGAAATATAATTTTTAATATAATATTTATATGTTGTTTCATAGCTCTAATAGTTGCTTTTATTTATGAAAGAATTCTTAATAAATAGATAATCTTATGTATACATACTCTATTATATTAATCTAGCCTAAGTGAAACACAACTAAACCATAGAATTATTTAGAAGATTCTATGGTTTAGTTGTGTTAAATATAAGGTTTTAATTAATAATTATATAAAACACTGGATTATCTACAGTGTATAAAGAGGGTTTAATATTTATAAAGGAGTGTATTTATATAGTACTTTAATTCTGTGACATTTAAATGACAAATATGAGAATAAATTATTAATTCCTACAATTATTTTAAAGTTCGTCCTCCCTTGGTTTTCTTGTCTTCCCTATATATTTTTCTAGAATAGCACCATATTTCAGATAGTTAAGCTTTGCTTGATTTAAACTAACTTTATTAGCTCCATCATGAGAATCAGGATTAAAAAATTGCTCTCCATCATCCTCCCAGTAACATATTGGACATATTTGAAAAGTATTTGTATACTCAAATTCCATTGTTTTAAGTGTACAGCATGGGCATGGATATTTCCTTTTTATTTCAATATTCAAATAAAACACCTCTTACTCTTTAATAATAAAAATCCCTACTTTATTTACACTTAAATTGTACCTCTATTGTATAAAAATGAAAATAAAAAAATCTAGCTAAAGAATTAGTTTAGCTAGATTTTAACTTATTTATTAATAACCCGTATAGTTATATTGTCATAAGTACTATTCTCTATTATAAGAATGTTCCTCAAATAATTCATCAAGGATAGTGTCACAATCCACAATAACCTCACATATACAATCAATGCATACAAATCTAAAGTCACAATCATCTTTAATAACAACAGTATTATCCATAACAGCTATTACTCTAGCATCTTCAATAAAACAGTGATTTGCGCAAGCATCTAAAATTATATCTACTCTGTTATCCTCATCATCTTCAGCAACTAAAATTAGAAGTTTTTTTATATTAGTTGGAAACAAAAATCTTCCGCTACTGCAATCCCTACTTCTTGACATAGTTCCTGGATCAACTGCTACAGGATCATTCTCATTACACTCACAACCACATTTTTTTCTTGTTTTACCCATTTTATTCAACTCCTATTTTAATTTCGTTAATAATCTTTTCACTAATATAATATCCTTAAGATTAACAATTGTTACAGATTAACACTTCAAAAGTCTTAATATATTGAATGCGTTTTTGTGTAACTATTGCTAGTCTTTTGAATAAAATATAAGTATAATCTCTCGGAATCATGAGTGATTATTATAGCCCTACCGGGCTGGTGTGCTTTGAAAAGTAAATATTATCCAAGAATGAATAAGAAATGTGGAATATAAAGAAAAATGAGCATAAGGAATAGACATAGCTGCCGCTATGTTTTAAAATAAGTATGTATTGATTAAGCGGCTTGCAAAATCAATTTTTTGAGATCTGACTCAAAAGGCAGATCCCAGGCATCGAGATGTTGTAGCATCAAGATGCTATAGAGGCGGCAGTACCACATCTTAGTAGAGCGGTGTCTGCCGCTTTCTAATAGAAAGTCTAATTTCTGGCGTTTATTTGAACGCTCTACAGATGTTCTTGCATTATATTCTATTTTCCATTCTCGACTATCTCTTGGCGGTATATTTATCAGCCTTGGATTATCCTTCATCGCCAGATGTACGGTTCTTCCATACTTGGAATCAGAACAAGGTTGCTCGCAAGAACAGCCATATTTCCTACTTATCAGTGGACAGCGAAATTTGATACGATGTTTGTTTTTTTCAACACCATCATGGTTCATCTGCCTACCGGCTTTGCAGATGGGAATACCATCTTTATTGAGGGTAAAGTCATTTTTATATTTTACCTTGATGCCGCGTTTTTCATTTAAGTCAATGAAAGGTGTAATGTTTTTGCGTTTAAAATACTCATAAAAAGGCATAGCATCATGAGCGGAATCAAGAAGAACCTTGTTAATGTTGAACTCAGGAAGAAAACTCTTCATTGGGAAAAAAGCATGAATGAATCCATGAGAATCATGCCTTGAAGCTGGACCAAGCAAAGGAAATACAGGAAGGTCACTCACAGAATCAGAAGCAACTAACATGTATAGATCATAACCATGATAAAAGCAGTCTCTTGAGGAATCCCAGCCAATGTTACAGTCAGGTTGTGAAAAGAACCTATCACAGTTGCAGTTAGCAATTCCTTTTGAACCACAGTCGCAGACACGATGTTTTCGCTCCCTTGCGGAAGTAACTACTGGAGTGCCATCACCTGCAAGAGCCAGATTTTCTGGAGTGATGAGACCTTTTTGGACTGAAATATTAAGAAACTCATTTTTATAGATATTGAAAAGAGAGCCGTAAGGCTGTTCGTCAATGTTAAAAGCTGTTCCTTCTAGTTCCTCTAATAGTTGGTCAACTGTTGTTTTTTCAATAGGTGCGGATTTTTGACCCTTCTTTTTAGGTTTCTTAATAGAAACTTTTAAAGGATGCAGATTGGGAGTAAGATTATTGTTATCGCAATCCCAGAGGCGATCGAAGAAGTCGTAAAAAGTACCCACACCAGGGGTGTTGCCAACTTCAAAACCGCTCAAAATAGCATAAAGAGGATTAATCTTAAGCTGTTCAGCCCAGTTAGTAATTGAAGTTACTTTAAAATCAAGCGATAGCAGATAGGAACGGTGCATACAAGAAGGAGTTCTAGGTCTTGGACCGAAAACAGAATATTTGTTTTTCAAATGGTCATCGGTATAAGAAAGATCTAAATTCCAGAAACGATCGATTATATCCCAAGTAGAACGAGCAATAGCATCAGGATTAGGATAATATTTGCGAAGCATTTCAACAACAAATTTTTGATAGGCGGCATGACCGCCAGAGTTAACAGGTAACATAAAAAATTGCCTCCAATCGAAAAATATATCTTGTAAATAAGGGGCGCTACGCGCCACATTTTTCGATATTATTGTCAAGTATTTTTAACAATAAAAGTGGGGGATTTTAATAAAAAAGGAATCTGAAAGCCAGTTAAATCAAGGCTTGGAGATTCCGAGAGTATATTAAGTAAGCAAGGGGGGTGAATTTTGTGGGACATTCTTCAAAATATAAAGTAGATAAGCCATATCCAACTGTAGAAATTCAGAATCCCAATTATTACTATGCCTCATTATTGATGGATGATTATGCAAGCATAGACAGTGAATATACTGCAATTTCTCAATACGTTTTTGGACATATTTTATCAGGTGAGTCAGAAGTAGCAGACGCCTTTTTAGGAATAGGTATTGTAGAAATGAGCCATCTTGATATGCTAGCTGATGTTATATTAGATCTTGGAGTTTACCCTAAGTTCAGATCAGGTAGTGGAGTAGTTTGGAACAGCAATTTTGTTCCATATGGAGTTTCAACAACTAATAGACTTGAACTAGCAATTAAAGCAGAATATGGAGCAATAGATCAATATAGAAATCATATCTGTAAGATTAACAATGAAGAAATTGATGCACTTCTTGAGAGAATAATTTTGGATGAAGAGTTGCATGTGAAAATTTTTAAAAGCTTACTAGAAAAATGTAGTTAATATTTATTATTGAAAAACTACACAAATTGAAATTTGGCTTAGCCAAATTTTTTGTGTAGTTTTTCTTATTAAATCAATTCTAGTTCGCGACAATATTTTATCAGTTCACGCATTATTGTTCTTTTTTTCTATCAAATATGATAAAATAAATATAAAATAAATATGGGAGGGGACAAGATGGAATTAACAAGTATAGATCAATTGCTAATGCTAAAAACCCGGCTTAGACGCTCAATAATAGCTGAAAATGAATTTGAAAAAGAGGCTACCATTGTAGAGCTAAAACGTATGTGTTTTGAGATAGAAATTGACAATGTTTGGAGTGATTCTCGTGTTGTTTTCTTTGATGATATAAGATGTGAAAAAAGTTGTGAAGAATGTGTTTTCATGAAAAGTACTTATAACAAATTACAACTCATAGAAGTCTGAAAAGACTTCTTTTATTTTTTTATAATCCCTGTTAAATAATCCAAATTTCAGTACTTTAGTTAGTGAAATTATTAGTAAAGCATAAAAGGTAGTGAAATACTACCTTTTATAATATTAAAATATTTATTGATTCATTAAATCCATACTATTAAGAAAAATATTTATTATAAATCTTATTAGTACACCCATAATCAACTAGCACTATCTTATTATCAAATATCCCCCAAGAACTAAGACTTTTTACATCTCCATATAGCAAATCATAAGTTTCTATCAATTTCATAGTGTTACTATAAATTCCATCTTCATCACTAATTCCAAAAAACTTAAAAATATTTTTGTTTTTTTCTCTCCTGTCTTTTGCTAAAGGGATTGCCTTCCTCATAATTAACATATCCTCTTTATACCATACTACTGGACAAAGATATCTTTTTAAGTTTTCCTGTACATTATTATATATATAGTTTTCTGTTTCACATTGCTTATCTCCTCCCTCTGACTTTGATAACTTGATAACGTAATCATTATCAAGTATATATATAATTCTTCCTCCGCCTTCTCCTAAGTATTTAAATTCACTGCTGATTTTCCTTTTACTCATTTCAAAAATCTCTTCAAAAAGTTTGATGTCTGATGCTCCCATCTTGATACATCCTCCTTTTCAGCTTTTTTATTATTAAATTAATTGTCTATATAAAATGAGGACAGACAAAAAATTGCCTATCCTCCCTAATACATAAAACAAACTGTCTTAATGTAGCTACTATATGGACTATCTAGATTTTAGATTAATTATGCATTAAGACCTTCTTCGGGATTTACTTGTTTTGTTGGACTTATTGCTTTTACAATTTTTATTTGATTTATTGCTCCTGTTAGTTCTATTGCTTTTATTGCATTTATCGCTTCTGTTTGATCGATTACTTCTATCTGATTTATTACTTCTATCTGATCTATCACTTCTATCTGATTTATTGCTTCTATCTGATCTATCACTTCTATCTGATTTATTGCTTCTATCTGATCTATCACTTCTATCTGATTTATTGCTTCTATCTGATCTATCACTTCTATCTGATCTATCACTTCTATCTGATTTATTGCTTCTATCTGATCTATCACTTCTATCTGATTTATTGCTTCTATCTGATCTATCACTTCTATCTGATTTATTGCTTCTATCTGATCTATCACTTCTATCTGATCTATCAGATTTTCCAGAAGATCTATCTGTTCTGATAGGTTTAGGTGGTTTAGGTGGTTTAATTGGTGACATATTGAGCCCTCCTTTAGTTTTTGTACTATATAATATTAAAAATAATCTGATTATGTGATATAGTTATTTTTTCAATAAAAAAAAGCCATGGATTACATAATAGTAATTCATGGTCTAATCATAAATCTAACTGCCTGTTTGTTATCTTTACTCAGTTTTACATTGCCTTTTGCAAAAATTATTTTTTTTACTACATATCACTTCTTTTGAACCACAGGAAGGACAACTTAATCTATCTTCATCATATTTTATGTCATAGGCATAACCACAATATTTACATTGATATTGACATATGTTTCTGGAGTAATTTCCTCCACTGATATGAATTGCTTTTCCTTCAATTAAGGCTAGTGCGATTTTTTTCCTTGCGCTGTCAATAATATTTTGAAAAGTTTGCCTTGAAATTTCCATTCTTTCAGCGCATTCTTCTTGATTTAATTCTTCTACATCTTTAAGTCTCATTGCTTCAAATTCTTCAACTTTAATTAGTATTTCCTCTATTTCACATTTCCTTCTACCAGCTGGCACAAAGTATGTATATTCCGGTAAGTTTTCTATTTTTCTGCATTTAACTGGTCTTGGCATAAATTATCCTCCCTATATTTGTTACATAATAAAGCTACCTTGCAATTTATGTACTAATCTGTGTGATTATTTTTTATATAATTATTAATATTATACCATTGCAGTTCAAAGATTGCTAAAAAATTAGTTCTTACTTTGTTACAATAAATATTTGTTCATCAGCTTGAATTCCCATAAATATAACATCCTTAATATTTTTTATTTTTCTTGTGTTAAGCTGTGCTCTAAGCCACTGTTCATCTTTATGAATTTCAGTTAAATGAGAGGATAAAGTATTCCCATCAAGTATAAGATCAATCATCATTCCTGGTCTAGGATTTTCAATCTTCATATCTTTAGCTGTTACTGCAGTAAATTCAGATTTTTTTAATATACTAAGTTTACCATCTGGCTCTAGCACAGCCATTTCAACATCGGTAATATTAAAAATATCCTTATTTCTTAACTGCATCAATAGGTCACCCATATTATATCTAGCTTTCTTCATATTCTTATATATTACTGCTCCCTTATCTATTATTAGTATAGGTTCACTATCAATTATTAATCTTAATTTGGAATTCTTTAATGTTATTTCTGAAATAACTATGGTCAGTAAACTCCATATTGCTATTGAAATAACACCATCAATAATCTTTACACTTTTATCGATAGCAGCAACACCAGCAATTGAACCTATAGTTATGCCTACTACATAATCAAAAAAAGTTAATTGAGAAATTTGTTTTCTTCCCATTATTCTAGTAAAAGTTAGCAAAACAGCATAAGTAATAACCGATCTAAATATTAGGTTTAAATGTTCATTCAGTTTATCCACACCCTTATTGTTTTTATGTATAGCATTTGCATCTTATATGATTTTAATAAGGCTTGTCATCCTATATCTAATAGGATGTACAGACTTACTTTCTATTTCTACATTTATTCATAAAAAATCACCCCTAGATTAAAAATATAATCTAAAGATGATTCTTGTTTTATTCTTTATTTATAGAAATACTTGCGAATAAAAAATTATTCTCTATTTAACGAATGTTGCTCAAGTAATTCATCAAGTATTGTATCACAATCAACAATTACTTCGCATATACAACAAATATTTACGAATTTAAATTTATCACAATCTCTAATTATTACAGTGTTATCCATAACAGCTATAACTCTTGCATCTTCAATAAAGCAGTGATTTGCACATGAATCAAGTACAATATCTGCTCTATTGTTGTCATCATCTTCAGCAATCAATATTAAAAGCTTTTTAATATCCGTTGGGAAGAAAGATCTTCCTCGGCTAGAGCTTCTGCTTCTAGACCCAGTTCCTGGATCAACAAGAGTTCTTGAACAGCTAGGTAGTACTGGATCAAGATTATTTGAATCACAACAACATTTTTTTCCTGATTTAGCCATTTTATCATCTCCTAATTTGATGTAAACAATAACTTTCTCACTAATATAATATACACAGGTTAAAAAAATGTGATTGTTACTCTAGTATCAATAATTCATTTTTATTTATATTACTTCGCCAGAAAAGGATGATCTTCCATCAAAACCAATAGACATTTTAGAAAGTTCAAGATTTTTTAAGCTTATCATCTAGCTAAAAAAAGCTATTACAAATAAAGTAATAGCTTTAAAAATATTTATTTAACTAATAGGTATCCTACCTCCAAATGCTCGTACTGCAGGATTAGCATCATAATTATATCTATTTATATTCCCTAGATAGTAGGCTCCTTTGGATTTTATTAATTTAACTTCAAGGATGCTTTTAACACTATTATTAATACAATTACCCCCTTGGGCAGTTACATATACAGGAATAGGAGTATGAGAATCAAGCCAATATACATTATTACTTCTCTGATAATAGCTGTGTCTATGATGAGCTACTATTGCAAGTATATGTGGTTGTAAATTGGTATCCTTTAAGATTACATTTTTAAATTCAGTATTCCAGTTAGTGTTTAGTACGTCACTTGGTTGAGGTCCAACATGGAAATGGCCACTGGTAGGGTAGTAACCAACATGTGGTGGTATATGCATATCTATAATAAAATTAATACTTGGATGTGCCTTTAATAAAGACTTCATTCGGCTACGAATTGTAACTAGCTCACCATGAAAGTTGGCATTAGTACCCGGTGGATAATATCCATTCATTCGGTACCCTGTATTTATCATAATAACTGCACTATTAAAACCTGCACTATTTAGATCAACAATAGTATTTCCATACTTTATTTCTTTATAAAGTACATAACTACGATAACTGCTAAGACTATAGGTACCACTGGCAAGTTGATGATAATCATGATTACCTACGTTGCAAAATATAGGAATTTTAGGTTCAGTATTATATAATGTCTTTTCAGTATTATCTACAAAGTTAGGTAAGCCATTATTATAATGAGCTGTATCACCGCCATGAATTATACAAGCTGCTTCACTGCTAAATTTATTCTGGCGCTTGATGGCAGCTAACATGCCTAAATAATTTTCATTACTTGCATTAGGACAACCGATATAACCATTATGACTGTCCCCCATAAATATAATTGAAAATTCATTTTTGTTTTTTATTTGTTTCTTTCTTTTTTTTAAATACTTGAAGCCTTGCATATTAAGTGGAATAACCATTTTCTTATCCTCCTAAAATGTATTTACACACTGATGAGACACCTAGATGTGTATGTTATGGAGGACATGTTATATCTTTATATTTTTTTCTTTAACGTAATATAATAATATGACATTTATGAATTAGTGCTCCTAAACTTTTAGAGCCTAGTTATATCTTTATTTCATTTAGAATGATGACGTATATATCTTATTAATAATGCAATAGGAATAATAGCGCCCCCAGTACCCAATATTAAAACAATACCAATACAAATATAGAAAAGCATTTTTAATAAATATAAGAAATCTTTAAAGGATATCTTCATAATTTCTTCATTTATAGGTTCTTCCAGTGCCTCATATATATTTTTTAATTCACGCCTTAATTTTATATTAAAAGCATACTTTTCTAACTTAATTTCAAATTGATTTGCAATCCACTTAAGATATTTCCTTGTTTCTATATCAGATGGATTTGTTTTCAAGTTACCTAAAAATACCTCCTTAGCATTATAAAATTTTCTAACTTCATAATAAGATTTACCTAGAATAGAACATACTTCAAAGTCATTAGGCTTACGGGTCTGAATGTGCTTACAAACCTTGATAACTTCATTATACTTATAATTATTAAACATTATCATTGCTTTATAATAATGTATTTCAAGATCATCGGGGTTTATTCTAATTGCTTTTCTAAATGTTGCAGATGTTTTACTTTTTTGCCTCATTCGAAGATGATATTCAGCCTTCATACAAAGTAATTCTGGATCATAAGGATACATTTTGTATGCATCAAATATATACTGTTTTGCAAGCCTTAACTGATTACTAAATATTGCATTAAATGCATTTTCTCTATAATTCAAATATTTTTCATAGTCAATTTCAAGTTTCTTGTTAAAATAACAATATCGGAAAACTCGCTCCTGTCCTATTTGTTTACATAAATATTTAATAAAAGCTTCTGGATAACAGGAATAAAGATATTCTTCTTCTTCCTCCCAATGAAAAATGGTATTTAGCAGTTGCCAAATATCTTTCGGTAGAAAATGATGCTCCATTAAAAAGGCTAACATTTTTTTATTTATAAGTTGTTGACAATCAAGTCTCCACATAATCTCTTCATTTAAAACTTCTTCCCAATTCTTTTTCTCAATGCGAGAGAAAAAATCAGAATATAAAGAGCTGACTTTCCCCAAAAACTCTTCTACAAGCTGTTCTTGACTTAATGCTTTACCAGTAAAATCTTCTATGAGATACTCATTATGATGACTGTATTTATTTACTTTATAAGTGTCATCAAAGTTTTCTTCAGAAAATGTTTTTGCGTCCCTTGATAAATCTGTTACAAATTCTTCAAAAACAATATTATCCTCCAAATGAAATTCACCACTTTTGGCATATTTTAAGGCTTTATCATAGGCTTCTCTAAGTGCCTGAAACCCTTGTGGATCATCCTCCGGATGATATATTTTCAATTTCCTTGCATATGCCTTTTTTATGGCAGAGTTTTCTATGGTAGGGTCAATTCCTAATATTTCCCAGAAACTCATTAGTAGTCAAACCACCCCTCGATTTGTTGCAATTCTTCTTGAAGTTCTTTTGCTGCCCTTTTAATTTCTTTTTCATTTTGGTGAGAAAGGATAATTTCAAATTTCTGAAGCAAATCCCCTATTAATTCACGTTTTTCTCCTAAAGCTTCTTCATATAAACGCTCTCCTTTTGCAATTAATAGCCTATTTTCCATTTTATCTCTAGGGTGAATTTTTATATCTTTAAGCGTACTTAATCTCTCTTCAATTTCTTCCCTTGACATACTTCCTTGGTTCTTCTCAATAACAACTCGATTTTTTTCTTCTGTACTTAAAACTAATACTTCAACTTCTAATATTCCATTTATATCATAAGTATAACGAACATCAATTTGTTCTTTTCCTGCCTTTGAAGCAGGTACTCTAATATCCAATTCTCCTAATTTAATATTACCTTCAACACGACGGTTTTCTCCTTGATATATTTCAATATGTATCGAAGTCTGATTGTCACTGATGGTCACAAGCCGCTCTACTCTACTTACAGGAATTGTTGTGTTACGTTCTATTATTGGCAAGAAATAACCAGATTCATATTTATCCTTATCTATTTGCTTAGCAACCCCAGTTCCAAGGGTATAAGGACATACATCAGTTAAAATAAGCTCATTTAGTGCTTCATTTCTCTCTTTCAATGCAACTTGAATTGCAGCACCCAAAGCAACAGCTTCATCAGGATTGATATTCGTATATGGTAATTTATTAAACATCTTGCTCACCACTGACTTAATCACCGGCATTCGAGTTGCGCCACCTATAAGAATTATAGCGTCTATATCACTAGGTCTAAGAGATGCATCTCTCAATGTCCGCTCAATTGGATTCCTTAATCTAAGTAGGAGTTGGCTTGAAAGTTTTTCAAAATCACTTTTTTCTATACATTTCTCAAAACTTTTATTATCTATTGTAAAATTCATTTTTCCAACATTATTTTCACTTATTTCACGTTTACACATTTCCGCCTGTTTATATAAAGCAGATTGTCCTTTGACATCAAGCGACTGTAAATCAATTTTCTCAGAATCTACAAAATAGTTAACTAAAAGACTAGTAAAATCTTCACCTCCAAGAAAATTATCTCCTGCAATTGACCTAACCTCCATTACACCTTCAAATAGTTCTAATATTGACACATCAAAAGTTCCACCACCTAAATCAAAAACAATAAATTTAGTTTCTGATTTTTCTTGGTGCAATCCATAAGCGATAGCTGCTGCAGTTGGTTCACTAATCAACCTCTCTACCTTTAATCCTGCAAGCTCAGCGGCATGTTTTGTAGCCTTTCGCTGAGTATCATTAAAATAAGCAGGCACACTAATAACTGCCTCCTGCACTTCTTGTCCAAAAAAAGCTTCTGCATCTTCTTTTAACGATTTTAGTACAAAAGATGACAGTTCTTCTGGAGAAAACGAATACTTTCCTAATTTATATTGTTTTTCTGTCCCAATATATCTTTTAAAAGCTGAAGCTGTTAACTGTGGATGTGTAATTAGACGTTCTTTCGCAACTTCACCTACAAGTATTTCATTATTTTCATCAATACTAATCACTGATGGTGTAAGGTTTGAACCATGTATATTGGGTATTATGGCTGGACCATTTTCAGTCCAATAAGCTGCTAAACTGTTTGTAGTTCCTAAATCTATACCTATCGTTGGCATTAAATTTTCTCCTTTCAGGTTTACCTAATAAATTCCTAATGTAATTGCCAATCTTGTTGTACTAAATTAATGAATAACAACTACAATCAGTTAAAATTATAACATAAATGGGTAACTATAGAAATATCACTCTCAAATGTCGTTATCATTTATGCCTAAAAACTAGCTCATACATTCTTGAATTCATTAACAGTAGCCTTAAATAGCCAAAGAGTAGATTCCCCTACAGGTTAATCTACTCTTTTTTAAAATTACTGTTATCTAATCTTTATTTCAAAAGACTGATCATCTAAAACCTTTTTACTATCATTTTTAGAATCATAAAAATATGAATTTTCATCAACTTTTGTTGGCTGTCCGAAATCCACAAATACAGGAGTTATCTTAAGTTTAGTGATGTTCTTACCTAAAATTAAATAGTTCCCACCTAAACATAGATGGGAACTTCTGTATATATTTAGTATACCACAGTAAGAATTGAAAACTCTAATTATGAACGTCACGATATTTTAAATTTGGAAGCTGAATTTGACAAATCACTTACCATATTATTTTGACTTTGAATTGACTTAACTATTTCTTCAATAGAAGATACCTGTTCCTTTGAAGCTGCTGTAACCTCTTGCGTTGAGGCAATTGAAGTCTCTGAAATCTCTGATATTTTTTTTATAGCTTCTACCACTAAATCTCTTGAGTTTCCCATATCTACTAAGTCTTCCTTAAGTGTACTTATTTCAGTTAAAACACTATCAATAGAAGTAGTTATATCATTAAATATTGTTTCAGTAGAAAGCATAGATGAATTTGCAGAATCTACAACAGATTGTCCCTCATTTACTCCAAGCTGAGCAAGCTTTATGGAAGCTTGCATTTCTCTTATCATAGTTTCAATTTCTAGAGTTGCCAATTGAGAATCTTCCGCAAGTTTTCTTACTTCATTAGCAACCACAGCAAATCCTTTACCTGCTTCTCCAGCACTAGCAGCCTCAATTGAAGCGTTTAAGGACAGTAAATTTGTCTGCCTAGAAATATTTTTTATTGCATTTACTATATTTCCTATACTTTTAGATTTCTCAACAATGTTTTCAATACTTAGTGCAACGCCTTCAGAATGCTGCGTATTAACATTAAGCTTATCTCTTAAATCACCCAATGCCAAAATACCTGCAGAATTTTTAACACTAACATTTTTTGTATCCATTAAAGTTTTTTCAGTTTTATTCTCTAGCTTTATTATTTTATCAGCTAATTTTTCAGTGAAATTCACACACTTTTCAATTTCTGTATCTTGAAAACTTGCTCCAACAGCAATATCAGAAACTGCATTTGAAATTTCTTCGCTAGCAAAAGATAATTCTTCTGAAGTTAATGAAATAACCTTAGAGGTATTTTTTAAAGTAAAAGTCATGCTAGTTATATTTGAAATTAAACCTTTCATCTCATCTCTCATTTTATTAATATTTATTGCAATATCATTTATTTCATCATTAGTTTTAACACTGCATTCTTTAGTTAAATCGCCAGAGCTAATTTCTTCTAGGCTTACAATAAGTTTTTTGAAATTATTTAATATACTGTTAACATAAATATTTACTCCAAAGTAAGCTACAATACTAACTAGCAAAGTCACAAATATAATTATTAGATCAACGTTTCGAATTGTTTTCGTAGTTTCACTTTTATCTTTTCCTACAGCCCACATACCTACAATATTATTGTTCTTATCTTTTATAGCAACATATTTTGTAATATATGTACTACTTCCAATCTTCACATTTCCTGCATAGTCTTTTCCATTCTTTAGTACAGCTTCTGTAACCTTCTTTGAAACCTTGGAATCCAATTGCCTAACACCTTTCCCATCCTTTAGTGTGGTTGCAACTCTTGTATCCATTCGAATAATTGAAGCAGATGTACTAGTTTGTTGAAGTACCTTATCCACCAAACTATTATTACCTTCGATAGGATTTTCTCCTTTATATAGTTTGTTATTTATTATTTCAAATTCTCCAATGTATGCCTCGTTAATATATGATAGCCCCATTTGAGAAGCAGCATTAATAGTATCCTCCATATTTTTGCTCGCTACCTTTGTAATTTGATTATTTATTACTATAAAAATTATTATGCTGAATAAACAAATTAATGAAATAAAAGCAACCATTAACTTTCCCTTCAGTTTGAACTTAATTCTTCTCTTCACTATTGCAACACCCTTCGCTTTTGTATTTTTAGTAAATCTCAATTAAAGTGTAGCAATAGAGTTTTAAGATTAAGTTAAGTTGATGTTAAATATAAAGTACTAAAGTTATCCAATTTTTACTCGATAACTTTAGAGATAATGACAATCAGAGAAGAGGTTTTAATATGAATTTTTACTCAACATGGCGTTCATCTTATTATGGTACAACTAACCATAGACCAACAAACAATCCATATAATTCAGTTCATAATTCAAATACCAAATCGAATACCCGCTTGAACGGAAAAAATATCAGTAATCTGCTTACCTCAACTAACGGAGACGTAAGCATGAATAGACTCCTTTCAGCTGGTTCTCCAGATCTTAAAGCTAATAATAATGTCTTAGATATAAAAAGTGGAGTTAATTATAAAGTCAAAACTTTATTACATGGAAATATAGGAACAAATATTAAAAATGGAACTGCCACAAGATTATGGGATGAAAACAGCAATGATGTTTCAGCAGTAAATGATAATATTGCTACTAATAAATTTATAAACTGCTTAAGCCAAATAAGTTCAGGTAAATCTAGCTCAGATGTTATAAATTCAAACTTTACTAATTCTAATGAAGTATTAGCAAGATTTCAAAGTTTAGGGATAACTCCAGGAAAATTTGAGGTAAAAGGTTCAAAAAAGAATTGTTTCTTGATATTAATGGCTGGGTTTCTAACTATGAAGATGTAACTAAAGCCCGAGAAACCTACAATTCGAAGGATTTTTCTAAACTAGGCTTTACAGAGAACTCTAAGTTTATTATAGACGGAAAAGAGTATCATATCGATAAGACTGGGCATTTAAATATTCCAGAAGGCGTAATTTGTACACCCGCTAGAACAAAAATAGTTAAATAGTTAATTATTTCTTCTCAATAAAAAAAGAGGCTAATTCCCATTTAATTTAGATAGGATTAGCTTCTTTTTAGTTTATGAAGGATTAATTTCTTATATCTTATCCATAAGTTTAAGCAATCCAAAAATAATTGCTTGGGGAGAAGGCGGACAGCCTGGAATCACTAGATCCACAGGAAGTATATTATTTAGTACATCATACACTCCATCTCCCTCTTTAAATACCCCACCATTATAGGCACAACTGCCTATTGCAATAACTATTCTAGGTTCAGCCATGGCATAGTAAGTCTTTTCAAGGGCTTCTTTCATGTTTTTAGTAACAACACCAGTTACTAATATTCCATCTGCATGTCTTGGTGAAGCCGCTACATTAATTCCAAATCTTGAAACATCATAGAAAGTATTTTGAGTAGCACTAATTTCAGATAAGCAAGCATTACAGGAACCAGTATCCACTACTCTTAGTACAAGAGATCTTTTGAAAGTTTTATAGATTTTTTCCCTAAGTTTTTCACCCTCAAGTTCAAGTTCTGCCATTTTATAATCAGATGTAATTTTCAAAACAGCTTCTGGACATATCTCAACGCAATTTCTACAATAAATACATTTTTTATTATCAATGTTTATTAGGTTTTTACCATCCTCATAAGCATTTATCTTTATAGCCTTTACAGCACATGCGCTAATACATTTTCCGCAGTTACTGCATGCATCTTCTTTTGCAATTACTCTACCATAAGAGAATTCATTATTATAAAGTGGATCTTTAATAGTTTCAGTTCCATATTTTAGTCTATCAAAAATATTGTTCATATCAATATTACCTACCTATCATTTTCAGAATAAGACATATTAAAGCTTTTATTAATAAGAGGAAAGTCTGGAACAATTTCATCAAGAACTGCTTCACTTAAACCTGTCCAATTAGTAGAAGATGGTGTTTTGAAATATATGCGTTTAAATTTATTATCTTTTCCCGTCAAACCATACACCACCAATTCGCCCTTTACTGTTTCAACAGCAGTAATGGCCTCTAGTCCCTCTTGTAAATATATTTCTGTTTTAGCCCTTTTTATATCAGTATTTATATATGTCAGTGATTTTTCAATAAACTCAAAGGCATCTTTAATCTCTCGGGCCTTTAATTTGTACCTTTCAAAGACCCCACCTTTTGTTTCTATATTTATATCCTTTTTTATTTCTTTATATATCTCATAGGGAAACTTTACCCTAGCATCATATTTTAAATTACAGGCTCTTCCTACAACCCCAGTCATGCATAATTTTTTAGCCATTGCAGTGCTTACCATTCCTGTATCTTCAACCCTATCTAAAAAGGAAACTGAATTTAAACTCATTTTAATAGTGCCGTCTACTCTACCTTTAAGGCTTTCTAATGTTTCTAAAATATCATTCTTCTTCTTTTCATTGAAATCAATATTTATTCCAAGTGGAACGATAGCATTTCTCATAAATCTGCTTCCACTAATTCTTTCACAAAGCTGATGAATTATTTCTGAAAAATATCCGAATTTTTTAGCCACATAACTATATCCTACATCGTTAGCAATGCCTGCTAAATCGTCTAAATAGTTATATATTCTTTCAAGTTCTAAAAAAACAACTCTTAAGGCTTGAATTTCTTTGCTAAGTTCTACATTTAAAAGTTTTTCTACAAGAATAGCATAAGCTTCACCATAGGCTACTGTAGACTCCCCTGAAACCCTTTCAAACATAAGATTTAATAGATTTGCATTCATGTCTTCACAAAGTTTTTCTATTCCTCTGTGCTTGTACATAAGTCTTATTTCAAGATTTTCTATAGGTTCTCCCATAACACTAAATCTGAAATGACCTGGTTCAATTATCCCTGCATGTACAGGTCCTACTGCAACTTGGTAAGCGCCCTTGCCTGAAACTTCTTTAATTTTATAATCATAATCTTTATTGATTTCTCTTTGAAATATTCTACTTTGATAAATCATATCTTCAATACAAATTGGCCTAATCTCAGTATTATAACTAAGTATTACATAATACCCTTGCTTACTGTTTGAGAAAACACAATTTATTGTATTAAACTGTTTTTCTTCTAAGGAAAATTCACAAATATAATTAAATTTATAAACATACATGCAAACAGCTGCAAGTTTCCTTATTTGTTCAGCCTTTATTCTAACGTATAACTCATTAGTATTTTTCACTTCATATTTTAAATCAAAATCTAATTCCTGTAGGCTGCTAATAGTGTCTGCTATTTTCATTTTTTCACTTCCTAATCACAAATAATTGAAACTGCATTATTTATCATGTTTGATAAATGACCATTCAAAAATAAACTCATAACAATAATTGAAATAAAACATAATGCCAATGGCACAATATTTTCTCTATCTTCTTCAATTTTCACATACTTAACTCCAGGCTCTGTATTGAAAACTATCTTAATAAAGACCTGCAGAAAACCTGCAAAAACTAATAGTAAACAAATACTATAAAGTGCAGTGATAATGTAATTCCCTGCCTTAACAGTTCCTACAATTATATTGAATTCACTAAAAAAAGACGGAAAGGGTGGTGCCCCTGTAATAACAAGCATTCCTAAAATAAGAAATACTGCATTAATTGGCATAGTTTTTATTAAAGAATTAATTTTATCAATACGTTTTGTTTTATATGCACTTAGTATATTCCCTGCTGTTAAGAACAGAAGGGATTTTCCAAAAGCATGAACTAATGAATGTAATAGGGCAGCATAAACTGCAAGCTTATTACCTACTCCAATTCCTAAGGCTATAATTCCAAGGTTTTCAACTGAGGAAAATGCTAGCAATCTTTTATAGTTAGTTTGCCGTAATATACTGAAAGATGAAATCACCAAGGATACGCAGCCAAAAATGATAAACAACCACTTAGTATTTTCTAGTCCTGGTATATGTTTAATTATTATATAAAATCTTAGAATAACATAAAGAGCAAGATTCAAAAGAACCCCTGACATCATGGCGCTAATTGGTGATGGTGCTTCACTATGGGCATCTGGAAGCCATGTATGCATAGGGGCTAGTCCTGCTTTTGTGCCAAGTCCTACAAAAATTAAGGTAAAAGCTATTTTAATAGCATAAGTGCTTTGTGTATTAGGATTTTTTACTAGATAAGACCATTTAAGAATTTGACTTGCCTCTTGATTGCTATAGGCATTTACAAAAATAAGTATACCGATTAAACCAATTCCTATTCCTATAGAACAAATAATGACATACTTCCAAGCGGATTCTAAAGAGCTTTTATTCTTATTAAAACCAATCAAAAATGCAGTTGTCAGGGTGGTTCCTTCAAGTCCAATCCACATTGCTACAATATTATTGGTTAATGCAATGAACATCATAAAAAATAGAAAGAAATTAAATAGGAAATAATAAAGTCTACCTTTCTTAACAGAGATTTTTTCTTCCTTTATCTCTTTTGCAATATATTTATAAGAATAAGTACTTACAATTATATTTATACTAGCTATAATAAAAAGCTGTATGGTAGTTAAACTATCAATATAAAAGAACTCATTAAAATAACTAAGTGAATCTCCTTTTCCAACTATCATAATAATTTTCATAACAATACTTAAAACCAATATAGATCCAAGTATTGTGACTAATCCAGAAATTTTTATGTTTCTAAAAATCAATGGAGTTATTATCATTATTAATATTAATAAGCCAATTGCTATAACATACATTATCTCACCAACTATCCTTTCAGATTTTCAAAGAAATCTGTATTGATTGAATCAAAAGTTTTGTTTATATGAAAAATCATTACTCCCATTATAAGTGCTAACATCAATCCCTCAAAAACTATGCATGCCTCAATTACAAGAGACATTTTAGTTAAGGATATTTCAAAAAGCACAATACCATTTTCAAAAATTAAAAACCCTATCATTTGAGTAATTGCCTTTTTTCTTGCTACCATAAGTAAAACACCTATAATAAATAGCACTGTTCCAGTCTTAATAAAATTATCATGGCTTTTGTTTAAAAGACCAAAGGCAATCATTATTCCTATTCCAGTTAGAATATAAGAAATAAATCCATTTACTATTAAATCCATTTCTCTATTTGCCTTTAATTGTTTTACTGATTTATTTATTATTATGGGTATTATAATTGCTTTTGTGATAATTGTTAAAATTCCTAGAATTAAATAATCAACTTTTCCGGTTTCATAGCCTACCTTTAAGGCTATTAAGCCAATAGCAGCTGATTGGAATATAAAGCCTTCTGTGAGAAGTTTTATTCTTCTTAAGCCTGACATAAAAATGCTAGATATTAATATAATTGCAAGTAAAGCCTCTATCATAATCTTTCTCCTTATAAAATATAGATTAAAGTGATTGCTACAATGCCTAAAGATATAGTAGCTGGAAAAAATTCTGCTCCTCTAAACAATCTAGATTTAGCAAAAGTTGTTTCTATAATAGCAATTCCTAGTAAGCAAAATAAAAGTTTAAATATAAAAGTTGCGAAACCTATAAGCAATGCTGAAGCTGTAAAGGTGGTTGCTATTCCCATAGGAATAAAACAATTAATTAAAATTATTAGATATACAAGTAATTTAATATATGAAGCTAATTCTACAAAAGCTAAATCACTACCTGATAAATCTAAAATCATAGCTTCATGCATCATGGTGAGTTCTAAATGAGTTTCTGGATTATCAAAAGGTATCCGTGCATTTTCAGCAAGTATAGCAATTATAAAAGTTACCATTGCAATAAGATGTGCCGTATCATAATGTATGGCTTTATTATTAATAAAGGAAATATGAAAAATGTTAAAATCCTTGGTTTCAATATATAAAAAAGCTATCAAGAAGAATATTAATGGTTCTGCAAGCATTGAAATAAAAGCTTCCCTACTGGAGCCCATTCCACCAAAGGTGCTTGCACTGTCAAGTCCAATTAGTACAGTGAAAATCTTAACTATTCCAAAGGCAAACATAAGAATAAATATATTTCCAATTGTTTTCTCCATGCTTGTATAAAAAACTGGAACAAAGAAAACTGTGGTTATAGTGGTTGAAAGTATAACTATTGGACCCATATTTGTTATAAAGGAACTTCTATTTGAAATTACTCTTCCTTTTTTCATCAGTTTATTTAAATCATAATAAGGCTGAAGAATAGATGGACCTATATATCCTCTAAGGATTGCCTTCATTTTTTTTAAGATTCCTATAAATAAGGGTGCTAAAACTACAATGGATATACTCTGAATAAAATAAAATAGATTATACTTCAAATGAATTCCTCCTTACACAAATTTCAAAACTAAAACTAGTGCAATTATTAATGATATAAAAATATAGGAAATATATAATTGAATTTTCCCATAGTGAATTTTTAATACCCTTGTGGTAAAAAAATCAACTGCTTTTAAAATAGGTTTATATAAATAGTCTTCCACCAAATCACTAGTCATTTGGCTTATATAAATAGTTTCTTTATTACTAATTTTCTTGTTGTAATTTGCAGCCGACACCAAAAATCTTTGCAGCAGGCTGAACAAAACCACTTCCTGAGTACTGAATATATGGTTTGTCAGTATGATACCCACAAGCCCAAGTATCATTAATCTCTTGTTTTTTGGTTAAGGAATTAATTCTATTAAAAATATATAAAATTAATGTAATGCAAATTATTATTATGGAAAATACTATTATCTCTGTTTCATTTTTAAAGCTAGGACTTTTCTTACTAGTATCTAGTAAATCATTAGTATAATGAGCTATTTTACTTATTATAAATGGAGAAAATACTCCGGTAATTATTGTAAGAATAGCCAGAATGCCTTGTCCAATATTCATAGATAATGGAATTTTCTTTACTTGTTCTGCTTTTTTAGTTCTAGGCTTGCCAAGAAAAGTGATTCCAAAAGATTTTACTGTGGCATAAAAAGCCGCTCCGCTTGTTAAAGCTATAATAATGCCACAGCTGAAGATCAATATAATAACCCAAATATTGTTTACCTTGGTTATTGCTTCAATAAAACTTCTAAGTATAAGAATTTCACTGGCGAAACCATTGAAGGGCGGAATTGCTGAAATAGCACAGGTTCCAATAAAAGTGCACATTGCTGTAAACTTCATACTTTTATTAAGCCCGCCAAGCTCGTTCATATTTCTAGAGCCCGTTGCATATAAAACACTTCCTGCATTTAGAAACAGAAGACTTTTGAAAATCCCATGATTCAAGCAATGAAGTAAGGCTGCAGTTAGCGCTAAGGAAGCTAAGGTTTTTAAATTGTAATTAATAAGTATCATTGACACCCCAAGTGCTGCAAAAATAAGCCCTATGTTTTCTGCACTAGAATATGCCAAAAGTTTTTTTATATTGTTTTGTAATAAAGCATTTAGAATTGAAAAAATTGCAGTACATGTTCCGATTATCAGCACAATTACACCACAATTTAATGGTGTACTCCTTAAAAAAACAAAAGTTATTCTTATAAAACCATATACAGCTACCTTCAGCATTACACCTGACATCATAGCTGAAACATTTGAGGGTGCTGTTGGATGAGCCTTAGGAAGCCATGCATGAAGTGGAACAATACCCATCTTTGCACCAAACCCCAAAAAAGCAAGTATGAATATAATGTACTTTTGTTTTGATGAAAAATCTGCAGAAAACTTAATAATCTCCTTAAAATCAAAACTACCAGTATATTTATATAAGAAAGCAAACATTATCATTAAAAATAACCCGCTTATATGAGTCATAACAAAATAAAATATCCCTGATCTCAAATTTTCCTTATATCTATATTCATAAATTACTAGAAAAAATGAGGACATAGACATGATTTCCCAGAAAACAAGAAAATCTATTGCATTACTTGCGAGTACAACTCCTATCATAGAAGCTGCAAATAGTATAATTAAAGACAACATATATCTTAATGAATAATGCTCCCTATACTCCTCTATGTACCCCTTAGTGTAAATTGCCACAGGTATAAATACTAAACTTATAATGAGTACAAAGTATATTGAAAGCCAATCATTTTGAAAATTAATTAAGGATAGCAAGTATAGTCAACTCCTTTTATATTTAGTTAACATTCGAATGTTGAATTCGACAATTTTTATTATACATTAATTTTAATAGGTTAACAACTAAATCGGATTTGCAACTTCCTTACTTTTATATTAAAGTTATATAATAATCTTATCTAGATTTAGTCATAGACTTAATTTCTGCACTAATTTAAAATATACTTGTTTGACTTATAAATTAACATTTTAATATTTTCTGTGTAGAGATAGTCCGAGTGAAACTTAGAAAGACTTTGCTTGCTTATTTTATAAAAATATTTATATTTGTACGAAAGGGTTCATTATGGATTCAAAGCATAGGTTGTTTAATATTCATGAGTTTTATAATTCATCAAGATACTTGTTCTTAAATATTGAATGGAATTACAGTAAATGCGTTAAAGAAACTGGAATTACTCTGCCACAACTAAGAGTTCTATGGATAATAAAAATATTTAGTGGTATATCACTTGTTGAGATATCAAAGATAGGATGTTGGTCTCCACCTGCAGTTACAAAAATGATTAGATTATTAATGGATAAAGAATTAGTTATTCATGAAGAAACTTCAAATAAGAAATTATACAATTTAAAGCTAACTGAGGCTGGTTGTAGCATAATTAAAATGAATCAACTAAATAAACAAAATAACTTTGCGTTGTTTGATTTAGTTGATGTTGTTAATATAACTGATTTAAATTTTGTTATTGAACTATTTAAAGCAATAACTGTACAAACCAATAATATTTTTTTATTTGAATATATAGAAAAATTAAATGAATTAGAATTAAAAATTGATTTTGCTGAGTTTACTCTTGAGGATAAATTTACACTTCAACAGCTTATTTGCTTTTATGACATGTTAAGAACCTTTATCTTAACTGTAGAAAACAAACATAGACAACTTCTATCAAGCTTAAATCTTACATATCCACAGTTAAGAGCTTTATGGATTATAAATGCTTTTCCTGGAATTACCTCAGTTAAATTAAGTGAACTTGCTTTTCTAGCGCCTTCTACTGCCAATGTTATAGTAAAAAATCTTTATGAAAAAAAGTTAATTTATAAAGAAAAATCCGATTTAAAAAATTCCCTTTTTCTTTATATTTCAAAATGTGGTGAGGAACTTCTTATAAAAGACTTTATAAGGAATCAAAAAAGTTTTTTAATTTATGAAGATATTGAGTTTCTATCAATAAACGAATTATCCAAATTAAATGAATTTGTATTTAAAATGAACATGGCCCTAAAAAATACTATGGTAAAAAGTTATATTGAAAAAACTTTTAATGAAATAGAAAAAATGCATTTAGATATATAAATTTATAATTCTTAGCTCACATCCTTCATATGTTCCTTTACAACAAAAATAGAAGCTAATTCCCATTAATAAATCCGGATGGGCTTAGCTTCTATCTACTAATAATTTTTCGTTCAATAATTCTCTCCTAATCATTTTTACGTTCGTACAATGATATAGTATTTTTAAGTTTTTTATGGCAGAATTGGTTTTGTACATAAGACTTTAACTAATCTATAAAAGTATCCTTTTGGGCCTAAATGACGGTCCATGTTCGTTACCTATGAATTGATTGGTTTACTTTTGCTGATTCAGCAATTATCATTGATTTTCTTAGGTGCAACCACCCCTCTTCCATTTATATTAGTCTTTAACTGTTTATATGATCTACTAATTTTGGGGCCACACCCTTTCTTTTTAAAATTTTTTCTTACACTCTGATTTGAAAGCTTTCTTCTTTGTGTAAGATTATTATATCAATTTCTATGTATTCTGTCAATAATTATTATTAAATAATATTATGAATAATAGTTTAATTATTCTTTCAATTGTTCGAATTGTTTATGGATAGATTCCACTTCATCCATTCTTTTCACTGCATTTTTGCCATATTTATTTCTTATTGAGTCAATTGTCTTATCTAGAGAGTTCTCGTTATTATTATCTGGGACTTCAAATATAGATATTTGATAGCAGCCTTCTTCCACTAATTGTGTTAAAGATACACCCAAGAAGCCTTATAGACTCATATTTCCATGCCTCATCAAACAACTGCAAAACAGTCTCTACTATCTTCTTAGTTGAATCTGTTGGATTGTTTAGCTTCTTTTGATGAGAATAATTTTTAAAATCACTACTTCTTATATTTACTGAAACAGAACTACAGAATTTTTTTTGTTCTCTTAACCTAGCTGCTAAGCTCTCAGCAAGAGACCTTAAGACTTTGTAGGCAGATTCTTTATTTCTTATATCTTCTGCTAAGGTAGTGGCATTACTTATACATTTCATTTCTGCTCGGCAAGGTTCAACTTTAGAATTGTCAATTCCATTTGCATATTCCCAAATCATTAATCCATAAGTTTTAAACTTTGACTCTAATAATTCAGTACTACAATTTGCTAATTCTCCAACAGTGTAGATATACATACTGTTAAGTTTTTCCGTAGCCCTCTTTCCAACCATAAATAACTCTCCTACACCTAAGGGCCAGAGTTTTTCTTTTATTTCTGAGGCATAGAGAGTATTAACCTTATTAGGCTTATTGAATTCTGAAGCCATTTTTGCTAAAAGCTTATTATTAGCAATACCTATGTTAACAGTAAATCCAAGTTCTAACTTAATTCTTTCTTTAATCTGTTCCGCCATTTTAAATGGTTCATCAGTTAAATCGTTAGTTATGTCTAAAAAACATTCATCTATTGAATACTGTTCAAGCATAGGTGTATATTCTTTTAATAGTTCAATCATAGCTTTACTAAACTTTTCATATACCGAAAAACAGGGTGGAATAACTTTAAGATTCGGGCATTTTTTTCTAGCAGAAAATAAACTTTCACCTGTGACTACACCATAACCTTTAGCTAAATCAGATTTTGCTAGCACAACACCTCGTCTACTTTCCTCGTCTCCTCCAATAACAGATGGGATTTGCCTGATATCTATTTCAGATCCATTATTTAAAGCTTCTACTGCAGACCATGAAAGAAATGCAGAATTAACATCTATATGTAAGATTATTCGTTCACAACTTTTTTCCATTTGAAAACACCTCAAATTAATTATAATGGGAATGTCTGTTTCTATTATAGCATTTATTTCTTCTAAAATAAAACAACACTAATAAATCTGAATTGAATTGATATTAAAATGATAAAAAGTGTCAAACTAAAAAGCTACGTTAGTAAAATGTTGCTAACATAGCTTTAATATAAATTTACCTATATTTTTGAATCTTTTATTACTGCCTTTAATACCTTAGCAGACTCTGTAAGTTGATTGCTTTCTTCTGCGTTAAGTTTAGCTTGCAGTATTTTCTTCGCTCCATCCCTTCCGATGATTGTTGGAACTCCCATATAAACATCTTCAATTCCGTATTCGCCTTTTAGCAGTGAGGATACTGTAAGAATAGAATTTTCATTACTTAATATTGCTTCAACTATTCTTCTTATTGCTAAAGCAATAGCGTAGTAGGTTGCACCTTTTTTTTCAATTACATTATATGCGGCTTCCTTTACATCCTTATATATATTTTCTTTCAACTCTCCGCCACATTTTTTAGAGCAAATGTCACAATACTCATTAACATTCATGCCTGCAATACTAGTTAAACTCCAAGTAGCAATTTCTGAGTCGCCATGTTCTCCCATTATGTAGGTATGTATGTTTCTTGCATCAACTTCAAAATGTTGGCTAAGCATATATTTAAATCGTGAAGTATCAAGAACCGTCCCTGATCCAATTACTCTATTGTTTGGAAAGCCTGAGAGTTTATAAGTTATATAGGTCAAAATATCTACTGGATTTGATACTACCAATAGTATAGACTGAGGACTATATTTTACAACCTCTGGAACAATGCTTTGAAATATTTTTAAATTTTTAGAGATACAATCAAGTCTAGTTTCTCCAGGCTTTTGCCCAACTCCTGCTGTGATAATTACAATATCTGAATCTCTAGTATCTTTATACTCACCAGAAGTAATATCTATAGGTCTTACAAAGGAAGCACCATGTGATAGGTCCATGGCCTCTCCTTCGGCTTTTTCTTTATTAATATCTACAATTACAATTTCAGAAACTAGGCCACTATTCATTAATGCAAAAGCTGTAGTAGATCCTACAAAGCCTGCGCCGATTATGGATATTTTATTACCTTTTGTCTTCATACCAAAACTTCCTTTCATATCACTATATTAATATTATATACTAATTGATAATAATTATCAATTAGTAGTCGTAAAAAAAACTGTGCTCAAGAGTTTATCTTGCCCACAGCCTTTAATAATTATTTTATTTAGAAACCTGCTGCATAACATCCACCATCAATTTGAATATAGGTGCCTGTTATATAATTTGCCATTTCTGAAGCTAAAAACAATGCTGATCCAACAACTTCGTCAGGTTGACCAAGTCTTCCAGCAGGAGTTCTCATTGCAACTAATTTCATCCATTGTTCATTACTCATTGCCTGACTGATAAGCTCTGTAGCTATATAGCCTGGACAAATACAGTTAACTTGAATATTAAACATTGCCCATTCTGTAGCTAATGAACGTGTTAATTGAATTATTCCACCTTTACTAGAGCTGTACGCAGCTGAAGCTGGAATGCCAGAAAATCCTCCCATAGAAGCAGTATTAATAATTTTCCCGGCCTTTTGTGGAATCATAAATTCCTTGGCAATCCTTGTAGAAAGGAGAAATGGTGTTTTTAGATTTGTATCTACAACTGTATCCCATTGCTCTTCACTTACATCAACTGATGGAATTCTATGTCCTACACCTGCATTATTTATTAAAATATCAACTCTTCCAAATTGATTTTTGATTATATTAATCATATTGTCAACTTGAGAAGCTTCGTTTAAATCTGCTTGAATTTTAATACACTTTCCACCACTTGCTAGTATAGCTTGCTCTGTCTCTGTAAGCTTTTCAACATTTCTTCCTACTAGTATAGTGGTTGCACCTAAAGAAGAGAATCCTTCTGCGATAGCCCTACCGAGTCCTCGGTTTCCACCTGTAATAAGTACAACTTTTTCTGAGAAATCAAATTGGTAATTCATAATTTTTGCCTCCTATTATTCATAAATCAAAATTGTCATTGTAAATTTATTGTATACTAACCATTATACTCAACAATTACCAAAGACTCAAGAGCGAATATTGTGTATTTTCTGAAAATAACTCCACCAAGCAACAAATTCTAACAGTTTGTATTATTACATTTAAGTGTAAAATTTTAGTAATCATTCTAAATGGTATGTTATACTTAAAATAGCAACATCTTAATTATAGATTTTGCTTTGAAAGGGAGTTATTAAATGCAGAAGGACAATGCTATTAAAGTTGGAATTGGATTTGCAACTGGTAGGAGGAGTTTTCAAAAGGTTCTAAGAACAAACATTTACAACTGGAATGATTCTGGTTTAGTGGAAAACAAAAAAATCAGCTTAAATCTTTTCGTCGCATATGACCTTAATTATAACAAAACTAAAAAAACTGATTACACAAATATTCATCCAGAGCTAGCGGAACAAATTGATAGTACCAAATTTATTGGAAGCATATCTATTAGGGAAGAAATTGAGTACTTAATTAAAGAAAATGTTATTAATTTAGATGAAGCAAGCCATGATTTTTGGCAAAGGCTATGCAGCCAAACGAAATGCTATTCTATATAATGCAATAAAGCACCATATGGACTATTTAATATTTATGGATGACGACGAGTACCCAATGGCAGTTACTAATACTCGCAATACAACCATTTGGGGCGGTCAGCATGTTTTATTAACCCATCTTGAAAATATTACTGATGCAGATATTACCCACGGACATCACTGTGGTTATGTATCACCTATTCCTTATATAGAATTTAATGACACTATGACAGAAACAGATTTCCGCTCATTTATTGAAGCTATTAGCAATGATATAATTAACTGGGATACCTTAAAGTCCGTTATGGATAATGGTGGTGTTACCTATGCTGATACCAAAATATTAACTAGCGTTGAAGCTATAGAAGTTCCAGAAACAAATCATGCTAAATTTATCTCTGGAGCTAACCTTTGTATTAACCTTACTGATTCACGCCGTGTTCTTCCATTCTACAATCCTCCAGGTGCCAGAGGTGAAGATACTTTTTTAAGCACCTGCCTAAACCAAAGAAGGGTGTTGCGTGTACCTTGTTACACCTTTCACGATGGATTTTCCACCTATAATCACCTTTTAGAAGGAGTTCTTCCAATCCGCTTAAAGTTCATCAAAGCTGATAATGAAAAAATCACCACTCGCTTTTACAAGGCTTGTATAGGGTGGATTCGATATAAACCCTTATTACTCTATATAACACAACCTGATTGTTATGAGAAAAAAATAAATGAAATGAGACAGCAGCTCAAGGAAACCTTACCAAAAATCTGTGCTTATTTTGACCAACCTGATTTTATAAATATATTAGCTGAATTAGAAAAATACCATAAAAATGTAGAGAAACATTATGCTGAATTTCTTGAAACTCAACGTATTTGGGCAAACATCATGGAACATTTTGCTCCTTAGCTATAATTATTAAGAGAATTTATAGACAATCATTATTATATATAAAAATATATTAATCTCTACTATAGCATTGCGTTATCTTTAATGAAATTTGTAACTTAATGAATGATTTCTCATAGACAAATATATAAAAGCATTGCACATAATAATACTGGTGCAATGCTTTCTTGCAGTTCATGTTCGATACTCATTATAATTTCATCTCCACAAAATATAATCTATCTAATAGTAAAAGTGCTATTTCCCACTTTAGTATTACTATACAACTATATTCTATAGCGAATTTTTTATTCCATAATTATAACTTTCCTATTATATCAGACTCTCTAATATCTTCCTTCAAGTTAATTCCGGTTTTCTTCAAAACTTTCTTTTTAACAGAAGAATAATTTCTTGAAAACAAACCTAATTTTTCGACTTTCCGTGATGTATTATAAGTATAGACCATGTAACGTTTATTCTTTTTTGCTATAATAATGGATTCCTCTGAGACTAATGACTCTTGACTTATAAAGGCTACTCCATCATAGATAGGCTTCATCACTATACCAGTAAAATCTACTAGCCCATATTTACTATCTGAAGTAAAACCACATATACTATTTGAGTACAATTTAGAAAAATGATAATCAAACACTTTTGAAATATTTACTTCCCTACCCTGTCCTTCATGCAAATATTTCAACTTTACATTTTCGATACCAGTAAAATTCTCTGTTCCAATGAAATAGCCTATTTGAAAATTATCCTTTTTTACAAATATGTAATATGGACTACTCACAATTATATTGTCATATTCCGGTGATACAATCCACTCTTCTTCATGGAACCTATCTGATTTAGTTTCAATAGCTTTAAGGTAGCTATATTTTAAAATTAATCCTTTTTTATTTTCACTTTCCATAACTTCAATTCCGTCAAAAGTCATATCTCCCATGCTAATTCCTCCCCAAGTACAACTATTTAATCACATTAGAATAAAAGAGTAGCTACTACTCTTAACTCTAAATTATATAGTTTAGATTATTTTCCTTCACCATATAACTGAAAGAAGGAAATAAATTTTTTTATTTCTTCATCTCCCACAGAAATTTTCTTAATATTTTTCTTGCTTTTTCTTAATAAATAGTCCTTATGATTTCCATCAAAAACCATATATATTCCTGAGGTTAAATTTAAATTTTCCAATTTGATTATTCTAGCGAAGATAATTGAATTTATAGTACATTCATTCACTAGTACATTGTCTACAATTGTTACTTTTTCCTCAGAATTTAAAAGATCTTCTAATATCAAAGTATTTTGTTCTTTATTAATGTCCTCAATTCTATATAATGATGCAGGTGCATTAGTCATATTCTTAAGTAACTCAGCTTCCACCTCATCTTCAGTTTTAAAGTTTTCAAGGAATAGCTGAGTAGCACTTTTGCCGTCTTCCACCTTTTCGTAGATATTAAAATCAAAGGCTAGCCCTGCTTCCTCTTGACTTTTTACAATTATATCATTACCTTTCAGTACGCCAAGCATATTATAACCGTTTTTTAGCCTATTGGACTTTGATACATTCTTTAGTATTTTGGCATGTAATTTCAACTGCTTTTCTTTGTATGTTTCCAATGTTTCCACTATAAAATCCTCCAACTAATTAATATTAGAGAATAGGTTTATCTCTATTCCTTTGTAATTATACCATAATAAAATAACCTCAATCAAAAGCCTTTTCTTGTAGCATAATTTTAATATCCATTAACTACAACTTCTAGTTTCCCCGTTTCTGGATCTATTATTAAACCATGAACCTTTATATCTTTTGGAATTAAAGGATGATTTTTTATCAATTCTACGCTTTCTTTGATAGATTCCTCTACAGAGTTAAATCCATGTAACCACTTTCTAATATTTATTCCTGCATTACTTAATGTAGTTATTACTTCAGGTGATATTCCTCTTTCTATTGCTTTTTCTAAAGTACTATCTGGATTTAAGTTACTCATTCCACAGCCATGATGTCCAATAACTAAAACCTCATCTGCTTGATATTCATATACAGCCACTACAATACTCCTAATTATACTACCAAAGGGGTGCATAATTGCTGCTCCTGCATTTTTAATTAGCTTTACATCTCCATTTTTAAAATTCAGTGCCTTGGGAAGAAGCTCTGTTAGCCTGGTATCCATGCAAGACAATACTACCATCTTCTTTTTTGGGTCTTTTGATGTTATATATTTATCATATTCCTTATTCTCAACAAAAGCTTGATTAAAGTCTAAAATCTCTTCTAATTTATTCATATTATCCCCCACAAGTTAAATAATTTAATTTAGTATAGCACAGTAGTAAGTAAATTAATATATCCGAAAAATTCTTTTCTAAATCAAACTCTTTATTCTGCTTCCAAGATTATATGCCTCTTCAATTAACTCTTCTCTTCCTGAAAAATCTTCCTTATACATTATGCCTTCTACAGTATAACTTTCAATAGGTTTTATCTGTAGATGATTATAATAATGATTTATTGTATCTATTAAATGTTGGTTCTCGCTCTGTCTTTGCCCAGCTCTTACTGCTACAGCTATCCCAACTTTTCCAGCTGGAATGCTTGTTCCGCCTTCTCCCATGTTGCAGTACGGGTTACTACGATCAAAAAACACCTTAAGTTGACCTGTTACATCCCCCCAATAAGATGGAGATGCCACCAAAATAATATCAGAATCTATTAAATCAGTTATAATTAAATCCATATCGTCTTGCTGTATACACTTTCTAGTTTTATTACAAGTCAAACATCCTCTGCAATAGTTAATGTTCATTTCTCCCAATATGTATGTCTTAACTTCAATTCCATTATCCTTCATACCGCTGGCTATAGAATCAACAATATGAGCTGTACAACCATTTTTCTTTGGACTTCCTACTATGCATAATGCTTTCATAAATAAACCTCCAATAAAAATATAATTTCCTATATTATTTGAAAATTATACCATGTATTAAAGAAATATTTCACTATTATTGGTAGTTTTTTTTTTCATTGCAACAACTTACTAGCAAAATCAAAAGCAGGAGAGCTTCAAAATATGAAGTTCTCCTGCTTTTTTACAATTTTCAAAGCATATATTTAAATCATGTTGTAGCGTTTCAATAGGTCTACAATAACTGTATTTTCTACCATTTTCAGAGCTGGACTACTAGCCACCTTGTCCATAACCATCTGGATGATTGGTCCCATCATTGGGTCTTCCATATCAATAGTTTCAAGTGGTTTTTTACCATCCATCATTTTTGAAGTGGACTCTAATAGTACACGAACATCGTAACAAGAAGCAAATACTTCAGGTACTCCACGATCTACATCAAGTAATGTATAAACAGCTTCCATACCTGTTCTTACTGAATATTCTGTTGTAAATACAGTGTCTCTTACTGTTTCAGCAAATTGTCCAAGGAATGCAAAGTTTACACAGCCTTCTGGAACAACAAGTGGTCTGTCACCTGCTGCTCTTGGCATAAAATAAGTAGTAACATAAGGCATCATACATGGTACAGAGATAGCAGAGTTTGTAGCCATATCCTGAATTTCAGCTTCAGGTACACCCATATGATACAACCATTCTTCAGTAATTTCTATACCTGTGCAATCTTTCATTGGTTTCTTTATATAATCACCGGGTACATCAGTGAATAAAGCATATACCCAAGCAACAACTTGATTATTTGGCTGAGTTTTAAAATGAGGCTGACGATTCACAGTATAGCTAAGTAACCAACTTGAATCTCTTACTGATATAATACCACCAGTAACAACCTTACCACTTAATGGATTCCTCTTACAAATTTTCTCTATATATTTAGGAATCTTGTTATCAAGACACGTAACTGAACAAGATTCCCAGTTTGTTGCTTTTGTATCGGAACAGAATTTATCTGGATTTCCGAAAGATGGATCCTGCTTAGCAATATTTTTCCATAAATTCCATGAAGGTCCGATTTCGTTTTTAACAGGAGCTGGATGATTCTGATCACCAAGAGTAGAACTTTCTACATTACTACCATTAGTAACAAATACTAAGTCGTTTTCAGTTAAATCAATAGAATTTTCTTTACCTTTACTCTCGAAAATAATTTTCTTAGCAACTTTTTTTTCTTTACTAATATCAAAAATTACATTTGTTACATTAGTATTATATTGAAATTGAACACCATTCCCTTTAAGATATTTAACCATAGGCAAAATTAATGATTCATACTGGTTGTACTTTGTAAATTTCAAAGCTTTAAAGTCAGGTAACCCACCAATATGATGAATAAATCTTTGAATATAAAGTTTCATCTCAAGAGCACTATGCCAATCTTCAAAAGCAAACATAGTTCTCCAATAGAGCCAGAAATTCGAACCGAAGAAATCTTCTGAGAACACATCAGTAATCTTCTTATCATATAAATCTTCATCCCTAGTCATAAATACCTTGGCAACTTCTAAAGCAGCCATTGGTGGCATATCGAATTTTCCATCAGTATGAGCATCTTCACCACGATTTTCTGTTGCTCTCATAAGTGAGTAATTAGGGTCTTTCTTGTTTAGCCAATAATACTCATCTAAAACAGAAATTCCTTCCGTCTCCATAGATGGAATGGAACGAAATAAGTCCCACAAACATTCAAAATGATTTTCCATTTCACGACCGCCACGAACAACAAAGCCTCTTTGTCCATCTTTGATACCATCGCATGCACCACCTGGAATACTCATTTCTTCTAAGATGTGGATGTGTTCACCTTTCATCTGACCATCACGTACTAAAAAGCATGCTGATGCCAAACCAGCCAGACCAGAACCAACTACATATGCGGACTTTTTATCCACATTGGCTGGTTTTTCAGGCTTTGCAAATGCTTCATAATTTCCATTACTATAATACATATACTACCTCCCAATATCCTTATATCTTCATAATACAAAACATTTGGGAAATTTATGCTAGACAAAATTAGACTTTTGTTTAGTTTTTAAATAATTACTTAGATTTGTCTTTCCTCATACTTACATCATCTAAAATATGTTCAATTGCATCACTTTGCTTCTCTGATACAGATGTCAATACTTGTATATTTATAATAATTCATAATAGATTTTTCCTCAAATCCACATGATTTATACAAATTAAGTGCAGTATTATTTTTACACTCCACATCTAATTCAATTTCATCTATATTTTTTTCATTTATTAGCTCTATTGCACTCTTTAAAGCAGCTCTGCCATATCCCTTACCTCTGAAGTCAGGTAGTATTCCAAAACCAAATATAAACGCTGAACTTTCTCTGTAGTCCACCTTTATTTTGCCGATTACCTCTTCCTTTAGCTCAATCATATAAGTGATCTCTGTACTAAGGTTTTCTTCTTCTTCAAAGCTATCAGTTCCCTCTAAGTCATTAAAAAATATTGCATTTTGCCTAGCAATTTCTTTTCCCTCATGCTTTTCAGCTTTTCTTAAATTTATTGGACTTATGACTTCTGAAGTTGTTTTGTTAAGCAGCCTCATTCTATATTCTGAGAAGTCATAATCGCCATCAACAGATTTGATAAATTCAATTCCTGAGTTAGATTTGCCATCTGATAATAGTAAATTCTTATTGAAATTTCTTTTTTCACATTCCTCCATAGCTAGTTCAAAAAGTTTTCTAAATATACCCCTTCTTCTATAGTCAGGATGAGTCATACCATTTACTTCTCCTAAATTAGCTGCAAAGCTTGAAATTCCAATATATGCAATCAACTCATCTCCTACATAATAAAAGAAATCGTTAATTTTTTTTATTCCTATTTCAGGCTCAGTACCTATATTTAGCTTATAATCTAATTCTAACTTTAGATTAGTTTTATCTACTGAATTGCATATTTCTTCAAGTTTATTTATTTCCTCATATTCCTTCATAGATATATATTCTTTTAAACAAATTGATTGATCTAATATTTTTTCTAGCATTTTATAATCTCCTTCTAATTCTTATTTGTAATTATTGCTTAACTAGTTTTTCCTATGATGATTACTTACTGCTTCTAAAAATGGGCAGAAAAATCCCGCAAAAGTAACCCCTAAAACGGCTACTATTTGCGGGCGCAAAAAACAGGAATACCTGTAATGTATTTATCCCTAATAGTCAGTATATTATGAAAGGTTATTAGCACTGCAAAAAAGCAACACAAAAAGGTACTAAACCTAACGCTACAATTTTGCCCATATTCAGTTCTAAGTAGCACTCACCCTTAAATTTGCTATCATATAACATCTCTCCTTCCATAAAAATATATTGATTCAATCAATATACCTTTTCACTTAAGATTATAATATTTTTTATAATTTTTGTCAAAATTAATAATATTTTAACATACTAGAGTTATTATAATACTATCTAATTTTTATGAAAATATCTCATTTCCTTTTATTTACCCTTATTGAGAGCTCATTAAACATTGACAGACCTACTAGATTGCTCTATAATATTTTCTTGTAAGGCCTCACTTTTTGGGTGGGGTAGAGGCGCGATATTTAACAGTCTTTAGTGGAGTATGAAAAGCAATGATACTAAGGAGAAGGAAATGTCGCCGAAGCTTGTAATATGTCGATATTGCTTGCTGGGTCTGCAGTTAAGAATTGCAGGACTGTCTCAATAGACTAATGGTTTATTGAGTTGTGCTATCTCATTTGGGAAAAGAAGAGGAATTAGGGATAACCATACATATTGTGACCTAAGTCCATCTTAGGTCTTTTTTTGTTGCTAAAAATTCCGAAACATCTAGTAGCACCCAAATGATAAATTTGATTTTCATTTTGAAAATAACATAATAAACTAAGAAAATAGGGGGGAAATTTAATCATGAAAAAAAGATTATCATTATTAATAGCAATTTGCTTAACTATGGCTTTGCTATTTACAGCATGTGGTTCAAGTGACAGTTCAAAAAGCAGTACAACAGGTGGGACCTTTAAGGTAGGACTTGAAGCTGGCTATGCACCATTTAATTGGACTCAAACAGGTAGTTCCAATGGCGCTGTTAAAATTGACGGAAGTGCAGACTATGCTGGTGGCTATGATATTGAAATAGCTAAAAAGATTGCAGCTGGTCTTGGTAAAGAATTAGTAATTGTTAAAACTGACTGGGACGGACTTATTCCCGCTTTAATTTCAGGAAAAATTGATGCAGTTATCGCAGGAATGTCTCCAACAGCAACACGTAAAAAAACAATTGACTTCTCAGCCAACTACTACAAATCAGATTTAGTTATGGTAGTTAAAAATGGTGGTAAATATGTAAATGCTACTTCTATACAAGATTTCAAAGGAGCAAAAATTACTGCTCAATTAAATACCTTCCACTATTCAGTAATCAGTCAAATTAAGGGTGTAAACAAAGAGACAGCTATGGACAACTTTCCAGCAATGAGAGTTGCTCTTGAAGCAGGTATGATTGACGGATACGTTTCAGAACGTCCAGAAGGTGTTAGTGCTCAAGCTGCAAACAAAAATTTTAAAATGATAGAGTTTAAAACTAAATTTAAAACATCCGCTGATGATACAGCTGTTGCAGTTGGTTTGAAAAAAGGTAGTGATTTAACTAAAACTATCAATAAAACTTTAGCAGGTATCTCAGAAACTGAGCGTATAAGCATTATGGATACAGCAATTAAAAATCAACCAGCTGCTAAATAGTGATTATTTAAAACCGGGTGCATTTTTATGCAGTCGGTTTTATAATATTTTAAAAGGAGGAAAACTATGAGTTTTTTTCATACCGTATCAAACATTTTTAATGAAAATGGATCAATGTTCATGCGTGGAGCAGGCGTTACACTTCAGATTTCGCTGATAGGTACTGTTATAGGTTCTATCATAGGTTTGTTAATAGGAGTTGTACGTACTATCCCAAGACCAGACCAAATCGTAAAGAGAATTTTTCTTAAATTGGTTAATATCATCCTCTCTATTTATATAGCAATATTTCGTGGTACGCCTATGATTGTACAAGCTATGGTAATATATTATGGATCTGCTATGGCATTTGGTATAGATATGAACCGAACCTTTGCGGCTATCTTCATTGTATCTATTAACACCGGAGCATATATGTCAGAAATTGTTCGTGGTGGTATTATTTCAATTGATGAAGGTCAATTCGAAGCTGCTCATGCTATTGGCATGAACCATATTCAAACTATGCTTAATGTAGTTTTACCGCAAGTAGTTCGTAACATTTTACCTGCAACAGGAAATGAATTTGTAATTAATATAAAAGATACTTCAGTACTTAGTGTAATTTCAGTTTCAGAATTATTTTTCCAATCTAAATCAGTTGCTGGAAATAACTATAAGTACTTTCAAACCTTCTTTATTACAAGTGTTATTTACTTTATAATGACCTATACAGTAACAAGAATTTTGAGATTTATTGAAAGAAAAATAGATGGCCCAGAAAATTACATTATGATTGGAAACCAAATGCAAGTAGAAACACCTGAAGATATGCTAATTCGAACAAAGCATAATGACTAACTAAATATTAGAGGGGTGAGAAAAATATGGAGAAAATAATTGATATAAATCATCTAAATAAATCCTTTGGAAGCCATGAAGTGCTAAAGGACATTGATTTTTCAGTAAATAAAGGAGAAGTTGTTTGCATAATCGGCTCTTCAGGCTCTGGTAAATCAACATTACTTCGTTGCATTAATCTTTTAGAAAAACCAAGTGGTGGCGAAATCATTTATAAAGGTGAAAATATTTTAGACGATAAGCACGATATATGTTCTTATAGAACAAAACTAGGAATGGTATTCCAACAATTTAACTTGTTTAGTAATCACAATGTTTTAGAAAATTGTATGGTAGGACAAACAAAAGTGTTAAAACGTTCAAAAGAAGAAGCTGAAAAAGTAGCTATGAAGTATTTGCAAGTAGTTGGAATGGACCAATATGTTAATGCCAAACCTAAACAATTATCCGGTGGACAAAAGCAACGTGTAGCTATTGCTAGAGCACTTTCAATGGAACCAGATGTTATGTTGTTTGACGAACCAACTTCAGCACTTGATCCAGAGATGGTTGGAGATGTTCTTAAAATCATGAAAGAACTTGCTGATATTGGACTTACTATGTTAATAGTAACTCATGAAATGGGCTTTGCAAAAGAAGTTGCTGACCGTGTTGTTTTCATGGATAAGGGAGTTATTGCAGAAGAAGGAAGTCCAGAAGAAATCTTCAATAATCCAAAACAAGACCGTACCAAAGAATTCTTAAAACGTGTATTGAACCAATCTTAACAGAATTTATTAAATTGCATTAGTAGGCTAAATAGCTTACAATGCAATTTTTTTACTTTAAGTATTAAAAAGACTGGTTTAAGTGTTCATTAGAAAATCTGATAAACCAAATTCTTATATATATTCTTAACCTATATAAACAGAATACTAAAAATATAAACTGAAAATATAGTAATTATAGTAACTTTCATCAAACTTTTATTACGGTATGCAAGAAACATAGCTACTACCATTCCGAAAAGCCCTGAATAAATACTTCCCGTAGAAAAGATAATATCTGGAAAAATCATTACTCCTAAAACTCCATAGGGCACATAGTAAAGAAAAGATTTTACAAACTTAGATTCAATCTTTCTGTTTAAAAGAGCAATTGGAGCAACTCTTGGTATATATGTAACAAGCGCCATAATAAAAACATCAATTAATAATCTAGTCAAATTACTTGTCCTCCTTTGGAAAAAGTACTGCACCTATTGTACAAACTATAATGGTGCCTATTATTATTCTCCACCCACTTGAAATCTTGCATAATACAGGTGTCCAGTAAAGTATAGCACTTACTGCCATTGCAAAAATCACTACCATAAATACATTCTTAGATTCTTTAGACACTGGTATAACAATAGCTATAAACATGCCATATAAGGCAATTCCCATTGCATTCATCAAGTTTGAAGGTAGTACCGAACAGGTTGCCACACCTAGTATAGTTCCTAGTGTCCATCCTATATAGGGTAAGGAAACAAGTCCCATCATGTACGAAAAAGTAATATGTTTTTCCTCAATTGAAGCAACTGTAAAAATCTCATCTGTTATTCCAAAAGCCAGTATGGATCTTTGGGCCATAGGAATTTCATCATCTATTTTCTGTGAAAGGGATAAGGACATTAACATATATCTTATATTTATAATAAAAGTAGTAATAGCAAGTTCAATAGCATTTCCACCCGCAATAATTATATTGGCACCAGCAAACTGTCCCGCTGACGTAAGATTTGTCATAGAAATAAGTATTGCAATTGAAGCTGGAATTCCACCTTTGACAGCTACCAATCCAAAAGTAAAACTTACTGGCAAGTATCCTAGTGCTATAGGCATGCCTAAATTTAATCCCTTTTTAAATTCCCTATCTATTTTTTTCACCCCATTTATCTGAATTAATGGGTTCCTCTTATGTCACCCTAAAACTTTTTCTCTAAACGCAAAAATAAGCATCCTAGCAATAGTTTCATAGAATAAATGAAACCAAGTAGAACACTTATTATAGTTGCTTAATTTTTATCTAACTCTAATTCATACTCATCTACATTTTTACTAAGAATATCCCCAAGTCCTACAAACTCAGCACCTATCAAATATCCATCTTCAATCTTGTCAATTCGGATAATTTTAAGTACTGTAAGAAAATGTTTTTTAGGCAATTGAATTTTAGCATCAAAATAGTAACCTACAGGTATTTCACTCTTACAAGAAAATCCTATTCCCGATTTAGAAATATCAGTAACTTCAATAACTTCATTGACATTTGTAATAACTACATTATCCTGCTTAAAAAGTTCCGATATCCCTAATTCAAGTTTAATAGGCATTCGTCTTGCTCTTCTTTTTTCTTCCATCCTTATCCTCCTAGTTATTAATTTGTAAAATTAAGTCTATATCATTGTTTTTATAATTTGTTAGTTTAGCACTATCCTTATTCTATTATTTTTCCTTGATATTAGCAACTATAAATATGTTTAAGTTAGGTGAAAGACATTAGCTTTTAATCTTCTGCTTTCGTTTTTACATCTCTGCTCAAATACATCTCATGTTAAAGTTCAAGCAGCAGGAGGAACTTTCAGTGTAGATAAACTTGGATTTAAATACATCTAATGTTAAAGTTCAAGAGTAGTGGCAATTGCTACTTGTTGGAGTCACAAGAATTTAAATACATCTAATGTTAAAGTTCAAGTTTTATTTGTTTGGCTTAAATCATCTTTTACAGCATATTTAAATACATCTAATGTTAAAGTTCAAGCTTAGTGCAACTAAAATTAGGTCTACTACACACACATTTAAATACATCTAATGTTAAAGTTCAAGAGACGAGAATGTAGAACGACATATTTGTAATCATAAATTTAAATACATCTAATGATAAAGTTCAAGTTTACAGGTTAAACCAGTAGAAAAACAGACGTTCACATTTAAATACATCTCATGTTAAAGTTCAAGCAGCTAAAGGAAGTAGCTAAAATTATTGAAATGTCATTTAAATACATCTCATGTTAAAGTTCAAGGATTATCTTAACGAAAATAGAACTGATTTATATGGATTTAAATACATCTCATGTTAAAGTTCAAGCTAAATCAACAGTTTTAACAACTCCTTGATATTTTATTTAAATACATCTCATGTTAAAGTTCAAGGAGAAATTAAATTACACCTAGCTTCACTAAACTGATTTAAATACATCTCATGTTAAAGTTCAAGAAATTTAGACGAAGTTAAGTTTAATAAGATTTTTCCATTTAAATACATCTCATGTTAAAGTTCAAGTTGCTTCGACTTGGGTTTTACATTCAATTAAATCGCATTTAAATACATCTCATGTTAAAGTTCAAGAACTATGAAGTCACATATATTAGCGGGTGTGAAACGATTTAAATACATCTCATGTTAAAGTTCAAGGACAAGCGGAAACTAAATAAACAAGTAAATACACTAATTTAAATACATCTCATGTTAAAGTTCAAGTAATTACGCCTTTTGCACTAGTTAAAAATCTAAGATTTAAATACATCTCATGTTAAAGTTCAAGTAGCCTTTTCAACATCTTCATAGGACAATGCTCCATTTAAATACATCTAATGTTAAAGTTCAAGAGACGAGAATGTAGAACGACATATTTGTAATCATAAATTTAAATACATCTAATGATAAAGTTCAAGTTTACAGGTTAAACCAGTAGAAAAACAGACGTTCACATTTAAATACATCTCATGTTAAAGTTCAAGTTTATTTGTTGAAAGTCTTTTTTATATACAAAAACATTTAAATACATCTCATGTTAAAGTTCAAGAGGGCTTCTTGAGCTTTTGCAATTAACTTATCTTCATTTAAATACATCTCATGTTAAAGTTCAAGCTGAGGTTGTGGAAGTAAAACAAGATACTGAAATAAATTTAAATACATCTCATGTTAAAGTTCAAGGCAAAACTATCCCGTATTGTCCATTAAAATCAAAATTTAAATACATCTCATGTTAAAGTTCAAGCACCAAGAGCAAAAAATATAGAGTTGATGCTTTAATATTTAAATACATCTCATGTTAAAGTTCAAGTAACCTTATGTCCAGTTCCCTCACCTCTCTTGTGATTTAAATACATCTCATGTTAAAGTTCAAGTGAACTGATAGTCTTAGCAACTCCACCCTTTAAATATTTAAATACATCTCATGTTAAAGTTCAAGCTAATAAAATATCTAGTGTTTGGGGTGATTTGAGATTTAAATACATCTCATGTTAAAGTTCAAGCTTAGAGAAAATAAAGATTTGCAAATTCCATATAAATTTAAATACATCTCATGTTAAAGTTCAAGAAGTTATTGCATGACTGTTTAGCATCTACCACTAAATTTAAATACATCTCATGTTAAAGTTCAAGTTTTCTGGGTTTGTGACATCTTCACTTGTTAAAATCATTTAAATACATCTCATGTTAAAGTTCAAGCTAAAATATCTCAAGAAAATTTGGCGAGAAAAGTATTTAAATACATCTCATGTTAAAGTTCAAGTCGTATAAAAAGAGGCCTTACACGCAAGGAATTAGCATTTAAATACATCTCATGTTAAAGTTCAAGTTTCAGCTATACAACTATCTAATTCTCTTAACACATTTAAATACATCTCATGTTAAAGTTCAAGTAGAACTGATAATAAGATTTCAATACGTGAATTATCATTTAAATACATCTCATGTTAAAGTTCAAGGTGTTTTAGAAAATGCTCAAGCCTTTATGATGGAATTTAAATACATCTCATGTTAAAGTTCAAGTGTAACAAGTATTGTACAAGCCAATATTACTGAATTTAAATACATCTCATGTTAAAGTTCAAGAAATTAGCAACTTTTTGTCTTTGCAATTCAGTTATTATTTAAATACATCTCATGTTAAAGTTCAAGTATGCTGTTAATTTAAGTTGTTCGTTTTGATTTTGTATTTAAATACATCTCATGTTAAAGTTCAAGCATCAGCCTGTAATATAAAATCTGAAGTCTTTACCTATTTAAATACATCTCATGTTAAAGTTCAAGTAGTATCACTATATATTAGTGTTTTGCTATCTAATATTTAAATACATCTCATGTTAAAGTTCAAGGGAACTGTTGTTGGTGCTGTTGGTTCTCTTGCCGGATTTAAATACATCTCATGTTAAAGTTCAAGATCCTTCTAGTGGCTATTCTATGTCAGCATCTTCAATTTAAATACATCTCATGTTAAAGTTCAAGGATGTATTGTTTAGGTAAGTATTATAACAATGCCCATTTAAATACATCTCATGTTAAAGTTCAAGTGGGTATGCTTACGGATGCTAGGAATTGTTATAAATTTAAATACATCTCATGTTAAAGTTCAAGACTGCATATAGAGGACTCATAACTGCATTATCAACATTTAAATACATCTCATGTTAAAGTTCAAGTACTTGGTTTTTAACGTTTTGAGAGTTTGCATATGCATTTAAATACATCTCATGTTAAAGTTCAAGATGGAGTAGTTCAAACTACTTTAAATTTAACTCCCACATTTAAATACATCTCATGTTAAAGTTCAAGGTTGGTGACCAATATATTCAATTGGCTAGAACTGTATATTTAAATACATCTCATGTTAAAGTTCAAGACCAACTTGTAAAGAATTTTTACCACCATTATAATTATTTAAATACATCTCATGTTAAAGTTCAAGTCGCATTAATCAGCTAACTCGTCACACCATTCGAATTTAAATACATCTCATGTTAAAGTTCAAGAATCAAAAGAAACGCTAAACATTTCTTTAGGCAATATTTAAATACATCTCATGTTAAAGTTCAAGAGGTTATAGAGGAAGGTTATAAGAGTTTTTTCTTATTTAAATACATCTCATGTTAAAGTTCAAGCTAATGGTGTTTGGGATACTGGCAAGTGGTACAAATTTAAATACATCTCATGTTAAAGTTCAAGGGTCTTTGGTTGATGGGTAATGATATTATGGTAAAATTTAAATACATCTCATGTTAAAGTTCAAGCTGAAATCAAAAACATACAATCGGGAATATATACATATTTAAATACATCTCATGTTAAAGTTCAAGGCATTTAGGCAGTTAGAGAAGAATTTTAATCTTGCATTTAAATACATCTCATGTTAAAGTTCAAGCATCATAAGCTTGACCTTGGTATTGAAGTACGTCATTTAAATACATCTCATGTTAAAGTTCAAGGTATTAGAAGATGAATTTAATAACCCAGTTACTGCATTTAAATACATCTCATGTTAAAGTTCAAGGATATGATTTTCTCTTAACTCCTGCAATGTCCTTCATTTAAATACATCTCATGTTAAAGTTCAAGCAGACATTAATTGCGAACATAACAAACTTATAGGATTTAAATACATCTCATGTTAAAGTTCAAGACTCATGGAAGTCATACCATCTAAAGTAAATCCCTATTTAAATACATCTCATGTTAAAGTTCAAGTTATCCAAATTATCACCTCTTATTGTTTTCTTTGTAATTTAAATACATCTCATGTTAAAGTTCAAGGAAAATCTGCTATATCTTCTTTGGTAATGTCTGCTCATTTAAATACATCTCATGTTAAAGTTCAAGTGATAGCATTCTTGATATGATCTGTAGCTACATGCATTTAAATACATCTCATGTTAAAGTTCAAGTGGATTTCTTTCTAAAATCCTATCAAGTATTTTTATTTAAATACATCTCATGTTAAAGTTCAAGCTCTATTAATAATGTTTTCTTTTCCCTAATCCCCCTTATTTAAATACATCTCATGTTAAAGTTCAAGATACACGAGTTTCTGGTGTTTATGTTTATACTACATATAAATACATCTCATGTTAAAGTTCAAGCATTAATTCATCAGATTTTTCCTCATAACCAATTTTATTTAAATACATCTCATGTTAAAGTTCAAGCTCTTTTGATTCTGTAACTGGCGTTGACAAGAAAAATTTAAATACATCTCATGTTAAAGTTCAAGAGAGTTCAAAAAGCAAGTTGCAGGGCAAACATTTAATTTAAATACATCTCATGTTAAAGTTCAAGTCTAGGATAACTCTTTCATCAAGTCCATCCAAAGGATTTAAATACATCTCATGTTAAAGTTCAAGTATACAAGATTTGGCTTATACAATGCATTTAAGAATTTAAATACATCTCATGTTAAAGTTCAAGTCAAAAACCTGTAGCTTTATATAAATGGCTGCTAAATTTAAATACATCTCATGTTAAAGTTCAAGTTAAGCCACCACCTACACAATAAGGTATGCATGATTTAAATACATCTCATGTTAAAGTTCAAGACTCATTCTTTTTACTATAAGAACATCTAATTGTATTTAAATACATCTCATGTTAAAGTTCAAGATATCAAGAAATCTGAGAGACTTTTCGGATATGTAATTTAAATACATCTCATGTTAAAGTTCAAGTTGAAATGCGACTTATTCATCTAAAGGAACAAGCATTTAAATACATCTCATGTTAAAGTTCAAGTATGCTTCTGTTTTTGCAACCCTCTCTGCTAGTTCTATTTAAATACATCTCATGTTAAAGTTCAAGCCACTTGATTCAAACTGTTGTTCAAATTCTTCGTATATTTAAATACATCTCATGTTAAAGTTCAAGTTGCTACTGGAACTGATAAAATTATGAAAACAGGATTTAAATACATCTCATGTTAAAGTTCAAGTGTTACACCTCCTTAAAAACACAGTTTAGTCGCGTATTTAAATACATCTCATGTTAAAGTTCAAGCCAAGCTGTGATGATAAAGAAACTATGGAAGAAACATTTAAATACATCTCATGTTAAAGTTCAAGCTTCAAAACCTTTTACAAAGTCAACACATTTTTTATTTAAATACATCTCATGTTAAAGTTCAAGTCTGACGAAATATTAACTATTAACCCTGCGATACCAATTTAAATACATCTCATGTTAAAGTTCAAGAAATTGTATAATGTTTTAACTCATCATAACCAATAATTTAAATACATCTCATGTTAAAGTTCAAGATAGCACCATCAAAGATACAATTTTCAAATATGTACATTTAAATACATCTCATGTTAAAGTTCAAGTATAGCTATAATTTATAAATTTACTTGTAGCTTGGGAATTTAAATACATCTCATGTTAAAGTTCAAGTTCCATAGCTATTACTTTTTATATTCCCTTTTGTATATTTAAATACATCTCATGTTAAAGTTCAAGGTAGTACTGGCATAGACATGCCACTATTTAGGTTAATTTAAATACATCTCATGTTAAAGTTCAAGACATGCTTAATACATGTTGTATCAATCTTTAAATAATTTAAATACATCTCATGTTAAAGTTCAAGGTGGCTATAGTGATTAAATCATGGAACTTTACATTATTTAAATACATCTCATGTTAAAGTTCAAGATTTACTTCATAATGTCCCTTATTTTCATCTCCTTTATTTAAATACATCTCATGTTAAAGTTCAAGCCATTTTTTTATTATTTCACCTGTATTTAAATCTAGCATTTAAATACATCTCATGTTAAAGTTCAAGTTTTACAAACATAATGTTACCTTTAGCATACATTTCATTTAAATACATCTCATGTTAAAGTTCAAGGAAGATTATGAGTGTATTATAGAATGTATTGTTACATTTAAATACATCTCATGTTAAAGTTCAAGTGAAACTATTTATTCAGATTCAACGCAAGAATTAATATTTAAATACATCTCATGTTAAAGTTCAAGTTGTGAATATAGAATACGATTTGATGGTGGAGAAACATTTAAATACATCTCATGTTAAAGTTCAAGGCTCAAATACTCCACTTAGCTTTCCGGTCGGCAAATTTAAATACATCTCATGTTAAAGTTCAAGCTCTGTTACAAATTCATCATCAGGCGTTTTTTCTATTTAAATACATCTCATGTTAAAGTTCAAGATTGATTTGTTCAGCAAAATCTTCTATTGGACTTGTATTTAAATACATCTCATGTTAAAGTTCAAGTGGCATCTAATTTGTCTATCAATTAATCTATCATTTATTTAAATACATCTCATGTTAAAGTTCAAGCCCTAATCAATAGCTTTAATCCATCTTAAAACTATTATTTAAATACATCTCATGTTAAAGTTCAAGATATGGTAGTAGTTCATATATCTCATCACATACAAATATTTAAATACATCTCATGTTAAAGTTCAAGCTTTATTATCATTGGTAGCAATACATATTATATGTAATTTAAATACATCTCATGTTAAAGTTCAAGAGGCGGCGCAACATTCTTCATGGCAAGCGGAACCTTATTTAAATACATCTCATGTTAAAGTTCAAGAAGGAAGGTGAAAATCGTGGAAGATGATGATTTAAAATTTAAATACATCTCATGTTAAAGTTCAAGAAATTAGGACTCAAATCTAAAGTTGGTGAAAATGTTATTTAAATACATCTCATGTTAAAGTTCAAGGATAGCTAGATGACACTATCCTCATACTGTTTATATTTAAATACATCTCATGTTAAAGTTCAAGCTACAATAGGAATCATAGTAGATAAAATGTATTGATTTAAATACATCTCATGTTAAAGTTCAAGGTTTGTAAGCTTAGAGAAGTTGACAATCTAACATAATTTAAATACATCTCATGTTAAAGTTCAAGCTAACTATAGATTACTATGATGATAACAACACATATTTAAATACATCTCATGTTAAAGTTCAAGCCGGATAGGTGCTGCAATAGGTATCGAAGGTTCCATATTTAAATACATCTCATGTTAAAGTTCAAGAAATAACCTTTTTACAATGGCTTGAAAGAATGCCATTTAAATACATCTCATGTTAAAGTTCAAGCAAGTAGAAAATACAGAGGTTACAGCTGAACCTACATTTAAATACATCTCATGTTAAAGTTCAAGATCTTAGATGCATTGTTATTAGCCTTAATTGTTTATTTAAATACATCTCATGTTAAAGTTCAAGTGAATGTCATTGAATATATAGCCTTTATACAATTTCATTTAAATACATCTCATGTTAAAGTTCAAGGTCTACTTTTATCAAGAACCTTGGATAAATCATCTATTTAAATACATCTCATGTTAAAGTTCAAGACAGTATAACTAGCCTTATTAAAGACATAACACTTTAATTTAAATACATCTCATGTTAAAGTTCAAGGAATCTCTTATTATTTCGCTATAACTAGAATAATAAATTTAAATACATCTCATGTTAAAGTTCAAGTACCTGGCTATTTTTATCAGCATTCTCCTTTAGTCCTATTTAAATACATCTCATGTTAAAGTTCAAGAAAGGCAGAAGCAAGGGCACAAGACAAGTTAATAGCATATTTAAATACATCTCATGTTAAAGTTCAAGGTAGTTGTCATTACTTCCGACCACTTATTTGATATATTTAAATACATCTCATGTTAAAGTTCAAGCAGAAAACTCTTCAAATGAGAATGGATTTCCTATATTTAAATACATCTCATGTTAAAGTTCAAGTTTTAAAGCTAATAGAGGTTTGACAATTGAAGAACAATTTAAATACATCTCATGTTAAAGTTCAAGAAGCAAAGCTACTTAAAAAAGATATACAGACTGCATTTAAATACATCTCATGTTAAAGTTCAAGGTTAATGGCCAAAGAAGAAAACAGAAAATTAGAAAATTTAAATACATCTCATGTTAAAGTTCAAGTGATACAGCTATCAAAATAACAACAGAAACATTAAATTTAAATACATCTCATGTTAAAGTTCAAGTGCGCACTAAGGCTTGTAATTCTTTGCACTCTACGTATTTAAATACATCTCATGTTAAAGTTCAAGTTAACATCATGTTTGAAATTATCAATTATAGGTACTATTTAAATACATCTCATGTTAAAGTTCAAGAAAGGTTTTAGTTTTTAACTCTCCTTTAAATAAAATTTAAATACATCTCATGTTAAAGTTCAAGATAGAAAAGGCTAAAGCTAAAGAGAAACAAGCATAATTTAAATACATCTCATGTTAAAGTTCAAGATTAACTAAAGCTAAGACAATATGCAAGAAATATATATTTAAATACATCTCATGTTAAAGTTCAAGCAAGCCTAAATAAGTATATATGGCATTGTTAAAAAAATTTAAATACATCTCATGTTAAAGTTCAAGTAGTGGTGCAACAGGAGATAGCTTTAAAAAATTAAAATTTAAATACATCTCATGTTAAAGTTCAAGCATTATACAACAAAATTCTACATTTTAAAATATCGATTTAAATACATCTCATGTTAAAGTTCAAGATGGACTTGGAAAAATGGGTGTTATAAACACTGGAACATTTAAATACATCTCATGTTAAAGTTCAAGATATTGATTTATTTTCTACTGTTCCTGCTAATTAATTTAAATACATCTCATGTTAAAGTTCAAGTACGGGAAATATGTGCTTTTTAAAAGCTATAAGTACGCCAAATGCAGTATATTTCTACTATCTACGATTTTTTACCAACCAAAAATCTTTCATTCCAATAATTCAATAAAAGCTATATAAAACCCTTTATTTTCAGCAATATGTAGCTTTTAAAAATTCAAGTAGGTTGGTAAATTTTTTTATAAAATTAAGGATTCGCTATCTTTAAAGTTTACGCCTATTGTTTCTTCATCAAAGCTCTGTTCATTTATTAATTTTATTATACTTATAAAATCTTCTTTCTCATCAATTACTTTCTTTAATTCCGCTCTTAGCTTTATTAAATTTGCTGGCGTAATGTTACCTCTAAAAACAGATTTTTGATGATGCTTAAAGTATTTTTTGCATACTTTAAAAACTTTATTTACTCTTTTTTCTTTTATATCATAAAAAACAAAAGCATAGTTGTAATTTATTGATTTTGCCATATTACATCATCTCCTTAAGACTAAATGGCTTAAATTCTTTGCCCTCTAAGCAATATTTAATCAATTTATAGCCATCTAATTTTATTGCAGTTTCATAACTTACTTTTCTTTTTAGTACAGGATGATCAAATACATTATTAAATCTTTCCTCAATAGCTTCAATAAAAATTTTCTTACCAGCTTCATTTAAAAGGCAATAATTCAATTTCTTATCAAAATGCTTTGAAACCTGAATCCTTCTATTATTAACTAATTCAAATATACACTTATATACAATAACCGGTTTAAAAGCTTCTGCTAAATCCAAACTTAATGAAAATCTTCTTTCACTTGGCTCATGTAAAAAACTAATTGTCTGATTTAAATGTGTATTATATATTTGAGATACCGTTTTAGCGTAAAGAATAGAATTACCAAAAGAAATCATAGCATTAATGGGGTTATCAGGTGGACGTTTTACTCTTTTGTTCATTACAAAGTCCTCTGGCAAAAAATACTTAAAGCTTTCGTAAAATCTCATCCAAATTTGACCCTCAATAAATAAAATCTGTTTTATATCTAAATCTTTGCTTAAAAATCTAGGCACATCTTTTTTTATCCAATCTAATGTCTCTTTTAGCTCTTTCTTATCATGTTTGTAATAATGATATAACACCTCATATATATTATCTGCTATTCCCTGAACAAATGCTTTTGCTATTTCAATTCTGTTTTCCAGATATACCTTTGCTTGTTTTATAGTTAAATTGCCACTAACCAATTGTTCTTTAGGATAAAAAGTACCACTGTATTTTCCATAATAATTAAAAAAATGAATAGTAATGCCAGCTCTTGCTGCAAAATCTAAAAATTTTGTATTCATACTAATTTCATTTAAACAATACACTTCTTTCGTGGATTCAATAGGTAAATAAATATTTCCTTTTTCATTTTTAAACATTATGGAATTATCTTTTCTACTTAACTCACCCATAGACATAATATACCTTGTATACTTACTCATAAAGCTCCTCTCCCTTCCACTTTAAATAAAGCAATACTCATAAAAAGCACATTTCTTACATTTGGGTTTGAATACTGCTTGTGGAGGTTTGTCCATTCCCACAAAGCCTTCAACTTCTTTAATTAAAACTTCTAACTGCTGCTCATATTCTTCAGTTAGCTCTACCAAAACAGTTTTTTTGTCTTGTTTGTTTTTTTCTATGTATTCTATTTTGCCAACCTTTTCGACACCTTTATCCTTTAATATTTTAAGGTAAAGTAATGTTTGCCACTTAGTGGCTCCCGTATCTGCATCAGACTTTTTCATTTCCACCAGGTAATCTTCAGTTATCTTATCTATCCTTACATTATCAATAGCTATTTCTGTATTTTTCTTGCCTTCATTCTTTAATTCATGAAGTACCTTCCCAATTCTAACATCCTCGCTATTATCCTCTAAGTTAATTCGATTTCCGAGTAACCAGCATTGTCGTTTGCAATGAAAATAATAATTAATTAGGGTACCTGTGATTTTCATGTTTCACCTCTTAATATCATATAATTTCAGCTTTTTCATTACTAATAAATAGTTCCCTATCAAATTTTCCCTCAGTAAAGTACTGTTCCCCATCTCTTATGTAATAAATATTACCCAACATATCGTTATAAGAAACATTCATTCTATTTACCTTATAAGTAAAATAATCTAATTTTGCTAAAATTCTTGAAAGTCCTACCCTTTTTTCTCCATACTCTAAAGTTGTGTCTTGTAGAATTTCTTTATATTCCTCCCAGACTTCGCAGCCCTTTATTATTAGAGCATTTTCATCTTTAATATCTCTATTAAAGAAAATACGATATTCTTTAATATCATCATCAATCAATTTCATTCTTTTAGTTATTTCTCCATATTGAAGTTTAGCAACTACCTTGTCTTTAAAATCGTCTATATTACTAGAATTTTGTCGTCTTTTGTCACTTTCTAAATTGACCATAACGAGGTCATAAAACTTTTCAAAATCCTTTGATTTTAAAATCTCTCTTATAGCAAGTGTAGTTAACGTTATCTCTTTATCTTTTCTACGATCTCCCTTATAAACAGAGCTAACATCATCCAAATTGAAGAAATAAACAATAGAGTCTTTCTTTTTACAGGAACGATTAATTCTTCCTAAAAACTGTTCCTCAGCGTCTAAAATGGAAATATCCTTAAAGCCTATATCCATGTCGATATCCACACCAGCTTCTATTACCTGAGTTGCTACAAGTATAACGTTTTTATCAGTTTTCACAGTACTTATTATCTTATTTCTATCTATTTTATTATCATCACCAGTAATTAACATTATCCTTTTTCCCATTAATTTAAGTTCTTCAATTTCATTTAACTCCTTAAAGAATCCCAACGCGGTTTTTTTCTTTATAAATTCAATCAGTATATTTTTACCTTCACTTTGTGAACACTCCACAACTTTCTTTATCAGTTCTACCCTTATATCATCTTTTCCATCTAATAATGAGAAATCCAAGCTAACCCTATCTTTAAATAAAGGATTAGAAAAATATTTATCCCTATCTTGAATTAATCTAACAAATTTTGTTTCAGAATCCACAAGTTTTTCAAGCTTTGGTAAGGTTGCTGACATTATGATTAACTTGATATTTAACAGTTCACAATATCCTTTTAAAAATATTGTTATCTCTTTCCAAATACTATTTCGATAGCTTTGTATTTCATCTAGTATTACAACACTATTAGCAATCTGTGTTATTGGAAAAACCTCTTCTCTACTGTTTCCGAAAAGGTAATTAAAGAAATTCACATGACTTGTAAGTACAATAGGATAATGTAAGAATTGTCTATCTAAAATAGCCTTACTATAGTCAATCTTATCTCTTAAACCTGTGACATTTACTTCTCCATTATCTTCTTCAATATCCTCCACTTGAATGGGAGTAACTGAATTTATAACCGCAATTTCTCTTTTAATTTCTTCATTATCTTGAAAAATATCATCTAATGATTTTTTAGTTTGCTCAATTAATGTATTAAAAGGGAATACATAAAATATCTTATTTAAATTTCTATTGTTTTCTAAAAGCTTAAATGCAAGATTTATTGAGGTATTTGTTTTTCCACTACCAGTTGGTGCCTCTAAATAAAAAATACTCTCGACTTTATGATTCATAAGTACTTCTTCAGAATCTATAAACAACTGCGTCCTTATCTCATTTATATCACCTTCTAAGAAGGGATTTTTAGTTCCTCTCTTTAAGTAATCCTTATACTTTTCAGTATTTCTATATATATCCCTATTTTTTAAAATATTATAATATTTCTCTATATTATCGATAGTGCCTATGCTTTCAACTGATTTGCCACTTTGATAATGGGAAGTAGCGTAGAAATCTCCTGAAACTAACAAAGAAAAAACTAGCTTAGTATAAATATACACATCAATAGATTTCCAACGTTTTTGAATCTCGAAATTATTAATTGTATTCTCCAAACAATCCATATAAGCATCAACATTAGATGGGTTTATACTTATACTACCTCGATAATCCGCATACATTTCTTTGTTTTTTATATAAACTTTAAATCCATCCATGAATTTATTTTTAAACTCATTAAAATTCTCTAAAATTCCGTGATGTTTAGAAATTAAATAACTGTTTAGAAGTAAAAAGGTTAAGAGAATGGACTTATCTCCACTCTCTTTTATTTCAATGATTTTTTTAAAAAAGTAATCAAAATATATACATGCAGATAACATTGAATGTTTAGAATCCAAATTTCGAATATCTGTATATCCATTATTTTTCATCTTTCTTGTTTGAAAGTTACAATTTATCTTTCCAATATCATGCATATATATTGTGTTACAAACAAGCTCTTTCCATAAGTCCTTACCTTCTAGACTTATCCCAATAAGTAAAGTTTCTTCTAGATTTATAAATACATTATCTAACTTTTTCTCTTTACATATGTTCAAGAAATATTTATATGTTAAATCCATGTGGTCAACTAATTTTTCTTTATGTTCGTCTTTCAAGTGAGCAAAAATATTGTCTAGATTACCTACTTCTTCTTTAATCTTAAATAATTTTATATTATCAAAATACATACAAATTACCTAAAAGAAAAATAATATTTTTTCAGATTCAGCAAATAATTTACAATTACCTTTAGGCTTAACTTTCATATTTGTAAAAATAAATGGAACTGTTATATATTGATTTTCTTGACTTTCAAGGGTTATTGGTAATCGCTCTTCATATTTCCACATATCTTCATGCTGAAAACCTAAATTAAAAATATCTTTCTCCTCTTTCTTAAATTCAAAATATTCTTTAATAAATAAACTATCTACTTTTTCAGAACTAGTAATTTCTTTAAGCTCAACTAACTCGGCATCTGTGATATTTGCATAATGGTCATTTTTGCCTAAATATGGAATATATACAAACTTGTTTTTTAGGAAATTATTAGTTATTTTATCTATATTTTTATTGTCATCAATTAATATATAAATGTCCCATATTGGTCTTTCTAGCCACTGCTCTTTAATGATCAAGTTTCCACCCTCTTCTTGAGAAGCATACCCTACAGAATTATTAAACACTTGAACATTTTTAGGTATATATCCTCTTTCATTCTTTGGTACTATAGATATATTCAAACTGTTCAGTTCGCTATAAAACTGTGGAAACTCCTGTTTGTTTTGAAGATTATATCCCTCTAATCCAATAGAAGCCCCTATTAATCCTAAAATAGCTATCTTATGAATACTCCCATATGTAAAATATAAATAAGTATTTACGTCCGGTTTTTTAAAGAATGCTGTCTCTCCAGATAAGGTAAATTTTAAGGCCTTCATTTACTATACCTCTTCCCTTGTAAATATATTAAAGTATTTAGCTTTATTTATGTTCCCTTCTATCTTAGTTTTATAAGGGTTATAGTAAATTTCAATATTTACTATTCTGTCAGACAACTTGTTTAAAAGTTCTTCGAACTTTAAAGTAATGATGTCCTGTTCGTTGTCTTTTCTAAAAACAATATATTGAGCTAAATCTGGTAAATACAAATCCTTTTCAGTTCTCACAAAAATAGCAAATTCATTTTCGCAACCTACTTTTGCATTTGTATTAAATGCAGTAGCAGAAACCAACGCCACCTCTTTAAATTTTTTATAATCCTCTTCTGTATACCCTTCTGTTGCGCCCATTTCAACATAATTTTTATATGCTAATGGATTTATTGCAAAAGGATAAAAATAATGAGCTTCACTACTTACAATTTTTGTACCTAATGTTGAAGAATCTGCATCATCCTTTGTTCCATCTCTAAACGGAGATAGAATTTGTTGTTCTTCTACAGTTGTATCTTCATACTTATTAAAGCCTTGTGAAATTTGAACAGCTCCAGTTATAGAAATATTATTACCTTCTTCAGCAAAAGTTGCTCCAAAATTTTTAACATCTATAGCTTGAAATAAATTTTCAAGTACCTTTTTATTATCTTTTTCTTTCTTAAGATCCTGAACTTTAAAAATCTCTTCATATCTTTCTTTTAAAGATTTTGGTCTTATCTTTATTCCTTCTTTCTTATCTTCCTCAGTTTTTAAAGACTTTATATAAAGAACCTTTTCTCCTCTATTCTCCCACATCTTTTTCATTGGAAATTTTAAAGCCTTATCACTTCCAAATATCTCCCCAGTTGATATTGATTTAGGTTGTCCACTAAAATCTGCATTCCAATTCGCCATTACTGATTTTATTCCCAAAACACCATAAACTCTATTCTCCATTTTATTTTTCCCCCTCTTTATTACTTTCATAAATTAAACTACTATATAAATATCCAGCAACTAAAATATTGTCATTGATTTTACATTCAGGTTCATATGCTAATATCATAGCTTTTAAATTATTAAATCGTTTGTTTTCCTTTTTAATAGCATAATTATATTTTTTAAAAAACATTGCTAATTGTGCTTTTAATTTTTCATCAGTTTTACAATTTAAAATTGGATTTATCAATGAATGCATTTTTTTACTGGATTTATTTAGCGATAGTAAATAGCTTGAAATTTGCCCCACTGCAAAATAGTATTCGATATCACTCTCAATTTTATCAGTTTGATTTTTGTTAATTTTTTCTCTTAAGCTGCTAGCAACCCCATTTAAAATATCTGCCATTTTATCTCCCCCTTTAAAATATTCTAAAATACCACACCTTAAATTAAATTGTTCTTTAGCCTTCATTATATAATCATTGCATATTGAATTTTTTATAAGTTCCATAGAAGTCTTATCAAAGATTTGTTTTATAATTGTAGTTTCACCCTTATAAAACCAATTGAAAAAAGCACTTCTTGATTTTATCAGGTTTTCCTTGACTCTAAAATCATTTAATTTAATATCCTTAGGATCTGAAAAGTAGTTATTAGTTAAAAATTTGCTGAAATAAATATTGTTAATTAGCATTTTAATTTGTTTAATATCTTCAACTTCACCATATTCTAACGCACCACTATATTTTGTATAATCTATAGGTATAACTGTGTCAATAAATAAACCTGTGAGTTTATTATCTAATCCCACTATTGTATCAAAATCAAGGATTTCAACTTCTTTACCTTTTTTTATCCTTAAAAAATAACCTGAAAATTCTTCTTCCAAATTATCTTCATTAAGTAAACATTTTATATCATTGTTTCCTAAATAAATATTTGTTTTCCCCTCACAAGCATTATTAAATAAATAGTCGAAAAACTTTTTTTGTAAAACTACTTCTTCCATTGAAATCAAATATGGTAAATAATTCTTTCTGGTTTTATTTTCCAAATAGGGCTTCTTCGAATTTAAGCCCATATTATCATTTGGTAAACCATAAGTAATATTATCTATTTCTAAATTAAATTGAGCATTATTATAAATATTAGGTAGCACATATTTTTCACTTTCTTTTTTGTATAGATTTATATCACAATTTAAAAATATCTTCAAATAGCTCTTATTGTTTTTTACTTTTTCCGAATTTAAAAGTGAAAAAATACTGTTTTTAATCCATAATTTTTGCTTTTCAAGTACCCTATAATCAACACTTCCATGCTTATCCTCTACTAATTCATACATTTTTCTTTTCTCTTTATCTTTGCTATCTTTATATTTAATTCTTGGGTCTTTTAATATTTCATAATAATTATCAATTATAGATTCTGTTAACTTTTTTTCATTAACATTTTCTTTTTTTACAAAAAAGCTTAAGTAATTATTGCTATGAATTATTTTATTAGAATCTATGGGCTTGTTCATATCCACTAATTTAGAGAAATAATCCATTTCAGCAAAATCATAATATCTACCTGTTTTATCAGAACTTTTTTTATCAACTTCTAATATTTCAATAATCTCTCCATTTTCGTCAATTAAGACATAACTTCCTTCGCCTAAAACATAGCTGTCAGTTATAAGTTTTTCTCCTTTTAAGTCATATATTTCTTTAAAAACTTCTAAACAATCCTTTAGCATAAGTTTCACCCCCTAGAGCCATTTATAGTTTACATATCCATATCCTCTGGCATTCATCTCCATTAATCCTGTTCCAAGTGCAAAATATGCTAGTTCTTGAGCTAAATTGTTTTCAGCAACATTTAATGTTATTTTATCTCCTAGCATTCTAACTCCCTTGTATTTGCTAGCAATTGGTTTGATGTTGTCGAATTTCATGAAGGTGAACAAATCAAATTCCTCATCTATTTTTTGATTTGTAAAATTGTTATACTTCTTTATTAAATTTTCCTTCAATCTTTTTTCAAAAATGTCTACACTTTCATTTGTTTTCCAATATCCATTTTCAAACTTTGCGACAACTGGTGTGATTGAATAAATTCTTTCAATATACTTTTGGGGAATAGTTTTAATTTCTAATGTCAAAGCTTTTAAATTTTCGCTACTTTCGATATCTAAAAACTTCTGAAAATGTTTAACTAATCTTTCATCAACAGTCCTTATTGATACTGTATACATTTTACCTGCTAAATAAACTTTGTTCTTTTCAATAGGATAAAACCCCGAAAATGTATAGTATTTGTATTGGTTATTGATATGAAAATTTAGAAGTTTTTCATCTTTGATTAAACAGTTGTCTATAATTTTGCTTATTTCTATTTGAATTTCTTCCATTGGAATGTCCTCTTTTAAATATACTTTTAATGTTAATTCCCATACTTTCATTTTTTCACCTCCATAATTTTATGTTTAAAATAAATGTACATTATTACGACTTAATGTTAATCATATTACTAAATTGCATTATTTTGTATTATGATGTAAATATATACCTGGTTTTACAAATTGTCAACACCGAAAATACAAGTAATTTAAATAACAACGATATTAATAATCACACAAAAAAAATACCCTGCACAAGTAAATTAAAAAACAAATTTAAATACATCACATATTACGGTTCATTTTAATTTAAGCGCATTGGTATTTTTATATTAACAATATAATTTAAATCTTTATATAAGTCAAAGAAATTTGGGATAATTAGCAGTAAAAACTGTTCCATTTTTTTCAAGGGGTCAGACCCATGCCCGTCAAGTATATACAATTCTAAATTAATAGCAAAACAAATTATTCACAATTTCTTTACGCCCCCCGGCAGGTTGTGCTAAATTAATTTTTTCAAGTATCCTTCATTGAGCAGGTGCACTGTTTCAAATCTTCCATTATAGAAAACTGCCCAGTTATTAAAAACACAAGGCACAGCTTTTGCTTTTTCCAAGCTGTCTACCACAATTAGTTCAAGTGGAACATTATTCTCATGGCAGTAATTTTTAATCTGTTCTATGCAGTTTGGAATATAAGGGCATTGTACTCCGTAATAAATTGTAAGCTTGTTACTATCATAGCTTTGTCTTTTTGCATTTTCAGCAAAAGCAGGCTTTGTTCCGTTCAGTGATAAAGCCAAAAGTTCATAATCGCCTATACTGTCCACAACTTGGAAGCCATATTTTTGCATAAACTTTTTCTCACTTAGAAAGGGCTTTTTCTTCTTAGAACTCAGAATACAAACACCAGACTTTCCTTGTGATTTTGCGTCATCGATGCAATACTCAAGAAGGGATTTTGCATACCCCTTTCCCTTATAGGAACCTGAAACCCAAAGACAATAAATGTAGATATAGTTATCGCCAGTCACAGGCACCCAGGCTGTTTCAAGAGGAGCATATTCAATAAATATTTTGCCTTTCTCGTCCAGTTTTCTAAAAACATGTCCTTCTGCAATACGATCCTTCAGCCATACTTTTTTAGTCTCCACACCGCATTGATGCTTTTTATCAGCAATAGCACAACAAAGGTGCTCATTATTTAGATTATCAAGAGTTATATTTTTAAACTGTTGGTTTGTATTGTTCATCTACTTTTCTCCTTTCTTGGCTTTAGCAAAGGAATACCTACAATCAAGACATTATATGTATCCAGTCCTATCAAGGGCTATTACAAACCAGCAAAATAGGTTTGCAGTTCATATATATCATATATGTTCGCCGAACATCTTTTTATATGGGATATCACTGACTCAGCTTATTTGATTACATACATATCCAATATATTCTACTGATTTGCCATAGCGTAGTTACTCTATCCCATTATTTTAATGCGATATAAATATCAATATCTGCATTCTCAATATCGTACTTTATGTATTCTTCAAAATCTCCTGTAAAACTCCTTGCTAAATCCATATTCCATATTTCGCCCCATGCTTGTGCAACTGCTTTTTCTATATGTCCATGCACAGAGAATTTTGCATATCTACCGGCAGGAATAACTTTTGTTGTAAGCTCATTATTTTCTGACTTTGCTACTTGGTTTCCTGCGGTGGCAATGTAACCCTTTTCCGTATAATCAGAATAAAGTCCTACTGCATAGTCATTCACTTTATTTTTTATTGTTGCGTTGACACCACCTTGATATAACTCTACCCATAGCTTGTTAATTTTCTCACCCATTTTGGGATCTTCGTTGCTTGTTTCTGTGCTTATGCCAACAATAATTTTTTCTTCAAGATTTACAATTTCATAGTTCATTTTAAACTACCTCCATATATTTTATATGTTTATTATAAATCGGGTAATATGACAGTAGTGTGTCATATTACAAATAATTCTTCAGAGTTTTTTGGAGTTCCTCTTTAATTGAGTTTCTTATATCCAAAGGTTCTAGCACCTCACAGTTGCTACCAAAAGAAGCTATATAAGAGAATAGCCATTTACTCTCAGGATAAATTGTTTGTATGATAAAACTACCATCGGGTTCTCTGGTATAATTATCAAATTCATCATAAATCCGAAAAGCCATATTGGGGGATATCTTTAGTTTTAAAGTAATATATTGCACCTTAATCATATTATCTGTGTTAAAAATGGGGCTGGTAACTATTCTCTCAAAATGTTTCTCTGTAATCACAATATCTTTTATTCGACTTAGTTTAAAAAAACGAAAATCCTGTCTTAAAGTGCAGTAAGCGTATAAATATCGTGACACCCCTTTAAAACAAAGCTTCAAAGGCTGAACCTGTCGTGAAGTTCTTTCACCCTTTCCACTTGAATAGGTGAAGTTTATTATTTTCTTAGATATAATAGCGGACTTAATATTATTAAAAGTTTCAGACTCTTGCTCTGAGTTGTACCATGATGAAAAGTCTACTTCAATCCAATCGGAGTTGTTTTCTCCAAATAGGCTACTTAACTTTTTTAATGCAGAATCTGTTGCATTTAAATTGATTGCATCAACCGCTTTCATTGAGGATAAAATATCAGTTTTTTCTTCCTCGGTTAATACAGCTTTATTCAGCACAAAGTCGTCTAAAAGTGATATACCGCCACCTTTACCTTTGCTCATAAAAACAGGAATCCCTGCTGAGGATAAAGCTTCAACATCACGATAAATTGTTCTTTGAGAAACCTCAAATCGCTGTGCCAGTTCTCTTGCAGTAACAGTTTTCTTATCAATTAGTATATATATTATTTCAAACATTCGATTAATTTGCATCTAATCACCTCTTATATAATTATACTTCATAAATATGACAACCTTATGTCTTATTTATATGGGATGTTTGGAAATACTATAAACTTCCCTTAATGTTTACGCCCTCCGGTGAAATGTCATTCTAATTTAAAAGAACAAAAAATCCCCTTACCCTAAGATAAAGAGATCAATAACCCTATATATTTTTTGTGCAGTTAACTTTCTCCTTTATTTATGACCCTGATGGAAATGTCATTGGTAGCTTGTCCTTGGAAAAATTTGTACTTCAGAGGTGCTAAATTCTAAAATTATGGTATAATTTTATGCAAGGGGTGATAAGTATGATATTTTATTTTACAGGAACAGGTAATTCTTTATATGTTGCCAAAAATATTGGTGAGTCCAATAATGAAGCTTTAGTATCCATCGCAGAAGTAATGAACAGTCCAAAGGCAAACTACGAATTCGATTTAAAGGATAATGAAGCAATAGGATTTGTATTTCCTATATATTCTTGGGGACCACCTAAAATGGTTATTCAGTTTATTGAAAAGTTTAAACTTAATAACTATAATAATCATTACATGTTTGCAATTGCAACTTGCGGAAAAAATATTGGTAATTCAATGGAGCTTTTAGATTTTCATTTAAAAAAGAAAAACTTAGCACTAAAGAGTGGCTTTTCAATTGTAATGCCTAATAATTTCATAGGTCTTGGAAATGTTGATACTCCATCAGCAGAGTCAAAAAAGCTTTCTGAGGCAGAAGTTACTTTAAAACATATTAATGGGATTATAAAAGATAGAAAAGTAGATGTTTATGAAACAGCTAAGGGTGCTGTACCAGGATTATTGACTTCAATGATTAATCCAATGTTCAACAAGAAAGCAACTAGTCCAAAAAAGTTTTATACTAATGATAAGTGTATTGCTTGTGGTTTGTGCTCACTAGTTTGTAATACTCAAACTATTAAAGTGCTTAGCAAACCTACTTGGGGCACTGAATGCGCTCAATGTATGGCTTGCCTTCATTTATGTCCTACTGAAGCAATTCAATTCAGTAAAGGTTCTGAAAAGAAGGGTCGCTATAAGAATCCTAATATAAGCGTAGATGAACTTAAGCTTAAATTATAAATTAATAGAACTAGCAATAATGCCATGACAATAAATTAGTTGTCATGGCATTGAATTTATATTTCACAACTTATTTACATATGTTAATATTACTATATTATACTTATTATTATTTCAACTAATTAGGAGGTAAAAACATGGCAACAGAAAAACTAGATTATAAAAAAGAATATAAGAATTTATACTTGCCAAAACAGACCCCAACCTTAGTAGATGTACCCACCATGAATTTTATTATGATAAATGGTTATGGAAATCCTAATGATACAGATGGCCAGTATTCTCAAGCGGTTGAAGTGCTTTATGGATTATCCTATACTATAAAGATGAGTCCAAGGAATGGCTACGAGCCAAAGGGTTATTTCGATTATGTTGTACCACCCCTTGAAGGATTATGGTGGCTAGAAGAGGATAATATGGATTTCACTCAAAAGAACAACTACTTATGGCTTTCAATGATTAGACAACCTGAATTTGTGACTACGGAAGTATTTCAATGGGCTTGTGACGTTATAAAAAGAAAAAAGCCTCAGCTTGATATTTCAAAAGCATATCTTGAAACCTATACTGAGGGCTTATGCGTACAGATGATGCACAATGGACCTTTTGCAACTGAAGCACAAACAATTGAACAAATTGATACATATATAATTGAAAATAACTATAAAAATGCTATTTCCTCTGTAAATGCTGAGGGAAAAATACGTAGGCATCATGAGATATATTTATCTGATCCTAGAAAAACAGCACCAGAAAAATTAAAAACTGTATTAAGACATCCAGTTGATTTAAAATAATCCAATTTTTTCTCCATAATAACTACAACCAATGGCCCCATTAAATTGTGGTTATTCTAATTCAATTATTTCTTCATAATCATTTTTCAGAAAAATCTTTAGGGCTGTGTTCCTTGCAACACCACCTGAAAGAACCACTTTATTTCCCTGAAATTTGTTTAAGAGTGGCTGAAGTCTTTTGTACAAGGAATAATTTACTCCTGCACAAAGTTTTTCCATGCTCACACCTTCAGCAATCTTGCCAATAAGCTCAGATTCAGAAAATACTGCACAGGTTGAATTAAGCTCTACTGGGTTTTCATAATGCTGAAACATTTTATCTAAAGAAATTTCCAGTAATGAGCTCATATTTTCAAGATATCTACCACAGGAAGCTGCGCATTTATCATTTAGTTCTAAATCAGTAATTATTCCTTTTTCTACTTTTACTACTTTAACATCTTGTCCTCCAATATCAAGCATGACAAAGTCCTTTAATCCTGTTTGATAAAAAACTCCATAAACATGTGCTTTTAACTCGTTAATAGGCTTAAAAAACTTTAAGTTTATATTATTTCTTCCATAACCAGTAGAAATAGCATTTTCAATATGTTCTATACCTAATTTCTTTAGATCTACTTCTAACTTTTCACTATAGGTACAGTAATCTTTATAAAAAGTCATAGTAGAGAATTTAAACTTGTCCACTATTTTTTTATTTTCCATTAGTGTAATTTTTACTTCTCTACTGCCTAAATCAATACCTAAGCTTCTCATTGCTTAATCTCCTTTAGGTCATGGAGCATATCTAAAAATGCCTCCAGCCTTAATTTTGTCCTAGCATCTAGGTAATTTAATTTATCCCCTTCAATAGTTATGATAGGGACATTAATTTCATTTTTAACAACTATATCCTCTATCTGTTTATAACAAAAGGCTTGAGTGTAATGTATTATGCCGTCTAACTTTCTTTCAGTTATTTGTTTTTGTATTTCTTTTAGTCTAAAACTAATATCATATGGATAAGTGTAATCTTGATATTGCTCATAAATATTACGAGCATCCTTAAATCTTGGAAATGAAAATTCCCTTTGAACCTCATTGTAAATAATCCCCGCATCAAACTTCTCAACAAATTCATATATATCAGTAGTTATTGGTGGAACACCTATGTACCCTATTCTTAAGTTTTTAACTTCTGAAACTCTTAGCTCTACTTCATCAAGGATTTCTTCTATTTCGCGCTGAAACTCATCTGGATTGGAGTTGAAATCACTTGAGCTTACTTGGTAAAGATGATTTTCAAAGCCACTAGTTTTACTTTCTTTATAAGTGAACTCATCTAGTCTAATAACAGAAGCTCTTATTGCATTTAATCTTGTTCTTACTTCCTCAACTTGTTCAATAGAAACATTAAATATTTTCATGAAATCATCTATTGATTTTTTAATGTCTTCAAGCTTATGACTTTGAGGATATGCAAAAGGATAAATTTTAATTCCTTTCATACGAAGCACTTCCTCCAGAGCCTTAGTATTAGAACAATCACCTTCTGTTACTCCTACCATTTCTTCGATTCCTTCTTCCAAAACCACACTATACATTGCCTTTTTCCATGCGCAGCAACTCTTTGGAAAACCTTCCTTTTCGGCCTTATCAATATATTTATAATAGTCCTTTGAACATACAAAAATATTATTTAAATCTATTACCTCATAGCCTGCAGCTATTAATACTTCTATGGGCACTGTAGTAGTGATGCCAATTTTCTTCATAATTCACCTCTTAATTTAAAAAAAGACAGATACCTCTGTCTTTACATGGAAAATGAACTACTTTAATAAAGTAGTTTTCCCTAGTTTTATTTAAAGACAGGATGGTTACGAACTGTCATATTTAATTTTGTTTTTACACTATATTATCTTATTAATTATAATACAAGAATAATAAATATTATTAAACCGTGCCCTTAGCTTTACAATTTGTTAAAAACCTTATTATATAACTTAATGTATAGAATTCTCTATCCAATTCAACCTTAATCAGGTTTAACCCTTTGATTAAAGTTTCTTCATCAAAGTTCTCTAATAATATCATTATATTTAGAAGATTCAAAGCTCCATCTTTCGTATCAAAAATTCTTGCTGCCTTTACATATTTATTTTCCATAACAGCTTCAACTGCACTACGAAGCTCCTGGGTAACATCCAGCTTAGGCATTTCATCAAAAATTTTAATACCTGGATCTTCTAAATTTAGATTTTTAGCTTTTTTTACATCTGTGCACATAAATACAGTATTTTTAAATTCTGCATCTTTGAAATTAGCTCCATCTAGATTTGCAGAGTCAAATATAGCATTTTCAAATAAGGTATTTTTAAAGTTGCTTGCTTTTAAATTTGTTCCAATAAATTCTGACCATCTAAAAGTACACTTAAAAAAAGTACATGACTTAAAATGAGCACCTCTAAAACTTACATAATCGAAATTCGAACTAGAAAAGTCGCTATTATAGCAATTACTTCTCTCAAGATTTTTATACATAAAGTTTTTATTTATTTTCTCTATATTGTTATAATTGAAATTTCCCTTTGCGCTTTGATTTTTATCCATAGTTTCCTCCACCACAAATATTTATAATTATTTTCAAGCTTGTAACTTTCTAATCACTGCACAAACAGTATAGCTGAACAAAAAAATAATAGCAAGATTATCTTTATTGTATTTATAGCATAATAAAAATATATGATTTTATCCCTTTGTATAAATTATGAATAAAAAAATGACACCTTATGGTGCCAATAAAGAGTGCTATTTTAATAATAGGTGGGCACTTATTTATTCTTCTAAATCTTTTATGTCTATAGTCATATGCTTACCTGTTTCTAAATCCTTAACTAGAATAATATTATCCTTGTCGGTTCCTATACTTTCGAGCCATACAGGATTGTTATTAAAAGTAACATTTATAACCCCATGAGATTCTAAAATTTCTTTTACCCGTCCCTTATCCAACCTTATCATCTCCTTTTAGGTATAGGATTAGAAAAAATTAATATTTTATACTTAAATATTTCTCAAAATAGACTTCACTTCTATTTCTCCCTAATTCTTTCGCCTTATATAATGCTTGATCAGCGTTACTTACAATTTTATCAATATAATTAGTTTCAAATTCCTTACCTGTGAATTGAGCTACACCAAAACTTGCTGTTAATCGTATTATATCCCTGTTCAAATTTATTATATGGTTTTCAAACTGCTTTCTAATTCTTTCAGCAATTTGAACAGCCTCCATAGCTAAAATTCCTGGCAATAAGATAATAAATTCTTCTCCACCATATCTAGCAACAGAATCTGTTTCCCTCACACAATTTTTAGTAATCTCAGCAATTTCTTTAAGAACCCTGTCTCCTGCTTGATGCCCCCAGGTATCATTAATTCGTTTAAAATGATCAATATCAAAAATAATCAATGACAAGGGCTCCTCCAATCTAAAAGTTCTTTTAATTTCATAAGTCATAATGTCAAAAAAACGCCTTCTATTGAAAAGTCCTGTTAGATAATCCGTTTGTGCTAGTTCCTCAAGTTTTTTCAAAATCTGATTCTCTTTAGTTATATCCGAAATCATAACCGTCATACCTATAATGTTTTTTCTGGCCTTTAGACTTGTAATTCTAACCTTATAATCTTTTATCTGCCTTTCTCTATGGTCATATAATGAAAATTTGTACATATCTTCTTCTTCATCTCTCACTTTTTCTAATAAATTTTCGTGTTCAATTATTGAAATGCTATGTTCAATTATTGAAATAAATTCTTCATTTGATGCAAGTGAAATGTTAATAGGTAGTCCTGTCATTTTTTTATCTAACTCTGGAAATATAACTTTTGCAACCTGATTGTAATCCAATAAATTAAGTTTTGTGTCAATTACTAAAACTCCATCATAAATCCAATCAAATATTTTCTTTCTTGATAATGGAATGATATGTATAAAATTATATCTTAAAACACCATGTACAAAGAGAAAATTTTCAAAAATCACTATAAATGCACCACTGTCTAATCTTAATGGAAATCTACCTAATAAATTAATAATGATTGTAATTAAAGGCAGAATTGATGTGATTAATAAAATCAAAGCTTGTTTTTTATAAAAACCTTTTTCTTTTTTATAAATATTATAATAAATTTTAGTAGAAAAGCTGATACATAACACAAAAAAAACATAATTAACGTAATCCCATGGACCTTTTTCAAGTACTAATACATTAAAATAACCATTACTCTTAAAGGTTTCTTTACTATAAAACAAATGATGCCATTCATTTGTCGTTCTAAAAATAACTGTTAACATAGGAATAATACATAGTAGAAATATTTTGTATTTATTATGAGTCTTTCCTGAAATAGAATATGCTACAAGAACCCAAATTGCTGGTATAGCTGCAAAGCCAACATACTCAAACTTTCCCCAAAAAATAGCTTGTCTTAAATTAGAAGAAATCAATTGACTACCATAACCAAAGGTATAAAAAGAAACCGCAAGGCAAAGTAATACCAAAGGCTTTGCCCCGGTAACTTCTTTCTTTTTCCAACTATAAACAGCTAAGACTAGCGTAATAATTGTAACAATATATAGTATATTACATAGAATTATATTTATCATATGCATTAATTCCGCCTCCTATTCAAGGACCTTACATTTAATTTTATAACAATAAATACTTTAAATCCACATATTTTACAATATATACAGAATATCTATTAATTAAGCATAAAAATAACAGTCACATCAAACTATTGATATGGCTGTTATTTTTATGGTGCACCTGACAGGAGTCGAACCTGCGACCATTGGATTCGAAGTCCACTACTCTATCCAGCTGAGCTACAAGTGCATATTAAAATTTAAAAACAACTGTAATTTCTATCTCTAGTCTATAGCTGCAAAAATAATTGTACTACTTTCAAGGTAGAGTAGTCAATAACTTTTCTGCGTTTCCCTCTTAAATGAAATTAAATATAAAGGATTATTAAAAAAAATGCCGAATATTAATATATGCCTATAGTAGAGGAGGGGGAAATTTGTTAGAAAAATTTTTAAAAGATAATTTCGAAATAACTAGTAGTGATAAAATCTGTAGCCAATGTGGTGGTGAAGCTCCAGGAACAGTTCTTGAATTGTTAGAAGCTGCAAAACGTACAGAAACAGAACAACTTATTATTAACAAATTAGAAGCACTAGTAAAATGTAATAAACAAAAAGTATTGTTTTATCTAGGTGGCCTTCTAAATGGATTTAAGAAAGATGGACAAGTTTAAAGTCTTATGTAAGTAAAAAAGAGCATCAAGCTCTTTTTTACTTGTTTGCCATCCCTCTTACTGGTTTTTGCATAGTTGAATCGGTTTCCATTGTAATTGGATTTGCAGACTTTTGATTTTTCGTTTTGTTATCATTTTTATTTTTCTTTTCTGATTTTTTAGACATTATGCTCACCTCAGTTGTTATACTTCCATTTATAGAAAATAAATATTCATAATTTATTTTTGTAATAGTATCTTTCATATAATCATCTTAATGCTAATAAAATATTATGTGTCTTCTTCGTGGCTAGCTTGCTTCAGTAGGTCCTCAATTTTAGGTGTGCACCTTCTACCTCCGCATGGTCCTGAGCCTGCTCCTGTCGCTTTTCTAACGGCTTCTATCGTATTAGCCCCATTCTTAATTGCATTTTTCATTGTTGATCTTGGAATTCCTTTGCACAGGCACACTTTTGTTAACTTATCCATTATTTCACTACTTATGTTCTGCTCCATATTCCATTCTTCCTTTCTACAATGTATTGTTTTTACAATTAATTATCTTAACTCTCAATATTAATCTTATCACTTTTAAGAGTTTTTTGTTAAATAAGTTTCATTAATAATTCTATCCTTATTCTCATTTTTATAGTCTTTAGAAAAAATATTAATTTTGAACATTAATTTAATATTTCCTAAATCAAAATAAAGCTGATTTTAGAGAAATAAAAAAGCTATAAATGAATAATTCATCTATAACTTTACATATATTAATATATTGTTTTGGTGGCTCACCCGGGAATCGAACCCGGGACACCATGATTAAAAGTCATGTGCTCTACCAACTGAGCTAGTGAACCATATTATATTTTATTATTTGGCTGGGATGGCAGGATTCGAACCTACGGAATACCGCAGTCAAAGTGCGGTGCCTTACCACTTGGCGACATCCCAATATTTCAATTGGGGTGAATTTACTTATAATTTCGAGTCAATTACGTGTTTATTAAATTTAATGGGGTGGCCGAAGGGACTCGAACCCTCGACAACCAGAACCACAATCTGGCGCTCTACCAACTGAACTACGACCACCATGTTATGGAGCGGGTGAAGGGAATCGAACCCTCGTAACTAGCTTGGAAGGCTAGCGCTCTACCATTGAGCTACACCCGCATGGTTATTTTTATCAACAAAAAAATAATCAATACTGATTATAATTTTGTTTTAATATTAACTTGGTGCAGGTGACAGGAGTTGAACCTGCACGCCGTAAGCGCTAGATCCTAAGTCTAGTGCGTCTGCCAATTCCGCCACACCTGCATGATCAAATTAAATTGGTGGCTCACCCGGGAATCGAACCCGGGACACCATGATTAAAAGTCATGTGCTCTACCAACTGAGCTAGTGAACCCTATTAAAATTTGTTAATTGGCTGGGATGGCAGGATTCGAACCTACGGAATACCGCAGTCAAAGTGCGGTGCCTTACCACTTGGCGACATCCCAACTATATAATGGGGTGGCCGAAGGGACTCGAACCCTCGACAACCAGAACCACAATCTGGCGCTCTACCAACTGAACTACGACCACCATGAAAACAAATTTTAATTGGTGCGCCATCAGGGGTTCGAACCCAAGACACCCTGATTAAGAGTCAGGTGCTCTACCAACTGAGCTAATGGCGCATAAATGGTGCGTCTTAAGGGATTCGAACCCCTGGCCCACGGCTTAGAAGGCCGTTGCTCTATCCAACTGAGCTAAAAACGCATATTATTGTTATGTGTTTTAAAAAAACGCATATTGCTTGCAAATGCGTTTTACAAAAACGCATCGACATATTGTGCATTCTAAAAATGCACTTTTGGCACGCATCTATAAAAGACACATCCCTAGGCATACATCCATAAAAGACATATCCCAACGTGCTATGTCAAAAACATAAACACATCTATTTAAAAAGCATAAGCTTTCTAAACCTAACTAATTAATAAAGCCCTATAAGCTTTATATGGAGCGGGTGAAGGGAATCGAACCCTCGTAACTAGCTTGGAAGGCTAGCGCTCTACCATTGAGCTACACCCGCATAATTGGAGCGGAAGACGAGATTCGAACTCGCGACGTTCACCTTGGCAAGGTGACGCTCTACCACTGAGCCACTCCCGCATTCCTATTTTGTGCTTAATTTTATTATTTAGTCTTTATCCTTTTGATAAAGTGGTCGGGGTGACAGGGATTGAACCTGCGACCTCATGGTCCCAAACCACGCGCGCTCCCAGCTGCGCTACACCCCGTTGTAAATTGGTGCGCCATCAGGGGTTCGAACCCAAGACACCCTGATTAAGAGTCAGGTGCTCTACCAACTGAGCTAATGGCGCAAATATGGTGCGTCTTAAGGGATTCGAACCCCTGGCCCACGGCTTAGAAGGCCGTTGCTCTATCCAACTGAGCTAAAAACGCATATTATTGTTATGTGTTTTAAAAAAACACATATTGTTTACAAATGCGTTTTAAAAAAACGCATCTTTGGCACGCATCTATAAAAGACACATCCCTAGGCATACATCCATAAAAGACATATCCCACCGTGCTATGTAAAAACATAAACACATTTATTTAAAAAGCATCAGCTTTCTAAACCTAACTAACTAATAAAGCCCTATAAGCTTTATATGGAGCGGGTGAAGGGAATCGAACCCTCGTAACTAGCTTGGAAGGCTAGCGCTCTACCATTGAGCTACACCCGCATAATTGGAGCGGAAGACGAGATTCGAACTCGCGACGTTCACCTTGGCAAGGTGACGCTCTACCACTGAGCCACTCCCGCATCCTTAAGTTTCAAATATGTTTATTTAATTATCATTTAATTTACAAATTCTATAAATTATACATTTGTTAATCAAAATCAAATGGTCGGGGTGACAGGGATTGAACCTGCGACCTCATGGTCCCAAACCACGCGCGCTCCCAGCTGCGCTACACCCCGTTGTGCCTACAAAACGCTATGTTCCTGTGTTTCGGCGACATAAATTATTCTACACGATATAAGTTCATTCGTCAATACCTAATTTATAGTTATTTATCATTTTATGCGAATTATCATATGTTAATTATTGATGGTACTATATTTGATTTATTTATTTCTATTATTGCCACACTATTAAAACCATTACGAGGTAATGAAGGACTTCCAGGATTAACAAAAAAAATACCATCTTCATAATCAATCTTCGATATATGCGTATGCCCATAAAGAACTATTTCAACACCTAACTCTAGAGCCTTATATCTTAATCTTAATAGCCCATTTTTCACATCATATTTATGTCCATGGGTAATAAATATTAGCTTTTCTTCTTCTAATAATAGCTTTTCAATAGGTGTATTTCCTTGAAAGTCACAATTTCCTTTGACATTCGCTATTTTTCCTTTAAATTTTTTTTGTATTTCTAATACATCTTGTACATTATCACCTAAATGAATTATCATATCAACATTTTTAAGTTTTTCCATTGCTTTATCAATATAATACTTCTCTTTATGTGTATCACTAATTACACCTAATCGCAATTAATTATTTCCTCCCAAAACAATACTTCATGGTTTTTCTATATACACCCTATCCAGTTCCTTCTGTAATTTTGCCAATGCGCGACCTCTATGACTCATTGAGTTTTTCATTTCTGAGCTCATTTCTGCAAAAGTCATATTATATTCAGGAATAAAAAACAAAGGATCATATCCAAAGCCATCTTTGCCAGCTGCTTCTTCTATTATATACCCTTCTACTTCTCCTCGCACGCTTATAATATTACTTTCGTCTATTATTAAAACTAATGAACAAACAAATCTAGCTTTTCTTTCATCAAGCTTTTTGCCTTTTAATTCAGAAATTAGTTTCTCATTGTTTTTTTTAGAATTACCATGTTCTCCTGCATATCTAGCAGAAAAAACCCCTGGCTCACCACCTAGAGCGTCCACCATTAATCCCGAATCATCTGATAGTACCATACATTTCTCTGTAAGTTTATATATTTCATTTGCTTTTATAAAAGCATTTTCTTCAAAAGTTGTTCCTGTTTCTTCAACGTCTACATCTATGTTTGCTTCACTCAAAGAAAGAATGTCAAAAGGAAAATCTTTAAGTATTTGCTTTATTTCTTTAATTTTATGTTCATTATTACTTGCCACAATAAGTTTTTTCATTTTTAATCACCTGTCCCTATCCATAATGAGTCCATTTTTAAGCAATCTTTTTGTGCTTGTATGGAATTTTTAATACCTTTTTCACCAAGTGCTAACAATTCATCTAAATCTTTTCTAGAAAATGGACTTTCTTCTCCTGTACCTTGAACTTCAACAAATTGTCCTTCTTCAGTCATAATTATGTTCATATCAACTTTTGCGTTAGAATCTTCTAAATAGCATAAATCTAGTATTTTTTCGTCATTAAGAATTCCTACACTAACAGCGCTTACAAAATTTCTTATAGGATACACCTTAAAAGGGTTTTTTCTATGGATTGAATTAACTGCATCTACAAGCGCTACAAAGGCTCCTGTTATTGATGCTGTTCTAGTACCTCCATCAGCTTGAATAACATCACAATCAATCCAAATCGTTCGTTCTCCAAGGGTTTTTAAATTCACTACTGACCTTAGTGCTCTCCCAATGAGTCTCTGGATTTCCATTGTCCGTCCATCTATCTTTAATTTGGAAATATCTCTTGGTTTTCTTGTATTTGTGGATCTAGGAAGCATATTATATTCTGCTGTAATCCACCCTTCACCTGTTCCTTTTAAAAATGGTGGAACCTTTTCTTCTATAGATGCTGTACATATTACTTTTGTATCTCCTACTTCAATAAGTACTGAACCTTCAGCGTGCTTAGTATAATTTCTTATAATATTAATTGGGCGCATTATATCATTTTTTCTACCGTCACATCTCATTTCGTAACCTCCAATAATTAAGTTAAATATTAAATAATTCGTCTCGTTCCGGTGGCTGAACTTCTATTTGGCTACCATCATCAGTCACCAGTACTCCATTTTTAGCAGTAACTTCTCCAATAATTGTAGCTTCAATCCCGTTTTTCTTAAATTCTTTCAAAAGTTGTTCCCCGTTTTTAGTTGTGATAAGCATACTTCCCGAGGAAATAAATCTCAATGGATCTATCTTAAATTCTTCGCATAATTTCTTAGTGATTTTAGTTAAAGGCATGTTCTTATTATATACCTTAAAACCTGTATCGGAAGCTTTAGACATCTCCCATAGAGCACCCAAAACTCCTCCCTCTGTTATATCATGCATGGAGTTAACACCGAATTTACCTGCTATTATTCCTTCTTTAACTACACTTAGACTTTCAATGTAATTTTTTGCTTCATCAAGCTCCCTTTCATCTAGAACTGTAGAAGCTCTGTCAGTATATTCATTTGATAAAATTGAAGTACCCTCTAAGCATAAGCACTTTGTAATTATAATACTATCTCCAATTTTTGCTCCTGAAGTAGATACTGCTCCAAATGCCTTTGCCTTACCGATAGCTGTACAAGACACTATTATTCTATTAACTGCAGTTGTAACCTCAGTATGACCTCCAAGTATTTCAACATTAAGTTTTTTTGTTTCTTCATCTATTTCAGCCATTATCTCACTTATTTCCTTTAGTGTAGTATTTTCTGGTGCAAGTATAGTTACTAGAATCCCTACAGGCTCTACGCCACAAGACGCAATATCATTACAGTTTATATGCACAGCAAGTTTACCTATATTCTTACTGGCACCTGTAATGGGATCTGTAGAAACAATGCATTCATAATTGCCATAATTTATTACACTACAATCCTCCCCAATACCACTTTTCACCCTGACATCATCACGGCTAACACTTCTATTATTTTCTATTATTTGTTTTAATTCATCCCAATCAAGTTTTCCAACTTTCATAAAATTCTTCCTTTCAAAAAAAAATGAACAAGCACTATTTTAATATTTTAATCATATTATCTATATAAGGATTAATTTTGGATGGTGGGTATATTGAAGTATATCGGACATTTTATGAGAATCAATGTATTAACAAAAGAAAATATAAAAAATCAACTTTTCTTTTTTTCAAAAGAAACGCTCCAAAACACCATATTAAATTCTAAATGTGGAATAACAATTCCATCAAATGAAGTTAGAATTAAAAATATCTCCTTGAATGATATTAACATATCTAATTCAATTTCTCCACTTTTATGCATTTACAAAAAGGCAAGTTGTAAGCTAATTAACACTAACGATTCACTATTATGGAATGAAGAAAAGTTCAAAAAAGAAATTTGTATTACTGGTAATAGTTTAATGACTTTATGTCTTTTGGAGTTAGTTGAATACTTTCAAAGTTTTAAAAATTCGGATGAGAAAAAATACCTTTTAAGCAATTACTATTTATTGATTGCTCAAAAACAACTTGATTTTTATATCTCTTACTTTAGAAATAGTGATGGAGTATTTGTGGACAAAACAGATTTATCAGATATAATTACAAACGAAGTAAAATTTGAAGATAAAAATAAGAACTTCGATTTTGCCGATCAAGCTTTCTTAATGGCTGCACTCTACAAATATTATGACCTTTCTAACTCGAAAAATTGCCAAAATTATAAAAATTTTTCTTTAGAAATATTGGCTATGTTCCTAGAATATAAGGATGAGTTGTATGAAGCATCAATGAGCAAACTTTCAAAGCTTTGTTTGGGCCTTCAAACCTTTTACAATTATTCAAAAAATCTTGATGCATTAAATTTGCTTATAGACCTTTCTGATTTAATTGATGACAAATTTTCTGATGAAATACTAAATTTATCAGAAAAGAACCTTTCTGATAGATGCCTTGTGTCAATAAACTATTTTTCACTGTATAAAGTTACTGGAATAATAAAATTTAAAGACTACGGTGAAAGAATAAATAATAAACTTATAGAGCTTTATGATCCTGTCTCTGGAATCTTTTTGAAGGATAGCGAGAAAAAAGAGATTATTTATTCCTGTGATGAAATAGTATTATACCTAATAACCTTGATTCTTCAATCAGAGCTAGATGAAAAGAATAATGATATTAATCTTATCATACTAGATGTTTATAAACATGTATTGATAAATTCTGGCATTATTTCCAGCTGGCCTGAAGCTCCATCCCTTGATGATGCAGAAAGATATGAAAACTTTTCTATGGATGAAAAAGATTTTCTTGATGATTATAATTTTAGAATGGAAAATATAGCAACACCTGAAAATTCAGAAATGGCACCAGTTTATTTAAAAAATGTAACTTTTAATAGAAAGAAAGCTTCCTTTGTTCAAAATAAATTTTCCTTCGATAGCACAAAAAATATGTTTATTAACTTTATCACAATTTCATTGTTTAAAAAAATTTCAATAGATGCTTGTGATTAGACACATAATAATTAATAATTGTACTCTATCTGAAAATTTCAATTAAATAGATTATACACATTATTCTCCAAGCCAATATAATATGCTCCCCCAAAATGGGGAGTATATTTCTAAACAAAGCTACTTTTTTCCTTTAAAATTATTTTTGAAAGTATTAAATTTCCTTCATTGTCGAAAGTCAAATTGGTTATTTCTTTTCTCGAGCAAACTGCAATATTTAAATATACTAAAGGAATAATATTTGAATTTTTACTAAAACTACTTGAATTAACTTGATTTAAATATATTTCGTAGTCATCTTTTCTTATTCTAGAATAAAAGTCATTGACTTCTAATGGCAAGCAAGTTATCTGAACCCCCAAGTTATTAGAAATACTTTCCTTAATTGCTTGTGACATTTTTCTATTTTCAGTGTTATCTATGTAACTTAAGGTAATTTTTTCTTTATTATATTTACTACTTTGAAGATATTTTTCTCCTATAGTTTTGTCTTCAGGAGAATTAAACTCATTAGGAGATACAGTTTTTAAAATAGATTCATTTACTTTTTCAATTATTTCTTGCCTACATAACGAACTCTCAAGAGCTTTACAGAAATTTGGATCACTAATGAAATTGTTTTTCTTTAGATTTAAATTCATAACATATAGCTTATCCGTTGGGTAAATACTGCAGAAATTTTGTTGTTTAAGTCTTTCCACCTCATTTATTGGAGGATTTAGTACTAAGTCTGAGTTATGAGTTTCAAAACTAGCAAGACATTTTTCAGCACTTCCAAATTGTTTTATAACTATTTTGTCTTCCTTTATTTCATTCAAATTATAATATTTACTATTACTATATAGAGCTATTTCATTATTTTTAGAAACACTGTCTATGACAAATGCTCCTGAATACTTTATACTTCGAAAAGATTGCTTCCATTTATTGAAATCATCCTTGGTATCTTTAAGCAAAAATTCTGAATTGCAAAGTGTTCCTAAAAAATTTGCATTTATAGAATTTAATTTTATTAATAAATTATTATCATCTATTGCTTGTATTCCTACTTCTTCAGCCTTTTTACTTCCAAGAGAATAGTCCTTAAATCCTGAAATACAAAACAATTTTTCAACTTCCTCACTATTTCTATTTTGTTTTGCATAATTCAAAAAATAATCAACAAAATCTTTTGCGGTAATTTTCCTACCATCACTCCAATACGCATTTTCTCTTATCTTGAAACTGTATTCTAGCCCATTATTGCTAATAATATAGCTTCCTGCAAGTGCTGGTACTATTTCTTTTTTATCATTATATTTAACAAGTCCTTCAAACAAGGAAATTGATAACTCTTTGCTACACAATAAATTTTGTGGGAATTTATCTATTGCTATAATAGGGTAGTATCTAGTACAAACATTTTTCTCTTTCTTTTCAATACATGCTCCGCTAACCAAAATTAATATACAGATAATAATTAATAAAGTCTTTTTCATACTCGCTTCTCCTAAATCATAATAATACTATAATTATTGACAAAGGTCCGCATGCTAATCAGGTAAATATTATTTGCACTATATGTTTTGAAAATTTTTTATCACAGATTTATCTATATCAAAGTTTATGTTATAATAAATTTATAGTTTAATAAGGAGGTAACTCAAATGATATTAGCAGTTGAAATTATTTCAATTATCTTTATGTCATTATTTATATTTACTGGTATCTGGGGATTTGTAATTGTAATAAAAATGCATAATCAACTTAAATATAGAAACTATATCCTTGAAAAGTTAAGTCAAAATATATACCTAATTGCATCTAAAATTAATAATGTAGAGAGTGATGTTAGCTTTCCAGATGAAAGTGCATCATTAATAAAAGATGAATTAGATCACGTTTCATCAAATATAAGTAAGTTCAAAAAATAAGAAGAGGCCAAACTCTTCTTTTTTTATTCCTCATTTAACGCTAAGACAATTAATTTACAATTTGTTTAATGGTACATCTAATCTTGAAAAATTAGCACTCACCACTATTGGACCATATAGACGTCTCCCCACATTTTTCTAAAGATAAAAAAATAGAGCCAAAATTGGCTCTAAAAATTTATGTTTTATAAAATTGTAATTTATTCGACCTTAATATACATCGATATACATAAAATAAGCTGTACCTACTGCAATTAATAAACAACAAAGAGAATAAAACCTATACCTAGAACTTTCCTTCCAACTTAACATTTTAATACTCCACATTAACATAGTGAAAATCATACAATATTGAGTAGCATAGAAATTATAAAAATAATATGCTGTTATAAATGAGTAATTTGAACATAATGTAAGTATTAATGTTACCATTGTGCAGAAAACAGCTATCCATGACACAATATTAATAGCTCTCTTCATCTCTACATTCCTCCACGTTTATACTACAATTCACAAAAAAACCATAAATAGTAACGATTCTTTCGTGTGGTAAAAATATTAATATTAATATTATACTATTTCCTTTAATTTGTAAATACTTTTGGACAAGTTACTAGTTTATTAAATTAATAAATTCATCTTCAGTAAGCACTTTTACCCCTAGTTCAACAGCTTTATCAAGCTTTGAACCTGCGCTCTCTCCTGCAAGGACAAAATCGGTTTTTTTACTTACAGATCCAGCAGCAGTACCTCCTAAAGCTTCAATCTTTTCTTTAATTTCTGTTCTACTAAAACTCTTTAATGTACCAGTTACAACAATAGTTTTATTTAAAAATGGATTATCAACCACTTCAATCTCTTCATAACTAGGTTTAACTCCTTGAGTAAATAATTCGTTAATACTATAAATTATTTTTTCCTGTTTGAAAAATTCTAATACACTTTCTGCGACTATATTTCCTATATCTTGAATTGTAACTAACTCGTCCAAATTAGCCTTAATTAAATTGTCCATTGATTTATATCTTTTTGCTAAATCACCCGCCGTCTTTTTGCCTACATTAGGAATTCCTAGTGCATAAATAAAGGATGCCAAATCACAATTTTTACTTTTTTCAATGGCTTCTAAAAGGTTCTCTGCTTTTTTTTCTCCGAATTTATCTAATTCTAAAAGTTGATTCTTGTTGATATTGTACAAATCTGCAATTGATTTTATATCAAGCTTTTCAAAAAGTTGTTCCGCAGTTTTTTCACTAAATCCTTCTATGTTCATAGCCTCTCTACAAGCAAAATGAACAATACTCTTTACCATCTGTGGCTTGCATGACAAGGTGTTCTCACAGAAAAAATGCACGCCATCTTGTATCAATTCACTATTGCAAGCTGGACAAGTCTTTGGCATTACTATTTCTTCAGTTGTCTCACAATCTCCAGGAACAATTCCCATAATTTCTGGTATTACATCATTAGATCTACGTACAAACACCATTGAACCAATCTTTACACCTTTTCTATGTATATCTTCTAGATTGTTAAGTGTAGCTCTTTTTACTGTAACTCCTGCTAGTTCCACTGGTTCAAGAAGTGCAGTTGGCGAAACTCTTCCTGTTCTTCCTACATTCCATTCTACTTCTAAAAGTTTAGTGGTTGCTTCCTCTGCCTCAAATTTATATGCTACTGCCCATTTCGGAAATTTTACTGTATAACCTAAAACTTCTCTTGTTCTTATATCATTTATAGCAATTACAACTCCGTCAATATCATAGTCTAAGCTTCCTCTTATATCTTCAACCCAAAGAATCTCTTTTTCAATTTCTTCAAATGTGTCACATTGCTTTATGTAATCATCACAAGGGAATCCCTTTTCTTTTATAAAATTCATCATTTCCATATAAGTATTAAAACTATTTCCTTCATAATACCCAATATCATAAAAGAATGCTGAAAGATTCCTTTTAGCAGTTTCTTTTATATTTAAATTACGTAAAGCTCCAGCAGCACCATTCCTCAAATTTCTTAGTGGTATCTGCGAATTTTTGTTATAATATTCAAAAGCTTTTTTTGTCATTACTGCTTCACCATGAATTTCAAATATCTTATCGTTTTTTATTCTAAGTGGCAAACTTTTAATTGTCTTTGCTTGTGCAGTTATCTCTTCTCCTACAAGACCTGTCCCTCTGGTTGCAGCTGTTGATAATATACCATTTTCATCAAATGTACAATTAACTGTTAACCCATCAAATTTTTTAGTTAAAACAAAACTCAAAGGAGGAAGTTTCTCACTATTCACTAAATTGTATTCATCAACTTGTTTTTTTGTCCTTTGTAGCCAATCCTTTAACTGCTGAAAGTTTTGTGCTTTATCTAAACTCCAAAGTCTCCCTTTATGAGTATACTTATGAAATTCTCCAAGTATACCATCTCCAACCCGTTGTGAAGGTGAATATGGGAGAATATATCCAGTCTCTTTTTCAAGTCTAATTAATTCATCATATTTTTCATCATATTCTTTATCAGAAACAGACGCGTTATCCAAAGTATAATATTCTACAGCATATTTGTTAAGCTCATCCACCAGCTCATTTATCTTTATTTTTTCATCCATAAAAATACACCTCTCTTTGTCTACTTTAAAAGCGTGACACCCCTCTCTTCTAGGATAGGCGCTGGAGTTGAGGGGTGTCACGGGTTGTCTTAGGCAAATTTCATTCACTCTCAATTAACTCTAATGGTGCTACACAAAAGCATGACACTCCTCCCTACTAGCATAGGCGTTGGAGTTGAGGGATGTCATGGGTTGTCTTGTGCAAGAATTTATTGATATCCTATTGTTAACTAATAACAAGTTCTAATGGTGCAACATCTAGCATTAAGATTTTTATACCCATATTATTAAAAGCAATTGTGAGTTTAACACTTGCTCCATCATTTGATACAGTTACAATAGTTCCAATTCCAAACTTTGTATGCATTACTTTATTACCAGGCTTAGCATCCTCTTTTGTTAGAGTTTTATTAGTACACTTTGCTACAGGTGTATCTTTGTAAAAATTATTTACTTTAGTTGTAGCTTCTTGACTTCTATTGGAATATCCAATGTTACTAATATTTTTATTTTGATTGCTTTTTGCATTATTTACAAACTCTTTTAAACCAGGAGCTATTTCACTGATAAAGTCTGATACTCCATAAGCTACTGTACGTCCAAAAACCATTCTTACCTCGGCAGAAGTCATAAAAAGTTTTTCTTTAGCTCTTGTTATTCCTACATAGCATAATCTTCTAGACTCTTCCATCTCTTTAGGATCATTGAGTGATTGAAGACCTGGGAAAATCCCGTTTTCCATACCAACCATGAAAACTACAGGAAATTCAAGGCCCTTAGCACTATGAACTGTCATTAGAACTACAGTGTCAGCCTCTGAATCAAAGTTATCAATATCAGAAACTAATGCAATTTTTTCTAAAAAAGCTGCTAGTGTCTTTTCCTCAGAATTATTTTCAAAATCAACTGCTGCAGAGACTAATTCTTCAAGGTTTTCCACTCTACTTAAATCATCAGGCTCATTTGAGCTTTTAAGTTCTTTCAAATATCCTGTTTGGTTAAGTATTTCTTCTATTAATTTGGATACACTAATCTCATCTTTTATTCTAATAAATGAATTAATCAAGCTTGTAAATTTATTAATTGATGTTATGCTTCTGGCTGTTAACCCTGGAATATTTTCAATATCTAAAATAGTACTATATAAACATTCTTCCATATAACTTGCAAAGTCTTGTATTTTTAAAACAGTTGAATCTCCAATACTTCTTTTGGGAACATTTATTACTCTCTTTAAACTGACATCATCTAAAGGATTGTTTATTAACTTTAAGTACGCCATAATATCTTTGATTTCTTTTCTATCATAAAACTTTAATCCACCAATAATTCTATATGGAATATCATTTCGAATGAAATTATCTTCAAATATACGTGACTGTGAATTTGTTCTATATAGTATTGCAAAATCTTTGAAAGACTTATTTTCTTCACTCTTGATTGACTTAATCTGATTTGAAACAAAACTTGCTTCATCCATATCAGAATAAGCTCTATAAATTTTTATTTTTTCTCCATCTTCTCTATCAGTTCTTAATATTTTTGATTTTCTTTCTGCATTGTTTTTAATTACTACATTTGCAGCTTTCAAAATATTTCCTTTAGATCTGTAATTTTGTTCTAATTTTATTACTTTACAGCTTGAATAATCCTTTTCAAAATCAAGAATATTACGAATATCTGCTCCCCTCCAAGCATATATGCATTGGTCGTCATCGCCTACCACACAAATGTTCTTATTAGAAGCTGCTAATAGCTTTACCATCTCATATTGAGCTTTATTAGTATCTTGATATTCATCTACCATAATATACTTAAACTTTCTCTGATAAAATTGTAATACCTCTAGATTCTTCTGAAACAATTCAACTGTCTTTACAATTAAATCGTCAAAGTCCATGGCATTGCTGCTCTTTAACTTTTTCTGGTATAGAAGGTATACATCAGCGATTTTATCAGTTCTATAATTTCCAGAATTATTCTTTTTATATTTTTCAGCAGAAACAAGATTATCTTTTTGCTCTCCAATTTTGCTGATTATTTCCTTATCCGTAATTTCTTTATCATTTATTTTTAACTCTAGCATGCATTGCTTGATTAATGATTTTTGATCGTAACTATCATAAATAGTAAAATTTTTATTGTAACCAAGTTTATCTGCTTCTCTTCTCAAAATTCTTACACAACTAGAGTGAAAGGTTGATATCCACATATTATCTGCTTCTTCACCAATCATGTCTCGTACTCTACTTCTCATTTCACCAGCTGCTTTGTTAGTAAAAGTTATTGCTAATATTTGAGAAGGATATACACCTGAAGTTCCTACTATTTGAGAAACTCTGCTAGCAAATTCTTGATTTATTAATTTCTTATCTTCTTTTAACCACTCTTTTAAAAGTATAATATCCTCTTCTTTTAAATTATCCGGTATAGAATTTGATTTATATATGTTTGAATACTTTAGAAGGTTTGCAATTCTATTAACTAATACTGTAGTTTTTCCACTGCCTGCTCCAGCTAAAATAAGGATTGATCCATTAGTTGTTAACACTGCCTCTCTTTGCTCTTTATTTAAATTCACATACTCCATTTCGATTACTTTATCTCTCAATACACAAAACTCTTGTCTCATTTTTTCATTCACCATATAACTACAACCCCAATCTACGAAAATAACTTAAAACTCAGTCCTCAATAAATTAGTATATCATATTTTACTTATAATTATTGACTAAGATTAAATTTTTAAAAACAAAAACCTGCATCCTTTTGCGGTGCAGGTTATAAATATTTTTTTTAAAATTTATTATCATCATTGAAAAAATCTATAATATTATTAATCTTTTGAGATTCAAACTTTACAATATTTCTTTGTTCTTCAAGCATGCCCTCTTTTTCATCTATAATTGTTTTATATTTATCTATCATTTTAGTAAGTTTCAATATTTCAGTTTTACATTCTACCATGCTTTCATCTAATGATTGCTGAAATTCATTCATAAACTTATTTAAAACTTTTAATCTGCTTTCACCCTCTGACAAAAGGGTATTTAGATTTGAATATGAAGCATTAACAATATTTATTACTGAGGTTTTCTTAATGTCATATGGCAAATTCTGAGGAAGTGCATTAATGAAACTCTCTAATAAAAATACTGTGTTATGGTTACCCTTTTCTATATTGTTAAGTTCATATATTTCGCTAACTGCCATGACTTTTTCAGCTTCAAATTTTGTATTCATGTTTACGTTTGTATTCACGTTTGTGTTTGCATTTTCTTTTATGCTTGTATTGGTATTCGTACTCATTATAGGGGTTTCTTCAGGTTTTAAAGGCGGCTTGTAGCCTCCAAAATCAACTGGTTCCTCAAAACTTCCAGTTACTCCAGTATTTTTAGAAGATTCATTTTCTACGTATTTATTATTTTCAACAGTTTTTTCTATAGGAGTTTCTGAAGTATTTTCTTCATTTTTCTCTATTTTTTCTACTAATTTTAGTTTTTCAAGCATAGACATAACATTCGCCATATAATCCTCTCCCCATAAAATAATAAATAATTTATATAATTATCAAATTATGATTATTAATAAATCAATATTTTTCATCACATTTTCTCATATTAACACATTTTTAAATATACCATGTTTTATATAAACCTGCAATCCTTTACTAAAAATCGTTAATATTCTATATTTTTCCTTACATTTATTATATATATCCTTATAGAAGTAATTATTTAAGAGTAGCGAATTCATATCCTCTGCTTTTAAGATTTTGAATAACACCTGGTAGCGCTTCAACAGATGTCTGCTTACTTGGTGAATCATGCATAAGTACTACAATATGATTTTGATTACCTGCTGTACTTACTAATCTACTTATTAACTTATCAGGTGAGATATTTGTACCTTCTCCATCTCCTGTTATAGCATTCCAATCAACATATACATATCCTTCTTTAACTAACTCCTGCCTAAATGGTTGTTTACTTGCTTCAAAGGAACCACCTGGAAATCTAACTATTCTCGTAAAGAAAGTATCACCTAGGATTTTTTTCATGACATCCTCAGTTTTCTTAATTTCACTCATAAAAGCATCTACACTTGAGTAAACAATGTTGTAATCATGAGAATATGTATGATTTGCTATTGCATGCCCATCACTAACTATTCGTTTTAAAATATCCGGATTTTTTTCTGCTGCTGAACCTACGATAAAAAAAGTTGCTTGTATATTATTACTTTTTAATATATCAAGTATTTTAATAGTATTTCCGCTTGAAGGTCCATCATCAAATGTTAAAAAAGCTACCTTTTTTCCATCACTAACATATGCATTCTCAACTGAGATGCATTCTTCAACTTTAGTCTCTGCTGCTTTCACATTATCAGTTGAAATTTTATTAGCTAAATCTGTTATATTAGTATTTACTAAGTCTACTTTCGAAGTTGCTTTAGGTACATTTTTGTTACTAGAAACAACTTTTTGAGAATTACTTACCTTCTTTGAATTAAGTTCATTATGAATTTGTGACTTAATATTTATGTTTGTATTTATTACAAAAATTAATATTATTAGGATAATTATATACATACTAATCTTTCCACGTTTTGTAATTCTATACTTTTTTATGTGAATCACATCCTAAATACATATTAAATCTAGTTTATTTTTTTCATATTATAATAATATACTCATTGTATCACAAATTTAATAAAAAATTACTAAATTCGACTAAATATTAAAAATTTCTTTGCTTTTTCTAATACAATCAAAAACGCTATTTTCAATAAAAAAACTGCATCCAAGTTTGGGATGCAGTCAAAATTATTACTCTTTCCAACCAATTTTATTAAAGACTAAATTATACCCATCCCTACCATAGTTTAAACTTCTGTTCACTCTGCTAATGGTTGCAGTACTTGCGCCTGTGGTGCTTGCAATATCTGCATATGTTCTTTTTTGTTTAAGCATTTTTGCTACCACTAATCTTTGTTCAATAGATTGAACTTCATTTATTGTGCAAATATCTTCAAAAAACCGATAACAGTCTTCTTTAGTTTCCAAACTTAAAATTGCTTCACACAAGAAATCCATGCTTTTACTATCCAATTTTGAAGTATGATCTTCCATAAATTCCATCCCCTTATTTTGCTTATTTATATTTTTTCTGTTTTTTACAAAAATCATTTAATAAATTATATATAGATTTTAACATTTAATAAAAATAAATTCCACAAGAAAATAAAACAGCCCTTGGGGAAAGGCTGTTTATATAAATAAAAAGGGGGCTATAATTTCTTTTTATTTATTTCAATTACATTATATTAAAGAGATCTTCAAAATGCAAGTTATTTTGCAAAAAAAATAATAATAAATTCTAATCACTTCAAAAATTATAAATTTTGAGTCAATAATTTTAATTCATCTTCTGAAAGTTCCCTATATTCTCCCTCTTCAAGATTATCATCAATAGTAAGTGGTCCAAAACTTATTCTTCTTAAATAAACTACTTTCTTTCCTCTGCTCAAAAACATTCTCTTCACTTGATGAAATTTGCCTTCTTGAATAGTAACTTCTACTCTTGATCCATCTTCATCGCACTTTATTATTTTAAGCTTTGCAGCCATGCACTTATAGCCATCATCTAATACTATTCCTTCTTGGAAAGCTCTGATATCATCCTCATCAACTTGTTTGTCTATCTCAGCATAGTATACTTTATCAACATGATATTTAGGTGAAATAAGTTTATGGTTAATCTCTCCGTCATTGGTTAGCAAAAGCAATCCAACCGTATCTTTATCAAGTCTTCCTACTGGAAATGGTTCAAAAGATGAATGTTCAACGTCTAAAAGATCTAAAACTGTCTTGTCATAATTATCAAAAGTTGCTGACACTACTCCAGCTGGTTTATTCATCATCAAATAAATATACTTTCTATAGAAAATCACTTCTTTGCTGATGGAAATTGTGCTTTTTTCTGGATCTACCTGTATTCCACTATCTCTAACTTGAACTCCATCCACAGTAACTTCTCCTTTTTTCACTAGAGCTTTTACTTCCTTTCTTGTTCCATAACCTAAATTGGACAATACTTTATCTAATCGTTCCATTAATATCCTCCACTTCTTATATTAATTCAAATATTACAAGATTACCTTCATATAAATTTAAAACAAATGGCTTGCCTTCATTTTTCTTATAAATTCCCACCAGTTTTATTTAATATATAAACCCCATGCTTAAAAGCATGGGGTCTCAATCTATACTTACTTTCCGTAATATTTCATAACTTTTTGTACGTAATCCCTAGTTTCAGCTGGCATCTTATAAACATCACTTGCACTATGCATTCTACTATTTACAGTACCTGGTCCAGCATTATATGCTGCTAAAGCCATTTCCTTTGAGTTTCCATACATATTAAGCATTTCTTTAAGATATTTTGTGCCACCATCTACATTTTGTGCTACATCAAATGGATTGTTAACTCCAAGTTCTGCTGCAGTGCCTGGCATTAATTGCATTAACCCTTCTGCCCCTGCTCCAGATACAGAATTTGGATCAAATGAAGATTCTTGCTTAATTACTGCTAAAATCAGGTCTTTGTCTACGCCATATTTTTTCGAAGCATTATCTACAGCTTGATCAATAGAAACATTTCCTGTTTTAATGTCGCTACTAACATTACTTTTAATAGCAGTATAAGTGTCATTAGTACTAGTAGACAAATTACTTAAATCTGTTCCATTGCTTTGCAATGAATTTAATAATTTTGTCATAACCATTTGAAAAGTAGTATCATTTCCACCAGAAGCACTTTTTAACATTTGTGACATAAGTTGAATTTCCAGTAATCGCTCCGTATTATCCACCTTCATTATAATCACCTCGATTCATTTGTATTTATTGTAACCTAAAAACTTAAAGTAATCAAGCTTCAACGCTAAATTCAAGGATGTCATAATCTTCATAAAATCCGCTTGCAAATTGACTTTTACATAATACTAAAATCCTGTATTCTCCTGATACAAATGGAATAAAAGAATGATTTTTATTTCTGCTATAACTTTGAACTATCTTCCAATCGTTCTTATCCCAAATATAAAACTCATAAATTACTTCCTTTCCACCTTCAATATCTACTGTGAAATTCACAGGTTCATTTACCATTATTTTGATTCTATCACATGATATTTTTGTGTTAGTTACAGGAATGGCATCTTGAACATTAACGAGAACATCTTTCTTAGAATCAAATTCATTATCACTTTCAATATTTTTCGCATATACTTCAACTGAATATTTCCCTGGATAGTTAGGCGTGAACGTATATTTCTTATTTTCAACATAACCAGTTTCTTCAATCTTTGTTCCATTAATTAATAGAATATACTTTACCATAACCTGGTTTGTGTTTCTTGCTATGACATTAATAGTAATAGCATCACCTGCTATATGATACTGTTTAGAAGGTAAAAGAATATAGTCGATGATAGCTGGAATAAAACTATATGCCTCTAAAAATACAGTATCGTGTCCATCAAATTCTCGTTTTGAGTATTTATCTTTAACTCTAACCTCTAACTCATAACTGCCCTGTTCTTCTGGAGTAAAGTTCACCCAATTGCATGTACCATATTCAATTTTTTCAATTTCTACTCCAGCTTTTTTAACAATAAAGTTATACCTAACTTCATTACCACCTGTTGCAATAACTTTAACATTAACAGTCTCACCCTTTAGAACTTTGTCACCTTTATCAATTATAACTTCAGTTATTTTTACGGGTTCCTCGCTAACTTCATCAATAACAAAATCCAAAGTCTCTGAATCTTCATAGACTCCTTCATAGGTAGAGTCCTTTACCCAGAGCATTACCTTATATTTTCCGGCTTTTTTTGCTTCCCAACAATAAAAGTTATTCCTTGAATATCCTGAATCATCGCCATAATTCCCATCAATCATAAATCTATATAATAAATTTTTTCCACCTTTAATTACAGCTTTAAATAATATATTTGTATCGCAAATTTGTGGTGAACTCAAATCTGAAGTAAAACTTTGAATTGATACTGGGTTGTATAATTTAATTTTATAATTTATTACAGCTCTATCATCATATTCATTTGAAGAATACATATCTTTAGCCATACATAATAACTTATATTCTCCACTTAAGCTCTCGGAATATGTTACCAATCTTTTAGTTGAATAATTCTGCACACAAATAGTTTCGCCATCTGAATTTATTTTAACAAACTTATACAAAATCAACCTACTATCATCATGAGTAGCCTCTACTTGAAAATCAAGTTCAGAATCTACTAGCATATCTGCAGTTAAACATCTAAAATTTGTTATCTCAACCTGAATATTTTCTTTAACCTCAAAAGAAATTTTCTCGAAATCATCATAATTTTTCATTGAATCAAGGGTTTTACATTCTATCATTACCTCTTGCTTCCCAGGTTTTTTTACACTCCATTTTAAAATATTATCAGCTGAATAGTCTTTAATTAGTTGCCAATTTTCTTCTTCTTTTATCCAAAATCTAAACATGGATGGAGTTTTATTTGCTTCAGCCGAAATTATTAATTTTTCTCCAACATTAAGTATTGACTTCTCAACATAAATATTTTGTATAAGCTTCATTTCTGTTTTACCAATTATATATTCTAGCCTTGAGACATAATCAAAAGGTTTGGTACTTCCTTCTTCTTTAGCTTGTACCATTATTATATATCTTCCATCTTCACTTGGAACCCAAGTTGCAGTATTGTCACTACTAAAGTCCTTAATATTTTTCCAAGTTCCATCAATTCCAACAATAAATTTGTAAGTTAAATTACTACCACTGTTATTATCGGTTATAATATCTATAATGGTATTTTTAGCTTGTGGACTTTCTAAATTACATTTAATACCTATCTCATTCATTTAACCCTTCACCCACCTCAAATATACATAAAACCATTATACTACACTACCATATTCTGTAACAGTTTTATATTTACATTTAGTTAATTTTTTTATATTATTAAAATGGGGAATAATAAATTTGGAGGTATTAATATGTACGCATATGCCACAAGTTTCAATAAAATAAACTTTGTTATAGATAGTAATCAATACTTTGAAATAATTTCATTAAAAATTTGCAATGGAACAAATTTTTTATCAATTCAGGACTACAATATAAATGATAAGACTATGGAAATACTTCTTAAAGAGGAGTTTGACATAAAAAGTGAGTGTGTCATACTTTACAAAAATACAACTTTACAAGTTAATTATTTTCCACTTTACCAAAGCGACGATTTTAATAAAAGATTTTATTATGGAGATGAATTAGGGCTACTATATTCTAAAGAATGCTCTAGCTTTAAGGTCTGGTCTCCAGTTTCTTCATCAATTATACTTTTGTTATACAAAAATGGTGACCCAGATATTTCAGAAGAGCCTAGAAGATTTAAAATGGAGGAACAAAATGGTGTTTTCTCAATTACAATTAATGAGGATTTAAAGGGCTATTTCTATGAATATGAAGTGCATGTTTTCAATAATAAAAATATTGCTATAGATCCTTATTCTAAAGCAGTTGGAATAAATGGTCTAAGAGCTGCAATTATTGATTTGAAGGACACTGACCCTGAGAATTGGGATAAGGATATCCGCCATAATATTAAAAGCTACACAGATGCAATAATATATGAAACTAGTATACGGGATATATCTATACATCCAGACAGTGGCATTCAAAATAAAGGTAAGTTCTTAGGCCTTAAAGAAAATAATACCAAGTCCACTAAAAATGTTTTTACTGGATTAAGTCATATTAAAGAAATGGGCATTACTCATGTACAATTAATGCCATTTTTTGATTTTAGCTATAAAAGCGTAGATGAGAGAGATTCAATAAAATATAATTGGGGATATGACCCTCAAAACTACAATACACCTGAAGGCAGTTACTCTGTGGATGCTTATTCTCCAATAAGCAGAGTAAAAGAATTAAAAGAGATGATTTTTGAGCTTCATAAAAATGGTATTTCCGTCAATATGGATGTAGTTTACAATCATGTTTTTAATGAGCATGAAAATAACTTTGAGAAAATCTTTCCTGGCTACTACCTGAGAAGAAATATAGATGGAAGCTTTTGTAATGGAAGTGGTTGTGGCAATGATACAGCTTCAGAACAAAAAATGATGAAAAAGTTTATGCTTGAATCAATTATGTTTTGGGCAGTTGAATATCATATTGATGGTTTTAGATTTGATCTTATGGGCTTACATGACTTAGATACAATGAACCAAATCAAAGAAAGCTTAGATAATTTAGGACTAAACATAATGGTTTACGGAGAAGGCTGGGATTTAAACACAGCAATTCCTTATTCAAATAAAGCAATTAAAGCAAATGCAAAGAATACACCAAAAATAGGGTATTTTAATGATTATATAAGAGATGTAGTAAAAGGTCATGTTTTTGAACTGGATTCAAGAGGGTTTGTCAGTGGTAAAGATAGTCTTGAAGGTGCTTTAAGATATGTGATTTTAGGAACAAAAGGTGACTTCCTATCTCCCGAACAATCTATAAATTTTGCTTCTTGCCATGACAATGCAACCCTTTGGGATAAGTTTGAATGTAGCAACAAAGAATATAGTATTGAGGATAGAATTAAAATGGTGAAGCTATCAAATGCAATTATTCTTACAAGCCAAGGAGTTCCTTTTCTTCATTCTGGCGAGGAATTTTTAAGGACAAAATTAGGTGAACATAACAGCTTCAAATCACCGGATAATGTAAATTCACTAAACTGGGATAGAAAGAACATATACTCAGATGTGGTGGAATATTATAAAGGCTTAATAAGAATAAGAAGGTCGCATCCTGCTTTTAGAATGTCTAACTATACGGACATAGAAAAGAATATAGAATTTCTTCAAGGATTACCTCAGAATGTAGTTGGTTACATAATAAAAAATAACGCTAATGGTGATAGTTGGAAAGAGATACTTGTAATTTTTAATTCAAATAAGGATTCTACCTGGATTACACTGCCCAAAAGACAGTGGTATCTTGTTGCGGATGATGTTGTAGCCGGCGTAGCACCAATTAAAGTAATCGATAGTCCAAAAATTAATATTTCAGGTATAAGTATGTATTTGGCATTTACAATATAGTACTTATAAAAAAAGATGTTTCAATAATTTCTTTGAAACATCTTTTTCTATTTATCAAATTTAATTTCTTTAATCAATCTATCTTCTCCAATTTTTGTATTTAGAAATATTTTTTGTGCAACGTCTAAATGTTCTTCTGGAAATAAAAGAGAAGGGCTAAAATGTGTAAGCCATAATTCCTTAACATTTGCATTTTTGGCTAAAACCGCGGCCTCAGAAAACAGCATGTGCTTATACTCCATAGCCTTAACTATATACTCATCTTCTCCATACATACCCTCACATATAAAAAGATCCGCTTCTTTAATAAAAGAAATCATATTTTCTGTTGGCCTGGTATCCGTACAATAGCTAATTTTTATACCTTTTCTATCTTCACCTAATACCATATCAGGTGTGTATTGCTTTCCTTCAAAAAATATTTCTTCACCCTTTTGAAGCTTATTCCAAAATACTTTAGGAATATTTTCACTTTCAGCTCTAAGTGCATCAAATTTTCTCTGTCTAGCTATATTAATATTATATCCAACACAGGTCATTCCATGCTCTAAAGGCAATGTATCAATTTTGAAGCCATGTATATCAAAACTGTCTGCCTTATCATTTGATACTTCAATAAAAATTATTTCAAAAGGCAGATGTGGTGCTACAACTCTTAATCCGTTAACTACTGTTTCAAGCCCAATTGGTCCAATTATAGTTAAAGGAGTAGTTTTTCCTGAATTGGCTATGGTTAAAAGCATTCCAGGAAGTCCTGCAATATGGTCAGCATGAAAATGTGTAAAGCAAATTGCTTCAATAGCTTTAAAACCCCATCCGCACATTTTTAAAGTAACTTGAGTTCCTTCACCACAATCAATTAATATCATTTTGCCTTGAGACGCAATTAGTAAAGATGTTAAGTACCTTCCTGGAAGTGGCATCATTCCACCAGTACCCAATAAACATACATCAACCATGACTATTCATCTCCTATTTAAATAATTGAAAATGAAGGAAGCCTTTCTCCTTTAGAAAAACATCCTTCATATCTTTTAATGTAGCTTCAAAAAAACTAGTAAGATTCTAGTCAATTTTGTGCTATGCTTCATCACAATTACTTTTAATTAATTTAATCAAATTCCTATAAAGTCTTTCATCATCTTCACTATTTCTTTTTTGTGGCTAGCAGTTCTGCCACCACCTCGTCTTACCTTTTGTGAAAGATGCCTTTCGAATAGTAATCTTTCTATATTGTCATTATCATATATATATCCTGTAGGACTAATAGCAAAGGCTTTCTTGCCCAGTACCATTGCAGCAACTCCATAATCTTGACTTACAACAATATCTCCTGCAATAGTTTCATTAGCCACTGCCATATCTACACTTTGAAAACCACTTTCGATATAAATAATTCTACTATAATCACTATTTAAAACATGATTATAGTCACACATCATTATTACCTCAATACTATTTTCCTTGGCAGCTTTTTCTATTAAGTTTCTTCCTGGACATGCATCTGCATCTACTATTATTCTCATACTTCCTTATTCTTCCAATCTTTTCTCTAGTTTAGCTTTAAGTTCTTCATAACCAGGTTTCCCAAGTAAAGCAAACATATTCTTTTTATAACCTTCCACACCCGGTTGATTAAATGGATTTACTCCAAGCAAGTATCCACTAATTGCACAAGCTTTTTCGAAAAAGTATATCATATAGCCTACATTGTATGCTGTAAGAGCCTCAATATTTAATATAATATTGGGAACATCTCCATCATTATGTGCAAGTACAGTTCCTCTAAAGGCCTGTTTATTAATAAAATCAACGGTCTTTCCAGCTAAGAAATTCAAACCATCTGCATCTTCGTCGCTTTTTTGTACTATTATTTCTTTTCTAGGTTTTACTACATTAATTTGAGTTTCAAATATTGTTCTTAAACCCTCTTGAATGTATTGTCCCATAGAATGAAGGTCTGTAGAAAAATCTGCTGCTGCTGGAAAAATACCTTTTTGATCTTTACCTTCACTTTCACCATATAATTGTTTCCACCATTCACCGAAATAATGCAAACAAGGTTCAAAATTCACTATCATTTCTATGTTTTTGCCTTTTCTATAAAGTGCATTTCTAGCTGCAGCATACTTATAGCAATCATTATCTGATATATTATCATTACTGTAGTCTTGCTTTGATGCAGCTGCTCCACTTATTAAGTCATCAATATTAATTCCTGCTACGGCCATTGGCAACAGCCCTACTGCAGTAAGCACAGAATATCGACCTCCAACATCATCAGGTATAACATATGTTTCATAACCTTCTTTATCAGCCAAGGACTTTAAAGCTCCCCTAGCTTTATCTGTCGTAGCGTATATTCTTTTCTTCGCTTCTTCTTTTCCATATTTCTTCTCTAATAATTCCTTAAAAACTCTAAATGCAAGAGCTGGCTCGGTGGTAGTTCCAGATTTAGAAATAACATTAACTGAAATATCTTTTCCTTCAATGGCCTCAAGTAAATCTGCTAGATATGTAGAGCTTATATTATTTCCTGCATAATAAATTATCGGTGCATTTCTTTTTTCTTCACTTAATCCATTATAGAAAGTGTTTGATAACATTTCAATAATAGCTCTAGCGCCTAAGTAAGACCCTCCAATTCCTATTACTATAAGAACCTGTGAATCTTTCCTAATCTTCTCAGCTGCCTGTTTTATCCTTATAAATTCTTTCTTGTCATAATTAATAGGTAAATCCACCCAGCCTAAAAATTCACTGCCTTCACCAGTTTTTTCATTAAGCATTTTATGAGCTTCTTTAACCATTGGTTCCATAGCTGTAATTTCATGTTCTTTTAAGTATGGCATAGTCTTTGATAAATCCAAATTTAAAATCTTTGACATAAAATACCTCCTATGATTACTTATTTTTTTTAATTTTATTTAGGATAATTAAGATTTTTTTCACTAAGATTATTAAGCACATCTTCCAAATATTTTTTTGCTAAATATTTAGCCATTGGTAGGTTCATATCTAAATAGTTTCCACAATCTTTTGCGCTTGCACCAGGAACTTCTCCATTATATCCAGCAATAAATTCAAACATCTCTTTAACTAAACCCGAAATATCTTTTGATTCACAATCAAAACCAACTAATAAGTAAAATCCAGTTCGGCAACCCATAGGTCCAAAATAAACTATCTTGCTCCCATATTCACCATGATTTCTTAGAAAGGTTGCTGCTAAATGCTCAATTGCATGCATTTCAGCTGTATTCATTACTGGCTCAAAATTAGGCCTTGTCATTCTAATATCAAAGGTTGTTATAACCGCACCATTAATATTATCTTTACGAGAAACATATATTCCTGGTAATAGTTCTAAATGGTTAATAGTAAAACTAGTTATTTTCTCCACTCCGTTTCCTCCATTCTACTTTTATAGCTAAAACTGTTAATGTCAATTTTAAAGAATAGAATTCTTATTTGAACCTACTCAACGCATATTAAATATGCTATTATACAAGTATAATTCATTTCAGTGCACATTTTCAACTGTGGGAGGTTAAAATATGCTTATTAAAAATTTGTACAACAAAAACAGACCAGTAATATCCTTTGAGATATTTCCTCCAAAAAAAGATTCTCCTATTGATACAATTTATCAAACTATTGAGTCGCTTAAAGATTTAAATCCAGATTTTATTAGTGTTACTTATGGCGCTGGAGGTAGTTCCCAAAATGATACTGTTAAAATTGCTTCAATAATAAAGAATAAATACGCAATAGAAGCTTTGGCTCATCTAACCTGTGTTACATCTACTAAACAGGAAGTTGAAAACATACTTCTTAAATTACAAGAAGAACATATTGAAAATATACTTGCACTAAGAGGAGATTTTCCTACGGATCCAAATTTTAAATTTCCAGATCCTCTTCATTACCATTATGCTTCTGACTTAATAACGCAAATTAAAACCTTAGATAAGTTTTGTATAGCCGGTGCTTGTTATCCAGAAAAGCATCTTGAATGTAGAAGCAAGGAACTAGATTTACAAAATCTTAAAACAAAAGTCACTTCAGGGGCAGATTTTTTAATAACTCAATTATTTTTTGAAAATGAACTTTTTTATGATTTTTATGATAATACTAAAAGGCATAATATTAACATTCCAATTTCAGCAGGTATTATGCCTGTAATTAATAAAAATCAAATAAATAGAATAGCTTCCCTTTGTGGAGCTAATATTCCCAAAAAGCTTATAAGAATAATGGAAAAGTATGAATACAACCCAGCTGCTTTAAAAGAAGCTGGTATAGCTTATGCAACAGATCAGATTATTGATTTACTTTCTTGGGGAATTGATGGTGTACATCTTTATACAATGAACAAACCTGAGATAGCATCAAAAATCGTAACTAATATAACTGAAATTAGAGAAGCTCTTAAAATAAATGATTCTATATAGTCCAATAATAATTTAACTATAAAAAATAAATCAGCAGAAACATGTTTTAGAAATAAAACATGTTTCTTTTGAATACTTCTTTACAATACTCAAGGCAAAATATTCTTGATTTAATTAATAAAAATAATTTGTGAAATATTTGACAAGCGCTTTTAAACATTGTATAATAATAGCATAAACAGAATTGATTAAATAATCAGACAACTGTAACTTTTATTTAGGGGGTATTCATAATGGAACACATAATTAATGTAAAAGATATAATAGGCACTAATTTCACTTGTCAGGACGCTATATTGCTAAAAAAGCAGATAAAATCAAATCTTACTAAAACGGTAATTCTTGATTTTAACGGAATTAACACAGTACCAACCACTTTTTTCTATACACTTCTTTCAGATGCAATTTATGAGAATGGAAGAGAGTATCTTTTTGACCATTTAAAGGTTAAAAATTTATCAAATTCAAATGATTATAATATGGTAGTTCTTGGAGCTCCTCAAGGTATATGTTAATAAATAACGGTTAGTATGCCATATACTAACCGTTAATTTATGCTCTTCTATACTTTTTTAGTGCCATAGTATTTAGTACTAAGAATACAACTGCATATCCAATCAAAATAATAATATCAAATTTTACATCCAATATGTCCTTTCCTCTTAACATAACCTCTCTCAGCGCTTCAGCCCCATATGTCATAGGGAAAACTTTTGATAATACTCTTTCCCAAGTTGGTGCATTTCTTAAATCAAAAATTCCACTAAACATAATTTGAGGTACTATAACTATTGGAATGAATTGAAATAATTGAAACTCATTTCGTGCAAATGCCGATAAAAGTGTTCCTAACGCTAAGGATCCAGCCGCAAGTAATAGATTTATCACCAATACTGTCCAGAAACTTCCTACCATGGTTACTTTCAAACCATAAACACTAAATACCTGTAATATTATAGTCTGTATGGCCACAAACAATCCAAATCCTAAAAAATATCCTAAAACAATTTCCCATCTTTTTAAAGGAGTGGCTAATATTCTATCTAAGGTCCCACTTATTCTTTCTCTAAGAAAGGAAACCCCAGCAATCAAAAACACAAAAAAGAAAATAAAAAATCCCATAAGGAGCGGAGCCAAAGAATCGAACATATCCATATCCTTTGAACCATGTAAAAAAATAGGTTCAGTCTTTGGGGTAGTGCCTAGATTTTCAGTTCTAGATTGCAGATTTGTAGTCATAGCCACCTTATCCACTACTTTTATAACCAAGCCTGATATTCCTGGATCAGCCCCTTCTACCGTGGTCCTTTGCACACCATTAACGAAAGTAATATATCCATCACTCTTATTCTCTTTCAAATTCTTTATGGCAGTCTCTTCATTTGGTACTTTATTTACAAATGCCTCCTTTTGAAGCTCCTTAATATAACTTTCAGGTGCAACTACTACATCAATATTGGGTTTAGTTGTTCCAGAGGTTAAAACTGCATTTAGTAAGTACATTACAAAAACTGGTGCAACAAACATTAGTGCTATTGATCTTTTATCACCTTTAAGCTGTTTAATTAATCTCTTTGCAATAGATAATGCTCTCACTGTCCTTTCACCTCTCTACCTCCACTAAAATAAAGGAATGCGCTTTCTATGTCTTTTTCTCCAGATTTTTTCTTTAACCCTTCTGGAGTATCCAGTGCAATAATTCCACCATCTCTAATTAATGCTAATCTATCGCAATGCTCAGCCTCATCCATAACATGTGTTGTAATTATAATTGTTACTCCATTTTGCCTTAATCTCTCAAATTCTTTCCAAAATTGGATCCTTAGAACTGGATCTATACCAACTGTAGGTTCATCAAGAATTAATATTTCAGGATTGTGAACCAATGCTATTGCTAAAGACAACCTTCTCTTCATTCCTCCTGAAAAATCTCTAACCAGTTTCTTTCCCTCTTCACTAAGAAGAACTAAACTTAATAATTCTTTAGCTCTTTTTCTTGCTTCTTTACCCTTCATTCCATAAAGAGCTGCAAAAAATAGTATATTCTCAGTTGCATTTAAATCTTCATATAAAGCATCACTTTGAGCCATATATCCTATTCTAGCAACTACAGAAAGGGATGGCATTAATACATCAAATACACTAACCTTACCTTCTGTAGGTTTACTCATACCTATTAATGCTTTTACTAAGGTTGTTTTACCTGAACCTGAAGGTCCAAGTAACCCTAGAATTTCTCCCCTTCTTACTTCCAAATTAACATTCTTTAGAACTACAACTTTTCCAAACTGCTGTCTAAAATTCTCAACCTGAATAACATTGTCATCATTCATCTTTTATACCCTCTTTTTTTACTTTTCCAAATCTATATACATCATTTACTAATAGTCCATTAATTGGAACCCTGCTATTCTGATAAAAATACAAAAGCACAGGCATGTCCTGTGCTTAAAAATATGTTTTTTAACTCATTCTTGAAGTATTCGATAATATTTGGGCATTATAAGTTAGTTCTTGTAATGCCACAGTTATTTCCCCCATAACTTCAGATTGACTTTTAGAAATTGAATTTACGTTATTAACTTCTTCTGAAATATTAGAAAACTCTTTTTTCAATTCCATAATAAGTTTTGATATTTCGTCTGAAAACTTTTTACTAGTTATTGCTAATTTCCTCATCTCACTTGCAACTACAGAAAAGCCTTTTCCCTGTTCCCCAGCTCGTGAGGATTCAATTGCAGCATTAAGACCCAAAAGATTAGATTGTGTTGATATTTGTTGAATAGAAGATGTTAATTCATTAATTTTCAATAAACTTTCTTCAGATTTCTTTGTTAGTTCAACAATTTTATTTACTCTTGAAAACAATTCTAGTGACTCACCAGAAATCTCTTCAATACTAGCATTTGTTTCTTCTAGGGATGAAAATAGACTTTCTGAAGCCTCTTGAAGTTCAAATTCATTATCTAGATTTTTAGCAAATCCAACAGCTCCAATAACTTCGCCTGCTTCATTACAAATTGGATATGTGACTGCTTTAAATGGAAATCCATAAACTTGTTTTGGAACAACAGCAGAAATAATTTTATTTTCATTAATAGTTATAAAAAGTGGATCGCTCTCTGGTATTAAAGTTCCTACTTTTAAATCCATCCTCATTTTATCTCCAGGAAAATAGCCTAAAAACTTTGTTTTATCTGTTACCGATGTCATTACATCCTCTTGAATTATGTCTTTCAATCTAGGAAGTACCTGTAAAAATGATTGTATGATTTCTTCATTCATAATAGCTTAATACCTCTTTTCATATATTTTTATAAAATGTAACCTTCTTAAACAATAAACTCCAAAAGTATAACTATTTTTTTGATTATTCTCATAAATCTATATATTTATTATAGAATAATCTTTATGAATTTTTTTGTCAATGCAATTATGAATAATAATAAAAAGTGTCTATGGTATACTAACTAGTAGTACATATCATAGACACCTCACTCTTGGGCATCAATTAGTAAATATAGATTTTCTTTATTTTCGCTGAAAGCAATTAACAAATCAAACTTATTCAATAACTTCACCTTATTCCTTAAAATTACATTTACTTATAGTTATTAAACTTCTATCTTATATTAAACACAACTAACTATTACTTCAATATTAGCGTCTTTATTAATCAGTCACAATAGCCTACAAATCGAAGAATATAATCCTACTATTAATTGTGTGCTTATAAACCTTTCAAAAACTCTTGCTGCTTTTCATTAGTCTTTTTTGTGCCAGATGAGTTTGACGAACCACAACCAACCAAACTAAATAATAACATTACCACTGTAATAGAACTTATAAGTTTCTTCACTTCTATCCCCCCCTCTACTAAACTTTATTTATATACCTAATTATACTATATTATTACATTTTTTTCATCATATTTTAGAAATAAAAATAAAATTTTGGGGCTTAAAGAAAGGATATGCCTCACTTTAAGCATATCCTTTCATATTTTACTTCCATTCAATAATTGAAGGTGGCTTACTTGTAACATCGTGTACAATTCTGTTAACACCTTTTACTTCATTATCTTTGTTTTTTAATGAATACGTAACAAAACCAAACTTAGAGTTTTCTTTCCGCTTTATATCTCCAATCATTCTAACTATATGTTCAAAGTCTTTTTGTTTCCGTAATTACAGCTTCCATACCATAACCTCAACATCCATATGTATATATTAAGGTAAAATCCTGCTTATATATGAATTTTTTCATAATTAAAAATTCTTTCACTTTACAAAAACAAAAGAACCAGCTAGATGACGCCAGTTCTTTGTAACTATTAATTTATTTATAGGAGGGTTCTAATGTAAAATAGGAAACCTTATAGACTTGCTACACACTTATAATAGCAAATAATTTCAGAAAAAACATCAAGCAATTATGTGAAACTAATGTTGGTTTTTCTTGTTTTATATATTATCTGTACATCTAAATAAAAACTACCAATATAAGTGTATATTTCTCTAATGTAAGCAAAAATAACCGACTAAATGACGTCAGTCCTCTTATATTCTGCTGTACTCATAATTTAATTAAATGGGGACTGTAATTAAAAAAGAAATTTTATTAACTTGAGTATAATTCACTTACTACTATATATTGATTTTCTTCTATTTCAGATAGAGCATCATCAACTAAAACATCATCTCTGATTTTGGCAGTTAGAATTAAATTTCTATTATTATCTTCGTCCCAATTAAAGTCTGTCATTACATAATCTAATTTTAATGATTCACCCATATCTTTTGCTTGAGTTAAAGTATCATCTCCAAAGTTTTCAAATCCTTCTTGAGAAATTTCAATTTTATATATAGTACTCTCCTGTTCCATCTTATCCACCTTCATTCTATATATTCTTAATTTATCATTAAGTTATATTATTCTTTACTGAAATGCTCTATTTATGCAATCCAAACCAAGTATTATACCCCTTATCAAACTCAATTCTCTTTACATTAACAGCAAGTGCAGTTAATAACTCCGTGGCTACAGATTTTCTATACTTTTGCATTAATAATTTTGAATTTATCATGTCTTTATACCACTTTCTTTTATATTCAACACAAAATCACACCTTCATGGTGTCTAATGTTACGTTAGTGGTTATTTTTTACCATAAAATCAATTATCAAAAATTCACACTTTTTTTTACGATTTGAATATGTTCTTTCACGACTTTAATCTTTTTTTGATTTTAATTCATGTTAAAATATAAATAAGAAATTAAGGAGGGAGTAAAATGGAATTAAAACAATTAGAAATTTTATTGGACTGTTCCACAAACCTAAAAAAAGCATTGTCTGAAAACTCTATAACAGAAAAAGACCTTGCAATATTTGAGCTAAAGAATACGTGCTTTAACATTAAATTAGAAAATACACTGAATGGTAAGAGAATTACTTATTTCCATGAATTAAAGTGCAATAAAAGTTGTGAAAAATGCATTGTAAATGGATGGCAATATATTGACCCATATTTATCAGAGAATGCTAATAAATAAAAATTCACCTTGGTTGGAGTTTGATATGCTCCACTTTACAGTAGCAGATTCCTCTTTTTATAATTTTTATAGTTCTGTAAATATATTCCCAAAAACTTATAATTTCAGTTGACATATATTGCTTTTATGTAGTAGAACATACTTAGAGTAATTATTTAGCGTTGTTTCCGTATCATAAATAAAATAAGTGTGCCTTAAACACTAATAATACCAATGTTTATAAGGTTTTTTTACCCTGTTAAAAGCAATATGAAAACCCCTAAAAGTGGCATGTATCAACACTCTTAGAGGTTTTCTAAATATGGAAACTACTTCATTTTTACGAATGGTTCAAATCCTTGCTACATCTATTCCCACTCAATAGTTGAAGGTGGCTTACTAGTCACGTCGTAAACAATTCTGTTTACTCCTTTAACTTCGTTAACTATCCTCCTTGATACTTTATCTAAAACCTCATAAGGTATATGTGCCCAATCAGAGGTCATTCCATCAGAGCTGGTGACTGCTCTTAAGGCCACTGTGTGACAATAAGTTCTTTCATCACCCATTACACCTACAGATTGAATGTTTGGTAGGCACGCGAAATACTGCCAAATTTTACTTTCTAGTCCTGCAAGGGCAACTTCTTCTCTAAAAATTGCATCCGCTTCACGAGTAATAAATAATTTTTCTTCTGTAATATCCCCAAGTACTCTTATTGCAAGTCCTGGACCTGGAAACGGTTGTCTCCATACCAAATTATGAGCAATTCCTAGTTTTTCTCCCACTTCTCTAACTTCATCTTTAAATAATTCCCTTAAGGGCTCTATAAGTTTAAAGTCCATATCTTCTGGAAGTCCACCTACATTATGATGACTTTTAATAGTAGCAGAGGTATCAGTTCCACTTTCCACTACATCAGGGTATATTGTTCCTTGAACAAGGAAACCTATATCACCAAGTTTTTTAGCTTCTTCTTCAAATACTCTTATGAACTCTTCGCCAATTATCTTTCTCTTCTTCTCAGGATCACTTACACCCTTAAGTTTTCCTAAAAATCTTTCTTCTGCATTTACCCTTATTAAGTTCATATCAAATTGCTTGCCAAAAATCTCTTCAACTTGATCGCCTTCATCTTTTCTTAAAAGGCCATGATCTACAAATATACAGGTAAGTTGTTTACCAACTGCCTTATGAACCATTACAGCCGCTACAGAAGAATCAACTCCTCCTGATAGGGCACAAATCAATTTCCTATCTCCAACTAATTCCTTAATTGCCTTAATCTTCTCTTCTGCAAAAGATTCCATAGACCAATCGCCTTTTAACTTGCAAATTTTAAATAGAAAATTTGTAAGCATTGCTCTTCCGAATGGAGTATGCTCAACTTCAGGATGGAATTGAACACCATATAGCTTCTTTTCTTCATGTTCCACTGCTGCACACTTGCATTGTGGTGTACTTGCTATTACCTTAAAGCCTGCTGGTTCTTTAGCAACAATATCTGTATGACTCATCCAACAATGTTCTTTGCTTTGGATTCCATCAAATAATGGACTACTGGAATCAAGGTCTATCTCAGTCTTTCCGTATTCTCTAACTTCAGCACTGGTTACTTCTACGCCATAGTTTTGTGCTATAAGTTGATATCCATAACATATTCCAAGTACAGGAATATTAAGTTCAAATATGTCCTTATTTATTCTTGGCGCACCATCACCATATACACTGTTTGGACCACCAGTAAAAATTATTCCTTTAGGGTTTTTAGCTACTATTTTGTCAATTGAAGTACTATAAGGTACTATCTCACAATACACTCCATTTTCTCTAACTCTTCTTGCAATTAATTGATTATACTGGCCACCAAAATCTACAACTAAAACTAACTCTCTATTCATTAGATACCTCCATTTTTAATATGTACATTAGAAATTGCTAATTAACACTATAATTAGGTGCTTCTTTAGTAATTACTATATCATGAGGATGACTTTCTCGTAAACCTGAAGATGTTTGAATAACAAAATTTGCAGTTTCAAACAAGTCTATTAAGGTCTTTGCTCCAAGATAACCCATACCTGAACGAATTCCGCCAAGTAGTTGATAAATAGTCTCTGAAACAGGTCCTTTGTATGGAACTCTTCCCTCTACTCCTTCTGGCACTAATTTATTATTTCCCTCTTGAAAATATCTATCTTTACTTCCGCAAGCCATTGCAGCTATGGAACCCATGCCTCTATATACCTTATAGCTTCTTCCTTGGTATATTTCTGTCTCTCCTGGAGATTCTTCACATCCAGCAAACATTGATCCCATCATAGCTATCTTGGCACCTGCAGCAAATGCTTTAACCAAATCACCCGAATATTTAAAACCGCCATCTGCAATTACTGGTATACCATACTTATTAGCTTCTTCCACACAATCCATTACTGCTGTAAGTTGAGGAACCCCTACCCCTGCAACTACTCTTGTAGTGCAAATAGATCCAGGTCCAATACCTACTTTGACGCAATCAGCTCCTGCTTCTATTAAGTCCCGAGTTGCTTCAGCTGTTGCTACATTTCCAGCTATCACTTGAATTTTAGGGTACTTATTTTTTATAGTTTTTACAGCTTCCATAACTCCTCTAGAATGTCCATGTGCAGTATCTAGAGTCAGAATATCCACTCCAACCTTTACTAATGCATCAACTCTATCCATCATATCTGCAGTTACACCTACAGCTGCTCCACATAAAAGCCTTCCTCTTGAGTCTTTAGCAGCATTAGGAAACCTTATTGCTTTTTCAATATCTTTTATAGTTATAAGTCCTATAAGATTTCCTTCATCATCAACTAAAGGAAGTTTCTCAATTTTATGTTTTCTTAGCAATTCTTTAGCCTCTGAAAGAGTTGTTCCTTCAGCAGCTGTAACTAGTTTTTCCTTTGTCATAACTTCGGAAATTTTTCTTGAATAGTTTGTCTCAAAAACAATATCTCTATTAGTTATAATTCCTACAAGCTTTCCAGCAACAGTAATCGGCACTCCAGAAATTCTATATTTACTCATAACATCTAATGCATCTTGAATTAAGTCCTCTGGAGATAAGTAAAAAGGATCTGTTATAACCCCGTTCTCTTGTCTCTTTACTCTGTCTACTTCTAGTGATTGCTGCTCTATTGTCATATTTTTATGTATTATTCCAATTCCGCCTTCTCTTGCAATTGCTATTGCCATCTTAGACTCAGTAACAGTATCCATACCAGCACTCATAATTGGAATGTTTAACTTAATTTCCTTAGTCAAATTTGTACATAGACTAACTTCTCTCGGCAATACATCAGACTTATTAGGAACTAATAATACATCATCAAAAGTATACGCATGTTTTAATATTTTTGCCATGTAACCACTCCTCTTAATTAATTTATAGTAATAACCAAACAAGATAAAAAATCCATTTTATTGCTAGGCTAATATTTGACTTGCTAAAATATTGATTAGATTCAAGTTTTTCGAATCAATAACGTGATGATAAACTTGCTTCTATATAAAAATGTGAACTTACACATTTAGAAAGTGTAAGTTCACATGCAAAACTATGCACAAAAAACTCCACTCATAGTTGGAAGTTAAAGGCTTCCAGTAGAAACTCCTTGCCATATCCAAGGTTTATACGAATAGAAATTGTAACCTAATATATTTTTATATTATTAGACTATTTTATTCAAAATTTTGCATTTTGTCAATTGAAAATAATTTTTTCTGACTATTTTCCTGCAAAAACATGTGTGAATTTAAATTTTAGTCAATATTTATGGATATACATAATTAAATATAGGAATATATACCATTAAAATATTTATATATAAAAAACCCACGAAAATACTTTTCGCGGGTTTCTTATAATATATATTTAAATTATCCGGATAATACTCTATTAAAAATCTGACTTCTGACTTCTCACGTCTAACTTCTAGGATACAAAAATCAAACTTTTATTCTATACTAACTTACTATTTTGTATCCTCTAGTACATTCCGTCCATTCCCATGCCCATTCCGCCGCCACCAGGCATTGGCATTGGGTTCTTCTCTGGTATATCAGAAACAGCTGATTCAGTTGTTAGGAAAGTAGCTGCAACTGAAGCTGCGTTTTGTAGTGCTGATCTTGTAACTTTAGTTGGATCAACAATTCCTGCTTTAACCATATCAACATATTTTTCAGTTAATGCATCATATCCTATACCTACTTCACTATTCATAATCTTATCTAAGATTACTGAACCTTCAACACCAGCGTTTGTTGCTATCTGTCTAATTGGTTCTTCTAGTGCTTTTTTGATTATATCAATACCAACTTTAATATCTAATACATCAGAAGTTAGTTTTCCAACTTCCTTAATAATGCTGATATAAGCTGATCCACCGCCTGGTACTATTCCTTCTTCTACAGCTGCTTTTGTAGCTGCTAATGCATCTTCTATTCTTAATTTTCTTTCCTTCAATTCAGTTTCTGTTGCAGCACCAACTTTAATAACTGCAACTCCACCTGCCAATTTAGCAAGTCTTTCTTGAAGCTTCTCTTTATCAAATTCTGATGTGGTATTTTCAATCTGATTCATAATTACAGATATTCCTGCCATCGATTTCAGATTTATTACCTTTACCATTAACAATTGTAGTGTTTTCTTTAGATACTTTAACACTATCAGCTGTTCCAAGCATATCTAAAGTTACGTCTTTTAATTCTCTTCCTAATTCTTCACAGATTACTTCTCCACCAGTAAGAATTGCTATATCTGTAAGCATTTCTTTTCTTCTATCACCAAAGCCTGGTGCCTTAACAGCTACGCAAACAAAAGTTCCTCTTAATTTATTTAAAACTAGAGTTGCCATTGCTTCGCCTTCTATTTCTTCAGCTATTATAAGCAATTTTTTTCCCTGTTGAACAATTTGTTCAAGAACTGGAAGAATATCTTGTATATTAGTTATCTTTTTATCAGTTATTAATATATATGGATTTTCAAGTACTGCTTCCATTTTTTCTGAATCTGTTGCCATATATGGACTTACATATCCTCTATCGAATTGCATTCCTTCAACAACTTCTAATTCTGTTCCCATTGATTTTGATTCTTCTATAGTAATTACGCCTTCTTTTCCTACTTTTTCCATAGCATCAGCAATTAATTGACCTATTTCTTCATCTGATGCGGAAATAGCAGCTACTCTAGCAATATCTTCTTTACCGTTAACTGGCTTAGAAATCTTAGCGATTTCTTCAACTGCTTTTTCAACTGCTTTATTTATGCCTTGTCTTATAAGCATTGGGTTTGCACCAGCAGTTACATTTTTCAAACCTTCTCTAATAATTGCTTGAGCAAGTAATGTAGCAGTAGTTGTTCCATCTCCTGCAACATCATTAGTTTTTGTTGCTACTTCTTTAACTAATTGAGCTCCCATATTTTCAAATGGGTCTTCAAGTTCTATTTCTCTTGCAATAGTTACACCATCATTAGTGATAAGTGGTGAACCAAATTTTTTATCAAGTACAACATTTCTTCCCTTAGGTCCTAATGTTATTTTAACTGTATCAGCAAGTTTGTCTACACCCTTTTGCATAGATCTTCTTGCTTCTTCTCCAAATAAAATATCCTTTGCCATTTTCTGTACCTCCCGCTAATAACTATTTTTCTACTATTGCTAATATGTCATCTTGTTTTATGATGATGAATTCTTCTCCATCAACCTTTATCTCGTTTCCACTGTACTTAGAGTATAAAACAACGTCTCCCACTTTAACTTCCATTTTAACTTCTTTACCGTCAACAACTCCGCCTGGTCCTACAGCTACTATTTCAGCCTCTTGTGGTTTTTCCTTTGCAGATCCTGGTAAAACTATACCGCTTTTTGTTGTTTCCTCTGCTTCTAACTTTTTGATAACTACTCTGTCTCCAAGTGGTCTAATTTTCATTAAAACCCCTCCTTAATATATTAAAATTTATTTTTTAACTTTTGTTAGCACTCATCGACTACGAGTGCTAATACTATTATTATAATAAATAATAGTAAGGTTAATATCAAATATCACATTATAACTAAATATACCAAATAAGACTATATAGTGAAACTATCCTTAACTATATCATTATTTCATTGAATATCTCCATTTTTCTTAAATTGGTAATTAGAACTGATACTTTTCCTTAGTTTCCAAAGTTATGTAAGCACTATCTATATGATTTACGTCTTTATATATAATTATACCATTATTTCCAGATTTTAATATAATCTAGGAGTTTTTTTCAAAAGAAGATATAATCTTCTCTCCATTTATAATTCCAAACATTAGCAGCGCTATAGAAATCACTGCTAATATAACAAGAAGATTTTTATCACCAGTGTATAACTTAGCTCCAAAATACGCTGACATTAAAATTCCAGGTATTCTCCCTAAGGTAGAATAAATAATATACTTTTTAAAGTCTACGTTTAACATTCCACAAATATATCCTAATATATCTTTAGGTACTCCAGGTATAAGATACATAAAAAATATTGTATAACTTATTCTGTTTTGATTTAATGCTTTTTCAACAAATTGAAGTTTTTTCTTTCTAATTAATTTATCTACAAAATCCTTACCTATAACATTGGCCAAATAATATATTATTATGCTCCCTAGCGTAATTCCGATAATTGAAAATAAAGTGCCCAAAAAAACTCCGTAAATATATCCACCAGCTATTTGAATTATTTCTCCTGGAACAAAGAATGCTACTACTTGAACTATCTGAAGCAAAAAAAATGCTAGAACACCACATTTCTTGTAAGAAATTAACATACTTTTAATATCTTTTGGGTTTTTTAAAATACTAAAATATTTTGTAAAATATTCAAACCCTAAAAAAACTAAGCTAGCCATAAGAATAATTAAAAATACTTTAGGCCTATATTTTTTAATTATCTTAGATAGCTTGTTATCTTGTTTTAGCATTTTCTACACCTCTCTGTTCTTTATCTACAAACGTGACACTACTCTCTTTAGCTATGATTCTAGACTAAGTGGTACCACTAGTTATGTTATACAAAATTGCCCCATAGACAATTATTCTTCTACACTAATACCGTTTTCTCGTGCATAGTAAAACAGATACTGCTGAGCAAAACCTGATAAATTTCCAAATTTAGATACACCGAATTCTCTTATTTTTTTTAGTGATACGTCAGGTGCCAAATAAAAATATTGCATTGCTCTTTTAACCCAAACATCAACTGGAAATGCAGAATATTTATTCATAGAAAAAAGCATTATACAATCTGCTACCTTTGGACCTATGCCGGTAAACTTCTGCAGTAGTATATGACATTCCTCATCGGGTTTATTCTTTATACAGTCAATATCATAGTCAGCATTGTAGTTGCAACCATATTTGTTGTTGTATAGTTTTTCAACAGTATCTTTTATATATTTAGCTCTAAAGCCAGTGCTACAACGTTCTAATTCTTCTAAATTAGCGCATTTTAGTTCTTCTAAACTAGGAAAAGAATAATAGCTCTCATCTTTATACTTTATTTCTTCTCCCCATTGCTTGCATATATTACCTATACATTTTTTAATCATAGGTATACGATTATTAGCAGATATTATAAATGATATTATAAGCTCAAAAGGTTCCTGTTGTAATAATCTTATTCCATGCCCATACTCAACAGCTTGTTTTAATAGTATATCCTTGCTTAATTCTTCTTTAATTAAGGAATAATCTCTTCTAAAATCGAAGTAATCTAACCATATTTCATTAAACTCAACTAAATTTGTATTATATATATATAAATCCTCACCATTTAATTGAAGTTCAATCACTTTTCCAAAAGCTATTCCAATATAATTTCCATTTTCCTGCAATCTCCACCTAAAACATTGACCACATTCAAAAACATGCTTTAAATCAAAATTTTTAACACCTTTAACAACTAGGCTATCATCAGTTTCTTCAACTTTTACAAAATCCAATTTTAATCGCCTTCTTCTCTATAGGTTGAAATACTTTTTTCGTCAAATTAATATTATTTTGAAAGTGCTTCATCAATAGCTTTCGCAGCATTTCTTCCTGCACCCATTGCAAGAATAACTGTTGCAGCTCCCGTAACTGCATCTCCACCTGCAAATACCATGTCTCTAGATGTTAATCCTGTTTCTTCTTTAATCACTAAACATTTATTTTTGTTAATTTCTAACCCTCGTGTGGTTGATGCAATTAAAGGATTTGGTGATGTACCCAAGGACATAATAACAGTATCTACATCTAAAACAAATGTAGAGTCTTTAATTTCTATGGGACTTCTTCTACCTGAGCTATCAGGCTCTCCAAGTTCCATTCTTACACATTTTAGTCCATTTACCCATCCTTTTTCGTCACTTAACACCTCAACAGGATTTACAAGCAGATCAAATAAAATGCCCTCTTCCCTTGCATGATGAACTTCTTCTATTCTAGCAGGCAATTCAGCTTCAGATCTTCTATACACTATGTGAACCTCAGATCCTAGCCTTAAAGCGGTTCTAGCTGCATCCATAGCAACATTACCACCACCAACTACGGCAACCCTCTTGCCTAACTTAACTGGTGTTGAATAGCCTTCTTTATATGCTTTCATTAGATTTGTTCTTGTTAAGAATTCATTTGCTGAAAATACTCCATTTAAACTTTCACCAGGAATACCCATAAACTTAGGTAAGCCTGCTCCTGAGCCTATAAAAATTGCATCAAATTTTTCCTCATCTATTAGTTCATCTATGGTAATAGTTTTTCCAACAATAACATTTGTTTCAATTTTAACTCCAAGCTTTCTAATATTGTTAATTTCATATTTTACCACTGTTTCTTTTGGAAGTCTAAATTCAGGAATTCCATATACTAAAACACCACCTGGTTCATGTAATGCTTCAAAAATAACAACCTCATATCCTAATTTAGCCAGATCTCCAGCACAAGCGAGCCCTGCAGGTCCACTGCCAATAACTGCAACTTTCTTGTTTTTTTTGGGTGAAGTTTCAGTTAAATCAATATTGTTTTCTCTGGACCAATCAGCAGCATATCTTTCTAATTTGCCAATAGCAACAGCATCACCTTTTACTCCTAGGACACATTTCCCCTCACATTGCCTTTCCTGAGGACATACCCTCCCACAAACAGCAGGAAGGGATGATGTTCTAGAAATAACTTTTATAGCCTCCTCAAATTCTCCACTTTTTATTTTTTGAACAAATTCTGGAATAGCTATAGATACAGGACACATAGTAACACACTGAGGATTCTTACAATTCAAACATCTCTCGGCCTCTAGCTTAGCCTCTTCTTCAGTATAACCTAAGCATACCTCATCGAAATTGGTTGCGCGAGTCTTAGGGTTTTGCTCACTTATTGGTGTTCTTTTCATTCTATCCATTAACTTTCACCTCCGCAATTACCGCAACCACCTTTATGTGTATCACTTTTTCTAAATTCCTCTTTAGCTTCTTCTGTTTTATATATAGTCTGCCGCCTCATAGCCTCATTAAAATCTACCAAATGTCCATCAAATTCAGGTCCATCCACACAGGCAAATTTAACTTTCCCACCTACTGTTACTCTGCAAGCGCCACACATGCCAGTACCGTCAACCATAATTGGATTTAAACTAACAATAGTTTTAATACCTAGCTCTTTTGTAAGCATAGCAACGAACTTCATCATTATCATCGGACCAATTGCAACAACTACATCATATTTATTGCCATCTTCCTCTACTAATTTTCTTAATAAATCAGTCACAAGTCCTCTATTACCATAAGATCCATCATCTGTAGATGGATAAACTTTCCCTGCAACAAGTTTCATTTCTTCTTCAAGAATTAATAATTCTTTATTTCTAGAACCCATTATTACATCAGCCTTTATGCCCTTTTCATTTAGCCATTTCACCTGTGGATAAACAGGCGCAGCTCCAACACCACCAGCAATAAACATAATCTTTTTTTCCTTAAGCTCTATGTCACTTTCAAATATAAACTCAGATGCAGTTCCAAGTGGTCCTACAAAGTCACGAAAATTATCCCCTACTTCAAATTCTGCCATCTTTTTAGTTGAAGTTCCGATAGCTTGAAATACTATGCTAACAGTACCCTTAGCTGAATCATAATCACATATAGTAAGGGGAACTCTTTCTCCCTTGTCATCAATTCTTATTATAACAAACTGACCAGGTTTTGCTGATTTAGCAACCCTTGGAGCTTCTATATCCATCCAAAAGGTGGCAGGCGCAATTTCTTTTTTTCCTACAATTTTATACATCAAAATCCCCCCATGTTCCCCAATTCTTTTTAAATACATTATATCAACAAATTTTTACCTATCAATCTTTTATTGTGAATGAAAGTTTCTTTTTCTTCATGCTATATAACCCTTTTTTATAAATTGCTTTATTTGTTTGCCTCTGCATATCTTAATAAAATAAAAAAGAATTATTCCAAAGCCAATAATCTCCGGAATATAATAACTAGGATCTGAAACCAGTCTATCTAAACTACTTTGAGCCCAATTTCCTTCTGGTCTTTCTGGAAAATTTAACCCATAATATGGCCAAAATAGTATTCCTGCATATAGCCACATACTATCTAATATCAAATGAATGGATGTGCTTACTCCCAGTAACAAAATATTATTTTTTCTATACCTATATAAGAAATAACTACCTAAAGCTAGAATACTAAAAGATAATAAAAATGTATGTGCAAAAATACGACTATTATGAAAAGTACTTCGAAAAAAGCAGGCTCCCATTGGTTTATCTATTAAATCAGGTAAAATAGATCCAATTAAAACTATTCTATAATCTATTGAATTTTTATCTTTATTACTTATTTTTTCGTAAGTTTTAACCACACCTGTAGTTATTCCCAAATGTCCAAAGAATATCATTATATTACCTCTCAGTCAAAACAATCTATACTTTTATTTTATCATTACTTCTTGTGCAAATCCAGTCGACAAATTTTTTAATATAGATTTATATGTTTCAACAGTTATATTTAATGTAATAATTTATTTATAGCCAAAATAAAAACTGCCTACATGACTACTAAAAGCAATCATATAGGCAGTTTCAATTATTTATTTAGCGTAGTTATGAAAACCTCTACCTGACTTTCTTCCGAGCCATCCAGCTCTTACATATTTTCTTAATAATGAATGCGCCCTGTATTTAGAATCTCCTGTCTCTTTATAAAGAACATCCATAATAGCAAGACAAACATCAAGTCCTATAAGATCTCCCAGTGCTAAAGGGCCCATTGGGTGATTAGCGCCAAGCATCATTGACTTATCAATGTCTTCTGCAGATGCAACATCTTCTGCAAGTATTCCTACAGCTTCGTTGATCATTGGAATCAATATTCTATTTACAACAAATCCTGGAGCTTCTGCAACTTCAACTGGATCTTTTCCAATTGCAATTGATACTTCTTTAACTGCATCAAAAGTTTCCTGTGAAGTAGCCATTCCTTTGATTATTTCTACAAGCTTCATTACTGGAGCAGGATTAAAGAAATGCATTCCTATAACTTTATCTGGTCTCTTAGTTGCAGCTGCAACTTCAGTTATAGAAAGAGACGATGTATTTGAAGAAAGAATAGTTTCTGGTTTACAAATGCTATCTAATTCAGCAAATATCTTCTTCTTTATTTCCATGTTTTCAACTGCAGCTTCAATTACTAGATCACAATCTGCAGCTAAATTCATATCAGTTGTTCCACTGATTTTTGAAAGCAAATCTTCTTTAACCTCTTCAGTAATCTTTCCTTTTTCAACTTGTTTTGAAAGACCTTTATTGATTCCAGCAAGGCCTTTATCAACAAATTCATCTTTAATATCTCTTAAAATAACTTCATAACCTTTTGCTGCAAAAGCTTGAGCAATTCCAGCTCCCATAGTTCCAGCACCAAGTACAAATACCTTTTCCATAATATGTAACCTCCTAAATTTAATTAGATATTTTTTCTTAAAATAGAAAATGAATTCAATATTAACTGTATTATTAGCCACAAACGCAAAAAATATTTATGCGCATTAGTAAACTACAGAAGTATGGGCTTATAAATCTATATTCATAGAGTCAGTCCCATACTCAGTAGAAAATACTTAAATTGCTTAAAATACATTTATAAAGACATGTAATCGAAAAAATACGAATTTTTTATTGTAGGTTCTTTTCCTTTATTTGAGCAACTAATTCAGGTATTATTTTCTTGTAATCTCCAACAATACCAAGGTCAGCAATTTTCATTATGTTAGCGCCATCATCCTTGTTTATTGCAATGATGAAATCACTGTCTTGCATACCAGCCAAATGTTGAATTGCTCCTGATATTCCTACAGCAATATAGAGTTTAGGTCTTACAGTTTTACCAGTTTGACCAACTTGTAAAGCTTTATCTACCCATCCATATTCAATAGCAGCACGAGAGCCAGCAACAGTTCCATCAATAACATCTGCTAATTGTTGTAATACTGAAAATCCTTCTTTGCTTCCAATACCTCTACCACCTGAAACAATAATTTCGGCTTCGCCAATATCTGCAACTTCTTTAGCAAGCTTAATTACTTCCAACACTTTAGTTCTAATGTCTGAAGCAACTAATACTGGCGTAATTTTTTCAATTTTAGCATCTGATATTCTTGAATCATCTTTAGCTAATTTCTCAAAAACACCAGGTCTTACAGTAGACATTTGTGGTCTATTATCTCCACAAACTATAGTAGCCATAAGATTTCCACCAAAAGCAGGTCTTGTCATTAATAGATTGTTATTGTTCGCAGCATCTATATCAAGTCCTGTACAATCTGCAGTTAAACCTGTAGCTAATTTAGCGGAAATTCTAGGTCCTAAATCTCTTCCAATGAAAGATGCTCCAACTAAAATTATTTCTGGTTTTCTTTCATTTGAAAGATCTACCATAACTTTAGCATATGCATCTGTTGTATAATGAGCAAGCAACTCACTATCTGCATATAAAACTTTATCTGCTCCGAAAGCAAGTAATTTTTTAGCTAAATCATCTACCTTGCTTCCAAGTAATACTGCAGTTAATTCTACTCCTAGTTTGTCGGCGATTTCTCTACCTTTTCCTAAAAGCTCAAGTGCTACCTTTTGAAGTTCTCCGTCTCTTTGCTCTGCAAAGACCCAAACTCCTTTGTAATCTGCTATATTCATCTTTATCCCTCCAACTATTAAATAAAGTGTTTTTCCTTTAATTTTGAAACTGCATATTCTGCTGCCTCTTTTGCAGGTTTGTTAATAACTTCTCCTTGACCCTTTGCTTCTTTAGTCATTGACTTCTTAACCTTTGTTGGTGAACCTGCAAGTCCAAGCAACGCCTTATCTACATCGATGTCATTTGCACTCCAAACCTTAACTTCTTTTTTAAAGGTCTCAAATATATTCTTAACATTCATATATCTTGGCTCATTTAGTTCTTTAATAGCTGTTAAGAGAACTGGTGTATTTACTTGTATTGTCTCATAACCATCTTCCCACGCTCTTCTTACCTTTAAAGATTTTCCATCAACTTCAACTTTTTCTACATAAGTAATTTGTGGAATATCAAGATGTACTGCAATTCCAGGACCAACCTGAGCTGTATCTCCATCAATTGCTTGTCTTCCTGCAAATATTATATCGTAATTTAATTTTCTAAGTGCTCCAGCAAGTGCATTTGAAGTTGCAAGGGTATCAGCACCAGCAAATGCTCTATCAGTAATAAGTATTGCTTCATCAGCACCCATAGCTAAGGCTTCTCTTAAAGCTTTTTCCGCCTGTGGAGGTCCCATGCTTATAACAGTTACATGAGCACCGTGCTTATCTTTTAATACTAATGCTTCTTCTAAAGCATTCTTGTCATCAGGGTTAATTATTGAAGGAACTCCTTCCCTAATAAGTGTTCCTGTCTTAGGATCAATTTTAACTTCATTTGTATCTGGGACTTGTTTTATACAAACAACAATATTCATAATATAGTACCTCCTTATTTCAATGCGCTACCAGCGATAACCATTTTCTGGACCTGTGAAGTTCCTTCGTAAATTTCAGTAATTTTAGCATCTCTCATCATTCTTTCTACTGGATAATCTTTAGTATATCCATATCCGCCAAATAACTGAACTGCTTTTGTAGTAACTTCCATAGCAACTTCAGATGCAAATAACTTAGCTCTTGCAGCTTCTAATGTGTATGGAAGATTATGATCTTTGTTATATGCAGCTAAATAAACTAAATATCTAGCAGCTTCAATCTTAACATCCATCTCAGCTACCATCCACTGCAATCCTTGGAATGCACTTAGTTGTTTACCAAACTGTTTTCTTTCTTTCATGTAGCCAACAGCTTCTTCAAAAGCTCCTTCAGCAATTCCTAAAGCCTGTGCGGCTATACCAATTCTTCCTCCATCAAGAGTCTTCATTGCAATACCGAAACCTTTACCTTCTTGTCCAAGTAAATTTTCCTTTGGAACTATACAATCCTGGAATATAAGTTCAGTAGTTGATGATCCTCTTATTCCAAGCTTATCTTCAACTTTACCTATTGAAAATCCTGGAAAGCTTTTTTCTACTATAAATGCAGAAATACCCTTAGTTCCTTTGCTTCTGTCAGTCATAGCAAATACAACAAAAGTTTCAGCAACTCCACCATTTGTTATGAAGATTTTGCTTCCATTAAGAACATAATGATCTCCATCAAGTACTGCTATAGACTGTTGTCCAGCAGCATCGGTTCCAGCATTAGGCTCTGTTAGTCCAAATGCACCAATTTTCTCACCCTTAGCAAGTGCTGGCACATACTTTTGCTTTTGTTCCTCTGTTCCAAACGCTAAAATTGGAGCTATACATAAGGATGTATGCGCGGAAACAATAACTCCTGTAGTGCCACAAACCTTTGATAATTCTTCAACAGTTAGTATGTATGAAAGATTATCTCCACCAGTTCCACCATATTCAAGCGGAACTGGAATTCCCATCATTCCAATTTTAGCCATTTTCTTTACATTCTCCATTGGAAATCTTTCTGTTTGGTCAATTTCTGCTGCTATTGGTTTAACTTCCTTTATAGCAAATTCTCTAACCATTTCTTTAACGAATTGTTGCTCTTTTGACAAAATGTAATCCATTAAATTTACCTCCCCATTATCTGTTTTTAAAGTTCTTTTCTCTTTTTTCTACGAAAGCTGTCATGCCTTCCTTTTGATCTTCTGATGCAAAACATTCTCCGAATACTTCTGATTCATAAGCAAGAGCTGTATCTATATCAGTTTGTATTCCCTTATTAATTGCCGCCTTACAAAGACTAATTGCTATAGGTGCCTGAGCTGCAATTGTATTTGCAAGTGCCTTAGCTTCCGCAAGCAAATTTTCTGGCTCAACTATTCTATTAACTAGTCCTATTCTTAAGGCTTCATCAGCTCCAACAATTTTACCAGTATAAATTAGTTCTTTAGCCATTCCCATTCCAACAAGTCTTGCAAGCCTTTGAGTTCCACCAAAACCTGGAGTAATTCCAAGACCAACTTCTGGCTGACCAACCTTAGTTTTTGTTGATGCTAGTCTGATATCACATGCCATAGCAAGTTCACAGCCACCACCTAAAGTAAACCCGTTAAGTGCTGCTATAACTGGTTTCTCTAAATTTTCTAATCTTCTAAATACTTTATTACCAAGTATTCCGAATTTTCTTCCCTGGACAGCGCTCATATCCTTCATCTCAGATATGTCTGCTCCTGCAACAAATGCTTTTTCTCCAGCACCTGTTAGAACAACAGCTAAAATTTCATCATCTTTTTCAATTTCCCCAATTACACTATCAATTTCCATTAAGGTTTCTGAATTTAAAGCATTTAAAGCTTTTGGTCTATTAATAGTTACGATGGCAATTTTACTGTCTTTCTCAAGAATAACATTAGAAAGTTCCATAATATTCCTCCTATACCTTTCTTACTTGTTATATTATTAACAAGTGTTCGGAAAAAATTAAAGCTATAAGCTCCATTTACAGAATATTATATACTTTTTGAATATATTTTACAACTGTAATTTTAATACTAAAGCATTAATATTTTTTTTCTTTGAAGAATTTTATTTCTAATTTAAAATATTTTTCCATCTGGTAATAACCTTACCTTATAATTGGATATGCATATTTTGTTGAAACCATGGATGTTTTATAAAATATATTAAGCTATTTTTCAACAAATTATATGTGTATAAACCTAGCTAGTGCAATACAGAAGTACATTATGTAGCATTGTTCAAAAAAGGTACATAAATACAAATAAATAACTTAGAAATATGGCTGCGCCTATTTTAATGTTCTAAAATCAATAAATATAATGCAAATATGTAAATATAATGCAAAAGTGGATTACACTCCTTAATCGGGTGTAATCCACTAAATAAATTGATTATTTGCACAATTATAGCATTTTTCACATCATGAAATTATAGAATTAATTAAAGTTAGACTCATTTCTTGTTAAAAACTTCTCAAATTCCTTTACTTTTTTAACTCATCAAACAGCTTAAAGTAAGCAAACTATCACTCAAATGTACGTTTTCAATAACTACATCTTTTGGAACTGTTAAATCAGTAGGCGCAAAATTCCAAATTCCTTTTACACCGTTTTTAACGAGCAAGTCACATACTTTTTGTGCATTAATGTTAGGTACACACACAATTCCAATATCTACGGGATTTTCTGTAAGGAAATTCTGTAAATAATCGATATCTTGAATTGCAATATCTCTAATCTTCATACCAATCATTTTAGGATTTATGTCGAAAATTGCTTGAAGGCTAAACCCAAGCCTTTCGAATTTTCCATAATTCGCTACTGCTTGACCAATATTTCCTGCACCAATAATAACTGTTTTGAATTCCTTTGTTAATCCTAGAATAATATTAATTTGGTTCAAAAGTTCCTTTACATTATATCCATAGCCCTGTTGGCCAAAATCTCCAAAACAATTTAGGTCTTGCCTAATTTGTGACGCTGTAAAACCAATTTTTTCACTAAGCTCTTTTGAAGAAATTCTGTCAATGTCGTTTTTTTGCAGTTCAATTAAGTACCTGTGATATTTAGGTAATCTTTTTATTACAGCCATTGAAATTCCAATTTTATTCATAATACACCTCTACTTACGCTTTTATAATATCCACACATATACATTCTATCATATTAACATATTCTTAACTACAAAACTTGAGAAATAATAAAAGTAACAATTATGCTTATTAACTAAAACTCTGTAGTTAAAACATCTGCTGTATCACAAATAGTAACATTAAAATTCGAAGTCTTTAAGTTTAGTAAATATGGTTCTACAAGTTTACTTTCTTCTTTAACAACTTTAATTTTAGGTCTTAAACAGCAATCTGAATAGTTTTCAACAACGATTCCGACAAAACCATTAGTCAATTTGACGCAAGTTCCCACTGGATACGGAGCAATTATTTTAGAGAATTCTTGAACAACTTCAATGTCGAAAAAGGTCCCTCCACCCCCCATGATATATTCCATGGCTTCAGATGGATTTATTCTCTTTCTATATGGTCTATCTGAGGTCAGGGCATCATATACATCTGCTACAGCAATAATTCTTCCAAATTTAGTTATATCATGACCTTTAATTTTGTTCGGATATCCAGTACCATCAAATCTTTCATGATGTGTCAATATTCCCATATATGTTTTTGTGTGTGCAATTAATTTTTCTTTAACATAATTATATCCATCTTCAGGATGCTTTTGAATTATTTCAAACTCTTCTTTTGTAAGTGGCCCTGGCTTTTCCAATATTTCTGATGGTGTAAATATCTTACCCACATCATGTAATAAGGCCGCGGTACCTATTAAGTACAAATCACTTGAGGATAGATTCATGGCTAAACCAATAACTAATGAGAGAACAGTCACATTAACTGAATGATAAAATGTATAATTATTTGCAACTTTTAAATCAATCATATTTATCATTAAGTCTTTATTTGAAGAAATATCATTAACAATATTTTCTACTAAAGTTTCTAGTTCTTCAAAGGATTTCTGTATTTCCCTATCATTGTCCCTATTAATATTCATCATGGTTTTAACAGCTTTAATAGTTCTCATTTTTAAATCTTCACCAATAACATCTTTAATACAAATTCCTTCAGAAAGTGAATCTTCTATATATAAACCAAAATAACCTAGATCTTCAATTTTATTTATATAATTATCAATAATAATTGATCCTTCTCTAAGTAAAATTTCTCCCATTTCCCCATATAATGTCTTACCTAGAATCATTCCTTCTTTTAAATATTCTATAGGTACGTATCTCATTCTATTGCCTGTCCTTTCATCTCATAAATTGCTGCTAAAATATAAATATATATAAGTCTAATTAAATTGCATATATATTTAGAATACCATTATTCTAAGACAAATGGTATAACTAAAAATAAAAAAGATGAAAATTTGCAAATTAAAATACTCTTTAGCGTATAATTACTAAATCACATTTTAAAACCCGTCTAATTACTACTTAAAGTTTCATTTTATGATTATTACATTATTGAATAGTTGGTTGAAATTCCCACATAAACCTATCTTCTTGCCATATTGAGCCCTACTGTATCATTTATCACCATAACTACCTTAAAGACAAATTAGGTGTTATATTATACATTAAAAGTAGTTACCTTATTTCAGTAGTTAGAATATACCTTCCTTCTATGCTAAATAATTTACATTTTAATTGCTACAAAAATTGGTGGTATTTTAAGTAAAAAAGTAAATTTGCCACAAGTACTAGGTGCACTTGTGGCTGGAGTTCTTATTGGACCATCTTTGTTTAGCTCTAATTGAAAATATCTTTTAGAAATTCTTAATGCTTAATTCTTTTTCCTTTATTATTAAAAGTATTTTTCATGTGCTTTTCAGTTAAATAAATTGGAAAAAGTAAAATAGGTACAACCATTACGCATACTACTATTAATGCAGTTTCAGTATTATCTATGAAAAATATAACTATTAATATAGTCAGTGCTAAATCGAAAAATCCAAAAATCTTCAAATACTTGCTTGCAATTGTGTTGGCTTCCTTCCATGTCTCTTGATTCATTTTTGAGCTTTTAGTTCTATAGCCAAATACCTTATTGATACCAACTTTGATTGACATCTTTGCAAGTATTCCAGAACCTATAACTAAAAACGGTATTAAGATACACATTATAACATTTAATGAATTCATCTTGTTCTCCTCTCATACATGTTATGCAATAACTTTCAATGCATTAGTCATTATCCATGCCATTAAGCTCCATCCTTAACCAACTTAAAGCTTCTCTAACTGTCCTTTTTCTTATTCTATCTCTATCACCTGACATTCTAAGCTCTTTTGTTTTTACATTTCCTTTTATAAATAATCCTATATATACAAGTCCAACTGGTTTGTCCTCTGTTCCACCTTCTGGTCCTGCAATTCCAGTAGTAGAAATTCCTATATCAGTTCCTGCTGAAAGAGCTATACCCCTAGCCATTTCTCCTGCAGTTTCATTACTTACTGCTCCATACTTCTCTAACGTTTCCTTTTTCACACCTAATCTTTTAATTTTAGCCTCATTATTATATGTAACAGCACCTTCTAAAAATGCTGATGATATTCCTGGGTAATTTATCAGTGTCCCAGCTAATAACCCTCCAGTGCAGGATTCTGCAGTTGAAATTGTAAGTTTCTTTTTTAATAAGGTTTCTCCTATTACAAAATCTAAAGTAGTTTCTCCTACACCATAAATATATTTTCCAAGCCTTTTTCTGATTTCCTCTTCAATTGGTTTTATTAGTTCATATGCTTCCTCTTCAGTTTTACTTTTTGCAGTGATTCTTAAAATGCACTCATTCTCCTTAGCATAGGGTGCTACTGTTGGGTTCACTCCATCATTTATGAGATCTTTTACAATCTCCTCCATTGAACTTTCCCCAATATCCGCAAACCTTATAATTTTTGAAACAAGTTTTCCATCTGTATACTTTTCTAAATATGGTACAACAGACTCTTCAAACATTGCCTTCATTTCCCTTGGTGGTCCTGGCATTAATATCATTTTCTTTTTATCTTTTTCAATAACGCAGCCTGGAGCAGTTCCATTGTTATTTACAAGTATAATACAATCCTTTGGCATCATAGCTTGCTTAATATTACTTTCAGACATTGGTCTGCTCATTTTTTGAAATAACCCTTTAATTTTGTCTAAAGAATCTTGATCTAGTATTAACTCTTTATTAAAATACTCTGCTGCAATCTCTTTAGTCAAATCATCTTGTGTTGGTCCGAGTCCTCCAGAGGTAATAACTAAATCTGCTCTGCTAAATGCTAGTTCATAAGCTCTCTTCATTCTCTCAGCATTGTCGCCCACTACCGTTTGATAATATACAGATATTCCTATATCAGCTAACCTTTTCGAAATATATTGCGCATTTGTGTTTACTATATCCCCTAACAAAATTTCTGTTCCTACTGAAATAATTTCTGCTTTCATAATAAAACCTCCATTTAGTGTTAATTAAATTGTAATCAACTAGTCTTCATCAGGCTCTTTGATTCTATTCCTATTACTTATTTTTCAATGGTCTTAAAACATTCTTCTATATATTTTACCACAAATTACATTTATAATGAGTTGTTTGCTTACTTATTTTGTAGAGCGGGACACCCCTCTCTTTTTAGAAGAGCTTTGGAGTTGAGGGGTGTCCCGGGTTTTCTTGGGCAATGTTTTAGTTTGGATTTTTATCTATAAACCTTGAAACCCGCATGGGGACTATAACTTCTTATCTTCTTATCTTCTTATCTTGTTTTCTTGTTTTCTTGTTTTCTTGTTTTCTTGTTTTCTTGTTTTCTTGTTTTCTTGTTTTCTTGTTTTCTTGTTTTCTTGTTTTTAAGATATCTTCTTTAATAGTTGATTAGTAATGTTATCATCTTCTTTCAGTTTCGTCATCTGCAGGCGGTGGGACACTCTTCTATTTATAGAAAGCCTTCGAAGATGAAGAATGTCCCATGCTTTCTTGGGCGAGATTGATTTGATGTACATATAATATACAACCGTAAGCAGCAGTATATTATTTTCTCAACTATATATTAAAATTCTAGGCAGTACATCTATAGTTTGAAAATAAAACAGTTGATAGATAACTTAAAATAATAGTAAAATGGTAGTGCAAGGAAGGTGACGCAGATGATAGTTTTAAGTTGTAAAGATATTCATAAAGCTTATGGAATTGATGTGATTTTGGATAAAATCACTTTTAATATAAATGAAGGCGAAAAGGTTGGACTTATTGGATCAAATGGTGCAGGTAAATCTACGCTTTTCAAAATATTAACTTCCGAACTAGAATATGACAGTGGTGAGCTTTTTATTGACAAGAACAAAAAAATTGGATACTTGTCTCAACATCTCTCTCTTGATAGTACTAGTTCTATTATGCAAGAGTTATTAGGTGTTTTTTCTGATTTAAGGGATATTGAAGATAAAATTAGTGAGCTTGAGATAAAAATGAATGAGCCATATGATGCTACTAGAGAAGACTACCACAATAAAATAATAAAAGAATATACAACCCTTTCGGAAATTTACACTCACCGCGGCGGTTATACCTATAAAGGTGAAATAAATAGGGTTTTATCAGGGCTTGGTTTCCTAGAGGTGGATTTTGATAAAAAAGTTAATATATTAAGTGGCGGTCAAAAAACACGAGTTGCGCTTTGTAAATTACTTTTGACTAAACCTGAAATTCTACTGTTAGATGAACCTACAAATCATCTTGATTTAGAAGCCGTTGAATGGCTTGAAGAATATTTAAAATCCTATAAAGGTACTATAATAATAATTTCCCATGATAGATTTTTTCTAGATGCAATTACTAGTAAAACTTTAGAATTAATTAGTGGCAGAGTGGATAGCTATTCTGGAAGTTATACTGCTTTTATTGATTTAAAGAAGAAAAACTATGAAGTTCAAATGAAAGCCTTTAGTGTTCAGCAAACTGAAATAAAGAGACAGGAAGAAATAATTGAACGTTATCGCTCTTTCAATAGAGAAAAAAGTGTTAGGGCAGCTGAGAGCAGACAAAAGTCTCTTGATAAAGTTACTCGAATAGTCGCTCCTGATAAAGAGAAAAGGGCTTCCAAAATAAAATTTGAAACACAAGTTAAAAGTGGTAGTGACGTATTACATGCAGAAAACTTATCTAAAAGCTTTGGGCAGAAACTGCTTTTCAATGGGCTATTTCTTGATATAAAAAGAGAGGATAAATCTGCTCTTATTGGTGAAAACGGTCGTGGAAAAACTACACTCTTTAAAATGCTAATGGATAATATAAATCCTGATTCTGGTTTTAAGTCTTTAGGTAAAAATGTAATAATCGGCTACTATGATCAAGAACAATCAAATTTAGCAGATGAAAAAACTGTAATCGATGAAGTGTGGGATGATTTCCCCGAAATGACCACAACTGAAGTAAGAAACGCTCTGGCTGCATTTTTATTTAATGGTGATGATGTATTTAAAACTATTGGCTTGCTTAGCGGTGGTGAAAAATGCAGAATAAATTTATTAAAATTAATGCTATCTAAATCAAACTTTTTACTTTTAGATGAACCTACAAATCACTTGGATATAATATCAAGAGAAGCCTTAGAAGATGCACTTTTAAGCTATGATGGAACTATTCTTGTTATTTCCCATGATAGATACTTTTTAAATAAAGTAATCAATAAAATCTATGAACTTAAAATAGATGGCTTGAAAGAATACTTAGGAAACTACAACTACTATGTAGAAAAGAAAAAAAACCCTTTAAGATTCCAAGAGGATGAAGAAAATGAAGGTAAATCAAAAACACAAATACAACTTGAGAAGAAGAAAAAAAGAGAGCAAGAAAAGCTAGAAAAAGAGGCCACTCAGAGCATAAAGAAAATAGAAAAAGATATTGCAGACTTAGAAGCAGAAATATCAAGATTACATGATAATCTTTGTCTAGAAGAAGTTTATTCTAACCCTGAAAAAAGCTTAGAAGTAAATAAGGAAATTACTTCAAATGAAAGTAAACTTGAAGCTTTGTATGAAAAATGGGAAGAAATGATATAGCTTAGTAAGGAACTTATGATAGGGTAACAACCTAATGTTTTAAGTATCGAGAAAATTCACTGCACCAAGAAAGACTAAGCTGTTTAAGGCAAAGTCTTTCTAAGGCTCGCTGAAATAATCTCTATACATAAAATATTAGGTTCTTTCTTATATATATGTTCGATTTATAAAGCTAAAAGTATATAATCAAATATGTCTTCTACAAGTTGCATATTCTGATAAAACCTAAAAAGGATAGGTTAATCTAAATAGAACGAATCTTCAAAAGCTTTTATAAAATAAATATGTATTACTTTTAAAAAATTGAAAAATTATAAAGTTAAGATTCTTTGACCCTTAACTTTATAGCCCGTCAGTAAATTTCTTAATTTTATTTATATATGTTTCATCCTTGAAATCTTTTCCTGAAATTTCTAAAACTCCAGTAACTTTCTTACCAGTGATTTCCTCAACAATTGAAACCACTTTGCTTTTTCCAGCACCCCCTGATGCACAAAAAACTGCTACTTCTTTTATTTTATCTGCATTTTGCACAAGAAATGTTCTAGTTGCAGTTGAAACCTTTCCTGCCCAAACTGGCGTTCCAATTACTACAAGATCATATTTGGTTAAATCACTTTTTATAGGTAATATTTCTGTAAGTTTTTCTGTCATTGCAGTCCTTCCAGCTGAAATAAACCCAATTATTCCTTTTCTATTCTTTGTATCAATGATTTCTTCCATATCACAATTTAAATTGATGGTAATACCTCCAGCTACTTTTCTTAAAGTTCCTGTTCTAGAATAATATAGAACAAGAATTTTCTTGTTTGACATATTAATCACTCCTCTTTCGAAACCTATTATATCCTCAATATACCATATTGCCATTTGCATAACAATGGTTATGATAATAACCATTTAATACAATTATCATATTATTAACTATAGCGAAATTTTTTTTGGAGGAGTTTATGAATTATCCTTATGAATATTTTGATTACAGAGAAGTTCCTTATAGGCGCCAAGCAAGAGCAATAATGAAAGGCGGTCCTTTAGCTCCAAATTTAAAAGGGTTTGTAGTCTTCACTGATGTTCCAGGTGGAACAGAAGTATATACTGAAATTAATGGCCTTCCAAATTTCAGACCAGCTGAAAATGGTAACCCCCAAATTGGACCTTTTGGATTTCATATTCACAAAAACGGGAATTGTACTATTGGCAATCCTACCAAGCCATTTATGGCAGCTGACGGTCACTGGAATCCAACCAATCAACCACACGGAAACCACGCGGGAGACTTTCCAGTTCTTTTTTCCAACGGTGGAAGAGCAAGAATGACTTTTTTTACAAACAAATTTAAGGTAAGAGACATCATTGGAAAATCAGTAATTATACATGAAAGTCCAGATGATTATAGAACAGAGCCTTCTGGCAACTCTGGTAGAATGATGGCTTGTGGAGTGATTATAACTTAATACATTATGGAAAAGAAGACACCTTATTATAGTGTCTTCTTTCTACTATCTTCTTTATCTGTAATAGTTGGTTGATGATTTATCTTTAGTTTCCAACATACTTTCCATCTTTCCACAACCCTTTTTTTACAACTCCAGTTGCAGATGTAGCTATTCCCTGCCCATTATATCTACCATCCTTATAGTCACCCACATATTTATCTCCAGTAACTAAAGTAGATGTGCCTTGTCCATTTGGTTTTCCATCTATAAATTCACCGGTATATGTATCACCATTAATTGATGTAAGGGTACCTTTACCACTAAATTTATCTTCTTTAAACTCACCTACATATTTATCTCCATTTGCATAAGTATATGTGCCTCGTCCATTCTTTTTACCATCTACAAACACACCTATATAAAGATCCCTATTAGAATATGTCAATGTTCCTTCCCCTTTAAACTTATCTTCTTTAAACTCGCCTACATATTTCTCGCCACTAACTTTTATGATAGTTCCTTGCCCATTTCTTTTTCCATCTTTCACCTGTCCAATATATTTATCTCCATTAGCATCCGTTACAGTTGCTGTACCATTCATTTTTCCATTTTTAAATTTTCCAACATATTTATCTCCATTGGCATAAGTATATGTTCCTTGTCCATTTCTTTTACTATTTTTTAATTCACCTTCATATTTATCTCCGCTGCTATAATTCTGAATACCTTTAACACCTGATTGATTTCCAATATGAATACCTCCACAACCTGAAATAATAAAACTAAATAAAATTAATGCAAAAATAGTTGTTCGTTGTTTATTAAACCTGTTGCTTTTGTGTTTGAAATCATACATGTGTTTATCTCCTTCGTAATCCTAATCAAGTATAATTTTACAGCATACTTAAATTCATTACAATAACTTTCTCTTTTAATAAAAAATAGCAATAAAAAAGGTACCCTACAAAACAATTATCCATTATTTTATAGTACCTCTATAATTAAATATATTTTTAAAATATCAATTCTTTTATAAATATTGATAGATGCTCCATCAAGTTTAACAATCTTGGAACATTATTAAAGTATACTCCAACTACTGGCCGCATTGGGAAATTTTTATTTTGCATAACAATCACTGCATCCAAACCATTGCTAAGCTTAACTACTAATCCATTTGGATAGCAATAAACTGAATTAATAAAATCCTTATAAATTTCTTCTCCATACAGATTAATAGAATTCATCATCATTATTTCTATAGCATAGTTAATGGAATTTGCATTAACGCTTTTTGTTAGACTTAAATAATCATCACATATGTGGATTATTTTTGCAAATTCGTGAATTTCCTTATCCACTAAGCCCTGTGGTGCTCCAGTACCATCTATGTTCTCATGATGTTGATAAATTCCTACATATACCGTTGTTGGAAAGGTATTTGCTTTTTTAACTAATCTATAACCCTCTTCGCAATGTTTCTCTTCACCACATACCAATTTACCTATATCGAACAAAAGTGCTGCCATACCAAGATTAGTTAATCTTTTTTTGTCATATCCTTTCTGTATTCCAATTATAATAGATAAAACACAGACTCTTAAGGAATTTACTACCAATTCCATATCCTTATCAACAACATCATTAATCATAAATGCATTTTCGCTCAAATTAATATTATCAATCAAATCTCTTACAATGTTTGAAACTTTTGATTCACTTACAGTGTTTTTAGTTTTTATTTCATTAAATAATTCCTTTATAGCTGCTAATATTTTAATTTTCAAAGTAACCTCTATTACTTCTTGAACTGAAATATCATGTCGATTATCTTCAATGTATGTTGTTGCAATTCCTATATTGCTTATTGCTTGAATATTTTTTTCCGTAAATACTGTACCTTTACTCATAAATAATTGACCATTACCATGATAAATTGAAGTTTCCAAGGTTTTTCCAATTAACTTATCATTAACAAGTACTAATCTCATATTATACCTCCAATTGCTAAGTATTTATAAATGTATTATACCCTAAAAAACAAGAGCAAACAACGACTTAAAATGCCTTACATGTTAATAATTATGCTTAAATATTACTAATACTTCTTTAAATATTAGCTTATAACCAAAAGTGTAAAAAAGAGACGTAAAATTCAGAATATTAAGAGGATTTTGTAAGTTCGTGTAGAATAGATTAATTATACTCTAACAGTATTAGTAGAAAGTGAAGGGATGTGTTATTATGAAAGACATTTCAATTGACCAATTAATAAAGGAGGTAAATAAATACAAACCTGAAATATCTAGGTGCGATGTAGAGTTGATTAAATTAATCTATTCAGTTATGACAAATAATACTGATAAATTGGAAGAATTAAATTATTGTTCCGATTCATTGTTTGACAACAGTAATACTATTCTGACTGGAAAAACCTACGGTGTACATACTGTAAAATTAGCTGATAGATTAAAAAAACTAGGGGTTGGTGATATACAGGGACTTTCTCCAACAGAGGCAGAATTCTTAACAAATGCTGAAGTGCTAGATGTAACTACTGAAGCCGATGCAAATAAAGTTTATCATATTTTAAATCTAGCAAGTACAACACCTATATATAAAATCATTATTAGAACAAAAACTAGTGAATATACTGAGTATTTGTATAATATTTCTGGAGCAACTATTCTGTTTGGCTGGGATGGCTGGGAATATATAAAAATGTATCATGTACTTCCTGCTCACTCCTATGTCAACACAATAGTAATCGATGCTAAACATAAGAAAAATAGTTATAAAAAGACTTTGCTAATAGAATAATTATTTAGGGACATAATATGGCATTTTTCAAAAGAAATATTTGAAAGGTTTTGTAGCAATTTCTTGAATTCAAAATATAATAATAGAGTAATTATAATATTTTGGAGGTTATCGATGTACAGAGACGATGATTACGAAGAATATGAGGATTCAAGAAAATTTGCTTCTATGAATTCTTGTATGCCCTTAAATTGTAAGGCTATGCCTTTTCAAATGCAGATGCCACTAATGCAACAGATGCCAAATAAAATGTCCTTTCACTGTCCCATGATGTGTCCACAATGCGCTTCAAATTTCAGAGATAATGATTTTGATTCTGATGATGATTTTGAAAACTTTGAGGAGGACCGTAAGAAGTACTATAATCCAAGCAAGCACTTCTTTCATCACCATCCATATCATCACCATCCATATTATCATCATCCATATTATCCTACCCCTTATCCTATGCCTTATCCCAAACCTTGGTGGATGAAACGAGATTTTGAAGATTAACCCATAAAACTTGTAGCTTAATAGCAAAAAGGTAGTGAAATTCACTACCTTTTAAACTTATATCTCTCACCACTAGCATCTAACTTCTGACCTCTACAGCACTTAAATACATACTATTGATTTAAATCTAAACCTTTGTTAAGTGCTCTTAATATGCCTTACCCCAATATACTAAATGCTTAGCTTCTTTCCCACAACATGCGCATTTACCTGAAATTGCTTTTTCTTCAAAAGGCATGCACCTAGAGCTAGCTCCTGCTACATCTTTTACCTTTTCTTCACATTCAAGACTACCGCACCACATTGCTTTAACAAAGCCTGTTTTACTATCTAATATTTCTTTCATTTCATTTAAATCTTGTGCCTCGAAAGTTTTTTCATTTTGTGCAGCTCTTGCCTTTTCTAAAAGTGATTTTTGAATATCTTCAAGTATTTCAGGAACTTTAGTTTCTAGCTCATCAATTGACACAAATATTTTCTCTCTTGTATCTCTTCTAACTAAAACAACTTGATTTTTTTCAATATCCTTTGGACCAATTTCAAGTCTTAGTGGAATACCTTTCATTTCATATTCACTAAATTTCCAACCTGGCATTTTATCACTTATGTCCATTTTTACTCTAGCGACTTTTGATAGTTTATCTTTCAATTCTGTAGCTTTTTCCACTACCCCACCTTTATGCATTGCTATAGGTACAATCATAAGTTGTGTTGGTGCAATCCTTGGAGGCAATACTAAACCATTGTCATCACCATGTACCATAATAAGTGCGCCAATAATTCTTGTACTCATACCCCAAGAGGTTTCATGAACATACTCTAGTTTTCCTTCTTTGCTTGTAAACTGAATTCCAAAAGCTTTTGCAAATCCATCTCCAAAGTAATGGGAAGTACCGCATTGGAGGGCCTTTCCATCATGCATTAAGCTTTCAATTGTATATGTAGCTTCTGCACCTGAAAATTTTTCTTTATCTGTCTTTCTACCTTTTAATACAGGTATAGCAAGAACATTTTCACAGGTATCAGCATAAATATTTAACATTTGAATAGTTTCAACCATTGCTTCATCAGCAGTTTCATGAACAGTATGACCTTCCTGCCACAAGAATTCTGTTGATCTTAAAAAAGGCCTAGTTGTTTTTTCCCATCTCATTACTGAACACCACTGATTATATAGTTTAGGAAGATCTTTATACGATTCAACTATATTAGCAAAATGCTCACAAAATAAAGTTTCTGAAGTTGGCCTAATACATAATCTTTCTGCTAATTTTTCATCCCCGCCATGTGTTACCCAAGCAACTTCTGGTGCAAAACCAGCTACATGATCCTTTTCCTTTTGAAGTAAGCTCTCGGGAATTAACATTGGCATATAAACATTTTCATGACCAGTTTCTTTAAATGCAGCATCTAAACTCTTCTGTATATTTTCCCATATTGCAAAGCCGTATGGTCTAATTACCATACAACCTTTAACGCTACCATAATCGGCTAACTCCGCTTTCTTTACAACATCTGTATACCACTGAGCAAAATCTACCTCCATAGAAGTAATTTGTTCAACTAATTTCTTATTCTTTTCCATAACTTATCCCCTTTTCTATTCATTATAATGTTATTTTCTTGCAACAATTGTGTATAACTTAGGAATACCTTTATCGTCCGGCTTTTGACTTTCAGCTTCATCAAGTCTGAGTATAAACAATTGTGAGTCAGCTATTGAAGTAATAATTTCACCTAAAGTCCATTTTCTATGATATGCCTTTTGAAAGTTTTGCCTTTCATCAAGTGTAAGTTCCTCCATGCCAGGTACAAATTTCATATATGCTACTTCTACTTCTTCTATTGAAGAATCAAAATAATCCCCAGTAACCTTATGTTTTTTACCCCTAGATGTTATTAACTTTGTTGATATGGGATGAAAGTCTTGAAGTATAAACTTCCCACCTGGTTTTAAAAGTTTATAAACTATGTCCATTAAGGGCTTTAAATCTATAAAATAATGTAAAATCCCTAGTTCCATTACTACTAAATCATAATCTGATGTTATTTCTTGTTCTGGAAGCTCTAGCACATCTGAAACTAAATACTTTATTTTCACATTAGCTTCTCTTGCTATATCTTTTGCGTACCGAGCATTTTCAGAGGCAATATCTACTATTGTAACATTTGCTCCTAGTAGTGCCATTGAAACGCCTTTGCTACCATGCGAACCTAACAAATTAATAACTTTTTTGTTTTGTAATTGTCCTAAATAATGATACAAAGTTGATAGTCTTCCAATTGGATCTTTTACTATCTTTTCAGCAGCTTTAGCTGGCTCTCCAAACCTATAACACCAAGCATCATAAGCCATTTGATTCCAAGCGGCCTCATTTTTTTGACTATGTTCCTTCTGCAAAATTACCTACCCCTTATTATGCCATATTTTTATATTTTATTATATCATATAATTTAAAGAAATCTTATTTAATCACAATAAAAAAAGACATATCAACAGGTTAATCCCCATTAATATGCCGCAGCTTAATCCACAGTTACTGGAGTATTCCATTCAGGTATATTATTGTATAGCCATTTGGAATCTTCAATAGATAATCTAATACACCCATGAGAAGCTTTTTCACCAAGTTTTTGAGCTTCCTCAGGAATAATTTTCTCGTTATTATCAAAAGGTACACTATGAAAAAGATACGCTCCTAAAAATCTTAGCCAATAATATGCACCTTCTCCAAATTCATCACTAAAAAATGATTCTCCTTTTCCATCAGTTTTATACTCACCTTTTGGTGTTGGAGATACATCTAATCCTGTGGAGCAAATCATTGTTTTTATAATTTTACCATTATAGTATACTGTAACTTTTTGATCTTTTATGCTAACATCTACGTAATATTCTTTATACTGCTGAGCCTTAATTAGCTTTGCATCATTAATTACTTTTTCCTTAGCCTTATTTTCAGCATCTTGCTTATCCATAGCTAATTTTACTGCAATATTTTCCTTTAATATTTGGCTAGTATTAATTTTCTGTTTCTGCTGGGCATTATTGTTACTAAAGGCCAGGACACATATTTGCCTAATTCCAAAAACTATAGCAGTTATTATTAAAATTATACAAATTAAAAATAAAGCAACTCTCTTTTTATTTACTCTATACAAAGTGTGCCCCCCTTATAACTATATTTAAAAAGAATTCAAAAATAATCAATTTTATCTTATCAAAAATATAGTAATCGGACAACCTAATTAAAATTAAAGTGTTATGGCTCTCTTAACTTCACTTGCAAACTCCTCCACTATACTTATCATTTTGTTCCTATTTTCCTCTTCTGCAATCAGTTTTATAAAGGCACTTCCTATTATAATTCCCTGGCAAATTGCTGCATATTCTTTTGCCATTTCAGCGCTAGATATACCAAATCCCAACGCTTTAGGCATATCAGTAGACTCTGAAACTGAATCCATATATTTCTGTATATCAGTTTTTATACTTTCTCTAGTCCCAGTTACACCATTTACAGAAACGCAATATACAAACCCTTTACCATTTTTAGTAATAGCTTGTATTCTACCTTTTGAAGTAGGTGTAACAAGTGGTATTATACATATATCATGCTTTTCTGCCCTTTGGATAATTTCTTCTCTTTCTTCTAATGGAAGATCAGGTATAATTAATCCATCAATACCTACTAATTCACATTGTTCCATAAACTTACTCATGCCAAATTTAAACACAGAATTATAATATACTAAGAAAACTAATGGGACCTGTGTTTTATCCCTAATTTTGCATACCATTGACATTATAGAAGTGATCTTAGCACCCTTTTCTAAGGCTCTAGTGGAGGCAGCCTGAATAACTGGGCCATCAGCCACAGGATCTGAATATGGAATTCCAATCTCAATAATATCTGAACCTGCTTTTTCAAGTGCTAGTACTAATTGCTCTGTCGCTTCTAAATCTGGATCTCCAGCCATAATGAAAGGAATTAAGGCTCTCTCATTTTTTTCTTTAAGCTTATTAAATTTTTCAATTATTCTATTCATAATTCCACCCCCAATATATTTGCAACTGTATTTATGTCTTTATCTCCTCTTCCAGACAAATTGACAATTATTATTTTATCTTTTGATAAGGTTGGTGCCAATTTCATTGCATAAGCTATTGCATGAGAGCTTTCTAGTGCAGGAATTATTCCCTCAACTTTTGTAAGCTCCATAAATCCGTCCAATGCCTCTTGGTCTGTTACTGGAACATATTCTGCTCGTTTAGTTTCATGAAGCTGAGCATGCTCTGGTCCAATTCCAGGATAATCAAGTCCAGCGGAAATTGAATAAGCTGTTAATATTTGACCATCTTCATCCTGAAGTACATAGGTCATCATTCCATGAATTACACCTACATCACCCTTAGCAATAGTTGCAGCATGTTCATCAGTATGAACACCTTTACCCGCTGCTTCCACTCCAACAAGTTTTACAGAACTGTCCCCTATAAATGGATAGAATATTCCCATTGCATTACTTCCACCACCAACGCAGGCAAGGACGTAATCTGGTAATCTTCCTTCTTTTTCTAGAATCTGAGCTCTTGCTTCATCACCAATTACCCTTTGAAAATCTCTTACCATGGTTGGATATGGATGTGGTCCCATAACAGAACCTACTACATAAAAAGTATCTTCAATTGTCATTACCCAATTTCTCATAGTTTCGTTAACTGCATCTTTTAAAGTTCTAGTTCCAGAAGTTACTGGTGTTACCTTTGCACCTAAAACTTTCATTTTAAAAACATTTAAGGATTGTCTTTGTATATCTTCTTCGCCCATAAATATTTCACACTCTAATCCAAACATTGCTGCCACTGTTGCTGTTGCTACTCCATGCTGACCTGCACCGGTCTCTGCAATTATCCTTTTCTTACCCATTCTCAAAGCCAAAAGTACTTGACCTAAAACATTATTTATTTTATGAGCTCCTGTGTGATTTAAATCTTCTCTTTTTAGGTATATCTTTGCTCCTCCTAATTTATCTGATAAATGTTTTGCATAATAAAGAGGAGTTTCTCTACCTGAATACTCTTTTAAATAGTATTTGTATTCTTCCATAAATTTAGGATCTTCTATAGCCTTATTGAACTCTTCCTCAAGTAAAATAACTGCATTCATAACTGTTTCTGGTACATACTGACCTCCGAATTTTCCAAATCTTCCTTTCATGATAAATCCCTCACTTTCTTGATAAACTGTTTTATTTTATTAAAATCTTTATAGCCTTCACTCTCAACACCACTTGATACATCCACTGCATAAGGTTTAAGCTGCATAATACCACTTTGAACATTACTCGCATCTAATCCACCTGCTAGAATTATAGAATCTCCAATATTTTTATCTTTTACTAACTCCCAATCAAAAGTATTTCCTGAACCAGCAATACTATTATCTAGTAAAAATTTATCACAGGAATAATTTTTAATATTATCTAGACTATTAGCACTTGTTACCTTCACAGTTTTCCACACATCAAATCTTTTAAAGTAATCTATATATTCCATATTTTCATTTCCATGAAATTGAAGTACATCTAGTCCAAGCCATAAGGCTATATTTTCTACCTTCTTATAGTCCTCATCAACAAAAACCCCAACTTTTTTAATGCTTTTGTTTAATCTCTTAATTAGACTTAATGCAAATTCTGCTTCAACCTTTCTCTTACTTTCGGCAAATACAAAACCTGCATATTCAGGTTGCAGCTCATTTAAAAACTCGATGTCCGCCATCCTTCTTATTCCACAAATTTTAACCTTAGACATGACTTTCCTCCATAAAACTATTAATATTTTCTGGGTTTCTCATAAAAGCTTCACCAATAAGAACCGCATCAACACCTAATTTTTTCAAATATCTGATATCCTCAATTGAATTTATTCCACTTTCGGAAACAATGATTTTACTCTTTGGAATGTCGTTTATTAAAGCTTCTGTATTACCTAGATCAACTTTGAAATCTTTTAAATTTCTATTATTAATACCGATAATTCTAACACCACTATCTAGTGCAATTTCAAGTTCTTCTTTGTTATGAACTTCTACCAAGCAATGAAGACCAATATTAGTTGCTGTTTCATAGAATCCCTTAAGTTTGTCTTTTAGAACACCAGCAATCAGTAAAATTGCATCTGCACCTATTAATCTAGATTGATATATTTGATACTCATCCACAATAAAATCCTTTCTCAGAATAGGCTTTGTAGTTTCATTTTTTACAGCTAAAACGTAATCACCATTTCCCAGAAAATACTTCTTTTCTGTAAGTACTGAAATCGCATCAACACCTGATTTTTCATAGTGACGACCAATGCTAAGTGGATCAAATTCTTCTACTATAATTCCCTTAGATGGTGATGCTTTTTTTATTTCAGCAATTATTGACATTCCACTTTTACTGAGAGAGGCTTCAAAATCTCTTATCGCAAGAATATTTTCCATTTGAATATTCGTTAAAGGTTTGCTTAACTTATCTTTCTCAATTTCAAGTTTCTTATAGTAAATTATTTCTTCAAGAATATTCATTAATTTCTAAGCTCCTGTAACTTATTAAATGCCTTGCCTGAATCAATTAATCCCTCAGCTAAAAGTACGCCTTCCTTAATACTTTGGCATGCCTTACCAACATAGAGTGCAGCTGCAGCATTCAATACTACGATGTCCCTTTGAGGTCCTTTAACACCTTTTAAAATATTCTCAATAATCTCAGAATTCTCCTTTGCGCTCCCTCCACATATATTTTCTAATTCAGTTCTTTTAATATTAAAATCTTCTGGTGCTATTTTATAATCTGTAATTACCCCATTTTTTAATTCACTTATAAAAGTTTCCGCTGTTGTAGTTATTTCATCTAATCCATCTTCTCCGTGAACTATCATAGCTCGCTCTGATCCAAGTTTTAATAATACCTCTGCCACAGTATGGGTAAACTTTTTATCAAAAATACCAATAACTTGACCTTTTGCAAAAGAAGGATTAGTAATTGGACCTAATATATTAAATATTGTCCTAGTACCTATTTCCTTTCTAGGGCCAGCAACATTTTTCATTGCTAAGTGGTATTTCTGTGCAAATAAGAAAGCCATTCCTTTTTCTTTAATTATTTTGCTTGCTACTTCTGGCTCATTATCAATATTAATTCCCAGTGCTGAAAGCACATCAGCACTGCCACTATTACTTGAAACCGCCCTATTGCCATGTTTTGCTACCTTCACCCCTGCTGAAGCTGCAACAATTGCAGCAGCACTAGAAATATTAAAGGTTTTTCCTCCATCTCCTCCAGTTCCACAGGTATCTATTACATAGATGTCTCCTAAATTTACTTTTGTTGCATTTTCTCTCATTGCCTTTGCACAGCCAGTAATTTCATCTATAGTTTCACCTTTCATCCTTAAACCAATTAAAAAAGCGCCAATTTGAGATGAAGTTGCTTCACCTTTCATTATTTCATTCATTGATGTAAATGCTTCTTGTTCAGTTAAATTTTCTTTTAGTACAACTTTACTAATTACATCTTTTATCATTACAAACCACCTCTACAAAATTACTTATTATCTTTTTGCCTTCCTCAGTAAATATTGATTCTGGGTGAAACTGAAGTCCAAAAACATTATATTTTTTATGCTTCATGGCCATTATCAATCCATCTTCTGTTTCAGCTGTAATAATTAATTCTTCAGGAACTGTGTCTCTTTCAACAATCAATGAATGATATCTCATTATCTTTAATGGATTCTTTATGCCTTGGAAAAGTTCATTTTCATTATGCTTAATTATTGAAGTTTTTCCATGCATTATTTCTGGTGCACTAATTATTTTACCCCCATAAATATATCCAATTGCTTGATGTCCTAGGCAGATACCAAGTATTGGTGCTTGTTCTTGAAAAGCACTTATGACCTCAAGGCTTAATCCTGCATTTTCAGGTCTTCCTGGACCAGGTGAAATAATAATTCCTTCTATCTTTAATTTTTTCAATTCTTCAATAGTAAAGCTATCATTTCTCATTACCTTAACCTCTGGATAAATTTCTCCTATATACTGATAAAGATTGTAGGTGAAAGAATCATAATTATCTATTATTAATATCACTATAATACCTCCCTAAGCGCCATAGATTTATTTAAGGTTTCAGCATATTCCTTTTCAGGTACTGAATCATATACAATTCCTGCTCCTGCTTGAACATATGCAAATTCATCTTTAAACACTATTGTTCTTATTGCAATGCATGTATCCATGCTACCTTCATAGGAGAAATAGCCTACAGCACCTGAATATATTCCTCTTCTTACATTTTCAAGCTCATCGATAATCTCCATAGCTCTTATTTTTGGAGCTCCTGAAACTGTTCCTACTGGTAAACAGGATGAAAGTGCATTAAAACAATTAAGTCCTGGTACTAATTCTCCTGATACCTTAGAGGCTATATGCATAACATGTGAGAACATATCCACTTCCATAAACTTTTCTAATTTTACAGTTCCAAATTCACTTATCCTACCAATATCATTTCTTCCCAAATCAACCAACATTAAATGCTCAGCTACTTCCTTTTCATCTTGCAAAAGATCTTTACTTAACTTTTCATCTTCCTTTACATCTTGCCCTCTTGGCCTTGTACCTGCAATAGGATTTGTATATACCTTATTATTCTCAACTTTAACTAAGCTTTCTGGTGAAGCACCTGCCAATTGAAAAGTTTCAAAATCAATATAAAACATATAGGGTGAAGGATTACTATTTCTTAGCCTTCTGTAAACTTCAAAGGGTGGTGTAGAGTTTTTAATCTTTAATCTTTGAGACAGAACAACTTGAAATATATCTCCTGCTTTTATATAATCCTTAGCTCTTTTTACAATTTGGCAAAATTCTTCTTTGTTATAGTTTGAGTTAATCTCTCTTGATCCAGATGCATCTATAAGTTCATGATTTAATGATTCATGCCTCAATAATTCTTTAGTTTTGTAAAGGTTATTATAAACAGTAGCGTAGTCTTCATTATCCTCAGGAAGTACATTATGAATAATCATCAAGGTGTGTTTAAAATGGTCATAACATATATAATCCTTATAAAATAGTAAGAATGCTTCAGGAACATTTAATTCATCCGGATTGTTATCAGGTAATATCTCATATTGCCTTATTACATCGTAACCTACATATCCTATAGCCCCACCAACAAATGGAAGGTCCAAATCTAATTTTTCATATCCCTGTAGCAGATGTGCTTCAGCAAAATCTAAAATATTACCTTTAACTTCTTCTACTACATCTCCCCTAGCAATAGTTATATTTTCCTTTTGGCTACTAATAGACTTGTACGGATTGCTTCCAATAAAGGAGTATCTGCCTTCTTCTCCTTTTATAGAAGCACTTTCAAGAAGAAACTTATATTTTCCTTTGATTCTATAAAATAATTTTACTGGGGTCGTCTCATCCCCATTAAACCTAATGTAAATTGGAAAAATCATATTGGATTTCTTCTTTTCTATAAACTCTTTTTCAGTTAAACTAATCATAATTAGCCCCCTTATTATTAGAAATTTATTTTTATAGTCAAACAAGCAAAAAAGCCACTTCATCCTGTTAATGGGACGAAGTGACCGCGGTGCCACCCATACTTGGAGATTTAGATATTATAAAAAAACAAAAGCATTTCATCCAAAAGGACGAAATGCAAAATCTCGTTATGCCACCTAAATAACCATCTTAATCAGGTACAGATAAATCGATACCCTGTCCTTTTAACGGTGGACTTTCCGGTTAATGCTACTACTAATTCGCACCACATCTCACAGACCCATTCAATAATGGCTACAGTATCTAGCTCTCACCAGCCTAGATTCGCTTAAACTAAATTCCCTTATTTACTCTTTCTGATCACAGATATTAAAATTATTATATTTATAATATATCTATAATTTTTTTTTGTCAATAACTATTTTACTTAATTTCTTTTAATATAGTGAAACACTAAAATCTAAATTAGAATCTTCACTCTCATCAATAATTTCAATATTTATTTTATTCACTCTTGTTCTAAATGTTTCATCAAATCCTTTTGTTTCATTAACAGCTTTCTGATAAGTATCAAAATCACTCATTTTACCTAGGGTTACATGTGGATGATAACCCACTTCCCTTAATAAATGCTTCTCTAAAATACCCGTATATAATCTGTCATGCAACTCAATTATTTTATCGTTTCCTTGCTTAACGTTTAAAAAAATACAATAATCTGTTCTATCTTGAAATGCAAAACTTGTGCCTGTAACACCTTGCATTTTTAATTCAAAGGATTTAAATCCCGAAACAGCTTTAATAATATGTTTTCTAAGTTCATCCTCAGTAATATCACTCTCAAAAGGAAACACTAGAGTGATATGCGGTTCGACATGTTTTGCTTGTGGATCATATTTTCTTCTTAATTCTTCAATCACTTCTACATTATGAAATTCTGGGCTAATTAATATGCATCTTTTCGACATTTTTCTTACCCCCTTATAAATGCACTAATACATGTATAAAGCATTTCACGCCACATTCTATATATTAATTAAACCATAAAAAATGAAATATTTCAACCATGTACTTGCAGTGATTACTATTGAAAATCTAATTCTATTTTATCTTCCTTAAGTACAAGCCTTGCGGAAAATTCATTCCCTTTTTTAGATTTAAAGCCTGCAATAATTTCTGTTTTCCCATATTTAAGAAGAAATTTAGCTTGATCTATAGGTATAACAACACCACAAATCTCTCCAACAAAAAACTTACATCCACTTTGCCAGTTGGTACAACCGTAGCCTTTTTTATTACGAACTACCTGTCCTTTTTTGCAAACAGGACATACACCTAGGATATTATTTAAATTTTCATCAATCTCTATTTCTTCATCACCAAATACTTCTCCGTATAATTTTTTAGTTTCAATTACACCATTATGCTTTAATGCTTTAGTAAAATTGTTATTGATGTAGTTTTCCAGCTTAGTCATAAATTCATCAGGAAGTAATTCCTTATTTGATACCATATTTAGTCCCTTTTCCCAGCTAGCTGTTAAAATAGGGTTTAGAAGAGTTGGTACTGAGTCTTTTATTACTTCGTATACCATTTCTCCTCTTTTAGATGGAGTTAGTATTTGAGTTTTTTTATTTGTGCTTATATAATCAATCTTTTCAAGTTTTTTTAAAATCTCTGCTCTAGTAGCACTTGTTCCTATACCTGAACCTTTTATCTGCTCTCTCAATTCTTCATCTTCAATTAATTTACCTGCATTCTCCATGGCTAATATTATTGAACCTGAAGTATACCTCTTTGGTGGAGATGTTTCTCCTTCTTTAACGTTCATTTCAAAGAGCTTCACTTTCTGACCTTTTTTAAGTTTGCTCAAAAAGCTTAGTTCCTTTTCCTCACCTTGACTAGATTCTGGTTTTAGAACTTCAAGATAGCCTTTAAAGGTACATACTTTATCAGTTGTATTAAAGCTTTCCTTGCCTTGCAAGGTTACTATAGTTACTTTGCTAAACTTAGCAGCAGGATAAAAAATCGCCAAAAATCTTCTAACAATTAAGTTATAAATATTCTTATCTAAGTCTTTTAAGGAATTATAATTTTCTAGTCCTTCACCTGTTGGTATGATGGCGTAATGATCAGTTATTTTACTGTCATCCACATATTTTGATTTTTCAATACCTTCATGCCACTTATTATCAAGTATAGTTTTAGCAAATATTTTTATATCCTGGTCATCCTGAAAACTTATTAATTTTGCTATGTTCTTATCAATTTGTTTTGCCACAGCAGTAGATAAAACTCTTGCATCAGTTCTTGGATATGTAACAAGTTTCTTTTCATAAAGGTTTTGTATTTTGCTCAAGGTCTCATCAGGATTAATTTTGTATATTTTAGAACATTCATTTTGTATCTCTGCTAAATTAAAAAGAAGTGGTGGATTTTTATTTTCGTTAGCCTTTGTAACTTGCTCAATAATTGCATCCTCTACTTCACTTTCTATTTCTAATTCTTCAATTAGTTTTTCTGCTGACTCTTTCCTTTTAAAACCAGTTTCACTATATAATAAGGGGGATTCGAAATATTCAGAGCCTTGGGAAACTTTCCATTCTCCTGTATATATTTCATTATCTCCAACATTAAACATTCCTATAACTCTATAAAATGGAATTTTAACAAAATTTCTAATTTCTCGCTCTCTTACTACTATCATTCCTAAAACGCATGACATTACACGTCCTACTGCTATTACACCTTTATCATCCTTCATAATGGAAGCTACGCTTTTCCCATAAACTAGAGTAAGCAATCTAGAGAAATTTATTCCAAGCAGATAATCTTCCTTTGCCCTAAGGTAAGCAGAACTAGCTAAAGCATCGTATTCACTTAATGCTTTAGCTTCTTTAATTCCTCTTCTAATTTCCTCTTCAGTCTGCGAATCAATCCAAACTCTCTTTTTTTCTTTATCTTTAACTCCCACCATTTCATCTACAAGTCTATAGATGTATTCACCTTCTCTTCCTGAGTCAGTGCACACATAAATAGTGGTTATTTCGTCTCTGTTTAATAAATTTTTCACTGTTTCAAACTGCTTTGCTACTGCAGGAATCACTTCATATTTATACTCCAATGGTAGAAAAGGCAATGTAGCAAGTGACCATCTTTTAAACTTCTCATCATAAACCTCAGGATAACTCATGGTTACCATATGTCCCACACACCAAGTAAATATTGCCTTGTCAGAGTCTATAAATCCATCTCGCTTAGTCCCGTTTACATTTAACAATTTTACATAGTCCATGGCTACAGAGGGTTTTTCTGTTATAAAAAGTGATTTTCCCATGAAAAAAGCCCCACTATCTATGTTTATTTATTTATTTTATTTTCCTTCAAAGTAGAACCATCAATGGATGCAATTCCATTTTTATGCACCCCTATAAGCCGACCTTGATAACTCGATACTTTGTTAGTTTTTAAGTTTAAAATAGAACCATTAAGATCATCATTTAAGTAAATATCTCCCTCTCTAGTAACTATTATCTTTTCTTTACTAACACTAGTTTGCAAAGGAATACTAGTCCAACCACTTATAGGATTTTTTAGTTCTCCATAATATACTTTATTTACCAAATCTCCAGTTCTGCTTCCTAAACAAACCACATCTTCAGAGTCGCAACCTAAAAAGCAAGGATTGCTGATTATCTTATCTTTGAAAATATTAGGGAATCCTTCAATATACAATTGTTTTTTAGATGCATCTTCATAGATAAATCTGTCTTCTAGTTGCGTCATTCCAATCTGTCCTACCTTTGTGTAAAGGTCTTTGTACTGTTTAATTTCCTTCATTGCATCTGATCGATAAATAATACTTCTAGTAGAGCTTCCAACATTTGCATAAAATGCATTATTAAATACTGAGAACGTCAGCTCCTTAACATCATAATTTGGATTACTAATACTAATTCTTATATCTTTCCCTTTTTCATCTGACCACTGAATATTTTCATCTTTGGCTGCATCGTAAGAACTAATTTTAACAAATCCATCGCCCTTTTGAGAAATATACATTCTATTCCTATCAGTAATCCATTTTGTATAGGTAGCTTTTGTACCACTAAATAGACTAATATAGGATAATTTTCCAGTTTCTCTGTTAATTACTGTCACTCCACCATCTAAAATATATGAAGCATACTTTCCATCGTAAGAAACGCTAACATTCTTTGCGTTTTCTGGTATTTCTACATTTAGAGTTTTTTTAATTTCTACTTTTTTTAATTCTACATTTTTCACATGAAAAGTTTTAATTTCTGCAAGATAAACCCTGTCAACATAAAAAAATCCTGTTAGTTCTATTACAAGAGCAAGAATACTCCATTTAATTAACTTTTTTAAAATTTTCAAAAAATCACTCTCCTTAAGGTGTAACATAGAAGGCTGTTGATATGGTTCTTTCACCTGAACTATCAGATGGGTCATTTACTATATCACCATCATAATACATTGTTGTAGAAGACCCTCCATCCAGGTTAGCAGCATTTACTGCACCTTGACTTATAAGCAAATCCTGAACTTCTTTTATTGTTGCACCTTCTTTAGGAAATTTTCTACCATCAATAACTAACAATAAGACATGGCCATCTGCTTTCTGCGCAATTGCAGTTCTTGGCGCTAAGCCATTTTCCCCATATTTAACTTGAGCTTTACCATTAATTATAAGAGTATTGTTAAAACTTAATGCTTCTTGTATACCCATAGACATTAATTCATTTAAGGTATGTTTTCCAACTACTAGGTTTCCACTTTTATCAAAAGCTATAGCTTCAACTTTTTCATCTTCTCTTACATTTGAAGAAATAATTTTCCCCTCTGAAACAACAATTCCCTCTGGAAATGCTCCCGTCCCAACAAATGACTTTCCTGAAGTAGATTCATCAGTAAATCCGGCACCATTTATGCCTGCAATACCACCAAATTCTTCAACTATTTCTGATGTGGTTTGACCTCTTACTTTCATTTTTCTAGTATAACCAACTTTTACTCTTCTTGGATCTGCTATCTCTAATATGTATCCATCAAATCTTTTTTCATGAATCTCTTGTTTTACAATTGTATTGTCAGCTTTCTTATTAATCTTAATTTCACTTAAATTCTGTTCATCAGATACTTTTGTTACATCTTTCTTATCGAGAATTTTATCAATCTGCTTTTGTGACAAAAAAGCTGTGGCTAGATACTGATGATTCATAGTTTCCATTGCAGATCCTACAAAAGTTCTCTTTACATTTTTGAAAGGTCCATATAAAGTTATTAGAAAGCTGCTAACTCCCATAAAAAATATCATATACACAAAAAAGAAAACTACAGATTTCCATAGTATTTTTCTTTTTTTCTTTACTCTTATTTTAGCCATAAAATACCTCACTTAATAATTCTTACTTAATTGACTTAGTAATTTAAAATACCACATAATATAAACTTCTATCATATAATATATAATAATACAAATTTATTTTCAAGTTAAACCGTAACATCATTTAAATGGACCCACCTTCCAAAAGATGGATCCCTACTTTTATTGTTTAATTCGTCTTGCTGTCAAATAGTCATCTCTACTAGCTAAATCAGCTAGTCTTACTTGTGCACCAGTGTGAGGCGCCTCAATAAAGGTACCATTTCCTACATACATACCTACATGATGTGGATCACTCCAACTTCCAAAAAGAACTAAATCTCCAGGCTGTAATTGATCTCTAGAAACTGCTACTCCGTTATTAATCTGATCATAAGTAGTTCTCCCAATTGATACGCCAAAATGATTATAAATATATTGAGTAAACCCTGAACAATCGAAACCTGGAATAGGAGTTGTGCCACCCCATACATAGTTAGTTCCTAAATAATTTGATGCAAAAACAACAAGAGCATTGCTAGAAATCGGCGCAGAGCCTTTCCCTGGAACATATTTAGGCATACTATTCTTTATAGCATCTATTTGCTTTGATGTTTGATTAATTAGTACCTTAGAAGCTGCAATTTTTGAAGAGTATAATTCTTCTTCACTTTTTGCTTGCTTAATTAATTTACTTTGCTGGTCTTTACTAGCAACAAGATCAGACATCTTTTTTTCATTTTCAGCCTTTAAACTAACTAATTTATCTTTTTTTGCATCCAAGTTTTTTTTCTTATCATTTAGTTCTGTTTTGTAACCTGAAATCTCAGAAATTATTTTTTTATCTAAATTAGATATTTTAACTACAATTTGAACCCTACTTAGAAAGTCAGAAAATCCTTTAGAATCTAAAACAGCTTCAATTAAATTATCTGATCCTTTTACGTACATGGCCCTCATTCTTTGTCCATATAACTTAACTTCCGCATCTAAATTAGCTTGAGCTTCTTGGACTTGCTTATTCGCCAACAAAATATCGTTTTCAGTACTGGCAATTTGTTGTTTGTTGATATTTATTTCAATCATTATTTTTTGAATACTACTATCTAATTTTTCAATGTTTTGTTCTATGCTTTGTGTATTGCCTTGAGCAGTTTTAAGCTGATCTGTTTGTTGTTTCAATTGATCCTGCTGATTTTTTAATTTATCCTCTTCAGGACTTGCCATAACAATATTTCCAGTTAAAAAACTCAATAAAATTATAGGTAAAACCGTTTTTCTAATTTTTGACATTAAACTCCCCCCAGAGACAATTTCTTTTGACTAATACTAATTTATCATATAATTATGAACACTTTATTAACAAAACATAAACAAACCAAAAATCTGTCGAAGTCCTTTTTTATACACTTATAGAGTTCATAAAAAGTAAGTACTTTAAATTGTCAACAAATAGTATATAATTAGGGTAGGTCAAGCCTATATTTTATGATTATATTCATATAGAAAGGAGAACTAAGATGATAAGAATTATCGCAAAATCCTACTACAGTGAAGATAAAATTGAAGATGTAATGAAACTATATCAAGTGCTCGTTGATGCCTCAAGACTTCAAGATGGTTGCATTAAATATGAACTATTTATGGATGTTAAAAATCAATCTGCATTGACTATTGTGGAAGATTGGGAAAGTGAAGAAGCTCTAAAAAGTCATGCAGCTTCAGATATTTTTGTTAAAACTGTTGAGGAACTAAAAAAATTTGCTACAAAAGCACCAGAAATGGACATCTATTTGAAAGTACTTTAAAAAAATGTGGATACATTTGCTTTTGCAAGTATATCCACATTTTTCATTTTCAATTGTTTACTTTTACATTTATGCTTTAATTAATTCCTTTAATCAACTTTTACAGCTTAAATTTGTTAAGCTCTTCTGATAGTCTCTCTGCTGATGTTGATAGACTTTGAGCTGTATCAGAAACAGCTCCAGCAGACTTACTCATTTCCTCAGATGATGCAGCAATTTCTTCTGATGATGCTGAATTTTCTTCTGCCACTGCACTTGTGCCTTCAATCTTAGAAAGGACCGGAACTATATCTGAGTTTAACCCATTTATTCCTATGGAAACCTTTTCTATATCAGGCAATATCTTTTCAACTGATTCTACAATAGATTTGAAAGATGCTATGGATGTATTAATAGTAGTAACTTCATTAGTTAACTCATTGCTTACATTTCCAGTTGTACTAACTAGATTTGATGCTTCTGAAGATACCATACTTAATAGTTCACTTATCTTCTCTGAAGAATTTCTACTTTGGTCAGCCAGCTTACGAATTTCATCAGCTACAACAGAGAATCCCCTGCCAGCTTCTCCAGCTCTTGCTGCCTCAATTGCAGCGTTAAGGGCAAGTAAGTTAGTTTGTGCAGAAATACTATTAATTAAGCCTGTTATTTCGTTTGCTTGATTTATTCTACCTTCAAGTAATTTAATTCTGCTAATTACTTCATCAAAAGAAACACTAATGTTACCTAAAGACTCCATAAGCCCTTCTAACTGATTATTACTCGTACTTGCCATACTTCCAATACTTCCTGCTGTATTATTAACTCCACCGATTAAATTTACGAAATTCTCTAGTTCTTCTCCAAATTTCTTTATAGAATTATTAATAGACATTAATTCTGAAGATTGTGTAGATGAACCTGAGGCCACTTCATTTACCGCTACTGAAACTTCTTGTGATGTAGCCGACATTTCTTCTGATACTGCTAATAGTGAAGAAGATTCCTCACCTACCGTATGCGCCACAACCTTTATTTCCCTTAGTAAAGTTGCTAAGGAGCTTCTCATAGCATCTAGTTGTATATTCATCTTACCAAATTCAGTACCATCTGCAATCTCAATTTCTGTAGCAAAATTACCAGACGTAAAGTCTCCAGAAGCTATTGTATTTATTATTTCTATCATATCTTCAAACAAGCACTTTAGCTCCTTAATAAATACTAATGAAATTGCAATCAAAAGTGCACCTGCAAACCCTGCAACTATCAAAAATAAGGTTTTAGAAGCTTTCGATACATTATTGTAGTCTTTTATATCAGAAGCTGTAAGACTCTTCTCATGATCTACCATTTTTGAGACTTCATTAATAACATCTTCGCTCACTTTTTGAAACGCTAAATATTTTTCTGGTGATACCATAGAACCTGCCTTCTTTTTTTCATTTACCTCAGCAAATAAACTAACAGCACCTTCAAAGTTAGCTTGTATGCTTTTTAATGAGGCTTTTTCGGTATCATCTAAGTCTTGATTACTAAGCTTTTTAACAATAGCTTGGTTATTTGCAACTGTCTTTCCCACATTTGTTGCTAATGCATCTGAATACGGACTACCAACAAACTTTAATACATCGTATTTTAGCAGATTATTCCCTGCATTCAAGTCTCCAAATAATTCTATGTTCCTAATTCTTTCATCACTCATTTTTGAATAATAATTATTCAATTTTGAGGATGTTACAAAACTCACAACACCAATAGTAATAAAAGCTATAAATGCAATAACTATCAATACAATAGTTCCATGTACTAATTTTACTTTCTTTCTTAGTTTCATTTTCTCTCCCCCTTTGAATGTTATATCATGATTGTGAATTTAACCAGTAAGCTTCATAAAAATTCTAATACAAATTCCACCTCCATTAACAAAACTACCTTTAATTAAAATTCAAATTTACTATTTTTATGAACATTCAGAAACTTGTTATAAATGCTTGTGCGTAGATTAATACTATATATTTTTCAACTTCAAATTTAAAAATCCTATAATAAAACAATAACATATAAAATACCCGTTAACAATACGTTTTTTCGACAATATTCTATTTGTTTCACTGTTGTTATTTTTTATTTTTTTAAATTATTTATATTTATATTTAACTTGTCAGTGTAAATTACTTAGCATTAAATTTTTGTATAAATTACTAATAAAAAATCACCCCTATGATGTCTTTTTTCCATCATAGGGGTGAGATCTTTTTACTAATTATTAAAGTTTAAATTTATCAAGTTCTTCTGAAAGTCTTGTTGCCGAACCTGAAAGACTTTGAGCAGTTGTTGATACAGAACTTGCAGATCTATTCATTTCTTCTGATGAAGCTGCGATTTCCTCTGAAGATGCAGAGTTTTCTTCTGCTACAGCGCTAGTACCTTCTATTTTAGAAAGCACTGGAACTATATCTGTATTTAATCCGTTAATACCTATAGAAACCTTTTCTATATCAGGTAATATCTTCTCAACTGATTCTACAATAGATTTGAAAGAAGCAATAGAAGTATTAATTGTTGTAACTTCATTAGTGAGCTCATCACTAACATTTCCAGTTGTGCTAACCAAATTAGATGCTTCAGATGATACCATGCTCAATAACTCACTTATCTTTTCTGAAGAATTTCTGCTTTGGTCTGCCAATTTACGAATTTCATCCGCTACAACAGAGAACCCTCTACCTGCCTCTCCTGCCCTAGCTGCCTCTATTGCAGCATTAAGTGCAAGTAAGTTTGTTTGTGCAGAAATACTGTTGATTAACCCAGTTATTTCATTAGCTTGGTTTATTCTATCTTCCAAAAGTTTAATTCTATTAATTACTTCATCAAAAGATACACTTATGTTACCTAAAGATTCCATAAGTCCTTCCAGTTGATTATTACTTGTACTTGCCATACTTCCAATACTACCTGCAGTGTTATTAACTCCTCCGATTAATTTAACGAATTTTTCTAGTTCGTCACCAAAGGTCTTAATTGAGTTGTTAATTGACATCAGCTCTCCTGATTGTTCAGAAGAACCAGTTGCAACCTCATTAATTGCTAAAGCCACTTCTTGGGATGTTGCTGACATTTCTTCTGAAACTGCTGATAATGTTGAAGATTCTTCTCCTACAGTATGTGCTACTACTTTAATATCATTTAATAAACTTGCTACAGATTTTCTCATAATATCAAGTTGCATATTCATCTTACCAAATTCAGTACCATCAGTAAGACTCATCTCATCATCAGAAACTCCTGAAGTAAAGTCTCCTGAAGCAATAGTATTAATTGTAGCTATCATTTCTTCAAATAAAAATTTTAACTCGCGTATAAACAATATAGAAACTAATAGTAACAACGCAGCTGATACTCCGGCAACTATCCAAAATACTATTTTAAATGTATCAGATACATTATTATAGTCATTAATATCTGAGTTCGTACTATCCTTTACCTCATTCACCATTTTATCCATGACAACTGTAATTTCTGCTCCATTTGTTTCAAACTTTGTAAGCTTGTCCATAGTAATCATAGACCCAGCCTGTTTCTTGACTACTAGTTCTTGAAAAATCTCCAAAGAGCTATTATAGTCAGTTTGTATTATTTTCAATTGAGCTCTTTCTGTATCATTTAAATTCATTTTCTCTATCTTACTAAGGTATCCTTCAGCTTTTAGAGTACTATCTTGTGCTTCCTTTATATTAGCAGCTGTAATAGGTAAATATACTATTTTCGTAAGTGGAACCTTTAGCGCATTAAAAGTTGTAGTAAAATCACCATATAACTCAATTTTCTGAATGCTATCAGTGCTAATTGTATCATAATAATTATTAAGCTTTGAAGAAGTTACAAAGCTTACAACTCCAATAGTAGAAAGTGCTACAAATGCAATTAAAATAAGGGCAATAGTTCCATGAACAAGTTTAACTTTTTTTCTTAATTTCATTTACTTATCCTCCTCATAATCTTATTTTTGTCATTTTACCAAGCTAAATCCAACAGTGTAATCGGTATCAATTTTTACTTACTTGCACCTCCGATTTTAAACCTAAATTGTAATTATCAAATAAAGATTCACCACTAAAAACAAATTGTTATATAGTTTAAGAATATCATATATAAGACTTGTTCACAATGAAATCTATCCTGATTATTAAAAAAACACTATATTTTTATTTATTAAGTTTAAATTCGACAGTAAACATAATACTAACAATAAAAATGCCATTAGTAATAAATATAATTGCTCAAAATCACATATATTTAAAAGGACCATAGTCAGACTTGTTCACACAATTCCTTCTATAGTCCTAAATATGCTTCTATTTTAGTTTAAGCTTAGCTAAAGCTTCAGCCATTGCTGGATTGATATTTTCATCCTTCTTATTCTGCGAATTTAAAAATTTGCTTACATCTCTCTTATCTAAAGCACTCTTTTCTGAGTCTCTACGTTTGTTAAATGCTGAAAGTTTTTCTCTATATCCACAGCCACAAACGAATAGCTTATTTTCTCCTTCTCCTCTTATCTCCATCTTTTTATGACAAGTAGGACAACGTGCATTAGAAACCTGTGAAACACCTTTCCGATATCCACAATCTCTATCTTGGCAAACTAACATTTTACCTTTTTTTCCGTTAACTTCAAGCAGATATTTACCGCAGTCTGGGCACTTAGCCCTTGTAGCATTGTCATGTCTATATATTTCTGAAGAACCTACAACATTTCCAACTAGTTTAGAAGCATAATCTCTCATTTCTTTTACAAAATTCATAGAGTTAGCCTTACCTTTACTTATAAGCTGAAGCTGTTGCTCCCACTTTGCAGTAAGTTCGGGTGATTTTAAATCCTGTGGAACTAAACTTATAAGTTGTATTCCTTTTGATGTAGGATGAATCTCCTTACCTTTTCTTTCAATATAGAAAGTGTTGAACAATTTCTCTATTATATCTGCTCTGGTAGCAGGTGTTCCAAGTCCTGAAGTATTGTCCAAGGCTTCTCTTAATCCTTGATCGTCAATATCCTTACCGGGATGTTCCATGGCAGTAAGTAAAGTTGCTTCAGTAAATCGTGCTGGTGGTTTAGTCTTTTCATTTACAGACCTTACCCCTGTTAATTTAACTTCTTCACCCTTATTAATTGGTGGAAGGGATTGATCTTTTTCTTCTCCATCATCTGAGCTGCTTATTTCCTTCCAACCCTTTGATTTGACTATCTTACCTTTTGCAGAGAAAGTTTCACCCTTTACTTCAATTTTAACAGTAGTCTGTTCATACTCGAAGGCAGGACTTAATACTTCTAGAAATCTTTTTACTACTAAGTCATATATATTTCTCTCTTCTTTATTTAAGCTAGATAAATCAACATGTTGTTCAGTTGGAATTATTGCATGATGATCTGATACTTTACTGTTATCTACTAGTCTATTTGTAGTTTGGATTCGATTCTTTATTATATTTCTAGCAGCAATTTGGTATGGTCCTACCGCTATACTTTTAAGCCTATCAGGCAAAGTAGCCACTATATCTGTAGTTAAATATCTTGAATCAGTTCGAGGATAAGATAACAGTTTATGGTTCTCATACAATCTCTGCATTAAATTAAGTGTCTGTTTTGCAGAATATCCATATTTTCTATTAGCATCCCTTTGTAGTTCAGTTAAATCATATGCAAGTGGTGGAAGCTCTTTCTTAAAGGCTTTATTCACATCCACAACAATACCCATTTGATTATTTACTTTAGAAACTATATCTTCTGCCTTTTGCTTATCAAAGGTACGAGTTTCTCCATTTTTGCTTGACCATTGAACATTAAAATTGTTTACCTTACCACTTACTGTCCAATAATCCTTAGGAATAAATTTCTTTATTTCATTTTCTCTATTAACAATTAAGGCTAAGGTTGGAGTTTGGACTCTTCCTGCAGATAATTGTGCATTGTATTTGCAAGTTAATGCCCTAGTAACATTTAGGCCAATAAGCCAATCTGCCTCTGCTCTTGATTGCGCTGCCCAAAATAAATTTTCATAGTCTCTCCCAGGCTTAAGGTTAGCAAAGCCATCTTTAATGGCCTTTTCTGTTTGCGAAGATATCCATAATCTCTTTATTGGTTTTCTAAAGCTTGCTTTTTCAATAATCCAACGAGCAACTAATTCCCCTTCACGTCCTGCATCTGTTGCAATAACTAGCTCATCAACATCATTTCTATTTAACAATTCTCTAACCACACTAAATTGCTTGCTAGTATCCTTTATAACTACTAACTTTAACGATTTTGGTAGCATTGGAAGGTCTTCCATTTTCCAACTTTTATATCTATCATCATATGCCTCTGGGTCAGCTAAAGTAACAAGGTGACCTAATGCCCAAGTGACAATATATTTTGATCCCATTAAATATCCATTTCCACCTTGAGAGCAATTTAGAACCTTTGCTAGTTCCCGCCCTACTGATGGTTTTTCAGCTAAAACTAATATTTTTCCCATTAAATTTATCCTTTCAATTTTGAAATCATTATTATAAAGCTACAAGTTCAGCACTAATTATATTTATTCAACGAACTTGTTGCTCACAGACAGTCAGTCATACTGAAAAATTTTTTCAGCTGTTTGACTATAGTAATTATAACACTTAAATATAATAATGCAAAAAAAGTGCAACATATTTGTGGAAAAATTTATCATATTTCTATCTTGAACTATTGCCAAAGAACAGAAGAATGTTGTAGAATGAATTGTTTATATACTTATCAACTAATAAAAGAGGTGAACTGCGAATGGAAGATAAAAAGAAAATTAACTATAAATATATTTTATTTATTATTACTATAATCCTAATATCCTATAAAAGTCAGTTAGCTTCCTTTGCAACTTCATTAATACCAAAAAAGATAGTAAATTCATATAATATCACTGCTACAATTAACCAACATGACAAATACAACTTACCGAAAAAATCAAATGCTTATTTTAATTTTGGTGGTAAAAAATCTGTAAATATAAAATGGGAACCTAACAAAATTGACACATCCTCTCCAGGGACTAAAACTGCATTAGGGACCATTAAAGGATACTCAAGAAAAGTAACTTTTACAGCTACTGTATTACCAGAAACTACTTTAAACGATGTTTCTGATTGTTCCACTGTAAACAGTCTTATTGAAGTGAATATGCAACTTCCTAGCAATGCAAAATATGTATGGTTTAAAACCAGCAAAGGACTTGAATCAAAATCATCAGTTCTGCCCGTTTATGATAAAACTAATAGTTACAAACTATATTTACCCTTTGGTAAAGGTAACTATTATATAGATATTCTTACAGGAACTAGCTCAGAAAATAATAGTCCTTTTTACTTATGGAAATCCATGGAGGTAGTTAATGAGGATAGCCGAGACTTAAGATTTCTATTACCTGATAAAAACGTAGAAAGTGATTCTACAAAAATTATTGACCTTGCTACAAGTATTGTGTCTGGTCTTAAAACAGATATGGAAAAAACACGAGCAATTCATGATTGGGTAGCTACTAATATATCCTATGATACTAAGTCTTATTATAAAAATGATTTTCATGAATTAAGTGCTCTAGAAACACTTCAAGGTAAAAAAGCCATTTGTAGTGGCTATGCAAATTTAACTGCTGCACTTAACAGGGCTGTTGGAATTCCAACAAAAGTAGTTGGTGGAAATGCTTGGGACTCAAGCAAAAAAGCTCATTCAAGTCCAAGCGGCCATGCTTGGAATGAAGCATACATCGATGGAACATGGATAGCGGAAGACACTACCTGGGATGCAGGTGCTATAGATAGTTACAGTAAGAAATTTCATTTTAAGTTGTCACATAAGTACTTTAATCCTAATATGAGTAAATTTACAGATGATCACCTAAAAACCTCGGAAGAATAATGGACAATTGGCAATTAAGGAAACTTTTCATTACGTGAAAAGTGAACTAATAACTGTCAATTGTCCATTCTCAATTTTGAACTGTCTTTGCCATAAGTGCCAGTATTGCCATTACATAACCGTATGGACCAAATCCTGAAATCTGACCAATACAGGCTGGAGCTGTTACGGACTTAGTTCTAAATTCTTCCCTAGCATGAATATTACTTAAATGGACTTCAACTGTTGGCAGTGATACTGCTTTTATTGCGTCATGTATAGCATAACTGTAGTGAGTGTATGCTCCTGGGTTTATTATTATTCCGTCATAATTACCAATTGCTTGATGAATTAAGTTTATTATTTCACCCTCAATATTATTCTGAAAAATTTCTACTGCTACGCCTAATTTCTTGCCTTCTTGGAATACATAATTGCACATATCAACATAAGACATTTCACCATATATGTCCTTTTCTCTCACTCCAAGCATATTTAGATTAGGTCCATTTATTATTAATATACTCATAAAATCCCTCCATTTATTATTCTATGAAGCTTTTATAATTTCCAAGGATTTTAAAATAATGACAGCTATTTTTTACTTGCTCTAAAGCACTCTTCATTATAGGATCCTCAAGATTGCCATGGAAATCTATGTAAAACAAATACTCCCAAGACCTATTTTTTAAAGGTCTTGATTCTATCTTTGAAAGATTAATATTATTCTGTGCAAATAATTCAAGTACTTTAAATAAACTTCCAGAACTATGCTCTGTAGAAAGAACTACACTTACCTTATTATTTTCATTACTTCTAGAAAGTTCCTTACCTATTATTGCAAATCTTGTTATATTATTTTTGTTAGAATTAATATAACTTGCTAGAACATCAAGATTATAAATCTTTGCAACTTTCTCACTAGCAATTACAGCAATAGATTTTTTATTTTGCTCCTGAACTAGTTTTGCACTTGTTGCTGTGTTATCGTAAGGAATTAACTTCCAATTGGCATGAAATTTAAGAAATTCACCGCATTGAGCAAAGCCTTGTGGATGTGAATAAACTTCCTCAATATCTTCAATCTTCGCTCCCTTTATTCCCATTAAAAAGTGATCTACTTTAATGCACACTTCTCCAATAATATGATAATTATATTTATTAAGCAGTTCATAAACTTCGGAAATGCCACCTGTTGATGAATTTTCTATAGGAAGTACTCCGTATTTAATATTATCATTTTGAAGTTCTGTAAATATATCTTCAAAATTCTTTACATTAAGTGTTTGAACTTCATCCCCGAAGTAATCAAATAAAGCTTGTTCTCCATTAGAGCCACTAACGCCTTGAAATCCTACTTTTTCCTTATCTTTAATAATATATTCTTTTTGAAGCTGACGACTCTGCTTCATTAAGAATTCAAAGAGCTCTGCTACAGAATTTTTAAATTTATCATTCTTTACAATAGATAAATTTTTGTTAATAACTTCTTCTTCTCTACTGCGATTTAATATTTCTATACTATTTTCTTTTTTAAAGGATGCAACTTTCAAAGCCAGTTCCATTCTCTCTTCATAGAGCAGAACTATTTGCTTATCAATTTCATCAATTTGCTGTCTATACTCTGATAAATCACCCATGAAAAAACCCCCTTATTTATTATATATTAATTCTAGTATTGCCATAGCAGCTACAGCCTCAATAACTGGCACTGCTCTAGGAACTATACATGGGTCATGTCTACCTTTAACTTCTAGAGTATCTTCCTCTTTTGTAGCAATATTTATACTTCTTTGAGTTTTGGAAATGGATGGTGTAGGTTTAATTGCAGTTCTAAATACTACAGGCATACCATTAGTTATACCCCCAAGTATCCCCCCATTATTATTGGTATAGGTCTTAACTTTATTTCCATGGTAATAATACTCATCGTTTGCATCAGAGGCCTTCATGCTACTAAAATTGAAACCTTCTCCAAATTCAACGCCTTTAACTGCCGGAATAGAGAATAGTAGATGAGCAAGTGTACTTTCAACTGAATCGAAAAATGGTTCTCCGAGTCCCACAGGTAGATTTAAGATAGCACACTCAACGCTTCCACCAATTGAATCTTTTTCTTTACTGCAACTTAATATAGCATCTCTCATTTCCTCTTCTGCATTAGCTCTTAAAGTTGGAATCTCCATACACCCTAGTTTTTTTAAATTTTCTTCAGTAACTTCTAACATGTCAAATCTATGGTCTTTGATACTACCAATGCTATCAACATGAGCTAGTATATAAATGCCCTTTTCTTCTAATATCTGCTTAGCAATAGCCCCTGCAAAAACAAGTGGTGCTGTTAATCTTCCGGAAAAATGACCACCACCTCTATAGTCATTAAAGCCTTGATACTTTACGAAGCCTGTATAATCAGCATGTCCTGGTCTCATTATGTTTTTCACTTCAGCATAGTCTCCTGAAATGGTGTTTGAATTTTTAATTACGATGCAAAGTGGAGCTCCAGTAGTTTTATTATTAAAATATCCACTTAAGATTTCAAAAGCATCTGCTTCATTTCTAGAAGTAGCTGTCCTACTTTTGCCCGGGCGTCTTCTATCCATTTCAAAATTAATTTTTTCAAGATCTAGATTTATTCCTGGAGGAAGTCCATCTATTAATATTCCAATTCCATTACCGTGAGATTCCCCGTAAATTGAATATTTAATATTCTTACCCCAAACTCCACTCATCTTTTATTCCTCCTAGTTCTGCAAAATCCTCAAAAAATCCTGGATAAGATTTTTTAATACAGTCACTATCTCTGATTATAACAGGATTTTTACATTTTATTGAAGCAACAGCCAAGGCCATAGCAATTCTGTGATCATTCCAGCTGTTAACCATGCCTCCATTTAAGCTTTCCACCCCAGTAATAAATAATGAAGTTTCCCTCTCTTCAACTTTAGCACCTATTTTATTTAACTCAGTTGCTATAGCATTTAATCGGTCTGATTCCTTAATCCTTAATCTACCTGCATTAATTATTTCTGTTGTTCCTTCACTTAAAGCTCCCATTACTGCAAGTATTGGAACCAAATCTGGGCATCCAGATGCATCTATTGTAATCCCTTTAGTTTTAGATTTGAAAGAAGTTACACTATTATCATCTACTTCAAGTTTAGCACCCATGTCCTTTAATATATTTATTATTACTTTGTCTCCTTGAAAAGAATCAAAGTTTAAATCATTACATTTAATTTCTCCGTCAAGTGTTCCTGCACATAGCCAAAAAGCTGCTTGAGAGAAATCTCCTTCTACCCTATAATCAATAGGCTTGTAACTCTGTCTGCCAGGAATTGTATATTCTTTGTAATCTTTATTTTCAACTTTTATTGAAAACTTATTTAATATATCTAAAGTTAAATCCACATATCCTTTAGATTCTAATTCAGTAGTAATCACTATTTTAGAGTCATCTTCAAGAAGAGGAAGAGCAAATAGCAAGCCCGTAATAAACTGTGAGCTAACGTCTCCTGGTAATTTATATTCACCAGCTACTAATGGTCCCTGCACAGTTAATGGAAGACCATCTCTTTTACTAAAAAATATATTTTTTTCTTCAAAAATATTAATATATGGTTCAAGAGGTCTTTCTCTTAACCTTCTTCTGCCAGTAAATGTTACCTTTAAGCCTTGCAAAAGGGCAATGGGAATAAAAAATCTAAGTGTAGAGCCTGACTCGTTGCAATTTATTTCACTTTTCCTCAAATCTGGGAATCCAGTACCTTCAATAGTAACTTTATCTCCATCTGAAATGATTTTTGTTCCTAAACTTACCATAGCATCTATTGAAGCTTCTATATCTTTTGAATATAGTACATTTTCTATTTTGCTAGTTCCCTTTGATAAGCCTGAAGCTATAATTGCCCTGTGGCACAAACTTTTAGAAGAAGGTATTTCAACTTTCCCTTTTAATGATCCTGGTTGAATCTCAATATCCATTAAACTATCTCCCTTCTTTTTCTACTTGCCTCTTCAAATTTTTCTTTAATGAAATCATAATTACCGTTAATAATGGCTTCTTTCATGTTCTGAACTTCTGTCTGGAATAACTCTATAGTTCTCACTAAGTTCTCTTTATTTTGAAGCAAAAGTTCAGTCCACAAATCTGAATTACTTATAGCAATTCTGGTCAAATCTTTAAAACCTCCACCTACAAAGGGTGTTACATCCATACCCTCATTACTATTAATTAAAGTAGTAGCCATAATGTGTGGCAACTGACTTGTATATGCTATTTTTATATCATGGTTTTCAGGATCAATTTGTATTACTTTACCACAACCCATGCTATATGCCACTTTAGTTATGAAATCAATATTTTCTAATTTGTTACTATCTGTTGGAGTAATAATATAGCTAGCTCCTCTAAAAATTTCTTTGGAAGCCATTTCTATACCTCTACCTTCTCTTCCTGCCATTGGATGCCCGCCTATAAAGTCAACTCCCACAGGTAAGAACGATTTAATACTATTTATTATTTCTGATTTTAGACCAGCAGTGTCAGTAATTATTGCCCCATTTTTAAAATAAGCCCCATTATCTTTTACGAATTGGATTGTTTCATTTGGGTATAAGGAAATTATAACTAAATTGGAATTACTAATAGGTTCATCACCTGTTATATACCCTTTATTTATTATCCCCATTAACTCAGCTTTATTAAGAGTTTCTTGATCAATATCTACTCCCCATACATTTTTAAAGTTTAACTCTTTGAAAGCTGCTGCATAGGAAGCACCTATAAGTCCAAGCCCCACAATGGTTACATTAAAGTCACATTCCTCCAATATTAAACCCCCATCTCACCTTTTTGCTCTAATTTATACTTTCTAAATACCTTACTATTTATGCGTTCACTTATATTTCTCTATCTTCTATTATTGCAATTTTCTTTAATACCTTTGTTAATGCATCAAATCTTTCAGGCTTTAATGATTCATCACCATCACTCCAAGCATTTTCAGGATCATTATGTACTTCTATAATAAGTCCATCTGCTCCTGCTGCAATTGCAGCTTTAGAAAGTGATTCAACCATCCACCATTTACCGGCAGCATGACTTGGGTCTATTATTATTGGAAGATGGCTCAATTTTTTAATTGCTGGTATTACACTTATATCTAATGTATTCCTTGTGTATGGCTCAAAGGTTCTAATACCTCTTTCACATAAAATAACATTTTCATTTCCTTCTGACATTATATACTCAGCAGACATCAAAAATTCTTCTATTGTAGCACTTAGTCCTCTTTTCAATAATACAGGTCTTCTTGTTTTTCCAACTTCCTTTAACAATTCATAATTTTGCATATTTCGTGCACCAATTTGAAGTATATCAGCATCCTCTGCAACTTTTTCAACTAATTCTGTTGACATTATTTCAGTTACAATTGGAAGTCCTGTTTTTTCTCTTGCTAATTTTAATAAACGTATACCTTCGTCCTTTAATCCTTGAAAGCTATATGGTGATGTTCTTGGTTTAAAAGCTCCGCCTCTTAAAAAAGTTGCCCCTGACTTCTTAACGGCTTCTGCAATAGTAAGTATTTGTTCCTCGCTTTCAACAGAACAAGGACCAGCCATTAATGCTATTTTCTTTCCCCCAATAGTATTCCCATTTACATTTACAATAGTGTTTTCTTGATGAAAAAGTCTATTAGCTCTCTTAAAAGGATCAGTAACTCTCATAACTCGATCAACAGCAACATTTGCTTCGATTTGATCCATATTAATTGCTGCAGTATCCCCAATAAGTCCAAGTACGCATCTGTGCTCACCTGATTCATTTACTTTGAAGCCTAAATTTTCAAACTTGTTTTTTAGTCTTTCAATATCACTTTTGTTAGCATCTGGTTTCATAATAATTATCATACAATTGCCCCCTAAATTTTTTATAAAAAAAGAGACTCATTCATGAGTCTCTCTGATTTAACATCTTATACCTTATATTTTCTAAATTACACCAAGGTACATAATATTTTTATTAAACTCATTAGTTTTAGGAACTATATTATTTTTACAAAACAAATAACCGAAGCTAAAATAAAAGCTTAGGTAATAATAAAAGCTAAAATATACTTGTTTTGTAGTTCCTTTTTCTAATAAATTTTTCATTTCTATCTCCAAATTGCAAATTATATATTTTTATCATTGTATACATTATATTCAGAATTGTCAACGAATTTATTTATACTTAACACAAAAATTTTAATTAGGAAGATATAAAATTAGCTAAGTGGAAGAACTTTAAATCTAAATACTAAATAGTTTTAAATTTTCAGCTTACACTACTTGTACTAATAATTTTGTCAAAAGTTCACTTTCAGGCACTTCCAAAGGAGAATTATAGTAAAATTCATTGCAAAGTCCTGTAATCTCATATCCATTCTCTAAAATCCAATTAAAAATCTCTTTATACGGTTTTTCCTTCTCAGTGTAAGATCCTTTATACATACTTGACACATACTTACCTTCAGGAATCTCGCTAGCAATAATATCATCTTTTCCTTGAAGTTTCCTAGAAACTTGTAACCCAATTTCAACATCTATGTAATTTACATCTATACTATGAAATGATATAAAAGGTACATCTACTGGCTTTTCATCAAGTTCATTTAGATAATCGAAAATCTTTTTATAACTTCTACCAATTATCTGTGGAAGCAATTCTACCTTGATATTTGTTCTAATTGAAAGAACTGGCTGTGACTTTTGTTCAATTAATTCAATTTTAAGCATATTGCTATTTTCTCCTTTCCATTATAATCTCACTAAAGCCTAATAATGTTAACTTATTAAATTTTTGTTATAATAGTTGTCAATATTTAAATAGAATATAATTAATATTATATTTCATATAATATCATTTTCACCAAATAATTACAACTGAAATTTTAATTAAGGTTTTGACTAATAATAGCCCCTCAATTACTAAATTCACTTTATTAACTGCTAATTTATAAAAAAAATTACTACAGGAATTTTTCCCATAGTAATTTAAGTTTTAATTTTTACGATCTTTCTATAAGGGATTTGAACCGTCTTTGTAATAATTTTGCTGTCTCATCCATAATCTGTACTGCAATTCTATCAACATTACGTTGTCTCCAGTTCTCAATATCTGTCCTTTTAACCCATTGATTAAAAGCACCCATTGCAGGACCACAATTTATTTGATAATCTACCTTGTTTTCAATGTTACCTGTCAAAGCAAGCATTGTACTATAATTAAAATACCATCTAAAAACTAGTGACATCTTATATTTAGGATTCTTATCTGCTCTTTCTATAAGCATTGGATTAACAACAGATAAAAAACTTTTTGTTTCATCATAGATATCCTCAAAGCTTTTTCTAAAATATCGATCTTGTATTTGATTTCTAGTTTTTTCATCAATATCATCTAGTGAATCGTAATGTTTGTATACTTCATATAATTTATTTGCCCTTGCAGGAAAAAATACTCCTTTTTTTACAACTTGTACTTTTGCTCCAATCTCAAACATGTCTCCAGCAGGTGCATATTCAGTATCCTGAACATTAATATCTTGGAGTAAATCCTTTACAGCATCACTTGTCCCTGCTTCAACAGTACACTGATTTATGGAACCAGTAAGTATAAAATCAGCTCCCAGAACGAAAGCGGCTAATGCTGCCTCTGGCGTTCCTATTCCACCAGCAGCACCAACTCTCACCCTTTTAGCATACTTAAATCTTTTCATCATTTCATCTCTAAGGTTCAGCATTGCTGGCATTAATGTATAAGCAACACCTTGATCTGTATGTCCCCCTGAATCAGACTCAACACATAAATCATCACACATTGAAATTTGCTTTGACATCATTGCCTCTTCAGAGGTTATTTTATTTTGCTTTAACAACTTGTTAATTATGATATCAGGTGGAGGACTTAAAAATATCTCTGCTATTTCTGGTCTTGACACTTTAGCTATTATCCTATTTTCCGATATAATGGTGCCATCAGGATTGCTCTTTAATCCTTTTATCCTATATTTAACAAGGGCAGGAGTCATATTAATAAATGCAGATGCTTCTATTACATTTATTCCATATTTCATAAAAAGATCTATAGTTCTTTCTTCCTTGTCAGGTTCATTAATGTTGGAAATAAAATTCATACCATACGCCTGATCCTCATCTAACTCACTGTGTATAAATTCAATTGCATCCTCAATCTGGCTTATTTCAAGTCCACCTGTTCCCAAAAATCCCATCATGCCTGCTTTTCCCATTCTTACAACTAATTCCTTAGAGCTTACACCTCTATACATTCCACCTGCAAGATATGCATATTTCAAATTATAATCTTTCTTAAATTCTTTATCACCTAAGGATTCTGCTGTAATAGAAAGTCTGTTTTTAGTTTTGTTCTCGTTCTCTTGAGGTATTTCTATCTGTTCTGATATAAGTGGCTCTGCTTCATCTACTATAAGTGGCTCAGCTTCATTCTTAATTGTTTTAACCAATCCACTTATTACAGCCCCTGGTCCAATTTGAATAATTTCTATATCATTCTTCCCCATCAAGTATCTAATACTATCTGTCCATCTTACCGAATGAGTGATTTGGTTAACTATATTTAACTTTAACTCATTATTTCTATAAGGCCTTGCATTAACATTTGCAATTACTGGAATGTTTGGATTTTGAAATTCAAACTGTTTTAAAAACAATGCAAATTCCTCACTGGCTTCAGCCATATATCGTGAGTGAAATGCTCCACTTACTTTTAAAACAATATATGCTTTAGCACCTTCAGCCTCAAAAATTGGTTTTGCACTTTCAATATCATCTTTGAGCCCCGAAATTACTATTTGTGTAGGTGTATTAAAATTAGCAATATCTATAGAAGTTAAATTGTATCGTTTTAAAATTTCACTGACTTTTTCATCTGTAAACCCAACAATAGCTGCCATACCACCATTTTCAGCTTGGCTCATCAATTCTCCTCTCTTTTTAACTAGCTTTAAACCGGTTTCAAAATCAAAAACGCCAGCAGCAAAAAGTGCACTATACTCTCCTAGGCTATGTCCAGCAACATAGTCAGGCTTAATTGTGCCCTCCTTACTTTCCTTTAGATAGCTTAATGCATTTACGACAAAAAGAGCAGGTTGAGTAAATTGAGTTTGTTGAAGTTCATGATTCGGATCCTCCAAACATAGTTGTTTAATAGAATATCCTAATACCCTATCTGCTACTTCTGTAAGTTCTTTATATTTATCAAATAAATCACAGCCCATACCCTTTTGCTGAGAACCCTGTCCTGGAAAAACATATGCTATCATTCCTTTATCATTCCTTTCTTTTTCTACATCTTTTGCTATATCTTTTTTTATATCTTTTTTTATATCCTTTAATTTGCTCAAATTCTCCATACCCTTATTAAAAGGAGTAATAACTGAATATACCTCAGAAGTTGAGTTTTCGCTTAAGTTATTCTTTACAAAACTGGCTTGAGTTCCTGAAGGTCCTAAATCAATATAAATATTAGATGATATATCTTCAAGTTTCTTAATTGCTTTAGGAAATTGTATTGGGTCTCTGACAACATGCCACATATAATCCCACGAGATCTTATCCACTAAATCTCCGGTTAATGAAGATACTACATTTATGGATGGATCCCTATACTTTATATTTTTGATGTTGTCAAAAAAACTCTGCCTAGCTGAATCTATCAATTCAGTGTGGAAACCGTAAGAAACAGGTAAAACTTGGCTCGTAATATTTTTTTCTTTAAGAAATCTTTTTACAATGCTTATATTTTGTTCTTTCACTGAAACAACAAAATGTGAACTATAATTTATTGCCGCTATTTCACAGCTTTCCTTCAACACAGTCTCCTCATATAATCTAACATCACCAATTATGGCAATCATTGCAGCTTTTTCACAATTCACTTCAAATATTTCAGTTTGCTTTAGAATACCCTCCATTATGTCTTTTACATCTAATACATCTGCAACTGCTAGGGATGTTAATTCTCCAAGACTAGACCCCAGAACATAATCAGGATTTATACCTTCCTCAATAAGAGTCTGGGCAAGACTATATTCAATCATAAATATTGCAGGGTGAGTGTATTTTAACTGATCAAAACTATCACTTATTTGTTTCTTTTCATCATAGATTTTATCAAGTATAGATTCCCCCAATATTTCATATACAATATTATCTAGAGAATTCATCCATTTTCTAAAAACAGGATGACTGTCATAGAGGTCTTTGCCCATCTGAAAATATTGAGAACCCTGCCCCGAAAACATAAATACAATTCGTTTACTCATTTTCTCTTTTCTCATTCTGAAGTCAACAAAAACTTGCTTGTCATTAAGTTGAAAATATATATTATTATTTGTAACATATTCCATGGTACATCCTGGTTCTTTACCGTATGAATGTCCTGGATATACCTTAACATCAGATGATATATCCCTTTTTATTCTTTGAACACTTTCATATAAACCTTCTGCAGATGCACCTTCTTCACTACAAACTCCGCAACCTTCAATAAAAATAGTATCTCCAGTAAATATACTATCTGGCAATACATAGCACATTCCACCAGTGGTATGCCCTGGTGTAAGCAAGCATTTAACACTGTTTTCTCCAAATTTTATTATGTTCATATCATCAACAGGATTCAAATTATCACACCTAAAATCATAGAAGTCAATTTCCTCAGAAGACATAAAAACATTAACACCAAATTGTTTTACTAAAGTATTCACCAAATTAGTATGATCGTAGTGTGAATGAGTAAGCAAAACAGTAGTGAGCTTTGCATTCAATTCTATAAGCTTGTCCTTGATTATTTTAATGCTCCATGCAGGATCTACTATCATTGCTTCATTGGTTAAATTATCTACGATAATATAGCAGTAATTGGTGCCTACTTTAATGGGATATACTTTATAATTATTATTCATTTTCTCACTCCATTCCAAGGGTCTTTGTCTATTGCTATCAATATATTATCTTATTTAGCTTAGTTATAAGTGTTTGAATATCTTAAGGGACTTAGAAAGAGACTCCTTTGCTGTCCACAAAATTGAAAGTGCATATAATTTTGAAGCATAAATATGTTTAATTATATTTTCTTAATTATAATTATTATTTTGTGTTTTATACTTCCCTCAACAATTCTTTTACCAATTGTTCATTAGATAACTCACCTTTTGATATTTTCTCTACAATTTCTAAGAATGCCTTATTATCATCCTTGCCAATATTTGTTGATTCTTTCGAGTCTATTCCGGCTAATAATTTTAATTTTGACAAATCCCCTTGCATAACCATGAGCTGAGACCTATTGGATGCCAGAGCTTTATATAATAAATTAATTGCTTTTGATGTTTCCAATGATTCTATCCCTATTCCATTCATCATCTTTCTTGTCTCTTCATTTACATTCATCCCACCATCCTTCCAAAGTGGCCAGTTGATAGCTAAGGTTTTTCCATAACACTTCTTTTCTAGCACCATTTCAGTTCGATACCTAGCATAACTATCCATGAAACTATTTGCCGTAGAGTAATCTGCTTGTCCTGCGTTACCCATTACTCCTGAAGTTGAAGAAAATAGTATGAAAAAATCAAGTTTTATACTTTTACTAGCAGTATCTAAATTAACTACTCCCCATACTTTAGGTGCAAGAACTTTCTGTATTTCTTCTTTTGTTTTTCTCAGGATGAAGTTATCTTTTATCACACCAGCACTATGAATAATCCCATTTAAGGTTCCATACTTTTCCTTGATACCCTGTATTAATCTATCTACATCCTCTTTCTGTACTACATCTGCTGTTTTGTATTCTACTATTGCACCTAAATCTTCCAATTCCTTTAGTTTACCTTTGTTAACTTGATCAAAAGAAGATCGTCCTGTCAGAATCAGTGTTACATTTTTTGCATTACTTGCTATTTCTCTTGCGAAGATAAATCCTAGGCCTCCCGCGCCTCCTGTGATTAGATATATCCCCTCATCTCTCCACGGAATGCTTACTTCTTCCTGTGAAACTTCAGTTTCTTTTAGACATCCTACCCATCTTTTTCCTTCTTCATATTTGATGTATTTATCCTCAGGACATCTTCTATTCTCCATCAATTTATCAATGAGTCCTTCTGAATTTTCTTCTAATTCAACTTCAATCAATTGTCCAATTAATTTAGGATTTTCAATCTGAGCAGTTTTCAAAAGTCCTGAAATTCCTGAGAAAAGTTGTTTTTCTCCTTGACTGGTAACTACTAACTGTATTAATACCTTGTCCTTAGGTTTCTCTTTAATTATTCTTTGTATTTCATCAAAAACCTGAATAGCATAGGACTGAAATCTCTGAGCTATATTATTATCTTCTGATTTCAAGCTGATGCATTTTATGTCCTTCATTTGTCCCCTTACATCTTCTTCCAATAGTTCATCAGGTTCACACAAAATCACTATGTTTTGATAATATACAGGTTCAGCTACCCCTCTATCTATTATTTGTTCTTTCAAGGATGGCTCAAACATTATAGTATCAACGTCTTTAATAGCGGTCATATCACTTTTATTTATATTTTTGTTTGAGATTATTTCTCCTCCCAATACTCTAGAAGTATAGCCCTTAATTCGTACACATATTCTTCCTTCCTCATCAACTAAATCAATATCGAGCTTTTGAAGTTTATCTCCAGCTGAACTACCTTTACTATATCTAACTAGTGCCCACATTGTAGCAGTGCAACTACTTATAATTTCTAGTTCTTCGATAGCAAAAGGTAATATTGGTCTACTTGGCGTTTCACTTTCATAAGCTATTACATTTTGCCCTAGGAATAGCCCTATAGATGCCTGCAAAGCTGAATCCATTAAGCATGGATGCATAACATATTGATCTATAGTATTATCTAAACTAGATGGTAACGCTAATTTAGCTAGTACTTGATTTTGTCCTACAAATATGTTCTGAATTCCTTGATGTGCTGGACCATATTTTATTCCCATTGCATTAAATACTTCATAGCATTGAGTAGCTGTAACAGTATTCTGATTACACTTATTCTGCAATGCTTTGATGTCTAATCTTGGCAGTTCACTTTTTCTACTTATTATTGCACTTCCTTGACTATATGTTACTGCTTCTCCACTCTCCGTTTCGTAATCGCCATATACCTCATAACTAATCATTCCATTATCTTCAAGATAAAGTCCAATATGTGCCTGTATAGGTTGCTCCTCTACATTCATTGGATTAGTCCAAACTATATTTTTAAGCCTAATTACTTGGTCTACTTCTAAACTTCCTGATGCCTGACAAATTCCAGCTCTCGCCATTTCAAGATAAGCAACTCCCGGTAATACTTTTTTCCCATTTACAATATGATCTGACAAGAAAAATTCTTGCCCTGTAAAGGTTGAACTAAACCTCTGTTCGGAGAAATCTGATGTATTTTCTTGTAGCAGTGGATGAATAAATGATGGCATTGTTGTGGCAGCAATCATGCCACTGAAATCCATTGATTCACCTTTAGGTATCCAATAGCTTTCTTTTTCAAATGGATATGTAGGTAAACTTATCCTATTAGGTTTAACCTCTCCATACATCTTGCTCCAATCAAATGCAAAACCATTTGTCCAAAGACTTACCACTTTCTCATATTTGCCTTTATCTATCCATGCAGAGATAACTTTTTCCATGTCTTCATCTGTTGCCAAATCAGTCAATGTATTCTTACTGCGTTTTATTTGTCCATGGTATAAATCTTCAACGCCTTCTTTACCTTCCAAAAATCCATTAAGTTTCTCCTTGAGCTCTTTAATTGATGCTACAATCATACCAAGCCGTTCTTCCATGGCATCCCTTCCCACTTGAAGTGTATAAGCTATATCTTTTAAATTATCATCTGTAAAATTATGTTCATTAATAGCCTTTAATAATCGCTTCACTTGCTCCTTAAGTCTATTTTCATTCTTAGCTGACAACAATATTATTGTTGTATTCTCAGCATTATTTGTTGCTTGGGAAGCTTCTAAATCGTTTGGTATATATTCCTCAATAACTAAATGTCCATTTGATCCTCCTGCTCCAAAAGCTGATATACCTGCACGCCTTGGATACTCTTGGGTTATTCCATCTATTTCAATCATTGGACGTTTCCATTCTTCAAGCTTCTGTTGAACTGTAAAAGGTGTATTGCAAAAGTCAATATTGGGATTTAGCTTTTTAGAATGCAGTGACGGTACTAGTTGTTGATATTTAAATTGCATAAGTACTTTGGTCAACGCAGCAATACCCGCTGCACTTTCACAATGACCTATGTTGGACTTCACTGATCCGATAGAACAGTACTGTTTCTCCTTGGTGTATTCACTGAAGGTTTTAATCAATCCAGCAATTTCGATAGGATCTCCTAATGAAGTTCCTGTACCATGAGCTTCTAGATAGCTAATGGTCCTCGGATTGATTCCAGCATCTTTACATGCTCGGCCGATAACACTGGCCTGGGCATTTGGATTCGGTACCGTATATCCATTTGTCTTTCCACCATGATTAATTGCAGTCCCCTTAATTACTCCATAGATATGATCTCCATCAGCAATGGCTCTATCAAGTGGTTTTAGCAATACCGCACCTACACCCTCACCTGGTACATACCCATCTCCTCCTATTCCAAAGCTTTGGCATTTTCCATTACTAGATGCAAATTTACCTTGAGCTAGCATCAAATATTTATTAGGGTGTATTGACACATTTACTCCTCCAGCAATGGCCAACTCACATTCACTTTTTTGTATACTTTGACATGCTAGGTGAATTGCTGTTAATGAAGAAGAACACATAGTGTCTATAGCCATACTTGGGCCATGGAAATTATGGAAATATGAAACTCTATTGGCAATTGATGATGGATTTCCACCTAAAGCAAAAGATTGTCCCAAAACCTGAGCTTGTGCCCCATAAAGTTGATATTCCTCATACATAACTCCTACATATACACCTACATTACCTTCCATACCTTTACCATCATATCCACTAAGCTTTTCTTTGGTATATCCTGCATCTTCCAATGCCTCATAGGAACATTCTAGAAATAAACGTTCTTGTGGATCTATTCCCTCAGCTTCGCGAGGTGAAATTTTGAAGAATAGTGGATCAAATTTATCTACATCGTCTAAAAATCCTCCCCACTTACTATATGTCTTTCCAAACTTGTTTTTATCTTCATCATAATATAGTTTATAGTCCCAACGCTCCTTTGGAATTTCAGTTATACAATCCTTTCCTACCTTTAGATTTTTCCAAAAATCTTGAACATTGTTTGAACCAGAATAACGTCCTGATAATCCAATTATTGCAATATCCAAAGCTCCTGATGGCTTTACTACCTCATTTTCTGTAGTATTAATGGATGAGAAACGAGAATGTTTACGTCTTTTATTATAATTTTTTACTGGTTCCTCTAACTTTGAGACCTCAACTGAAGTTTCATTTAAAGTTTGAATTTTTTCTCCTACTTGTCTTTCAATTCCCAATAAATTTATTATTTTTTTTCTATGGGTTTCAATGAAATATTCAGTTAACTCTCCTATAGTTTGGTACTCAAAGAATAAGGTTTTAGATAAAGATCCAAATATTTTTTCTAACTCATTAGTCAACTGCATTACCATCATAGAATCTATACCATATACCTCCATAGGAGCATTTTCTTCAATTCTATGCTCTGGAACTTTAATTACAGAAGATATAATCTTCTTAATGTAATTTGTTGCTTTTTCCTTAAGCAACTCTTGTTCAATAACAGGAATCTGACTACTGTCTGCCACTTTGCTACTAGTAGGTTCTAAGCTTTCTATTTTCAGTTTATATGGAAATATCTCTTTATACTCATCTATCAAATATTTTGCAAAGCTTTCAAGTGTTTGATATTGCAAAAATATATTAGCATTCAGTTCAATCTCATATTCCATATTAATTCTATTAATAAATTCATTTAATGCTATTTCATCCAGTCCATATTCATCTAGTTCCCCATAGATATCAATATCTGCTTCTCTAACCTTAAGCACAATAGACATAGTTTTCGTCAAAGCTTCTTGTACTTTTTCCAATAGACTGTCTAAATCAATTAATGGTCCTTGTTGATTAGATGCTGATATTACAGAAACCTTCTCGCTTTGTGCTTCAGTCGTGGATATATCTATAATTAATTTTTCCTTAATTTGTTTAGTGTTTCCTTCAGCTACTATAATTTGATGATTTTTACCAGCAATGCCTTGATAAAGAGCATTGATTCCAGTCTCAGTATTCATTGGAATCATACCTATATATTGCATCATCATCTTTTTTGCTTCTTCACCAACACTCATCCCACCGTCTTTCCAAAGTGGCCAGTTGATGGATAAAGTTTTACCATAGCGTTTGTTTGATAACATCATCTCAGTTCGATACCTAGCATAACAATCCATAAAAGCATTAGCCATTGAATAGTCCACTTGACCTGAGTTACCCATAATTCCAGAGGTTGAAGAAAATAAGATGAAAAAATTAAGATTCATATTTTTACTTGCATTATCCAAGTTAACTACACCGGATACTTTTGGTGCAAGCACTTCCTGAATTTCTTCTTTTGTTTTTTTCAAAATGAAATTATCCTTTATAATACCAGCACAATGAATGATTCCATTTAGAGTTCCATAATCTTCCTCGATACTTTGTATTAAGTTATCTACATCTTTCTTTTGTGCTATATCTGCTTTTCTGTATTCTACTTTAGCACCTATGGATTCTAGTTCTCTCAATTTATTTTGTTTAACTTCATTAAGGGAAGACCTTCCTGTGAGTATTAGTGTTACATTACTTGTCTTTTTTACAATTTCTTCTGCAAATATAAGTCCAAGACCACCTACTCCTCCTGTAATTAGATAGACCCCTTGGTCTTTCCATGGAATTTTTGCTTCTCCCTGTAATCCTTCAGCTTCTTTTAAACTACTTACCCATCGTTTTCCTTCTTGATACCTTATGTATTTATCATTAATGTTTAATTTGTTTTCCATCAGTTTCTCTATCAATGCTTCTGAATCTTCTTCTGACTCCACTTCAATAATCTGACCTAATATTTGTGGATTTTCAATTTCAGCTGTTTTTAACATCCCCGATAATCCTGAAAAAAGCTGTTGCTCTCCCTGACTTGGAACTACAATTTGTATTAATACTCTGTCCTTAGGTTTACTTTTAATTATATTTTGAATTTCTTCAAAAATCTGAACCGCATATGTATTGAACCGCTGGTCTATTCTACTCTCTTCTGATTTCAATGCAATACAATTTGCATTCTTCATATTTGCTTTCATCCATTTTTCCCGTAATTCATCAGGTTCACATAAAATCACTGTATGCTCAATATATGCCATTTCAATTTCGTTCTTATCTATAGATTGTTCTTTGAAGCATGGTTCAAAAATTATGCTATCAATAGTTTTCTCAGTTTCTAAGGAGCTTACTTCTCCATCTAGAATCCTAGAGGTATATCCCTTAATTCGTACACATATTCTTCCAGCTTCATCACATAAATCAATATCAAGTTTCTGAATCTTACCTCCTCCTGCATTACCTTTGCTATATTTAATTATTGCCCACATTGTAGAAGTACAACTACTTATAACTTCTAGTTCTTCAAGGGCAAATGGCACTGATGGCTTTTGTAACTCTTTACTGTCAGAGGCTTCCATGTTTTGTCCCACAGCTAATCCTATAGATGCTTGTAATGCTGAATCCACTAAACTTGGGTGCAATACATATTGATCTATTGTATTAGTTACACTAGAAGGTAAAGAAATCTTTGCTAACACTTGATCTTGACCTACAAATATCTCCACTACGCCTTGATGCGCTAGTCCATATTCTATTCCTGTAGCCTTAAATATTTCATAGCATTGTTCTGATGTAACAATATTCTGACTACACTGAGCCTGTATTGCTTTAAGATTTAAAGCTGAAGTTTCTGTTCTTTTATTTATTATTGCACTACCCTGACTGTACACTTCTTCTTCATCAGCATCACTATATACCTCATAACTAATTGTTCCATTATCTTCAGGATAAATTCCAATATGTACTTTCACTGGTTCATCCTCTACACTAATGGGACTAGCCCAAATAATATTTTTAAGCTTAATTCCTAAATGTTCTTCTTCTAAGCTTCCTGTAGCCTGCATAATTGCTTCCCTGGCCATTTCAAGGTATGCAACTCCTGGTAAAACCTTTTTTCCATTTACCACATGATCAGATAAGAAAAATTCTTGTCCTGTAAAGGTTGAACTAAATCTCTGTTCAGACAAATCTGATGTATTTTGGTGCAACAGTGGATGAATAAATGCTGGCATTGCAGTAGTTGCCCCCATATTCAAAATCATAGATTCTTTAGTTGCCCAATAGCTTTCTCTTGCAAAAGGATAAGTAGGCAGACTTATTTTACTCTGGCTTATATTTTTATATAGTTGGTTCCATGAAATTTCGTAGCCTTGACAATAAAGTTCACCTAGTCCATAGAGCGTCTCTTGATACTTTTTATTATCTTGTAATAGGTTTACGCTTTGTTCTATCATATCCTTAACATACTCTTGTATCACATTTTGCCCTGTGAAGTCTCGTGGAACTATACCTTGAAACATATTAGGTAACTTTTCTTTACTACCTACTTGTCTTAATAAATATAAAGCATCTTCCTTATCAAGAACTACAATGGCAAAGCGATACTTAAAATGGTGACGGCCTTCTAGTAATGTATAGCAAATTTCTGATAATTTCTGTTCTTGAAAACTTTCATCTTCTAGTACATGAATCAAATCCTTTACTTTTGCTTCTAATGCCTCTTGTGTTTTAGCAGAAAGAGTAAGTAAATAACATGGTGCATTATCTAGCGGTGTGCCTTCTCTCTTTGAGTCATAGCTTTCAATCACCATATGTACGTTAGTTCCACTCATTCCAAATGAACTTATAGCTCCAATTCGATTTTTTGATTCTTTCTCAGGCCATGGCTTATTCATGGTGTTTACATAAAATGGACTATCTTTCCAATTTATATAACTATTTTCATGTTCGAAATTCAGACTTGCAGGAATCATCTGATGACGAATTGCCTGCACAAGGCTAATTAAATTTACGATTCCCGAAGCTGCTAAAGAATGTCCAAAGTTTGTTTTCACTGAAGTAATTGCGCAGTAATGCTGTTCATTTGTATGCTCTTTAAATGCTTCATTTAGTGCATTAATTTCAATTGGATCACCTAATATAGTCCCTGTTCCATGTGTAACAATATATTCTATTTCCTCTGGATTTACATTGTATTTTTCATAAATCTCTTTAATAAGATTTTTTTGCGATACTCCACTAGGAGCAGTAATTCCATTTGTTTTTCCATCGTAGTTGATACCACTTCCCTTTATAACAGCATGGATTGGATCTCCGTCTGCTTTTGCTTGTGATAATCTCTTAAGCACTACCACTGCAACAGCTTCTGCAGGAATCATACCATTAGCCCTCTTATCAAATGCATAGCATCTCCCATCTGTTGACAACATTCCTGCCTGAGCCATTGCATCAAACACTTGTGGTGTAAGCATCAAATTAACGCCAGCAGCTATAGCTGTATCACACTCACCATTATTCAAACTGATGCATGCTTGATGCACAGCAACCAAACCAGATGAACATGCAGTATTTATTGACATATTAGGTCCATTAAGATTTAAAAAGTATGCCAATCGTGCTGCCATAATCCCATTATGATTTGAAGTAATTGGTGCATTAAATCCCACAAACTGTTGATATTCACCATTTTCAGCACCTACAAACATACCAATTTTACTTCTAGAAATTTGTGCTGGGCCATATCCTGCATCTTCTAAGGCATTCCAAGATTCTTGTAGCAAAAGTCTTTGTCTAGGATCCATGCTTTCAGCTTCTAGTGGAGAAATCTCAAAGAACAATGGATCAAATTCACTTACACCTGGAATAAACCCGCATTTATATTTAGAGTTATCAGATTTATTCTTTGTAAAACGTTCTTCATAAATATTTCTAACAACTTCTTTCCCCTGTGAAAGTATACTCCACATCTCATCTATATTTCTAGCTTCTGGGAACCGTCCGCTTATTCCAATAATTGCAATAGGTTCTAAAGCATTTGATATAGCATTACTTGACGTAAACCTAAATTTATCCTTTACTCTGCGTTTAGTTAATTTTCCTCCTGAAATAATTTCATTGGAAGAAGTTTGTGAAACAGTTTTCTCCTTAATATCTTGTTGATAAAAATCTCTTATCAGCTCAGAGCATTCTTGCAGAAAATACTCAGTTAACTTTTTTATAGTATAGTATCCGAAAAATACAGCTGGAGTAATTTCTGTTTTATAATGGTCGCTTAATACCTTTGCAAATTCTGTCAAACTTATAGAATCAAATCCAAAATCTGATAAATTTTCTTCTACACCCACTTTATTTCTAGGTATTTTTAATAATTTGCTTATAAATTCTTTTAAATCCCATTCAACGCATTTCTCTAGACTTAATCCCTTCATCTCTGGACGTCTTCCTTTTCCTAAGGAACTCTGTAATATTGATGTTAAATCTAAAGACTGATCTTTGCTTAATCCTAAAAATCTTTTTACTCTAGTAGGTTTTCCGTTTAATATCAAATATTGACCCTTATCTTGCATCAAGATTTTTTCAAATATTTCAATACCCTCTTTTGCCTCTAACAAACTTTGGCCACTTGATTTAAGATACATATTTGTGTTCTTATCGTCTCCAAAGCCCATTCCACCGTCTTTCCATAACGGCCAATTTATCGCTATAGTCTTTGCCTGCTGCTCATGATTTCTATAACGTGAATACGCCATCTGAAAACGGTTTGCAATAGAGTAATCACAAGAACCGAAATCTCCTAGTATAGCCGATGATGAAGAAAAATAACATACAAAATCCAATGTTTCATTCTTAAGCACCTCATCAAGTACAATAGTTCCACTAATTTTAGGATCTATAACCTTCTGAAAGTCTTCCATTTTATTTAAAAGAATATTTTCATTTTCTTGAATTCCTGCTGCGTGAATGACTCCATTAATTCCACCAAAATGCTCTTTTGCTAGCGTTAGTCCAGCTTTCATACTATCTGCATTACAAACATCAGCTTGAACATACAGAACTTGACTGCCTAAACCTTCTAATTCTTTTATCTTGGCTTGTTTTTTTGCATCTAATGGTGTTCGACCAATTAAAATCAAATTTGAGGACTGTGTTTTTGCTAAATGCCTTGCAAATACAAGACCTAGTCCACCAAATCCACCTGTAATAACGTATGCCCCACCTTTTCGCAACAAACTTTCTTTTGACACCTCTAGGGTTATTGGTTGGATTTTGCTTAAATGTCTTTTACCATTTTTGTATAGAATACTCTTTGATTTTTCTACTTTAAGTTCCGAATAGAATTTTGCAATCCAATCACTTATTAAAATGCTCTGAACCTGCCCATTTCCCTCAAAATGGATTACTGTCATTTTAGTATTTGGTAAAACCAATCCTATGGAACGTTCAAAACCTACCCATGATTCTAGATAGCAACGATCTAACTCATTATCAAATTGCCCTGCCAATAATAGCTGCTTTGTCTTTAACTTCTCATATGCTATAGCTTGTATTATATATACAATACTAGAATAATCCTTTATAAATCTTCTATCTTCAAGTGCCCAAAGATAAAGTTTTGCATCTACTTCTCCATAATCTTCTCTAATGCTCTTAAATGCCTCTCTATAGGAATTTATATCAGTATGTAAAATGGTATATCTATCTTTAGACTGCTTGTTATATTCAGTGCCTTGTGCTATAAAAATTACATTTGTCTGTGGATTAATAAGTTTTACAGCCTCAATAACTGATTTTTGGTTTTCTAATTCAGAAAGAAAACAAACTAAAGTTTTTACTTCCATCATTGAAGTATCTGTCAAAGCTTCTTCTAACCATATTTCTTCAAAGCTCATTATTTCTGGGTTTTCTTCTACATTTGAGGTGACAAAAGGCTGTGAAGCTATGCCAAGGGATGTCTCAACTGATTGTTCGTTACCCATCTGTACTGTTATTCCACTCATTCTTACACAAACCATACCAGTTTCATCACATATATCAATATCAAACTTTTGAAACTTATCTCCTACTTCACAGTCTTTATGATAACTAACCAGTGCCCACATTGTAGAGGTACAACCGCTTATAACTTCAAGTTCTTCAACTTCCATAGGCATTAAATGTTTATTTAAACCCTTACTATCTGATGCTATCTGATTTTCCTTTAGCATTAATCCTAATGATGCTTGTAGTGCTGAGTTCATTATACTTGGATGCAGTACAAATTGATCTTTTGTATTATATTCACCTGATGGTAACACTATTTTAGCCAATACTTTATCTTGGCCTATAAATATCTCTTCAATTTCTTGTTGAGCTAATCCATATTCTATTCCCATATTCCTCAATACTTCATAGAATTGACTGGATGCAAGTGTACTTTCACTTAGCTGAGTCTGAAATTCATTAATATCCAAAGTTGGAATCTTTGTAATGCTACTTTTCATTGTGATACCTTGATTATATAAAATAGATTCTCCATTCACGGTTTCATAATCACCATAAACTTCATAACTTATATTTCCACCATTTTCAGGATAAATGGCGATATGCATATTAATAGGATTTTCTTCTATGCTTATTGAACTATCCCAAATAATATCTTTGATTCTAATTCCCACTTCATTTTCTCCTGAATCTGCTGATGCCTGCTTAATTGCAGCTCGTGCCATTTCAAGATAGGCAACTTCTGGGAAAATCTTTTTACCATTCACTACATTATCTGAAATGAAAAATTCCTGCCCTGTAAAAGTAGAGCTGAACCTCTGCTCAGATAAATTTGATGTATTTTGATGTAATAGTGGATGAATAAATGCTTGCACTGCTGTGGAAGCTGATTCATTACTGTAAGATGCTGCTTCAACTTTAGGTAACCAATAATGTTCCTTTGCGAATGGATAAGTAGGCAGGCTTATCTTATGAGGTTTAGTGCCTCCATATAGTTTCTGCCAATCAAAATTCAAGCCCTTAACCCACATATCCAAGAGTTCCGCATATTTTCTCTTAAGTAGCGCTTCTTCTTCATCAAATGCTTGTAACATATCTTTATCTTTATTTATCTGTCCTTTATATAACCTTTCCACTTTTTCTTTGCCTTCTAAGAATTCATTCAGCTTGTCTTCAAGTTCCTTAATTGACACTACAATTATTCCAAGTCGTTCTTCCATTGCTTCTCTTCCTAATTGAAGTGTATATGCTATATCTAAAAGGTTGTCATCAGTAAATCCCTGCTGCTTAATAGCATCTAATAGTTGCTGTGACTGTACCCTCAGACTATCTTCATTTTTTGCTGACAACACTATTATTGCCGGATTATCATCCTCAATTACTAATTGAGGTCTTTCTATATTGGGTATATATTCCTCAATAATTAAATGTCCATTTGACCCCCCTGCTCCAAAAGCTGATATTCCAGCACGCCTTGGATACTCTTGGGTCCTTCCATCAATTTCAAAGACAGGACGTCTCCATTCTTTAAGCTCTTGTTGAACTACAAAAGGAGTATTGTCAAAGTTAATATTAGGATTCAATTCCTTTGAATGCAGTGATGGCACTAGTTGTTCATACTTAAGTTGCATCAGTACTTTGGTAACTGCTGCGATACCTGCTGCACTCTCACAATGACCTATGTTTGACTTCACAGACCCAATTGCACAAAACTGCTTGTCTTTAGTATATTCATTGAAAGTTTTGGTCAAGCCTGTGATTTCAATAGGGTCGCCTAGTGAAGTTCCTGTTCCATGAGCTTCAAGATAGCTTATCGTTCTTGGATTAATCCCAGCGTCCTTAAAAGCTTGTCCGATAACACTTGCCTGGGCATTAGGATTTGGAACTGTATATCCATTTGTCTTTCCTCCATGATTAATAGAACTACCTTTAATTATTCCATAAATGTGATCTCCATCTGCAATGGCTTTGTCAAGTGGCTTCAGTAGTACCGCACCTACACCTTCGCCTGGTACATACCCATCGCCTCCTACTCCAAAACTTTCACACTTTCCTTTGCTTGATACAAATTTTCCTTGACCAAGCAATAAATATTTATTGGGATGTATTGATACGTTAACTCCACCGGCAAGTGCAAGATCACATTCATTTTTTTGTATACTTTGGCATGCTAAATGAATCGCTGTTAACGAAGAAGAGCACATTGTATCTACTGCCATACTTGGCCCATGAAAATTATGAAAATATGATACTCTATTGGCAATGGATGATGGATTTCCACCTATGGCAAAGGGTTTCCCTAATGCCTGAGCCTGAGCACCATAAAGCTGATACTCTTCATACATAACTCCAACATAAACACCTACGTTGCTTTCCATACCTTTACTATTGTATCTTTTTAGCTTATCTCGGGTATATCCCGCATCTTCCATAGCTTCATAGGAGCATTGCAAGAATAAACGTTCCTGTGGATCCATAATTTCTGCTTCTCGAGGTGAAATTTTAAAGAACATTGGATCAAATTCATCTACTCCGTCTAAGAATCCTCCCCATTTACTGTAGGTTTTTCCTAACTTACTCTTATCTTCATCATAATACAAATCATGATTCCAACGATTTTTAGGAACTTCGGTTATGCAATCTTTACCCACCTTCAGATTATCCCAGAATTCTTGGATATTATTTGCTCCAGAATAGCGTCCTGATAATCCAATGATTGCAACATCTGAAATTACTGATCCATTTTGTATTGTCTTAGGTTCTATTTGAAGAGATGCAAAACGTGATTGCTTACGTCTTTTGCTATAAGTTTTTGTAGTCTCTTCTAATTCGGCACGTCCACTTGGTTTTTGAATATTTTCTTCTTGCTTTGCCTCTAATCCAAGCAATTTTATCATTCGCTCTCTATGAAATTCAATAAAATATCCTGTTAATTCAAATATGGTTTGATATTCAAAAAATAAAGTTTTTGATAAGGATCCAAATGTCTTTTCTAATTCATTTGTCAACTGCATTACCATTATAGAATCTATACCATATACCTCCATAGGAGCCTCTATTTCGATTCTATTCTCAGGGACTTTAATTACTGAAGATATAAGACTTTTAATATAGTTTGTTGCTTTTTTATTTAGTTCATCTTGCTCTATAATAGGCTCTGGATTATCTACCTTGTTTAATATAAAATCCGGTTCTTCAAAATGTGCCTTTCCATTATGATCAGGTGACATTTCTTTTAATAGCTTCACAGCATCTTGATTACTTATCTTTCCTTCTTTTATTGAATTGTACAATGATAATATTTCATCATTCATATTTCTATCCTCACTTTTTAATTTTATTGTCCTATGATACCGTATATTTTTTACATAAATCGCTTTACTCTTCTTTAAACAATTCTATTAATTGATTCTTAGATATTTCACCTTTAGATATTTTTTCTACAATACCTAAATAAACCTTATTGTCAATTTGCTTTATATTATCCTCACTAATAGATTGGTAATCATTTTCTGCTAATTCTTTTAAATCTATTTCTAGTAAGGCTCTTAGCCTTGTCATATCTCCTTGCATTACAATCTGCTGGAATCTATTTGAAGCTAAAGCTTGATACAATAATCTAATTCCAACTGGAGTTTCTAATACTTCCAAACCTATCCCATTCATCATCTTTTCTGTTTCTTCAAGAACCTTCATTCCACCATCTCTCCATAGTGGCCAATTGATTGCTAATGTCCTGCCATGACGTTTCTTTAATACAACCATTTCATCTCGATATCTAGCATAACTATCCATAAACGCATTTGCCATAGAATAATCTGACTGTCCTGCATTCCCCATCACTGCGGTGGTTGAAGAAAATAAAATGAAAAAATCAAGATTTATATTTTTACTTGCTTTGTCCAAATTAACTGTTCCTGACACTTTTGGTGCAAGAACCTCCTGTATTTCTTTATTATTTTTTTTGTAAATGAAATTATCCTTAATCACACCAGCACTATGGATAATTCCGTTTAGAGTTCCATACTTCTCCTTGATACTCTGTATTAATCTATCCACATCCTCTTTCTGTACTACATCTGCTTTTCTGTACTCCACTATAGCACCTAATGCTTCTAGTTCTTTTAGCTTGCTTTGCTTAACTTGATCAAGAAAAGATCTTCCTGTCAGGATTAGCGCTACATCCTTTGCTTTACTTGCAATTTCTTTTGCTAGTATAAGTCCAAGTCCTCCAACGCCTCCCGTAATTAGGTAAATTCCTTCGTCTTTCCATGGAGTAATTTCTTCTTCATGTAAAGTTTTGGTTTCCTTTAAACCTCCAACCCATCGTATTCCTTCTTGATATCTAACATATTTATCATTAGGACATACTCTGTTCTCCATTAGTTTAGCTATCAGTCCCTCTGGATTTTCTCCTAATTCTACTTCAATCATTTGTCCTATTAATCTGGGATTTTCAATCTCAGCTGTTCTCAAACATCCTAAAAGTCCTGAGAAAAGCCGCTTTTCTCCCTGATTTGGAACTACTATCTGAATTAATACCCTATCCTTAGGTTTGTCTTTAATTATTCTCTGAATCTCTTCAAACACTTGAACTGCATATATATTAAATTGTTGATCTATACTCATACCTTCTGATTTTAAGATGATACATCTTGCATCTTTCATTTGTTCACTAATGCCACTTTCTAACAGATCATCTGGTTCACATAACATCACAATATTATGAATGTACTTCGGTACTGTGGCATTCCTATCTACAGCTTGTTCTTTGAACCAAGGCTCAAACATTATAGTATTATTGTTCCTTTCTATTCCTATTTCAACTTTATTAGCATCCTCACTTGAGCCTGCTTGTCCTTCTAGTACCCTAGATGTATATCCTTTAATACGTATACTTACTTTTCCTTCTTCATCACACAAGTCAATATCAATCTTTTGAAGCTTACCGCCCATTGCATTACCTTTACTGTATCTGATAAGAGCCCACATTGTGGAGGTAGTTCTGCTTATTACTTCCAGTTCTTCAAGTGCAAAGGGTACTAATGGTTTATTAGAAATTTTGCCACCAGACGATATCCAGTTTTCTCCCATTGATAAACCTATAGATGCCTGCAAGGCTGAGTCCATCAAGCTTGGATGCAATACATATTGATCTATAGTATTAGTCACACTAGCTGGTAGTGCCAATTTTGCCAATGCTTGATCTTGTCCCACGAATATCTTCTCAATTCCTTGATGTGCTGGGCCATATTCTATTCCCATTGCCTTAAATATTTCATAACATTGACCTGCTTCAACAACATTATCACTGCACCGAGCCCGAATTTCCTTAATATCTAAAGCTGGAATTTCTGTTATTTTACTTATTATTGCACTTCCTTGACTGTAGGTTGCTGTTTCTCCACTAGAGGTTTTATAGTCACTATATACCTCATAACTAACTGACCCATTATCCTCAAGAAAAAATCCCATATGTACCTTTACTGGTTCTTCATCTACACTTATTGGATTAGCCCAGACAATATTTTTAAGACTTATCATCTGATTTTCTTCTAACCCTCCTAATGCTTCTTTAACTCCTATTCGTGCCATTTCAAGATAAGCAACTCCTGGCAGAACCTTCTTCCCACTCACTATATGATCTGATAAGAAGAACTCCTGTCCTGTAAAAGTTGAACTAAATCTCTGTTCAGAAAAATCTGATGTGTTTTGTTGCAATAATGGATGGATGAAAGGAATCATTTCTGTGTTTGCTATTATATTGCTAGCCTTAGATTCATCTTTAGGTATCCAATAATGTTCCCTTTCAAATGGATATGTTGGTAAGCTTATTCTATGGGGTTTAATATCTCCATATAACTTATTCCAATCAAAGGTAAACCCATTTGCCCAAAGACCCACAACTTTACCAAAATTGCATTTATCAAGCCATACAGTAATAATTTTTTCCATATCTTCATTTGTTACAAAACTAGTCAACATATTTTTATTGCGTTTTACCTGTCCATGGTATAAATCTTCAATACCTTCTTTACCTTCTAAAAATCCCTTAAGCTTTTCCTCCAATTCCTTAATGGAAACTACAATCATGCCCAACCGCTCTTCCATAACTTCCCTTCCAACTTGGAGTGTATATACAATGTCTGCCAGATTATCATCTGTAAATTCATGTTCTTTAATAGCATCTAATAATTGCTGTACTTTTTCCTTAAGGCTATCTTCATTTTTTGCTGATAACACTACTATTGCTGGGTTCTGATCATTAATTACTATGCTAGGTATTTCTAAATTGTCTGGAACATACTCCTCAATAATTATATGTCCATTGGATCCTCCAGCCCCAAAAGATGATATACCCGCACGTCTTGGATACTCTTCAGCTATTCCATCAATCTTGAGTATTGGCCGTTTCCATTCTTGAAGCTCCTGTTGAACCATAAAAGGTGTACTGCTAAAGTCGATATTTTTATTTAACTCTTTAGAATGCAGTGACGGTGCTATCTGTTGATATTTAAACTGCATCAGTACCTTGGTTAAGGCAGCTATACCTGCTGCACTTTCGCAATGTCCTATATTAGATTTTACAGATCCAATTGCACAAAATTGCTTATCCTCTGTGTATTCATTAAAAGTTTTCGTCAATCCTGTAATTTCTATAGGATCTCCTAAAGCTGTCCCTGTACCATGGGATTCTAAATAACTGATTGTCCTAGGATTAATTCCAGCATCTTTAAAAGCTTTTGCGATAACACTTGCCTGTGCATTGGGGTTGGGTACTGTATATCCATTTGTCTTTCCGCCATGGTTAATTGCAGTACTCTTAATAACTCCATAAATGTGATCACCATCAGCAATTGCTCTATGAAGTGGTTTCAGTACTACAGCACCTACACCCTCACCCGGTACGTATCCGTCGCCACCCTCACCAAAGCTTTCACACTTTCCTCTGCTTGATAAAAATTTAGCCTGACTGAGTAAGAGATATTTATTAGGATGTATTGATACATTAACTCCACCAGCAATTGCAAGCTCACATTCATTCTTTAGCAAGCTTTGACATGCAAGGTGAATTGCTGTTATAGAGGAAGAACACATAGTATCTATAGCCATACTGGGTCCATGAAAATTATAAAAATATGAAACTCGATTTGCTATTGATGATGGACTTCCACCTAATGCAAAATGTTTTCCTAATATCTGGGCTTGAGCTCCATAAAGTTGATACTCTTCATACATAACTCCAACGTAAGCACCTACATTTCCTTCCATACCATTGCCATTATATCCACTTAGCTTGTCACGTGTATATCCTGCATCTTCTAACGCCTCATAGGAGGATTCTAGAAATAAGCGTTCCTGTGGATCTATTCCTTCTGCTTCACGTGGAGAAATGTTAAAGAACAGAGGATCAAATTGGTCTACTCCATTTAAAAATCCGCCCCATTTACTATATGACTTTCCAAGCTTGTTTTTATCTTCATCATAATATCTGTTATAGTCCCAACGCTCTTTAGGGATTTCCACAATACAGTCCTTACCATTTTTCAAATTTTTCCACAATTCTTCAACATTATTTGCGCCGGAATAACGACCTGATAATCCAATAACTGCAATATTCAACGCTTCTGATGCTTTTTCGTTCTCAGGCGCTATCTGTATAGCAGAAAAACGTGACTGCTTACGTCTTTTACTAAAAGTCTTTATTGGTTCCTCCAATTCTGATAACTTACCTAATTGATTTTGTGAAGTCTCCTCTAATCTCTGAATATTTTCTTTTGCTTTCTTTTCAAGTCCTAGTAAACTTATTAATTCTTTTCTATACTCTTGAAGAAAGTATTCTGTAAGTGCCTCAATAGTTTGATATTCGAAAAGTAAGGTTTTTGATAATGATCCAAATGAATTTTCTAATTCATTCATCAACTGCATAACCATTACAGAATCTATACCATACTCTTCCATGGGGATATCCGCTTCGATTTTATTCTCTGGTACTTTAATTACTGAAGATATTAACTTTTTAATATAATTTGTTGCTTTCTCCTTAAGTACATCATCTCCAACAATAAAAACTTGACCATCTAACTTTTCCAATTTAGAATCAGCTTCTTCATCCCATATATTCTTGCTTTTATTGAGCTCAGATGAGATTTCTCTTAATTGCTTCATGGCGTCTTCATTGCTTATCTTTCCCTTTTTTATCAAGTTGTATAATGATAATGTTTGATCACTCATGTTACTATCCTCGCTTTTATAATTTTTTTCTCGTATATCTCTTTATAAGCTTTTTAACCTTTTGCATCCTTTAATAATTCTATCAGTTGATTTTTAGATATTTCACCTTTAGATATTTTTTCTACAATTTCTAAGTACCCCTTATTATCAGTCTGATATTCTTCTAAATCTATTCCAGCAAATTGCCTCAATTTTGCTAGATCCCCCTGCATAGCCATAACCTGGTATCTATTAGATAATAGCGCTTTATATAGTAATTTAATTCCTGCTGATGTCTCCAATGATTTTATCCCTATTCCATTCATCATCTTTTTTGTCTCTTCATCAACATTCATTCCACCTTCTTTCCAAAGTGGCCAATTAATGGCTAAGGTTTTGCCATGCCGTTTCTTTGACAACACCAGCTCAGTTCGATACCTAGCATAACTATCCATAAAAGCATTTGCCATAGAATAATCTGCCTGCCCTGAGTTACCCATTGATCCAGCTACTGAAGAAAAGAAAATGAAAAAATCAAGATTCAAATCCTTACTTGCATAATCCAGATTAACTACTCCAGATACTTTTGGTGCTAGAACTTCTTGTATTTCTTCTTCGGTTTTTTTTAAAATAAAATTATCCTTTATCATACCAGCGCTATGAATAATCCCATTTATACTTCCATATTTTTCTTTAATGCCTTGAATTAACCCATCTACCTCTTTCTTTTGTGCTACATCTGTTTTTCTATATTCTACAATAGCACCTAAAGATTCCAGCTCTTTCAGCTTATCTTTCTTAATCTGACTAAGAGGAGATCTTCCTGTTAGGATTAATATTACTTCATTTGCCTTACTTGCTATTTCTCTTGCGAATAGAAGTCCAAGACCTCCCATTCCTCCTGTAATTAAATAGATTCCTTGCTCTTTCCATGGAATACTTATTTCTTCCTGTGAAATTTCAATTTCTTTTAGGCCTCTTATCCATCGTCTTCCTTCCTCATATCTGATGTAATTATCATTAGGACACTGTTTATTTTCCATCAATTTGTCTATAAGGTTTTCTGAATCTTCTCCTAGCTCCACTTCAATTAGCTGTCCTATTAGTCTTGGATTTTCAATCTGAGCTGTTTTCAAAATCCCTGATAGCCCTGAGAAAAGCTGCTGTTCTCCTTTGCTAGGAACTACTATCTGTATTAATACTCTACCCTTAGGTTTATTCTTAATTATTCTTTGTATTTCATCAAAGATCTGAAGAGCATAATTCTTGAACCGTTGATCTATACTACTATTATGTGAACGCAAAATAATACATCTTACACCTTCTATTTCTATCTTAATGTCTTTACCATGCTCACATAAAACCACTATATGCTCAATATACGAAGATTCTAGAGTTTCACTATCTACAACTATTTCTTTGAAAAAAGGTTCAAACATTATAGTATCAATATTTTTTTCAACTGGTGCCAAATCTATTTCTTCATCCAATATTCTTGAGGTGTATCCTTTAATTCGTACACATATTCTTCCAGCATCATCACATAAATCAATATCAAACTTTTGAAGTTTATCCCCCGTTTCACTATCTTTACTGTATCTAATCAGAGCCCACATTGCAGAAGAGCAACTGCGTATAACCTGAAGTTCTTCAATGGCAAAAGGTAATACTGGTTTATTAGGTATTTTACTTCCAGCACCCCCTATATTTTGTCCCAGAGATAGCACTACAGATGCCTGTAAAGCTGAATCCATTAAACTTGGATGCAATATATATTGATTTATTGAATACGAGACATTGGAGGGTAATGCCAATTTTGCTAGCACTTGATCTTGACCTATAAATATGCTCTCAATACCTTGACATGCTGGACCATATTCTACTCCCATTGCTTTAAATATTTTATAGCATTGAATTCCTTCAACTGTATTCTGATTACATTGAGTTTGTAATACATTAAGATCCAATGTTGGGAATTCTATAATATTGCTTATTATTGCATTACCTACACTGTGAGCTACTTCTTCACCAGCATTACTATACACCTGAAAATTAATTTCCCCGTTATCTTTAGGATGAAGTCCAATATGTACCTTTACAGGTACCTGTTCTACTCTTATAGGACTTGCCCATGTGATATCTTTAAGACTAACTATTTGATTTGGCCCTAAGCTTCCTGATGCTTGTTTAACTCCTTCTCGTACCATTTCAAGATAAGCAACTGCTGGTAGTACTTTTTTTCCATTCACAACATGATCTGAAAAGAAAAATTCCTGACCTGTAAAGATTGAACTAAACCTTTGCTCAGAAAAATCTGATGTGTTCTTATGTAGCAATGGATGAAATTTAAAATCTTTACTATCTTTATCACTTTGGGCGCTTAAATTTTTGCCATATGTAGATATCCAGTATCTTTCATCAGCAAAGGGATACGTAGGTAATGATATACGCCTAGGCCTATATGTTGAATAATTAAGTTCCCAATTTGCTTCCATACCCCACACCCAAATTTGTGCAATTTTATTTAGCTTCTTGTTTTTTATCAAGATTTCAAAAAATTCTTCTCCATCTTTTCCTTCAACTAAAAAACCTAACATTGATTTTCTTTTCTTAAGATTACCAAGATATAAATTATGTATATCTGTTTTTCCTTGACAATATTGGCTCAGTATCTCTTTAGCTTCATGAATACTCGATGCAACAAATGCCAATCTTTCCTCCATAGCCTCTCTACCGCATTGCAAAGTGTAAGCGATATCTACAAAATCAGCATCAGTCTTTTCCAAAAAATCAGCCATTTTCTTAGCATATTCCTTAAGTCTCTCCTCATTTCTAGCCGATAAAATAATAACTTGAGGTTGATTACTCATATTCACTTTTCTTGGTAAATGTTCGTACTCTTCAATAAGCACATGTGCATTAACTCCTCCAAATCCAAATGAACTCACACCTGCTCGCCTAGGAATATCGTTGTCTATTTTTTCCCATTTATGTGTTTTGCTTATTATGTATAAGGGGCTACTTTCCAATTCAATATAAGGATTAAGTTCATTAAAATGAAGATTACCATGGATTTTTTTGTACTTCATGGACAACAGTACTTTTAAAACTCCTGCTACCCCTGCAGCAGCTTCCAAGTGACCTATATATGTCTTTACAGAACCAAGCCCACAATGTGGATATTCGGCCGATGTCTTTCCCCACTTTTCATATAAATGGTCAAATGCTTTTTTTATACCGTTAATCTCTATAGGATCACCTAATGAAGTTCCAGTTCCATGCGTTTCTATATAACTTACAGTTGCGGGGTCTATACCAGATTTTCTCCAAGCATCCACTATCAGATCTGCTTGTGCATTTGGATTAGGCGCAGTCAGTGAATTAGCGTGTCCACCATGATTTACAGCTGTTCCTTTAATAACTCCATATATGTTATCTCCATCAAGTTGAGCTTTAGAGAGAGATTTTAGCATAATGGAACCGCATCCCTCTCCTCTCACATATCCATTTGCACTCTTGTCAAATGTCTTGCATCGACCATCCTCACATAGCATTCCTGATTTATTTAAAGTAATATATAAGTTGGGACTTACCATTACATTTACTCCACCTGCAATTGCCATATCACTCTCACCACTCCTAATAGATTCAACTGCTCGGTGAATTGCCACTAGTGAAGCCGAACATGCTGTATCCACAGGCTCACTTGGTCCATGTATATTTAAAATATAGGAAATACGATTCACAAGAATAGAATTAAACACACCAGTTGCTGTCTGTGCCTGAATATCTATTCCATATTGATTCAATAAGTCATAATAATCTGAACTTCCTACACCAACAAACAAACCTGTTTTGGTTCCCGATAAATCTGATGCCTTATATCCTGCATCCTCTATAGTTTCCCATACAGTTTTAAGGCATATCCTCTGACGTGGATCCATATTCTCTGCCTCCCGAGGAGATATTCCAAAAAACAGTGGATCAAACTTATCCACATTTTTCATGAACCCGCCCCACTTGATTCTAGTTTTATTGGCAGCATTAACTGGGTCTCCGAAATATTCCCTCCAATCCCACCTATCTTCAGGTATTTCGGTTATAAGATCCTTCTGCAATTCTAAATTGGCCCAGAATTCCTGAAGGCTATCCGACTGAGGCATAATACCTGCCATTCCGATGATTGCTACAGGCTCATCTCTATTTTGATTTTCTCCATATTTATTCTTTAGCAAGGATTCATTAACTTCTGAGGCATTTGTAGCTTCCACTTCTGGAGTAACTAATTTGCAACTATTCCCATAAACCTTTATTATTTGATCCAAATGTTTATCTAATAAGTATTGAATAAAGGAACCTAATGTTGAATATTCAAAAAATATAGGAGGAGTAAGCTCCAAATTATATTTTTCGTTAACACGATTTATGAAATCAGTTGTTGAAATTGAATCAAATCCATAATCACTATTCTCTACATCCAGCTCTATATTTTCTTTATCTATAGACAGGATTTCAGAGACAATCTCCAGTATATTTTTAGAAGTTTTTTCAAAAAGCTTCTCGCTATTTAGCTGTAATGTGTGACCTGAATCTAAATTGTTTTTACTTTTAATATCTTCATAAAATAATTGGTTTATTCTTTCAACATGTCCATTCATAACAACAAGCTGGCTAACCTGTAATTTCAGTCCATCCTCAAAAGCACGAATTCCTTTTTGTATGCATGGGATTTATGCCCAGGGTCTTTTCCATAAGTACTATGGTGTTTTCGTCCACACACATGCCACCTTCATACCATAATGGCCAATTGATGGAAAGAGATTTCCCTTTTCGTTTTCCTTTATTCTTTAAGGACTCACGAAATTCTGAGTAACTGTCTAAAAATCCGTTTGCATATGCATAATCGCATTGCCCTACATTACCAAGCACTGACATAATAGATGAAAAGGACATAAAGAAATCTAAATTTTCATCTTTTGTTTCTTCATCCAACCATGTAATACCATATATCTTTGGCCCAATTACATTTTGAACTTCTTCTTTTTCTTTTTTCATTATGAAAGCATCTTGTATTACCCCTGCCGCATGGATAACTGCGTTTATGTGACCAAATTTTAATTTAGTATGCTCAATTATTCTTTTTACATCCTCACGCTTTGACACATCTGCTCTCAGATATAAAACTTCAGCACCTAATATTTGAAGTTCCTTGATTTTCTGTTCATTTGTAGAATTTAGTTTTGAACGTCCAATAAGAACTAGCTTGCATTTTACATTTCTAGCTATATATCTAGCAAATATAAAACCTAGACCTCCCATACCTCCAGTTATAAGGTATATTCCTTTTTCTCTTAATGCTACATTATTAGAATTGTCTCTGATTATCTCTTTGAACCTCTTAACAAACCGTCTATTATTTCTATAACGGATTTCTACATCCTTACCTACTATTTCAAATTCATTTAATAATAAATCTAAATTGCTCTGGCATTGATTTTCTATTTCAACTGTTTTATAAAGTAATTTAGAGCTTTCACGACAAATTGACTTACCGAATCCTGCCATTCCATTGCATAATGGGTGTGCTTCACCAGTGTTTTTATATACATACAAAAGTTTAATACTATTCTTAGTTTTTTGTTTCAATAGTGCCTTAGTCAAATATAATAATGAATAAATTCCTGTCTCTAGCTGATTATTGATAGATTCTTCACTTGAAATAAATCTTTCTTCGGACCAGTTATGAATGACTCCATCTGGCAACAAATTATCCTGACTCAAGGATTGAATCAATTTGAAGTATTGTTCCTGTTGTGATGGGTTAATTTCATATTTTTTATCTGCTATTTTACTATAATCCGCCCCTACCTTTACTAACACAACTTGACTTCTGCCACCTATTAACTTATTCCAAAGTTCTTCATTGGTGTCAAAAAGTAAAATACAACTGGGTATGTTTGAATTAGTAGCAATATCACACTCTTCCCAAACCGGCTTAAAATATATAGTTGAGGACTCATCTGGCGCATCTTCACTTGAAATGCTCCTCTGCTGCAATTCTTTTATTAAGCTAAAACCTTCCTCTGCGGTTATTTTATGCTCTTTTATATTTTCCAGCACTTCATCTATACTTAAAATAATTTTACTCATTCTAGTGCCCCCATTAATTGTTTTACATCATTCACCTCTAATTCTCCTATCTCTAGCCTATATAGTAGTTGCTTCAGCCTACTATCTTTACTTTCAGTCTTTATGCTGTCAATATCCGTCTTTTGATTTAATTTATTGCACGATATTCGAAAAGGCTTTCTATCAAAACAGCACACAGGAAGGCTTACCCTTTTGAAGGTTTTATGATGAAACAATTTTTCCCATTCTATATCCACACCTTTCAACCAAAGTTGAAGTAATGTTTCTTTAATAGATCTAAAACCATCCACATTTATATTTGAATTTCCCTGATTCATTATAAAATCACCTAGTTTTAAACTCTCCATATCTTCCGTAAATGATAATACTGTTCTTGTTGAAAAAGCTGATTTTATCCAATCTGTAGTATTGGCAATTTCCTCAATATGCTGGTTTCTATCTTTTAAATAGTCATAAGAATTCTCTAGATTAATTCCACTTTGTCGATGATTCAGTATTTTAACTGCTGAAATAAAATTTGGATTTTCGCTAATTAGTATATCAACCATTATCTCCTTAGGCATTATTCCATCAGCTATTAAATTTATCAGTTCATAAAACCTTGGATTATTAAATTTGTTTTCTTCGGTTAAGTCCCATCTTTGCTTTAGTTGACGTAATGAACTTACAATAACTACTGCGAGTAAGTTTTTTTCTTTCGTGGATTTATCCTTTTCATGGGTAAGAAATTTTTCGTCATATATCATCTGTACTATTTCATATCCTGATATAGCTTTAATTGTGATACTCCATTCATCAATATACTTTTTAAAAGTATATTGACTCTCATTTAACAGTCGAGCCTTCTTTATATAATAAGATAATATATCATCATTAATATCTAAGTCTTTTGTAATCAACCTTAAATACTCTTCATCAAAATGAAATGGCATAATTTTTTTCTGATTTACTTGATCATAAAATGGCATAGAAGGTCTAAAAAACTTAATTTTCTCCAGTTCCTTTTTAGCACTCAGTATAGCTATAACATCTTCAAGTTTAACTATTCCACTTACAGCAAGTGCCACCCAAAAGCCTTCCTTTTCTCCCATTATTAAATCTGAAGAAAAACCTAGATTTTGCAAGGAAACAATATAGGCATAACCTGAAATAAACAGATACAACTGCCGATAGCGTCCTGTCCAAGTTTTTTCATAAAAACTTTTCCTAATTTTTTGACTTGTATCAATACTATCAAGATAAATTAATGCATTATTTAAATTATGTTCAAATAAATAAAGTTCATCCACTAATTCACGAATATCTTCATAGCTATTCCAAGGTAAAGCTCCTATACAAATGCACCAGGAAGACCTTTTGCTTTTTTGAAAGGATTTATTATCAGATAATATTGATCTTTTTAAATTCTCTTTGCTTTCAACAAGTATTCCATAACGATATGGATAGTTTTCTCTACCCGTTAATAATGTATTGCAGATATCTTTTAATAGGTAGGACTCAAAATCTTCTCCCATAACAAAATTTTTCCATTCACTTAGAAGACTTTCTAAATTTTGTTGTGTGTTTGCAGAAAGTATAAATATATTATCCCTATCAAGTAAAAAATCCTCATATATTCTTTCTTCTATATACTCTTCTATCACTAGATGTGAGTTTGCACCACCAAAACCAAAGGAACTGACTCCGGCCCTCAAAGGCATGCCTTCTTCTTTACCCTTCCATTTACTAAGGCAAGTTGAGACAGTGAAAGGAGTTTTTTCAAACTCTATTACTGGATTTAATTCGTTAATATTTAAACTCTTTGGTATCTTCTTTTGCTTCAACATTAAAAGGACTTTAATAACTCCTGCCATTCCCGCAGCCGCCTCTAAATGTCCAATATTTGTTTTTACTGAACCTATGTTGCAAAACTGATTTTTGCTTGTATGTTGTCGAAAAGCTTGTGTTAACGCCTCTATTTCTATTGGATCACCAAGGGATGTGCCAGTTCCATGAGCTTCAACATAACTTACTGTTTCAGGACTCAATCCTGCATCACTGTATGCTGCAAGTATTACTTCACGTTGAGCCTTTACACTTGGTGCGGTAGGAGATATGCTCCTTCCTACATGATTTGTAGCTGATCCTTTAATAATTCCATATATATGGTTACCATCTCTAATTGCTTCATCCAATCTCTGTAAAAGCAACACCCCTACACCATCACCTGGCACATACCCATTAGCATCTTTGTCAAAGGTTTTGCACTTTCCATCCGGACTTAGCATATGAGATTTGGAAAAGGAAATATATTTCATAGGGTGAATATTTAGATTTACACTACCTGCAATAGCATAATTACATTCCTTATTGATAAGTGAGCGCTTAGCTTCATGTATGGCTATGATAGATGATGCACATGCCGCATTAAGGGATACACTTGTTCCACTAAAGTTAAACAAATAGGAGATTCTATTAGCTAACATGCAATCATAAATTCCCATACACATATAGCTATCAATCTCCATGTTCTTGTTTAAGTTCTCATAACCATAATCTACTGTCATTTCACCAATATATACAGAAGTAATTCTTTTCTGAAGCAAACTTAATGGAATACCCGATTCTTCAATGCAATGCCAGGTTTCTTCAAGCAATAGCCTTTGCTGTGGATCCATGTTATTTGCTTCCCTAGGAGATATTTTGAAAAATTGATTATCAAAGTCATAGATATTATCAACAAGGCCACACCACTTGCTTACACTCTTATTAGGTTCATTCCTATTTGAAGAGTAGTGCTCACTAACGTCCCAACGGTCTGCAGAAATTTCCTTGATTGAATCTACACCTTGTTCTAAGTTAGTCCAAAATTCTTTATACCCACTGGCGCCTGGAAATCTACAGGACATTCCAACAACTGCTATGCCTATATTATTAGAATCCAACTGCGCTTTAGTATCTAAACTATTATGGCTAACTTTTTTCATATAAGAACACTCCTCATGATAATTATTTAAGATACATCTTTAGGATTTTCAGTAAGGTTTTTTTCAACATCAATAAAACAATTCAATATCCTTAACCATCCCATATTTTCTGAATTTTTCATATCTTCTTTTCAAAAGAACTTCCCTATCAACTTTTAGGAGTTCAATTAGCTTATTAAACAATATAATTTTCAAATAATTTATTGCAGATTCATTATCTAAATGTGCTCCCCCATAAGGTTCTGCTATTATTTCATCTACAATATTTAATTTTAAAAGTTCATCTGAAGTTAACTTTAAATATTCACTGGACTCTTCAATTTTGTCTGAATCTTTGAATAATATGGATGCACATCCTTCCGGAGAAATAACTGAATAAATTGAATTCTCCATAATAAAAATCCAATCCGCAACTCCAGTAGCCAAAGCTCCACCACTGCCACCCTCTCCAATAATAATAGAAATAATAGGCACAGTTAATTTTGTAAAGTTTCTTATACTACTTGCAATAGCTTCTCCTTGTCCCATCCTTTCGGCATCTACACCACAATGTGCTCCTGGAGTGTCTATAAAGCATATCACTGGCAAGCCAAACTTTTCAGCTAATTTAGTTATTCTGATGACTTTTCTATATCCTTCTGGTCTAGCCATGCCAAAATTTCTAAGTATATTTTCTTCTAAATTTTTACCTTTAGCACTTAATATAACAGTGACCGCTATTCCGTTTATATATCCAATTCCAGTAACAATTGCCATATCGTCACTACAAATTTTATCTCCATGCAATTCTATAAAATTATCAAATACATTATCAATATAATCTTGAAAATTGGGCCTATCGATATGCCTTGCTAACTTAACTCTCTCCCATGAACTAATATTTGTATTAGAACTATTATTAATCCAATCAACATCAATTGTTTCATATTGTATTTTTTTTGATGCTCTAGGAATACTCCCAGTATATAAACTAATTATGTCAGAAATTGTCTTTTTTAAGTTTTTTCTCTCACAGATAATATCAATATGTCCATTCTCGAAATGGAATTCAGATGTCTGAAAATTATCTGGGATTTCCTCTTTGATAGTATTACTAATTACCCTTTTACCTGCAAATCCAATTATTGCATTAGGTTCTGCTATAGTAATATCAGCAATAGATGCAAAACTTGCAATAACACCACCAGTGGTAGGATCAGTTAACACACTTATATATAGAAGTCCCTTCGCACTGTGTTTTTCAATTGCTGCAACAACTTTGGCCATTTGATACAGTGATATCATTCCCTCTTGCATTCTTGCTCCACCAGAAGCTGTAAAAATAATAATTGGCTTATTTTCTTCTGTTGCTCTTTCTATCATCCTTGTAAGCTTTTCTCCTACTACAGATCCCATACTACCCATGATAAATCTATAATCCATTATTCCAAAGTAAACTTCATTATTTGAAATATCTGCTCTACCAGTAATTACTGCCTCGTTTATCCCAAATTTGTCCATAAGTTGTTCTAATTTTTCATCATACTCTGGAAAATCAATAGGGTTTAAACTGACTAGATTTTCATCAAAAAATTCCGTTATACCTTCATCAAATATTAACCCTATTCTTTCTAAACAGTGCATTTTTATATGATGGTTACAATTATTACACACTTTTCTATTTTCTATTAACTCTACCTGTATTAATTGCTTTTCACAGGTTGGACAATTAATTGCATGCTTTATGTGTTCATCAGTATTTTTTAATGTTGCTGCTGTTTGCTCTTCAGCTTCATGACTTATAGCAAAATCCACCTTATTAAAATACTTTTTTCTTGCTATTATTGTTTCCAACCATTCATTCATTACTCATACACCATCCTATCAAATCATACTATTCAATCATTTCATTTATTGTATAGGTATTATGCGCATTACTTAAAAAATGACTGTTATTTAGTATCTCGAGTAAAAACTCAATATTTGTTTCTATTCCATCTATTATAAATTCACTAAGTCCCCTCTTTAATTTCTCTATACATTCTTCTCTATCTTTTCCATGGGCAATTAATTTTGCTATATTAGAATCATATAATGAAGTTATATTCATACCCGTATACAGGGCTGAATCCACTCTAAGTCCATTGCCCCCAGGAATATTTAAATTTTTTATAACCCCAGCACTAACATTGAAATTTTTTTTAGGTTGCTCAGCATTTATCCTGCACTCTATTGAATGTCCTCTTAAAATAATATCTTCTTGCATTATTTCAAGTTTGTTACCATAAGCTATTCTGACTTGTTCTTTGACAATATCCACATTTGTAATCATTTCTGTCACTGGATGCTCTACTTGGAGCCTTGTGTTCATCTCCATGAAATATACGTTTTTCTCTTCATCCACAAGAAATTCAATAGTGCCAGCACTAATATAATTACATTCTTCTACAATCTTTCTGGAGAAATTAAATATTTTTTTTCTAATTTCATCGTTTAGAATAATTGCTGGTGACTCTTCAATTAGTTTCTGATTTTTCCTCTGAATACTACAATCACGTTCACCCAATACTAGAATATTTTTATATTCATCTGCTAATATTTGGACTTCCACATGCCTTGGTCTATCAATATATTTTTCTATGTAAATTGCATCGTCATCAAATGCTCTCTTTGCTTCTTCTCTACAAATATTTAAGTTCTTCTCAAACTCTTCTTCCTTTAATACTTTCCTTATTCCTTTTCCTCCACCGCCATTTGCTGCTTTAATAAATATTGGATATCCTATGTCACTAGCCATTTTTTTGCTTCATGACTATCTTTTATAGTGCCTTCTATACCTGGAATAGTAGGTATCCCTAGTTTTTTAACTAATTCCTTTGCTAGTATCTTATTTCCCATTAATCTAATTGTATCTGCAGAAGGTCCAATAAATTTAATTTCATTTTCAAAACATAAATGAGCAAATTCAGCATTTTCTGCTAGGAAACCATATCCTGGATGTATTGCATCAACCTTATGATATTTAGCTACTTCAATTATCTTATTCATGTCTAAATAACTTTCACTAGAACTAGCAGGCCCTATACAGACTGATATATCAGCAATTTTCACATGCATACTTTCTTTGTCTTCCATTGAATAAACTGCTAAAGTCTCAATACCCATCTCCCAGCAAGCTCTAATTATTCTTACAGCAACCTCGCCTCTATTTGCAATTAATATCCTCTTAACCATTTTTTCACCCTTATTTCTTGATTTTGAATAATGGCTGATTATATTCAACAAATTGATTGTCATCCATAAATATATCTTCTATAACCCCATCTTCAATACATGAAACCTCATTAAACATTTTCATAGCTTCAATTGTACATATTGCTGTACCTTTGCTAATTTTATCCCCAACAGAATATTTTTTTCCTGTTATTTCATTATTCAAAATATTTATGTTACCCACTAATGGTGCCTTAATTACATATACATTTTCATCCTCATCTGTGTTACTTTCATTTACAATATTCAAAGCTAATTTATCAGGTGCATTGTCTTCATAATTAAGCTTTATATTTTTCTCTATTTCAGTAGTATTTTGATAATCATAAATTTCCAATTTGAAATCATCTATTTCTACACACATTTTTTGCAAATTGTATTTTTTAAATAATATTATAATTTGTTCCATTTTTTCAATTTTCATCATAAACTCCTATTTTATATTAATTATTTCTAAATTTAGTATATACCTATAAATTCCATTAGTAAATATTTTCTATTCTCCAATTTTCTTGCTTTTATTCACTAATGGTATATATTTCGATTTTTTACTTATTTAACTCTAACCCCTAGCAAATATAATAAGCGTAACAGTATTTACACAATATGAAAACATCATTGAAAAATCTGTTTTCTAAGCCCTTAGTCTATCCAAAATGGTTCTTTCTAGGTAATTTGTAAGGATCGGGTAGTTTCCTCAATTGTAATTAAGTCGTTTTTTATTGATATAATTTGTCTAAATATGAATTATATTAATACTAAAGAGAAATATCACAATACATTTTTCAAGACTTCTTACTTTAACATTTCCCCAATTTAAGAATTGCTTAATATCCCTAAAAAGCACTTCAAGATTTCAACAGCATACTTGTTTTTTTGCAGTAAATGAGCAGCTATTTCAAGCATATCAGTTATAATAAATGGGGTATTTCACTTTCAGCAGTTATCATTATCTAGATTAGTTGAATTTATCGCATAAAAAAAGAGCCTAGATTTACAAAATCTAGGCTCTTTAAATCTTAAATTATTTCATGAAAGCATCATAAACTTTATCTAAGAAACTCTTTTTTGCTACTTTTACTTCTTTTTTAGCACTTGAATCTCCAACTTTGATGTCTCCAGTTTGCATAACAAACTTCATGCTTCCCTTCATACTTGGATCAACACCGCTAAATGAACTGTTTTCTTTTGCTATTTTAACCATTTCGTCTTTAGTTGCCATAACATCATCTACTTTTGCCATTATTGGAGTTATTTGACCAGCTAAGGAACCAAGTCCTGTTGCTAATGGAGCAGTACCTTCAGCTTTTAATTTATCAACTCCAAGAACTTTTAAATCATTAACTGATGACGCAAGAACACCTACATTTTCATTTAATTTGCCCATAGATGCAGCTAATCCATTTGCAGGATCATGAACCTTTGCAGTAAGTAAATCTATATTATTTTTATATTCACCTGCAGAAACAATAGCACTTGCTGTTTGAGCACCTAGTGAACTTAATCCAGTATTTAAGAACGCTACTCCATTATATAAAGTAGTAGCTGAGGCTTGTGCTGCTGTTGTTGGTTTTTTTGTTGTTGCAACAAGTCCAGATATTAATGCATTCATCTGTGCATATCTAGGATCGGATGGATTTGACTGAATTAAAAGATTTAAAGCGTTAATAGCATCCGTTAAACTAGTTGTAGGATCTCCCATCGGATTAGCTGTAGTCGCTTTTGATCCAATGCTAGCCATAAGTGATGCTGCTGTTGCTTTAAAACTTGGTACCTTTGTTCCATTAGCTGGATTAATGTTGTAATCATTTATAGCAGTATTAATAGCATTGATACCAGCTACTATTTGAGATGTCGCAGTCTGGATGCCTGTTGGCTTTCCATTGACAATTGCTGTTGAAGATAAAGATGAGTCAAGCATTTTCACACCATCATTAATTGCACTAGTAGCTGCTTTTAATCCTTGTGGCTTTCCATCAGCACCAACGGCAGTTGTATTTAACTTAGTATTTAACAGTGTAAATTTCTCTTGGAACTCACCCATTAATTTATCTAATTTTTGACTTCCAGCTACTAATTGGCTTATTCCAGCTTTAGCTACATTAACTTTAGTCATTATGTCACTAAGGACAGTTGGTCCACCAGCAACGCTATCTAAATCAAGAAGCTCTGGTGAAGCCATAAAGTAAATAGGTGCTAACTTAAAGTCTTTTGCATCTGCTGTAACTACTACGGAATTTGCAAGAGTTACTCCTAAATCACCATTCTTTAATCCAAGACTCTCTTGGAAACCTGGAACAGATATGAAAGTAAGAACGTTATTATTACCAACTTTCATTATTGTTCCATCAGTAGCTGTGATTTTAGAGAAATTTCCTACTGGCATATCAATAATAGTAGTTATTGGAATAGCTTCACAAACAGTTCTAGCTTTTCCATTGATATTTACCATTTTTTTAGTATTATTGTCAAAATCAATTTTAATCTTTACTTTACCACTTTTTCCAGCTAAATCTTTAGCACTAATCTCTTTATCATCTAAGTAATACTTAATTTTAACGCTTATTGGTAAAGCTTTGTTAGAATCACCTGAATAAAAAATATCACTTTTGTCTGTTTTCCATACTAAGCTGTCACCACTTTTAGTTGGAGTTTCACTACTTTTAAGGTTCTTTATATTAGTTAAATTAGATTTATCTTTTAATTCTGAAAGCATATTATCACTATGAATCCAGCTAGTAACTGATGTGCTCTTTGCAACACCTGTTGAATCTAGTGTTGTGAACACAGTTTCATCTTTAGTTAATGCTGCAGAATTATTTATTGGTTGAGTAACAACTAAAGTTGAACTTTGTGCAAATGCCAAAGTAGGACTCATCATGCTACCAATTACAACTAAACATAATATCTTTTTAGAAAACGCTTTATTTCTCATTTTAATACCTCTCTTCTACTATATTTGTTTCTCTTGTATTACCTTTTCTCCAGAACAATGAAGTCTTTGCTATTAAGCCTTCTGAAGCAAGTAACAAAGCTGGTAACATAACAATTATTACTACCATACCAATTACTGCACCTTTTGAAACTAACATACAAAGAGTATAAACTAAATCAAACTTTGAAACTACAGCTACACCAGTTGTAGCAGCAAAGAATGTAAGTCCACTTACAATTACAGACTTAGCTGTATGCTGAATTGTAATTCTCATTGCTTCGAACTTATCAAGTCCATTGCCTATTTCTTCTCTAAATCTTGCAGTCATTAATATAGCATAGTTAACTGTCGCACCTAATTGTATGCAGGCTATTACAATTCCCGCAATAAAAGGAAGGTCTGTTCCAGTGTAATATGGAATTCCTAAGTTTAGGAAAACTCCTAATTCTACTGTAAGAACAAGTATTATAGGAATCAATAAAGATCCAAATACTAATCCGATTAATATAAGTATTGCAACTATTGAAACTATATCAACTTTATCAAAATCTTTGTTAACTAGGTTAACTAAATCTTTTGTTACAACACCTTCACCAGTTAGCATTGCACCACTATCATATTTCTTTATAATAGCATTGACTTTATCTATTTGCTCGTCCTCTTCTGGACTTGCAGCTTTATAGATAGAATTTGCTAAAACCAACTTGTATTTATCATTAGAGTATAAGCTTCTAATATCTGCTGGGATAAAGTCGTCTGGGATTCCTGGTCCAACAAGTTTATCATCACCAACTATAGAGTTTATTCCCTTTACCTTTTCGATTTCATCAATCATAGCATTTACCTTATATGAAGGTGTACTTTTGTCTACAACTATGAAATGTGAAGTAGTCATATTATAATCTGTTTTAAGCTTATTAGTTGCAACTACAGCATCCATATCTTTAGGTAAAGTAGATATTAAATCTTTATAAACTGTAGCATTTTCCTTACCATAAAATGCAGGTACTAATAATACTACAAACAATACTACAAATACTTTATAGTGCTTTGTAATAAAATGTGAACTTTTTTCAAAGGATGGCAATAAAGTTCTATGCTTAGTTTTTGTTATAGCTCCATCCATAACAAGAACTAATGCAGGTAAAATTGTTAAAGATGCAATCATACCAAATACAATACCTTTTGCCATAACAACACCTATGTCTCCGCATAGAGTAATTTTGGCAACAAGCATAGATAAAAATCCTGCAGCAGCTGTTAAACAACTAGCTCCAATTGGCAGTACCATTTTGCTAATTGCTTCAGCCATAGCTTCTTCTTTAGTAGCAAAATTATGTTTCTCTTTCTCGTACCGATGATACAAGAATATTGAAAAGTCCATGGTTACACCCATTTGCAGGGCCGCCGTCATGGCTTTCGTAGGATATGAAATATCTTCAAAGAATATATTTGTTCCCATATTGTACATTACTGGGAAAATAATTCCCAATACAAAAACAACTGGAATTAGGAATGAATCCATAAACAATGCTAATACTAGGGCTATTAATCCACCAGCCATAAGAGCATATAATGGTTTTTCCTTATTAACTAAGTCCATACAATCTTTTTGTATTGCTGATAAACCAGCTAAATAGCAATGTTTATCTGTGATATCTTTGATATCACCAATTGCGTTCTGAGTTGAATCAGCTGTAGCAGCTTCAACAAATTTTATAAACATAACTGTTGAATCCTTGCTATAGAAAACTTTTTTAAGATCATCAGGTAACATTTCCTTTGGTATACTTGTATCTAGGAAATCACTAACATACATAACTTGTTGTACACCATTTACCTTAGATATTTTATCCTTTAAGGCAATAACCTGTTGAGAATCTTTATTGTCAACTATTAATATTCCAATAGCAGCACTTTTGAATTGTTTGTCTAGAATATCTTGACCCTTAATTGACTCTGTATCTTTTGGTATATACGCAATAATGTCATAATTGATTTTAGTATATACTGTTCCGAAAAAAGAAGGTACTAACAAAAGTATCGCAATAATAAGTACTAAGCCTTTTTTTTCTGCTATAAAACTACCAAATTTTTTCAACCTGCCCCATCTCCTTTATTATAGCTATGTTCGAGCTATTTTTTAGCATTTTAATTTTCTAAACACTTCACTTACCATATAACCATGATAATCACTTTAAATAGAAATTTGATATTTCTTTTAACTTAACTTGCACAGCATTTTAAAGCTTGTCTGTAATTTCTTTAAAAAAATTATCAGAAGCTTTACTTTCAAATTATTTTCCCAAATATTCAATTATATAAGAAAATTTAAAAAATTTATCTCTATAATTATATTTCTTGTTAATATATTCACATTTGTATGTTGAAAATTCAATGTAAAGGAGAAACCGTTTACATTAAAAAAAACAATTTAAGCGAATATAACGGGATTAATGCCAAAATCATCTTTTAATATTTCTTGATGAATTACATGAAAAAACGCTGTCTGAAATAAATCGTGAATAATTCTAGGCTGAATCATTCATATTTTTCATTACAATGTTTGGTATTAATACATTTTGTTAATAAAACATCCTTTCTTTGAATTTTAAATGCATTTTCCTTTTCCCCCTTATTAAAATTAATTATGACTAAGAGTCATTTTCATTATATACTAATTATATACTTTTTCTACATATTTACTAGATAAAATATAAAAAAAATTAATATTTTATTAATTTTTTTCTATTATTAGGTATAATATTACAATATAAACACTTTCTTAACAAAAAATTAAACTTCAAAAAAAGAAAAAAGCACCTAGATTCTATTCAAATCTAGGTACTTTAAGCTTTATACTATTTTGCGAAAGCGTCGTATACTTTATCCCAGAAAGTCTTCTTTTCTGTTTTAACTTCTTTTTTAGAGTTTGAATCTTGAGTTTTAATATCCTCAGTTTGCATTACAAATTTTAGACTTCCTTTCATACTTGGATCAACACCACTAAATGATGTGTTTTCCTTTGCAATTTTCACCATTTCATCTTTGGCTGCAAGCGCATCCGTTGCAGTTTCAAGTATTGGTGAAACTTTATTGCTAAGCTTTAATATTCCATCACTATTATATTTAGTAAGAAGTGATGATAATGTATTAGCTCCATCTGATAATTGGCTTATTCCACCTGTTAACGTTGGCAGTTGTTTTATTAAACCCTTTATCTTAGTCACATTACCTTCAGAAAGTGCATCCTGCATTTGCAAAAGTATACTTTTACTACTCTTTAAATCGTTTTGCATACTAACTAAAGAATCTATCATCTTTGTTGCATTTGATAAATTGGCAATATTTGCTGGAGTCATTTGACTTTGAAGAGTTTTTAGTAATGGTATTACAGTCTTTATATCATTACAGAATGTCTCTAACTTAGCTGCTTCTTCTGCATTAGTAACTGTCTTTAGCATACTTTGTAAAGCTGGTAAATTAGGATCATTAGCTATCGTAGTTAAAAGTGTCTGAACCCCTGCTACCTGAGGAGCAGCTGCTATTAATTCGCGTTGAACTACTGCTAGTTGAGTAACTGCTGGCTTCATCATAGCCATACTAGCTACTCCTGGATACTTATATGCAGCACCACTAGAACTCAGCGTAGCTTGATTAAATCTCTTACCACCCTCTAGTGATTTATAGGTCTCATAACTCAATGCAACTGCAGCTTGACCTATTGGATCTAATAGGTGAGTTCCATAATAAGCCAAAAATTCAGCATCATCATATATAGCTACTTTTTCCTTATACAACTTTAAAAAAGCATCTGAATTATCTGATTGTTCCTGTAAAAAACCACTCATTGAAGCAACATCCATATTAGTTAATCCACTAGCATCTGTAAGTAATTTATTAAGTCCAAGTAAAGTATTTTTATCCATCATTCCCGAAACTGGCGATAATTTTGTCAAATTCCCCTTAGTGATTAAAGGAAGTGCACCATCAGCAATTGGACCAATATTAGCTGCTTGATAATCTCCAGCAATCTTACCAATCTTGTTCAAATTCTCAGCACTTGCAAGTGTTTTAACTGAACTTAACATCGATGTATCCATGTCTAGCAAAGCAAGGGAATCAGACATAATTGTTCTTTCCTTAGTAACATTACTATTATCAGTTATTAAAGCAATTTTATCTTTATTTTTATCTAACTCTCCAGTGAGGGTTGTTACTCCAGACTTTGCCAAGGTTAATTTATCAGCTAATGTTTTTGATCCAGCTACTAGCTTAACCATATTATCTTTAAGTCCAGTGATTCCAGTTTTTAAATCAGTAACTGTTTTAGTGATATCAGTTCCATCAGCAATGGCACTTAAATCAAGAAGGTCTGGTGAAGCAGCAAAGTAAATTGGTGCTAACTTAAAGTCTTTTGCATCTGCTGTAACTTCTATAGAATTTGCAAGAGTTACTCCTAAATCACCATTTTTTAATCCAAGACTCTCTTGAAAGCCTGGAACAGATATGAAACTAAGAACATTATTATTACCAACTTTAATTATTGTTCCATCAGTAGCTGTGATTTTAGAGAAATTTCCTACTGGCATATCAATAATAGTAGTTATTGGAATGGACTCACAAACAGTTCTAGCTTTTCCATTGACATTTACCATTTTTTTAGTATTATTGTCAAAATCAATTTTAATCTTTACTTTACCACTTTTTCCAGCTAAATCTTTAGCACTTATTTCTTTATCATTTAAGTAATAAACAATTTTAACGCTTATTGGTAAAGCTTTGTTAGAATCACCTGAATAAAAAATATCATTTTTACCTGTTTTCCATACTAAGCTGTCGCCACTCTTTGTTGGAGTTTCACTACCTTTAAGGTTCTTTATATTAGTTAAATTTGACTTATCCATTAATTCTGAAAGCATATTGTCACTATGAATCCAATTGGTAACTGATGTACTTTTAGCAACACCAGTTGAATCGAGTGTTGTGAACACAGTTTCATCTTTAGTTAATGCTGCAGAATTATTTATTGGTTGAGTAACAACTAGAGTTGAACTTTGTGCAAAAGCTAAAGTAGGGCTCATCATGCTACCAATTACAACTAAACATAATATCTTTTTAGAAAACGCTTTATTTCTCATTTTAATACCTCTCTTCTACTAAATTAACTTCTCTTGTATTACCTTTTCTCCAGAACAATGAAGTCTTCGCTATTAAGCCTTCTGAAGCAAGTAATAAAGCTGGTAACATAACAATTATTACTACCATACCAATTACTGCACCTTTTGAAACTAACATACAAAGGGTATAAACTAAATCAAACTTTGTAACTAAAGCTACACCAGTTGTAGCCGCAAAGAATGTAAGTCCACTTACAATTACAGACTTAGCTGTATGCTGAATTGTAATTCTCATTGCTTCAAATTTGTCTAGTCCATTGCCTATTTCTTCTCTAAATCTTGCAGTTATCAATATAGCGTAGTTAACGGTTGCACCTAATTGTATGCAGGCTATTACAATTCCCGCAATAAAAGGAAGGTCTTTTCCAGTGTAATATGGAATTCCTAAGTTTAGGAAAACTCCTAATTCTACTGTAAGAACAAGTATTATAGGAATGAATAAAGACCCAAATACTAATCCGATTAATATAAGTATTGCAACTATTGAAACTATATCAACTTTATCAAAATCTTTGTTAACTAGGTTAACTAAATCTTTTGTTACAACTCCTTCACCAGTTACCATTGCGCCACTATCATATTTTTTTACAATAGCGTTAACTTGATCTATTTGGTCATTTTCCTCATCACTTGCTGCCTTATAGATTGAGTTTGCAAGAATTAATTTATACTTGTCATTTGAATACAAAGTCTTTATATTTGCTGGGATAAAATCATCTGGGATACCTGGTCCAACAAGTTTATCATCCCCAACTATATTATTAATGCCCTTTACCTTTTCGATTTCATCAATCATAGCATTTACCTTGTAAGAAGGTGTACTTTTGTCTACAACTATGAAATGTGAAGTAGTCATATTATAATCTGTTTTAAGCTTATTAGTTGCAACTACAGCATCCATATCTTTAGGTAAAGTAGATATTAAATCTTTATAAACTGTAGCATTTTCCTTGCCATAAAATGCAGGAACTAATAATACTACAAATAATATTACAAATATTTTATAGTGCTTTGTTATAAAATGTGAACTTTTTTCAAAGGATGGCAGTAAGGTTCTATGTTTAGTTTTTGTTATAGCTCCATCCATAACAAGCACTAATGCAGGTAAAATTGTTAAAGATGCAATCATGCCAAAGATAACACCCTTTGCCATAACAACACCAATATCTCCACATAGAGTAATCTTTGCAACAAGCATTGATAAAAATCCTGCAGCAGCTGTTAAACAACTAGCTCCAATTGGCAGTATCATTTTACTAATGGCTTCAGCCATAGCCTCTTCTTTAGTATCAAAATTATGTTTCTCTTTCTCGTACCGATGGTACAAAAATATTGAAAAGTCCATGGTTACACCCATTTGCAATGCCGCCGTCATAGCTTTCGTAGGATATGAAATATCCTTAAAGAATATATTAGTTCCCATGTTGTACATTACTGGGAAAATAATAGCTAACACAAAAACTACTGGAATTAGGAAAGAGTCCATAAACAATGCTAATACTAGGGCTATTAATCCACCAGCCATAATAGCATATAATGGTTTTTCCTTATTAACTAAATCCATACAATCTTTTTGTATGGCTGATAAACCAGCTAAGTAACAATGTTTATCTGTAATATCCTTTATTTTACCAATAGCTGTTTGTGTTGAATCCGCTGTGGCAGCCTCCACAAATTTTATAAACATTACTGTTGATTTGTCGTTATAAAAAGCCTTTTTAAGATCATCAGGTAATATTTCCTTTGGTATAGTTGTATCTATGAAATCACTAACATAAATAACTTGCTGCACACCATTTACCTTAGATATTTTATCCTTTAAGGCAATAACCTGTTGAGGATTTTTATTGTCAACTATTAATATTCCAATAGCAGCACTTTTAAATTGTTTATCTAGAATATCTTGACCTTTAATTGAATCTTTGTCTTTGGGTATATACGCTATAATGTCATAATTAATTTTAGTATATACTGTTCCGAAAAATGAAGGTACTAACAAAAGTATCGCAATAATTAGTACTAAGCCTCTTTTTTCTGCTATAAAACTACCAAATTTTTTCAACCTGCTCCATCTCCTTTATTATAGCTTTTGAGTTTTTTAACATTTTCACTATTCATTTATTCTGTAGACATGGTAATCACATAAAATAAAAGTACTGTATTGTATATTGAAAATAATTCTTGCAGCCTGCCAATGCTTGTCTATAAATTCTGTAAAAAGTTCATAAAATTTAAATATTTGAGAAATCGTTTACATACATACTAATTTATTCTCTATACTTTTAGTCATTCATGTTTTCATTAAAATATTAGGTATCATCATATATTATTAATAAATCTATCCTTTCCTTTAATTTTAAACTCATTTCCATTTCCCCCTTAAATAAATTAATTATAATCAGTGTCATTACCATTATATGTTAATTATATACTCTTTTAACATTATTTACTAGTTTAATATTAAATTTATTTACTTTTTTTCCCATTTAATTTTAGATTTATCATTTGCAATAAAAATTTTTCTCAAAATAAAACGTAATTTCAAAAAATAAAAAAGCCGTTGGTTTCCCAACGGCTTTGATAATTCTATATTAATTATCTTCTGAAGTCTCTATTGTTGTTTTGTTGCTTTCTAGCCCTTCTACAATCAGGACATCTTTGTGGTTCGTTTTCAAATCCTTTTTCTTTGTAAAATGCCTGCTCACCTTCAGTAAAAACAAATTCTTTTCCACAATCCTTACAAGTTAAAGTCTTATCTCCCATATACACATACCTCCTTTTTCAATATTAGGGATCTAACCGTTCACAAATCAAAATTCCCAAAAGGAGAATGTTTGGTTTTATGATATTAAATCTCCACTTAGCTATAGATTATAATACTTTTATTGTAAGAAATCAAGAAACCTTTAAGCAATTTATAACTTATTTCCACAATAAGGGCAAAATTTTGAATTTGTATTTAATGATTCTATATTTCCTCCGCAATCAGGACAAAATCTTCTTTTAGCTTCTTCTTCTAATTTCATTAGAACCTTCTCTATATCATTTTTTGTTGAAGGAATTTGAATAAAATAGTCTATATCGTTTTTACTTAATTCTTGAACCTTAACAATGCTTGAAGAGCTAAGGATTGTCTTTAATTGTGGATTTTCCTGTTTCATTTTTTTAAGAAGTATATCTCCAGTTATCCTCTTCATAATAAGATTTGAAATAATTACTTCTGGTTTAAATTGATCCATAGCCCCAAAAGCCTCAAACTCATTGCTTATTTCAACCTGGTATCCTATTTCCTCAAGAATGTCTCTCATAATTACATTTTCAAATATGCTATCATTAATTAATAGAATTCTTTTCAAAATTATCCCTCCACTCATTATAAATTATAATATTAATTTCAATATGCGAGATAATTGTTAGTATATTTGATAATATTGTATACCTAATGATATATATATGCAATTCTTACTTCATATAATGGAATGGAGCAGGTAATTTAAATTACCTGCTCCAATTTTTATAAGTTCCAACAAGCCACGAAATGACCTCCACCTAAATCCTGAAATTTAGGTTCTTCTTTTGAACATATTTCAGTACACTTAAAACAACGTGTGTGAAAACGGCATCCAGATGGTGGATTCATGGGACTTGGTACATCTCCCTTTAGAATTATTCGATTCTTCTTTTCGTTAAAAAAATGCCTAGTTACTAATAACTCAGGCATTTGTTTAAAATCAGTGTTCTTCATTATAAAATGCATAGGAAAATTCATAATATTTGGGAAACACTTAATAAATAGAAGTACTAGTTAAATTATGTTATTAAAGGCTTAAAAATACTTTTAGAAGTAAATCTTTCATTGGGATTATTACTCTTTAGAATATTGAATAATTTAGATTCATTTCTATATAACGATAAAGACCACTCCCTAAGGTTTCCCTCAAGGTAGTAGTCTTTATACCATTTATTTTCTATCATCCTGATGTACTAAATCTTATTTATTAAACTCTTGTATTGCTACTATGTATTGTGTCTTTTCTCATTAAATAATATGTACTCACTAAGTAATACGTTTTAAGACTATAGATACTTTTCTAAAATCCTCCAATGTAGGCTTAACTTCTAAGGCTTCACAAAGTTGAATATACTTTCTTAATATCTTAATACTCATACAAAAACCCCCTACTTTTAAAATGATTTTAAATCTATAAAGATATAGTACCGTATTCTTTAGTTTCTGTCAAGAATCTATTATTTTCGACATTACTTACAGTTTATAGCAATTCTATTATTAAAGGTATTGTAAATATAGAAAAAAAAGTTGTCATAAAAATACATTTTGATGTTAATTCCTTATTCCCACCATATTGTTCTGTGAATACGGCTGCCGTAGCAGCAGCAGGCATTGCTTGAATTACAACTAAAACCTTTAAAATTAGCCCATCCGCACCTAGAAGCTTCAACATCAATAACGTCACTATTGGTGCAACAATTAATCTAATAAAACTAATGAGATAGATTTTCCACCCTAAAAATGCTTCTTTTATATTACTTTCAGCTAACATTGCACCAATAATAAGCATTGATATTGGTGTTGTCATTGAACCAACCATATTAATTGTAGTATTTAGTGGTTTAGGAAGTATAATTGAAAATCTGAATATTAATAAACCTATTCCTGTACATATTATTACTGGGTTAACGATAATTTTTTTTAAATCCTTTATACTTTTCTTATTTGTAAATAGCATAACTCCATATGAAAACATGAAAAGATTAAAGGTTACATTAAATACAGATCCATAGAATATTGCTGTTTTACCAAATAAGCTCTCAAGTACTGGAAATCCCATAAAACCGCAATTAGAAAATAAAGTTACGAACCTTAAAATATTTTGTTCACCTTTGGGAAATTTACAAAACACAAGCTTCCCCATAATTATTAAAACAATATTGATTAGTATTGAAAACATAAAAACCCTTCCAGCATTAAGTAGCATATTCATAGAATACTTTGCTGAAAAGGATGATATAACTAATAGTGGAAGCGTAATATTAACAAGGATATTTGATAAACCTTTACTAACTTCGTCATTAATATAGTTTTTCTTTCTGGCGTAAACTCCAATAATAATAATCATAAATAATATTAAAACTTGATTTATTACATCTAAATTCAAAGTACATCCTCCTAAGTAAAACATAAGTAAGGGCTTTAGGTATTTTGCACCTAAAACCCTACATTAATCTATTCTATATTACTTAATGGATACTGTCTAATTTTTTTTCTGGTTTTTTATTGCATATTTTCATACGTCTTTTTTCTAGTTCATGTGCTATATCTTCAATTTTAACGCCTTCATTTACCATTAGAACTAAAAGATGATATAGAAGATCACTTATCTCACTTACCATTTCTTCAGGAGAATTATTTTTTGAAGCTATAATTACTTCAGATGCTTCTTCCCCAGTTTTCTTAAGTATTTTATCTAAGCCTTGTTCAAATAGATAATTTGTGTATGAGCCCTCAATTGGATTTTCTTTTCTTTCTTGAATTACTTGATAAAGTTCATATAAAAAATTTACATCATTCATTTTCTTCACTCCTAACATTTTTAAAAAAACAACTTCTACTACCAGTATGACATGCAACTCCTATTTGTTCTACCTTAATTAATAGTGTATCTTCATCACAGTCAGTAATTATTTCTTTTACATGCTGAAAGTTTCCTGAAGTTGCACCTTTGTTCCAAAATTCTTGTCTGGACCTACTCCAAAACCAAGTAGTTCCAGTGGCTAAAGTTCTTTTTAATGCTTCCTCATTCATATAAGCGAGCATTAAAACTTCCCCAGATTTATAATCTTGTATAATAGCGGGAACAAGCCCTTTTGTGAAATCTATCATAGCCTAACTGACACCTTGCCTTCCTTTAAGTATTGCTTTACTTGGCTAACGGTTAATTCTCTATAATGAAATAATGATGCGGCAAGGGCTGCATCTGCTCCAGTTTTTTCGAATACCTCTTTAAAATGTTCAAGCTTTCCACAGCCACCAGATGCAATTACAGGAATATTTACATTTTCAGAAATTGCTTTTGTAAAATCAATATCAAAGCCTTCCTTAGTTCCATCCGCATCCATGCTTGTTAAAAGAATTTCACCAGCACCTAATTTTTCCACTTTTTTAGCCCATTCTACTGCATCCATACCAGTATCAATTCTACCACCATTAATTACCACATTCCATCCAGAACCATCTTTTCTCATTCTACCATCAATAGCTACTACAACGCATTGTGAACCAAATCTTTCCGCAGCTTTAGTTATAAGTTCAGGATCTCTAACTGCCGCTGAATTCACTGATATTTTATCAGCGCCTGCTCGTAATATCTCTTTAAAATCCTCAAGGGTACTAATTCCACCTCCGATAGTTAAGGGAATAAACACCTTTTCTGCAGTTTTCTTAACTACATCTATCATAGTCTTTCTTCCTTCATGCGTTGCGGTTATATCTAAAAATACTAGTTCATCAGCACCTTCTTTATTATAAAACTCAGCTATCTCAACAGGATCTCCAACATCTTTTAAATTAACAAAGTTTATTCCCTTTACTACCCTACCCATATTAACATCGAGGCAGGGTATTATTCTTTTTGTAAGCATCAGCTCACCTCCCAATTTGAATAGCTTCATCCAATTTTATATTTCCACTATATAGTGCTTTACCAACTATTGCTCCATAGATATTTTCTTTTCTTAAAAGTTTTAAGTTCTCTAAATCTTTCATTCCACCGGATGCAATTATATCGCAACTAATGCTTTCATTTAATTTAAAGGTCTGCTCAAAATTAGGTCCTTTCAGAGTGCCATCTCTACTGATATCCGTAAAGATTATTGTCTTTACTCCTATATCTTCCATTTGTTTTCCGAAATCAATATAGTTAATTTTGCTTACTTTAAGCCATCCTTCTGCTGCAACATATTCATTCCTTGCATCAATACCTACTGCAATTTTATCACCATAATTTTTTACTGCAAACTTTACCATCTTAGGATTATTTAAGGCTGCAGTCCCAAGAATTACTCTCTTTACTCCGCTATTTACTAGCATCTCAATAGTTTGTAAATTTCTAATTCCTCCACCAAGTTGAACTGGAATTCCTGTTTCTTCCATAATCTTAATAACAGTATTAAGATTTTGTACATTTCCTTTTAGAGCACCATCTAAATCAACCATATGAAAAAATTCAGCCCCAGAAGCTTTAAAAGCATTAGCTGTAGTTAAAGGTTCTTCTCCTACAACACTTGATTGATTAAAATCTCCTTGATATAATCTAACGCATTTTCCCTCTCTTAAGTCCATAGCTGGAAAAATAATCATTTTATCAACTCCCCAAAGTTCTTAAGTATTTGTATTCCTATGTCTCCACTTTTCTCCGGATGAAATTGTGTTCCATAAACATTTGCTTTTGAAACTACAGCAGGTACCTTGACTCCATAAGTACACTCTGCAATAAGATTTTCTTTATATCGCATTTCTGCATAAAATGAATGTACAAAATATACATAACTATCCTCTTTTATATCCTTAAGTAAACAATTATCATTTACAATATTTATTGAATTCCATCCCATATGAGGTGTTTTTATATCCCCATAAAGTTTTTTTATTTTTCCTGGTATCAAACCTAGTCCTGAAGTAGTTCTGCCTTCGTCGCTTTCATCAAAGAGAAGTTGCATTCCGAGACAAATACCTAATATAGGTTTATCGTTTTTAGCAGCAAGTTTTAAAGTCTTATCTAAGCCTTGAGCTTCAAGATTTGCCATTGCATCAGGGAATGCTCCAACACCTGGAAGGATAATCCCCTTACTATTTAATATAGTTTCTTTATCTGAAGTGACTATACTCTTAAAACCAATATACTCTAGCGCTTTTTCTACACTTCGCAAATTACCTATTCCACAATCAACTATTGATATCATAGCCACACCTCCTAATTAAAGAATCCCTTTTGTTGACATAACTCCTTTTATTGCTTCATCCATTGTAAGTGCTTCCTTTAATGCTCTTGCTAAAGCTTTGAATAAAGCTTCTATCATATGATGAGTATTCTTTCCATAAAGAACTTTACCATGTAATGTTATTCCTGCATTAAATGCAAAGGATCTAAAAAATTCTTCTGTCATCTCCGTATCAAAATCCCCTAACTTTTGAGCTGGAAGTTCTGCTTCGAAAACTAAGAAAGGTCTTCCACTAACGTCAACTGAAACCATTGCCATAGCTTCATCCATTGGTAAGAAACAGGTTCCGTATCTTTTAATACCATTTCTTTCACCAGATGCTTCCTTTATACATTGACCTAGAACTATTCCTATATCTTCTATAGTGTGGTGACTATCTACATTAAGATCACCTTTAACCTTTATAGTTAAATCAAAGTTTCCATGTTTGGCTAATAATGACAACATATGATCTAAGAAGCCCACTCCTGTATTAATTTCGTAGCTTCCCTTACCATCTATATTAAATTCAATTTCAATATCAGTTTCACCAGTTTTTCTTTTAATTAAAGACTTCCTATCACCCATTCTTTCTCCTCCTTCTTAGTCAACCTCAAATAAATAACTAGTCTATTTACTCTCAGATGCCTTATTCAAATCTAACCTTTATAGAATTTGCATGTGCAGTAAGCCCTTCAGTTTCTGCTAACGTAACTATCTTGTCTTGAACCTTTGATAATGAACTTTCGGTATAATATATAAAACTAGATTTTTTTATAAAATCATCTACTGACAGTGGTGAGAAAAACCTTGCAGTTCCGCTAGTTGGAAGTACATGATTTGTACCAGCCATATAATCCCCTAGCGGTTCTGGCGAATATTCTCCAAGAAATACTGATCCAGCATTTTTCACTTCACCAAGTAAATTGAAAGGTTCCTTAACTAAAAGTTCTAAATGCTCAGGAGCTATATTATTTGCAACTTCTAAAGCTTCTTTTAAATCTTCAACAAGTATAATGGCACCATTGTTATTTAATGATTTCTCGATTATATCTTTTCTACTTAAATCTTTTATTTGTCTATTAATTTCTACTACCACTTCTTTAGAAAGCTCTTCTGAAGTAGTTACTAATGTAGAAGATGATAATACATCATGCTCTGCTTGAGCCATTAGGTCAGCTGCAATATATTTTGCATTAGCTGTTTCATCAGCAATTATTAGAACCTCACTTGGTCCCGCAGTCATATCAATGTTAACCTGTCCATATACACTTTTCTTTGCCATAGCTACATATATATTACCAGGCCCTACAATTTTATCTACTCTAGGTACGCTTTCTGTACCATATGCCAAAGCCCCGATTGCCTGGGCACCACCGATTTTATATATTTCATGTACTCCCGCTACTTCTGCCGCTGCAAGAATAAATGGATTTATGCTTCCATCCTTAGAAACTGGAGTAACCATTATTATTTTTTCAACTCCAGCTACTTTAGCTGGAATTGCATTCATTAGAACCGAGGAAGGATAAGATGCAGTTCCTCCGGGCACATATATTCCAACCTTTTCAAGTCCTCTTATAGTTTGTCCAAGCATTACGCCTTGTTCTTTTGTAACCATCCAAGAATTTCTTTTTTGCTTTTCATGATAATCTTCTATATTTTTAGCTGCTAACTTAATTGCTTCCAAAAACTTTTCATCAACTAGTCCTCTTGCAGCCTCTATTTCATCATCAGTCACCTTAATAGTATTTGTAGTTAATTCAACTTGATCAAATTTCTTAGTATATTTAATGAGGGCTTGATCTCCGAATTCTTTAACCTCAGCTAAGATTTCTTCTACGACTTTTATTACATCTTGTTGAACTGAATTAGCTCTACTTCTAAGACCAGACATATAAAGATTACCCTCTTCAGTATTAGCTTTAATTATATTAATCATATAAACCTCCTATTTATAGTCAAGCATGCTAAAAAAGATTGCTCCCTCATGTCTGACTCTTTACGAGAAGTAAGTTTTTCTGGAAAGTATATCAATTGTTAAACTTGCTTCCCTATGCTGTTAGTGCTGCTATTATTTCTCCTATTTCCTTTTGTTTCATCTTCATACTTGCAATATTTACTATTACTCTTGCACTGATATCACATATTTCTTCTTTGATTACTAATCCATTTTCCCTAAGAGTATCGCCAGTCTCAACTATATCTACAATAGCATCTGCTAAATGAAGAATAGGGGCTAGCTCCACTGAACCTTCTATTTTTATTATTTCTACATCTAATCCCATTTTTCTAAAATGACTGGCTGCAACATTAGGATATTTTGTAGCTATTTTCTTTCTGTTATATCCTTTATATAAATCTGTTTCTGGTAAAGATGCAACAGCAAATTTACACTTACCAACATTTAAATCTACTACCTCATAAAAGTCTTTGTTATACTCCATCAAGGTGTCTTTTCCCACAATACCAATATCTACAGCACCATGTTCTACATAAGTTAATACATCTGTTGCCTTAACTAGAACAAAATCTATATCTCTGTTATTACTATGAAAAATTAACTTTCTACCTTTGTCCTTCATCTCAGTACAATCAATTCCTGCTTTTTCAAAAATATCTATAGAAAATTTTTCTAATCTGCCTTTTGTAAGCGCAATTTTAATGTTACTCAAAATTTCCCCTCCTCAATACATTTATCTAAATACATGCGAAACTCATATAGAGGAAGTTTTTTTATACTATCAGAACTTTTTATTACAACCCCTTGCTCTTTAGTAAATGAAATATAATATTGTTTGCTTTTATTGTTAAAATATTCTGCTGATTCTGATTCTGATTCAAAAACACTAAGTTCCGCCTCCATATTATTATTTCTTATTGCCATAGCAGTATCATAGGCTTCTTTTAGAAATCCTTTATCGTAATGAATAAAGAAATCATTTTTCTTCTCCAATACTTCTTTAGATTGTTTGCTAAGTGAAATTAATATATTATCCACATTAATAGCAAGTCCTGTTGCAGGGATATCCACACCAAAGCTTCCTAACAGTTTGTCGTATCTGCCACCACTAATAATATTATTGCCTACTTCATTAGAATATCCCCTAAAAATTATACCTGTATAATAATTGATTTGATGTACCATGCCAAGGTCTATTGATAAATAGGAACTAAGTTCAACTTCCTCTAACATTAAGTATATCTTTTCTAGATTCTCTAAAGCCTCTAACGCACTTTTATTTACTGTAAGTTCACGAGCTTTTTCAATTACTTCAATCCCTCCAAATAAACTTGGTAATTCTCTAAGAATATTCTCTGCTTCTTGATTTATTAAACTAATATTTTCATCTATAAAAACTTTAAGCCCAGCAAAATTTTTATTTTCAATAAGCCCTCTTAATTTCTCAATTTCTTCTTCTTTCATATCTAATTCTTCAGTTAAACCTTTAAAAAATTCCGCCTGTCCTAATTCTATTTTAAAATTCTTTAAACCTGCAGACAAAAGAGCATTTATACCAGTAATAATTACTTCAGCATCTGCCTTAATACTATCCGATCCTATAATTTCAATACCAGATTGAGTGATTTCATTTGCCTTTCCATTCCAATTTTCATTAATTCTAAAAATATTTGATGTATAGCATAACTTTAAAGGCAATGCTCTATCTTTAAGTTTTGTTGCTGCAATTCTTGCAATAGGAGTGGTCATGTCTGGTCTTAAAACAAGTATCCTTCCTTGATTATCAAATAGCTTATACATTTTTTCCTGTTCCATGGGTTGATCGTCACCATTAAAAGCGTCATAAAACTCGATAGTTGGAGAAATAACTTCTTCAAAACCACCACTTAAATATAAATTTCTAAATTGATTCTCTATTTTTACTTTAGATATACATTCTTCAAATAATATGTCTTTCATGCCTTCAGGAATATATTTTTTCCACATATTCATATTGTCATCTCCACTTTACTTAAATTACTTTAACGTGCTAACGTACTAAAATATTAACATTCATGTATGCCTTTTGTCAATAAAAAAGTTCAACTTCTATTTTTTACAATAAAAATTGAACTTTTATCTACTTACCACTTTTCATTTCAATTTCAAGTAGTTTTACTTTTATATCAATATTTGCTCCAGCATATCCAACCATACTGCCATTTTTTCCAATTACTCTATGACAAGGAATAATTATAGGAAGTGAATTAGCTCTGTTAGCTTGGCCAATCGCCCTCACAGCTTTAGGTCTATCAATTCTTTTTGCAATATCAGCATAACTTCTAGTTTCTCCATAGGGAATTTCAAGGAGTGCTTTCCAAACATCCATTTGAAACTCAGTTCCATTATAAGAAAGAGGCAGTTGAAACTCCTTTCTATCACCATGAAAGTATTCCATAAATTGTTTTCTTGTTTCTAGAAATATAGAATTACTTTCATCTAAAATAATTTCTTCATTTTTCTTTAGATACGCTAGCCAATATTCCTTAAATAATTCAATTTTGATAATACATTTATCATTGAAAACTATTAATATATCTCCAATGGGTGAATTATATATTCCGTAATGTTTTTTCATGATGAGCACTCCTTACTTTATATTTATTGGTGTACAAAACTGTCTTAATTTTTCATTTTTGTATTTTGAGGAGCGGGACACCCTTTCTCATAAGTGTAGCTTCGAAGCTGAAGGATGTCCCGGGTTATCTTAGGCAATAATTTTTATACACTGATGCCTAATTACTGAATAACGATTTTACAGAACTTTCTTTTTCCTACCATAATTATATCATCATTTTTTAAAGTTACATCAATTATTGAAGTTACTTTTTTCCCATTTATCTTAACAGCTCCTTCTAAAACTAATCTCCTTGCTTCACTATTACTGATTGCAAATTCAAGTAATACAATTAATTTAGCAATATTTATCTTACCCTCAATAAGTAGGTCACTTCCCATCTCTTTAGTAGGAATATCCACTGGCAAAGTCTTATTTTGAAAAACTGTTTTAAAGTAGTTTTCTGCTTCTTCCGCTTTTTCTTCACCATGATATAATCTTACAATTTCTTTAGCAAGCAGCATTTTTAAATCTCTTGGATTAACTTTGTTTTCTTTCATGTCCAAACTCATCTTTTCAATCTCATCTGGATGAATATCAGTTGCTAGTGTAAAGTATTTAATAATTAGATTATCCGAAATTGACATTACTTTTCCATAGATATCTTTTGCATCTTCGTTAATACCAATATAGTTGCCTAAGCTTTTACTCATTTTTTCTATACCATCTGTTCCTTCTAGTATGGGCATAAATATAGCAATCTGTCTCTCTTTGCTATATTCCTTTTGAAGGTTTCTTCCCATTAATATATTAAATCTTTGGTCTGTTCCACCTAACTCAATATCGGCTTCAATATTAATTGAATCATAGGCCTGCATAAGAGGATAAAAAAATTCATGTATGCTAATAGTTTGATTATTGTTAAATCTGTTTTTAAAGTCCTCCCTCTCTAGCATTCTTGCAACAGTACATTTTGCCGCTAAATCAATAACTTCTGCAAAATTTAATTTGCTGAGCCATTCACTGTTAAATCTCATCTCTGTCTTATTTTTATCTAGTATTTTAAATATTTGCATTTCATAAGTTTTAGCATTTTTCATAACTTCCTCTTTTGATAGTTGCTTTCTAGCCTTTGATTTCCCTGTTGGATCTCCTATCATACCTGTAAAATCGCCGATTATAATCACAACTTTATGTCCTAAATCTTGTATTTGTTTTAACTTTCTTAAAACCACTGCATGTCCAATGTGTATATCAGGCGCAGATGGATCAAGTCCAAGTTTTACAACCAAAGGACGATTTTCTTTTTCGGATTTAATAAGCTTTTCCCTTAGCTCATATATATCAATTACCTCGTCAGCTCCACTACATATTATTTTTACTTGTTCATCAATACTTTTCATAAGAATCCTCCTAACATCTTTGTTTTTTGGCAACAAAAAAACACTCATCCAAAGGGACGAATGTTTACGCGTTACCACCCTAGTTAACTTATTTACTCAAATAAAAAAATTCATCCCAGAAGGGACGAATTATATTCGTGGTACCACCCTATTTAAATCATATCTGATTAAAAAAGTTCTCTCTTTCCTTATAACGTAAGGCTAAACGTCACAGCCTACTCTAGATTTGCATCTATTTCAACCTGAGGCTCAAGAAGGTATTTCATTTATGCTCACATTCGACTTGCACCAAACGTCGACTCTCTTTATGTTTCTTGCACAAATTACTTTTTTCCATTACAGCTTTAAATATTCATTTTTTCTATTATAAACTTAATTATTACTTTTTACAACCATGCATTCTATGGACTTAATATTTATTTAATATTTCCTTTATTGCAAGTTTATATTGTAAAGTTACAATATAAGTTGTAGTTAACACTGGTATGGTATAATACTGACTATAATATGTTTATAAGGAGGCTGTAATGTCCATTAGAAATAGATTGCGTATATCTCATATGGCTATGGTTATAATTCCGATAATTCTTTCGATAATAGTGACGATTATTATAGGTCGTTTTTATATAAGTGATCTTGAAACAGCATATAATATTAAGTTTAATAAAAAAGCCACCTTTGAACAATTAGTAGATAGAAAAGGTACTCCACTTTTTATTCATGTTAGATTCATATCTAGAGAGAACCCAGAACTCTATGAGAATATTTCATATTTGAAAGGCTTAGATAATGATTTAGCTAAAACACATAGTGGTATTTTAGTTAGAAAAAATGATTCTATTATATATGCCTCAAAATTCATTAATAAAAGTGAACTTTCAAAAACGCTACCTCGGTTCTCAACCTTTCCTAATGAAGAAAGATCCCATCCTATAATTGGAAATCAGTTAATGAAGCAGATAGATTTTCATTTTCAGGATGGAACTGAAGGAAGTATATTTTTAATTACTGATATGGCTTTTTTTAGAAAAGTACTGATAGAATTTATTATTTCAGTCATTTTCTCTGTTATTATTATTATGGTACTAACAAATGCCATATTAACGTTCTTAACCTCAAAAAGTATTGTAAAACCTCTTGAGTCGCTTAAAGAAGGAGCAATACAAATTAAAAATGGCAATTTGGATTTCAAATTTTCTAGTGTCTCTAAAGATGAAATCGGTGAAGTATATTCAGCTTTTGAGGAAATGAGATTAAAATTAAAAGAATCTATAAATATTCAGCAACAATATGAAAATAATAGAAAAGAGCTGATTTCAAATATATCTCACGACTTAAAAACTCCAATAACTGCAATTAAAGGCTATGTTGAGGGAATAATAGATGGAGTTGCAGATTCACCCGAAAAAATGGAAAAATATATTAATACAATTTCTAATAAAGCAACAGATATGGAAAGATTAATTGATGAATTGTTTTTGTTTTCTAAATTAGATTTAAATAAATTACCCTTCAACCTTGAAGAAATAAATATTAAGCGTTATGTAGAAGATTGTTGCGAGGAACTTCAGCTTGATCTTGAAGAAAATAATATTGCATTTGAATACAACATAGAAAATTGCAGTTCGAAGCAACTTGTAATGGCTGATAGAGAAAAACTTAAAAGAGTAATAACTAATATTATCAATAACTCTGTAAAATATATGGATAAAATTCAAGGTAAAATAGGCATTGAGTTAAGTGACTCTGATAAAAATGTTACAATTAGGATATATGACAATGGAAGAGGAATTGGTAAAGATGAGCTTCCTTTCGTATTTGACAGGTTCTATAGAGCAGATTTGTCCAGAAATACTTCTACTGGTGGAAGCGGTCTTGGGCTTGCAATTAGCAAATTAATAATTGAAGAACTTGGTGGACAAATTTGGGCAGAAAGTGAAGAAAGTATTGGAACCTCAATATTTTTCACACTTAAAAAATGTATTTAAGGAGATGTATTTATGAAAAACATTTTAATTGTAGAGGATGAAAGTTCTATAGCAGAACTTGAGAGAGACTATCTTCAAATTAATGGTTTTGAAGTTACAATAGAAACCCGTGGGGATTTTGGTTTGAGAAGGGCTATTGAAGATAATTTTGATTTAGTAATACTAGACTTAATGCTTCCAAAAGTAGATGGATTTGAAATTTGCAGACAAATTCGTAGCAAAAAAGATATTCCGATATTAATGGTATCTGCTAAAAAAGAAGATATCGACAAGATAAGAGGACTTGGTATTGGAGCTGATGATTATATTACTAAGCCCTTCAGTCCAAGCGAACTTGTGGCTAGGGTAAAAGCACATATTAGTAGATATGATCGGCTTATTGGTACTGGAGAAAACAAATCTGAAGAAATTAAAACAGGTGGTCTTCGAATTGATAGAACTTCTAGACGAGTGTTTGTTAATGAGAAGGAAGTTTCTTTTACAACAAAAGAATTTGAACTATTAGCCTTCCTAGCTTTGAATCCTAATAGAGTATTTAGCAAAGAAGAACTCTTTGACAAACTATGGGGAATGGATGCTTTCGGAGATATTGCTACAGTAACAGTTCACATTAGAAAAATTCGAGAAAAGATTGAATCCACAACTTCCGAACCGCAATATATTGAAACAATATGGGGATCAGGCTACCGTTTTAAGGGGTAGCCCTTTTAATTTATTGTTTTCTTAGCCAACCTGCAGGTTTTCTTGAACTTCCAACAAAAAAATCCCCATTTTTTTCTGTTAAGAGCAGTCTTTGCCTTGATTTGCAGTAAATATTCTGTTGAATTAATTCAATATAATTAACTCCAACCTCTGCAACTATCCCCACATGCCCATATTTCGTATCATTAAACACAACTAAATCATCACATTTTGGTTTTTCCTTACCTCCATTTTTAAATTGAATAAGTCCCCTATTTTTATTCAATTCTCCGTGGGCAATAGTTGAGTCAAAAAAATCCTTAGCATTACCGAATAAATCTGGCATCTTATGCCCTAAAGCTTCATAATAAAATCTCTTTATAAATTCCACACATTGCCACTTATAGCCATAATAGTATCCATCAAAACTGTAATTTTTTCCATAATTTTTAGTGTACTCTTTGCCATTATTATAAACTGCTACATTTTTATACGAATCAATTTTTTCTCCTATGTTATTTGATTTATTATATTTTTCACTGCTGTTTTCACTTTTATCTATAATTAATGATTTTATTACAGCAAAATATTCCCTAATATAATTAGCAGGCTTTAGTGGCAGTGTAGTATTGGCAGGAATACCATAGGCTTTAAAATCATTTCTTTTTGCTAAGAACTTTGCTCTAAACATATGAAAATCATTTGTTACAATCATTAATTTTATATCTTTTTTACTATCTATTTCTTTAATTCTATCTCTAGTAAATTGCAAATTCTCCATAGTACTTGTAGAATTTTCTTCTTTAATAATCCTATTCTCTTCAATTCCATTTTTTATTAAATATCTTTTCATAGCTTCCGCTTCTGATATCTTCTCACCGGGTCCTTGTCCACCTGAAAGAATAACCTTAATTTCATTGTGACTTTTCAAATAATTTAAACTTGCATCTAATCTCTCCCTTAGCATTAAGGATGGAGTTTCCCCTCTTACCATTGCTCCTAAAATAACAATATAATCCACTTTTTCATTATCTCTTTTAACACCATTGCTCACAATAAAAATCTCAATAATAAAAAAAGATATAAGTACCAATGCTAATGCTGCTCTAAAAATATAAACTACCCATCTAGCTTTTTTAAATATTAATCTATTGCCAATAAATATTTTCAAAATACCATATAAAATTAATATAAAGCCAAGTAAGGCGAAAAATTTTGCGAATGATATCTTATTAACTATGGCTATTAAAAAATATACTAAACATAGAATTCCTATACCAATTGCTATTTCACCTACTAATTTTCTGTTATCTAACCTCACTAATTTTTCCCCCAAATCAATTTGCATTTATTTATTTCTTCTAATTTTTAAAAGTTTAATCTCATCATATATATTTCCAGCCACAGCACCCAGTACTGCACCAAATGTAAGCCCTATATCAGCTTTATTAATAAACAATCCAACTATAAGGCCTATTATAACACCAAAGCAAATACCAAGTCCTAACCCTTGATTATAATTATTGTTATTTTTCTCCATAGCTTCCTCCCACTTTATGTATTCTTTACTTATTAGACGAATTAAAGCCAAAAAAAGTTCATAATTTTTATAAATATTTTTATTTGATTTTAAAATATGGTAAAATCTTATAAGAGAAAAAATATAATAAAATCAAAGGAGACTAAAAATGAATTTAAAATGGAACTTAAACGACCTATATAGTGGATTTGATTCAAAGGAATTTCAAGAGGATCTGATTAATTTAGATAAATCAATTGAAACTTTAATAAAGTGGACTAATAAAAACACTACTGATTACGTAAATTCAATAATTAAGCTTGAAGAGTATATTAAAATTAATAGTGAATTTGCTGCTTTATCAAAAAAATTATATTTCTATTGTAATCTTGTTTTAAGTGTAGATACAAAAAATCAATCAGCACTTCATAATATTGAAGGCTTAGAAGATAAGCTAACAAAATTAGCAGAGCCAAATGCAAAATTTGTTAACTGGATTGGTGGACTTGATAATATTACGCAACAAATTGATTCTTCTTCTATATTAAAAGAGCATGAATTCTACTTAATGGAAATAAAAGAACATAGCAAATATATACTTGATGAGAAAGAAGAAGCTGTAATTGCAAAACTTAAAAACACTGGTTCTAGCTCTTGGTTAAAATTAAAAGACTTGCTTGTTTCTAGTTTATTAGTTGATATTGTTATTGATGAAGAAAATAAACAGCTTCCCCTACCAGTAATTAGGAATATGGCCTACGAAAATGATTCTAATTTAAGAAAAACTGCTTATGAAGCTGAACTTAACTCCTATAAACTTATTGAGGATTCTGTAGCAGCTTGTCTTAGTTCTATAAAAGGTGAATCTTTAACTATAAATAAAATGAGAGGGTACAATTCAATCCTTAACGAGACCTTAATTAACTCTAGAATGGATGAAGAATCTCTTGATGCAATGCTCACCGCAATTGTTGAATACCTGCCTGCTTTCAGAAAGTTTTATGTTAGAAAAGCTGAATTGCTTGGCCATTCAAATGGTCTACCTTTCTACGATTTATTTGCCCCAATTGGTGAAGTAAGTACTACTTATACTTATGAAGAAGCAAGAGACTTTATTGTTGGAAATTTCAGATCTTTTAGTGATAAAATGGCTGATTTTGCATTGCAGGCCTTTAATAATGATTGGATTGATGCAGAGCCTAGAGAAGGTAAGGTCGGCGGTGCCTTTTGCGAAAACATTCATTCAATTAAGCAAAGCCGTATAATGTCCAACTTTAGTGGAAGCTTTAGTGACGTTGTAACTCTAGCTCATGAGCTTGGTCACGCTTATCATGGCTTATGCTTGGATAATGAAACTGAATTGAACAGTGACTATCCTATGCCTATTGCAGAAACAGCTTCTATTTTTTGTGAAACTATAGTAAAAAAAGCAGCTATAAAATCAGCCCCTAAAAATATTGCTTTCTCAATACTAGAAAATGAGATTAGTGACTCAGGTCAGGTAATTGTAGATATTTATAGCAGATATCTTTTTGAAACAGAACTGTTTAAAAATAGGGAGAAAAATTCCGTGTCAGCTCAAGAGTTAAAAGAAATAATGATAAATGCACAAAAGCAAGCTTATGGTGAAGGACTAGATGAAAATTACCTTCATCCTTATATGTGGCTTTGCAAACCTCATTATTATTACACTGAAGCACACTTTTATAACTTCCCATATGCTTTTGGACTTTTGTTTTCAAAAGGGATTTATGCTGAATATTTAATAAAAGGTGATAGCTTTATTGCAACCTACGATAATTTACTCAGTATTACTGGTAAAAACAAGCTTTCTGATATAACAAAACAAGTTGGAATTGATATTCATTCTGTTGATTTTTGGAGAAATTCTTTAAAACTAATTGAAAAAGACATAGACGAATTTATTCAATTAAGTAAATAGTATTCTCAATAACTTTATTAGGAGGGATTTTACTTAATGGAAGTTGAAAAAAAATATTTAAGACGAATGGACAAATATAAAAAACTTACTGAAAAACAAGACAAAAAAATATCTAAATTGGGCAATCTAAGATTATTAATTTTTGTTGTAGGTGCAGCATTATCCACAATGCTGTATCTGAAAAAAAATTACTATTTGTGCTTTACTTCTTTTTTAGTTTTTCTAATATTGTTCATATGGGTTGCGGTTATACATAGTAAAATAATTACTAATAGAAAATATTCTACAGCCCTATACCATATTAATGCTAATTCTATTAAAAGGCTAAAGGGTGAATGGGTTGCTTTTCCAGATACTGGTGAAGAATTTATTGATAGAAATCATAGTTATACATCAGACTTAGATATCTTCGGTAAAAACTCTCTCTTTCAATGGATTAATACCTCCTCAACCTATTCAGGACGGTTAAAACTTAAAGAGAAGTTATCCAATCCATCAGATAGCAAAGAAGATATAAAACTAAAACAAGAAGCTATTAATGAGCTTTCAAAAAAAATAGGTTTTAGACAAAGATTAATGGCTGAAGCCCAAGTTTTAAAACCTGTAAATGAATCCTTAGAGCCACTATACTCCTGGGGTAGGAGTTTAAATGAATTCTACGAAAAATTATGGTTTATTGTACTAGCAAGGTTTATACCTATTTTGACTATTTTTATAACAATCTTACCTTTCGTAAACCATAATATTCCCTTTTATGTACCTTTTATAATGTACATAATTAATTCACTTATATTAGTTCCTTATAGTGAAAAGAAAACAAAGATATTAAACGACGTTAACACCTACAAAAGTAGTTTAGTTACATATCACAATATGCTTAAAATAATTGAAAAAACCAAATTTGAAAGTACTTATTTACAAAAAATAAATCTTTCTTCATCTTCAAAGCAAATTGATAAGCTAATTACAATTTCTGAGATGGTTGCATTACGTAGTTCTTCAATATACACCATAATTAACGTATTTTTGCTTTGGGATTATCAATGCTTAATTTCATTGCAAAAATGGAAGAAAATATGTGGGAATGATCTAGAGCTATGGATAGACTCTGTAGGTGAAATAGAATCTCTTTCAAGTTTAGCATTAATAAAATATGATCATCAAGATTGGGTGTTTCCTGATATAGAAACAAATAAGCAATGCGTATATGCTATAGAGATCGGTCATCCCTTACTTTCTGAAAAAAGGGTAAGTAATAATGTTAGCATTGAAGATAATTATAATGTACTTTTAATAACAGGTTCCAATATGTCTGGTAAGAGCACTTTTCTTAGAACTATTGGAATTAATTTAGTCCTAGCGTATTCTGGAGCCCCAGTGTGTGCAAAAAAATTCAATGCATCAATAATGAATTTATATACTTGTATGAGAATTAGCGATAATCTCGAAGAAAGTATTTCTTCTTTTTATGCTGAGTTGATTAGAATAAAATTGATTGTTTCAGCTTCAAAGGAGGGCAAAAAAATCTTCTTCCTATTAGACGAGATTTTCAAAGGCACAAATTCCCTAGATCGGCATACCGGTGCTAAAGTTTTGATAAAACAACTTCAATCCTATGGATCAATAGGACTTATATCAACTCATGATTTAGAGCTTGGAGAATTAGAAAAAGAATCTAATGCTAAGGTAAGAAACTATCACTTCCGTGAATACTATGAAAATGACGAAATATTTTTTGATTACAAATTAAGACCAGGTATCTCTACAACAAGAAACGCATTATTTTTAATAAAACTTGCTGGTCTTGATATTGATAGTTTTAAGGAATAAGAAAGAAGGATACAGCATGAAAACCATTGTCCTAAAGAATGGAGAATTAGCTACTTTAAGAAGAGCCGTTAAAGAAGATGCAGCTAAGATGATAGAATATATGAATACTATTGAAACTGAATCTAGCTTTCTTACTTTTGAACCAGGGGAATTAAACTTAACAGTAAAAAAGCAGGAAGCAGTAATCCAAAATAACCTTATGGAAGGTAAACTTTTCATTATTGCTCTAGTGGGTAACAAAATAGTTGGTAATCTTAGCTTTGCTTCAGGTCATAAAATCCGTAGCCGTCATGCTGGTGAGTTCGGTATAACAGTTATGAAAGCCTATTGGAACAATGGAGTTGCTTCTGAGATGATAGCTTACATGATTGAATGGGCCAAAGCTTCAAATGTTATAAAAAAAATTAACTTAAAAGTTAGAACTGATAATCCAAGAGCTATTAATCTTTACACTAAATTTAATTTCAAATGTGAAGGTGTTATAACTCGTAATTTCTATATTGATGGAGTATTTTATGACTCCTTAGAAATGGGCTTGTTATTATAACAAAAACTATAGTTGAAATGATTTCAACTATAGTTTTTTTACTTATTATTTCATTTTTATAACTATTTTACCTTTAGCATCTATACTACAGCTTTTTGACTCCATTTTCCACATCTGTCACCAAAGCAACCTATCTCATTTCCTTCAGCTCCAATTCTAACTACTTCACATTTATTAGAACATCCACTACATTCAAAACTTTTTGATATAAATTCAGTTTCTGCCAGCTCAAAGCCTTTAAAATTTGTTTTAATTTTATTCTTTTCAATAAAACTTCTAGCAATTATTGCCGAACCTATGGCTCCCATAAGATTATAGTTTTGGGGCACAAAAACTTCTGTTCCAATTGCCTTTTCAAATGCAGCTTTCATACCCTTATTAGCTGCTACACCACCTTGAAAGAAAATTTTGGATTTTAGTGCTTTGCCCTTACCAACATTATTAAGGTAATTCCTAACTAATGCATCACATAACCCTGAAATAATATCCTCTTCACTGTATCCAAGTTGCTGCTTATGTATCATATCTGATTCAGCAAATACTGCACATCTACCTGCTATTCTTACAGTAGTATTACTTTTCAATGCATACTCCCCAAACTTTTCAATTGGAATTTCTAATCTTTCTGCCTGCCTATCAAGAAAGGAGCCTGTACCCGCTGCACAAACTGTATTCATAGCAAAATCAGTTACTATTCCATTGTTTATAGTTATAATTTTAGAATCCTGACCTCCTATTTCTATAATAGTTTTAACGGCATTATCACTCTTTAGTGCTGCAACAGCATGAGTAGTAATTTCATTTTTTACTGAGTCGCTACCTATTACGTAAGAAGCAATTTGCCTCCCACTGCCTGTAGTGCCAACTGCTTTAATCTGCTCATATGAATATTTCTTTTTTAATACTTTAAAACCCTCCTGAATTGCATTTATTGGTTTACCTTTTGTTTTTAAATATAAGCCCTCAACTACATTAAAGTTTTCGTCAATTAAAACTATATCTGTACTTACGGAACCTACATCAACTCCCATATAATACATTTTCTTTTCTCCTCTCAATTAAATCCAAGAATGCTTCTATTCTAGTAACATAGCCAGCTTCTCCTGTCATTTCATCGACTACTAAAGACATAATAGGAAAATTCTTATCCTTTGAAATAGTTGGTAAAATTGAACGAGATACGATTTCTGGCATACAACCAACAGGATAAATTTGAATTGCTCCATCAAAACCTTTTCTATATGCCAAAACAGCTTCTCCTATGCATTCTCTTCCATGACCTCCAATGTATAATGGCAAATATTGCTTTGAACTTTTTCTAATATCAATAGAGTTAAGCTTTATCGGTGATAAAATTGCATCCTTCACCCACCAGCTAGGCGTAAGTCCTCTGTAGGTACAAACTCCATAATCCATTAATTTATCTTCTATATATAAATTTGAAAAAGGTTCAAGAATAGTATATATTTCTCCTATAATTGCAATTTTTATTGGATCCTTGTTATTATTAATTTTAATTTTGTTTACTTTATGCTTGTATGATTTTAATAATTCAACCATTTCTTTGTCGCTTTTACACTTCAGAGCATCACTTTTGCACTTATTCAAAATTCTTTTACAGTCACCTTTATTAATTTCAAAACCAGCTTTATATCTGGCAGTTCTTTCAATTTCATCAATTAGCTTAACTGTTTTATAAGAGTTAATAGCTGCTCGAATTTTTTCGCTATTACTTTTATTGCTTTTAGCCAAAATAGAATTTATTCTTCTAATAAATTCTCTTATCCCAAGCGCATATGGCATATCTATCACAATAAAGTCTACTTTGTAGCCAAGTCTTTTAAGTAAATTTATCTGCAGCTCACAATATTCACCATATCTACAAGGTCCACAACTGCCAGTTATTATGATAGTATCTGCACCTCTTTCAATGCTTTGGATATAGTTTCCTAGCATAATTTTGAACGGCAAACATATTTCCTCGGGAGAATGAATTGCTCCAATTTCTAAAGCTTCCTTATTACTTGAAGTAGGTAATATATAATCTAATCCCAGTCCATCCAGTAAAGCTTTCGCTCCAAAAGTTGCATTGCCCAAATTAGGAAAGGTTATTTTCATATTCTAAGCATCTCCTTTCTAGCATATCTGAAAATGCTTCAAGTCTAGTATCAAAACCAGCTTCGCCTGTATGTTCATCAATTTTCAAAATTAATATGGGAAAATTTTCAGCCCGTTCTTTAATAAGTTCTATAACAACAGAATCAATTCCACATGCAAATGAAGAAATATATATTATACCTGAAACCTCATTCTTTTCTGAAAGATGCGTAGAAAAACCATATGAATTTCTTGCAAATGTCCAAAATGGCTTTTTATAAAGAAAAGAAGTGCTAACAGCAATAGGTTCTTCTTCTACAAATTCTTCAGTAATAACACCTACTCCCAGCCTGTTTAGTTTATTAACTAAGTTCATATTTAGAAAAGAATCATAAATATTATATGGATGTCCTACAAGGGCAACTTTCAGAGGGAATTTTTCATTATTATACCCTACTGAATATTTTTTCTGAGCTTTTAATGCTAGATTAACTGCTTTGTTGATTTTGAATCTGTTACTTGTTATGTTACTACCAGTTTTGTAGGCCCATTTCTTTATTTCTTTTTCGCTGTATGCATACATAGGTTCTCCAAGTACAATGGGCATATTAGGTATATTATTAACAACCATTTCTGTTAATCCACAAAATTTAGGACAAATAAATTCTTTTTCTTTTAACTGCATAATTCTTGGAATAAATAACATATCGCATTTATCTTTTATGGATATCACATGTCCATGAAAGATTTTTATTGGCAAGCAAGCATCATCCACACAGTACTTCACTCCCTTATCTAATATCTCTTTATTTGTATCTGGTGAAGTTATTATTTCTGCACCAAGTTCTACAAAAAAAGTTTCTACAAATGCTTTGTATTTATAATATAAAAGTCCTTTTGGAATTCCAACCTTCATTTATTAATGCTCCTCAATTTAAATTAGGTTTTTCTAACTATTAAATTAGTATTACCTAAAAAATAAATAATATACTTGTGTTTCATATAAGATGGTCTAGTACTATTATTATTCCTAGTTATCTTCTTAGGAGCAGGACACCCCTATCTTTTTAGAAAGCCTCTGTAGTTGAGGGGTGTCCCGGGCTTTATTGGGCGAGATTTTGGTATGAATTTATATATAGTTTGTTTTTGCTTTCCTAAATGCTATTATTAAATAGTGATAATAAGCAAAATAAAATTTAAACTATACTGGGAGGCTTAAAATGGATTTTGAAATTTATCAAAAGGAAATGAAAAGAACTGCTAATAATTTAGAACTCTCCAAGGATAATTTATCCCTTGGGGCTATGGGAATATCTGGGGAATCTGGGGAGGTTACTGATTACTTGAAAAAAGTGATTTTTCACAAACATGAATTATCAAAAGAAAAGTTAGCAGAAGAGCTTGGAGATGTTTTGTGGTACATCACATACTTAGCATCAGTTATAGATTATGATCTGAAAGATATAGCTGAAATGAATATTAATAAATTAAAGAGCCGATACCCTAAAGGCTTCGACTCTGATAAAAGTATAAATAGAATGAAATAATTTTTACAATGGACAATTAAGGATGCTTTTCGTACTACCTCCCTAATTGTCCATTGTTAATTATCAATTACTATGGTGTCTCAATTGCAGCCTCCCAATTTTCTAGAGTATGTATTAAATCATCTAAAGTAGGACTTTGTGCATTTCTTACATAATAACCTGATGTCCCATTTGCACAATAAAGTGATCCTTCATAATCAAGTCCTGCCAATTGACCAAAGCATAACCCAGCATTAAAATTATCCCCACCACCTGTTGAAAGCTTTGGCTTTTTAACAAACAAACTGTCAACCTTAGAAGTTCCGTTTTCATACCATACCATAGAACTTTTTAATGTGTGAATCACTAGTGCATCTATTTTTAAATTATCATAAATATGAGTTCCAATATACATCCAATCTTCAGTGTTGTTTTGTGAGTTTATAGCATTATATAGTAGCACAGCTTCATTTTCGTTTAATCCTAAAATAACCTTGTAATGCTCAGCAAATTGATTCATCAAATCAAGCACTCCTTGTATATCTTCCTTTGTGCGATCAGAAAAATCAGCTAAATCAAAAAAAACAATTTGATCTTTATTTGGTTTATGTAAAGGTAATATTTCACTGATTACTCCTTTAAGTATATTGTTAAAATGCATCATTCCAGTCCAATTTAGCAGACCTATTAGCTTGCTCTCATTAAAAAACTTTTCTATATTTTCTATTTCTAAATGATTTTTCATCTCATTCCAATCAATTTTATTCAAGCTATCTCTTTGCGATAGCATTATCTTACCATCTTCAAATTCAAGTGCTGTTGTGTATCCTGGGTTTCCAATTGAGTATAATGTACAATTTTTCAGCTTATCATAAAATGAAGGATCAATTTCAGGGTATCCAAGGGCCCCTATGCAATTTACTTTAATACCTAATGTACCAACCGCATTAGCCATTATTGGGGCATTGCCGCCTAGTTTTGTAAAGCTTTCATTTAGTTCAATTGCGCAACTTTTTCCGCTTTTAGAAAGGATGTGATTTCCAAATTCAGCTATATCTCTAAAAAACACATACTCTTCATTTAATGGCTTACTCTGAATAACTCTATCTATTTTATCAACAAAGGCATCAATTCCTATAGTTGCTTCCTGTACACCAATATCTGCTTTAGCATTTTTTAAATGCTCAATAACTTTAAGCCTTACATCATTCATTCTATTATCTCCTTTAAATAAAACTTCTTACGCTCAGTATATATTGTAGGTAAAGTAACTGTCAATTATACTGGGATCTTAAAATTTGAAAGTTACAAAAGAATATTTTTTTATTAAGTTACTTTTCCTACTTTTATAAAAAATGGTATAATAAAATTAAAATATAAAAGGGGTGGTTTTAATGACTAAAAATAAATTCGTGCTTTATTCATCACTAGTAACAATAATTCTTACAGCAATTCTTGTAAACTTAAAGGGCACTAATGTAGAGTCCTAATAATAAGCCAAAAAGGAACTAAGCAAAATGAACTGCTCCCTGTGGATTAGACAAGGGGACAGTTCATTTTGCCTCAGTTCTTAATGTTTATTTTAGGTTCTATATAACGAGAATCACCTTCGTCTCCTATTGTTATGTTTGTTTTAAGTGTATACTTCTTCGACTTAGAATCAACTTTGTTAAATGTTATAATTATTTTATTATCGCTCTGCCCGGCATCTACATTTAAACTTCCATCTGATCCTTTCACATTTCCTTCTATTCCTACTCCACTATCATCGTAAATAGTAAAATTCTCTTTGTCTCCAATGGTAATTTGCTTTTCACTATTATTTTGAACTTGGCAATAAAGAACAATCTGCCCTATTTTGTATTCCACATAATTTATTGAAAATACAATTGAATCATCAAAAATATCTGCTTTTGCAATTGGATTCACTTCATATATGTAGTCAAAAAATCTAATCTTATTCTTTTCATCTTGTAATGCCTCAACACTATTAAAGGAAATAGATTTGTTTTTATCTAGTAAACCATCCACTGAATAGTCCTTAACAATTGGTTTTACCTCTTCTTTTTTTGGCTCAACAACTTTATTTTCTACTTGCGGTTTAATAACCTTTTTATCTTTAGTAGTACTTAATGAAATTGCAACAATTATGCAAACTATAGAAACAATAACACATGCTATAGCTAAAAATTTCTTTAAGCTGAAATATTTTTTATTCTTAATACCAGGCATTATTGTAGTTTTCTCTAATATTAAGTCTTTTTTCAATTCCTTTACTGATTGGTATCTTTTTTTAGAATCAATTTCCATTGCTTTATTTATTATTTTTTCTAGATTTTCATTTTTGCCTTCTATTCCATCTGAAAGTGCTTTCAGTGTTGCTCCTACACAATAAACATCAGTTAATATGTTTGATTGACTGCCATTAAATTGTTCAGGTGCAATAAAGCCAGCGGACCCTATGAAAACAGTATCCTGACTATTTTCAGGTTTATATATTCTAGCTATTCCAAAATCAATTAATTTAACTTCACCCTTTGGAGTAATCATAATATTAGATGGTTTCAAATCTCTATATATTATTGGTGGTTTAAAACTATGCAAATATATCATAATATCACAAAGCTTATCTGCTATTTCATATATTGTTTCCATCTTTAAATAGCCTTTTAAAGCAATAAGTTCTTTAAGTGTTTTACCTTCCACATAATCTTCTACTATATAATAGCTACCATCCTCATCAAAAAAATCCAAAATCCTTGGTATCCCTTTATGATTTAAATTTTTTAGTATATCAACCTCACATTTAAATTCATAGCTATCATTTAATTCATTCTTAATTTCTTTTATTGCACACATGTAATCAAGCCTAGTATTTTTGCTTAAATATACTCTGCTCATTCCACCTTCGCCAATTAACTTTTGTACTTCATATTTATTATCTAGAATTTGCCCAATCTCTAGCATTTTTAAACCCCTTTATAAATAATAATTTCATATCATTATAATTTTATCATAAAAATCAACTAATATATGCATAATATTTAATAAATTAATGTTTATGTTCATCTAAAATAAGCTATAATAAAATAAAAAAGATTGAGGAATTGCTATGAATATAGATATACCATTAGAAGCTGAAACGGTTATAGAAGTTCTTAAAAAGAATAATTATGAAGCTTATGTTGTTGGTGGCTGTGTAAGAGACAGTTTACTTGGCCTTATGGCTAAGGATTGGGATATAACAACAAATGCAACACCTGAAAATATAATAAATATATTTGATAAAACAATACCTACAGGTCTAAAACACGGCACAATTACAGTAGTTGTTAATAATATGAATTTAGAAGTTACTACTTATAGAATTGATGGAGAATACTCTGATGGCAGACATCCAGATAAAGTAATTTTCACAAAATCCTTAGTTAAGGATTTAGGGCGAAGGGATTTTACAATTAACGCCATGGCATACAATTATGAAACTGGTATATATGATCCCTATGATGGTGAAAATCACTTATTTAAAAAGCTTATCAAATGTGTTGGTGATCCAGATTTGAGATTCAAAGAAGATGCTCTTCGAATGTTAAGGGCTATACGTTTTTCATCCCAACTAAATTTCACTATAGACCATGAAACCCTAAGCTCCATTTGCAGAAAAAATCATTTAATTGAAAAAATCAGCTCAGAAAGAATAAAGGCTGAATTTTGTAAAATACTACAAAGCCCTATGCCTTCAAAAGGTCTTATTCTATTACAAAGCACAGGATTACTTAAATACATAATTCCGGAACTTGAAGAGAGCGTGTCCTTTAATCAGAGAAACCCACATCACGACAAAAATATTTTCGATCATTTACTATCAGTAGTAGATAACAGTGAAAATATATTAAAATTAAGACTTGCAGCACTTTTTCATGATATAGGAAAGACTAGAACCTTCTCGGTAGATGAGAAAGGTATTGGTCATTTTTATAATCATGATGTTGTAGGAACTGAAATGACAGAAGCTATACTAAAAAGACTTAAATTTGATAATGAAACTATAAATTCTGTTTGCTTATTGATTTCTTCACATATGACCTCTTATACAATATTAGATAATAAATCCTTAAAAAAACTTATTTCTAAAATTGGATCAGATAATTTAGATGATTTATTTAAACTCCAAATTGCAGACACTAAAGGTCATGCTATGCCTCATGATTTTTCAACTATCTTATTAAACAAAAGAAATGCCGAAAAGATTATAATTGAAAAACAACCTTTAGCCATTAGAGATCTTAACATTACTGGAAATGACTTAATTTCTCTAGGTATTCCTCGTGGAAAAAAAATCGGTTTAGAACTTAATAGACTTCTGGAAATTGTACTTGCTAATCCAGAACTAAACACAAGGGAAAAATTATATGAATTATCAACTCAAAATATATCAAAAGCCTAGAGTATTAGATGAAAAACCTTTTACTCTAGGCTTAATCTTTTATAGCTTGAATCTAGCTATATCACTTTGAAGTTTAATTACAATTTCAGTAAGAGCTTGTGCCGCTTCTGAAACCTGTTCCATTTGAGCAATTTGATCATCAGATGAAGATGCAATTTCTTTAATCTTTTCTGAGCCACCCTTTGCAACACTCGCAACATTTTGTACTGATTTAATCATTTTGTCAGAGTTTGAATATAGACTCTGAATTACATCAACAACTATTGTCATCTGAGAAGATACATTATTAATTGATTCCACAATATCATTAAAGGATTTGCCTGCATCATTTATCATAACTTGTCCTTTTTCAACAGCTACATTACCTTCGTTCATTGCTGTTATTGCAGTTGAGATATCATTTTGTATTTCAGAAATCAACTTACTAATTTGCCCTGAAGCATCCCCTGATTCTTCAGCAAGCTTCCTAACTTCATCTGCAACTACTGCAAAGCCCTTGCCCTGTTCTCCTGCTCTAGCAGCTTCTATAGCTGCATTTAAAGCTAGCAAGTTGGTTTGATCTGAAATTTCGTTTATTAGTGAAACTATACTGTCTATCTCTTTGGATTTTTCACCTAACATATTAACTATTTCAGTAGACTCTGAAACCCTTCCACTAATATCACTAATTTGTTCTACAGCTTTTTTAATTACGCCTTTCCCACTTTCAGCTATTTCTGTAGCTTCCATAGAAAGTTTTGATGTTGAATTTACATTTTCAGATATATTTTTTATTCCATCATAAATATGAGTAACCTGTTCTAGTATGCCTACGGACTCAAGTGCTTGGTTTTCGGAACCGTTAGCAAGTACCCTCATTACACCGCCTACTTGTTCTGCAGAGGACTGAGTCTGTTCAGAGCTTGCAGTTAACTCTTCAGATGTACCAACAATATTATCTAAACTATTCGTTATATCCTTAAAGGTTGTCTTTAATTCTGATGACATTTTATTTAAATTCTTACTCATTACCCCTAACTCATCTTCAGATGTAACTTCCATTTCATATGTTAAATCTCCAGATGATACAATAGATGTTAATTTATTTACTCTTCCTATACTTCTTGTAATATAGTTACTAAATATAAATATATTTATAGTAACTAAAATTATTAAAATAATGCTAAAAACAGTAATTGTAATCAGCAAACTTTGTAGTGATTTAAATTGTTCAGAGTTAGATACAGTAATTCCTAATATCCATTTAGTATCGCCAATAGGGGAATAGTATACAACCCTACTGTCATTCCCATCTTTATAATTTTTATTGCCACTTTTTCCACTAAGGATATCTTGACTTACTGAAGAAAATTGCTTATCCTCTGATAATTTTGCCTTCATAACCTTATTACCAGCAACACCAGCAATATATGTTCCATCAGCGGTCAATAAAAATGCTTTTCCAGTAGTTCCTATCTTTAAATTGTTTACAATTTTTTGAAGATTAACTAAATCCATATCTGCACTGGCGGCGCCTATAACATTACCATTTTTGTCATGAAAGGGCGCAGCAGCTGTAACCATAGTAACTTTAGTACCATCATCATAGAATGGAGCAGTCCAACCTATAACTTCTTTAGAATCTCTTCCTGCTTTATACCAACCTTGATTAGGAAAATTATACTCTTCAGTCATATAATCTTCAGTATATACAACTTTGCCATTATCCTTATATGCATAGGGACCATAAAGTCTAGTGTCACTTCTATATTTGTATGGTTCAAACCAAACTCCAACTCCAAAGGTATCAGCATTTATTGCGGCATATTTTTCAACTAAACCTTGATATTGATCCTTTGGTAGGTTAGAGCCTGTAACTTCAGCGGTTCTAGCTAAAGTTTCAGCTACCCGTGCATGGGAACTTAGTTTGCTACTAATAGTCACATTTAAACCGTCCATTTTGTTTTGTATTTTGGTGTCAATCTCTTTGCTGATAGTATTTTTCCCTGCAAAATAACTAGCAGCAGCTAAAATAATCAAAAGAATAATAGTAACTGGAAGTATTGATACAAGAGTTCTCATCCTAACACTTTTAATTCTAAACATTATTCTACACCACCTTAAATTAATACTCTTATTATAGCATAATTGTTTATTAACTTACACTTTACAACATAATATTTTATCTGAAAATTACAACTTTTTTGATAATTATGATTAAATATGTTAAAGCCTAGAATATAGGGTTCTAAACCTTACTCTAGGCTTTAATTGTTTTATAGTTTAAATCTAGCTATATCATTTTGAAGCTTCATTACAATTTGAGTTAAAGCTTGTGCTGCCTCTGAAACCTGCTCCATTTGTACAATTTGATCATCTGATGATGATGCAATTTCTTTAATCTTTTCTGAACTTGCATTTGCAACCTTAGTAACCTTTTGTACCGACTTAATCATACTATCTGAGTTTGTATATAGTCCTTGTATTACATCAACAACTAGTGTCATTTGAGTTGATACATTATTAATTGATGCTACAATATCATTAAAGGATTTACCTGCATCATTAATCATTACTTGTCCTTTATCAACTGCTATGTTTCCTTTATTCATTGCTGTAATTGCGGATGAAATATCTTTTTGTATCTCAGAAATCAATTTACTTATTTGACCTGAAGCATCTCCAGATTCTTCAGCAAGCTTTCTTACTTCATCTGCAACCACTGCGAAGCCCTTACCTTGTTCTCCTGCTCTAGCAGCTTCTATGGCGGCATTTAGAGCTAGTAAGTTTGTTTGGTCTGAAATTTCATTAATCAATGAAACTATACTATCTATTTCTTTAGACTTTTCACCTAACATATTAACAATTTCAGTAGATTCGGAAACTCTTCCACTAATATTGCTAATTTGTTCAACAGCTTTTTTAATTACACCTTTTCCATTCTCAGCTATTTTTGTAGCCTGCATAGATAATTTTGATGTTGAATTTACATTTTCAGATATATTCTTTATTCCATCATAAATCTGTGTAACCTGTTCTAAAATCTCCTTAGACTGCATTGCTTGATGAGAAGAACCGTTAGACAACTCAGTCATCACGCCTCCTACTTGTTCTGCTGATGACTGAGTTTGTTCAGAACTAGCAGTCAATTCTTCAGAGGTAACCTCCAACTCATAGGTTAAATCTCCTGAAGACACAATAGATGTTAATTTGTTTACTTTACCTATGCTCTTTGTAATATAGTTGCTAAAACATAATAACACATTACATTACACTTTTCTGTAAAATACGATACCTTTTCTATAAAATAAGATACCAAACTAATGCAATATTTTACTCATATTTTTCGCATTTTTGGTTATCCTATTAATATGATAAAAAAGTTTACAATTTATGGTATGTTAGGATTGTGTATGGAAGTCTTTTGGACTGGTCTGGGATCCTTAATCAACGGAAATTTACAACTTATTGGAACTACAAATATGTGGATGTTTCTCATCTACGGCCTTGCAATATTTTTAGAGCCAATCGAAGATTTAATAGGGGCATGGCCTATCGTGCTAAGAGGAGGTGTTTATACATTACTAATATTTACTGCAGAATACTTAACTGGATGGTTCCTTCAAATACTTATAGGTAGCTGCCCCTGGTATTACAATGATTTCTTAAACATTAATGGATTAATCACACTAAAATATACTCCTGTTTGGTTTGTAGTTGGACTTCTATTTGAAAGAGTTCATTTTCTTCTTTCCAGAGTGTATATCAAAGACTAAAGACACTAACACTTGTAAGTACCTTTAGTCTTATTTTTTTGATTTTTTTCTTATAATGAAAAAAAGTTGGTTCTTCTACATATAATTGTATATGCAACAAGTGTATTTTGAACTGGAAAGGAGAAATTGTATGAAGCTTGAAGGAAAAGTATTGGTTGCCCAAGGTGGTGGACCTACAGCTGTAATTAACCAATCTCTTGTAGGGGTTGTTCTAGAATCAAGAAAATTCTCTCAGATTTCGAAAGTATATGGAGCTGTACATGGCGTAAATGGTATTGTTAATGAGGATTTTTTTGATTTAACTCAAGAGACTACACATAATTTGGAGCAGGTAGCACTAACGCCCTCTTCTGCGCTTTTTTCAACTAGAGATAAACCTGATGAAAAATATTGTAAAGAGATTTTTAAGGTATTGAAAGCTCATGACATAAGATATTTTTTTTATATTGGAGGTAATGATTCTGCTGATACAGTGAGAATAGTAAATGAACAAGCTGAACGAAGTGGCTATGAATTCAGAGCTATTCATATCCCTAAAACTATTGATAATGACTTAATGTGTAACGATCATACTCCAGGATTTGGTTCAGCTGCACGTTTTGTATCAAATGCATTTATTGGAGCAAACCTAGATAATAGAGCTTTACCAGGTGTTTATATTGGTGTGGTAATGGGAAGAAATGCAGGATTCTTAACTGCATCAGCAGCCTTAGCACAAAAATATCCAGACGATGGTCCACATTTAATTTATATGCCTGAAATTCCTTTTAGTAAAGACCAATTTCTAAAGGATGTAAAACAAGCCTATGACAAGTATGATAGATGTGTGGTTGCAGTATCAGAAGGGATACTAAATAAAAAAGGAAAACCAATTATAACTGAACTAACTGAGGATCTAGAAATAGATGCTCATGGTAATCCTCAACTTTCTGGCACAGGAGCCTTAGGTGATCTTTTGGCAGGATATGTTAAAAAAAATTTAAACATCAAAAGAGTTAGATCAGATACTTTTGGTTATATTCAACGTTCTTTTATGGGTTGCGTTTCAGATGTTGATCAGCATGAAGCAAGAGAAGTTGGAGAAAAAGCTGCTCAATTTGCCATTTGGAATAACCAAGATGGTTCAATTATAATCCAGAGAACTGGATACTATTCAGTTGATTACAAACTAACAGATTTACACAATGTGGCTGGAAAAACAAAAACCATGCCTCTAGAATTTATTAATTCTACTGGCAATGGAATAACTGACGCTTTTAAATTCTATGCACGTCCACTACTTGGTTCTGGAGTTCAAAATGCCCATGTGATAAGAGCACCAAAAGCACCAAAACTTTTAAATAAATAAAAAAGTATGGCAGTTCTAAATTACTAGAACTGCCAATTCATTATTTCAATTTATTTTCAAAATCTGCAACCATTCTCTTTACCATTTCTCCGCCAACTGATCCATTCTGCCTAGAAGTAAGGTTTCCTTTATCAACGGATTGATAGTTTTGAATTCCTATTTCACTGGCAATCTCATACTTCCATTCATCTAAACCATGCTTTGCTTCAGGTATTAAACTTCTGTTTCTGCTTGCCATTTTTGTTTCCTCCCTATACTTTTTATTTATTTTTGTTTCATTATCATTGTGTGCTTTTTGAGAAATAATACTCTATATAAGTATAGGAAAACTAACTAAAGCTTTGACTAAAATACATATTGTGGCTTTCTGTTTTTAAAATATACTGGTTTAAGATTAAGCTGATTTGCAATATCATACGCTAAAAGAATTCCTCGACCAATATCGTCTGGATTATGAGCATCTGAGCCTATGGTGATTATTCTGCCTCCAAGTTCATAATACCTTTTATAAATACTAATTAAATTTTTTGAAGCAATTTTATTTTCTAATCTTTTTGTGTTAATCTCAATTGCTTTTTCATTTTCTATAACCTTTTTTAGAATAGTATCTATTGTCTCATGGAATTCTTCATAATATAGTTCTTTATCTTCTACTCTTGCATATCTGCAAATATAGTCAATATGACCTAAAGTATCAACAAAATCAAATTTTTTCAAATTATTTAAAATAGAATATAAATACTCTTCATAAATTTCTTTTTTATTTCTGTTGATATAAAATTCTTCTAAATATATATCAACCCCATTAACTAGATGAACAGATCCAATTACTTGATCAAAAGGATTTTGGCTTACAAGAGCTTTTGCCTCGCTAACGCAATCTTCTTTCATTCCGATTTCCACACCTAATAAAAGTGTTTCATTTCTGTATCTAGAGTATCCATCAAAATAATCTTGAGCATCAAAAATAAAATGATCTTTTATAGGATAATTTATATCCATGTGTTCAGTTAAAACCAATCCTAAATTCAAGTTTTTTGCCTTCTCAATTGCAGCTTCAATTTTCATTTTAGAATCAGTGGAAACCTCAGTATGTAAATGGCAATCAAACATATTTCTCACCTTTCTCCTAATTTTAAATTTGGTATAGCATTTAAACTTAATCCAGAAATTCTTCCAGAAATATATTCAAAATATGCTGCACTACCAATCATAGCAGCATTGTCTGTACAAAGAATTGGAGCTGGAAATAATATTTCAATCCCCTCTTTTTCTCCTTTTTTCATCATTGTCTCTCTTAAACAGGAATTTGATGCAACACCACCAGCAATTGCAATCTTATCAACTTTTTTTGCTTGCAAGCTTTTATGGAATTGTCCACCAATACTTCTACCACCGACTTTTGAAAAGAAGCCGCAATATCTGCCCTATTTACTTCAATACCCTTCATTTCCATTCCGTTCAAGTGATTGAGTACTGCAGATTTAACTCCGCTAAAAGAAAAGTCAATTGATTCCTTATGAAAATTTGCTCTAGGAAATTTAATAGCATCGGCATTACCTTCCCTAGATATTTTATCTATTTTGGGTCCTCCTGGATATCCAAGTCCAATAGCTCTTGCTACTTTGTCAAAAGCTTCACCTGCTGCATCATCCATTGTTTCACCTAAAACCTCAAACTCACCGTAATTTTTCATATGTACTATTGCTGTATGGCCTCCAGAAACCACTAAGCACACAAAAGGTGGCTCTAGCTCCTTGTACTGTATGAAATTTGCGCTTATATGTCCTTCAATATGATTAACGCCAATTAAAGGAATCTCGAGGGAATATGCAAGACCTTTTGCGTACTGAACCCCAACAAGCAAAGCACCAACAAGTCCTGGTCCATATGTTACTCCAATTGCATCTATGTCCTTAAATGTTAACCCAGCCTCTTCAAGAGCTTCGTTAACAACAGCTCCAATATCCTCAACATGCTTTCTAGAAGCCACTTCAGGTACCACGCCTCCAAACTTTGTATGTATATCAATTTGAGAAGCAATAACATTAGATAGAACTTCTCTTCCGTTTACAACTATTGCAGCAGCAGTTTCATCACAGCTACTCTCAATTGCCAGTATTATAATATCTTTATCCATATCTTACCTCACCTTAAAGCATATGAGAGATAATAACATATGCCTATATTTCAATAGAAATAATTATACTTTATTAAGTTTATATAATCAAATTATTGTTAGTACAAAAAAGCAAGTATCAATTTTAGAAATACTAAATCTAAGTTATTAACTTTATATGTTATAATATACTCATATCAAAACAAGAACAGGAGAAATAAACTTTGGAAAATTACGCAAAAGTTATAGTATTAGGTTCACCAATTTCTAAATCTAATTTTAAATTACACAATTTAAATGGACGTGCTATTCTTCCCTATAATTCTGGGCAATATCACGATAGATTTGCAGTATATGAAGAACAAATTGCATATGAAGCAAGAATTCAAAATCCTAGTATTGTAATTTCAGAAGCAATAATTGCTGTACTTCATGTTTATTATAAAAGTAGAAAAAGGCATCCTGATACTAACAATATAACTAAAAGTATTTTTGATGGTATCGAGAAAAGTGGGCTCATTGTTAATGACTCTCAAATTAGAAGGTTGATTATTGAAGAATTTTATGATTCAGAAAACCCTCGCTTCGAGCTAGAGCTTTATGGAGAAAGCAGTTACTACATGACATATGAAATCTTCAAAAGAAAAAAAGAGATATCCCAGTAGAATATTCTCTTCCTTCAAACAAAAAAAGGCTATCACAAGGTTCCGTAAAAATAAATAATACAAAGTTAAATGCAAGTGATTGTGAACAATGCGAGGTATGTGGCAAGTCTTTAGACAAGCATTCAAAAATTTCTGCCAATAAAGGTAAAACTTTACTTTGTAAAGATTGTCTAAGGAAATTACTTAGGTAGTCCTATTTAATTTTCTTGTATTCTAAGAAATATTTTCTTACAATCTGGATATTTTTCAAAATTAGCTTTACTAAGCTTTACAGTTTCCACTTCCCCAGGAGTCTGTAAGTTTTTCTTTATATGAAATTCTCTAGTATCATCAAAATACACTGAGAGGTATTTATCATTATACACATCTTTAACATTGAAACTTACATCAATTGAACTTTCAATATTTTCTGGATTAATATACATTGGCACAGTATACTTAACTCCTTCATGAGCTAATATTTCAATCTTGTTTCCATTGAATTTTTTACCTAGTACATGCTGAGCTGCATTTTTTCCAGCTTCAATACCTTCAGCAGTAACATTTTCCACCCTAAAATTCACATGCACCACATTTCCGCAAGCAAAAAAACCTTCCATATTGGTATGCATACTTTCGTCAACTTCTGGGCCTCCAGTAATTGGTGATATTTCCACTCCAGCTTGTTTTGAAAGTTCATTTTCTGGAACTAAATCTACAGAAAGCAATAAAGTGTCACATTCAACATATTTCTCTGTTCCTTTTATAGGTTTCTTATTTTCATCAATTTCCACAATTGTAATTCCTTCAAGTCTGTCTTTTCCAGTTATGCCTATTATAGTGTGACTTAGCACAAGAGGTATTTTGTAATCATCTAAACATTCAACTACATTCCTTTTTAACCCACTAGCATAGGCCAATGTATCAATTACAAACTTTACTTTTGCTCCTTCAAGAACCATTCTCCTTGCCATAATTAACCCTAAATTACTTGAACCTAAAATTACTACTTCCTTACCTGGCATAAACCCTTCTATATTCACCAGCCTTTGAGCCGTGCCTGCAGTATAAATACCTGCTGCTCTACTACCTGGTATATTTATTACGCCCCTTGGCCTTTCTCTACAACCCATACACAGTACTATTGCATTGGCCTTAATATGGATTATTCCTTCACTATTTACAGCAGAGATATATTTATCTTTATTTATATTTAATACAGTAGTATCTAATATATATGATATTTTTTCATCTAGAACTCTATCAATAAACTTCTGTGCATATTCTGGTCCTGTCAATTTTTCTTTAAATAATTTAAATCCAAATCCATTATGAATGCACTGATTTAGTATTCCTCCTAACGTATTTTCCCTCTCTATAATAAGTATTTTATCAATCCCTGATTCCTTTGCAGAAAGAGCTGCTGCAAGTCCAGCAGGACCTCCGCCAATAACAACTATATCGTATTCTAGCATTTCATCCCTCCATTAACTATAGTCTAAGTTTTTCTAATTTCTACATGACTATACTTATACATGAACTTATTACCCTACCTATAATTTATTTTACCATAATGCACGGAATTTGTTATCAATTTTAATGCAGTTCATTTGACAATTTTATAGAAATAAAAAAACCTACAATACATCACTTAGGATATTTTGTAGGTACTCTAAATATTTATTTTAAAAATAAAAATCCTTCTCCTTTATTTTTTAGACTGCGCAATCTGAATATATTTGGGTTTCGGAATTTTCTTTTGAAATTTCATATTCTTTACATAATAAGGCTCTAATATATCCTCTATCCTTTGTGGTGGAATCAATATAAAATCCTTTTCCATAGTAAAATCGTATTAATGATAAAATTTTTGAAGCAGTATGAAGATACAACTTACTAATTCCCATTTCAACCATAGCATCGTCAACAGCATTAATTAAAATTGCTCCAACGCCATTACACTGTTGGCTAGATTCTACTCCAAATCTACTTAAATATGCACTTCCATCTTCATTAATTTTAACTCTTACACTACCAACTACGATACCTGCCGACACCGCAACAATAACAAGTTTATTTTCTATTTCCTTTTCTAGACATTCATAGGTATCATTTAATGCTGGGATTTCACATGAAATACCTGCTGATTCTTTATACACTTGAAAAACTTCTTTTGTAATCCTTAAAATATCAGGAATATCTTCCTTTAAAGCTTTTCTCACCACAAAGCTTTTATTTTCCATCGATCTACCCCCAGTTCAAAATAATTTATATTTTGACTTAACAAAGTTATAGTAATTATAATCACAATTAAACAGACACTTTAATTAAATCAGTTAGTAACAATACTTGCAAAATCTAAGATGCATGTATAATTATACAAAAAATATAGTCAAATTACAATAGTTTTTTTATTTTTTTATAAAATCTAGCTAGAGCCATAATAGTTCACACATATATCATTCATAATTATGCATATATTTGTTTATATTATTCTAATTTTTTGCATGTTTATACAGTATTATTGAATTTTATACCTACTTTACCATATATATTATTTTTTATCAGAAATTAAACCTAATTTCATCATAACTTCTAATAGCTTCTTTGCATTAATAGGTTTTGCCGCATATGCATCACAATCATATTCAAAAGCTTTTGTAACAAACTCAGTTTCTGCTAGAGCTGTAGTCATAACTATCTTAGCGCGCTTTTCTGGAAGTATGCCTTTTTTATCCTCTAAATCTCTAATGGCTTTTAAAACTTTTACTCCATCAACTTTAGGCATCATTATATCGAGACAAATTAAGTCATAAGGATCTTTCTCTTTCATTGCCATCATATATGCATCAATTGCTTCTAAGCCATCCATTACCAAATCACATTCTCCATACTGAGAAATGAATTTACTTAAGACCATCCTACTAGCAAAATCATCTTCTGCAATTAATATTTTCATATATATTCCTCCTCTAACTATTTCACAGATTTTTTATATGTTTCAAACTCAAATTGAAACTGAATTGAATATTCTATTACTTGTTCAATGTTTCCACGCCTAGTTGCTAGCTCTATCTTAAATGCAGAGCTTTTCAACTCCTCAGCATCGATTTGATTTGATAATTCCTTAATCTTATGTGATATATTTTCAATGTCAGACATGCCATTATAACTAATAGCTACTCGTAATTCTTCCACATAGTTTTCTATTTCTTTAATTACTGATAAAATTTCCTCTTGAGATTTTTCTTCGATATACTCTGTATAAACTAATTCTCCATTATCATTTAATTTTACAACTCCATTGAAGTCTTCAGAAGGCTTACAATTTTTTATAGAAATTCTTTCTATAGTTTCAAAGAATTCATCCATTTTCACTGGTTTTGAGATATATTCATCCATACCCATAGCCATGAACCTCTCCTTGTCACCCTTAAGTGCAAAGGCAGTCAAAGCTATTATAGGAGTATGCATAGTTGCACCCTCTAGTTCTCGTATTCTCTTTGTAGCTTCAATTCCATCCATTACAGGCATTTGGATATCCATTAAAATAACATCATATTTTTTTTGTTTATGCATTGAAACTGCTTCTAGTCCATTACCGGCAATATCTACAGAATGACCTCGTTTTTTTAACATACTTGATAATACTAATTGATTTACATTAACATCTTCAACTAAAAGAACTTCTATTCTTCCAACTGAAGCATTAACTGGTGCTAAATTAGTTGGTTGTTGAATAGGCTTATCTCCTAAATCAAATATTGCAGTAAAATAAAAAGTACTCCCTTTCCCTTTTTCGCTTTCCATCCAAATTTTCCCATCCATCATTTCCACAAGTTGTTTACTAATAACTAGCCCTAGTCCTGAACCTCCATATTTTCGTGTAAACGAACTATCCACTTGACTAAAGCTCTTAAAAAGTCTTTCCTTGCCCTCAGGTGAAATACCAATACCTGAGTCAGCCACTTCAAAAATAATTTCAATATTATCACTTAAACTATTAATCATTCTTATTGATAAATTGATTTGGCCCTTCTCTGTAAACTTTATTGAATTACTAATCAAGTTATTGATTATCTGTCTCAATCTGTTTGGATCACCAATAAGATACTGTGGTACATCTGGAGAAATAGTAACATTTAATTTCAGTTTCTTTTTACTTATATCAAGTGCGTATGATTTTACGATTTCATCAATTAGAGTATTAATATTAAAATTAGTTTTTTCAATAATTAGTTTACCTGCTTCCATTTTGGAAAAGTCCAAAATATCGTTAATAACATCCAATAAAGAATCAGCACATCTTTGAGCTATAATTAAGTTTTCTTTTTGAGTTTCTTTAAGTTCAGTAAGCAAAGTAAGTTCAATCATACCCAAAATACCATTTAATGGAGTCCTAATCTCATGACTCATATTTGCAAGAAATTCGCTTTTAGCTTTATTACCGATTTCTGCATCTTCTTTTGCTTTAATAATCTGAATTTCAGCCTTTTTTTTATTGTCTATATCAGTTATTATTGTTGCTATATGATCTTTTTCAGGGCTATATAATGCTAACGAAAACCATTTTTTAAGCTTAGGGATATACATTTCATTAATACTAACACTCTCACCAGTTGTAACTACACTTATATACGCCTTTCTCAAGTTTTTCAAAAACAATTGTTTATCAAAATAATGTACTTCGGTAAAATGCTTTCCTATTACATCTTTCCTATCACAGCCAAACATTCTTTCAAAGGCTTCGTTAATCTCAATATATTTCATGTCTAATACATTGCCTTCTTCATCCATTATTAGTTTGTTATAAACAAATCCACTATTCAAATTTACAAATAAAGACCTGTATTTTTCTTCACTTTTCTTCAATTTTATATCCGAAAATTTCCTTTCAGTTATATCTTGTAATATAGTAGCAAGATACCCAGGTGCAGGTGAAAATGTAGTGATAGAACACCACATACCAAAACCTTTTGAATAATATTCACTAGTTTTAATCTTATTTAGATTGCTATTTTCCTTATAGTTTAATCGAACTAAATCTAAATAGTATTCTGCAAACTCCGGAAAAACTTCAAAAACAGTTTTACCTATAAGTTCATTCGCTTGTAATCCAAATAATCTCTCGAAGGTTGCATTAACTTCTACAAGTTCAAGATCTTTGGGTTCATTGTTCTCATCGAAAATTATTTTTTCAAAAGTAAAAGCATTACTCATGTTAAGAAAAAGACTCTGATATTTACTCTGACTCTCATTTATCATTTTTTCTGCTTTTTTTCGTTCGGTTATATCACGAATGATACTAACTAATATCCTTTTTCCATCTATAATAGTGCTCTCAGTACTTATTTCAACAGGAAAGAAGCTCCCATCCTTTCGATAATTAATGGTATCAACAAAGGCTCTAGTTCCTTCGACTCCGCCAACTTCTTCATCTGGTAAATCTGATGTTTTTATAATTAGATTTATATTAATATTTAGTAATTCCTCGCGAGTATAGCCATATGACTTTACTGCAGATTCATTTGCTTCTATAATTTTGCCATCCATATTTACAAAGAGTATAATATCTCTTGTTTTTTCTGATAATATTCTGTACATATTTAAAACTGCTTCAGCCTGCTTCTTTTCGTTTATATCAAGTGCCATACCAATATAGCCATCAAAATTATCTTCGATATCATAAAATGGTCTGCCTATAACTTGAAACCAGCAATATTGACCTTTGCTGTTACGCAACCTGCACTGGATTTCATAGTTTTCATGGCTCTCTATAACTGTATTAAATGTTTCTAGGCATAGAGGGATATCATCAGGATGTATCAGATTAAATCTTCCATATTCTATTATTTCTTTAAGGGAAAACCCCGTAAATTCTGTTGTATTCTGATTTATATAGACTATTTTTGCTTCTGTATCAGTTTTCCATACAATAGATGGAAAGTTCTCCATCATCTTTAAATGATACTTTATTGCCCTTTCATCTAATTCCTCTCTTTTCTTTCTGTCACTAATCTCTTCTAGCGTAATAACAACACTTTTTGCTGCATTTATCACAATAGGGTTAATGCTTGCTTTAAACCAAAACTGGGACTCCTTCTGGTGGCGAAAAAATGCTTTACAAAACTCTAAATTTATGGTTGACTTGTTTTCTACAAGTGCAGAACAAATAGCCTTATTTACTTCACAAGTTTTACAACTATGTCCAAATGAACATCCATTTTTGCTCTCATGTATGCTTTTGCAGCTAAAACCGTTTCCAAATTTCCTTCCAATAATATCTTCCTTTTTTTGCCCAAAAGATCTATTGCTGCACCATTAATCTTACTTATTTCCTTATCTTCATTTAGAATAATCATGCCTACTGGTGCCGATTCAAAAATCAATTGTAAATCGTTTTGTTGATTTAACCTATCAATTTCAAGGTTCTTCAGCGTTGTAATATCTCTGAATACAATAATTATTCCTTCAATTTCATCCTTTTCTATAATGGGGGAACAACTTGCTGAAACATATTTCTTGCTACCATCCTTAGCAACTAGTACTGATTGATCTTGTAATCCAACAGATTTTTTTGTTTCAAGTGACACCTTAACTGGACTATTCAATGATTGATTTGTCTCTGCATTCACTAAATAGAAAACGCTATCAAAATCTTTACCTAAGGTTTCATCAAAATTCCAACCTGTTAATTTTTCTGCTATAGAATTAATAAATATAATTTTTCCTTCAGTATCAGTAATAATTACTCCATCACCTACACAGGACAGTGCTGATTTAATAAACTTTGTAGCTTTACTTTCCATAATTTATTTCACCCTCTTATATTTTTCAACCTTTGCATCCCCATTGTCTATTGCTATATATTTTTTATAAATTTATCAATCCTACAACGTCAATTATTAGGCTTATACTTCCATCCCCTAGCAAAGTACATCCCGCCAATCCAGGTATCTTTCTCATATTTTTTATATACTTTGGTAGTGCTTTAATCACCACCTGCTGTTGTCCTATTAATTCATCAGCAAATATACATAAAGTTTTATCATCATGCTCAACTAAAATAAGTATTCCCTCAGTAATTTTCGTAATTTTCGTCTTCACCTTGTAAAGCTCATGTAAACGAAGGATAGAGTAACATTCCCCTCTAACCATAATCATCTCATTATTACTAGAATCTGTAAATATTTCAGTTTTCTTAGGTCTGAATGATTGTTTAATGGCCTTTATTGGTATTGTATAGCAAGAATTACCAACCCTAATATTCATTCCATCTATAATTGCTAATGTAAGTGGTATCTTAATAGTAAATGTTGATCCTACACCTTCTTCGCTATCAACCATAACTGAGCCACCAACTGACTCTATATTCTTTACAACAACATCCATTCCAACACCACGGCCTGAAAATTCCGTTATCACCTCATTGGTTGAAAAGCCTGGAAGAAAAATAAGATTATAAATCTCTCTTTCAGTCATTTCAGCTTCAGGTTTATATAGAAGCTGATTGTCCTTTGCTTTCTTTAGTATCTTTTCCTTATTTAATCCCTTTCCATCATCTTTTACAATTATTAGAACATCACTACCTTCATTTTTTGCTTCAATAGTCACTACTCCAACTTTAGATTTACCACAAGCTTCTCTCTCAGCTACATTTTCAATGCCGTGGTCAATACAGTTTCTAACCAAGTGCATCAATGGATCCGAAATATGTTCAATAATTTTTTTGTCTACTTCAGTTTCTTCTCCCATTAATTTTAGTTCTATTTCTTTTCCTAATTTTTTGCTCATATCACGCTGTATACGATGCATTTTATTGAAAGTAGTGGCTACAGGTACCATTCGTATTGACATTATTTTATCTTGAAGTTCACTGGTTATTTTGTGAAGCTGTCTAGCTGCTTTATTAAAATTTTTCAAACTGAGGCCTTTAAGATCATTATTTTGAGTAACTATGGCTTCTGCAATAACCAACTCACCAACTAAATCCATTACTTCATCTAATTTTACTACATTAACATTGATAATACCTTGATTAGTTGTAGACAGATGTTCTTTCCCTGGTTTTTCTTCTATTTTAGGTATCTTAATTGAATTATCTTCTTGAGTTAACTCCTTCTTCTTGTTGAATTTATTAAATTCTTCATCACTATCCAGTTGGATAAGTTCTAACTCTCTTAGAAAAATAGTTTGCATCAAAAGTTTATGCATATCATCATAGGACATGTCCACTTTTATATATAAAATGAAGCCTTGTTCTATTATAATTTTTGCACTGTCATCATTATCAATAATATCTTCAGGCTGATAGAAAATTTCTTCGGCTATGTCCTTAAGGTTATGAATTATAGCATAAGCTCTAATATTTTCCATCTCGCAACCTTCTTCAAAAAAAATGGTTGCTTTATAAGCAGTCCCATTGTATGGCTCTGTATTACGTGGTATGTAATACTGCTTCTTATTCTCTGATTTAGGTTTCTCAATTTGTTCTAAACTGGGATTTAATTGCTTAATATTATTAAGATATTCATTTATTTTGTCGATTATTAATGAAGCATCACCATCTACTTCATAACCGCTCATAATTTTTTGCAATTCACCTTTAATAAAATCAATTGCCTCAAGGATTAAGTCAGAAAGTGTGGAACAATCAACACTCTGTAGTTTTTGTTCTCGGATAAAAAAGAATAAATCTTCTATTGAATGGGCTAATATAGAAATATTATTAAAAACCATCATTGCTGACGAACCTTTAATAGTATGCATTATTCGAAAGATTTCATTGATATCACTTGGGGTATAACTACTGGATTTCTCATTATTCAGAATAATCTCTTCAAGCTGTTCTGTTAGTTGAGATGTTTCAAATATATACATCTCCAGCATAGGTTCATTTGAATATTCCTCTGACAAATTTATTGCCCCCTTTTGTATTTATTATCTAAACTTTCTTACATACTAAAAGAATCTAGCAACATATTTACTGCATACAAAGTTTTATTGCTCAAGGAAAAACTTTGTTTATATATTCTCCATTTTAGACATATGCCGTTACAAGTAGAAATTATTATATCTGCTAAGGTTTCGCTATTTGTGTTCATATTTATAATTTTAGCTTCTTTTGCTGTATCTATCAAACTTTTCATAACATCCATACGCTTTACAAAAATATCTTTTATCTTATCCTCAAGTTCAGCATCATACCTCATTATATCAAATGCTTGTGTTATTGCTGTTATAGCAGGATAATTTTCATAATAAGTTACAAAGGATTCCACAAAATAAATAATTGCCTCTTTAGGTTTTAATGACTTCATTTTTATCGATAAAAAGATATCACTATCAAACTTAGAATAATAATCTAAAACCGAAAGCAACAACTCATTCTTTGACTTAAAATGTCGAAATAAGGTAGCTTCAGACATCTCTTGCCTTCTGGCAATTTCTTTAGTTGTTAACCCTTGAATTCCTAATTCATCTATTATATCAACTGTAGTAATTATTATTCTATCACTTCTATGAATTAATGTTTTTTCCATTTTCTACCTCCGTGGGTAGTGATTACTCACTTCTGTGTTAACATTATATCTAATTTATCTAATTGTGTCTACATATGTCGATATTATTGCTGTAAAAACCTGTGATATAATTAAAGCATATAAAAAAGTCATAAATATTTTAGTATAATATTCTCTTCTTTTTACACCTTTCGACATCTAAATATGATAAAATTATATATATGTGGTTAAAGGGGTATTAATATGGAATTAACAACTTTAGAAAAAATTGAAGAACTCAAACTCAAACTAAAAAAGTCCATAATTGAAGAAAATAACCATGAAAAAGAAATTATTTTAATACAGTTAAAAGAAATTTGCCCTCACATAAAATTAGACAATTTATGGAAAGGATCACGTGTTCTTTACTTCAAAGAATTGCGGTGTAGTGAAGATTGTGAAGATTGTATTCATCCATAAAAAATCGGATTTTTCTTCTCCGATTTTTTTCTTGTTTGCAAGGGTTTTTACTTCACTTGGGAAATCTATGCTTTTATTTTCATGCACTTACATCTCAATCATCTACAACATCAAATCCATAATTCATCCCAATTATTTTTATATCATAACTGAATTTACATAAAGCAAAACTTCTGCTTATATCCTTCAATGATCCTATAAAGTTTAGTATGAGTAATACACTTCCTAACCAAACTGGTAATAATAAAGAAATACAAGATATAATGACTAAAGGTGCCAATAGCACTATAAGAAAATCTGCTTTTATCAATGAAATACCAGATGTTTCTTCTATATAAGCATAGATACCTTTAAACCCAAATGTAACCTTTCCTCCAAAAAACTTGTAAACAGTTCCACGGATTAAGTTATACACTATTGAATTCAGAACAGTTAATAAAACAATACTAACACCAAAATTTACTACTAAATTTCCTGAAGATATAAAGCTTTGTGATACATAATTAAATATTATAGTTCCCACAACTCGGTGTATGCTCAGAAAGAAGGCTATAGTAACTAATATAGAAAACAAACGGCTCCTCCAAGTTAATTTAAAAGACACGTTAATCACCTCATTATATAGTATTGACATGTCTATAAATTATAATCTAATATTTTCAGTTCTCGTTGTATATGTTATAGTAATATCTATAGATTAACGTTACTTTGCAATTTTGTAATATAGATAGGGAGACATGAAAATAGATGAAAATGATTTTTTTTGATACAGAAACTACAGGCTTAAAGCCTGGCAGCATTTGTCAGTTGAGCTACATTATAGTAGATACTTCAATAAAGCCTACACAAACTATTGGTAAAAACATTTTTTTCACCGTAGAATATGTAGAGCCTAGTGCAGAAAAAGTCCATGGTTTTAGCGTAGAAGCTTTGTACGAATTAAGCAATGGCCTATATTTTGAAGATCGTTTAGAAGAATTCTTACTTGATTTTCAAACAGCGGATATTTTCATAGGTCACAATGTGAATTTTGATTTGAAATTTCTAACTTGGGAGTTAGAGGGATGTGGAGAGAATTTCAACCCTATCCACACCTTTTGCACCATGAATTATTATCAAAATATATGCAAACTTTCCAGTAGCCGTGGTGATTATAAAATGCCAAAACTTAATGAAGCTATAAGTTTTTTAGGGATAACAGAATCTCATATTAATACTGTTAGTAAAAAATATTTTACTGAAACTGGCAACTTTCATGATGCACGGTTTGATACAACTGCAACATACCTGCTTGTTACTGAAGGCATTAAAAAAGGGTATATTCCCCCAAATTACTTTTCTAAAATTATAGAAAAAAAATAACTTTATTACTTGTAATTACTATTTAGTATTGTATTTATTAGCAGATTTTTTCTTAAGTTTTACCCCTAGAGTAGAATTTATAAATGTACTAATAGTTGCTTCCTTAGTTGCTTTTTCTATAACAAAGACATTGTATCTTTTACATAGCTTATTTAAATCTGATTTACTGATTTCACAGGTTCTCATAAACTCATTTGCTGCTTTTATGCTGTCCATAGCAATTATCTTTTTATAAATCTCATCATTTGTCATAATATACCTCCAATTTATTTTTAATATACTGATTAAAATTTTAAAATAGGTCAATACTTATTATTGTAAAACCTTTATTATATTTAGTCCATAAAAATACTGCAGAAGGCTCCCCCCTCATGCAGTATTTTTATTGTTATACCTTTTTTTGCGATAAATTATATAATTAATAAACGTTTAGTAGCAATTTCTATCACCTTGCTTAATATTTCAAACAAGCCATTCAAGCGACATATTTCTTCCTCATGAAGCTTTCTCTCAGTAATATCATTGCCGTAAAACACTACCCCAATTATTGAATCGTCTTCTGCCTTAATAGGACAGTGGGATACTTCTAAAACGGATTTAAAGGAATTTTCTTTGTTAAAATACACTAGTTCTTTAAAATGTTCACCTTTTAAAGTCCTATCTATATTTCCTCTAACCTCTTCTCTGTAATCATCTAAATTAATATAGTCAATCATGCTATGTCCCAACTCAATCTCCACATTATATAATAATTTCATTCTGGCCGCATGTGCTGAATTAAAGCTGGTATAACAATATTCACAATCTATTGAAAATATATTTGAATTAACACTATCTATAACTAATTATATCATACAGTACCATATATTGAATGTTGTTGTTTTCAACTTATCCATACAAATGTAGTATTTGTTTATAAATTATACATTTTGAATTTGATTTATGATATTATTAGTGTACGTAACCTGATAGCACTTGACTTTATAAGCATTATTAAACTAAAAGTCATTTTCAAACAATTATAAAACCTTTATGAAAGAGTGATTACATGGATTTAAGAGAAACAAATATATACGAATTAATTATGAACAATGCTCAAACCGCATTTGTTCTGATAGATAAGAATTTCAATATAATCTATTCAAATGATTACATTAAGGAATTAACAGGTTTTAATAGTTATGAGGTACTTAACAAAAAATGTTTTAATTACTTTGGCACTGGGAAAATATGCGTTGGGTGTTCAACTGAAAAATGTATTAATACAAAGGAAAAAGAAACCCACGTAAAAATGGAAAAAACAAGAGATGGAAAAACCATATATATAGAAGTAATCTCTGTTCCAATTATAAATGAATCAACAAAAGAGGTTGATATGGTTTTAGAGATTATTTGTGACCGAACTAATGAATATACTTTAATGGAAAGACAATCTAATGAATTTACAAGATTGGTAGAAGTATTTGGAGATATGATTGATATTAAAGACCCAAATATTGCTAATCATTCCCACAATGTGAGGCAAATTTCAGATATTATTTCTGATTCAATGAAGTTATCCCCTATTATGAAAAGAAATATATATATTTCAGCTAGTCTACATGATATTGGTAAAATAGGTATAAGTGATATTATCCTAAATAAACCTGGGCGACTAAATTATGATGAATTTAATATAATCAAGACCCACCCAGAGATTGGTGCAAAGATATTGTTCAAAATAGATGGATTTGAAAACATAGGTAAATTCGTTTTGCACCATCACGAAAAATATGATGGAAGTGGTTATCCAAACAAATTAATTGGGGATAATATTCCTTTAGAATCAAGAATTATTTCAATTGCAGATTCTTTTGATGCCATGATATCAAGTAGGGTATACAAAGCATCAATGTCAATTGATTCAGTAGTTGAAGAGTTGATTAAATGTAAAGGTACACACTTTGATCCAATAATAGTAGATATTGTACTAGCGAACCTTAGTAGAATATGCAATATTTATAATATTAAATAACAAAAATATTCCTAGATTGCTGCAAATCAAGTCTAGGGATATTTTTAATTTATAAGTAAATCTTGTGACTTTCAGCTCAATCCTTTTTTTCTTTAAATACCTTATAAACTTTAATATCATCCTTATTGGATAGCTGATTTACAAACATATTTAATGGAAATTTTGTGCTCCCAATAACGTTATTAAACTCAATATACACTTGCTTTATATTTTATTGATTATCAGCCTTTAAAAATTCCCTTTATCCTTGATTTAATCTTACCCAAAATAATAGCCACAAAATAGATGGGTCCTCCAAAAAACATTCCTAATGCACCATTTCCAATTAATGCAAGAGAAAGTCCTTCTACAAGAGATCTATCATTAACAAGGTAAGTCCAAGTTGAAGAAGGTGGCTTTATTCTTTCACGTAAAGCAATAAGGCCCTTTTCTGATAGCTCCATATTTTCAAAATCACTCAAAACCCTTTCAGTAATATCTTGATTCAATTCCTTAAATAGGTTATCTGTTTCAGTTTGAAACTCCCTAATAGGGCTTTTGCCACCAATCACTTTTAAATGTATGCCTTCTCGAATTTGAGAAATAGTAACAAGATAATCAGCCCATACTTCATCTATATTAAATAAAGTTACTTGCTTTTCAAGCTCCATAACTATTTTATCACCAAATAGTGCCGTTAATTTTGTATGTAGCTCTTGATTTTCTCTAATCAATATATTAAAGGGTACCTGTTCAAGCAATATTTCCATTCGTCTCTCATGAACTTGAAGTCTATGTGCCTCAACTAAAGTTGAATACTGCCATAATGCTCTACGCAAATCAGAATCTTTTCCCTGAATGATTCTTTGTATTTGATTGATTCTTAATCCAATTTGTTTATTATTTATAGGCTCTTCACTTTTTGCAGGCATCATCTCTACTGGTATTACTTTATTAATGTCATACTTATTTAAAATATTATCTTCGAGGCTTATAAAAAACTTAGACATACCAACATCACCTTGGCGACCAGCTCTTCCTCTAAGTTGTTTATCAATACGAATACTTTCATGTCTATTGGTACCTATAACATATAATCCACCAAGCTCTAATATTTTCTTTTTATTATTCTCATTAGTTCCACCTAGTTTTATGTCCGCGCCCCTTCCTGCCATATTGGTAGAAACCGTTACTGCGCCAAAAACTCCCGCCTTTTCAATTATACTTATTTCAATCTCGTCATTTTTTGCATTTAACACTTCACAACTAACATTAACCTTATTTAATTCCTCTGCTAAATATTCTGACTCCTCAACACTGCAGGTTCCTATTAAAATCGGTTGACCTTTAGCATTAACAGATACTATTTCTGCAATTAGTGCTTTAAATTTAGCTTCCTTATGAGTGAAAATTACATCTGGATAATCTTTTCTCATGCAAGGAATATGTGGTGGAATAACAAAGACTTCCATGCCATAAAATTCCTTGATTTCCTCTGCAGAATCTATAGCTGTAGCAGTCATTCCTGCAGTATTTTTATAAAGTAAAATAAAACTTTGTAATGTTAGTTGATTCATAATCCTGCCCTTAGCTTGTATTCCTAGGTCCTCTTTAGTTTCAAGGGCTGCCTGAATTCCATCTGGCCAATGTCTGTTTTCAGCTATACGCCCAGTAAACTCATCCACCATTTCAATTTTGCCGTCCCGAACTATATAATCAATATCCTTTCTAAGCAAAGCCTCAGCATAAAGACAATTATGTACTTCACTTAACAATGTAAAATTTTCATCAGCATATAAATTATCACAGCAAAGTATTCCTTCTAAATGATCTAATCCAGCCTCAGTAAGATAAACATTATTTTTAAATTCATCCTTATCATAGTCAACTTTAAATTCTAGTTTCTTTATTGCGGCCATAGTAAGACAAAGAGTATTATCTCCGTCATTTACCATTGCGGCAATAACTAACGGAATTCTAGCTTCATCAATTATTATAGAATCTGCTTCATCGATTATTGCAAAATTAAAAGACCGTTGCACAAGTTCATTTTTATCATAACAAAGTAAGTCCCTTAAATAATCAAATCCAGCTACCTTTGCAGTTACATAGGTAATATCACAAGAATATGCTCTTTGTCTGTCATGTCTTTTCATATTATCTTGTACAAAACCTACTGTTAATCCAAGCATTTCATAAACTGGTCCCATCCATAATGCATCTCTGCGCGCTAAATAATCATTAAAAGTAAGAATGTGGCATCCAAGACCAGAAAGTGCATTCACATATGCAGTGAAAACAGCAGTTAAAGTTTTACCTTCTCCTGTCTGCATCTCAATTAATCTCCCTTTATACATAGCCAAACCTGCAATTAATTGTTCATCAAAAGCTGAAAGTCCTAGTACTCTTTTTATAGCCTCCTTTACAAGGGCAAAGGCTTCAATAACAATCTCATCCGTTGAACTTCCTTGCCTTACTTTTGCTTTAAGTTCATTTGATTTATTTCTAATTTCTTCATTATTATATGAATCAAATTTAATTGTATTTATTTGTTCTACTAATTTTCTATAGTTATTGTATTCAGTTTTTCTAGATAAACCCTGTAAATTCATACTAATGTCTTTTGACATAAAATATTACCTCTCTATCTGTTATAATTTACTATCTATTATAGCATGTTAGAAAATAATATGTTTTATCATAAAAAAGGTAGTAGATATTAACCTACTACCTGAATTTTCGAATACTTATTTAATTGATTTTATTATATTATCTTCTATAGACTAATACTTCATACTCATCTACTTCTACAACAACTCCACCATAAGGGATATGAGCTGCTGTATATCCAAATCGTAATTTTCCTGGATGCAATCCACATTCATATTTTGCCCTAACCACATAGTACGGCTCACCATTTAAAGTTCTACCTGCAACAATTGCATCAAGTGGAATACTTCCTCCTGATGCCTTCTTCCAATCATATGCGCCGACTAATACTTCATAGGGATTTACCTGTACCTCTAGTTGATTATAGGGAATATTAGCAGCACCAAATTGTTTTCTAACCTTACCTGGATTCAAGCTCCCTTGATATTCAGCCCTCGCTACAAATAGAGGATTACCATCATCTTCATAACCAGCTACAAATGCTCCATCAGGAATATTACCATCTGATGCCTTTACCCAAGTAATCATATCATCAGCTCCTTTATTTTTATGGTACATATTATGTAAATCTAAAAAAACGGTTACTATATTTATTGTAAAAAGCAACTTTTCATTATTTTCTTTGATTCTACCTTACATTTCTTTTTAATTTTTGCTGCTTCTTCAGTTAGCTCATATATACTGGTATAAGCCTTGTTCTTATTAATTACCACCGCAATTGATATACTCATTATTGGATAATCCTCTTCATTGTTATTCCTATTAACTGAATGTATATATCCCTTTTTCCTATCATCTTCATTATAAAAACTTGGTATATTGCTATCAAATTCATTAATTAAGTTTTGACAAAGAGTATTTGGCTCATGACCTGGAATTATAGCAACAAAGTCATCTCCGCCAATATGACCTAAAAAACTATCTTTACATAAACTGGTATGTTTTTGAATAACACTTGCTGTAAACGATAGAATTCTATCTCCATTTTCAAAGCCATATGTATCATTAAAGGCTTTAAAATCATTTAAATCGAAATATAAAAGTGAAAATTCTTTTTTATCTTGTATTAATTTACAAATTGTATCTTCTATAACTACATTTCCAGGTAATCCAGTTAGTGGATTAGAGTATTTGGCTACATTAAGTTCTAACTCCATAGTCTTTTCAAGCAAAGAAATTACAGGTACCACACCATAATATTTATTATCTTTTTCCACAATTATATAATCGTATAGTTTGTCTTCTTCCCTTGAAATAACTATTTTTGATACCTTGTCTAAAGGAGTGTAGTAATCAACAATAAGCGGATTAGTATCCATAGCTAGCCGTACAGGTCTCTTCATATATATAGACCATCCGTATTGGGTTCCCACCTTAGATAGAAAATTATGGTCCATTACAATACCAAGTGTTAATGAGTTGCTATCAACAATAGGTATACCTTTTACATTTGGATTATTTTTAAAAAACATGTCTAGCTCACTGCAGGTGGTAGTTGGCAAAATTGCAGTATCTAATCTTGCAATTTCCCCTATTTCCACATTGGAACTTGGACTAAAGCTATGCTTTTTCAAACTAATATTCTTATCAACAATTCTTTGTTTTATTATCTCAGGAGTTTCTAGCAGTTTTTCATTGGGCTTATTTATTAAGAACCCTTGTCCAAAATGTACACCAATTTCAATAAGAGTATACAAGTCATTAATATCTTCAATTCCCTCAGCAATAATTTTCGTATTTGTAGTATTTGCAAATTCAACAAAAGATTTAATTATTGCTTTCTTAAAGTTATCCCTAGTAACATTAGTGATTAAACTCATATCCATTTTAATATAGTAGGGCCTTGTCTTTGCAATGGTTGTAAGCCCCGAATATCCAGTTCCAACATCATCAATAGCAATTTTATAGCCTTGACTCTTGTAGTAATTTATAACTTCATTAAATTCCTTATAATTATCAATTGAAGTCTTTTCAGTAATTTCAAAAATTAGCGACATAGGACTGATATTGTACTCTGTTAGAATTTCTTTTGTAAAGCCCTTAATAAAATGCTCATCTTTTATAACAGCAGGATCTATATTTACAAAAAGAAGTTTATCGGAATTATAGTTACTATATGCCTTTATTGCATTTTCTCTACATAGAATTTCTAAATTCCAAAGCAGATCATGGGTTTTAGCCTCTTCAAAAAGTAGTTCTGGATTAGTATACTTACTACTTAAAGGTCCTCTTGTTAGCGCCTCATACCCTAAAACATCTCCTGTTTGCAAAGAAACAATTGGTTGAAAGACAGTTTTTAAATCATTGTTACAAATAATCCTTCTTAGTTCATCTGACATATAGAAAGCCTCCTAATTATACTTTATCTACTTATTATCATATAATTAGAAGGTTAAGTTTCAGTTAAGATTGGTATAGGTTTATGTTAAGCTATGCACTTTAAGGAGTAACATAAACTATACTAGCAATCTTTCTTTCTCCAGAAGCATTACAAGGTTTGTTTAATACTGCACCATTGTAATACATGGTTGATGAAGAACCTCCATCAAGGTTAGCAGCGCTCACAGCCCCATTCTCTAACATTATATCTTGAACCTCTTTTAAAGTTGCACCTACTTTATCAATTTGCCTTCCATCGATTACTAGCAAAAGAATGGTACCATCTTTCTTTTGACCTATCGCAGTTCTTGGGTTTACTCCACCTTGTGAATCGCTTGATATCTGTCCAACTCCATTAATTATACAAGTTGAAATAGATGAAATCGCTTCTGTAACCTCTAATTCTTTTAGTTCTTCTGTACTATGATTGCCAACTATTAAATTGCCTTCCTTTGTGAGGCCAACTACTGAATCTTTTCCACTAGAATCATTGCTTAAAAGCTTGCCCTCAGACATTATTATATTATAAGGAACTGCACCTAATTTATCTTCGAATAGTCCACCATTAATAGCCGCGATAGCCTTATTATCTTTAGCAATATTACTTGTGGTTTCTCCTTCTCTTCCTAATTGTTTTGAGTAACCTACTTTTATTCGCTTAGGATCTTTAATTTCTAGCAAATAGCCAGTAAACCGTTTTTCATTTATATCCTTTCTAATTATTCCTGTATCCTTTGCGCTTTCTGATGTTACAACTTTAGTCTTAAGCTCTGACTGGTTTAAAGTTACTATTTTGGATTTAGTTGCACTTTTGTTCATAAGCAGTATAGCTACTAGTAATATCCCCCCTAAAGCTATAAAGAACGAATGCTTTAAATTTAATTTCATGTTTTCCCCTCCTAAATATTTTGTATTATTTTATATCACAGGGATATTTTATAAATAGAATGTATCAAACTATTACATTCTTATTTCTAACTTGTAAACATTTTAGAAATATAATTAAAGTAAAGGTAATTTTATAGTAACCACAGTTCCTTCATTAAACTTACTCTCAACAGAAATATTGCCCTTATGCTTATCTATTATTGTTTTTGATATAGAAAGTCCAAGTCCCTTGCTTCCCTTTTCAAAAAAATTAGAATCATTAGCTCTGTAAAAAGGATTAAATATACTATCCAATTTATCCTCTGATATTCCTTCACCAAAATCTACTATAGTAGTTTTAACATTAGTACCCTCTTTTACTGTTATCACCTCAATACCGGAGTTTTCAAAACCATATTTGATGGAATTATCTATAATATTAATAAGTACTTGTTTTAGTTTATCTTGATTTCCAAGTATAAATATATCCTCAGCTACTTCCTTATTAATTTTAATATTATATCTATTAGCCTTAATCTCCATCTCCTCGCAAGTGCTATTAATAATTTCAGATATATTAATAGGTTTAAAATTTTCTTCAGTGCCTTCAATTTGAATCTGTGAACACTCAAGCAAATTAATAACCATGCGTCTTAATCTTTCACTTTCACTAATTATGTAATTCATGCCTTTATTGAAGAATTCTTCGTCAGTATTAAAACCATTTGATTTTATGATTTCTGAATATCCTAATATGGTAGTTAACGGAGTCTTCAGTTCATGTGTCACGTTATCAAAAAATATCTTTCGATGATTCTCTAATTCTTTTATAGCCGCACTATCTCGTTCTATTTTATCAATTTGCATTTTAATTCTTTCAGTCATAACACAAAAGTTATTATAAAGTTCTCCAACTTCATCTTTTGATTTTATATCATCTTCAATTTCTAAGCTTCCTTCAGATACCTTTTTTATCAAGTTATTTAATTTTGATATTGGTACAGTTATTCCTTTGGAAATAATTAAAGATATTATTAATATTGCTAAAAATAAAATCAACGAGAATATTTTAATCATATTTATTAGTTTATTACCAGATTTATATAAATCAGAATAATCCACTATGTATCTAACTATTCCTACCTCTTTATTATCAATAACAACTGGATATGAAAAATTTACAGTGACCTTTTCTTTATTGTAGTTAATTGCATAGGCTATCTTATTATTTTTTGCTAGGGTAAGATCCTTTTTACTTCCATTAATAGATTTAGTGTTTTCTGAAGAATCTAAAATATAGTCCCCACTTTTAGAATAAAGTACAACTCTATCCCCAATTTTATAACTTAACTCCTCCACAACTTGTTTACCTTGCTTTTGAAAAAAATCTTCAGCTGCCACATTATTATCTGATAGAAATAGTTGCTTCAAATATATATCCGAATCTTTTTTTATATCTATTACTTCTTTTTTTATAACATACTCATTGTTTTTATTTATCATACTGTTAGTAAAGTATACTAGTGAAATCAATGCAATGAAAAATAGCACTGAAAAACAACTAACAATTTTGTATCTTATTGAGATCCTCAAATTTATTCACCTTCTCAACCATTATTTAACTAGCTTGTACCCTATTCCGAATACAGTTTCTATTATTGATATATTATTAGTATCTAACTTTTTTCGAAGCCTTTGTATATGTATATCCACAGTCCTACTATCTCCCAAATAATCATATCCCCAAACTTTATCTAAAAGGTCAGAACGCGAAAAAACCTTGCCCTTATTCTGAGCAAGTAATAACAGCAGTGCATATTCTTTTGGGGTCAATTCAACAAATTCATCTTGCCTTATTACTTTATGTTCTTCATTTAGAAGCATAATATCCTTTGAGATAATTAAGCATTTATTATTTTCACTTTCTATGGATTTAGCTACAATTTCAATTCGCCTAAATATTGTTTTAATTCTTATGACTACTTCTCTAATATCAAAGGGTTTTGTAATATAATCATCAGCTCCTAATTCAAGACCTATTACTTTGTCTCTAATATCAGACTTTGCTGTTATCATTATTATGGGTATATTATATTCCAAAGTAACCTGATTACATATTTCAAAACCACTAATATCAGGAAGCATTAAGTCTAATATCATTAAATCAGGCTCAAACTCCTTAATCAATTTTAAGCCTTTATTCCCTTCATTTGCAGTCCTAACTATAAAGCCTTCTTTCATTAATGAATATGCTAACAATTCAGCTATTGGAATTTCATCTTCTATTATTAATATTTTTTTTCTATCCTTCAATTGTTCCATAAAAATTTCACTCCGATTCCAGAATAAATTATATACCTATTATAACTACTAATTGTTTCAAAGTTATGTCTATTTATATTTATTTGTAAAAAAGACAGCCGTTTTTTAGGCTGTCAGGTTTATTCTTTATTCTTTCAAGTACCAGTGAACTCACAAAAAACTGGGACGTTTTTTTGTTGTTCTACCCGTGAATCATGATATTAACTATACTAATAACAAATTTATGCTTCGTATGCTTCATCGCAAGCATTAATTAGAAATACTAATGTCACTAAAACTGATAATCCATTTGCAATTATCAATACATTTCCATACCTCATATAATCAAGTAAAGTACCAAATAATAACGCCCCTATGGGCATGGCTCCTTGAGAAAACATACCAAGTATAGCAAAAAATCTAGAACGCATTTCATCTGGAACCAAGTTTTGAAGATTTGTGGAAATTGGGGTATTTACAAAGGCATTAAAAAACTCCATTGTTATGCAACAAACTGATATCGTAATAAATAGCTGCCAGGTTGCGCCTCCGTAAATTCCGACTATCTTCGGCAAAAGTAAACCACAAACTAATATCCTTAAACCAGTTTCAATAACAAGGCCATATTTCATAAGCTTTCTTAAACCTAGTCTTTTGAAATATACTGAAATAGCAATATTGCCAAGTAGTATTCCTAGTGCTAAAGATCCCATTATAAAACCATATTGCGGTGAAGTAAATCCAATTCCTCTCTTTAGTGCATACGGAATTATTATATCAAATAGAGGTGCCATAAAAAAATTTGCAAGCATAGCAAAAGTAAACAATTGAAGCAATCCTTTTTTATTTACAATAAACTTAAAGACTTCATCGTTTTCTTTTAAAAACACCTTCTTACTTATTTTTTCTTTCAACACTTGTTCTTTATTGTAAGTAATAAACATAGCCAAGAAGGCTGAAATTATAAATGAGAGACCATTGATATAAAATACCACTTTTATCCCCCATATTCCGTAAATTAGCCCTCCTAAAGCTGGTCCTACAATGGTAGAAGCTGCATCAAAGCCCCCCTTAGCAGAATTAGCTTCTATAAGTTCTTCTTTTGATACCAATTCTGGCATCAAAGCAGCTGAGGCTGAATTAAACAAACTGTCCATTACAGATATAATAATCTGTAGGATAAAGAAAATATAAAGATTGAACTTCCCTGTCATTGCAAGAATTCCAAGTAAACATATAAGCGTACCTCTTCCCATATCCATAAGTATCATTATTCTTTTTCTATTTCTTCTATCACCCATTATCCCTGACAATGGTGCTGCTATTAGTGCTGGCACAAGTGTTAATACTGAAAAAACGCCCATTAATGTTCCTGAACCAGTTAAGTCAAGTATATAAAGTGGTAATACAATCATTTGAATACCACTGCCTAAAAGGGATATAAATCTACCCCAAATAAACCTCCTTAAGTTCTTATTTTTTTTCATGGTTTATCCTACTCCTTTATACAATAGCTTTTGTAGTCATTTGTTCTTCCCGTAAATATATACCCCGTTAAGCTTTATAAAATCTTTTCTCATATTTTTTTAATTAGCATTCTTTTGGGGGATGATTTGCAAAATGGAACTTCTTAATAATACACTTTATTTAGTATTTTGTCTATTAATAAATAGACAAAATACCATTAGGTCTATAATTTTATTACATATAATGTCTTGTTCCTTAAAAAAATCAGCACAAAAAAACAGCTTCATCTCAGCTGTTTTTTTCTTGAAAATTAATATTTAATTATCTTTCCACGAAGTTTATCCTTGGATAAATTTCGTTAGTTCTTTACTCTTGCCCCAGAACTAACTTTAAATCAACTACAAGAGTCTCAAAAATACCTACATTTACTTTATCTACCTCTGTATATATCTCAGGTCTTCCATATCTATTATTATCCTGTAAAGTAAATATGCTAATAAATTTACCCTCTGGCTCAATTATCCAATATTCCTTAACTCCGGCCTTTTCATATCTATTAAACTTTAAAACTTTATCATTTCTTATTGTAGATGGTGAACATACTTCAATAATTAAATCAGGCACCCCAAAATATCCAGTACCTTTTAATCCACTCTTATTACATACGATTAATAAGTCCGGCTGTAAAACATTCTTTGATTTACCTTCTTCAAGATCATCCTCAGGCAATATTAGATCAAAGGGAGCTGTAAATGCCCTACAGGATTTTCCTACTAAATAGTTTCCAAATTGCCTACCTAGCTCAAAAGTAATGGCTTGATGTTGCCATGATGGTGCTGCCTGCATATATGGTATTCCATCAATTAGTTCCCATCTTTCATCCTCTGGCCAAATTAAATAGTCTTCGTAGGTATAACTTTTATTTTCTTGTGGCACTGACATTTATCTCAACCTCATTCCATTAATACTAGTATATTGTATATTATATACCATCTGTAGCTTTTCTTAAACAAAAAGCCATGCTAAAGCTAAATTAAGTATTCAACATTCTCACCCAAAGGACCACTCTGAAATTTTACTTTCATCCTCCCTCAAAGGCCTAACTCCTTCATGTAAAAAGCATATGGTATCCTCTTTAGTTTCATCTTCAGGTTCTTTATCTATATCACTAAAATTCACTATTTCATCCTTCTTCTCATTTTTCTTTCTGCCTTTTTTAAGTTCTAGAATTATAGGGACATTCTTCTGCAAATTATCTCCACTCTCTTTATCATCTATGATATTATCATCTGAAATAATTTTTTTATTAATAAGCTCTAAATTTCTTCCTTTAGCATCCTGAACATTTTCAAATACATTTCCAATTGTTCTATTATCCAACTTTTTAACTATATCGTTATTTATTTCTTCTCTAAAATCTTCATTTTGTGGAACATGAGTATTCTTTATATCCTCTTCTTTATTCTTAGCTTTTTCCTTGATCTTAATATTTTGATGCTTAGCAAAATTTTTCACTCTATAGACCTTATCTTCAGTAAGCTCAAGCATTTCTAATTCTATAAATAGATCTAATGCCAATTTAATTTGAGCAATATCCCTATTAAATTCTATTGCTAAAGTCTCGATTGTATATGGGATGCTTTTTGAAAGATATAGATTCCCTTCTAAATTAACTTTTCCTGCTAGCAATACAATTCTACTCCATATATAATAAATAACATCTCTTTCTGCCTTCATATCTATTATTTTAAATTTTGTATCCTCATACATATCAACTCTAAATTTTACATATTTTCTCTCTCTCATATATCTCATTCTCCTCAACATTATATTTTTTTGTTTCCTGATTAATATATATGCGTTGATGAATAAAATTCCAAAATTTTTTCATTTTTTTCATCTACCTTATTTAATGCTGTACATATAAAATTACATCTATTTCTGTCACACATAAAAGAAAAAGAACGGGAAAACTGTTCCCATTTTCGGCTTTCCTTTTTTTGAGAAAGTTAGTAAAATCAATATCTGTATAAGGTTGTAAGTACTTGTGAGGGGAACTAACTTGATAATATCCTACAACGCAACAAAAGCCATCAAAACGATAGCTTCTGTTACTGTTTATTAAATTAAACAAATTAATAATTGGGGTTTATTAACACCTGATTACATATTTCTGCAAAGTCGTTCTCATCTATAGCATATATTTTTCTACCAATTCATAGCATCTTTTTTTAGTGGTATCTGCTAGTGATCCATTATAAAGAACAGGTTCTAAGGTTCCACCTTTAGCTGCTGAAGCTGCTTTTTTAGCAGTAGCATCCTTATTCGATATCCACTTAATTTCTTCACTCTGCAGCTTTTTCATATCACTTGAGGATAACTGCCCTTTTAATACGTTATAGATTTCATTCAAAGCAGTATCCCATCTTTTGTATCTTTCATTAGCAGCATATACCATATCTGCTGTTGTTCCAGCGTCTCTTTTATCTAAATCTTTTAATCCTACTTCAATATTGTTCAATTTAGTAGTATATTCTTGTTTCTTGCTTGCATCTTTAGGACTTGCACTATTTGAATTTGTAGAAAGTTTTGTTTCAATATTATTTTGTGAAAAATCATACCAAACTACATCTTTTTTTGCATCTTGACCTTTACTGAAAGCGTCAAATGCTTCTTTTGTAACGGATTTATTATTAACAGCGTAGGATATGGTCAGTACGCCCTTGTTTTGACTTGACTTACTCTCGGCTAATATGTCAGTTTTAAAGGAATCTGCTTCAAATCTCAGTTTTTGGCATACATGATCTGCAGCACCGCCTGAACTCCAAGCTGTTCCGTCTGCTTTAAGCCCTAGTAACCCTCTGTATACAATATTGTAGCCATAAACTTTGCTGTTTTTATAATGCAGAATTTCAAAACACATAGGATTATTATCCTTATTGGATAATTCAAGTACAACTTCAGCTATGTTGTCTCCATCCATGTCAAGTACTGCAAAACGAGTTACTTTTAAGGTATCTCCAGGATACTGTTCCTTTAAAATATCATTCAGATATTTATTTTTTTTGTTATCTGTATTAAAAAAATTAGCCTTATTTTGAAGCACATCTTTGTATGCTTTCAGTCCCAAATTATTATTTTCAGACTTGCTGTCTGTAGATTTACTATCTGTAGGTTTACTTTCCGTAGTTTTGCTGTCTGTAGAATTACTTGTTGGAACACTGGTTTCAGAAATTTTGTTACTACTTACCATAGTGCTCTTGTTTGCATTTGAGCTGCCTTTCTTGCTCGAACACGCAGTAATTGAAATGCTTAATAGTAATACAAGAAGCACACACATAATGTTTTTTTTCATCTAATCTCTCCTTATAAAATACATGATCTTCAATTCACCCTTTTATACTTATATCCATCGTCTATATATATATCTTAGCGCACATTAGACTGAAATTTGTTACAAATTCATTACAATTGGTTACAATTAATTTGCTGTTCAGTGATAGGTTAAAAAATGAAACCTATGGTCCTATATAAACAAAATCCCCTACATCAGTAATTAATGCAAAGGATTTTATAGCTAGTGTTGATATTTCTTTTTTAGTTCTAGTATGCTATCTTCTGTAAGCTCTGTTAGTTCAATTATATCTTCTATAGAGTCTCCTCTTTTAATCATCTTTTCTGCTATCCTTATTACTCCTTTTTGTTCTGCTGATTTCAATCTTATAAGCTGGTCTCGTAACTCTGCTTCCCTTGCTTCATACACCATTCTAGCTTTATCATCCTTGCTTATTATCTGCAAAAGATCATAGGCTTTCTTTATATCTTTATTTTTCTCTGCTAACATCTCCATCACTCCTTTTGATTTAGCATCAATAAATTCCATCCATTATATTTATAGTAATACACTTCATTAAGTTATCATAAGTATCTCCTGGTTTTACTTGACTTAGATACATTTTTGACTAATAGAACATAGTTCTTTCTGGCATGAATTCCGTTGGCAATATTTGAATCTCTATATCAATTTGCTTTCCTGCCTTTGTTTTTGCTCTAACATCTAGAACTCCTTTTTTATCCTCCGCAAATTCCCGTAGTAGCTCACTATTGATTATACTTATTTCTTCAAAATCTATTTTAGGTGACATTAAGAATCCATCGTCACTTTGTTTCTTCTGAAACTTACTGTCTATTCCTTTATTCTTAGCTTGCATTTTATCAATACTTCCTATATATTTTCTATATTTCAAATCATTTACTCTTACCTTTATTCTATCAGATTCCCAACATTTTATCCACATATCAAAGCTTTGCTTTCAATATTTTTCACAGTGCTTTGCATTTGCTTGCTTACTCTTCTGGTCTTTACCCTTTCCTGCTGAACTAAAATTTACTGGTGCTATCCCAGCAAATCTTGCTAGTTTATATCCAACAAATTCAGTATTTTCTTTAGTTGTATTTCTACCTGGTCTATCTCCTGTTTCTAGAATTTTATATCTCTAACCAGACTTTTCACAATGGAATCCCTTGATTCTTGGTAATGCCGTTTTGTATCACCATCTTTTCCAACAAGGAAAGGTATCTTATTATTAGACCTTTACTTGCTTTAGCAATTCTTTGTCCTTCTCCATTATAGATATTTACCAAATTAGAACCCTCTGGAGTTACCGTTTCAATGATCTGGTTAAGATAATCATAAATATTAGTTGCATTGCCCTTTGAATTTACTGATAGATGTATTTATTAAAGAATCAGTAGGAACTGGGATTTGTACAAAGTTTGTATGATTTTCAGATTTAGTTTTTTTCAGAGAGTCAACTGCTTCACCCATGGTGCGACGTTGCCAGTAATAGAACTTTTTTTCATCAACATTATTTTCAATACACCAAGCCTGAACTGCCGTTCCGCTGTCGATACATCCTTGTATAATAGATGTCCATTTTATTAAATTCTTTTCATAATTAATTTTATCCATTAGTACCTCCAAAATCTAGGCTACTTGCTTTTAAAAAAATTGTAGCTATTAAATCTTGGATTAATTATCTCAAAAATTCAGATTAAGTACGAGGTACTCATGGTCTACCGTTTACTACATATCAAAGTTCAACCTGTGCCCTTCACACTCAAAAAGAAAAGAACAGCCGAAACTGATCTTTTCAAACCATAACTTTTTATTTATCTCCCATTTGCCCGTTTACGCCTTGTTCAAAACCTGCCTGAGATATTTACAAACGAAACAATCTTGCTTATTTATCGATTGATAACATTGTACTTCTTATTTGGGCAACCCAGATTTTTCTTTTGTTAACGACAAATTTTTCAACAACATCAGTAACCGTTATAATTTCCAAACCATTTGGTACAAACCCGAGCGTTAAAGATGTCTTAACTTCTGCAATCTGATTTAAAGGAATTATGGTTTGATGTTTTTGAATATTAAAGTTGTGTGATTTAAATATAATTTCATTCTCAGTTAAACAAATCCATCCACCAACACTTTCTTTTCCCTTAAAGTGATTTGCTACACCTTCCATAATAATTTCATTTCCACCAGTTATTTCGTAGCTGTTTTTCTTAAATTTTTTACTTCGAATAAACACAAATAACCATATAAAAAATCCAAAGAAAGCCCCAAGGAAAACACCAGATATAATTCCTACATAAAGATTATTCACAATATCAAGAAACGCACCCATTATAAGCCCAAATGAAATTCCTGCTAATAAAAATGTTTTTATATTATCTTTCATTGAAGTTACCTCCCTACTCATTTTATCAATTTGTATATAACATCTTTTGCTCTATCGTGTATTGACTTACCCCAAGGTTGGAATACTTCTGTAACTCCCACATATACTACTCCAGCACCTAAACCTACACATGCTCCAGCAATTGTTCCTGCTCCTGGTACTATTGAACCAACTAAAGCTCCGGCTTCAGCACTAGCTGCCAACCCACCTACTCCGAATGCGGTATCAACAGTAGCATCTGAAATGATCTTTTTAGTTGGTGCTCCAGCTCGAACATTGTTGTAGATTCCAACGCCTACATCAACGCCCACAGTAGCAACTCCTGCACCTTTTGCTACTTTTGTAACAATGCCATAATTTAAAGCAGCAATCGCAGCTTCACTCTCAATATATGCATTCCATGTACCTAATCCGATATTATTTGGTCTTTCTTCATTCATAATGGCTTCCGGTACATATCTCTTACCCGTTTCACCACCAATTTCCAAAGCACTTGCGGCTGTTCCTATAATACTACCTGGACTTAAGCCTTTTGACAAATCCCATTGATTCCAACTGCTATTTGCTGAACTAGTAGTACTCGTCCCTTGGGTATTGATTGCTGTAGTTGTAGCTGTCACATTATCCGATGTATGGCTTACCTTCTCTACTGGCACAATTACTCCTATTGATGTCTTGTCTGCGGCTGTTTGTAATGCCGTCGCTTTTGAACCTGATATGCCTTGGCTACTAATACTTTGAGCTGTATTTAAGCTAGTCATAGTTTGATTACCGACAATACCATCTACCGTTAAGCCATGATCCCTTTGATATCTTATTACGGCTGACTGTGTTGCTGGTCCAAAATCCCCATCAGCTCCACAGCTTCCAACACTATACCCCCTGTTAATTAACAGCTGTTGTAGCTGTATAACATAAATTCCACTTGAACCCTTTTGTAATGTGTCAGGTATATGATATGAAACGTAATCCGGGTTTCCGCTGGCATCTAGTGCTCTATGACCACTAGGATCATTTAAGAGCCACTATTCATACCAGTAATTATATCATATGCATAGGTTTGTTTTCCAATACTTGGCACAGTTTTAGAAAAATCATAACTGCCCCCAGCGATACCTGTTCTTCCGCCATTATCAATTCTTCTAATTAACTCATTAGCTTAATATACTATTAACGCTAGCAACAACCTAATATATTCTGCGTAGAGATAGTTTGAGCAAGCCTTTAGAAAGACTTTGCTGATTAATTTTAAATTGCGTTAAGTCCACGAAATGTTTGAGCGTAGCGAGTTTTGAGTGGATAGCAATTTTAAAATTAGTCAGCTTAGTCTTTCTTGGCATAGCGAAATATCTCTTAGCAGAATATATTAGGTTGTTGCTTAATTTTTTAACATATATACAAATGAATTGATACTTCACTATTTATCAAAATTGATTAATAGCTTTCTTATATTCTTTATAAATTGGAAAATAGTTGAGGGCTTGTATACCATTGATTTTCTTATTGATAGTGGTAGGTTCATAGCTATTTTCTAAGAGATAGTTCTTGTAGCTTATGATGTAGAATCGTTTAAGATTACCCTGGAATTCTGTTCCTATTGTTTCAAGATATTCCAAAACCCTACAACATCCCCCACATAGCTTTGTATTGTTTTAGGACTCTTGCCATCCTCCATTAGGTATGTTTTGAAATCTTCTACTATTTTTATCATTTGTATTTGCCCCTTTCATTCTTGTTTTTTGTATAGAAAAAAGACTAACACAGGAAATTTTCCCATGTTAGCCTTTTACTTTTTTTTAACTATTTTACCGAGTCACTGGAGAATTATAATTATACAGTGACCTAATATCTCTATTTTATTGCTCTACCATAATTGTTATACTTGTAGTTTTTACGCAGTTACTCCTTAATTAATCTTTCAGTCAATATCATTTTATCTAGTATATCACTACTATTTAGTAATGTTAATATACTGCAGCAAAGGATTTTTATCTTGTCATTGTGTTTTGTTTTTAATTCTAATATCTTATTCTTTGTAATCATTGTTATATGTATTTTTTGATGGTCTCCCACCTATAAGTGAGTTTGTAGAAATATTGAGCTTTGTAATTTATGTAATTACAGGGAAAGTTTTTTACACTGTTGATTGTGATTAAACTATCCAAACTAATTTGCCATACACAACTATAGGTCTCTGATAGCTTTACAACTATTCTTGATTTTTTTTCATGATTTTATTGCCAACTACTATCCAAAAAACTACAAAAGCAATAAAGCTTGCAAATGATGAAAAAGTTATAGTAATGTCTAATGCTTCATGTTCTTGACTTAGTTTCGGATAACAATCAATCATTATCGAGGACAATGAAATGCAAAAACACATTATTAACATTAATATTGAAGCAATAATACTTAATTTTGATCCTAATTTATTTTTATACCTTTCTTTAATCATAAAAACTGCAAACACTATACTTGATGTTATTAATAATATTACAGCTATAATAGTTGATATATTATTAACTCCGATTAGACTTAAAAATATTCTTGTTACTAAAACAGTTATTATTCCTAATATAATACCGCTCTTTTTATTATTCACTATATTCACCACCCCTTATTGTTACTTTTTTCCTGGAAAATATCTATCAAAAACATGCTCTACACCTTTTTTCAATAAATATCCTCCTGCCACTACACCTACACCTGCTACAACTATTGGTATAGCCGTTCCTCCTGAAAGCACAATAATTTCTGTTACATACATTCCCCCTGCTAAAGCTGAAATATCAACTACATTCATGACTGTTGCTTCAGCTTGATTATCTTTGTAAGTTCTCTCATTACTATATATAGATGCCGCTAAACCAGCTGACGCTAAAGCTGGAAATACATCTGCACCTTTACCCAAATCATCCAAAGATGCTTTAACTACGGTTCCACCCCAATAAGGAATGGGTACAGTTATACCCTTTGCATATTGTACAAAATTTTCTGTTGCAGTAGATATAGTACCTATATAATCAAAAGATACCCCTGGATTTGAATTGGTAGCATGTTGTCCATTTCCCTTGTTATTAATATCCCCAACGTTAGTTTTACCCTTCCCCTGATCACCACTAACATCATTAGCATCCTTATCTAATTCAGCTCGAGCTTCTTCAGGTGTTGGACTCACCACAGGTGTAGTTATGATTGTATGTATATCTTCTACTGCCGAAGCGATTTTTTTCGTTTCTTCATTTAAACCCGCAACCGCTTGCATCATAGTTTCCAGGCCCGTTGCTGCCCCTTTAAAGGCACCAATAAGATTGTTTTCAATGTTTAAAAGACACTGTAAAAATTCTCCCCATGAGTCGTTTGATGATTCATTTGATGGTTTAGGTAAAGGTGAAGACTTAGGCGCTACAAACAAACTTCCCCAGGTCTCATCTCCAACTTCACCATCAACCTGTAATCCATGATTTTTCTGATATTGTGTAACTGCAGCTTTAGTACCAGCTCCGTAATCTCCGTCTACTCCGCACTTTCCACAGCTATATCCTTCAGCAATTAATTTTTCCTGAACTACTACTACATCACTACCACTTGATCCTACACATAAATAAACATGTCCTGAAGGATCATTATACATTACCGGTTCATTCTTACAATAAGTATACAAATTCAAGCTTAATGGGTCGTTTGTTTGCCCTCTATAGCTATCTTCCTGCAAGAACCTTCCTGTTGTTGGATCATACATTCTAGCAATTAGGTAGTAGGTTCCTGTTTCGCTATCATACTGGTATCCTGCATATCTGAATGGATTATCGAAGGTTCCTGTAGAATTCTTTAATACTCCGAATTCATCATAATAGTAGGTTGCAAGTATTGTTCCGTCTTCACCTAGTATATTTGTAACATCTGCATGTCCATTATAGAAGTAATGACCCTTCATTCCATTAACTATTCTCGATATTAGGTTTGTTCCATATACATTTCTAGCTATAAGACTTCCATTAACATCAAGCTCAAGAACTACTTTGTCTCCTTCGTATAGGTACCTTCTTATAACTCCTGATGTTGCTTTAGCTACTCTGAGTCCTTCTCCATTATAGATATTAACTATATTGGTTCCATCTGGGTTTACAGTTTGAATAAGCTCATTTAACTCATCATAAGTATTAGTTGTTGTCTGCGCTGTTCCTGCAACTCTATTTACATATGGTGTTGTTACAGATGTTAGCTGATTTCCGTTTTTATCATAAGTGTAAGAAACCGTTTGAGTAATAACTCCATTAGCTGTAGTGGTGGAACTTATTAATCTATTCTGATCATTATAGTTATAGGCGGTCACAGTGTTTGTAGTCAAGTGTTTGTACTACCTCTTACTACTGTTTCAGTTAATCTATTTCCAGCAGCATCATAGGTATAGATAGTTACAGTTCCATCTGGCTCTGTTACAATATAAAGTCTGTTAAGCTTATCATAAGAATAGCCAGTTGCACCTTTTATATCTGTTTTAGATGTAATATTATTTGCGCCGTCATAAATATAGCTATAAGCATCAATTACTGTACCATCAGCCTTTTTGTTTGTTAATGTTTTTAGTAAATTGTTGTTGTAGTAAGTGTAATATTCTCCTGAACCATTTTGATATACCACACTTAATAGACTTCCATTGTCATAGTAGCTATAAGTAGTTGTATTTCCATCAGCCATTACCTTTAATAGTCTTCTATTTTTATCATATTTCTTTAAGGTTATATTACCTAATGGATCTATTGATGACTCTTCGTAAGTACCTTGATCCATACCAGTAATTATATCATATGCATAGGCTCATTCTCCAATACTTGGCACAGCCAAATATCTCTTAGCAGAATATATTAGGCTGTTGCTTAATTTTTTGTAATCTATAGATGTTCCACCGCTTACAGATTTAGTTGGAATTGATTTTGGTTTATCTGAAATAATTGAGGTGATTTCAGCAAATGCCACTTCGTTATCTGATTTTTGGCCTTTGCTTATTTTTTTGTTCCAATAATGAAACCTATTCTTACTGATTTCATTCTTTTTACACCATTCTGAAATAGACATTCCGCTTTTATTTCTTTCCTCAATTCTCTGCTCCCAGAGAATTTGATCTTCAGTTGTTGATTTCAAAATAAAACCTCCCATCTCTTTACTTTATCAAAGTATATCAAATGGGAGGTTATTTTACATGACGGTGGTTGTTCCACCGCTTACTACGTAGTTTTGTATTTTGCTTTGTTTTTAGGCAAAGAAAAACTCCAACAGAATCCTTACTCGTATCCATTATAGTTTTACTATTAGGATGAAACAGCCTTCAAAAAGACTTTTTGCTGAATGTCCTATGTTTCCATAGAAACCAGTATTATAGCCTCCTTTTAATGGCTGCTTGTAGTTTTTAGAGTATGTTTTTCACTTAATGGTTGTCAAACTCACCTCAGAATTTAGATTATGCAACTAGTTCTATAATCGCTAATTAACTAAAAACATTCTGTATTTTTTCATTTAGATAAATTAACTTGCTGTTGATTTTATCAAAATTGTGTATTGAAAATTATACTGGAAGGTCTTTTGCTTTTCGTACGGATATAATATAAATACCTTCCTATCTACAGAGCTTCCATTACCTTGGATTTATGGTTATAATTAAATTTGATTTAATCATATTTTGATTGATACCATGCCATCCTCAGCCTGTTAAAAAACATTTTATCTTTGTTTTATGTTATAAACTATTTTATGAATTATCATAAATAGCAATATTGCAAAAAAACTCGCAGTAAATACCAAAATAGCACTAGTTTTATATTTATCATTTAAATTTGGAAAGCATTTTTCTATAGTTACCATTACTCCTCCAAAAAAACAGGAAAGTGTTGCTAGAATTGCAACCGTCATATTATATCTAAATCCAAATCCTTTATTCCTATACTTATATGTTACAACAATAATTAAAATACTTACGGTCCCTAAAATTAAATCAATTAATTGAGCAGATAAATTATCTATACCAACAGACCTTATAACCATTTGTGTACTAATCATTGCTAATAAACCCATAAATATATATTTTGTATTTTTATTCAATAAAATCATTCCCTTCTAATGATGTATATTACATAAATTATTTGAGCTACTTAAGTAATTTATGTAGCCCCCATTTTGTTAATTCTGCCCCCCCTCCAATTGCTACTGCACCAAGAACTGGTACCCAACCTCCTCCAGCGCAAAGAACTATTACACCAGCAGTGGCTGTAATATCCACTGCCGTTCTTTCTATAGCCTCACCCTTTGAATATTTTCCCGAGCAATCATCTTGTACAGAAAGAGTACATCCAACAACTGATAAACAATCTGAAGCTTCAGCTACAATTTCAAGCTCACTTAATTTTATTGGAACGTTAATATCATAATACGGAATTCTAGTATGTCCTAATGTTATATTTTCGCCTACACCATAAATTAAAGATAAAGTGGGCCCTGTTAATGCTCCTAAGTAATCATACCCACCTGAAGATGGTTTATTTTTAGTGCCAACGTTAGTTTTACCCTTCCCCTGATCACCACTAACATCATTAGCATCCTTATCTAATTCAGCTCGAGCTTCTTCAGGTGTTGGACTCACCACAGGTGTAGTTATGATTGTATGTATATCTTCTACTGCCGAAGCGATTTTTTTCGTTTCTTCATTTAAACCCGCAACCGCTTGCATCATAGTTTCCAGGCCCGCTGCTGCCCCTGTAAAGGCACCAATAAGATTGTTTTCAATGTTTAAAAGGGACTGTAAAAATTCTCCCCATGAGTCGTTTGATGATTCATTTGATGGTTTAGGTAAAGGTGAAGACTTAGGCGCTACAAACAAACTTCCCCAGGTCTCATCTCCAACTTCACCATCAACCTGTAATCCATGATTTTTCTGATATTGTGTAACTGCAGCTTTAGTACCAGCTCCGTAATCTCCGTCTACTCCGCACTTTCCACAGCTATATCCTTCAGCAATTAATTTTTCCTGAACTACTACTACATCACTACCACTTGATCCTACACATAAATAAACATGTCCTGAAGGATCATTATACATTACCGGTTCATTCTTACAATAAGTATACAAATTCAAGCTTAATGGGTCGTTTGTTTGCCCTCTATAGCTATCTTCCTGCAAGAACCTTCCTGTTGTTGGATCATACATTCTAGCAATTAGGTAGTAGGTTCCTGTTTCGCTATCATACTGGTATCCTGCATATCTGAATGGATTATCGAAGGTTCCTGTAGAATTCTTTAATACTCCGAATTCATCATAATAGTAGGTTGCAAGTATTGTTCCGTCTTCACCTAGTATATTTGTAACATCTGCATGTCCATTATAGAAGTAATAACCCTTCACTCCATTAACTGTTCTTGATATTAGGTTTGTTCCATATACATTTCTAGCTATAAGAATTCCATTAACATCAAGTTCAAGAACTACTTTGTCTCCTTCGTATAGGTACCTTCTTATAACTCCTGATGTTGCTTTAGCTACTCTGAGCCCTTCTCCATTATAGATATTAACTATATTGGTTCCATCTGGATTTACAGTTTGAATAAGCTCATTTAACTCATCATAAGTATTAGTTGTTGTCTGCACTGTTCCTGCAACTCCATTTACATATGGTGTAGTTACATAAGTTAGCTGACTTCCATTATTATCATAAGTGTAAGAAACCGTTTGAGTAACAACTCCATTAGCTGTAGTGTTGGAACTTATTAATCTATTCTGATCATTATAGTTATAGGCGGTCACAGTGGTTGTACTACCTCTTACTACTGTTTCCATTAATCTATTTCCAGCAGCATCATAGCTATAGGTAATTACAGTTCCATCTGGCTCTGTTACAGTATAAAGTCTGTTAAGCTTATCATAAGAATAGCCAGTTGCACCTTTTATATCTGTTTTAGATGTAATATTATTTGCCCCATCATAGATATAGCTATATGAATCAATTACTGTTCCATCAGATTTTTTATTTGTTAATGTTTTTAGTAGATTATCATTATAATAGGTATAATATTCTCCTGAACCATTTGGATATATAACACTTGCAAGGCTTCCATTATCATAGTAGCTATAAGTGGTTGTATTTCCATCAGCTATTACCTTTGATAATCTTCCATTTTTGTCATAGACCTTTAAGGTTATATTACCTAATGGATCTGTTGATGACTCTTCGTAAGTACCTTGATCCATACCAGTAATTATATCATATGCATAGTTTGACTTGCCAATACTAGGTACAGTCTTTGAAATAACTCTGTTTAATTCATCATAGGTTCTTGTAGTTGTTCCTGTTGAATCTGATATAGTAAGTTGGTTTCCATTGTTGTCATAAGTGTAGGAAATGTTTATACTTCCAACACTCATTGAAAGCTTTCTGCCATGGATATCATAGTTGTAGTTTGTTACAAGTCCATTTCTGTCAGTTTTTGATTTTAAGTTTCCATCTGCATAATAAATATAGCTTTCAGTCTTTGAAGCATCATAGCTGTAGCTTCCATCGTTACCTGCCCTTCCCCCATTATCAATTCTTCTAATTAACTTATTTGCAACGTTGTACTCATAAAGGCTTGTATTACCTCTTCCGTCAGTCTGTGAAAGCATGTTTCCATTTAAATCATATGTATAGCTTGTAGTCTCATTGTTAGCATTGATAACCTTTACTACATTATTAAATTCATCATAAAAGTACCTGGTTACATTATTGTCTCCATCAGTCTTTGAAGCTGTATTTCCTAATGCATCATAACTTGTTAGTGTTACATGATTTTCCGGGTCAATAGTCTTAATTAGCTTTTTGTTTTTATCATAGAAATATTGAGTACAATTATTTAAAGCATCGTAAGATTTACTTTGTGCTCCATTATCATAATACTCCAAGCTTTCTATAGTTTTACCATAGGCATCAATTTTCTTAATGAGCCTATTTAAAGGATCGTAAATATATTGAGTTACATTTCCCATCCAATCAGTTACGGAGGTTTTATTTCCCTTTGCATCATAACCATAAGTTATTGTCTCAGTAGTGGTATTGCCATTGGAGGTTACTTTAACTAAAGTGCTTACTAATCTATTAAGCTCATCATAAGTATTTTCTGTAGTGTTACCATTACCGTCCAATACAAAGCGTTTATTTCCATTTCTATCATATCTTGTGCTTGTAGTTATAGCACTTGATCCATCTGACGCTTGCTCTGTTGTGGATAATAGCCTTCCTTGATTATCATAGGTGTACATAGTAACCTTTCCTAATGAATCAATTGTCTGCTTTAAATTGCCCATAACATCATACTGATAGGATATAGTGTAAGCAGCTATCGTGCTATCGCCAGGATAAGTTACTTTTCTTACCTTGTTCATCTGATTATATTCATAGGTTGTTACTTTTCCATTTCCATCGGTAACTGTAGTAATATTTCCAGCAAGATCATAGGTAGATATTTTAATTATCTGCTCAGCACTAGTTGAGTCTTTCTTTACTGTAGTCTTCAAAAGATTTCCTGCATTGTCATAATAATAGGTAGTTACAGCTCCCGCTGCATTTGTTTCAGATACTTTTCTTCCTAATCCATCATAGGTATAGCTTACAGTATATGCAAGTCCTCTATCCTTAGTGTCCGAGGCAAGTATTGTAGAAACTTTATTTGCTAGGTTATACGTAGTTTCAGTTCCATAGCCTGAACTTATAATTGCAGAGGATGTTGAACCTGTTCCACTTTCATAGCCTAAGGCATCAAGTTCCTTTATTACATTTCCGCTTGCATCATAAGCATAAGCCTTGGTTACTATATTCTTCCATAAGCTTGAAGCATTATCAAAATATACTGATTTAATTGTTATTAACCGTCCCATCAAGTCATAGCTGTATTCAGTTCTGTTCATGGTAGATATGTGTTTTCCTTGAATATAATCACTACAATTTACATCAGCTATTTTTCTTCCTGCAGTGTCATAATATGAAGCAGAGGTATTTCCTTTAGCATCAATAGTTCTTATTAAATTGCCTCTACCGTCATAAACATAGTAAGTAGCATTTTTGTTTGCATCAGTTGACATAAGAACTTTTCCTGAATAATTTAATGCTTTTGTAATTGTTATTGTTGCTGTATTCCCATTCTGATCCAAGCCTGGCTGGCTTACACTTATCTGTCTATCTAAATTGTCATAACCATAGGTAGTTGTTGTGCCGTCAGCAGTAGTCATAGTCTTCACATTTCCATCTTTATCATAGGAATAGCTTGTCTTAACTATATAGTTGCTGATGTCACTTGCGTTATTTCCATATATGTCACCTTTTCTTATATGGACTATTTTTATGTCATGTTTTTCCAAATAATTATTTTGATATTCTGTTGTTTCCTGAGTATTGGCATCAGCATATACAGTTTGCTTTGAAAGGTTTCCATCAGCATCATATACATAATCAGTTCTCCTATTATTACTATTAATCTGTGACTTTAATTTATTATTGCCATAGTAAGTATAGTTAACAGTCATAAAATTTGTAGGTATTGAATTTAATGCTACTTTATCTATACCTGTTTTTTTGTCAATTACCCTTCCTCCATTATCATAATCTGTCTTTGTATAGCTGAATAGAATATTTCCATTGTTCAATTCAACTGGGGTCCATTGCTCAATGAATTTATTCAATTTATTATAATTATAATATGTTACACTTTCCCTAGCATCAGTAGAGGTTGCTTTTGTTCCATTTGCATTATAGGTTGTATACTCTTTGGTTCCGTCCGGATTGTCTTGCTCTACTACTCTTCCTGCATAATCATAATAAACTATTGTTGTAGCTATATCTGTATTGTTTAGATATACCGCCTTATTAACATTCCATCGTTGATTAGGTAAATATGCTGAATATACTGAATATACGTAACATGCCAAAGTTTTCTTGCAGACTGAACCATTTTCCTGATAATATTCATTTAGTATTCTATTTATTTTATCATAGTCATATGAATATATTGATCCATCAGGCTTAGCTACTGTAAGTATATTTCCATACATATCATACGTGAACGAAGTAACATTGTTTTCTGCATCCTTTATACTCTGAACTTTTCCATTAGTATTATAAGTATATCTTGTCCCTACATCTCCACTGTATATATCATTTTTCAAATCATCAAGATTAGAGTTATATAGATTTGCAGAAACTTCTTTGATTTTTCTTCCTTCACTATCATAAACTGTTCTCGTGGTTTCACCACCATTTAATACTACTGCTATTACATTGCCATCATTATCATATTTATAATTTGTCTTGAAACCCTTTGGAGAAGTAACACAGGTTTTCCATCCGATAATGTTGTATTCATAGGATGTTGTATTTTTCTCTCCATCAGTTATTGTTCTAACATTACCATATGAATCATAAGCGTAATTAATTGTACTTCCATTAGGATCTATTACTTGTTTTAGTAGTCCTTTAACTTTATATCCTAAAGATGCTGCTTCCGAGTCAGTATAATAAATATATTGTGTTATAGCAAATTTATTCTGATCAGCTGTACTACTGTAAGCATCAGTACCATTTAAAGGCTGTACCTTCTTTAATAAATATATACCATTACCGTCATATATAAAGTAAGTACAGTTACCATTTTCATCCTTTATCTGAGTAAGATTATTCTTGTTATCATACAAATAAGCCTTAGTACTTTTATCTGGGTTTGTTTGAGTAGTAATATTTCCATTACTATCTCTTACATATGTAGTAGTATTGCCATTACGGTCTGTCACTGTCTGAATTTCATCAAAGCTATCAATCCCACTAGATTGTGTAGAATAAGTATAATCAGTCTCTCCAACCGTTATCCCTTCAAAAATAGAACTGATATTAAAACAGCTTCCATAGAATATAATAGTCTCTCTGCCATTAGCGTCAAGTATTTGGGTTTCATTTGTTCCAAAGAATGGAAGGTTATATTTATACGTATTAACATTATTATAAATATCCTTGGTAGTTAAAACCTTGTTAAAATCCCTATTATTTATATCATGACAGTAAACAATTGATTCAACAGGATTAGAATCATTATCCACTATACCATTTATAAAGCCAAAAGAATCATAACTATACCGTGTTACATGCTTAATAGAATCATAAACTCTGAGCAACTTATTATTCTCATATTCATATCTTACAGTTCTGTTATAAGGATCAGTAATACTTTCAATTAATCCTGAAGAGTTATATAAAAAAGTGTAATTTCTAGCTGCACCGTCAGTAATACTTCTAACCTTTTCTGATACATCAACTGAAATATTTACGATATTTCCATACCTATCCTTAATCCATACAAGATACCCTGCACTGTTATAAAAGTACGTATGTTGATCCTTTGTAGTTAAATTGTATCCATCACCAGACTTAGAAAGCTGATTTCTAGAATCTATGGCTATAAAACTACCATCAGCGTTTGTATAGAAAGTTGAAAATGTACCATCAGTTAATTTTGCTGTTTTATATAAACCTGTACTATCTGTATCTTTAATTCTACATTCATAGGAAAAGCTCCAACCCATTCCAAAGCCCGTACCTTGAGTTGTATCCTGAGAATTATAAGACCTTACAAAATTTATATTATTTGAATTATCACATATTGTAAAATCAGTATAACTTTTAGTAAAGTTACCCGTTGCCTGATAAGTACCATCGGCTCCACTAATGTTAAATACTGGTTCAACAACATTTATTTTTCCATAGTTAAATTCTGTATAATTGTAGATACTACTACTCCCATCATCAATTAAGCAAAACCAACAAGCATATGTACCACATACTGTTGGTGCTGTTGCAGTAATTGTCCATGTATAACTTTGACCTGTAGAAACCGTAATGCCAGATGGTAAATACAATCTGAAGTTGTTTAAATTTAAAGGAATTAATGGGTAATCAGGAAAAGATCCTTTCTCCTCAAATATTCTAATCAAATGTGCTTCATCCCAAGTCATACTTCCTGTATTTGTAATTGTAACGTGAAAAATATATGTCTGACCTGCTTGTACTACCGTAGGTAAATCAATATTAGAGCTTATACTTAAAGCTGGAGTTGAGGGTGGAGGTGGCATTACTCCAATGTTTACTGACAGCCCTGTGCTAACAATAGACACATTTCCTGCCGCGTCCTTTGCCTTTATTGTAAAATTATATGTTGTATTTAGAGCTAGTCCTGTTGCTTTAAATTGAAAATAACCAAAACTTGTATCCGGTGTGGATCCTATTAATATATTATCTTTATATATATCACATTCTGTTACTCCTACATTATCAGAACCTGAGCTTCCATAAAGACTAATAGTTGAATTATCAATTTGCGAATACCTAAAGATTGATGGAGTTGAAGGTGCTTCAGTATCTTTCGGTGTTGTCACTAAAAGTGGAGCACTTACTGATACATTTCCTGCCGCATCCTTTGCTCTTACTGTAAAGCTATAGGTTGTATTTGGATTTAACCCAATGACATAGAAAGGACACATACTAGTTGAGTTTAAGTATGGATTTGGCTGAATTAATGTTGAACCATTATATATATCATATCCTACTACTCCTAAGTTATCTGTAGATGCTGTCCATTTTATTGTCAATGCTGTACAGCTAATTGATGATGCTGTTAAGTCTTTCGGTGCTGTGGGTGCTTGGGTGTCTGCAAGTGTTGTTACTGAAAGTGCTGTACATACATCGGATATATTGCCTGCAGCATCCCTTGCTTTTACTGTAAATCTATAAGTATTATTAAGTGAAAGTCCAGTTACAACATAGGTTGTTGAGGTAACAAAACTATCAACCTTTATATCTCCATTGTATATATCATATCCTGTTACCCCTATATCATCTGTAGAAGCTGTCCAAGATAGTGTAACAGTCGTACAATCAGCTACAGCTACCAATCCAGTTGGCGGTGTCGGTGCTTGGGTATCTGCTAGTGTAGCTACTGGAAGTGCATTACTTGCTCCTGAAACATTTCCTGATGCATCCCTTGCTTTTATTGTAAAACTGTTATTAGAATTGGGGTCAAGTCCTATAACATAATATACTATTTCATTTGTAGAGCCAATTTTAGTTACTCCATTATATATATCATATCCAATTACTCCAACATTATCTGTAGCTGCTGTCCAAGTCAAAGTAAAACTTGTACAATCAACTGCCGATGATACTAACCCAGTCGGTTCTGTTGGTGCTTGGGTATCTGCAGTGGTTGTCACCGATAAAGCATTACTTCCTGCTGATACATTTCCTGCTTCATCCTTTGCCTTAACTTTAAAGCTATACATAGTATCTGGTGATAAATCTGTTATGTTGTAGCTCAATTCTGCAGTCGAACCTATAAGTACGTAATCTATATATATATCGTATCCTGTTACTTCTACATTGTCCTCTGATACTGACCATGATAATTCAAAACTTGTACAATTTATTTGTGATGCTGTTAAATCTGTCGGTGCTGTAGGTTTTTCTGTATCTTCTAATGTAGTTACTGAAAGAACTACACTTTCATCAGAAATATTTCCTGCTGCATCCCTTACCTTAACTTTAAAGCTACACGTAGTACCAGGTGGTAAACCTTTGATTGTATAACTTAATTCTGTTGTTGAACCTATTAGTTGATTATAGATTTCTCCATATACAGCATATATATATATATCGTAGCCAGCTACTTCTACATTGTCCTCTGCTGGTGACCATGATAATTTGAAGCTTGTATAACTTACTTCTGATGCTGTTAATCCTGTTACTACTGTCGGTTTTTCTGTATCTTCTAATGTAGTTACTGAAAGAACTACACTTTCATCAGAAATATTTTCTGCTGCATCCCTTGCCTTAACTTTAAAGCTACACGTAGTACCAGATGGTAAACCTTTGATTGTATAACTTAATTCTGTTGTTGAACCTATTAGTTGATTATAGATTTCTCCATATACAGCATATATATATATATCGTAGCCAGCTACTTCTACATTGTCCTCTGCTGGTGACCATGATAATTTGAAGCTTGTATAACTTACTTCTGATGCTGTTAATCCTGTTACTACTGTCGGTTTTTCTGTATCTTCTAATGTAGTTACTGAAAGAACTACACTTTCATCAGAAATATTTCCTGCTGCATCCCTTACCTTAACTTTAAAGCTACACGTAGTACCAGGTGGTAAACCTTTTATTGTATAACTTAATTCTGTTGTTGAACCTATTAGTTCATTATAGATTTCTCCATATACAGCATATATATATATATCGTAGCCAGCTATTTCTACATTGTCCTCTGCTGGTGACCATGATAATTTAAAGCTTGTATAACTTACTTCTGATGCTGTTAATCCTGTTACTACTGTCGGTTTTTCTGTATCTTCTAATGTAGTTACTGAAAGAACTACACTTTCATCAGAAATATTTCCTGCTGCATCCCTTGCCTTAACTCTAAAGCTACACGTAGTCCCAGGTGGTAAACCTTTTATTGTATAACTTAATTCTGTTGTTGAACCTATTAGTTCATTATAGATTTCTCCATATACAGCATATATATATATATCGTAGCCAGCTACTTCTACATTGTCCTCTGCTGGTGACCATGATAATTTAAAGCTTGTATAACTTACTTCTGATGCTGTTAATCCTGTTACTACTGTCGGTTTTTCTGTATCTTCTAATGTAGTTACTGAAAGAACTACACTTTCATCAGAAATATTTCCTGCTGCATCCCTTGCCTTAACTCTAAAGCTACACGTAGTCCCAGGTGGTAAACCTTTTATTGTATAACTTAATTCTGTTGTTGAACCTATTAGTTCATTATAGATTTCTCCATATACAGCATATATATATATATCGTAGCCAGCTACTTCTACATTGTCCTCTGCTGGTGACCATGATAATTTGAAGCTTGTACAACTTACTTCTGATGCTGTTAATCCTGTTACTACTGTCGGTTTTTCTGTATCTTCTAATGTAGTTACTGAAAGAACTACACTTTCATCAGAAATATTTCCTGCTGCATCCCTTGCCTTAACTTTAAAGCTACACGTAGTCCCAGGTGATACACCTGTTATTTTATAACTTAATTCTGTTGTTGAACCTACATTTACATTATCCTTAAATATATCATATTGTGTTACTCCTAAATTATCTGTGGCTGCTGTCCATGACAGTGTAAATGTTCTACTTGTTATTGCTGATGCTTCTAAACCTGTTGGAGCTGTTGGAGCCGCTGTATCTGTTGATGCTGATAGCGTTAACGTATTGTTTTCATCACATATACCTCCTGCTTGCACTTGGGTGCCTGCTACCTTTGCTAGTGATAGTGTTCTATTTGCTCTCGGTGACTGTGTATCAGATTCTACTGAATTAACATATTTCTTAATTTTTTCAACTTGAGGGCCATTAGTCTCTATTACATTACTTGTATTTGTTTCAGTAGTTGGATTTATGCCGTTATTCCTTTCCTGTTGAATCAAATTCCCACTGGCTTGAGGATTTTGAATTATCACACTAGGTTTTGGCACTAAAGGTTGAGGATTAACAACAGCTTGAGAACTATTAGCTGAAGTTTGAGGATTGCCGCTGCCTTGAAGCGTAGTTTCATTAATAATCTTACTCCACTCTCCATCACCCGTTTCATTCTTTGCTCTTACTCGATAATTATGATTTGAGTTAACTTCTAAGCCACTATCCATAAAAGTAGTTCTTAGTTGGTTATCAACGATTTGTCCATCTTTTTCTACATCATATCCTGTTGCTCCATATACTGATTTCCAAGTCAACACTATACTATTTTTTGTAGATATAGTATTGATATTTTGTGGTGTATCTGGCAATGTGCTTAATATAATTGGATTACTCCAATTGCTTGTTCCGCTATTACTTATTGATCGAATAAAATAATGGTGCTCTGATGAGGGAGAAAGTCCATCACTCTTAAACTCTAAATTATTTGATACATTTATAATCTTTCCATCCACTACTATCTCATAACTACTTGCATTCTCTACTTTATCCCATGATAATTTTATAGAGTCCTTAGCTATTGCTGGCTTTTTGAAATTTGGAATTGCTAGAGAGTCTACCTGAGTTTTGGATTTGATTACACTGCTCCAACCAGAGTTTCCTCCTGCATTACTAACTCTGATTCTATAGCTGTGCTCTGTATTCGGAAGAAGTCCTGTCTGCGCAAAGCTTGTTTTAGTTCCATTGTCGATAACTTGTCCATCTGCTTCAATCTCAAATTTAATTACTTCTTTATCATATTTCCAGTTTAATGTAATTGAATCCTTTTGAGAATTAATACTTAAATCACTCGGTAAACTTGGTGGATTAGGTAATGTGGTTGCATTTAAGTAATCACTCCACTCACTGCTTCCAGTAATATTTTTCGATCTAATTCTATATTTATGATCTGTTTTTTCATTTAACCCTTCAATAACATAGGTTAGATTAGTACAACTCACAATCCTATTTCCGTCAATTTCAATATCATAACTTGCTGTACTCTCTGCAGCATCCCAAGTTAATGTTACGCTTGAATTTGAAATAGATCCCTTTATATTCTTGGGAATATCTGGTCTATTTGGATTCGTATAAGAGCTAAACTTTTCTGACCAATCTCCTTTTACAAAAAAGCTGTTTGCCTTTACTCTGTAATAATGTATAGATTTGGGAGCTAGATTATTTTCTGTGAAGCTATTTGCAGTAATGCCAGTAATTATTTTACCGTCCGCCTCAACATCATAATCATAAGCACCTGAGACTTTTTTCCAAGTCATTGTTATACTACTTGTTGTTTTAGTAAAACTAATCTCCTTGGGCACTGTATTCACATCATTACCAAATTGATTAACAGCTTCCACTAGATTAGCCGGAAATAATGTAAAAGCCATTATAAAAGTCAACAACACCGAAAGGAATTTCAATTTATAATTTTTCACCATTAGACCTCCTCAATTTTTAATATCTATAATAAGAACTTAATATGTTCTTCATAACAATTACTCTTCCAACTTATAGTAGTATTTTTCAACATTAATGTCAATATATTGTATTTAATGCAGAATACTCTATGATAGTTCATTTTTTCCATTATTTGTTATTATTTTGAATCTAAATTTATAGTTAGGTAAATAAATAATTTAACTCAGCTACTTTGCTGATTCTTGAGTATATGATTTATAATTAAGCATAGTTACTGATGCTACTTGCCTCATGTTTTTATCATCTACAATATGTTTAATTCATTTATCTATTTTGATAAATTTTAATTATTTACTAATTTGTATTGTTTCGTCGAAAACTTTTTATATAATAATGAAATCAAATTAGAGTGAAATATATTCCAAGATAACTATAAATCTACCTTTTTTAAGTTTATTTAAGTTATGTAATACCAATTCACTCCTAAATATATGTAACTGATATTTTCTGCTTAGGGATAGTTTCTGCAAGTCTTTCTTGGCATAGCGAAATATCTCTTAGCAGAATATATTAGGCTGTTGCTTAATTTTTTAACGTATATAAAAATGTATGCATACCTACTTACCACCCTTTTCTTTTAAAATAGCCTCCGGAGTTGAAGTATATCCTGGCTAATCTAGTGCACGACTCTTTTTAATAAAATAATTATTTTACGCTACGTAACAATATAATATTTCCTGCGTAGAGATTGTCTGAGCGAGCATTAGAAAGACTTGGCTGATTTATTTTAAAATTGCGTTAAGCCCACGAAATGTTTGAGCGTTAGCGAGTTTTGAGTGGGTAGCTATTTTAAAATAAATCAGCTTAGTCTTTCTATGCACAGCGAACAATCTCTTAGCAGGAAATATCATATTGTTTACGTACATTAATTAATTATCCAACACTCAGGTAACAACCAAATACTGATTTAAATACCTTAGTTCCCTGTTAATTTCATCATAACTTCTATTGGTTTCAATTTTGTCACTTGTCACGTGCCTGGCACCTGGCACCTTTCCCCTATTTATGATAAGATAGTTCTCACGGAGGGATAAATAATGAATGTAAATAAGGACTTTTTACCAATTAATAAAAATGATTTAAAGAGGAACAATATCGAACAATTAGATTTCGTCTTAATAACTGGAGACGCTTATGTGGATCATCCTTCCTTTGGAACTGCAATAATAAGTAGAATGCTGGAAAGCCAAGGGTTTTCTGTTGGTATTATTGCTCAACCTGCTTGGAACAGTGCAGAAGATTTTAAAAGACTTGGCAAGCCTAAAATGGCTTTTCTTATAAACTCTGGAAACATAGACTCCATGGTAAACCACTACACAACTTCAAAAAAGAGAAGGCATGACGACTTGTATTCTCCTGGTGGTAAAAGTGGCTTTAGACCAGATAGAGCGCTAATAGTATATTGCAATAGAGCAAAAGAAGCCTTCAAAGATGTTCCAGTAATTATTGGAGGAATTGAGGCAAGTCTAAGAAGATTTGCACATTATGATTATTGGGATAATAAAGTTAGAAGAAGTATTCTGCTGGATTGTAAAGCTGATTTACTTTGCTATGGAATGGGTGAAAAAACCATAATTGAAATAGCAAATCTTTTAAGCTACGGTAAAAGCATAGAAACTGTAAATGATATTAAAGGTACAGTTTACCTTTCAAGTGATATCTCAAAATTAAAGGATTATATTGAAGTTCCTTGTTTTGAAAAAGCTTCAACTGATAAAACTGCTTATGCTGAAAGTTATAGACTAGAATCCATGGAACAAGATTCAATTAAAGGCAAAACCCTTGTGCAAAAGCATGGTAACAGGTATATAGTTCAAAATCCACCTCAAAATTCGCTTTCCGAGGATGAAATGGATTTTGTTTATAACCTTCCTTATACTAGGACTTATCATCCAATATATGAAGCAGCAGGTGGAATTCCTGCAATAAATGAGGTTAAATATTCTATTACTAGCCATAGGGGCTGTTATGGTGGATGTTCCTTCTGTGCTTTAACCTTTCATCAAGGGAGAATGATACAAAACAGAAGTGCAAAGTCTATTATAGATGAAGCTACTTTATTTACTACAGATAAAGAATTTAAAGGATATATACATGATATAGGTGGGCCTACCGCCAACTTTAGACATAAGGCCTGCAAGCTTCAAGAGAAGAACGGGGTATGCAAAAACAAACAATGTTTATTCCCTGAACCCTGCAAAAACCTTATTATAGATCATTCAGAGTATCTAAGTGTGCTAAGAAAAGTAAGGGCTATCCCTGGAATAAAGAAAGTATTTATCCGATCTGGAATCAGATATGATTATTTAATTTATGATAAGGATCCTAAATTTTTAGAAGAACTAGTACAATATCACATTAGTGGTCAACTTAAAGTTGCTCCAGAGCATATTAGTGATAGAGTTCTTAAATATATGGGTAAACCAAGTCAAAAAGTATATGATAAATTTGTAAAGAAGTATTTTGAAGTTAATAAGAAATTTAATAAAAACCAATTTCTAGTTCCTTATATGATTTCAAGTCATCCAGGGAGTGATTTAGCTGCTGCAATTGAGCTAGCTGAATTTATAAAAACTCAGATGGGCTATACGCCTGAGCAGGTTCAAGATTTTTACCCTACTCCTGGAAGCCTATCAACTACAATGTATTACACGGGCATTGATCCATTCACCCTGGAAAAGGTTTATACGCCAATTGACCAAAAGGAAAAAAATATGCAAAGAGCTTTAATGCAATTCTCTTTGCCTGAAAATTATAATTTAGTTAAAGAAGCATTAATTAAAGGGCATAGAGAGGATTTAATTGGTAAGAATAAGGAATGTTTAATACCTGCAAATCCGCCACCTAGAAAAAAGAGTCATAAAAAAAAGTAGGATTTAACTCCTACTTTTTAACTTATTCAAAGAATATAAAAATGCAATTATCCAAAAGAAATCACTTAGAATGTTTTCCTGAAGAAAATTTGCTCCTACCATCTGAAGCACAATTTCTACAATTGCAATGGTTGCCGCAACAATTATTAAATATATACCACTGGTATCTATATTGCTCCTATCTAATAGCCTTATCCCCAGAATCAAATAGAATGCATTTATCGTAACTACAAATAAACTTATAAACTGAGATTTAACTAAATACATTCTATATCCATAATAATTCGATAGTTCTATACTACTTGAAAAAAAACTTATACATATAAAATATAGAATTGCTATTATAAAAAATATTATAAATATGTTAGAAAATTTATATTTTTCATCTCGCATAATTATGTATATTGCTACTAATGCAGCTATTGGACCACAAAGATAGTTAATAAAAAAAATTGGTTTAAGTAGATACAAAAGTATTATATTTTTAGAAACAATAAGTATAAGCAAGGTAATATATCTAAGCGCTAACAAAGAGAATAATATAATGCTAAGTATCTTTATTTTTATCGGAGCAAATCTTAAAGCTATGCTAGTCCCTAAACAAATTAGTAGCAGTGTACTTAGTATTATTATTGGATATAAATAAATATTAATCATACAATCTCCAAAAAAATTATTATAACTAATATTTATTACAGTTATCTTTTAATTATTCTTAAGGCAACTTAAATAAAACAACAAGTCAAAGCTTCAGACTAGTTATTTTTTGATGCGTCCTTAATTCCTAAAATCTCAATTCCGCCCTTTTCGCAAGTTATAGTAACAGGGAAATCAGGTCCTCTTTCACCATCAATATCTGTTACAATATCTTCAAAGCACTCTATTTCAAGCTTATCTGTTTTAAAGTAAATGATTCCATTTACATCTTCTAAATGTTCTAATCTAAGAATTTTAATAAACAATCCAATTAAATCCTTTATCATCACAGCTTTAATAATGATAACATCTAACAAACCATCGTCAACTTCTGATTTATATGCCAAATTAAAGTTTCCAGCTGTTTGACCATTGAAGACCAACATTAAATACATTGAATCATCAAAAACCATTTCTTCTGAGCTAACCTTAATTTTTAATTTTCTAAAGTTGGGTAATTGTCTAAAACCTTTAACATAGTATGCAAGTTTTCCAATTGTATTTTTTAAATTTATATCTGTTTTCTGAGAAACATCTGTAAACAAACCTGTGCTTGCTACATTAATAAAGTAATCATCATTGATTTTGCCTATATCAACTTTCCTAGGTTTGCTAGTTAATATTTGTTCACAAGCATCCTTTACATTGTCTGGCATTCCAATAAACTTTGAGAAATCGTTTGCAGTACCTGTGGGCAATATTGCTATAGGTATGGTAATATCATTCTTCTTAATGTAATTTACTGCTTTATCAACAGTTCCGTCTCCACCAGCAATTAATATATATTCAAAGCCTTCAGAAATATCCTGGAAAGCCATAGATATATCGTGCTTTAAGCTTATCCTAAAAGGACACACAGTATATCCATACTTCTGATGAACTTTAATTATTGTATCAATTTGTCCTATGATGGTGTTCTCACCAGAAAAGGGATTATATATAAGTTTTACTTTTTTCATTTTTAACTCTCCTAAAAAATAAATTAATAAACTGATTATATCATTCCTAAACAAATATATCTACAATTCTAGGCAAACAAGCTTAAAAAAAGACATTCTCTATGCTTAATTTCATAATTTAAAAAAGTACATGGACAAAAGTCCATATACTCTATTAGATATTTGGAGAACAAGGTTCTGATATGTTTTTTAATGCATCTTCAGCATTGTTTTTTAAATTAGGTTCAATTGCAATATCACCTAAGGATATCATACCTACAAGATTGTCATTTTCAACAATTGGGAGTCTTCTTATCTGCCTTTCGCTCATAACCCTAGCCGCATCGTTAACTTCCATATCTGGAGTTCCAAGTACAGGATTAGAAGTCATTACTTTTCTCACATTTTGCCTTTTGAAGTTTTCACCTTCTGCCACAGATCTTAATGCAATATCCCTATCTGTGATTATTCCTATAACCTTTTCACCTTCACATATTGGGATTGATCCAATATTGTGTTCCTTCATAAGATGAGCAGCCTGTTCTACAGTGTCATCTCCATTTAGACTAGCTATACTTTTGGTCATAATTTCTTTAATCTTCATAAAACACCTCCTATATTTATTTTATCCATAGAAGGTGTAATTATTATATTATTAAGCTGTTTCTTTACTTTTTTTATATACAAAATATGAAATAACTGCCAAGGATACCACTAGTAAAATAGGCAGTAAAAACTTTACAGAAAACGGATGTCTTATGCTATTTCCCATAAATGAATAAACCGTTATTTCTGGCAAAATCCCTATCATTGTTCCAAGTATGTAATCTCTATATTTCATTTTTGAAAGCCCACAAGCATAACTTAATGCATCAAATGGGAAAATAATTGATAGTCTCATCAAAAGTATTATTATCAGCCCATTTTCCCCTATATTCTCATCTAGTTTTAGTGCTTTCCCTCCAATAGTTTTATCTACAAAAGGTTTACCTAAAAATCTAGCAAGAAAGAATGCTAAGGTAGATGAAAAGAATGAACTAATCATACATAAACACAAACCAGTAAATGGACCAAATATACTGCCTGCAATTATTGAAAGTATTGAAGTTGGTACAAAAACTAAAATTGGTTTAAGTGAAAATATAAGTACAAAGCAAAGAGCTGCAAAGTCACCATAACTTAATATAAAATATCTAAAGTTCTTAAAATCAAAATACCTTAATTCATTAATAGATAAAACTAAAACAAATATTATTGATACTATAATAAAAGAAGCAATTATAGCTTTAATCCTTTTAACATTATTTTTCTTCCCAATATTATTTTCCATTAAATTTTCCTTTCCTATGTACACTTTAGAAATTAATTTATCTAATCTATACAATACTAAAAAATAAAATAATAAAATTCCAATTATAATAATAACATTAGTAAAATAGATTAACAAGTTAATATACATATTTATAATTATTATTCATCATTATTTTTAATTAGAAGCTCAATTAACTTTTACAATTAAGTTTTCTAAATCTTAATTAATTTTAATTAAAATAAAAAAATTCTATTTACCTATTAAAAAATCTTAATATATGAGGTATAATGTATTAGATAAAACTTTTTTCTCTATTAAACTTCTAGGAGTGATTTTATGAAAGCTAAAAGTGCTGTTCCAAATATTTTTACCTTTAGTAATTTAGGATTTGGAATAATGGCTATAATGATGACATTGAACGCATCATCTACTGATATAAGTAATTATAGATATGCATGCGTATTTATTCTAGCAGCTGGGCTTGTAGATCGGTATGATGGTAAAGTAGCAAGATTTCTAAACGTATCAAGTGAACTAGGAAAAGAATTAGATTCTCTAGCTGACCTTGTTTCTTTTGGAGTTGCTCCTTCGATTATAGTGTTTAGTTTATACAATTTATCTGATTATGGTATAATCGGTTACTTACTAGCATTGATTTTTCCAATTGCTGGTGCATATAGACTAGCCCGTTATAATTGTTCAACCTTTGATGGTAATTACATGGGAGTTCCTATTACAATTGCTGGTACTTTTATGGCATTCTACTGCCTACTAACTATTAATCGTAATCCAGATCCAATTTTGCCAATAATATTTATTTTCATTCTATCTTTCCTTATGGTAAGTAGAGTGAAATTAAAAAAGGTGTGATTTTAAAATCATACCTCTTTTTTTTCATCCTTAAGTGTCATTAAGCCTTCTATTTCAGATTTTACATATTCAAATTCAATCATTTCCTTCACAATCAAAGTCTTAATTCTACAATACTCAAAATAATTCACTTCTGTTTCGTCAAGAATATCCAAAATTTCATCAATCATATCTCCAACTTTTCTAACTCTTTTAAGCGCCTTTTTCACATCTGTTTTATGAGCCGGTGTAATCTGATTAAGCTCACTAGCACCCCCAATTAAGAGCCTATAGTCATTTACTAATTTGCACAGTATATCAATCAAATTATAATAGTCCTTATAATAGTTTTCAATAAGCTGTCTATCTCCCACTAAATCACCTTATATCTTCGATATCATATATAATATATTAATCATTTTTTTTATACAGAACTATATATAATGTTTAAGTTAAAACTTGTACAAATATACAAACTCTCAATTATTACTTTAATTTTAAATAAGTAAGCAAACATACTTTTCATATCTATTTTTTCAAATGTGATAATTATCGTAATAAAAGTGGTATATTAATTATATACTAACTATTATTTGTAAAAGGAGAATTATATGAATGAAAAATAATACCAGATTCATGATGTGATCTTTCTTTACGTACATTAAGGAGTGTTAAATATGTATAACTATGTTATTACTTGTTGCTCTACCGCGGATATGCCAAAGGAATATTTTGAAAAAAGAGATATCCCCTATGTTTGTTTTCATTACATTATTGATGGTGAGGAGCACCTAGATGATTTAGGCCAAACTATATCCTTTGATGAATATTACCGTAGAATTGCTGCAGGAGCAATGCCTACAACCTCACAGGTGAACGTGGGGCAGTTCATGGATTTTTTCGAACCATACTTAAAGGATGGTAAGGATATCCTTCATATATGCCTTTCTACAGGACTATCAGGAGTATACAATTCAGCTATTATTGCTCGTGATGAACTATTACTAAAATATCCGCATCGAAAAATTCTCATTGTGGATTCCTTGGGTGCATCTTCAGGTTATGGTCTGCTAACGGACTTGGCAGTAGATATGAAAAATACTGGATCAACAATTGAAGAGGTACATGCTTGGGTAGAAGAAAATAAGTTAAATGTACATCATTGGTTTTTTTCAACAGATCTTTCACATTATAAGCGTGGTGGACGTATATCAGCTACCTCTGCAGTTGTAGGTACTTTACTAAACATGTGCCCTCTGCTAAATATGAGCTATGACGGAAAGCTTATTGGTCGAAAAAAGGTTCAAGGTAAAAAACATGTTATCTCACAGATTGTGCACATGATGGAAACCCACGTTGAGGGCGGTTTGGATTACTCTGGGAAGTGCTTTATATCGAATTCAGCATGCTACGACGACGCACGAAAGGTTGCTGATTTAATAGAGAAGAAATTTCCTAAGCTTAATGGTCCTGTAATGATAAACAGTGTTGGTACTGTAATTGGTTCTCACACTGGACCTGGAACAGTAGCTCTTTTCTTTTTAGGTGACAAGCGCCAAGATTAATTACTGCTTCTTATTTTTTTGGCGAAGAGAGATAATTTATTTGGACTTATATGAAATTTAATTGTTAATTAATATACCTCTCTTCACGCCAAAAGTTTCTTTTCTAGTATTTGTAGAAACAACTTCCCCCTACAAATTCTCTCAAAATAGAGTTCTCAGGTACCATTTCTACATCAACATCTTTAAAGAAACTTAAAAAGCTTTTTAGTCTAGTTGCTTCTAAATAGACTGGGCTATCTTCTTTTATTTTAGCAAGTTCTGTTAAAGCATATTTTTTTAATATACATAATTCATAAACCAAAGTTGAATTAAACATTGTATCTGCTTCTTCCTGGAATACAAAGATATTCTTCTGCTCACCTCTTCTAATAGAAGGCCACATTTTTAATGTATCTTCTGCTCCATAACCCCTAGAAAGGAAGTCTCTAACTATTCTTCTAACAATTCTCACATCAGTAGTAAAGATTCTATTGTGATTATCAAGATTAAGTTGGGTTAACGCACTAATATAGATTTTGAACTTTTGCTCCTTAGGAATTGATGCGGTTAGTAGTTCGTTTAATCCATGAATACCTTCGACAATTAAAACTCCATTCACTGGAAGCATGATTTTTTCCCCTAACCATTCTCTCTTTCCAGTTCTAAAATTATAGGATGGAAGTTCAACCTCTTTGCCATCCATTAAATCTTGAAGGTTCTGATTGAATAGTTCTAAATCCAAAGAGTTTATTGATTCAAAATTAAACTCTCCATTTTCATCTCTAGGTGTTTTATCTCTGTCTACAAAATAGTCATCTAGTGAAATGGGAATTGGCATTAATCCATTTACTCTTAGCTGAATACCTAGCCTTCTAGCAAAGGTTGTTTTTCCGGAGGAGGAAGGTCCTGCTATTAGTACTAATCTAATCTTTTCCTTTTCGTAAACTAAATCAGCAATATTAGCAATTTTCTTTTCTTGAAAGCCTTCTGAAACCCTGATTATGTTGAAAATATCTCCATTATCTACTTTTTCATTTAATGCTCCTACATCTCCAACCCCTAATATATTTCCCCACTTTTCAGTTTCGTTATAGATTCTATCAAGCTTTTTATAACGTGTAAATCTAGGGATATTATACGGATCTGACTCCAAAGGAAATCTAAGCAAAAAACCAGGTTCATAATAATTCAATTCAAAAATTTTCAAAGCACCAGTAGAATAAGCCATTGGTCCATAAAAATAATCGTACATGCCCTCTAATTCATAAAGCATAACATTTTCATTTCGTAAATGCTTTAAAAACCTTACCTTATCCTCCATACCATAATTAGTGAATATTTTAATTGCTTCTTCTTTTCCAACACAAACTTTATTAATAAGAATATCTTTTTCTATAATTTCTTTCATTCTTTCTTTAATCAAAGGTATGTCGTCTATTGTTAAAGGAGTATTTTTTTGAATTTCTCCGATTACTGCTTTATTTATTGAATGCTCGATTATTATCATAGCTTCAGGAAAAACATCTTTAACAGCTTTAATTAAAACAAATTGAAGACTTCTAGTATACGCATTTACTCCTAGACTATTTCTGTTGTCAATAAGATTTAACTTGCCTTCTTCATCAATTTTATCTGCTAATTCATATATTTTACCATTTAATGTTGATAAAATAATTGGCAAATCTCCACTAAGATTATTTTCTTCTATTGCTTTAATAATAGTAGTTCCTTGTTCAACAAATATTTCCTTATTGCTATTTACATTTATTTTTATCTTACCCATTATTGTACCTCCTGTTTTGTTTAGTAACTACAAATACCTAATTTGAACGATATTAATAATATTATACTTTAATACTAAAAAAAAGTATTTATATTTTACTTATAATTTTTAATTATTTTACAAAAATTATATATGAAAGGAGATAATCTTATGCTTACTGTTTTAATACGAACCATGATTTTATATATTTTAGTTTTGTTAACAATGAGGATTATGGGAAAAAGACAAATCGGTCAGCTTGAACCTTTTGAACTTGCCATAACCATTATGATTTCTGAACTTGCATCGCTGCCAATGCAAGATACAAAAATACCTCTTATCAATGGAATCATACCAATAATAACACTACTATTATTGGAGGTTATTATCGCTGCTGTTCAGCTTAAAAGTGAAAAAGCACGAACAGCTATTACAGGGAAACCTAGTATTTTAATAAAAAAAGGTGTTCTCCAAATTGAAGAATTAGAAAATCAACAATTGAATTTAAATGATCTTTTCGAGGAATTGCGCTTAAAAGGCTATTTTGACCTTGAAGATATAAACTATGCCATTTTAGAAACAAGTGGTCAAATATCAGTATTACCAAAAATAAACGGCACTCCTGCAACTAAAGAGGATTTGAAAATTAAAACTAATGAAAATACACTTCCAATTACTTTGATTTTAGATGGAAAGATTAATAGAGAAAATCTAAAATATATAAATAAAACAGAGAAATGGTTAAAGGAACAACTATTAAAACACCAAATTGTTTCTGAGAACAACATTTTTATTGCTTGCCTTGATTCAAAAGGAAATTTTTATTATCAAAGATATAAGAAAGAAGGATGAAAATGAAATCAGTTTATATTTCAGTTGCTCTTTTTGTTAGTATGCTCCTCTCATTAATTTTTTCAATAACCTATTTGAATAAAACTTGTAACAATCTAATAAAAATAGATAATAGTATTAGCAAATCAATTAACAATGAAGCTTGGGTGAATGCAGATGAGTATTCAAAAGCATTCAATAAGAAATGGAGTAAAACCTCCAATGAAATATCAATATTTGTAGATCATAAGGAAATGGATAATATTAATAATGAATTATGCAAGCTTACCCAGTTCATAAAGTGTAGAAATAAAGATGAATCCCTAGCGTCTAGCTACACTATAGGCTTTTTTATTAACCATATTAAAAAAATGGAAAAGGTTACTTTTCAAAATATATTCTAATATATATGGAAAATATTTTTTTCATGAGTTATAATATCAGTTAGGAAATACTAACTGCAAAAAAATGTTAGTGGTAATTTTATTTGGAAGGTGGAATTTTTATGGCATTAGTAACAACTAAAGAAATGTTCAAAAAAGCTTATGAGGGACATTATGCTATAGGTGCTTTTAACATCAATAACATGGAGATTATTCAAGCTGTAGTGAATGGATGTAAAGCAAAAAAATCTGCTGTTATACTTCAAGTATCTTCAGGGGCACTAAAATATGCTGGGCCAAAATACTTAAAGGCAATGGTTGATGCTGCAATAGAGGAAACAGGAGTGGATTTAGCACTTCACTTAGATCATGGACCAGATTTTGAAACCGTTAAGCTTGCAATAGCTTCTGGATTTACTTCTGTAATGTATGATGGATCTCATTTTGAATATGAAGAAAATATTATTAAAACAAAAGAAGTAGTAGAATATGCTCATGCTCATGGAGTTGTAGTTGAAGCAGAACTTGGTGTTCTTGCTGGAGTAGAAGATGATGTTAGCAGCGATAAACATATATATACTGACCCAACTCAAGCAGTAGATTTTGTTAATAGAACCGGAGTTGATTCCTTAGCTATTGCTATTGGAACAAGCCACGGTGCATATAAATTTTCTGGAGACGCTCATTTAAGGTTTGATATACTTGAAGCGATTCAAGCTAAATTACCAAACTTTCCAATTGTTTTACATGGAGCTTCTGCAGTTGATCCATACTTTGTTGGCATGTGTAATGAGTATGGTGGAAGTATTAAAGGTGCAAAGGGTATCCCAACTGAAATGCTAAGAAAAGCAGCTCAAATGGCCGTTTGTAAAATAAACATGGACACTGATATTCGTCTTGCTATGACTGGTTCTGTAAGAAAAGTATTTGGTGATGATCCAAAGGAATTTGATCCTAGAAAATATCTTGGTGCAGCTAGAACAAATATCCAAAAACTAGTTGAAGGTAAAATAACCGATGTTTTAGGATCAGAAAACTCATTATAAAACAAGAACGGCTAGTTTAGCCGTTTTTTTATTTTTCAATATAATTTATAACATGCTTGATTGTCATGTTAATTGACCCATCGCCATTTCTAACAATTTCAAACCTAGAGTTGTCATTGTAGGTCTCTTCGTTAATATAAAGATCAATATCCTTATCAATTTTAAGCCTAACGCGCTTTAACTTTTTTTCTACCCACTCTTTATCAATATTTATATTACTATCTAACCCCTGGGAGGAAACATACTGAATAAAACTATTTTGTTCTTCCAAATTACCCCTAAACATGCTATCTGTAAGCTCTGCAATTTCAATACTGTCATCTTCTTTAAGTTTTCTCTTAATTGCACTTCTTATAATTTCCGCTTTGTCTGCATCTTCTTTATAATTATCTCTTGCCCACTTTTCAGTTGCATTAAGTATACCTTTGGTCATATCTCTTTCATTATTTACAATGCTACAGCCTAAAAAACCAGATATAAAATAGTTTGTTCCGTATTCTTCATTTTCTTTGCTTTTGGATTGTTTATCTATTACCATTACATCAAAGTCATTTTCTTCTCTTAAAGGCTTAATAAATGCACACTTCTGTATTTTTTGCCCACTGCTGGGAAGTCCATTTAACTGCGGTATTATATTAATACCAATTTTATCTTCTACAAAATCTATACTATGAGTATAATTCTTAACATAATCCATTTTTAATATTCCGAGCAAAACACCAAATTCTGTGGAAATTGATACTAGTATTAAATCACAAGAAGGTATATTGCCTTTTGATTTCATTAATAAAAACATTTGCCTCGAAAGCTCTTTAGACACTTCCATCAAGTTATTCTCTCCATTTAAATACTCTTGAGACATCTCCTTAACAATACTACGCCCTTCGTTAAATACAGCATATCTTAATTCTTCATCATTCAAACTCTTTTGAATATGTTTCATTAAAAAAGCATATATTTCATCGTTAAGCTCTAAAGGATACTCATTTAAAATTGGTTCCTCTGAATTGCTGTCTAAAATATGAATAACTGCTTCGTTTATATCTATTTGTTTTATATATTCCAAAATATTCACACTCCTAGGATTTATAGTTTGCAATTATTGATTTATAGCCTGTTTGACTAGCGAACGTGACACCCCTCTCTTTGGGGCTGGGCTCTGGAGCTGAGGGATGTCACGGGTTGTCTTAGGCAAATTATTTATAGTACAATAAACACTCTCAACTTTTAAATCTCACTTCTTAATAATTTAGAAATCTAAACTAGCCTTAATCATAGATAATTATAACATGCTTTTCTAGAGTTTATGCAATATGATATAATCATAAATGATTGGAGTGATTAAGTTGAAAGAAATTGAAACTAAAATTATAAACATCGATGTTGATGATATACGTTTTAAACTTAATAAATTAAGTTGCGATAAAGTAAAAGAAGAGGATCAGGTAAATGAAATCTTTGACTTTCCTGATAAAAAGCTTTTAGATAAAAAGGGATACGCTAGAATAAGAACTGTTCATGATCGTATCAATAGTAAAAGTCACTACTACATGACAGTTAAAAAAATGGTTAGTCAAGAAAAATATAAGGTTATGGATGAATTCGAAGTTGAAATATTAAATGCTGTTGAAGGCAAAAATATTTTACAAGCTTTAGGTCTAGAACTAGTTCAGTCAATAAAAAAGTATAGAGAAAGCTATAAATATAAAAATACTTTAGTTGAGATTGATGTAAATGATAAGGAATTCTGTCCCTTCCCATATATAGAAATCGAATCAAATAATGAAGATGAGCTATTAGAAGTTATACATTTGCTTGGCTATACAATGGAGGATACTACTTCAAGAACAATGAATGAAATACTTCAAGATGAAAAAATACCAAAGGGCCTATAGTATTCATACTTGACACAGGATAATTTTCTGTTATAATAATTATTGTCACTGATGCCCAATAGCCAAATTGGTAAGGCACCTGCCTCTGACGCAGGCATCGTCTTGGTTCGAGTCCAGGTTGGGCAGCCATTACCCTCATGAGTTTTCATGAGGGTTGTTTTATTGACAACATATTGTTTTTATTATATAATTCTAAATAAAATGCAGTGAACAGGAGTATTAGTATAAGTATTAACCTATAGAGAGCTGTTGCTTGGTGTGAAACAGTGGTTATACAATATGAACTTGCCTGGAAGCATACTTGAAGAAAAGCAAGTACGGATGATCCGTTATCTCATTAAAGTGAGGCTTATGCCTAATTAGAGTGGTACCGCGGAGTTGTCTTTCGTCTCTTTATAATTAGAGATGTTAGGCTTTTTTTATTTTATAGTTAAGGCATCTTCAAATAAATAACTAGTCAATATGCTAGTCTATTTTCATTCATACTTCCTCGACAAAATCCTTAGATAGCACAACTATCTGCGGCTTCTGTCTCATTGTCTGAATGAAAATATCCGTCGCATCTTTGCCTTGTTATTTACTTTCAGATGCCTAAACAAGCTGAAAAAGAGGAGAGATTTAAATGGCAAATTACGGAACTTCAATCGATAGTAAGTGGCAAAAAAAATGGCAGGAAACTAACCTATATAAATTTGATGAAAATAATCCAGATAAAAAATTATATGTACTTGAGATGTTTTCTTATCCATCAGGAAGCAAACTTCATGCAGGACATTGGTTTAATTATGGACCAGTTGACTCCTGGGCAAGAATGAAAAAAATGCAAGGCTACAACGTATTTCAACCCATGGGTTTTGATGCCTTTGGTCTTCCAGCTGAAAACTATGCAATTAAAACAGGAGTTCATCCAAAGGATTCAACTGAAAAAAATATAGCAACAATGGAAACTCAACTTAAAGCTATGGGTGCTATGTTTAATTGGGATCATGAAGTTGTTACTTGTTCGCCTGAATACTATAAATGGACACAGTGGCTATTCTTGAAGCTTTACGAAAAAGGCTTAGCCTACAAGAAAAAAGCCCCAGTAAATTGGTGCCCTAGTTGTAATACTGTACTTGCAAATGAACAGGTTCAAGATGGTACTTGTGAAAGATGCGAAAGTGTTGTAACAAAAAAAGATCTTTCACAATGGTTCTTAAAAATAACCGATTATTCTGAAGAACTACTTGAAAAACTTGATGGTTTAGATTGGCCTGAAAAAACAAAAGCTATGCAAAAACATTGGATTGGAAAATCTACTGGAGCAGAGGTAACTTTTAAAGTTGATTCTACTGCTGTAGAATTCCGTGTATTTACAACAAGAGTTGATACACTATTTGGAGTGTCCTACGTTGTTTTAGCACCTGAAAATCAATTGGTTGATGAGTTAACTAAGAAAGAATTTAAAGAGGCTGTTGAAGCCTATAAAGACTCCGCTAAGAAACAAACCGATATTGAGAGGCAATCTATTACAAGAGAAAAAACTGGTGTGTTCACAGGCTCATATGCTATCAATCCAGTGAATGGCAGAAAAGTTCCTATTTGGGTTGCAGATTATGTATTAAACACCTATGGCACAGGAGCAGTTATGGCTGTTCCAGCTCACGATGATAGAGATTTTGCCTTTGCAACAAAATTTAACCTACCAATCGAAAGAGTTATTGCAGGTGGAGATGGTCTTCCCTTCACAGAGCACGGAACTTTAGTTAATAGTGAAGAATTCAATGGTCTTTCTACGCTAGATGCTAAAAAAGCAATTGTAGCTAGTTTAGCCTCTAAAGAGCTTGGCTCAGAAAAAATAAATTACAGATTAAGAGATTGGCTTGTTTCAAGACAAAGATATTGGGGAGCTCCTATTCCAATAGTATACTGCGAGAAATGTGGAGAAGTTGCAGTTCCAGAATCACAACTTCCTGTTACTTTACCTTATGATGTAGAGTTTTCCCCAAATGGTAAATCACCTCTTGCAACTTCAGAGGAATTTATCCACACGACTTGTCCAAAATGTGGAGGACCAGCGCATAGAGAAGCAGATACTCTTGATACTTTCGTTTGTTCTTCTTGGTATTATTTAAGATATGTTGACAGCAAAAATATAGAAAAACCTTTTGACACTGAACTAATAAATAAAATGTTACCAGTTGATAAATATGTTGGTGGACCTGAGCATGCCTGCATGCATCTGCTTTATGCTAGATTTATTACAAAGGCACTTAGAGATATGGGTTATTTGAACTTTGATGAGCCTTTCCTATCTTTAACACATCAAGGTTTAATTCTTGGACCAGATGGTTTGAAGATGAGTAAATCTAAAAATAATACAATTGCACCAGATGAGTATATCTCACAATTTGGTTCTGACGTGTTCAGAATGTATCTTATGTTTGGTTTTGGATATACTGACGGTGGAGCATGGAGCGATGACGGAATAAAATCAATTTCTAAATTTGTTGATAGAATAGAGAGAGCCTTAGATACTGGAAGCGAAAAAATTAATGACTCCTCAAAGCATAAAGAATCAATAGATGCAGAAGAAAAGGAACTAAATTACTGGAGACATTTTGCAATAAAAGGTGTCAGTGATGATGCGGAGATTCTTCAATTTAATACTGCAATAGCAAGAATGATGGAATTCACTAATGCGCTTTTAAAATATAACAATACTGAAATAATTAATCCTTTGTTTCTAAAGGAAACTATTATGGACTACCTAAAACTTTTAGCGCCCTTTGCTCCACATTTATCCGAAGAGCAATGGAACTTATTTGGATTGCCTTACTCAATCTTTAATGAAAATTGGCCAAAATTTGACCCTTCAGCTCTTATTAAAGATAATGTTGAAATCGCTATCCAAGTGAATGGAAAAATAAAAGCAAGAATCGATGTTCCTTCTGACTTAAAGGAAGATGGAATCAAAGAAGCTTCCTTAAACAATGAAGATGTTAAAAAAGCTATAGATGGAAAATCTATAGTTAAGGTAATTGTAATTAAAGGCAGACTAGTTAATATAGTAGTAAAATAAAAAAATAGCAAAAGTAAGGTTTCTAACGAATTCCTTCCTTTTGCTATTTTTATGCCCTTAATCTCTCTAAACTTTTTTTTGTTGCTTGTAAAAGTTCATTTAGCTCAAAAATATCACTTTTTTCAATTAAATTATTAAGTTGTATTCTAAACCTTGTAGCTTCAGCATTTCTATCTATAGAGGATAGAGTTAAAATATTGTTCATTATATCTGAAACTAAGCTTGATTTTACTTCGAACAACTTTTGTGCATCTTTAATTTCATCTTTAATTTCTAGCATTTGTTGGTCTAGTTGAAAAGCTGCATCTGCTGCTGCTTTCAGCTTATACTTAATTTCTTCAGGAATATCATGCTTATACTTATAATTTAAAGAATGTTCTACAGTGGCCCAAAAATTCATGGCAAGGGTTCTAATCTGGAACTCAGCTAAAATTTCTACTTGACCTTCTGCCATATTAACTGGATATTTAATTATCATGTGGTAGCTTCGATAGCCACTTTCTTTTACATCAGTAACATAATCTTTTTCATAGATTATTTCCATATCCTTTCGATTCCTAATTAAGTAAACTACTCTTTCAATATCATCAACAAACTGGCACATTATCCTAATACCAGCTATATCTTCCATTTCATATTCTATCCTATCTAAAGGAATATTAAATTTATTTGCCTTTTCAAGCATACTAGAAATTTCTTTTACTCTTCCAGTAACAAATTCTATAGGTGAATAATCATTTTCTCGTCTATATTCTCTTCTCACGCTTCTAAATTTTACTTTTAACTCTTCAACGGCCTGTTCGTATGGTATAAGAAAAGTTTTCCATTCCTTTATTGGCATATAATTCACCTCTCATATTAAAATAAAAAAATAATTCTGATAATACAATACCACTTTCTAGATTTTTTTGCTATAATTAATTGTATTCTTATACTTAACGGGAGATGATATTATGGATAAAAATATATTTTCAGGTTTAGAGGGTTTAGGTATTGATACCCCAGATGATATAAACTTATTTAAAAAAACTGAAGAAAATCAAGAAGCAACAGAACTAGAAAAAGTTGTAGAAGTTAGTGAGGACCGTCAAAAAATTCATTTGTATGATAAAGAGGTAAAATGTCCAGTTTGTGATGCAACATTTAAAGCTAAAATGGTTAAGAGCGCATCACCAAGAATAAGTAAAAAAGACAGTGATTTTTATAATAAATATGATGTAATAAACCCATATTTTTATGATGTGTGGGTATGTAATTGCTGTGGCTATGCAAGCATGAAAGTTGATTTTTTAAAGATAAAAGAACATCAAAAGGACTTAGTTAGAAACAAGATTTCTACAAAATGGCAAGGTAAAGCTTACCCTGATATTTATGATGTAAATACTGCTGTGGAAAGATATAAATTTGCATTATATAATTCTGCTATTATTGAAGCAAGTTCAAGCAGAAAAGCAATGAATTGCTTAAAGATTGCATGGATGTATAGAATTCTTGAAGATTCTACTAACGAAACTTATTTCATTCAACAAGCCTTGGAAGGTTTTAACGACGCATTTATCAATGAATCTACACCATTGTATGGCATGGACCACGGTACTTTAATGTACTTAATTGGGGAACTTTATAGACGGGTTGGTGAAATAGATAATGCTAATTTATGGTTTAGCAAACTTATAACATCAACCAATGTTGATCAGAAAATCAAAGAAATGGCTAGAAATCAACGGGATTTAATAAAAGAAATGGAAGCTGAGGAAAAAAAGCAATCTAATTCAAATGATGATGAAGAAACTAAGACTTCCAAAAAAGGATTTTTCTCTAAATTATTTAAATAATTAAAAACAGTAAAGATTTTGTCTTTACTGTTTTTAATCTTCATGGATTAATATTGGTCTAAAGTCTAAAAAGTCACAGGAAGTTAGTATATACTCTACTCCCTCTATGGTGGAATTTTGAAATTGAGTTGGAGGAACTCCGTGTAAATGTCCATATAATACTTTTTCCACATTATACTCATTAATAATATCCACAAACCCTGAATCTTGAAATTTATCGGTAATGGGAGGATAATGAAGCATTGTTAAGAATTTTTTGTATCCTTTTACTTTTCCTGCTTCAAGGGATAATTTTAATCTTATTAACTCCCTACTATATATCTTCTCATCCTTTTTTTCAAAAGCTTCTGACGAAGGACAAACCCATCCTCGAGTTCCGCATATAGCATAATCCTTATAATTAAAATAATTATTTTGAATAAAATGCATATCTTCATACATAGTATTTAATTTTTTTATACTATTCCACCAGTAGTCATGATTACCCTTAATTAAGATTTTTTCACCTGGAAGCTCATGTATCCAATCTAAATCTTTAATTCCTTCTTCCATTTTCATGGACCAAGATATATCTCCGGCAATTAAAACTGTGTCCTCTGGTCTCACTACTTCAATCCAATTGTTTTTAATTTTCTCCTCATGCTTATACCAGCATTCACCAAATACATCCATTGGTTTGTCACCACTTAAAGCAAGATGCAAATCAGATATCGCAAATAGCGCCACATCTTCACCTTCTATCTATTTTTTTATCTACACCCATAACAAATGCTATTACTTCTGCAACAGCAGTGTATAATTCTTCTGGAACAGCTTCTCCCACACCTACATTATTTAATAAATTTGCAAGTTCTTCATTGTATACTATTGGTACATCATTTTCTTTTGCTTTTTCGATTATTCTGTCAGCAACCAAACCTATACCTGCTGCAGTGACAATAGGCGCATCATATTTGTCATCATATTTTAAAGCTGCTGCCTTATTTTGCCTCTTCATTTTCACACATCCTTGCATTTTTATACTATAGTGTTTATGCTACCAATTGTATTATCTTGAAAGAATTCTCTTGTACTTACAATATTTGCATCATCTTTTCTTTTTTCAACTTTTATAACAACATTATAGTTGAGCTCTTCTAAGGTATTATATAGTCTATGATTTTCATTTTCTAATACCTTAACCCAATTATCATTGCATTTCAAGTCAATATTCAGGTTTCTTTCTTGTACCTTAATAAATGCATCCACTTTACCCATATTGATTGTTTTTACACTTATAAGCATTTTAACATTTTTGGAATCAATTTTCTTGCCTTTTTTTCTTTCATCCTTGATTAGCAATTTACATTCGTATTGATTTTGACTTATATTTAAAGGAACGTCCATAAAATAGTATTGATTGCTTATAGAATTAAATACTTTTATATCATTAATATTATTTTTTATTAATGACCAATCTCCTTGCTTTATGTTTTTTATTATGTCCTTCATCATATCAGTTTTCTGAGCTATTTCATTTTTAATATTTTCTGAAAGTTGACTGTTCTTAATTGACTCCTTGCTCTTCACTAGGTTATCACTTTTCAAAATATCCTTAATTAATTCTTTCATTTCTGGTAAATCTTCTTTTATATTTTGAGAAAAAGCTTTTGCTTCTGAATTTTCTTTATATACTTCAGGATCAGCATTAAATCTATTTACAATTTCTTTTATGGGTTCCTTTTTTACTATATTTAGTAATTCTCTTATATTTTTAGCTACTTCTTTACCATATTCACTGTCTAATTCTATTCCCTTTTTTTCTATAAATTTATTTATTAGTAATTCTTGTTTATTATTATCCGGAAGTATTTTTTCCTTTAAATCTATTATTGTTTTTACAAGGCTTACATTTTCTTTAGATAATTGAATACCATTATCCATAATACTTTTTACTATTTTAAATTCTTCTCCACCTTTTGAAGTTATGTCCTTTAATCCTTTAATCAAATTGAAATCACTATTTTTTTGATTATCCTTTTCAATATCATGATTTATAAGTTGACTATTAGTTATATTGTTACTTTTTTCATTCCTATTTTCAACCTCATTATTACTTGACTGGTTATTATTAAAATTAATACTTTTGGGGATATCTTTCTCAATCTCATCTCTATTTGTTTGATTATTATTAACGTAATTATTTTTTTCACTATCCTTTTCAATCTCATTGGTCATTGATTGACTACTAATTGAATTGTTACTCTTTTCATTGCTTTTACTTAATTCATTGCTTTTTACATCATCGCTACTATTCTCAAAGCTCTCTATTTGAAAGTTTTCCAAATCTATATTGTTATTATTTCCAATATTGTTTTTTTTGCTTGGTGATTGTATGTTTTCTTCACTGTTATTAATATTTTCACTTTTACCTTCAGCACTAACTATTAAACTTTTTTTCTCCTCGCTATTATCTAAGCTTTTATCTAGGCTTTTATTATTAAAAATATCAACTAATTCTAAAATATTTTTTTTGTCGTTTAAATCCACGCCTTTGTTTAAAACTGGTGCTCTTTCAGTATTTTCATTACTAACTAACTCATTATATAGAGCCATATCTCCTTTGAATATTTTATTGAAGCTTTTTAGGTTAGGCTCAGTCAGCTCTAGTCCATTTTCTTTAAGCGTTAATATATCTTCAAGTGATGCTTGCTTAAGTTCTTCAAAAAATCCCTTTAGTGTTTGACTTACTTGTTTTCCTTCTTCACTATTTGAATCAATTCCCTTGCTTTGCAAATATTTCTCAATAAAAACATCTTGTTCTTGATCATTAGAATACATCTTTTCTTTAAAATCCATTATAGTTTTTATAAAAGAAATGTTCTCCTTTGTTAATGGAATATCATGCTGCACCATACTCTTAAACATTTCAATGTCCTTTTTAGTACTACCTAAATTTTGTTGTTTTAAAATTGTCTCTATGGATTTTTCTTCAATACTATTTCCATCCATCTCAGCAGGAACAATAATAACTTGAAGTTTGCCTTCCTCATATCCTACTACTTTAAATTTAATAAGTCCTTCAGGGGTCTCTTCTATAGGAGATTTAGTAGTAGCGGAGAATTGCCATCCATCAAGCGTCTTTAATAAAAATTCGTTGCCTGGCTTTACTACATTGACAACTCTTGCTTGAAAAACCTCTCCAACCTCAAAAGATAGTTTGCTCGTAACCTTTTTAGTTTCAACGGCTTTCAAATTACTAATATTACTTATTTCTGGCATGCTATCACCTCGAGTTAAAAATTTTCATATAACTTATTATCGTAAGCTATATGAAAAAATTAACCTATTGAAATAAATCAATAGGTTAGTTTTTTATTCAACTACTACTTTATAGTAATTTTTCTTACCTTTTTTTATAAGCAAATCCCCAGTTTTAAAATCATCTTCCTTTAACAGAGTATTAATATCTGTAATTTTAATCTCATTAATAGTAATTCCACCCTGCTGAATCAATCTTCTTCCTTCAGCTTTAGATGGAGCAATTTTTGTATAGAATAGAACATCTAACACTGGTGAGTTAATCATATCTTTAGTAATAATTACTGTAGGTACATTGCTCATATCACATCCACCACCAAACAATGCTTCAGCAGCATTTTTTGCCTTAGTAGCTTCTTCTTCTCCATGAATTAACTTTGTTACTTCATATGCAAGTACAGTTTTTGCTTCATTTATTTTTTCATCCTTTAATGCTCCAAGTCTTCTTACTTCATCCATTGGAACAAATGTCAAAAGGGCTAAACATCTCTCTACATCTGCATCATTTACATTTCTCCAATATTGATAGAAATCATATGGTGAGGTTTTGCTTGCATCTAGCCAAATTGCTCCACCTTCAGTTTTACCCATTTTCTTACCTTCACTAGTAGTTAGAAGGGTAAAAGTCATTCCATATGCAGCTTTTTCTTCTTCTCTTCTAATTAAATCAGCGCCTGCTAGAATATTTGACCACTGGTCATCCCCGCCTAATTGTATAACGCAGCCATGTTGTCTATATAATTCTAGAAAATCATATGCTTGCATTAACATATAGTTAAATTCAAGGAAAGAAAGACCCTTTTCCAATCTTTGTTTGAAACATTCAGCACTAAGCATTCTATTTACAGAAAAATGAATTCCAATTTCTCTAATAAAGTTTACATAGTTAAGCTGTAATAACCAATCTGCATTATTAGTCATAATTGCTTTTCCTTCAGAGAAATCAATAAATCTTGACATTTGCTCTTTAAAGCAATTAGAATTATGCTCTATTTCCTCCATTGTAAGCATTTTTCTCATATCAGATTTGCCTGTTGGATCCCCAATTACTGCAGTACCTCCTCCAATTAGTGCAATTGGCCTATGACCAGCTCTTTGCATATGCGCCATAACCATTAACTGGAGAAAATGACCAACATGCAGGCTTTCAGCCGTAGGATCAAATCCTATGTAAAAAGTAACTTTCTCTTTTTCAAACAATTCTTTTATTTCTTTTTCATGTGTAAGTTGTTTAATATACCCTCTTTCATTCAATATATCGTAAACATTATTCATGATAATACCTCCTAAGTAAGACGTTATACTTTTTAGTATATAAATAAATCAGCCATTTATCAACATATAATTGCGCAGAAATTCTACTTAATGCTAAAGCAACAATTATGCCCCCCCTATTTTTAACAAATAGAGAGGGCTTAATTAAAATATAATAGGCTTATAATATTATTTTAAGCAACATATTTTTTTATAAAATCAGGCATAGCTTGGTTATCAGCGTTTATGTTAATATAAATATTAAGGCTTCTCTCATTTGATAAGTTCTCTAACTCACAAAATAAATGTGTAGCATTCTCAATACTTCCTTGGATAATGTTTGACAATCCATCGATAAAAATAGTATCAACATCATAATCCTCAGATAAAATGCCACACAAGAAACCATAAAAACTATTATAATCTGTCAATTGAAAATCTTTTGTTGCAATAAATCTAATTTTTCTATTCAATTCTAATAACGGTCTAGAATCATCATCGATATAGACTATGTTCCCTTTACAAAAATCAACCTTGTCATTAGCAAGGTTAATTAAAGCTTTTGTTTTTCCGGAACCTCTGTTGTTAAAAAAAACTTGAATCACAAAAACCACTCCTTCAAAAGATTTTATTAATTTATATGTTTTCAAATATAAATTATAATATAATTATATATTATTAAAAATATTATTTCAACATTAGTATTATTTATAATTGTAAATTATATGAAAACTTTTACACGCATTAATTCTGGAATTATAACATTTTAGTTACTTTGTTTTTACCTAATTTTTTTGATTCATATAGCATATTATCAGCTATACTAATCACATTTTGTAATGTAGCTCCATTTTCAGGGTAAAAACTAAGTCCAAAGCTTGCAGTAACACGTTTATTTATATTTTTAAAGATAACATAATTTTGGCTAATTTTCATTCTAATTTCATCGATCTTTGTATACACTTCCTCATAACCCTTACAACTATCTATATATAGGATTATTTCTTCTCCACCATATCTTGCAATGGCATCATTTTTTTCTAATAAGCCCGTAATAAGGTTAGTGGTTTGAATAAGTACTTCATCCCCAAATTGATGTCCGTATATATCATTTACTTTTTTAAAATTATCAAAATCAATCATCACTATTGCAAATCTTCTGCTAGGCGACTTTAAAATTATTTCTTCTACTAAATTAAAAAAGCATTTTCTATTTAATATTCCAAGTAGTGGATCTTTAGTGGAGGATTCCTTTATCTTTGTATAAAGCAAATTGTTCTCTAAAGCTATTCCTATTTGATTTGCTATAGCTGAAATAAATTTTATATGCTCGTAATCAAAAAAATTGCATAAAGTATGCTCTAATATTATATACCCCATAAATTTTTCCCTTAAGGTAATTGGAACTCCAATTAAAGAGTGTATTTCATCTTTTTCAAAATTATTTAAAAATAAACTTTCTTTGCAATTAATTATAAATGGTTTCCCATTTCTTAATTCATTGAATACCTCAACATTGTCAATGTTGCTCTCTATATTTGAGGCTTTAACAACTAGTTCCTCTTTTTCTTCTAAATAAATAGAAGAATATGTAACCCCAAGAATACCTAATATCATATCATTTATCATAGGTATCAAGTCATCATCACTTATGAATGAATTTATATACTTGCTTACTTCAACAATATTTGTTAGAGCATCTAATTTTTTTTCAAGCTGAATATTCTTAGAGTTTAAACTTTCTATTGTCTTCTCAGCAAAATTTTGATATATTTCAAATTCTTCCGAAAGCTTATCATACTTTTTTAGAAGTTCAAAGTAATTTTCCACCAATATCACTTTCTCCTTAATACCATCTATAAGTATATTTGTATATGCGTTATTTATTCAATATTCTTATTACAAATTCCTCCTTACTCTTAAAAATCATTTCATAAAGGCAATTTTTATAACATTTCATCTAAAATCAAATATATCTAAAGTATCGTCAATACTAACATTAACTTGTAATTCTAAATCTGTTATTTCCATAATACTTTTAACTTTTTCTTTTGGATATTTTCTATGAAATTCCTCTTGAATATCAAATATATCCAGTTGTTTCTTCTTATATTCATTAAAAAAATCTAAACAAAATTTCTTAATATTATTTTCAGTACTAACCTTTAGTTCTCCAAGGGAACCTTTATTAAGATGCAATCCTTTTGAACATCTCCAATAGAAACTTTTGTGTATATACTTTTTTTTAAATGAATCCTATGTCCATCATAAGTTAAATTTGTTTTTGTCTTGTTATCGGAAATATTTAGTGTAATAAACTTATTGTTATAATGTGGATTATTAGGTTCTAGCGTACCTTCTTTAACTCTATCCATTAAAAAATTATATTTTTCTCCATCTTGCTTTTTTAGACTTCCTGCATATTTATCATTTTTTATTATGGTTCCCCCATCTACTTGAATTTTAGGCTCAAGTTGATCCTTTGCTATATCAATTGTTGTTACTATACTAGTTTTGCTTCCCATGGTTCTCTTATCTAAAAATTCATTTAATCGTACTTGCACTGTACGCGAAGAACTTTCTTGATTATCTATTAAGTTTTTCAAAAATAGCCCTATAAATTCCTCTTCTTTTAGCTGCATGCTCATAAACTTTTCAGGATTACCTATTAGAACAGCTACATATGGTCTTATTAGCAATTCTTGCTGTCTTTGAAAGGTATCAATAAAATTATCCAAACCATACTCTGCAGCTTTTTTAGTAAAAATTATCACTCTGTTTTGTGTATAATTAAGCTTGTAACTAGATGATAAATTTATATCTTTCATACCTTCATATACTGTCTTACCTTTCCCTTTAAATGTCACTCTCTGACCCTTAGCTGATGCATTTGAAGCACCTTTTGTTGGTAAAAAACTTTCAAGATACAAAACTACCATATTATCTTGGTCAATATCAACAACTACTGATGTTACAAATAGAACTCTATTGATATCAGAATAGCTAAAACATCCTGTAAAAAACAATATTAATATTAATAAAATGCACAATATTTTTTTTCTCATTTTTTTTCACCCTTGTCAAATATTGTATTGGATATTTCATTTAAGTATCCACGCAGTAATAGGTCTTTAAGTTTAAAATTTTTAGATGTTCCTACTGGAAATAAATATGGATATCCACAGCTATTCAAACCAGCTAAATGTGAAATCAATATAAAAAATCCTATGTAGAAACCTGGTAATCCAAGTAATGATGCAAAAGTTATTATGATTAAATTCCATATAGTAATAGCACCATTTAGTTTGGGTACTAGAAACGATGAAATTGAACTGAGTGCCACAACTATTACAGTACCTTGTGAAGCTAATCCAGCTCCAACAGCTGCATCTCCTAAGATTAAGGCACCAACTATGCTCATTGCTTGCCCTACAGGTTGAGGAAGTCTTATTCCTGCCTCCCTAAGTATTTGGAAAAAGAAACTCATTAAAATAACTTCTATAACTGTAGGAAATGGAACTCCAGCTCTTGCAACTGCAAGATTAAAAACAAATACTTGTGGTATAAGGGAAAAGTGATACGTTGTAATTGCAATATATAAGCCTGGCAAAAACATGGCTAGAAAAAAGCCTATCCATCTAAAAGTTCTTGTTAAATTAGAAATATATTTATTAAAATAGTAATCATCTGGCATTTGAAAATTTTCAATAAAGAAATACGGAACTGTCATTACAAATGGAGTTCCATCAATAATTATTGCAATCCTCCCTTCAAACAACTTTGAAGCAACTACATCTGGTTTTTCAGTAAATCCTGCAGTATCAAAAACTGTACTTTTACAACGTATTTTTTCTTCTATATAATTACTTTCTAAAATAAAATCTTCATCCACTGAGTTTAGCTGATCTTTTATATAATTTACAAGTGATTCTGGTACAACATTTTTTATGTAACAAATTACAACTGCGGTGTTTGATTTTTCTCCAAGAAATCCAGTTTCGAATTTTAAATCAGGATTTTTGATTTTTCTTCTTATCATTGAAACATTATCCACAAAAGCCTCTGTAAACCCCTCCCTAGGTCCTTTAACTACATTCTCAGTTATTGGAATTGTTACAGATCTACGAACATATCCTTTAGCTTCACAAAAAACAACTTCCTTGAAGAAGCTGGATATTATTACAGCATCTCCAGATAGAATATGAACCAATGCGTCATCTTGAGATTTAACATCACCAACAATGTTGGCTTCCAAAACTTTTTCTTTTAGACTGTCTCCCTTAATATCACTTTTAAAATTAACTATAGGAGCAGTAATATATTGGCTAATAAATTTAGAATCACACAAATTATCAATAAAAATAATATTAATTGTTCCTTGGATTAACTTCAATTCTCTATACTTAACATCAAAGTTTCCATCTAACCTAGTTTTAATATAGTCTAAGTATTTTTCATTCATATGCATCACCAATTTTATTATCTGTATTCTATGTGGATAATATTCGTCAATTAGTAAATAATACTAGTATATTTTTAGGAAAGTAGGTCTCAAAGTATGGATAAATTCTCTTCTAAACATTTGATTTTTATTGTTTTAGGTCTTTCAGTAGTATCCCTAAAAACTTATCCTACAATACTTGTAAAAACAAGTGGAACAGATACTTGGATTTGTATGATTATTGCATCTATATTCATATTTCTGTTCACCTATTATATTTTCAAAACCTGTGGATCAAAAAATTGCTTTTCTATTAAAGAGATTTATTTTTCCAGTGTTGGAAAGTATATTGGTTCCTTTTTTTTAATTATGTTGATACTTACTTTTTATTTAACACTCATTGAAAGTTGCTCTGTTGAATCTAACTCATTGCATACTAACCTACTATATTCAACACCTACTTGGTTTTTTATTTTGTTTTTAGTTATACCTTGTCTTTATTCCGTAAGAAAAGGAAAAAATGCAATTTTAATAATCACCGTTATAGGAATAATTCTTATAATGATTGCGGGCATTAATCTAGGAATTCTATCATCAAAATATAAATATTATAAAAACCTTTTTCCTGTATTAGTAAATGGCTTTACTTCAAATATGCTTCTTTCTATTATAAAAATGTTAGGTCTTTATAGTTTTATTTTTGCAATTATTCCTTATGCAAAGAATGTGGATGATAAAAGAAAACTTACTAAGTATATCTTAATTGGACTATTTTTAGTAGTTCAAATGGAAATAATCTCAAGTATTGGCATTATTGCAACATTTGGAGCTGACCGAGCATCTGTAATCTCTTACCCTAAGCTTATTCAAACTCAAGAAATTAGTTATTGGGGCTTTCTAGAAAGTGGAGAATTTTTTGTTATGCTCCAAATTGTAGGAGGTTGGTACATTAAATATATTTTAGTTTTTTACTCTATGCTTCAGATCTTAAATGAAATAAAATTAGTAAATAAATATACTCCATTTATAATAACTTTTCTTGTTGCTATACCTTCATTTTATACTTCTAAAAATATTTTTAAGCTTTTTTATTTGCTAAACTATTTTTCATATATATGTTTCTCTAATTTAATAATTATCCCTATTATTATTTTTACACTTTACAATATTAAATATCGAAAAGAAGCTTAATGGTGCGTGTCTAAATTTACTTTGTATAAATTACATAACTACAGTAAATAATAGAAATATTATAGTATATAAAATTATTATCTTAAAATAGGAGTGATTATATGGCTTTTCTTAGATGGTTAGGTGGCTTCGTAGTTTTATTTTGGTTAATAGGATTAATATTTAGAATAGGCGGCAGTTTAATTAACATCTTATTACTTTTAGCTGCAATAATTTTTGTTATAGATGCAATTTTTGGAAGAAGAAAAATTAAGTAAGGCATCTGAAAGTAAATAACAAGGCAAAGATGCGACGGATATTTTCATTCAGACGACGAGACAGAATCCTCAGATAGTTTGGCTATCTAAGGATTTTGTCGAGGAAGTATTAATGAAAATAGACTAGCATATTCACTAGTTATTTATTTGAAGATGCCTACGCCCATGAAATAGCTTCATGGGCATTTTCTATACTTTAAGTGGAAATCTAATGATAGAGAGGCAGGCATTAATATGTTACCTACAAATAATGCTACTTATTGGAATACCATCAATAGCAATAGCAAAAGTTATCCTATAATAAATACTAAACAAAATTGCGATGTGCTGATTGTGGGAGGGGGCATAGCCGGTTGTATAACCTGCTATTATTTATCTTTATACAATATTAGCACAATTTTGATAGAAAAAAACACTATTGGAAGTATAGATGCTTTCTCTTCAGCCTGCCTTTTTCCTGAAACCGATGAACTTTTCTCAAAACTAAATAGCACAGTTGGAGAAGAAAAAGCAATCAGAGCTACAAAATTATGTCAGAAAGGTCTTGATGAACTGGAAGCAATTCTGTTTTCACTTCATCGAAGTTGTGACTTTCATAAAACTACATCTATTCATTTAGCAAAAGATGATTCAATACAAAAAAAGCTATATGAAGAGTATACATTGAAAAAGAAGTCCTCTTTACAAGTTAAATTACTGGATTCCACTATAAACAATATCCCAGCAATTTATTCCAATGATTCAGCAATAATAGATCCTATTAAGCTCTGTCATGCTTTACTAAAATCTGCTACATCAAAAGGAGCAAAAGTATATGAAAAATCCCCCATTGAAAGTTTTAATATTACTAATGGCATAAATAGCGTAAATTTTGCTGACGGTACAATAAAATGTAAAAAGGTGATATATGCCATTAATTCTAACTCATTAGATTTAAATGATAAATGCTCTTTAAATTGTAATTCTTCAGCTTCAATTGTAACTAGTATTGATGATACAATAAAAAGCTGTGGTGCTATTTGCCATTTATTAGAGCTCAATAATGGAAGGATCCTTACTAGAACTACAGAAGATAATAGAATACTTGCTAGCCTTAATTCAGTTGATTTGTCCTCAGTTGACACTACAGAAACACTTGTTAATAGCATAAAAAGTTTATATCCATCAATAAAAAATTTAAAAATTGAATATCAATGGGTAAATAAAAATATTGAAACAAATTCAAAGCTTCCCATCATTGGCAAAAGCAAAAATTCCGCAGATTTCTATTATAATTTACCATTGGGTGTAAACAAAATTATATATAGCTTCATCGGTGCCACCATTTTAAAAGATTTAATACTATATAATGACAGCCAAGATTCAGAAATTTTTGATTTTCTGTTTTAGCAATAAAAGTTTTTAAAAAACAAAGGAGATTTTCAAACGAAAATCTCCTCGACTTTTTTAACTTTTACCTATATCAGATAAAATAAGACCCTTATTATGATCTAGTGCCCATGTAATACCCCAATCATTTTGGAATAATAACAAGCTTCGATCTTTACTATCTTTTACAATTTTTGAATCACTTGAAATATTAAGCTTTTCAGCATCAATATCTTTATTTTCAATCCATCTTACATATTTAAACCCAAGTCTGTCCATTCGAATATCTACGTTATATTCATTTCTTAGCCTATATTCCAGTACCTCAAATTGAAGCACTCCAACTACTCCAACTATTATTTCTTCCATTCCAATGTACAATTCTTTAAATACCTGAATTGCACCTTCTTGGGATATTTGCATTACTCCTTTGATAAATTGCTTTCTTTTCATGGTGTCTACAGTTTTTACTCTAGCAAAATATTCAGGGGCAAAAGTAGGAATGCCTTCGAATAGAAACTTATTTGAAGTTTCACATAGTGTATCACCAATACTAAAAACGCCTGGATCAAATACACCTATTATATCTCCTGCATAGGCCTCTTCAACTATTTCTCTTTCCTGCGCTAAAAATTGCTGCGGTTGAGACAATCTAATTTTTGTGCTATTTTGTACATGATAAACTTCCATGCCTTTTTTAAATTGACCAGAGCAGATTCTCATAAATGCAATTCTGTCTCTGTGTGCTGGATTCATATTTGCTTGTATCTTAAAAACAAATGCGGAAAATTCATTTTTATATACATCAACCTCACCTTTATCTGACTGTCTTGAAAGTGGAGGTGAAGACAGATTTAAAAATTCTTCTAAGAATGGTTCCACACCAAAGTTAGTTAACGCACTTCCAAAAAATACTGGAGTTAACTCTCCCTTTCTTACTTTCTCAATATCAAATTCATCACCTGCTATTTCAAGCAGCTCAATATCATCCATTAGTTTTTTATGCAAAGAAGGTCCTAGAAGTTCTTCAAATACCTTATCATCTACAGTACCTTTCACTGACTCAACAGCAATTTGACCATGCTTACCGTCATTAAAAACTTCTATAATACCTTTTTTTCTATTATAAACTCCTCTAAAATCTGATCCAGATCCAATGGGCCAATTAACAGGGTAAGACTTTATTCCTAATTCATTTTCAATATCCTGCAACAATTCAAAAGGGTCTCTAGTTTCTCTATCCATTTTATTAATGAAAGTAAAAATTGGTATCTCTCTAAGGCTACATACATGAAAAAGCTTTCTTGTCTGTGCCTCTACGCCCTTTGCTCCATCAATAACCATAACAGCGCTATCAGCTGCCATTAAAGTTCTATATGTATCCTCACTAAAATCTTGATGTCCTGGGGTATCTAAAATATTAATACAAAAATCATTATAATTAAATTGCATTACGGATGAAGTAACTGATATACCTCTTTGCTTTTCAATTTCCATCCAATCAGATACAGCATAATTTGCTGCTCTTCTTGATTTTACAGATCCTGCTAATCTAATTGCGCCTCCATATAGCAAAAGCTTTTCAGTCAATGTTGTTTTACCTGCATCAGGATGAGATATTATTGCAAATGTTCTTCTTCTTTCTATTTCTCTAATTAATTCAGACACTTAATTCTCCTCTTCCCTTCATCGTCAATTTTATATTATTTATACTCTATGCTTTAGCATCAAATAATAAAATCATTTGATTTACTGAATCAGCACTAAAATTTACCCGTCCATCAATTGTGGTCATAATCTGATCAATCACAGAAAAGAATAGTTTCATTTTTAAATTAGAGTTAAAATTATTATAAAAATCAAAATTACTATTCTTTATTACCACTATGAATTTAGGCTTACTCAGTATATTTATTTCAAAGCTACTTAATCCAAAATTATTAATTAAATATTTAATGCTCTCTACAGTCACAAATTTAATTAATTTATAATCTCCTAATAGGTTATAATTCGGATCATCGGTAGCAACCTTCATTTGAATATTTAGTACACTGATCAAATCCTCTCTATATTTACCAAAAGAGAATCTTTCCTTATCAGTAATATAACTATCTAAATAGTTAAAATATAAATCTCCCATAGATTTACTATAAATTAATGCATTACAAAGTTCATTGTAATTACTCTTAAAGTTTTCAACGTATGTATTCTGTACCTTCTGTATAATATTACTTACTTTTTTAATATTACTAATGCTGCTAGACATTTGTGTAATTAATTTTTTATTTACCTCATTTAATTCCACTAACTGCTCATATTGCTTATTCTTACTATCTAGTTTTCCGCATAAAAGTTGACTATCATTCATAGTATTGTAGTAATTTACTGCATCTCTTAGCGAAGGCAAAAAATCCTCATCATCATCCCAAGGCTTAGTTATATATCTAAAAACCCCAACACTGTTTACAGTAGCAAGTATCTGAGGAAGTTGAGTGTACCCAGACAAAACAATTCTTACCGTACTGGGAGAGATTTCTTTAACCTTCTTCAAAAGGTCTAGCCCATTCATATTGGGCATTCTCATATCAGTTATAATTACGCTTACTGAATGTTCTCCTATAAATTGAATAGCTTTTTCTCCACTAGTTGCAAAAAATGGTTCAATTGGTTCATCAATTATACATCTTTTTATTGCATTTAAAATACTAACTTCATCATCAACGAAAACCACTTTATTTTTATTCATAATTTACACCTCGAATTTATTATTACTTATTAGTTCCTCAATTCTTTGTTTACTAATACCTAAATAATTAAAGGCTTCATTGCTAATTTGTGAGTGAAAATTTTTCTTTAATAATTTCCATGAATAATGATCAGCAATATTTACAACATAAGTGATATCTTTGAATTGATTAGAGCTTTTATCTGGATTGTGGTGGTTTAATGCAACCTCTACAATTGCTGGAGGCAGTTCCCAATAGTTTAGTATTGTTGACCCTAACTCCTCATGATTAAAGTTGAATACATTAGTTTCACAAGCTGATAACGAAATCTCCGATTTTTCTTCTCTAATTTTTAATATTTTTTCATACTTGTCATCGAATATCTTAAAAAGTACTACTTTTCCTATATCATGCAATAACCCTGCAGTTGAGTATATGTCGGGTATCTTCTTATTGAAAATACGTTCAAATAGAAATATTGTTAAATTATTTGTTAAACTTGAATGTTTCCACAACAAATCTTGATAATAGCTGTTTTCTAAATCAAAGAATTCAGAGGTTGCTATTACAGATTTTAAGTTTACTAACCCAATGTTTAAAATTGCAGTTTTAATAGACGCTGTCTTTACACCATAAAAAGCAGAATTCACTACCTTAAGAATCTTTGATGCAATTACCTGATCTGTGTTTATTAATCTTATTATATCATCTATATCGGATTTATCATCCTCTATTAAAGTATTTATTTCTATAAACATTGAAGGTAATGTGGGTAGTTTGTTTGAAGAATTGATTATTTTCTTAACATAATCGTTATTAAGTTTTTCGTTTATTTCCATTATTTCTTTAATAGTGTTAACTAATTCATTTTCTTTCCAAGGTTTGTTTAAAAACGTCTTAGCGAGATTTGTATTAATTATTTTAAAAATTAGCTTTTGGTCAGCATAGCCACTTAAAACTACTCTAATAATACTTGGATATAAGTATTTCACTTTTTTTAACAACTCATATCCATCCATTTCTGGCATCATAATGTCAGAAACAATAATATCAATTTTATTTTCATAAAGTATCTTTAGAGCAATTTGGCCACTCTCTGCAAAAAAAGTATTATAGTCACATGAAAATAACTCTCTTTTTATTGATTTTAAAATAGATTTATCATCATCTACAAACAAAACAGAATATGCCACTTTATCACCTTCTCCATTTGATTTTATTTAGATAAAGGTATAAAACCAATCTTTTTCTGCATTTTTCTTAGGGTTTTATTAGAAATATAATTTGCCTTTTCAGCGCCTTTTTTATAAATGCTTTCTAGATAATCCTTATTAGCTAAAATTTCTTTTACCTTTTCTTGAATTGGAGATAGCTCCCCAACTATTGCTTCTGCAACATCTTTTTTGAATTGAGCATATCCCTGACCTTCATATTTCTTTTCCATATCCTCATAACTTACATCTGTTAACGCTTTTAGAATAGTCATCAAATTTTTAACTCCAGGTTGCTCATCACAGAACTTCACTACACCAATACTATCTGTGACAGCTCTATTAATTTTTTTCCTAATTACTTCTGGGGGATCAAGTACCAGTATATTACAATTAGGGTTTTCACTTGATTTAGACATTTTTTTAGTTGGATCTTGTAAATCCATTATTTTAGCTCCACTTTCTGCTATATATGGCTCTGGAACAGTAAAAGTTGGGCTATAAATATTATTAAACCTTTCAGCGATATCACGTGTAATCTCTAAATGTTGTTTTTGATCACTTCCAACAGGAACTAAATCAGTTCCATACAAAAGTATATCTGCTGCCATTAATACGGGGTAATCGAAAAGTCCAACTCCTATATTATCTCCATACTTTTTTGATTTATCTTTGAACTGTGTCATTCTACTTAATTCGCCCATATACGTGTAACAATTTAATAGCCAAGCTGCTTCACTATGAGCTGAAACATGTGATTGGATAAATATAGTATTTTTGTCAGGATCAATACCTGCCGCCAAATATAAAGCCATTACTTCCAACGTCTTCTGCCTTAAATCCTTCGGTTCCTGCCTTACAGTGATTGCATGTAGATCTACGATACAAAAAAAACAATCATATTCGTCCTGAAGCTTAACCCAATTCTTTAAAGCTCCTAAATAATTCCCCAGTGTTAGTTCTCCTGATGGCTGTATTCCGCTGAATATAACCTTTTTCTTTTCTTCCATTTTTCTACCTCCATATTTATGAAAAATAAAGCCCTATGGAAATCTCCACAGGGCGTTATAAAATACTTAAACAGCTTCCTTACACTATATTATTATTTTTTTTAGTCTTTGTCAATCCATAAGCCATGTATATTGCAGTATTCTCTTACAACAAGAATTTCTTCTTCAATTTTAAACAATGCTTCAGGTTTCTCACCTGGTTTTAAGAATTTCCTATAAACTTTATTCTCTGTTTGTACTTCTATCCATTCGATGTAATGATTTTCTAGCATAGGGTGTTCAACAGATCCAACCTTTACCAAAACTCCACCTTCAACTTTTTCTATAACAGGTATATGTTTCTCCTTTGCAGCTTCTACAGTATTTTCTACTACATGAGTCATTGGTTTTCCACAGCATACTAAAGTGCCACCTGCACTATGTATTACTTCAACCATGTTACCACATACTTCACATTTATAAACTTGTTTTAATTCTGTCATTATTATACCTCCTAATATTTAATTACTTCTATATAATAACTTTTATTCCACACTTGTTTAAAATATCCTCTTTTTTTATTAATTTTTTTTATTTTTTATGGAACACTAATTTAAACCATATAAAAACTAATATTTAAGGAGAAAAAAGATGAGTAAAAATCAAAACAAAGAATACCCACCTAATCTAAGGGATTATCTAGATCACGATCCAACTGTTATAAAGGATTATTCAAAAAAAAGTCGTATGAATCTTCCCGACCCGGCTAGCGACCCGATAGTGTCAAATAATATATCAAATCAAGAATTTGATTACACCTATAATGAAGATGATGATGTATATTACAATGATTATTATTTTCATGAAGATTGATCAACTATTATAGAAGTCCTAGAATGATTAAGTTCATTCTGGGACTTCTATATAATCATCCTTTCTATATTTCTAAATACACATCATGAACTCCATTTTCATAGAATGGACATATATCTTCTTTTACAACTTCACCATCCACTGATAAACCTTTCTTGCTCCCTCTTACAACTTCAATATTATAAACTGCCGAATCCTTTGCATAAGTCATTTTAAAACCTGGCCATTCATCTGGTATGCATGGTTCTATACTAAAGCCTTTTCCCTCCTTTAATTTCAATCCCAAAATTCCCTCTATTGCAACTTTGTACATCCAGCCTGAAGCGCCTGTATACCAACTCCAACCTCCTCTCCCTATATGAGGATCTCTTCCATAAACATCCGCTGCCATTACGTATGGTTCAACTTTATATATTTCACATTCAAAATATGACTTAGTATGATTAATAGGGTTTATCATATTGAAAATTTTCCAAGCCATATTTGCTCTTCCTAGCTTTACTAATGCTAATATTACCCATGCTACAGAATGTGTGTATTGTCCTCCATTTTCTCTTACTCCTGGAACATATCCTTTAATGTATCCCGGTTCTAGTTCTGATTTATTAAAGGGAGGTGTCAATAGAAGTACCATTCCTCTATCTTCTTTTACTAAATATCTTTCTAAAGATTCCATTGCTATTCTAGCGCGTTCTATATCAGCTGCTTCTGAAATTATAGCCCAAGATTGAGAAATTGAATCAATCTGACATTCGTCATTTTCTATTGATCCTAGTGGAGTACCATCATCAAAATAGGCTCTTCTGTACCAGTTACCATCCCAAGCATTTTTTTCTAGATTTTCTTTTATAAATAATTTTAATTCTGTATATCTTTGGGCTCTATCTATATCCTCCTTGTATTTGCAAATTGCAATAAATTTATCTAAAATTGAATACAAGAACCATCCTAGCCAAACACTTTCTCCCTTTCCTTTGTTGCCAATTGTACTCATACCGTCATTCCAATCTCCACTCCCCATTAACGGTATATTGTGTTCTCCAAACTTTGATGCTCTTTCTATAGTTTTCACACAATGCTCATAAAGGGAGTCCTTTAAATCAGCTTTATAAGAAATATTGTACCTTTCATCTTCATCCTCTTTCAGTTGTTGCTCAAGAAGATATCCTATTTCTTCATCTAGAATGCTATAGTCTCCAGTTTTACTTATATAGTCAATAGTTACATATGGTAGCCAAAGTAAATCATCTGAAAATTTGGTCCTAATCCCACTATCTACAACTGGATGCCACCAATGTTGCACATCTCCTTCAACAAATTGTCTTGATGCACTATATAAAATTTGTTTCTTGGTAATTTCGGAATTTATATAGTTTAGGGATAGCACATCCTGCAATTGATCTCTAAATCCAAATGCTCCTCCAGATTGATAGAAAGCTGATCTGGCCATTAATCTACATGCAATAGTTTGATACATAAGCCATCCATTAAGCATAATATCCATGGATTGATCAGGTGTACTAACGGTAATTGTCTTTAAAATTTTCCTCCAATATTTTTTTACATTACTAAGTTCTTCACTCACTGATTTTATATTACAGAATCTTTCTATTTGATTTTTTATGCTTTCAAAGCTATCTTGCTGCCCAAAAATTATAATAATATTCTTTTCTTCACAGCTACTAATATCAATTTTAACCCGTTCAGCAAAGCAGGAATCAAATCCCGATCCTGTAGAATTTGACAAGTTATCTTTCTCCATAGCTAACGGATTAGAGGTGCTTCTCCCTCGCCCTAAGAATTCTTTTCTATTTCCAGTATAAGACTCATCCTTTCCACCAATAGTTGCCATAAAGGTAATAAGATTACCAAAGTGCTCACTAAAAGGGTTCTTAGCATACATATATTCATTTTCATTATTTCGATATGTGGAAATATATTGTGACGTCTTTTGTGGTACTACACCCATCACTAATTGCGCAAAATAAGTCACTGAAAGTTCTCTATCTTCTTCGCAATTGTTCTTAAGTTTTAAAACGCATACTTTCACATTTGTATCCATTGGAACAAATACAGTCATGTTACTAAGAATCCCATCAACTTCATGAGTGAAAATAGAATATCCAAACCCATGTTGTATTATATATTCAGAGTCATCTCTTATTGGATTAGCACTTACACTCCATGTTTTTCCAGTAACTTCATCTCTTAAATATAAAATTTCACCAGATGTATCACTTATCCAATCATTTGACCATGGAGTTATTTTATTTTCTCTACTGTTCTTACACCAAGTATAGGATGCTCCACTTTCAGATATCTGAAACCCAAAGTCACCATTTGATATTACATTTATCCATGGAGCTGGGGAATTTTTATCTTTTTTAAGTCTTATTAGATACTCATCTTCCTCTAAATCAAAGCCTCCAATATCATTATTAAAGGTCAATTTTTTTTCTGGGAAAATTGAAGGACTAAAATTGTATTTTTGTTTTTTTACTTCTAAGGTTTTTGTTTCTTCAGTATGCTTTGGTCCGTTTTTAATCTGAGATACTAGCATACCTTTTTCAGGATCAATAACAAGTCTTGCAACAGCAATAAAAAGTTCTAATTCTTCTCTGGCCATAGTGCTACTATTAATTAAAAATACGCCTCCTGGCTTATTTTGCTTATCTCTAGCATGGCTTGCCGATATGGTATCCTTTATAGAATCATGTAATCCTTGAAAATATGGAGTGTTTTGATTGTTTAATATAACAAAGTCAACCTTTAACCCCTTAATGCTCCAATATTCATGTGCGCTTAGGATCTGCTTTACGAAATCTAAATCAGCTTCTTTTTTTATGAGTAACAATACTATTGGATTATCTCCAGAAACACCATACGGCCAAAATGTAGATTGACCTCTCTTAATATTTTTTATATACTCCTCTCTCTCATTAAGCTGAGTACTCATAAATAATATTTTTGATGCCATAAGCTGATACAAATTTGCTTGAGAAGATTTTATCCCTAAATATTTCATTTCTACTTGTGCCTGAGTCCATGAAAGCTCAAAAACCCTCTTTATATTATTCATTTCACTATATTTTTTTGCTAACTCAATGAGATCTTCTTTAGAATCCCCAATAGCAGTAGTATATGCAATCCTACAGGTATCTCCAGGTTTCAATTTCAATCTCTTTCTTATGCTTATTATTGGATCAATTACAGCTCCAACGGTATTCTTTAGAGGAGCCTCAGTCTCCATTATTTGAGGTCTTTCTAAAGTTCTTCCTCTCCCAACAAATTCAACTCTACTAGTTTCAATTTGTGAATTTCCAACAACTTCACCATCGATAGCAACTGTTTGCATAATCAAATTATTACTTTCATCTTTTACTCTAGGTCTTCTATCTGCAAGAACACAGAATGGTGTTTCTATAAGTTCTGTCTTAATAAACAGGTTGCTGAATGCAGGGTGAACAATATCTGAGCTTAAGCTAGATAAAGTTATCTCGCAATAGCTTGTAACCTCAATTATTTTAGTTTCATGACTATGATTAGTCAGGGATATCCTCCTTATTTCTGCATTATCCTCATTTGATATGGCTATCTCAGTTTTAGTTAAAGTCTCCCCATCCTTTCTAGTAAATTCAGCCTTATCTAATGAAAAAATTACTTTGTAATCCTCGCCCTCCTTTTTACAAGGTTCATAACAAGCACTCCAATATTTATGAGAACCCAAATCTTTGATATAAAAGAACATTCCGCTATTATCAAGAGTGACATCTTCTCTCCATCTGTATAAAAGCGTTTCGCCCTTTTTACTGTATCCACTACCACTATTAGAAATCATTAAAGAGTAGTTACCATTTGATAGAAGTTGAGTTTCTGGAATTTCTGTCTTTGCAGTATTAAAGCATCTATAAATTATATTTTGTTTTTCTTCATAGTTATCTACCAAATCATATTGTTGTTCTCTATCATATATAATTCGTTTAGGCACCTTCTCTTGAAGAAGCAATTCTGTAGCTTTTACTTTAGGTACTCTATGAAATCTTTCTGGCAAAATATTTTCATTTAATACGTTGTCTAAAGCCATTAAGCTCATTCCTTCATGGTGAATCATAAAACATTTTACTATTCCCTTTTTCTTTCCTTTTGGAATTCTTTCCTTAGTATAATCAATTGCTTCATAAAACCCATATCTACCTTCCATACCTTCATTTACTAACTTTATTATGTTATTATATGCACCTAATAAGTCAATTTGAAGTGCCAAAACCGTAGCGTAAGGGGATATTACAAGTTCATTGACAAGTCCTCTTTTAAGGCCTATTCCCGGCACTCCAAATGCCTTATATTGATAGTTTAAATTTAAATCAAAGTTAAAAAAGGCTGATTCAGAAATCCCCCAGGGTACTCTTCTCTCCTTACCATATCTTTTTTGCCCTTCTACTACTGCTTCATAAGTTTCATTTAGTAAAGTATTGGGGTAATTTTTCATAATGAGTACTGGCATTAGATATTCAAACATAGTTCCGCTCCAAGAAACCAGACCTTTAGTTTTACCAATTATGGTCATTGATCTTCCTAACTTAAACCAATGTTTTTGTTCCACATCACCTTTTGCAATAGATACAAAGCTTGCTTGCCTTGCTTCAGATGCCAGCAAATCATAATAGCAATTTCCCATTGTATCTTTTTCAATATCATATCCAATAGAAAAAAGTTGCCTCTTCTTATCGTATAAAATACTAAAATCTGTTGCAGTAACTATATTATTTAATCGATCATCTAAATTTTCAAGTTGAGTTATCCTTGTAAAAATCTCTTTTTTGCTATCTGTTAATAGTTTCTTAAGTTCCTGTATCCAATCTTCTTCATCCCTGTTCTTATTAGTAGTTTTATCTAGTTCAAATAAAATATTATCAATCTCATGACATAAATACTTCATAGGAACTTCGTATGATAAGCTTCTCAATTTTTCAGTTATATTTTCCATTCTATCAGTTCTTTCTATTACTACATCTGTCCATGGAAATAATTTTTGCAATTCCTTAATATACTTACTGATTGAATGCTTAATTTTAGTATTCCAAAATAATTTTGAACTGTTTTTAAGTTTTTCTCCATCTATGCATTTGGTCCATATATCAAGTAAAACCATTTTCCACCACATCAAATCAGGCTCTTTTTCTTTTACCTCAATAATTAAATCCTTATAGAAGTCCTTATTACCTGTTAATGCTTCAATCTCTTCATCACATAATTGGAGTATGTCAAAAATACCATCAATTTGATTAGGCCTTAGCACTGGTGCCTCTAGATATTCTTTTATAGCTTGAGAAACAACCCAAATATAGCCTACTAAGTTTCCACTATCAACAGTTGAAATATATTCAGGCTTCAGAGGCTCTTTTGTTTTAGTATCATACCAATTGTAGAAATGTCCTTTATATCGTTTTAAGCCTTCCATATTAGTTAGTATTTCTTCTGTTCTGTCTATAAACTCAATTATACCAATATACCCCAAATCAAATGCAGCTATATTAGATGTTAGTCCCATTGCCATATTAGTTGGCGAAGTTCTAAATGCAATCCCATTTTCTGGATTCTCCTGAAAGTTATCTGGCGAAAGCCAATTGGTTTCTTCTGAAACAAACTCTTCAAAGTATGCCCAAGTTTTTCTACTTAGCCTTCTTAAATTATTGATTTGTTCTTTTGTAAGTTTAATCTTCTCCATGGTTCTAGGTTTGGAGATATAATAAGCAATTCCTGGGCTTAAAAACCAAAGCATACAATATGGAATAAAGAATATCCCCGTGTTTGTTGATTTTAAAAATGCAAATATTAGAATAAGTAACGAGATTGCACTTCCAGTCCACATACCTTCAATAAATTTTTTCAAGTCTTTTCCAAGCATTATTTCAGCGTCAGCCGATGTTTGCCATTGTAGCAGCTTTCTTCTACTAATAAAAACTCTATAAAGGGTTCTAAATATAGCATCCAGCATTAAGTAAGCTTGATATGGAAGAAAACAAAAAATAAGAAATACTTGTTCAAAAACAATTTTTCCATTGTCAATTCTTCCAGATAGACTTATCCCTCTAATAGGTGCTACTACCTCATCAGAAACATCAAAAAGAATTGGAATTATAATAGATAAAAGAGATATTGAAAGCCATTTATCAATTCCATCTGGTAGAACCTTAAAGGATAGAATTGTAAGTATTACAATTGAAGGAGCTAGCATACTTCTTCTTAAATTATCTATCATCTTCCATTTTGAAAGTTTATTTATGGCCTGATTTTTTTTAAATATCCAAGGAATTAACTGCCAATCTCCCCTTACCCAACGATGTAATCTCATTGAGCTGGAATTATAATAAGCTGGATATCCATCAATCATTTCTAAATCTGTCACAAGTGCAGCTCTTGTATAGCAACCTTCAAGCATATCATGACTTAACACTGAATTCTCTGGTATCTCATCTTTAAGCATTTCATTAAATATAGATACATCATATATTCCTTTTCCAGTAAAAATTCCTTCACCAAATAGATCTTGATATACATCGGACACTGCCGTTGAATAAATATCTATTCCTGTCTCTCCAGAATTTATTCTAGAGAATAGTGTTTTGTTTGCACTTACAGTGCTTACACTAATCCGTGGTTGCATTAACCCGTAACCCCTAATTACTTTTTTATTACCGCTCTTAATGTATGCTTTATTAAGAGTATGCGCCATTGCCCCAACTAATTTCTTTGCTGTATCCCTTGGAAGTTGAGTATCTGCATCTAAAGTAATTACAAATTTTATTTTAAGTAAATTTTCTATATCTCCACTGATAACATTATAGCTTGTATTTTTACTCCCTCTTAACAATTCATTTAGTTCCATTAACTTACCGCGTTTTCTCTCCCATCCCATCCATAGATTTTCGTTTTTATTAAATTGTCTATATCTGCTAAAAAAATAGAAAATATCCTCTTTTGAATTTTCTTTTTTATACTTAGCATTTAAACTTTCTATTTCTTCTAATGCAACGTTAATGATTTCTTCATCATTTTCTTCATGCTCAAAATTGCTATCTTTAAAATCTCCTAAAATAGCAAAATATAAATTTTTCTCTTGATTCGCAAGATAACACACTTCTAAATCACTTACCAAATCATGAATCCTTTTTTTATTATTTAGAAGTGTAGGCACTACTACTATGGAACTGAATTCTTCAGGAATTTCATCGAAAAATTCAAGTTTAGGTATAAAGCTCGGTTCAGTAAGTTTATTAATACTCCAATTTAGAATTGATACAACTATTTCACTACATGGAACTAAAAGAGCAAAAAACGCAACAAAATACTTCCACATCTTTATGTTGCTATCTCTATATATACTTAGAGAAATTATACCTGAAATTATTAGTAATGTTCCAATTATAATTGCGTCAATATATACATCAACTTTTTTATTTTTTATCCACTCTTTAAAACCAGTTAACTTTGTATTTTTATAGTTAACTTTTTTCTTCAATAACTTCAATCCATCATCAAGTAAATAGTAACCTACATGGTTAAAAAGTTCTTGATACTGCTGATTTTCTGTTTCTGCGTCAAGTGCACATTCTAAAGCCTTTCTAGAAACAAAACATTCTGTGATATTCATAGCCTTTGCAATTTTCTCAATAGTGTGTCTGTAATGATCTCTAGATTCAAAATCCATCTTTTCATAAATTCCTGCAGGATCTCTTAGTAAAATTTCTTCAACATGGCTTAATTTTTCAAAGGATTCTTTCCAATTTAATGCTTCAACTTCCCTTATTCCACTAATACAATTTTTCATTGATAGTTGAAAACCTGCCTGCTTCTGATGTTCAATGTTAATCATTTTATCACTATTTGAATCTTGAACTTCAAGCTTTTCATCTATCCATATATAAATCTGAGAATTATCTATACCATTATCTCTTAGATCTTTTAGTAATCTCTCAGTAAAATGTGATGTGAAAATTTCAATTTCCTCTCCCAATTTTGCCATTTCGTAATTTAATTTTTTCTCTTCTACTGCTTCAATCAATCTATCTGCAACATTATCAGCCTTATTTTTTTCTTTTTGCGCATATATCATTTTTTCAATTACATTTCCGATGTTTTGTACTAACGCTATTCTCAGCATTATTGGGAGTGCCCATAATTCACCACTAGTAAGTACTGTATTCTTTTGATATTCCATTATATAATTTTCTATACTATGTTCTTCAACTCTCCCATCATTTTTTGATATTATATCCAATGCTACAATATAGATTCTTGGAAACCCACGCATTCTTCCTCCATTTACTACTGGAAGATCTCTGTAATAGCTATTAGGCATATTATGTTTGATATCCTTGTATTCTTTTTCAATTAGGTATAGATTATCTAAAAGCCATTCTGCTGCCGTAAGCACCTCTTTCTTATTTCTTACCTCCCTGTCTATGTATTCATAAGCTTTTATTATACCTTCATAACTTTTATCTAAATTTTTAATAATTTTTCTTCTGCAATTAGTCTTTTTCCCTCCTAAATAGTAACTAGAATTTTCCGAATCATCTTTTTCAATTCCATTTGTATTATTTTCTAGAAAGGAGCTTTCTTCGTTATATTTATTCCTAACTTTCACACCAATTATATATACTACTATCAAACATATCAAAGCTACTGCATAAGGCATACTTAATCATCCTTTCGGCTATATTGTTACTGTATGTATAAATTATTGTTTCCAATATATTATAAAAATATTTATTTTATTTTACCTATCAATGCTTAACAGAATTAATTTGCAGTCTTTATATGTTTATATTATTAAAAAAACGAGCTCTCCGCTAATGCGAAAAACTCGTTAATTATAAATTTTACTCTTTATTTTTTCTTGGATTTCTTGTCTTGATTACATCCTCAAGATTTCCATTGCTAAGCTGTTTTTCAGTTATTTCGATACCAAAGGTTTTCTTATACTCCTTTATCATCTCTTTTTCTCTTACAGTAACTAAAGATATGGATGTGCCTTTATCTCCTGCTCTACCTGTTCTACCTACCCTATGTAGATAATCCCTTGGTTTATCTGGAATATCATAATTGATTATATGCGTTACTCCTTTAATATCAAGTCCCCTAGCAGCAATATCAGATGCTACCAATAACTGTATCTTGCTTGTTCTAAAGTCTTCCATTACCCTTTGTCTATCTTCCTTATAATTAGCACCATGTAATCCTCCAACCTTTAAATTATGAAATTTAAGTTTAGATGTCACTACTTCAATTTCAACACTCTTATTTATAAAAATAATAGCTCTTTCTGGTTCTAAGGCACTTACTAGTTTTCTAACCATCAGTATCTTATCCCTCAAATCACATTGAACAAAAAAATGACTTATATCTTGATTTACTGTGTCTTTTTCTTCTACTTGAATTATCTCAGGGTCTTTCATCATATCCTTAGATGTAGCAATAATTTCAGGGGAAAAGGTAGCTGAAAAAAACATCAATTGCCTTTCTCTAAGAGTAGTTTTTATCACTGCTTTAATACTTTCAATATTTTTTCTATCTAGAAGTCTATCAGCCTCATCCACAACAATGGTTTTTATAGTATGAGCCGAGATTTTTTTCATTTTTATTAGTTCTAAAATTCTTACTGGAGATCCAACAATTACATGTGGCTTCTCTTTAAGTTTCTCAATTTGTCTATTAATATTTACATCTCCAATAACAGATGTTGATGTAACCCCTGTACTAGAATTTTTTGATAAGGTTTCTACTTCTCTAAATATCTGCATTGATAACTCATGTGTAGGTGTTAAAATAATAACCTGCATTTCTCTTTTACTCGTATCAATTTTTTGGAATATGGGAAGCAAATAAGCAAGGGTTTTTCCACTACCAGTTTCAGACTGTCCAATAATATCTTTATTAGAAAGCGCTATAGGAATAACTTTTGCTTGTATTTCTGTAGGTATTTCAATTTCTTTTAACTTCAATCCCTCAATCAAATTCGAATTTAAACCAAGTTCTTTAAATAAATTATCCATTTTTTCTCCTTTATACTCTAATTATCAATGACTATTGCATGCTGCATGAAAGCTCGTGCTTTATTTCTATTATAACATTATTTCTCTTTCAATGAGGTCCTTATATGTTTCTCTTCTGCAAATTAATTTTGCTTCGCCTTCTTTGACGAAAACAACACTGGCTCTTGGGATTTTATTGTAGTTACTAGACATAGAATATCCATACGCACCTGTACAAAGTACAGCAAGTATATCTCCACTATAACATTCAGGTAGTTGAACATCATTCAATAGTATATCCCCAGATTCACAACACTTACCTGAAATTGTAACTACCTCCTTCCAATTACTATCAACTCGATTTGCAATTGCACATTCATATTCTGCATTATAAAGAGATGGTCTAATATTATCTGTCATTCCACCATCAACTGAAACATACTTTCTAACCCCTGGTATTTCCTTTATTGATCCTACAGTATATAATGTAGTACCAGAGCTACCAATTATGGACCTTCCCGGTTCAATAATAAGTGTCGGCATTGATATCCCAAGCTCTTCAGATTTTTTTTCAGCTGTTTCAAGAATAGCCGCACAGATTTTTTCAAGTTCCACAGGAGTATCTCCTTGCTTGTAATATATTCCAAAGCCTCCGCCAATATCTAATTCTTTTATTACGTAACCAGTTTCCTCCTTAATACTTTTAATCAAGGACATCATTATTCCTACAACATCTCTATAAGGTTCTATTTCAAATATTTGAGAACCAATATGACAGTGTATTCCAGACAGTTCAACATTGGAAAGAGCGATTACCTTCTTAACAGCAATTAAGGTTTTATTATTTAATAAGGTAAATCCAAACTTAGAATCAACCTGACCAGTCTTTATATAGTCATGAGTATGTGCTTCTACACCTGGGGTTATTCTTAAAAAAACTTTTTGTATCTTATTGAATTTCTTTGCGATTTCATTAATCTTATCAATTTCATAAAAATTATCTGCTACAAAGGTGCCTACCCCTAATTCAACACCCATATTAATTTCGTCAATTGTTTTATTATTTCCATGGAAAAATACTTTTTCAAGAGGAAATCCACTTTTATAAGCTGTATATAATTCTCCTCCAGAAGCTACATCTAGACTTATGCCTTCCGAGTCTATTAGTTGACACATAGCTAAAGTCAAAAAAGCTTTACCTGCATATGCTACTTTATTGCCATTTTCCACTATTTTAAATGCTTCCCTATAAATTTTACATTTATCTCTAACCTGTGCTTCATCAATTACATACAGAGGTGTTTTAAAATCTTTTACTAGGTCCACTGAACTCACTCCACCAATATGAAGCACATTGTTTTTAACTTCCATACTACCGAATAATTCCATATATTTGCCCCCTATTTTGTTATTTACTTTCAGATGCCTAAATTATAGTTGAAACTCCTGAGCAACAATTTCAATAGCCTTCATCTTGTCCTCCATCTTGATTCCACAAGTAATTCTAATTTCAGAAGTAGTAATCATTTTAACTTGAATATTATTTTCATCAAACAGCCTAAAAATAGTTGCAGTTACACCCGATGTAGTTTTCATACCTATACCAACTACTGAAAATTTTGTTAGATCTTCATCAATAGAAATATTATCACTAGGTGCAAAATCCTTTAGTATTTCCATGCACTCCTTTATATCATCCTTAGGAATTGTAAAGGAAATATTCACCTTTTCATTCATTGGTACAGTTTGGCTAATCATATCTATATTTATTTTTTTACTAGCAATTTTTTCAAACATACTAGCTAATATATTTATACTATTTGATATATCCTTAATTGATACTGCTACATCCTCATCGCTGGTAGCGATTCCTGTTATTGGTTTTCTCTCCATATTCATATTAACTACCTCCTTAATAATTGTTCCTGGTATACCACTATTGCTCAAACCTACATATATAGGTATATTATATTTTTGTCCAAGTTCTATTGATCTTGAATGCATTACTTGTGCACCAAGACTTGCTAATTCAAGCATTTCCTCGTAATCTATTTCTTTAATCTTCTTTGCAGCCTTATAATTTCTTGGATCAACTGAATAGATACCATCTACATCTGTATAAATTTCACATATGCCTCCAAGTCTAACAGCTATAGCTACTGCAGTTGTGTCAGAACCGCCTCTTCCAAGAGTTGTAATATCTCCATCTTCATTTATTCCTTGGAACCCAGCAATAATTACTATTTTCCCTTCAATTAAGCTTTCTCTTAACTTAGTTCCATCAATATCATCTATTAATGACTTACCATATTTTCCACTAGTTTTTATACCTAATTGATAGGCAGTATAGCTTACTGCATCATAACCTAAATTTTTAATTGCCATAGCAAGAAGTGAACTAGAAATCATTTCTCCTGTAGAACATAGAGCATCTAATTCTCTTTTATCTGGATTATCAGTTATTTGCCTTGCTAAAGAAATCAATTCATCTGTAGTGTCACCCATTGCAGAAACTACTACTACTACACTATCCCCTTGATCTTTTCTTTTAATTACTGTTTCTGCAACCATTTTAATTTTATCAATAGTTCCAACTGAACTTCCGCCATATTTTTGAACCACAACTGCCATAAAAAACTCTCCTTCTTTCTATACCTAGTCAATTTAAAATTAAAAAAATAAATGCAGTAAAGGAACACCTCTACTGCATAAAAATTTTGCAATCCGTGCACCTTGTAGCTCTCCACCAAAACATTAGTGACAATTCTGCACATATTTTATACAGAACCAGAAAACAAACTCGCCAGTTTATTCTCTTCGGCTGAAGTACCTTTATTTATCCTCAAAATCTGCCGATTCAGACAATTACTCTTTACTTCAGCGCCTCTACCCTAGGCAATTTATTAAATTAAAAATAAGTATATCATAAATAATAGGTTTATTCAATTATAAAATTCCTCAAAGCTTCTCTCTGTCAAAAAAATGTCTTGAACTCCTGCTAATTCTCTAATTGAATGCATAGCGAGTACTGGTGCTCCAATATCTACAGAATTAATATCCAAATGATTTGAAACAATATGACCTATAGTAGCTCCACCTTTTTCATCAGATCTATTTACAAATCTTTGTACTGGAACTTTTGCTTTTTTGCATATTGCTTCATATATTCCTGAAGAAAAACTATCTGTAGTATAGCTTTGACTTGCGCTTATTTTTATTACAGGTCCTTTATTTATCATTGGTCTATTTATTGGATCAGCTTTTTCAGGACTATTTGGGTGCACCGCATGGGCTAAATCAGCAGAAATCAAAAAACTATTTGATATTGCTCTAAAATAGGCTTCTCTGTTTTTGTTTAGACAAATTGTAATTCTTTCTAACAAATGTGCAAGCATTGGAGAATCAGCACCTTGTTTTGTGCTACTTCCAACTTCTTCATTATCAAAACATACCATAACATTTGTAGCTTTACCTGCATCAGCTTTAGTTAAAGCTGTAATACCTGCGTGAACCATTGAAAGATCATCTAACCTAGAACATGATATAAATTCGTTTTTTATTCCTATAATAGATCCTTTTTCATATTCATAAAGAAATAAATCAAAATCCAATATTTCTTCTTCTTTAACATTCAATTCTTCTGAAATAAGTTTTAAAATAAACCTTTCCTTTGATAGACTCTCATTAATCAAACCAACTAGAGGAAGTGTGTCTTTTTGCTTGTTAAGTTCTATTCCCTGATTAACATTTCTATTCATATGTATAGCAAGATTTGGTATTATTAATATTGGCTTATTTGCGTTTATCAAGCTAACTTTAGGTTTCATTACATTTTTGCCTTTCAGGGTTACTCTTCCAGCAATGGATAATGGTCTATCTAGCCAAGTGTTTAAAATTGGGGCTCCATATACCTCTGTATTTAATTTTAGATACTCACCTTCTGAAACAATTTCAGGGGATGGTTTAATTCTAAAACTTGGTGAATCAGTGTGAGCACCTATAATTCTAAATCCTTCTTCTTCAATCTCTCCTTTGCCAATAACAAAAGCAATTAAAGCTGAGGAATTTTTAGTTACGAAATATTTACCACCCTTTTCAATTTCCCATTTATCTTGTTCTAATAATTCCTTATATCCACAATTAAGTAATATTCTTTTTGAACTTTCCACTGCGTGAAAAGCTGTTGGACTAGAATGAATAAACTCTATGAGTTCTTGTGCAAATTTTAACTTCTCCATTATTTCTCTCCTTTTATCTATATTAACCACAGTAGGTTATACTATTTCAAATTCTTCTGGAGACCAGGGGACATACCATCAGGTCTGTCTCCTGTTATCTTGGGCAAGAACTAGACCAAGTTACTTATCTTAAATACACTTAACTCATGGAGTGCTCTTGTTGCCATTACATATTTAATTTTATCATCTATTTGGTCTTGTTCACTTTGAATTAGAATTACAGCGTCAAATTCAAGGCCTTTTGCAAAATATACTGGTAAAATCATTGTTCCTGCTCCAAATACAATATTTTCATTTCTAAATATTTTTGTATGCTCATGTTCCTTGATTAATTCCCATACATGTTCAGTGTCCAACATATTTTTGCAAATAATGCCTATACTTTTATATCCTTTTCCTTTTAAGTCTTCAACCTTTACCAATAATTTTTTTTGTAATTCTTCACTATTTATTATATTAAGTTCTTCTACTTCAGTACCTTGCCTAACAAGTGGCACAACTTTTTCTTCCTGTAAATATTTATTGGCATACTCCATAATTTCTGCTGTTGATCTATAGCTTTTATTAAGTTTAAAATTAGTAACCTTATTTTCATTAAATATTTCTGCTAAATTACTCATGGCAATACTATCTACATTACTTTTTATGTTTTGATTTCTGTCACCAACAATTGTAAAACCTGAACATCCAGTTACTTCTTTTATCACCATAAACTGAAGCTTACTATAATCTTGAGCCTCGTCAATAACTACATGCTTAATTTCTCTATCATATCTTATTCCTTCAAGCTTTAATTTCAAATAAATAATTGGAGCTAAATCATCTATTGTAAGCTGTTGATTGTTATTAAAATCATTATAAAGTTTTTCTACACATTCAGGTTCAAGCCAGGTTAGGCTCTTTTTAATATCTATTACTTTCTTAATAAGTTCTCTTATTTTATTTTTTCTCTGAAACATAAGTTGATTTTCAATTAACTGAAGTTCTTCTTTACTTTTAAGTGAAACTGCACTCTGGTATTCTTTCTCTATTTCCTTAAATTTCTCATCTCTCACATCTCTTATCTTTGAAAAAATAATTCTCTTTATTTTCTTATTTCTTCTAAATAGAGGCATTGAAATATAACTTTCTTTAAACAACTTTCTAATTTCATTCTTATTAATAACTACTCTATCTTCTAAAAAGATATCCTGGTAATTAAAATAATTATCATTTAATTTATCAATGTAATTATCTAGCTCCATTATATATTTGCCTGATGTTTTACTTGTAGAGGCCTTAATAAAAGCTTCATCTCTATTAATGTTTTTCTCCATATATTCGTTACTATCCATAATTTCTTTTATATCAAGTAAACTTAATGCAAAACTAGTAAAGGTAGTCTGTAATACTCCTACTTCACCAAGGCTTGGCAGAACTTGTGAAATATATTCCATGAAAATAGTATTAGGTCCTAGTATTAATATCTTATCTTGAAAAACTTTTCTATTATTATAAAGAAGATATGCAACTCTATGAAGGGCAATTGTAGTCTTACCACTTCCAGCAACACCATCAACAACTACTACATCATATTTGGGTTGTCTAATTATATTATCCTGTTCTTCTTGAATAGACATTATGATATCTTTTAGTTTATCTCCTGCATTAGAGCTTAAAACCATTTGTAATATTTCATCTTTTACATCCATCTCAGAATCAAATAATCCAATAAGCTCCTGTTTTTTAATAATATACTGCCTTTTTTTTAATATATCTACTTGTATTTCTCCCATAGGGGCAACATAGCTATGTTTTCCAAGCCTTCCAGTATAAAAAAGTGATGAAACTGGTGATCTCCAATCTATGACAACTGGTTCCATGCTCTCCTCTGGAGTTACACCAAATCTACCAATATAAATAATATCATCATCTTCGAATTCTTCATCCTTAAAATCTACTCTTCCAAAGTAAGGAATATCCTTTAAAATTACTAATTCCTTAAGCTTTCTATCGATAGTGTTGAAACTTTCTTCCTTTACAAACCTTTCATGATCAAAGTATTCAGCAACCTTATCTTCATCATCCCTAAACTCTTCTAGCATTTTTTCCCTATAGTACAAGATCTGCTCTGAGACTTCTTTTCTTTTTTGCACATTAAGCAGTATCTCATTACTAATTATATCTAAAACCTCTGACAGCTTACTTTTTTCCATTTCTTTTTCAAGTTCTTTTACTACTTCAACTTCAAAATCATTTTTATCCATAAAAAACCTCCATCTAATAAATTAAGTAAGGTTTTTCTGAAATCAGAAAAACCTCTAAAGATTGAAAAATATAACAAATCAATTTTTTGATAAAATGTCATCCATTTTTTTTGTATTGTCATTTATCATTTCCATAAACTCATCCCCCATTAGAGTTTCTTTTTCTAACAGTTCCTCAGCAATTTTTGATAATAGCTCTTTATTATGTTCTAATAGTTGTTTCGCTATCTCATGAGCATTCTTTATTATTGTTAACGTCTCATCATCAATAATAGCTGCAGTGCTTGCAGAAAAATTTTGAATTGGCTTACCATCTAGATATCTATTTCCAATTGATTCCAGTGCCATCATATCAAATTTTTCTGACATCCCATATATAGTTACCATACTTCTTGCTGTTTCCGTTGCCTTCTCAATGTCATTTGAAGCTCCAGTTGATACTAGATTGAAGATAATTTCCTCAGCTGCCCTACCAGCTAGCATTACTGTTATTTGGTCAAGCATTTCTTCTTTGGAAACAAGATATTTCTCTTCATCAGGAAGTTGCATTGTATAACCTAAAGCGCCTAATGTTCTTGGTACTATAGTAACTTTATGTACGGGATCTGAATGCTTAAGCAGCGCTGCCGCAAGTGCATGACCAACCTCATGAAATGCCACTATCCTTTTTTCAGTAGCAGATAATATTTTATCTTTTTTCTCTTTACCTGCAATTATAACTTCAACTGCATCTTCTAAATCTTCTTGAATAACTAGATTTCTACCTTGTTTTACCGCCCTAAGCGCAGCTTCATTTACAATATTAGCCAAATCCGCTCCAACTGCTCCTGGGGTTGCTTTTGCCACTTCCATTAGATCAATTCCTGAGGACATCCTAACATCCTTTGAATGAACTCTTAGTATAGCATCTCTTCCTTTTAAATCAGGCCTATCAACTATCACACGTCTGTCGAATCTGCCTGGTCTAAGTAACGCTTTATCTAAAATTTCAGGTCTATTGGTAGCAGCAAGTATAACCACTCCTTTATATGAATCAAATCCATCCATTTCAGCAAGTAACTGATTGAGAGTTTGTTCTCTCTCATCATTACCATTATTCCCATTAATATCTCTACTTTTCCCAATTGCATCTATTTCATCAATAAAAATAATACATGGAGCTTTTTCTTCTGCTTGACTAAAAAGATCCCTTACTCTTGCCGCTCCCATTCCAACAAACATTTCAATAAACGCAGATCCCGTTATTGAAAAGAAAGGAACTTTTGCCTCTCCTGCTACTGCTTTAGCTAGCAACGTCTTCCCAGTACCTGGAGGCCCAACAAGCAATGCACCCTTAGGAAGCTTTGCTCCAATCTCTCTATATTTTTTAGGATTATGAAGAAAATCTACAATTTCGGCCAAGGATTCTTTCGCCTCTTCCTGTCCAGCAACATCGCTGAAATTCTTTCCCGTCTCATTTTCAGCATAAATCTTACCATTTTTCTTTCCAAAAGACATTACTCCTGAGCCAATTTTTTTATTTAAAACACCAAGTAAAATCCTTCCTAGAAAAAGAAACATTAATATGGGTACAATCCAATAAATAAAGAACTTAGACACTGGATTAGCGCCGCCTGCTGTGGGAGCACCATAGTCTATTCCAGATTCCTTTAACTGCTCAAATAAATCAGGATCACCTAAATTAGATGTATACAAAGTCTTAGCCGTTTCTCCATCTTTAACTTTAGGCTTGATAATAATCTTTGAGGTTGAAACTTCAACTCTCTCAATTTGTTTCTCTTTAAGCATTGTAAGAAATTTATTGTAGTCAATTCTTTCTGTTTTAACTGAATTTATAGCATAATTCAAAACAAAAATAATCGTAACCACTATAATTACATAAAATATAGCATATTTCCATTTTTTATTTGAAAACATAATGTCACCACCTAAATATACTCATTCCTAATTATACTACACTTATTTTACTTTAACTACTTTACTATAAATTCAAGAAATCTAAAGCGCTCTTCGCAAGTACTGCAGCACCAATAGAAATCATTTCTTCATCCACCATAAAGTTCGAAGCATGTAGTGGCATATCTGTCCCCTTTTCTTCATCACCAATTCCAATCCAAAAGAAAGTTCCAGGAACTTTTTCTTGAAAGTAGGAAAAATCTTCTCCAGCCATACTAGGCACTTCAATTTTTTCAATACAATCTTTACCTAATATGTCCTCTATGCTTTTTTCAACCTTAGAAGTTAATTCCTTTTCATTTATTACTGGTGGATGGTATGGAACAAATTCCAATTTATATTTAGTACCGTTAGCACTAGTAATTCCACTAATTACCTTCTCCATCAATTCAGGTATCTTTCTCCTTGTTTGCAGTGAAAGTGTTCTTACGGTGCCTTCCATATATGCATTATCTGGAATAATATTATGTGCTGAACCCGAATTAAATTTACCTACAGTAATGACTGCAGGTTCTAAAGGATCTATATTTCTACTTACAATTGTTTGAAAAGCCATAAATATTTCTGTGGCTGAAACAATTGGATCTATGCATTTATGTGGATGTGCTCCATGTCCACCTTTGCCAAATATGGTTAACTTGAAATTATCAGTAGCAGCCATTATGGGACCTTGTTTTATTCCTATTCTACCTGATTGTAGATATGGCCATACATGAGCACCAATAACAGCATCAACCTTAGGATTTTCTAATACCCCCTCTTCAATTACTAATTTTGCTCCCCCAAGGGCCTCTTCAGCAGGTTGAAAAACAAATTTTATATTTCCATGAAGTACTTCCTTAAAATCACATAAAATTTTAGCTGCTCCTACTAGCCAGGCAGTATGTACATCATGTCCACAAGCATGCATAAATCCATTATTTTGTGATTTATAACTAATATCATTTTTTTCCTCAATTTTCAAACAATCCATATCCGCTCTTAGTATAATAGTTTTGCCTTGAAATTTACCTCTTAAGATACCAACTACGCCAGTTTGGCCTATTCCATTTTGTACTTCAATACCTAACTTTTCTAGATTTTCCATAGCAATTTGAGAAGTTCTTATTTCCTCAAGTCCCATTTCAGGGTGAGAGTGAATATCCCTTCTCAAAGAAATTAATTCATTACTAATAGCTTTGGCCTTTAAAAGTATTTCTTTTTCATACATTTGAACCACCCCTAATTAAAATGAATTCCTTTTATTTCAATTTTCCAAATCTATTAAATGGAAATATAACAATTCTTCCTTTTCCTTTTATTTGATCTTTATTTATATAACAATTTTCCCAATAACGACTGTCTAGGGAATTTGCTCGATTGTCTCCCATGAAAAGGTAACTATCCTTTGGTACTTTAAAGCTACTATTTTTAATTTTTATAGTATCATTTTGAACTAAATTGTAAACAACATATGGCTCGCTAATTTTCCTTGAATTAATTAATACACTACCATCAGTATTAACTTCTACAGTATCTCCTGGAACACCTATCAATCTCTTAATTAAATCTTCACCAAGCTCTTTTGAGTGAAATACAACTATATCTCCTCTTTTAAGTTTATCTTTATTAAAAACTCTTGTTACTAAAATTCTATCTCCCGCCTTGATGGTTGGATACATTGAGTCACTTGGAACTTTTATATTAAAAAACAAAAAATGCTTAATTAATAAAGATAGTACTACTGCAATAATTACAGGTAGAACCCATCCGCTAAATATTTTTTTAATTTCTTTCAAGTTAAAACCCTCTTTCAAGTTTAGATATAGTAAATATTGTTCAACATTTTCTATTTTAAATAATAGTATATATCCAGTCAAGTTTAATTATATTATTTATTAGTATATACCTTTTACTAATCATTTCCACACAAATAAATAATTAGTTCACCTTTACCATTAAATCTATGCTCTAATTATTCATTCAATTGTTCCATTATTTTTTTTAATATAGCATCACTATCTACAGTATCATCAACTTCAATAAGTATTCGATGTCCAAGTCCTTTAGCCTCACCAGTCAAATATATAATTTCTGCTGTTTTATCATCAACTTTTTTTACTACTTTTGCTATATCACCTGGTCTTATTTGAGCTGTACCACCTTTTTCTAGTTCTATTGTTTGAGTAGTATTAAATTTAATCTCTTGTCCTAATTTAACCTTCATTTAACTTCATCTCCTAACATATTCTATATAAAGGCTATCCTTTGATATGTAATCCTTCCATTGCTTCTTCAATTTTATCTAGAGTAAGTACTTTTAAGCTAAAAAAATGAAAGCTGATCAATGCCGTAACCTTGAGTATAACCTCTTACTATATCTTCCATTTTGTAAAGAATTCCAAGTCTATCACATTCACTTTTAAATAAATTCCAAAGTTCCTTTGCTTTAGGCGAACGGCATTCATATGCATTTCCATATTGTTTTATGTACTTTTGTTTGAGATTAGGAAAGTGTTGGTCTAGCCTATCATAATACCATTCCCTTTGGTTTTGTCTCAAAGTTACACCAAAAGCAGGATATATAAACTTTGCTCCACTTTCATAAGCAAGCGCTATTATACCTTTTATATTTTCCTCATTATCCTCTAAAAATGGCAATACCGGCATCAGTAGTATCCCTGCATATATGCCATTTGCTGAAAGTTCTCTAAGGGCATCAAACCGCTTTGAGGACACTGATACATTTGGTTCAAGCTTTCTACATAAAGCATCATCGCAAGTAGTAATTGTTATTTTAATTATTACAGGAGAATGAATTTGTATTGCCTTTATTAAATCTATATCTCTCAAAATCAAATCACTTTTTGTGGCAATAGAAACTCCATATCCATATTTGTTTATTAGAACTAAGGCTCCTCTTGTTAGGCCGTATTCTTTTTCAAAAGGATTGTATGGATCACTCATTGCACCTGTACCAACGACCCCAGTTTGTCGTTTAGATTTAAGTTCCTTTTCAATTAAAGAAAGAGCATTTTCCTTAGCTCTTACATCATCAAAATTCTCAACTCTATAACACTCGCTTCGACTATCACAGTAGATACAACCATGACAACAACCTTTGTAAATATTCATATTATAGTTATGCCCAAACCAAGAATTATTATCAGTGTAGCCTGATATAACTGTTTTTGCCGGAATAAGCTCCATATTTATTTCCTCTCTATATATCCTTTTATTCTACAAAACATATTTTACTTGAATTCATGAGTAATTTTTCTTAAATTTTCATAACTATATTATACACCAACTATATTAAAACATCCTATTATAATTAAATGAAAAAAAACTGGCTAAGAAGTAATAACATCTTAACCAGCTAATTATTTTATGTATCAATACTATTTAGGCAAATTAGTTAGCATTTTAGCTAAATCATAATACATAGGCATAAGCTTTTCTCTGTTTCTTTTCATACCAACTACCTCAATATGATCTATACCATTTGTTAAACCCATATAATTCCACACACCCTTTTGAGCCTGTCCATTATATGTTACCTCTTTATCATCTGAACCAACATGAGGACTAATAGCTGATATTACACTTACAACTCCGTCATTTGGCCACCAGCTGCTATCTACAGGAACTTCACCAGATTTATTATTTGTAAATCTTCCTATATAGGTTGAACTCTTAAGCATAAGTGGGTTCATATTTACATTAGGAACTTGATAACCCTTAAGCAACTCTTTATGTGTATCTTGGCATGCATATGAAAAATAATATACATCGCTCTGAGCCTTAACCCATTTATTCAATTCTCTTGCACCTTCCGGAGTTAAGTCCCAAACACTTAGGTCTTTAGTTTTTTTCCATAAGTTGCTTTTCAAAACCTTTTTGTCATAATCTACAAAGGATTCATTAGGTTCTTTTTTAAGTCCCCACTGATCTAATCTAAAATCAAAACATGGATTATCAGAATTAAAAACTCCAGTTTCAGCTGCTAATGCTGCAAAAAACTGATGAACTACTGGTTCCTTTTGGTTTACATTATAAGCTTCAGCTGTTCCATCTTCTGGAGTCGCTATAGTAGTAACACTATCAATCCAGTTCTTGCCTCCAATAAACAATGGGCTAACATTTCCTTCTTTAGAGAATAATTGTTCATCACTATCACCTTTTTCTAATAGCTGAGTTAAGACTCTTACAGTTTCTCCACCCATACTATGTCCTACTAGATGAATTTTACTAATTTCATTTGAAGATGAAGTTGTTCCAAACTTAGGATATACTCCTGGATATGTTCTACCATACCTTGCATGTCCACATTTTTTTGAATGAACTTCTCCATAATCAACTGTTCCACCTTTAATATAAGCATATAATTCACATGCTCTATCCCAGTTACTTGACACTGAGCCAACTGTAGGTGTATAGACTTCATAACCTTTAGCTGTTAGGTCCTCCTTTATACTTCCTAGTCCTCCCCAATAGTTTATTCCAAAAAGTTCATCATTACCCCATCCAAATAGTCCATGAACCATAATAATTGGATAATTATTAGTTGCAGCCAATGCTTTATATGGCGCAAACACTAGAAAAGTAAAACAAAAAATAAGTGCAATTTTACTGATTTTAATACCCTTTTTCACAATATCACTCCTTTATGTAATTTTTTTACATGTTCGAATTTATATATATTAACATATTTTTTATCTGATGTAAATACTTTCAATTATTTATAAATAATTTTAATTATACTTGTTCTGCTAACAGAATGAATACTACATTAAAGGGTATGGATATTTCCTCAGTTATAAAAGTATGAAAAGAGAGGTTATGCCTCTCTTTTCATACTTTTATTTACTTGTTAGAAGTAATAAATCTACAAAATACGTGTTGGTTCAAATTGTCCCTTACTTTTTTGAACTCTATCCCCTATATTTATGGAATTGTATGTAGCCTCATTCACATCAAACACAACTTTTTTACCTAAATCACTATCAAAGCACATCCTATACTTAGTTTTTTTTCTTTTGCTATAATAAGTAATAATTTTTTTATTCTGTAATACTCCAATCCATTGTTGATTGTTCCTTCGTATCACCGAGTATATAGCAAAACATGTTGGTATTCCTAAAGCAACTAGTACAAAAATAATTGCCACCATAAATAATCCCCCCTTTCATCTAACTTATTAAAAATCTATCTATTACCTTACATATTTCATTAAAGTCAATTGGCTTACTTATATAATCGTCCATGCCCATTTTAATACATTTTTCCTTATCACCTTCTAGTGCATACGCAGTCATTGCGATAATGGGGGTGTGTTTGTTCTTCTGTCGCTCAAATATCCGAATTTTTTTTGTTGCTTCAAAGCCATCAAGAATAGGCATCTGAACGTCCATTAACACCATGTCAACTTCATTATTTTTTAAAATTTCAATTGCATTTAAACCATTTTCTGCAACCAAAGTTTTGAAACCTTTTGTAGTAAGAAATGTTACTATTACCTGTCGATTTACTTCATCATCTTCAACAACAAGTAGTACTCTACTATCTTTTGTTAGTTTTGAACTAATATCTTTTTCTAAAATTCCAGTATAGTCAAAATTATCATCTCCAATATCAATGCCAAATAGCGATGTGAAGCAAAATGTACTTCCATGGTCAATTTGATTTTCAATCCATATTTCTCCACCCATTAGTTCAACAAGCTTCTTAGAAATAGCCAGACCTAGTCCCGTGCCTTGATACTGCTTAGTATAAGAGCTATCCAGTTGTGTAAATCTTTGAAAAAGTTGTTCCTTTTTATCTTCTGGAATGCCAATTCCTGTATCCTTTATAACGAACTCTAATTTAACTATATTCTTATTAGTTTCTCTAACTTTTATAAATATATTTATTCCGCCATGTGAAGTAAATTTAATTGCATTTCCTATGAGATTTCCTAATACCTGTTTAAGTCTTACTACATCTCCATATATAATACTAGGTATATTTTCTTCTATACTTAACGTTACTGTCAAGCCTTTCTGTTTCGCATTAATATCAAATAATCCAATTATTTCATTTATTACTTCAATCAAAACAAATGGTTTATTTTCTACTGAAATCTTTCCTGCTTCAATTTTCGTGTAATCTAGCACATCATTTATAATACTGAGCAATGAATTAGCAGATTTTTTTACAAGATTTAAATAAGTTTTTTGTTGATCATTTAAGTCTGTCATTATAGTTAATTCAGTCATACCAATAATTCCATTCATAGGTGTTCGTATCTCATGACTCATATTAGCCAAAAAATTACTTTTCGCTGCATTAGCATTTTCAGCTTCTTCCTTTGCCTTAATCAGTTCTGCTTCAACCTCATGATGCTCTTGGATTTCTTCTTCTAAAAGAACATTAGTTTCCTCTAAATGATGTGTCCTCTCTGCTACAATTTTTTCAAGTTCATTATTTAATTGATGTAATCTATCTTCAGCTTTCTTTCTAAGTGAAATATCATAAACTGTGGATCGACTCATTATAAAATTTTCATTCTCATCTTTTACAGCTGTAGCACTAACAAGAACAGTCTTTAATTCGCCATTTTTACATATAACGGTAAATTCCAAATCATTAATCCTTCCACTCTTTAAATATTCTGGATAAGATTTTTGAAATTTTTTTTTGCTATCATCAGTTAAAAGCTCCGCAAACTTTTTCTTTCCGATAACTTGCTCTCTACTATATCCTAACCACCTAAGTTCAGTATCATTAATACGAATTATAGTTCCATTGCTATCTAGAGAATGATATCCACAGGGTGCATTTTCATATAAATCCTGAATCTCAGCCATTGATTTGTTCAAGCTTTCTTCTACCTTCATTCTTTCAGAGATTTCTTCTTCCAGCGCTGCATTTGTCTCTTCGAGTTTAGAATTAGTTTCTTCAAGCTGAATAGTTCTTTCAACTATATTATTTTCAAGTCTTTTATTTAAATTGATAATTTCTTCTTCAGCAGTAACCCTCTCAGTAACATCATGTACAATAGAATATAATAACTCTTTTTCCCTCATCACAATAGGTCCACTGTATACTTCTACACTACGAATTTCGCCATTTGATATGCGATGTTTGAAAAAAAATTGATGTCTATTCTCATTTTTTGCATTATGCATTTCTGCCAAAATTTCTTCCTGGGTTAAAATATTAATTTGATTAATTTTTATTTTTAAAATATCAGCATGGTCATAACCATAAAAATGGCATGCTGCCGAATTTGCATCCATAATATCTCCTGTTTCAGGATTGATCAATAACATGACAGCGTGATTGTTTTTGAAAAAACTACTATATGAAGAATCCAATGATCGGCGATTATTATTGGAATTGCTATGGATACTACTAGATATATCATCTTTAATCATAAAATATTATCTCCTTTAATCGAGATTAATTTGAATAAATTTAATATTACATAGAGTCCTTACTTTGAATTGATTTAGATTATTACTATTACCTTTTCACCATAATTTTAACATAGTATAATACTAAGAATCTACAAAATTTGTTTCAAAAACTTAACACTAGCGTTCATGCAATTTATTTTTATCTTGTACATTATTGTATTCATAGCTTACCCTTTATTTATAAAATCACCAAGATGTGTCCATCAAAATCAGTATAGCTCATATTACTTGAATTTTTTGTTGTGCTAAAAATAATCCTGTTTTCAAGTGTAAAAATTTCTATATAATAATTTATTGTCAGAAAATAAATTATTATAATAGATATGATATAATTATATCTATTATAATTTAAGGAGGCCGTAAAATGAAATTTAAAAAAATTATAAGCTTGTTTTTGGTAACTATAGTACTTAATTTTTTTTGTGGAATAACAGTTTTTGCTAGTTCTCCTTCAGAAAAGAGTAGTACAGTTCAAGATAGCACAAAAAGATACATAGTTAAATTTAGGACAAGCGGTATTAATGGAGGTAAATTAATATCAAAATATAAAGGAAGTTTCAAACATCAATTTAATCATTTTAATGTAGCTACGGCTAACTTATCAGTACAAAATTTATCAAATTTAAAAAAAGATCCAAATGTAGCTTATGTTGAAGAAGACAGTATAGTAAAAATATCTGATACAAAAGTATCTCCAATAAAAGTAATTACAAAAGCGTCTTCAGAATCAACGATAAAAGCTCTAACTAATTGGGGAGTTAATGATATAAAAGCTCCAGCTTCTTGGCAAGCAGGTTTAACAGGTAACGGAGTAAAGATTGCAGTTATAGACACAGGGGCAGGTCCTCATCCAAATTTAATAGTTGCAGGTGGTACTAACGTGATTAATGGTTCAAATACAACATCATACGCTGATGATAATGGACATGGCACACATGTAGCAGGTATTATAGCAGCGCAGGGCTTAAATGGTGATGTAAAAGGCGTAGCACCTGGAGCTTCAATATATGCTATAAAAGCACTTGACTCTACAGGTAGTGGTTATGCGTCAGATATAATATCTGGTATAGAATGGGCAATAGATAATAACATGAATATAATAACTGAGAGTTTTGGTTCAAGTCAATCTGATATGGCATTACAAGATGCGGTTAACACGGCTTATAATGATGGATTGTTAGTTGTGGCAGCAGTAGGTAATGATGGGAATACTGCAGGTACAGGGACTAACATTGAATACCCTGCCAATTATTATTCTGTTATTGCAGTTGGAGCAGTAGACTCTACAAATACAAGAGCTTATTTTTCTTCTACAGGGAACAAGGTTGAGGTAAGTGCACCAGGAGTTGATATAACAAGCACTTACTTAAATGGTGGGTATGCACAGATGAGTGGTACTTCAATGGCAGCACCCTTTGTTGCTGCAGATTTGGCACTATTAAAACAAAAATATCCAAGTGCTACTAATGTTGAATTAAGACAACTACTGGACAATAATGTAGTAGATTTAGGAGTACAAGGAAGGGATCCATTATATGGGTATGGTTTAATAGTAGCACCAAATACTTCTGCAGCTAATACCAGAACTCCTGTAGGTGTTCAATATCAAGCTCATGTACAAACTATAGGATGGCAGTCTCCTGTTAGTGATGAACAAGAAGCAGGTACAGACGGGAAATCTCTTCGAGTTGAAGCATTAAAAATAAATTTAGTAAATGCGCCTGTTGGAGCTAAAATTAAGTATCAAGCCCATATACAGAATATAGGATGGCAAAATTGGTTATATGATGGACAAGAAGCAGGTACAGATGGTAAATCTCTTAGAATTGAAGCTTTTAGATTAAAACTTGAAAATATGCCTGGCTATAGCATCCAATATCAAGCTCATGTACAAAATATAGGTTGGCAGAATTGGGTTAGTGATGGACAAGAAGCAGGCACAGATGGAAAGTCTCTTAGAATTGAAGCATTAAAAATTAAAATTGTAAAAATTTCAGATAATGCTACTATGGGAGTTCAGTATCAAGGTCATGTACAAAATATAGGTTGGCAAGACACTGTGGAAAATGGACAAATATCAGGCACAGAAGGTAAGTCTCTTAGAGTTGAAGCATTAAAAATGAATTTACTAAATGCACCTACTGGCGCTAAAATTCAATATCAAGCTCATGTACAAAATGTAGGTTGGCAGAATTGGGTTAGTGATGGACAAGAAGCAGGTACAGATGGGAAATCACTTAGGGTTGAAGCTATAAAAATTCAGCTAGTAAATATGCCTGGCTATAGCGTACAGTATAGGGCTCATGTTCAAAACATAGGATGGCAAAATTGGGTTAATGACGGACAGGAAGCAGGCACAGATGGCAAAGGTCTCAGAGTTGAAGCAATAGAGATAAGAATAATTTCTTTAAATTAGTTGTTAATAAATAATGAATGCCTTTATGAAGAAGGATATCTCTGTATAATGAGCTATCAGATGTTAATTTTAAAAAGGTTACAAGTAAACAGTATAACTATGTACAGAAACAGCTTCACAGATTAATGTGGGGCTGCTTTTTAGGTAGCGGTATGTATTCCACCGCTTACCTATCACTAACATTTTTGCTAGTTTCCTGGGAAAAAGAAGAGAGGGTTTCATAAGCAAGTACATTCTGTATTTCAAACTCATCTATTAAAACTGGTAATAACATTCTAGTGGAGGTGGAACAACAACGTCCCCTACTCCAAGATCAATACTAAAGAGTATTTTAGTATCAGTATAATCTGCAATGTTTCCCAAAAATAAAATATTCTCTTTTCCGTTGTTTTCTTGCATAGAAAAATAGCTAACGCCTTAAACGTTAACCCACAAATGTTACTAGTATCATAAAAAATATTCAATTTTCCTTTGATTCAGCTAAACAGAAACCTCAACAAGTATGAAAGCCTAAAATTCCATTTGTTAAAATACCTATCGCAAAGGTCACACTTTTCGTAGATTGAGTTTGAGCTTGCGCACCAACGTAATAGTTAGGTTGAAGTTTCGACCTTGCCATCTTTATCTTTGATACTTATTAACTTACCCCAAGTATCATAGTTATAGCTTACAATAACTTACAACCTGTGCGTCTGTTTTGTCAAAGAGTCCTATTATATCTCCTTTGGTATTTCTTATATAAAAATCACCCCACTAAGTAGATTTTACAACAGTCTTTTTAACTGTGTCTACTCAATAGGGTGAATTTCACCTGTTGACGTTTTGTTATTTGATTTAATTAGCTATTATATAGAATTTACACTATGGGTTTGTCAAAAGTAATTACTCTAGCATCTATCACCTTCCGAAATCTTTATCATAATAAAAAACATTATTAAAATTCCTACATCCCACAGCTAAAGATGCACTCTTAGGAGTTAGAAAAAAGCCTATACTACAACTTAGGTTCCCATCATTTATTGGTTCTACAAAGTAATTATTACTACTGTCAAAGTTGTGAGCTAATCTTATTAGTTGCGTTCCAAGTCCTAGCAACGCATTCTTACTTAGCTTTAACATTACTGTACATTTTCTAGTAAAATCCTCACCTTCTTTTAGTACTTTCATCTCAGCTACATTATTGAATCCAATGTTATAAGATTCGACAAAATCACTATCAAATTCCATATCTATCAAATACTTTAAGTTAAGAGTATTAAAATTCTTTTTACCTTTGTAAACACAATTCATTTTATCAACACCGTAATCAATTAATGTTCCTTGATTCTCACAATAAACAACTAAATCCGGACTAGAAGGTGTTAAAAAAAAACCCATGCTTTGACTTGAAAGTGATGTACCTAATGGTTCTACATGAATATGGCAATTCTCAGGGAATAAATTCGCTAATCTTATCGCCTCATGAGAGAAACCTATCAGTGCCTCCTTACTTAAGTTCAAAATAACCTTACATGATTTTGAAATATCGCTTCCCCCATGTAGTACTAAAAGTTCACTAATATTGTCGCCTTCTATTTCAAATTCTTCTGGTTCTACGCTATATAAAGGTATTACCTTATACCTATCGGTAAATAGTTTGTGTTCCATCCATATCTCCCCTTATAACAAAAATTAATCTTTATGCGAAAAGAAAATTTGCTGATATATTCATTAAATATTTACTTTTGGGGAATATATTCTCCTATGTCATAGGTTTTAATATTTTTATCAACATACAAGTGCAAGTCATATCTTACCTTTCCCCCTAAAGTCTGTAATTCTAAATTCCAATAATTTGGGTCACCATGATTAAATCCTTCACCAACATCTCTTCTTAATTGTACCTTATATGTATCATCAAGCTTAAATTCCTTGTAATATGGTTCTTCATTACCAGTTACTTCATTAACTTTCGTTTTAATATCTGCACTTTTTAATCCATTAATTATTTTACTTGATAGGTTCTCAGATGATTCTGCTTTTTCAGAAGCCTTTTCCGTAGCCGCAGCTGTTCCTCCTACTGCACCAGCACGTGCTATGATACGTGGATTTTTAATTGCATAGGTCATTACGACCACTGCAATAACCATAACAGTTACTGTCACTGCATGCTTAACAATTGCATTTACTACTGATTTAAATATTTTCCCCAACTTAGGCCAGTTTCCATTTGGGTCTTCAAGATTAACAGGATTATTCATACAATAAGCAAAACAATTATGAGAAAGCAGTGTTCCTACCTTTCCACCTGTTGCATCAGCATTAACAAACCTACCCCACTCAGGACTATAATAACGTGAGTTTAAGTAGTACAACCCAGTCTCATTATCATACCTATATCCTCTATATCTATAAGGATTTTTGTATCCAACATTAGTTGTTTCAGTTGTTACGTCCTTGCCCTCTTTGTCTTTGATACTTATTAACTTACCACAAGTATCATAGGTATAACTTACTATCTGTGTTCCTGTCTTGTCAAATAAACCTATTCTCTATATTTAAAAAATCAAAACAGCCTCATATAAATTTTAATGCCTATTTGTTTAATATTAGATTATCTTTTGATTCGGCTGAAAAAAAACGTCAACAAGTGTTATTAGTACCTATTGACGTTTTGATGTTAGTTTCTATTAATCACTGTATGTAGTTTTCAATGACTAGTTTATGATTTCTTAGGATAATGCCCTAAAAGTTCCTTTTTAGAGTTCAATCAAAGTTTTAAGGGCATATTCTTCACCTGTTATTTACATCTCAATACAGCATTCCAATTATGTAGTATACTAACTTCTACCAACTTAATTACATTTAAATCTCCTAATAACAAATACCTTTAATTAGTAGCTTTGTATATCGCCTTTTATATTTATGTATTCATTTCACTTGTTAAATCTTTACTTCAATAATACCTTCTTCTGTATAGCTTTCTAAATCATCTGTTAGAAATAATCTTTCATTCTCTCGTATCCTATGAAATCTTAATGTAGCAAATTCCCCATCATAACTTAGCACAAAGCAAAATTTATAACTAGGATAATCTCTTTTAATTTTGACTATCCAACTTTTTTGTAACTGTAATGCAAATTTTAAAATACTCCTTTCATTACCTTCTGTATAATCGATATAGTCATTTAATCTAATTTCATTGCATGAACATTCATACGCAGTAAAATCACCATAAGTTTGTATAACCTTCTCAATATTTATTTTATTAGGAATACTGCCCTCTGATAAATTTAATAAAATACATCCATTTACTTCTTTAAACTCAGGATATAAAAGTAAACATATATTTTCTATATTCATCGACGAACTCGTACAATCATAATTTAGTACTTCCTGAATTATTGTATCCATTCTATGATTAGTTCTCTCCATATTTACCCTCCTATCATTAATTAAAATATTTTTATAGCTTTTTCACCTAAAATTTCAAGTCCCTTATTAATCCCGCCTTGTATTCCAGGATTATTCAACGATTTTTGAATTTTGTTTGGTGCAAGCTCAAATGTTTTAGGATTTACAAATTTCTTCACCTCAATGTCAAACCTCCATTTCGTGTTGTTAGGTTCATGGTAATGCACATCGCCTGGTCTTAGTCCAGGTAATGGGTTTTCTACATCTATTCTTTCTGTTTTACCATTTTTCCACGTAGTTTTACTAGTTACCTGAGTTCCATTTTCACCACACATGTTATGAACTAAAACCCCTACATTGGACACAAAGTATGTATGCCAGTCCTGCACTTCAAAGTTATATACTTTTACCTTTGCTTTTAGTTTTTCAATTGCCACTTTAGAAATGAATGCTATTTTACCGGAGGAAAGTAGAACTTTATCACTTACTTTTAGGTCTTTTGCTTCTACCCAACCTTTATCTACTACCCAAAATCTATGTCCTTCTGTAGTATCTAACTTTGTATCACCTATACTCACATGAACAAGTGTATCAACTTCATGTACAAAGGTTTGCTTCACTTCTTTATATTCTTTCTGTCCTGTGTCTGGATTTTCTGAATATACCTTATCACCGGTCTTGATATTTTCTATGGATTTCATCCCGTCTTGTGTGACTACCATAGTTCCTGCCACAAAGCAATTACTCTCACCTATTGCTTTTTCAGCACCTTGTGCTCCTCTTCCCAGCACTTGTACTGCTTTCCAACCCGTCGTAGTATATACAGCACCAGCATAATAATATGCATCAATAACCGCGTTCGCCGCTATAGGGATTAGTTCAGGCTGAACTATACAAACAACAGCAATAGCCACTACCGCAACAACCGCCGCAATTTTAAGTATTTTGCCTAACTTAGGCCAATTTCCACTTGGGTCTTCAAGATTTACAGGGTTATTCATACAATATGCAAATACATTATGAGATAGTAAATCTCCTACCTTTCCACCATCTGCATCAGCATTAATAAACCTACCCCACTCTAGACTACAATAACGTGAGTTTAAGTAATACAACCCAGTCTCACTATCATACCTATACCCTCTGTATATATAAGGATTTTTGTATCCAACATTAGTTGTGTCAGTTGTTACGTCCTTGCCATCTTTGTCTTTGATACTTATTAACTTACCCCAAGTATCATAGGTATAACTTACAACCTGTGTTCCTGTCTTGTCAAAGAGTCCTATAATATCTCATTGTGCATTTCTTATATAGTAATATTCTGTGCCATTTAGTTTCATTGATATATATATCATATCATAAACCCCAACGCTATCTGTCAGCATGAGCTAACTGATTGTTTGTATTTTAAAGATTAACTTCCCTTATCTCAAATCATCCTCATCCAAGTGTTCTGAATCTATTGTGATGGAAGTGTCACCAGTCGTATCTTTTTTAACAATACTCTTATATAAAAAGATGCCCTGAAAATAGCTATATGCTATCTTCAGTGGCACTCCTTGTACTTATAATTATTTTTTAATTATCTTAAATTACTTAAAAATCCACATGAAAAGAAATAAACTTGCAAAAAGTATTCCTGAACTTTCCAACGTAATTTTTATCCAAGTTAAAAAATCTAATCCACCATCTCTTTTTATTTGTTTCATATTAAAAAATATAATTTGAAAAACTACCCATCCGATTCCTAATCCTGATGAAATAATAATAATAGGATTAATACCATCAACCAAACCGCCTGATTTTATTCCTATAAGTTCAAATATGAAGAAAGTTAATGATGAAACTATAACACATATAAAATATTGAATTACCCTTTTAAATATCTTCATTAGTATCAACTCCAATCACAATTTCTATTGGAATATCTTCACAAATTTGCCAACCACACCTCTAATATCATTCGCAGCTTTACCCCCAGAAAAAAGAGATATATTATACCCATTTGAAAAAGTATTCTTAATTCCATTTATTCCTCCAAAACTGTATTCTTCTCTTGTAAGATTAAATGCAGTATTTGTTATTACTATGCTCCTTTTATTAACTAATTTTTCAGCTGTAGGCAGCTTTGTTGCACAGTATAATGACCCGGTTAATGCAAACTCAGAAGTATCATATGCGACTGCCCCCCCCTTATCTCCACATGCTTTTTGCATTAGTTTCTTAATAATATTGTTTTTACCAACCTTTGCGCTATTCCCATTATAACTATTATAACAATCAAATCCTCCTGATGCTATATCATTTAATCCATAAGTAATTGCAATAACTCCCAATATTGGGTTTCCGGTTCCAATTGCTGTTATCCCTCCAGCAATCATTCCTAACCCTCCGAGTACTTGAAGTGCTGGCATAATACATTTCTTAAGCTTTGACCATTTAGGCCAGTTTCCACTTGGGTCATCCATGTTAACTGGGTTATTCATGCAATATGCAAATACATTATGAGATAGTAGTGTACCTACTTTCCCTCCAGCAACATCAGCATTAACAAACCTACCCCACTCAGGACTATAGTACCGTGAGTTTAAATAATACAACCCAGTCTCACTATCATACCTATACCCTCTGTACCTATAAGGATTTTTGTATCCAACATTAGTTGTATCAGTTGTTACGTCCTTGCCATCTTTGTCTTTGATACTTATTAACTTACCCCATGTATCATAGGTATAACTTACAACCTGTGCTCCTGTCTTGTCAAAGAGTCCTATTATATCTCCTTGTGCATTTCTTATATAGTAATATTCTACACCATTCAGATTCATGGATACAAGGTCATTTGATGCGTCATAAGTATAATAAACATTATCAGCACCTGAACTATATTGAAAAACACCATTGCCCTTCATATTAAATCCATTATTATCTAACGGCTGTCCAAATAAATTGTTACTTGAACCTACTTCCTTAAACTGAACATTTTTATACATTATATACCCTGTAGTAGCAGGTGTCTGACCCGTGCTTGGATACATTAATGCTAGTGAATTGGCTGATGTGGCGGCTTGTGTATATTCAAAATGTTGCCAGCTTCCCTTCTTAGTATTATCATAATAAAAGTAATTAGCCAAACCTTGTTCTTCATCAGCTATGAATGTTGTTCCTGTTTCAGCAATATTAGCATCCGGGGATATATAAGCATCAAAACTATATGTATAACTTTTTCCTGTACTTACTGGTATCGAAAACCCATGATATGTCCACGTAGTATTTTGTGAAAAATCATATTTATATGTGTTATATATTGAACTATTATCGTTACTTAAACTGCATTCAATAACACCATTCCCCTTCATTCCAAATCCATTATTATCTGATGGCTGTCCAAATAAATTATTACTTGAACTTGCTTCCTTAAACTGAACATTTTTATACATTATGTATCCTGTAGTAGCAGGTGTCTGCGACGCGCTTGGATAAATTAGCATCTGTGCAATATTAGACGTTGGCGTTTGTGTATATTCAAAGTGCTGCCAGGTTCCCTTCTTTGTATTATCATAAAAAAAGTAATGATTAAAACATTGTTCAGCACCCGCTACTAATGTCGTACCTGTTGCCGTAATATTTGCATCCGGTGATATATAAGCATCAAAACTATAAGTGTAACTTGTTCCTGTATTTACAGGTATCTGAAAACCATGATATGTCCATATGGCATTTTGTGAATAGTTATATTTATACGTATTATAAACATTATTCGTACTATTTGTTTCATAGGTTACTTTATCACCTACAATATTATACTTCGTTGTAACTCCATTTACAGTTTTTTCTGTTCTTATTCCACTATCATTATATTTGTAACTTATTGTATTGCCGTTACCAGATAAAGCTGATAGCTGTCTACCTTCTTCCCATGTAAAGCTGTTACCATTATAAGTTAATGGATTTCCTATTGCATCATAGGTTATAGCTTTACCATTATAACTTGTTAGCTTATCCTTCCAGTTTGTGTCTCCGTAGACATAAGGATAAGCTGTTGTTGCAGTTCCTAGTGCTCCTGTTGTATATGGATATTCGGTTTTATTTGTGATATTTCCACCTGCATCATAGGTGTATACTATAGTTTTATTAAGTACTGCATTATCTTCTCTTGTTACCTCATTTAACTCATTATAGTAGTATTTTATAGGTGTACTATTTTGATTTATTGATTCTATGTTTCCATTGGCATCATAAGTATAAGAAATTGCTGCTCCGTTATTGGTTATTGAACCAACTCTTGCGGAGGTTGATCCATTTATCCCTGGTAGGAATCCAAATACAGTATTATAGGTTCCAGAACCTGTGTTTATGGTTTTGCTTGTATTTCTTCCTAAAGTATCATAAGCAAGGCTTACAGTATTTGCAGTTGCTCTATTGTAGGTTATTGAAGTAGGCTGATTATCTTTATTAAAGCCGTAGCTTGTGTCGTAGGTACTGCCATTTATATTTTCAGATACCTTGTTTTTATTGTTGTTTGCATCATAAGTATAGCTTAATGTATTTCCTTTAGAGTCTGTGGTCTTCACTGGTCTGTTTGCTATATCATATGTATACCTGTAACTTGTTCCGTTAATTATATCATTTTGATAGCCTAGGTTTCCACTGGCATCATATTCATAACTTGACCTCTGTTTTACCACTGTTATTTTTATGGCTTCTATCCGTAGTGACTGACCTACAGTACCTGCCATCGCCCCATCTTGTACAGGGTTCATCCAACCTATATTTTGTACCTGAACTTGGTACTGAACGGTGTAGCCTGCTGGAGCGCCTTCAAGCTTTATGCGGACTGCCTCCATCCTTAGACCTTGTCCTATAGTTCCTGCTGTGGCTCCGTCAGCTACCCAGTTCTGCCAACCTATATTTTGAACTTGAGCTTGATACTTTATATGCATTCCTGCTGGTAAATTTGTAAGTCCAATTGCAAGGGATTCAAGCCTTAAACTTTGCCCAACTGTGCCTAGCAATGTTCCATTTCCTGATACCGTTTTTATTCCTACGTTTTGGATATTTCCACTGTACGTTATTCCCTGGGGGTTATCTGCACCATAAACTTTCCCTATAGTCCTATCATTTCCATCATATAGAGTTGATGTTTTTTGACCATTCCCGTAAGTTGACTCCAAAAGCTTTCCTGTTCTTTCTTCATAATTGTTTGTTATAAGATTTTGTGATCCTGCTGCTACTGTTGTATTGTTACCAAGGGAATCATATCCAAAATTGTAATTAAAGCCATTTTGGGTTATGGTGTTTATTTTGTCATTCTTATAGCCATAACTATTGCTAACTACATTACTATCTGCTGTTTTTGAAACACTTGTTAATCTATCCATTCCATCATAGCCATAGCTTGTAGTCTTTCCTTTAGCATCTGTTACATTGTTTAATATTCCTTTTTGTTCATCCCAATTATTCGTTACAGTATTACCCATGCTGTCAGTTAAGGTGTTTAAGTAATTACCGCTAGCAGTATAGGTTGCTGAAGAATTAATAAAGTTTGTTGAGTCTCCTACCTTTGAAGTTAAGGGATTTCCACTGCTATCATAGCTAAAGGAGTATACAACGTTTTCTGCTGAGGTTGCTTTTGTTAAATCATGTTTTTTTGCTGTTGTGTCATTATTATCATATTCATATTTAAATTGACTACTTTTAGGGTCTGTTGAGGTTACTAAATCATTGTTTGTATTGTAAGCAAAAGTAGAGTTTTGCTTTGCTACATCTGTGGAGGATGTTAAATTTCCCTTAGCATCATAGGCATAGCTATTTCCAAATTCCTCTTTATATAACCTGAAGCCGTCAAAATATGCAGCGTTTGCATTATTATAATAAAGTCCATAAACAGTAATTGATTTATAGGCTCTATCAGTTTTTACAACGCTAGATACATACTGCCAGCTAGATGAGTCTTGGTTAAAGGGAACTACTATCCATTGCGTGCTATTATCTAAACCCACAACCCCAACATCTAATGCAAAATACCTATCTGAATTGAAAGGTACAGAATCTGCTTTCGCCCATCCACTTATTACAAAAGTTTCGTTTGCAGCTCCTGAAGCATTTATGGTTTGATATAGATTTTTGCTCTTGTTCGGTACACCGTTTATTTTAAAACAATTTCCATCAATATTGGCACTTGAATAATTAGGATCTGAACTCGGATCTACATATGCCAAACCATCGTTACTGTCACAATCTCCACTCTTATTCCAAAAGGATAAAGATGCATTTCTAAAATCTCCATTTTCTATTAAATTGTATCTGTTAGATACTGAACCATCTTCTAGCTGAAGGCAATCAAAATACGCTGTACCCGATTCTCCAGTTATACCTGCTCTAATAAATACATTTGTACTTGCTGCATCACTTGGAAGTTTAAAAGTAACTTCTACTCTCTGCCAGTCATTTGTACCGTTAGTACATTTAGAATCTGCTGTCTGCCAATTGCCCGCACTATCCTGATAGTTGACGAATATTTCAGCTCCAGTTCCTGCTGTGTTTGAAATACCACTTGTTTTTTCATAGGCTGAAAAGGTATAGGTTCCTCCCTTTTGTAAGCTAGTAATTGTCTGATTATAAAATAGCCTATCGTTGCTATTTGTTTTTTGAACCTTTAAGCTTTGACTGCCCATGTATTTAGCTTCAGCTGTATAAGAACATGTACCTGCAGCAGTACCCCAACAATCTTGATTCCAATCACTATTAACTTCTGCATTATGATTTAGTAAATAATTAGCCGTTGTTTTTTGTGTTTTAGAGTTTACACTGGCCTTATTTTTATCAGCCTTATATTGCGTATAATTTGCATTTCCTTGAGAATCTGTTGTACTTACTGTATTACCAAAATTATTAAACTGAAAAACATCTTTTCTCCCTTTAACATCAGTAAATGAAGTCATATTATTTCCATAAGCTATAGTAGTTTGTCCGCCAAGAGTACCATCGGTGTTACCTTCAAGGGCACTGGCAACTCTATATGCCGTACCAGCATTATATGTATATGTAACCTTATATCCATCATAATTTGTAGCGCTTATTAGGTTATTATTTGAATCATAAGTATATTTAGTCTGATTTCCATCTGGATAAGTTATACTTGTTAGCTGAGCACCATCATAGCTAAATCTAGTTCTTCTCCCACTTGGGTCTGTTATCCCTAAAAGTGCTCCTTCCGAAGTACTATCTAGTAAAGTAACCCTTCCTGAACCGTCAGTCACTTTACTTAGTACTGCTCCATTATAACCAAAACTAATGGTATTATTGTTACTGTCTATTATTTTATATAAAAATCCTCCAGATAAGAAAACAATCTTATTATCTTTACTATCTGTGATACAATATCCAGCATCATAGCCATTATTATAACCTGTAGTTAAAGTTAGATTTAATCCTGATTCATCTTTGTACTTACTTGATGCTGAATCATAATAAAAATAGTGTTGTGTCCCATCTTCGTCTACATACTTGTACCATTGAGCATTATTTATAGTGACAGGTAATATCCTCTGATTTATATTAAGTCTCCAACCTGTTCCATATAATGCAGTAACGTTATTTCCAATTTTATCAAACCTATTTACAAGTCTGTCGTTACTATTATAAAAATGCTTTATAAGGGCTGGCATTTTATTTCCAGTCATACTTAAATCATCATGCTGGAAAACAAGATTGCCATCGTAATCATTAATATATCCTGTTCCCGCTCTATGAACATCTTGAGAATGGTAAGTTAAATAGCTTTCAAGTCCGCTATTATTTCTATATTGTATTAAAGCTACAGGTCTAGCATTTATATACTGATTTCCACAATCTGAGGATATGAATGAGGCATATCCAGTATTTTCATTATTTGCTTTTAACATAAGTCCATAATTATTTCCTGTGTTATACCATTCTTTTGCTATACTTGTAATATCCCACGAATATCCATTTGCATTGGCTCCATTTATTATACCGTAATCCACTATAGTAGTATTATATCCAGGTTGATTACTCCAAACGGTTCCTGAACTTGTCCAATCTGAAGTTACCTTATGCGCATTTATTTGGGTGCTTCCATTTCCACCATCATTATAGGCTAATCCTAATTTAGCATAAGTAACCATATCTCCAGCATTTAGCTGTGGCAGTGTAAATTTAATCAAGGATCTTGTTGCTCCAACATTTGGTGTTTGTCCAACTCTTAAAAGTATATTATTCCATTTGTCTGATGCATCATTTGAACATACAAATGTATCTGTAATAGCCGTAACCTTTTGCGATGTAAATACATCTGGATCTATAGTTACAGGATATGCTCTACCTGAACTATTAAGCCACTGTTTATCTGGGTTCATTTTCAAAGTATATCCTTTTTCATTTTTTGTTAGTGATAATTTAATATTATCACTTAATTGTTTTTTTGCATCAAACATGTATGGCGCTTTCATATTAAATACTTCTGTTTTATTATCTTTTTCATCATAAAATGTTATGCTGTTATCACTTTGAAGCTTTGCAGTAAGATTTTTTACATTTATGTTAAAGCTGTACTCTGGATTATCTGTTGCCTTTTTTATAACAATATTTTCTTTTAAACTATCTCCAGCTAAATTATAGGATAAGTCTACATTGTCAAAAACATTCTTAAAATCTACTGTTGATGCCACATTATCTAAAGTCTTTGTTTTCTCATTTTGGATAAGAATATTTTTATCTTGGGTTTTCTGATCTTTACTTTTCTTATCTAGATTGCTATCTTTGCTAATTATGTTGTCAACTTCCGCTTCTATTTGTTTTGTCTCATCAGATTTAGCTCTGACTTCTGCCACTGCCGCTTTTTTGCTTGCTTTTTTACTTTTATTAGTTTTTCCTGTATTTGTGGTTCCTATTCCCCAAGATATTGAATATTTACCTTGACTGATATTAACTAATTTATTACTATTTAAGTTCTTCGCAAATTTTACACTAAAACTATTTGCTTTATTTGCAAGAACATCTTGATTATTTTCGTCCTTTTGCTGAACTAAACTGTTATCAATGTCCTTCCATGTACCATTATCATTATAATGTACTGCTTGAGGATAAACCTCAGCCTCATAACTCATATCATCTTTTAAAAATACTTTAGTATTCTCTTCCCTCTTGTCCTTAACCTCTGATATTATCTTCGGAGCCTTGTCCTTTGATTGAGTAGCTTGAGCTGAAGTGCTAACCTCATTGTTAGTACTAGCCGCTAATACATTATATTGAAAGCAATTACTTATCATAATTACAATCAATATATTTGCAATAATTTTGCTAAATTTGTTCATCTTTATCCCCCTTGTCACTAACGTTCATCAATTAACAAAAATTTATAATTGACTTCTATAGTATTATATTTCCATAGTTGTAATTCCACAAATATCATCCAATGGACTATTTTCTCTTACAAATTTACAACATTCCTATTTTAGCAACAATATTTTTTATAATCAAATAGAATACCATTAAACATGAATATTTAGTCGTAAAATGATATTATTTGCCGAAAAATACCATATCTTCATTTAACCAATGGAGCTTTCTATTGGTTAAATGAAGCTTATGTTTGAAATACTGTCTGGAATATGCACGACTAATCAAAAGATAAAAAGAAGTTATCTGAAGAATAAATGATATGAAAAGAGAAGCTTGTTATGGTTAATTCAATGATTGTTACAAATACTTTCCAGTATTCAACTACTTAATCACAACAACGAGAAAATGCTATGTATTGTAACTACAACTAATACATAGCGTTCATTTCTTTATATTTTCCACTTGTAAAAACAAGTATTCTTTTTATGTATGGTGGATGCGAACCGTACCTAACTATATCACTGTCCATTGAAAAAAGTGAATTATATTATTACTCTTCTCCTACTTCCGAACTGTTTTAAACTATCCGAAACTATGAAGCCTTAATCATCTGTAAAATTTACCATACCAGACAACGGAAATATTAATGTAACTTTAGTTCCTTCATTCACCTCAGAATCAATAGTAATTTTTAAGCCCAGTTTTGAACATAGTTTTTCACATAGATACAAGCCCATTCCTGTACTTTTACTAAATTTTCTTCCGTTCTCACCAGTAAATCCTTTTTCAAACACTCTATCTATATCTTTATCTATTATGCCTACCCCATTATCCTCTACGGTTAACATTACTGAATTAAATTTCTTAATTGAATATATACTTATCATGGGCTCTTTACTACTTGAGTACTTTATAGAGTTTCCTATTATCTGATTAATAATAAATTCAATCCATTTCGTATCACTATATACAATTTCATTAATATTTTTTGTGTCTAATTTTATTTTTTTATGAATAAAATCTCTATAATTTCTTTTAACTACATTCCTTACTACATTATCAAGATTAATTTGTTTTATAATATAGTCTTTACTAACATCATCGCTTCTAGAATAATAAAGCACCTGCTCTACAAAACCCTCAATTCTATCTATCTGGAAGTCTATTTTATTAGTTACTTCATCTCGATTGTTTTCAATTATTAGCTTTGTAGAAGCTATTGGTGTTTTAATTTCATGTACCCAGGTTTCTATGTACTCTCTATATTCCACCTGTATATCTTTATAATAATTTACATTTTCGTGCATATCTCTGCTTATCTCTTTAAGTATAGAATTTAACTTTTTCCCTTGTATAAAGTTCGCTTCCTTTATTACCGCTGGAAGTAGATATTTCTTATCTAAATTTTCTAATATGTTATTTATTTCATCATAATAATTTTTAAACTTTATAAATTCTAACGCCATATAAGAAATTAATGGCAAAAACCAAATACAAAAGACAAATGAAATTATAATGACATTAACCTTAATAATAATCATTATAGCTGCTAGTATGACAAATAGTATCATATTGAATATTATTACTACCATTTTTTCTTTAATAAATTCACCTATACTCATGGCATTATATACCCTAGCCCTCTTCTTGTTTCTATTGTGTTTTCTATGCCTATCTCTTCAAGTTTTTTTCTTAATCTATTAATATTAACAGTTAAGGTACTATCATCTACAAAATAATCTGATTTCCACAGATATTCCATAAGCGAATCCCGTTTTACTATATTCCCCTTATTGTTTATTAAGTAAGAGAGTATCTTAACCTCATTTTTCGTTAATTCCAAGCATTTATCCTTATAAATAACCGTTGCATTTAAAAGATTTAAATTAAAATCTCTATAGTTTAATATATTATTAGTTTTTGAACTTCCACCTGTTCTTTTTAAAATATTAGTTATCCTTGCTAATAATATTTCTATATTATAAGGCTTTGTTATAAAATCATCTGCTCCTAAATTCATACTCATTAATTCATCTAAATCACTATCTCTACTTGTAACTATTATAATTGGGACCTCTGAAGTTTTTCGTATTTCTCTACATATATAATAACCATCAAACACTGGAAGATTAATGTCTAACAATATAAGTTCTGCATTTTCATTTTCAATATACTGTATTATATTATTAAAATTTATAGGAGCTTTTACTTCGTATCCATATCTTTTTAAAAAATTTTGTAATTCTTCTCTTATAACTTCATCATCTTCAATAATAATAATTTTATCCATATGTACTCTTACCTCCATACTTATTTTATACTGTACCATAATATCATAGCATATCTTAAATATTAAAGTACATATTCAGCCCTATCAACTGGTAATGGGGACTTTCACCCATTAGATTGTGCCCATTCTGGGAGCAACTTAAAGAGGCACTTACTTTTCAGTAAATACCTCTTTCTTATTAGGGAGCTTCAAATTAAAAACTATAAGTTACTCTTAACAATATTTTTATATCCTACATATGTTGTGTAGAAGTATCCTGCATAAATCACAATAAATATTAAAGCTGTTACTAATGCTGAAGAGTTAATATTTATTTTTTGTATGCTATTTATAAAATCACTAGTTACCTTAATTCCAACCACTGAATGAATAACTGCAAGAATAATTGGAATACTAAAATATATCAATGTTTGAACAAAAATCGTTTTGTCTATCATTCTTTTGTTTGCACCAAGTCTCCTTAAAGCTTTATATCTGTCTATACTATCGCTGGCTTCTGATAATTGTTGAAGAGCGAGTACTGCCATGCTAGTTATTAAAAATACAATACCTAAATATATTACGATAAATATTAATATAGCTGTAACTCCCTTATTTTCTGAATAAACCCCGTCTTTTGACATACTTAATATATTATCAATATTTAAGTTTTCATACTCACCTTTAACATAGTCCTCGCGGAGTTTTTCATATTTTTTATTATATTCTTCTCTATTTTTATCTAAATAATTTACATCAAGTACTGATGCATTAATTTTGTAACCTGATAAAAACTCATCATTTATAACTATTGTGAAACTATTACATACCAAATAAGAATTTCGAAAATTTTCTTCTATAGCTTTAGGGTTTTGTATTAGGTATTCTTTACCTTTAATATTAATTTTATTGTTATTTTCAATTTTTTTATTTATTGGGTTCTTAAACTTACTAACATTTGATGAAATTAATACTTCATCCTTATTTAAATTTACTTCTTTTTCATTCTTTAATTTTAAAATTTTATTATAATCAGATAGTTTAACAAAAACTACATCTTCTTTTTTAAAATCCTTATCTCCTGTTTTTAAAAAGTCACTAACTTTCATACCTGTAACATATTCATTATGAGCTACAGATTTTTCATTTTCACTTGTTTTAAAATTAATTTTATTTAGAACATCTTCTATATTGTAACCTTGATCCTTATTTTGTACTACTATGCTGGCATCAAAGGGCGTTGACTTTTTAAGTCCTGCATCTGTAAGTGTTTTAAAGCTTATTCCTGTAGATAAACTTACTATTGTGAAGAATAACATTAAGCAAATTAAAGACATTGATATGAAGTTTGTATTAACTTTACTATTTATCTGTTTTACAACAAATATATTTAACCCTTTAAAATAAACCTTTTTATTTTTCTTTACCACATATAATATAAATCCAGATAAGCTGAAGAAAAATAACACTGTACCTAATATTCCCAAAGCTATTGATATTAAGAACATAGGATCTAGTACATCTAAACCTACTTTTAGTATTGATTTATATGCAAATCCAAGTGATACTGCGCATAAAATAAATGCTATTAAATATATAATAGGATTTTTGAATTTAACATCTTGAGTTTTTCTACCCGCTGTTAACAAATCGATTATCTTGTATTTAGAAATAATGGATACATTAAATATCATAACAAGTAAAAACATTATTCCAAAGTATAATACAGTTTTACCTATTGCACCTGTTGAAACTGCAAACTTATATTTATTAACCGGCAAATCGAATAACTTTAATGCAAAGGTAGATAATCCTTGTGATACTCCAATTCCTAGTATAAGTCCACTAATTAAAGATATAACTCCAACTAGAAAAGTCTCCATTACTAATATTCTAGATACTTTTCTTTTTCCCATACCTAAAATCACATATATTCCTAATTCTTTTTTACGTTTTTTTATCAAGAAATTATTTGCATATAATATTAAACTACCTAATACTATGGATATAAATACTGACACATAAGACATAACTTTCATTAATTTAGATACATATTTCATTTCTATAAGTGCCTTTTGTGACCCCATTGAGTTGAAGCTATAAAATATACAAACTGCTAAAGTTAATGTTAAGAAATATATAGCATAGTCCTTGAAACTCTTCTTTACATTACCTACAGCTATTTTAGAATACATTATTATCACCTCCAAGTAGAGTTATAACTTCTATAATTTTATTAAAGAATTCTTTTCTAGTATCCTTACCTCTTACTACCTCACTAAAGATTTTTCCATCTTTAATAAAAAGGATTCTATGAGCATAGCTTGCTGTAAACGCATCATGGGTAACCATAAGTATTGTGGTCTTTAAATCTTTGTTTAGACTTTCAAATCTTTCAAGTAATAATCTAGCTGCTTTAGAATCTAGCGCCCCTGTTGGTTCGTCAGCAAGTACTAAGGATGGATCTGTCACTATTGCTCTTGCAGAAGCAACTCTTTGCTTTTGTCCACCTGACATTTGATAAGGACTTTTATTTAGTACTTGTTCAATGTCTAAATATTTTGCTACTGCTTTTATTTTGCCATCTATTTCTGAACTTTTCTCACCTTTTATTGTTAATGCTAAAGCTATATTTTCATAAGCTGTAAGGGTATCTAGTAGATTAAAATCCTGAAATATAAAACCTAACTCATTTTGTCTAAACTTATCTAATGCTTTTGATTTTAATCTAGTTATATCACTATTATTTATTATTATTTTCCCTGTAGTGACATTATCAATAGTTGATATACAATTAAGCAATGTTGTTTTACCACTTCCTGAAGGTCCCATTATCCCAACAAACTCACCCTCATCTACCTTAAAACTAATACTATCTATAGCCTTTGTTACATTATCTTTATTTCCATAATACTTTTCAATTTTTTCTACACTTAATATGTTTTTCATTTGTAACTCTCCTTTTTTTCTTTATTTTAAATTTAATTGTTTTAACTTCCTCTGATGTACTTATTATATACAATTTTATTTGTAGCAACCATTGAATTAGATTTCATTAACATTACATTTTTGTTATGTTTGATTATTTCAGTGATAAAAAATCTCAAAAAAATTTCCTCTTCTTCAATCAACGTCCAATATGTGTCTTAACCGTTGTCCGTTATTATGCCATGTCTAGCACAAACATTTTCAAAATTAAATTGGCAATTTGAGAAATTTTATTCTAGAAATTTATCCCCTAATTCTACTTTCATTATTCTAAGTTCATCATTTCCTCCAATCAATAAAGGCCCCGAAGCAAGTGCTTCAGAGCCTAGTGTTTTAAGGTATGAGAAAGCCCCTCAGATTTCTCCAAGAGGCTATATTGCTATTTATTTTTCTCTACATTTTATACTATATCACATATAAAACGAACATATCGAACAGGTTTTAATTTTTTTATATATTTATGCTGTTACATAGAACTTTGTTCAAACATTTGTTTACTATACACTCCTATATCAGATGGGTTCAGCATATTGTTCTTATCTTTAACTGCCTTAAAATACTCACCTATCAATTTCTTTTCAATTTGTCTATCTGTAGAAACTATTACAGGTAAATCTCCACGAGTAGCGAGCCATGGTGTTTCTGCATGAGTAAACGCTTCTAAAATTTTCCCACTATAACAGCTAAAATTTTTTATTACACTATCAATTATGGCTTTTTCAGAAACATTTAAACTCAAATCATATTGAGAAATTGTATATCTATTGATATCAACCTATCTCTTCTCTATCTTCACAACCGTCTCAACGTGTGCCGTTTCGGGGAACATATCAACCGGTTGAACTTCCACAGCTTCATATCCATACTCCTTAAGTATTCCTAAATCCCTAGCCAAAGTGCTGGGATTACAGGATACATATACAATTGTTCTCGGTTGAATCTTTGAAATTTCTTCTAATAATATCTTTTCACAACCTTTTCTAGGTGGATCTACTATAACTACATCGGCTTTTATTCCTTTAGCTATAAGCTCCGGTATCACTTCCTCTGATTTTCCTACTATGAATTCAACATTTTCTATTGAATTATCTTTTGCATTTTCCCAAGCATTTTCAATGGCTTGAGGTACAATTTCTACACCATAAACCTTTTTAGCTTTTTGTGCTACAAATATAGCTATAGTTCCAGTACCACAATATGCATCAAAAACTGTCTCCTGGCCTGTAAGTGAAGCATATTCTAATACTTTATTATATAAAACCTCTGTTTGTTTTGGGTTTATCTGAAAAAATGAGAGCGGAGATATTTTAAACTTGTAGGCCCCAATATAATCACAGATTACGTCGCTTCCCCATAGTGTAATACACCTTTCACCCAAAACTACATTTGTGTTTTTGGTATTTATATTTTGAATAATACTTTTTACGCCTATTAAATTAGCTAATATTAATTCAATTAACTCTTTTCTATAAAGAAATTCTTCCTCATTTGTGACAATAACTATCATCACTTCACCAGTGTTAAAACCTTTTCTAACCATCAAGTGCCTTAGAAAGCCTCTTCTATTTTCTTCATTATAAATACTAATTTTAAAATCTCGTATCCATTCTTTTAAAAGCTTGGCTGCTTGATCTGCAATTTCATCTTGAATTAAGCATGTCTCCATATCAATTATTTCATGACTTCTTGGAGCATAAAAACCAATTATAGGTTCCCCCAGCTTCTCACCAATTGGAAGCTGTACTTTATTTCTATATCTAAGCTGAGATCCTTCCATTCCTAGCGTTTCATTTACAAGTACATTTTTTAGCTTACCGATTCTTGTTAAACAGTCTTCAACTCTTGTCCTCTTAAATTCAAGCTGTCCTCCATATGATAGATGCTGAAACTGGCAACCTCCGCATTTCTTGTATACTGAGCATTCAGGCTGTACTCTTTCTTCAGCTTCCGCTAATATCTCTATTAGTTTTCCAAAGGCAAAATCTTTATTTACTTTTACTATCTTAATCCTTACCTGTTCACCTAAAAGAGCTCCTTCAACGAAAATGGTGAAATTTTCTATTCTCCCTACGCCTTCACCTTCAAAACCTAGTCCAGTAATATCTATAATATATTCTTCATTTTTTTCTATTGGAATAGTGGATTTCATCTAAATCACCTCAAAGTTTATTTAACACTTTCTAATTCTACAATTAATAACTTACTTTTACAAGAAAAAAACAGGTTAATAAATCACTTAACCTGTTTTCTGTCCATTTTTTATTCTACAAAAGTTTCACATTGAGTTTCTCCACTACCAGAAGCACCTGGACCATAAATTTGTACATCACTTGCTCCACAAATCTCATCAACATTATAGTTACAATTTGTTGCTTCGCATTTGATTTTAGGGCTCATTTGTATTGAATGCTTATTGACAAGTTGTCTTATCTCTCCAGGAATATTCATATTAGTTACATTAATAACTGCATTAACAAAACCTTTTTTTGCAAAGGTATCACACTTAGTTGTATTACTAGTATGTGCTTGGCTGCCTCCAATAAATATACTGTTAGCAGAGCAAAGACCACTTAAATTATGAACACATTCTTGTGCACTGCAATTTAGTTTTCCACTCATAATAATCCCTCCTTATAGTATCTATATATTTTGATACATTAAAGAAAAATTATGCAAAAAAGTTGCTTAACCGGTATAAACCTTGTTTAATTAGATTTAGCTCCAAATATAAAGCTATGAAGCTTTTCAATAGTTGCTGGCTTGTCCCAAATTAATACTGACATATCATTAACCATTGCGTCCTTATACATACCATCGTAAGGTACTCTTGATTGCTCAATATTAAACATTCTATGGGTTAGAATATATGTAGAGTAAGCTATAATTTCTTTTGAATTTATGCTTGTTTCAACACATGGAATTATAGCATTGACTGCTCCAGGTATTTCTATAATACTTTTAGTTTTAAGTTTTCCAAATAAAGCTGAAAGAACAAGCCTCTGCCTCTCTGTTCTTTGAAAATCTGAATTACCCACATACCGTATCCTACAATATCCAACTGCTTGAATTCCAGTTAATGTTTGTAACCCTGGCCTTTTTATATGTAAAGGTTCTTTATTCTCGATTCCAGCAACCTCATTAATATATCCATTAGCAATGGGTATTTCTTCTGCAGTTATATCAATAGAAACACCACCTACGTAGTCAATTATTCTTTCTAATCCAAAAAAATCAACTTTAACATAATCCATAATATTCATATTATAGTTTTGGTTTACTGTTTTAATAGATAATGATGGTCCACCGTATGCGTTAGCATGGGTTATTTTTTCTTCTCCATGCCCCTCTATACTAACTAAAGAGTCTCTCATTATAGATGTAAGCTTAAGTTCATTATTTTTTTTATCCATAGTTAGAATCATCATAGCATCTGACCTGCCCTCATCGCCTTTTGTGTCCCTAGAATCAGTACCCAATAATAAAATATTTGTAATACTATTCTCTTGTTTATCAAATTTAATATTATCTACACCCATTTCTTTTGGATCCTTTGAGATTCCAACAACTTTTATTTTTGACACTTTGTTATTAACGTACATCATGCCAAATACATATGTGCTCGCTATTATAATTACCAATGCTAAAAATACACTCAGTAGCAACTTCATTGCTTTTTTCATTTATTTCGCCCCCAAATATCAATTACATGCAAATACATTATTGTTATATTTTTACATTATAGTTGATATTATACCACAAACTCAAAAAAGAGAAAACACTAAATGGCTATTGCCACTCTAGTGTTTTCTATATTTTCAATGCGTTCTTGTTTTTAGGATCAGCTGCCACTATTATCCTATTATTACACTTTATCCATAATTACGGTAATTATTCATTGATCCTCAAGGATTTTTATGTTTTCTTCTCCAAACCTATTTCTAAGCTTCTCCATTAACGAAGCTTCTGGGTTTATCCAGTATTCTTTATCTAGCATATATTTTCTTCTTTCTTTTTTTGTACACAAGTATATAGGTGTACTTCCCTTATCATATTTGGCATCTAACTTTATTGCGTTTTTAGCTGCACCAATATTTTTCTCCTCGTCAATCTGAATATATACACTTTCACTTCTAGCTTTAGTTAGTGGTTTCACGCTTTCGCAAATTATTTTAGGTAACTCGTCTTCACGTAGGCTTACTCTTCCGGTAACTAAAAGTAATTCATCTACATTAATCAAGGAAGTGCACTTTTCAAAAGTTTTTGGAAAGATTACTACTTCAATTGTTCCATAAAGATCTTCTATTTTGATAAAGGCCATCATAGCGTTATTTCTAGTTATTTTTTTACTAACAAAAGTAACTATTCCACCAATAATAACTTTATCCCCATCTTTTATTTTAAATACATCCTCTACTAAATCAACCTCAAGAACTTCATTTCCAATAATTTCTGATACTTTAATACTAGTTTTTAAGTTAAGTGTTTCTTGGTATTCATCTAAAGGGTGTCCTGAAAGATATATTCCTGTCATTTCCTTTTCCATTGCTAGCAAATACCTTTTATCAAATTCATTAATGTCAGGATATTTTATTTCTACTTCTCCAACCTCTTCTTTAGAAAAATCAGCAAATAAATTCATTTGTCCTTCTATATTTTTCTTTCTAAGGTTATTAGATCCATCTAGCACTTTTTCAAATACAGCTAATAGCTTTGAACGGTATATACCCATACAATCAAAAGCTCCTGCTTTAATCATACTTTCTACAGCTCGCTTATTTACCGAACCAGTATCTACTCTGTTTGCAAAATCTATAAAAGTAGTAAAATCACCTTTAATTTCTCTTTTTTTAATAATACTATCAATAACATTAACTCCAACATTTTTAATCGCAGCTAAGCCAAAAATAATTTTATCTCCTTTAACTGTAAATTTAGCAAAGCTTTCATTTAAATTAGGCTTTAGTACTTGAATACCACACTCTTCAGCAAACCTAATATAAAAGGACACCTTATCATTGTCTCCCATTACACTGTTAAGCATAGCTGCTATAAATTCAGTAGGATAATATTTCATTAGATATCCTGTTTGAAAACCAACTACAGCATAAGCCGCTGCATGAGATTTATTAAAGGCATAGGAAGCAAAGTCCATCATGGAGTCAAAGATTTTGTTAGCAGCTTCTACAGTTATTCCATTTCTAACACAGCCAGGAACTTCGAAAGTTCCATCCTCATTTTCTATTCCGTAAACAAAATTATGTCTTTCTTCTTCCATAACCTTATGCTTTTTCTTAGACATAGCACGTCTTACAAGGTCGCTTCTTCCCATGGAATAACCAGCTAAATCTCGTACTATTTGCATTACTTGTTCTTGATAAACCATACATCCATAGGTCACATCTAAGACTGGTATTAATTGCTCGGTTTCATACTTTATTGCTTCTATATTTTTTTTATTTTCTATATATCTTGGGATTTCAGCCATTGGCCCCGGTCTGTAAAGACTTATTCCTGCAATGATATCCTCAAGATTATCTGGTTTTAGTTCCTTCATAAAACTAGTCATTCCAGCAGATTCAAGCTGAAATACACCAACAGTTTTACCCTCACCAATCATCTTGTAGACTTCTTTATCATCAAAGTCCACTTTATCTAAATCTACTTCTACTCCTCTGTTTTCCCTTATCATAGTCACTGCATCTCTCATAACCGTAAGGGTTCTAAGTCCTAAGAAGTCCATTTTTAAAAGCCCTAATTCTTCTAAAGTACCCATAGTAAATTGAGTAACAATATTACCTTCATTCTGTTGAAGGGGAACAAAATTAACTAAAGGTTCAGATGCTATAACAACTCCTGCTGCATGGGTAGAAGTATGTCTTGGTATACCCTCTAAAGCCTTTGCTATTTCAATTAATTCTTTAACCCTTTCTTCCTCATCATAAGCTTTTTTTAATTCTGTATTCATTTCCAGAGCCTTATCAATGCTGATCCCTATCATTGTAGGAATCATCTTAGCAATCCTGTCTACTTCTGCATAAGAATAGCTCATAGCTCTTCCAACGTCTCTTATGCAAGCTCTTGGAGCCATAGTACCAAAGGTTACAATCTGTGACACATTGTCTATACCATATTTTTCTACAACATAATCTATAACCTCTTGACGCCTTTCATAGCAAAAGTCACTATCAATATCAGGCATAGATACTCTATCAGGATTTAAGAATCTTTCAAAAATCAAATTGTATTTTATAGGATCTATTTTAGTTATTCCTAAAGTATACGCAACTAAAGAACCAGCCGCAGAACCCCTACCTGGTCCAGTCATTATTCCATTATCCACAGCGAACTTAATAAAGTCCCAAACTATAAGAAAATAGTCCACATATCCCATCTGTTTGATTACATTTAGTTCGTACTCTAGCCGTTCAATTAATGTAGGTGAAATATCTGAGTATAGTTCCTTCAAGCCTGCATAACATAACTCTTTACAATACTCAAAATGATCCTGACCTTCCTCTAACGGAAAGTTAGGCAATTTTGATTTATGAAATTCATAATCAAAATTACACATTTCGGCTATTTTAACTGTATTATTAAGGGCCTCGGAAACATACGAAAACTGATTGTACATCTCATTTATAGACTTGAGATAAAACTCTCCAGAAGGATATCTCATTCTATTTTCATCTTCCACGGTTTTTCCTGTTTGAATGCACAGAAGAATATCATGAGCTCTTGAATCTTCTTTATTAATATAATGCACATCATTAGTTGCCACTAGGGGAATATCAAATTCCTTTGAAAGTTCAACTAATTCATCATTAACCTTAAGCTGCTCATTTATTCCATGATACTGAAGCTCTAAATAAAAATCCTCTTTAAAAACCTCTTTATAAAATAATGCTGCTTCTACAGCTTTTTCTCTGTTATTATTCTTTAATGCAGACTGCACTTCTCCACCTAAACAAGCACTTAAAGCAACTAGACCTTCACTATGTTTGCTTAGAAATTCATGATCTACTCTTGGCTTATAATAAAATCCGTCAATAGATGCTCTAGAAACAATTTGCATTAAATTTCTATATCCTATTTCATTTTTAACTAATAAAACAAGATGATGAGTTTCATTGTCCTTATCATTTTGTTTTAAATACATTGATTTAGATACTATATATATTTCACAACCTATTATAGGTTTAATTCCCTGTTCCAATGCTTGCTTATAAAAATCTACGCAACCGTACATTGTCCCATGATCTGTAATGGCAAGACTTTTCATGCCAAGTTCCTTAGCTTTAGCTATTAATTTACCTACTTTTCCAGAACCGTCTAAAAGGCTATACTCAGTATGCACATGTAAATGAACAAAATCTTCTTTAAATTCTTTATCCTGATCCATACAAGTTCCTTCCTTTGAAGTAAATTATCAGCAGGTAATTCCTACATTTTTACCACTTGTTTTCCCGTCATACATTCTTTCATCTGAAAGTTTATACATTTTTTCGAAATCTCCCTCACTAGATAAACTACCGCCAATACTAACAGTAATCCCCCTAAGTGAATCTCCAAAATTAAACCTAATCCTACTAACAGAATTCTTTATTCTATCAGCATATAATTTAAGTTTAAATTCATCACAATCCCTTATAATTATTAAAAATTCATCTCCGCCTATTCTAAATGGCATATCTCTATGGGTAATACTAAGATTAATACTATGGGAAACATTCTCTAGTACAAAATCTCCTTTATCGTGTCCAAACATATCATTTACTGACTTAAAATCATCCAAATCTATAATTAAAATACCGTATTTCTTTTTACTATCAAATTTATATTCACTAGCTAATTTTATAAGAGTCTCATCAAGCATTTTTCTATTCCATAGTCCTGTCAATGTGTCTTTTCTAGCCCCAAGCTTTTCTCTTTCTAAAGTTGTCTTTGCCAGATTCAACCTTCTATTAAACCATGCTACAATTATCAGTGTAACCGGTAATAAATTTAGCCTAATAATGAACCTTTCCCAAAAGAAGGTAGATACAGAATCCACATAATACATACAACTTAATGTATATATAAGCATGGATAAAAGACATATTCTTAAACAGGTCTTATTCTTTTCAAATACTGAATAGAATACAATCAAGAATATAAAAAACATGAAAGCATCTGATCTTAAACCACCTCTTAAAAATATTACCGCACCACAAAACAAAGTATCTACATAGGGCATAACTTTTTTAAAGGTATCTATGTTTTTCTTTTTATTAAACAAAATTTTCTTTCCCCAAATGCAGTAGGATACAAATACTGCTCCCGTTACTAAAAGAAGCTTAGAGTTAACATTATAAAAAGAAGTAACTGAAAAAAAGGGGATTAAAAAAACTAAAATAATCCACTTATTTCTAATATATAGCTCACAGATTTTTTCATTACTCCTCATTATTAAGATTCCCTCTTCTCATAAAATACTATAAGAAACTTTCTTAATGTAGTATTTATTTTTTCCATTAGCAATTTATCGTGCTTTTTTCATATTCCTTTAGTAAATAACTTTCAAATTACGCTAAATTTTTTTGTTAAAATAAGTATATCATATTTTGCTTTTATTTAAAATGGATTTACTGGAAACCTTTATTTTCTGCTTTGTATATATAAATAGATTATAACTACAAACTCCAATAAGACTTCCTCCAAAATCAATGAACACATCGCTAACTAAAGATCCTCTGCCTTGAACAAATGATTGATGATATTCATCAGTTAGCGCATAAAACAATGAAATGAAAAGGATGTAAATTATAGCGTCTTTTCCTTTCATACCATATAACATTAGAATATGTGAAATTAAAATTGAAAAAACTATATATTCAAAGGCATGTGCATTTTTCCTTATTAATATGTTTAACTTTCTATCTCTCACGCTTCTTGGTAATTTATTTTCATCCTTAGGTAATTGACTCTCATTTTTAATACCTTCATCATTACTATTAGCTCCATCATTACTATTAACTCCATCATTATTACCTTTTTCTAGAATAATATTTTTACTGTTTCTTAATATGTTAAGAAATCTAAAACTTTTTTCATTAGATATAGCACTGTTATTTGAAGAATTATAAAATATAAATGCCATCCATAAAAGTATAATTATAATTGATATTTTTTTCATTTTGTACGCCTCCAAAAAAGTTATGATTATGAATTCAAGTTATAACAGTATAGAATTTTCACCTGATTTAGATTTTAATGAAGCTATTCAGCTATACAATCCCTTTTTTGTATCGAATCAAATGTCTTAATACTTTCAAATTTATTTCTAAAAGTTAAATAAACTAAAAACCAGAAGGTAAACCCTATTTGATCTGTTAAAATACCATTATTATATATTAATGAAATGAAATTAATAATTATACATACTTCTACAGCCTTAACTATTACTTTTTCTTCAATATTATCAGTTTTGTTACTTCTCATAATAATCAACAAATATACTAGTAAAATAATATATAGACCTAAACCGAGAGTTCCATTTTCCATAAGATAATATGGTATGAAGAACCAATAATACTTAAGATCATCATATTTTTCATTATATCTACCTTTTAATCTCTCATGTTGATTTGGGGCTGCATTACCAAGTCCTACTCCAAAGTATTTTTTGTAGTTATTATCCATTACCTCCGTATATATTACAGCTGGTCCAGATAACCTATTGATTGCCCCCCCATCTCCATAACTTCTGGTATAGGAATAATCAACTAATGTATTTATATTCCAAAAGTTATTAAAATCAGGATATATTTCTCCTAATTTTTGCGAGGAAAAAACCATTAAAATTAATGTTGCTAAACCAATAAAAGCATAGCTTAATTTAAATTTATTTCTTAACATCAGATAAACCAAAATAATAGCAATATAAACATACATAATTTTTATTTCTGATAATACTGTTATTACTAATATGGGGGCTAAAACTGATATCAACTTAACAATACTTATTTTTCTATTTAAGTATTTACTAAAAGCTATTGCAAAAATATACGCCATAAAGTGTCCTAAAACTCCTGTAGCTCCAAGCCCAAAAGTTCCTCCCATATCATCCTGTATATAGCCCATTGAATACTGTATTAATACCGCTGGTAATTGCAAAAAGAAAATAAATAACAATAGCCTTGTAATTTTTTCAATTGTTTTTTCACTCATGTCAAGGTACAAGTATCCAATAAAGGCTACAAAAAATTTATAGTCATTTCTAATTCCCCAAATAAAATTTAATAACGAATATCTATTTATTATTAAAGATATTAAATTTAATAAAAGCATGAGAAAAATTAAAAGAAATAACATATTTAATTTCTTGCTCTTTACTTTTATTTCTTTTTTGTTAAGAAAGACAAATATAATTTTTAATAATAGTATAAGTGTAAAATAGTCACTTATATAAATAGTTGATGAAGGAAAGTGTAAATAATCAGTTAATCCTTTGATTGTTAAAGAAAATAATATTTGCAATACCATCAAAAGTTCATCATTGATAAAAAGTACTATTGAAATGGAAAAAAATATTATTGAAATGTTAAAATAAAGAATATAGTCTTTCCTGCTAACTATACTCATTAGTATAAAAAATGAATATAATATAAATACAAGTCCAAATAATTTTTTATGTGCCACCACCATATAATTCCTCTACTCTCTGTTTATATACTTTTTCACTAATTCTACTTGTTTATACCATTAAGATATGGATTTAAATTATCAAAAATTATATTTTTCCAAGTATACTTACTTACCGAATTTACTATTTCCTCTGATTGATAATTATCAATATTTTTTAATATGTTATATAAACCTTCACAGAAACTTTCAGGGGTATCATTAATGAGAATACCATTAGTTTTGTTTATTATTTGTGAATTTTCAAAGGTTTTTGTTGCAATACATGGTATTCCTGAAAGTAAATATTCAAAGGTCTTTGTTGGCGGTTGAAAATTAAAATATTCAGTAATTGGTATATATGATACCCCTACCTGTGCCTTGCTAATAAATTCTAGAGCATCTTTGTATTGCAGTTTCCCATGGAATTTAACTATTCCATTTAGATTCATCTCATTAATAGTAGCTTCAATTTTCTTTTCATCAGTTATATTTTTACTAAATCCTATAATGTCATAATTAATATGAAAATTTAAATTCCTATACTTGTTCATAAAAATTCTGATTCCTAATATAGTTTGGTGAATATTTCGCTCATAGAAAGTGCCCACATACACTAAATTTATTTCTTTTCTATTTTCATTTTTTAAAGTTGTGGTTTTTCCTTTAAAGTTATTGTCAGCTCCCAAAGGTAAAATATGTATTCTCCTGTTATCTATATGTATGTGTTTTTGTAAGGATTGGGACACGATGGTAACATTCTCAAAGCTATAACATTCTAGTTTAAGAATTATATTCTTTATTTTTCTTATTCTCTTGTTCCTACTTATTGCTCCAGTTCTTATGTCCAGATTGTAGACATACTTATTTCCAAGCAAGAATTTAACTAGACTGCAGCCAATAAAATAATCTATAAAAATAATATCTGGTTTCAATGCCTCTGAAACTTTAGTCGAGATCTTTAAGAATTTAATTCTCTTTAGAAATTTATTTTTTTCTTTAACATAATGCACTTCAATATTTTCACCTTCTACTTTAGTAAACCCATCGTCTACAGATATAATTTGAATTTCATACATATGGTCCAAGTATTCACAATACTTTAATATGTCGGTAAGATATCCAAATTGAATATTAGTTATTATTAAAATCTTTTTCATACAAACTCCTAATATATCGTTTTATGAGCATACCTTATTCTGCCAAAAATTCATTGCTACTCATAACTTGATTGTAAATTTTACTTGAAAATAGGTCATAATATATTCTATTTAATTTATATAAATGAACATTACTGCTATAATAGTTCTCAACAGCCTTTCTTCCCCTTTTCCCCATTAGTATACATTTGTTAGCATCAGCTAATAAGTATAATATTTTTTTAGAAAGATCTCTTTCATTCCCACATTCAAAGGTAATTCCATTTTCATATGCTAACAATTCTGGAATACCACCAATATCACTTCCAATAATTGCTTTTCCATAAGCCATACATTCTAACATTGACATAGGCCCATTTTCATACCATTCAGATGGTATAACCATAAATCTACATTTTTGAATTATTTGTTCAAGTTCTGTACCTGTTTTAAATCCACAGAAATCAATATTTGATATTTTTTCTTTTTTTACAAACTCCTTTAGTTGATTTTCAAGTGGACCAGTTCCCACAATTAACAATTTAGATTTATTTACATATTTCATAGCTTTTATTAAAGTGTGAATACCCTTCTCTTCCGATAACCTGCCTATATAAATAAAATACTCCTCATATTCATATTTAGGTTGAAACTTAGAAGTATCTACAAAATTAGGAACATGAACTATTTTATCCATTGGTATTCCAAATTCGATAAGCTTGTCCCTATAAAAATTACTGGGTGTAATAAATTTATCTATAAGGTCATAACTACCAAAAAATTCATGAAAATACCCTTCTATAACATTTACTAAACTTGCCATTTTTGACCCTTTAACACACTTGTTTGTAAAACACTTATAATAATTTTTTTCTTTGCACTCCTCACATATTTTGTTGCTATTTAACATTTTATAATTAAGACACACAGGTTTTAAATCATGCATGGTATAAACTATGGGAATATTGCTTTTTTTCAATGGATACAAAATAGAAGGTGATAATTGATGTTGAAAGATATGTAAATGTGCAATTTCAGGATTTGTTGCATCTATCAAACGAGTAATGTTTTTCTTAGCATCAAAATTGTAGATGATTTTTGTTGCGTTTATAATCTTTTTAAAAACACTCATTTTCTCATAGTTAATATTTTTTATAAAATATTTTTCATATTCAGTTTCATAATTTTTTTCATCCTTCATAGAAAAAGGTATAACTTCATGACCGTTTTCTTCTAAAATATCTTTTAATCCGAAAAAATAAGTTTCACTACCACCCTTAATATAATAAAATTTATTTACAGCTAATATCTTCATATTTCACCTCTACCCTTTTTCCCATATTGGGTACAGTTAATATTATTAGCCACTTTAAAGATGTTTTTTTCTAAGCCGTAACTATAAAACAACTCTTCATATTTATCTACAATTTGATTCCAAGTATAATTGTCAATTATTCTTTTTTTGGCTTTATTACCCATGTCTTCTATACTTGCTTTATCCAATAATTCAACCTTATTAATAAGTGTAGCTAAATCTCCCTTTTCTCTTGAAAAATAGAGTGCTCCAGTTTGTCCTACTTCTCTGTTAAAATTAACATCTAATAGTAAATTTAATTTTGTACTTGCTAATGCTTCAAGTAAAGAGGGGTTGGTCCCGCCAACTTCATGTCCGTGAATATAACCATATGCATTTTCCCTTATCTTTTTTATTAAATCTTGCTCATACACTGTACCAACAAATTTGATTCTTTTATCTTTACTAAAACTTGTTTTATTTAATAATTCTTCATAGAACTTGTTTTTATCATTATTAGTTACTATTACTAAATCCCTGTCTATACCTGTATTCATAAATTCCCTTATAATTGTTTCAAAATTATTTTCGGGTACAAACCTTGCAACTACTAAATAATATTCATTGTTTCTAATCTCATTTTTTTTATACCATTTCATTAAGCTTTTATCTGTATCTAGTACTTTAGATTTTTCTATATCTGCTCCATAAGCTATAAATGTAGTTTTATCATTATTACACCCGTATTCTTGTATAATATATTCTTCTATTCCTTTTGAATCACATACCACCAAGTCAGCATGTTTTGCCATCAACATTTCTGATAACTTCCAATACTTTTGTACAAACTTGCTCCATTTGCTTCTCTTCCACTCATGTCCATCAGGATTAACATATACTTTTATTCCCTGATTTTTCAATGACCTCTTGTAAATGGCTAAAAATGGTCCTATTCTGCTAGCAAGTATGTAGATTATAGAGCCTTCTAAATTATTGTCCTTTATGTATTTTTTGCTCATTCTCAATGCTTTAATATCATATATAATAGCCTTTGCTTTACCTATATCTTTAATTTTTACATTAAAACATCTTGCATTATTGTACATAAATTCTTTTTCATCATTTGCTAAACAAGCAACATGATATTTAATATTATTATTTTTTTTGCAATATGTAAGCTTATCTACGAATGTTTCAAATCCACCATACCTTGCTGGTATACCTTTTGAACCAATAATAAAAATATTTTTCATGTCTTTAAATTCTTACCCTTTCTTTAACTATTTTTTGCTACGCATGCTTGAGATGCCTTTATTTTCTCTTTCCCCTTGAATTCATTTCTGGAACCTGAAAATGATTTCTTTTGTATTTCATTTAAAACAGCCCCTATTATTATTGAATTATATTTTAACAATAGTTCTTTTGATTTTTTACATGAATCAATATTAGGAGCTTCTGTATTAACAACTAATACTATTCCAATCCTTTCCGATGCAAGAATTAAGGTATCCGTAACCGGAAGTAAAGGCGGCGTATCAATAATAATACAATCATATTGGCTTTCCATTTTTTTTATAAAAAATTTCATTTTCTGAGTAGCTAATACCTCGGCGGGATTATCAGTCATTAATCCAGCTGTAATAATATCCAAGTTGTCACCTATTTTTATAATTACATCCTCCATTCTACTAGTTCCATTAATGAATTCTGCAATTCCATCTTTGTTTATAACGCTAAAGTATTTATGTATAAAAGGATTTCTCAGATTACAATCAATCAATAATGTTTTTTTCCCTGTTTGAGCTATAACATAAGCCGTATTAGTTGACACTATAGTTTTTCCCTCTTTGGGATTAGCGCTAGTTACAAGAAACGTTTTTAATCCTTTATTTTCTAAAGAAAATAATATATTAGTTCTTATTTTTTTATATGCTTCTGTAATAAAAGATTTTGGCTCTTTCCTAACAATTAATTCTTTCATTTTTAAGCATTTTGGTACTATACCTATAAATGGTATGTCCAAATATTTTTCAAGATCCTCCTCTGTTTTTATTTTGTTATCTAAATATTCAATGAAAAAACTTATAGAAGTAGATAGCATTAAACCACATAAGAATGCTAATAAACAGTTTATTGTTTTATTTGGCTTTATTGGTTTGTAAGGAACCAGTGCTTTATCTATAACATTTATTTGGGATGCTGGCAAAAGTCTTTTACATTCTTGTACAAAGGCTTCCGATATTGCATTTGCAATCTTTGAAGCTTCAGTAGGCTTTAAACTTTCATATGATATTTCAATTATTTGTGTTCCATTCTGTGGCACTATCTTCATGTTTGACATTAACTCTTCTGGTGCAAACCTGGAATTGAGTTTTTGAGAAGCATTTTCAGCAACTTTTCTTGATTTTCCGATTTCACTGTACGTCTTTATCAAGCTCTGGTACATTTGTGCTTCACCTTCTGAAATATTTTGGCCATTTTCTTTTCCAATAATCACACTACAATTAGCTTGATAAACAGGTTTTATTACAAAATTGTTTAATAAAGCTGTAATAACAGTTATACAAATTGTTATTACTAGTATAAAAATCATATGTTTCTTAGTTACTTGAATGAAATATCCATATCCGTCCATGTTTTTTTTCTTCACATTACACCTCCGTAGAAACTAATTTAATAATAAACTTCAATTTGTTACTAAATTATATTGATTTAATAACTCTTTTATCTCATCTTTGGAATTGTGCATAAGTACATCTATTATTGATAAATCTGGAACAAATTTTTCTGAAAACTGTTTATATTCCTTTACTTTTGTTTTTATGAAAAGTAAATTTATGTTTTCTTCTTCAAATTTTGACTTTGAATACAATGAAATCCCTCCAATAGGGTTTATGTATGTTGTTCCCTTTAATTCTTTTACAATTTCAAGCACCTTTTCTTGGCATCTTAAATCTTCCTTTTTTTGAATTTGTGAAGACTTTATTATCTTAGTATTTATCTTCAGATATTCACATACTTTATTAATACTATTTAAGTTGAAATTTGAAACATTATAGTCCTCAAAAGAAAAAATGGTATTTAATAAACAGATAACTTCTTTGTAATATGGGGCTTGTTTATAATTACATTGAAGTGACCTTAGAAGCGCTTGAAATTCTTTTATTATTAACTCACTATTATAATATCTTTCATTAATATTTTTAGATTGACTATCTTTAATTACGCTAAACGTAAACATTTTTTGGTCTCCCTTTATTAGCAAATTATTTCTATTTATCCAACCTCCTTTAATATATTGAACATCATCACATGAAACATAACAATTAACTTGGTTTATCAATTGATAATATCCAATATAGGGGAATAAATAAGGTTGCATAATTCCTATTTTCATAAAATCACCTCTAATTTTTAATTAATTTTATACTAGTGTATATTGGTTTAATAACTCTTTTGCTTCATCTATGGAATTATGCATTAGTACATCAATTATTGATAAATTTTCAACAAATTTTTGTGAAAATTGTTTGTATCCTTTTACATTTGTTTCAATAAAAAATAAATCTACATTTCTTTCTTTAAACTTTTCCTTAGAATATAACATCTTGCCACCAATTGCATTTATGTAAGTATTAGCGTTTAGTATTTCAACAATTTCTAAAACTTTATCTTGACGTTTTAAATTCCCATCTTTTTTAATATCTGATGAATTTAAGAATTTAGTATTTATGTCTAAATACTTACATATTTGTTTAATACTATTTAGATTGAAGGTTGAAACATTATAATCTTCAAAAGAAAAAATCCTATTTAATAATTCAATAACATCGTTATAATAGGTGGCTTTTTTATAATTAAATTCTAATAATTTAAATAATTTTTTATATTGTTTAATAAATAACTTATCATTATAATATCTTTCACAAATACTTTTATTATGGCTATCTTTTTTAACACTGAAGGTAATTAAATATGGTTTATCAGCTACTAATATATTATTTCTATTTATCCAGCCTCTTTCAATATACTGATAATCATCTGCAGAAATAAAGTAATCAACTTGATTAATTAGCTGGAAGTATCCTATATATGGGAATATATAAGGTTGATTACCTGCTATCTTCATATAACCACCTCTTGATTTATACCGAATTCACTTCTTGACATATTTACTATGCTAATTATTTTGTCTAATTCATCTATTCTAATGGAATCATACATAGGCAAACATAGTATTCTCTTTGAAATATCATTTGATATAGGCATCTTCTGTAGCCGCTTAATATATGGCAATTGTTCTAAAGATGGATAAAAATATCTCCTAGTATTAATTTTATTTTTACTTAAGTACTCTTTAACTTGAAAAAGTGTGACCTCTGAATCAAAAACCACAGGAAAATAAGCATAATTTTGAGTAGAATATTCATTTTGCTTTTGAAATTGTAATTCATCAGAAAGATTTTCCCTGTAGTAATTGTATACTTTACCCCTTTTTCCCATTATTCTTTCCATATCATCTAAAACACATAAACCCATTGCAGCTTGAAACTCATTCATTTTACAATTAATTCCTAAACAATCGATTCTATCAGGACCACTTATTCCAAAATTAATCATAAGCTTGATTTTTTCATAAAGATCATCATTGTTTACGATAATGGCTCCTCCTTCAATAGCATGAAATATCTTAGTGCTATGAAAACTTAATGTAGAAATATCACCATAGCTTAGTACACTTTTTCCTTTATACTTAACCCCAAAAGCATGTGCTGCATCATATACTACTTTTAGATTATTCATTTCAGCTATTTTTTGAATCTCCTCAATATTACAAGCATTTCCAAACACATGCACTGGAACTATAGCTGAAGTTTTTTTTGAAATTAATGGACTAATTTTTGTATAATCCATATTGAAAGTATTCTCATTAATGTCAACAAATCTAGGTTCTAGTCCCTCCCAAATAAGACTACTGGTTGTAGCAACAAATGAAAAAGGAGTTGTTAACACCTCTCCATTTAATTCTAATGCCTTATAAGCAATTTGAAGTGCTAATGTCCCATTTGAAACTAAAATTAAGTTCTTAACACCTAAATATTCTTTAAGTCTTTCCTGTAGTTGTACAACAAACTCACCATTATTAGTTAACCATCCCGATTGAAATATTCTATCTACATATGCTTTATATTTATCGACTTTTGGCAGATAGGTTTTCGTTACATTAATCATATCACCAGCCACCCTCTTTTTATCTCTCCTATCAATTCCAAACATCTTTTATGCTTTTTTGAGTTTAAGAGATATTAATGTTTTCTGTGTTACTCTCTTGAATATATAATTTATTAATTTAATTTTCCCTATAAAGCCTAGTTTTTTTGTAAATATTGTAAGTGCGCTTTTGTAATCCTTATTAACGATTCTATTTGTTACCATCGGGATTCTTAAGTTCACCAATAAATCAGTTATCACTTCATTGTATTGATAATCAAAATACTCATTAATTAATTCCCAGGCTAAAATAATATCTTTATTAGTAATTTCATTTACTTGAGAGGTGAAAGAAGTATTACCTTTCTTGTTAACTCTTCTATAACATCCCATATTTCGATTTAAAAATTTTATTTTACCTTTTTCTAGAATTAATAGTTCTAACTGAATGTCATCAATAAACCTAGTTGTTGTAAGTAATTTTTCTACTTTCTCATTTTTTTCTATTTTGAGAAAAAAATTTCTAAATGTAAATGATTGAATATGCATAATATGACTCATACTTTTATAGGCCATATCTATAAAACTTTTTACATCATTTATATCACTTATATCACTTACATCAAGTAAGTTTAATTTTTTTAATATCTCGCTAGAAGGCATTAGGCCTTGGCAATTTTCATCCTCATCTACTATACTTACAATATGACTTGTGGCACTATATTCATTATTGCTTTCTAAAAAGGCCACTTGGATTTTTAATTTATCGGGATCAGTCCAATAATCATCTCCCTCTAAACAAACAATATACTTGCCTTTACATTTTATTAATACATTATAAATATTCCTTGTAGCCCCTACGTTTTTATCTCTATATATAACATTAAATCTATCTGGAAATGTTTTTTCGTATTCCCTTAAAATTGTTCTACTATTATCTGGAGAACAATCTTCCCCTATTACAATTTCATATTTAAAATCAACATTTTGCATTAATATGCTTTCTATGGCTTTTCTTAAATACTTTTCATGGTTGTAGGTTATCATTGCTATACTAACCATTACTTTTTCATTATGCATTTACATTCTCCTTTGCAATTTTTTTCACTTTAATTATAAAGAAATTGAAAAGCTCCATGACTATTTCATCCTTTACTATATACAATATTGCAAAATAAATTGTTGAACCTAAGACCGTGCATATTAAAATATTACTCATATATCCTAAATTTAGGAGTTTTACAACATACAAAATACAGGTCATGCATATGGATGAAAAAATGTATTGTCGCAATGATTTTGTCATGTATATCACTTCCACTTCTTTTATTTTTGCTTTAGAATAAAATACTCCATATAATGTACCACTGCACTCAGCGATAATAATACTTATACTAGCACCTATGTATCCATATTTTGGTATTAAAATAATATTTAGAGAAAAACTTATAATTGCAATTAACAGTTGAGCCTTCAATGCAAATTTTTCTAAACCAAATGGTAAAAACAATTGATTAAATTGCCAAGTGCTTAAAGATACAATAAAAACTAATAAAGACACAATAACTAAGGCTAGATATGCTTTTTCAAACTCTTTTCCACCAAAGAAATACATTATATCTTTAGACAATATCATCATTCCAAAAACTATAGGTACGGAAAATATATAAATATAATTAATTGATTTTTTTAATATTACTTTATAGTTCTCAAAATCATTTTCAAACAAATAAATTAGCTTAGGTAATAGTACATTAGATATAGATAAAGTTACACATAACCCAATACTGTAAATTTGACGTGCTCTACTGTAAAATGCCACAGATTTATTTGTAGAAAGCATGCCTAAAAAAATTTGATCAAACAATGTGTACATGCTTATTATTACAGAAGATACAAAAAATATTGCTAATTTACGCTTATGTATATTTAAATCCAATTTTTTAAAATCTAACCTCACAAATTTTCTACTATGTACAAAATTTAGTATATTAGCAAAACCTAATGCAAAAACGCTTATCAATGCATATACTAAATAATCCTCTCTCCTTTTTATAAACATAAAAATGCAAACTAAAGCTATTAATTTAACCATCAAGCTTCTCAGCGCTATATATCCATATTCCTCCATCCCAATGTAAAACCAATCTAATGAAAATACATTTAATAGCACTAGAATACCTACAACTAAAAACAAATTGCTTTCACAGTTAGTTTTACTATAAATAAAAATAAAGAACAGATATGCAATTAGGCTTATCAAAGTTGTGATAAAATTTAATATAAATAATTCAGAAAAAGTTTTATTTAGTTTTTCCTTATTATTTTTTACTTTTGCAATCTCTCGAATGCCATAAGTAGGTATTCCAAATGCTGCAAATATTAAAAACCAATTTGATAATGATATTGCAAAGCTATACTTTCCTAAATTGTTTGCACCTAATATCCTTGAAACATAAGGTGAGGTTACTAACGGAAATGCTATATTGAAGATATTTAATGAGAAATTATAAAAGAAATTTTTTTTAACTGATTTATTACTCATAATGCTTAGTTATCTTTCATATTTTTATTTATTTTGGTTATATTTTCCATATATGTTATTATATAAACATTTTGTGCAATTGTCAAGTATTTCCAATTTAATTGGTTATATGATATTTTATTATTTACTATATGAATCTACAGATATTTTTACTTTACTCCACATGTTTGAGCAACTGCTAAAGATTATTCTCCATGTACCGTGCCCATCGGAGCCTTTGATTCTAAATAGCTCTTTAGAATTTTCGTCAATAAATACCATATCATTTGTATTACTATTTGAACTGACATAAAATTCAGCTCCATCATATTTGAATTTATTAGGAATTTCAATTTTAACTTCCTTTTTTTGTGATAAAACAAATAAACTTTTATAAAGATACTTCATTGTAAAGTTGGCATTGTCAACATATGCAGTATTTTTTTCATATAGTGGACACGTAAGTTCTGATTTTCCATCCTTATAAAACACGAATGCATGAGTATTATATGGTATAGAGTTATCTGGATTGGTGGTGGTAAGTGAATTTTCTGAATATCTACCAATAGCCCCAAATATCATAGGGCTACCATTAACAATTTCTGCGCTTGAACCAATAACATTACCTTCATCATCTAATAATGTTCCACTTATCTTGCTAGCATAGGCTAGCTTTAAATGGCTTAAATAGATTGGATTTGTAAACAAGTATGAATTATATTGACAATTTGTATCTTCTTTAATCCATACTCCCTTAGGCAAACTTTCTTGCATTCTAGGTGATATAAACATATTGCCTTCAGAATTGTTAAGGATAACTGCCATATCATTAATACCCTCAAATCCCACATCATAGAACTTGTTTCCATTATAGTTGTTGCTTCCCGATTTATTAATTTTAGTAAAAGTAATTCCATAATCTCCTGATAACCTTCCCCCCATAAATGTATTTTCATTTACCCAATCCTCATTTGTTGAAGCAATTAAAGTTAGCGCATTTACTGAATCTATCCATTGAAAACTTATTTTATTGTATTGAGATCCATTTTTGTTTTTACCCTGAAGTATAATTCCATTTCTAAAACCGTTAATAAATGAAATATCAATATCATCATTAGAACAACTTGAAATTTTAATTGCTGTGTTGTTATTTACTTTACTAGTCAAGTTTCGGATATTTAATTTACTTTTATTGCTTGAATAATTTATTGCTACAGATACATTTTTGTCAAAGGTTATCTCACCTTGCAAATCAATTTCAGTAAAATCTGCTACATTTAAAGTAATAGCATGTTTTGAAAAATACTTGCCTGGTGGTAAAACTAATTTACTATTTGATTTCATACTACTTGCTATGTCATTAATTGATTTTGAAATATCATTTACATCAAATAGTGGATTTTGTGTTACATCGTAAGTAAGATTATCTACTGATTGCAACGTTGATTCCTTTTTCATTGGTATAAAGGTTTCCTTACTATATGATGATTTAATCTTTAAAGTAACTACAGCTAAAATCGTAATAGCTATTAGCGTACACATTGCCCATTTTAATTTTTTATTCACTCAATCACACCCTTAAATACTTAGTTATTTATTACTTCACTTCAGATTAATGTCTAGAAAATTAAACTAGCTGTGAGATACTTTCCCACAGCCCTCAGCTACTATACCCGATTAATATTATTGACATTGTTAATAGCAAAAAATAGTGAATCCCTTTCTTTTCCTGTATCTGCAGAAAATGCAGCATGCTGCTCTACCATATAGCTATGATTAAAATAAATAATCTGATTTTGCTTTAAAAAAATTGTATTATTGTTGGAATCATAGCCCGGAACCAGATCACCATAATATAAGGCATTTCTAGCATTGTAAAAAAGATTATTTTTTACACTTATATTCTTCAGTGGAGTAGATAAATTATATATTAATAAGTGTACAGCTACTTCCTTATCTGGTCTTACATCATAACTCCAGCCATATCCTGCATTTATGCAAGTATTATTTTCAAACTTACAATTAACAAAGCCTGTATTTGCTGTGGAACCCGTAGCTGAAACTTCAAATGATTGACTATTGTTCCATTCCGTATTATATCTGAATATAATATTGTTAAATCCCACACTTGTTACAGGTCCTTGCATCGTATAACCTGTGTCATAACAATCATATATATTATTATATTGTATAGTAACATTTTTTGATTCTGCCCATACTTCAATACCATTTCCATATCTCGTTTTCCCGTCACCAAAGCCCACGAGAACTGAGCCTCCTATTTCGTGAATATCACAGTTAGTTACAGTTGTATTATTTACAACTCCATTTATTCCATGACCTCCAGTGCCACATAAATCTAGCTCAGATATTTTGATAGCATCTTTAAAGAACAATAAGCCAATATTAGGAGCTATTTTTATATCTTTGGCTAATGAAGTAGGATTTGTCGTAGAATATACATACAAATATTTATTATTATCACTATAGAATTCCCATTGGTTTTTTAATTCTCCTATGGAGAACCTTTTAACAGGTTTAATATTTCCGTCTACCTTCATGAAACCTATATTTACATCCTTGGTGTAAATATTACCAGTAAACTTTGTTGTATCCGTTAAGTCAATTTTCCATATATTATTTACATGAAGTTTCCAACTTGAAGCTAAATTTCCAATTTTATAAGCAGATATAACTGGTCGTTTACCCTCCCCATAAGCAGTTACAGTAATAGGTACTGCTGCAGAATTAATTGTTGGTAACATAATATTTCCATAAAAGGTATTGTTTCTTTTAAAACTAATAACATCACCTGATTTGATTATTCCCTGAGATGAATTAACTTTATTAAGTGTAGCCCAAGGTGTATTTATGCTTTTTCCATCGTTTGAATCACTTCCTGTGTTACTAACATAGTAATTAGTCAATCCACATTCTCCCCCATCTAACAAATTATTTTAACCTATAATATTCATATATTATTATATTCATATCAATAAAAAAGGGACTTTTAAATTCTATGCAGCATTCTTATCTCCAAATAAAACAAAGATTGTCCTAAATATTAATTTAATATCTACCCAGGTGTTTCGCTCACAAACGTACTTTATATCTAGTTCCATCCACTCCTCAAAGCCAATACTACTTCTTCCCATAACTTGCCAGTAGCAGGTTAGGCCTGGTTTAACAAGAAGTTTTTGTTTGTGATAACTGTTGAAGCTAATAACTTCCTTAGGCAGATTGGGTCTTGGTCCAACTATTGACATATCCCCCTTAAGCACATTAAACAATTGTGGGATTTCATCAATACTTGTTTTCCTTATAAATCTTCCTACTCTTGTAACTCTGGGGTCTTCCTTAATCTTAAACATAGGTCCTGACATTTCATTTTTCGTCATAAGCGAATCTTTAAGTTCCTCTGCATTACTAACCATAGATCTAAATTTATACATTTTAAATATTTTCCCATTACGTCCGACTCTTTCTTGCGAAAAAAGTACATTTCCTGTAGAATTCACCTTAATTGCAATAGCCGTTAATAATAAAATTGGTAGTAAAATTATAATTCCAAATATAGAACAAATAATGTCTATAAATCTCTTTAGCAATAAATAAGTATTTGTTTTTTCAAAATTAATTTTTTTTGAATCATTAGTATCATAAATAGCATTAATCTGTACTTTTTGCATCTAATATCCCCTTCCGTTCCTAAATTCGTTACATGTGTTAGGTTAATATACTATTAAAAGTATTTTTTTAATTAACTAATACAAGCTACATTATTTACTATATATTATTTAACATTTTTTTCCAAATATTATTTGAATCTATATTTCATCACAATAAAACAAATTTATAGTGATTTTCTTAAAATTTTAATTCAAAAAATAAAAAACTGTTCCTATTAACATATTTCTATGCTAATTAGTAACAGTTTTTGTTTGATATTGTTATAGAAATTGAGTACAATAAATGTAACTCTATTTAAATTTACTACATATTAAACCAAATGGAAGGAATAAATTAATATGCTTAAGCTTATGATTATTACATTGATTATTTTGTTTTCATATATGCTATTATTCAGTCTTATGAAGGCTTCTAGTAAGAAACCACCCCATAAATAAATATCTATTCTATTAACTCTACTTTACTATTTTCTTAGAACTTTTGCAGAAAGCATTGATTTTCCCATTAATTCTTTTTTATTATCATACATATTTATCTCCATCTTGCAAAAACTTCTGCCCATATCTATTATTTCAGTGGAAATACTTATAAAGCTATCAATCTGTACTGGTTTTACAAAGTATGTTACTATACTATCAATAAATATATTATTACTACTTTTCTTCCTTAGTGCCATTATTCCTACAGTAGATAATAGCATATTCAGTGAGCTCCAAGAGGCTGTCCCAACTGAATCTAGCATTTCAGGAATAATCTTGCCAACAATTTGAAAATTTCCACCATTATCTTCGAATTGAAAATTTTTAAGTATTAAATTTTCAATAGTTTCTCCCACTTGTGTGTTTCTTGACATATATTGAAGGGCTTTTAAAACATCCTGTCTAGTAATAATCCCTTTTAGAACTTTATCTTCAACTACTAGGCAAAATTCAATGTCCTCCCAAGCCATAATATGAGCAACATAGGCTACTGTTGTTTTTGGGGTAACAGTTAAAACATCTTTGCTCATAACTTTACTAACAAGTTCATTACTACTAACGTCTGAAGTAACATCCTTATAAGAAACAATACCTACAACTTTAAAGTTACTGTCAACTACTGGTACTATATCTTTTTGAGTTTCCTCCATGACACCTCTACATATTTCTACTATGTCATGAGTTTCCACATAATCAATTTCATTCTTCATTATATCTTCTACTAGAATAATATCTTTCTTTATAAGGCTTTCAGATAATGCCTTATTAATCATACTAGCTATAGTGAAAGTATCATAACTTGATGATATAATTGGAAGATTTTTTTCATTAGCTAGTTTTTTTATATAATCACTACAACTAAAGCCCCCTGTAATAAGTACAGCAGATTCATTCATTAATGCAAGTTTGTGAGCATCTTCTCTATTCCCTACAATAAGCAAATTTCCTGGGCTTATATACTTTTCCATAGCATCAATAGTCATTGCACCTATAACAAATTTATTTAAAGTTCTGTGAATACCTTTCTTTCCACCAAGAATAGTTCCATCAACAATATTTACAACTTCAGCATAAGTTAAAGTCTCTATACTTTTTTTTTCAACCTTTTCGATTCTAACTGTTCCAACTCTTGGCATTGTTGTAACAATACCAAGTGCTTCACAATCTTTTATAGCCCTATATGCAGTGCCCTCACTTACATTTAATTCTCCTGCAATGCTTCTAACTGAAATTTTTGTGCCAACATTCAAAGAAAGTATACTTTTAATAATGTCCTCATGCTTTGACATATAATCAACTACCTTTCTTCTTTTTTCAATTCCTCTGCAATTTTCTCGATTCTTCGTAGTCTATGATTCACTCCCGATTTTCCAACTGGTGGCTCTAATAACTCACCAAGTTCTTTCAGTGATTCATCTGGAAACTTTAGTCTAATCTCAGCAATTTCCCTAAGGTTTTTAGGTAGTCTCTGCAAACCTATTTCTTTTTTAATTAATTTTATACTTTCAATTTGTCTAACTGATGCATTAACTGTTTTACTCAAATTAGCAGTTTCGCAATTCACTAATCTATTTACATTATTTCTCATTTCCTTCATTATTCTAACATTTTCAAGATAGAGAAGAGAATTATGTGCGCCAATTATATTTAAAAGATCAACGATTTGTTCTCCCTCTTTTAGATAAATAACATAACTATTTTTTCTTTGTATTACTTTTGAAGACAAACCGTAAGAATTTATCAATTGACTAAACTGCTCAGCGTATTCATCATTGTGTGTTACAAATTCAAGGTGGTAAGTCTTTTCTGGATTACTAATGCTACCTCCACCTAAAAAAGCTCCTCGAATATATGCTCTTTTATAATTCTCTGTACCGTAAATATTTTCAGGAATTCCATAGAACAAGGAAACCACATCATTATCATATTTTAAAATGGAAAGTTCAACTAATAATTCCTTAACATTTAAATCTTCAGTAATCATGATAACATAAATATTATTTTTCTTTAGTGAATTACTTTTTTTCACCATAATTCTAGTATGAATATCAAAATATTCTTTTAATAACTTAAAAACAAGCCTAGCTATAGCTGGATTTTCTGTAACAACTCTAAAGCTAAACCTCTTATTTGTCACTCCTAATGTTCCACTAACTTTCATAATTGCAGAGAGAGTAGCTACTGCCTCTTCCTTTGTAAATTCATTTATTCTGCAAACTTCACCTTTAACTTTTGCTGAAAACGACATTTGTTAAAATACCTACCTTTTTTTATTTTCTTTAAGTCTTCCTGATAGATAAAAATATTCAATTATTCTCATCCTATCAGAGAATAGCTTCTTGTCCATAATTGTTTGAATTAGTATCGACGCTAGATTTTGTGAGTTATGTCTAATTAATCCATTCTTTACTGAAATAAAATCTCCTTTAACAATTCCTACACCAAGATTTTTTACCTTTTTCTCATCCAATTTCACCAATTTAGAAGTTGACTCCATATACTTTTCTTCAAGCGCTTCATCAATAACTCCAGTATTTACAATTACATAATCAATAATGTTTTTTCCTAAGTGTTTTGTGATTGCATTAATGTGATCTGCCACGTCATAATTTTCAGTTTCTCCAGGTTGTGTCATTATATTAGAAACATATAATTTTAAAGCTGAAGATTTTGAAAGAGCATTGCCAATATCTTTCACTAATAAATTAGGCATAACACTAGTAAATAAACTTCCTGGTCCTAGTATTATTGCATCAGCGTCTTGATATAGCAGCTACTGATTCCCTGAGTGCACATACATCTTCTGGTTCAATAAATACAAAATCGATGCTTGTATTATTAGCTTCTGCTTCTTTAGGAATGTTTGACTCACCCTCAACCACCATTCCATTTTTCATTTTAGCCTTTAAGTACCACATCATCAAGAGTTACTGGCACTACTTTCCCAGTAACCGCAAGTACTTTACTCATTTTTCTGAACCGCTTCTTCAAAATTACTTGATATTCCATCCATTGCTGCTAAAAAAAGATTGCCAAAACTTTGATTTTTTAATCGTCCTTCTGTAAATCTGTATTGTAGCAATTCTTGCATTAGTGGCTCCGTATCTGCTAATGCAAGTATACAATTTCTAATATCACCTGGTGGCAATATTCCAAGGTCCTCTCTTAAATCTCCTGAACCTCCACCATCATCAGAAACTGTTACAATAGCTGTAATATTTGAAGTATAGTATTTTAATCCTCGTAGCATGGTTGAAAGTCCTGTACCTCCACCAATTACTACAATCTTTGGTCCTTTTATTAATAATCTCTTCTCATAAATTAGATTCTCAATTTTATTAGAATCTAAAGAGACATTTAAGTAGCCTTTATTAACAAGTCTAATAACTGCTCTTATTCCTTGGGTTACAGAAATATAAATCAAAAAAACTCCTGAAACTATTAGGAATATATAATATGCTTGGTACCGGTAATCTTGATATTCTGCTCTATTCAAAATATAAGACACTCCCATTGTAATTAATAAAATGCCAAGAAAAGCTAGCATTATCCAACGTTTTACTTTTATGCCTGGCCTTAACCAGTCAAGCATTTTCATAGTTTAATACCACCTTTATTGACATCCTCATTAATATCTCTATGCTCTATATTAACTTTATGTCCCTCTTGTCTTAATTTTTCATAAATTTCATTGGCAATAGTAACTGATCTATGCCTACCCCCTGTGCATCCTATAGAAACTATTAATTGCCTTTTTCCTTCTTTCAGATAGTATGGAATCAAATATTCTAACATATCATCAAGTTTGTCAATAAAACCAATAGTTTCAGGGAAGCTCATTACATATTCCTTAATTGGATTATCGATACCTGAAAATGACTTTAATTCTGGAATATAGAAGGGATTGGGCAAAAATCTTACATCAAATACTAAGTCTGAATCTAATGGAGTACCGTATTTAAATCCAAAGGACACTACAGAAATCATTAACTGTGACTCAATTTGACCATTCTCGCTATAAATTTTATTTATTTCTTCCCTCAATTCTCTAGAAGAAAACTTAGAAGTATTGATTATGTTATCTGCCCTATCTTTTACGTCTTTCAATATACTTCTTTCTAAGGTAATACCCTTAATAGTTCTGCCATCTGGAGCTAAAGGATGTTTCCTTCGAGACTCCTTATATCTTTTAATCAATACTTCATCTGAAGCATCTAAAAACAGAATTTCATATATAAAGCTCTGCTCCTCTAAATATAAAAGACTTTGGAATAAATCATCGAAAAACATTCCACCTCTAATATCAATAACAAGTGCAATTTTATTAATCTTTCCATTTGTTTGAAAACAAGCCTCTGCAAATTTCGGTATCAAAGTAGGTGGTAAATTGTCCACACAAAAATATCCCAAATCCTCTAAGCTTCTAGTAGCCTGTGTCTTACCTGCACCAGACAATCCTGTAACAATTACGAATCTCATGCAAAACACCTCCTCATACTAATACAGATGTATACTTTTATTATAACACAATTGTTTTTAATACTAGTTATTATAACACAAAAAAATTCAACTTATGAGCTAATAAGTTGAAAAGGCTACCCAATTAAAGGTAGCCCTAGATTTTAATCTAGACTCATAAATTAAATATAATACAGTTATTCATCGCCGATAATTATTACTTCAGTATGAAGCTCAATATCAAATTTCTCCTTGACATTTCGTTGTACAATACCTATTAATTCAAGTATATCTTTAGCATCTGCTGATCCTTTATTAATAATAAAACCTGAATGTTTTTCTGAAACCTGTGCATCCCTAACATTAATCCCTTTTAGTCCAGTCTCCTCTATTAGCTTTGGAGCAAATGTACCTTCAGGTCTCTTAAAGGTACTTCCAGCGGAAGGATACTCCAATGGCTGTTTTTCTGTTCTTCGCTTAGTAAGATCATCCATTCTATTTTTAATTTTCTCATGCTCACCAGCTACAAGTTTAAAAGTTACTTCTAGAATAATGTATCCATATTTCATCACTGCACTAAATCTATAGCCTAGTTCCAATTCATCGAAGCTTAAATTCTTAATATTTCCTTCATTGTCTATGACAACTGCGCTTTCAACTATTTGAGCCATCTCACCATTATATGCCCCTGCATTCATGGTTAGTGCTCCTCCTACACTTCCTGGGATTCCACAAGCAAACTCAATTCCACTAAGTGAATGTTCTAATGCAGTTTGTGAAACAGCTATAAGTCCAGCACCACTGCCAGCTACAATTTTATCTTCTTTTACTTTTATTTTATTTAATTTAGTAAGCTTAATAACAATGCCTCTTATGCCGCCATCCCTAACAATTAAATTGGATCCGTTTCCAATCACGTAAAAGGGAATCCCTTTCTCCTTAGCCATTTTAATAATTCCAATAACCTGCTTACTGTTTTCTGGAATCACCAAAATATCCACTGGACCTCCTACCTTAAAGGAAGTATGGTTTTTCATCGGCTCATCTATAAGAATATTTTCTTTATCTAAAATACTATCTAATTCTAAAGCAAAATCTATAAAGTGGTTCATGCAACTTCTCCTTAAAAATACTATTTATATGTATCAAACATAGTATAATGTATATGTGCCTTGTAATCAAGTTTTATAGAAAAAATATTATATACAGAATACTCAGAATACACTATTTATGAAAGTAATCTCTGATACTTTCAGCAGCTTTTTTATCTATTGAGTTGGTTTCTAACAATTGTTCAATGGAAGCATTTTTAATATTTTCAACACTTTTAAACTTCATTAATAATTCCTTTCTTCTTTTATTCCCGATATTAGGTATCTCTTCTAGCACTGAATGAAGTGTTCTTTTATCTCTCAAGCTTCTATGATAAGTAATTGCAAATCTATGAACTTCATCTTGAATTTTTGTGATTAAGTGCATTTCATTCGAAGTCCTATTAATAATAATTTCCTTATTATTATATATTAAACCTCTTGAATTGTGCTTATCGTCTTTTACCATACCACAAACTGGAATATCTATGCTGAATTTTTCCAAAACCTCAAGGGCAATATTTACTTGACCCTTACCACCATCCATTAATATTAAGTCAGGAAAAACACAAAATTTTCCTGAACTAAGCATCATATTATTTTCTTTTATAGCGTTAACCTCGTCAATTCCATGTTGAAATCTTCTCGTTAAAATTTCTCTCATACTTTCATAATCATTAGCACCTTTTACAGTTTTTATTTTGAATCGCCTATAATCACTATTTTTGGCTTTTCCCTTTTCAAATACAATCATAGAACCAACTGAATCCACACCCTGTATATTAGAAATATCATAAGCTTCTATCCTGCTTGGAATTTCATCCATGCCTAATAGCTCTGCTAAATTTCTTAATGCTATTTGATTAACTTCTTTATCTTTTATAATACTAACTTTAAACTGATTAAGTGTCATTTTAGCATTGTTTTCAACCATTTCTAACAGTTCCTTTTTCTCGCCCTTTTGAGGATGCTTTATTATAACTTTAGTCCCTCTCTTCATTGAAAGCCACTGTTCCATTAATTCTTTATCCTCTATTTCAGAAACATAAATACTTTTTGGAATAAAGGCAGTGCCCCCATAAAATTCTTTTATAAAATCAGAAATTATTTCATCCCTGGCTACTCCAGAAGTGTTTTCTAGAATAAAATGCTCTCTTCCCACTATTTTGCCATCCCTTAAAAAAAATACTTGTGCACAAGTATCTTCTTCATCACTATAAGTACTAATATAATCTTCATCTTCAAAGGTGCCCGTTATTATTTTTTGCCTTTCTGTAATTTTTTCTACAGCTTTAATTTTATCTCTAATATTGGCTGCTTTTTCAAATTCTAACTTTTCAGAAGCCTCTTCCATTTCCCTTTTAAGGTCGTTAATTAAATTTTTGTTTCTCCCTAAAAGCAAATCAATCATTTCATTAGCAATTTTATTATATTCTTCCCTACTAATTAAACCTGCACAGGGAGCATTACATAATCCAATATGGTAATTTAAACACGCTCTTGATCTTTCTCCATCTTCCTTTATGGCACGTTTACAAGTCCGAATAGGGAATACTTTTTTAATTAAATCAATAGTCTCATAAACTGCAGAAACATCCGGATAGGGTCCAAAATACTTAGCCCCATCCTTCACAATATTTCTTACTACGAAAACTCTTGGAAATTCTTCATTTAGTGTAATTTTAATAAATGGATAATGCTTATCGTCCATTAATAATATATTATATCTTGGTCTATACTTCTTAATTAAGTTACATTCCAATATTAAAGCTTCAATTTCTGAATCTGTAACAATATATTCAAATTCTGCTATATTCTTAACCATAGCCTTCACTTTTTCAGCATGATTTTTTGAACTTTGAAAATATTGCTTTACTCTATTCTTCAAAATTTTTGCTTTTCCAACATAGATAACTTCACCTAAGGAGTTCTTCATTAAATAGACCCCTGGCGCCTCAGGCAACATCTTAATTTGGTACTGAAAATCGAACATATAAACACCTCTTCTGTATCCCATAGGCCCTAATACACATCAACTTTTGATTAACCTTTTCTTCATTATATCAATAGTTTATTTCTTTAAATAGGCCTTAATTAATTTTCCAGCAATAGGAGCTGCCACTTCTCCACCTTGACCCCCATTTTCTATAATAACTGCAATAGCTATCTTAGGATTATCATATGGAGCAAACGCAATAAACCAGGAATGGTCCACAGAACCTTTACCCATAGTATTATTTTCAGCTGTTCCGGTTTTTCCACATACATTTAATCCTGGTATGTTTGCTTGAGATCCAGTACCACCTGCAACTACTGCTCTCATTAATCCTTTCATGTACACTGCATCATCTTTTGATGCTACTGTTCCAATTTCTGTTGGTGAAATCTCCTTAATTACTTTACCCTTATTACTCATTACCTTAGAAACTAAATAAGGCTTCATCATAACTCCATTATTTGCAACTGAACTAGCAACTAAAGCCATCTGCATTGGAGTTGCAAGAACTCCGCTTTGGCCTATAGCACTCTGGGCTATATTTCCTTTTTCATACTTACCGTATTGTGGGAAAATGCTCTTATCTATAATTATTCCATCACATGGAATCTCTTTGTTAAAATAGAAACTTTCAGCAGTATTCTTAAGGTTTGCATTACCAAGTTCAAGTCCAATACCGCCAAACACAACATTACTAGATTTAACGTAAGATTCTTTAAAACTCAAAGTTCCGAACATTTCACCTTCAAAATCTCTAAGGTACGCATTGGGGCCTAAAGGAAGCCTTCCATTATCCTCAAAGGATTTATCCTTTATGCCACTTATATTATCAATTGCACTAATGGCAGTGATAGTTTTAAAAGTAGAACCCGGTGGGTATAGTCCTGATACTGCTCTATTTAATAATGGTCGGCTCTTATCTGCGTTGATACTGCTCCAGGTAGCTTTTAAATTATTAGGGTCAAAGGATGGTTTCGATACCATGGCGAGGATTTCACCCGTTTGGGGATTTAACGCTACCACTGAGCCAATATGATTATCTAATGAATCAAATGCGTTTTTTTGCAAATCCATATCTAAAGTTGTAATTAAATCATGTCCTATTTTCTCTTCTTTTTTCTGATTAAAACTAAAATATTTTATTATACTTGTATCATCAGCCATAAGCTCTGAATCATATTTTTTCTCCAAGCCTGTTATGCCATATATTGGATCTAAATATCCTAAAACATGTGCAAAGGCAGGGCCTCCAGTATACTCCCTTTTCTGCGTTAAGGTATTAACTCTTTCACTCTTTGTAAGCGCTTGTTGATTCCTATCATATATAGTTCCTCTAAGTACTTCATTTCTTTTAGCCCAAAGTCTCTTGTTAGTAGGTTTGTTTTCAATCCCAGGGGCCTTGTAAATCTCAAAATAAGTCATATAAGAAATTAGCACTATAAACAACAACAAAAAAACAAATAAAACTTTTTTAATATTACTCGAAATATCATTCATAATTCATACCATCCTCAGAAATCTTTTGGATAATTCCTAGCGCACAAAAGGTAATTATCATAGAACTCCCACCACGACTTACAAGTGGAAGCGTCACTCCAGTAAGTGGAACCATATTTATAACTCCACCTACAATTACAAGCACTTGGGAAGCAATCATTGTACTAAAGCCCACAGCAAGCAACCTTGAAAACTTATCTTCTACATAAACAGCTGCTCTCATACATCTATAAAACAATAAAAAATATAAAATTATAATTCCAAAGCCTGATAGCATACCCATTTCCTCACAAATAGCTGAAAAAATAAAATCTGTAGTGTTAACCGGCACAAAGCTAGGGTACCCTAAGCCTAAGCCTGTACCAAATAGCCCACCAGAGGCTATGGCAAACAAAGACTGTACCACTTGATAGCTTTCTTTATTTGCATACTTCCACACATCTTTCCATATCATAACTCTTAATCTAACATGCCCGAAAAGTTTATAACTAACAAAGGCACCAAAGGCAAAGAGAATGAGGCTTAGTAAAATATATTTGTAATTTGATGTTGCAATATAAAGCATTGTCACAGCTATTGCAAAAAAAATAAGTGCAGATCCTAGGTCCTTTTGTAATACAAGAAAACCTAAACATATCAATACTACAATTCCTGGTTCAATTAAATCGTGAAAATTTTCGTATTTTTTTAATATTGATGCCAAATAAGCCACAAAAAATAGTTTACCAAATTCAGAGGGCTGAAAAATTTGACCTCCAATAGATATCCAATTTTTTGAACCATTTATTTCAGTTCCTAGAAGCGTTCCAGATGCTATCGTCATAATAAGCAAAACTAAATAAACATATTTATAATTTTCAAAGGACTTTAAGTCAGGGAGCAAAACTACAATCATTATAAAAGATGCTATTCCAATAGTTATCCAAATAATTTGTTTAACTGCTATGATTGGGCTAAGCCTATACAACATAACTAAACCAAATACTGAAAGAATATATGAAAAAATTAAAATATATTTATCTCCATCAGGGAAAAACTTTCTTATAATAAAATGGGAATATGCTATGAGAACACAAATAATCCCTCCTGCAATTAAAGCATTTGTATCATAGGGATCTTTAAGTAAATATAAATTTCCAAAGCATAATATAACTAAAAGATACGTAATTGCAAGAAGTCTTCGTTCATCTCTTATACTATTCAAATTATCACCAACTTCCAAATAATTAGTCGTTTTAATTACCCTATAACTTTAAAATAGGAAGTTCCTATCTGAATGGTGTCTCCTCTTTTTATAGGGTTTTTATCAACAACTCTAATAGAATTTAATAAAGTTCCATTGGTACTCTTAAGATCTTGAAGGAAATAGTCATTGTTTTTAATGATTATTTTTGCATGATGATTTGAAACATATTCGTCGTTTAAAATAACCATATTATCCTCTTTTCTGCCAATGGTAACTCCACTTTCAATAGGTATTACTCCACCCATTTTTAAATTGTAATTCTTTCCTGGATCAATAATTTCAAGACCAAAGGGGTTCTTTTTCACTTTGCTTTTCCCACCATTTTTAATGTCTTTATACATAATCTTCAAAGCAATAAAGATTATTATATACACCACTGCAATTATTGCAATCTTTAAAACCGAGTTTACAAAATCCATTTTTAACACCTTCTTAATCATATATCAAAAGACTAGCATTTTAAATTTATGCTAGTCTGAATTTAATTATAACATTTTTTTTAAATATTGTCCCGTATATGATGCGCTATTACTTGCAATTTCCTCAGGTGTTCCTGTACATAAAACTTGACCACCCTTTTCTCCACCTTCAGGTCCAAGATCAATTAAGTAATCTGCACACTTAATTACATCTAGATTGTGTTCAATAACTACAACTGTATTTCCCGATTCTACTAGCCTTTGTAGTATTATTATAAGCCTATTTACATCATCTATATGAAGACCTGTAGTTGGCTCATCAAGTATATATAGTGTTTTTCCGGTACTTCTTTTGGAAAGTTCGTATGCTAGTTTAATTCTTTGTGCTTCTCCTCCAGAAAGTTGTGTTGAAGGCTGCCCTAATCTGATATAACCTAATCCAACATCCATAAGGGTCTTAAGTTTATTGTTTATCCTTGGAATATTTTCAAAGTAAACTAAAGCTTCTTCTACTGTCATATTTAAAACATCATCTATGTTTTTGTTTTTATATTTAACTTCAAGAGTTTCTCTATTATATCTTTTCCCTTTGCATACCTCACAAGGTACATATACATCAGATAAAAATTGCATTTCGATTTTTATTATTCCATCTCCACTACAAGCTTCACATCGTCCACCCTTAACATTAAAACTAAACCTACCTGCCTTATATCCTCTAATTTTAGCTTCATTAGTACTAGTAAACAGTTCTCTAATAATATCGAAAGTGCCTGTATACGTTGCTGTATTGGATCTAGGTGTTCTTCCTATGGGACTCTGATCAATATCAATTATCTTATCAATATTCTCCCATCCAAGTATCTCTTTATGTAGACCAGGATTAACCCTTGTGTTATTTATTTTTTTATGAAGGCCTTTATATAATATTTCATTTACCAAAGTACTTTTTCCTGAACCAGATACTCCAGTTACACAGGTGAAAACTCCAAGTGGAAACTTCACATTAATATTTTTAAGATTGTTTTCTCTTGCTCCCTTTACAATTATACTATTACCTGTAGAAGCTCTTCTACTCTTAGGAGTTTCAACAAATTTTTTCCCCAAAAGATATTGCCCTGTAATAGATTTCTTGCATTTTACAACGTCGTTATATGTTCCAGCAACAATAACTTCTCCTCCGTGCTCACCCGCTCCAGGACCTATATCAACGATATAATCTGCAGCTTTCATTGTATCTTCGTCATGTTCAACTACAATAAGAGTATTACCAATATCTCTAAGATGCTTAAGGGTAGCAATTAATTTATCATTATCCCTTTGATGCAATCCAATACTTGGTTCATCAAGTATATAAAGTACTCCTACTAGACTTGATCCAATCTGTGTTGCTAAACGAATTCTCTGTGCTTCTCCACCAGAAAGGGTTCCTGCTGTTCTTGCAAGATTTAGATAATCTAAACCTACGTCTATCATAAATTTTAGTCTACTATTTATTTCCTTAAAAACTTGATTACTTATTATTAAATCTTTTTCAGATAGCTCAAGTTTCTCAACAAAATCCAATTCATCTCTCACTGACATATTACAAAACTCATGTATATTCTTACCACCAACTGTAACTGCTAGAACTTCTGGTTTAAGTCTAGCCCCTTTACATTTAGGGCATGGATTATTGCTCATGTAATTTTCTATTTCTGACTTCATATAATCTGAGTTTGTTTCAATATATCTTCTTCTTAAATTATTAACTACACCTTCGTAGCTATGATTAAAGTCCATTGTTCCATTTTCTCTTTCATATTTGACTTTAACTTTTTCTCCTTCAGAACCATATAGTAATATTTTCACAATATTTTCTGGCAATTTTTCGACAGGTGTATCAAGATTAAACTTATAATGCTTTGATAATCCCTTCAAAATACTAAATGTCCAAGAATCATCCTTTAGAGATCCAGCACCCCAAGGTATTATAGCACCATCGGTTATACTTTTAGTTCTATCAGGTATAATTAAATTTTCATCTATCTCCATTAATGTACCTAGCCCATCGCAACAGTCACATTTTCCAAAGGGAGCATTAAAAGAAAAAGTTCTTGGAGTTAATTCATCAATACTGATGCCACAGTCAGGGCAAGCAAATTTCTCACTAAACAATATATCTTCGCCATCAACAACATTTACTAAAACTGTTCCTTCCGCAAGCTTTAATGCAGTTTCAATAGAATCAGTTAGTCTGCTTTTAATTCCATCCTTAATTACTAATCTGTCTACAACAGCTTCAATAGTATGCTTAATATTTTTTTCTAATTTTATTTCTTCTTCAAGTTCAACAAACTCGCCATCCACTCTTGCTCTAACATAACCGTTTTTCTTTATAGTTTCAAAAAGCTTTGTATGTTCTCCCTTTCTTCCTTGAACTAAAGGTGCCAAAATCAAAATTTTTGTTTTTTCTGGTAGTTTCATAACTTTGTCTACCATCTGATCTATAGTTTGCTGTGAAATTTCTTTCCCACATTTATGGCAATGAGGCACGCCCACCCTTGCATATAAAAGTCTTAAATAATCATATATTTCTGTTACAGTACCTACTGTAGATCTTGGGTTTCTATTTGTAGTTTTTTGGTCTATAGAAATTGCAGGAGACAGTCCTTCAATATTTTCCACGTCTGGTTTATCCATCTGCCCTAAAAATTGTCTTGCATAAGATGAAAGCGATTCCATGTATCTTCTTTGTCCTTCAGCATACAAGGTATCAAATGCCAAAGAAGATTTTCCTGATCCAGATAATCCTGTAAATACTACAAATTTGTCTCTAGGAATTTCTAAACTAATATTTTTTAAATTGTGCACTTTTGCACCTTTTATCACGATTTTGTTTTTCAAAGCTTTTCCTCCAAACTTTTATTTTTAAATGTCCGTTCTAAATTAGATTCAGCTATTATATTATTTAAGAGCGTGACACCCTTTCTTTTTAGATGGGCTCTGCGGGGTGAGGGGTGTCACGGGTTATCTTAGGCAAGGCTATCTGCCCTACTCAGAATTATTCAAGCTAAATCGAAAGTATCACAGTAATCTATTACCTGAGTTATTTTTTGAGCCTCTTTCGGAGTTTAAAAATAATATCCCTAATCTGACCGGCTCTTTCGAATTGTAGATCTTTTGCTGCTTGTTTCATCTCAAGTTCATATTTTTTAATCATTTTTTCAATATTATCTTTATCTGCTTCCATTGCTTCTTCAAGTGTGTCATACTCACCTTCAGCTTCAGCAATCTTTGTAGCCTCAATTACTTCTCGTATATCCTTAATTACTGTAGTAGGTGTAATCCCATTTTTTTCATTATACTCCATCTGTATTTTTCGTCTTCTATTAGTTTCTCCAATGGCTTTGTCCATTGATTTGGTAATTTTATCTGCATACATTATTACCTTACTTTCAGAATTTCTAGCAGCTCTACCAATAGTTTGGATAAGAGAAGTTTCTGACCTCAAAAAGCCTTCTTTGTCTGCATCAAGTATTGCTACTAAAGCTACTTCTGGAATGTCTAGACCTTCCCTAAGCAAATTAATACCCACTAATACATCATACTCACCTTTTCGAAGATCTCTAATTATTTTCATTCTTTCAATAGTATCAATATCTGAATGTAGATAATTAATTTTAACATTCATTTCTTTAAAATACTTTGTTAAATCCTCTGCCATTCTTTTAGTCATTGTAGTAACTAGAACTCTAAAACCTTTTGAAATAGTTTCAGTTATACGTTTATATAAATCATCAATTTGTCCTGTTACTGGCATTACTAATATCTCAGGATCTAAAAGTCCAGTAGGTCTTATTATCTGCTCCGCCACATTAGTGGAATGCTCGTATTCATAGGCCGCAGGGGTAGCACTTACAAAAAGTACTTGATTCATTTTATTTTCAAATTCATTGAATTTGAGTGGTCTATTGTCAAAAGCAGAAGGTAATCTAAATCCATAATCAATTAAAGTTGTCTTTCTAGATCTATCACCTGCATACATTGCCTTGACCTGAGAGGTAGTAACATGGCTTTCATCTATAAATAATAAAAAATCCTCTGGAAAATAATCTATCAAAGTATATGGTGGATCACCAGGATTTCTTCCATCCATAATTCTAGAATAATTCTCTATTCCACTACAGTAACCAACTTCTCTCATCATTTCTATATCAAAATTTGTTCGTTGCTTTAACCTTTGAGCTTCTAATAGTTTATCCTGAGATGTCAATTCTAAAAGTCTCATCTCAAGCTCTTCTTCAATACTTTTAATTGCACCCTCCATCTTTTCCGAGGATGTAGCATAATGAGATGCTGGAAAAATTGAAACATGCTTTGTAGTTCCTAGTATTTCTCCAGTGAGAATATCAAACTCTTTTAATGACTCTATTTCATCCCCAAAGAACTGAACCCTAATTGCTTTATTATTAGAAGAAGCCGGGACGATATCTAAAGTATCGCCTCTAACTCTAAATGTACATCTTGAAAAATCTATTTCATTTCTTTCATACTGTATTGAAATTAATTCTCTTATTACTTTATCTCTATCTTTTTCCATACCGACTCTTAAAGAAATCATCAATTTCTTGTATTCTTCTGGGTTTCCTAATCCATAAATGCATGAAACCGAAGCTACAATTATTACATCTCTTCTCTCCAATAAAGCCGCCGTAGCAGAATGTCGCAATTTATCTATATCATCATTAATTGATGCATCTTTGTCTATAAATGTGTCTGTCTGAGGTACATAGGCCTCAGGCTGATAATAATCGTAATAGGATACAAAATATTCTACTGAATTATCGGGAAAAAAATCTCTAAATTCTGAACACAATTGAGCCGCCAAGGTTTTGTTGTGGGCCAATACCAATGCTGGTCTTTGTGTTCTCTGGATTATGTTTGCCATAGTAAAAGTTTTACCTGAGCCAGTCACCCCAAGCAAAGTTTGAAACTTATCCCCTCTATCTATTCCATTGACAAGACTATCTATTGCATCCGGTTGATCCCCGGTAGGCATAAATTTAGAAACTAAATTAAATCCTCCCATAACTACACCTCTCAAACATTTGTTCGCTAAAATTATTTTAAATCTTTACTTTAATTTTGTCAACAGTTCCTAATATATTATTAACACTATTATTGTTATTAATTACTTTTTTTTATTATCATAATGGGCAAGCGATATAAAACTATCACTTGCCCATTTTAAAATTTTCCAGCTTGTCTTTTTATAAATTGTCAATGGTAGTAAATTTAAATCCATCCTTATCAAAGGTATCAATTATTTGATGAAGAACTGATTTTGAATCATAGTCGTAGGAAGGATATTCTCCATCATTAGAATTTAATTTAATAAATTCAAACTCAATGCTTGGGTGGTAGAAAAAACTGCCTAAACTATTTCTTTTTAGCTTATCTATTTTTCTTATCATATTATTTAAATCCTCTTTACCATCTACATAATCAAGAGGCGTTGGTACATATTTAGTTTTATTATTTGCACCTTCTACAATATTATTTGGATTAATGTTGCTCGGGTCATAAATATACTTAAAGTAGTCTTCCATTATTTTATGTTGAAAATCTGTTGCTGCATAATGAGGTGATTCAAAGAACTCATAATGTAAATCTAAATCATTGGCAGCTTTTATAGCTGCTTCTAGTCTTTCACGAACGCTCTTTTCATCCACATTGTTTTTTCTACTAAATTCAATACCATCAATACTAAGTTCATCCTTATTCTGATGTGTATAGCCATGTAGTCCAATTATACCTTTTTCATGAATTAAATAATCCATTGTAAAAACAAAATCTGCATTATACATATTATAAGTTTTAGATGGATCATTATCAATGCTCTTAGTTTTATTTATATAACGAGGAACCCATGCAATATGAAAAGGTATTCCCTGAGAATATAAGTAATCCCCCACAGCTCTTAATTTCTCTAATTGTTCAGAAGTTTCGTATCTTTGCCCTGCAGCTATATCCTCTAGTCTTATTAAAGCAGGCTTTAAGTTAGTCTGATTTTTTGATACAGGTACTATTTTTTCTCTATTCCAAAATAAAGATATTTCCTTTTTATCAATATTCCATCTAGTCTTTAAATCTAGCATATTGGACAAATCAACTAGTGATATATATACGTTGCCGTCTATATTGTATAAATTCTTTTTCACCTCATAGGTAACTGATGGTTCCTCAGTAAACCAATATTTTTTTTCTTTTTCATTAATAATAACAGTTTTATTTTTAAAATTAATGTTTATCAAGTTATCTTTAAATGTAACACTACCATTGATGGCAGACATTATATTATCTATGGGTATATATAATCTATTTCTATCATTATATATTGCTGACGTTAAATTAACTGAATTGCCCTCAAAACTGATCTTTATATCATCCTTTTCAAAATTATATACTTTATAATCTTGAAATTGGTAATCAATTGCCCTTCTATCTTTTCTATGGCGATCTCCTAAAGCTTGAGCATTTTCCTTATTTTTCCCCTTCTCTTTACCTTCAACTTTTACCTTTTTACAGCTTGTGCTAAGGAAAATAATTGAGATAAGTATAAAAAAGATACAATATTTTTTGAACTTTATCATTGCTACCTCCCACTAATATAGTAATTAAAATTACATACTTAATAATTCCCTATCAAGTATACTGCTTTTTCAATGGATAGTGTTTACAAAACAGTTACATTATTGATTGAATTGGTGGTAGCTGATGATTTATTCTCATATAAAGATTTTTTATTTATCCTTTTTATTCTTTATTTTATTCAGTACATCACTAAATTTATTCTCATCAAATTTCACAACAACACTGTCCTTTGGAACACCTATCGGAATAAAGACTATTCCTAGTCTCTTACTATCATTCATTCTGTTGTAGTTCACCTCTTTTATTTCTCCAGAAGGTTTTTTGATTTTTAACCAGAAGAAATTAGAAGTTCCTGTCATTATATTTATTATCTGCTGTTCGCTTTCAATTATTCTATTATTTATTTCTATAATCTTATCTCCACTTTTAATTCCCATTTCATTTGCAGGAGTATTTGGTGCCACATCTAAAACCATTATGCTATCGCTTGTGCTAATATATATGGGATCCCCTTTCTCTTCGATATACCTACTTAAGCGTAACATTCCCTCATGTGCTAGAGGTGCAAAAGTAAGTACACAGAATTTAGTTAAAAGATTATAATTTGCAAACTGCGCAACTATAGAAAGAATTAAGCCAAAGCTAAAAATCATACCTCCAGATAATCTTACTTTTTCTTCTTTAGTCTTTGTGAAAGTTACACTATTGTATCCAATCCCTCCAAACAGTGGCAACATTGATATTATAGCTGCATTAAACTCTCTAATAGGTATTGATGGCTTAATTAATGGCCACCAGTTCGGAGTAGAAATAGAAGAACCTCCTACCCCGGCAGAAGAAGTGCCTTTAGTAATTATCATTATTGCTAATGGTAAAATCCAATACCTTTTAAATGCAAACCCACCAACTATATTGCCGCCTTTGTTGCTAAAAACAGGAATAGCGCCTCTCTTTCCATCAATCAATACTAGCAGTCCTTCAATAATATGTAGAACTCCCACGAGTGTCATTAAAGCTACTATATCTATTTTTAAAAAATCAATATTTGAAAGATTTATCTTTTGACCCAAAATATCAACAATTACACCTTTATTTCTAATAGCAATTTCATTGAGAATTACACTAGCAAAACCAATTATAGCACCCGAATATGAAAAACATATATACTTTGGATTCACAAACATTAATAATAATGACACTAAAAAAATCAGCCCTATTGCAGAATCTTCATCAAACATAACTCCAAGGTAGGATAAAATAATACTCCCTAAAACGCCTGCAATTATTCCTATTACAATTTGAGAAATAGTCAATTCAAAGGGAGAGTGCATTGACTCTCCTATTATCATTCTTTGCATTGTAGACGTCTTCCTATTTTGTTTATGGAAAACAAATGCAATAACTACAATTCCTAACAAAGTAATAGGCTGCGTTATAATGAACGCAATTGTTCTAACGGTATACAACGCAATATCCATATGTTGTACATCCCCCTATCAACCTTTATTTAATTTTATCTTTCATTACCTCAAGTGCTTTTTGGAATTGAGGGTCTACATTTCTATCATAAGTCTTTGTTTTTAAAGTATCTGGGTAATCCACTACAACATCTGGGGTTATTCCTATCTTATGGATATTAACACCAGAAGGTGTATAATATTTTGACACAGTAATCTTAGTTGCAGTACCATCAGTTGGATCTGTGAAAATTTCCTGAACAATGCCTTTTCCAAAGGTCTTATGTCCAACTAAGGTACCAACTTTATAATCTTTAATGGCACCCGAAAAAATTTCTGATGCACTTGCAGAATTTTCATCAACTAAAACAACAAGAGGCATTCCAATAGCTAATCCACCCGAAGAGTACGCCACCTGTTTTTTCTTATTTTTATCTATAGTTGAAACAATAACGTCGCCTTTTTTCACAAAATTTGATGTTACGTCAACACATTGATCAAGTGATCCACCTGGATTTTCTCTCAAATCTATAATTAAGCCCTTAATATTTTTAGACTTTAATTCTTCAAGCTTTTTGCTAAAATTGCTGCCAGTGTTTTCATCAAACATTGAAATTTGAATCAAGCCAATGTTATTTTCAAGTACTTCCCCTTTTATAGTGTCTAGTGTGATTTTTTGTCTGTTAAGCTTTACATCAAAAACTCCTTTAGAGGCCCTATTGAGTGTAATTGTAACAGAACTTCCTTCAACACCCTTCATTAAAGAAACAGCAGTATCTAAATCCTTACCTGAAACATCTTTACCATCAACTTTAACAATAATATCATTTGCCATTATTCCAGCTTTCTTAGCTGGTGAACCATCAAAAACTGACATGATTTTTATGTTTTCGTCTTGAGCTTCTACTTGAAGCCCAACTCCAGAATATGTACCAGATATTTGTGAATTAAAGCTTTCATAATCCTTTTTATTCATAAATACAGTATATGGATCATTTAAAGCATTAGTCATTCCTTTAACAGCGCCTTCTACAAGCACATCATCGGAAATCGCTCCATCGTAATATTTATACAATTGATCTTTAACATCAAACAATTTTTTGAACTTAGCCACTCCACTGTATTTGCTGAAGTAATCAGATAGTTTTTCATTTGGTGCGATTGCTTCTTTTACTTCATTTAACCTATTATAATCTTTTCTAGAAACCATTACTTTTCCATTTGGAGCATATAATGAAATTACACTACCGCCATAAAACGATATTAGATTTGTAACCAAAAGTACTACTATTGCAGATATTATCCATTTCTTTTTGTTCAAAATACATTCACCCCTATTTTCTTTCCTTAAATATTTTATAATTATATCACTAATTTTATAATTGCAATACCCTAGATTAATTGTTTCCTATTATTAAAAAATTTAGAATATGCCATATAACATGCTAAAAAAGAAGAAATGGAAGTAGTGGATAGTAACATAAATGTTACCATTATTTGAAATCTAATTGCTTGAACAGGAGAAGTTCCTGCAAGTATAAGTCCTGTCATCATGCCAGGCAAGGAAACGATTCCTAAGGTTTTAGTTGAATCAATAGTTGGTAGCATTCCTGTTTTAATGGAATCTCGTATAATTTCTTTTGATGATAGCATTATATCTGCTCCTAGTGAAAGCTTAGTCTCTACTTCTTGCCTCTTGTTTTTATAATCATTTGTCATATTTCTAAAACAAAGTCCTAAAGCAACCATGGCATTACTTATTATCATCCCTCCTACAGGAATAATTTGATATGCTTCATATTTTATAGCACCTGAAAATACAAGAATTGAAAGAGTAGAAGCTGCACCTATTAAGATTGCTATAAAAGAAATCCATAAACCGTTTTTAACTTCTTTACCTCTTTTAGAGGCATTCAGTGCAGCATTAAAAGTCATAAATAATAAAAGTAAGGACGTGAAAATAGGGTTTTTTAGACCAAAAACATAATTTAAAATATATCCAACTGCAACTAATTGCACAACTGCCCTTATTACTCCGATAATTATTTCCTTCTCTAATTTTAACTTCTGATAATAAGAAAAAACCAGAGAAACCAATACAAGACTTGATGCTGCTAATAAAGAAGTAATATTCATCCTAGCACCTCCACTGCCTTTATTGTTCCTTTATCAAGTGTAACTAATTTGTTAGCATATCGCCTACTTTGCTCCGGATTATGAGTAATCCACATTACTGTAATTCCTTGTTTATTTAATATACTTATTGCATTTTCAACTATATTGACATTGTCTACATCTAGTGCAGATGTTATTTCATCAAGCAGAATTAGTTGTGGTCTAAATAACAATGCCCTGATTAGAGAGATTCGTTGCTTCTCACCACCTGAAAGGTTCTTAACTTCACTATTCAATAGATTTTCACCTAAGTTAAATAAAGAGAATAATTCTTGTACTCTTACTAAATCAATTTTTTCCTCTCTAATAGAATATGGAAATTTTATATTATCCATTACATTATTTCCAAATAAATAGGGTGTTTGAAAACAGTAACAGATTTCTTTTCTAAGCTGTATAGGATTATACTCGGTAATTAATTTACTCTTATAAAGAATCTCGCCCTGAGTGTAGCTTGTTAAGTCACTGCAAAGTCTAAACATTGTACTCTTCCCGCTTCCGGAAGGTCCAACCACTGAAATAAAATCAGAACTTTCAACTTTTAATGATATATCTTGTAGTATTATTTTTTCATCTTTTGTATAGGATACATTCTTTAGTTCTAATAAATCCATGCTAATAACCTCAATTCGCTATACTTTATATACTACAATAATATATGTTAATCTAAATAAATTCAAATACTAAGTAATGTAACTTCAAAAAATAAAAAATCCTGCAAAGGGGGTATGCAGGATTTTTATCTATATCATTTTTAAAGTCTGTCCATATCTATGACTTAATAATATAACTTAATTATGTCAAAATAGTGTCTGAACTATAAACATATTGTGAATTTATAGCATGTAAAAATTTGCTACACCGTATACTATAGATTAAATGCTTAAACTGAAAGAAATTTTCTTACTGAGAAGATACTTGCTGCAGATCCGATTATAATTCCCACAAAAACAAATTCCCATAATAAGGTAGTAATCACATAGTGTGGGCTCCTCAGTTCCATGTAAGTAAAAGTAGACACAGCTTTTGAGGATACAATTTTATAAATATAATAAAGTACTACATCTGATATAATTGCTCCAAATATACCTAAGAGTATACCTTCAATAATAAATGGAATTCTAATAAACCAATCTGTTGCTCCAATATACTTCATAATACCAATTTCTTTTCTTCGAGAAAAAACTGTTAATTTTATAGTGTTTCCTATTAAGAAAAAGGAAACGGCAAATAAAATCAAAAATATTATTATCCCAACAACTCTAATGGTATTAGTTATGGCCATAACCTTATCAACTACATCTTTACCCTCTTCAATAGAGTCAATGCCAGCAGCATTCTTTACACCCTTAACTACACTTGAAATATCGCTTGGTTTATTAACCTTTACCACATAAGTATTTGGAAGAGGGTTGTTACTATCAAAACCATCTACAATCCCTTGATTATTCTTACCTAATGTATCTTTAAATCTTTTTAAAGCATCACTCTTAGTTTCGAGAGTAACGGATTCAACTCCTTTTGCATTCCTTAAATTACTCTGTATTACATTTTGCTGATTAATGCTTATATCATCTTTTAAAACTACTCTAATTTCAAGTTGAGATTCTACTCCCTTGATAGCTAAATTCATATTAACAGAAATAAGCATAAAAATTCCAAATATGAACAAAGTAGCTGCAACAGTTGCAACGGAAGCACCACTCAAACTTCTATTTCTTTTTACGCTCTTAAGCGCATCTATAAATGAATATTCAACAGAACTAATCTTCATAGCCGTACCTACCCCTCTGCTCATCTCTAACAATTTTACCTTTTTCTAATGCAACAACTCGTTTTTTCATCATATCTACAATATCCTTTGCATGAGTTCCCATTAAAATAGTAGTTCCTGCACTATTTATATCCTTCAAAATATCCATTATACCCGAAGCAGTGTCAGGATCCAAATTACCTGTAGGTTCATCAGCAATTAGAATTGCTGGGTTATTTACAATAGCCCTTGCTAAAGCAACTCTCTGCTGCTCTCCTCCTGACAGCTCAGTAGGAAAATCCTTGTATTTTTTCGAAAGACCAACCAATGATAATACCATTGGTACCCTTTTTCTAATTTCTCGATATGGAGATTCTATAACCCTCATTGCAAAGGCAACATTTTCATAAACACTTAAGGTAGGAATTAATCTGAAATCCTGAAAAACCATTCCTACTTTTCTCCTGTAATATGGTATCTCTTTCCTGTTTAGTGAACCTAAATCAGTACCATTAATAATTAGCTTACCAGAGGTAGGCTCAACTTCTTTTAAAAGCATTTTTATTAATGTAGATTTACCTGCTCCACTTGGGCCTACAAGAAAAACAAATTCTCCTTTATCAATACTTAAGTTTACACCTGAAACTGCATAAACATTATTATCATATATTTTGGTAACATCCTGAAACTCAATCATAAACAAATCTCCTAACGAAAAAATATATTTGTAGCTATAACTAATTCTATGACTCAACTCTTTGTATTATAGCATAGTATTTTGTAAACTATCTATTAACAACTTATTTCGACAACATGTAATTTCTTACAATAACTTAATTTTCGTCAATTATATCCTTAAAGCCTTCTCCTAAAACTTCATGAGTATTGTTAACTGTAATAAATGCTTTGGGATCTGTTTCTTTAATATACTCTCGTAATTTAATAAATTCCTTACGATTCAAAATTGTATACAAAACAAATGTATTTTCTCCTGTATATCCACCCACTCCTTGTAGAAGAGTGCATCCCCTACCAAGGTCATCTATTACAAACCCCTTAATAATCTCATTCTTAGTACTGATGACCATAACTTGTTTACACATATTAAATCCTTCAATTACATTATCAATAACAAATCCATTAACAATTACACAAAGAAGTGCGTACATTCCTTTTTCTGCTCCAAATGTAAGTCCACCAACAACAGTTACAGTAAAATCTACAATTAAGAGCGACTTTCCAATATCTAAGTGAATAAATTTATTTAATATTTTTGCTAAAATATCAGTTCCACCAGTAGAAGCGTTTTGATTAAAAACAATTCCCATCCCTATTCCGGAAATAAGTGTGCCAAAAACAGTAGCAAGAAGTAAATCATGTGTTACAGCAGTTCCTGGAGTAACAATTTTATCTATTATCCATAAAGATCCTGACAAGCCTAGACTAGTATATATAGTTTTAGCACCAAATTTCCCACCGATAACTAAAATAGCAACAACGAAAAGTATAGCATTCATTATCAGCATCATCAATCCAACTGAAAGCTGAGGCACATAATCATGAGTAAAATTATTAATAATCATGGCTATGCCCATTACGCCTCCACCGGCTATATCATTAGGTACAAGAAAAAATTCTGCTGAGATTGCTACTATTAAAAATCCTATGGTTATGTACACATACTCTTTAAATTTTTTCATAAACTACATCCTATCTACAAAAAATGAATTCAAATAATTACATATTTGAACATATAATTTAATTATATCAAAGATTTGTTGTAAAAGCATTAACTTTTTCTATGAAAAAAAAGGAAGGTTGCCCTTCCTATAATCATTCTATATAAAATTAATCTAATTATTATTTAGGATACTATAATCCCATACTTATCAAAAGTGCTTCATCGACTTTCTGAATATCTTTATCAGTCATATGACCTATTTTTTCTTTAAGCCGCTTCTTATCTAAAGTTCTTATCTGTTCCAGCAAAACTACTGAATCTTTATTAAGTCCATATTCCTCTGATGAAATCTCCACGTGAGTAGGCAGTTTTGCCTTGTTTATTTGGGAAGTAATAGCAGCCACTATAATAGTTGGGCTATATTTGTTACCGATATCATTTTGGATTATGATTACCGGTCTAATTCCACCCTGCTCCGATCCAACTACAGGACTAAGATCAGCATAGAATATATCTCCTCTTTTCACTATCGTCGTCATTGGGCAAATCACTCTCCGAAAGCTTAGCTTCATATTCTTTTAATTCTCTCATATCATTGACAAAACCAATCTCAGATAATTCAATATTTAATTGAGCCATTTCAGTATATCCATTTATGATTTCGTTAAATTCGCTCAATCTTTTTTTCTCCTCTATATATAGTATTATAGCTTCTTTAATAAATTCACTTCTTTTTGCAATCTTCATTGAGTGCCCTGTCGAATTCATTGCAAAGTGTTTCTGAGAGGTTAACTACCAATCTCTTTGAACTTGCCATAGTATATTGATACCTCCTAATATCCCATGCAAATATGTATACTTAATTATATATCTAAAGTTGTTATACTGTCAAAGAAATTATCCTTATATAACTTTTTTAGCTCTTGAAACTTCAGTGCTCTTTAATAAAAAACCAGTATGTCTTTCTGAGGATTTTATTGAACATGTTTAAACATAATTTCTTACTTTTACAACTTTTCCATCTCTAAGATAAACCCTTGGGACTCTTTTACTTATCATACAAAGAACTTCATAATTAATAGTTCCTATTATCTCTGCAATATTATCTGCATTGAAGCGACATCCTTGACTTTCGCCAATAATGATTACTTCATCTCCATTTTCAACTCCTTCAATATGAGTAACATCAATCATACATTGATCCATACAAATTCTACCAATAACTGGAGCAAATTTGCCTTTTACTATTACTTTTGCCTTATCATTTAGTAATCTAGTATAACCATCGGCATATCCGATAGGTAAAGTTGCTATAACACTCCTTTTATCAGTTTCAAATTTTCTTCCATAACTTATATATTCTCCTTCTGGTAAGGTTTTTATGTGGATAATATTCGCTTTAATTGACATAACAGGCTTTAAATCAATTTTTTCTCTCAAAATGTTTTCAGATGGATAATATCCATAAAGAATTATTCCTGGTCTCACTGCTTCAAAATGAGCCTGTGGAACATCTATTATTCCAGGACTATTAGCAATATGCCTAATATTAATATTTATATCTCTTTTTATTAATTCTTCATAAAACCAATTGAAATTGTTCAACTGATAATTTGTATATTTCTTGTCCTTTTCATCCGCTGAGGAAAAGTGTGAGAATAATCCTTCAATATGTAGATTCGGTAGTTTGCTTATTCTATGTACCTCTTCTACACTTTCTTCATTGGGTAAAAATCCTATTCTGCCCATTCCAGTATCTACTTTAATGTGAATTTTTGCTACCTTGTTTGTTTTAGATGCAGCCTTTGAGATTTCCTCTGCATGCTGGAAAGTAAATACTGTCTGTTCGATATCATAATTTAAAATTTCACAGATTTGTTCTACTGGTGTAAACCCCAAAATCATAATTGGAACTTCAATTCCGTCTCTTTTTAACTCTAGTGCTTCATTTAAAGTAGCTACAGCAAACCTAGTAGCACCGTTTTCTAGAAGCACAGCAGCAATGTCCAATGCACCATGTCCATAGGCATCAGCTTTTATTACTGCAATTATATCTTTTGATTTTGAAATTCTTCGTATTTCTCTCATATTGTGGGCAAGATTATCCAGATTAATTTCAGCCCACACTGGTCTAATATGTGAAAACAATTTAATTCCCCCTAGTTAATTGGATCAATTATCCTTTGTTATTGTATATCTTTAACACTAAATAAGTCTTTATTTACTTGAATATTCGGTTTAAAGTCTTTATAAACAACTTCAACTCTTTCTTGATTTTTTGAATCAAATATATATATTTTGCTAGGTATCTTAGTTTTTATGTTTACATAAAGAACAGCTTTACTCATATTTCTATTATTTCCAGGTATAAAAAGTTCAATTAATTGATATTTCTGTCCTTGTATGTTTTTGTAACTATATTTTATATTTTCGTTAGTATATAGTAATGCTATATATTCTTCGATTAAGCTCAATCTAAATATCCCATCTGTATTTTTTTTGTAATATAACAGGAACTATTAATTAAATCTCTTACATATATGTTATCGTCTATATAGATGTATACCCGATCTGTTCCTATTTCTAATCTGCTTCCATTACCTTTGGAATAATATTGGTCTATTTTGTATGTATGATTCTCTTTACTGTTTTTGACTTTAATTTCAGCTTCAGTGCTGTAGCTTGTCAAGTTCTTTAAATAGCTTGATACTGTATTTACATTGTTTTCTTTTTGCTTGCACCCAGAAATAATAATCAATTGAGTGCATAATAAAATAGACAGTATTTTAAATAGTGGTCTTTTCATTTTAGTTTTTTACCCCACATTGAAAATTGCTTATGTAATATTAATATTATGTATCATACCCTAATATTCTACTTAACCTTATAATTACGATTTTTCCTCCTTGTTGCTTCCTTCATTCTCGTCTATTTCCATTATTGCATAAGCCACAGCACTATCTAAACCATGAGAAATGCTAAGATGAACTTTATATTCGCCTTGTTTTTGTATTAATAGTTTAGCTTTACCTTTTAATATTACTACAGGTTTTCCTGTAACTGTACTATCAATTTCTATATCCTTAAATTCAAAGCCTCTAAAGCCTGTACCCATTGCCTTTGAAACAGCTTCCTTTGCTGCAAATCTTCCTGCTACGTACTCAGGTCTTAGATTTCTGCTTCTTAAGTATTCAATTTCATTTTTTCCGAATACTTTCTCTAAAAATTTAGGATTATTTTCAAGCATTTCCTTTATCCTTCTTATTTCAACAATATCGGTCCCTATTCCATAAATCAAAATCTAAACACCCCTTATGTATTTATTATAGACTATATTTTATCATAAAAAAAGAGAGGCTGTCCTCTCCTTTTAATCACATAGATGTTCTTTTTAATTCTTCAATAAAATTATCTTCTGAGCTATTATAATCTGATGTATATTCATCAACATACTCTCCAATTACATCAATTAAGTGTATAGGAGATACTGAATTGTCATAAATTAATTTAAGTAAGTTATGTACTTTGTGCCTGTAAGAACTAATGTTAACTATGGATTCTCTCTCAATATTTACTATATTATTATTGATAATGTCTTGCCTCTCTACTTCAATGCCATAACTGTTAACACTTACAATTCCATCAGTAGCCTTTGCGGGAAAATGACTTTGTATTAGTTTATAAGAGTACCTGCATTTTTTCCCATCTACGAGTTCAACTTTTGATAAATTTTCTACAACTAACATGATTAAATCCCCCCATTTATAACTTAATTTTATAATATCATTTACCTAAAAAAAACATTGTCATTTTCTGCAATGCGCTTTAAACATTCTATCGTTTAAATACGACACCAAATAACCATAAATATCTTTCTGGTACTTATACTGCACATTTAAATAACTAATTTTCCCATTCAATGTTTTATTAGTAAATATTCAGGTCGAATATGGTACTAATTTGTTATATCTTTTTTGTGCTTAATGTGTTGAATACACTTTAGGAAAGCTTCTGGCTTAATCCCTATGTATCTGCATATATCTTCAATTATTAATAGGGAAAGGACTATTAATACTAAATCCTGCTTTTCATAGCTTACTAAACCATAACTTTCTTTATATCCATCCATAACTTCTTTTCTGCATTTTATTTCACTATACAAGCCGCCTAGAACATTGTACATTACAGCGTATGAAACCCTTACAAAATCAACTTGAGCTTTTTCGCTTCCATTTATTACTTCCCTTACTACTCTATTTAATGACTCCTCTTTATAATAATTCCCCATAGTTAAATTGTAACAATCTCCGATGTATTTTCCTAAAACATCTGCTGCTATTAAAGCAATTTCTCCATTAGTGTCAAAAATCACACTAATATTCACATCTTTTTTACTTTCTTTTTCAACTTCTTCTACTAATTCTTTTACTCGTTTGTTAAAGGTACTAGTATATTTTGCATCTAAAACAAAATACTCTAATTCTCTAGCTGTAGCTGTTTCTATAAATATTGAAAATTGCTTATATATTTTTTTTAAATAATCCTTATTTCTCAAAAAAGCACCTCCCTGAAATACCCTTTTTAGCGTAACTAATTTGTTTTTATGTGTCTTTGATAGTTTGTATATAATTATAAAAAATATACTTCCGCGCTTTGTATAGAAGTATATTACAACCCCATTTATGCTATAATTAAGAATAAAAACCATTATCTTTTAATAAAATTTCGACTATAAAGGAGTAATGATTATGAATCGATATTTAGTTCTTGATGAGTGGAGTATTATAGAAGATGGCTTTGACCCAAGCAATAATTGCATTTCTGAAAGCATATTTAGTTTAGGAAATGGATATATGGGTCAAAGGGCTAATTTTGAAGAATATTATAGTGGCGATTCTTTGCAAGGTAACTATATGGCAGGAATATATTATCCAGATAAAACTAGAGTAGGTTGGTGGAAAAATGGTTATCCAGAGTACTTTGCCAAGGTATTAAACTCAATAAATTGGATAGGAATTGATATCTCAATTGATGGAGAAATCCTAGATCTAGCAATATGTAAAGTAACTAATTTCAAAAGAATATTACATATGAAGGAAGGTTACTTAGAAAGAAACTTCGAAGCTACTCTACCTTCTAATAAAAAAATAAAAGTATGCACAAAGCGTTTTCTAAGCTTAGTTACATCTGAACTTGGAGCTATAAGCTACTCCATAACTCCTTTAAATTTCAGTGGTGAACTTCAGTTTACCACCTATTTAGATGGAGATGTTAAAAATCAAGATTCAAATTATGATGAAAAATTTTGGGTAGAAGTTTCTAAAATAAACAAAAAAGGTAGGTCTTCACTTACTGTTAAAACTAAAAAGTTGAATTTTCAAGTTTGTGCCTCAATGAGTCATGAAATATTTCAAAAGGGTGAACAGTTTCAATATACTTCTGAAACTATTTATAAGGAAAAATTTGTTGGCGAAAAAATAAAAATAAAAGCTCCTATGGGAATTGAGACTTTAGTAAATAAGTATGTATCAATAGTATCAACTAGAAACTTAGAAAAGGATATTCTCACTGAAACTAGTGTTAGAATATTAGAACAATCTGAAATAGAGGGTTTCAATACTCTTTTATTAAAGCACACTGAAGCCTGGAATGAAAAATGGAAAGAAAGCGATATTGTTATAAAAGGTGATTTAGCGGCACAACAAGCAATAAGATTTAATATATTTCAACTTAATCAAACTTATACAGGTGAAGATCCTAGCTTAAATATTGGGCCAAAAGGCTTTACTGGAGAAAAATATGGTGGAAGTACCTATTGGGATACAGAAGCCTATTGTCTACCTTTCTATCTTTCTACAGCAGATGAAAAAATAGCTAAAAATCTTTTAATGTACAGATATAATCAACTTGAAAAAGCAAAAGAAAATGCTAGAAACCTAGGTTACAAAAAGGGTGCTCTCTATCCTATGGTTACAATGAATGGAGAAGAGTGTCACAATGAATGGGAAATAACTTTTGAAGAAATACATAGAAATGGTGCTATTGCATATGCTATATATGATTATGTAAATTATACAGGTGATATGTCATATTTATCTGAATTTGGTTTAGAAGTACTAGTAGAAATCTCAAGATTTTGGGAGGAACGAATAAGCTTTTCAAACGAAAAAGGTAAATATGTTATGTTAGGAGTTACAGGGCCCAATGAATATGAGAACAATGTTAATAACAATTGGTATACAAACAGAATAGCCTGTTGGACTCTTGAATATACATTAGAGGTTATAGGATATCTTAAGACTAATAACTCTGAAAATCTAGAACGGCTAATAGCAGAATTGTCTTTAAAAGAAGAAGAACTTAAAAAGTGGAAGGAAATCATTGATAATATGTATTATGGAGTTGATGAAGCACTTGGAATCTTTCTTCAGCAAGAGGGCTACCTTGATAAAGAACAAATACTAGTTGAAGAACTTGACCCATCCTTTCTTCCTCTAAATCAAAAGTGGTCTTGGGATAGAATTTTACGTTCTTGCTTTATTAAACAGGCAGATGTTTTGCAAGGTTTATATTTCCTAGAAAAGAATTATAGTATTGAAACTATAAAAAGAAACTTTGACTTTTACGAACCCAGGACAGTTCATGAATCCTCACTTTCTCCCTGTGTTCACTCCATTCTTGCAGCAAAAATTGGCTATAAAGAAAAGGCTTATGAATTCTATCTACGTACTGCAAGACTTGATTTAGACAACTATAATAATGATACTAGTGATGGTTGTCATATTACAAGTATGGCAGGAACTTGGTTGTCTGTTGTCCAAGGCTTTGGCGGAATGAGAGTAATTGATGGCAAGTTAAGTTTTAATCCCTTTATTCCTGAGCACTGGGAAAGCTATTCCTTTAAAATATTATTTAGAGGTAGATTATTGACGATTAATATAGCAAAAGAGGAAATTATAATCATAAAAGAATATGGCGATTCCCTTGATATTGTTGTCAATAGTGAGCAGTTAACAATTGTAGATAAACTAGTAATTAAAGCCCATAAATAATTTAAAATTTCATTGCAAAATCCCCATTATTGCATTAGAAATTGATGTATAATATAATAAAAGATATAATAACTAATATTTATTATCTATTAATAATTTATAATTATGAGGTGGTTTAATGAAAGCTGTAGAAATCAAAAAAGATATTTATTGGGTAGGTGCATTAGATCCAGATTTAAGGATATTTGATATTATTATGTACACTCCTTATGGTACTACTTATAATTCATATGTGGTTAAAGGGAACGAAAAAACTGTAGTTTTTGAAACAGTTAAAGAGAAATTTTTTGATCAGTACATAGAAAGATTGGAATCCTTAAATATTGAAGTAGAAAAAATCGATTATATTGTTGTCAACCATACAGAACCAGATCATGCTGGCTCAGTTGCAAAACTTCTAAATATTGCCAAAGGAGCAAAAGTTGTTGGTTCCCCAGCTGCAATAAAATTTTTAAAGGCTATTGCAAACAGAGAATTTGAGTTTATAACAGTTGGAGATGGAGATAGCCTTGATTTAGGTAATAAAACCTTGAAGTTTATTTCAGCACCTTTTCTACATTGGCCAGATTCAATTTATACATATATAGAAGAAGATGAAGTTTTATTAACTTGCGATTCTTTTGGAAGTCATTATTCTAACGAAAATATATTTAATGATGAAATACAAAACAAAGCTGAGTATATGGATGCACTTAGATACTATTATGACTGCATTATGAGTCCATTCAAATCATATGTGCTAGAAGCTATAGAAAAAATTAAAGACTTAAAAATACAATACATATGTCCAGGACATGGACCAATTCTTAGGGATAACCCTCGACAAATAGTTGATTTGTATAAGGAATGGAGTACCCCTACAAAAGTTAATACTGAAGTTAAAAAAATCTCCATAGCTTATGTTTCAGCTTACGGTTATACAAAACAGATATCTGAAAAAATCTCAGAAGGAATTAAAGCAAAAGGAAACTTTGAAATAGAAGCTTTTGATGTGACTTACAGTAAAATTGAAGATGTTATGAAAAGTATTAATAATTCAGATGCTATGCTTTTTGGTTCTCCAACAATCAATGGTGACGCCTTAGAGCCCATATGGAACATAGTTACAAATCTAAACCCAATAGTTCACGGGAAAAGACCAGTTGCAGCTTTTGGTTCCTATGGCTGGAGTGGAGAGGCAGTGCGTTTTTTAGAAGAACGTTTTAAACAACTTCGATTAAAGACAATGCCTGGTTTAAGAATTAATTTTAAACCTTCAAACCTAGAATTATCAGAAGCATACAAATTCGGAGAAAGATTTGCAGCCTTAGTGCTTGGAGAAGAAATATTGGAAGTTAAGCCAGTTGAAAAATCTGCTGATTCAAAAGCTATAAATAGAAAAAACAAGAAATGGAAATGTGTAATATGTGGTCTAATAGTAGAAGGACCTGAGCCACCAGAAATTTGTTCAGCCTGTGGAGCTTCAAGTGATCAATTTATTGAAGTGGTTGAGGAAGAAATATTATTTAAATCAGAAAAGAAAGAGAACTTTGTAATACTAGGAAATGGAATTGCAGGCTTTAAAGCTGCAGAAGCTATTAGAAAAAGAAATGCAGTATGTTCTATAGAAATAATATCTTCTGAAAAATATCTTACCTACTACAGACCTCAGCTTTCTGATAAAATTTCTTCAGAAATCCCTGATGAGGAATTTTATTTAGAGAAAGAAGAATATTATAAGAAAAATAATATTCAATTAACCTTAGATACCATGGTGCTTGATATCAAGCCTGATAACAAAACCCTACACTTAATTGATGGAACAACTAGAAGCTATGATAAGCTAATTCTAGCAAATGGTGGGGTAGCCTTCTTACCATCTTTACCTGGCATAAATAAAAAGGGTATTCACGTGCTCAGAAGTTTGAACGATGCCCTTGAGATTAAATGTAGCCTAGAAATAATTAAAAAAGTTATTGTTGTGGGTGGTGGACTTCTAGGGCTTGAAGCAGCTTGGGAAATGAGAAAAAAAGGTATTGAAGTTACTGTTGTTGAGTTTTCCTCAAGACTACTTCCAAATCAACTTGATGAAACTGGAGCTGAGCTATTTCAAAAATTAATAGCTACTACAGGGGTTGAAATTATTCTTGGAGACTCTGCAAAAGAAATTCTTGGAGCTGAAAATGTAAGTGGTTTACGGCTTCAAAGTGGAAAAGAAATTGATGCAGATTTGATACTCTTCTCTGTAGGAATAAGACCCAATAAAGCAGTTGTAGAAAAAGCTGGTGTTAAAGTTAATAAAGGCGTAATGGTCAATGAGAAAATGGAGACCAGTATAAAGGATGTATTTGCTTGTGGCGATGTAGCAGAACTAGATAACCGTGTATATGGTAACTGGCCAGCTGCACAAGAAATGGGTACTATTGCAGGAGCAAACGCAGTTGGTGATACCGCAGCCTTTAAGAACTTTGTTAATTCAGTTGTATTTAATGCCCTCAATGTTGAATTATTCACTGCTGGAATTGTTAATGACACTAATACTATTCACTTTGAAGTGATGGACCCAGAGAATAATACTTATAAAAAGCTCTTCTTTAAAGCTGGAAAGCTAGTTGGTGGAATCCTATTAGGAGATACTTCTAAAGCAGTTCAAATAATCTCAGGTATGGAAAATCAACTTAGCTTATCAGAAATGATGAAACAAAATATTATATAACTACAAATATGAATGATAGGTTAATTTTTTAGCCTATCATTTTTAATTAAATGCTTTTACTTTCAATTCTTTCAAAATAATAGTATAATAATAAAGTCGATAAATATTATAAAAAGGAAGGTACAAATTTTGAGTATTAGAACAAATGATGTAATAACGAAAAATACTAGAAAAAAACCTAATAAATCCATTAAACCTAAAAATAAAAACAAGAAAAAAATAGTGTTTCTTTCCATTGGTCTATTCATACTATTTGTAATTAGTTTAGGCTGTGGATATGTTTATTATGACTTGTCTAGAGTTAATACCATAAAAATATCACATAAAAAATCTGATTTAGGTATTAGTGATGATATTGCTAATAAAGTTTCAAAAATGGACAATGCACCGTTAAATATAGCCCTTTTCGGGGTTGATAGCAGAGATAAAAATGGATATGGTAACTCTGACACAATTATGATTGCTTCAGTAGACAAAGCTAATAAAAAAATTAAACTAATTTCCATAATGAGAGACTCAAGAGTTCCAATTGATGGACATGGTTTAGATAAGATAAATGCTGCTTATTGTATAGGGGGTCCCCAGCTTGCAATAAAGACTATCAATAAAAATTTCGGTATGGATATTAAAGATTTTGTTACAGTTAATTTTTTCGATTTGGAGAAAATAATTGATGATCTTGGTGGCGTTTCTATTAACGTTACAAAAGATGAAATTCCATATATAAATGCATCTGTGCAAGAAATTTCAAATATAGAAAAAAAGAAAATGATTACAGTTAAGAACCCTGGATTACAAAACCTTACTGGAAGCCAAGCAGTTGGCTATTCAAGAATACGATATATTGGTAACGATCAACAACGAACTGAGAGACAACGAACTGTATTAACTGCTTTACTCAATAAGATTCAAGCTGGTGGAGTTTCAAGCTACCCATCAAATGTTTCAAAACTGCTACCTTATGTTGAGACAAGCTATTCTTCCTTTGATATATTAAAAATCGGAAAAGATGTTTTAACTTCAGGTACTAAAAATATAGTACAAACAAGAATTCCACTTGATTCTTACCTTGAAACGCCAACTATAGGTGGTCAATCATTTGTAACTTATGATATAGGAATTGCAAAAGACCAAATTTATAAATTTGTTTATGATGATCTTATGCCTCAAGAAAAGAAATAATTTACCTTGTATTTTAAGTCAACCCTGTATATAATTTTTATTTTTTTAAAATTCATTCCTGAAGAACAATACTTTATTTAAGCAATATTGTTCTTCAGGAATTTTCAATTTTATTCAATGAACGACTTTTGGTAATCCAATTATATTACCTTTATTAAAATCTATTATGAACTTTAGTTTCACCTAAAAATAAAAACCTTTGTTGTCAATTTAAAAAATCGATTATTTTCAAACACTTCAACAGGTGCACAACCTATCGCAATTTTCTTTGCGCTGAAATCACCAGCTTTACAAGACCGAATGCGCTCATTCCATTGCACAATGTCATTATTATTATATTTAGATATAAATATAATACCTCCATCTCTCAAAAGTTAGTTATCCTTTTGAATTTACTGATAGAGGTAAATTATCATATATGTTATTTTTTTCATATGCGCCTATTGCTGAAGCGCTTACCATAAACATGTATTTTATTTAAATATAATTATAAATTTATGTCACAATATATTTCTATTATACAATCTTTTGAACATCAATATCTTTGTTATCTTTAACTTTTCTTACAGCATGAGTTCCAATTATATATTTACTAAACGGAATATAATTAATTAACATAACAGATACATAGCTTAATGCACTTACCGCTATAAATAGTAACATATAAAAATACTTATTATATGTTTGTATGTTCATTTTTAATAACTGATTATGCACCTCAATTACATAAAATACGTGCACTAAGTATATTCCAAATGAATAAACTCCAAAATTATATATAATTGAAGATAGGATACTCCTATTACCACATAATGTTTTAGATATCTTATATAACAATATAAAAGTCAAACAAAATAGTATTGGTTCTAGTAAGATAAACGCTGAACTCATAAAACCATTTCCGTTATAGAAATATACCCTAATTAATATTAATACTATTGCTATTGTCAGAAAAATGCATAATACACTGATAAATTTAATCCGTATTTTTGATATTACCTCTTTAACAAAATTAATATTATCAGCTACATAAATACCAATCATGAAATAAAAAATATGGCTAAAAAATACAAAACGTATTTTTTTTATAAACAATATAATTATGTTAAACTGATTTACTTTGGGGAATATTAAATAAATAAACATATTCCAGGATACCTGAATTATAAGTGTTCCTAATATTAGATTATCTATTTTGTTTTTTTGCTTAAAATACTTATATACTTTCACTATTACAGGGTATAAAAAGTACAATTGTAGTAGTATTATAAAAAACCATAAATGATACGCTGAATAAGCAAAAATCAGATTATTGATAAATATTTTCAAAGTAATGGAAGTTGTACCCTTTATTAAATTTGCTTTATCAAAATATGCCATATACATACAAGAAAAAAATATATATTGTGGTATAACTGATAATAATCTTTTTTTATAATATATAACTGTATTAAATTTAGATGAATAGTTATAATATAGTACGAACCCTGAAATAGATATAAATAATGGAACTGCATAATGTGCAAATTCATCAATAAAAAGCATAACTCCAGTTACTTTTGTTAATGAACCTACAGTTGTAAAATATGCAGAAGTATGTATCATTATTACTGCTAAAATTGCAAAACCTCTTAAGTAATCGAGTTCCTTTATTCTATTTTTCATATATATCCCCTTTGTCAACTACATAATTTTTCAATCTTAAGTGATAATTATACATTATTCTAAAGTTAGTTACTATTATTTCACACTCTAATAGACTTTCACGTAGTTACTATTACTTTGGTATGAATATAATAATAGACTGCTAATTCTCCATATAAGTAATTTGTTTTTGCTTTATCCGCGATATAATTGCAGTAATAATGGATTGCTTACAATTGATGCCACTCCTATAATACTTTATAAGAAAATCATAGATAAAATATAACTACAAGCATAAAAGAAATTAATTGGTTAGTTAGTAAATTTAGTTATGTGAGATATGAGTTAATCGCTTTTGTTACATGAACTTTAGTTTTAATTAAAAATAAAACTCCCAGAGTCCAAGTCCTAAGAGTTTCTTTAAATATAATTATTTTTCATACATATTGTTATAATAATTTTGGTACTCGCCAGTAGTAATATTATTCATCCACTGTTTATTGTCCAAATTCCATTTTATTGTCTTCTTTATTCCTACTTCAAAGGTGGTTTCTGGGTACCAGCCTAATTCTTCTTTTATCTTAGTTGGATCAATACCGTATCTTTTATCATGCCCTTTTCTATCTTCCACATAAGTTATAAGTTTTTCTGTTATTTCTTTATCTACATTTTCATTTAAATAATTTATAACAGTTTTAACTATTTGTATATTAGTCCTTTCATTATGTCCACCAACATTATAAACTTCCCCTAGTCTGCCATTATTAATAACCATATCTATTGCTTTACAATGATCTTCAACATATAACCAATCTCTTATGTTCATTCCATCTCCGTATACTGGTAGATTTTTATGATTTAAGCAATTGTTTATTAGTAGTGGTATTAATTTTTCTGGAAATTGATATGGTCCATAATTATTAGAACATCTGGTTATATTTACAGGCATTTTGTAGGTATCAAAATAAGCTTGAACCATTAAGTCAGCCCCTGCTTTACTTGAAGAATAGGGGCTATGAGAATCTATTGGTGTAGTTTCAAGAAAATATCCTGTGCTTCCTAAAGACCCATATACTTCATCAGTGGATACCTGAAGGAACTTCTTGCCCTCTTTAAATCCACCTTGCATTTCCCATGCATTTTTAGCTACATTTAGGAGGTTTACTGTACCTAAAATATTAGTTTTAACAAAAATCTCTGGTTCCCTTATACTTCTATCTACATGGGATTCTGCTGCAAAATTCACTACATAATCTATATCATTTTCTGTAAATAATTTCCCCACTAGCTCTTTATCACATATATCTCCTTGGACAAAAGTATAATTCGGATTATTTTCTACAGCTTTTAAATTTTCTAAATTCCCTGCATAAGTTAATTTATCTAAATTAATAATATTTATATCCGAATATTTATTTAACATGTAATGAACAAAATTGGAACCTATAAATCCAGCTCCGCCTGTTACTAAATAAGTTTTCATAGCTGCTTTCACTCCTTATATTAAAATGGTATTTCTAAATCTTTTAATTTCTTTTGTGCTTTATCCTTATCTGATAGGATAATCTCTTCAATACCTTCTAAAGGCCAATCTATAGCTATATCTTCATCATTCCACAAAACTCCACTATCATACTCTGGTGCGTAATAATCCGTGCATTTATAATTGAATACAGCCACCTCCGAGAGCACTAAAAAGCCATGTGCAAAACCTTCTGGAACATAAAACTGTTTCTTATTTTCAGCTGTAAGGATTACTCCTTCCCACATTCCAAAGGTAGGTGAATCTTTTCTTAGGTCAACTGCTACATCAAATACCTGTCCCTCTGTTACACGAACTAGTTTACCTTGAGTATGTTTAGTTTGAAAATGAAGTCCTCTTAAAACACCCTTCTTAGACTTTGATTCATTATCCTGAACAAACTCCATTGTAAGTCCCTCTTTAAGGAAATCATTTTTATTGTAGACTTCCATAAAATAGCCTCTATTATCACCAAAAACTTTAGGTTCAATTATGTATAAGTCTCTTATCTTAGTCTCTATAAAATTAAACTTTCCCATAATTCCTCCATAATCTATTCTAATGTAGCTAAAGCTTCTAAATTAGCTTGCTTGTATTCATCAGCAATATGCATTAAGTATTTACCATATTCTACTTTCATTAAAGGCTGTGCTAAATTTAAAAGTTGCTCTCTATTAATAAAACCATTTCTATAAGCTATCTCTTCTATGCAAGCTACATATAGACCTTGTCTAGTTTGAATAGCTTCAACAAAGTTAGCTGCATCTAAAAGTCCTCTATGGGTTCCTGTATCAAGCCACGCCATTCCTCTTCCAAAAAGTTCAACTTTTAAATTACCTCTTCTTAGATATTCATTATTTACTGCTGTTATTTCTATTTCGCCTCTAGCTGAAGGCTTAATACTTTTAGCTATATCAATTACGTTATTATCATAGAAATATAGCCCTGGCACAGCATAATTTGATTTTGGTTTTTCTGGTTTTTCTTCAATAGATACTACATTATTTTCTCCATCAAACTCAACTACTCCAAACTCATTTGGATTGCTGACATGGTATCCAAAAATAGTAGCTCCTTCTTCTCTTTCTGAGGCTCTTTTTAATCTTTCCGTAAACCCATAACCATGAAAAATATTATCCCCCAATACTAATGCAACTCTATCATTACCGATAAAGTCTTCTCCTATAATAAATGCCTCTGCAAGGCCTCTTGGTTCTTCTTGAACAGCATACTGTAAATTAAGTCCTATATCACTTCCATCACCTAACAACTCTTCAAAAGTAACTATATCTCTAGGCGTTGAAATAATTAATATTTCCTTTATCCCTGCAAGCATTAATACGGATAATGGATAATATATCATAGGTTTATCGTATATAGGGAGTATTTGTTTTGATACCGCTTTAGTTACTGGATATAGTCTTGTACCAGATCCACCAGCTAGAATTATTCCTTTCATAGTTTTCCTCCTTGAAAATTAAAAAATATAATGGATTACAGTTATACTCCATTGAAACTTCTTTTTATTTTTTACTTCTTCATATTTTTCTTCAAATGAATATTCTTAGCATGAATCAAATCACTCACACAATCAACTTCAGTCCACTCATATTCACAGATATCTTTATAATAAAGTTGAAAATCATCTTTGAAAATCATCTGAACCAATGCATTTTCATACCACTGGTCATAGTATCCTTCTTCAACCATACTCTCCATTTCAATTTTCATAAGTCCTGCAGACACTCTATCAAGTTTAGTTAAACCTGCATACTCACCAAAATATGAATCTAAATCTTTACTCATAACAAGCACCTTGTTACCAGATACTTGCACATTGTAATCACCTTCTGTTTTAATTGAACTATCTACTAAAACTGTAGGTTTTTCTACTGGTTTACATACTATTTGTTCCATTAGCTCTTCAGACATTACAATATCTCCATCAATTAGGACAACATTATCAGCGTCTAGATGCTCTTTAGCGAACCAAAGGGATGCTATGGAATTTGTAACTGCATAAAACGGATTATAAACTACCGTAACATTATTAACAGCCTCCTCTATACTTTTATGCATATGTCCCGTAACTAAAACTATATCCGGTTCACTGTCATACTTATTAATTAGGTTAACCATCCTTTGAATAAGTGTAGTATTCTCACCTAGTTTAAACATTGACTTTGGGTGACTTAAAGTTAATGGTTGTAATCTCGACCCTTTACCTGCAACTAGCAAAATATATTTCATTCAAAATTCCTCCTAAAATTTATTGCCACAACAATAGTCCAATTCTCATAAGATACTCCTTGGGTGGAAATATAATGTTGATGCCATATTTTCCAGCACTTTTCACTACGTTAACGCCGGTAGCTTCTATCGGCGATCTTGAACTATATGGATTATTGCATTTTTCTTTTCCACACCCGTTTTTACACAATTTACATGAACCACCAATAAGTGAAATTGCTGTTGATGAATTAATATCCCATAATTTTTTCTCCAAGTCTAAGAGTATCTTGTGTAAACTAGTGCTAGATTCACTCCTCACATATTCATAGTTGGTATCATCAAACTTTAGTTTTACTATAACAAACACTCCGTTTTCATATTCTGTCATCATTTTCTGAAAATTCACATCAGGAAGTTTAGGCGGACATCTCCAATTCGAATTATATTTACCACAATAGAAACAATTCATTTTTACATTCTCTTCAAAAACTAAATCAATCGGTTTGATTTGAACTATCTCTATATCCGAATATGTATCATGAATATATCCTATTAATTCTTCTGTTGTATTTTGTTTCATTACAATATCCTCCCCCATCCATTATGAAATCTCCTAACTAACATCCACTTCAAGTAATGTGTTAATAAATGATTCCATAATGCGTTTACTCCCAGTTGTTACTCTAATATAATTTTCAAGTAGTCCTAATCCGTAAGTCTTAACAAGTATCTTACGTTCTATCAAAGCTTTATTTAATTCTCCAACAGACTTTCGTGGCTTAATGAATACAAAATTACCTTCAAGAGCACGCACTTCATACCCCTCCTTAATCATTCGCTCTACAAAATATTCTTTACCTTCCAATTGAATAGCAATAAGTCTATCAATCAAAAATCTGTTTTCTAATATTGCTTCTCCAAATTTTAAAGCAATACCATTAACATTAAAAGATGAGCATGCTTTTCTTAGTAAATTAATAATAGCTTCATTGCTTATTGCAAAACCTAATCTACACGTTGCAAGAGAAAATAACTTAGAAAATGTTCTTAAAACAATTACGTTATCATACTTATCAATATACTTCAAAAAAGTATTGGGATAAAAATAATGGTAAGCTTCATCTATTACTACAATTGCAGAACACTCTCTTGCTCTTTCAATAATTTTTACCATTTCATCATCCGAAAAAACTGTTCCAATTGGATTGTTTGGATTAAGAGCAAATACTAAATTTGTATGTTCATCAATGGCTAACAAAATATCATTAAGTGAAATTTTAAAATCTTCGTCATATATAATTGCCTCATGCCTTCGACCAAGCATATTGCAGTAAACTTCATACATTGCAAATGTTGGTGAAGCAGTAACAACTTTTCCACCTTCTTTAGTAAATGTCTCAAAAATCAATCGAATAATTTCATCAGACCCATTCCCCAAGCATACTTGATTTGAATTAATATTAAAATGTGATGCAAGCAACTCTGTTAATTTTTCACTTTCAGGATATGTTGCAAGAACTTCTGGTGTTATTTCACTCAAAACTTTATCAACAAATTCTTTAGGCAAACCTTCTGGATTTTCATTCATATCTAACCGTAAGTATCCTTTTCTTGAAAAAGAATCTCCAGTTCTATAAAGTTTTTCTATGTTTTCATTTACGTAATACATTCTTATGCCCTCCTAATAAAATAATATAACCTTTCAGCAATTGCTGATGGTTGGTGTCTTGATTTTGTTTAAAACACCAATACATTCTTTCTATTAAAATATAATAATTTGAAAATAGTAATTAATTCTTAATAGTACTCATCCTTGATAGTCTCTCAAAATAGATTCTACAATTCCACTAGATGAATCACTTGAGTTATCGCCAAATAATTCTTTAATTAATTCCTGCCTCTTATAATATAATCTATCCTCTCCATTTTCAAGTTCCATAATTATGGTTTGAATTTCATTCCAACTCTTCGCCCAATAAAACCCTTTTGCCATTTCTGTCGTAAACTTATCTAAAGGTGCAGTACCATTATCACAATATATAATTGGTTTGCCTGTTAAAAAATATTCTACAATAATTGCAGATATATCAGTTACTAGAATATCTGAGTCCCAAAATGTAGTCAGATAATCCTTTTGGCTATCCATAGAAGCATTTTCTAATTGATTAACATTATTCTTATATTCATCAATTTCATCTTGATTCATCAATCCAAGCTTCAAATAATTTTCGAATGCTAACGGATGTGGTCGAAACAGTATAAATGTATCTTTATTTTTTCTAGCAAATTCAATAAACTTATCTTTATACTCAAAAAAATTACTAGCACATAAATGTGCATCTGTTGTCCATCGTGGTGTCCAAATTATTCTTAATTTATCTGATTTTCTATCCCTACACCAAGAGATACTTTCTGAATTTTTTAATTTGTATACTGATTCCAATGAAGGAGAACCTAAAGATAGCGTTCGGCGTAAATTCAAAGCATTTGAAAATGGTGCTCTCTTGTTAACAATGGAGTAAATTTCCATATTCTCTGCATAATACAAATATAAATTTCTAAAAAACTCTCTATTGAGGCATGTCTCTTGAAGATTAGTTGTCATTATCCATCCATATGGTACATAACATGTCTTAGTATATTTAATAGTATTATAGCTTCTATATATATTAGGTAAATAGTTGTCATATGGCCTTTGGTAGAAAACGTAATCTGGATTTAAATTTTTTAAATCATACCATTCATTTTCATTGACCTTGGCGTCTATAACTTTGCAATCAAAATGTTTTATAGTTTTAAAATTTTCATTTTCGGAATATTTTTCTACCCTAGAGTCAATAAGTATTTCTTGTTTGGGAATTGTAAGTATTATTACATTGAATTTTTCATCCTTTATGAACTCTTCACAAACAGGCTCTAACTTGTTCCATAGTTCTGGCATTTGATATAAAAACACAATATTTATTTTCCCTGAATTTCTATTATGCTTTTTAGTATATTTTAGCTTTAATTTTATTAAATTAATAAAACTATTTACATCTTTAATAATTCTTTGTAGTTTTATAATACAATTAGCTACTAGTCTAGCTAAACGATATTTATTAAGTCCATTTTCATGATAAATTTTTTTCAAATTTTGTTTAATACTACTCAAAACATATCCCCCACCCTATTTACCATTATTAAAGTTAGTAGCAACTATTTAGAGCTTTATTTCCCACGAATTACATTTAATTTACTTATAATGTAGTTACGTTTATTAAATATTATAATTAATGCTATTGTTAATAAAACATAACGAATAATTATTAATTTATAAAGTAACATAAGTAACATAGATGCCACTAAAAATCCTAATGAAAGTAAAATTAAATATTTCACATTATATAATTTCACATCATCATTATCTATATGTTTTTTACACACTTTTCCCATAAATCGATAATTATCTATAGCAAAAATAATAAAACAAAACAATGTAGTGTACCCAGCAACTAAATATCCAAAAATCTTTATAAATATATAATTTAAAACTATATTTGCTATTGCAGCTAATATTGATGCCCTAACAAGAAAAATATTCTCTTCAAAATACCACTCAATATTTGCTGCTAGTTGCGCCATAAATAAGAAAAATAAACTTGCTGCTACAGGTGGTACAACCCAAATAGCATCATAATATTGTGGTGCAGCAAATAATCTCATAACCTCTGGTGCAAAAGCAATTAGCATTAATAATATGCTAGCTATTATTAATGACAATGTATCAGCCATTTTTCCTATTTCGCTATAATCTTTTTCTTTAAGTTTTCTATATGTCCATGGGACAAATGAATTATTAATTGCACCTATTACAAATGAAAGTATTAATCCAAGAGAGTACGCTACACTATATATTCCTGCTTTATCAGTGCCACACATGCTATTTATAATAATTCGATCCGATTGGTTAAATATCATTTGTGATAAATAATATGGTATTAATGGTAAATTAAATCCCAATGCATATTTCCAGTATTCTTTAACGTAAAACTTTTTCCCTTTAATTACTCCATATATGTAAATCATACTGCATACTATTACATTTACAAACGCAGCTGATAATATTCGTGTTACACCTTTATTTTCAGTTGACATAACTACTATAATTCCAAGTATTGGTGAAGCAATTGACATGCCCAATGTAATCAAAATCAAGTTTTTATATTTATAATCAAATCTCTGTTTTCCCGACCAAAATTCAAGCGCAGGTGCAGTGAGCATTTCAGCAAACATACAAAACATCAGCACGGTTGGAAGCTGAAATATAGAATTCCAAAAATTATGTGCTACTAAATATATAATGAAAATCACAACAGTTAAGGTTGTTGTTAATCCTTGCATTGATGATATAAAGGTGTCTCTATCATCTTCAAATTTAAGCATTGCATTATTAAAAACACCATAATGAAGATTCAAAGTTGCAAATATAATTATAATGCTCATCCATGATTGATATACATTAAATAATCCATATTGACTGGTTGTTAGTATGCGAGTAAATATAGGGACAGTAAAAAATGATACACAGCGCTGTAAAATACTACATATAACAAACCATATAGAGGCTTTAACTGGAATTGGCATATCCTTATATTTATTTAGTAATTTTTTTAGCAACTTATCCATTAAAAACGTCCCTCGCTATTTTTGTTGTTTTATAGTTTTTAGTATTTTGTTCATTTAAATAAATATTTCTATGATATATTTATTATCTCCATTTATTTATTTTCTCTATAACATAGTTAATTTCTTCGTCCTTCATCCCATACCATACAGGTAAACTTAAAACTTCGTTAGATATTTTTTCAGCTATAGGTAATGTTCCTTTACTAATTTTTAGTTCTTCATAAGCTTCTTGCATATGCATTGGTATTGGGTAATGTATAGTGGTACCTATTCCATTATTTTTTAAATATCTTTCAAGTTCATCTCTATCTTCTGCTCTAACAACAAACAAATGCCATACATGCTTTACATAATCAGCTTCTACTTGTTTTATTATTTTAGGATTGTTAATTCCATCAATATATTTCTTTGCTATTTTTCTTCTTTCTTCATTCCATTTATTAAGATTTTTCAATTTAATTCTCAAAAATGACGCTTGAACTTCATCAAGCCTTGAATTTGTACCTTTATAAATATGATTATATTTTTTGTCAGAGCCATAATTTCCTATAGCTCTTATTTTATCCGCCAATTCTTTATTATTTGTAACTACAGCTCCTGCATCTCCAAGTGCCCCTAAATTTTTCCCTGGATAAAAGCTAAACCCGGAAGCCTCACCTAAGCTTCCTACTTTTCTACCTTTATATAATGCACCGTGAGCTTGAGCCGAATCCTCTATTACTTTTAAGTTATGTTTCCTTGCTATTTTATTTATTTCATCCATATCCGCAGGTTGTCCATATAAATGAACTGCCATTATAGCTTTTGTATTAGTTGTTATAGATTTCTCTATTAAATTAGAATTAATATTATATGTTGTTAAATCAGGTTCTACAAAGACTGGTTTTGCTCCTGTATATGATACAGCAAGAGCTGTTGCAATATAAGTATTAGATGGAACTATTACTTCATCCCCTACACCTACATCATATCCTCTTAAAATCAAATAGAGTGCATCAAGACCATTTCCACAACCAATACAATATTTAGCTTCGCAAAATTCTGCAAACTCTTCTTCAAACTTTTCTACTTCTGAACCTTGTATGAACCAATTTTTTTCATATACTTCCTTGAATTTGTTTAATATCTCTTCTTCAATTTCTTTATGCATAGGTTCAAAACTTACAAAAGGAACTTTCATATTATTGCACCTCCTATCTATATCTCTTTATAGCCTCTTCTAAATAGAAATCATAATTTCTTATGTAGTCTTCTTCCTCATAATATTCAGATGCGAGAACAAGCAACACGCTTCCCTCAGTAAAATCAAACATTTCTCTCCATACATATGGTCCTATATATAATCCAACAGAAGCATTATTTAATTCAACAATTTCTTCTTCATTTGGATTTTTAGTTCTTATTTTTATTGAACCATTTAGACAAATAAGAACTTGATGAAGTTTTCTATGTGAGTGAAAGCCCCTTGTAACTCCTTGTTCAACACCTGTTATATAATAAATTCTTTTTACTTCAAAAGGAATATCTATCTTGGATTCTATCGGTGTTAAGTGTCCATATTTATCTGTGATATCTTTAAATTTAATCAATGAACAATTAAACATTCTTTTCATCTCCCCCTATGCATAGAGAATTATACCAAGTTTCATAATCGCACGCTTCCCAAGGCATTCCTCTTTTAAATTTATATCTCCAAGGATAAACCGACTCACCAGTAAATTTATTTTTAATTTTTGTAACTGAACAAATCTCTTTGGCTGGATTCCCAACTACTACAGTTTCCCTAGCTACATCTTTTGTAACTATTGCTCCTGCACCTACTAACGCATCTTCATGTATGTGCACTCCTGGCAAAAGTAGACTTCTAGCTGCTATTATTGCAAAAGAATGAATTGTTACACCTAAAAGTTTATCCGAAGGAGGTGTAGGATCATTTGTTAATACAACATGTGGGAAAATCCATACATAATCATTAACTTTACTTTCTTCACCAATAAAACAATTACTATGTATGCTAACATAATTACCAATGTAGCACTGATGCTGTATATCTGAAAGAGTTCCCACTCTTACTCTATTGCCTATTTTAGTATTTTCTCTTATAGTAACTTTGTGTCCACTCTGGAAATTATCTCCTATTACAGTATCACCATATATTACATTCTCTGTTCTAATCAAAGCATTTTCACCTATTAATAAAGGATGAACTTTATTAGTCTTATCTATATAAAAATCCATTAAATACTCACCAAGTATACTTTTTGCTCCAATAAAACTTCCTTTTTTTATATGAACATTATCTCTAATTATACAACCATAGTCTATATATACGTCATTTTCTATTGTTACATTTTCACCTATAATAACTCCCTCTTTAATAGTTACTTTTTGACCTATTTTTGCTGATGGATGAATCATCTAATTATCTCCTTCATTGTTTTTATAGCAATCATTATTATACTTTTCCCCTTAATCATTGTTCCTACATCAAAATCTACATTAAACATTTAAATTCCAGCAGCACTCATACCATTGTCACAAGTTGTATAATCCTTTTTAGACTGAACTAAAAAGAATTAATCTTAATTCTAATCTTATTAAATTGCATTCTTATCAGAAATTTTTTAATTTATTGGGTATTAAATAAATTAAAATTAGGTCTATATTCTTTATAATAAAACTAACCTTATTCAAGTTTGTATATTTACTATATTCCCATTTTCTAACATTGTACCATTTTATTTTTTTCTTAGCCCAGTAGCCAAACTCTTCTATATATGGAAGTACCTCTTTCTTAAAGCATTGAACATTTTCTTTTATGTATGTTTCATTTGGTGTCATACTTATTCCTACATTGGTTCTATATTTTACAGATATCTCATCTAAATAATAGATTTTACATCCCTCTCTAACCAACCGCAACCACATAGGCCAATCCTCTATTAATCTATAATTTTCGTCAAAATAGCCATACTTATCAAATACTTCTTTTGTGAAACAAACACCAGGTGCTGGTATAAATGAGCCTATACATAATTGAATTAAACATTTTTGTTTGTCAAAATTAATTAAAGTAGCATTTAATATATTATTAAATACCTTGTTATATTCACTATCATTTAATACACTTAAATTTTCATCACATGCTACTACCTTAGATACAACTACAAGAGAATCATTTATTTCAATAAATTTCACAAATGCCGTAATAACTGTATCATTATAAAACGCATCATCTGCAGCAATTAACTTTATGATATTTCCTTTAGACATTTTTATAGCTTTATTTACATTTTTAACTGTACCTAAATTTTTTTCATTTTTATGAACTATTAAATTTTTTATGTTGCCTTTATTATTTTTTTCTATATAATCAATATAAATATTTTTATCGAATTTTTCTGTACTGTCATCACTAATTATTAATTCTATATTGGGATAGTCTTGTATCAATATTGAATCAATTGTATCGAATATATAGTTAAGATTTTTATACGAAATTATGATTATACTAACTAGTTGATAACTGATATCTTCTTTCATTCTAGATCACCTTTCCCATTTATATTTATTATTCATTTTTTATAACTCCTGGTAAGATGCCTAAAATTAGTAAAATGCCTACCCAATATAGAATGTTGGTTTTTTCTATTTTTCACAAAAAAACTAATAATCACAATAAGTATACTTGTCCAAATAAAATCTCTTATTAGTCCTGAAAAATAATTTCTCACTAACCATAATATATTGGGAAATAATATCATAAAAATAGACAAACGAATCCAATTTTTTCTCTTAATTGCATACTTTATATTTTTCGATACATATCCAACAATAAAGCCAATTATAATTGCAAAAAACGCCCCCAAATAATTAAAATTGTAATACAACTCACCTAAAAATGATCCACCTAATGCTATGCCGTGGAAATGTGATTGAAATCCTGTTGAAGTAGTATATTCAAATGAAGTTCTAAACCCTTCTACAATTCCATTAATATTGGGAATTGCATTAAAAAAGCTGAATAAATAATTAATGCCATAAGTGGGTTTACCATATTTAGGGAACACAGAAATACTATAACAAAGTGTCAACATTGTTGAACCAAACTCTGCTAATGCATCAAAAATAGGTGAATGCTGAAAAAATGAATTAATAAATTGTTTTAATAAATTAACTAAACTCATATTAGGTTGTGTTCTAATCCTACTCAAAAATGTTAAAAAAGAAAGTCCTATATATCCCAAAAACGTAATTATTATCATATCCTTAATTTTAATTCTAATTTTTTTAATTACTTTAATGTATATATACATAAACATTAATATGCTCATTACTGCTCTAGATCTATTACCAGAAGTCATTACGATTACCTCAAAAATCAATGAACTTAATAAGATGAATTTACAAGCTAATTTGTTCTTTTGAAGTCCAATAAGCATAATAAGAACACCATATTCAGCCATATTTGAAAAGGTTACAAGGATACCACCCCCTCTAAAATTAACCACATTATAAGTATCTAAATAACCGCCCATTGCATGTAACCGCAATCTTGAAATTTCCCAATAAAGTTTAGGCACTATACCAAAGCAAAATAGCACCAATCCAATTTTAAATACATTTTTTAAATTTTCTTTATTTTGAATTTCATCACTAACCTGAATATCTTTTTTATTTTGAAGCCAAACTATAATAATACCTAATGTTATAAAAAATATAGAAATACTAGTAAACATGCATGCCTTTTTTAATATATCAAATGGTATACTTCCAACCACATCAAAATCTGAATTATTTCTTATTTTAAAGGCATACATAAATACTTGACCAAAATAAAATATATAAGTAAGAATAATAAACATTATTGAAAGTGAAAATAAATCTTCACCTGCTCTTTTTATGTATATTATACTCAGAGTAATCTGAATGAGCGAAACAATAACATATGGTAAAATCCAATTTGTACTATTATTAATTATAATTAATGATAGTAATAGCATACATATATTGATTAAAATATAAATTCCCAAAAACTTGGTTTTGAAATAATTAGTATTTTTTGTTGTCATATTTACAAACTCCAATTCACGATTATTAGTTATCTTAAATATACATTTGTTCCAATTCGTTTGATACTTCTTTTATATTGAATCCAGCTTGTATAATTTCTTCACATGTATCAAGTCGCTTATAGTCATTGTTATATGTCAATATTTTTTCGGCCCAAAATCCAGCTTGTTTATTGAGTGAAATAAACTCAACTAAATCTGTAATTTTCACTTCATCTGGAACCCTATCTGATACAACACACTTTATTCCAGTAGCCTGCGCTTCAATAGCAACCATTCCTAACCCTTCATAAACTGATGGGAAAACAAAAACATCCATTGCTTGTAACAAGTCTGATATATCAGTTCTCATACCCATAAAAATTACGCTTTTAAAAATGCCTTCTTTTTTAACCTTATCTCTTATATAACTTTCCAAACCATTGTCACCGCCAATAAGCATTAAAATAGAATTTGTATTTTTCTCATTAATATTTTTAAATATATCTATGATAAAATCATGATTCTTTTCAGGCGAAAATCTTCCAATATGGCCAATAACAAATTTATCATTTATCCCAAGAGTATTTCGAACTTTCTCTCTCCTAATTGGATCAAATTCAAAATTTTTAACATCAATTGCATTATTAATAACTTTAGCGTTCAATCTTTTATAAGATTTGCCATATAAATACTCATTTGCTTTAGATGAACAACCAAGTAAGAATGTTGCGTTTTGTATAATAAGTTTTTTCATATAAAACCTATATACTAATCGCTTAATACTTGTTTTATTACAATCAAGTGAAGTATGACTATGGCTAATTCGTTTAACAATACCTTCATCTTTTGCAACTTTTAATATAATACCATTAAGTAAAAAAACATGTGAATGAACAACATCATATTGACCTTTATTAATTATTTCTTTAACCTGGTACATAAAGTTTTTTGGCCCAACTTTTTTGGGGTCTTCTACTGTAAAAATTTTTCCACCCAATTGTAATATTTCATCATCATAGTCACACTTATCATCTATTCCATATAAACTGGAACAACATAAAAAATCAAATTGAATCTTTGTTCTATCAATTCTCCTATATACATTCATTAAGAAAGTTTCTATTCCTCCTCTATTCATGCAAGATACTACTTGGAGCACTCTAGTGATTTTACGTTTTTCACTTACCATTTTATATCACTCCATTTCATCCTTTAAGAATTCCCCGCTAATCTCTGTATTTCTCTACAGTCTTGTAGGTGCGCCACCTATAACATGCTACTATCTGGAAGTTTCTAATTTGACCCAAAAACCATCTTTGCTAATATTTACCTTATAAATATCCCTTTATTTTAGCGTTGTCACATAAAATCTATTTACTGTATTTATGTAAAAGCTTACTAATAACTTGATAAAAGATGGTCTTACATCATTTTTATTAATGTTTTTTTCATAATTGCACCATGTATAACTCACATATTCAACTTAACTTTGTAATTATAATTCTCCTAATGTATTTTCCCCAATAGAACACTCGTAAAAAAATATAAAACTTATTACTAATAATTAAATCTCTTTTTAACTCTTTGATATTTTTTATATTTCCATCATACATTCCTTTTAGATTTGCTGACAAACCACTACATCCAAATGTAGGTTTGCCACTGCCACAAACAACCATCTGTACAGGCAAATGATAATAATTGTAATTAGTACATATTTTCAAGAAATAGTTTCCATCTTCGGCAAATTTTTGATTCTCATCAAAATAACCTATCTCATCAACAATTTTCTTTTTAAAAACGGCTGATGGTGTAACAGGGAAAAATTTCAAACATAAATCTTTTACACTAGCCTTGTAGAGTGTATCAACTTTTTTAAATAAAATACGCAAATTTACACCATTATAATCTCCCCCTAAGAAATCAATTTCAGGGTGTTCTTTTATAGTTTTCATCTGTGTCTCTATTTTATTTGGTAGCCATTCGTCATCAGCATCTAATAATGCTATATATTCACAATTAACCTCTTTTAATCCCGCATTACGAGCTGACGAAGCCCCTCCATTTACTTTATCAATTATTTTTATAGGCATTTCCTTATGGGAATTTTCATATTCTTGAAGTACATTAAGAGAATTATCAGTTGAACCATCATTGACAATTATAATCTCTGATATTAAATTTAATGCTGTTTGATTTCTAACTGATTCCACAGTACGAATAATCGTGTCTTCATTGTTATACATCGGAATAACAACTGACACTCTATTTAATCCTAACTCTTTCAACATTTAATACTTTCTCCAATCATTTCTTGATTTTTTCCCATTCACCAGTATCGCAGTTAAATTTTTTCACAACTATTGCAGGCGACCCAGCAGCTATACAATTATCAGGAATATCTCTATTTACTACCGAATTAGCCCCTATAATACAACCATCACCAATCTTAACTCCTAATAATACGCAAACATTTTCTCCAATCCAGACATTATTCCCTATTGAAATAGGTCTAGTGTATAATGGTCTGTTATCAGGTATAACATTCGGCGATGAATGTTCATCAATGTTAGAATACTCGCCATGACTAATATCACTAATATATATTTTAGATGCCATTAAGCAATTGTCACCTATTATTACTTTTTCTCCTGCTGCAATGTGTACATAATCACCAATCTTACAGTTACTACCTATTATAAGTTTCTTATCATCGCCTATTTTTGTATCAAACATTTCTAATCGGCAACTATATCCGGTAGTAAGACCTGCACCATATTGTAGAAACTTTTTACCTCGCACATATATTGGTCTACGTATTAAACGAGCGCCTTTATAAAATATTTTTGTATACGCAAGTGATATTGCACTCTTAAATATTTCACCACCGCCGTATCCATTTTTCATAACTATTTACAGCTCCTTAATTATATCATTCAACTTTTCACTAAATGCTTCAATAGAAAACACTCTATCAAACATCTTCTTTGCATTTCCCCTCATAACAATCAATTCTTCCAGGTTATCATTAGCAACCTTAGCAGCTACATCTTCTACATTTTCATTTGTAATATTAATCCCTATATTATACTTATCTACTATTTCAGCTGTATCAGCCTGTATATTGTTTATAACTGGTAATCCAGCCTGAAAATAGTCAATTGACTTCATTGTAAGTCCTACACAGACAGTATCTTTCATAATATTTAATCCAAACTGGCATCTATCAAATATTTTTTGTTTTTCCTGTGAATCATATATTTTCCCGTGATATTCTACAATTGCACCTGTACTTTTAATCTCATTAATTAAAATATTCTTGCTCTCACCATCTCCAATAATATGAAGTGTTGTAGGTTTTATTTCATGTATTGATCTTACAAGTCCTTTTATCCTTGGAACATCTATTATATTATTTATTGAGCCTAAATAGCATAAATGAATTTCATCTTTACTTAATGCTGGATTTCTAACAATATTAACTTCTCTTCTTGCAAGGTATATAGTTTTAGTTTTAATTCCTTTTAGTTGTTTTTTCAAAACTTCTTGATACAAGTCACATTCTGTTATAACATAATCAGCGAATATCAAACTCTTATCTCGCATTAATCTCCAAAAATTAAATGGTGGCAAACCTTTAATTTTTCCAACAGGCATGGTTTCAGGCCAAAGGTCAATCAAATCAAAAATCAATTTCACATTGCTATGTTTCCTTTTATATTCAGCCGCAAACTTTACCAAAGAGTTTGGTGGTACCATTACGTATAGTAGATCTGGTCTCAAATCTTCTACAAATTGAAAAGCTTTCTTTGCATAACAGTAATGCGATTTCATTCTAGCCACAGACATATTTTTATAGTATGGTTTTGATTCAATAAAAATAAAATTTTGTTTACCCTCGTACCGTTTAACTTTCTTAAAATGTCTAAAATCGGACTGTATAATTGAAACATCATAACCCTTATCAATAAAAAAATCATGAAGTAAATCTATTCTCTCTTCATATGTATCAAAGCAATTGACTATTACTACCTTCATATTTCTCTATTCTCCAATTCCGTCACCATAATCGATTCTGTCAAATCTCTAATTCTGTAATTATCTTTATAATCACTCATACTCTTCTCATATGACAAATTTCCAAAAGCTTTGTTTACTACACCTACAAAATTACTCATGACCCTTAAAGCTGGATTAAACAACTTCGTTAGTATTATCTTTTTCCCATGTGCTTCTGCTATAAGCTTTACTAAATCTGAAGTCTTAACATACTCAATATTCTGTGGGAAGAATAATCCACTTTCCTCATTCTTAATCACAAGTCTAATAAATTCACAAAGGTTATCTATATGAAGTATACTTCTTTCATTATTCACATCAGGAAATATTGGCAATTTTTGAGACATTTTAGCTAATTTAGGATAGTTTCCTTTAGAGCCCTTGCCATAAATCATAGGTGGTCTTACTACAACAACTTTAAATTTATCATCCTTCAAAGAAATAATTCCTTCTTCCGCTTGAAGCTTACTATTTCCATAATAGTTAGAAGGTTGAGGTATTGTATTTTCATTTATAATTCTTTTATGCTTTACATCACTGCTATCACCATATACAATAATGCTGCTCATAAAAACAAACTGCTTAACTCCGTCTGCCTTAGCTTTTTTAGCAGTTTCTATTGTAAGATCTCGATTTACTTTATAATATAATTCTTCCATCTTAGGATCTGCTGAAACATGTGCTATCCCTGCCACATGAAACACTACTTCAAACTCGGAAAAGTTTTTTTCTTTCCATGTGCCATCTATCATATCAACAGTATCAACTGAGTAATCCTCTGGCCACTGGCTTAACCACTTATCAAAAGATGAACCTATGTAACTGTTTGCCCCTGTAATAAGTATCTTTTTCATATAGTTCATCACCTTCTTCCTCATTTAATCCATCGCGCAAAATTATTTGCATAGTTTTCTAACTACATATTGCATTTTTTAACTCTATCTCTACTTCTGCTTATACTAACATAAATTCTTACGCCTCTACATTTTCTTTCAATTCAATCTCTGTAACCTTCTTCTCTCCACCCTCAATAACGCCCTCGCGTCTTAAAACCTTAAATCCTGTCCAAACTAGTATCTTAAAATCAAACCTCACAGATTTATTTTTTAAATATTCCTCATCATAATGTGTCTTACCTGAATCATCTAGCATATCTCTCCCATTAACCTGAGCCCATCCAGTAACTCCTGGAAGCAATTTATGTACTCCAGCTTGAGTTCTCAATTCCTTTAATTCATACTGATTAAACAACGCTGGTCTAGGTCCAACAAAGGTCATATCACCTTTTAAAATATTGATTAATTGAGGAAGTTCATCTAAACTTGTCTTTCTTAGAATCTTACCAAAACTAGTAATATAACCTTGTGTGCTATCAAACTTTTCAGTTGCCACATTAGGTGTTCCCACCTTCATGGTTCTGAATTTATAAAATTTAAACAATACATTATCCTTACCTATTCTCATTTGCGTAAAAAATACTGGTCCCTTGGAATTCAACTTTATTATTATTCCAATTATTATGAGTAGTGGTGACGCTATTAGCAATAAAAGTAAGCTGAACATTATATCAAGAATTCTCCTCATAATTACCCCCCATTTACTAAATCCTTTATTCTTCTGCGCATGCTGCCACCATATCAAAATTTGTTCGTCGATATGTATGTACCAGCTCTTCCATTTTATTAATTATTGCTTCTGAGCTTTGTTCTTCAGCAATAGTTTTCAATTCAGCAAGTTTTATTTTTAGACCATCAAAGTCATCAAAGGTTGCTTTTCCTACAAAAATTTTTTCATGTACAGTTCTGCTTAAGCCTTCTTCCTCAGTCAAAACCTCTTCATATAACTTTTCCCCTGGTCTCAAACCAACGAACTGAACCTTAATATCCTCCTCTGGTTCAAAACCTGACAATCTTATTAGGTCACAGGCTAGATCATATATTTTAACTGGCTCTTCCATATCCAAAACAAATATCTCTCCACCTTTAGCATAGGCACTAGCTTGAAGCACAAGTTGAGCAGCTTCAGGTATTGTCATGAAAAATCTATTTATTTCAGGATGTGTAACCGTTACTGGTCCACCTTGCGCTATTTGCTTTTTAAATAATGGGATTACAGAACCATTACTACCTAATACATTACCAAACCTTACAGCCACAAATTGAGTATTACTTTTTTTATCTATTGATTGAACTATCATTTCACACAGTCTCTTGGTTGCACCCATTATATTTGTTGGGTTAACTGCTTTATCTGTTGAAATCATCACGAATCTTTCAACCTTATATTTATCTGCAAATTCAGCTAAGTTTAAAGTTCCGAATACATTGTTAAGCACTGATTCTGCAGGATTATCCTCCATTAAAGGTACATGTTTATGTGCTGCAGCATGGAAAATAACTTCTGGTTTATATTCTTCAAAGGTACTTTCTAATCTTCTTCTATCAGTTATAGAGGCTATAACACATTTTATGTTTATATTTATGTTTGAATACTTAAGTTCCTGTTGAAGCTCATAAACACCATTTTCATAAATATCAAATAGCACTACTTCCTTAGGTTTAAACTTTGCTATTTGCCTGCAGATTTCGGATCCAATTGATCCACCTCCACCAGTAATCATTACAGTTCTATTTCTTACATAGTGCTCTATACCTTCTGTATCTAATTGTACAGGTGGCCTTCCAAGCAAATCCTCATAGCTTACATCTCTTACTTTTTTTAATGAAACCTTACCGTCTATTAATTCAAATATTCCTGGTATGATTTCTACCCTACAACCAGTTTTTTTACATATATTTAGCATTTCTTTTTTATTTTTGTAGTCTATTGAGGGTATCGCAAACAAAATAATGTCTACATTCTCATCTACTACTATATCTTCAATACAATTTCTATTTCCAAAAATCTTTACTCCGCCAATACTTGTACCAGTTTTACTTCCATCATCGTCAATCAAAGCAACAGGCTTGTACCTCATTTCAGGATGACGCTTCATCTCCCTTATAGTCATGTTTCCCGCTGCTCCAGCACCTATTATCATTACACGCATAAAATCATTTTTATTAGATCTATCAAATAGTACAAGGCATTTCCTATATATTCTGAAGAAAACTCTAAAACCTACCACTAGAACTACAGTGAATATTCCTGCTAAAATGCTAACGCTAAAGGGCATTCTTTGCTTTACTATTGCCAAATATGCCGTAGTTGCTAAACTTGCAGTTATACAGCCTCCTACAGCTAATAAAAACTCATCTGCACTGGCGTAATACCATAGACTTTTATAAAGGTTAAACATATAATAAACGCTTATATATATTAGTGTAATTATTATTGCATTGTGCCTAAATATAGAAACCTCATCATAAGGCAAATTAAAATTAAATCTAAAATAAAATGCTAAAACATAAGCTAAATTTATTAAAATAACATCTATTAACATTAATATATACAACCTTGAAGCCTTAAGCCGTTGCATATTATTCTCCCCTTTCGCTACCACCTGACTGCCAAAACTTTTCCCATTTTAATCTTTATTATTTTAATTTATATTAAGTTCATTTAGATTATACTTTATTTTTCGCACTTTATCAATGATTTGTCTCATTTACTTACAAATTTGTCTCATTTACTTACAAATTTGTATACTAAATTCATGGCAACTAAAGCAGTGCTAATATTTTTCGATAATATTTTACATATATGGAGAATCAGTTTTGTATTTTTTTCTTTTTATCTCTTAATTATAATACTTTTATCGCATTAGTTAAAACTCTTGATTTTCAAGGATTAGATTAATTACATTCCTTACACAACGCCAGCGTTGCATTAATCTCCCCTCCAACAAGAAGAATAACAGATATCATAAATAACCAAGTCATAAATATAATTACCGCTCCGATGCTCCCATAAATTTTAGAGTAGTTACCAAAATTATTTATATATAAGGAGAATAATTCAGAAAATACGCCCCACCCTATTGTGGCAAATATTGAACCAGGAAGTACTTCTTTCCAGGTGAGTTTTCTACAGGGAGTGTAATGGTATAGTGCTGAAAAAATAAATATCATTACAAATAAAATTATAACATACCTTAAGATGTTCCATATTATTGGTGATAACGACTTCAAAGCAAAATACTTTAAAAAAACAGTGCTATTGATTTTTCCAAAAATTAATAAAACAAAGGCAACTGCAATCATAAAGGCTAGCGCGAAAGTAAATCCTATGGCAACCAGCTGAACCTTAATAAAGCTTCTTCTTTCTTCTTCATCATATGCCTTATTCAGCGCCTTAATCAAAGCCAAAATTCCGTTAGAAGCAACCCAAATTGCTGATATAATTCCAAAAGACAAAAGCTTTATACTTTTGTTATGAAAAACTTCACCTACAGTTTTTGATATAAGTCTATACACCTCTAACGGAACCACATTTTGAAGTCCTGCAAGTACATCTTGACTCTTTATTGAGCTAAACCCTAGAATAGTTATTAAGAATATCAAAAAGGAAAAAATGCAAATAAAAAACTATAGGCAAGCTGTGATCCCAATGCCAAAATTTGATCATCATTTATTCTAAAAATTAAATCCTTCATAATCTTCACTAATTTTGAATTTCCATTTTCAATTTTATTTTTTTTCTTTGCCTCTTTCATGTGAGCTCCTCTCTTCTTTTATTCTTTAATCTACCTATTAGTATTATTATTTTTAGAAAACTTATTCTTCCTGATTCTCAAATGATTTAAGCGTAACTATAAATCGTTCTAGTTATTATAAATTTATTGGAAAATATATATGTGTAATTAGCACCAAAAGCTTCAAACCCGCCAGGAGCCTATAACTTCTTATCTTCTTTTCTTCTTTTCTTCTTTTCTTTTTATCTTTTTATCTTTTTATCTTTTTGATACTAGAGCAAAAGAAAAACGCCAACTATAATTAATTGGTGCTACAACATCAGCCCATATCTCTGGTAAAATATATACACCTCTTGTAGAGCGCTCTAGCATACCCTTAAATACCACGTGACAATCCAACTTCTCTTACCTAAGCAGCCGTAACTATTCCGTTATTATTTTTTGCCATTTCTATTATTTTTTCTGATGACATCTCGCACTGCCCTCCGCTTTATTGACTTCCATGCATACTGTATTAATATAAGTGTGCGCAAATGTTAATAAGCATATTTAGTCTTTATAAACCCTATTATCCATTTAATTAATTAAAAGAGGCTGTTCACCATAGAAATTTCTACCATGAACAGCCCCTATTTATATTTTATTTAATCTTTATCCTCTTAATGAAGTTTCCCCCATTAGATATTTATCAATATTTTTTGCTGCTTGGCGACCTTCGTTAATTGCCCATACAACTAAAGATTGTCCTTTTTTCATGTCTCCAGCTGCGAATACACCTGGTTTTTTAGTCATGTAATTTTCATCAACAACAACGTTTCCTCTGCCATCGAATTCCACGCCTAAATCTGTAAGCATGCCTTCGTGTTGAGGTTGTAGAAAGCCCATTGCTAGAACTACTAAATCAACATGCAGTTGGAATTCTGATCCTGGTATTTCACTCATTTGTGGGAATCCTTTTTCATTAGTTTTCCATTCTACTCTTGCAGCATGAAGAGTAGTTACTTTGCCATCTTCTCCTGAGAACTTTTGTGTTGTTACGCACCAATCTCTATTACAGCCTTCTTCATGGGAAGTAGTCGTTTTAAGTGTTCTAGGAAAAAGTGGCCAAGGCATAGTTTCATCTCTTTCAACAGGAGCTTTAGGCATTATTTCATATTGGTAAACTTCTTTTGCTCCCTGTCTGATAGCTGTTCCTATACAGTCTGAGCCAGTATCTCCACCACCCAAAACAAGTACAACTTTATCTTTAGCATTTATTTCTTCAACATCAATTTTCTTTCCAGAAACTCTCTTATTCTGCTGTTTTAAATAGTCCATTGCAAAATGAATTCCCTTTAAGTCTCTACCTTCAACTTTTAAGTCTCTAGGAATTGTACTTCCTCCAGTAAGAGCAACTGCATCAAATTCTTCTAAAATACTTGAAACCGGATAATTAACTCCAACATTTACATTTGTTCTGAAGTTAACCCCCTCCTCTTTCATGAAATTAACTCTTCTTTGTACGATACTCTTATCTAATTTAAAATCAGGAATACCATATCTTAAAAGGCCTCCAATTTCATCGTCTCTTTCAAAAACAGTAACATCATGTCCAACAGAATTAAGTTCTGCTGCTGTAGCAAGTCCAGATGGTCCTGATCCAATAACTGCAACGCTTTTGCCTGTTCTTACTCTTGGTGGAACAGCTTTTGTCCATCCTTCAGCAAAAGCCTTTTCAATTATATTTAGCTCTATTTCTCGTATTGCTACTGGATCCCTATTAACACCTAAGGTGCATGAACCTTCACAAATTGCTGGACAAACTCTTCCAGTAAATTCAGGAAAATTATTAGTGAGAGTTAATCTATCATATGCCTTTTCCCACTTTCCTTTAAACACCATATCATTCCAATCAGGAATAATATTTCCTATAGGACAACCCCAATTACAAAATGGAGTACCACATTCCATACAACGAGCACCTTGATCACGCAATTTTTCTACTGGAAAATTTATATATAATTCTTTTGAATCCTTAATTCTGTCTTTCACAGGGCGCTTTTTAGCAGTTTCCCTTTTAAATTCTCTGAAACCATTCAGCTTTCCCAAATTTAACACCTCCAAAAATTGAGAACCGTCCCTAATTATTTAGCTTCTAATATTGCTTTATAAGCAGTTGGTATTACTTTTTTGAATTTTGATTTGTATTCATCCCAGTTTGATAGGATTAGTTTAGCCTTGTGGCTGCCTGTTGCATCAAAATGTTCTTGTATCATAGAGTGAAGTTCTTGGAAATCTGCTTCTTTTTCTATTGGGTCGATTTCTATCATTTCCATGTTGCATCTTGATTTAAAGCTGCCATCTTCGTCTATAACGTAAGCTATACCACCGCTCATACCTGCTGCAAAGTTTCTTCCTGTTTCTCCGATTATTACTACCATTCCACCTGTCATGTATTCACAGCCATGATCTCCAACGCCTTCTACTACTGCCATTGCACCGGAGTTTCTTACTGCAAAACGTTCTCCTACGAGACCGCTTAGGAATACTTTACCAGAGGTTGCACCATAAAGAATTGTGTTTCCTGCTATGAAGTTTTCATCTTGTTTATAGGTACATTCTTCTGGCACTTTAACAATAATTTTTGCTCCAGAAAGACCTTTACCAACATAATCGTTTGCATCGCCTGATAAAATTAGTGTTAAACCACTAGCACCAAAGGCACCAAAACTTTGTCCTGCATCTCCTATGAAGTTAAATACAATTGTATCTTCAGGTAGACCTTTAGCACCATATTTCATAGCTATTTGTCCACTGAGCATTGCTCCAACTGATCTGTTAAGGTTCTCAATTTCTAGGTTTGATACAGTTTTACTTCCATTTTCTAGAGCTGGTTTTGCCATCTCTATTAATTTATAATCTAAGGAATTTTTTAAGCCATGATCTTGTGCCATTACACAGTATGGTTTAATTCTCTTTGGCATATCTGGTTTGTAAAGGATATTTGATAAATCCAATCCATTAGCTTTCCAGTGACTTACTGCCTTTTTCTCGTTTATTTTATCTACTCTTCCAATCATTTCGTTCATGGTTCTAAAACCAAGTTTTGCCATGTGCTCTCTCATTTCTTGAGCAATGAAAGTGAAGAAGTTTACTATATATTCAGGTTTTCCTTTAAAGTTCTTTCTAAGTTCTGGGTCTTGAGTAGCTATACCCATGTCACATGTATTCAAGTGACAATTTCTAAGCATAGTACATCCTAGAACTACAAGTGCAGTTGTAGCAAATCCAAATTCTTCAGCTCCAAGAAGTGCTGCAATAACTACGTCACGTCCTGTTTTAAGCTGTCCATCTGTTTGAACTGTTACTCTGCTTCTTAAATTGTTTAAAAGAAGTACTTGTTGAGTTTCTGCAAGTCCAAGCTCCCATGGAATACCAGCATGTTTTATTGAAGAAATTGGTGATGCACCAGTTCCGCCATCACAGCCACTTATTACAATAACGTCTGAATGAGCTTTAGCTACACCAGCAGCTACTGTACCTACTCCAAGTTCTGAAACAAGCTTTACGCTTACTCTTGCAGAAGGATTTACGCTCTTAAGATCATGAATTAATTGTGCTAAGTCTTCGATTGAATATATATCATGATGAGGTGGTGGGGAAATTAAATCAATACCTGGTGTTGAATGTCTAACTCTTGCAATATTTTCATTAACTTTCTTGCCTGGTAATTGACCACCTTCACCTGGTTTTGCACCTTGAGCTATTTTTATCTGAAGTTCATCAGCATTTACTAAATATTCAGCAGTTACTCCAAATCTACCAGAAGCTATTTGCTTTATAGCGCTTCTTCTTAAGTCGCCGTTTTCATCAAGAGTAAATCTCTCAGCTTCTTCTCCGCCTTCTCCTGTGTTGCTCTTTCCGCCAAGTCTATTCATTGCTATAGCAATTGTTTCATGAGCTTCTTTGCTTATTGAACCAAAAGACATTGCTCCAGTACAGAACCTTTTAACAATTTCTCCTACAGGTTCAACTTCCTCAATAGGAATTTCATTTCCATAGTTTAATTCAAATAAACCTCTAATTGTACATAAGTTTTTATCTTGCTCATTAATACATTTCGCATATTCTTTATATAAATCATAGTTATTTGTTCTTGTAGAAGCTTGAAGCTTGTATATAGTTTCTGGATTAAAAAGATGATATTCTCCACCTTTTCTCCAAGAATAATGACCGCCAACTTCCAATTCTGATTTTGGCTTTCTTATTTTGTTAAAGGCATTCTTATGTCTAATTAATACTTCTTCTCCAACTGTTTCTAAGCTTATTCCGCCGATTCTAGAAGGTGTTCCTTCAAAGTATTTATCAATTAATTCAGAACTTAAGCCAACGGCGTCAAAAATTTGAGCACCATGGTAACTCTGTATTGTTGATATACCCATTTTAGATAATATCTTTAAAAGTCCTTGAGATACTGCATGTACGTAATTATCGTGTGCTTTTTCTGGAGTAATATCCCCTAATTCATCTTCCATAATCAAGCTATCTATACTTTGGAAAGCAAGATATGGATTGATTGCTGTTGCTCCATAGCCTACTAATAATGCATAATGCATAGTTTCTCTTGCTTCTCCAGTTTCAACAATAATTGAAACATTTGTACGAGATTTCTCTTTTATTAAATGCTGCTGTACAGCTGATAATGCAAGTAAACTAGGGATTGCTGCATCATAGGAATCTACTAACTTATCGCTAAGAACAATAATATTATATCCTTCTTCAATTCTCTTAGATGCTCTTTCACAAACCTTTTCTAAAGCATCCTTAAAGCCTTCAATACCAGTATCAGCTTTGAAAGTAATAGGAATTGTTGTAGTTTTAAAAGCTTTATTTCTTAAGTTCTTAATTTTAGCCATTTCAAGATCTGTAATAATAGGTTCGCAGATTTCCATAAATGGATTTGCAGTTTCATCCTGATTAAGAATGTTCTCTTGTGAACCTACATAATTCATTAGAGACATAACCATTTTTTCTCTAATAGGATCTATTGGTGGATTAGTTACTTGAGCAAATAATTGCTTAAAGTATGAGAATAGTAATTGTGGTTTATTTGATAATACTGCAAGTGGCGTATCATTACCCATGGAACCAATTGGTTCTTTTCCATCTTTCGCCATGGTAGCAATAATTATCTTTACATCCTCAATTGTATATCCAAAGGCTTGTTGCTTTTCCTTTAACATCTCAGGGTCAATTTCTGCCTTGTCAATTTTAGCTTCAAAATCTTTAAGGTAAAGTTTGTTCTTTAAGATCATTTCACCATAAGGTTTATTTGTACAAATAGTTTTCTTTAACTCTTCGTCTTCAATGATTCTACCTTCATTTGTATCAATTAAGAACATCTTTCCTGGTTGAAGCTTACCTTTTTCTTTTATTTCATCAGGCTTGAACTTTAATACTCCTGTTTCAGATGCAAGAACACAGAAGCCATCTTTAGTAATTATATATCTAGCAGGTCTAAGTCCATTTCTATCAAGGGTAGCTCCGATTCTGATACCATCTGTAAAGGCAACAGCTGCAGGTCCATCCCAAGGCTCAATTAATGAACCATGATACTCATAGAAGGCTCTTTTGTAGTCTTCCATTGCAGTATTACTCATCCAAGCTTCAGGTATTAACATCATCATGCTATGAGATAGTGGTCTTCCATCCATTCTTAGAAGCTCTAAAATATTATCTAAGGATGCGGAGTCACTTCCATTAGGATTAATTATTGGAAATACTTTTTTAATTTCATCTCCAAAAAGCTTAGACTTTAAAACACCTTCTCTAGCATTCATCCAATTTCTATTTCCTCTAATGGTGTTTATTTCTCCATTATGAGCTAAATATCTAAAGGGTTGAGCCAAATCCCATGTTGGGAAGGTGTTTGTGCTATATCGTTGGTGAACAAGACATAAAGCACTTTTAAAGTTTATATCTTTTAAATCAATAAAAAAATCTGTAATCTGGTCTGCAAGCAATAGACCTTTGTATACAACAGTTCTACTAGATAAACTACAGATATAAAAATACTCTGTATTTTTCTTTACAAATTTGCATACTTCATTTTCTGCTCTTTTTCTAATAACATAAAGTTTTCTTTCAAACTCTTCTTGAAGCTCTTCTGCACTTAATGAACTATTTTCAATATTTGAAGCAATAAAAATTTGTCTGATTATAGGTTCAGTTCCTTTAGCTGTTTCCCCAATACCTCTGTCATCTACTGGAACTGATCTCCAACCTAAAATGGTCTGTCCTTCTTCTTCAACTATTCTTTCGAATATCCCCTCACATTGAAGTCTTAATGCAGGTTCTTTTGGTAAGAAAACCATACCAACTGCATATTTACCACATTTAGGTAGTTTCATACCTAAGTTGTCACAGCTTATTCTAAAAAACTCGTCAGGAATCTGTACTAATATTCCTGCTCCATCTCCTGTTTTAGGGTCTGCTCCAACTGCGCCTCTATGAGTTAAATTCACAAGAACTTTTAGCCCTTTTTTTACAATACCATTGGTTTTTTCACCCTTGATATTTACGACAAAGCCAACACCACAATTATCTTTTTCCAAAGCCGGATTATAAAGTCCCTGCTTTTCAGGATAACCAATGCTATTACCCATGCTATTACCCCCTCTTAATATATAAAAATGAATTATATAAATTGTACCACATTTTTTAAAACTTGCAAGTTTCATTTTCAAAAAATTCAAAATTACTTACTTTTTCAGCATATTTAAGTTATTTCAATTTTAACCTTACTTCCTCCTTTTCCAGGTTCAGCTCTTTCAAGTACAAGCTTTATAGGAACTCTGCTCTTAAGTTCCTCCACATGACTTATTATTCCAATAGATAATTTATCATTGTGCAATCTCTCTAAGGAAGAAATAACAGTATCTAATAATTCGCTGTCTAAAGTTCCAAAACCTTCATCTAAGAAGAAAAACTCAAGTGGCGCATTTCCTTTCAACTGAATTTGAGAAGATAATGCAAGTGCAAGTGCAAGTGATGTTAAAAATGTTTCTCCACCAGATAACGTGGAGGTTGCTCTTACAGTCCCTCCATTAAAATCATCCCTAATTGTAAAGTTGCCAGTAGGATCTAACTCTAAAGCGTATCTTCCTCTAGTAATATCTTTAAGCCTCTTAGATGCTTCAATAGAAATATACTTCAATTGATTCATTGAAACAAATTCAACAAACTTATTACCTTGAATCAATTTATCTAAATCATCAAGTAAACTAGCTTTATGTTCTAAACTTTCATTTCTAAGAATTAGCTCTTGAAGCAAAGAAAATCTTACTTGCATATCCTCTAAGCTTTTTTTAGTAGTGGCAATAAGTTTTAGACTCTCATTATATTTGTCTATTATTGCCTTCTTTTTATACTGAAGCTCCTCCCATTTATCCTTTTCTATACCATTTCCGTTTAGTTTTATTTTTATAATTTCAATATTATTAGTTATCTTAGTATACTCTTCAGTAAACTTTAGAACTTCTTCCTTAAATACATTTAGCATTGTTTCTTCTATAATATATGAAGATATTTCTTCGTCATCATTGAACTCATATTGCTTAAGACTTGCTAGGAATTTATCCTTTTGCTCCTTTATTAGCAAGGTTAACATATCTTTATTTCTTTCCGCACTAATTTTTTTCTCTTTTATATTTTGAGCAGCCTTTTTATTATGCTCTAACTCCATCTTTAGCTTTTCTTCAATGAGGTTTATCTCCTTAATTTTACTGTTAATTAGTAATAATGCATTATCAGGTTCTTCTCCTCCTGTCAAATCACGTAGCTTGATTCTATATTCCTCTAGTAAAATTATTTTTTCATCTATACTTTGTGATAATTTAACTATTTGAATTTCTAAGGAATTAATTTCCTTGTTAATTTCTTCTTTCTTCAAATCTATTTCCTGAGATTTTTTCCTTAAAAGCTTTAATTCCTTCTCCTTTTCAGCCTTTTCAACGTCTAACGCTGTTATCCTTTCTTTCTCTTCTTTAATGCTTTCTACTCCGATTTCTTTTTTAAGTTTATCAATAGTATCTTTTACTACACTAAGCTTTTGCTCGGCAATATTATATTGAATTTTTAATTCTTCGATTGCAAGTATTTCCGCTTTTATGCTTTCATTTAGAATTATTTCCTTCCTTTCCACCTTGCTCTTCTCATCTTTAAAAAGGATAGCTTCTTTTTCTTTATATTCTTTTAATTTGTTCCAATTGTCGATGAGCTGTTTCAAGTCTTCAAATTCCTTGGCTTTTTTATCTTGTTGCTCTCTCAACTCCATAATATTATTAGAGCCTAGTCTGTTTCTAACTAACAACATTTCTTCATTCAATCGTTTATCATCGTTTTTAAACTTGCCAAGCTGTACTAGTGCCGTTCTTTCTTCAAATTCTAAGAGCTTTATTTCTCCCTCTAATTTTGCACTTATTGCCTTCATCTTTTCAACTTCTGAATCCTTTGATGTTTCCACCGCAAGATTCGGATGTTCAATGGATCCGCAAACTGGACAAGGAGCACCTTCTATCAACTTTTTTGAAATTGTGCTAGCTAATCTTTCAATTTCTAAATCACTAATTTGCTTTTCAATTGCCTTGAATTCATCTTTTTTATTTGTTAATGATTTATTTACTTCACTAAAGTTCATCTGGTAACTAGAAATTATTTCTTCAACCCCGTTTAGTCTACTGATAATATCTTTTAAGAGTTTATCACTTTCCTCACAGGTTTTTAATTCCTCATTTGAATGGTTTAGCTCATTTAACTTTTGAAATAAAATTGAATTATCACCCGGGAAATGTTTTAATAATTCGTCAATTTCCTTTGAAATATTTTCTACTTTTTCATTTTTCTCCTCAACTTCAATCAGTAATTTTTCATGAATCTCTATATTTTTTTCTTTAGCTACAGTCTTTTCTTCAAGTTTATTTTTGAGTTCTAGATTTGTTTTATATACTTCAACATACTCCTCACTCTTTGTAAATGCATGCAATATTTTTTCTCTATATCCAGGTTCAATAAAAATTTTGCTAACCCTATTTTCTATAATCTCAATTTCATTTTCATTTTCATTTTTCTCTTTAGAAATACTTACTAACTGTTTCTTACTAACTTCACGTTTTTTTTCTAGCAAAGTTCTATTATTTTCACATGCATTGTTCTCTTTCTGGATTTGGGCAATATTTTCTTTGATTTCTAATGCATTTCTAAATTTAGCTTCCTTATTAAATAGAACAGGAAGCTCCGTATTCTTTTTTTCTAATGCATCTTTATATAACATTTCTGTGTTCTTCAAAGTATTTTCTAATTTGCTTAGATTATTGCTATTTTCTAAAAATTCTTCTTCAGCTTTTTCTAATTTAATTTCACTTTCTTTAACATTGTCCATAAAAGGTTTTACCAAACTAGCATCATTACTTTTCTTAATTATAATTTTCTTGCCTTCAATATTAGCTTTGTTCATTTCTAATTCTTCTAATTCAGCGCTAAGAAGGTTTTTTTCACTTTGAAGCGCCCATATAGTTTTATATCTATCATAATCTTCTTCAATAATTTTCTTTTCTTCTTCTAATTTTTTTTCTTCTTCTAACATTATAGAGAGATCTTTCTCTAACTGAATAAGGGTATCTTTTGAAATTCCAGTTTGAGCATTTATTTCTCCATTCAGTGTATCCAATTGACGAGTGTTTTCATTTTTTGCACGTCTGATTTTATCTCCAAGATTTTTTCCATACTTCTGAAGCGCAAAAATTCTCTCTAACATATCTCTTCGTTCTTTACCTGTTAGCTTCAAGAAATCGCTAAACTTCCCTTGGGGTATTACAACTGAACGTGTGAAATCGCTGTAGGTAAGCCCTATAATGTTCTCAATATTTTTCTTAACATCATTTGCACCTTCAGCAATTACTATATTACCGCCTTCTGATATTTCCCATAATCTAGCAGAAGAAGTTTTGTATTTTGCTCTATCATTTTTATCTCTTTTGAGACTTCTGTCAGTAATATATGTCTTTCTTTCGTTTTCAGCTCCAATCTCAAACTCGTAGCTCACATAGAGTATATCACTTTCTGAATTTATAAACTCTGTAGTGTTTCTGGATAGTTCACCATAAAGTGCAATAGTTATGGCGTCTAAAATGCTAGATTTACCACTACCTGTAGGACCAAAGATTCCAAAGATTCCTTTTCCGATTAGCTTCTCAAAATCTATATTAGTTTCTTCAATAAAGCTATTTAAACCTTTAATTCTTAATTTCTTTGGTTTCATCTTCATCCTCCTCTATAGCTATACTTAAGAATAATTCCATTATTTCTTCAGAAGGTTTTACCTGTCTTTGCGACATATAGAAATCAGAAAATAATTCCTCCATAGTTCTTTCCTTAATACTATCAACGTAGGTTTCATCATTTTCAATTCCATTAATAATAGGTTTTATCTGAATAATATCCTTTTTGAGTCCCTTATTGCTTTTACATCTTCTAATGAAATAAAGGTATCTGTCTTTATTTCTAAATAAGCCCACACTTCTCTATGGGAATTTGCTTTGCACCTCTCAATAGCTTCATAAATTCCATTGCACTTCCACACCTCTATAGGTTTATAGTTTTTAAAATATATAGTTTCTACATTCGCCATACTATCTGCTTTAACATCTACTAAATAGCAGCATTTACTGTAGGTTATTTCACTCTTGCTATATTGCAGAGGTGAACCTGAATAATATGCTATCAATTCAGTTCCATTTACTATCTGAGGTCTATGAAGATGTCCTAGTGCGATATATTGAGCATCTTGTGGAAGCATATTAGCTGAAACAGCTAAAGTTCCACCTAATTCTATAGGCCTTTCTGAATCAGTAGTTTCTCCTCCTACAATAAAAATATGAGATACTGCAATATTTATAGTATCTTTTCTAAATCTTCTATTTAAAGATGAAAACAATTCTCCTATTCTATCTGAATAGCTAATAATTCTGTTCTCTTCATTATTATCCTCATTAAATATTTCATTAAGCCTTTTTTCACTTGGGTAGGCAACTGTAACAAATATAGCTTTTTCACCATGTATGTCCATTTCTAAAAATCCTTCTCCGCTGTTAACTACTTCAAAATCACCGTACTTACCTTTTGCGGCAATACTTTTGGGTGTTCCCAATATAATTATTCCATGTTCGTAAGCAATTGGGCTTACAGCTGCTAGTCTATCTGGATTATCATGATTACCCGCTATTACTAAAATAGCTCTCTTACCATTATTAGATATATCTTTTAACGCTTTATAAAATAAAAATTCAGCTTTTGCAGGAGGATTACCATTATCAAATATATCACCAGCAATTATGACTAAATCTGCTTCTTTTTCTTCAACCATTAAAACAAAATCATCTAAAAATTTTTCCTGTTCCTCCATCCTACTAAAACCTTCAAGGGATTTACCAAGATGCCAATCAGATGTATGAATAATTTTCATTTTATTACCTCCAAAAGTATATAAAAAATAGACTACTATATATTTTCGCCATTTGTTGGTAGAACTTAATGCTGTTCATGAAAATTAATAAGATATTTTTATAATTCTTATCAAATATGTAAATTTTTCAATAATACTATAAATTAAAACTTTTATTTTAAATAATTTTAATTTCCACCTTATCAATTAGTGCATTTACTTCCTCTAATGTGCAGGGCTGTGTTCCTTCTAATTTAACTGTTGCAGTAGCGCAAGCTATAGCAAATTTAAGTGTATTTTTTTCATCAAAATTGTTTAGTAGGCTATATACAAGTGCGGCCACCATGGAATCCCCTGCGCCAACTGTACTTTTTACCCCTGCTTTTAATCCATTAGCGTAGTATACTCCATTTTTAGTAATATAATAAGCACCTTTTTCCCCTAATGAAACAAGTATTTTGTCAATTCCATCACAATTGAGTTTTTGAGCAGCTTTCACTATTTCCTCATCATTATCTTCATTAATATTTTTAAGTGTAGCTAACTCGTGATTATTAGGTTTAAGTATATGTGGTATGCTCTGAATTCCTGCTTCTAAAAATGGACCAGCAGCATCAAGAATCACTATAGCACCTTTTCCTTTAGCTATATTTACAAGCAATGAATAAATATCTACAGGTAAACCTGGGTTAATTCCTCCAGATAATACAACAATATCTCCAACCTCACACATTCTCTCAAGGTTTATAATAAACTGTTCCAATGAACTATTCTCAATTTCAGGTCCCTTTTCATTTAAATCGGTAAAGCTATTATTAACTTCATCAACTATTTTTGTATTGGTTCTTATTTCACCTTCAATATGCGTAAAACTATGCTTTATTTTTCTTCTATCTAACTCTTCCTTAAAGTTGCTTTCCCATAATCCCCCTAAAAATCCAACACAAGTTGATTCTATACCGAAGTTTATAAGTACTTTAGAAACATTAATCCCTTTGCCAGCAACATCATATCTAATAGATCTAGCCCTGTTAACTTTCCCAGTAGTGTAGTTATCCACCACTAATGTTTTATCCATTGATGGATTTAATGTTACAGTAATTACCTTGCTCATGTATTCACTTCCTAAATTTCGTTTGATTAATAATATTGTAACACTTTCTACAATATTAAGGACACTTCTGTAAATTATACAAAAAATAGTCCCCTCTTTTTTCTGTTATAATAGCTTCAAACAGATGATAAAGTTAGCCACCCTTGCTAGGTTGATAAAGAATAGCAATTACTGTAATATTAAATAGTAATAACTTTATATATTCAATTTTAGGAGGATTCTAAAATGAAAAAAGGTATTTCAGCTTCAAAGGGCTATGCTATAGGAAATGTAGTAATAAAAGAAAAAAATGAGCTGATTTTTGTTGCAAATGCTATTTCTGACGTAGAAAAAGAGAAAAACAGGTTAAGATTAGCTATTAATGAATCTAAAGAACAATTGATGATTATTAAAAATAAAGCTGAGAAAGAGCTGGGAGTACATACTGCTGCTGTTTTCGAAAGTCATATTATATTATTAGATGACCCTGAATTTATTGAAATGATTTATAATAACATCGAAATGAAACATATTAATTCTGAAAAAGCTTTAAATGATACCACAAATTCTTTTTTAACGATTTTGGAAGCAATTGAAGATGAATATCTAAAAGAAAGGGCTTTTGATATAAAGGATGTTTCCCAAAGAATAATGGGTAACTTACTTGGAAACAAAGTGCAAGATTTTTCTTTACAATATAAAAATACAGTTGTAGTTGCCCACGATCTTACTCCTTCTGATATTGCTGAACTGGATAAGAAAAAAACTGTGGCTTTCTTAACCGATATTGGCGGAAAAACTTCACATAGTGCAATAATGGCAAGGACTTTAGAAATTCCCTCTGTTATTGGTCTAATGGATATAACCACCACTGTAAATAATGGAGACTTAGTTATTGTTGATGGTGAAGAGGGCCTTGTTATTGTAAATCCAGATAAAAGAACAATAAACGAATATAGACATAAAAAGCTTCTTTTTCAAAAGGAAAAAGAAAATTTAAAAAAACGTTTAACGGAAAAAACCTACTCGAAGACTGGAAAAAGGATAGAGGTAGTTGGGAATATTGGCAAGCCAGAAGATGTACTTAACGTTATAGAAAATGGTGGAGAGGGTGTAGGGCTTTTCAGAACAGAATTTTTATATATGGAGAGAAATAGTATGCCTTCAGAAGAAGAACAATTTCTTGCCTATAAATATGTTGCAGAAAAACTAAAGAATCATCCTTTAGTAATTCGAACTGTAGACATCGGTGGTGACAAGAATCTTTCCTATCTTCCTATGCCAAAAGAAATGAACCCTTTTCTCGGATATAGAGCTATTAGAATTTCTTTAGATAGGGAAGATATATTTAAAGTACAATTGCGAGCAATACTCCGAGCTTCCGTATTCGGAAATTTGAAAATAATGTTTCCCATGATTTCCTCTTTGGGAGAGTTTTTTGCTGCTAGAGAACTGTTTAAAGAATGCGAAGTGGAGCTGGCAAGAGAAGGTGTCCCTTATAAAGATGATATAGAGCTTGGTATAATGATAGAAATTCCTTCTGCAGCAATACTTTCGGATGAATTTGCAAAATATGTTGATTTTTTCAGCATTGGCACTAATGATTTAATTCAGTATACCTTGGCTGCTGACAGGTTAAATGAAAATGTTGCTAAACTATACAATCCAATGCATCCTGCTGTATTAAGACTAATAAAAATGACTATAGATGCTGCTCATGCTAACGGTAAATGGTGTGGAATGTGTGGAGAAATGGCCGGAGATGAAGCCGCAATTAAACTCCTAGTTAGTTATGGACTAGACGAGTTTTCAATGAATGCACCTTCAATTCCTAAAGCAAAAAAAATAATAATGGAATCTAAATAGTTAATAAGAAAAGGTTGTGCTTAATTACTAAATATCTGCAGATATTTTATAATTAAGCACAACCTTATATTAACTGTATTATTATTCTAAACTGGTCTCCGTTTTAATACGGTGATATCTACTTCATGCCTGCCGAGAATTTCTTTTACTGCATCTATGTTTTCATCTATATTTTTCAAATGTCCTTCCATGTGAGCAATTTTATTAAACATGTTATCATGCTCAGCACTGTTTACGCTTGAATTATGCTCTAAGTTTTTTAAAATTTGGTGGTCTTCCTGCTGTTGTGTTTCTATTCCGTTCACTTTAATTTCGATTCCATTTACTTTATTCTCTATTCCATTTACTTTATTCTCTATTCCATTTACTTTGCTTTCTATACCGTTCACTTTATTAAGTATGCTTTCTAACAGTTCTCTATCAGTCATTAAATGTCACCTCCATCTATAAATTTATTATATCATTTTTCGGTGAAAATATACACTTGATTTTATCTGATTAGGAGCGTGACACCCCTCTCTTTTAAGAATGGCTCTGGAGTTGAGGGATGTCACGAGTTGTCTTGGGCCAATCTTGTAATTTTTCAGTTGTCTAGATTCCTAATTTTTGTATTGGTAGAAGCAGGACACTCCTCTATCTTAAGAAAGCCTTCGAAGTTGAGGGGTGTCCCGGGTTATATTGGGCAAGGTTGTTATATTGTTATACTAACTTTTAATTTTATATACTTTTCTGTTTTCGAGGGACCAAATTCTGTCGGAGAATTCGCCTTCTTTTGTATCTTTTAGGGCCTTTTTCATGTCGAACATTCTTGCATCAATAATGTCTAGATAGTGAAGCATTTCTGCTTCTGGAAGCATTGGTTTTACTGGACTTCCGTATTCTGGCTCATAATGATGGGAAAGAACCATATGTTGAAGTATCATTGTAGTTTCTTTGTCTGCGCCAACTATATCTGCTGCATTTTCGATTCTTTTGATTCCTAGGGTAATGTGTCCTAGTAATTGACCTTCAACAGTGTACTCGCTAACAATTCCTAGTGGATTTGCTTCCATTTCTTCAATCTTGGACATATCATGTAGAATTACTCCTGCAAATAGAATATCTTTATTTAAATTGGTGTAAATTTCACAGAGCTTTTCTCCTGCTTGTAGCATGGTAAGTACATGGTACAAAAGTCCTGCTCTGATTGAGTGATGATTTTTCTTCGCAGCTGGATAATGCATGAGTTTTTCCTTGGAATCTTCAAAAATCAATGTAGTAATGTTTTTAATTGTTTCATTTTCAAAGGCATCTATATATTTGTGAATTGCTTGAAACATAAATTCTGGCTCTAATGGAGCTGAAAGTACAAAATCACTAATAGAAACATTATCTGTTTCATCAGTTACTCTTAGTTTCTCTATTTTAAGTTGTAGACTTCCTTGCCATTCGGTAACTGTTCCTCTTATTTTAATAAGAATGCTATCTGTGTACGTTCTAGCTTCTTCTTCTTTATATTCCCACAGTTTAGCGTTTATCTCTCCTGTGCTATCTCCTATAGTTAAATCAAAATATTTTTTACCATTACTTGATGCTTTACATTCAATTGACTTTATTATAAAAAAGCCTTCAATTCTTTCTCCAGCTTTAAATTCATTAATTTTTCTTATATCCACTTTATTTCCTCTTTCCTTATAATTATTAATTTGGGGTTCGCCTGCTGATTGTTTCCTCTTTCCATTATTTATTAATTATAGATTCAAGTCTGCTGTTTGCTAAATTTCTGTCTTGTTGGAGCGGGACACCCCTCTCTCTTTAGAAAGCCTTCGAAGTTGAGGGGTGTCCCGGGTTGTCTTAGGCAAATCTTGTAATTGTTCATTTGTCTTAATTGCTCATTTTTGTATTGGTGGTTGCATGACACCCCTCTCTTTTAAGAATGGCTTTGGAGTTGAGGGATGTCACGGGTTGTCTTGTGCAAGGCTTACCATTGTTCAGTTGTCTAGATTAGTCATTTTTTGTCTTGATGGAGTGGGACACTCCTCTATTTTTAGAACGGCTTCGAAGTTGAGGGGTGTTCTGGGTTGTCTTGGGCGAGCTTTCTAAATTGTTAGTCTTCAATTAGTAAAGCTTTTTGGGCTGATAATAGGTATAGGTACTTTTCTACTACTTTTTTGCCGGTCATTTTTTCTAGGGCTTCCGTGTAATAGTTAAGTTGTACTTTGTATTTTTCTTTGATTTGGTCTAGATTGTCGTCTGTAACAAAATCTGTTTTGTAGTCTAGTAGGATTAGTCCTTGTGGTTCTTCAAAGTAGCAGTCAATTATGCCTTGTAGAATTATTGTTTCGTCTTTATATTTGCTCTCTTCTAATTTCTTGTATACTCTGGTGCTGCTTATTTCCATGAAGAAAGGAACTTCTCTGCTTACCTTTTGGGAAACTATAAGTCTTTGCCCTAACTGACTTTTGAAAAATTCGAATACATTATTTATTTTAACTGTTTTTGCTTGCTCTTCGGTTAAAAATTCTTTGGTTATAAAATTAGCTAGCTGATTTTCTATTGCTTTAACTGAAGCAATATTATTTAAATCTAAATGCTGCATAACTAGATGCATAACTGTTCCTTTTTCAGAAGCTGAAAGGCCCTTGGTTTCTTGTAAAAACCTTGGTTTTGCGTTTAAAGTAGGTGTGTAAAACATGCTAGCAGCTTCATCGTCAAGGGTTTCTATATTGGCTAAACGTTTTGCTTCTGTAACTGAAAGTTTTGCTGGAAGTTTAGATGATTCTTCATAGGAATACTTCCACTGCAATCTTTCCTGTATTTCCTTCTTGAATTCAGATGAATTTTTACTTGTTGCTTCTACATTCAGTTTCTCAAATATTTCTTTTATTGCTTCTTCCTCATGGGTTTCTGCAACCTGAATATCCTGAAATAGCTCTTCTCTCTTTAACAGTTTGATATTCCACTTGGAATCATCTTCTATTAGCTCTGTTATCTCCGAGTATTGCTCTCCAGCCAAACTACGAATTGCTTCTCCTGATTTGTGCTTTGCTAGTGCGATACACATCCAATCTAAATAGCAATTTCCTTTTAATAGTGCATATTGCTTCTGAGAGCCACTGGTAATCCACTTTTTAGAAGCACTTTCATAGCTTCTTACGTTGCCAGTTATAATCAATTTTTCTTTTGCTCTAGTTAATGCTACATATAATATTCTCATTTCTTCAGAAAGGGTTTCAATTTTTATCTTTTGCTTTAATGCTGCCTTTATAATAGAAGGATATTTTATTCTTCTATTTGGGTCTACGAAATTAGGACCAATACCTAATTTTTTATGAAATAGTATGTTTCTGTTTATATCTAGTAAGTTGAATTTTTTACCTGTACCTGAAAGAATAACTACGGGGAATTCAAGTCCTTTACTTTTGTGAATACTCATAATTCTTACTACATTTTCGTTTTCACCAATTATCTTAGCACTTCCCATATCTCCATTACTTTTTCGAAGTTTATTAATGAAATTTATAAAATTAAATAGTCCTTTAAAACTTGTCTTCTCGTATTGAGTTCCTCTTTCAAAAAGTATTCTTAAATTTGCTTGTCTTTGACTACCTCCTGGCATGGCTGCCACGTATCCATAATAACCTGTTTCGCTGTAGATACTCCACAAAAGTTCATCTATTGGTATATGTATAGCCTTTTCTCTCCAATGGAAAAGCTTTTCTAAAAAGTTAACAATTTTTAGATTTAATTCATGGTTTGTATCTAAGGAAATTTCCTTTAGAGCATCAAAATAGTAACCTTCTTTATTTTCAATCCTAATATCTATAAATTCTTCTGCTGTAAAGGCAAAAATCGGTGATCTTAAAACTGCAAGCAGTGGTATGTCTTGCATTGGGTTATCAATGATTTGAAGCAGGCTCATGATAGTTTTAATTTCTATGGTATCAAAATAGCCTGTGCCTGTATCTGCGTAAACTGGTATTTCTCTAGTATTAAGTTCTTCCATAAAGGTAGGTGCTTGATTTGAAGTAGCTCTTAAAAGTATTACTATATCTTTGTATTCTACTGGTCTATAATCCTCTATTATTTTATCATAAACTACAAACTTTTTCCCATTTTCACCTTCAACTAATTTTTTTATTCTCTGAGCTACTAGCTTAGCCTCTAACTGAATATTAGTAATCTCATCTAGGTCATCTTCAATTGCTGTTTCTTCCTCATTTTCTTCTGGTTCCTGCTTTGAGGTTTCTATAATATTAAGCTCTATTTCTCCGCCATAAATGATGTTTTCATTAACATTTTCTTTAAAGCTAGCTCCTAAGTTAAGTTCTTCATCCTCTGTATAATCTAATTCGCCTAGTTCCTTTGACATAATGGTTTTAAAAATAAAGTTAACTCCATTTATTACTTCTTCTCTACTTCTGAAGTTCTTGAAAAGAGTTATTTTTCTGTTGTTTGAGTTTTCTTCAAAGGAATAATTATTATATTTATCAAGAAAAAGCTCTGGTTCCGCTTGTCTAAACCTGTATATACTTTGTTTAACATCACCAACCATAAATAGATTTGGTGTATCTTTTCTTGAAACTAGTCTTAGTAATTCTTCTTGAACTTGATTACTATCTTGGTATTCATCTATTAGTATTTCCTCATATTTTTCTCTAAGTGCTAATGCTACTGGGGATGGCTGAGTAATTCCATCCTTATTCTCAGTTAAAATATTGAGACAAAAATGTTCTAAGTCATTAAAATCCAGTAACCCTCTATCTTTCTTTTTCTTTGCATATCTATCACTAAACTCCAAAACAAGTTCTACTAAACACTTCATTAATGGGTAAAGTTCTTTCTGATTCTTAATTATATCCTGTGGACTTAAAGAAAATAACTCACGCTTGATATTATTTTTATCTTTATTTCCTTGAAGCCTGTCTTTAACCTTATCCCTTATTTCTTTCACTTTAGCTTGAGCATCTTTATCTGCATCTTTAGTGCACCTTTTAATGGTGGTGAATTGAACAGAATTAAAGCCTTGATAAATCTCTTCCCAGCTCCCATCAATTACTGAAATTAAATTTTCAATTTCTAGCAAATCTAGTTTAATTGTCTGTGAGTATGGGGCTAATCCTTCACTATTACTACATATTTCTAAGGCCTCTTTAAGCATGTTATATAGACCTTGTAGTTCAAAACTTATATTTTCAACAAGGAGTTTACCCCAAACTGTTTTTTCAAAAGAGAATTCTTCATTTATATTAAAGTTTTCACTGGCTTCCTTTAACCATTTTTCTGGCCAGGGTCCACTCATTACGAACTCAAAAAGAGATAACACAATTTCGCCTAGTTCAGTGTCATCTTTCTTCCCTCCATAACATTCTACTAATTTAAGAAAAGTATCCGCTATATTTTCATCTTCTTCAAGTTGCAGATATTTTTCTTCAAAAAGTTCTTGAAGAGTTTCTTGCTTTAGTAAAACTGCCTCAGTTGCATCTGCAATTCTGAAGTTAGGATCTAAGTCTATATTGTAGAAATTATTTCTAATAACCTCTAAGCAAAAGGAATGAATTGTGGTGATTGAAGATTTATTTAATAATGTAAGTTGATGCTGAAGTATTGAAGCCTCTGGATTTTTATCTATCTCTTTTGAAATAGCCTCGCCTATTCTTTCTCTCATCTCAGCTGCTGCAGCATTAGTGAAAGTAACTACAAGCAATTTATCTATATCAGTTGGATTCTCCTGGTCTGATATTATTTTTATAATTCTTTCAACTAAAACTGCTGTTTTACCTGAACCTGCTGCCGCTGCTACAAGTAGATTACATCTGCGAGTATCAATGGCTAGCTGCTGATCTTTGGTCCATTTTGTTTCTCCCATTAGGCTTCACCACCTTTTTTAGTTACAGATTCATTAATTATCTCCCAAATTTCTTCATCACTTTTATCTAACAGAAGTTTATATTTATTATTATTTATTGCTATATCAAATTTACATATGGACGCATAGTTGCAAAAATTACAGGCTACATAATCTTTTCTCTTGCAAGGCATTATTGTAATATTTCCTTTAAGCATATCTTCGCAAAGGGATACTACTGTATTTCTTACATATTCTTTTAGAAGTTCAAACTGTTCCCTTGTAGCTGCAGAAGTACTTGCTCCTAAACTGCCATCAGTATTGATTTGTGCAGGAATAATAAGTGAATATCTCTCCATGGTTTTATCCATCTCTTTAATTATTCTCGCATCCTTTAAAAGTAAGCCCTGCATCTTTAATTTTTTCATTATTTCTTTTTCTAATTCTTCATCTGTGGCTTCACCTGATACGGATATTATGGGATTATCAATTTTAAAATATAGTATGGCTCCTGGAATATTGTTTAGCCCTTCATACTTTTTCCAGTTTGAAAGTATGGCATCTAAATAAACTAATAGTTGAAGCTGAAGTCCATAATAGACATCTATTAGTTTAAAGTTTTTGGGTCCTGATTTGTAATCTATAATTCTTAAATAAGTTCCCTCTTCAGTTACCATTTCATCAACTCTATCGATTCTACCTGTTAAGTTTATCTTCTCTCCAGAACTTAATTCCATAGTAATAGGAGGAAATTCTGCTGTATTTCCAAATTCTATTTCATGTCCTGCCGGGGTGAAACTTCCGCTTTTTATATGCTTTGCAATAGTCCAAACTGATTTGGTCAAAAGTCTTTTGAGTCTTTCAACTAAATACCTATATCTAGGGGATGAGTTTAGAATATATCCATTTTTCTTACCTAATTCTGCTTCAACAATGCTTCCTACTGCCTCCTCACAGAAATTTTCTTCAATATCTCTCCAATTTAGTTTATTATCTTCTAATTTTGAGGAGAATCCATCTAAAACTTCATGCATAAAAGAGCCTAAGTCTGGTGGGCTTAGTTCATAGACTTTTCTTTCCTTAGCCTTTAAGCCATATTGGACATAATATGCAAAGGGACATTCAGCATATTTTTCAAGTCTAGATACACTAAATTGAAGTGGACTACCATATAGCTTTTTTATTTTTGCTGAATCAATAAATTTTACTTGATTAGAATAATTAAGTCCGTCAAAAGCTGTGTTTACTTTTTCTGCCCACTTAATATCGTTTAAATACCATCTATAGACTTCCCACCATAACTCCTTGGCTTTTATGCCTTCAGCTTCATTTCTTATATTATATATAAGTTCATTAAAGGTTGGTTTGGGAAGAGATATAAGTTCTAAAGCTTCCTTATCCGAATTGCTACTAATTATATTGCTCTGTTCCTGCAATTTAGGAAATATTTTCTTTAACTTTGATATAACTATAGATGGTCTTAAAGCTTTGCCTTCAAAATCACTTATAGCATAACTTATTCTTAAATACTTTTTAGGAATAGTGAAGGTGGTATAAATCAAAAATTGTTCTTCTAACGCTCTAGATTTTGTATCTTGAGCAATCTCTATTCCATAGTTTTTCAAGTTTAATCTATCCATATCAGAGAGTATACCTTCATTATCCCCAGTTTTAGGGAAAACTCCATCATTGGCACCGAGTATATATATCATAGCCACTTCATGGCTTTTAACTCTTTCCATACTCCCCACTAATACCTGATCTAAGGAAGGTGGAATTAGTCCAATTTTATATTCATTTATTCCTGTTTTAAGTAATTTGGAGAAATCCTCTAAATTAACTTTTTCTTCTCCCATTACATCTACTAGTTGATCTAATAAATCCAAAGTCATATTCCATATTTGTGCATACTCATTGGCCTTATCATTATCGCCAACTTCTTTAAAACTATCCATCCACTGGTTTAATTGTTCTGGCACTTTAAGTTCAAGTAGAAAATAATATACATTTGTGCATAAATCTTTAACTACTTTGCTCTCTCTTAACTTCAGCTGTAATTCCCTTATAGGAGTTACTAACTTTTCTTTGGTCTCATTAACTTGCTTTAATATATTGGCCTCTTTATCTGAAATCTCATCTTTTTCAAAACTAAAATTTAATCTGTAGGTCCAGCTTTCCTCAAACCATTTTTTACCCCGGATACCATTTGCCAGCACGTAGTTTTCTAGTAAATCTATTTCTTCTTTACTTATACCAGTTAAACCTGTTTTAAGATATGCAAAAACAGCTTCATAGGACCAATTATTTGTAAAAATATCAATTATAGAATTAATTAATATTACTACTGGGTTTCTATCTGTTTCCCTTTTTTCATCAATAAAATAAGGGATATTATACTGCTTAAAGATAACTTTGATTAAATTACTGTAATTATTTAAATCTCTAACAATAACAGCAATATCTTTATACCTAGCTTCTTTTTCTCTACATAAGGAAATAATGCTTCTTGCTGCACTTTCTACTTCCGAATATTCGTTTAGTGCTCTGAAAATGCATATATCCTTATTTTCATTAAAATATTTTTTGCTTGGATAAGAAAATAAGTTTTCTTCTAAGTGTTGAAGCTCAGGGCTTTCATTAAATCTAATATGGGGTTTACTAAATAATTCTATAGGCTCATCTAAAGAAATATTGTTTTCTGAAATAATTCTAAGAAGCTTATTTTCTGTATTTCTTACTGGTAAAAAAACATCTGAGGCTTCTACACCAATAGAAGGTTTTAGATTAAGAGTGAAACTAACCCTTTCTGCCTTTTTTAATAGTTTTTCTATTATTGAATATTGCTGTGGAGTGAAGGTTGAAAATTCATCTATCCATATTTGGGCTCCATGAAAAAAAGAGCTTTTATCTAGCTTGCCACAAAGTAAAGTTAAATCATCTTCAGCATCTAGATACTTCTCATGTAATAGTTCTTCAAATCTAGTATAAATTAAATTTATATCTGCTATTTTTTCCTTTAAAGTATCTTCATTTACTTCTACTTTTGCTATTTTTAAAAGTTCTGGCGTTACATTATACCTTTTCAGTTCTGTAATTGTATCTGAAATTGTATTTACAAAGCCCTTTTGCCTACCTGCAATAGCAAAATACTTAAGTTCATCTTTTACTTCTTCTAACACTTTGTAGATAAGCATATTTCTTCCTGCAGAATTAATATGTACATGTGTCATTCCACCAACTTCATTGTATACGGCATGAGCCATTCTTTTAAAGCTTAAAACCTGAGCCTTAAGTAGTCCTTCTTCTCCTATTGTACTTATTAAGTTTTTTTCAGCTTGAAAAGAAAACTGCTCGGGCACTATTAAAATTAAGTTGCCCTGAAAGCCTTTGTCGATACTTGATTTTATCTCTTTCAAGCAGTGAGTGCTTTTTCCACTTCCGGCGCCCCCATAAATAAATCTTAAGCTCATATTTTCACTTCCTTTTCTCAAATGTGTTTATTTCAGATACTTTGCAAACTGTATAGATATCTGAGTATAGAGCTCCATTTATTTCTCCACCAATTAAAATAATATTGGAGGCAACAAAAAACCAAATCATTAGCACTATAATTGCTGCTATGCCACCATATAAATCTGTATATTTTGCATAATTGTTTGCATAATAAGAAAATCCAACTGATGAACCAAGCCAAGTTGCTACAGTGAAAATTGCGCCTGGCAGTACGTTTTTCCAAGGCAACCTAATGCATGGTGCATATCTATATAGACAAGCAAATATTGCTATTAAAAATAACCCTAAAATTCCATATTCAATTATTCTCCACAAAACACTAAAAAATTCATCATAACCGGTTCTTCTGATAATAGCTTTATTTTCAATACTTCCATATATCAGCACTATCATGGTGAAAATAATGCTAAAGGCAAATATTATGGTATAGGAAATATTTATTAGCTGTAACCTCCAAAAGGATCGGTTTTCTTTAACGTCATATGCTCTATTTATACCCTTTATTACACCACTGAAACCAATAGAGGCAGTCCATATTGTAAGAAAAATAGTAATAGACATTAATGTTGTGTGTTTTTCATATACTACTGTTTCTAAGGTGTTATATACCAGTGTGTATGCATTGTTCGGTAATATCCTTTTTAAGGCATGATAAAACAAGTCACTCTTAAGCCCCATATTACTGATAAGTGTAACTATAAAAATAAGAAATGGGAAACAAGCTAGCAAAAAATTATATGCTAGTTGAGAAGAAAAGGCTAAAATGTCATCATCAAAATACTTTTTAATTAGCTTTATGATTAACTTAAAGTAATTCCTACGCATGTTCCTACTCCTTTAAATTTAGAAAGATTATAAACTTTCTTTTCGAAATAGTGAAATCAATGAGTCTTCCTCTAACTGAGATAGCTGAATTAAATGGCTCATTTTACAAATAACTGCCATTAATTTTTCATCATTGATTTGTTGTCCAAATTTCTTTTTTGTATACATTTTTAAGAAATCAATTAGTTCTGAATACTCCATAAGCTCTATTTTTATACAATAGTCTGTCTGAAGATTTTTTCTAGTACATAATAAAGTTAATATATTAAGAACTATTGTAATATAAACTATTCCTATATTATCCCTATTAGTAACTTGAGTAATTATGCTTCTTAAATCAGAAATTATCATGGAAGTATGCCTTAATTTTGCATCTACATTAACCTGCTCATGAATAAAGGATAAATATTCCTCCATAACTCTGTCAATGGGATTAAGAAACCTATCAATTTTAGGAACTTTGTATAAAATATATACTAAATAAATTATCTCTTTAAAAGTATTTTTTTCTATCATATAGGAAGATAAAATCTTGCCCTTACAATCAATTGATAAGTATTTTTTGCCTTGACTACCTTTAAAATAATACTGAATTGTTTTACATTTGCCTTTAATATTTAATGCTTTCAAAGGTGTTATATCTTGGTCTAGTATTTCATTTGTTTGTATAAAAGTGAAACAACTTTTTTCATTGTTTTTAGTGAAAACAAGGTTATTTTCAAAAAAAGCTTTTAGATATTCTAGCTTTTCTTCCTCAAAAGTTATGTCTTTAAAACTTTGAGGTGAATATTTGAATTGAAAGCCTGGATTAAGTTTTAGGCTTACAAAGCTTGGTATTGCGTTTATTATTGATAGCACCTTTTCATAATGTATTTCTTCTTTAGAACTTATTGCTGAAATACCTTTGTTTATATAATTGGTGCTTTCAATTATTAAATGAGAAATATATTTTACTGGCATATTCCCTTCTAATTTTATTTTTTCAATTTCGAAATTAAATTTAAAATATACCATTACTCCATCAATTTGTACATCCTCAATAATGCATTTTGTCCAACAGAATCCACCTATCAATGGTAGGTCATTTAGTATTTTGCCCTTTAAAGAGTATACACAATCTTTCTGTTGCTTTGTCAAGGTATTATATCTTATATTATTAAAATAATAAAGTCGAATTGTTTCTCCACAAAATTGTTTCTCCATTATGCCACTCCTTTAATCTATTATATCACCTCAAATTTCCATGTAAATAAAACCTTTTTTTGTAAAGTCATATATAATAAAATTTAGGCACAGGTTCCTAATTGCAAACTATACTAATATAGAACTCTTATTTTAGGTGGTATTTATGTATAGAAATCTTGTATGTGGTGTAGATGAAAAGGTGCCTTTAAGGGATACCAGTATGGTGACCTCTATTAATTTCGATAACGCTGCTACTACACCTCCTTTAAAAACTGTTATTCAAGAACTGCTTGATTTTTCTCCTTGGTATTCTTCTATTCATAGAGGGACTGGTTATAAATCCATTTTATCCTCTAATCTTTATGAGAATTCTAGAAAAGATGTTTTGGATTTTATTAATGCAGGTGATGAAAACACTGTAATATATGTAAAAAATACTACTGAAGCTATAAATAAATTATCTTTTATATTATCCGATGGAATAAAGAAATGTGTAATACTATCTACTGATATGGAGCATCATTCAAACGACCTACCTTGGCGGGATCGATTTAAAGTTGATTATGTTACCATAAATAAGGATGGGACTCTTTCTATTAATGATTTGGAAAACAAACTAATTAAATATGCTGGTGCTGTAAAACTGGTTACTGTTACTGGTGCTTCTAACGTAACTGGAGCATTAAATCCTATATTCAAAATTGCTCGACTTTGCCACTTGCATAATACAAAGCTGCTTGTGGATGGTGCCCAGCTTATCCCTCATGTTCCCTTTGATATGGGAAAATTCGATTCTCCTGAACATATTGATTTTCTTGTTTTTTCTGCCCATAAAATGTATGCCCCCTTTGGAATCGGCGTTCTAGTTGGCCCTAAGGAAGTATTTATGGGAGGTGCTCCAACCTATTCTGGTGGTGGCACTGTTAAACTTGTTACTCATGAATATATAAGTTGGGGGGATCCACCTGAAAAAGAAGAGGCTGGCTCTCCTAATGTAATGGGGGTTGCCGCTTTAGTTGCTGCTATAAAAACTCTTAAAAAGATAGGCATGAATAATATATCTGATTATGAGAGATACTTGACTTATTATGCTTTAGATAGACTAAAAAAAATACCTGAAGTAATTCTTTATGATGATATTCCTTATACAGCCAGAGTTAGCATAATTCCATTTAATATAGCTGGAATCCCCCATGGTGTTACTGCAGCAATTTTATCTGGTGAGGCAGGCATTGCTGTTAGGCATGGTTGTTTTTGTGCTCAACCCTATGTACAAAAACTTCTTAAAATTCCAGTAAGTGATATGAAGGAGCTTATTAGTAATCCATTATTACCAATGCCTGGAATGGTTAGACTAAGCTTTGGTTTATACAACAATACCTATGAAATTGATCAATTGATAGAATTACTCCTAAAAATAATAAAAAATAAGAATAAATATTTGAATATGTACGCAAACTAGAAAAAAAGGGGTGATAATTTGGATAAAAAATTGAGTTTATTAATGTTTAGTGGTGACTATGATAAGGCTTTATCAGGCTTAATTCTAGCAAATTCAGCCAAAGAATTAGATATGGAGGTTAGTATGTTTTTTGCCTTTTGGGGGTTATTACTACTAAGAGATCCTGATAAAAATATAACTTCAGATAAATCAACTCTTGAGAAAATGATGGGGGCAATGACTCCAAAGGGACCTGAAGAATTACCCCTGTCCAAAATGAACTTCAGTGGTATCGGTAAAAAAATGTTAGAAGCTATGATGGAGAAGGACGGAGCACCAACTCTTTCTAATTTTTTTGAAGGTGCAAGAAAAAAGGGTGTTAAGTTTTATGGATGCAAACTTTCCATGGAAGTGATGGGCTTTAAAAAGGAAGAGTTAATTCCTGAACTTCAAGTCATGGAGGCAACAGATTATCTTAGAGATGCTTTGGAATCTGATATACAATTGTTTATTTAGGGTGCCAGGCACGTGACAAGTGACAACTTAAATTATTTTTTTACGGGAAAGAAGTTTGCTTATAGCTGATGGACCAACATTTAGATATTCTGATATCTCTTTTAATGAATAGCTTTCTTCCATAGCTTTTTCTACAATTCTAAGTTTTATTGAAGTTAAGCATGGTGTCTTCTTTCCTTTTTTAATATCTTCTAAAATATCTTCAGGAATATTGTTTATACGAATTATTTCATCTATACTTTTACGATTTTCCTTTATAAAGTTTTTTTTATAAAGATTTTCACTTGATAACACCATTTCATTAGGTATAAATATTTCTTTAATTATTTCATAGTCCTTATTTATGTCATTTTCATCACCAATAGAATTAACTAAAATATGATATCGTTCAATAGCAGATTCTTTATTATTTCCTAACATATTCAAAACAAAAGCTGCATTTATAAATGAATTTGTATACTGTTCATAAAAATAATTGCTACTCCATTTATACTCCTCCACATTATTACATATATGAGCCTTTACAGGATTTCTATGTATGTATCTCAACAGCCATATTAAATACGCATCTGTTTCCACTAACTTGGATTTATACCTATCTTCAAAAGCATGACCTGTTCTATCTAATATATTGTTTATATATTTTCCTAATGAATTATTAATATGGAACATTATTTCATTTATTGGTGATTTATTAGTCTTTATCAATAGATGGTAATGATTATCCATAATTGCATATGCTAAAATTTCATAATCAAATCTTTTACTATATTCTTTTATGCACTTCAATATAAACAACTTTATTTTATTTTCTTGAAATATAAATTCTTTATTGTTCCCTCGCTGATAAATGTGATATATTGCTCCTTCATAAATAATTCTATTCTTTCTTGGCATTCCACTACACCTCTTACTTTTTACATAAATTCTTGTCATCTAGACGAAAAATATTCATATTTTGTCACTTGTCACGTGCCTGGCACCAACTATGTATGGATAAAAAATCCCATTCTGGCAAAAATATAATAAAAGTATATTTGAGGAGGTATTTTATGAGAATTCCTAAGCATATAGGTGTTATTCCTGATGGAAATAGACGATGGGCAGTGTCTAATGGATTAACAAAAGAAAAAGGTTATGACATGGGTCTTAAACCAGGACTAGAACTTCTAAAGCTTTGTAAAAAAGAAGGTATAGAAGAAATATCTTACTACGGTTTTACTGTAGACAACACAAAAAGACCAAAGCTTCAAAGAGAAGCCTTCACCACCTCTTGCATTAAGGCAGTTAAAATGCTTTCAGACGAAGATGCCTCTCTTCTTGTAGTTGGTAACTACACTTCCCCTATGTTTCCAAAGGAACTCCTTCCCTTTACTAAACGTCAAACCTTAGGTAAAGGAAATATTAAGGTGAATTTCCTTGTAAACTACGGATGGGAATGGGATTTAGGCAATATGAAAAATACTTCAGTTATAAAGAATAACAACATATTTAGTAATTTAAACTCTTCAGATATATCTAGAATTGATATGGTAATTCGTTGGGGTGGAAGAAGACGACTGAGCGGCTTCTTACCAGTTCAAACTGTCTATTCTGATTTTTATGTTATTGATGATTACTGGCCAGATTTCAAAGATAAACATTTCTATGACGCACTTAGTTGGTATGATAAGCAGGATATAACTTTGGGTGGATAAAATGCTTATAAAATCTTGTTACCACTTTATTACAAGGACAACAAATGATATAATAATAAAAAGTACTAAATCAAAAGAAAATAATTTTTAGTATAAATTAGGGAGTGATTTGGTGGTACCACAAGGAAATAAAAAATATACTTATGACCAATTTATAGAAATTACAAAAAATACAGAAGATCGATTAGAATATTTGAATGGTGACATTTACTGTCAAGCCACTCCTACCTTAATGCATCAAAGAATTATAAGGAAAATATGCAACTATCTTTCTAATTACTTTGAAGGTACAAAATGTGAACCCTTCTTTGCACCTTATGATATTTTGTTAATGAATGAAACTGAAAAATATAGAGTCCAACCAGATATTTTTGTACTTTGTGGTGAAAAAGACATGGATGAAAATGAATTTGTAGGTATTCCAAGTTTAATAATAGAAGTTCTATCTCCATCTAATGCTTCCCACGATCTTATTAAAAAGTTGAATATATACATGAAATTTAAAGTTTCTGAATATTGGATTGTTATTCCGCAATCAAACACAATTCAGGTATACGAATTAAAAGATGATTTTTATGAGCAAGTGAAAATATATACTGAAAAAGATTTGTTAAAATCCTCAATCTTTAATGGTCTCTCCTTTCAATTAAATACTATATTTTAGAAAAAACGAGAACGCAATTAAACCGTTCTCGTTTTTTCACGTCTAGATTTTGACACTTTTACTGAACTGTCCCCGTCATTTTCACGTTATTTTCAAGATGTCACTTGTCACGTGCCTGGCACCAATGAATATAATGATATTATTTATGTTTTAGGAGATGTATTTATGTGTGGTATTGCTGGGTGGATTAATCTTAGTGATAATATTGAAAATAAAAAAGAAATTATATTTAAAATGACTGACACTTTGAAGAAAAGAGGGCCTGATGACTGTGGATATTTTTTTTCTAAACATGCACTTTTGGGGCACATGCGACTTACAGTAATTGATCCTGAAGGTGGCTCTCAGCCTATGACAAGAATTATAGGTGACAGTTCTTATACTATTGTATATAATGGAGAACTTTATAACACTGAAGACCTTAGGAAAATATTAAAAGAAAATGGCTTTTACTTTCAATGTTATTCTGATACTGAGGTACTTTTAACTTCTTACATTTTATGGGGAGAAGATTGTGTTAAATATATAAATGGTATTTATGCCTTTGGAATTTGGGATGAGAAAAAACAGAAACTGTTTTTGGCTAGAGATCCCTTAGGGGTAAAGCCTTTATTTTATACTTTAAAGGATAATTCTCTAATATTCGGTTCAGAGATAAAGACGCTTCTTGCCCATCCTAAAGTTGAGCCTATTGTTGACAGACAAGGATTAATAGAATTGTTCGGATTTGGCCCAGCACGTCCTTTAGGAAGTGGTATTTTTAAGGATATTAAAGAATTACCACCGGCTTTTTCTCTTTCTTATAGTGACAATGGTGCAAAAGCCCAAGAATTTTGGAAACTAAGTGCTAAGCCTCATGAAGAAGACTTTAAAGCAACTTCTGATCATTTACGAGAATTACTTCTAGATGCAATTGAAAGACAGTTAGTAGCTGATGTTCCTGTTTGTACATTTTTGTCTGGAGGGCTTGACTCTAGTGCAATTTCATCAGTGGCCTCTTCTTATTTCAAGAGTCACAACTTAGGTCAATTGAACACATATTCAATTGATTACGTGGATAATAAGAAATTTTTCAAAGCCACAGAATTCCAACCAAACTCTGATGCAGATTGGATTTATAAGATGGTAGATTATATTGGCTCTAATCATGAAAATGTGGTGATTGATACACCAGAACTTACTAATGCACTTACAAATGCAGTTAAAGCTACTGATTTACCTGGTATGGCTGATGTAGATTCTTCTCTACTACTGTTTTGCAGGGAAGTTAGAAAAAACGCTACTGTTGCTCTCTCTGGAGAGTGTGCCGATGAATTATTTGGCGGATACCCTTGGTTTAGAAGAGAAGAGGATATTAATGCTACTACTTTCCCTTGGTCAAAAGCTGTAAGTGATAGAAAAAATATTCTATCTGATGAGCTACAAAGTCTTCCCCTAGAAGAGTATGTTCAAGAAAAATATAATGAAAGTATTAGCCAAGTTCCTAGACTTAGTGGAGAAAGTGTACGAGAGCATAAAATGAGAGAATTGTTTTATCTTAATATCAAATGGTTTATGATTACCTTACTTACTAGAAAAGATAGAATGAGCATGTACAACAGTCTTGAAGTTAGGGTTCCTTTTGCAGATTACAGACTTGTAGAATATGCTTTTAATATTCCTATGGATATGAAATATTACAAGGGCAGAGAAAAAGGTCTGTTAAGAGAATCACTTACAGGTATTCTCCCTGAAGATGTCCTATGGAGAAAAAAAAGTCCCTATCCAAAGACTCATAATCCAAATTATACTTTAGCAGTTCAAAGCTGGATGAATAGTATTTTAAAAGATGATTCTTCCCCTATACTTCAGTTAATAAACAAGGATAAAGTTCAAGAAATAGTTGCTACTGGTGGAAAAGCTTTTTCTAAACCTTGGTATGGTCAGTTAATGACAGGGCCTCAACTTATTGCTTATTTGATTCAGGTTGATATTTGGTTAAGGGAGTATAAGGTTGTAGTTCATTAGAATTTTTATTTTCAGATTGCTAAAGGCAATGGATAAATCATAAAAGGATATCTTAATAAAAAAAAAGAATATATGTTAATTATGTAGCTTTATACGAAACGAAAGAGAATCGCCATCCGAAACGATTCTCTTCACTGTTTCTCTATTTTTGTATCATTTCAGTAATCTTACCTTGTGGAGATAATAATCCAAGATTGCTTAATTAGCATATAAACTACTTTAAATCTGTAAATATTTTTTCTATCTTATCTTTATCTGGATGATTCCCATATCCCATTAACATTAAGTGCTTATTCAATTTTGCTTTAGATGTAATTCCATTAATATTTATTATGCCTTTTTCATAAACACCCTCTAAATTTTTAACAGTTGTTTCATCATTACTAGTTAGATCACAAATAAATACTTCGATATTTGAGCCATTAACAGTAAGTTCATACCCTTCTTTTGAACCAATTATTGCTGAACTAACTAACTCTTTTGCAGTAATTTTAAAACCATTTGATATTAGTGTATTAATAAAATCATCTACCCTTTTCTCGTCTAATTGAGAGTTCTCAGCTTTATTCTTAGCAATTGCTTTAGCTAAAGCTGTCTTCGAAGAATCAGAGGATTTTGAAGAACAACCCATCAACGCCATAAATAAAAACATTATTATAATTAAAGATATCTTCTTTTTATTCATACTTAAATATTCTCCTTAATCTTATATTTTGTTCCATACTTATATCTTATATAAATCCACCTAAAAAGTGATTTAACTAAATATAGAATCTTTATGCTTATTAATTTGATTAAATTCTCAAAAATAAAGACATGCCTAATACTTCTATTATTTAAGTATTGACATGTCTTTATTTTTTAAACATTATAATATTTTGTGATTTTTCATCCTAAATTGATAAATTATATCTTCTCCATAAGGGTTTTGCTTTACCATAACAAAATCACCAATTGCAGAATATGTATTACTTACTTCGTTGTTATAAAATAAAGAACCTTTTAACTTTGCATTATTCTCACCAAACTCGGTGACAATTTTGTATTGTTCCTTGTGAACCTCTGTAATCCTTGCTGGGATCAAGTCTTTGTCTGATACCATGAAAGCTTGAATTTGCTCTTTATAAAAATCTGTATAACCATAGTTTTCAATATTATTATTCATTCAATAATAGGAATTAAATATCTTGTCAAAATTGTCGAAATTGTTTGAACATTGTTAAGTAAAAAGTTATAATTGAATAAATGTATCCAAATCCTAAATAAAATAGTGTAGGAAGAGGTGTGTAACAAAATGAATAAAAAAATCATTTGTTTACTATTAATTTTTTCTTTTTTATCAACTATTCTTATAGGATGTTCAACAAATTCAGATTCTAGTAAAGACTCCACTTCTACAAAATCCACAGAGAAGAAAAATATTGCTCTTGTTATGAAAACTTTGACTAATCCATTTTTTATTGAGATGGAGAAAGGTGCTAGACAAGCTGAAAGCGAGTTCAATATTAAGTTAACTGTAAAAACAGGAGCTAAAGAAACTTCTATTGAGCAGCAAATTGCTATTGTTGAAGAATTTATTAATGCAAAGGTTGATGCAATTGTAATAGCACCTGGTAGTTCAACTGAATTAATACCAGTTCTAAAAAAAGCTCAAGATGCAAAAATTCCAATCGTAAATATTGATAATCGTTTAGATCCTGATTTATCTAAAAAACAGGGCCTAGTTAATGTTCCTTTTATTAGCGTAGATAATGAAAATGGCGCTTATCTATCTGCAAAGTATATTAGCGATAAAATTACAAGGCCTACAAAGGTTGCAATTATTGAAGGTATCCGTGGAGCAGATAACGCAGAGCAAAGAAAGAATGGTGCTATTAGAGCCTTTGGTGAAAATAAAAACATTACCATAGTAGCGGAGGAATCGGCAAATTGGAATATAACAGAAGGCTATTCTGTTGCCAAAAATATATTAAATAATAATCCAGATATAGGTGCAATCTTTTGTGCAAACGATATGATGGCTTTAGGTGTTATTCAATATCTAGATGAAGCAAAACGCAAAGATATACTGCTAGCAGGTTTTGATGCTCTTGCTGAAGCAAAAAATGCTATTATTGACGGTAAAATGTCTGATACAATAGACCAACAAGCTGCTGTACAAGGCTATACAGGAGTAAAAATGGCCCTTGATTTAATAAATGGTAAAAAGATAACTGAACCCGTAAAACTTATTGATGTAAAAGTAATTGATTCAACAAACACAAAATAAGAAATGGGGCGTGGTTTTATGTTTAGAAAATTTAATCTTCTTTCTATTAAATTTAAATTTCTGATATATTTTCTTCTTATAAGCATAGCCCCGCTTACAATCCTAGGATCAATTTCTTATAAAAGTTCTAATGCAATTATAAAGGATGAAGGCAAGCAGTCTGCTGAACAAAACATTCTAATTGAAAAACAATATACTGACTTAATTATGGAAGAAGTTGAAAGTCTAATCGCTAATATTTCTGGTATAGATGACATAAAAAACAGTTTGCTTGTAAAGCCTGAGGATAGAAGTGATTACAATAAATTAGTAACTCAAGTGCAAATCAGTAATATTCTAAGTGGGTATATTAATTTGAAAGGACTTCTTTCTATTGATATTTTCTCAAACCTAGGAGGTTATTATCACATTGGTGATACCTTAGATTTTCAAGAAGCTAATGCAACCTTAAAGGATACAATATATAAAGAAGTTCAAGACTCATCTAAGACTGTTGTTTGGACAGGCATTGAGGACAATGTTAATTCTAATTCTACCTACAAAAAAGTAATTACTGCTGCCAAAATAATAAAAACAATTGATTCGAAGACTATGGTGGAAAAGCCCTTAGGTATTATTATGGTTAGTTATGATGTTAATGTACTGTATGATCATTTTAATCAAAATACTGATGGAGCTTACTATTTATTAATAGATAGTAAGAACAGAATAATTTCTCATCCAGATTCAAGTTATATTGGGCAAAAGACAACTAATAAAAATTTTTTGAGCAAGATTTCAGGTAATAAAGGATCTTTCACTGATGTTTTAAATATAGATAAAACACTACATGGTTCAATGCTAGTCACCTATCAAAAATTCGATAAAAGTGATTGGACTTTGATTAATTTTCTACCTATAAGTACTATTACCGATAAAACTGCTCAAATAAGAAACACTATACTTTTAACTTTAAGTATTTGCTTAGCGCTAGTAATTATAGTTGAAGTGTTTAATTCAAGACAAGTTTTACAGCCGGTTGAAAAGATTACTAGTCTATTTAAGGATATTAAAGATGGTACTATTGATTTAAATTTCAGATTAAAGGAAAAATCAAATGATGAGATTGGTGAATTAGTAAAATGGTTTAACACCTTTCTTGAAAGTCTAGCCGATAAAAAAAGAACGGAAGAAGAACTACTTTATAGCAGAGAACAGTATAGACTTGTTGTAAACAACATAAAAGAAGTAATTTTCCAAACTGATGTACATGGAAATTGGATTTTTTTGAATCCTGCTTGGATGGAGATAACAGGCTTTTCTATAGAGGAGTCTCTTGGTAAAAATTATTTAAAATTTGTTTACACTGAAGATCGAGAAAAAATTATTGATTTATTTAAACCTCTGATTTCAAATGAAAAAGACTATTGTAGATTTTCCATACGATATGTTATTAAAGATGGTGGCTATAGGTGGATTGAGATTTTCACCAGGTTAACTTTAAATGATGAAGGTCATTTTATTGGGGCTTCTGGAACCCTAAATGATATTACAGAAAGAAGACTTGCAGAGATAGAGATGAGCAAAGCAAAAGAGGAAGCCATTGCCGCAAACCGTTCTAAAAGTGATTTTCTTGCTAACATGAGTCATGAAATTAGAACCCCTATGAATGCAATTGTAGGAATGACTGAACTGCTTCTTGATACACCACTGAATCAAGAACAACAAAGCTATGCTGTAGTTGTAAGAGATGCAGGTAATCTATTATTAAATGTTATCAATGATATCTTAGATTTCTCTAAGATCGAAGCTGGTAAATTAGTATTAAATCCCTATGTATTTAATTTGAAAGAAGTAGTAACAAATATTGTAGAAATTCTTTCAATAAAGGCAAAGGATAAAGATTTGCCATTGCTTTATTCAGTGGAAGAAGGTATTCCAAATCTCTACGGTGATGCTGATAGATTACGTCAGATTCTAATGAATTTGATTTCAAATTCAATTAAATTTACTGAAAAAGGTAAAATTGATATTATTACTTCTCTAAGAGAAGAAAGTGATAAAGATGTTACTATCCTAATTGAAGTTATTGATACTGGAATTGGAGTGTCTGAAGAAGCACAAAATAAACTGTTTAATCCTTTTATACAAGCTGATGGTTCAACTACTAGGAAATATGGTGGTACTGGCTTAGGATTGTCCATATCAAAAAAATTAGTTGAAATGATGAACGGTAAAATTCAAATAAGAAGTAAAGAAGGTCTTGGATCTAATTTTAGCTTTACAGTAGTTTTTGAAAAGGCAAAAGCCATGGAACCTTTGACCAGTGAAATAGAAACTACTAAAAATCCAGTAGAGACAATTAATACTGAGAAGCCATTAAATTCGTTAATCCTTTTAGTTGAGGATAACTTAACCAATCAAAAATTAGCTCAAATTCAATTTAAGAAACTTGGTTTAAAAATAAAAATTGTTAATAATGGCAAAGAAGCTGTTGAAGAAGTATTTAAAGACGACTATGCAATTGTGCTAATGGATTGTCAAATGCCTCTTCTAGATGGTTTTGAAGCAACTAAGTTGATTAGAGAAATTGAGAATACTAGAGGTGGTCATATACCAATAATTGCAATGACGGCAAATGCAATGCAAGGAGATAAAGAGAAATGTTTAGACGCTGGAATGGATGATTATATAAGTAAGCCTGTAAAAATAAGCGATTTGCAAGAGAAAGCTACAAAATGGATAAATATAAGTAATAGGGGTGATTGATTTGATAGAAAACAGATATAATATTTCAGGGTTCGCAAAAAGTTTAGATTTAGAGCTAGAAGATATTGCTGATTTATTTGCACAATATTTAATAGATATCAACATTTATAGGTCTGAAGCTCATGATGCTCTCAGCAAAAATGATTACGTGGAGCTTGAGAAAAGGATTCATAGTATTAAGGGCATTTCAGGCAATCTTTGGATTGAAGATGTTTTCCATGAAGCTGATTTATTTGATAACCTATTAAAAGAGAATATCACTGATGATGCTGATTCACACTTGGATAAGCTTATATCCTTAATAGATGATGGTGAATCCCATATTAGAAAAGTTTTTTCCGATGCGGATATATCCCTTTAGTCTAGCATACAAGCATGCTATTAACATGCTTGTATATTAGATTGTAACCTATATCTTCAAATATTAATCAATGAGAAATTTTATGAATCCTACTCAATTCATCATCAATTTCATGGATTATTTCCATACTACCCATACTATAATATTTAATTTTGTCTTCTTCTGTTAATTTTGTTAAATCCATTTTGTTATATATATTAATGTTTCCTTCGTTATTATGATATATACTATAGAGTAATCCATCTGAAAGTATTATATATTTTATGGTTCTATTTAGTCTAAATATATTTTTGCAAACCTTTACATTATAATCGAGTTCAGTATCCATATCAATTATTTTAGCTACAACTACTGGAATACTCCTAAAGTACAATATAAAATCAACCCTATCATTTAAATGACCATCAATTGCCCTCGCATTCTTTGCAAAATCAAACAGACTATACAAACCATTTAGAAATTCTAATAAAAGCGCCTGGGATGCTTTTTTGTTAATAATATTAACTTGTTTGTATTTTATGGTCATATTGGATATTTCCTCCAACCGGTTGGTAAGGTAGCTCATTATTTGTCCCTCCCTTTTTATAGATAGGATTAACTAATATGATTGTAAGAAAACGATTACATTTAATGTACTAATAATATATTGTCATACATTTAACTTTATTCCAATTTTATAACTAATTTATTGAGTATTATATTATATTCATAATAGTTTTAAGTGTTACTTAATATTAATAAATATTAAGTACAAAGTTCCTTTTCTAGCCGTATACTAAAAAGCATGCTTTTCGCATGCTTCTATTTCACAAGTTTAGTTATCTTAAACATATTATCGAGCTCATACCAATTTTGTGGAAAGGCCTTCCCTAGTGACCAATAACTTACTCCTCTTAAGCCATATTCACTTACCAATTTAAATTTTGCTTGAATGCTCCTTGCATCTTCAAACCATACTACATGCTGCAATTTCTTCTTATCAAAATAGTTATAATATGGAGATGCTGATTTTAAATCATATTTTATTATTGCACCTATCTGGGCTGCCCTAACTACTGCTTCCAAACATCCTATACTTTCTGCAAACTCACCCCCTGGAATATATGGAAGTGTCCAATCATATCCATACAGCGGTATCCCCATCATAATTTTTTTTCTTGGTATAACTGATACTGCATAGTTAATTACTTTTCGAACTTCATTTATAGGAGCAACAGCCATAGGTGGCCCGCCCGACCAGCCCCATTCATAGGTCATAATAATAACAAAATCTGCAATTTGTCCATGCGCTCTGTAGTCATGTGCCCCATGCCAAGAGCCGGTTTCTATATTATAGGTTTTGGGAGCAAGTGCAGTAGCCAAAATTTTATTTTCTTTATGCAGACTACTTGCTAATTTTCTCAAAAAACTATTATATAGTTCTCTATCAGCAGGTGGTATTCTTTCAAAGTCAACTATAATTCCATAATATTTTTTTTGCCTTATTAAGGTCATTATGTTGCTAATAAGCTTCTGTTGAATACTCTGAGATTTTAAAATTGTATCAATAGCTTTTGTATCAAAATTAGATTCACTTAAATTTGTAATGGATAGCAGCATTGCATTTTTATGAACTTTTCCTAAACTCATGATTGTTTGATCCTCTAATGGTTCAATGCTTCCATCCGCTTTCACATGATGGCTAAACGGTGTTAGGTATGTTAAAAAAGATGCAGACTCTCTTAAAACTTGTGTTTCTTTCTCTGGGGTGGATGGTTGAATAAATCCATTTGATTCAATTACGCCATAATTTTGAGATCTTTCGGGTATTCTAATCACAGTTCCTGGATAAACAGGTTTTCCATTTGTCAGATTATTTGTCTCCATTATACTATTAGCAGATATATTATATTTATTAGATAATGACCAAATCGATTCACCTGGTCTTAACACGTGAAAAGTTACATTACTTGGAATTACTAGAGCCTGCCCTAAAACTAAGTGTGACTGAGCTTCAAGTCCATTCACTTCCACAATTTTTTCTTGGCTTACTCCATATCTTCTTGCTAACTCCCAAGTATTATCCCCCGGTACAACTACATGTATTTTCAAATTGACACCTCTTTATAAAACTACATATCTATATATAGTATTCAATAAATGAGGAAATTGACACTGTAGTTATATTAGTTTAGGAATTAAAAATTCACCTTCTTTATTCTCTATTTAAGCATTGCATATAAGTACACGAATCTGTTAGCATGTTCAATTTCATCTGTGATAATCTCAAAAATCATATCTCTCATATGCTTATTGTTTAACATAGCATATATATCTCTATAGGCATCAACTGCATCATTTTCGCCTTCAATACTACTTTTAACTGCGTCCATTATATTTGCATATTCTTCTACTTTTTCAGGTATTGGAAAATTTATTAATTTACCCGTTAGTTGATAATATATTTGTCTAAACATGCCATAGTGCTTAATTTCATCATCATAAGCAAATTTTATCTGCTTTTTTACGTTGGGATCATCTGTCATCTCCATCATTTTTTTGTATTTTACTCTATCGTGTCTTTCTGATTTCATAGCTTCCTTGATTAGATTTAATACAGATTTAGGTCTATTCATAACCATATCATACTCCATTTATAGTCCTCCAAAAAATTTTATACTACTTTATAATATGAGTAATATAAAAATCGGTGTCAGAATGCTTGGTTATTTAGCTAATTAATTCATGACAAATTATACAAAAATAACGCCAAAATTCGCTATTGGTTTTTAATTCAAAACCAAGCTTATTTCGGCGTTATATTAATTACTCTTTTGATGGTATCCGTAACCTTCAGATATGTCTCTTCCAATTCCTTTTATCTTTCCTGTTATACAACCTCTGCAATGAGCTGGAGTATCATTTACACAAATTTTACCTGGATAAAGCGCATACCATTTTCTTGCTTCGCCTTCAGTAACATTTGGCATAACAACATTTGCGCCACTTTTTAATGCAATAATCCTTCCTTCTTCATTTATACTCTCCATAGCAGTAGTGGCAGGAATATTAATGTCTGGTAAAAGTAGCCTAGTCAGTGCCATTACTTTAAGGCTTAGAATAAACTCTCCGCCCTTTGCATCTTTTAAAGGCGTATCTTCATTGGGTATAAATGGTCCAATGCCAATCATGTCAGCATCAATTTCCTTGAAAAATAAAATATCTTCTGCAAGTGATTCAATGGTTTGTCCCGGAAGTCCTACTAGACAGCCTGAACCAACTTCGTAACCAAGCCGTTTTAAATGTTCTAAACATGTCTTTCTTTCTTCATGGCTCATGCCAGGATCCATATCCTCATAAAGCTTTTTATCAGTAGTCTCAATTCTTAATAAATATCTATCTGCACCCGCTTCTCTATAAGCCTTATATTCTTCATAAGTCTTCTCACCAATGCTTAGTGTAATTGCCATTTCAAGCTTCTTTATTTCTGAAACAATATGCGTTACTTTTTCTACAGTATAGTAACTATCCTCACCTGACTGTAAAACTACTGTTTTATAACCATATCCCTTAGCTTTTCTAGCAAGTTCAATAATCTCTTCTGGCTCAAGTCTATATCGGTTCACATTTGTATTACTAGCTCTAAGTCCGCAATATAAGCAATTTCTCTTACATATATTTGAAAATTCAACAAGACCTCTAAGTTGAACTTCATCTCCTACATATTCTTTTCTTACTCTATCCGCTGCTTTGAAAAGCTCATCATCTGATTCATTGGTTTCTAGTAATGAAATAATTTCTTCTTTGCTTAATTCATGTGTGTTCTCTGCTTTTTGTATAAGTTGTAACATTTTTTAAACCTCACTTTTAGAAGCTACTGTAGCTTTTAGTTTTGTCTTGGTTAGGAGCAGGACACCCCTCTCTCTTTAGAAAGCCGCTGTAGTTGAGGGGTGTCCCGGGTTTTCTTATGCAAATTTGTATTCAATTGATATCGGAATTCTTATTGATACCTCTTATATTAAACATAAAGTTATCTTAATCAAATCAGCATTCTATAGATATATACAATATAGTTGATACCCTAATATATAAAAAATGTAGCCGTAAGTAACAACATGATATTTTATGTGAAGAGATTATTTGAGCGAGCCTTAGAAAGACTTTGCTGGGTAATTTGGAAATTGCGTTAAATCCATGAAATGTTTGAGCGTAGCGAGTTTTGAGTGGATAGCAATTTTCAAATTAACCAGCTTAGTCTTTCTTGGCACAGTGAATTTTCTCAAACATAAAATATTATGTTGTTACTTGCCTTCACATTATATATTAAAGTTCTAAATGTTTCATTTTTGTCTTGGTTAAGAGCAGGACACCCCTCTCTTTTTAGAAAGCCCTCGAAGTTGAGTGGTGTCCCGGGTTATCTTGGGCAAATAAGGTTCTTGCTGTATTCGGCTAGTTTATTGTAATTGTTTGTATCTTCAATAAAGTCTTTTTTATTGGTATATTTAAAGGCTGGTGGTTCATTGAAGTCAAATTCAAGTTCTCCGGAGAAGGTGTATGTACCGTTGCCCATTAATTCTACGGAATATTCTTGTGTTTCGTTTACTTTAGGCTGGCATTTTACCATTCCGCCTCTGTTAATTACAGTAATAATGCTACCAATGTTATTTATTCCAAGCAAGCAGGTTACTAGAGATGAAGCAGACATTCCTGTTCCACAGGCATTTGTAAGCCCAACTCCTCGCTCATAGGTCTGAACGTATATGCTATTTTCTCCGAGTATTTTGACAAAGTTTAAGTTTACACCTCTTGGAAATATGGATTTATCATTATTTGCTTTTTTGCCGATTTCAACAATTTTCTCTTCGTCTATAGTATCAACTATTGTAACAATATGAGGATTGGGCAGACTTACTGCTGTAAACAAAAACTCATCAGATAAGCCTTGTATTTTCTCATTTCTAAGAGTGTCTTTTTCAAAAATCATTGGAAGTTTGTTAACCTCAAACCAAACTGGTTTAATAGTAACTTGAACAGTATCCACTCCTGTGAAAATCTCAGGAAGTCTTTTAACCATAAGGTTCTCCTTTAGAGTTTCAATTATAAGCTGGTCTTTGTTAAACAAGTCTAGAGCGTATCTACCTAAACATCTCAAACCATTTCCACACATTTCAGCTTCAGAACCATCTGAATTAAATATCCTCATTCCAGCATCTGCTTTTTCACTTTTAGTAAAAAACAAGATGCCATCTGCTCCAAGCTTACTTGTTCTATTGCAGAGTGTTGTAGTTAAAACTACTCTCTGTTCATCAGTAAAATTATACCCTTCGCTATATTCATCTATAAGTATAAAATCATTACCAGAGCCGTGACATTTTAATATATTTATTTTCATAGTAATCACCACCTATTTCTTTTCAGACATTTTCTTAGCTTTTGCTGTACAGCTTTCCATTGCAGCCATTATTGTTCCTCTAAAATTGTTTTGTTCTAAAGTATACACTGCATCAATTGTAGTTCCACCTGGGGAACAAACCATATCTTTAAGCTCTCCTGGATGTTTGCCAGTTTCAATTACCATTTTTGCTGAACCAATCACTGCCTGGGCAGCCATCTTATAGGCTTGATTTCTTGGAATTCCAGACATTACCGCACCATCTGCCATAGCTTCTATTAGCATATACACATATGCAGGAGATGATCCACTTATAGCTGGTATAGCATCCATAAGGCTTTCATCTATTGTTTCAGCTTTTCCAAAGCTTTCAAATATTTTAACAACTTCTAATTTATCTTCTTCTGTAACAAGTGAGTTAAAACTTAACGCAGTCATACCTTCCCCTACCATTGCAGGTGTATTAGGCATTGTTCTTACAACTTTTACTTGTTTTTCGAAGGTTTTTTCCACTAAATTTATTGGAATACCCGCAGCTATAGTTACTATAACAACATGAGTTTTTATAGAATCTTTAATTTCCTCAATTACACTAAGATATTTGTTGGGTTTTACCGATAATATAATAATATCTGCAAATTTTGCTACTTCTTTATTATCTATTTGAGTTAACATATTATACTTACTTTTTGCTTGTTTTAAATTTTCTTCATAGGGATCACTTGCTATTATACATTCCGCTGGCAAATTACCTGACTTTAGTATTCCCCCTATCATTGCTTGTGCCATATTACCGCAGCCTATAAATCCTATATTCATATAAATCACTACCCTTTACAATTTGTTTGTATATTAAAATCTAGAAAAAAGTACTAGCATATTTACTAGTACCTTTCTGAATATACCTTACAAATATTATATACAAAATAAAGAATAATTGCTATGCTTTCATGATTTAACAGGATAAAATAAAACACCCTATAAAGTAAGCTCTTTTACTTCATAGGGTAGTAACGATTATCTTGCAATTTTCTTATCTAATTCAATTATTTTATTCTCACTCTTTAAAGCTTTTATACTCAAATTATTCACATCAACTCTTAGCTCACTAATATTATCATTGATTTCGGTTAGTCGTTCAGTATTCAATTTATATCCATCAAACAAGGCTTGTTGTTTTGGTATCAACTCCCCATCAATTGTGGCACCTAACTTAGAAATGTCGTTATGAACTTTGGAAATTTCATCATTGACTTTACTAATTTCATCATTGACTTTACTAATTTCATTCTTAAATTGAATTTTAATTTCTTCTTGACCTTCTAAAACATGTACAAGCATCTTTTTTATTTCTTCATCCATAATGAAATCTCCTTTACTAATTTATAATAATTATACCATTTAAATCTACATTTTAAAATGTCTTTAGCTAAGCTTTAACCTGGAAATGTTTTCAAAACACCTCTGAAGTTGTAACTGCATTTTCAATGGCTAATTTCAGAATTTCTTCTGCTTTATCTGGCTGCGCTTGTGTTCCTTCTATAAATATAGAATCCACAAGTGATATACCTAAAAACATACATATATTTTTAATATATTTATTGCCCATTTCAAATTCTATTGTAGGTCCATGAGAATAAACTCCTCCACTTGCTTGAATATGAACTGCTTTTTTGCCTTTAAGTAATCCTACTGGACCCTCTTCAGTATATTTGAAGGTTTTTCCTGAGATACAAATAGCATCAATATATGCTTTCATCATCGCGGGCACTGTGAAATTCCACATAGGATTAACAAAAATATACTTATCGGCTGACATAAATTGATCTGTTATTCTATCAATCTTAGAGATCTTTTGCTGTTCATCCGTGGTCAATACTCCAAAGTCAGTACCAGTTGAAAGCTTGGCCCAGCCTTTTAATATGTCTTTATCAATTAGTGGTATTGGTGTTTTAAAAGTATCAATTTCTATTATTTTATCTTCTATATTTTTCTTTTTATAAGCATTTAAAAAGCCTCTGCCTACTTTTAAACTATAAGATTCTTTTTCATTTTTGGGATTTGCGGTTATATATAAAACTACGCTCATAACTTCACCCTCTCATGAGAATTATTGTAATAAAGTCTAAAATATAAAAATAAGTACTTTTATTATTCCCAAATTCTTAGATAAAATACCAAAGGCATACAAACACAAAATGCTTATTTTGTATTTGCATGCCCATAGCTTAAATTCTATCTTGATACATCATTTTTTTGCTTCTTTAAAAGCATATTCAAGATCTTCTATAATATCTTGAATATTTTCAATTCCAACAGACAGTCGTATTAGATTGTCCACAATACCAATTTCCTGCCTGACTTCATATGGAATAGAGCTATGTGTCATAGTTGCTGGATGAGCTACTAAAGATTCCACGCCTCCAAGACTTTCTCCTAATGTTAATAATTTAATACTGCTAAAGAATTTTCTTATATCATATTTTTCATTAAGTACAAAAGAAAGCATTGCACCTGGCTCTTTAGCCTGTTTTTCATGAATTTCATATCCAGGGTGATCCTCAAATCCCGGAAAATATATTTTCTCCACTGCTTCACTATTTTTAAGAAAAAGTGCAACAGCTTTTGCATTTGCAACATGTCTATCTAACCTAACAGATAAAGTTTTTATTCCTCTAATTAATAGAAAAGAATCAAATGGCTGTAAAATTCCACCTGTTGCCTTTTGAATAAAATAAATTCTTTCAGCCAATTCTTTTGAATTAACCACAACAAGTCCTGCTAAAAGATCACTATGTCCACCTAAATATTTTGTTGCACTATGAATAACTATATCTGCACCAAATTCTATAGGCTTCTGCAAATATGGTGTCATGAATGTATTATCTACTATTGTTAATACACCATGCTTTTTAGCTATTTCAGAAATCTTTCCGATATCAGTTATATTCATTAGTGGGTTGGTAGGGGACTCAATTATAATTGCTTTAACTTTATCATCTATTTTTCTTTCTAGGTCCTCATAATCATCGGTATCTACAATTTCATATTTTAAATCAAAATTATTAAATACCTTATCTAAAATTCTAAAGGTTCCTCCATATATATTATTAGAAATTAGTACTTTATTATTACTACCTAATATTAATAAAACTGCTGTTATTGCTGCCATCCCAGATGCAAAAGCGAATCCAGCTGTTCCACCTTCAAGCTCTGCAATTAGTTTTTCTAGTGCTTCCCTAGTTGGATTGCCTGTCCTTGAATATTCATAGCCTTTATTCTCACCAAGTCCTGTTTGTTTATAAGTTGAAGTCTGATAAATAGGTACATTAACTGCTCCAGTTCCTTTATCTCCATCAATTCCACCATGTATTAATAAGGATTCAAAATTCATAATTATTCCTCCATATTGCCTATGTTCTTCGGTTGAACTTAATTACAGCAATTTTTTATGAAATAGAGGTTCAACTGATACATAAGACGAAATAAAATTCTCCTATAAAATTTATAGGAGGGTGCTTAAATTACTCAATACTAATTATATAGTATATTATTTATTACTTAAACCATTAATTAATTGTCTTTTCATTTTTTCACATAAATCCTTTTTCTTGCTACCACATCACTGTCCCCATTAAAAAATTGGCAGCACTATTTATTACTATACCTACTCAAATTTCAAGAAGTCTTTGGAATCAAACTGATTCCATCATTAAATGCTTGGTGCGAAAAGATAACTTCTTATCTTTTTAACAAGATAAGAAGTTATAGTATCCATATGGGTTTGAAGGGTTATCCTTATTTATTTCATTTTAATTACTATTTGCTTATCTTTCATATAAGGAATTTTAAATTTATCAAACACTAAATCATAATTCTCATTGTCTTTCAATTCAAACTCATAATCAAAGGTATTGATATTATCAATTGCCTTCTTCCAATATTTAGAGGAGTCTGTTTTCCTCATAGAATCAACAATATTGTAAAACTTATCTTTTTTATCCGGACTAGTAGGGTATTTAAGACCATGTGGGATTACTTCAAAAGGACGTACTGCCCTAGATCCAATAATACCGCCTTTTAAAGTAACATTTATTCGTGTTCTACCATCTTTATTATCAATAGAGTTAATAACGATTATCATATTCTCCCCTTCAATATATTCAAATGGAGTTTTAATATCCCTTAAAGAAACAAATTGATCCTTATCTGGTAGCTTCATTACATCTTCTTCTGTTACATGATCTACAGGTGTAAAAATAAGTTTTTGTGGCAACTTCTCCAATGCCTTATAAGAAGATACTGTTGTTCCATTACTACTGTTTTGATGTGCTAATGAAAGTTCATTTCCATTCTCATCTCTGATACTCATGTTCATCCCGGTGAAATAAAGCTCATTTTGTACTCTTTCAAGTGTGTTTAATTTTTCTTTTGCTTCTTTATTGCCTTTATCCTTTTCATACTCACAGGCAGCTGCATATATTTCTTCATTAAGCTTCTTATCTTCTGTGCTTATCATCTTTATTTCAGTAGGAGTAAAGATAATTTTATTCAAGGTGCACTTATACCCATTCTTTTCTTTCGTATAATTAGTATTAACAATTTTAGACTTGCCTTTTATTGCTTTGCTAGAAGTTTTAAAATTAAATTGCCATTTACCTTTTACATAGTCATTGTTTTCAATCAAGTTAATCCCATTTAATGTCCACTGAATTTTCGCCTTACTGGCTAACTTTAAATTTGAAACATCGAATGTAGTTATAAGCGCAAATTGATGGAGCTTGTCATTTTCTCCTGATATCTTCGTTCTATCATTTGATACAATTATATTACTAGAATTTATCAGTATGTTTTTGCCATTAATTTTCAAACTATTATCTCCCATTTGAACTCCACCTTGAAGGTTTTTTTCACTGGATATTGTATAAATTAACTTTAAACTTGCCTCATCATATATAACTCCTTGTAAATTAACATCAACTCCATTATCTTTTCGAGTAATATTCATTTTATCTGCAGCTGAAATATAGCTATCATCAAAAGAACATATTTCCTTTAAAGAATCAGAAAGCTGATTTAAAGTCGGTATTTTATCTGCAAGAGTAGGGGTGCTTTTAATAACAACTGAAATAACTAATATTAGTGAAGCCGCTATAGCAATATTCCTTCTTAACAGATTTTTATGTGCTTTTGAAACAGTTAAATTTTTAGAATCTTGTCTTATCAATTCATAAGCTTGGTTAAGTTTCTCATCAATTGAACAAGGTATGTCAGATACTTTTTCTTTGGTTATTTTCTTTTTTATGAACTCATCAAAAAAGCTCTTTTCCATTATTCTTCTCCTCCTTTTAAAGTCTCAAATAACTTCTTTCTTGCTCTTGATAATCTTGATTTTACTGTACCTTCCGAGATAGCAAGAGTTTTCGATATCTGTTTTATACTAAAATCTTCATAATAGTAAAGAAGTATGACCTTTCTGAAATTTTCTTCAAGACTCCTTATTGCTTCTAATACGGGTTGTTTGTCAAAATTATAGTCATCAACACATATATCCTCTTCAAATATCTGTGCAGAAAAAGCAATCTTCTTTCTAACCCTTAATATGTTATTACACTCATTTACCATAATTCTAAGAAGCCATGACTTAAAACTCTCCAGCTTTTCAAGATTTTTTATGCTTTTATATGCTTTCAATATAGTCTCTTGCATTGCATCTCCTACATCGCTTTGGTTATCTAATAGCACTCTTCCCATTCTATACATATCAACTTTATATAGCTCCATAAGATATATGAAGGCTTCCTTATCTCCATGCTTTGCTGAATATATGTGGCTTTCTGTACTTTCTAAAGGTTTCAACTTCTCAATAGATGCATCTATGGCCTCATCTGAATTCATACTCAAGCTCCTTTCTTTTCAATTTCATATATAAGACGTACTATATCTAATTTAGGTTCCAGAAATAAAAAAAGAGAACATTGAAAAAGTTACTAAAATGCTCATAATAATTTTTTCAATATCCCTTATTAGGTTTTTAATAGTAAGAACTTAGCTTATTTGAATTTTTTAAATTTGTTATAGAAAAACCATAAAGAGTACAAACCTGGTATGAGAATCAAAAGGGCTATACAAATTGGCCCTATTATATTAAATGGAAAGAAGAAAACTAATATAAATTGTAAGATACCTAATGGAAAGGATGTATAACCTAAAATTCTATGAGCTATCTTCCAAGTTTCTTCATCTCGTACAGTCCAAGGAAGCCTTAATCCTACATTTCTGTTAAAAGGTATTTTAGGTGAAACGTTTCCAAATATCATGATAAACAATGAAATTACACCAGCACCTAATACTTCATTAGTTTTGGGAGAAAATGAGCTTTTAATTGGGGTTAAAACATAAACTAATATTCCTAATATAAGTAAAATAGAAAGTCTATTTAAGTTTCTCATTGTTTTAACTTTAGGATTATCTTTTGATAGATTTGCTATCTGAGGCATTTTTATATCAAGTATAATAAGAGTTATAATAACTAAAGCTCCTACCATTAAATTCTTTATATTATTGTCTGGCATAAATAAACCTAATACTATTATTAATACAGTAGCCACTATAAAAAAAGTTCTGTTAGTTTTCAATTAATTACCCTCCTTTATTTTTTACTAAAAAAGTTAAGAAAATTACCAAGCACCTCTTGTATCACCGAGGTATTAATAGAATAAATTACATATTGACCATTTTTTTCTGAACTTACGAGTTCAGCCTCTCTCAATATATCCAAATGCTTAGATATAGATGGCTTAGACATACTAAAATGTTCTGATATTTCCCCTGCACTCATATCTTTTGTAGCTAATAATTGTAGTATAGACCTACGGGTGTCATCACTTAAAGCTTTAAAAGCTTTACTCATACAATATCTCCTTTCAAACTAAATATATATTTAGCTAATTAGTTAAATAACTATGCCCTTATTATATATCTTTTTACATCTTAATACAAATATTCAAATACAAATTTAAAATCCTCCTATAGTTAACTACTATAAGAGGATGATTGTTGATTTTAGTCTTGGATAGGAGCAGGGCACCCTTCTCTCTTTAGCTGAGCTTTAGAGTTGAAGGGTGCCCCGAGTTTTTTGAGTCAATTTGATTAGTGATAAAAGTTGTTAACCGTCCCCACCCTGTCCATTTTTATCCTGCTATTTTATAATTTAATGCTCGCATGGAGTTTAGTACTGCGATTAGGGCTACACCTACATCTCCGAATACTGCTTCCCACATTGTTGCGATTCCCATGGCTCCTAATGCTAAAATTACTGCTTTTACACTTAAACTAAATATTATATTTTGCCATACAATACTATTGGTTTTTTTAGCTATACAAATTGCGTCTGAAATTTTTGATGGTTCGTCTGTCATTATTACTACATCTGCGGCTTCTATGGCAGCATCTGAACCTATTCCACCCATTGCAATTCCTATATCTGCTCTTGCAAGAACAGGTGCATCATTTATTCCGTCTCCAACAAATATTATTTTCTTTTTATCTGGCTTATTTTCTTCTAAATTCTCAAAAATATTTACTTTACCATCTGGTAAAAGCTCGGAGTGAATTTTATCTATACCAACTAGCTTGCCAACAGCTTCACTAGCTACTTTGTTATCTCCAGTAAGCATTACAATGTTTTTAATTCCCATTGCTTTAAGTGCTTTAATTGCTGATGCTGAGTCTTCTTTGACTTGATCAGAAATGGTAATAGAGCCAATATATTTTTTATCCACTGCAATATGAACTGTTGTTCCAAGGTTTTCAGCTTCATAAATACTAATTTCTTTATTTCTCATTAACTTACTATTACCTGCAAGGATTGCTTTTCCTTTTACTGTAACTTCTATACCTAGTCCTGAAAGCTCCTTAAAATTAGTAACCTCAGCTTTATTTATTTCCTTACCATACTCTTTAATGATAGATATAGCTATAGGGTGATTGGAAAAGCTTTCTGCGTAGGAAGCATATTCTAAAACTTCTTCTTTTGAAAAAGGCTCTGCTGCATTGATTTGAGTAACTTTAAAAACTCCTTTTGTAAGAGTTCCTGTTTTATCAAAAACAACTGTATCAACATTGTTTAAGGCTTCTAAATAATTACTGCCTTTAACAAGTATACCTGATTTTGAAGCAGCTCCAATTCCGCCAAAATATCCTAGTGGTATAGAAATAACAAGAGCACAAGGGCAAGAAACAACTAAAAATACTAGCGCTCTATATATCCAAGTATCAAAGCTTTCACCTGAAATTAACAAGGGTGGAATAAGGGCTAATAATGTAGCTGAAATAACAACTACAGGTGTATAAACTCTTGCAAACTTAGTAATAAAGTTCTCAGTTGGAGCTTTTTTACTTGAAGCGTTTTGAACTAATTCAAGTATCTTTGCTACAGTAGATTCTCCAAAAGTTTTTGTAACTTTAATTGTTAGAAGTCCATTTCTATTTATTACACCTCCATAAACCTCATCCCCAGGTCCTACATTTTTAGGCAAAGATTCTCCTGTAAGTGCAGATGTGTCTAAAGCAGCCTGTCCTTCTGAAACTATTCCATCTAGTGGAATTTTCTCACCTGGTTTTACCACAATGTAATCTCCAACAACAACAGTCTCTGGTGAAACTCTTTCTATATTTTCTCCTCTTTTAACATTTGCGAAGTCAGGTCTTATATCCATCAGTTTTTCAATAGATTTTCTTGAGTTTGTAACTGCTAAATGTTGAAACAATTCTCCCACTTGGTAGAAAAGCATTACTGCTACACCTTCAGGAAATTGTTGAATTGAAAAAGCTCCCAGCGTTGCAATACTCATGAGGAAATTTTCGTCAAACACTTGACCATGAATTATATTTTGTAAGGCTTCGAGAAGCACGTCATAACCAACAATTAAGAAACTTACTAAAAACAAACTTAATTCAACTGGAAAGGAAAACTTAAATAGAACTCCTACTAAAAATATCAGACCACCTATACCAAGTCTTACTAACTTAATTTGAACTTCGTTATCAACTTCAGTTTCCTCTGATTTATCGGCAGCATCTTTTACCTTAACATCTGGTTCAAGTTTATTAACTATACTTTCTACTTCACTTATAATTCGTTCTTGATCATTTATATCTTCAAATTCAACAACTAATTTACATGACATAAAGTCTAAAGAAGCCTTTGAAACATCTTTTATTTTACAAGATTCTCTTTCGATTTTTGCTGCACAATTTGGACAATCCAATCCTTCAAGAATCAGTTCCTTTTTTACTAATGCTTCCACAAAAACACCTCCTAAAAATATTTATATATGAACGAGTGCTCATATGTTTATATATTTATTATATTAATATACCACTAATATGTCAATATAATACTTTGTCTAATTGAATATTAATTGCTGATTTTGTCTTACCTATGAGCAGGACATCCCTCTAACATTATTGGTGTCCTGGGACTGAGGGTGTCCCGAGTTTTCCTATGCACTTTTATATTTAGTATTAAGATTAATTGCTAACTTCGCCATTTTATGATAATAATATAAGGAGAGATTCTAAAGAATAATTAAATTAAATCGGAGGTAATATAGATGGAATTAAATAAAAAAGTTGATGAATTAAAAGAAGAAATGATTGCAGCAACTCAAAAACTTGTTAGATTAAAAAGTCTTGAGGCAGCAGCTCTTCCTGGTATGCCTTATGGTAAAGATGTAAATACAGCACTTGAAGCTGCACTTGGAATTTGTAATGAACTTGGCCTAAAAACAGTAAATGTAGATGGTTATGTAGGCTATGGTGAAATTGGTGAAGGTGACGACTATGTAGCAATACTCGGTCATGTAGATGTAGTACCTGAAGGTGAAGGTTGGACTTATCCTCCTTATGCTGCAGAAATTCATGATGGTAAGATCTTTGGAAGAGGAACTCTTGATGATAAAGGACCTATGATGGCTGCACTTTATGGCCTGAAAGCAGTTTTAAATAGTGATCTTAAACTTTCTAAGAAAGTAAGAGTAATTTTTGGAACTAATGAAGAAAGTGGTTGTGGAGAAATAAAACATTATCTTGAAGTAGAAAAACCACCTATTTCTGGATTCACTCCTGATGCTCAGTATCCTATGATTTCTGGAGAAAAAGGTATTACATATATAGACATTCATAAAGAATTGAAGAAAAAATCATTAACTGATCTTAAGCTTAAATATATTAAAGGAGGACTTGTTCCGAATTCAGTTCCAGATTACTGTGAAGCTGCAATTGAGACAAAAAATTCTTCATTAGTGATTAGTTCTTTAGAAGCTTTCGTTAAGAAAACAGGACACGATATTAAAGCAAAAGTTAAAGACGATTTAGTTGTACTTAAATCTGTAGGGGTATCCGCTCATGGAAGTCTTCCTCATATGGGTAAAAACTCAATAATGCAGTTATTACTATTTATTGGAGAATTAGATTTAGGTAATTCAGATATTAGTGATGCAATAGCATTTCTAAATAAAAGTATTGGTATGGAGTACAATGGCGAGTCTTTTGGATTAGGTTTAGAGGATAAACAATCTGGAAAATTGACTTTCAATGTTGGTGTAATTGAAATGAATGAAGATAAACTAACTTTGAAACTAAATATCAGATACCCAGTTACTAGTACTTATGAAGACTTTATTGTTCCATTTAATTCAAAACTTGAAGGAACGGGTTTCACAGTAGAAATTAAAATCAGTTTGACTCCTCTTTTCTTTGCAGAGGATCATCCATTAATAAAAACTTTGCAAAAGGTTTATGTAGAACAAACTGGATTAGATCCAACACCACTATCAATTGGTGGTGGAACCTATGCAAAAGAAATGGAGAATATTGTTGCCTTCGGTCCAATCTTCCCTGGGAAACCTGACCTTGATCACCAGGTAAATGAATATATTGAGATTGATGATTTAGTAATGAATGCAAAAATATATGCACACGCAATTTACGAATTAGCAAAATAGTTTTTTAATGTACATTTTTAGCTCCTACTTTTTAAGTGGGAGTTTTTCTTTTGTGACAGTGTTGTGTCGACAATGTAAATATTATGATAATTACTGCTATAACGGATATTGAAAATAATGGTTTTATGCTATTATATAGTTACTACTTTAGACCTTAATATAAAAGGTGAAAAGTTGTACATCTATACAAGGTTGAGGTGAGCTATCTTGAACAAAACAGTTTTAATAGTTGAAGATGAGAGTAGAATGAGGCATTTAATTTCAGATTATTTAAAAAGAGAAGGAATCACTATTCTTGAAGCAGAAAACGGAATTAAAGCGCTTGAGATATTTAAAAAAGAGAAGGTAGATTTAGTAATATTAGATATAATGATGCCATTTATGGATGGCTATGAGGTCTGCGCTAATTTACGAGCTCATTCTGATGTACTTATAGTTATGCTAACAGCAAAATCTGAAGAAGATGATAAACTGCTTGGCTATGGGTTAGGCGCTGATGATTATATTACAAAACCCTTTAGTCCTAAAGTTCTAACTGCAAAGGTAAAGGCCCTGCTTAAAAGGACAGAAATGGGTGAAAATAAATCTATAGATGGAGTTATTATAATAGACGACCTTGAGATTAATGAGCTTTCACATAACATATCTATAAAGGGTGAAAAAATTGATTTGTCTCCAAAAGAATATGATCTTCTTTTGTATCTTGCTAAAAACCATGGAATAGTGCTATCTAGGGACAAACTTTTAACTAATGTTTGGGGATATGATTTCGATGGTGATTTAAGAACTGTAGATACTCATGTTAAGAGAGTAAGACAAAAGCTTGGGAATAAAGCAGACCTCATAACTACAGTGAGGGGAAGTGGCTATAAACTTGAAGCTGAAAATGAAAAATAAAAGTATTTCTGTTAAATTATTTGTGTTAACTGCACTATTTTTTCTAGTTTTCACAAGCATTACTATGGTGCTTCAATCAGTTTTTATAGAAAAATTTTATATGAATAGAAAAGAAAAGAATTTTGAAAGAAATTTTGAGGCTTTTAAAAAATCTTATGACCAATCCCCTGCAGATGATGACATAACCAGTGCAATGAGTTCTTTTCAGATAAATAATAACGCTAAGATTGGTCTTTATAATACAGCAACCCATAAATATTATGCTACTCCAGACAATAATACAGATGCATTAGGAGTATCAAATTCCTCTGAAGATGTTAGTTATGCTGGCACCATAACCTCTGCTATTAGGGAATGGCAATCCAATGCTGAATATTTAAGATTAACAAGAAGTGGTAAAACTGTAGTTTTTAATTCTGATAAGAAGTATAAAGGAATAAGTACAATTGTAGGGGTTACCCCTATTGTTGAGGATAATACAATTACTAGTGTATTTATAGCTATCTCCTCACTTCAACCAGTTGGAGAAGCATCCTCAATAATTAGAGAATTTTATATATATTTTTATATACTAGCTATTTTCTTAATAGTAGTACTTTCCTTGTTTTATACAAATATGATTTCGAAGCCCTTAAAAAAATTAAACAATACTGCTCTTAAAATGTCTCAGCTTGATTTCACTGAAAAATGTGATGTTACAACTGATGATGAAATAGGTAACCTTGCAAGTACATTAAATTTTTTATCAAATAACCTAAGTACTTCTCTAAATGAACTTAAAGATGCAAATGAAAAGTTAACTGAAGATATAGAAAAAGAAAAAACACTTGAAAAGATGAGAAAGGAATTTGTAGCTGGGGTTTCACACGAACTTAAAACTCCTATAGCACTAATAAACGGTTATGCAGAAGGCCTAAAAGACAATATAGCTGAAGGTGAAGAAAAAGACTACTATCTTGATGTAATTATGGATGAAAGTCAAAAAATGTCTTTATTAATTTCTGATATGCTTGATTTGTCTCAACTTGAATCTGGTAACTTTAAGCTTGAACAATTAGAATTCAATATAGAAGAACTTATTAACTCAATAATTAAAAAGCTTACTAACATTTTTGAAGAAAAGAAAATTAAAATTGAGGTTTTAATAAAGGCAACTAATACTGAGGTTTTTGGAGACTCTTTTAGAATTGAACAAGTTTTGAATAATCTTTTAGGCAATGCAATTAAAAATACGCCTACTGAAGGCTTCATTAATGTATCATTAAAAGAAATTAATAATATAATACTTATTGAAATCGAAAATCAGGGACAACAAATACCAGAAAAAGAGCTGCAAAATATATGGGAGAAGTTTTATAAGGTTGAGAAATCTAGAAATAGAGATCTTGGAGGTACTGGTATTGGACTATCTATTGTGAAAAACATTTTAAATCTTCATGAAAGTAGTTTTGGTGTTGAAAATACTGAACTTGGAGTTAAATTCTTTTTTGATATTAAACTTGCTGTAGATAAACTTTAAGGAATAAGTTATAATAGTACATGGATAAAATTGGATTGAAGGAGGTGTAGAATGAGTAAAAAACATAATATAAAAAAGGAGATATTTCAATGGGTTGTTTCCATCGGTGTGGCTGTACTTTTAACCTTAATTTTAAGAACTTATGTTATCGCAGCAGCAGATGTCGACGGTGCTTCAATGATGCCAACCTTAAATAATAAAGATAAAATATTTGTAGAAAAAATTTCATTGATAACTGATACATTTAAAAGAGGGCAAATAGTAATTTTTGATTCAGGAAATGAAAATGACGCTATCTTTGTTAAGAGGGTTATTGGTGTTGAAGGTGATACTGTTGAAATTAAAGGCGGAAAGGTGTTTTTAAATAATAAGGAATTAGAAGAACCCTACTTAAATAAGGGTACAATCACTAATCCTGGTACCTTCTTGCAAGAAAATACACCTTTCAAAGTAAAAAAAGGATATGTTTTTGTACTTGGAGATAATCGTTTGGTCAGTTGGGACAGTAGGTCACTTGGTCCCATAAGCATTAACGCAATAAAAGGACATGTGATTTTAAGAACCTATCCTTTCAATAATATTAAAGGATTTTAAACTTTTATTTATATATAAATCCAGAATATATCAAATATAAAAATAAAGGAACAACATAAAATATAATGTTGCTCCTTTATTATTTTTGTAAAGGTATTTATATCTTCATCTTTGTATTTTGAGGAGCGTGACACTCTTCTCTTATTAGAAAGCCTTCGAAGCTGAAGAATGTCACGGGTTGTCTTGTGCAAATTCATTAACTAAGTTGGACATACTATCACCGTTATAATCCAAACATAGTTTTTAGTTCATCGTACTTGTCATGTGTAATTAAGGCGTCTTTAGTTGTGTTTTTCAGCTTAATGCAGTATGTCCATCGTCCATAGGGATATATGTTTGTTATCATGGACAGGTTTATAATATAGGATTTATGACATCTGAAAAACATTGCCTTATCTAGTCTATCCTCTAGTTCACTTAATCCTTCTGAAGTAGAATAGCTATTCTCCCTTGTGTATAGAACAGTACTTCTATCTTCTCTTTGGATAATTATAATATCCTTCATATCAATAAAGCTTATTCCTTCTTTGTTCTTGATCAGTATTTTCCCTAAGGAATTCTCATTTGGAAGGACTTTACTTAGTGTTGCTTCCTCTTTATGGATGCCAATTGTCTTTATTCTTTCTAGGGTTTGAATTACTCTTTCTATTTTAAAGGGCTTCACCAAATAATCAAAAGCATAAAATTGAAAAGCATCTGGCATATATTCCTCATGAGCTGTAGCTATAATTATTTTTGTTTTAGGGTTCAAATCTACTATTTTTGCAGCACATTCAATACCTGTAAGTTTTGGCATCTCTACATCAAGGAAAACAATGTGCGGTTTATATAACTCAAAAAGTGAGAGGGCAGTTTCTCCGTCTGCCGCCTCACCAATTAATTCAAAGCCTTGAACTTTCTCAATAATTTTTTTTAGAACTAATCTTATTCCGCTATCATCATCACCTATTAATACTTTTAGCTCCATAATTTCTTCTCCTTCTGCTCATGCACTTAGGCTTTCCAAAAACATCTACACTTATTATAGCCTGAAGTAAATTATTTTTCCCGTTAAAACTTAAATCAATCATATCATTTTTTTTCTTTTCTTCAATTTCCTTTTCCATGGTCTACACCTTCTTGTTATTGTCTTGAGGAGTATCAGTTTTTGTTGTTTTAGCTGGAATCTGAGTTTGACCAACCTTTGAAATTGAATCTCTCATTTCTGTATCTGCCATTATATTTTTCATATCATAATAATCCATTACTCCCATTTTACCTTCACGTAGAGCTGTTGCTATAGCTCTTGGTATTTCTGCTTCTGCTTCAACAACTGCGGCTCTCATTTCTTGTTCTAATGCTACTGCCATGGCCCTTCTTTCCTCAGCTTTAGCCTGTGCAATATTTTTGTCAGCTTCTGCTTGAAGTGTTTGAAGGTGAGCACCAATATTTCTACCAACATCTACATCTGCTATATCAATAGATAATATTTCAAATGCAGTACCTGCATCAAGTCCTTTTGCTAGAACTATTCTTGATATTTTATCAGGGTTTTCTAGAACTTCTTTATGCGATTCTGATGTACCAACGGTTGTTACAATACCTTCTCCAACTCTAGCAAGTACGGTTGCTTCTCCAGCACCACCTATTAATCTGTCCAAATTAGCTCTAACAGTAACTCTCGCTGATGCTAAAAGTTCTATGCCATCCTTTGCAACTCCTGAAACATTTTGAGTTTCGATTATCCTTGGAGTAACGCTCATTTTTACAGCTTCAAGCACGTCTCTACCTGCTAAATCAATTGCTGCTGCCCTTTCAAAGGGTAAATTCATATCCGCTCTATGGGCTGCAATTAATGCATCGATAACCCTATCAACATTACCGCCTGCAAGATAATGTGCTTCTAACTCACTAACATTTACCTTTATTCCACCCTTTACTGCCTTAATAAGTGGTAATACTATTTTCTTAGGTGCAACTCTTCTAAGTCTCATACCAATTAAGTTTGACATACTTACCTTAACATTTGCTGCTAGTGCAGATACCCATAAACCAACGGGTACGAAACTAAAAAACAATGCTAAAAATGTAATAATTATGGCTAAAATAATAAAGAAACTTCCCATTTTATAACACTCCTTAAATTAAATTTGTTCAATCTTTCTAACTACAATTCGTCTTCCCTGTACTTTTATAACCTTGACTCTCTCACCTTTAGAAATAAAATCTCCCTCAGTTACTACATCTAGTTTGACTCCATTAAAATTCACGGTTCCTGCTGGTCTTAAGATAGTTATTGATTCTCCTTCAGCATCTAAAAAATAATTTAAATCTTCGGTACCAATATACCCTTCTTCTTTTTTTGTTCAGAATGTAAAATTAGTATTTTAGAGAGTCTTCCTTTTGATGCTGATTGTATAGCAATAGCAAACATAACACCTAAAATTGCTAAAATTACAATGAGCATTACCATTCCTTCGATAAAAGTATTAGCTTTGAGAACAATACCTGCTATAAGAAGCATGCCTCCAAATATACCAAAGACACCAAAGCCTGGATGAAATATTTCAATAACCATTAAAACAAAGCCAAATGCAAAACAAAATATTGCAAGTAGGGTCACATCAATCACAACTTTCACCTCCTCGTGAATATTATTATTCTATTGCCTATGGTCTAATCAGTGAAGTTTTATTAATACTATATTAACTTTAATCCGTCATAATCAAAATATATAGTCTATTAAAAATACATTTATATGTCTGAAGTGTCACATTTAATGTTCAAAACTTATCTTGGAACAAATCCTTCAAACTCAGTCCATTCTTCATAACTTTTTACGCTGACTCCACCATGGTTTTCTTCAAGAATTTCCTTAACTATTGCTAGTCCCATTCCATCACCTCTATCACCTTTTGAGGTAACCCCCACTTCAAATATCTTTGCATGCATATTTTCAGGAATTCTCCCACCATTATTTTTAATTCTAAAACCATAATTTTTTATATCTTCATATAATTCAATTTCTATTTGCCTGTTGTCTTCTTTTTCTTGAAGAACATATATAGCATTATCTATTATATTTGCTAGAACCCTACAAAATTCCCATGAAGGTATTTTTATTTCTTTTAGCTGTGTGGTTATATTTAATTTTGTTGAAATACCTCTCTTTTCACCATACAAAATTTTGGCTTGCAGAAGCGCATTTACTGCTGGATTTGCAGTTCTTAAAACTTGATTAACTTTCTGTATATCATTAAACACCTTTTCTATATAATCTGTGGCATCCTTGTAATCCTCCATTTCCATTAATCCGTACACCACTTGTAGATGGTTCATAAAATCATGTCTTTGAGCTCTTAATGTAGTATTTAAACTTTGAAGTTCCTCTAAAGTGTCTTTTACCATACTATAATGCAAATCGTGATGCTTTAGTAACTGTATATCCCTAAGCGTAAAAAAGCAATTTAACATTACCATTATAATAAAAACAATAAATAGTATATACCAACTATAAAATTCTTTTTTAATTATATTTCCGTTATTGAATATATAAAAGTATATAATAATTGCTACAATTGTTCCAAGTTGGATGAAGTTTAAGATAATAGCCATGACAATTGTTTTATCTATATTTAATTTTTTACGCATGAAAACCCCCAACAAAATAAGTTATATTTTTTCCTTGTATATTAATTCTTTATTATCTATTCTTTTTCCTTCTTTACTCTGGAACAATTTAACTTTCAGTAATTGTATTAAATATTATTTATAAATGCATACTAGTATTAATTAAATCTTAAGGAGGAAATTTCTAATGAGTATTAAAAAAAATCAAGAAAAAGAAGAAACTGAAAATCGACTTGATAATCTTATTAATGTAGTTGAAAAGAGAGAAAGAACTGAACGTCATCTAGAACAATACTCTGATGCAAAAGATGATGAACGTTTAGAGCCTGCAAGAAGACTTCAGGATATACGTAATGAAGAAATAGAAAACATAAAAAACAATATTACTGGCAATCAATCACATAATACCGATGAATTTGATAATTTAAAAAGAAACTATGAGTATACTCAAAATTATTTAGATAATAATAAAGACCATATGAAAGATGAAGACATTAAAAATTTAGAGGAAAAACAACAAAACAGAAAAGATGAATTAGATAACTACTAATTGATATGGAGGAAGTTATATGGAAAAATCAAATTTAGATGAGGAATTTTCTCAAGAACTAAGCGATTTAAAGTGGCAATTTGAAAATATGCAACAAATTTTCAGCAATCTTGAAAGCACTATTGATAACGCTTCTAAGTCCTCTGGTGGCAATGAAGAGTCAGATAAGGGTGAGCGTGGCGGTCAAAACAATTTTTCAAATAAATCTGGAGAAGATAGTAATAAAAAGAGTGGTTCTAGAGAAGGTAATAATAGAGGTAGCGGACAAAAGGAAGAAAAGTCTGGAAGCGAAAATAGCATGAGTTCTGATACTAATGCCTCTAAACTTTCTAGTCAGATACAAGATTTTATGAAACAAACTCAAACGCAGCAGTCTAATGTTCAACAAGAATTACAGAAATCAATACAACAGGCAATGAATATTCTTTCTCAAGCTAATATACAAATTCAAACAAACCAAGCACTTATTCAGATGAATCAATCCATTACTCAAGCAGAGCAACAAATTAACCTTATTGCACAAAACTCAAAAGGAAATGAAAAATCAAAACAAGGTCAAAATAGTAAAAATGATCACGGACAGCCTGAGCCACACTAAATTTAGGCAAAGGAATTTAGGCATCTTCAAATAGCTAGCCAATATTATATATATTTTGACTCGTTATTTAATTCCAGATGCCTTAAGGAATAAGGTTAAAGGTTGTTTTCCTTATTCCTATTTTCTAATCATTTTCACTAAAAACCTGAGAAACTTCTCTAAGTATTTTATAATTTGTTAAATCATAGTGAAGGGGAGTTATTGTGACATAACCATTTTTCACAAAATATTTATCAGTGTTTTCTTCTAAAAACTTATTATAGCTACCTTGTATCTCAAAACTCAATTCTTTCTCATCGCAAAATTCTGGTGTAAAATAATTATCGTAAATCCTATTTCCCATTTTGCATACCTTAATTCCAATAATTTCTTCCTTTGGCAATAGAGGTACATTTACATTTAACACTATATCATCTTTTAAATACTTTTCTTTTGCAATATTAATTATTTTACCTGCATATTCTGCTGCGGTACTATAATCTTCAAGTTTCTCAGTATATTCCAGTGAAACTGCCATAGACGGAATTTTATATATAGCAGCTTCTATTGCTGCAGAAACGGTTCCTGAGTATATTACATCTGTCCCTATATTATATCCACAATTAATACCTGAAATAACCATATCAACTTTTCCCTTAATCAGCTTATCTACAGCAACCCTCACGCAATCTGCAGGGGTTCCATCTACACTGAAGGCCTTAGACTTTAATCCTGTTAGCTCTACTTTTTTGCTAAAAGTGGCCTGTTTAAAGTAATGGAATGTCCACAAGCACTTCTTTGGTCATCTGGTGCTACAAGAATTACCTCATGTTCCTTCTCTAGTTCCTTAGCTAGGGCATATATTCCTTTTGCTGAAATTCCATCATCATTAGTTAATAATAGTTTCATATTAACACCTCCAATATTATTATAGCCTATCTATGAAAAAAGAGACTAAGATTTTTATATTTTAGAGCTAAGTCTTACTGCTTTTAATATTATTTATAAGGTAAGTGTAAGAACATAATATCTTATGCTAAGAGCTAGCTCGCTACACAATGAAAGACTAAGCCTGATAATTTTCAAATTGCTATCCACTCAAAACTCGCTACGCTCAAACATTTCGTGGACTTAACGCAATTTAAAAATTATCAAGCCAAGTCTTTCTATTGTTCTCTCAACTATCTCTACGCATTAGATATCATGTTCTTCCTCAACGTTTACATTAAATATTAAAGAGCTGAATATTATATTTTAAATATAATGCAACCTTCTACCAGATGTAGTAGCAAAAATATTCATTCTTCAATTAGATTTTCATTATCTATACTTGGAATAGAGTCACTTAAATAAAACACAAAAATAGGCCAAACAGAAAAAATTATAGTCAAAATTGTTAACGCAAAGACATTCTTAGGACTGTACATCAAATACAATTTATAAAGTGTTATGTTAAGTAACGCCCAATATATCATTATAAGTATAAAATCCAGATTGGTTAGTATACAAAATGGTATTATAAGCAGCTCTACAGCAGGTAGAAGAATTTCTAACTTTGGGATTTTAAATCTACCAATTTCTATTTTTTTTACTACTGAGCCAAGTATATAATTATCACCATACGGAATCCATGCTAACCAAGATTGTTTAATTTCTTTATTTTTAGCCATTCGATATAAGCCTATTGATTTAAGTATGTACAAAATAATAATTAAAACTACTAAAAGAAAGAAAGTTCCAGCTATCAATGCTAGTAATATTGCCGCTCCATCCATTTTAGTCCCCCTTTTGAAAAGTAAATTATATTAAAATTTTATTCGTAAAAATATACTCTAGAACTTTTTTAAGTATATTTCCTTATTTATTGGAAAAAACTATATCTATTATAATATTTAGGAGGGATTCTTTTGGCAGAACTAGCACCACATGAGACACTTGAATTAAATGAGCTTATAGGTGTAGATATAAGTGAAATAAAAACACTAGCATCAAATATACCTAGTATAAGGGATATAGAACTTAGAGATTTTCTAAATAAATATTTAAACGCAAAAAAAAATAACCTTGAAGCTATACAAAAGCTTGTTGATATGATTAATCAAAAAAAATAAATGGAGGTGCTACCATGTCTATCCTAAACACTTTATTAGGAAATGCAAACCCAAATGTTCATGATAAAGACATAGCCTTTGATATATTAAAAGATTCAAAATATAATATAAGCTGTCTTGCTAAAGCTGCAATGGAAACTGTTACTCCAGAACTTAGGCAACTTTTAAGTTCACAGTTAACAGATGCCTTGAACTTACATTACGAACTCTCTGATATATTGATTAAGAATCAATGGTATCCTGTTAGAAATGATCCAAATCAACAACTACAAAAAGACTTCTTAGAATCTCCTATCAAGTTTAAGAAGGACAGTTGAGTTAATGGCACTTAAAAAGAGATTTTCTGTAAAACAGAAAACCTCCCTTTAAATATTTACTTTTCACTGTATGAAAAAACTCCATAGTTGTCTATTGTTAATTATAATTTACTAATATAGTTATGATACTAGAACTTTTGTCATAATCAAATCCAATGCCTTTACTTGTATCCACATTGGTAATATTAGCATTAGCTTTTAACACATTATATACCACATCCGAAGTATATAATTTGGGATTATAATTAGATGTTCTTATATTTATAATAGTGTTTTTTTTCAATAATTCATTCTTAACTAAATCATAGTATTTTGAAACATTATTAGCTACTAAATCGTTAACTGTAAAATAATTTGCAGCTACAGCATCACTTTTAGGAAAGTCTGAAGCTTTCCAGCTATGATCTTTAGATATCTGAGAGTCATTTACATTAAAATAATTATGAGTCAGTATCTTTAATGTAGTTGAGGGTGGATCATCAAAGGTTGCATCTAGATGATATATTCCACCTGAAATATTAACCAAATTCCAAGCATGAGGTTGTCCATTACCTAGTCCTGTTATTATATATGCTTTCACACCTGCTGCACTTAATAACTTATATATTGCTTCAGCATAACCTTCACAAACGGCTACACCACTTATAAGTGCCCCATAAGCTGTATATGAATCCTCTGGAATTGTATTCTTTAAATAATTATCATAATCGTAGCTTACGTTGTTTACCACATAATCATGCAATGCTAATTCCTTATCGTAATCCGACATGTCAGAAGTAATAGTTGACGATACGATTTGTTGTACTTTTGCATTAACTAAGTTTATTTTATTTAAATAATTAGCTAATCCACCTTTATAGTTTACGGTTATATAGGCTACATTGTTATTTATACCATATTGAATTCCAGAAATATATCCAGAATATCCGGAGGTCTCAATGATTTTCATTGTTGTTGCACCAATTGTAGGCGCAGTCAATTTACCTTGCAAATTTACAGCTAAATCTTTACCTTGAGATAAGCTTGAGACTACATATTTTTTATACTCATCTTCATCAGCCACATTTACTGCAGGTGTTAAGGTTGAACTAACGGTTATAGTATTTACTGATATTTTATTTACAGTTGTAGGGTTTGTAACTGAAGTTGATGCTGTTGCATTTGTAGGAGCTTTATTAACTATAGGAGCTTTTACCGTTGCTGCAACAGCTGGACTGTTATTTGTGGTGCTATCAGTTCCTTGACTAGAACCTGAATTAACTGCATTAGTAGAAGTCGAGCTACTTGACGAGCTACTTGACGCCTTGGTGCCTGAACATCCTGACATAAAACTTAATAAAAATACTACACTTAGTATAAGCGCTAATATATTTAATGCTCTCTTTCTCATAAATTCACCACCTTATCACTTTATTATACAACATTCTTCTTTCAAATCAAATAAACTGTGACATAAAAATAGTAGGTGGCAAGTCAATCCTTACCATCTACCATTCTAAGAGGATAAATTTATAGTAACTACATTAAAGTTTTAATACCCTTTTTTAATGTAGCGCTATAATCTATAAATTCATAAATATCGGCTTCAAAATAATTACTGAATTCAGCTAGTTGATCTAATGTCAATTCCTCAATTCCTTTTCCAGAACTCTCGCAGAAAATCACTATTTGACCAATAACACCATGTGCGTCTCTAAACGCCATTCCTTTATTTACAAGGTAATCGGCTGCTTCAGTAGCATTTAAAAAACCTTTTTTAACAGCCATAAGCATATTCTCTTTATTAATATGAATGCTGCAGAGAATCTCCTTCATGACCTTTGTACAAATGAGCACTGTATCCAGTGCATCAAAAAATTGTTCTTTATCTTCCTGCATATCCTTATTGTAAGCAAGGGGGGTAGCCTTCATTACAGTAAGCAGCGAAATCAAAGAGCCATATACGCGGCCAGTTTTTCCTCGTATTAACTCTGCAGCATCTGGATTCTTCTTTTGGGGCATTATGGAGCTTCCTGTGGCAAACTTATCGTCCATTTGAACAAAACTAAATTCTTTTGAACTCCATAATACTAGTTCTTCACTCAACCTGCTTAAATGCATCATAATCAATGAGAAACAGGATAAAAGTTCTATTAGATAATCTCTATCACTAACTCCATCTAAGAAATTATCTACAGGTTTGCTGAAATCTAATTCTTTAGCAGTGAATTGTCTGTCTGTATTATAAGTAGTGCCTGCTAAAGCACAACATCCTAATGGACTTTCATCCATAAGTTCTAATGCATTTATAATTCTTTTTTTATCTCTTTCTAGCATAGAATAATAAGCAAGCATATGATGACTAAAGGTAATTACTTGAGCTCTTTGAAGATGAGTGTATCCAGGCATAAGCGTGTCTTTATTTTCTTTAGCAAGCTCAGATATTGCTTCTTGAAGCTTAACTAAATTTTCTAGTAAACTATTGCCACTTGCTCTTGCATACATTCTCATATCTACCGCTACCTGATCATTCCTACTTCTAGCAGTATGGAGTTTCTTACCTGGCTCCCCTATTCTCTGAATAAGGTTACTTTCTACAAAGCTATGAATATCTTCATAGTCTCCTTCGATTAAAAGTTTTTCTGTTTCTATATCTTCTAAAATGGATTTTAATCCAGTAACTATTGCTTCATATTCTTCAAGGGTTAGAATGCCACATTTTTGTAGCATCTTAACATGAGCTAAACTTCCAGTAATATCTTCTTTATATAGTCTTTTATCGAAGCCTAAAGAATTATTAAATTCTTTCATTAGCTCGCTAACTTCACCAGTAAATCGTCCACCCCATAACTTCATACTTACTCATCCTTTCTCAATCACTTCTCTGTTTTCTTCTTTACATATGCATCTATCTTACTTGGTAATCCAAATATATTTATAAAACCAGCTGAATCCTTTTGGCTGTACAATTCACTTGCACCAAAGGAGGATATTCCTTCATCGTAAAGAGCATATGGGGTATCTATACTTGATACCATAATATTGCCTTTGTATAATTTTAGTTTAATAGTTCCAGTTACATTTTGTTGAGTACTTTCTACAAAAGCATCAATTGCTTCTCTTAATGGAGTAAACCATAAGCCTTCATATACTAATTCTCCATATTTTTTAGATATAATCTCTTTAAAATGGCAAGCTTCTTTATCCAATACTGCAAATTCTAATTCCTTGTGAGCAGCATACAAAAGAGTTCCTGCTGGAGTTTCGTATACCCCTCTTGATTTCATACCTACTAACCTATTTTCAAGTATATCTATTACTCCAATTCCATTTTCACCTGCAATCTTATTCAATAGTTCAATAAGCTGTACTGGTGGAATTTCTTTTCCATCAACTTTCATTGGAATTCCTTTTTCAAAATATATTTCCACATGTGTTGCTTCATCTTTAGCTTTTTCTGGTGGAGTAACCATTAAATACATTTCTGTTTTATGCTCGTTCATTAGATCTTCTAAATCTCCACCTTCGTGGCTTACATGCCAAAGGTTTTTGTCTCTTGAATATATTTTTTCTTTAGTAACAGGTACTTCTACCCCTTTAAGTGCTGCATAATCTATTGCTTCTTCACGAGATTTTATATCCCAAATTCTCCATGGAGCAATTATTTTTATTGTTGGATCAAAAGCAGCTATTCCAATTTCGAAACGAACTTGATCATTTCCTTTTCCTGTACATCCGTGACATATATAGGTTGCTCCTTCTTTATGAGCAATTTCCACAAGACGTTTTGACATGGATGGCCTTGCAAAGGAAGTTCCTAGCATATACTTTCCTTCATATACTGCTCTTGTTTTAATCGCTTTATACAAATATTCAGTTACAAATTCTTCTTTTAAATCTTCTACATATATTTTTGAAGCTCCAGACTTAATAGCTTTTTCTTTTACTGCTTCCATATCATCACCTTGACCTACATCCATGCAGGCAGCGATAACTTCTAAATCATAGTTTTCCTTTAACCAAGGTATAATAATTGAGGTATCTAATCCCCCTGAATATGCTAAAACAACTTTTTCTTTCATAATGTTTACATCCCCTTAATTTAAATAATAATTTATTGTTCTGTAATCTATCTTTTTATCTGATTTTTTTACATCAATTGCTGTTAAAAAAACCTTAGCAGTATCTATACACGTAAATACAGGTACTCTATATTCCGCTGCTTTTCTTCTTATTTTAAAAGCTTCACTAGTTAGGTCATTTCCAGTTGTTGGTGTATTAATAGCTACATTTATTTCTTTAGAAGCTATGAGTTTCAAAGTAGTTGTTCCATCTATAATTTCATTTTCAATACCTTTTTCAGTCAGGTATTCTCCAGTACCTTTAGATGTGTATATCTTAAAACCTATCTCTTCATATTTTTTAATTATCTCTATACTTTCTTCTTTATCTACATCCTTCAAAGAAATGTACAAGCCTCCACTTAAAGGAATGTTGGTCCCTGAAGCCACGAAACCCTTATAAATTGCTATATCTAACTCAAGATCTACTCCAAGGACTTCTCCAGTAGATTTCATTTCTGGTCCTAAGTAAGTATCAACATCTACAAACTTTTCTCCTGAAAACACTGGAACCTTTACTGCATAAAGTTTTGTATGCTTCATCAAACCTATACCATAGCTAGAATCCTTAAGCTTCTTACCAAGCATTGCCTCTACAGCTAAAGTTACCATAGGTACTCCAGTTACTTTACTTAAAATCGGTACTGTTCTTGAAGCTCGTGGATTTACTTCTATAACATAAACCTCTTCACCATCAAAAACATATTGAATATTTAATAATCCAACTATACCAAGTGCTTTAGTGATTCTCTCAGTATAATTAACTAGCTTAGCTACTGTACTTGCGGAAAGTGATATATTAGGATAAACCGTTATGCTATCACCTGAATGTACTCCTGTCCTCTCAATATGTTCCATGATTCCAGGAATCAATATATCTTCTCCATCAGAGATTGCATCAACTTCTATTTCAACTCCTTTAATGTATTTATCAATAAGAACTAGATGCTCTGTAGAAAGGTTTACTGCCTCAGAAATATATTTTGATAGTTCAAAATCATTGTAAACTATCTGCATAGCTCTACCACCTATTACATATGACGGCCTAACTATTACTGGGTATCCTATTTCACTAGTAGCCTGCAACGCTTCTTCTAAGCTTGTTACAGCCTTTCCAACTGGTGCTAGCACATTTATTTCCTCTAGAAGTAGTCTGAATTTATCTCTATCTTCCGCTAAATCTATAGAATCAAAGGAAGTTCCTAGGATTTTAATTCCTCTTTCACTTAACTTTTTAGCTAAATTAATAGAGGTCTGTCCGCCGAATTGAACAATAACTCCTTCAGGCTTTTCTTTTCTGATAACATTCATTACATCATCAATATATAAAGATTCAAAATATAATTTGTCTGCTATATCAAAATCTGTACTTACTGTTTCTGGGTTATTATTAATTATTATAGATTGATATCCAGCTTCTTTTATTGCCCAAACTCCATGTACGCAGCTATAATCAAATTCTATTCCTTGGCCAATTCTTATTGGACCTGATCCAATTACAATAATCTTCTTCTCATCACTTATGATATTTTCATCTTGGTCCTCATAGCAGGAATAATAATATGGAGTTTCTGATTCAAATTCTCCACTACAGGTATCTACCATTTTATACACTGGACGAATATTATTTGCATTTTTTAAGTCTTCAATTACATCTAGGCTTAGCCCTGTAAGAGTGCATATATAATCATCTGTAAATCCCATATATTCTGCTAACTTAAGTAATTCATCATTCATAACTTCATTTTTAAGTTGATACTCTGTGTCAATAATATTCTTAATTCCGTTAAGAAACCATCTATCGATTTTTGTTATTTCATGAATCTCCTCAAGCTCAGTATTTATTCTAAAAGCTTCTGCAATAGCAAAGATTCTTTCATCATCACCATTTTTTATTTTCTTAATTAATTCATCTTTGCTAAGTCCCTCAAGTTTCTTTAGCCTAATCCCAGTTACACTACCTTCTAAACAAGTAACAGCTTTCATAAGAGCACTTTCAAAAGTTCTATCAATTGCCATTACTTCGCCAGTAGCTTTCATCTGAGTACCAAGTTTCCTATCAGATTTATTAAATTTGTCAAAAGGAAGCTTCGGCATTTTAACTACTATATAGTCAAGACTTGGCTCGAAACATGCTGAAGAATTTTGTGTTACATAATTTTTAAGTTCATCCAAGCTGTATCCAATTGCAATTTTTGTTGCGATTTTAGCTATTGGATATCCTGCTGCTTTTGAAGCAAGTGCAGAAGAACGGCTAACCCTAGGATTTACTTCAATAATTATATAATCATTGCTCTTTGGATCTAATGCGAATTGTATATTACATCCGCCTTCTATCTTTAGACTTCTAATTATCTTAATGGCCGAAGTTCTTAGCATTTGATATTCTGTATCTCTTAGTGTTTGAGAAGGTGCTACAACTATGCTATCTCCAGTATGAATACCCACTGGATCAATGTTTTCCATGTTACATATGATAATGCAATTATCCTTCTTATCTCTAATTACCTCATACTCAATTTCTTTCCACCCTGCCACACTTTGCTCTAAAAGTATCTGGCCTATTGGACTTAAGTTAATGCCTCTAGTACTAATATCTAATAGTTCTTCCTGATTTACCGCGATTCCACCACCAGTTCCACCTAGTGTATATGCTGGTCTAATTATTACTGGGAAACCGTACTTTTCAACAAAGTCTAAACACTGCTGAGTATTTGTAGCAATAATGCTCATAGCTACTGGTTCCTCTATTTCTAGCATTAACTTTTTGAATTCTTCTCTGTCTTCAGCTTTTTTTATGGATTCACTGTTTATTCCAAGTAGTTTTACATTATTCTCTTCTAGCACTCCACTTTCTTCTAACTCCATACAAAGGTTTAATGCAGTTTGACCTCCGAATCCTGCCAAAATGCCATCTGGTTTTTCTATTTTAATTATTTCACTTAAACACTTTAAATCCAAAGGCTCTATATAAACCCTATCAGCGATGTTAGTATCCGTCATAATTGTGGCTGGATTACTATTTACAAGCACTGTTTCAATGCCTTCTTCTTTAATGGCTTTACAGGCTTGTGTTCCAGCATAATCAAATTCAGCAGCCTGACCAATAATAATTGGTCCAGAGCCTATAATCATAACCTTTTTAAGGCTTTGATCTATAGCCATTTTAATTCCTCCTCTACTTATCACATACAATTGCTATTTACAATTTATATTTATTTCACTTACACTATTCATTACTTGTTCTCTATTTAAATTCACTGAAGTAACAAAATCATCAAACAAATATTCTGTATCTGTTGGTCCTGGTGAACCTTCTGGGTGAAATTGTACTGAAAATATTGGTAGTTCTCTGTGTTTCATTCCTTCAACAGTCCCATCATTTAAATTTTTAAAAGTCACTTCTAAACCTTTATCTTCAATACTTTTTTCATCTACTGCAAAGCCATGATTTTGAGATGAAATAAAAGCCTTATCTTTTTCGATACTATAAACTCCATGGTTAGCGCCTCTATGTCCAAACTTCATTTTATAAGTATCCCCACCTGCTGCAAGAGCAAGTATTTGATGTCCTAAGCAGATTCCGAAGATAGGAATTTTCCCAATAAGTCTACTTACTGTATGAATTGATTCAGTAAGTTTCTTAGGATCTCCAGGTCCATTACTTAAAAGTACTCCATCTGGGTTAATGCTCATAATCTTTTCATAGCTAACATCGTATGGAAAAATATATATATCGCAATCTCTCTTCTTTAAATTATTAATAATATTGCCCTTAGCTCCAAAATCAATAACTGCAACCTTAGGTCCTTTTCCTTTAATATTAACTGTAGTCATTGTACTAACTTTTTTTACATAATTTATATTAATGTTAACTTCATCCATTCTATCCTTAAGCTCTTGAGCACTTAAATTTTCATTAGAAATTAGACATTTCATTGTTCCTGAACTTCTAATTTTCTTTGTAATACTTCTTGTATCTACATTACAAACTCCAACTACATCCATAAGCTTTAACATCTCATCAATTGTATTTTCATTCATGTAGTTTGAAGGGGTTTTTGAAATTGATTTAATTACAAGTCCATGAGCAAATATTTTGCTGGATTCATAATCTACGCTATTAATTCCATAGTTTCCTATTAGGGGATAAGTCATAGTAATTATCTGTCCTGCATAGGAAGGATCCGTCAGAATTTCTTGATATCCAGTCATAGATGTATTAAATACTAGTTCCCCTACTGATGTTCCTCTAGCTCCAAACCCAACACCTTCTAATAAAGTTCCATCCTCAAGATATAATACGCCTCTCATCTTATACAATCCTTTCTATTATTATCTATACTGCAAGCAGTGCGTTTTTATTTATATTTATACATTTATTATAATATTTATACATATATTATCATAATTATTCAGCTACGTCAACACCGTTAATAAATAAAGTCCGCAATAAAACAGCCTTATGCAACACTTTATTGCTGATTTTATAAAATTATTTTCAATATCTATTAATATGTAATATTCATTAAATATTCATTTTGTCAGCATTAAAATTGTTTATAAGCTGTTAAAAAAATTATATTTTTTCAAATTTAATATACATTTTAGGAAATTTATGGTATATTATTCCATATTATGGTATTATATTACTGTTGCTTGGTAGAGGAGATGAGATACATGGAAAACAGTGTTTATGAAAACAATAAAAAAAATGGATCATATATATTAATATCTGATAGTAAAGTAGTAGAAACAAGCATTGAATTTTCAATGCTAACTGGATATACCATTTTAGATTTAATTGGTAAAAGTTTAGAACATGTTATAAAATTGCTGAAAATTCGAAGAGAGGATGATTACTATTACATATTTTCAAAAAATTCCGAAGCAATAAAAGTTATGATTAGTAACGTCTCCGATTATTATAGTTTCATTAAACTACCAGACTTTAAACTACAAGATATCTATAAAAACATGAATAGGTTTCATTTGAACAATGGTAGAGGCCTGGCAATATATAATTCTTCCGACTTGTTACTACTTAAATCCAATAATGAATATAAAAGCTTTTTAAGTAAACAATATAGTAATAATAGTTATCTCATCGGAAAAACCTTAAATGAAATTAGCGAAAACCATTTAAGTACCTCTCATATCTCTTTGTTTCAAGAAGTATTAAAAACTGGAGAGCAGGTGTGCAAAGATTCATTTAAGCTTAAAACCTATAATAATCAAGATATATTTCTGGATATAACTTTATTGCCAATTTATGAAAATGAAAAGCTTACATATATTATTGAAAGCTTTACTGATGTTACAGAATTTGAAAAACAGAAACTTCAAATATCTTATTTCGAAAAACAGAAAGAATTTTTTTCATTTATATGCCATGAGTTTAAAACACCTTTAACAGTTATAATATCAGCTGTTCAAGCCATAAAGGTTATTTGTAAAGATGAACTATCTCTTAAATCATTAAAATATATTAAAAAAATACACCAGGGTTCTCTACAACAATGGAGACTTGTTACTCATCTACTTGATATTTTAAAATCAGATTCAGGATATTTACAGGTTCATAAAAAAAATTTAGACATAGTGAAGATGACAAAAGCTATTACCGAGGCAGTTTCAGAATATGCGTTAACTAAAAGTATCAAAATTAAGTTTTCTACTTCAGTAAAAGAATTAATAATAGGGATTGATGATGAAAAATATGAACGAGTACTTCTGAATTTGCTATCTAATGCTATAAAATATACTCCATCTGGAAATTCAATCTATGTTAATGTAGGTATGGCTAGCGATAAAATTAAAATTACTGTTCGAGATACAGGCATAGGTATTCCAAAAGACAAAATAAATACTATTTTTGAGCTTTTTTCTAGAGTAGATAATTCCCTAACTAGAGAAAGTGAAGGTACTGGTATAGGGCTATATTTAGTTAAACAACTAGTGACAGCTATGGACGGTGAAATAAAAGTAGCTAGTAAGCCGAAAAGAGGAAGTTCTTTTATACTACTTCTACCCATTGAAAAAACCAAAGAAGAAGAAGTTAACAACTTTTCTCTTGATGTTACTGAGAATCATTTAATTGATGTCACTAATATTGAATTCTCAAATATATATTTTGATTAAAAATCAAAGCCGCTGTAAAAAACTACAGCGGCTTCAATTATTTATTAAGTTTTGTTCTTATGGTTGTCCAATATTCAGGATTAGTCTGTCCTAAACTCCAAATTGAAATTCCTCCGATATGGTAATTGTTTACTAAATCAAGCTTGTACCCTATACTTTCAGCATTTTCAAACCATACATAATGTTTGATGCCATTTTGTGTATAATCATAATGTGGGCTCTTTGAATCATTATCAAAAATAATATTGGAACTATTTGCTTTGGCAACAGCAATTGCTTGGTCTATACTATAAGCTTTACTTTTTAAATTTGTACCCCAGTCATATCCATAAGAGGCTAGTCCCAATAATATTTTCTCTTTAGGGATTGTTGTGATTGAATATTTAATTACAGCTTCCACCCAATTTATTGAAGCTATTGGTCCTGGAGAACCTCCACTCCAATGTTCATCATAGGTCATAATTGAAACCTGATCTGAATACTTTGCTATTTCTGAGTAATCATATCCTCCACTCCAACCATCCTGTAGATAATCAGTAGTTTTTGCAGGTACTGCAATAGTTACCATATATCCATAAACTTTCATAGAGGTGTATAGTTCCTTCATAAATTCTGAAAAATACACTCTATCATCATAATAAATTCCTTCAATATCAATATTTACACCATTATAATTATACAATCTAATTGTAGATATAATACTATTTATTAAGTTCTGTCTGCTTGTAGAATTTCTAAGTAGCTCTCTTGCAGTGTCTGCATTAAACCCGTTGGTAACCATAACATAGCTATCTATATTTTGGCTTTTAGCTAAGGCTATCTGATCTGTGGGAATTAGATCAGTTAATTCTCCTAAGGAGTTATATCCTTTTTCCGCTATCAAATTTCCTGCACCATCTGTTGAAAATGTATCTGTTGCTATTTCATCTAAAGTGCTAGAGTTGTTAAATATATCAAAATAAGATTCCTTGGCACCATAATAATAGTAGGTTGCGTAGCCTAAAACTTTTCCTAGGAAGTTTCCAGGATCCGTTAATCTAGGTATCATCCAATCTGGTATTGCTCCAGATCCACCTAATATTTTTATATTATTTATTGATGAGATATTTCTTCTTATATATCCTAAGATTTCATTATGGTAACTATTAGTTAGCAAAATTGGAGAATTAGAAATTGAAGCCATTGCAGCTCCTCCTAATGCATCAGGAAATGTTTCTCCAGATGCTACATAAATAGAATCTAAATTAAGGTCTTTTTTAAACTCACTAACCACTGCAATATTAGTTTCATATCTGTTTGCACCGCTGAGTCTTTTTACCTTATTAAGTTTAGCTATTGTAGCATCATATATAACTCCTTGGCCTCCAATAACATAAAAGTTCTCAATTTTGTTATCATCAATGAAATTTTCAATTGAGCTTGGAATGAAAGATGCTTGTACTAATAATATTGGCATCTGCTTTGCTGCAGCAATTGAAGCAATTGACAATGCATCTGGGAAATTATCACCCGATACAATTATAGCTCCATTTGATACTCCAATTTCTTTTGCAACCATGGCTGAAGTCTGAAATCGATCCACTCCAGCGTACCTAGTAACATTAATATTAAAACTATTTAATACACTTTCTACCGTTTTAGGTACAACTCCAATACCACCAATAATTATTGCATTTTTGGCATTTAATCTTAAAATTTCATTTAATAAATTGTTGTCTATTCCAGAAGGCTTCACCAGCAAAATAGGTGCATTATATTTCTTACCTATTGGGGCAGCACACAACGCATCTGGGAAATCCTCCCCTTGAACTAAAATCACATAATCAGAATTATGAAAGCCGCTTTGGCATATCTTGATTGCCGTCTCATATCTATCCACGCCTCCAATCCTTGTTGACATAGGAGCTGCATAAGTCTGTTTAATACAAAGGAAAACTAGTATAATAGCTAGAGCTGTGAAAAACCTGATAAGTCTCATTGGTTTAGCCTCCTACTATAACATAGAAACAAGTTTGTCTATATTAAAATTTTAGCATAATATTCGACAATTTTCCTATGTAATATTTAGGGCAATTACCATCCATATTTATTTAAAGATCATTTTAGACTTTCATATATTTTCTCCAAATTGTAAGCCATGCTCTGAAGATAATCCTTATTATCTTCCTTTCCTTCAAGCGTATATATCTTTTCAACCTTTGCATCAACTTCATTTGCAAGGGTTTTGGATATTTTAGGGCTTACCATATCTTCAGCAAATATTGTTTTTATCTTATTCTTTTTACAGTAATCTGTAATGTCTCCTAATTTTTTTGCACTTGGTTCACCTTCTGCAAAAATATCTTCTATGCTATTTTGCTTCAATCCAAAGTCCCTACATAAATAGGCGAAGGCTGCGTGTCCTGTTACAAAATTTTTATTTGATAACGAATTTATTTTGGGATTATACAGATTATAAAGTTCTTCAAGCTTTATAATAAACTCTTCATAATTTTCCTCATAAAAATTCTTATTTTCAGGATCTGCTTTCACTAAAGCATTTTTTATATTTTCAGTTTGAATTTCAGCCCCCTTTAAACTAAGCCAAAGATGTGGATCAGTCTTGCCATCAGTTTTAATTGCTTGAGCGCCTTTAGACGCATCTACAACCACCAAATTCTTTTTCCCCACTACTTGTAATGATTTGTCCACCCAGCTTTCCATTTTTAACCCATTGTAAACAAATACTTGTGCATTTTCAATACTTTTTAAATCTTTTACTTTGGGCTCAAAGTCATGAGGTTCAGTGCCATCATTGACTAAAGTAGTAATATGAATTTTATCTTTACCAACTGCAGCCGCAAACTCTCTCATGGCGTTAAAGCTTACTACAACTTTTATTTTATTGTTACTATCTTCAGTTGCTTGCTGCTTACTACTACAAGATGATAGAACAAATATAAATACTAACATTATAAACAAGGGAATACTTTTTTTAAACATATAACCACTCCTGAAATCTATTGCAAGTCATTTGCATTTACATTAATAATATCCCTTTTTTAAACTTTAGGCAAGTATTGATTAATATCAAAACTACATTGCTTTTTTGTTTTAATTACTCGAATTGAAATGTAAAACCTATTATTATTGTAATTATTTAAGCAAAACATTTTAATAATTTGCTTAAGCGTGGTATATTAATTATATGAAAAAAAATATTTAGAAAAGGAGATACTTGAATGAATACCATATTAGTAACGGATTCTTGTTGTGACCTTCCGATAAGTTACATTGAAGATAATAATCTTATTGTCCTAGGCATGAATGTAATCTTTAAAGGAAGCGAGTTCCAAGATGATTTAGGCAAAACTCTTGATTATAGAGATTTTTATGCTGGAGTAAGAGAAGGTGAGATGCCATCTACTTCACAAATTAATGTTCAAACCTATAGTGAAGTATTTAAAAAATACATTATGCAAAATTATTCAATTATTTATTTATGTTTTTCTTCTGCTTTAAGTGGTTGCATTAACAGTGCTAGGCTAGCTAAAGAATTGCTGATGGAAGAATTGCCAAGTGCAGATATTAGCATCATTGATACTAAAAGTGCATCCATGGGTGAAGGTCTTATCGTATATTACGCAAATGAAATGCTCAAAAAAGGATGTTCAAAAGAGGAAACTGTATCTTGGGTTGAAGAAAACAAATTAAAGGTAAACCATTGGTTTACGGTTTTTGATTTGAATCACTTAAAAAGAGGAGGTAGAGTATCTCCAACAGCTGCTGCAATTGGTACTTTGTTAAGCATTAAGCCTATCTTAAACGTTGATAATGAAGGCCGACTAATTCCAGTAACTAAAGCAAAGGGAAGAAAAAAGTCGCTTAGAGCTCTAGTCGATATGTTTAATGAAAGAGTAGTAAATCCTGAAGAACAAGTCATATTCATTAGCCATGGTGATTCGCTTGAGGATGCCGAACAAGTTAAAGAAATGATCCAGGCTGAATCAAATGTAAAAAGCTTTATTATTAATCCAATCGGTCCTGTTGTAGGAGCTCATTCTGGTCCTGGAACTGTAGCTTTATTTTTTATTGGTAATGATAGATAGTTTAGTAACTACTCTATTTTAAAACTTTCGTAATTATATATTTTTTTAATTTATTAGTACCATAACCTTATAATCAGAAATGAACTTAAATTTATATTTTTCATAAAAAAACAAGTATATGATTATTCTTAAATTAAAATGAATCATGTACTTGTCTTTTATTTTATACATTTTCAAGAAGCTTAACGTAAGTATTAAAAACCTTGGCAGCAAATTTTTCTTTCGAATAGTCCTCTGCTCTTATTATAGAGTTTTCTCTTATTTTTTCTCTCAATTCTATATCTGAAAATAGTTTTTTAAGTGCCTCTATAAACTCATAATCCTCTTGATATGTAAATCCAGTTTCTCCATCAATAATAACTCCATCGATACACAAATCCCATCTACATAAAACTGGGCATCCACTTGCCAAAGCTTCTAAATATGTCAGTCCTTGAGATTCACTTTTAGAAGCTGTAACAAAAACAGTTCCTAATCTATAATACTTATATATTAAATCAGCAGGTATCATTCCTGAAAACTTAACACTATCACCTAAATTAAGTGTATTTACTATCTTTATTAAATTATTAAGGTACGGACCCCCTCCAACAATTAAAAATTTCATTTCTGGCAATTCAATTAGTGCTTTTTTAAATAAATGTAGCAACTCTTCAATATTTTTTTCTTCAGCTATTCTCCCTACATAAACTAAAATATCATCGCTACAGCTTAATCCAAATTCAGATAAAATGCTTGCCTTCTCTTCTTCTGTAATAGTTTTATGGAATTTTGATATATCTATTCCAGTTGGGATTACTTCAATAATATCTTTTGAAATCTGATAACTGCCCAATAAAGTTTTCACTTTTTCAGTAGGTGCTATTACTATATCAAAAGAATTCATTAGCAGTTTTGTCAATCTTGCCAATGCATTCTTTTTAATTATTTTACCTTTAAGAAAATATATTAGGTAATCTTCATACATTGTATGATATGTATGTACTTGAGGAATTTTTAATTTTCTCTTTATGTATTTTGCTACAACCATAGTGGAAAACTCGGTTTGAGAATGTATTATATCTGGCTCCCACTTTATTATCTCGCTAATAACTTTACTTCTTATAGGTTTAATAATTTTAGCTTGTGGATACACATTTACTGCGCTAGCACTTAGATAATATATATCTCCTGAAATATATCCTTTTCCTTCACTTGACAAGGTTAATATCCTAACGTCATGACCTTCTAACTTTAGTTGATTATATAAAATTTCCGTAGAAATTACAACTCCGTTTGTCATAGGATAGTATGCATCGGTAGTAATTAATATTTTCATTTTGACCTCCACCTAAATGTAAGTTGTTCTTTAATTTGCATTGTTCCAATCATGTTCTTTGTATATCAATACTATTATACACAAAAATCATCAAATTCTATAGTTGAATATTATATACTATTATATTATTTCCAAGTTTATCATTATCATTTCATTATGTTCGGCAATTCTTTAATTAACCATCTACCCTAACACTACTTATCTCCTTTCTTTTCCAATACCGCTACACCATATTTATTATCATAATAAACATTGCAACATTATTCAACATAATTAATTTTTCAATGCTTTATTGAAAATATATACAAATAGTTTATACTTATATAGATACTCTTATTAATTATTAATAAGAGTATCTATTACTAAGGTAACCCTTGATTGGAGAAATTTTATGTCAAAAAAAATGTTTAAAGGAAGCTCAATGTTAAATCCTGTTCCTGTTGTATTGATTACTTCAAAGGATTCAGATGGGAATGTAAATGTATTTACTGTGGGTTGGATAGGAACTGCTTGCACAAAACCTCCCATGATAACTATGTCCATTAGACCTGAAAGACTATCCTATGAATATATTAAGGAAAATGGTGAATTTGTAGTTAATTTACCTACAAAAACGCAAGTAAAAAAAGTAGACTATTGTGGTGTGAAATCTGGTCGTACAAATAATAAAATTTCAGAATGTGCTTTCACATTAGAAAGCTGTCAGCATATATCTGTTCCAATGATAAAAGAATGTCCAATAGCACTAGAATGTAAAGTTAAAAGCATTACCCCCTTAGGAACTCATGATTTGTTTTTGGCTGAAGTTCTCGCAGTTCACGTGGAGGATAGTCTTATTGATTCAAAGGGTAAAATCCAACTTGATCAAGCAGATTTAATTTGCTATTCCCATGGAGAGTATTTTCCTGTTGAACAAAAGCCTATTGGCAAGTTTGGTTATTCCGTTAAGAAAACTAGTAAGAAAAAATGAACTGCCTCTTAATTTTGTGTTATAATTAGGTAATAATAATTATTGTGATTTGGAGGTCATATAAATGATCAAAGTATGTAAATCAAATAAGTACTATTCTGAACTAACTAAAGCTTTGAAAGCAAATGATATAGAATTTGATGATAAAAAATGTTTGGATAAGTGTGGGCTATGTCACAAGCACCCTTTTGTTAAAAGTCATGGAGAATTCATTACTGAAGATTCTGTAGAAAAATTAATTAAAAAATTAAAAAAATAGCTCCATAAACGTTAGTATGTCCTTATAGAAGTGTAAATATAAACTAGGATAAAACGAAAATAATAAGACAGCCTGTTTAGATATACAGCTGTCCTATTTTATATTAAATTATATTTGACCAATTACGTTGTTTTGTATCATTTCCATGGTGTATCCCTCTCTTAGAAGTGGCTTAATAACATTGTCTTCAACATTAGGGACATATGATTTTATAAGCTGAAGCTTTCCCTTCAGTTTATATTCTCCTAAAGCTGCTGGTATAAGGATTGTTTCACCTTTAACAATGCTTTCTACTCCGCCTAAATAATGTATTTGCCCTTCACCATATAAGCATGTAAATATGAAGAACCTATCTCCATCTGCAATTTCTTCAATATTATCATCAATTATGTACTTTTCTACACTAAAATACCTATTTGTAATTAAAAAAGTTTTAGTGGACTTTCCTTTCAGCCTAATTGCTAATCCTTTTTGTTTTCCTAAATGTTTACAGTTGTTAAAATCAATCACTTCAAGAGCTTTTTCAATATTTAGCTGTCTCTTATTGCCTTCACTATCAATTCTATCATAATCATATATTCTATAAGTAATATTAGAGTTTTGTTGTATCTCAGCCAATACAATGCCCTCACCAATTGAATGTATAATTCCAGCAGGTATATAAATTGTATCACCAGGAAATACTTCTAAATAACTTAAGCAATTCTCTATTTTATTACTTTTTATTGAGCTAATAAAAACCTCTCTTGTCACACTTGTAGAAACACCACATACAATTTGAGCTCCTGGCCTTGCTGAAATCACATGCCACATTTCATTTTTACCTAACTCTCCATTTTCAGTAATCCTTGCATATTCATCTTTAGGATGTACCTGTACGGAAAGTTTTTTATTTGCATCTATTAGTTTTATTAATAATGGGAACTTTTCTATAGCTCTGTCTCCTAATGCTTTACCTACTAATTTAAGGCCCATTTCTTTTGTTAATTTAGAAAGTTTCATTCCACTAAATTCACCATTTGAAACTTTGCTTTCTCCATGGGGGTGACTTGATACTTCCCAACTTTCAGCAACAACGCCAGCTGGAAGTTTTTTTCCCCACTTTTCAAGTTCCCTTCCTCCCCAAAAATAGTCTTTATATAACGGATGAAACTTTAATGGATAGAGCATAACTAAACCTCCCAATAAATATTTAATTTTATTGAAAATCATTCCAATTCCCTTACAATCTTTACACAGTATTAAAGAGTATATTAATATATACATATACTGTAGTGTTTAGAAATGTGACTAAAGGAAGGTTTAATTATATCGTTATTTCAATAAAAAATATCATTTTCTAGTCTAGGAACTTACCCTTGACTAGAAAATGATATTTTTGTTTTGATTTCTGATTTTGATGGAACGCTAGTTAAGTTATATGCTTAGTAGATATTCTTGAAATTCCTGAAACAAGCTCAGCAATAAAATATACACAACCAGTTATTAGAAATGGCCACAGAGGAAATAAGTACCGTGGTTGACCCTCAAACACAAAATTTATACTGACTTGGAACAAAATATTGAGCATAATAACTAAGTGTATATATAAATTCTCAACCTTTTTAAAGCACAGTTGAAATAAAATCAATATAAAGTATGCAATCATGCCCCTAACCATGGTGAAATGTATTTTAGTATTTATTGAATTAAGCAATTTGCCATGCTTAAATCTTTCATTATTTTCTAGATTATCTGTTGCCCAACACCCACAATCGGCAGTTAAAAAAACATTTTTTAACTTTTTTAAACCAACATGATAAAAATCAATGGGGTTATTTTTTATCCAATTAAATGCTAGTTTTTTACCTTCCTCATTCACCTTAACTTCATCCCAAAACTCATCATTCTTATCCTTATATTTTAAAATACCACTATTGGGTATTTTAAATGGATCCTGCCAGGCGCCTGTAGCATATGGATTATTATTCACATATAAATTGTATCCACCATTAGTCGATGTTGGTATTAATTTATTAAATAGAAAATAGTTTCTAATCGTCCACGGTGAAATAGTAAGTGCCATAAAGATAGTTATTATCAATAAATTCTTTAATGGCTCCATTAATTTTTTTTGTTGAAATAAATCTAATATAAAGATAACAAACCCATATATCATCATGAATGGTTTTATTAAGGATAAAATCCCCAACAATACCCCTATTATAATGTTGTGATGCTTTTCCCTGTTTTTCTTAAAGATAAGAAAAATGAGGATTAAATACAGTGTGGTAAAAGTAATTTCAGTGCTTAAAACACTTGTATATACTATATTAAGAGGTAAGAATACATATATTAGCAAACATGCATAGGAGATCTTCTTGTTTCCAAATGCCTTTTCAATAATTAAATAGAAAAAAATCAATCCGATAATTGATAAAAAAAGGTTTGCTATTTTTCCTACTATTATTTTTGAACCAAATATAGAATAAAGTAATGCTAAAAAAGCTGGGTAACCAATTGGCTCATAGGATGATAGATGCCCATATATTTGAAATCCCTTACCGGAAATTATGGACTTTGCCCCTTCATGATACAGTAAAAAATCAGAGATAGGGACAGTAGGGACATAAATTATCCACATAGCTCTTAAAATAATCCCTATACTTAAAACAGCTATTAATATAAATAAATTAATTTTTTGTTTATTTAACTTTTTAATCATTTATTTTATCTCCTGTAGCAAATAAGATAATTTAGGCTCTGTCTTCATAATTAATTTTCTATTACAATAATTTGCAATTAAATTATCATGAGTTATTATTATAATAGTTTCATAGCATATAGCATGTACTATGTTACCTCGCTTGTATTTTATTGTCAATGGCTTAATTTTCAATAATTGCTATGAATACTATGTTTTATGCTTAATATTAATAATAAACCCCTTAGATTTATCGTCATTTAGGTTGTTACTTTTTGCAAATATACAAACCATGCAAACTTAACCCATTTATACTACTTACTTTACAGGTCTTTAAATGATGATTAATCCATAGATCATATTCTTCATCACTAAAGCTATTTACTATTTCAGGTATCATAAATCCAATGCCATCAGTCCCAATATTTTCCAATCTATTAACTTTAAATCGTTCCATTGTATATTCAATTTCCTTTGGAGAAGTAAAATAAAACAAATCTCTTGCATCTCCATAGACCAATCCATTAAGAAGTATACTATCCAGGTTATTTCCTTTAAGCTTTTCTTTGTTTTTTTGAATTTCAGAAATACAAACTGCAAACTTGTTAATATATGCAATAGCTAGTACACCATTTTTCTTTAATTTTTTCAAGCTATTTTCTATACAATATAATCGTTCTTCTTGTGTATTTAAATGATAGAGTGGACCCATACATAAAACCACATCATAGCTTTCATTTTCTAGAAAATCAATTCTTCTTACATCCCCTACTTTAGCTTCAATTTTATCCTGTAAGTTTAGCTTTTGTATTTTGTCAGACATAATTCCAACATTTTTAGGAGATAAGTCTATAGCGGTTACTGAATGACCCTTCTCTCCATAATAAATTGAATAGCTTCCTGTTCCCGCTCCAAGGTCCAAAATTTTAGAGTCTTTCTCAATAATATTGTCCAATATATAAGTGGTTGTTATAAATTCAGTTTTATGAACGTTATCCCTTTCAAGCCTTGTATTTTCATCATAATTATCATAATATTCAATCGTATTATTCATAAAATATCTCCCTTATTTTATGTTATTAATTTTTCGTTCTGTTAACCATGTGAACTATATCACTTTTATGACAAATTTCAGTAAAAAACGTTATACTTTAAGCACTAAAACTTACACTTATTATGAATTAATATTGTACTATCTATTATAAACTCTAATAAAAATATTCACAATAAAATAGGCGGTAAAAATTAAAATAATAAACCTATACACACATCAATTCAAAGAAAGATTCTATTATACTTGATGTGTGTATAGGTTGTTTTTATATCTTCTTACTTTTTACTACTAATAATCCCAGCCAAAGTATCAATAAGCACATCCATTTCTTTATCTGTTCCAATACTTATCCTTAGGTAATTTTCAATTCTTGGTTTGTTGAAATACCTAACCAGAATTCCTTTGTTTCTTAATTCTTCAAACAATATTTTTGCGTGAATTTTAGGATGACTTACAAACAAGAAGTTTGCTTTTGATTCAATAACATTAAACTCCATCTCTTTAAAATATGGAATTATTCTTTCTCGAGTACTCACGACCTTTAAACACAGGCTTTGAAAATATGCATCATCTTCATATGCAGCTTTTGCTCCTGATAATGCAAGTCGATCAAGGGTATAAGAATTTATAGAATTTTTAATTCTGTTCAAGCCTTCTATAAGATCTTTATGTCCAAATGCAAATCCAACACGTAGTCCTGCAAGGGATCTTGATTTTGAAAGAGTTTGTACTACTAATAAATTTGGATACTCATTTACAAAGTTAATTAAGGATTCACCACCGAAGTCAATATAGGCTTCGTCTATAATAACAACACTTTCCTTATTATATTCTATTATCCTTCTTAAAGCCTCTATTGAGGTATATTTAGAAGTGGGAGCATTGGGGTTTGAAATAATAACTCCACCATTTTCAGTGCAAAAATCATCTATATCAATATTTAGTTCATTATCTAAGGGTATTAGTTTGTAGTTTAAGTTGAATAATCCTGCATATACAATATAAAAGCTATAGGTTATATCCGGAAATAGAATAGTTCTATCTGGGTTAAAAAATGCCATAAAAGAAAATGCTAATATTTCATCAGAACCATTTCCTACAAATACTTGATCCATCTCTAATTTATAATAATCTGCTACAGTTTTTCTTAAGTCGGTGCAATTGTTATCAGGATATAATTGAAGACTCTCCTCAGAAGCAAGCTTTATTGCTTCAATTACTTTAGGAGATGGTGGGTATGGATTTTCATTAGTATTTAACTTAATATATTTTCTTTCCTTAGGTTGTTCCCCAGGTACATAAGGCTCTATATTATTGGTAATTTCACTCCAGTATTTACTCATATAAAATTCTCCGTTCTAAAACATATTTTAAATAATTATAGCTTGATATGATTAAAAATACAATCATGTGCATAAATTCCAAAATATATAGAGTTGAAATATTACTTATTCACTAACAGTTTTTACATAAGAATTTAATGTAATAAGATAATAAATGCTGTATAGTACTGCATATACCAAAACTATAATAACAAGTTCTTTATAAATGTGAAATGCCATCATCTTACTAAGAGGTATGGACGCTACAGCTGTACTTATAGCAGCAACTAAAAAAGGTAATCCGAACAAAACTATTAATTCCTTTGAAATAGCCTTTCTAATTTCACTTTTACTTACCCCTATTTTTCTAAGAATTATAAATTTATTTTTATCTTCTTGGGCTTCCATGGATATTCTAAAGTATATAATGCTTCCTGTTGCTGTGATAAAAAGCAGTCCTATGAAGATTCCTATAAAGGCCATCATTCCTACTAGCTGTAAGCCTTCCATATAATGCTCACGAAATGTTAATAAATTTTCTTTATCATGTATTTTATTTCTTAAATCTGAAACTAGTTTTTTTTGAAAAATATCATTTTTTATACCGTACCCTGTAATTTTCAATATACTGTCTTTATCTATTGAATTTTTCATTTCATTATATACTGAGTCCTTTACAATAAAGGTGGCTTTAGAATGATCTAGTGCTATAAAGGGTTTATTATCTGTATCTATTATTTTTAAATTATATTCTTTACTCCCCTGACTTAATTTTACGTCCTGTCCTACTACACTTTTATCTGGAACAAAGTTAGCTATTTGAAAAAAGTAACAATCTTTTTCACTTTTCAGGTTTGCTTTTCTGTCAACCTTTTCATGGCTATTAATTTTATCAAATTCGCTTTCATTTAAAACAAGAAAATCATCCTGACCATGAAATATACTTTTAGTTTTTACCTGAAGAAATTCAATGTCATCTTTATACTTTACTGAAATTTCCTTATGATTTTTCAAGGTATCTTGTACACTTTTATCTGTAATACTATTGGTATGGTATTCTACAGAATATGGTCTCATATATCTTGAGTTCTCTTCAGCTTTATCAAAAGTTCCAAAACAAGAAATCATGGCGCAAAGAGCTATGGTAGTGGTAACAGCTATTACACTTAATGTACCTACATTTCCTTTGTATCTATAACAAAGTTGAGATGTAGATATAAGCCTTGTGCCTTTAAAAAGTCTCTTTTCATTCCTTTTACTATAGTATAGAAGTAAAGAAGTAAGCCCTGTGAAGAGTAGTACTGTTCCTATAATCACTAGCAAAACTACTACTGGTCCTAAAATAATATTTTCTACTAATCTGTCAACTGCTAGGTAATATCCATATCCTAAAAATGCAATAGATAAAATGGAAATTGCAATTGTAAAAGCAGATACTTTTAAACTTTTTTCAGGTTGTTTAGAGGCATTTAACAAATCAATAAGCTCATTTTTCTTTATAAGTACTGAGCTATGGATGCTGATTAAAATAAACACTATTGTAAAAACTATAAAGCAATATTTCAAGGCTGGTATGCTAATTTGAAATTGTACATTTCCTGTTGCTCTTATCATTGCATATAGTAACATTATAAAAAACTTATTAAAAATTAAGCCTAAAATAATACCTGTACAAAATGCGCTGAACATTATAATGAAATTCTCTATAAAATTGAAACGTGCTGTTTGCTTTTTTGACATTCCAAGAAGCATTAAAGTAGCAAATTCCTTTTTTCTTGACTTTATAAAGAAAGAATTTGCGTACCATATGAAGAAAGCTGAGAAAAACGCTGTTAAGTATGAAGCTATGAGAAACAAATATATAAAACTTCTCATACTCCCTAATTGATCTTTTACATCGCTATTACATCGAATTGACATAAAAAGATACAAAACAAAAACGCTAAAGGTGGTGCTTAAGAAAAATGCCCAGCAGTTCTTAAAGTTTTTCTTTAAGTTATTTAGAGACATACTAAACAAGTTCATCGTTGTCACCTCCAATTGTTGAAAGAACCTTTAATATGTTTTGATAAAAACTCTTTCTTGAAAGATCTCCTTTATAAATTTCATTAAATAGTTTACCATCTTTAATAAATACAATCCTCTTACAATAGGATGCAGCAAAGGCATCATGGGTTACCATAAGAATTGTAGCATTGTTTTTATCATTTAAATATTGAAGACAATTTAAAAGTTCCTTGGAAGATTTTGAATCTAGCGCTCCTGTTGGTTCATCAGCTAAAATCAGGGACGGTTCTGTAATAATTGCTCTTGCAGCCGCAGCTCTTTGTTTTTGACCCCCTGAAACTTCATAGGGATATTTGTTCAAAATATCATCAATTCCAAGCTTAACGCTTATATCCTCTAAGCTTCTAATTATTGCATTGTGAGAAGCTTTTGAAAGAACTAAAGGCAAAACTATATTTTCCTTCAAAGTCATATTATCAAGCAAATTAAAGTCTTGAAAAATAAAACCAAGTTTCTCCCTTCGAAAATTAGATAAATTGGGTTCCTTAAGTTTTGTAATATCTTTTCCCGAAATGAGCACACTTCCCGATGTTGGTTTATCTATTGTAGATATTACATTTAGAAAAGTGGTCTTTCCTGAACCTGAAGGTCCCATTATTGCAACAAACTCACCACTGTCAACTTTTAAATTTATATCATCAAGAGCTGTGTATTTAACTCCTCCAAATTTCGAGCCATAAACTTTCCTTAGATTTTCTATCACTAACACTTTTTCATTTCTAACCATTTTTATTACCCTCCATTAATATGATTTAGGTGCACCTTACTTACAGCTTAAGTATACAAAAAAACAAAATGTTCTACCATTTATGTGGCTTACATTTTGCTTTTTCTAACTTACATTTATGTAAGGAATCTTAAAGAAATAGCTCGTCCTATTTCAGCTCTCTAACATCATAATAATCATCCCATTTAGGGAAATGTATTGTTACTTTCGTACCTATACCATATTCAGACTCTATTGTAATATAGTGACTAAGTTTTTTTGCTAGTTTTTGTGAAAGATAAAGCCCCATTCCAGTTGCTTTTAAATTTTCATTTCTTCCATTATAGCCTGTAAATGACTTAGTAAATATCTTTTTCAAATCTTCACTTTTAATGCCTGTCCCATTATCCTCAACAATTAAAAGCTTCTCCTTATCATTTTCAAAAACTTTAAAGGTTATACTACCATCTTTATCTGTATATTTTAAGCTATTTGAAAGCAACTGATTTACTATAAAAAACAACCATTTTTTATCTGTATCTACTGTAAAGGTTTCTGGAATTTCATTTGCTAATCTTATTCGCTTTTTTATGAATATAAGGGAATGGTTTTTAACGCTTTCTTTAACGATCTTACTAATATTAGTTTCAGAAATAATATAATCCTTAGAAAAATTGTCACTTCTCGAATAATAAAGCACTTTTTCAACATAATCATCTATTTTATCCACTTCTTCTAGCAAAGATTGCAAAGTATTATCAGATACTATATCTTTATCACATTGAATAATCAATTTAGAAGTAGTTATTGGGGTTTTTATTTCATGAACCCAAGCAGTCATAAAATCAGCGTTTTCTTTAAATTCGGTTTCCATAGTTTTTATTGATTTCATGTAATCTTCATACAGATTATCAATTAATGCAGAGTACAGTTCATCCTTATAATCCGTAGATTTAGGTAATATAGGCGTCTTATCCTTTGAAGCTTCAAGTTGTAACAACTTTTTTATATGCTGACATTTTGTAAAATAATCTATTGCAACATATATGATAAACATAATAACAGAAACTATAATAATATAAAAAAGATTAGAAGTAAGCATTCTGTTTTGTCTATCAAAATATATAGTTAATAAAATAAAAGTCATAAGTAGGATATAAAACACAAATAATTTGACGCTTTCCTTTAAATACCTAGTAAATTTCATTTTACAATATACCCCTGATTCTTAATAGTTTTTATAAAGTCCGTTAGTCCTATTTCATTTAGTTTCTTCCTAAGTCTGTTAATGTTTACTGTTAATGTGTTATCATCAATAAAATTCTCATCCTGCCAAAGCTCCTGCATTATATTTTCTCTACTTATTATAGTTTCATGTTTCTTCATTAATATATATATAATTTTAAATTCGTTTTTTGTTAGTTCTATAGTCTCTTCCTTAAAATATAGCATATTATCCTTAAGTGAGAGCACGACTCCATTATAACTAAGAGTATCCATATTTGATTCCACATAAGAATAAGTTCTTCGCAATATAGCATTTATTTTTGCAATAAGTACATCAATAGAAAAAGGTTTAGTAATATAATCATCTCCACCCATGTTTACTGCCATAACAATATCCATGTTTGTATTCCTTGATGATAAAAATATTACAGGCACCTTTGATATGCTTCTAATTTTGCTACACCAATAAAACCCGTCACGTATAGGAAGATTAATATCCATAAGTACAAGCTGAGGTTTAATCTCTAGAAATTCTTCAAAGGTTTTATTAAAGTCCTTCACTGCATATGCTTCAAAGTCCCATTTTTCAAGTGATTCTTTAATAATATCTCTGATTTTTTCTTCATCTTCAATTATTAGTATTTTGTACATTTCTGCCTCCAATAATTAAATTTTATTTTAGATTAAAAATTAATTATATTATAACATGTTTAAAGCCTGTAGAATAACTCTCCACAGGCTTCATCACAAAAAATATATTATCCATTATTCTTATAATATCTACTAGTAAAACTAATCCCAAAACATTTATTAATAATTATACCTTAATTTTCAAATAATTCAACTTTTATGTTTCTTTTAATTATTAGTTTTTCAGTAAAATAAAAAAAGACCTTCCAAAGTGGTCTTTTAAATTTCAGCGTTATCTCTCATTTCAATTTCAGTGCCTTCTGGAGCTTTAATCTTTAGCAAATAACTATTCTCAACCTTATATATTTCTTCTCCATTTTTAACTTTAAAATTATTATAGCCTAATTCTTTAATTCTTTCATATTCTGCTTTAACATCATCTACTAAAAAACATATATGAACTATGCCCTCATTTGAGGAGCTCCATTTACTTAATTTTTCATCTTTTTTCTTAGTTTGTAGTTCTATCATAAATGTATCTAGCTTTAACCATGTATTATAGTCTCTAGTATGAAAATCAGGAGTTTCTTTTACTAATTCAAATCCCAAGATTTTAGTGTAAAACTCTAAAGACTCCTTATATGTTTCTGTTTGAATACATATATGGTGTACAATTCTGTTACTCATTATTAATCCTCACAATTCTACTTCTCCATTTTTCCTCTATCTGACATTGATATCCCATCAAAACCCCATGCATCTGGATTCAATTCATCATTTTTTATTACTAAAAATTTATTAGAAAAAATTTATTATAAGTAACAACCTAATATTTTATGTTTAGAGATTATTGAGCGAGCCTTAGAAAGACTTTGCTGGGTAATTCGATAATTGCGTTAAGTCCACGAAATGTTTGAGCGATAGCGAGTTTTGAGTGGATAGCAATTTTCAAATTAACCAGCTTAGTCTTTCTTGGCACAGTGAACTTTCTCTTAACATAAAATATTAGGCTGTTACCCTACTCTTATCTTCTATATTGAAATAATTGCTTGTACATCTATAAATAAAACTCATCTTATTTTCCCGTATTGGATTCCACAATAGCATTTAATCGTTCTATCTCACTTTTATTTTTAAAGATCCTATATGGTATTATTATAGCTTCATTTCTTGAAATAAATATGTAAATACCATTTCTACTTTTTTCAACTTTAACAACCTCTGACCATGTTAATTTTGCATCTCCCATTTCTGATTTAGAAAATATTCCAGTGTTATCAATTGTGTATTTTTGAACATGCCTTAATAAGTCATCTGCTCTAAATACCTTCTTAGATTTAAAAATAATGCTAATAAAATACACCAAAATAAATATAACTGATACGCCTAAGCTAATAGCTATGCATGTTGCTATTTTAGAATTTGTATCACTTATATCAACTATATTTCCAAAAAATAAAATAGAGAAAAGCAACACAAAATAAATTAGTGCGACTTTCAGGACTTTTATTCTGTTAACATAAAGATTATAGTTTCTATAATCTTTCATTTCTAGAATTAAGGAAAATTTCAATTTTTCATTTTCATATTTCAATATTATTCATCCTTTCGCCTCAGCTTCACTGATACTAAATATAAAATAAGGTTCCAATCCCCTCTGTTTCGTTTACATGTTAGTATTTTATTTCTATTCAGTTTGTCTTCTTACTATTCTTTGCCTCATACATTAATTTGTCCACATGATTAATATATTCATCCGCCTTCAACTTAATATTATAATCATAAAGATCGTAACCATAGCTATACTTTAATTCATATGGACTATTAGAATTAATGTTGAAAATATCCAATTTATCAGAAATTTTGCTCATTACATATTCTACTTGGCTATTTGACTCAACATTTAGAAATAAAACAAATTCATCCCCGCCATAACGAGTAATGGAATCTTCTCCTTTAAGCACATAATTCACCACTTTAACAAAATTTATTAAAGCATTATCGCCTTCACTATGTCCATAAGTATCATTAATTATCTTGAAGTTATCTAAATCGATAAAAACAATAGAAAAACTTTTTTCATTATTTCCTTCTATTCTATCATTTAAGTATGTATGCAACTTTTCCCGGCACCAAGCCCCAGTGAGATCATCTACTTGCATCATTTGTTGTTGAAGATAAAGAAACAAAATGATGATTGTATATGCAGAACAGCTCCAAGCTAGTAATATTCCATAAAAAAGCGCCTGAATTACACCTGCAATAATAGGAACTGCTCCTAATAAAAGTAGCGACCAAAACTCTACTTTTTTTAGTTTTTTTCTATTCCAATAAACATTTATGATATTACAAGCAACATAAAAATAAGTTGCACTTAAAGGGATTAAAAAAAGAGTTCCACGTTCATAAACATTATCTTTAGTAATATAAAATGTAGCATTTGTAATTGGGCTACTTAATATTAAGATAATACTTGTCACAAGAGGTAAACTAAAAATTCTATTTGTTTTTAAATTCACTTCTTTCTCATTGTTTATCCACATATCTACAAATATATACCATAAATATGTAAATAATGGGCCTAATATGAATAGTATTGTATGCAGTACTACCGTAATTGGTATCAACCAAAAATAAGGCTGCTTATTTATTATACAGGTTATAGTTTCTATACTAAGCTGCCCAGTGTTTACTATAAATAAACCAATAAAGAATCTATTCTTTATATCTTTTCTATCAAGTCGATTTACTATGTTCAATAAAAATATGATTGATACAATAATTGCTACTACATTATTATCAATTCTCAACGCTAAATTCATTACAATTCTCCATCCCAACAAATTTATGTCTTATTATCTATTTTAACACAAACTATTAAATGGTTCTCTAACCTATTTAATACTAATTTAAGCATTTTATTGTTTTATACATTTCGTCCTTTCTACTATGTTATTACCTAATAATTTAATTACGATTTCTATGCTTACAACAACAAATGCTAATAAAAGACTATAAAAGTAATTGAAGACAGATCTATTTGTTTAAGATCCATCCTCTAGGTTATTAGTAATTTACTGTTTTGCATTTTCATTTGTTTGTCTCATATACTCAACAATAAGTTCATCTAAGCACTGGCTTACAACTAGTTTTTCATTATCTCCCCGCGTTTCATTAGATCTACAACATAATTCATTTAAAACATCTCTTAAATCATTAATGCATTCTTCAAGTTTGATTGCTTTTAAATCTCTAACTATCATTATTTCCATACAATCACTCCTTAAAATAGTCTAATGGCTTATTTAATTCTCTATACGCTAGCTATACTTTTATTTCTTCCGCTTTCTTTTGCTGCATATAAATTTTTATCAACCCGAGCTATTAGTTCATCTAAACCTAAATCCTGGTCTTTAATTCCGTATACCCCAAAACTGGATGTAATATGAATGCTTGTACCTTCATAACAAAAAACAGTTTCTTCAACTAATTTTCTTATTTTCTCTGCAACTATGAAGGCGTCTTGGCAGTCCGTATTTGTTAAGACTATTAAAAATTCCTCTCCTCCATACCTCCCTAACCAATCCATATTTGACCTAATTGATTTTGCCATAAGGTCAACGAATTGAATTAATATTTTGTCCCCCATCAAATGTCCATAAGTATCATTAACATTTTTAAATAAGTCAATGTCTGCCATAATTATTGACAATGGTTTGCCTTCATTTATGCTCCTGTTTATTTCAACAGGAAGTCTTTCATTAATATATCGTCTATTAAAAATTCCTGTTAAACCATCTTTAATTGCTTTTTCGCTCATTTCATTGATTAATTCTTCAATATTGGTGCTTTTATTATTTTTATTATCAAAAACTATGCCTTTTGTGGTTATATCTTTTAACATTTCAATAATATACACGCTATTATTGAAGTCTATTGGTGTCGCCGTCATTAAATATGTTCTTCCTTCATCATGTTGAATTTTTATGAAGGTATCATTATTTAAATAAGCTCTCATAGAAATGCAGTTGTCACAAGATATCCTCTTTCTCCAAAAATCAAAACAAGTACCTTCTATTTCTTCTTGGCTATCTTCGTTAATGATTATTGTTTTCTTGTTCACTGGATCCACAATTCTTATAGTATCATATAAATTTTTAAATATAGATAATCTTTCTTTTACATGTTCCATTAAATTCATTAATGATTTCCACCTTTTTAATGATTCACTTTAATTAATTACATCTAAAAGCAAAAAAATGCTGATTATCTATACATTTACATGTCACTTAATTAAATTGTATAACTTAGATTATAGCAGGTAAACAGATAAAATGCTACATATTTACATGAATTGTAAAAATTTTTAATGGTACTAATTAATTTTTTGTACAAAGAAAGGTTAAGAAATATGTTTACCATATCTCTTAACCTGAAATCTTATCCTATAATACTAAAACCACATTTTGAATGCCCATCCAGCAACTAAAGCACCACATATTGGAGCTACTACTGGAATCCATGCATACCACCAATTTGAACCTTGCTTGTCTTTGATTGGAAGTATAGCATGAGCTATTCTTGGTCCTAAGTCTCTTGCAGGGTTAATTGCGTAACCAGTAGGTCCACCTAAAGTTAAACCTATTACTAAAATAATTCCACCTACAGCAAATGTTCCTAAACCTGAAACCATTGTTGTATTTGAAACACCTAAAATTCCGAAAACTAACACAAAAGTACCTATAAACTCTGAAATAAAATTAAATGGAGTATTCTTTATTGCTGGTGCAGTACAAAATACTGCTCTCTTTGCATCTGCATCATCAGTAGCATCAAAATGAGGTTTGTAATGCAAATAAACTAAAATAGCTCCTACAATTGCTCCTCCAAGCTGGCAAGCTATATATCCAGCTACTTTCTTTGAAGCAAACCCTTGGGTTACTGCCAAAGCTATGGTCAATGCTGGATTAAATTGTCCACCTGATGTTGGTCCAAAAATTAATGCTGGAATAACAACTGCAAATGCCCAACCAAATGCTATTACAATTAATCCTCCATTATGACCTCCAGTTTTGTTAAGTACTACATTTGCAACTACTCCATCACCAAGTAAAATTAATAGTGCAGTACCTAGAAATTCGGCTAAATAAATTGACATAAAACATCCTCCCTTAAAATAACTTTTGTTTTTTTAATATTTTAATATTAGTCTTTTGGTTTTTTCTTAACGTTATCTTGTGCATTCTTTAAAATATAATACAATAAACTTAAATTATTCTGCCCAGTTCTTTGATCTCTCTACAGCCTTGTGCCATCCTTTTAATACTTCTGCTCTTCTATCAATAGTCATGTTAGACATGAAAGATTTTGAAATAGCCCAATTGCTGCGAATATCTTCCTTATCCTTCCAATACCCTACTGCAAGTCCAGCTAAATAAGCTGCGCCTAATGCTGTTGTTTCAATTACTTCAGGTCTATCAACTTGAACTCCTAGTACATCTGATTGGAACTGCATTAAGAAATTATTTGCGCATGCTCCTCCATCAACTTTTAATGCTTTAAGTTCTATTCCTGAATCTTCTTGCATTGCTTTTAAAACATCATTTGTTTGATAAGCTATTGATTCAAGTGTAGCTCTTATAAAATGTTCTTTTTTAGCTCCTCTAGTTAATCCAAGAACTGCTCCTCTAGCATATTGATCCCAATGTGGTGCTCCAAGCCCTACGAAAGCAGGCACTACATACACTCCATTTGTATCTTCTACTGCATTAGCATATTCCTCTGATTCTGCAGCGTTTTTAATCATTCTTAATTCATCTCTTAACCATTGAATTGAAGCTCCAGCTATGAAAACACTACCCTCAAGCGCGTATTCAACTTTACCGTCAGCACCCCAAGCAATAGTTGTTAAAAGTCCATTTTTGGATTCTACAGCCTTTTCTCCTGTATTCATAAGAAGGAAAGCGCCTGTTCCATAAGTATTTTTAGCTGTACCTGGTTCAAAGCAACATTGTCCGAACAAAGCAGCTTGTTGATCTCCTGCAGCACCAGCTATTGGAATTTCTCCACCAAATAATGTTGCATCAGTGTTACCATAAACACAACTTGATGGTTTAGCTTCTGGAAGCATGCTTACAGGTATGTTCAATTCCTTTAATATTTCTTCATCCCACTTAAGCTCATGTATGTTAAATAACATTGTTCTTGAAGCATTAGAATAATCTGTTACATAGGTTTTTCCTTTAGTTAAATTCCAAATTAACCATGTATCAATATTACCGAATAATAAATGCCCTTTTTCTGCATTTTCTCTTGCACCCTCTACATTATCAAGAATCCACTTAACCTTTGTACCTGAAAAATAAGCATCAAGAATTAAACCTGTTTTTTCTTTAACAGTTTTATCAAATCCTTTTGCTCTAAGCTCATCGCACATATTTGCAGTTCTTCTACATTGCCATACTATTGCATTGCAAACTGGAATTCCAGTTCTTTTGTCCCATACAACTGTGGTTTCTCTTTGATTTGTGATTCCAATAGCAGCTATATCTGAAGCCTCAGCTCCAACCTTTGCCATAGCCTCTATTGCAACTGAAAATTGGGATGACCAAATCTCCATTGGATCATGTTCAACCCATCCTGAATTTGGATAAATTTGAGTAAACTCCTTTTGTGCCACACTCTCGATAAGGCCCTTCTTGTTAAACAAAATACATCTTGAACTTGTTGTTCCTTGGTCTAGTGCCATTACATACTTACCCATTTTTAATACGCCTCCATTTTTTTAAAATGTAATCGGTTACTTTGAAAATATAGAAAAAGGCCGAGCAAAAAGAAAGTATATTACTCTAAAAAAGTATATTACTCTAAAATTGCTCGGCTCTCATTTCTCTAGCCTAAAGACTTATTCAATTGTTTAAATCCCATAATTCAGATGCAGTTGTAGATATTGCCATCGCACCTGAACTTAGAGAATCCATTACTTCTTTTTTTGTGCTTATCAATCCACCTGCGATTATAGGAAGATGTACTTCTCTTTCAAGAGATTTTATTATCTTGCCGGCTACTCCAGGCATTACCTCAATAGCACTTGGTGGTACTGAATGAATATTTTTTATTCCAGTTTGAAGCGATAAAGAATCTATTATAAAAACCCTCAATATAGTATACAAACCTAAATGGTTTCCAAGCTTAATATTATTTTGCTTTGTAGTAATTATACCAAAAGGCTTTACCTGCTCTTTAATAAATTCTATACCCTTAGGGTCGCTTTTTAGTCCATCAATCATATCTACATGAACAAACACAACTTTACCTGCCTCAATTAAAGATGTACATATTTCTTTAACATTAATAATTGAGCCATAAAGTATAAATACGATTCTTACTTCGCTTTTAATTATTTTTTGCAAGTCATCACTATTTCTGATTGCACCAATAACTGGATTCTCTATTAGAAGTTGTTCAAAGGAAAATGGATCCATAAATATTGCCTCCAATTTTCAATTCAACTCAAAGATATCCTACCCTTAATTGAATTATTACACACATTAATATTATAGTCAATAAGATATTAAAATATTCTCAATTTAGTTATATTTCGTCATTTATTCTTTAGCTATATTCTTGGTTGCTATAAAATTCACACCAGTATTCGCCACGTTTTGGAGTATTGTGTCTCCAATTTTGATAGGTGCATTTACCTTAATTCCTTTTAATTCTTTCATACATTCTGCTATTTTACTTTTAGGTACATCTTTTTCAGTTTTCACTGGAAGCATAGTTCTCTCTTTACCAACAACCTCAACAGAAGATGTTAGTATCCTTGTAGGATTTGTACATTCTTTTATTCCGTAGGTTTCACCAATTTTGCAACTATTGCCTGATATTTTAACCACATTTCCATCACTAATCTCAGCACAAAGATTGCATCCCATTGGGCATCCTATACAAACTAGTTCTCTTCTTTCCATAATCCTCTACTCCTTTTCTATCTTAACTGTTATTTTTTCACAATTAGGATATTGATCAAAGATAGTTTTAGAAATTTTTACTTCTTCCATTTCTCCAGGAGTTAGTATTTTTTTCTTTATATGCATTACTCTTGTATCATCAAAATAAAGTGATATATAGTTGTCTTTAAAAACTTCCCCCACTCTAAATCTAATTGTGATTAATTTATCAACTTTAGAACTATTTATTCTTGCAGGTACAGTGTATCTTGCTCCCTGGATTGCAGCTACTTGAATATACCTTCCAGATCTATCATCATTTTTCACATAATCTGCAGCAGTTTTTCCAGCATTTGTACTTTCCGAAGATACGTTATCAACTAGATCATGTACATGCAATACATTTCCACAAGCGAATATACCCTCTATATTAGTCTCCATGGATTCGTTTACCAGTGGTCCACCAGTTACTGGTGATAATTCAACTTCAGCACTTTTAGATAGTTCATTTTCTGGAAGTAATCCAACAGAAAGTAACAAAGTATCACAAGGAATACATTCTTCAGTTCCAGGAATAACTTTTCTGTTTTCATCTACCTTAGCAATAACTACTCCTTCAAGTCTATCTTTTCCTGTTATTTTTATAACAGTATGGCTTAACTTTAAAGGTATATTATAATCATCAAGGCATTGAACAACATTTCTCTTTAATCCACTTGAATATGGTTGAAGTTCAACTACTGCCTTTACTTTAGCGCCTTCGAAAGTCATTCTTCTAGCCATAATTAAACCAATATCTCCTGAGCCGAGAATAACAACTTCTTTTCCTGGCATATAACCTTCTATGTTAACAAATTTCTGAGCGCATCCTGCGGTAAACACACCTGAGCATCTACTACCAGGTATATTTATAGCACCACGTGGTCTTTCTCTACAACCCATTGCCAGTATTATTGATTTTGCTTTTATTTCAGTAATTCCATCCTCATTAACTGCTGTAATAACCTTGTCTTTTGTAATATTAAGCACTGTAGTATTTAGTTTGTATGGGATTTTATATTCATTTACTTTATCAATAAATCTTCCTGCATATTCAGGTCCTGTAAGCTCTTCTTTGAAAGTGTGTAGTCCAAAGCCGTTATGAATACATTGATTCAATATTCCCCCAAGCTCTTTTTCTCTTTCCAATATCAAAATGCTTTGTATTCCTTCATCCCTTGCAGCTATAGCTGCAGCTAAGCCAGCAGGTCCTCCTCCGATTATTACTATATCAATTTGTTCCATTTTTAACCCTCCTATAATATTCTTAACCATTTTTAAAGATTTTCTTTGTTCTTGCCAACTAACAATTTAGATCCTCTTCCAAATTTAGTAATTTCCGTTGGAGGTATATTTAGCTCCTTGCATAAAATATCTACAACCCTTGATGTACAAAAACCTGCTTGACATCTTCCCATACCAGCTCTTGTTCTCTTTTTAACTCCATCAACAGTTTTAGCTCCAAGTGGTCTTCTGATTGCATCTAATATTTCACCTTCAGTAATAACTTCGCACCTACATACTATTCTTCCATACTCAGGCTTCTCTTTAATAATGTTATTTCTTTCTTCATTATTTAGTTCCCTAAATTTAACTGTGCCTTTTCTCTCAGCTATAAAGTTATTTTTAAGTTCTGGTTTTAAATTATCTACTACTATAGAGGCAACCATTTCTGCTATTGCAGGTGCTGAGGTTAATCCTGGTGACTCTATACCTGCAACATTTATAAATCCAGGTGAACTTTTAGACTCACCAATTATGAAATCTCCTTTTTCAGTCCCTGCCCTTAAGCCAGTAAAGGAAGTGATTATCTGTCCCATTGGAATATTGTTAATGCTTAATTTTGCTCGGGCTATAATATCGTCTAGACCCTCTTTAGTAGTATCTAAGTCCTCTTTATCTTCTATATTTATTGCATTAGGTCCTATAAGTAAATTACCATCTACTGTAGGAGTAACTAATACACCTTTTCCCATTTTTGTTGGCAGTTGAAATATAGTTTTAGTAACTGTTTTTCCAACAGCCTTATCAAACAAACAATATTCACCTCTTCGTGGCATAATATTGAATTTTTCATCTGAAACTAAATTGTTCATTACATCTGAATAAAGTCCAGCTGCATTAATAACTATCTTACTCTCAATATATTTACCATCTGCCATTAATAATTTGAAGCCATTATCTATCTTATTAATGTTTTTTATTTCAGCCCCAAGATTAAATTCAACACCATTTGCGTAAGCGTTTTCAGCCATAGCGATACTCATTTCGTATGGGCAAACTATACCTCCGGTGGGGGCAAGTAAGGCTGCTACTACTTCTTTAGAAATACTAGGCTCCATTTTTCTAACTTCGTCACCACTTAGAATTTCAATGTTAGGTACACCATTATTTTCACCTTGGATTTTTAGCAATTCTAAATCTTTTATGTTAGCCTCATCAAAACATAGCACCAATGATCCATTTCTTTTAAATGGAAAATCTAACTCCTTCGATAATTTGTCAAACATAGCGTTTCCCTTAACATTTAGCTTTGCCTTTATAGAATTTGGCTTTGCATCGAATCCTGCATGTACTATTGCGCTATTAGCTTTAGTTGTTCCTGAAGCTAAGTCAACTTCCTTGTCTACTACAATTACATGCATATTATACTTACTAAGCTCTCTAGCAATAGATGATCCTACAACCCCTGCTCCTATAATTGATACATCATACATTGAATACTCCTCCTAGTTTTTATAAAATTTTATCCTTAATTTAGAGTGCAAAAAAACCACAACTAAAGCTTAAAATTTTAATTTTAACACTCTAATTGTGGCTCTCATAATCTCGCCATAACCATTTATTGATTTCAGTATACTATACCTTTTTAAATTAATCAACAATATTTCTTTATGCAATATGATAAATTAACTCCCCCACGATTTATTCTATAAGGTTAATATCTAACTCTGTCCAAATTTGTCTCAAAATAATTTGTAGTTTGTCTTCTAGAATACCAACTTCTCATGTCTCTAATTGATATAGCTATGCTTCCATTTTATATAATTGAGCTTAATCATACTATTATTTCCTACTAAATAACACCTAAAATAATTAAAACTTTAATTTAAAATCAAAAAAAATAGTGTTATAATCATATTACAATACTAATTTTATAAAGGAGGCTACATTCAATGAGTACTGAACAAACTAATAAAAGAATACTTGTAATTGACGATTCAGTTAGCATAAGAAATTATATAAAACTAATATTAGAAGCGGAAAATTATATTATAACTCTTGCAGAAAATGGCGCAGAAGGCGTCAAAGCTTATAGAGAAGGTATCTTTGATTTAGTTATTACTGATGTTTATATGCCTATAATTAGTGGATTAGAATTAGTTGTCAAGTTAAAAGAAGAATTTCCTGATGTAAAAATAATTGTTTTGTCTGATGGTGGAAAAGAGCATTTCGATGATAATTTAAATGTCTGTGAAGCTCTCGGGGCTTCTTCATTCTTAAGTAAATCTAAAATAAATGAAGAATTAATTTCTTTAGTAAAATCCACTTTAGAAGAATAGTATTTTCAAATCATATTTGTACAATTTGTAATCAAATAAATTAATTTTAAATATAAAATTAAAGGAACAACTGGATAGTTTCTAAAAACTGAAACTGCTCTGTTGTTCCTTTAGGTTTTAATTAAAGATGTACCAGTTTATCTTGATCAAATCTTCTAGATATAAAATTAATAATTCATATTCTATCTAAGATAGAAATATATACTAATAAACATTATATTCATTAAAATGCAAACATAATCAGCAACTTTAAACTTAATTTTCTTATAAACTCTATATTCTCCAGTAAATCCTCTACACTCCATTGCCCCGTACATTTCTTCTGACATTTCCTTTGACTTCAAAAACATAGTTCCTACAATACCAGAAAGTGAAGAATTCTTATTCGTACTTTTCCCTACAGATCTAATTTTTAATGCATAAATCATATTTAGAGAAAAATCGCCCAAAACTAGAATATATTTAATGGTAGTATCCAATACGAAAATAAACATATCTGGAATATGAAATATTTTCAAATTCCCTATAAGATCATTCCATTGCGTTGTAGCCGCAAGAATATTAACAGCTGTAACAGAAGCTAATACCTTTAAAGTAATCATTACAGTATTATTTCCATATCCCATAAATACCGATGGCAATAGAATAATGAAAGTAAAAACTGTTACAACCAAACTAACTTTAAGAATACTTTTGATTTCTTCTGTGCTAAGGAAATTAATAACTACAAGCAAGCATACAATTGTAAGATATACAAATGCAGCACTTTGGCTTAATGAAAGGAAAATAATAAGTATCATTGTAGATATAAATTTAAGTAATGAATTAACTCCTATAATATTTCTTCTATATTCAGTTTGTTTTCTAAATTTTGAAAGCACCTTTAGCAAAGATAAGATGCTCTTATTTATAAAAGCATCCTTATCCTTTAAAGGGATATATTCATCTTTTAACAAAAGCCATTCTGGCATCTGAAACTTCCTCTCTTAATCGTATTTAACTCTATGTATCTCGCTGTCTTTTTACACTTGTTGACATACTAAATACTATCATAATTGTGGCTACTCCTGCAACTCCTTATGATATAGTCTAATAAATGGATTTAAACAGCACTTCACCTTATTTTTCGAATTTACTTTTTACATTTCGTTCAATATAATTTACAATACAATCTACTCCATATCCTGTTCTTGAAGAAACTTTAAAAATTTCTGCATTAGGGTTTATTTTCTTTGAATCAGTTTCTACCTTTTTGTCATCAAAATTGAAATGCTCAATCATATCATACTTGTTTAGTATAAGTGCATTTGCTGTAGAAAAAAGTAAAGGATACTTTTCAATTTTATCATCCCCCTCAGGAATGCTTAGAACAGCAATTTTAAAATCTTCACCTAAATCATACTCCGCAGGACAAACAAGGTTTCCAATATTCTCAATTAGAATTATATCTATTTCATCCAAATCAAAAAAACGAATTATATCCTTAATTGACTTTGCTTCAATATGGCAGTCACTTTCTGTATTTAATTGTACAACTGGTATATTTAGTGAATCTATTTTTTCTGCATCTACTTTACCTGCTATATCGCCTTCAACTACTGCAAAATTATATTTATATTTTAAATTTTTTATTAATTCAATTATAAAACTTGTTTTACCTGCTCCAGGAGATCCCATAACATTAATCAAATACACATTTTTGCTTTTTAATAATGCTTTGATTTCATTGCTACAATCTTCATTCTGTTCTAATATTTGTCTTACCACCTTAATATCCATATCTTTGCCTCCAAAACATTAAATGTTTATAATCTACTTTACAATATTCATTTCATAATGCAAAATAGTAAATATAAATATATTTTAACATATAATCTTGTTTATAGATGCAAAAAAACATTTATAAATATGCGATTCATTTTTATGGAGGCATTAATATGAAAATTGCTGTAATAGATGCTCAAGGTGCAGGCTTTGGACAAGCTGTAATTAAAAAAATACGAAAAGAGATACATGGAAATATAGATATTATTGCTTTAGGCACAAATGTAGAAGCCACTTCTAATATGGTGAGAGTCAGGTGCTAACGTTGGTATAAGCGGTGAAAGAGGTATTTGTTCGTTTTTAAAAAAGAATGAACTTCAAGCTATTATTGCTCCAATCAGTATCATTTGTGATGGAGGTATTAATAGCGAAATCTCATCTTTAATTCCGCACGCAATTTTTCGTTCAAATTGTACTAAATATATTCTGCCGCTTCAAAAAAACGGAATTTATATACCTGGTACTCGCGATCTTCATATAAGGGGAATGGTAGAAGAAATAATACTAGATATACAAATGAAGCAACTTCCTTAAACTCCTAGAATAAAACATTTTTTTTGTGAAACACTAACTTTAAAAAGGAGTGTTATCTATGAAATGGGAGTACAACGTAATTAAGTCTGAAGAAATCTTACAATCAAATGACATAACTAAATCACAAAAGGTCCTCAATAAATATGGTGATGACGGTTGGGAGCTTGTCGGCGCTCTACAACAAACACAAAAAAATGATGGTTGGATAACAGGTTCTGATAGTGACTTTGCAGTATTCAAAAGAGTAATACAATCTTAAAATATCATAAAATGGCGTTAATCATGATAATATGATTAACGCCATTTTATGTATTGTGCAAAACTAAAAAACACTTATTTTATTCTTTTACTTATTTAGGCTAATAATCACTTTTTCCTCTATTTTGTACCCCCCAAATACATTTTTGATTACAACCTGATTTATACACTTTATCATTGCTTTGTGACAGTTTAGTTTCAATATTATAACTATTTTGTAAACATGCAATCTTTTAATTGATTATTTATGGCAAATAATGTAAAATATATTTAAGTAACCAAAAATGTATCTTTATATAGTTCAATGGATGTTTTTCTGTATTTCCATTGGATTTTGATAAACTTAATTAGAAGGAGTAATAAGTAATGGATAATATCAAGTATTATACTATAGGTGAAGTATGTGAATATCTAAGTAATAAAGGTTTCAAAGAATTCTATGCCCATAATCTACGATATTTAGAAAAAGTTTTGGAAGACGTTTTTGAAATTAGAAGAGATGTGCATCTAAATAGAGTTTATGTAAAAGAAGATATTGAAAAAATAGAAACTATTTTAAACTTGAGAGAGCAAGGATTGAATTATACTGCTATCCGAAATGTATTAGTAAATTCAAATACAGTTGAAGCAGAAATTGCAATGAGCCAAACCGAACAAGGTTCAATTGAAGAAATTTTTGAAAATAACAAAATTCTCATTCAAAATGAAAATATAGATAAATTTAAAGAGATAATGACTGAAATTACTAACAATAGCATATCGACTATTATTGTCCCTAAACTAGAAGACTTTATTCTAGATATGTCAAATTTACAAAAACAAAATATTGAATTAAAGCTTGCGTTAGAAGTGCAACAGGACGAACATTTTAGAAGGGTTGATGAAAAACTAACTAAATGGAGAGAAGAAAGTAAGAATAAAAAGAGTGAAAAAAGAAGTCATGGTTTAAGAAGGCTATTTCTTAAACCAACAATTCTTAAAAGTTCCAAAAGCAACCAAGTTACTGGTTGCTTCTTGATCTTCCATAAACTTTAATTTGTTATCTTTTCATTATAAAATTTATATATTACTGGCCTGCCTTTTAAATACTAGTGAGTAACTGTATAATTGTGGGCATCCATCCTTCACCAATATTGGGTGGATAAAAAATACTTACAAATTCCCAACCTTCTTTACCATAAGTATTTAGTTCTTCTTGTAATTTTGAAGGTTCTTTTAAGTTAGATATTGTTTCGAATTTCACTACTTTATATTCCCATTCCATAATAAATTCACTCCATTCATTTTTTTAAGTAAGCTATTTTAAAATTTTTCAATAATGCACTTATGTAAATGAAAATTGAAACTAACTTATTTGCTAAGCGATTAATCAATTATTATATATCTTTGATTGATTATAATAATATAGTATGTTTAGTTATCTTTTTTGTTAATAAGAACGATTAGCGCTATTTTCATGTTATGTTTATTAATATGAAAAAACTGTCCCACCTAAAAATCACTTTTTAGTTTGAGACAGCTTTTTTGATATTTATATTTAACTACACTTTATAAAAGATCCATGTTTATTTAATCAGAGTTTCATATTCCTACTGTTTTAAGCAATTACAGTTTCACTTGGATTATCTTCAACTATTTCTCCTGTTCTTCTATTTTTATTATCCGATTACACCTTGCCGCTACATTAATGTCATGGGTTACGATAATCACTGTTTTGCCTTCATTGTTTAACTTAATAAATAAATCTATAATTTCTTGGCCGGTTTTTTGATCTAACGCTCCAGTAGGCTCGTCTGCTAAGATTACTTCAGGGCCATTAGCTATTGCTCTTGCAATAGCTACACGTTGGCATTGCCCTCCCGAAAGTTGTTTCGGAGTTTTATTTATTTTATCCTTTAAACCAAATCCCTCAAGAATTTCCGTTACTATTTTCTTTCTTTCTCTATATCTTACATTACCATATTCTAATGGTATTTGAATATTCTCATAATATTGGTGTAATCATTTATTAATGCGAAATGTTGAACCACAAATCCAAAAGACTTATTTCTAATTTTAGCGATTTTCGAACTGTTAACTTTCGAAATATTATCATTTTTGAAAATATAATCTCCTCTTGTGGAAGTATCCAAAGGTACCTATAATATTCAACAGGGTAGTTTTACCTCAACCTGACGCACCCATTATTGCAATAAGCTCTCCTTCATTTATAGTCAGATTAATGTTCTTTAAAGCGACTACCCTACCTTCTCCAGTTCCAAATGCTTTTTCAATATTTTTAAGATTAATTAGATTCATATCTACTCTTCTCCCTTTATCAATTCAATAACATTTAAATTAAATATTTTTAATATTGGAATTATACTAATCATAAACGAAAATAAAATCAATAACCCAAGTTCAATTAATAAAAATGTATGGTTAATGCTATGATGACATTTATATATAAGTGGTAAACTTAATAATAATGAAACCAGCAATATAATAAATATTTCTAAATAAATTATTTGAGCAATATCTGTTAAAGTTCCTCCGCTTAAAATATGGAGACCCAATTCCATTTTTCTCTTAATAATTGAATCAAGTATTGAAATTATTAATGTTATGGATGCAAAAACAATTAGAACTATTGATATTGAAAGAGTAGTTTTATGTTCTTGTCCATATAAGGTGTTTTCAGTTTTAGCATATTTATTAACATCTTTTATTGTAGTTTTTAAATTTAAAGTATTTTTAAATACATATTTTATTTCATCTGTTTTCTTTTGAATATTTTGTTTCTGAAGCGTTTTTATCAAATAGCAAGTAGTTACCATTAAAGCACATCATCAATCTACTGGTACTAGTCACTCCAAAGAGGGCATTTGTTGTGATAATATAGTTATTGTATTTATATATCTTGTCTCTGTAACTTGCACATTGCCTGGTAATATATTCATTGTTTTCGATTATCCCAATTACTTTTGCTTTTTTAACATTACCTTCTTCTCTAATGTAATTAAATTCATCACCAATTTTAAAAACTTTACTGTAATCTGCTCCCACAATGACTGGAAGTACGTTGTTATCACCATATCCAAATTTCATTTCCTTATCACTAAAATATCTACCAGCTTTAAGTTTCAACTTATATTTTTTTAGAAATGTTTCATTTAAAGTATAATTTTTCACCATAATAAATGATTTATTATCTAACTGAGTTTCTCCTGAAGTCATTTTGAAATTATCTCCATTGTTAAACTTTTCCACAGAAAAAGCGTTACAACTATTTTCTATATATTGAAAGTCTTTTGAGGATTCCAAATAGTCAAGTGTAGTATTGATGTTTTTTGCGTTCATGTTTGAATTATGCCAATCATTAAATCCCATCTCATTTAGAGTATACATTTTGCTATTAAATAGCTTGCTTACATGGTTAGAGTCATCCGATACAACCTTAGTCAAATTTATATTATCGTATAAAATATTAAATGAAAATGTTAATTGTGCGATTAAAAGCAAGGAATATATAACATGAGTACTTATTCCTCTGAATGCATATTTAAGTTTCATACTAATTCCCCTTTAAAAGCTCTACAGGCCTTATCTGATTTATTTTATTCATTGCTATAATTATAAAAATTATACCTAATAATACTGAAAATAAAACTGCTGTCACTAAATTTTTATAACTTAAATAATAACTTGATGAATTGATAATTTTAAACATCATTAACAGTTTCTGAATTAATAAAGCAGATATTATTGAAATTAATGATATAAGCCCATACTTGAGTATTATATTAAAACACAAATTAGTATTAGTAGCTCCGAAAGATTTTCTTACTCCTATTTCTAATTTCATTTTTTCTATCCAATAAGATATGGCTTTAATAAGACTTAAAAAAACACATAAAATTATTAATAAAAAATTATTAGTCATATATTTAGAACTATTAATTGCAGTATTAAGTGGATTAGGCTGAGATTTTTTCTCAGTTATTTCAATATCCGGTCTACTATAATGTAAATTTATGCTTGCCAATATATTCTTTAGTTCTTCTTCACTTCTGCTTTTGCTATCTATTTCTAATGGAAAATTTGAAATACAGGCTTCATCAAACTCATTATTCAAATTATAAAGAATTAGGTCATCGTATCTAGTATAGATATTTTTCTTTCCTATTACCCCAATAACCATATATTTTTTAGAATTTCTGTATATATATTTATTATTACCTTCCGTTTTCGCAGTTTTTAATATATCTTTTCCCACAACTACCTTGTTACCATCACCATTAAAATCTTCAATATTGAAAAATCGTCCTTCTAGTAGGTTGTATCCTCCAATAAATTTATTATTAAAAAAAATTCCTTGTCCCACTTTACCAGATTCAAAAACTAACCCAGCTGAGTGTCTTAGAACTATATTTTTATTCTTCTCTAATCTATGTATAATGTCAATTTTTTCTTCGTTTTTTAAATCCTCATTTAAATTGAAAGTAATACAATGATTAGATTTTTCATTATTCATTTCCTGGATGTTCTCTCTTGTATTTTCTATAAGACTTGATATTAGAGATACCAATACAAATAGGCATATAGTACATATTAAAATATACTGAGCATTTTTAATAATTCGTTTAATTTCTAAAAGCATGCTGATACTCCTTTAAATTTATACCTAAGATCATGGATAATATAAACACTATCCATGATTTTATAATTGTTTTAGATAGCCTTATCTATTTGGTTGCAACATGAGATTCAGATACAGTTGCATTTCCTGGAGATGAAAGTTGACGTTTAGTCTGTGCGTATCCACGACCATATCCATAGTCAGCATCATTTCCACATGTACAATAACTTCTTAGTTGGTCATAAGTTGACCCAGTATTTTTTACCTAGCGCTAAGTTTATATATTTACCTCTGATATGAAATTATTATTTTAATACTAAACAAAAACAATATCATAGAGAGGGAAATAGCTTAAATAGTTTCTTTGACATCATGTTTATAAATTATATACCTCAGTATAGAGTTGCTTATGTTAATAAATTCCTCTTTTAGCATCATAAGCTATATTGTGCATCTATCTTACATATTTGTAAATAGTTATTCGTGAATTGCTACTTTTATACCTTAAAGTACTATTTACCTCTTTTAACGTTTAAAATGCTATATATATTATTTTCCACGGTCAATTTCAGCTATTATACGGCCAGAATTGGCACGGCAGTTCTTCATTATAAATATTGTAATGTGGTAGAATACAAGTTTTTAAGGACTCCTTATCTCCCCTGTTACCTTACTTAATTTTAGCAAACACCTCTGATGTTTATTAAGACGAAAAGACTGGCTCAAACTAAAAATCATTCTTTAGTTTGAGCCAGTTTATTTTTTATCTTGTTCTAACTATTTAATTATCCGTTCTTAAATCCTCCACAACTATACCCTCATTGATTTTCCTCATTGGAATTATACTTGATATTAGTGCAACAAATATTGAACCAAATGTTGCAATAAATATGTTTTTCCAAGGCATAGACCATGGAACTTCTCTTATTCCTATCAATAGATTATATAATTTACAATAGCACAGGATTCCAAGGATTGACCCATACACAGCCGCAATAATTCCATATAGCAGTCCCTCAAGTAGTATCATTTTCTTAATTGAATACTCTGTCATTCCTACAGCCTTAAGTACAGCAAATTCCTTAGTTCTAAGCAATAGATTTGTGCTTATTGTATTAGAGATATTTAGCCATTCCATTCTATTAAGTTGCGATCTGTTCTTTTCTAGAGAAATCTTTTGAATTTCTGGCTCCATGGATGGATTTTCTAGTAGAATATCATTGATTGCATAAAGCGAGGAAAGCGGGGTTTTAAGTTGATGTGAGATATCTGAAATAATATTCTTCAAAAACACTTTATCTTCTTTTAGACTTTCCATGCTAAATTTCAATCTATTGGCCATATTATTAAAATTATGCCCAAGGATTGCAAAATCTCCTTCTTCTTCTTCTGAAAGGATAGCATTAAAATTTCCTTCTACAACACTTTCTGAGGCTGATGATATAGTTCTAGCTTTACCATATATTTTTACGTATTCAAAATAAATTAGAATTAACAATGGAATTAGATATACTAAAATAATAATTAACATTTTCAGCTTGAAAATTGGGGCCAACACTCTTTAATAAGGGTTGAGAGGATAATGAAAGTTTTTTATGGTAATTATAATTATTAAGCACTCCCTTACCCTTAGCAACTTCCTCTGAATTCGTAGGCTTTGTAACACTCCTTACCTCACAATCCCAGCTATATCCTAAACCTCTACTTGTCACTACAAACTTCGGCTGGGCAGGATTGTCTTCTTATTTTTTCTCTTAGCCTGCGAATATAAACAGAAAGAGAATTATCATCAATAAATGTCCCTTCAATGTCCCATAAATTTTCAAGAATACTATTTCTGCTTAATACTTGGTTAGGATTATTCATAAAATTCAAAAGTAATCTATATTCTAAAGCAGTAACTACTACATCTTCATTATTCTTTTTAACCTTACCTTGAAGTGTATATAAAACAAGATTTGCTGAAATTAAAATATCACCCTCTTGGTTTGTAAAACTATTTCGCCTTATTGCTGCATTTATCCTTGAGATAAGTTCTCTGATTCTAAAGGGTTTAGTTACATAGTCATCTGCTCATAATAAAATTTTCTTGCTTCAGCTATTTTAGCTGCTCTTACCACATTAAATCCATCATTTTTCAATGTGTACTCTATGCTATATGAAAGAACACTGTCATCTTCTACTAATAATATGCTACTCATAATTATCTCTCCTAATTTGTTTTATAATAAATTATATCATATTAATAATCCCCTCTTCCTTCAGTATTAACTTTAAATTTTACATTTACTTTGATGTCAGAATCACATATTATAGTGTTCCAATCCACTCCAGTTCCCCTTCCATATTTTGCAACAGCATTTCTTCCTAAATCTAACACATCCACTTTATACTCATATTTAATTTTATTTATAGAATCATTACATTGTTTTTCTAAATTGTTTTTCATATCCTCTTCATATTTTTTTAATTCTTTTGCATCACTAGTTACATCTTTATATAAACCATTTGAAACTAATTCACCTTCTATGTCTAAATTTATTATAAATCTATACTTATTCCCTTCTTTATAGCATTTAACCTTTCTTTTTGATGTGGCATAGCAACTGATCATATTTTTCTGAATCCTTTTGTAATGTAAGAATTCCTTTAACATTGCTTTCCTTTAAAATATTTATCATTTTAGCCTCATTTATATTTGATTTTGCTACCATTTTATACCCTTTAAAAATAGCTAACCCTGTAGTTTCCATGCCTTTATCTTTTATTGTGATATATGGTAATAGAACATTTCTTCCTTCTGCATCCATCCTAACTA